>NZ_JAELVS010000001.1 GCF_016427555.1 Marinobacter litoralis
TTTTCTTCAACACTTTCAAGCAGTTATCACTTCGTTGCTGGCCGTGTTTAGTGGCTAGCCCCTCAAGCGAGATGCGCATTCTACAGACATCACTGAGGGTGTCAACGACCAATTTGAAAAAAGTTCAAATTGGTCTTCCGGAAGCAGATTACGCGGTCACCACCACCCGGGCGATCTTCTTCTTACCTGCCTGGATAACGCAGTCATCACCTTCAACGAACGTGCGATCACCTTCAAACTTCTGGCCATCCAGATAGACCGCGCCGCGCCCCAGCACATCACGAGCCGCCGCACCATTCTTCACCAGACCAGCCAACCGAAGCACTGAAGCCATCGGCATTTCCGCCTGCCCTTCCAGAGACACCTCTACTGTTGGCACATTTTCCGGAATTTCACCCAAGGCGACGCGATTTCCTGCCGACTTATGAGCGGACTTTGCTGCCTCCTCATTATGGAAGCGGGTAATCAGCTCCTCAGCCAGTATCTTTTTATAGTCTTGAGGGTTCGCACCCGCCTGTACAGCAGCACGGTATTCCTCTACCTCTGCCATAGGACGGAAACTAAGCAATTCAAAATAACGCCACAACAATTCATCGGGCACGGACAACAGCTTGGTGTACATTTCTCCTGGCGAGTCGTTCACACCCACATAGTTGCCCAACGACTTGGACATTTTCTGAACACCGTCCAGACCTTCAAGAATCGGAACCGTTATCACCGCCTGCGGCTTCTGGCCATAGTGTTTCTGCAGCACACGACCCATCAGCAGGTTGAACTTCTGATCCGTGCCACCCAACTCAATATCGGCTTCCAGCGCCACTGAATCGTATCCCTGTATCAAGGGATACAAGAACTCATGAATAGCGATGGACTGCTCGGCACGGAAGCGCTTGGTAAAGTCATCGCGCTCAAGCATCCGGGCAACCGTATACTGCCCCGCCAGCTTGATCATCTCAGAGGCACTTAATTTACCCATCCACTCGGAGTTGAACACCACCCGAGTTTTAGCCGGATCCAGAATCTTGAAGACCTGCTCCTTATACGTGATGGCGTTTTGCATCACTTGCTCTTCACTAAGCGGAGGACGGGTTGCGCTTTTCCCGCTGGGGTCGCCGATCATTCCGGTAAAGTCGCCGATCAGAAAGATGACCTCGTGACCGAGATCCTGAAACTGCCGCAGCTTGTTAATAAGAACCGTATGACCCAAGTGCAAATCCGGAGCAGTGGGATCAAAACCTGCCTTCACCCTTAAAGGACGATCTTCTTTCAACTTTGCGATCAGATCTTCTTCTGGAATCAGCTCATCTATTCCGCGCTTAATGATGGCTAATGCTTCATCTAGTGATGCCATGAACCTAGTTTCCCCAGCGTTGACTGCAAAACGGTAATAGCACCCGGTTACACAGCTCTACAAAAAGAATGCTGCGGTTAACAGGCGCTACTTGGTAAAGTGTGCATGATCAGTTTTTGACCAAACCCCACATAACAGGGGCGGCATTATATCAGTGGCCGCGCATTTTGTACGCCCGCCCTAAGCGGCAACCGTAATGTTCGCCACTGTCCTGATGCTTTTATATGCGGTAATCTGTTGGTCTATACTTGGTCAGGCGCTTTAATTAGCCGACACAACTACCCGGAATTTCGATCATAATGGGTGAGCACCGTGCTTAAAACTTTCCCCAAATCACATTTAACGCTCGCCGCAGCAGCTACGGTTGTTGTTACAGCAGCCATTCTTATGAGCCCCAGCTCCGACGTTGAAGCAAAGCGCATGTCCTACCCGGTTGACCTGAACCAGGGCACGGTTTCCGGCGCTGGCGCCCCTGTTGCTGCCTCATCAGCAGACCAGAACGTTATCGAACAGGCTCCCGAAACCTCCCATTCGGACAATGCCGTTGAGCAGGCTCTTGCCGCCACCCAAGCTCCGCCTGCAACGATCGCCGCCCCGGAAGCACCGAACATTCAGTGGCAGGAATTTCGCATTAAGTCCGGTGACACCCTGTCGTCGCTGTTCAAGAAAGCGGGCTTCAATGACGGCGTTATGCTGTCGGTTATTCACGGTGAGGGCGAGGCCGACAAACTCCAACGCCTCTATGCCGGCGAAGACATTCGGTTTGGACTTAATGACGAAGGCGACTTGGTAGCCATTGAACTGCAACGCAGCCGCCTGGAGTCTCTCAAAATCGAAAAAACGGAAAGCGGTTACACTGGCGAAACCGAAGTTCGGGAACCCGAGATCCGCCCGGCATTTGCGGCAGGTGCCATAGATGGTTCTCTCTATCTAGCCGCACGGGAAGCGGGTATGGATGACCGCCTCACCATGGAGCTGGCCGGCATCTTCGGTTGGGACATCGATTTTGTGTACGACGTGCGCAAAGGCGACCGCTTCGAAGTGGTTTATGAGCAGCTTTACATCGACGGTGAAGAATTCAGCACCGGCCGTATTCTGTCCGCAAAATTCACTAACCGTGGCGAAGAGAACATAGCTCTTCTGTACACCGACTCGAACGGCGAAAGTGACTACTACACCCCTGAAGGGCAGAGCATGCGTAAGGCGTTCTTGCGCGTTCCGATTAATGCCCGGGTTTCGTCACCATTTAATCTGCAGCGCCGCCATCCGGTGCTGGATATCGTTCGCCCACACGAAGGCACCGACTACGCAGCACCTCCAGGCACCCCGATCAAAGCTGCGGGCAACGGCCGGGTCAAGTTTGCCGGCTGGAAAGGTGGCTACGGCCGCACCGTGGTTCTCCAGCATGGCGACAACATCAGCACGCTTTACGCCCATATGAGCCGCCTCGGCAAAGGCATCAAAAATGGCACTCGCGTCAAGCAAGGACAGACCATCGGCCACGTGGGCTCGTCTGGCATGGTTACCGGCCCCCACCTGCACTACGAATTCCGGGTGAACGGTGTGGCGAAAAACTCTCGCACGATCAAGCTGCCGGATGCACAGCCCATTCCAAAATCTGAAATGGCACGCTTCAAGCGAGTGACCAGCCAAAGCCTGGCGCAACTCAACGTTTTCCTCGAGAGCCAAAATCAGCTGGCTCTTGCGACGGACAACTAATAATGAGCTACTGGCTTGGCCTTATGTCAGGCACCAGCATGGATGCAGTCGATGCGGTGCTGGTGTCTTTCGAATCCCAAAGCCTGACCATCCACGCCACGCACTCTCTCGCCTACCCGGACAGCCTGCGACAAAGACTGGTATCAGCCACCAAAGATCACGGCACCCCCGACGAAATGGGTGAGCTGAACACCCTGGTAGGGCAGTACTTTGCCCGTACCGCCTCGGAACTGATTGCACAGTCAGGCATAGCGCCCAGCAATATTTCCGGGATTGGCAGCCACGGACAAACAATCCGGCACCAACCCTCCGGCTCGGCTCCTTTTTCTATGCAAATAGGCTGCTCAGCCTTTATAGCTGAAGCAACCGGGGTAACCACGGTATCGGATTTTCGCAGCAGAGACATTGCAGCCGGCGGGCAAGGCGCCCCTTTGGTACCGGCGTTTCACAAATGGCTGTTTGGGTCGCAGGAGCAGGATCGTTGTATTCTGAACCTGGGGGGTATCGCCAATATCACCTGGTTGCCAGCCGGCAACCGAAAACCCATCGTTGGATTTGACACCGGCCCAGCCAACGCGCTGCTCGATGCCTGGTGCCTGGACCAAACCGGACGCCATTATGACGAAGACGGGCACTTGGCCAGCGAAGGGACCACCCATCAAGAACTTTTAGCCAGCATGCTGTCGGATGCGTATTTCAGCAAAGCGGCTCCGAAGAGCACCGGCAAAGAACGTTTTAACCTCGACTGGATTCGCACCCACATCAAACGCTTTCCAGATCTGACTCCGGAAGACATTCAGCGCACGCTTCTACAATTGACGGTTACAACCATCCTGCAACAACTGCCGCAAGAAACGGCGAACATGGCCGTCTACGCCTGTGGCGGCGGGACGTTCAACACCTTGCTGATGAACGAATTGAGAATGGGGCTTGGATCGGTAGCACTGGCGACGACCGCAGAGCTTGGCCTGGATTCACAATGGGTGGAACCGGTAGCGTTCGCCTGGCTTGCACGGCAGACCTTGCAAGGCCTGCCAGGCAATATACCGGAAGTAACCGGCGCATCGGGAGAGAGAATACTCGGGGCAATTTACCCCGCTTGAACGTCAGATAGAGAAGGAACTTCCACAACCACAGGTTGAGCTGGCATTCGGGTTCTGAACCACAAACTGCGAACCTTGCAGCCCTTCTTCATACACCACGGTTGCGCCTACCAGATACTGATAGCTCATTGAATCTACCAGCAGCTTGATGCCATCACGTTCAATGACGGTATCGTCTTCCTCCTGATTCTCATCAAAAGAAAATCCATACTGGAAGCCTGAGCAGCCACCACCAGTGACGAAAACCCGCAGCTTCAGCTCCGGATTTTCCTCTTCTTCGATCAATTCGCGCACCTTGGCAACGGCACTATCACTGAAAAACAGCGGTGTGGCCATTTGTTGCTGAACTACACTCAAGGGTTGCCTCCGGCACTAATAGATATTTGCACGATTATGGTATTCCCGACTAAAACAGTCAACTATTCGAACTTTCCCTCACTCTCGAACTCTGGTTCGGACGTTTCTGCCCGTTCGTGAGCAAGGAGCCCAGTTGTCTCTGTCTGACGAATTAGGTTGCCGTTCACGGCGGCCCCCATGGCCATTTCGATCAACTGGTAATAGACACTTCCATTGACACTGGATTTTTCAGCCAGTTCCAAATGACTGGAAGAATGCACATCGCCGTGAACCGTCCCGTTAATAATGATGTGCGGCGCGATCACGTCTCCGGTAATTTGCCCTACCTCGGACAGACGGATGACCGCGTCGGTGCCGTCTTCGGCGATCACACGGCCCTTGATTTTACCATCCACGTGCAACCCGCCTGAAAAGTGAACATCCCCTTCAATGGTGGTGCGTGCCGAAATCAAAGTGTCAAAACGGTTGGACGAACGATGCCGCACCTGTTTTTTCTTATTAAACATTTCAGTTTCCTGTTAATTGTTCCCAGTCAAATGTACTTTCTGCCTGCGCCGCTTTTCGGCCTCCTGCCTGGGCAACAACCTGAATTTCCAATGGTTCAAACTCTTCCGGCAGACTTAAACTGCCTTCAATATCCTGAAAATAGCGAAACTTGAACTTAACCCCCAAGTCGTCAATGTCCTCTGACAAATCCCGCAGCGCAATCACCTGCTTTTCACCATCGACCCTGCCGATGACATTAACCGCCACCAATCCGGACACGTAACGGTTATTATTTCCGACCTGAGTCAGCACCATTTTAAAGCTGTAGCGGCCTTCACCACGAGTCGGCGAAAGCGTAAAGCTATCCACCTGCAACCCTTTACTGACTTCCGTCGGTGCCATGATATTGCGGTAAAAGGTCAGATCAGCGTTGAGTTCCGATATCTTCGTTTCCAACTCGACGATCGCATTCCTGGCGTCACGCAGGGCCTGCTCATCGATGGCCCGGCCTCGCTCCAGATTCACCAGCCTCTGGCGCGCAGAATGGTACTGCTCACGCAGGCCCTCCATTTCATGGACCAGGATGTCTGTGGTCTCTTCTGCCGAGGAGAAACGGAAGCCACCCTGCGCCATTCCGGCCATGTATCCTGCGATGGCTGCTACAACCGTGAATCCGAGCAGGATCAGCGTTCGGCGCAGCCGATAGCCGCGCCGGTGGCGGATAACAACGTACTCTTCTGAGGGCTTTGGCGTCTCGCTCACAAATCCGCCTCAGGGCAACATGGCTGGCGCATTCAGCCCCAGCCGCTCGTCCAACCCAAACATGATGTTCATGTTCTGGACCGCCTGCCCGGCCGCGCCTTTCACCAGGTTATCGATCACGGACGTGACAATCACCACATTGCTTTGTTCTTGGCGATGCAGCGCCATACGACAATGGTTCGCCCCGCGCACGCTACGGGTTTCCGGATGACTGCCGAACGGCATAACGTCCACGAACGGCTCATCCTGATAGCGCTCTTCGAACAGTGCCTGCAGCCGATCGAAATCGGCCGGATCATTGAGTTCGGCATACAGCGTCGCTTCGATACCACGGATCATCGGCAACAAATGGGGAACAAAGGTCACGCCCACATTCGCTCCGGCGGCTTCGCCCAGACCCTGACGAATCTCTGGTAAATGGCGGTGGCCCGAAGCACCGTAGGTTTTGAAGCTTTCACCGATCTCACCGTGCAGCATGCCGGCGTTGGCCTGGCGCCCTGCGCCACTGGCGCCCGACTTGGCATCCGCAATCAACCGTGATGGATCCACCAGGCCATTTTCAAGCAGCGGTAGAAAGCCGAGCTGAACGGCCGTTGGGTAACACCCGGGATTCGCCACCAGTTGCGCCTTGCGAATCTCTTCACGAGCCACTTCCGGCAGACCATAAACCGCTTTCTCGGCCCACTCGGGGCTTGCGTGTGGCATCCCGTACCACTTTTCCCAGACGTCCAGATCTTTCAGACGGAAATCGGCGGAGAGATCCACCACGCGCGTGTCAGCCTTCATCAATTCAGGCACCATGCGGGCCGCCACACCATGAGGCGTTGCAAAAAACACCAGATCACACTCCGCCAGCTGCGCAGGATCAGGCTCGGAGAAGGCCAAGTCAAAGTGACCTCGCAGGTTAGGGTACATATCCGCTACCGGCATACCTGCCTCGGAACGCGAAGTGATGCATTGCACTTCAACCTCGGGATGAACCGCAAGAATCCTCAACAGCTCTACACCTGTGTACCCGGTACCACCAACGATGCCTACTTTAATCACTCTCTTCTCCAACGTATTCTGGTCAGAATTTGGCGTTAGTCTAACATGATAAACCAAGGACTTATTGCAGCTTGCACACCCAAAGCTACAATGGGGCCCCAATCTTTCTGAACGACTTGTTCGAACAACCGGAACTCAGCCCGCATGCGCAACATCAGGCAACAGGTTACGGAAAACCTGATACACGTTTTCCGAGGCAGACTCGCCGGTGTGGATGCCCTTCCTCAGCTGGCAGTCCTTGGTTTGCTTTCCGGCATTGTAACCGGAGCCGTGATCCTATTGTTCCGGTTTGCCATTGAATGGCCTCTGGATTACTTCTTCCCCGGCAATGGCTCGGAAAACTTTGAAGATCTGGACATTCTTACCCGGGGCATTTTACCTCTTGCCGGTGCCGTGGCACTGGGGTTGTTTTTACACAAGCTAAACATTCATGACCGCAAAGTGGGGATTGCCCATGTCATGGAGCGCCTGAATTACCATCAGGGGTATATCTCTCTCAAAAGTGCCATCGTTCAGTTCATCGCGGGCGTTACCACAGTAGTCAGCGGTCAGTCCGCGGGCCGAGAGGGGCCCGCGGTGCATCTTGGCGCAGCCTTCTCGAGTATTCTAGGGCAATGGATGCGGCTGCCCAATAACAGTATCCGGACCTTGGTTGCCTGCGGCTGCGCAGCAGCTATCTCGGCGTCATTCAACACCCCGATCTCAGGTGTTATCTTCGCTATGGAAGTGGTGATGATGGAATACACCATCGCCGGCTTTACCCCCATCATCCTGTCGGCAGTGAGCGCCGCCATCGTCACCCAAGTGGTCTACGGTACCGAACCGGCCTTTAGCGTTCCGGCGCTGACCATGAATTCCTTGCTGGAAATCCCCTGGATACTGGCCATAGCGGTGATCATCGGCATTGCAGCCGCCGGCTTCATCCACTTGGTGGACAGCCTCGGACGTTATCATCATCGTCCGGTGTTTTTGCGCATATTCGTGGCCGGCCTTTTGATGGTTCCGTTTGCTATCTTCGTGCCCGAAACCATGGGCATTGGCTACGACACCGTTGGCCACACAATCAACGGAGTACTCGGCTTCTGGTTATTGTTAGGGGTCGGCTGTGCCAAGCTGCTGATCACTGGCACCTCTATCGGCCTTGGCATGCCAAGCGGAGTGATCGGTCCCACGTTGTTTATTGGTGCAACTCTGGGCGGCGCCATGGGGCTGATCGGTGCGGCCTTTGCCCCGGACATCGCATCGTCTGTCGGCTTTTACGCGATGCTCGGCATGGGCGCCATGATGGGAGCGGTATTGCAGGCTCCTTTAGCGGCCTTGATGGCTCTACTGGAACTCACTCATAACCCCAACATCATTCTGCCGGGCATGCTGATTATTACCACCGCGACCCTGATCACGAGCGAAGCGTTCGGCAAGAAGTCATTATTCATCACCGTTTTGAAAAGCCAAGGGCTCAGCTACCAGAACTCACCGGTCGCACAAGCGTTGAGGCGTGTATCCGTTGGCGCCATCATGGATCGGAACATTCTACGCACTGAACGCCAGCTCACCCTCGAGGAAGCACGCGAAGCGCTTTCTTCACAACCGAAGTGGTTATTGGTGGATGGCAATAGCGGCCCCACCTCATTGCTACCTGCCGTTGACCTGGCTCGATACCTTGAGGAGCTAAACGAGGTAAACTCCGAAGATGCATCCGAACCGCCCGAGAGCCTGGATTTAATGCAAATCCCGGCCAACCGGCGAGACGTTGCGCCCGTGCAGTATCAAGCCACGCTGGAGCAAGCCCTCAACGAATTTGACCAAACCAAGGCAGAAGCGCTCTACGTGCAGCGCCATGTCGCCCCAATGATCCAACGGATTTATGGCGTTGTGCTGCCATCCGATATCGAAAGTTATTACCAATACCGCCGGAGCTGACACATGCTATGGGTTAAAGCGTTTCATATCATTTCACTGGTGTGCTGGTTTGCCGGCATTTTCTACTTACCCCGCCTGTTTGTTTACCACGCTGCGTGCGAAGACAAACCGGGGCAAGAACGCTTCAAGATCATGGAGCGCAAACTGTACCGTGGCATCACCACGCCTTCGATGATAGCGACCGTCATCTTTGGTGTGTGGCTGCTCAGCTACAACGTGTCGGGCTACTTCAGCCAGGGCTGGTTGCACGCCAAACTGTTGCTGGTCGCCCTGTTGATCGTGTACCACTTTTACTGCGGCCACTTGGTAAAAGTATTTCGAGACGACAACAATACCCGCAGCCACGTGTTCTACCGCTGGTTCAACGAACTGCCGGTGTTCATACTGATCGCCGTTGTCATTCTTGCTGTTGTTAAGCCTTTTTAAGGAGGTTCATCATTAACAGTTACTCTCGCCCCCACGTTCTGGTGCTGTCCGGGCTCGACCCTTCCGGCGGCGCTGGCATTCAGGCAGACATACAGGCCATTACATCTCTGGGCGGCCACCCCTTGCCTGTGCTGACGTGCCTGACCGTACAAGACACCAAGAATGTGTACGGCGCCGAAGCCATTGACCCGGCAATCATCAAACAACAACTTGAATGTCTGGACAACGACATCCCCATCCACGCGGTAAAAACCGGGGCTATGGGCAACGCTGCCGTGGTCAAGGTGCTCATGGAGTTTCTTGACCGCCACCCGGAGCTACCGCTGATCGTGGACCCTGTGATCAAAGCTGCTGGCGGCGGAGACCTGGCGGACGACGAACTGGTCAAGGCGATGAAGGGATCGCTGTTTGCCCGTGCCGAAATGATCACACCAAACGGGGTTGAGCTCCTGCAACTGGGCGACTGCGACAGTGAAAGCCAAGCCGCCGACAAATTACTTTCCGCCGGCTGTAAATCGGTTCTCGCCACCGGCGGTCACGGCACCGGACCACGCATCATCAATACCTTGTACAGTACCGGGCAGGAACCCATGAACTGGCAGTTAGAGCGGATTGGAGCCAACGAGTACCACGGCACCGGTTGTACGCTGGCGGCAGCCATTTCGGCCGGCATCGCCAGCGGGCTGTCCTCCCGAGCGGCCATTTCGCAGGCCCAAAATTACGTAAGCCGCACCCTTTCAAGCGCCTTGAGCATTGGTCAAGGGCAACGGGTACCCAACAGGGGCATTCCGTGGGAACGTTAAAACCACGCCTTCGCCCCGGTCTGTACGCCATCACCGACAACCGTCTTACGCCCCCGGACCGCCTACTGCAGTCCGTAGAAGCCGCGCTAGCGGGCGGCGCTGTGTTGGTCCAATATCGAGACAAGTTTTCAACGACCACCGAGCGCCTGAACCAGGCGACGGATCTGGTCAGTCTTTGCCAGAACGCCGGGGTACCGCTTCTCATCAACGATGACCCCGAACTGGCGCACCGCGTGGGTGCGCAAGGCGTTCACTTGGGGCAAGAGGACTGGGCTTTGGCCGATGCCCGAAAGCTGCTGGGGCAAAATGCCATTATTGGTATTACCTGCCACCAGCACATGGAGCTGGCCGAAATTGCCAAAGCCGGAGGTGCAGACTATTTAGCCTTTGGCCGTTTTTATCAATCCGGCACAAAGCCCGGCGCACCCCGTGCGGACGTTAACGTGCTGAGCGACGCACGTCGTCTGGCGCTTCCCGTGACAGCCATTGGCGGCATCACGACCGAGAATGCAGAACCACTGATTCGGGCCGGCGCCGACCTTATTGCGGTAGTGGGCGGATTGTTCGGGGGTAGCCCCGCAGACATTGAAGCCAAAGCCAGACAGTTCAGGCAACTGGTGGCTTTGCATCATCCATTATCGACACATTCCAACTAACAGGAGTAATCCATGAGTCACTCTGAAGAACTGTTCGAACAGGCACAAAAATACATCCCCGGTGGTGTTAATTCTCCGGTTCGGGCATTTCGCGGCGTGGGCGGCACCCCGGTGTTCTTCAAGCATGCCGAAGGCGCTTATCTGTACGATGAAGACGACAAACGCTACATCGACTTCATTGGCTCTTGGGGCCCGATGATTCTGGGCCATTCCGACCCGCGCATCAAAGACGCTCTGCACGCACAGGTTGATCTGGGTGTAGGCTACGGCGCTCCGACCGCCATCGAAACTGACATGGCGAAGAAAGTGTGCGAACTGGTGCCCTCCATCGACATGGTGCGTATGGTCAACTCCGGTACCGAAGCCACCATGAGCGCCATTCGCCTGGCCCGCGGTTTCACCGGCCGGGACAAAATCGTGAAATTTGAAGGCTGCTACCACGGCCACGTGGACTCGCTGCTGGTGAAAGCTGGCTCCGGCGCACTGACCCTGGGCGAACCTAACTCGCCGGGTATTCCCGCCAGCCTGGCCGAACACACTCTCACCCTCGATTTCAACGACATCGACGGCGTGCGCAAAACCTTCGCAGAAATGGGCGATCAAATTGCCGCCATCATCGTGGAGCCGGTAGCCGGCAACATGAACTGCATTCCGCCCGTTCCGGGGTTCCTCGAAGGTCTGCGGGAAGTGTGCGACGAGCACGGTACGGTTCTGATCTTTGATGAAGTGATGACGGGTTTCCGGGTTTCACTGGGCGGTGCTCAAGGCTTGTTTGGCGTAACTCCGGACCTGACCGCTTTGGGTAAGGTCATCGGCGGCGGTTTGCCTGTCGGCGCCTTTGGTGGCAAGCGTGAAATCATGGAACACATCTCCCCGCTGGGCCCGGTTTACCAGGCTGGCACCTTGAGCGGTAACCCGCTGGCCATGGCCGCAGGCCTGACCACTCTGAATGCTATTTCGGAGTCCGGCTTCCACGACCGGTTGATCGAGAAAACCAACAAAGTGCGTGACGGTATCAAAGCCGCGGCCGACGAAGCGGGCATCCCGCTTGCCGTGCAATCTGCCGGTGCCATGTTCGGTTTCTTCTTTACCGACGCACCGTCCGTAGCCCGCTTTGATCAGGTGATGGAGTGCGATGTAGAGCGCTTCAAGAAGTTTTTCCAAGGCATGCTGGCCGAAGGCGTATACCTGGCGCCATCGGCATTCGAAGCAAGCTTTGTGTGCGATGCGCTCTCAGACGATGACATTGAGTTCACGTTGGCTGCTGCCCGTAAGGTAATGGCGACGCTTTAAGCCAAACCGCCCGGTGACTCAGGTTCGACTGAGTCACCGCATGCTACCTCCTCCCCCTTCTATCCTTTAATCCACGCCTGCCAGCCCGATTCTCTTACCATTTCGTATTACGCGTATTTAGATGCTTTTGCTAAGGTTTAGTCAGGAACCCTTCATCGCGCTTGGCCGTGAAGTCGTTTTACCTCGTAGTCGAACCAACAAGATTTCTATCAGGAGGTTTTATGAAGTCCTCGACCAAATTATTCGCAATTTCCGCCCTCACCGGCGCCCTGGCTGCCTGTGGTGGTAGCGGCGGTGGCTCCTCGTCAGGACAAACCGGTTCGTTATCTGTGGGCCTGACCGATGCGCCAACGACCGACCTAAGCAGCGTTCACATTGCATTTAACACCATCCGTCTTAAGCACGCTGATGGCGAGTGGTTGGAATACAGCCTTGAGGAAACCGGAACGGTAGACCTGTTAACACTGCAGGGCGGCGTGACCGAGCCTTTGATCACAGACGAAGAAGTGCCTGCTGGTGAATACAAAGAAATTCGCCTGATTGTTGATACCGACAATTCATGGGTGACTAAATCGTCTGAAGGCGATGCGCGCTATACCTTAGGCGTGCCATCCGGCGAACAAAGTGGCCTAAAACTGAAGGGCAGCTTCATAGTAGCGGCAGACGCCAGCACCGATTTCACTATCGATTTTGACGTACGCAAGTCCATTATCGATCCCCAAGGAAATGCTCAGGGCGACTTCATGCTTAAGCCAGTTTTGAGGCTGGTAAACAACCTGGAAGTTGGCAAGATAACCGGTGAGGTGAACTACGCTGATATAAACCAGTCAACCGAAGCCAACTGCAGCGCCAACTACGAAGGTTCGGTTTACGTTTATGAAGGCGCAGATGTCGAGCCCATCGACCTAAACGTGAACCGAGACGGAAACAATCCGTTAATGGTTGTTCCAGTCAACGATGACGATGCTGACGGTTTCCATGAGTGGACCGCAGCGTTCCTAACAGAAGGCACTTACACCGTGAGCTACAGCTGCCAGCTGGACGATAATGAAATGGACGAAGGATTAACCTTCTATGGCACGCAAAACGTAGAGGTGATATCCGGCGAAACCACAGAAGCGACAATGATCTCCCAGTAATCCCGCCCCCCGATACGGGAAGTATCCAGAGGCCAAGGATGGCCTCTATGCATTACAGAGCTCTTGCTCGATCTTCCGCCTGAGAAGCCCCCGCAACATTACCTCTCGCTCGGCGAATATCCGCCAGCAGCAACCAGCCTGACCGCTGCATGCGGTAATCATTACCCGCCAGCGACAAGCCCTTCAGGGTGAACTGTTCCGCCGCTCCCAGGTTGTTCCCGGCCACATAAGCTTCCGCCAACTTGAAGTACACCTCCGCCGAACGTGGCGCTACCCGCTGGGCTCTTTCCAAGCGTGCAATCGCGCCTGCTGAGTCACCTTGTTGTAACCGCTGATCAGCATCGCGAATGAGAGCGACGGCTGCCGCAGGCAGTTCATCACCGGATTCGCGATAGCTGGGCGAACGCGTAGGTTGCTCAGGCTCAGGAGCAGGCTCGCTGACTTCGGGCTGTTCACTCTTGCGCCACACTTGGGGCTCAGATCTTTCCGGCTCAGACGTTCTTGGCGGCTCAGGCGCTTTAGACTGATCACCACCGCCCATCGGCACATAAATCGAGCCTCCGCCCGGTGCCGAACACCCGGCTAGACCAAGCATCAGCGCCAAGCTGGCCGCGTGCGTTATCGTTACTTTTCTCATCGAAACAATCCTTCAAACCAACTGCGTATTTGTCCGCCAATATCGCCGTTACAACCGGTGTGCGTGTCGGGTTCACTGCCGGCCACAAAGGGTATCAGGCGTGCATTACGGCACCCCTCTCCCGTCAAGGCGTTGGCTTCAGTGTCTACCCAATGGTATTGCACGCCATCCGGCATGACGGGTGAAAACCCGTGCTGGGGAATCTGCGCCATCATGGTAGACCAAATCGGTAGGGCTCCCGATGCCCCGGTAAGCGACGTTGGGCCATTGTCGTCGCGACCGACCCACGCTACCGCCAGCAAATCGCCGCTGAAACCGGCAAACCAGGCGTCGCGGCCATCGTCGGTGGTACCGGTTTTTCCGGCCAGCGTTAACTGATCCGGCAGCGTGTAATAAGCCGAGCGACCGGTGCCTTCCTGCATGGTTTCCTGCATGGCGTACTGCACCAGATGCACGGCGGCCGGGTCAGCTACTTGATCCACTTTCAGGTTATAGCGAGACAGAGGCTCGTTGTCGGCATCGGTAACCTCGCGAATGGTACGCAGGGGCGTATTGAAACCGGAGGTGGCCAAGCCTTGATACAACTGGGCCACATCCACCGGTGCCAGATTCACAGACCCCAGCAACATCGCAGGGTAATCCGATATCGGGCTGGTGATACCAAACGCCCGAAGCTTCTCCTGAACTTCGGGAATACCAACATCCAGACCCACGCGAACCGCCGGCAAGTTGTACGATTTCGACAAAGCGCGGTGCAAAGGTACGTCCCCTCGCTCCTGCTTGTCGAAGTTCTTTGGCTGCCACAACTTGCCGTCATCGAACTCCAGTGTGAACGCCTGATCTTTAACCGGTGTGATCAACGTATAGCGGTCAGCTTGCTCGAGCGCGGCCAGGTACACAAACGGCTTAATCAGAGAACCCATTGGGCGCCTGGCATCCACGGCCCGGTTGAAGCCGGCAAAACTCGGATCTTTACCGCCCACCAAAGCAAGCACTTCACCGGTGTCTTTCGCTGTCACCACCAAGGCTGCCTCAAGAGCATCCGCGCCCGGGAGCTTGGGCAGGGTTTTGCTGACCGCCACCTCCGAGGCGTGCTGAACCGCTGGGTCCAACGTTGTGAAGATGCGCAAGCCTTCGCTTTGCAGATCTTCCTCCTGATAATCCCGCGCCAGGTGCCGGCGCACCAGATCAATATAGGCCGGGTATCGGTTGTCGGTGAACGACGGTTTGCCACTGACCCCCAGCGGTTTGGCCTTCGCATCGGCCGCCTCCCGCTCAGTCAGCAAACCGGCTTCCGCCATTTCATCCAGCACCAGGTTGCGGCGCGCGGTCGCCCGATGCGGATGGCGTCTTGGGTTGTAGTAACTGGGGCCTTTCACCAGGCCAACCAACAGTGCCATTTGGTGCGGGGCCAGATCGTTCAGTCGTTCGCCAAAGTAGAACTGGCTGGCCAAGCCAAAGCCATGAATGCTGCGCACACCGGCTTGGCCGAGATATACCTCGTTCAAATAGGTTTCCAGAATGTCATCTTTCTCGTAATGCAGTTCGAGCAGGATCGACATCAAGGCTTCGTTGCCTTTGCGCAATAAGGTCTGTTCACGAGTCAGGAAGAAGTTCTTCACCAACTGCTGGGTCAGCGTACTGCCGCCCTGCACCACCCTGCCCGCTTTGATATTCGCCAACATCGCCCGGGCAATCGACAACGGCGCCAGGCCGAAGTGGTTGTAGAATTCGCGGTCTTCTACCGCCATCAAAGTGTTGGGCAAAAGTTCCGGCACTTCTTCAAGCTGAACCAGAACGCGGTCTTCGCGGTGGGCGGGGTAGATACCGCCAATTTGCGCAGGCTCAAGCCGAACGATCGGCGATTTTGGCCCTGCTACAACCGAGAACGATCGAACCTTGTCACCACTGACCACCAGCGAAATGCGCCGACGGGGCTCCTCTCCATCGGGGAACAAAAAACCTCGGGCACTGATCACAAAGCGGCCACCATTGCGCCGATAGGTTCCCGGCTTTACACCATCGCCAGCCCGGTAACCCGCCAGCTCAAGTTCTCGAGCCAACCCTGATGCGCTGACGCTGGCGCCGTCATAAAGCTCCAGTGGCCGGGCATACACACGGGACGGCACTTCGAAACGGCGGCCTTCAAAGCGGGAAGTGACCACTGCATCGAGATACACCATCCAGCCGGCCAGCACCACCAGCCCCACCAGTGCGAATCGAAACAGGAAACGCCCAAAACCCGAGCGCTGTTGAGTTGGCTGACTTTTAGGCGATTTTTTACGGGATTTCGTAGATTTACTCATACCGCGATTATAACGAAGCCAAGGAGGCGACTGGCAGGCCTGTTATGTGTTATTTCTGTAATCTGCCGTCTATCATTGATCAAACAAAATCAACGAGTTCAGGGAACCCAGGAGCAAAATGTGAGCGAACGCGCGCCCGACACACTGGTTAAAGCACTGCAGAATCCAGAGTTATACGATCATCCGGTTAGCGATTTCCGGGTGATCGAAACCCATATCTCACAGGTCCTGCTAACCGGCGACTACGCCTACAAAATCAAAAAGCCCATGGATTTCGGCTTTCTCAATTTCTCGACCCTGGAACGTCGCAAGCATTTCTGCGAAGAAGAACTTCGCCTGAACCGCCGATTAGCCTCCGAGCTCTACCTTGACGTTCTTCCTATTACTGGCAGCCCAGAACAGCCGGTTCTCGGCGGCGAGGGCGAACCGTTCGAATACGCGATTCGTATGCGCCAGTTTGACCAAAGCGAACTGTTTGACCTGCGCCAAGAGCAAGGCAAACTGACTCCCGAACTCCTCACCAGCGTTGCCCGCCAAACGGCTCTGTTCCACGACAGCTTGCCGCCGGTTCCGGATGAAAAACCGCTGGGCACCCCGGAGGCCGTATACGCGGCCATGCAGGAAAACTTTGACCAGATTCGGCCGCTGCTGGATGACAAATCCTTGCTCATTCAGCTGGACGCACTGGAAGATTGGACCCGCACCACGTTCGAACGAAACCGTGATTTGATTGCCGAGCGCCGGGCGAACGGCTTGGTGCGCGAATGTCACGGCGACCTTCATCTCGCCAACATTACTGTATTCCATGACCAGGTCACCGTATTCGATTGCATCGAGTTCAATGAACCCTTCCGCTGGATCGACGTGATCAACGATCTCGCCTTCCTGCTGATGGACCTGGAATCACGACAGGAATCCGCGCTCGCCAATCTGGTACTGAACACCTATCTTGAGTACCGAGGTGACTTTGAAGCCTTGGCGTTGTTGCCACTGTACAAAGCGTATCGCGCCATGGTTCGGGCCAAGATCGCACTGTTCACCCTAGGCAACCCGAGCCTGTCGGAAAGCGAACGCGAAGGATTGATGCAAAGCTATCGCAGCTACGCCCAGCTTGCTGAAGACTATGGCGCTATCCCGAACCATTACTTGCTGGCAACCACGGGATTGTCAGCCTCGGGAAAAACCTGCGTGAGTGCTGCCATGTCCGCCGAATTGGGGCTGATTCGTTTACGCTCTGATGTCGAACGCAAACGCCTGCACGGGCTGGCGCCTCTGGATGACAGTAAATCCGGCCTGGGCACCGATCTATACAGCCCGGAAGCCACCGAGCAAACTTACACACATCTGGCGGCATTGGCAGGCCGGCTGTTGGCCTCTGGATTGTCCGTCATAGTGGATGCCGCCAGCCTGAAGGAAAGCGAGCGCTCATTGTTTGCAGAAGTCGCAGAAAACCAGGGCGTGCCCTTTGCCCTGCTTCACACCGAAGCCCCTGAAGAGCTGCGACGAGACTGGGTACGCAAGCGCAAAGGCGATGCCTCGGAAGCCACCGAGGAAATGCTCGACGCCCAGCAGACGTGGTTTGAACCCCTGACCGCGGAAGAAAAAAGCCACACCATCCATTTGCATACCGATCAGGAGCACGTAGCCGAAGCGGTGGCAGACAGAATCCGCCAGCACCTTGGCCTCAGCTCCCGATCTACCAGCTGATGAAAATGCATCGATCCCAATGGCAAATCGCTTGCCCGGCAACCGAGCTTGTGCCGGGCAAGTTCGTGGAGTTCCGCCTGAAAGAAAAAGCCGTTGAACCGGAAGGCATGCCGCTAACCGGTTTTGTATTTCTGGATCACGGCACGCCCCGGGCTTACCTGAACCTGTGCCCGCATCTGGGTATTGAACTGAACTGGATGCCCGGGCGATTTATGGATGCCGACAACCTGTTCATTCAGTGCGCCACTCACGGCGCGCTGTTTAAACCCGGAACCGGGGAATGCATTGCCGGGCCTTGTCAGGGCGATGCGCTAACCGAGCTGGATGTGCGTGAGCAAAACGACCTGATCGAAGTCAGGGTTCGCAATTAACCGGAACCGGATCAATCAGCTCAAGCCGTGCACTGGGGTTTCCATCCACCCCCATCAAGGCCGCCCGATAGGCCAACACTTCAACACCGGCCTCAACCGCTTGGCGCAGTAGTTGGCCATAGCGCGGGTCAATGTGGTCCGCCGGCTGCACTTCTTCAATGGCCGTATGATTCACCACGAACAACAATACGGCACGGTCGCCATTGATGACTTGCGCCATCAACTCCCGCAGGTGTTTTTGCCCGCGCTCGGTAACTGCATCGGGGAAATACCCTTGCGCGCCCTCTGCGAGCGTCACGTTTTTCACCTCGACCCAGGCATCGGGTTCGCGGTCGTGACCGCTGAGCAGCAAATCAATACGGCTTTTTTCTGCTCCATACCGCACCTCGTTCCGGCACTGACGATAGCCTCGCAATTCAGAGATTACGCCGGCTTCAATCGCATGCTTGGCCTGAGCATTGGGGCGCGCCGTATTCACACACGCAATCGCACCGGGACTGGCTTCCACCAGCTCCCACGTGTACCGCAGTTTGCGCTTGGGATTGTTGCTTTCACTCAACCACACCCGCGCGTTCTCCGGTTGGCAATTGCGCATGGAACCGGTGTTCGGACAGTGAGCGACCACCTCTTCGCCATTGGGCAAGCGTACATCGGCCAGGAAGCGTTTATAGCGCCTAATCAAGCGCCCCTCTATCAATGGTTCTGAAAACTTCATATGCTCTCCACTATAAGCCGAGGTCACAGAGCTGGCACCCCTGAGACTTATCTGCTATTTTCCGCAAATTCCCAAGACAGGGCGTTTGGGTAAAACCGTACGGCACCGGTGCTGGTACGGATGACAAAGCGCCCGAGTAGAAGTACAAACAAGAGGCCAGGGCTCAATGGCAAAGAAGACTGCGCAAGCACCAAGCGAAACGTTTACCGGCTTCACCCCTTACGAAATTAAAAAGGGTGAAGACTACATGAGTGCAGACATGCTGCAGCACTTCAAGGACCTGCTATTGGATTGGAAGCAGGAACTGATGGAAGAAGTCGACCGCACCATGCACCACATGCAGGAAGACGCTGCAAACTACGCGGATCCCAGCGACCGTGCAACCCAGGAAGAGGAGTTCAGCCTGGAACTGCGCACCCGGGATCGTGAACGCAAACTGATCAAGAAGATCGACAAGACCATCGATCGTATCGACAAAGACGATTATGGTTTTTGTGATCAATGCGGCGTAGAAATCGGCATTCGTCGACTGGAAGCTCGCCCCACGGCAACCCTTTGCATCGATTGCAAAACGTTGGCTGAAATTCGCGAACGCCAGACCGGCATCTGATCTGCCCCTACCGGCAAGCTGGTGGTCTGACCGCCAGCTTGCAGAGATCCTATGGAGCACACCCGATACCGCGGGCGCTTTGCGCCTTCCCCGACAGGCCCATTGCATTTCGGCTCCCTGGTCACGGCTGTTGCCACATGGCTGGAAGCCCGGGCAGCGGGCGGTGATTGGCTGGTCAGAATTGAAGACCTTGACCCGCTCAGGGAACCCCCGGAAGCCAGCCACCAGATTCTTCACTCTCTTGACGCCCACGGATTGCACCCGGACGAACCCGTCCGCTTCCAGTCCCAGCGCCAGGCAGCCTACCAGAAAGCCATCATCAATCTTCTGGAAAGCGGCAAAGCTTACCGCTGCAGCTGTTCGCGGAAGCAATTGCAAGCCCATGGCGGGCGGCACCCAGCCAAATGCAGAGAGCGCGACTCTCTGTCTGATCAGGCGCCTCAAGCCATTCGCTTTGCTCTCACTGATGAGCATAGCCACTGGCAGGACTTGTTACTGGGTCCGCAGCAGCAAACCGTTCGAGCGGAACTGGATGACCCGGTTCTGCAGCGAAAAGAAGGCTTTTACGCCTACCAATTGGCCGTAGCCGTTGACGACATTGACCAAGGCATCAGCCATGTAGTGCGGGGTTCCGACCTGCTCGACATGACCGCCCAGCAACAGCAAATATTCCGGGCACTGGGCTCTTCCCCGCCTCAATGGTTGCATATTCCGGTTATCCTCAACGAGCAGGGCCAGAAGCTGAGCAAACAAAATCACGCGCCCGCACTCGATGACACAAAACCGGCAATGAATCTGGTGCATGCTCTCGCCGCACTTGGTCAACAACCACCCTCTGAACTGGCTTGGGCATCGGTAGCCGATGTACTGAGCTGGGCCCGGGCACACTGGCGGCGGGCGGCCATTCCCCTGACATCCCGACAAGCCCGTGGTATAACCCCAAGTACACAATCGCACTTGGACCACTAACCCGATGTATATCTACCGCCTGGTTTTTCTTCTGGTGCTGGCCATTTATATCTTTTCACCCAATATTCTTAGTTGGTGGACCGGCCCGGGCAATGCCTGGTACAGCCCGTTTATCTTTTGGGGGTGCCTGATTGTGATCGGTTTCTGGCTGGAATGGCGACGAGACCCCAATGAGTTTTAGCGCCCCTTCGCTGCTACTGGCCAGCCTGCTTTATCTGAGCCTTCTATTTGGAATTGCCTGGGCAACTGAACGTGGCACGTTGCTGCGCCGCTGGGTGCGCCACCCGCTGACCTACACACTCAGCCTCGGAGTGTATGCGGGCATCTGGGCAGTTTACGGTGCCGCCGGATTCGCCGCCGAATCCGGTTTCGGTTACCTGGCCTATTACGTCGGTATCAGCGGCGCCTTCTTGCTGGCCCCCGTATTACTGAACCCGATTCTGCGGATTAGCCGAGCGTATCAGCTTACCTCGCTGGCCGACCTGTTCGCTTACCGGTACCGAAGCCAGTGGGCGGGTACACTGGTCACGCTCTGCTCCGCTGCCGCGATCATGTCTCTGCTCAGCATGCAGATTCAGGCGGTTTCGGCCTCAGCAAGCATACTTGCACCCGACACATCTCCGACATTTATCAGCACACTTTTCTGCCTGATTGTCGTGCTGTTTGCCGTGCTGTTCGGCGCTCGCCGACAGCAGACAACCGGGCACCATCAAGGCTTGGTTCTTGCCATCGCGTTCGACTCACTGGTGAAGCTGGCGGCGTTGCTGGTATTGGGTGGCGTGATTCTGTTTACCGTCTTCGGCGGGAATGCCGGGCTGGAATCCTGGCTGGCCAGCACATCACGCCCCGAATCCCCGATGGCCATGAACGTGAACGACGGCACCTGGCGGGCACTGCTTTTGATGTCGTTTGCCGGCGCGCTGGTTTTGCCGCATATGTACCATATGACCTTCAGCGAAAGCCCATCGCCGAGAGCCCTCGGCAAAGCCAGCTGGGGCCTTCCGCTTTATCTGTTTCTGCTAGCCCTGCCGGTGCCACTGATTGTGTGGGGCGGTCAGGCTCTCGATGTGGCCGGGCCACCAGCCTTCTTCAGTATCGGCATCGCCCAGGCTCTGGACAGCCCGATGCTTACGCTGCTGATGTATATCGCTGGCTTGTCGGCGGCCAGCGGGCTCATGATTGTCAGTACGCTGGCCCTTGCCGGCATGGTTCTTAACCACATTGTTCTGCCTCTTAAAACCCCGAACGAACAGGGCGACATTTACTATTGGCTGCAATGGGTAAAGCGGCTGTTGATCGCCGCGATTCTTATTCTGGCTTTGCTGTTTCACGAGATTGTCGGCCAACACCTCGATCTCGCCATTCTCGGCGCTATATCGCTGACCGGCACGCTGCAGCTGCTGCCGGGAGTGCTTGGGGTTATTTACTGGCCCGAAGGTAACCGTCGTGGTTTGATCGCGGGCCTGGTTACAGGCCTATCGATCTGGGTGCTTACTCTCGTCTTGCCGTTTTCTTACCCCTTTGACCTGCTGTCGCTAATCGGCATGCCGGTGACTGACGGCTTCGGCAACTGGCACGTGGTCACCTTTACCAGCCTGACGGCTAACCTTGCCGTATTTGCCGTGGTGTCTATCCTGAGCCCCGCCAAGCCGGAAGAAATCAGTGCCGCTCAGGCCTGCTCCATGGGCGCCCTTTCGCGACCCCAGCGTCGCGAACTCTTCGCCTCTTCCTCCGCGGATTTCATACATCATCTGGCCGAACCCTTGGGCATGAACGTTGCGCGCCGAGAGGTGCAACAAGCACTTTCCCAGCTGAAGCTGCCGCCCTCAGAATTTCGCCCATACCAACTGCGGCGCCTGAGGGATCAGGTTGAAGCCAACCTGTCCGGCCTGCTGGGTCCGTCTATCGCCAGCGATATCGTCAAAAGGCATTTGGGCTTCAAACCCATGGCTCGCGGAAGCACCGGGCAAGACATCCGCTACGTGGAACGAGCCCTCGGTGACTACCAGAGCCAGCTCACGGGGCTGGCGGGTGAGCTGGACAACCTCCGCCGACATTATCGTCAAACCCTGCAGAACTTGCCGATTCCGGCCTGCTCCATTGGTGACGATGGCGAAATTCTGATGTGGAACCACGCCATGGAAGCACTGACCAGCATTTCCGCCGATGAAGTGGTCGGCGCCAAGCTCCTGGCGCTGCCAGAGCACTGGCACATGCTGCTCGATGACTTCAACAAGGGCAGCGAGCCTCACCGGTACAAGCATCGGCTGGATTTACGGGGCAAACCCCACTGGTTGAATTTGCACAAAGCGGCCTTGAATGGCCCGGAGCACCCGGAAGACGGTTCTATCATTCTGGTAGAGGACCAAACCGAAACCCGTCTGCTTGAAGATGAGCTGATGCACAGTGAGCGTTTGGCTTCAGTGGGCCGGCTGGCAGCCGGCGTCGCCCATGAAATCGGCAATCCGGTCACGGGAATTTCATCGTTGGCACAAAACCTCAAGCTGGAAACGGACAACCCGGAGATTCTAGATACGGCCAACCAGATCCAGCAGCAAACCCGGCGCATTTCGACCATCTTGCAATCGCTGATGAATTTCTCCCGCACCGGCAACCACGCCCAAGCCACTCGCTATGAACCGGTTAGCCTTCACCGTTGTGTGGAGGAGTCGATCAACCTGCTGTCATTAGGCGATAACAGCAAGGGCATCCAATACGAAAACCACTGCCCGCAGGATCTGCAAATTCTCGGCGACGAACAGCGCCTGGTGCAGGTGTTCGTCAACCTGCTCGCAAATGCACGAGATGCGTCTCCGGAGAAGGGGCAAATCCGGGTGACTGGCAAGCGCGACAGCTACTCGGCTATCATCGAGGTCATTGATGAAGGCACAGGAATACCTGCGGACCAACAGGATCATGTTTTTGAGCCCTTTTTTACGACAAAGGCATCGAACAAAGGCACAGGGCTTGGCCTCTCTCTTGTGTACAGTATTGTTGAAGAACACTATGGCAACATCCAGGTAGAGAGCCCCGCCCTCTCCATGAGCGGCAAAGGCACTTGCATGAGGCTTCGCCTGCCAGCTTACGAACCCGACACCGATGCTGACAGTCGCCCGAACGAAAGGTCGTGAACGTACTATGCCCCGCATACTGATTGTTGAAGACGAAGACATTATCCGCTCTGCAGTTCGGAAACTGCTCCAGCATGCCGGCTACGAGGTAGCCGATGCCATTTCGGTAGAGGCTGCGGAAGAGCTGGAACCCGATACCTTCGACCTCGTCATTACCGACCTCCGCTTACCCGGCGCCGCGGGCACCGAGATGATCAACCGGGCCCCCAACACCCCCGTTCTGATTATGACCAGCTACGCCAGCCTGCGCTCCGCCGTAGACTCCATGAAAATGGGCGCGGTGGATTACATTGCCAAACCGTTTGATCACGATGAAATGCTGGCGGCCGTCGAAGGCATCTTGGCACGCAAAGACGCATTACCTGCTGGCAACGAAGACGCGGCCGATTCCGCAGCAGAAGCGCCCGATCCATCCAACATCATGTTTGGCCAGTGCGAGCCCATGGAAAAGGTGTTCACCCTTATTCGGAAAGTGGCGCCAACCCAAACTACAGTGCTGATCAACGGTGAATCCGGTACCGGTAAAGAACTGGCTGCCCGAGCGCTGCACCTGTTGAGCCCCCGGGCCTCCAAGCCCCTGATTTCCGTTAACTGCGCGGCGATTCCCGAGAGTCTGATTGAGTCCGAACTGTTCGGTCATGAGAAAGGTTCGTTTACCGGCGCGGTGTCGGCCCGCACCGGTCTGATCGAAGCGGCTGACGGCGGCAGTTTGTTTCTGGACGAAATTGGTGAGCTACCCGCCGAAGCGCAGGCCCGACTCCTGCGAGTGCTTCAGGAAAGCGAAATTCGTAAGGTGGGTGCCACCCAAAGCCGGAAAGTGGACGTGCGCATGATTGCGGCCACCCACCGAAATCTCAAAGCCATGACGCGCACAGGCGAGTTCCGGGAAGATCTTTACTACCGTCTGAACGTCATGCAGATCCGCCTGCCGCCTCTACGAGAGCGCCGTTCAGACATCCTGGGCCTGGCCGGACGGTTCCTGAAGCAACAGGCGCAGAAACTTGACCGGCCGGACCTGCACCTGAGCCCGGAAGCCATGCAAGCTCTGCAGCGCTACCGCTGGCCGGGTAACGTGCGGGAATTAGAGAACGCGATTGAACGTGCCTCTATTCTGGCAGATGGCGACACCATTACACCGTCCGTTCTGGACCTCGACAGCGACTCGGGCGACGAATACATCCCTGAAACCCTGGTAGAAGGCAACAACGAAAGCACCCCACCCCGGGATTCCGACTCAGCCAACGATTTGTCTCTGGAAGACTATTTCCAGCATTTCGTTATCGAAAATCAGGACCGCATGAGCGAAACCGAGCTGGCACAAAAACTGGGCATCAGCCGCAAATCCCTCTGGGAACGCAGACAACGTTTAGGTATTCCTCGAAAAAAGACCAGCGGCAGCTAAATCCGCGCCGGTAACAAATGAACCCAGAATCATTTGTTACCGAGCGTTCCTCTCGGTAACACTTCCCCGCCCCTTTATGTGACGCAGGTAACACTTTTCTCGGATACGGGGTAACACTTATCTCGACCGAATTCGTAACCAACTGTTAATAAAGATATTTTAAATTCTGGCACGGCCTCTGCACTATTAAGAGCGCACAACAACAAAAACAATAAGTGACAACGCAGCGGCAACAACAAAAACAAAAAGCTGCAAGAAAACGTCCGGTAACAAAAACAAAAATAGGACGTAAGCGAACTGAGTGTTTTGGGTGCTAGGTTTTTTTGTGATCCCTCAGCATGCGCGAGTTGTAGATGTGGATAAGAATCGTCTAGCAGACGACGCTACACCTGCCTTGATAACCCGCTCCATGCTATTGATCGCACCGTGTATTCAAAGCTTTCCGCTTGCATAATATTGATGCCCGAATGTTGGGCACACAGTGGGGCAAAACATTAAAAAGAATCCCGACTCAAAAACAAAAACAATTGCAGATCGTCGAAGCTTTCAGGGCGGATTCGTGAAAACGGATCCGCCTTTTGATTATTGGTCACCGCCAAATGGCCTTTACTGCCTCTCAAGCCATCAAAAAATCCGCATTTCCTGCCTAATATCCGCCAAACATGTGCAATTCCTGCGCAAACCGTTAAAATCCACGTTTTTGCTCTGCGCAAACACGGACTTCCATGCCTAAAAGACTTGTAGAAAAGCTGCGTTCTTTCATGCCCAGTACCGGGAAAAAGAAAGCCAAACATTACCAGCGCCAAGAGATTCCGAGAGACCAGCACAATGTGTCTCGCTCGATGATCAGCGAACCTGCCAAAAAAGTCCTGAACCGGCTGAACAAGTCCGGCTACGAAGCCTACTTGGTGGGCGGCGGCGTGCGAGACATCGTTCTCGGTGGCCGCCCCAAAGACTTCGATATCGCCACCAACGCTACGCCGGAAGAAGTGCACGATCTGTTTCGCAACTCCCGGCTGATTGGCCGCCGTTTTCGTATCGTGCACGTGGTCTTTGGCCGCGAGATCATCGAGGTAACCACCTTCCGCGGCAACGCAGAAGCTTCTAATGAAGACCATTCTGACCACGAGCACAAAACCAGCGAGCACGGGTTGCTGTTGCGGGACAACGTTTACGGGAATCTGGAAGACGATGCCCTGCGCCGAGATTTCACCATCAATGCGCTCTACTACTGCATTCGTGATTTCACCATTATCGACTTTGCCAACGGCATGCGGGATCTCGAAAACCGGCAGATCCGCCTGATTGGCGACCCGGCAACCCGCTACCGTGAAGACCCGGTGCGCATGCTGCGCGCTATCCGCTTTGCCGCGAAGCTGGGTTTTGATATCGAGCCGGAAACCGAAGCCCCCATTCGTGAACTCGCCCCTCTTTTGGGCCACATACCTCCGGCTCGTTTGTTCGATGAAGTGCTTAAGCTGTTTTCAGCCGGATATGGCGAAGCCACTTACGAGCTTCTGAAAGATTACGGCCTGCTGGAAATGCTGTTCCCGGAAACCGTGCGAGCGATCAATAACGGTGAATCCGACGAACTCATTCGCCAAGCACTGCGTAATACCGATGCCCGCATCGCGCAGGGCAAGTCGGTCACACCTTACTTCCTGTTCGCCGCCATGCTATGGCCGGCACTGCAGGCCGAGTGGCGCGTGCGTCAGGATAACGGCGACCCGGTTCAACCCGCGCTGCACGGTGCCATCGGCAAAGTGATTGGACGTCAGGTGCAGGCCACTTCAATTCCAAAACGGTTCTCAGGGCCGATGAAGGAAATCTGGGAGCTTCAGATCCGCCTGCCCCGGCGCCAGGGTAAACGAGCCTTTGCCACACTCAGCCACCCGCGCTTCCGGGCCGCGTACGATTTCTTGCTGGTGCGCGAATCCGCCGGCGAACTGGAACCGGGCCTTGGCTCTTGGTGGACCGATTTCCAAAAAGCCGATGATCGTAATCAGGAACACATGCTGTCTCAGCTCGGGGCTGCAGCGGGGCCCCGCAAACGTGGTCGCAAACGCAGCCCCCGCAAGAAACCGGCTCAATCGTGAACAGCATCGTTTATGTAGGGCTGGGCAGCAACCTGAAAGACCCGGCCGCCCAGTTGGCACGAGCCGTCATGGAGCTGTCGCGTTTGCCGCGAACCACACTGCTGGCTCAGTCGCCGTTCTACGCCAGTCGGCCGGTTGGCCCGCAAGATCAGCCCGATTTCGTTAACGGCGCGGTACAGCTGAGCACGGGCTTGTCGCCACACCAACTGCTGGACCATCTGCAAGCCATCGAGCAAGCCCATGGGCGGGAGCGACTCAGGCACTGGGGGCCACGTACACTGGACCTGGATGTACTTCTTTTTGGCTCCCACGTCATCAACGACTCACGCCTGACCGTTCCCCATGCAGAGCTGGCAAACCGGG
Organism: Marinobacter litoralis; assembly: GCF_016427555.1. GTDB lineage: Bacteria > Pseudomonadota > Gammaproteobacteria > Pseudomonadales > Oleiphilaceae > Marinobacter > Marinobacter litoralis_A. Next base: position 27,370 of record NZ_JAELVS010000001.1, read on the forward strand.
ATTTTGCACTTCAGCCATTGCTGGACCTGAACCCCGAACTTAAATTACCGGATGGACGACGCATTGATCAGTTACGCGCCCAATGCCCGGACAATCAACTACGCAAACTACCGCCGATGGCCGGATCAGACTAATCCAAGGGCAGGAACTCCATGCTACCCTTGTGCCTGACACACCTCGGCATTAATCTTATACTTCTCTGAACACCGGAAGACCCCGGATAACTACTGGCCCATCCACCCAAAAGGCAAGGATCTTATGGCAGTTACCATTAATACCCTGCGGGAACTCAAGCAGAAAGGCGAAGCCTTTTCGGCGTTAACCTCCTACGACTCGACCTTTGCACAGGTGGTCAGCGAAGCAGGCGTGGATGTAATCCTCATTGGTGACTCTCTTGGCATGGTGCTGCAAGGCAACGACAGCACGCTGCCCGTAACCATGGAACACATGGTCTACCACACCAGCTGCGTGGCCAAGGGCAATAAAGGCTCGCTGATCATGGCCGACATGCCCTTTATGTCGTATGGCACCGTCGCGGATGCGCTCGACAACGCGGCCGAGTTGATGCGTGCAGGTGCCCACATGGTCAAACTGGAAGGCACCGGCTGGATGAGAGACACCATCGAAGCCTTGAGTGAACGGGGCGTGCCGGTGTGTGCTCATTTGGGCCTGACCCCACAATTCGTCAACAAATTCGGCGGTTATAAAGTTCAGGGCCGTGACGACAAAGCCGCGGAAGCGATGATCGAACACGCTTGTCAGCTTGAAGCAGCCGGTGCCGACATCATCTTGCTGGAATGCGTTCCTGCACCGCTTGCCGCCCGTATCACACAAGCCGTCAAAGCGCCGGTTATCGGCATTGGCGCCGGTGCGGACACAGACGGCCAGGTGCTGGTGTTGCACGACATGCTGGGCGTGACACCGGGCCGCAAGCCCCGGTTCGTCAAAAACTTCCTGGCCGAAACGTCGTCTATTCCGGAAGCCATCGAGGCCTATGCCCAGGCTGTTAAAGCACGCACTTTCCCCGCCGAGGAGCATACGTTCAAGGCATGAGAACCGTACATTCACTCAAAGAACTGCGCAGCATCCTGAGGGCCTACCGCCAACAGGAAAAGACCATCGCGCTGGTGCCTACCATGGGCAACCTTCATGAGGGCCACATCTCCTTGGTGCGCAAAGCCTCGGAAGCAGCAGACATCGTTGTTACCAGCATATTCGTGAACCCTATGCAGTTTGGTGCCAACGAAGACCTGGACTCCTACCCGCGCACTCTTGCAGAAGATCAGGATAAACTGGCGCCAGCCGGTAACACCCTGATCTTTGCACCGCCGGTGTCAGAAATTTATCCGGAAGGACTGGCCAATCAAACCAAAGTGGTGGTGCCGGAAGTCAGCGAAGGCCACTGCGGTGCGAGTCGCCCCGGTCATTTCGAAGGCGTGGCCACCGTCGTCACCATGTTGTTTAACATGATCCAGCCGGACATGGCGTTTTTTGGTGAAAAAGACTTTCAGCAACTTGCAGTGATTCGCAAGATGACCCGCGACCTGATGATGCCGATCGAAATTATCGGGGCGCCCACCGTCCGGGAAGACGACGGTTTGGCAAAGAGCTCCCGCAACGGCTATCTGTCAGACGAAGAGCGCGGCATAGCGCCCGTCGTATATAAGACGCTGACCCAGGCCGCCCGGCAACTCGAAGCGGGCAGCAATGACTTTGCCGGGCTTGAACAGGAAGCTCGGGACACCTTGTCAGAAGCTGGCCTGCGCCCGGATTACTTCAACATTGTGAACAGCCTGACACTGAAGCCCGCGGTCGATACCGACAAAGAGTTAACCCTGCTGGTGGCCGCCTTCCTGGGAACCACTCGGCTGATCGACAATATCTCTGTAACTCGCTAAACCCCGGACTCGCTGCCTCGTTGCTCGGGGCAGCGAACAGAAAGGACACTCTGATGCCACCCGCTTCGGTACCGCTGACCCAAAAATCCGAATGGCGCGCGCTTCTCCAGCACAAACAACAGCTGGAACACGTACTGATGCGCGATCTGTTTCAAACCGACCCACAACGCGCTGACCGATACCTGATTAACGGCGCAGGATTAACACTGGACTTTTCCCGCAATCGCCTGACCGACGAGACGCTTTCGGCTCTTACCGACCTGGCGAGCGCGTGCAACCTGCCAAAACGCATTGCAGACCTATTTACTGGCGCCAAGGTTAACCGCACCGAAAACCGGCCCGCGCTGCATACCGCACTGCGCCAGCCGGCCGATGACTCAGTCTGGGTTGATGGCAAAGACATCATTCCCGAAATCCATGCCACGCAAGCCCGCATGGAACAGCTCGACCAAGCGATTCAGAACGGCACCCAAACCGGCCACACCGGTCGTGCTTTTACCGACATTGTCAGCATCGGAATAGGCGGCTCCTTCCTTGGCCCCAAACTCGCGGTAGAGGCGCTCAAGCCCTATTGGCAGGGTGACCTGAGATGCCATTTTATCGCCAACATCGATGGCACCGACATTGCCGAAACCCTCAAGCCGCTCAATCCCGAAACCACCTTGTTTTTGGTGCAATCAAAATCCTTTCGCACCCAGGAAACCCTCGATAACAGCCTGATTGCCCGAGAGTGGTTCTTCACTAACGGAGGCAACCAAGATGCCGTTGCCCAACATTTTATAGCCGTGACGGCCAACACCGATGAGGCGGTGCGGTTTGGCATTCACCCGGACAACATCTTCCCGATGTGGGATTGGGTGGGTGGCCGCTACTCACTCTGGTCGGCTATTGGTCTGCCCATCGCACTGATGGTCGGCATGGAAAACTTCCGCGCATTGCTGGCCGGTGCCCATGCGATGGACTGCCATTTCAAAGACGCGCCAACCGAGCAGAATTTGCCGGTCGTGATGGCACTGCTGAGTATTTGGTATAACAATTTCTGGGGCGCTCAAAGCCATGCGGTGCTGCCTTACGATGAATATCTGAAGCACCTGCCCGAGCACCTGCAGCAGCTGGATATGGAAAGTAACGGCAAGAAAGTCACCCAAAACGGTGATCCGGTAGCATGCGAAACCGGCCCGATTCTCTGGGGCGGTGTCGGTGCGAACGGCCAGCACGCATATCACCAATTGATTCACCAAGGTACCCGCCTGGTACCCGCCGACTTCGTAATACCGCTGACTTCTCACAATCCGATCGGGCATCATCACGCCACGCTGTTTGCCAACTGCCTGAGTCAGGCGCGCGCCATGATGGCAGGCAAAACAGAAGCGGAGGCCATGGAGGAATTAACTCACAGCGGGCTGGATCTTAACGCCGCGAAGGCGCTGGCACCGCATAAAGCCATTCCAGGCAATAAACCCAGCAACATTCTGATGATGGAGAAGGTAACGCCTGAAACATTAGGTGCTCTGGTAGCACTTTACGAGCACCGCACCTTTGTACAAAGCGTGATCTGGGATATCGATTGCTTTGATCAATGGGGGGTGGAGCTTGGCAAGCAAATGGGCAACGAAATTCTGCCGCGTCTGATTAAAGATGGCGAGGTTGGTAGCGCAGGAGATAGTGCAACCGACAATCTGGTGACGTTGTTCCGCTCAGCCAACCGCCGTTGAAATCTGCTGGCCCTGCCAGTTGAAATCCACCGGCCAGAGCTTCTGGTCGGTGCGGTAGCCCTGCCACAGCTCTCGATAGCACCGGCCGCTCACTGGATGTATCTCGCCCGGCGCAATATCCGCCAACGGCTTTAGCACGAAGGCATTCTTCAGAATTTCTCCCCGGGGCAGCTCGACGCCGGCAACAACACCGATCTCCTGATCGTAGGTGAGAATGTCCAGATCCAGAGTGCGCGGACTGAAGCGAGGGGAATCCGGGCGGCGACCAAAATCCAGTTCCATCTGCTTCATGCGCCGCGACAACTCGGGCACGACTAACTCCGTGTGAAAACCTACGGCCAAATTCAAAAAGTTGGAACCGGAAAAGCCGACAGGCTCGCTCTCGTATACCGGCGACACCGACAACTCACCAAACATTTCCTGCAAAGCGTCCAGCGCGAGTCCCACATGCCGATAGCGTTCAACATTACTGCCGATACCCAGGAGCACCCTCGCCATCAGCGCAGACCTCGTTCGATGCGAACACCCACAGACGTGGCCGCCGGAACCGCTCCGGGCTTCCTGATCGTTAAACGCAACCAACTTACCCCGAAGTCCTGCTGCAGCATGGAAGCAACCGCCTCTGCGGCAGTTTCAATCAATTGAGGCTGCAAAGCATGAATGCACTGAACAACCCGCTCACTAACCGCAGCGTAATTGAGGGCATCAGCGACATCATCACTCGCTGCCGGCACCCGGTTGTCCCAGGCCATTTCCAGGTCCACCAGCAACCGCTGGGTAATTTCCCTCTCCCAGTCGTAAACACCGATAACCGTTTCGACCGCCAAACCTTCCACTAACACCACATCTGCCAAACCAGACTCCCTAGGCTTACACTCTTGGCTGATTGAATATTAAACAGACAAGCGATACTGTGGCCGTTCGCCTGCTCGCCTGAATTTGGGCCAGCTATTTTCTCACAGAATACCTGATGCCGTCTGCGCACCTTGTGAAACACCTATGGAAACCGCTAGCCAACCGATCTTAATTGTTCTGCTCTGTTTTGGGGCTTATCTCGCCGGATCGGTGCTGTTTGCCATCCCGGTTTGCCGGGCCTGGCGACTCCCGGACCCCCGAGCACAAGGCTCCAGTAACCCGGGCGCCACAAACGTGTTTCGGGCGGGAGGCTGGCAGCCGGCGCTGACGACGCTTGCCCTGGATGCACTCAAAGGCTGGTTACCGGTTTGGTTGGCCCATCAGGCTGGCATGTCGATTATGGTGCAGGCCATCGTCGCCCTGAGCGCCGTGACCGGCCACATGATTCCTGTTTTTTTCCGATTCAAAGGCGGGAAAGGTGTTGCCACGGCACTCGGTGCGGGTTTGGCCCTCGCACCGCTCACCACATTGCTGATGGCCGCCATTTGGCTGTTGGTGATTTGGCGTTCGCGGATCAGCGCTCTGGCATCAATCATAGCCATCGGCTCCGGCCCCATCATCAGTGCAATTCTGGAACCGGAAACCTTACCGCTGTTCGGCCTGCTGACCTTGCTTATCGTGGTTCGCCACCGCAACAACCTGATCCGGCTGGCCCAGGGCCGGGAAACGGGGCTTTAGCGCTTTCAGTCCACCAGACCGTTAGCGCGAGCTTCTTTCACTGACGGCAAGGTATCCATAGGCCAGCGCGGCACCGAGACAATGCGTTCTCCGTCTTTTTGCCCTTGTCGCAAACGCTGAGCACCGGCATAGGCGATCATGGCGCCGTTGTCGGTACAAAATTCGGGGCGGGCATAGAACACCGAACCGCCCAGTTTTGCCGTCATTTTCTCAAGGCCGGCGCGCAAGCGCTTATTCGCACTGACACCGCCGGCAATCACCAGACGTTTGCATCCGGTCTGTTCGAGCGCTCTGCGACATTTTATGGTCAGGGTATCGACCACCGCGGCCTCAAAAGCCAACGCGATATCCGCCTTTACCTGCTCGTCAAACTCACCCGCGTCCTTGGCGGCATTCACGGTATTCAGAGTGAACGTCTTCAAGCCGCTGAAGCTGAAATCCAAACCCGGTCGATCCGTCATCGGACGCGGGAAACGATACCGCCCGTCCCGGCCATTCTCCGCCAAAGACGCCACTCGGGGACCACCGGGGTAATCCAGACCCAGCATTTTGGCGGCTTTATCGAAGGCTTCGCCAGCCGCATCATCCACCGATTCACCCAACATTTCATACTCACCAATGGCATCTACCCGAACCAATTGGGTGTGGCCACCGGATACAAGCAGAGCCACAAAAGGAAACGCCGGCGGGTTGTCTTCCAGCATGGGGGCCAGCAAATGCCCCTCCATGTGATGCACCCCGAGTACCGGAATATCCAACGCGTATCCCAGCGCATGAGCCACCGAGCCACCCACCATCAACGCGCCGACAAGACCGGGCCCCGCGGTGTAAGCAATTCCCTCTATGTCCGACCGGGTCTTGCCCGCCTCTGCCAACACCTGGTCACACAAGGGCAGCAATTTGCGCACGTGGTCACGAGACGCCAGTTCCGGCACCACACCGCCATAGTCTGCGTGTACCTCCACCTGGCTAAACAGCGCATGGGCCAGCAGGCCCCGCTCATCATCCAGCAAGGCAACGCCAGTCTCATCACAAGAAGTTTCAATACCAAGAATCAGCATAAATCAGGGCCGTGTCTGCGGGGTTGGATCGGTCGGCCATGATTTTATCAGAAAGCCAGCGGCTCCCGTCACTTTCGTTGAACAATGATTGACCTGAAGTGTCCGAGCCGTTATCATTGCCGCCCTTAATTATGCACTGGTCGAGTTATAACCAATCTGACCAGGGATCGAGCCGCGAGAATCTATTCCAGCGGAACAATTTGAAACCGAATCTATCAGGTAGGTGATTGTCGAATGCCAGCTGTTAAACTGAAAGAGAACGAACCGTTTGACGTAGCACTGCGTCGCTTCAAGCGTTCATGCGAAAAAGCCGGTGTACTTTCTGAAGTACGTCGTCGTGAGCACTACGAAAAGCCGACGGCTGTTCGTAAGCGCAAAGCTGCTGCTGCCGTTAAGCGTCATCTCAAGAAGCTTCAGCGTGAACAGCGTAAGTTCGAGCGTCTGTACTGAGTTCAGACCGCTTCGACAGCAAGACTGATTGCCGGAACGGCTTTTCGCCTTATCTGGCAAACTGAAAATGCCGCCGAGGCCTGGCTTCGGCGGCATTTTTGGCTGTGGTGATTAACGTTTGTATCCGGCGCCCCGGATGAAGTGGAGCCACCATGAGCGGACTGATCCCTCAACGCTTTGTTGAAGACCTTCTGGATCGAATTGATCTGGGAGAGCTGATTGGATCACGCATCACTCTCAAAAAAGCCGGCGGTAACTATAAAGCCTGCTGCCCATTTCATGACGAGAAAACGCCCTCGTTCAACGTTCGGCCTGACAAAGGCTTCTACCACTGCTTTGGCTGCGGCGCTCATGGCGATGCCATCAGCTTTATCCGCGAATTCGAAGGCCTTGGCTTTACCGAAGCGGTAGAAGAACTGGCGAAACGTGCCGGCATGGAAGTGCCGTACGACAAAGTCGCCAAACAAGAAATGCAGCAAGCCCGGACTTTGACCGACGCACTGGATTTCGCAAGCAAATTTTATCACTCGGCGCTCACCAGCCAACAAGGCGCTTACGCACAGGATTACCTGAAACAGCGCGGTCTGGACGATGGCATCATCGCACGTTACCAGATCGGCTTTGCACCGGGTACCGGCACCGCCCTGTATGACGCAGCACCGAGAGACCTGAAAAAGCCTTTGCTGGAAACCAAAACGGTTTCCGACAAGTTCGGCAAACCAAGGGACTTGTTCCGCAATCGGGTTATGTTCCCGATCCGGAACACGCGCGGCAAAACCATCGCATTTGGCGGCCGCACACTGGGTGACGACAAAGCCAAGTACATCAACTCGCCGGAATCGGACGTATTCCATAAAAGCCGCGAGATTTACGGCCTGTACGAAGCCCGGCAAGCCACACGTCAGCTGGACAAACTGCTGGTCGTGGAAGGCTACATGGATGTCATTGCGCTGGCCCAACACGGCATCGATTACGCCGTTGCAACGCTGGGTACGGCGACGAATCAAGACAGCTTGACCGCCCTGCTTCGGCAGGTGCGGCATATTGTTTTTTGCTTTGATGGCGACCAGGCAGGTTTCCGTGCTGCCGACCGAGCCATGGAAAACGCATTGGAACTGATCGCAGATGGTCTGCATCTACAGTTCCTGATGCTGCCCGAAGGCGAAGACCCGGACACACTCGTCCGCAAGGAAGGCTCGGAAGCCTTCCAAAAACGCATTGAAGGCGCCACACCGCTCTCGCGTTTTTTGTTTGACCGCCAGAGTGAAGGCCTGGACCTCGAACTGCCGGAACACCGGGGTGAGCTCAGAGCCAGAGCCGAACAGCTGCTGAACAAAATGCCCCGCTGCACACTGCGGGACGCTATGTGGCACGAAATGCTGCGGTTATGCGGCGGCCGTAATCAGTGGCAGGGCCGCCAGCAAAGCGGCAAAAACTTCAAAGCCAAAGGCTGGCGTGGAGAACGGCAACCCCGCCCGACCGAAGAACGGGTGGACGTAAAACTCAGCAAAGACAGCACATTATGCTTGGCATTGCTGGAAGCGCCGGAGCTGGCCACTGAAATCAAGGCGCAAGCCGACAGCACCCGGCAGCTGGAGCAAGCGGGGCGGTTTGCCCGCTGGCTTCTGGAAAAAAACATTCAAACCCGCAAAGCACTAATTGCGGAGTTAGCAACCGATAAACTGGCCCGCGACCGGTTCTACAACCTGTTCGACGGACTGGAGCACATCCCGGCACGGGAAAGCACACTGGCAGCAGCCAGAGAGCTATTAAGCCCGAACGAAGAAGCCGCGCGCCAGCAAAGACTGGCAACACTGCTCCGGAACCTGGCCAAGCTCACTCCCGAACAACGGGAAGAGCTGCGAACGCTCAGCGCAGGTACGTTAAACCCGAAAGCCGAGCATTGAGCACTTGAAACTAATGCCATTGATCACCATCTAACCGTTCATTGGCAGACCAGATAAGCGACAGCTATAATGGCTGTTTAACTTTTTTCCTCTTTAAAAGCGAGTTCACAGGGTGTCTATGTCAGGCAATTCGCAGAAATCACGTTTAAAAGACCTCATCGCTCGAGGCAAAGAACAAGGTTACCTGACTTACGCCGAGGTAAACGATCACCTGCCGGAAGACATTGCAGATCCGGATCAGGTTGAAGATATTATCCGGATGATTAACGACATGGGTATCCAGGTGTGCGAAGAAACACCCGATGCCGATACCCTGTTGATGACCGAAGGTGACTCCACAGCCGATGAAGCAGCCGCCGCCGAAGCCGCTGCAGCTCTGGCTGCCGTAGAAACCGACGCGGGCCGCACCACCGACCCGGTACGCATGTACATGCGCGAAATGGGTACCGTTGAGCTGCTGACCCGCGAAGGCGAAATCGTTATCGCCAAGCGAATCGAAGAAGGCATCCGTGACGTAATGGCCGCTGTTGCTCACTTCCCGGGCACTGCCGGCACCGTCATTCAGGCCTACGACCGCATCATCGAAAACGAAGGCCGTATCAGCGACATCGTCACCGGCTTCCTTGATCCTGACGACGCTGAACCGTTCATGGGCGAAGAAGTCGTCGAAGAAACCGCGGCTGACAGCAACGAAGCTGAAGACGAGGACGACGGCGAAGAAGAGGAAAAGGAAAGCGGTCCGGATCCCGAAGAGACCCGCCTGCGCTTTGAGCTGCTGAAAGAAAAGCTGGAAGCTGCAAACGAAGCTCTGGCCAAGCACGGCCGCGGCCACAAGAAAACCCAAGACGCGCTGAACGAATTGGGTGCGGTGTTTGCTCCATTCAAACTGGGCAACAAAGCCTTTGATGAGCTGGTCAACGTTGTTCGCTCCACCAATGACATGGTGCGCGAGAACGAACGGACCATTATGCAAATCTGCATCCGCGAATGCAAAATGCCGCGCAAGGACTTCATCAAAGAATTCCCGGGCAACGAAGTAAATCTGGACTGGGCTCCGAAAATTGCAAAAAGCAAGAAGCCCTACGCAGCGGCTATTGCTGAGCGCCTGGATGAGATCGTTCGTCTGCAGAAGCGCATCCAGAACGTTCAGACCGAAGTGGATCTGGACGTTGTAGACATCAAAGAAATCAACCGTCGCGTTTCTATCGGTGAAGCGAAAGCCCGCCGCGCCAAGAAAGAAATGGTGGAAGCCAACTTGCGACTGGTTATCTCCATCGCCAAGAAGTACACCAACCGTGGCTTGCAGTTCCTCGACCTGATCCAGGAAGGCAACATCGGTTTGATGAAAGCGGTTGATAAGTTTGAATACCGTCGTGGCTACAAGTTCTCGACCTACGCCACCTGGTGGATTCGTCAGGCCATCACCCGCTCTATCGCGGACCAGGCTCGCACCATCCGTATTCCGGTGCACATGATCGAAACCATCAACAAGCTGAACCGTATTTCCCGCCAGATGCTGCAGGAAATGGGCCGCGAGCCTACGCCTGAAGAGCTGGGCGAGCGCATGGAAATGCCGGAAGAGAAGATCCGTAAGGTATTGAAGATCGCCAAAGAGCCGATCTCCATGGAAACACCGATCGGCGATGATGAAGACAGCCATCTGGGCGACTTCATTGAAGACATTCAGGCACTGTCGCCGGTGGATTCCGCCACCGCGGAAGGCCTGCGTGAAGCCACTCGTTCTGTGCTGTCCGGCCTGACGGCTCGTGAATCGAAAGTACTGCGCATGCGTTTCGGTATCGAAATGAACACCGACCACACCCTTGAGGAAGTCGGCAAACAGTTCGATGTAACCCGTGAGCGTATCCGTCAGATCGAAGCCAAGGCACTGCGCAAGCTGCGCCATCCTTCCCGCTCCGATCACCTGCGCGGCTTTATCGACGACCAAGGCAACGCATAAATCCGAAAACACAGTAGCGGGCGCCAACCCTCACGGGTATAATGGCGCCCGCTTTTGTTATCGGGCCTATAGCTCAGTTGGTTAGAGCAGAGGACTCATAATCCTTTGGTCCCTGGTTCGAGTCCAGGTGGGCCCACCATAAGATTCAATGACTTAACCCGCCTCGCTGCGGGTTTTGTTGTTTATAAGGGACGCAATTCAAGCACTGCGGCAGCGCTAACCCGCGACTAACCTTCCCCTCTATTCGGCTGATAACACCGGCCAGAAACAAGCCTTAATGGCCATTTTCTCTTACAAATAAGCTGATGTTCTTCTATAGTTTCGCTTGTGCTTGGACAAAGTTGTGCACGGCCATCTTAGGATAACCTGATGACATCAAAGGCAGTTCGCCCTAATACTAACTCTGATTCGTTTCTTCACAACGAGACAGAGTTAATCCAATGCCTTTATGATTCGTTAGAACACCAAGCCGGGTTTCACAGATTCCTTTCAATGCTCGTTGATTCTGTCGGTGGGTGTGCTGCACAGCTCTCGTTTATCCGCCGAACGCCAAGAGCTATTGATCATGTTTGGCATGCCGGGTTATCGGATGAATTCTTAACCTGGTATCTCGATAACAACATGATCGAGCACGATGCCGTTACAAATTACGCAGTCACTCAGGAAGCAGGCCAATTTAACTCGGCTTTACCGCTCCTCAACGATGGCCCGCCCGGCGATGAATACGATCGCTGGGAGTCCGACCAAGACATGCTTGATTCGGCTTGGCTGGTTGTCGAATCCAATGATTCCCACATTACCTTACTAACTGTTCAGCGTACGTATGCACAGGGCGCCTATCAGCCAGAAGAAATAGCGGCCATGAATCGCTTGGTGCCGTTCATTAAACAAACAGTCGTTTTGGCTAAAAAGATTCACCAACACCCTAGGGCCGCTCAAACCCTCTGCGGCATCGCTGATCTCATTACCGAACCTGCGTTCATCCTGAACAACCGGGGAACAATAGTCACTGCTAATCAGCGCGGTGAGCAGCTTCTGGACCAAGAAGCCTGCATCAACCTTCGGCATGGGCGTTTGTACTTTGGAACCGATCAGCTCCGGAAATCATTTTTTAAAGCAATGGCCCGGGCAGCAGCAACAGTATGCAGTGAAGACACAGCTCTGCCGGAAACGCTGATCGTCAAGCGAGACGTTCTTTCGCCATTAGTCATGACCATCCGCCCTCTCGAACACAACGAGATACTCTCTGGCGGCGTACTGGTAACCATCGTTGACCTCAAAGCCCGGGCACTCCCAAGTGCCGAAGAAATAGTGAAGTACTACCCGCTGTCGCCAGCAGAAGGAAAACTATGCGAAGGCCTGGTGGCAGGCTTGAGCCTGAAAGAAATAGCCGACCATCATCATAAAAGTGAAACAACAGTCCGCAGCTATTTGAAACAAGTCTTTCAAAAAACAGGATACAACCGGCAAGGTCAGTTGATTAGCGCAATACTTTTATCGACCTTGCGTTGAAGCACAGAGCACCCTTCCGCTTCTTATCAACCCTATAAAGCCCCTCTAAAAAGTCATTAGAGTCACGTTTAATTACCCTTATATGAGGGTGGTTTGCTCCAAGACATCTTGCGTAAGCTATTGATTGCCCGCCCTTTGAATTAACGGATTTCCACTTGGAGCTGTAATCAATGACGACACCTACCCGCTTGTTTAAGACGCACTCACTCTTGGCCTTGCTGTTTTTAGCTTTAACTCTAGCCGCTTGCGGAGGCGGGGGCGGGGGCGGGGGCGGAAATGGAGATTCTTCCGGAGGGAGCTCAGGCACTGGAGCCAACGGATACAAGTGGCCAGATGACCCCAAAAACCTTCAAATCGAAATGACGGTTAAGTCTTCCACCAGCACCGGAACGAATGTAGGCAAAATGGTTCTGTTTATGGCGCCGTCATCCACTGAGGCTTCAGGCTATGGACCCGCCGGATTCAATACCCGTGACCGTCAGAGGTTCAGCGGCTCCGACTTTGACAGCTATAGCTGGAAACCTAAGGGTAGCTCGCAGTATGAGATTACACTTAACTATGCCACTGGCGTCACAGATACCTTCCTACTGACAGCTCGGACAGCCGACTCAGGTACATATGCGGCCACGACGAGCTCCGGCGGAGGAAACTCGGGCACTTACCAAATAATTGGCATGCCGCTGAGTGACGGCCCGATGATTACGCCGGGATCTGATTCAAACGTTTCAGCATTCCCGGACAAGCTGAATAAAAATCAAATTCTTAACAACCAGTTCACAAGCAATACCAACATTGATTGGTTTTATGACACCCAACCCGGAGACCCGAAATTTTACATGTACAGCGTAACAGGCGCGTCAAACGGCGAAGATGGTATCTATTTAGGCCGGGTCAATTCTGCGGGCGAGACTGTCGACCAAGTGAAGATCGATAATGCAGACCTTCAATCGGCTGGGTTAGACAACGCGGACGCCAAAAACCTCTGGAGCAGCTCGGCACAAAAGCCCTACAGTGCTGTAGAAGGAGTGCAACGAATCCGCCATGATCAAGCCAGTGGAAAATATACTCTCAGTGGCGGCGGACTGGGCTTTAGAAGCAACGGAACAGTCGCTATGTACACGGCAGACTCATCCGGATTTCAACAAGCAGCCGCGCGAACCCTCGAGCGAAAGACATCCAGCTTTCTCGCAGCCGATACGATATTCAAAACCACCTCAGGAGCTCTGTCGCTGCAAGATGGGCAAGGCTTTGAACGATGCTCTGCAACCATGGGGCCGAATCAAAACCGCTACATGGCACTCAACTACAGTGGCGTGAGTTCAAGTTGGTGGGCACGTATTGCCTCGCCCAAAGAAGAGGGAACCGTGATTGTGGGGGATGATGGTTTTATCTACGCCTTCACCTTCAGCGGCAATGCCGGGCTGGTAAGCAAAATAAGTCCAACATGTGCGGTTAGTTGGACGACACCCATCGACGTTCTGCGTGATACCAATGAAATAGTTGCGTCGAGTTTTTTCCGTAAGCTTGGCGACCAACTTTACTTCAGCATCCACGATAATATTGTCAACGGATCTAATTCGATTACCCGTTACAGCGTATATCGCGTAGACACCAACAGCGGAAATGTAACCGCACTTATTAATCAACGCTGGCGTTATGGCCGTGATGTACGCTCTGATATTTACGACCTGGCAGTGGATACACAGGGCCGGTTGCTGGCTGTAACCGCTGGCGCATTGCAGCGGCGAGATCCTGAAACATTTGAAGTATTATGGTCGATCAATGTTGAAGGCCCCGAAGGATTCCCAACCGAACTTACCAACAGCTCGGTTTCACTGGCGCCGCTAACCGCATTGGATGATGGTTCTGTTGAGGTAGCTTCGATGTATCTTTTCAGTGCCGCCAAACTGACAGAACTTGATAAGGCAGTTGGTCTATAGCAAATCCGGGGCTAGCAATGGCTAGCCCCGAAATCCCTCTCTGATACATTCCGCAACAAAACCACCACACACTTTCGCCCTTCTTATCTACACAGGCCATGCGGTTACCAAGCATACTGTGCGTACGTGGTATTACAGACATAACATACTGTCAAATATGCCAACGTCCTAAAGTGACAAGTGTCCTACACTGCAGCTTGACCAACCGTACCAGTCTCCTTGCGCACTCGCCGGGGCTGTACACAACAACAAAGAGCGAACGGAGTGTATTAATGGTTCTTCCTTCCCGATTTTCTGTACGGGCAACGACCCTTGCTGTTGCAGCTGTATCCGCTACCCTTTCCATGTCAGCGAACGCGAGCATGGGCAACATCGGTACCACCTACGGCGTCATGCCGGTTGACGTTGCTACCGCCCAATCGCTATCCATGTTTAATGACCAGGTTTCAGCAACTTACTACAACCCGGCCTCTCTGACTCGCGATACCCGTGGCGAACTCACCTCCGGTATTCTGCACGCCGAACAGGAACTCCGTTCGGACAACCCCAATGCCGATGGCGATGTGGTCTCGAGCTCACCTAGTCAGCACGTACTGATCGGTATGAAGACCAACCTCGGCTCGCTGACCCGATTCAAACACCCTATCTATCTTGGCTTTATTGCCGGTGTTGAAAAATACGGAAAAGAAATGCTGGCCTTTAAATCTGAAACCTCAGAAACCGGCCAGTACCTGCAGAACGGCAAAGAGCCGCTGTTCCTTAACGTGGGCGGTGCAACCCCGATCTGGCGCGGTATTTCCGCCGGTGCCTCTGTGCGAATCACACTGGAAGCAGCAGCCCAGCTGGACGCGGTATCCACTCTGGGCGGCGAAACCAGCCGTGAGAGATTGGCCGTCAACGCCGAACCCACTCTGAAAACCATTTTGGGCACCAACATCGACTTTGGCAGCACCTTCTGCGGAAAAGAAGATTGTTTCCTCGATGGATGGGAAGCGGCACTGACTTATCGCACCAAGTCTTCCGCTAAAACCTCTGTGGGCTCCAATATCGTTGTTACCCAGACTATCCCGGATCCCGGCCTGAGTCTGACCGTATCTACCATCGACTCGTTCCAGCCTGAAACCATCGTTCTCGGCACACAATATGTCGCAGACGGCTGGCGTGTGGGCGGCAGCATCGAGCAGCAGAACTGGTCTGAGCTCGAGGACGAGTTTTCACGAGACAGCATCAAAGACCAAGAGTCTGTCTCAGCGGGTAACCGCATCGGTTTCGATGACATCCTCGTTCCTCGCGTAGGTGCTGAGTACCAGCTGAACGAAAACTTTGCCCTTCGCGGTGGTATCGCTTACGAAGAATCTCCCCTGAAAACCACCAAGAACCCGGAACTCAACTACCTGGACACCGACAAGATCATCGTTGGCCTGGGCGTGAGCGCTACCTACAACCGGACACGACTGCTGGCCTTCCCGGTTCGTTTGGATCTTGGCTACCAGTACCAACAACTACAAGAGCGGGACTTCACCCTGGTCGACTTTGACGGTAACGAAACCAACGTTACGGCCGACGGTGATATCCATGTAATCAGCGGCTCCATCACCCTGAAGTTCTGAGGAGAAGCAGGTCATGAAACAATTTAAAACATTAGCACTGATCCCCGCCATGCTGCTTGCAGCATGCGGCGGCAGTGATGAGCAGGACATCAAGCAGAGCGTCAAGGATGCCAATCAATCTGTGTCGCTGGTATACTCCTACCCAATGGACGGCCAGGCCGATGTCAGCCCGAAAGCGGATATCGTGCTTCGCTTCTCCCATGCTATTGGCGACGATGAGGCGACGCTTGCCCAAAAGATTCAGGTCGAATCCAGCACTGGCAGCCCGGCCTTTAAGGTTACCAAGATTGATGGCGGAAAAAGCCTAAAACTCGAAATCGCCGAAGGCCAAACGCTTGCCAGCCGCGAAAGCTACTCAATTACCTTCAACGAGCCTCTGCTGACTGAAGGCGGTCGTGAGATCAACACTCCCAATGCGGTAGGCGAGCCGGGCATTCAGTTCGATACTCGCGGCGAATTCAGCGGTGTGGCTGAGCTGGCAGAAACCTCTGACGAGTTTGGCGTTGCCTGGCAGGTGCCAGCAAACGGCACTGCCTTCGAAGCCGCGAACTTCTCTACCTTCCGCCTCGCTTTGACCCACCCGGTTCACCCGGAATGGCAAAAGCTCGGCGGCTCGATTGAGCTTCTGGACAAAAACGGCACTGCCGTACCCGCCACCGTCTTGGTAAAAGGCAACCGCGTCACCGTTGACCCGTGCGTCACCGAAGACCCGAAAGCCTGCGGTAGCAAAGACGACATACTGAATGCCGGCCAAGAGTACACGCTGAAGCTGAACAACCTCGCCAGCCTGACCAATGGCCCGGATGGCGCGCGTTTGAGCAAATCATTCAGTTTCACACCGCGTGCGACTGGCCCCACTGTTTTGCTGGAACAGCAAGCGGTAAATTCTAACGGCGGAAATATTACCTCGGTATTGAACGGACAACCCGTTAACGGTGTTGTCCTGAATTCCGTACTTCAGGGCGTGACCGACTCTTCCCAGCAAACCGGCTCACTGTTCGCTGAGCTGGCATACGCACCTTCATTCAAGGCGACTGAAGCTCTGCCCTTGCGTATTCCGAAGGGTAGCGTGTTGGAAAGCACCAGCTTGAACATCAAAGTTGGCGGCAAGATCCAGGCACTGAACGCCAAAGACGGCAGCAATCAGGAAACCGGCACGATCAAAGTAACCATGCTCTCTGATGCATCCGGTTACATGGCTCCTAACCCTTATACGGACGACCTCAACGCACCGCGCCACATTACCCTATTCATGGATGTGTCCATGAATACTGAAGAGGAGATGCCAAACGCGGCGCTGTCTCAGGATCTGATGGGCGTAGAGCTACGTGGTATTGCCCTGGTCAAGGACGGCGTTCTCACAATTGATGCCATTGGTATGGTTGAACCCAACCTGCTGGGCCAAGAAGTTACCGATTCCACCATCGCGTTCCACCTTCAAGCAGCGACTGATGTTGATTCGGTACTCGACGCTGAGGTTTTACGCGAAATCGATAACACTCCGCCCAAATTGATGAGTTGGATGCCTGGCGATAAGGAAAATGCTATTCCTAATACACGCCAGTCGATACAACGCCCCGGCGATCCAGTAATCCTGTTCTTTGATGAGCCGCTGGATCCTGCATCAATCGCTGGCGGTGTTTCGCTGTTAGCCGACGGTCAAGCACTAACCGTAGCCAACGGAAAGCTCAACACAGCTGTTGATGGAACAACGCTAACATTGAACCCAGAAGGCGGGTTAAAGGCTGGCGTTCAGTACAAAGTTTCGGCCTCGGGATTAACGGACTTGGCTGGAAACGTTTACGTAAGCACGGCTGATGACCTCTCTTTCAGCCTTGATGGCCAGCGTGATGTTGCTTCAGATGCTCCGCCGATTGCCTTAACGACTTACCCGGGCTTTCCTTGTGAAACCAATCACTCCAAGCTCGACTTAGAGAACAATGTTCTAGGGGAGTGTTATACAAGGGGTGCGGACTCAACTGAGGCGGACAAAGATACGACTACCGGTGGGGATTTCCTTCCTGTAAGCGAAATGCCCGCAGATCGTCCTATCATGGTCGTTTTTTCTCAGCCGATGAATATCGACTCCATTCAGCTTGGCAAAACCTTTATCGTGAAAAAGGTTAACCCTGATGGAAGCGACATTGATGGGCCCGAGGGGGAAGTAACAGGTCGCCTTGAAAAGAATAGCCAACGCATTCGCTTCTACCCTGACGAGGCTTGGGAGAAAGATGCCTTCTATCAGTACACACTGGTTTCCAAGAGAGGTTCGGACACAGTCGCTGACGCTGCATACTCCCAGTACTGCAACCCTGATCCAACTTCCATTTGTGGCATCAATAACTACCCGCTTAAAACTGATCTGCTGGAAGGTTTGAATGCGGGAGGTGGTGCTGGCCGTGAACCTGTCCAGTCTTTAAAAATCTACTTCAAGGGTGCAGAAGCACAAAACACAGTGTTTACAGCGCTTCGTAACTTGCCTGTTCGTGATGTAAACGCGAACTTTAAGATCGAAGATGAGCATGAACCCTTTGCTCACGAGCCAGATGGCAATGGTGGCTATCTGCCTTCTGCCAACGCGGCGAAGCTGCTCACCAACTACGGAGAGGAAAAGCAAGAAGCCCGGGTTGGGTGTGCAGTTGATGACCCAGACACAGACAAATGCGAGCGCAATAAGTTCATCTATCAAACGTACGCGTTGAACACCGAGGTAATCGGAACAACGGTTATCGAGGAAGGTCCTGATAAAGGAAAAGATGCCTTAAAAGTGCTTTTGTATCCCACTACAATAGCAACGTCTTCCCTGGATGTTCACCTTGAGCTGTTTAGCATCGTATCGAAAACCGGCGCTCAGGTGCTTCGGATGCGTTATGCGAAAGACCCCGAGTGTGTGGCAAGCGGCTCTGAATGCCCACGAGATCAATTAATCCCAGGCTACATTCTAGAGGGTGACAATGGGCAACCTGTATTCAAAACCAAAGTGGACGTATTTCTCGATGCGCCTGACCTGAGATTAGAGTCAGCTCTGACCGCAGAGCACAACTTGTTTAATTACGAGTTCACGCTGGATCTGGTTGGCGATGTGACTTTCTTCGATGACGGTCGTATGCAAATCGAGCAGTACAACCTGAATATTCCGGAAATAATGGTTAAATCCGAAGTTCTTTCCGGATTGGTGAAAAAAGAGATTCCACTAATCATTCCAGAGCGCGGGCTTTACCTGAATTTCATATCCAACCCTGTAAAAGATCTACCTCGGGAATACGAGCAGCAATCCGCTCCCCAGTAAGTTAACAGGTTCTTTTACAACTCAGGCCAGCCCTTCGGGCTGGCCTTTTTATTTCTGCTGAAAAAACCCTCACAAGCGCCCTGCCCCAATCTCTGGCAAACTAGGCTCTATTGCGAGTAGGCCTGATCAGTTCAGGCAACATCCTATGATTAGGGGAGATGTGAAATGCCCAGAGGGCTTCAATTGGCGTTTATTGCAATCGGTTTGGTGGTTATCGTGCTGTTGCTGGTTTATATCTGGCGACAGTCACGCTTGCTCAATGAAGAGCGGCTGCGCCAGAAAAAAGCGGCGGAGTTTCAGGCAAAGCGCAAAGAAGAAATGATAGAGAGCATCCGGATTATCGCTGCTGCCGTGGGCGAGGAGCAGGTGGAGTATTCCGAAGCTTGCTTGCGCCTCAAAGGGCTGTTGGATTACGTCGCGCCGGAACTCCTGTCGCAAGAACCGTATAACGTGTTTCAGTTGGTGCATGAGAAATTGGAACACATGCCCACCCACCGGGCGCGGAAGGCGGCGGATACGGAAATGGTGCAACAGATGGATGTGGAACGCTTTGCCGTAGAGAAAGAATATGCGGAACGTATTCGTCAGGCAGCGAGCGCTCTTCGACATGAGCGTTTCGAGTAGGCCAAGACGCGCTTGTAATATTTTGTAACCGAAAAAGCAGAAACTCGTAGGCTTTAATCAAGTTTTTCAGTGCCTTCGAGCAGATCGAGAAAATGAGAACTGCGTCACACTTTATTTTCTGCGGCGGCGCCTTTCCTTTTGAGGAGCATTAGCTAGATTTAAAGCAGGGCTAGGGAATTTGTCACTTCGCTCGGGGCCCTGTCCTTGTTTTCTCCTGATTAGTGAGACGGACTCTGCAATTTGCGGACATCATTGCCGGCCCCTGCGGGCCGGCTTTTTTATTCAGTTAGGCGACATCATTCCGGCCATGGCCATCACGCTGTCTTTATTCTCGACCAGCTCATCGAAGCGGCTTTCAACTTTTTCACGGTCTAATCCCAGCTCTTCAAACACCTCATCTGCTAACGGCTCGCCAGCCCCAAGGGCAACGCCCCTCGCCGTTAAGAGCTGGCGCCCCAGCCAAAGCAAGCGAGCATAAACATGATGATCGCCTTGGTAATCCGGATTTTTCTGGTAACGAAGTGCTTTTACCACTTCTTCCGGCATACCCCAGTTTTCCATCAAGGTTGCGGCAATCTGTTCGCGGGTAATGCCCAGCAGGTGGTGCTCAATGACGCTGGAATCGATGTTCGGGTTAACTTCCAGCGACCGGCACACCAGTTTGAAATGAGGGGGAAATACCTGAGCCAACACCAGGTGGCCAAAGTTGTGCAACAAGCCGGAGAGATAGGCCAAACCGAACAACGGGCGTTGGCCACGAGGCATCATGCTGGCCAGAATGCCCGCCGACTGGGCTTGCCAGATGGCCTGCTGCCAATAGTCTACGTAGCCATCGGGGTGATCTCGCGGCTCATTAAGCGCGCGCCCAAGCGACAAGCCCATGGCAAGGTTCATCACCAGATCGAAACCCAATACGCGCGAGACGGCATCATGAACCGAGCGCACCTGCCCTGCGGCCGCATAGAACGACGATGAAGCCCAGCTCACCACTTGTGCGGCAAGGCTGGGATCGCTTTCCACAATATCCACCAAATCGCCCATCACGGCGTTAGGGTTCACCCGCAAATGAATAATGCGCTGAGCGGTTTCCGGGAGAGGCGGAAGCTCCAGGGTATCCTCAAGCCGCTGCTGAATCCTGCGGCCTGTGAATTTCTTCAGCGCATTATGCAGCTCATCCCGATCATCCTGTCCGTTATTGAGGTTAACGGCGACCGATTGCGCATCGATCGCGAAACTGTTGCGATCGGCCTTGGCCGTGAGTTTCTGAAAGTCCTCAAGGGGCATGGTGACCGCCAAATTCTGCTCCACCAACTCGAGGGCAATGGATTCCAGTTCATCAACCCTGCGGTCAATGAGCGTAGGCCAGCCGGTCAGTGATGGCAGCGCGGGTAACTCCTGCAGGCCGGCTCGCTGCCGAACCCGCACTTGCTCTGTGCGCTGCATCAACTTCAGGTCGCGGCCCAGAGTTTTGTTCAGGGTTTCCAGATCCAGCAGGTCATCACGGCGCAGAATGGCCTGCAGGTTACCTTCGCTATCCGTCAGAAGAACCATGCGCAGCAAGTGCTTGGATTTGATTTGCCCGACACTGCGTAACGACACATCCGACCCACTCTCTCCTAACGCCTGCTGAACCACTCCGGGGAGCTCCATCAATGCCTCCTTATGATCCCATCAAATCCGTATGCATTCATTCTGCAACTAACACGTTTCCAATAACAGGCCTTTATTATGAACAGTAAGAACCGCTGCTCATTTGGAAAAATTTATCAAACATCGCCATAACGAATTTTTTCGCCCAACCATCGACGAATCAACGCGTCCACTACTCTTGGTTGTTTCATAAGCGCGGGCGCCATTTCCTTGATGGGCTCGATCCAGCCCTTATCCCGTTCGAAATTGGCCAAACGAAACTGCATCAAGCCCGTTTGACGAGTGCCCAGCACTTCACCGGGGCCACGTATTTCAAGGTCTTTCTCGGCGATGACAAAGCCGTCCTGGCTGTCTCTGAGCGCCTGTAGGCGTGCTTTGCCATTCATCGACAGTGGTGGGTGATACATCAATACACAAAAACTGGCCTGTTCACCACGCCCTACACGGCCACGAAGCTGATGCAGCTGCGCCAAGCCCAGACGCTCGGGGTTTTCGATGATGATTAACGACGCGTTGGGCACATCCACCCCAACCTCAATCACCGTGGTCGCCACCAAAAGATCCAGCTCCCCTTCTTTGAAACGGGTCATCACATCGGCCTTCTCTTGCACCTTCAGACGGCCGTGAACAAGACCAACCTTGAGATCAGGCAAACGCTCTGTCAGTTCCTGGGAGGTCACCTCTGCTGCCTGGCACTGCAAGGCTTCGGATTCTTCAATCAACGTGCAGACCCAATAGGCCTGCCGCCCCTCGCGACAAGCGCTGCGCACACGCTCAATAATATCGTCACGCCGGCTATCTGGCACCACAATAGTTTCAATCGGCTTTCGGCCCGGCGGCAGTTCGTCAATGATGGAAGTGTCTAAGTCGGCATAGGCGCTCATGGCCAGTGTGCGCGGAATCGGGGTTGCGGTCATAATCAACTGGTGCGGGGCTAGTGATCCGCCCACGCCTTTTTCTCTTAACGCTAAGCGCTGATGAACACCAAAACGATGCTGTTCATCGACAATCACCAACGCCAACCGGTGGAAGAAAACGTCATCCTGAAACAGTGCATGGGTGCCAATCGCGACCTGGGCTTCTCCACTCGCAACCGCTTCCAGGGCCTGCTGGCGGGCTTTGCCTTTTACTTTGCCGGAAAACCACGCAATGGGAATGCCTAGCGGCTCCAACCAATTTTTGAAATTCGTGAAGTGCTGTTCGGCGAGAATTTCGGTGGGGGCCATCAAGGCAACCTGAGCCCCCGCGCCGAGTGTCTGCAAGGCGGCCAGAGCCGCCACAACGGTTTTACCAGAGCCAACATCCCCTTGCACCAACCGAAGCATCGGAACCGGCTGGCTTAGGTCTTGGCGGATTTCGCTCATGACTTGGCGTTGGGCGCCGGTGAGCTGGAACGGCAGCTCTTCCAGAAAGCGTTCGGTCAGATCACCTGCCGGTAACAACGGTAACGCTTCTCGTGCTTGTATCTGTTCCCTTACCTGCAACAGGCTCAGTTGGTGCGCCAGTAACTCTTCCATCACCAATCGCTGCTGCGCCGGATGACGACCTTCCAACAATAGCGGCACCGGTGCGCCTGCCGGAGGTGAATGCACCAACTTTACCGCCTCTGTAATGCACGGCAGCTGATAATCCGCCAGCAACTCCGGGGGCAACCAATCTTTAATCGGATGGCGTTCAAGGTATTTCAGCGCTTGTTGGCACAAGCTTCGAATCCGAGGTTGCTGAATGCCTTCGGTTAACGGATAAACTGGCGTAAGCGTAGCTTCATTAGCCGCGGGCATCGGTGGCGGGTTGGTCTGATATTCGGGGTGGTAAAACTCGTAACCCGCGCGGCCCGGGCGCACTTCACCAAAACAGCGCACTCGGGTGCCTTCGCTGAGTTGGTTTTTCTGAGCCGCATTAAAGTGAAAAAACCGCAGTACTAGAAAGCCGCTGTCGTCTTTCAGGGTTACCTGCAGGCTGCGGCGCCGGCCCATCACAAGGTCGGCTTTCATCACCTCCCCTTCCACCACCGCCACATCGCCCACCCGCAGACTGCCCATCGGGATAACCCGCGTGCGGTCTTCGTAGCGATGCGGCAGGTGAAACAGAAGGTCTTGCATGGACTGGATGCCCAACTTGGCCAATTTCTCAGCCAGGGCGCTTCCTACACCCTTGAGCTCGGTAACAGAGATGTCATCCAGTGACGCCATGGCTTACCTCATTTTTGGGCTGCGGCTGCAGGGGTTGCCTCCTTGGCCCGCTCAATAACACGACACTGGCTGGCCGCCAGCGAAAGCATGTCGATGGCTTTGGGGCGCGGGAAGGTTACTCGCCAGGCCAAGGCCACTGTTCTGAAAGGCACCGGTGCGGCGAACGGGCGCACGGCCAGAATATCTTCCTGATATTTGATGGCTGTGGCGGCGGACAACGGCAACACCGTAATACCCAAACCCGAGGCCACCATATGGCGAATGGTTTCCAGAGAGCTGCCTTCGGTCACCAGACCCGGCTGACTCTCACCCGCCCGGCGGGTAACGGCATCCACCAGCGGAGGACAGGATTCCAGCACCTGATCCCGGAAACAGTGGCCCGGCCCCAGTAACAGCAGTTGCTCTTCGGCCATTTCTTCGGCGGTGATCTCGTCTTTCTCGGTCAGCGGATGATCGGCTGGCAGCAATACCACAAAGGGCTCGTCGTATAGCGGCAGAGTCACTACCTCCGGTTCATCAAACGGCAGCGCGATGATAATGGCATCCAGTTCGGAGTGCCGAAGCTTCTGGCGCAGATTTGCGGTGTAGTTTTCTTCGATGAACAGCGGCATCTCTGGTGCCGCCCGGCGCAGCTCCGGCAACAGATGGGGGAACAGGTAGGGGCCGATGGTGTAGATCGCGCCCACTTTCAAAGGCGAGTTCAGCTGATTCTTGCCGTCTTGGGCCAGATCCTTGATCACGCCCACCTGGTCCAAAACCGTTTGCGCCTGATCAATAATCCGCTGCCCGACTTCCGTCACTCGAATGCTGCTTTTGCTGCGCTCAAATAACGAAATACCGAGCTCTTCTTCCAGTTTCTTCACGGCCACGCTCAAGGTGGGCTGGCTTACGTGGCAGCGCTCTGCGGCACGGCCAAAATGCCTTTCCCGGGCAAGCGTAACAACGTATCGTAACTCGGTGAGGGTCATCGTCGGCTCCGGTCGGATTGTTCAGGTCGAAGTTGCACGTACTTTATCAACTAAAGGATAAGGATTGAAATTGTCTATGGCAATGGCGAATCATCAGCAATTATCACGAGTTCTGGTGGCTGGCTGCGGCAAGCTCGGCGGAGACATAGCCGTGGCATTAGCCGACAAGAATGCACAGGTTTTCGGCCTGCGCCGAAGCCCCGAGAAGGTTCCGGCTGGCATCACCGGCATCGGCGCCGACCTGACCAAACCCGAGACGCTGGAAGGCAAGATCCCTGATGGCCTGGACATTGTTATTTACTGCCTGACACCGTCATCCTACGACGAACAGGGCTACCAGGATGCCTATGTGGCCGGCTTGAAGAATTTGCTGAACGCTCTTGGCGACCAGCCCCTGACCCGTCTGTTTTTTGTCAGTAGCACCAGCGTTTATGCACAGGACGACGATAGCTGGGTTGATGAAACCAGTCCCACAGAGCCCAGCCGCTATACCGGCAAACACATTCTGCAGGGCGAACAAACGGCTTTGGGCAGCATTCACCCCGCCACCGTTATCCGTTTCAGCGGCATCTACGGCCCCACTCGCCAGCGTTTTCTGGAAGAGGTGCTGGAAGGCCGGATGAATCCTCAGCCGCCAGCCCCCTACAGTAACCGAATTCATGAACAAGATGCCGTGCGGGCCGTGACCCACATGAGCGAACTGGCATTATCTGGCAAAAGTCTGGAAGACGTTTATATCGTCACCGATTGCGAGCCGGTCCGGTTAGACGAAGTCGTAGAATGGGTTCAGCAGCAAATACCGTGTAAAGCGCCTGTGGAAGGTGCACGCAAAGGCGGCAGAGCAGGAAGTAAGCGTTGCAGCAACCAGCGACTGCTGGCCAGTGGATTTGAATTCCGGTACCCCGATTTTCGGGCAGGGTACCGGGAGATGATCAACAGCCTTAGCTGAGTACCATCACGGCTTCCATTTCTACAGGTACGCCTTTCGGCAGCGCTGCGACACCCACGGCGGCGCGCGCCGGATAGGGCTGCTGGAAGTAAGTGGCCATTACTTCGTTGACGGTCGCGAAGTTGGCAAGGTCCGTCATATAGATGTTCAGCTTAACGATGTCTTTTAACTCGCCACCGGCGGCTTCGCACACGGCTTTGAGGTTTTCAAACACCTGACGGGTCTGAGTCGCGAAGTCACCCGCAACCACTTCCATAGTTTTCGGATCGAGCGGGATCTGGCCCGACAGATACACGGTGTCGCCCGCTTTCACTGCCTGAGAATAGGTACCGATCGCCTGCGGAGCGTTCTCGGTCTGAATGACAGATTTATTCGTCATGACCTGCTGTTTCCTCTGAAGAAAAACGACCATCGTCACCCTTCTGCGTAGCGCCTGTCAACTACGCCAAAGGTCGCGTTTAATAGCGTACCCGACTGATATGGGTCACCGCCCGAATATTTCGCACCCGCCGCATCACCCTGGCCAGATGGCGCCGGCCGTTTACATGAACAACCAGGCTGACAATGCCAAACCGGGCATTTTGGTCTTCAACGTTAATGCGCTCGATATTGCCGTCAGCCATCGCAACAGCATTGGCAATCTCGGCAATCACGCCGCGCTGGCGCTCCAGCTCAACCCGCAGCTCAACAGAGAACTCGTCGGTAATGTCTTTCGCCCACTTCAGATGGGTCAATCGGGCCCTACCTTCATCGTCCTCCGGCAACTTTGAACAGGTGTCGGTATGAATAATCATGCCATTACCGGAATCCATAATGCCCACCACGGGATCACCCGGAATTGGCTTACAACACGACGCAAATTTCAGCAAAATGCCCTCTGCACCGCGGATCATCACCGGGCCGGATGCTTCAATCTGTTTGGTTTCGGCGCTCGGTTCTTCTTCCGGTGTTTCATAGCCTGCAACCAGTTGACGCGCCACCAGATACGCCATTCGGTTACCCAAACCAATATCACTGATCAGATCGTCAAAACTGTTCACCTGGTTGTGATTCACAACGGCCTGCTTCTGGGCGTCGGTGATGTCGGACAGCTTGGTATCAAAACCATTCAGCGACTTTTTCAGTAGCGCTCGGCCAAGCGCCATAGATTCTGCCCGCTTACGGGTTTTCAAAGCATGGCGAATGCTGCTGCGCGCTTTGCCCGTGGTGACAAAACTCAGCCACGCAGGGTTCGGCCGGGCGCCGGGCGCGGTGATAATTTCCAGCGTCTGGCCACTTTGTAGCGGTTGGCTCAGTGATGCCAAATTGCGGTTTACGCGGCAGGCAACGGTGGCATTGCCAATATCGGTATGGATGGCGTACGCGAAGTCGACCGGGGTGGCACCTTGGGGTAACTCCATGATCCGCCCTTTCGGCGTGAACACGTAGATTTCATCCGGGAACAGATCCACCTTCACGTTTTCGATGAATTCCATGGAGTCATCGGCCCGCTCCCGCATTTCCATCAGCCCTTTCACCCAGCGATCAACGCGGGTTTGATTGACCTTGCCTACGCCCGGCTCTTCGGTTTTGTACATCCAATGGGCCGCAATGCCATTGTTGGCGATGTGTTCCATCTCTTCGGTACGGATCTGAATCTCGATGTTCACGTGCATGCCAAACAGCGTGGTGTGCAACGACTGGTAGCCGTTGGCCTTGGGCATGGCGATGTAATCTTTGAATCGGCCGGGAAGCGGTTTGTAGAGGCTGTGTACGGCACCGAGAATGCGATAACAGTCGTCTTCGTTGTCGGTGATGATGCGGAAGGCATATACGTCCATGATTTCATGGAACGATTTCTGTTTGAGCTTCATCTTGCTGTAGATGGAGTTCAAATGTTTTTCCCGGCCCATAATACGCCCGGGCAGACCGCGCTCCTCCAATTTTTCCTGCAATTTGCCGCGAATATCCTCAATGATTTCCCGGTGATTGCCGCGCAGCTTTTGGATGGCCTTGGAAATGTACTTGGAGCGCATGGGATACAACGAGGAAAAACCCAAATCTTCCAGTTCGGTGGAGATCGAGTGCATACCCAGGCGGTTGGCAATCGGCGCGTAGATATCAAGTGTTTCAGTGGCGATGCGCTGGCGTTTTTCGAAGGGCATGGGGCCGAGCGTGCGCATGTTGTGCAGTCGGTCAGCCAGTTTCACCAATATGACACGAATGTCTTTGGCCATCGCCAGCGTCATTTTCTGGAAGTTTTCGGCTTGTGCCTCTGCCCGGGAACGAAATTCGATTTGGGTCAGTTTGGAAACGCCATCGACCAACTCGGCGACATCTTCGCCAAACTGATCAGCCAGGGCATCTTTGGGAATCCCTGTGTCTTCAATAACATCGTGCAGCATCGCCGCCATCAGGCTCTGATGGTCCAGCCGCAGTTCGGCAAGGATATGGGCGACCGCCAGCGGATGAGTAATGTAGCGATCGCCACTTTTGCGCATCTGCCCTTCATGGGCTTGTTCGGCGTAATAGTAGGCCCTTCGCACCTGATTAATGCGACTGGTATCTAGATATGAACTGAGTTCTGTAGCCAGTTCTTCAACCGTTGCCTCTACCGACACCGCGCCTCCACTTGGTTCTTTATGCCAGGGACAAAAAAGCCCGAATGCGAACATCCGGGCTCTTCCTTGTCTTTCCCGCTGGCTTCTATAGTTACACTATAAAACCGCAGAGACAGATTTCAATGCTTCTCGCGCTCCAGCAGGTAATTCTTCGTATACCTGATGGGTTGGAGCTTAGTCTTCTTCTGTTTCAGTCAGCAGACTGCGAGAAACTTTTCCTTCGGCGATTTCGCGCAAGGCGATAACCGTTGGCTTGTCGTTTTCTTCCGGCACCATTGGCTCAGAACCCTTGGTGGCGATCTGGCGGGCGCGCTTGCTAGCCAGCATAACCAGCTGGAAGCGGTTATCTACATGTTCCAGACAATCTTCAACGGTAACTCGTGCCATTATGTTCCCCGAAAATAACAAGTACTTTAACTAGACCGCGTAGTTTACTGCTGCCGGTTCAATTTGTATACAGCGGCAAACCGTTATCTCTGCAACTTTCAGCAGCTATTCGCTTGCTCCGGTAAGCCCTTTCAGTAAATCGTCAAAGCGTTCCTGCTGAACCGACATCTTCAACCGGCAACTGCGAGTGATCGCCAGCAAATCCGCCAAGGCCACATCGAAATCGTCGTTCACCACCAGATAATCGAATTCGACCGCATGACTGCACTCAGCTTTGGCTTCAGCCAACCGGCGCTCGATCACTTCGGGCGCATCGGTACCCCGGCCAACCAAACGCTGACGCAGGACTTCTGGGGAAGGTGGTACGATAAAAATGCTCACGCATTCTGGTACTAACCGGCGAATCTGCTCGGCACCCTGCTGATCAATTTCCAGAATAACATCCCGGCCTTTCGCCAGAGTGTCCCGCACCCACACCTGGGATGTGCCGTAATAATTCCCGAACACATCGGCATGCTCGAGAAAATCACCGCGATTGATCATTTCCTCGAACTGTTCACGGCTGACAAAGTGATAGTTCACGCCATCTTGCTCGCCGTCCCGCATCGGGCGAGTGGTGTGCGACACAGAGACACCCAACAGTGAATCTGCCCGGAGCATTTCCGCCACCAGACTGGTTTTACCTGCACCCGAGGGCGCCGAAATCACAAACAGGGTTCCCTGCCCACCGGCCTGACTCATGGTTCAACCTCTCCTGCACAACAAATGGTGGCCCTTGAAGCGGCCAGAAAGCGCGCAATTATACGAGGTTTGACTTACCTCCGCACCCCACCCCATTGGCAGCTGATATTATGGATTCAATTCTCTTACAAACGATGGATAAAGCGCATGGATAAACTCCTGATCGTCATGGACCCTCAGCACAAACACCAGATTGCACTCTCTCGAGGCGTGGAACTCGCGCGGGCAACGGGTGCCAGCGTAGACATCGTGGCGTTTGTGCATGAATACCTTGATGCCCTGCCCAACGACCCGGTGGTTCAGGAAAGAGCCAAGAAGGCCTTAATTGAGATGCGGGAAAAATGGCTGGAGCAAATGCTGGCTCTTACCGATTGCACCGACCTGAAGGTTAATGTGCGTGTCGTGTGGGAGAAGCAAATCCATCAGTGGATTATTGATTATTGCCAGCAAGAACGCGTAAGCGCTGTGATCAAAACCGAAAACCGATCAGAAACGCTTTTATACACCCCGACCGATTGGCAATTGATCCGGGCATGCCCGGTACCCGTCATGCTGCTGGCCGAACTCAAATGGAACAAGGCCCACCCGATTCTTGCTGCGGTGGATCTCGGCACAGAGAAACCCGTTAAAAAGGCGTTAAACAACCGAATCATCGATCAGGCATGGCACTTAGCCAAAGCAATGGGCAGCGAACTGCACTTGGTGCACGCTCTGCACACATCGGTATTGTTAGCTGATCTGGAAATCATCGACACTGCCGCCCACGAGCGGAAACGCCGAGAAGCGCTCAAACCAAAAATCGAGCATTTGCGTCACACCTGGCACCTGACGCCAGAGCAGGTTCACATCGTGTCCGGGCCGACGCAGAAAGTCATCCCCAGCGTCGCCAACAAAATCAAAGCAGACATGGTGGTGATGGGCACAACAGGAAAAACAGGGCTCGCCGCACGAGTCATCGGCAACACTGCCGAAAAAGTACTCACACATCTACGAACGGACTTGGTAGCGGTTAAGCCGGCAGAATAGCCGGCCCAAAAGGCGTGCGGGGCCAGCCTCCCCGCCGTCAAAATCACTCCAGGTTTTGCACCTGCTCGCGCATCTGTTCGATCAACACCTTCAGATCAACAGCAGCACGTGTAACGGCGGCATCAAAACTCTTGCTGCTGAGCGTGTTGGCCTCACGATTCAACTCTTGCATAAGGAAATCCAAACGGCGACCAATCGCCTGGTCGCCCTGCAAGGTTTCCCGAACCTCACTGACGTGGGCATCCAGCCGATCCAGCTCTTCTGCCACATCACTCTTCTGGGCCAGCATCACCATCTCCTGAGCAACCCGCTCCGGCTCCAGCTCAACCTTGGCTTTTTCAAAGCGATCCCGCAGCGTTTGCTCCTGAGCCGCCAGTAATTCCGGCATACGCTCACGCACCTCGGCTACAAGTTCGCTGATAGTGGCCAATCGATCCTCAAACAACGGCCGCAACCGCTCACCTTCGCGCTCGCGAACACTCACCAGCTCAGCCACCGTCTCGGCAAACAACTCAGCTGCCGCAGTTTGAGCGGCGCTGTAATCCTGCTCCGGCAACGACATCACCCCGGGCCAGCGCAGAATATCCAGCGCGCTGATGTGGGCGGGGTTATCCAGCATTCGATTAATATGATTTGCCGCCTCGTTCACCGCACTGGCGATCTCGTCATTAATCTCGAAGCTCTGCACCTCGTTTTCGGTCGATTGCAGGCGCATCGAGACATCCACCTTGCCCCGCTTCAATCCCTTACGCAATTCCTCACGAAACCGGTTCTCCAGCTCACGAAATGCCTCTGGCAACCGGAACGAAGGCTCCAGGTAACGGTGATTCACCGTGCGAATCTCACACGTGAGCGTGCCCCAGTCACCACGGGCATCCTTACGGGCAAAAGCAGTCATGCTGCGAATCATAAAGGCTCCAATACCAATCGATGATCATTCGAGTGTAACAGGCAAGTGCCGCGAGCGGCGAGCCAGACCAATAGCGGACACCACGCACCCGACCCCGGCGCCCTCCGTGCTATACTCACCGCCCTTTCAAAACACCGACCGGCCCAGCGCCGGACATTCATCTTGAAACAACAGGACACACTATGCGACCAAGCGGCAGAACGCCCGAGCAACCCAGAGACGTCCGGATCACCCGCAACTACACCCGCCACGCCGAAGGATCTGTGCTGGTTGAGTTCGGAGACACCAAAGTCATCTGCACCGCCTCTGTGGAAAACAAAGTACCGCCCTTCCTGCGCGGCGAAGGCAAAGGCTGGATCACCGCCGAATACGGCATGCTACCCCGCTCCACCGGCAGCCGCATGGGCCGCGAAGCCGCCCGCGGCAAACAAGGTGGCCGCACCGTAGAAATCCAGCGACTGATCGGCCGCAGCCTGCGCGCCGCAGTAGACATGCAAGCCCTGGGCGAACACACCATCACCATCGACTGCGACGTGATCCAGGCCGACGGCGGCACCCGCACCGCTGCCATCACCGGCGGCTGCGTAGCACTGGTCGATGCCCTGAACCACCTGGTAGAAACCAAGCGCCTGAAAAAATCCCCGCTGAAGCAGATGATCGCGGCAATCTCTGTGGGTGTTTACAAAGGCACACCGGTTGCCGACCTGGACTACCCGGAAGACTCAGAAGCCGAAACCGACATGAACGTCATCATGACCGACAAAGGCGGCTTCATCGAAATTCAGGGCACTGCGGAAGGCGCGCCTTTCGAGCAGAAAGAACTGGACAGCATGCTTGGCTTGGCACGCACGGCTATCAACCAGCTGTTTGAAATTCAGAAAGAAGCACTGGAAGGCTAAATCAGAAGTCTGGGGCGGCGTTTCGGTAAGCCTTCCCCAGAATTTCGTAGGCCATGGATGGCCGGAGAGAAGCGCACATGGATGTGCTCGTAGCGGTTCTGGGGAAGGCTTACCGAAACGGCGCCCTCCCCCGAAGCGAGATCGGTTAGCTCAAAAACCAATCTCAATATCGTAATCCATCACCACCGGAGCGTGGTCCGAAAAACGCGTACCACCATCAATCCAACCATCACTGATGGTCTTGCGGATCCCCGGTGTCAGCAACTGGTAATCCACCCGAATCCCCGCCTTCTTGCGAGAACCCTCGGTCTGCTCCGGCCACCAGGTAAACTGATTGCTCTGCTTGTTGATCTCGCGGAATGCATCAATACAGCCCATTTCATCAAACAAACGATCCAACCAGGCCCGCTCATGGGGCAAAAACCCGGAAAAATCCGTCTTGTGATAAAGCGGGCTGGCATCCGTCACATGATGAGCAGACTGCAAGTTCGCACAGAAAATAAACTGACGGCGCTTGCGCAGCGTCTTCTGCATATGCACACCGAACGCGTCGAGAAACTCGTCTTTGTGATCCAGAACCGTCAGATCATCATCGCCGATAAGCTCTTCCTCACGCCCCAGCGCGCAAGGCGCCAGCACGCAAGCCACAGAAACCTTATCGAAATCGGCCTGAATAAACCGACCTTCACGATCGGCCTGCTCATTGGCAAAGCCGTACATAATCGCCTTGGGGAAATGACGGGTATAAATACCCACCCCGCCGTGCTCGTTCAGCTCACCATCAATAAAGTAAGCCTCATAACCCTCGGGAATGAGATTTTTGTCTTCGACTTCATAGGCACGCATGCGGTGGTCCTGAACACACACCACATCGGCGTCCTGCTCTGCCAGCCAGTCAAAAAAGCCTTTCTCAACAGCCTGCTCCAGACCGTTGACGCTAATGGATACTACGCGCATACGTGTTCCCTGATTCGGTTTCTGTGTATGATACCGGTTTTACGCCTTATTTAAAGTCAAACCCCGCCAGAAGCCTTGCCATGCACGACTATCAGAAAAATTTTATCGAGTTTGCCATCCAGCGAAATGTTCTTCGTTTTGGAGAATTCACTCTCAAATCCGGACGCACCAGCCCGTATTTCTTCAACGCCGGACTGTTCAACACCGGAGACGACCTGTTGCAGTTGAGCAAGGCCTACGCCGCCGCGATTGAGCGAAGCGGATTGGATTATGACATCATTTTCGGACCCGCCTATAAGGGCATTCCGTTGGCCACCGTCACCGCAATGGCCCTTGCTACAGACGGTAACAGCAAACCCTTTGCCTTTAACCGTAAAGAGAAGAAAGATCACGGAGAAGGTGGCAATATTGTTGGCGCACCACTACAAGGTAACGTATTGATTGTGGACGATGTCATCACCGCTGGCACCGCCATTCGGGAATCCATCGACATCATTCGGGCCGCCGGGGCAGAACCTGCCGGAGTGCTGATCGCGCTGGATCGCCAGGAAAAGGGCAATGGCGAGCTCTCGGCCATTCAGGAAGTCGAACAGGAATTCGGCATACCCGTGGTTAGCATCATTCGTCTGGAACAAGTACTAGACTACTTAAAGTCTAACCCCGACTTTTCCGGCCACGCCGAAAACGTAGCCAGCTATCGGGACCGCTACGGAGTCTGATACATGCAACACCGCTTCACCAAAGCCCCGGTTCTTGCCGTTCTCCTTTCCGCGGGACTGCTATCCACAGCAGCCGTGCAAGCGGGCATGTATCGTTACACCGATGAAAATGGCCGACTGGTCATCAGTAACACCATTCCACAGTCAGCCACTAAACGCGGCTACGAGATCATCAGCAATAACGGTCGAGTGATCGAAACCATCGCTCCGGCCCCTTCTGCTGAAGAACTCGCAGCCCGTGCAGCCGCCGAAGAGCGTAAAAAACAGCAAGCCGCGCAACTCGAAAAGGATCGCCTGCTGCTCAAACGCTTCAGTCATCCTGATCAGGCTGTTCGGGCCATGCATCGAAAAGTGCAGGAACTGGAAGGCCTGATTGCTTTGAAGCGCGGCAACATTTCCGTGTTGACCAGCCAACTCGACAACGAACAACGTCGGGCGGCCGAGATGGAAAGAGCGGGGCAAAAGGTGCCAGACGCGACACTGAAAAAAATCTACCGCCTGGAAGGTCAGGTTCGCGATATCGAGCGAGAAATTGCAGCTCAGCGGCTGGAAATTGATACGGTTGCCAAACGCTTTCTATCCGACATCGAACGGCTTGAAGAAATCACCGGTTCAGAGCGCACCCTGCCTCTGACCGATGCGGAAGCAGAAACCACCAGTTCCGAGTAACACTCGCTTGCATTCCGGCAGGCCAGAAAGCACAAAAAAGGCGCTCACGTGGAGCGCCTTTTTCACTACTGCAACAACCTAAATGATTAGGCAGAAGCAGCGGTTTTCTTCTTAGCAGCAGTCTTCTTTGCCGGCTTCTTGCTGGCAACAGACTTCTTCGCTTCTTCAGCAGCTTCAGCAACGTCTTCAGCAGCTTCTGCTACAGCGTCGGCGCCTTCAGCTGCTTCTTTTTCCAGCTTGGCAACCAACTCGGCAGCGAAATCGCCGAAACGGGTGTTCAGGCTACGCAGCTGGTTGAACAAAGTGTCGGAGTAACCGTTGTAACGCTCACGCAGAGTCTGAACGGTGTATTCGCGAACTTCGGCTTCCAGCTTCTCAGCGTAGTCGAAAGGCTTGGCTGCCAGCTTCTTCTGCTGCTCTTCAGCGGCAGTGATGCCCTTTTCAACGATGTCCTGAAGCTGCTCTTGGTAAGATTTAAGTTTGCCCATAATAACTCTCCTTGAGTTGGTCTCTTTCGGCCCGGAAACCGGTAACCCCGGTGGCCTTGAGTAGATTTCATGTCTCAAGATACGGATAAAAATTAGAATGATCATACTAAAAGTGATTACACGGCCTTTACTAAATTGTCACTTGATCACTTCTTAACCACAGGCATAATCCTCAGCTGTTTTTCTGGCCCGTCTCCCTGTTGTATTCAGGCTCCATACAAACCGATCAAAGGGGCATTCCTAACAGACCCCGTATGCGAGTGACTCATGAAATTATTGCCAACCACACTGCGCGCACCTGTGCGTGTTACCTCCACGCTGACACTACTGTTAGCTGCCTTGATTCTCACGGGCTGCCAGGACGGAGGCGAAAGTTCCGGCACACAGACCGAAACTGCTTACCAAGCCATAGACCCTGGGGCAAAGCAGTCATTCGAGAATCAAGGCGCCGACAACACATCGCAGCCTAAGACGCTGGTCTGGAATGCGCCACTGACCCGCGAAGACGGCTCCTCGCTGGCTCTGGGGCAAATTGCAGAATACAAAATCTACTACCGTATGAAGCACAAAGATCGATTCGAAGTGATTTCGGTGAAAGACGCCAGCACAACGAAATACCCGTTAGGAGCCATGCCCCCCGGTGCCTACGAGTTTGCCATCACCACCGTCGATGTTGATGGCCTGGAAAGCCGCCGCTCAGCGTCGGTCGAAGTCAACCTGATTTAAGCGGCGTGTACAAGAAAGGAATCGTTACCAGCGAAACAGCACCCAGCTGGGGACAAGGAGGTCCGAATCTGTATCCTGCACCCAACCACCGCCATCGGCAGGTACCAGATAATATTCCGGCCCGACTTCGGGCACCACTTTGATCTCCATTAGCTGCCCGTTCACCCGGTATTCGTAGAAGACTTCACCATCACCCGGGCGAATCACAATCTCGGTACCACCCGCCGGCGGCTGGTAGTCGGTGATCACCAGCGGCTCTTTCGGTGTTTCCACCGGCGTCGCATCCAAAGCCCCTTCGTCCTGAGCCATCAGCGGCACAGAGAAACAGCCCAACAACAGGGCGGAACAGGCGATTCGCTTCATTTTCATGGTACCCTCTGACTCATCATCCAGGCTTTGAATTGCACTTACCTTTAGAGTTGCACAAGCCAACCCACGCTTCAATCAGAATCCGGATTTGCATCGACATGACAGAGAAAAAGACTCCCCCCGTGGTTCTGGTAGACGGTTCGTCCTATTTGTTCCGTGCCTACCACGCGCTCCCGCCACTGACTACCAGCAAGAACCACCCCACCGGTGCTATTAAAGGCGTGGTCAGCATGCTACGCCGACTGGACCAGGACTTCCCTGAATCCAAGGTAGTGGTTGTGTTTGATGCCAAGGGGAAAACCTTCCGTCACGAGATGTACGAAGAGTACAAGGCCAACCGCCCGCCGATGCCGGAAGACCTGGCCATGCAGATTGAGCCCATCCACGAGATTGTAAAGGCGATGGGCCTTCCGCTCCTGATTGTGCCCGGTGTCGAGGCCGACGATGTGATTGGCACGCTGGCCAATGAAGCCACCCGTAAAGGCATCGATGTGGTGGTGTCTACCGGCGATAAAGACATGGCGCAACTGGTGAGTGACCACGTCACCCTGATCAACACCATGACCGAAACCGCCATGGATCGAGACGGCGTGATCGAGAAATTCGGCGTAACGCCAGAGCAGATCATCGATTATCTTGCGCTGGTCGGCGACAAAGTGGACAACATTCCGGGCGTGAACAAGTGCGGCCCGAAAACGGCGGTGAAATGGCTGCAGGCCTACAACGATCTGGACAACCTGATCGAGCACGCCAGCGAGATCAAAGGCAAGATCGGCGAATACCTGCGCGAAGCAATCGACACCCTGCCCCTGAGCCGTGAGCTGGCGACCATCCGGCTGGATGTGGATCTGGAATTTGGTCTGGAAGATTTGAAAGACCGCGAACAGAACGACGATGCGCTGCTGGAACTGTTTAAAGAATACGAATTCCGCGGCTGGATTTCCGAGCTTGAAAACCGTGACAGCGACACGCCGGTAGCTGCAGAAGCCTCCGAACCGAAGCAAGCCATCGAAAGAACGTATACGGTCATCACCGAGCAAGCTGCGTTCGATGAATGGGTAAAACGCCTGAAAGCTGCGGATGCCTTTGCCTTCGACACCGAAACCACCAGCTTGCGCTATATGGATGCCGAAATCGTCGGTGTCTCCTTCGCCATCGAACCGGGTGAGGCGGCATACGTACCGGTTGGCCACGACTACATGGGCGCGCCCAAACAGCTGGATAGGGAAGATGTACTGGCCCAGCTTAAACCGCTTCTGGAGAACCCCAAGCAGGCGAAAATCGGCCAGAACCTGAAGTACGATAAAAACGTGCTGGCGAATCACGGCATTCACCTTGATGGCATCGGCGACGACACAATGGTGAAGTCTTACGTGCTAAACTCTGTAGCTACTCGCCACGACATGGACAGCCTCGCCAAAGCTTATCTGGACGAAGACACCGTCAGTTTTGAGTCCATCGCAGGCAAAGGCGCGAAGCAGCTGACGTTCAACCAGATCGATCTTGAAAAAGCCGGCCCTTACGCCGCCGAAGACGCAGACATCACTCTCCGTCTGCACCACGTTTTAAACCCCAAACTCAAAGAAACCGGCAAACTCGAATCCGTCTACCGGGACATCGACCTGCCGCTGGTACCCGTGTTATCGCGCATGGAACAACGCGGCACGCTCATCAGCGCCAGCACGTTAAGACAGCACAGCCAGGAATTGGCCGAGCGCATGGCCGAGCTTGAGAAAGAAGCTCACGAGGTGGCTGGCGAAGCCTTCAACCTGGGTTCCCCCAAACAGCTGCAAGCGATTCTGTATGACAAACTGGGGCTCCGGGTCGTCAAGAAAACACCAAAAGGCGCGCCTTCCACCGCAGAGCCCGTGCTACAGGAACTTGCCCATGAGCATGAACTGCCCCGGCTGATTGTAGAACACCGCAGCCTGAGCAAGCTCAAGTCTACTTACACCGACACCTTGCCCGAGCTGATCCATCACCGAACTGGCCGGGTGCATACCTCGTACCATCAGGCGGTGACGGCTACAGGGCGGCTATCATCCTCAGAACCGAACCTGCAGAATATCCCCATTCGAACCCAGGAAGGCCGCCGGATTCGTCAGGCGTTCATCGCGCCGGAAGGCCATAAATTATTGGCTGCGGACTACTCCCAGATTGAACTGCGCATCATGGCGCACCTGTCTGGCGACAAAGGCCTGCTGAAGGCGTTCGAGCACGGCGAAGATATCCACAAGGCGACCGCCGCGGAAGTGTTCGGTGTAAGCCTGATTGAAGTGTCTTCCGACCAGCGTCGCAGCGCCAAGGCCATCAACTTCGGCCTGATCTACGGCATGTCCGCCTTTGGGTTGGCCCGCCAGCTGGGGGTAGAGCGGAAAGTGGCTCAGGAATACATCGACCGTTATTTCGAGCGCTATCCGGGCGTACTGCGTTACATGGACAACATCCGCAAACAAGCTCACGAAGACGGCTATGTGGAAACCCTGTACGGCCGCCGCCTGTACCTGCCAGAGATCAACGCCCGGAACAAACAGCTGCAACAGGCGGCCGAGCGCACCGCCATCAACGCACCGATGCAAGGCACGGCCGCCGACATCATCAAACGCGCAATGATTGATGTGGACCAGTGGCTGTATGAAAACCACGCTGACGATGCCGTGATGACCATGCAGGTACACGACGAACTGATCATCGAAGTGCGTGAAGCCGCTGTGGAGAAAGTTCGAGAGGGCCTGGTACAGCGCATGTCTGCCGCCGCCAAGCTCGACGTTCCGCTGCTGGTGGAAGCCGGTGTCGGTGACAACTGGGATCAAGCCCACTAACGCAAAACGCCCGGTGAGTCTCCTCAACCGGGCGTTTTTTATTGCGGTTAGCTAAGCGACGTATTAGAACGCTTTGCTGACCTCGATCGCAGCGCTCCAGGCGCTGAGTTCGTATTCAGCTGTGTAGTAGCTTGGGTCTTCAACTCCTGGCGCGAGCTCAGCGACCTGACCAGGGTTACTGTGCTGGTAGTTACGCTCAGTGAACTTAGGATCATCTTTAAACAACAGAGTTCCTACCGCCACGTCGACAGCCCAGCCACTTTGTGCATCTTTCCATTGTGTACCTAGTGTCAGCCAATGACGATCACTGGACGGGATACGGGCAGTCAGGTACTGGTCCACAGGAGATTCATCCCAAGCATAACCGGCTTTAAAGGCCCACTCTGGCGTTGCTTGCCAGATACCACCCACATTCACCTGCCAAGTATTTTTCCACTTTTCGGTGATATGAGTAATCGGGTCGCCAACATTAGCCGATATTTTTCCTTTGCCACCTTCCCTGCTATAGATATCAAGTTCTTCAAACCGGCCCCAACGCGCGTATGTTGCGCCCGCTAGAAGGGTTACATCATCAGTCAGGTGGTGACGAACACCGAATGTGATCGCCTCGGGAATCGCCAGAGGAACTTCAACTTTTTCCGTAAGAGTTCTCGTCGCACCCGGGTTTCCAGGATCAGGTAAATTGCTAATTTCAGCATCACCCTTTAGCTTTAATTCCGTACCCGTCTGAGCACTCAGGCCAAATTGCGTGCGCTCGTCCAGCTCATAAAGAAAGCCAACCCGGAAAGTAACGCCAACATCATCACCCTCAATATCTGCATATGGATCTTGCATTCCAGCTACTTGCTGCTTAGCCACCGCATCTGCCTGCTGAGGAGTAAGACCATTCGCCATGCCGGCATCAAAGGCAGCAGGATAAACTTGACCGGCCACATCTTGGAACTTAGTCAGGCGCCCCTCGGCATACATGATGTTCAGCCCAACGCCCATGGACAGACCTTTACCATTGTTCACAGACAGGGACGGAGTGAATGCAATAGCTTTCAGTTCAGTCTTATCGGCAAAGTAACGACCTTCAAAATTATCGTCATAATCGGCCGCAAGCCCATAAGGAGCATGAATACCAAAACCAACGTCGATGGACTCGTTAACTTCATGGGTTAAATAGAAGTTAGGCAGCACGGCCAAGTCCGCAATATCACCGCCACGGTTACCATTTACCGGTACGTCAACACCTGGAACATTCCGGCGTGCTTCGGCACTCTTCGCTTCCGCATCAATATCCAAAACCGCCGCACCAAAAGAAATGTTGGTGCCAGACAGCTGGCTCATACCGGCCGGGTTGAAGAAAACAGTGGTCGCGTTTTCAGGGTTAGCGGCGGCGCCGGCGTTGGCGACACCCATCTGGCTAGCGCTTTGCTCGTTCAATGAAAAACCACCAGCCATAACGGTTGCAGGGGCAGCAACAGCAGCCAAAGTGGCCATACGAATGGCTTTCACGAGTACGTTGGTATTCTTGTCCATGGTGTCTCCTTATTAGTTCGCGCGGAGTATACGCAGCAGTGGGTTCTGGCCTCAAATGCCATAACTACCTATTTGCAAAGCTAATTTATTTCTGCTGCGCCCAAAACGCAAAAAGCCCCCAATCGGGGGCTTTTTGCACAACAAATCTAGTCGTCCTGAATAGTCAGTTTATCAACCGAGGAAGACAAGCTGTCAGCGCCCTTGGCGTCACTGCCCAGCTTGATCATCAAGCGCAGATCGTTGGCCGAATCCGCGTGTGCCAACGCATCTTCATACGTGATCGAGCCTTCCGAATAAAGCTTATAAAGCGCCTGATCGAAGGTCTGCATGCCGCTTTCGTTAGATTTCGACATCAACTCTTTCAGCTTGTGCACCTCACCTTTTCGGATCATGTCGGCCACCAAAGGCGTGTTGATCAACACTTCAATAACCGCTTTCCGACCTTTGCCGTCTGGCGTTGGCACCAGCTGCTGCGCCACGATGGCTTTCAGGTTGAGCGACAAATCCATCCAGATCTGGTTGTGCTGTTCGGGCGGAAAGAACTGGATAATCCGGTCCAGAGCCTGGTTCGCATTGTTCGCGTGCAGCGTTGCCAAACACAGGTGACCGGTTTCGGCGAACTGCACCGAGTACTCCATGGTCTGGCGGGTACGCACCTCACCAATGAGAATGACATCGGGCGCCTGCCGCAGCGTATTTTTCAGCGCGACTTCAAAGCTCTCGGTATCAATGCCCACCTCACGCTGGGTGACGATGCAGCCCTGGTGTTGATGAATAAACTCGATCGGGTCTTCAATAGAGATGATGTGGCCCCGACTGTTCCGGTTGCGATGCCCCAGCATGGCGGCCAACGAGGTGGACTTACCGGTGCCGGTCGCACCCACAAACATGATCAGGCCTCGCTTGGTCATAGCCAGGTCCTTAATCACTTCCGGCAATGAAAGCTCATCAATTTGCGGAATCTTCACCTCAATGCGCCGCAATACCATGCCGCACAAATTGCGCTGAAAAAACGCACTGACACGGAACCGGCCGATGCCCCGGGCACTGATGGCAAAGTTACACTCATGGCTTTCGTCAAACTCGGCGCGTTGCTTGTCATTCATTGCGCCATAGACAAGCTCCCGGGTCTGTTCCGGCGTCAACGCATTTTTTGTGACCGGTAACACCTTACCGTTCACTTTCATGCTCGGTGGAACCCCCGCGGTGATAAAAAGATCCGAACCGCCTTTTTCCACCATGAGCCGCAACAGCTTTTCAAATTCCATTTTTCGTACCTATTGGTTTCAACATCATTGCCAACACTTAAAAATTATCCGGAATCTTCGCCTTCATCCGGGCATCTTCACGGGAAATCAGCCCCTTCCTGAGCAAGCCTTCCAGACACTGATCCAGCGTTTGCATGCCAATCGAGCCACCGGTCTGAATCGACGAGTACATCTGCGCAATCTTGTCCTCACGAATCAGGTTCCGAATGGCCGGGGTACCGATCATGATTTCGTGTGCCGCAATTCGGCCACCGCCCATTTTCTTCATCAGGGTCTGGGAGATAACCGCCTGCAACGACTCGGACAACATCGACCGAACCATGGATTTCTCTTCGGCCGGGAATACGTCTACCACCCGGTCGATGGTTTTGGCAGCCGAAGTGGTGTGCAGGGTGCCGAACACCAGGTGGCCGGTTTCTGCCGCAGTCAGTGCCAGGCGAATGGTTTCAAGGTCTCGAAGCTCGCCCACCAGAATGATGTCAGGGTCTTCCCGCAAGGCAGAGCGAAGGGCTTCGTTAAAGCCAAGTGTATCCCTGTGAACTTCCCGCTGGTTCACGAGGCACTTTTTCGACTCGTGAACAAATTCGATCGGATCTTCAATGGTCAGAACGTGCTCGTAGCGGGTATCGTTGATGTAGTCCATCATCGCTGCCAACGTGGTCGATTTACCGGAACCGGTTGGCCCGGTTACCAACACCAGGCCACGAGGCACGGAAGCGATGTCCTTGAAAACCTGACCCATGCCCAAATCTTCCATGGTCAGTACTTTCGAGGGGATGGTCCGGAACACGGCACCGGCACCACGGTTCTGGTTAAAAGCGTTCACACGAAAACGAGCAACCCCCGGAACTTCGAACGAGAAGTCGGTTTCCAGAAATTCTTCGTAGTCCTTGCGCTGCTTGTCGTTCATGATGTCGTAAATCAACCCGTGCACCTCTTTGTGCTCCATCGGAGGCAGGTTGATCCGGCGCACATCGCCATCGACACGAATCATGGGGGGAAGGCCTGCTGACAGGTGCAAATCCGACGCACCTTGTTTGGCCGAAAAGGCAAGCAGTTCAGTAATATCCATAGGGATCCTCGGAAGGCTTTTTCTTTTAATACAGACGCGGCAAACTCACACTATGAGCAGCATAGCAGACAACATCAGAAGCGTAACCCGACGCATACAAAAAGCAACAGAGCAGGCCGGCCGTAAGCCCGACAGTGTGCGGTTGTTGGCAGTTAGCAAAACTCGGCCGCCGGAAGACATTCGTGCCGCCGCCGAGGTTGGCCAAACGGCATTCGGCGAAAACTACCTGCAGGAAGCGCTGGACAAGATCGAGGCCCTTAAAGATCTGGACGCTCTGGAATGGCATTTCATTGGCCCGATCCAGTCCAACAAAACCCGGCAGATCGCTGAGTCTTTCGCGTGGGTGCACAGCGTGGATCGCCTGAAAATTGCCCGCCGGCTCAGCGAACAGCGCCCAAAGGCCCTCGGCCCACTGAACATCTGCCTGCAAGTGAATGTAAACGATGAAGAGAGCAAATCCGGCTGCTCGTTGAGCGAACTACCGAAACTGGCCACAGCTGTCAGCGAACTACCCAACCTGACCCTGAGAGGACTGATGGCCATCCCGGACCCAAACCAAAGCGAGGCCGATCTGAAAAACAGTTTCCGGAAACTGGCAAACGCACTGGCCCAACTCGACCAAAGCTTATCCGGTGCCCGGCAACTCGACACGTTGTCGATGGGCATGTCGAGCGACCTGGAGCCGGCTATCGAAGAAGGCGCCACCTGGGTTCGGGTTGGCTCGGCCCTGTTTGGAGCTCGCCTGGCCAAATAGTGCCTAAGCTGAATCCATGCGTTCCTGTTATCATCAGGAACATACCATTTACTGAGTAAGCACTTGGAGCGCACCTTGAGCAAATCACCCGTCATCTCGTTTATCGGCGCCGGCAATATGGCCAGCGCTATTATTGGGGGCATGCTGGATAACCACTTCGACGCCAACAATATGTGGGTTAGCGCACCCGATGACAGCCACTTGCAAGCTGTTCGAAACCAGTTTGGCGTGAGCGTCAGCACGAACAATCGCTACTGTGTGGAGCAAGCCGACATCGTCGTTCTCGCGGTAAAGCCCCAGGTTATGGCCGATGTCTGCCGCGACATTGCACCGGTGGTGCAGAATACCCGGCCACTGATTGTCTCCATTGCTGCCGGCCTGACCGCCGACACCATTGACCAATGGCTGGGCGGCGGACTGCCGCTGGTTCGTGTGATGCCGAACACACCGTCACTCGTAGGCAAAGGCGCCGCCGGTCTGTTCGCTAACAACAAAGTGTCGGACGAACAAAAAACCATGGTACAAACGGTTTTCGAAAGCATCGGCACTGCGCTCTGGGTAGAGGACGAGAATCTGATTCACGGCGTCACAGCCCTTTCGGGCAGCGGGCCGGCCTATTTTTTCCTGATGCTGGAAGCATTGGAAAGCGCTGCAACGGATGCCGGAATTGAACCGGCTACCGCCAGAAAGCTGGCCATCCAGACTATGGCAGGGGCCGCCGAAATGGCAGCACGCAGCGAGCATGAGCCCGCTCAACTGAAACGTAATGTGATGTCCCCGGGCGGCACCACCGAGCGGGCAATCAATACATTCGAAGACGGTGGCCTGCGTGATCTTGTGAAGAAAGCGTACGACGCCGCCTTCACTCGTTCGGAAGAAATGTCCAAAGAACTGGCCGACAAACAGTAACCGTTACGGAGACACAGCTTCATGCTGGCAGACATTCTGATTACCATTCTGATGATTGCATCCACCTTTTATATGTCGGTGGTGCTGCTTAGATTTCTTCTGCAACTGGCGCGGGCCGATTTTTACAACCCGATTTCCCAGTTCGTCGTAAAAGCAACGAACCCGCCGTTACGGCCGCTGCGCAGAATCATCCCGGGCTGGGGCGGCATTGATGGTGCCGCACTGGTGCTGGCTGTCCTGATCCAATCAATCACCTTCTTTTTGATGCTGCTGATTTACAACGCAGGCGTGCCCGCACTCAACCCGCTCACCTTGCTGGTGTGGGGCACGCTGAATGTTCTTAGCCTGATCGTGAAAATTTACTTCTGGTCGGTCATCGCAGTGGTGGTGGTGAGTTGGATTGCGCCCCAAAGTGGGCACCCGGCCATCCAACTGGTGGCTCAGATCACCGAGCCGGTCATGCGCCCGGTCCGGAACATCATGCCATCCATGGGTGGTCTCGATTTGTCGCCGATTATCGTGTTCCTGATACTGAACGTGCTGGACGTGGTGCTTAATCACATGAAAATCGCGGCAGGAATGGGCTTTCTCGGTGCCGGAATGTAACCCGCCTCACAAATATACATATCGTTACATAATACCAAAACATTAAACATCTCAAGGCCGGCCTATCAACTCATTGATACGCCGGCTTTTTTCTTTTGTCATTTCATGCCAACGACCCTTATCTGTTAAACGATGCCGTATTAAGAATGGATAATCAGGCTATGATTGTCGACATTTAATTTGGGACCATCCAACTCCCGA
Source organism: Marinobacter litoralis (assembly GCF_016427555.1). GTDB lineage: Bacteria > Pseudomonadota > Gammaproteobacteria > Pseudomonadales > Oleiphilaceae > Marinobacter > Marinobacter litoralis_A. Next base: position 72,335 of record NZ_JAELVS010000001.1, read on the forward strand.
ACGTCGCGCTAAAGGATTACTTCATGAGCCAGCAGGGAACACTGTCGCAGCAGGTGGAAGCCTACCACGACTGGAAGAAAAATCTGATTCGCCAGATTGGCCGATACCGGTTGTGGCTGCAGGACAACAACCTGTTTTCAGAAGACATCAGCACCCGCATCCGGCACGGCTTGGAGCTTCTGATTGAAGATGAGCTTACCATCGCATTCGTCGGCGAATATTCCCGTGGTAAAACCGAACTGATTAACGCGCTGTTTTTTGCCAGTTACGGCCAGCGGATGCTGCCTTCTGAAGCAGGCCGCACCACCATGTGCCCCACCGAGCTGTTCTTCGACCGGACCAGCAACGAGAGCTATCTCATGCTGCTTCCGATTGAAACCCGCACCGGCGAGCTATCCTTGCAGCAACAACGCAAGCGCCCTGAAAACTGGATTCGGCACGAACTGGCTGAAGATAACCCGAAGGTCATGCGCGAAGTGCTATCCGAAGTTGCCCGGGTGAAAAGCGTCTCGATCGGCGATGCCCGTAAACTCGGATTTGATGAAGACATGCTGGAAGCCGACCCCCGGGTTTCGGGCAACGTACTGGTACCCGCCTGGCGCAATGCGCAGATCAGCATTCGCCATCCTCTGTTCGAGCGCGGCTTGCGTATTCTCGACACCCCGGGGCTGAATGCGCTGGGGTCAGAACCCGAACTGACCATGAGCATGCTGCCACGTGCGCATGCGGTGATTTTTGTGCTGGGTGCCGACACTGGCGTCACCGCCAGCGACATGGCAATCTGGAAAGAGCACATCAACACCGACCACGCCGACCATCGCGCCGGCCGCTTTGCCGTGCTGAACAAAATCGATGTGCTCTGGGACGACATTCAAGGCGACAACCATACGAATGATTCCATTGAGCGCGTGCGTACCTACACCGCCGACCACCTCGGCATGAAGCAACGCGATGTCCTCCCTCTCTCTGCCAAACAGGGCTTGCTGGCACGCGTGCGCAACGATCCCGAACTGTTTGGTCGCTCGAATCTTGGGTTACTGGAAAAGCTGATTGTCCAGCGCATCCTGACTCACAAGGAACAGCTGATTACTCAGCACCTCATTAGTGACTTGCTGGGCATGCTGCAAAACAGCCAGGCTGCAATGCAGTACCGGCTCAATTCACTGGAAGAAGAGCATGCGGCCTGCACTGGCCCTGCACTGGACAAACCGGCCCTGGCCCGGCTCGCAGAAGGGGCTCAGAAAGACTATGACTTCTACTATAAAAAACTGATCACTCTGCGCTCATCGCGCCGCCTTATGGATTCGCAAGGCGAGATCCTGAACAACCTGGTCAGCGAAAAACGCTTTGAAGCCCACGCCGACAAAGTGCGCGAGATTATGGTGAAAAGCTGGTCCACGGCCGGCATGGTTCGCGCCATGGATCACTTTTTCGAATTGCTGGAAATTGATCTGAGCAACCTGCTCACCGAAGGCCAGTTGGCGGAGAAAATGGTGGCGTCGATTTATCGGCGTTACAACGAAGATTCGCGCTCCCGTCACCTGGAACCCATTCCATTGAGAGCCGGGCGTCATGTGATTGCCATCCGGGAGTTGCGCAAAAAAGCACGTCGTTTCCGTATCAGCCCCAAGAACCTGATGTCCGAGCAGTCGTTACTGATTCGCCGTTTTTTCAATGTGATGGTCAGCGAAGCCCGGACCCTGCACGGCAGGGCCAGGTCCGACATTGAGCGCTGGCCCCGCGAGGCGCTGCTGCCCATTATCCAGTACTCGATGGAACAAAAGCAGTTGCTGGAGCATCAAATCAGCAGACTTCGGGACCTGGTACGAAACGACCGCGACAGCCGCGCCGAGCGAGAGCGTCTGCAGCATTCCATCGCCGATCTGCGCAAACAACTGGAGCTGGCCGACAACATGGTGCGCCATATTCGCAAGCCCGCCCCGACTTTGCTTCAACAGAAAGTCGTCAATATTTTCGGTTCTGCCTGACCTACGGGTTGCTGCCACCGCCACATGCCGGTTGCAGCAACCACCCCCCGCCTTTAAACTGCCCTATCGGCGCCAGCTTCTGCGCCACCTCAGGCTATGGCCTGACTCAAGTGGACTGGATCAGGATATCAACACGCTCATGCCCGACTCCCTGCCTACGGATTCCGTGGGCCTCGTTAGCCCGCAAACCCTTCATTTCGACACCCCCATCGAATTGGCCTGCGGCCAGTCTTTGGACAGTTATGATCTGGTTGTGGAAACCTACGGCACCTTAAATGCCGAAGCCAGCAACGCGGTTCTTATTTGCCATGCCCTTAGCGGTCACCACCACGCCGCGGGTTATCATTCCTACGACGATAGAAAACCCGGATGGTGGGACAGCTGCATTGGCCCGGGCAAACCCATCGACACCAACCGCTTTTTTGTGGTTTGCCTGAACAACCTCGGTGGTTGCCACGGCAGCAGCGGCCCCAACTCAATCAACCCGGCCACGGGCAAGCTTTACGGCCCGGACTTTCCGGTCATCACCGTTGCCGACTGGGTAAAGAGCCAGGCTCGTCTGGCCGACCGTCTCGGCATCCAGCAGTGGGCCGCAGTGGTTGGCGGTTCGCTCGGCGGTATGCAGGCGCTGCAGTGGAGCCTGGATTATCCTGATCGCTTGCGGCACGCGGTGATCATCGCCTCCACGCCCCGGTTAACGGCGCAGAATATTGCCTTTAACGAAGTGGCGCGTCAGGCCATCACCTCAGACACCGAATTCCATGAGGGCCGGTATGACGAAGCCAGCACTTTACCGCGGCGTGGCCTGATGCTGGCCCGCATGGTCGGGCACATCACCTATCTGTCGGATGCCGCCATGGGCGAGAAGTTTGGCCGTGAACTCCGGGAGGAAGCGTTCAAATTCGGATACGACGCCGAGTTTCAGGTTGAAAGCTATCTGCGTTATCAGGGCGAACGCTTCTCCGAAACTTTCGACGCGAACACGTACCTGCTGATGACCCGGGCTCTGGATTATTTCGACCCGGCCTACGAATTTGGCGGCGACCTGTCGAAAGCGCTGGCACCTGCCCGGTGCGAATACCTGGTTCTGTCCTTCAGCACCGACTGGCGTTTCTCCCCTGCCCGCTCTGAAGAAATGGTGAATGCCATGATTTCCGCTCGCAAAAAAGTCAGCTACGCCGAAATCGATGCGCCCTGGGGCCACGATGCGTTCCTGATCCCGACCCCCCGATACACCAACGCGTTCACTGCGTACATGGACCGGGTAGCTCGGGAGGTGGGCGCATGAGGGCCGATCTTGAAATTATTCAACAGTGGGTTGAGCCCGGCCACCACGTGCTCGACCTCGGTTGTGGTGATGGCACCCTGTTGCATTACTTACAGCAAGAACGCAACGCCACCGGCTTCGGCCTGGAGATCAACCCGGACCACATCACTACGTGCATGGGCAAAGGGGTGTCGGTGATCGAACAGAACCTGGACACTCAGGGTCTGGATAACTTTCGCGACGGCATGTTCGATATTGTGCTGATGACCCAGGCCCTACAAGCTGTTCGCCGGCCCGACAAAGTGATCGATGAAATGCTGCGGCTTGGCCGTGAAGGCATCGTCACCTTCCCCAACTTTGCCCACTGGCGCCTGCGCTGGGGCTTGGCTCTGAGCGGCCGTATGCCCGAATCAGACGCTTTGCCGTATAAATGGTACAACACCCCTAACATCCGCCTGTGCACCTTCAAGGATTTTGAAGCCTTGTGCCGGCAGAAAGGGATAAAGATCAAAAGCCGCCGAGTTGTAGACGGCCAACATCAGAACAGCTGGCTGGCCCGTGCGTGGCCGAACCTGCTGGGCGAGATTGCGATTTACCGAATCACACGGGAGAACACCTGATGACCATTCGTTCTGTCACCCACTTGGTAGCGTTAACCTTTGGGTTGCTGTTGATGGCAAGTCAAAGCCACGGCGGCGAAAAAAACTTCGGTGATTACCAAATCCACTGGAGCGTTTTTCCCAGCACCATGCTGACCCCGGACGTCGCCAAAGCCAACAACCTGCAGCGCAGCAAAAGCATCGGCGTGGTGAACATCTCTATCATGACCGATAACGAGCACGGCCAGCCTCAACCGGTAGGCGGTCAGGTTGAAGGCCAGGTTGCCAATGACATTCAACAGGTCAGGTTTCTGGCGTTCCGGAGGATTCAGGAAGGCGATGCGGTTTACTTCATTGCCCAATACCAATATCGCCCGGCCGAATTAATGACCTTCAACATCACCGCACGACCAACAGGCCACCCGCAAGACCTGAAGGTACGCTTCGCCCACGCATTGTTTAACGACTGAACCATGTCTCAAAAACTCGTTATTGCCAGTAACAACAAAGGCAAAATTGCCGAACTGACCGATCTGCTCGGGCCCTTGGGGTTAACGCCGATTGCTCAAGGCGAACTGGGCGTCGGAGAAGCAGAAGAACCGGCCGTTACCTTTGTTGAAAACGCCATTTTGAAAGCCCGGCACGCCGCTCGCGAAACCGGTTTGCCAGCTCTGGCAGACGACAGTGGCTTAGCGGTCGATGCCCTTGGCGGCCAACCAGGGGTGCGCTCTGCACGCTATGCCGGCGCCGAAGCAACGGATGCAGACAATGTAGCCGCGTTGTTAGCGGCACTGAAGGACGTGCCCGAGCAGGAACGCAGCGCCCAGTTCCATTGCGTGCTGGTTTATCTGCGCCATGCGGATGATCCCACTCCGATTATTTGCCATGGCCGCTGGCCGGGGCGGATTCTGCAAGAGCCTGCGGGTGACGGCGGTTTTGGCTATGATCCGGTGTTCTACGCACCGGAACACCATTGCAGTGCAGCCGAACTGACCCGTGAACAAAAAGGCCGAATCAGCCATCGCGGGCGCGCTCTGGCGAACCTGCGAGACCAGCTCAAGAGCACCGATTAAACGTGCCCTCTGCCTCTGCTGTTCCGGTCTGCCCGCCGCTATCGCTGTATATCCACGTGCCTTGGTGCGTGCGCAAGTGCCCGTATTGCGACTTCAACTCTCACGCGGTTCGCGGCGACATTCCGGAAGATGCTTATCTGACCGCCTTGCTGGAAGATTTAGAGCAGGATTTAAGTTTCGTGCGCGGGCGCCCGATCGAAAGCGTATTCATTGGCGGTGGGACACCATCGCTCATGTCCAGCGGGTTCTATCAGCGCTTGTTCGAAGGACTTCGCCAGCGCCTGAGCTTCGCGCCCGACGCGGAAATCACCCTCGAAGCCAACCCTGGCACCCTGGAAGAAGGCCGTTACGAAGGTTTCCGCCAGGCTGGCATTAACCGCCTTTCCATTGGCGTGCAAAGCTTTCATCCGGCACACCTGAAAACACTTGGCCGCATCCACGACGCTACAGCAGCCCACCGCGCGATCGAGACCGCGAAAGCGGCCGGGTTCAGCAACTTCAACATAGATTTGATGCACGGTCTGCCAGATCAGACACCGGAACAAGCCCTGGATGATCTGCGCCAGGCACTGGATCACCAACCCACGCACCTATCCTGGTATCAGCTGACCATTGAGCCCAACACCGAGTTTTTCTCCCGGCCGCCGGATTTGCCAGACGATGACCGGCTTTGGGAGATCTACCGGCAGGGGGCGGAGTATCTTCGCGCCCATAACTTCGACGATTATGAAGTGTCAGCCTGGAGCCGGCCGAATCTCGAAAGTCGCCACAACCTGAATTACTGGCAATTTGGCGATTATCTGGCATTAGGGGCTGGTGGGCATGGCAAAGTCAGCCTCGGTGATGGCCGGATTCTTCGATACTGGAAAACCCGTCAGCCGGAGGCCTATCTGAACCGGATTGGATCACGCACCGCGGGCAGTGAAGACATTGAACTGAAGGAACGGCCGCTGGAATTCATGATGAATGCTCTGCGGCTCAAACACGGTGTTGGCGAAGATCTGTTCACCGAACGTACAGGTTTACCCCTGAGTCCGGTTGCGGTACAACTTGAGCAGTTGCGGAAGCAACATCTGCTGGTTCCGGGTCGGATACAAACCACCGAGCAAGGCCAGCGGTATCTCAACAGCTTGTTGGAGCAGTTTCTCTGATGGACCAAACCCGGCATCACCCAAAGCGGCCCCTCGGAATGGCCTTGGCGGTTTCGCTGGCACTCAGTGCAGCATTATTCCTTGCACTGCTGGTGATGAACCAGCCGCTGAAAACCGCTAGTGCACCGCAAGGGATCATCAGCTTCCAACTGGCGGGCACCGCTCAGCACGCTCAAGCCATACTCGCCAGCTGGCAGCCCGACAATACGACCTGGGCCCGGGCTTCGCTATGGCTGGACTTCGCGTTCATCGCAGCTTACGTGACCCTGTTGCTGCAGCTTACCCGCAGGTTTTCGGTGGACCGCCCCGGCGTACGCGAACGCATCGTCGCCAAGTGGGTGCGGCTGCTGTTTATAGTGGCCGGTACCAGCGACGTCCTTGAGAACCTTGCCCTGCTCAACAACTTCAATCCCCCCGATAACAGCCTGAGCATGGCGGCCAGCATCTTTGCGCTGGTCAAGTTCACCGGGTTATTGCTCGGATTGGCGGGGCTGATCATTCTTCGAGCGGCCCGGCGGCAACCCCTAACCCCGGCTTCGTAGCGCCGGGGCTTCAGACAGCGGCTTAGTTGGTGCGGTGGTAAAGCAAGTCCCAAACCCCGTGGCCCAACTTCTCGCCACGCTGCTCAAACTTGGTAATCGGACGGTCGTCAGGGCGCGGTGAAAAACCGCCTTGCTCCTGCGCGTTGGCAAACCCTTGCGACGCGTCCATCACTTCCAGCATGTGCTCGGCGTAGTTTTCCCAATCGGTTGCCAAATGCAGAACTCCGCCAACACGCAATTTATGGCGTATGCGCTGCACGAATTCCGGCTGCACCAAACGGCGCTTATGGTGCCTCTTTTTGTGCCAGGGATCAGGGAAAAACACCATAACCCGATCCAGAGAGGCATCCGGCAGGCACAAATCGATCACGTCGTTGGCATCAATGTTATACACCCGCACGTTTTCTAAACCGCGGTCATCCACTTCTTTGAGCAACGCGCCCACACCGGGCAAATGCACTTCCACGCCGATGAAATCCTGCTCTGGCGCGGCCTCGGCCATGTCAGCCAGTGACCGGCCCATGCCGAAACCGATTTCCAGATTCAGCATACTGTCACGACCAAACACTTCCCGGGGATCGATCACACCGTCTTCCCGGGTCAGCCCGTATTTCGGCCAATTGCGCTCGAAGGCTTTTTTCTGGCCTTCGGTCATCCGGCCCTGGCGTAACACAAAGCTGCGGATACCGCGGCGAGTGGTAATCGGATTTTCACCTTTGGAATCTTGCGAGTCGTTCTGGTCGGCCATTTGTTGTCCTCAACCGCCACTGCGGATCTGATTGCTGAAATTTACCGGACAGTTTAACAGAGTCCAGGGCATCAGGCGGACACCAAAGCGCCCTGATCTTGTTGCCGATCCAATTGTCGGTAACCCAGCGCTTCTATCAAGTGGGGTTTGGACACAGTTGCCTGCCCGTCCAGATCCGCCAATGTGCGTGCCACCCGCAATATACGGTGCAGGGCTCTGGCCGATAACCCCAATCGCTCCATGGCATGGGCCAACAGCTTTTCGCTGGCGGCATCGATGCGGCATGCCTGATCCAGCGCTTTGCCCGCGAGAGAAGCATTCAAACAGCCCCGCTTGCGCTGAAGGTTTCTGGCGTCCAGTACCCGCGCTCGGACACTGGCACTGCTCTCGCCGGTTTCTCCATGACGAAGCAGCACTTCCCCCGCCTGAACCGGCACTTCAACGTGCAGATCAAACCGATCCAGCAAGGGGCCGGATATTTTGGATCGATACCGCATGACTTGACTGGGGGTACACTGGCATTCGATATTCGGGTGGCCGCTGTAGCCGCATGGGCACGGGTTCATTGCCGCCACCACCTGAAACCTGGCAGGGAAGGTGACCTGCCGAGCGGCTCGGCTAATGGCGATTTCTCCGGTTTCCATGGGTTCACGGAGCACTTCCAGTACACGCCGCTCGAACTCTGGCAGCTCATCGAGGAAAAGTACGCCGCGGTGCGCCAAAGAGATTTCACCCGGCCGCGGGCTACTTCCGCCACCAACCAGAGCCACGGCTGATGCGGTGTGATGGGGCGACCGGAACGGCGGCTGACGCCACCCCCCGGACTGCAGCGGCTGTCCCGCCACCGAGTGCACACTGGCGACTTCCATCGCCGAAGCATCGTCCAGGGCCGGTAAAATACCCGGAAGACGACTGGCCAACATGCTTTTACCCGTGCCCGGAGGGCCAAAAAACAGCAAATTGTGACCGCCGGCCGCGGCGACTTCCAAGGCCCGCCGCGGCACCTGCTGCCCCCGGACATCGGCAAGATCGGCTGCAGCTTCCGCCCCCGCAGCGAGGCGAGCATCCGCTGGCGGTTTTGGTACGGGTACCAATTTCGCTCGCCCATTCAGATGCTCACACACCGTTAAAATGTGGCTTGCAGCCAACACATCCCCCTGGCTTGCGAGTGCGGCTTCGTCTGCATTGGCTTGTGGTATCAGAAGGGAACGTCCGGCTTCTCGGGCCGCCAGCACCGCAGGCAACACGCCTTTTAATGGCCGTAAGGCTCCATCCAGCGAGAGTTCACCCATGAACTCCAGGGCTTTGAGGCTGTCGGGCGGAATCTGCCCCGATGCGGCCAAAATTCCTAGCGCAATAGGCAGATCAAAGCGACCACCTTCTTTCGGTAAATCGGCAGGGGCAAGATTGATGGTGATGCGGCGGGCAGGGAATTCGAAGCCGGCATTGAGCAGCGCGCTACGAACACGGTCTTTGCTTTCACGGACACCGGTTTCCGGCAAGCCTACAATAGAAAGTGCCGGCAAACCGCCCGACAAGTGCACTTCGACGGTAACTTCAGGGGCTGACACGCCAATGCTGGCGCGCGAATGGACAATCGCTAACATGATCACCTTCCATGGTGGACTGGTATTGCGCGGGCGCGTCCTGCGCCCGCTTCACAAGCAAATCACGACTGGGCTTTTTGCTCCAGCTCGGCAACCCGCTTTTCCAAGGCTTCGACTTTCTCACGCGTTTTCATCAATACCGCTTGCTGGCTTTCAAATTCTTCACGGGTCACCAGCTCCAGTTTCGACAGCACAGACATCACGGTCGCTCTGGCCTGAGTTTCAAAATCTTCCCGGGCAGCCCGCGCCATATCCGGAACAAACTGGCCAAACTGGCCTTGTAGCTGGGCAAAGAAATCTTGGGGGCCTTTCATGTTTTACCTCGTGGCGTCGATCTTTTCGTTCGGTCTGGACAATTGCCCGTCGAATACTGCGATAGCCGAGAGTGTATCACACCGCTGCCCCTGCCATACTGTACCCGCTGGGCCGTATAATAGGCTTCACGCCTTGCCCTCTGTCGGTTCAACCCTGAGTCAGATTGGGGCGCGGCGCCCCGATTTGGTGCAGCCATCTGCATCATTTGGGAACACATAAAAAGCAACTCAATGTTTTTATTATAATTTTTTGCGTTGGCATACCTGATGCTAAACCTTGTACACGATCCGCACAATTGATGTGCGAGGTGGCAGCATCCCGAACTCAACCACTTACAAAGTTGAGATGGCTTTACCAAGGAGAAAGCAATGAAACTTGTGACAGCGATCATTAAGCCTTTCAAATTGGATGATGTCCGTGAGGCACTATCCGAAATAGGCGTTCAAGGCGTAACCGTAACGGAAGTTAAAGGCTTCGGTCGCCAGAAAGGCCACACCGAGCTCTACCGCGGAGCGGAATACGTGGTGGACTTCCTGCCAAAGGTAAAAGTTGAAATCGCCATTGGCGATAACCTGCTGGATCAGGTGATTGAATCCATCACCAAGGCGGCCAACACCGGCAAGATCGGCGACGGCAAAATTTTCGTGACCGAACTTCAGCAAGCGATCCGAATCCGGACCGGCGAGACCGGCGAAGAGGCGGTTTGATGCCGGCCTGATACCCGGGTCCAGCCAACGCAAAAACATTAAATATCTGACGAGCCTTGTGCGGAGGGCGTCCTATGGAAAGTAATATCTTTCACCTGCAGTATGCTATAGATACCTTTTATTTTGTTATTTGCGGCGCATTAGTCATGTGGATGGCGGCCGGTTTCGCCATGCTCGAAGCCGGTCTGGTGCGCTCCAAAAACACCACTGAAATTCTCACCAAGAACGTCGCATTGTTTGCGATTGCCAGCACCATGTATATGGTCTGCGGCTACGCCATCATGTATGGCGGCAACTTGTTCCTCTCCGGCATCGCCGAAGTCGATGTAGACGCCGTACTGGGTGACTTTGCCGCCCGTGAAGACGGCTTTGAAGGCGGCTCCATTTACTCCGGTGCGTCCGACTTTTTCTTCCAGGTGGTTTTCGTGGCCACTGCCATGTCGATCGTGTCCGGTGCCGTAGCCGAGCGCATGAAGCTTTGGGCCTTCCTTGCCTTTGCAGCGGTCATGACCGGTGTCATCTACCCACTGGAAGGTGCCTGGACGTGGGGCGGTAAAGACGTATTTGGCCTGTACAACCTGGGCGACCTGGGCTTCAGTGACTTTGCCGGTTCAGGCATCGTACACATGGCCGGCGCGGCCGCTGCTTTGGCTGGCGTGTTGTTGCTGGGTGCCCGTAAAGGCAAATACGGTCCTAACGGCGAAATCCGCGCGATTCCAGGTGCCAACATGCCTCTGGCAGCACTGGGAACCTTGATTCTGTGGATGGGCTGGTTCGGCTTTAATGGTGGCTCTGTACTTAAGCTTGGCGACATCGCCAGCGCGAACTCCGTCGCCATGGTCTTTCTGAACACTAACGCCGCCGCAGCGGGTGGTGCGATTACCGCCTTGGCTGTTGCCCGCCTGATGTTCGGCAAAGCTGACCTGACCATGCTGTTGAACGGTGCCATTGCCGGCCTGGTAGTGATTACTGCCGAACCGTCAACACCCAGTGCTTTGACAGCTACCCTCTGGGGCGCTCTGGGCGGTGGCCTGGTGGTACTGAGCATCGTTGCTCTCGATAAACTGCGCATTGATGACCCGGTTGGTGCCATCTCTGCTCACGGTGTGTGTGGTTTCCTTGGCCTGATGCTGGTGCCTTTCACCAACGCCGACGTAACCTTCAGCGGCCAGTTGATCGGTGCCCTGACCATCTTCGTCTGGGTGTTTATCGCCAGCCTGATCGTCTGGAGCATTCTGAAAGCCGTAATGGGCATTCGAGTCAGCGCCGAAGAAGAATACGAAGGCGTCGACATTGCAGAATGTGGCCTGGAAGCCTACCCCGAGTTCGGCAGCAGCAAGCAGTAATTGCTGCCTCAGAACCCAGAAAGGGCGCCCTCGGGCGCCCTTTCTGGGTTCAATGCACGCTAGTCTGGACGTTGTCAGCCCTCTTCCGGCCGCACCTGATCTTCCAGCGCATCAATCATGAATTGCGGCATGGCCAAGGCTCCGTGGTGGATACCCGCGTTGTAATACCGGGTGACAAACGGCCGGTCATTCACGTCTTCTTCGCGGAAATACTTGAGCGGGTTGTCCTTGCTGCCCATGGTGCAGCTCCACCAGCCTGTCGGGTAAACCGGCTGCGGAAACGGCAAGGTTTGCACATGGCCAAAGCCGGCTTTACGCATATCGGTATGAATGTCTTTGATGATCGAGTCGGTATGCAGCAAAGGTGACTCGCTCTGCTGCACCACAATGCCGCCTTCTTTCAGCGCAAGCATCGCATCGCGGTAGAAATCCAGAGCAAACAGCCCCTCCGCCGGCCCAACCGGATCGGTGCTGTCGATGATCAGCAAATCGATGCTGTTTGGCTCCACCTCGCGCATCCACTTCACGCCATCACCGAAGAAGAAGTTGGCTCGGGGGTCGCTATTGGCTTCGCACAGTTCCGGGAAATACTTTTCCGACATGCGGGTCACCCGCTCGTCAATTTCCACCTGCCAGGCTTCTTCTACCCCCGGGTGTTTCAAGACTTCTTTCAACGTGCCACAGTCACCACCACCGACAATCACAACCTTCTTCGGATCTTTGTGGGTGAACAGCGCCGGGTGCGTCATCATCTCGTGGTACAGAAAGTTGTCCCGAGTGGTCAGCATCACGCAGCCGTCCAGCACCATCAAATTGCCAAACGTCTCGGTTTCGTAGATTTCCAGCTTTTGGAACGGTGTCTGTTCCTCGTGCAGTTTGGCTTTTACCTGCAAGGAAAAGGCTGTGCCCTGATCCTGAAATATCTCGGTAAACCAGCCCTCATTCAATGCTGTCATATCACTCTCCAACTGTATGCCGCTGCACCACGCCCGGACATCTTGAAAGAGGCGTATTGTAGGGGCAGCAGTCAGCTCCTACAATGCAGCCTTCAACGGTTTTCCCGCCGATTCGGGTTTCCTGACAGGATAGCAACAATGGCAGAATCTACCGCATCACCTGCACACAAGGTTTACAACATTGCGCATTGGAGCGACGGCTATATTTCCGTCAATACCGAGGGCGAAGTGGAGATCTGTCCGGACCGGGGCCGAAGCGAGGCTCACATTAACCTGCCCCGACTGACCCGTTCGCTGACCGACGCCGGTCTGGCCCTCCCGGTACTGGTCCGATTCACCGATATCCTGCACGACCGGGTGAACAAACTTTGCGGTGCCTTCAATAAAGTCACCCACGAACAAGCCTACCAAGGCCGCTACACGGCGGTTTACCCGATCAAGGTAAACCAACAGCGGAGGGTGGTCGAAGAGCTGGTAGCCGCCGAGCCCGCCGCCTCAAACAACCAGATTGGCCTGGAAGCGGGCAGCAAGCCGGAACTGCTGGCGGTGCTTTCCCTAGCCCGTAAAGCTGGCTCGGTGATCGTGTGCAACGGCTATAAAGACCGCGAGTACATCCGGCTGGCTCTCATCGGCCAGAAACTGGGCCATAAGGTGTTTATCGTTGTTGAGAAACAGTCCGAGCTGCCGCTGATTCTGGAAGAAGCCAAGAAGCTCGAAGTATCCCCTTTGATCGGCGTGCGGGCCCGTCTGGCCACCATTGGCAAAGGTAACTGGCAGAACACCGGCGGCGAGAAATCAAAATTCGGATTGTCTGCCAGCCAGGTACTCGACGTTGTCGAAACCCTGAAACAGGCCGGCGCACTGCATACCTTGCAGCTGCTGCACTTCCATCTCGGATCGCAGATTGCCAATATCCGCGACATTCAAACCGGCCTGAAAGAATGCGCTCGGTTCTACAGTGAATTGCGTCATCTTGGTGCCCCCATAGGCACCGTGGACATTGGCGGCGGGCTGGGCGTCGATTACGAAGGCACCCGCTCCCGCAGCAGTTGCTCAATGAACTACACCGTCTTCGAATACGCCTACAACGTGGTGCACGTTCTGCAAGCGGAGTGCGACCGCCTCGGCCTACCCCACCCGGATCTGATCAGTGAATCCGGCCGGGCCCTGACCGCGCATCATTCCGTGCTGATCACCAACGTCATCGACCGGGAAGCCCCGCTGCACCGCGAAGCCTCCGAGCCCTCGGCCACCTCTCCGGCCCCGCTGCAGGATCTGTGGCGAGATCTGCGCAGCTTGCAGGATGACCAGTGCCCGCGATCGCTGGCGGAAATTTACCATGACGTACTGCATGCCATGACCGACGCCCACGCCCAGTTCGCCCACGGGTTGATGTCGTTGAGTGAACGCGCTCAGGCCGAGACGTTATATACGCGCTGCTGCCGTTTGATTCGGGGCCAGCTTGATGCTGCCAACCGTGCGCATCGGGAAATCATCGATGAACTGAACGAGAAACTGGCCGAAAAACTGTTCGTGAACTTTTCCTTGTTTCAATCACTACCGGACGTTTGGGGCATTGATCAGATTTTCCCGGTCATGCCGATCAATGGGTTGAACCGGCCGCTGAACCGGCGCGCCGTGGTGCAGGATATAACCTGTGATTCGGATGGCCGAATTGATCACTACGTAGATGGCCAAGGTATAGAAACCACCCTCCCCCTGCCCGAGCACAACCCGGAAGAGCCCTTGTTAATCGGTTTCTTCATGACCGGTGCTTATCAGGAAATCTTGGGCGATATGCACAATCTGTTTGGTGACACTCATTCCGTCGATGTTCGCCTGAACGAACAGGGGGAGTACGTGATCGGTGAACCGATCACCGGAGACAGCGTGGCCAAGGTCTTACGCTATGTAAACTTCGAGCCAGCCAGTATTGTCGAGGCGTATCAACGCAAGTTTAAAGCAAGCAACCTTGACCCGGAGCTTCAACAACAGCTTCTGGCTGAGCTGGCCTCGGGCCTTGAGGGGTATACCTACCTGGAAGAATAGGCTCAGGCAGGGTGATCGATGTGCAAACTGCGCCATACCGACAGCGAGATCTCCCCCTCTTACGGATGGCCCGGCTAAAATTAGACGGGTCGCTGTAACCCAGATGTTCAGCGATTTCATCAGTGCTCAGCTGAACCGCAATTGATTCACACCTGCATCGAAGCAATTCATGTCCCCGTACAATACGGTGTATCGGTCACCACCCTGGAAACGGGGAACATTCACAAGGCACTGACCTCCATCAGCCCGCCCGGAAAATTTATTTGATCCAGCAATCCGATCCCAGCCCCCCTGCGTAAAACAGTCACTGACAAAAAAGTGGTGAGTGCATAGAATCATGACAGTAGCCAAACACAATCACGACACGATCAAGGAGCATCCAGTGCCAACACTGGAACAGCCACCTGCGCAGGGCGAGGGCCGCAAGGACCCATGGGGAGCCTTGTTGGAACGCGTAGGTAAACATCAGGACAAAGCGGCCTACCACGAGCTATTCGAGCACTTTGCACCACGCATCAAGTATTACGCTATCTCCAATGGCATCGCCAGCCACGCCGAAGAGCTGGTGCAGGAAGTATTCATCGCAATCTGGAGACGTTCCAGCCTGTACGACTGGCGCAAGGCTGCGGCATCCACCTGGATTTTCACCATTGCTCGTAACCAGCGCATCGACATGTTGAGGAAGGTTCAACGCAGAAGCGCCGAGATGGCCGTCGAAACGGAAGATCTCTGGCAGATTCCGGGCGAACACGATGACGAACCGGTCTCATCGCTACACCGGCTCACATCTGAACGGCGCATTCGTGATTCACTTAGCCTGCTGCCTCAAGACCAGGTAACGGTGATTGCCAAGGTCTACATGGAGCACAAATCCCATCAAATGGTTGCCGATGAACTTGATCTGCCTCTGGGAACGGTCAAAAGCCGGGTGCGCCTGGCGCTGAACAAACTGAAAGTGATTTTGCAGGACGAAAACCTATGACACGACATCATCCAGACAGTCTGAGCCTGATGGATTACAGCGCTGGCGCCCTGAGTGAGCCCCACGCGCTGTGCATCCGTCTGCATCTGGAAAAGTGCGTCCATTGCCGGAGTCGGGTCGATACCCTGAACAGTCTCGGCGCCGTGATGATGGAGCAGCAACCTGACGTGACCGTGTCGGAAACCAGCTTCGAGCAACTGCTGGCGCGCATCGACGAGGCGCCGGCCCCTTTGCAGAACGACGCACCTCGACTGAGCCCGCTTCAGAAATTGCTCGGCGACGACCTCAACGATCTGCCCTGGAAGCGGCAGCTGCCAAGCGTCAGCGTTGTCGACATCAGCGATCGGTTCCCTGACCAGGAAGAGCGCGTCATACTGCAGAAACTGGCCGCCGGTGGCAAGGCGCCAGCCCATACCCATCGCGGCACCGAAACCACCCTTGTACTGCAAGGCGCTTTCTCAGACGCCAAAGGCGTTTTCAATCAGTGGGACTTTGTCGTGTTGACCGATCAAGACGTGCACAAACCCGTTGCCCTTGGCCATGAAGACTGCATCACACTGTCCATTCTCAGTGCGCCGCTGAAACTCACCGGCCCTTTCGGTCGCTTACTCAACCCATTCATCACCTGATGCCCTTTACCCTGCAGGTGCGCGTGCGCCTGCGGGGTCTTTTACCAAGGCAAGTCCCGCCCGTCCCAGTTGATAAATCGTCCATTGTCCTCCTCCGTCAAATTTGCAAGAACGTTGAACAGATTGTCCGCTGTTGCGCCTGGTTCATGGACGGTGAGTTTGGCCAGAGACTGGCTGAAAGGCTCGCTCAATGCAGAATGGGTGGTGCCGGGGTGCAACGCAACGCACGCCACGGGGGCGTATTTTCGGGGCAATTCAACCGAGAGGTTCTTTGCCAACATGTTTAAGGCCGCTTTCGAGCATCGATAGGCGTACCACCCCCCGAGCCGGTTATCCTGTATTGAACCTACCTTGGCAGACACAGCAGCCACTCGGCTCAATCGCTTACCTTTAAACCAGGGCGAAAGCGCCTGAACCAGTAGGGCAAACCCCACACAATTCACTTGATACGCCTGCAACATCGTATCGGGCTGAATATCCTCTACCCGTTTTTCCGGGGAGGCGGTGTCATCGTGCAACCAGCCGGCGGCATAGATTAATGATAGGTCGCCTTGAGCGGATGCCAATAAGCTCCGGACTTCAGGATGCGAGACCAGATCCAGCGGATGCTCGGCCTGCCACTCGACCAAGTGCACAGCAGGATGCTCCCGCACCCGGCCGCTCACGTTCTCAACCTTTCGGGCCAATCCTATCAACGGTTCGCTCGGCTGCTCGGCCAGATACCGTTCTGCAAGCGCACCGCCAATGGCACCGGAAACCCCGGCAATGATGACGGTCATCGTGCTGTCTCCTGAATAAACGTTGTCTCGGTTTCAGAGTAGTACGCAAACAAACCCACATCAGGTTGCTTGCCAGTGAGCCAATGTTTTCAAACGCACGTATGACTCTGCACACGGATTATTTGCGCTTACGAACCATTAAGCACAATAGCCACCGCTATCCGTGCCGATTTCATTTTTACAGGAGAGTGTCCATGCAATACCAGGCGCCTGCGAATGACCTTCGCTTCTTGCTGTTCGATGTTTTGGGAGCTGACAAACTGCACGAACTGGAAAAGTACGCTGATGCTACACCTGACCTGATCTCCGCCGTCATTGAAGAAGCCGGCAAACTGGCGAGCGAAGTCATTCAGCCAACCAATCAGACAGGCGACCGCCAAGGCTGCAGCTACGACCCGGAAGCTAAAACGGTCAAAACGCCAGACGGTTTCAAACAGGCCTACCAGACATTCGTGGAAGGCGGCTGGACGGCACTGGATGCCCCCATCGAATTCGGCGGCCAGGGTTTGCCGCACACGCTGAAGTTCGTCGTTGACGAAATGATGTGTTCTACAAATCTGTCCCTTGGCATGTATCCCGGGCTGACTCATGGTGCTATCAGTGCGCTGTATGCCCACGGCTCCGACGCGTTGAAAAACACCTATCTGGAAAAGCTGATTAGCGGTGAATGGACAGGCACCATGTGTCTGACCGAACCCCAGTGTGGCACCGACCTGGGCCTGATTCGCACCAAAGCCACGCCCAACGAAGACGGCAGCTACGCCATCGAAGGCACAAAAATCTGGATCACCGGCGGTGAGCACGATCTGGTTGATAACATTGTGCATCTGGTGCTGGCCAAACTGCCCGGTGCACCCGACACCACCAAAGGCATTTCTTTGTTCTTGGTGCCGAAAGTGCTGCCCGAATCTGGCGAGCGCAACCCGGCGTTCTGCGGCGGGCTCGAGCACAAAATGGGCATCAAAGGTTCTGCCACCTGTGTCATGAACTTTGAAGGCGCAAAAGGCTGGCTGGTGGGTGAGCCCAACAAAGGCATGAGCGCCATGTTCACCATGATGAACGAAGCCCGCCTGATGGTAGGTATGCAGGGCCTGGGTCTGGCTGAGATGGCCTACCAGGAAAGCCTCGCCTTCGCCAAAGAACGCCTGCAAAGCCGGTCTTTGAGTGGCGCTAAGAACCCGGACGGCGCGGCAGATCCGATCATCGTGCACCCTGACGTGCGCCGCATGCTGATGCGCCAGAAGGTTCTGAACGAAGGCATGCGCGCCTTAGCCTTGTTTACCGGCCACCAGCTGGATCTGTCCGTCGCTCACGACGATGCCGAAACCCGAGAAAAGGCCGATGACCTTGTACAGCTGCTGACTCCCGTGGTGAAAGCGTTCCTGACCGACGAAGGCTACACCAACGCGAACTGGGGCCAGCAAGTGCTCGGTGGTTCCGGGTTTACCCAGGACTGGCCACTTGAACAACTGGTGCGCGATGGCCGCATCGCCCGGATATACGAAGGCACCAACGGTATCCAGGCAATGGATCTGGTGGGTCGAAAACTGTCCTTAAAAGGTGGTCAGCTGGTTCGGACTCTGTTTGCGCTGTTATCGGACTACCTCAAGGATAACCAGGAAGCCCCGTACCGGGATGAGCTCAAGTCCGCTATCAAACACCTGGAGCGCGCCACAGTCTGGCTGGCGCAGAACGCCCCGAGCGACCCTGAGCAAGCAGGCGCCGCTGCCACACCTTACCTGCGGGTTATGGCCCTGACGGTCATCGGCTACCTCTGGTCACGCATGGCCGACGTTGCCGGCCGTCAACTGGAGGCGGGCGAAGGCAATCGCGCGCTGCTGGAAAGCAAACAGGTATCGGCCCGTTATTATTTTGAGAAATTGATGCCGGAAATCGATTGGCTGCTCAAAGACATCGAGTCCGGCAAGGAGAGCATGATGGCGTTCGACGATCATCATTGGTTGGCTTAAACGGCAATATGCCGATCAAACCAACATTGGCGTCCGAAAATGACCGACCATTGACTGCTTGTGACCTTCTACACGCAGGCCAGAAGGATAATACTGGCTACGTTGATTAGTGTCTCTGAACTAGTCCAGCCTGACTTCACACGAGTTAGGTATCTTCTTTTAACCACGCTTTTGCGTGGTTTTTTTTTGCGTGTTACTCGCCATCACGGGACGTAATGGAATCATAACGGACGAGCAACGACACCAACTCTAACTGCCTATTTGTACGGGTTTTTCTGAACAAGTTGCGAAGATGATATTTCACGGTTTCGCGCGACCGACCAGAGTTTTTCGCAATCTCCGCAAGGCCTTTTCCGGCTACAAGCTGCTCAGCAATCTGTGTTTCAGCCGGAGTGAATCGAAACGTTTCTCCCAGCCGATCTGAACTGATCTCAGCCGGTGCGCGGTATCCATTTAGCCTGCAATAAATCGCGATAGCCCGTTCAATATGAGGGAGCATGGTTTCCAACATACGAAGCTCATGCTCGAACAAATACTCCTGTCCTTTCTTGCACTGCACACCAAAAAAACAGACAGTATCAAGCTCTATCGCCGACACAGCGACAACAATTTCACTCACCCCCGGACTGGTCTGCCAGCGGCTCCCTGAGCTATTGTCTCGGGTCAGAAAATCGCTGTAGTAAGCCGCGACAGACGCCGAAAGATTGAAAACCCAAGATGTGGTTGGCACCGTGTTCACTCGGCTTTTTATCACGATAAACCCACCACCGAGCCCCATAGACTGGCCTAATGACGCCAGAAACGGGTAAAAGCCGACATCGTTTGAGATTGCGTCGTAAATCAAGCCAATCAGCTCAATTAAATCTTTCTCTGAACCGCACTGCTCCCTGTCCATCCGGCCCTCAACTTACGTCATCCCTTGCTACATAAGCTAGCCCATACTTTGTATTTATACAAAAAACCCATCATTACACTTCACATACAATCTATCGTCTTTCCCTACCCATGTGGGGTGCGTCTATACCAAGAACGTTGCCTATAAATGATAGGTCGGATAGTGATGCTGCTCCGGCCGATATCACCCGTACGGATGCCTATTTCTTGGAGAGATCTTTATGCACAACGTTAAAAAACTGGCACTAGCCTCAGCCATCGCCAGCGTGTTCGCAGTCACTGGCTGTAGTAATAGCGGCAGCAGTGGCGACAGCGCTAGTGGGGAAACTGTATCAGGCAAAGCATCTGCACCTAGCGGAACAGTCGCCAAGCTCAACCAACCCGGCGCACTAGAGATCGCTTTCTCATTTATTGTTCCGGAAGCTGCTGCAGCGATTACCGGGCTTGAACCTATCAAGGGGGCTGACGTAGAACTCATTCGCGTTGATGATGACGGCAACCAAGTCGGCGATGTGCTTGCCAAAACCAGCACCTCTATAACAGGAGATTACACACTGACTTTGCCTACCGGAGTCAGTTTGGCCGGCAACCTGATCGTTCGCATAACCGGTGCGAATCATCAGCTCAGAGCCCAAGTCGTCGAGAAAAATGTCGATATTTCGCCGGTTTCCGAATTCGTTCTGCGCAAATTCATCGAATCCGGGGCAGACTTGGATCAACTCGTTGTTACTGACGTAGTCAAATTAAACGGCAAAGTTGAGGAGTTCGACCTCACGGCTGGCGCAAATCTGGAACAAATGTTTGATGTGCTTGAACAAGAAGTCGGTGCGTTCGTTGAAACCGAAGTCGCCTCGGTTTCCGCTAACGGCGCCGATGTCAGCAGCATCGTTGGTGACTACAACAACGCGGCCTTTGCTTTCGCACTGCATGACAATGACGATGGGAGCAACGGTACCTTTGCCCATGATATGTGGCTGGGTGATTTTACGTTCGCTAACGGCGGCACAGGCACCGTCAACATGACCTATTTGTCGGAGGACAGCGCCTGGGCCAACCTTTCAGGAACCGCTATAGAAAACAGCTCGATTGACTATAACACCGAGCTCGACGACGGCAATAGCCAGGAAACATTTGATGGGTCATTCAATACTCTAGGGATTCTGGCCGTACAAGGTGAATTTGAAGAAGATATTGAAGGGGACGAGCCTTACGGCTGGCGCTTTCCTGCCATGACCTATGTTTTCCAGCAAGTCGCTGATACAGGCCTGTTCTTCGGCCTCACCCACGAAGCCGGCGTTCGCTACGGCACCATCGATTCTGATAACGATGGCACTTACGACGCTATCGACCCTGACGACAAGCACGGCGATGAGGTATTCCGCACACTTGAAGTATTTGCTCGAAAACCCGCCAATCTTTCGGACACAGCGATGACGGGCGACTACGGGCGGGTCTACTTTGGCTCCAGGCTCAGTTCCGGGAGCATCGAACTATTCAGCGCCAACAATACGGTTACGTTTTCAACTGGCTTCAACGGCACCGTTAGCGCAGGCACGGAGCGTGAAATCATCGTGAACAGCAGTGGCGCCGCCTCCTACGGCGACCAGCCCACGCCCTCAGAATCCTTCACGTTAACGGTGGCGGCTGATGGCACAATCACGGATGGCCCTGAAGGTGGCGCAATAGGCTTTGTCAGCGAAGATGCCGGGTATGTCGATTTCTCGGAAAGTGCCGGAGACAATACGGCTGGTTTCGCAGAGTTCGACAAGACCATGCTCGTTAAGTTAGGTGACTCGACCCCCACCGTCAGCGGAAAGAAATATCGACTGCTGATGGCGAGCGCTCATCTCGAGGGCGGAGCGACATCATCTATCGCATTGTTTGCCAGCCAGTTCAACACATTCCTCACAATGGACAGCAATAGCGCCGGTAAAGTAAGCGGCAACTTCTCTGAGATCCGCAAAGAACAGGGCCTTGGCGACAACATTGAAGCAACGGTTCACCAAGAGTCCGATCTTGCTTTCAACATCGAGATTGACAGCAATGGAGGCACAACCATATCCGTTCCCGACACTGACGGTGGCGCAACCAAATTCGAAGGTTTCTTCAACGCCGACGCCAGTTTCGGAGTCTTCACAACCGGCTATCTTGAAAAGGATGCCGTAGACTACAACGAACTTGGATTGGCAGTGTTGGTGGATGTAACCCAAAAATAGCCATCTCCTCACTGCAAGCAAACAAAACGGCGAATCTTGTTTAGGTTCGCCGTTTTCGTTTTTCACACCGAATAGCCCCTGCCACACCCCCTGCGTTACAATCTGCCCCTTATAACCGCCCATACGTTCAACCAAACAGCACGAGCCCTCAATGAACTCTTCATCCCCCCTGCCTGACGATTACAGCTTTCGCTTTGGCGGCATTGAACGACTCTATGGCCGAAAAGCTCTGAGTGCGTTCAGTCAGGCCCACATCGTTGTGGTTGGTCTGGGCGGCGTCGGCTCCTGGGCTGCCGAATCGTTGGCTCGCAGCGGTATTGGCACCCTCACGCTGATCGATATGGATGACATTTGTGTGTCTAATACCAACCGCCAGCTGCATGCCTTGCAAGGTCAATACGGCCAAACCAAGACCGACGCCATGGCGGAACGTTTGCGCGCAATCAACCCGCATGCGGATATTCGTGTTCATTTCGGTTTTCTGACCACCAAAAACGTGCAGGAACTGATCACTGATGAAGTCACCGGTGTGGTGGACGCTATCGACAGTGTGAAAGCCAAAGCCAGCCTTATTGCGCACTGCCATCGCCGCAAGATACCGGTGGTGGTGGCCGGAGGAGCGGGTGGCCAGATGGACCCCACCCAAATCCAGGTGGCGGATCTCAGCAAAACCACCCAGGACCCATTGCTGGCAAAAGTTCGCAATCTGCTGCGACGTGAATATAATTTTTCTCGAAATCCGAAGCGCCGTTTTGGCATCGAAGCCGTATACTCGTTGGAACAGCTGACCTACCCGGCTCCCGATGGCGAGGTATGCCACCAGAAACCCGCAACGGAAGGCCCTGTTCGACTCGATTGCGCATCAGGCTTTGGTGCTGCCAGCCCTGTAACCGCAAGCTTCGGTTTTTTTGCTGCGTCCCGGCTCTTGAACCGAATGGCTCGTCGAGCCAACTTATAAACTTTTCAACCGGAAGCCCTTATGGCCGCTAGTACTGCTCTGATTCTTGCCGGTATCGGTATCAGCTCTCTGCTTTGCCAATGGATTGCGTGGCGCGTTCGCATGCCTGCCATTCTGTTTCTGCTGGCAGGGGGCATTATTGCCGGGCCGGTATTGGGCTTCCTTCAGCCCGAGGAAGTCTTTGGTGATCTGCTGTTCCCTGTCATCTCACTGGCGGTCGCCATCATTCTGTTTGAAGGTAGCCTGACACTCCGCTACGACGAGATCAAAGGCCACGGCAAGATGGTACGAAACCTCGTACCCGTGGGCTCGATTGTCACCTGTGCCATCGGAACCTTGGCAGCGCGCTGGATTCTGGAGGTTTCGTGGGAAGTTGCGCTCCTGTTTGGTGCCATTTCCGTGGTCACAGGCCCGACAGTCATTGCGCCCCTGCTTCGGGCGGTTAGGCCGACCGCAAAGCTGTCCAACATTCTGCGCTGGGAAGGTATCATCATTGATCCCGTGGGCGCGCTGCTGGCGGTTCTGGTTTTTGAAGGTATCGTTTCCTGGGGTCAGGGCAACGTCTTCGGTCACTCACTGTATATTTTCGGCAAGACACTGGTGGTCGGCTTTATCATCGGCGCCATTGCCGGTTATCTGAATGGTCAGGCCCTCAGAAAACACTGGCTACCTCAGTACCTGCACAATGCCGGCACGCTCACGTTCATGCTCGGCGTTTACGCCATCTCCAATCAAATGGCTCACGAATCCGGCCTGCTGACGGTCACCGTGATGGGCATCTGGATGGCCAACATGAAGCGGGTGCCGATTGACAGCATTCTGGAGTTCAAGGAATCCCTGAGCGTTCTGCTGATTTCGGCGCTGTTTATCATTCTGGCCGCCCGGGTCGAGTTTTCCGCCATTCTGGATCTGGGTTGGGGGCTGGTAGCCGTGCTGGCTTGCCTGATGTTCATCGCCCGCCCGATCAGCATTTTCCTCTCCGCCATAGGCACCTCGCTGAACCTGCGCGAAAAGCTTTATCTGAGCTGGATTGCGCCGCGGGGTATTGTCGCCGCCGCGGTCTCTGCCCTGTTCGCTTTCCAGCTTGAACGACTTGGCTATGACGGCGCGGGAACGTTAGTGCCGCTGGTGTTCATGTTGATCATTACCACGGTTACCCTGCAAAGCCTGACGGCCCGACCGATTGCCAAGCTGCTGGGCGTTAAGGAACCACCCGCTCACGGCTTTCTGATTCTGGGGGCTAACCCCATTGCCCGACTGATTGGACAGGCCCTGAAGAAGCACGACGTACCGATTATGCTCTCAGACACCAACTGGGAGAACGTTCGGCAATCGAGGATGGAAAATCTGCCGGTATACTTCGGCAATCCGGCGTCGGAACACGCGGCCACTCATATGGATCTGACGGGTATTGGTAACCTACTGATTCTGTCGCCCTACAAACAGATGAACAGTCTGGCCACGTACCATTTCATGGACTGGTTCGGCGACACTTCCGTATTTGGCTTGACCGAGGGCGATCAGGATCAAAAAGCGCGCCTGCAAACGGCGGGGAAAGTGCAGCGGACCCGTGGGATTTTTGACGGCGTGAGCTATGCCAAGCTGGCCAGCCTGGTCAGTCAGGGCTACAACGTCAAAACCACCCAGCTAAGCGAAGAGTTCAGCTACCAGCAGTTCCTGGAGCAATACCAGCAGCAGGCTCTGGTACTGTTTATCATCGACAGTAAGGAGCACATTCATCCGGTGAAGGACATGGAGTCACTGGAACCCGAAGACGATTGGGTTCTGATCAGTCTTGTGCCCCCGCAGCCTCAAAAAGAGCGGGACACCAATGGCAACCAGGGTTCAGAGGACAAGGCTGAGGATTGATCCCCAGCCCCTTGCAGACTAGCGACAGTCCAGGACGAGCTTACCCCGTACATGGCCTTCTGCCAGAAGGTCATGGGCTTCGCGCACTTGCTCCATTGCGAACACCTTGTCAATGTGCACGCGCACGTCGCCGTCTTCAATCAGCTCGGCAATTTCTTCCAGATGAAAGACATCAGGGCGCACACGCATTCCGTGGGCCCGAACCCCCATCACTTCCGCTGCGCTGACAACCTCATCGGCGGTCACGGTGGGTATGGTCACCAAGACCCCGGCGGCTCCCAAGGTATGCAGGGAGCGCTTGCCCGCCTCACCACCGACCAGATCCAGCACCACGTCCAACCCAAAGCATTCATTGGCAACGTCCATGGTTTTGTAGTCAATGACTTCGTGAACGCCGAATTCCGCCAGGAAATCGCGATTACCGGCAGATGCCGTAGCAATCACGTGAGCATCCCGCGCCAACGCAAACTGCACGGCAAAGTGGCCAACGCCCCCGGCCCCGGCGTGTACCAGCACCTTTTGGTTGGGTTCCAAGCGGGCAAATTCAAACAATCCCTGCCACGCTGTAAGTGCCGCCAAAGGCACGCCTGCAGCTGTGACCAGGTCCAATTCCTCCGGGACAATCGCCAACTCGTCCGCGCGAGCAACGGCAAACTGCGCGTAGGCTCCGCCCGCCACCGGGAAACCAATCATGCCCATCACCCGATCACCCTGAGCCAGGGTAGTGACATCGTCGGCGACGGCCACGACTTCTCCGGCGACATCGTAGCCCGGCACCCAGGGCAGGTCGTTTTCAATTTGGGTGGCAACAAAGCCCATGCCCAAACGGGTTTTCCAA
This sequence comes from Marinobacter litoralis, assembly GCF_016427555.1. Taxonomy (GTDB): domain Bacteria; phylum Pseudomonadota; class Gammaproteobacteria; order Pseudomonadales; family Oleiphilaceae; genus Marinobacter; species Marinobacter litoralis_A. The sequence continues at coordinate 97,818 of NZ_JAELVS010000001.1, forward strand.
TCAATGGGATTGAGGCCGGCGCCGTGAACACGAATCAGCACCTCGCCCTCGCCCGGTTCCGGAATCGGCGCGTCAACCACCTGCAACACATCGCTGTCGCCAAATCGGTCGTAGACCACTTGGCGCATTGTCTCGGCTTCCGGCAGTTCAGTGGGGGCCATGGGTGTCTCCAGACAGGTTGGTCTCAGGTGCCAGTTAAAGCAATCCTGCTCACGTTCAGCCTAGCAGAATTTCGAATCGGCGCGTTTTCAGATCATTCATGGCCAGCCCCGATATCCGGGATGGCTTGTAACGACAGTTTTCCGATGCGGTCGTTGTGCAGCGAGCCAAAATACAAATTCCCTTGATGGGGATTGACCGAGGTAATTTCCTGCAAATGCTGACCCTTGGTATCGTGCAGACTCACAAGCGGCTTACCCGTGGTATCAAACGCCACCACAAAGCCATACTCTTCCGGTTTCGGCTTGGCGCTGTCCGGCAGCTTAGCCACCAGGTTCTTAAGCCAGGGCCTTGTGTGCATTGCGTCGATTTGCGGGTTACGGAGCGATGGGAAAGCCACCCAGTAACGCCCTGCGTGGTCAACGGCGAGGTTGTCCGGAAACCCTGGCAGATTATCCGCAAACACTTCCGTTCGGCCAGCCTTGGGCCCCGCTATCCAATGCTTGAGAATGCGGTACTTCCAGGTTTCGTTGACCAATACATAATCACCTTCCGGCGAAACCGCAACACCATTGGGGAAATGCAAATTCGCCACCAGCACTTCCGTCTTGTGGGTTTTCGGATTGTACCGAAGCAGGCGGCCATGAGGGCGCATTTCCAGCAAATCCAAGAGATAGTCCGACTGACCGAAACGAGAGCTGGCGTCGGTAAAATAAATGCGACCATCCGGGGCAATGATCACATCGTCCGTAAAACGGAACGGCGTGCCAGCGGCTTCCCGGGTGAGGACCGTGATATCACCATCCGGTGTTATCGACAACAGGCCTTTTCCGGAATCCGCCACCAACAGGTTGCCTTGTTCATCCATCACCATACCCAATGGCCGACCACCGGTTTCCAACCAGGTATCTACCTTGCCGTCGGGATGAACGCGAATGATTTTGCCATCCTGGGTGCCGGCATAGAGCACACCGTCGGTACCTAGCGTCGTATCTTCCGGACCATACACCTGCCCCAGCGCCAGCAAATCGGCCTGGCGCAAAAGTTCATTCGGGGCATAGACACCGGTCATCGGCGGCGGCTTGGGTGCCTCCCAGGCTTTGCTATCCACAGGGGACGGAGCCAGCAAAAAACCACCACACACCAGGAACAGGATCAACGAGCCTATCAACAACCATCTCATGACGGACCACCGCAGGTTTTTATCATTGTTTTTCCTCTAACGACTCGGAGAGCAGATAGATTACACAACCTAAGCAATCATCGCAGGCCAATCAGGACGACCAGCGGTCACTGAGCCAGAAACTCCCGACACAAGTTAGCGAAGGTATCCGCTTTCTCTGCATGCAGCCAATGCCCGGTACCCTCGATGATCTTCAGCTCGGCATTAGGGAACAGACGCTGGATGGTGTCTTGATGTTTGGTCTGAATGTAGGCGGAATCCGCCCCTTTGATAAACAGAACCTTGCCATCATGCGGACCATTGCCTTCCGGGGCGGCAGCAAGGTTGCTGTAACTGGCGTCAATGACCGGGAGATTCAAACGCCAGCGGAACAGGCGTTCGTCGTCGGTGTTTTCTTCTTTGGGAATGCGCTCCAGATTTTTCAGCAGAAACTGGCGAACGCCCGGTATCTCAACATACTCGGCCAAGCGGCTGTCTGCCTCACTCCGGGATTTCACGCCCCGCAAATCCAGGTTTTTCAGGCCTTCGAGAATGGCATCGTGCCGGGGCGGATAGGTGACCGGAGCAATGTCCGCAACGATGGTTGTCTGCACCCGCTCGGGGTAGTGCAATGCCACTTGCATGGCGACCTTCCCCCCCATGGAGTGGCCCAACAGGTGGGCCTTATCGATGCCGTTAGCGTCCATGTAGGCCACCACATCCGACGCCATCAGCGGATAGGTCATTTCATCCGTGTGAGGAGAGCTGCCGTGGTTCCGTTGATCCAGGCTATGGATTTGCCAGTCATCTTGCAGGCGGCGGGCCACGCCACCCAGATTTTCCAGCGAACCAAACAGTCCGTGCAGCAGGATCAAGGGTTCGCCTTGTCCGGATATCCGGTGATTCAGTTCAACACTCATAGTGGGGCAGCCTCCGGCTCAGAGAATGTAGCCAACTACACTACCATCGCCAGATATCGGGGCAAGAACAAATTTCTCAGGTGACCAGCCACAAAAAAGCCGGGCACGTAGCCCGGCTATAACCATGTCGTCCGTACGTCTGAAAACTTAGCAGTAGTAAATTCCGCCAAGGTACTCCGCCAGAGCCATAACGTTTTCGCGTTCACTTTGGCTATGGGGTACAAAGATTTCCTGTTCCATACAACACCTCCACTATGACCTTTCGGTTACTTCAACCTGATGCCTCCCATGCTATCGTCTTAATTGTGAAAGGCCGTTGACGTACCGTGCCATTCGCTTGACATTTCGTAACACTTTTCACACTTCGACTGATTTCGGGTACTGGCATGACCGACCGTCCGGACAACGACGATATCCCGCAGGTTGCGGCCTCCAGCACACTCGCGCTGGTGCATTATCTGGAGACCCGAGGGCTTCTGGATCCAGACGAGATAGAGCGTGAGACCGGCCTGCAGCTTGGCACACTGAACGATCCGGATCTTCGTATTCCCGCCACTACTCATTACCGCCTTTGGGAGCTGGCAGAACAGCTGACCGGTGATCCCGGCGTGGGCCTGCACGCAGGTCAGGTGATCGAACCCGAGCGCATGGGGCTGGTGGGGCACGTCTTTTTTAACTGTGACACCCTGGGCGAGGCGGTGATCCAGTACGTTCGACTGTATCGGCTGATTAACGAGTCGGTCACCCTCAGTTTCGAGCAAACGCCGAAGCAAGCGATCCTGACCTGGCAACCCGACAATACGGCTTATTACTCGCGCCTCGACATGGATCGAACACTTGCCGCCGCTATCTGTCGGACTCGCCATTTCATCCATAAGGGTCTCACCGCGGATTGGGTCGAAATCGCTCATCCAGAACCCTCTTATGCCCAGGAATATCAATCATTGTTCGGCGGTCCCGTTGTCTTCGGCTGCGGTGTTACCCGGGTCGCGTTCTCATGCGAGCATCTGGACCACCCCATTCCCCAAAGCAATCCCTATGTCTATTCCGCGGTCTTGAAACAGGTCAATGCGGTACTGGCCAGGCTGCAAACCCGACGCTCTTTCAGCCGCAAAGTGCGAAGATTGATCTCCCGGCAGATGGCAACCGACAAGATTGACGCCGACACCTTGGCCCGGCAATGCCATATGAGCCGACAAACTCTCTATCGACGGTTAAAAAAAGAGGGATTGAGCTTTCAGGATCTGGTGGAGCAGGTCCGCCGTGATAAAGCGCTCCGATACGTCGCCAACGATCAATACGCCTTAGGTGAGATTGCTTTTCTGCTTGGTTTTTCGGAACTTAGTGCCTTCAGCCGAGCTTTTAAACGTTGGACCGGCGTTGCACCCGCGCAATTTCGATCCGAACACAAGGACAGCCCACCATGACTGAAGACTCCTTCACTTTACTGGCGATTCCGCTTGGGCTGCTCTACCTGGCTGCCCTGGCCTGCATCTATCGCATTCTGCTGACGTACCGCACGACACAGGGCGCCATCGCGTGGATCACCACATTGATTGCCTTGCCCTATGTAACCGTACCGCTGTTCGTGTTGTTTGGCCGTTATCGTTTTGGCGGCTATGTAAAGGCTCGGCGCTCCGGCAACAAGGCACTCAGTGGCCTGCTCGAGGAATTTGAATGCCAGACCACCTCGATTCCGGATCCGAACCAACAGCACTTCGCTGACGAGCTGCAAGTCCTGAGCAAGCTAAGCCGCCAACCCTTTACCAGCAACAACAAGGTCACGTTGCTAAAGGATGGCGAGGCTACCTTCGATGCTCTTTTTCAGGCCATGGAAGACGCCGAACACTATATTCTGCTGGAGTTTTACATCGTTCGCTCCGATCGCGTTGGCCAGCGCATCAAGACGATTCTGGAACGCAAACTGGCCGAAGGTGTCGAGGTGTGGCTGCTTTATGACGACATTGGCAGCCTGTCACTGTCTCGCCGCTGGCTCAAAGAGTTGGCGAATGCCGGCGCCAGAGTGGCGTCCTTCGGTAAAGGCAACATTCGCCGGCGCCGCTTTCAGATCAATTTCCGCAATCACCGTAAGCTGCTGGTGTGTGACGGCGTCACCGGTTTCGTGGGCGGCATCAATCTCGGGGACGAGTACCTTGGCACCGCGATGGATCAGGAACCGTGGCGCGACACCCATTGCCGAATCGAAGGTCCGGCCGTGACCGGCTTGCAGCTGGCATGGCTGGAAGACTGGAACTGGGCCAGCGACACCAAACCCGATCTGGAATGGTGCCCGAGCTTTAACTGCCCGGGCGAGGACAAAGTGCTGGTACTGCCAACCGGTCCTGCGGATACCTGGGAAACCTGTGCTTTGTTCTTCCTGAACAGCATTAACAACGCCCGAACCCGCATCTGGATTGCCTCGCCTTACTTCGTACCCGACGTACAGGTCATCAATGCGCTGCAATTGGCTGCCCTGCGTGGGGTGGATGTGCGGATTTTGATTCCGGAGAAGTCCGACAGCCTGCTCATCCGGGTTGCCGCGTATTCGTACCTCATCCAAGCCCGTCAGGCCGGCATCGGTATCTATCGCTACCAACCCGGCTTTATGCACCAGAAGGTGGTGCTGGTGGACGACCGATATGCATCGATTGGCACCGCCAATCTCGACAACCGCTCCATGCGCCTGAACTTTGAAATCATGGCCATTAACACCAGCCCGCAGTTTATTGGGGAAGTGGAAGCGATGCTGGAAGACGACCTGAAACACTGCCGCCTCATGACCGAAAGTGATTATGAAGACCGGTCCCTGCTGTTTCGCCTGTGGTGCCGAACGGTTCGCCTCCTCGCGCCATTGCTTTGAACTGGTTCTCAGTTGGGGCTTATGCGAACATGAGCCCCTGCCCACTTTCGAAGTAGCCACAGAACGTACATGAACGCATTCAAGCCAAAACAAACTCTGACCGAACAAGTCGCCCGCCACGTTGAGAATCTGATTGCTTTCGGGCAACTGCGTTCGGGTGAACGGATTTACGAAAGCGCCATGGCCAAAGAACTCAACGTCAGTCTGGGCTCGGTGCGCGAAGGCTTGCTCCTGCTCGAAAAGCGGCATCTGGTGAAAAACGTACCGCGCAAAGGCGCGTTCGTAACCACACTGGATGAACACTTCGTGCACAGCTTGTACGAAACGATGGAGTTGTACCTAAGCCATACCGGGAAGAAACTGGTGCGACAGTGGCAGCCAGAAGATATGGAACGGCTGGAGTCACTGCGCGACAAGATGCAGCGGTGTTACGAAGAAAACGACTTGTTAGCGTTTTTGGAACTGGGTATTGAGTACACGCAAGCATCGTTGGCGTACGCGAATAACTATTTCATTGAGTCTGCCATCGACGATTTGTGGCCGTCAGCCAAACGGTGTGCTTTTGTGGCGTTTCGCCATGGCGGCAAACAGGTGATCGAAGACAATCTCGCCCATATGGAGCAGTCCATTCAAGCAATCAAAGCCCGTGACGAGAAGGCCCTTGAGGATATTCTGCATCGCTATGCCCTGCAGCAATGCCAGCAAGTACTGACCGCTTTAGCTCAGTAGAACAACTGGGTAAACGAGAAACCAATATTCATGTAGGCGGTCCAGTCGTCTTCGTTGTTGTAAGCAACCGAGAACTGGACCGGCCCGACAAACGTATCGACACCGGCAAATACACTCCACGAACGCACCAGATTATCCCAACGCGCATCGTCGATCTGGTCCCAGGTGTTACCCGTTTCAAATCCGACACCCGCGAACCAAGGCATGAACGGGCCACCGAATTCCCTTCGGGCATAGGCCGCAGCCAGAGCGGCGTCGTTGCCACTTAGTTCTCCGGCCGCATAGGCCGATAGCCGTCTGAACCCACCGAGACGCGCGGCGTTCTCGATCCCTGACTCGCCGCTGATCACCTGTTCCGTGAACAACAGGCCGGTGACGTTGAAGCGTTGCCAGCTGGTGGTTCCCAGCAGCATGCCAGTGAGGGAATCGAAGTTTCGGTCAGACCCGAAGTCATTACGCTCAAAACGAGCTCGTATGCCGGCAAAGCCCCCCGATTTGGGGTAAAAGGCGTCGCTGAGCGAATCATGCACCAGCTGCACGTTCACATAACCCTGATTAATTCGGCCCGACGGCGCAACTTTTTGGCCTACTTCGTCGTCTACCTTTGCAGAACCCCGAACATAACCAATCCGGATTTCGCCATCGCCGCCCAACTCCATACCAATGGCGAGATCCGCTTGGCTCAGGGTGACATCTATCTGGGAAATTCGGGTGCCATCGTCGTACACACTGTATTCGTCCCGCTGGTGCTCCAGGCCAATCACCGCAAACCGTTCGTAACCAAAATCCAGCGGCTGATACCACTGGGTACGCACCCACGGCTCAGTACCCAGCTGCACACCAGTGTGCCACTCGGCCCCCAGGCTATTGAGCTCGGTCATTCGAAGCCCGGACGCCAGGTTAAAGCGAGTGTCGCCATCAAAGTTATCTTCGTAATTCAGGCCAAAAGACAAATAGTTAGGCCCCCAGCGCTTTTCTCTCGCCTTGATATCCAGAACCGGCCCTCTTTTCGAGGGTCGTAAAGACCAGGACACGGTTTCGTAATACCCCAACCCGTAAATACGCTTGAGGTCAGATTCGAGCTGTTCAATATCCAAAGGCTCGCCCGGTTTCTGACGGATGCGCTCTTTGAGAAAATCCGTCGACAATCTGCGCCCGGCATTAAACTCGATTCGCGCTACGTGGCCATAAGATGCGGAACGTTGCTCCAGGCCGGCGCGAAAAGCCTGCCATTGCTTGGCAGGCACCGCCAGACGATTGAGCTCTACTGCGTGTTCGCGCGCGGCCGTCGCCCCCAGTTCAAACAACACCGGGCCGTCATAAAAATCGGCGGAGCCATAACCTTCCAGCCGGGGCCGGATGAGTATGTCTTTGTCGGTGATCAAGGCGAGCTGCTCTTCGGTGTTTCGGCGGGTCAGGAGGGTTGTGAGCTGGCCAACAACCGAAAACGCCTCCTTGATGTCATCGGTCTTCAGCAACGGGTCCGTGATGTCTACCGCAATGATAATGTCGGCCCCCATGTCGCGGGCCACACTGACGGGCAAATTGTTGGCTATCCCGCCATCCACCAATAAACGGCCACCCCGCTCAACCGGTGCGTAGATGCCGGGAATACTCATGCTGGCGCGAATGGCTTCGGCCAGGTTGCCGCTATCAATAACCACTTCAACACCGGTTTCCAGATCCGTTGCAATTGCGCGGAACGGGATGGGAAGTTGGTCAAAGTCGTCAACCAGGGCAGCGTTACGGGTGAGCTCGTTCAGAATCAGGCCCAGATTCTGGCCCGTGACCAACCCACCGCCAACATGAACACCTTCGGCATCTACACCAATGCCCGGCGTGATCGGCAAGCGCCAGTCCGACTGCTTTCGGCGCACCGGCTTGTAAGCGCGGCCGGGGTCATCTCTGAAACTGGACAGCCAGTCCAGATCGATAAAACGTTGTTCGATTTCGTGCACCGACATGCCGGATGCGTACAAAGCAGCAACCGCAGAGCCGGCGCTGGTACCGACAACCATATCCACCGGTACCTTTATTTCTTCCAGAACCCGCAGCACGCCTACATGCGCCATACCTTTGGCTCCGCCGCCGCTCAGCACCAGCCCCACTTTCGGGCGGGTTTCCTGGGCCGCAACCAGAGCGGGCAGCGCCGCAAACGCCACAACGACTGCAATCAGGACAGGAAGTCTCAATAGAAAGGCCAAAATAACTCAGTGCGGATTAATTGGATTTGTCATCGTCAACCAACGATATGTGAGAGGTATCCGGAACGATAGGCGGAGGTGTTTCCCGCTCAACCCCGAGATCCGCCCCCGGAGGTGCCAGACTCCACTCGTCCAGATGCTCAAACATCGGAGCTTCAACCTCCTGATGCTCCGCAAGCGTGACACCCACCGGGTCCAGGCTAAGGCCGGAGCCTGCCAGAATCTCGTCCACTTTCTCTCCAGCAACCGGCAAGCGGTCACCGGGTTCTACCTCCGGCGTTTTACCGGGTTCAGCTTTCGGGGCCGGAGCGCCTTCCTGGGCCGCAGTGGCAGGCTGCGGATTTGGGGTCGGTTCGGTTTGACGGGCGGGTGCGGTTGATTGCCCGCCAGCCGCAGCCATCGGCTGCACATAAACCACCATGCCGTGCTTCTTGAGGACCGCCTGGTATTTCTCGGCTTGCTCCTGATCCAGCTTGTTTCGGATTACTACCGCCTGACCACTGAACATGCGGTCAAGTTGTTCAACACTGGCCTTGAACAACGCCTTGGCGTTAGCGCGGGCGGTACTCAGATCCGTGCCTGACGTACATTCGCCCTTGAAGACGAGCTGGAACATGACGTTACCTCATTCGATCTTTTCAGGATGCTCGTTTTATCATAGCTGAAAACACTCCGGCTGGAGACAAGCTCAGCGTAATGCGCAGCCAGCAAGTCCGGATTGTGTCAGCATTGCAAACAATTGAAAAATCCCAATGCTTTATACAGCAAAAACCGGCACTCTCTGCAATAATTCATTGTAACCAAAACTTACAATTGGTTACGGTATTGCTTTTATTGTCTGACGAGAAACGCCTATGCGAATTCGAATCCTTGCCCTGACCGGGGCGCTGCTGGCGAGCGCGGCAAGCCCACATGCACAAGCAGGAAATCTCGACGTTCTCATGCAGCAGGTGTTTCCAAACACGGAAGCGTCTTACATAGGCTATGAAAGCGTTGAACGCGAAGACATACCCGCCAGCGCGGATGTTGACCGCAAATACCTGGTTGTGGATTTTCGCTTCAAAGGCTCCATGCCATCTGCCCAGCAACTGCAGGCCAAGGTGCATAAGGTATGCATGACCCTGTTCAGGGATCAGCAGCTGATGCAGTCACTTTCAGAGTCCGGCTACGACATGGTGTCGGTGGCCTTTGACCGGCAATCCCAGTTCGACTGCCTGTAAGCGTCTCAGTTTTGCCCCAGTATGCGGGGAAATGCCTCAAGAGCCGTATTCACCGCATCCAGATTGAACGCCTCCACATCGGCCAACAACTTTTCACCGTAACGGGTAACTGACAGCGAACGGTGGCGCTGCCCCCACTCAATAATTCTCAACGCGAATTCTTTCATCTGCTCCGGGTCGCCACTCTCGCGAACGTCTTGCCACTCATTGCCAAAGTCTCTTGCCAAGCTTTCCCGGAGCCAGCCGCGCTCCTGCATGCTCATGGTCTGCGCCAACAAACGCTCCGACTCTTCCGGCGCTCCGTCGTCATCAGCTTCTTCCCCGGTGGCTTCAACCCGAGGCAACACAATCGTAAAGGTCGAACCGACGCCTGCCTCACTTTCGAGGGTCAGCTCGCCGCCCATCATCTCCACCAGTTTGCGACTGATGGCAAGGCCCAGACCCGTGCCGCCGTAGCGCCGTGAACTTTGTCCTTCGTGCTGCTCGAACGCATCAAAAATACGAACTTGTTGATCCGGCGCAATTCCGATGCCGGTGTCCGTTACGGTCACCACCATTCGGTAGTAGCGAGCATCACTCTCGCTGGCTTCCGGTTCTTCCAGAAGTTCGGCAACCACTCTTACGGTCACCTCGCCTTCATGGGTAAACTTGATGGCATTGCCCACCAGATTAAACAACACCTGCCGCAGCCGGGTTTCATCAAGCATCATCGCCGCCGGCAGCCCCGCACCCACACTGACTTCCAGAGCAATACCCTGCTCCGTGGCCCGCAGATCAAAGATATGACGAACGTCGCTGAGCAATCGGCGCACAGAGACCGGCGCAAAGTCCAGTCGCATTTTGCCCGCTTCAATTCGCGACAAGTCCAAAATGTCGTTGATTAGCATCAGCAGGCTGCGGCTGCCGGCGCGAATGGCGTTCAGATAATTTCTCTGCTGCGGGTCGGTCACCGAGTTAAAAAGCAGGTCGCTGTAGCCAATCACCGCGTTCATCGGTGTTCGTATTTCATGGGACATGTTGGCAAGGAATTCGCTTTTCGCGCGATTGGCCAGTTCCGCTTCCCGAGCCAATCGCTCAGCTTCCAGTTTCGCGGCCCGCAGCTCGTCTTCACTTCGCCGCAACGCGTTTTCTGAGCGAATACGTTCATCAACTTCCAGTGATAATTTTCGGTTCCAGTACAGAAAGATCAGTACCACGACAATGGCGATCAGAATGATACGCCGTACCACCGTGTAATCGGTTTCCTGTTCGATATCGAGATGAATCCAGCGATTGTAAACGGCCTCACCCTCGGATTCGGGCAGACTGCCCAAGGCCTTGTTCAGAATCCGGTGCAACTCGGGATTGCTCTTGCGCACCGCCAGACGCAAATCGTACTGGTAAGGAGTGATACTGGTGATCCTGAGATTCGTTAATCCCAGTCGCGCCACCGTGTAGCTGACCGCAGGAATATGGGTAACCATCACGTCAAGATCACCGTTCGACAACGCAAGCAAACCGTCAGCTACCGTGTTCTGCGGGTAGAGATCAAGGTCCGGGTGGTTAATCAGCAAGTAATCATGACTGGCCTGACGATTCACCACGCCAACTTTCTCGTCTCGCAGTTCCCGCAAATCGCCGATAAAACGGCCGCTGTCGCGGATCGCCAGGGCGATAGGCACGGTGACGTAGGCGCGGGTAAACAGGTATTCCTGCTCCGTGCGGGGCGTTCGGGACAATCCGGGCAAAATATCAACGGTGCCGGCCTTCAGTTCATCCTCGGCGGAAGCACGGGTTGCCATGACCTTCTTGGTGAAACGTACCCCCAGATTCTCTTCCAACCGGCCAACCAGATCAGCAACCAACCCCGCCGGCCGCCCGTCCTGCTGAAACTCGAAAGGAGGCCAATCCCTGCGCAATCCGACTTTAAGCCCCGGATGTTTATCAAGCCAGGATTTCTCAGCCGCCGTCAGCGCTACGCCGCGACCTTCCAACATCGGTACATCGCCTTGCAACCAGGCTTGTCGAATCTCCCGATGTTCGTTATGGCTAATCGAGACAACCGCGCGATCGGCCACCCGAAATAATTGACGCTCATCCGTTGGCACCTGCAGCACGATATCCACAGGCCGATTGTCCAGCAGCACCGCCAACCCGATTCCGTTCACCAGTGTCGATTCCAGATAATCGGACACCACCGGCACCGGTGCCAAAAACGCATCGGCGTTACCGGCCAGCACCTGACTGATGGCTTCGCCCAGATTATCCACCGGAACGGGGGTGAAGTTATTGACCGGGTCAAGCAGAGGAAATTGATTGGGATCGTCGCCGATGATGGCCACATTGGCCGACTCCAGATCGGCCAATGTGCGAAAACCGGCATCGCCGGCATTCACGAAAACGCCGTAGGTGAGGCTCATGATCGGCGTGGTGTGGCGCAGGCCCGGAATCACAGGCGCGCCCGGAACACGGGTGGTGAGCACAAGATCAGCAGCTTGATCCTGCTCATCCAGCATGAAGGGTTCAACCGGGAGATCGAGCTTCTTCGACAGCAGCTCCAGATAATCCGCCAGCAAACCGACCAGCTGACCACTCCCGCTTTCGAAAATCAGCGGCATCTGTGTTTGCCGGACACCCACTCGAAGAGTGTCGAGCTCTCCGAGCCACATCAGATCTTCAAGGCCCAGTACCGGAGAGGGGGATTCTTGTGGCGGATCAGCTTGCGCCGCTGCGGTCGAAACACTTACCAACAGAAACAACACAAGCTGAAAAAAAAGCGTCACTACATACCCTCACGGTGCCACAAAAGCGAATCTTCAATGAGCAACAACTCGGTTACGGCCCGTTGCCTTGGCCCGATAGAGAGCTCTGTCTGCTCGTTCAAAGGCCTTGTCCTGATTGTCACCGGTCACAAACTGCGCCAGGCCCGAAGAAAACGTAATGCTGACCGGATTTCCGCCAAAATGAAATGGTAACTTTTCCACAAAACCCCGGAGTTTATTCATGACCGAAACCGCTTCGTCCATCCGGGTTTCGGGCAACAACAACGCAAACTCTTCTCCACCAATTCGAGCGATGAAGTCGGTGGTTCGAAGTCGCCCCTGAAGCTCTCTCGCAACCAATTGCAACACACGGTCACCGGCTTTATGGCCGTAGGTATCGTTGATCCGCTTAAACAGATCAATATCCAGAACAGCGACGGTCAGAGGGTGTTGATAGCGCCGCCAGCGGCTGAACTCGAAATGCAGCCGTTCTTGCCACGCCTCGCGATTAGGAAGCTGGGTCAGCATATCCGTCATAGCGCGGGCGCGCTCCCGACGAATCTGCGCTCGCATCTGCTCGGAGCTGGCTTCCATCGCCGCCATTTTCTGATGCATGGATTCAAGCTGCTCGGCCAGCAAGCGTTCGCGCTCCGTTTCTTTATCTTTGAACCGGGTCAAGGCATTGGCAATCTGGTCGAGGCGCTGCCCCACCGATTGCTTCAGCGTGTTTAAATCCTGGCTGTACTGGATATCCTCGCTGACCAACTCAATCTCCTGACGAATTTCATGATCAAGAGTGGCCCGATCGTCCTTTCGTGAGGAGTTGGATTCAGATTGCAGGGCAAAATGCTCGCGCAAGGTTTCCAAGCGGCTGTTGAGCCGGCTCAGAAAAGCTTCGAGTTCGCGTTGATTACGGGTGATGGCTTTGATCAAAAGCTCTGATACCGACTCCAGGCTTGTCCGCAACGTACTCCAATCTATGCTGCTCAACAGAGTCTGCTGAAGTTCTTTGGCTTGTATTTCGGCCTCGGGCTCTAGCGTCACCTGTACCAGAACCTGATTGAGCAATTGCCCCACTCTCCGGGCGATGAGGAGGCGGTGATCCCGATCCGCGATATCGATACCTTCATCGCCGGCTGTTGTCGCATCCGGCTCGCGAGCCGTGGTTTCGTTCGTGGCGGATTTGGGCCCGGCATCCAATAATGCGATCTGGCGATCGATCTGCTCCTGCAGGCGACACCAGGCTTCTGCATCAAGGGTTTTTCGCCGCAACTCTGCCCGCAACCGACTCAACAAGTGATCCAGCTCCGGGCGCTGGCCCTCGGAAGCCACAGTGGTTCGTACCAGCATTCGCTCAAGCAGCTCACGCTGCTCCCGACATTGACGGTCCTGTTGCTCAGCTTCCTTTAACAATTGCTGATATTTTTTCTTCCAGGATTGCTCCGATGTCATGCAATGCTCCGTTAGTTGCCGGCCGATTCCTTGTCAGAGCCCGCTGCTTTTGCAGCCGCTCTCCGACGAGCCCGGGGATGGCTTTGATCATAAACCCGCGCAAGATGTTGAAAGTCCAAGTGAGTATAGACCTGAGTTGTCGCAATGTCCGCATGCCCCAACAGTTCTTGCACCGCCCGTAAATCGCCACTCGATTCCAGCATGTGACTTGCAAACGAGTGGCGAAGCATATGGGGGTGCAGTCTCTGGTCTGCTCCCTGAACCGAACCCCAGCGCGCCAAACGCGCTTGAATACTGCGCAGGCTCAAGCGATTACCCCGTTGACTTACAAACATAGCAGGCTCACTGCCAGCCACAAACTGCGCGCGACATTTCAGCCAGCGGCGAATCGCTGCGGCGGCTTTGGCTCCCACCGGTAGCAGCCGTTCTTTACTGCCCTTACCCAAAACCCGGACCTCCCCGCCAGCCAGATCGACAGCGTCCAGGTTAAGACCGGCCAGCTCGGACAACCGCAGGCCGGATGAGTACATCAGTTCAAACATGGCCAAATCACGCACTTCAAGCGGATCGTCAGGGTTTACATCCAGCAACTGGTTGAGCTGATCCACATCGGCCACTTTTGGCAGGCGGCGGCCACTTTTAGGTGCACGAATATCCAGAGCCGGATTGTCGTGTGCGATCCCTTCCCGCAGCAGGAATTGATAAAACCGACGAATAGAAGACAGGTGACGTGCGATGCTTCGCCCGCCAAGCCCTGCTTTGCTCAGGTTGGCGACGTATCGGCGCACATCGTGACTGGTCAGCCGTGACCACCGCTCGATTCCAACCGTGGGCAGCCAGGCTCCCAAGCGTTGCAAATCTCGGAGATAATGTTCGCAGGTGCGGGGAGAATGGCGTTTTTCAGAGGATAAGTGATTCAGGAAATCTGCCAGTGGCGCTGAAAGCGCCTCTGGCATCTGGCCGTCGGAGCTGGCGTCGGTCACCCTTGACCACTCTCCACCGTTAATTCGGCGACTTTTGCGGCATCCGTACCATGACGTTTCAAAACAGGGGGCAGCAGGCGGCTTAGCGTATCGCTGATGTAGCTCAAAAACAGCGACCCCATGCTTTGATCAAAATACCCCGGCTCGCAACTACCGACCGCAAAAACACCCACCAATCCTTCATAACGAAGCGGTACCAGAGCCACCGAGGCGATTGGCTCGTCACGATCCGGGAACAAAAAGGCCCGTTCACTTTCGCGGAACTGGCCACACACAGCCCGATCACCATCCAATAGTGCGCCCAGGCGCTGCTCGGCCTGAGACTTGCCCACAATGTGTAAGGCGCCGTGGGACTGGCCCAACTTGCTGGCATCACCGAACAACAGAATGGTCGCAGCATCCAGGCCAAAGTCGCCGCGAATACTGTCATCAATGGCCGATGCCATGTCTTGCAGGTTTTTTGCTTCGATCACCTGCATCAGCAAGCGTTTGCTCTTTTCGAACAAGCGGTCGTTATGACGGGCAATCGAGACCAGCTCCATCATCTCGCTGCGCAGGGTGTCCCGTTGCTCCCGGAACAAATGAACCTGACGCTCAACCAACGAAATTGCGCGGCCACTGGCATGAGGCAAAGTTAAACTGCGCAGCAGTTCGTCCTGGTCGAGAAAAAAATCAGGATGGGCGCGAAGATAATCCGCCACCTGCTCGGGGGTAAGTTCGCCGGCCTTCTGGCGGGCCGTTTGTTCTGTCATCACATTCTCCTGAACCGTCAGGCCCTGTTTTTATGCGTTCTTGAGCTTTTCCGTCGGCGGGGCGGTGTGTCGCCCGGCAGCCGCAACTGGCCGTCGAAGACTGTTGTGGCAGGGCCTTCCATCATAACAGGGGTCCCTTCACCCTGCCATTCGATCACCAGAGGGCCACCTCTCAGTTCTACTTTTACCCGTTCATCCAGCAAACCGCGCAAACGGCCCGCCACCACCGCAGCACAGGCGCCACTGCCACAGGCCAACGTTTCACCCGAACCACGCTCAAACACCCTTAAACGGGCGTGACCGCGATCGATAATTTGCAGAAAGCCAATATTGGCCCGGGCCGGGAAACGCGGATGCTTTTCCAGCAAAGGCCCCAAGCTGGATACCGGCGCGGTATCAACATCCTCAACCACCAGAACCCCATGAGGATTACCCATGGACACCGCTGAAAGCTCCAGCGTCTGATCCTCCACGTCAACGGTATAGACAGTTTTCTGGCAATTGGCGGCAAACGGAATTGCCGGCGGATTCAACTCCGGCACGCCCATATTCACCAGCACCTGACCGTCTTTACTGATCCTCAGCTCGATGATGCCTTTCGCTGTCTGCACCCGAATCACGCGCTTGTTGGTCAAGCGCTGATCCCGCACAAACCGGGCGAAGCAGCGCGCACCGTTGCCACACTGCTCCACTTCCGAGCCATCCGCATTAAAAATCCGGTAACGGAAATCAACGTCCGGCAAACCCGGCGGCTCAACCACCAACAACTGGTCGAAACCAATACCAAAATTCCGGTTGGCTAATTCGCGAATCATCTCCGGGCGCAATCGGAACTGCTGGCTGATGGCATCCACCACCATGAAATCGTTGCCCAACCCGTGCATTTTGGTGAACCGTAGCAACGGGCCCTGACCCCGCCTTTGCTGCGTCATATCCGGCTCCCCGCTCATTCCGGCAAGCAACTTTCCGGGGCCAGCTGTTCATCCAGCGTCTCCCGGCGGCGAACCACATGCACCTGATCACCATCAACCATCAGCTCTGGCGGACGGTTGCGGGTGTTGTAGTTGGAAGCCATCACAAAACCATAGGCTCCGGCTGAGCGAACCGCCAGCAAATCATTCGCCTTCAGAGTCAGCGCACGATCTTTACCCAGAAAATCACCGGTTTCGCAAACAGGGCCGACCAGATCCCAGATCTTTTCTTCACCCTCGTTATGGGGTTTGACCGGCACAATGGCCTGCCACGCGCTGTATAGTGCCGGGCGAATCAGATCGTTCATGGCGGCATCGATAATGGCAAAGTTGCGATGCTCGGTGCACTTGAGGAATTCCACCTTGGTCACCAGAATGCCGGCGTTGGCGGCAATCGAACGGCCAGGCTCCAGAATGAGCTCCAGCTCGCGATCTCCCATGCGCTCAGACAAGGCTTTCACGTATTCGGAAGGCTCCGGAGGCGTTTCCTGATCGTAAGTCACACCCAGTCCACCCCCCATATCGAGGTGACGAATGTTGATGCCCTGCTCGGCCAGCGTGTCAACCAGCGCCAACACACGATCCAGCGCATCCAGAAACGGAGACACGGTGGTCAGCTGAGAACCAATGTGGCAATCCACCCCTTTGATATCCAGATTTGGCAAAGTCGCTGCACGCGCGTAGACCTGAGGCGCTTCGGCGATATCGATACCGAACTTGTTTTCTTTCAGACCGGTCGAAATGTACGGATGCGTACCAGCATCCACATCCGGGTTCACCCGCAAGGACACCGGCGCTTTCACACCCAGCTCACCGGCCACCGCGTTCAAGCGATCCAGTTCGGTATCAGACTCAACATTAAAGCAACGCACACCGGCTTCCAGTGCCCGTTTCATTTCCCACTCTTGTTTGCCAACACCAGAAAATACAACCTTGCTGGTGTCGCCACCGGCCCGAATGACCCGTTCCAGCTCTCCGGCCGAAACGATATCGAAACCGGCACCAAGCCGGGCCAGAACGTTCAGCACGGCCAGATTGCTGTTGGCTTTTACGGCGTAGCACACCAGATGGGGGCGATTGCTCAGAGCATCGTCGTAGGCCCGGTAGTGGCGCTCCAGAGTCGCGCGTGAATATACGTAAGCCGGAGTGCCATGCTGCTCGGCAATTCGGGCAACCGGAAGATCTTCGGCGTAAAGCTCGCCATCACGGTAATTGAAATGATCCATTCTTTTCCTGAACTCGTTAGGGAAGGTAAACGTCAGCGCGCCATCGGCTCGTTATCGCGGTCATCAGCGGTTTCAGCACGCTCCGATTCAGCCTCAACAGCGTCTATTGCCACCGGCGCGTCCCGGTACAGGGGGCCCTTTTGCCCACAGCCGCTCACAGCGAAAATGACCAGCAGACACGATGTCACATAGCCCAACCGAAGCGATTTCTTCGTCTGCATACGTTTACCCTTGCGTGAATAATAGACGAAGTATACCCGAGTCCCGTCCTGTACCGCGAGGTCAGTGCCTTATCCCTGCAACACCCTGAGCGAAAGGTTTTTTTCATCTCGATAGACAGTATGATGAACAGTTCGGAGTCATTCGGGCAAACAACCACAACAACACTCGGTTCCGGCCGGATACCGGTACCGGCAGATCATCGTGAGGCATCTGTGCTTTGAAAGAGTTCCTGATCCAACGCTATCGACCCGACCCCACCGGGCCTGCCATCCATCCAACGCTGCTTCGGGTAGACGTTGACGGCCGCATTACTCATGCCGACAGGCACGCGGAAGCCATGTTCGGATACGACGCCAGTGAACTTTCACGCCTGTCGGTACAGCACATTCTGGCCTCTCGCCAGGACGACCCGTTCGCGCCGGCGCACCGTCACCGGTTGGCCGACGGTCAAACCGTTCTGGTAACGTTCAAGCACAAAGAGGGCTTCTTTTTTACCGCATCACTGGGCCTTCGCCTTGAATCGCTGCCAAGCAACCCTGAAACCCGCGCCTCCATTACACAGATAAGCAGCAAAAAGGTGGACGGCCGCTTGCTCGCACTCGCTGAACGCAGTGCCAGTTTTGGTTTTTGGGAACTCGACGTGGCGTCCAATGACGTGTTCTGGTCTGAAGCCATGTACCGGTTGCTAGACCTGCGCGTGGGGGCCGTCCTGTCGCCGGAACAGGCGTTGTTCTACTGCCAGTCCCACCAGAACCGGATACGCGCGTTGATTCGCCGGTGCATACGCTCCGGGCAAGCGTTCAGTGTCGAGTTGCCGATCCTCACCAGTCGGCAACGACCGGTACGCGCCACTCTGTCCGGCCGGGCGCTCAAAAGCGGCGGCCGCGTGAACCGAATCGGCGGGGTACTGGTCAACCACAGCTCTGCCATGCATCACGACGAACAAAAACAACAAGCTCAACGCTTGCTCGAAGCCATGGCAAGCGCAACGCCTGACCTGGCGGTAGCCATCGACACTCACTTCAATTTGCTGCATTTCAATGACGTTTGGGCGCAGCAATTCCGAATGGCCTTCGATTTAGAACCCCAGCCGGGCGACAACCTCAAAACGCTCCTGAAAGACTTTCCCAACGAACGCCGCCTGATGGAAAGCTTGTGGCAGAAAGCGTTCGAACGGGACCATTTTATCGCCGAAATGCCCTTGTTCGGTGATGGCGCGCCGTCCTCGTTATTCGAGCTTCACTTTCAACGAATCCGCAACGATAACGGCGAAGTGGTCGGTGCCGTGCGGATCGGCCGAGACATCAGCAGTCGGGTTCTACACCACAGTAGTGGTGACCATCGCATGCGCCATGATCCTATCACGGGCCTGATGAACCGCCGCGCTTTCAGCGTTCATCTGGAACGCGCCATCAGCCATCGTCACAAACGTCAGATGGTCGATAGCCTGCTGTTTCTCGACATTGACGATTTTGACAGTTTCAGCAAAGTCGCTGACACCGGCACCTGTGACCGATACCTGCGCGAGCTGGCCAGCACACTGAACTTGCGCGTGCGAAAACGCGATGCCCTCGCGCGTCTGGGCGGCGACACCTTCGCCCTGTTTATCGAGAACTGCCCGGAATCCCGGGCCCGGCGCATCGCCGACGAAGTCCGGGAGCAAATCGCCCAGTTTCAGTTTGAGTGGCAGGGAAGCGTTCTTCAGACGACCGTCAGCGGGGGCCTGCTCGTGATTGACAAAGAGGCCCCGGAACAACCCGACCTACTCCTGAGCCAAGCCGCCGATTTATGCCACACCGCAAAAACATCTGGTCGCGACCGGATCCACACCGCGCACGCTTTACCCACAGAAACGGACAGCGACAGCGGCAGCGAGCGGCGATTGCAGCAGCTGCGCCAGGCACTGGATAACGAGTCGCTGGTGCTGGAATTCCAGGCTTTGAAACCGGTTGCCAGCGTAACTTGGGGCGACCACGTCGAAATACTCTGCCGTATTCCGGCCGGTCCGGACAACGACCTTCTCAGGCCGGAACATTTTCTGCCCGTAGCCGAACGTTACGATCTCGCCAAAATGCTGGACCGGCAAGTTATCCGGCAAACTCTGGCCTGGCTGAGCCAGCACCGCTTACTGGTGCCGCGGCTCAAATACTGCGGGTTTAACCTGTCTCTGGCTTCGGTTCTGGACGACACATTTACCGACTTTATGGAACAGGCTGTGGCCACAACGCCCTTTGCGGCCAGTTGTTTTTGTCTGGAGATTCGTGAATCCCACGCGACCCGCTACCCCGACGAAGTGGCGGTTCTTTGCGATTCACTGCATCAAATCGGTTGCCGGGTGGCCTTGGAAGGTGCCGGAGCCTCAGTGGAAAGTTACAGTCTGGCCGCCAATTTGCCGGTTGATATCATCAAACTCGACAAGCGGGTTATGCATCAGCTGGAAAGTGATCCGGTGCAACAGATTATGGTGGATGCCCTGCACCAGATCGCCGAAACAACCGGCAAAGAAACCGTTGCGACGTTTATTGAAAACGATGAAACGCTTCGAAAAGTGCGCTCGCTGGGCATTCATTTCGGGCAGGGCTTCCGGCTGGCACGACCTCAACCACTGGAAGACCTGACGCCTGCGGTGGTGGATTTAAGCACCGGGCGAATTGGCGGGTAAGGGAATGCCGGCAACTCAGCGGTGCCGGCATCCCATCGTACACCACATGGAATCAGAGCGCAGCGCGGGCCCGGGCAACGGCGGCCAGTACCTGATTCGGCGCGGTACCACCCAAATGGTCACGAGCCTGCACAGAGCCGTCCAGCGTCAGCACATCGAACACGTCTTCGCCGATCACGTCAGAGAACTGCTGCAGTTCTTCCAGAGTCATTTCGGACAGATCCCGGTTTTCGGCAACGCCAAACGCTACAGACTTACCCACAATCTCGTGCGCATCGCGGAACGGCACACCTTTCTTGACCAGGTAGTCCGCCAGATCCGTCGCGGTTGAGAAGCCACGCTTCGCCGCCACGCGCATGTTGTCCGCTTTTGCCTTGATCGCCGGAATCATGTCAGCGTAGGCCTTCAGGCAACCTTTAACCGTGTCCACGGTATCGAACAGAGGCTCTTTGTCTTCCTGGTTGTCCTTGTTGTACGCCAACGGCTGGCTCTTCATCAGGGTCAACAGGCTGATCAGATGGCCGTTTACCCGGCCAGTCTTGCCACGCACCAGTTCCGGTACGTCCGGGTTCTTTTTCTGGGGCATGATCGAAGAACCGGTGCAGAAGCGGTCAGGAAGATCGATAAAATCGAACTGAGCCGAGGTCCACAGTACCAACTCTTCGCTGAAACGGGACAGATGGGTCATCAGCAAAGATGCAAAGCTGCAGAACTCAATGGCGAAATCCCGGTCACTGACGGAATCCAGCGAGTTTTCGGAAGCGCGATCAAAGCCCAGCAGTTCGGCGGTCATGTTGCGGTCGATCGGGTAGGTGGTACCCGCCAGCGCAGCCGCACCCAAAGGCATGACGTTCACTCGCTTGCGGCAATCCTGCAGTCGCTCGGCATCCCGAACCAACATTTCATACCAGGCCAGAAGATGGTGGCCGAAAGTCACCGGCTGGGCGGTTTGGAGGTGCGTAAAACCCGGCATGATGGTAGCCGCTTCACGCTCCGCCAGATCCAGCAGGCCAGATCGCAAACGCGTCAGCTCTTCGGCAATCACATCGATTTCATCACGCAGATACAGGCGGATATCGGTGGCTACCTGATCGTTCCGGCTGCGGCCTGTGTGCAGCTTCTTGCCGGTAATACCAATGCGTTCGGTCAGCTTGGCTTCGATGTTCATGTGCACATCTTCAAGGCTTACAGACCACTCAAACCGACCTGCCTCGATGTCTTCTTTAACGCCTTTCAAGCCCTCAATAATCTGGTCACGCTCGGCGTCGGTCAGTACACCCACTTTCGCCAGCATGGTGGCGTGGGCAATGGAGCCGGTAATATCATGGTGATACAGGCGCTGATCAAAACCCACCGACGCCGTGAAGCGCTCGACGAAGGCATCCGTCGGCTCACTGAAGCGGCCGCCCCAGGGTTTTTCGGAGGATGTGGTCTGGTCAGGTTTTTTCTGATCCGTCATGGTCTATCTTTCCTGCTGATAGCCCGGCTATCATCACGCCGGCCGTGGGTACATGAAATTTTGGGCAGTATAACATTCCGACCCGGGTTAAGGAGACTTCCCTGAAACCGAGCAACGCCTCACGAGCATCCAGCAGCCTCAATTTTTTCGTGCCCGACTTATGCCGGGTTCGAGCGGTGTTCATGCTGCTGGTCACCAGCGAGCTGATGGTGCTGGTACTTGCCATCGTGCAAGCTGACCGCAGCTGGATCGACTGGAACTATTTCGGCTTGTTGTCACTGTTCGTGCAATGGACCACGCTTACCAGTGCCGCACTGATCTGCCTGCTCCGGCCCTGGCTGGCCCGTCGGAGCGTTGCTCACGCAACGCTTGTCATCGTCACTATTGTGCTGCTCGACGTACTTTTGTTCAGCCTGTTCGCCGACCGTGTCCTGCACCCGGAGCATGCACTCTCGCCGTGGCAGAGCATTGCCAAGAAACTGCTGCTGGCACTGCTGATTTCGCTCGTGGTGCTTCGGTATTTTTACCTGCAATACCAATGGCAACAGCAAACCGAGGCCGAAATGCAGGCAAGGCTGACATCCTTACAGGCCAGAATTCAGCCCCATTTTCTGTTCAATAGCATGAACACCATCGCCAGCCTGATCGCGAGCAACCCGGAGCGGGCCGAAGAGGCGGTGCTGGATTTGTCAGAACTGTTTCGCGCCAGCCTTCGTACCGACGATCAATTGGTGCCGCTGAAACGCGAACTCGAGCTGTGCAAGCGCTATCTGGCGATTGAGGAATTGCGTTTAGGCGACAGACTCACCCTTGAATGGCAGATACCAACCGGGCTCGAACACCAGGCCATTCCCCCGCTGACGCTGCAACCGCTGGTAGAGAACGCCATTTACCACGGCATTCAACCGCGATCCACCGGGGGCCGGGTGCGTATCGAGGCCTACGCAAAGGGTAATTTCGTGTACGTGATGGTACAAAACCCGAAGCCGGATGCCGAGCAACAACAGCATCAAGGCAATCGCGTTGCCCTGGCCAACACCCGGGCCCGTCTGCAAGCTCTGTTTGGCGCACCTGCCATACTCAAGCAGAGTCAACAGAACGATACCTACACCGTCACCCTGCGCTTACCGCGCCGGACGGCCAATCATCAAAGCCAACGATAAAAAACAAGGTCACCATGAGTACAGCACCACAACGTATTCTCATCGCTGACGACGAACCGCTTGCCCGCCAGCGCATAACGCGATTACTCGAGGCCCAGGATGGCTATCAGGTATGCGGCGAAGCCGCCGACGGTAACGATACCCTGCACAAGGTCGCCGAGCTTGAGCCTGACATTGTTTTGCTGGACATTCGCATGCCGGGGCTGGACGGTATGCAGACCGCCGAAAAACTGAGCCAATTGAACAACCCGCCCGCCATCATTTTCTGCACTGCCTATGACCATTACGCCATACAGGCCTTTGAGGTACACGCCGTCGCCTACCTGCTAAAACCTGTGCGGCGCGAGGCTCTGGCAGACGCGCTGGCCCGGGCGGGAAAAGTAAACCGGGTGCAGCTTCAGGCGTTAAACCGTGAACCGGAAACAACCGGCGAACAGATTGCTGTTCGCACCCATCGCGGCACCGAACTCATCGAGTTGACGGATATTTATTACTGCGAGGCTGACCAGAAGTACGTCACGCTTCACCACAGCCGCGGTGAAACCGTGTGTGACTACACCCTCAAAGAGCTGGAGCAGTCTTACCCCGAACAGTTGCTCCGCATCCATCGGCACACGCTGGTGGGTACACGTTATGTTCAGGCCCTGCGACGAACCGACGATGGCCAGAACGAGCTGGAACTGCGAGGCTTGAGCAAACGGCTCGCCGTCAGCCGCCGGCACGCCAGTTCGGTACGCCAGTGGCTGCAGGAGCACCAACCCTCCCCCTGACGGCGTGCTGGTCATACCCAAAGGAGGTAGATACCGGCACCTTACGGGACTTTTCCAATCTCTCAAGGTAACCTTGTAACTACATTTTTCTCTACGACAGTGAGTGCAATGTCCAAACGTATTCTTCGCATCGCAACCCGCAGCAGTGCCCTGGCATTGTGGCAGGCAGAATTCATCAAGTCCGAACTGGAAAGGCTTCACAGCCATATCACCGTCGAACTGATCAAAATCAAAACTCAAGGCGACATAATCCTTGATGTACCATTGGCGAAAGTTGGTGGTAAAGGCCTGTTTGTCAAAGAACTGGAAGAAGCTATGCTGGACGGCCGTGCTGACCTGGCCGTGCACTCCATGAAAGACGTACCGATGGAGTTTCCCGAAGGTCTTGGCCTGGTCGCCATTTGCGAGCGTGAAGATCCCACCGATGCATTCATCAGCAACCACTACGCCAATATCGACGAACTGCCTGCTGGCGCCGTGGTCGGAACCTCGAGCCTGCGACGGGAAGCGCAGATTCGTGCCAATCGCCCGGATCTCGAAATCAAAATGCTTCGCGGCAACGTTAACACCCGTTTGGCAAAGCTGGATGCCGGCGACTACGACGCCATCATTCTGGCCAGCTCCGGTTTGAAGCGCCTCGGGTTTAGTGACCGCATCCGTTACTGCCTGCCCGATACCTTCTGCCTGCCCGCGGTCGGTCAGGGTGCTCTCGGCATTGAATGCCGCCTGAGCGACAACGAACTTCGCGAGTTGCTTGACCCGCTGAACCACGCCGATTCTGCAGACCGCGTCAAAGCGGAACGCGCCATGAACCGTCGCCTGGAAGGCGGTTGCCAGGTACCCATCGCGGCTTATGCGCTGCTGGAAGACGATGACACGCTGTGGTTGCGCGGCCTGGTGGGCTCTGTAGATGGCACGCGAATCCTTCGTGTTGAAGGCCGGGCACCAAGAGCCGAGGGCGAACGTCTGGGCCGGGAGCTGGCTGAACAGCTGTTAGGCATGGGAGCCGACAAAATTTTGGCTGAAGTGTATGGCCACACCCCAACCTGATCGTCGGCAGTGCCTCTACGAACTGGCCGGCCGCCGTATCCTGATTTGCCGGCCGGAACCGGAAGCCTCGCGACTGGCCGAGGCTTTTCGAGCCGCCGGTGCGGATTGTCGAACCATGCCGTTGCTGGTTCGGGAGCCGCTACCCGAGACACCTGAACAGCGCACACTGCTGCAGGAACTGGACAACTTCAGCCATGTCATTGCCGTCAGTCCCTTTGCGGCTAACCTGTTACTCGATCACATTGACAACTGGTGGCCCCAGATTCCGCTGGGCCTGCAATGGTACGGCGTGGGCTCGGGTACCTCTTCGGTGTTTGCCCGCCATGGTCTGAAAGCCCGCCAGCCCAAGCAAGGCTGGACCAGCGAAGCGTTGCTGGAGCTTCCCTCTCTGCAAAATCTGGCCGGCGACAAGGTCTTGTTAGCGCGAGGTGAGCAAGGCCGGGAGCTGATTCGCCAGACTCTGGAACAGCGAGGTGCGAAAGTCTCTGTTCTGCCACTGTACCGACGGGCTCAGCCGTACTATCCTCCTGAACAGGTAGACGAGATTTTCGGCAGCTTCCGGCCTGAAGTCATCATTGCGCTTTCGGGAGAAACCCTGAACAATCTCAATGCACTTGCGCCTGACCACCACAGCAGTTTGCATCGGACGCTAGTGGTGGTTCCGGCCGAACGAGTAGCTCGGCAAGCCGAGAACGCCGGATTCCGAAACCTGATCGTTCCGAACGGTTTGGACGATCAAAATCTGGTAACCAGCGTCGCCTCAACGCTTGCAGCGAGAAGCTAACAACAACGGATAACCGTGTAAGGATGCCCGTGACTGAGACAACGAACCAATTGCCCGCCCCGGTTGAAGAAACCAACACCCAAAAACCGCGCCTTTGGCCTGTCTGGATCATCGCCATCGTTGCCCTGATTCTTGTGATTTTGCTTGCCCTCTGGAACTGGCAGCAATGGAACCGGCAGAACAACGGTCTGCAGCTGCTTCAGGATCTGAAACAAGACACCGAGCAACTCGAGAATCTGTACGGAAGTCGCGGGAGCGAGCAAAGCCAGCGCATTCAAGCACTCGAAAGCAAGCTGGCCGAACAACGTGAATTGATCGCAACCCAGCAGCGGCAAATCGACCATAACGCCCGGGAACTGCTAGAAGCCGGCAACCGCACACGCACCGACTGGCTGCTGGCGGAAGCGGAATATCTGCTGCGCGTGGGCAACCAACGCCTGATGATTGAAAAAGACATTCGTGGCGCTCTCTCTGCACTGGAATCGGCCGACGAAGTCTTAGCGGAATCCGATGATATCGGCGTTTACCCGGTGCGCGAACAACTGGCCAAAGAAATTCTGGCGCTGAAAAGTATTGAGGGCGTAGACCGCACCGGCTTGTACCTGAAGCTCGAAGCGGCCATCGCCAGCGTAAACGATCTGACGACCCAGGCACTGATTCACGATCAGGCACCGGGCTTCAACATGAGCGAAGACACCAACGCTCCGGAAGATGGCAGCAACATGTTTACCCGAGGCTGGAATCGCTTCCTGAGCACGCTGAAAGACGTGGTCGTGGTGCGAAGGCTGGACGAAACGGTCAAGCCGCTGATGTCTCCCGATCAAAGCGCCTGGGCTCGCCTGAACCTGCAATTGATGCTCGAAGAAGCCGAAATGGCCGTACTTCGAGGCAATCAGGCGCTGTACGAGCGCGCTTTAGACAAAGCCCGTCGCACCGTTACTGAATGGTACGACTCGAGCAACCCGGCCATTCAAGGCTTGTCCGATCTGCTTACAGAACTGGCGGACAAGCATGTAGACCCCAAGTTGCCGGATGTCAGCCAATCACTCGGGTTGCTCAAAGAGCGCCTGGCAGGCCGACTGGCATCGGACAGCGAGGGTAAAGATTCATGATTGTCCTGCTGCTGATTATTCTGGGCGCATTACTGATCGGAACCGGTCTATCGCTAGGCTTGGCCTATGACTTAGGTTACATCCGCATCAGCTTAGGCAACTACCTGATCGAAACCAATTTCTGGGTCGGATTAGCGCTGATCGTGCTGTTGGTGGTTGTAAGCCTGCTGGTGATCAACGCCATCAAGCGCTTCCGCAAAGGCACCAGTTTGATGGCAACCTGGGTTAGCCGGGGACACGAACGCCGGGCTCGACGTCGCACCACCAATGGTTTGCTGGCTTTGGCCGAGGGCAACTGGCCCAGAGCCCGCAAGCTGCTCTCGAGCGCTGCCAGCCATGCCGACACCCCACTGATTAATTATCTGGCGGCGGCCCAGGCCGCCGCGGAAACCGGCGATCACGAGGGTGCCGACGAGTTGTTGCGACTGGCGTTTGAAAGTACCCCAGGCTCCAGTCTTGCCGTTGGCATCACTCAGGCCCAATTGCAGCTTGCCGGCAACCGTTTGGAACAGGCGCTGGCGACACTGTTGCGCCTGCGCAAAGAAGCGCCCCACCATCCGTTCGTGTTAAAGCTGCTGAAAACCACCTATCTGCGGTTGGAAGACTGGAAAGAGCTGTCCAAACTCGTGCCAGAATTGCGTAAGCGCAGCGTGCTCACCGAACGTGAACTGGACGATCTGGAACGAGAAGTCTGGAAGAATTTGCTGGAGCGGGCCGCGGAAGATTGTGAACGCAAGCGGGAGAGTGATCGGGAGGCCTCGCTGGAGCCTCTCACCCGCTTGTGGGATGAACTGCCCCGTTTCGTGCGCCGGGACGAACACACCATTCATGACTATGCGCGCTTGCTCGCTCGTCTGGGCGATGAAGAACAGGCCGAAACCCTGCTGCGCAAGGTGCTTCGCAACCATTGGAGCGACGAACTGATCAACCTCTACGGGCGCCTGGAAGGGAGCGACCCGGAAGTGCAGCTGCTCACCGCAGAGCAATGGTACAAGGATCGCCCCAACAACCCTCAGCTCTTACTGGCTCTCGGGCGCCTGAGCCTTCGCAATCAGCTTTGGGGCAAAGCCCGGGAGTATTTTACCGCGAGTCTCAAGTTGAAGCGGGACCGTGAAACCCTGGCTGAATTGAGCCGGCTGAATGCCCACATGGGTGAGGAAGAAAGCAGCGTTAAGATGATCATGCAGGAGTTTGAATCAGACACCGCCCTGCCTGAACTACCCATGCCCAAGGCCTGAGAAATCAGGCCCTTGGGGCATACTCCAGCACGTCCGAATAAAAATCCTGCTCGGAAAGCCCAGCCTCGACCAAGGCGTCCATCAGTGTGTACACCATGGTTGGCGAGCCACTGGCATGGACTTCTACCTTGCCCCAGTCGATACCCGTCGCAAGCACCGCACGTACTAACTGGTCGTGGTGGCCACCCCAATCGTTGTCTTCGTCATCGCCGACCACTGGCAGGAAGGTGAAAGCATCCGACTCGTCGTGCCAGCGCTGGGCCAGCGAACGCAGGTACATGTCCTCGTGTTTCCGCACGCCCCAGAACAACTTGATGCTATGGCTGAAGTTCGTACCCTGCAGGTACTCCACCAGGCTTTTCATCTGTGCAAAACCGGTGCCCGCAGCGACCAGGACCAGCGGCTTATCCGGCGCTGCCGCCAAACAAGCCTTACCATGCGGCAATTGCACTGAAACATCTTCTCCTGAAGTCAGCGCATCAATGACCTTCTGCGCCGACACCCATTCCGGCGTGGCCTGAATGTGCAAAACGATGTTGTCTTCCGCAGGACTGCTGGCAATAGAGAAATAACAGGGATCAGCGTCCGGCAGATTAACCGATAAATACTGACCGGCATGAAAGTTCACATCCCGGCGCCGGGGCAACTTCAACTCTACCCGATATACGTCGTGGTTGATGGAGCTCACGTCCACCACCTTGGCTTGATATATTCGGGGCTGATGATTTGCTGTTGCCATAACGGCGGGTATCTCCAATTCAATATCGGAGAGGGCCTGCGTCCGACACATCATCAGGCGCTCTCCGGTTAAAATGAGTTGCTGATTGCGGGTGTTCAGCGCTTGTCCGCTAATCAAACGGGCTTCGCAAATTTCACAAACGCCATTACGGCATGCCGCCGGCGCTTGAATGCCGGCTTCTGCGGCGGCGGAAAGCAGATCGTTGGTGCTGCTTACGGGGTAGTTCAGATCTGCAGGGCACAAGTGAATGCGATGCAAGGCTCTCTACCCCTTCATTTTGGGGAGTTTTCCGGAATTTCAATCCCGAGGCTATCCCAGATGTCGTCCACCCGCTGCTTGACCTCGTCGGTCATGGTGATGGCCTCACCCCATTCCCGATCGGTTTCACCGGGCCATTTGTTGGTCGCATCCAACCCCATTTTGGAGCCGAGCCCCGACACCGGCGAGGCAAAATCCAGGTAATCGATGGGCGTGTTGTCCACCAACGTGGTGTCCCGGGTCGGGTCCATCCGGGTAGTCATGGCCCAGATAACGTCTTCCCAATTGCGGGCATTCACATCGTCGTCGGTCACGATCACGAACTTGGTGTACATGAACTGGCGCAAGAACGACCATACCCCCATCATCACGCGCTTGGCATGGCCGGGGTACTGTTTCTTCATGGTGACAATGGCCAGTCGGTAGGAGCAACCTTCCGGCGGAAGATAGAAATCCACAATTTCCGGGAACTGCTTTTGCAGAATCGGAATGAACACTTCGTTCAGCGCCACACCCAACACGGCAGGTTCGTCGGGCGGACGGCCTGTGTAGGTACTGTGGTAGATCGGGTCTCTACGGTGGGTGATGCGTTCAACGGTAAACACCGGGAACTCATCCACTTCGTTGTAATAACCGGTGTGATCACCAAACGGCCCTTCTGGCGCGGTATCGTCGGGATAGATGAAGCCCTCCAGCACGATCTCGGCACTGGCCGGTACCTGCAGATCGCTGAGCCCGGCGTTCACCAGTTCGGTACGGGAACCGCGTAACAGGCCGGCAAAGGCGTATTCGGACAAGCTGTCCGGAACCGGCGTCACAGCTCCGAGAATAGTGGCCGGGTCGGCACCGAGTGCCACGGCAACCGGGTACGGCTTATCGGGGTTTGCTTTGCGGAATTCCTGATAATCCAGAGCGCCCCCGCGGTGGCTGAGCCAACGCATGATCAACCGGTTACGGCCAATCACCTGCTGCCGGTAAATGCCGAGATTCTGGCGTTCCTTATTGGGACCACGGGTAATCACCAGAGGCCAGGTCACCAGCGGCCCCGCATCCCCGGGCCAACAGTGCTGTACCGGAATCTGGTACAGATCAACCTGATCCTTTTCAATCACCACTTCCTGGCAAGGTGCCGAGCGCAGCACTTTCGGGCTCATGCGCATGACCTGCTTGAAGATGGGCAGTTTTTCCAGCGCGTCTTTGAAACCTTTGGGGGGATCCGGCTCTTTCAGAAACGCCAGCAGTTTACCGACTTCTCGCAATGCGGTGACATCTTCCTGCCCCATACCCAACGCAACCCGTTTCGGCGTACCGAACAAGTTGGCCAACACGGGCATGTCATAGCCTTTGGGATTTTCAAACAACAACGCCGGACCACCTGCCCGCAGGGTGCGGTCGCAGATTTCGGTCATTTCCAGATGGGGGTCAACTTCTACGCGGATGCGCTTTAGCTCTCCCAGTTTTTCCAGCTGGGCAATGAAGTCTCTCAGGTCGTTGTATTTCATTGGATGCTCCGCTTTCGGCCTGCTGCGCCTTCGCGGAGCAGTCGGCCAAAGTCAGTGTTTGGACTGGGGAGTTGGAACCAAGCCGGGCGAGGGGGCCAAAACGGAAAACGTGGTTTTCCTGAATGTTTTGGTCCCCTCGCCCGGCTTGGTTCTTCGAACGTTAGGCCAGAGCTCCGCCCATCAGCGGTGCTCGCCCGACTCCGAAGTTCAAACTCAACGACGCTTCATAGACTGGAAGAATTCGTCGTTGGTTTTGGTGTCCCGCAGTTTATCCAGCAGGAACTCCAGAGATGCGGTGTCGTCATCCATGGAGTGCAGCAACTTGCGCAGAATCCAGATACGCTGGATTTCTGATTCAGACATCAACAGATCTTCACGGCGAGTGCCGGAGCGACGCACGTTGATGGCCGGGTAAACGCGTTTCTCGGCAATCTTACGGTCCAGGTGGACTTCCATATTACCGGTACCTTTAAACTCCTCGTAGATGACTTCATCCATCTTGGAGCCAGTATCAACCAGCGCGGTCGACAGAATCGTCAAACTGCCACCCTCTTCGACGTTACGGGCGGCACCAAAGAAGCGCTTCGGCTTTTCCAGCGCGTGCGCGTCCACACCACCGGTCAATACCTTACCGGATGATGGGATCACGGTGTTGTAGGCACGAGCCAGTCGGGTCATGGAATCCAGCAGGATAACCACGTCTTTTTTGTGCTCAACCAAACGCTTGGCTTTTTCGATCACCATTTCGGCTACCTGAACGTGACGGGCCGGCGGCTCGTCAAAGGTGGAGGCAATCACTTCACCGCGCACGGTGCGCTGCATTTCGGTCACTTCTTCCGGGCGTTCGTCAATCAGCAGCACCATCAGGTGGCATTCTGGATTGTTCCGAACGATGGATTGGGCGATGCCCTGCATCAACAGTGTTTTACCGGCCTTGGGTGGCGATACGATCAGGCCACGCTGACCTTTACCGATCGGCGACACCAGGTCGAGTACCCGGGAGGAAAGATCTTCTGTACTGCCGTTACCTACTTCCAGCACCAAACGCTCGTCCGGGAACAACGGCGTCAGGTTTTCAAACAAAATCTTGCTGCGAGCGTTATCGGGCTTGTCAAAGTTGATCTCGCTCACCTTCAGCAGAGCAAAGTAACGCTCGCCGTCTTTTGGTGGGCGGATCTTACCCGCAACCGTGTCACCCGTACGCAGGTTAAAACGACGGATCTGGCTCGGCGAAACGTAGATATCGTCAGGGCCGGCCAGGTAGGACGCGTCGGCAGAACGTAGAAAGCCGAAGCCATCCTGCAGAATCTCCAGCACCCCATCACCGTATATATCTTCGCCGCTCTTGGCGTGCTTCTTCAGGATGCTGAAGATGACGTCTTGTTTGCGCGAACGGGCGAGGTTGTCGAGGCCCATTTCTTGCGCGATTTCGAGCAATTCGGGCACAG
This sequence comes from Marinobacter litoralis, assembly GCF_016427555.1. Taxonomy (GTDB): domain Bacteria; phylum Pseudomonadota; class Gammaproteobacteria; order Pseudomonadales; family Oleiphilaceae; genus Marinobacter; species Marinobacter litoralis_A. The sequence goes on from NZ_JAELVS010000001.1 coordinate 129,604, forward strand.
ATTTCTGCTTGAGTTCAGTAAGATTCATAATTTGTAGGATTTTTCAGGAATGGAAGTAAACGACGGTTGAAATTGCAGGGATGCCCCTGAACGCGTTGATCATAAATATATATTGAAACAAGGTGCTGGCAGATGGAGCATCCGGTGCAGAGGGAAGCCGGATATTATTGCTTGTGCCAGTAGAGTGGGAACAACTGTTCGCCGGGCAGTCAGCATAATCGACCACCTTGACCGGATCTGTCAAGTGCACTGAACAAATTAACGCCAACTTTCGCCCAAAATACCAGTGCACAAGCTCGGAAAGCCCTCTCTGCTATGTTACTCCCTTCCAATGCCCGCGATTGAAAGAGATACTGAGAGACAATACTTCCTCTGTGATTTTCGGAGCGCTTTCCATGAGTACTGAGCCCACGAACGAATTCACCCCTCTTAATATAGCGATTCTTACCGTTTCCGATACTCGCGGCTTTGACGAAGATGCTTCCGGTCAGTTTCTCGAAGACAGTGCGGTGGCGGCCGGTCATCAGCTGATGTCACGACGCATTCTGCCTGACGATGTTTATCTGATACGTGCCGCGATGTCCTCCTGGATTGCAGATCCGGACATCCATGCCATTGTCATTACAGGTGGTACCGGTTTCAGCGAACGGGACAGCACACCAGAAGCGGTTATCCCGCTTTTAGACAAGTCGATTGAAGGGTTTGGCGAAGAGTTCCGGCGCCTGTCGGCTTCGGAAATTGGCAGTTCCACCATTCAGTCCCGGGCCTTTGCCGGCCTCGCCAACCATACGGTCATTTTCTGTCTACCCGGCTCCACGGGCGCATGTCGCACCGGCTGGAATGGCATTCTGAGCACGCAACTCGACAACCGCCACAGCCCTTGCAATTTTTCGGCTCTGGTTCGGCGTAAGCCTCAGCGGGCGGTGGAACGCCTTCAAGAAGTGATTGGAAATCGCGCAACACGTTAGTTCTGGCTCCGGAGACTCGCACAATGACAGCCCAGCTCACGCCACTCGAAGAAGCCCTTGCCCACCTGCTGAGCATGGCTCCGGCGATGACCGAAACCGAGTGCCTGCCGCTCACCGAAAGCTTTGGCCGGATACTGGCCCAGGATTACCAGGCTCCGGCCGATGTTCCCCCAGCCGACAACAGCTCGGTAGATGGCTATGCCTTGCGGGCCGAGGACTACGTTCCTAGCCAGGCACTCTTTGTCTCCGACAGGATTCCCGCAGGCTCGGCTCCAAAGCCGCTGGAACCCGGAACCGCTGCCCGCATTTTTACCGGTTCGGAAATCCCCGCAGGGGCGGATACGGTCATCATGCAGGAGCGGGTTGAGGTAACCGACAACGGCATTGTGATAGATGGCGATGTAAAAGCTGATCGAAATATCCGTCGGCGCGGCCAGGATCTCGCCAAAGGTAGCCTGGCACTGGGCAAAGGCACGAAAATCCGGGCTCAGGAAATGGGGCTGTTGGCATCGTTAGGTTTAGCGGAAGTGACGCTGGTGAAAAAGTTGCGGGTCGCCATTCTGTCCACCGGCAATGAGCTGGTCGATCCGGGCAAGCCTTTAGGGCCCGGCCAGATCTATAACACCAACCGTTTCACGCTGCTCGCTCTGTTGGCGGAGGCCGGCTGCGATGTCGTGCTGTGTGACACGCTGCGCGACACCCGCACCGAGACCCGGGAAACACTTGAGCGCGCCGCGACACAGGCCGACCTGATCATCACCAGCGGAGGCGTTTCCGTAGGGGAGGAGGACCACGTTCGGGCGGTATTGGAGGCATCCGGCGAGCTGTCGCTGTGGCGCTTGGCGATCAAACCCGGCAAGCCTCTGGCATTTGGTTCCATCAAAGGAACACCGGTGTTCGGTCTGCCCGGCAATCCGGCCTCGGTACTGGTGACTTTTCTAATGGTCGCCATGCCCTACATTCGCACCTGCCAGGGGCGTTCGCGTATTCACCCAGCCGGTCAGAAACTGCCGGCGGCCTTTAACATCACCTCGTCTTCCGTGCGCCGTGAGTTTGTTCGCGCGCGCCTGGAATCGGTGAACGGCCAGACTCAGATCAGCGCGTACCCGAACCAGAGCTCTGGTGTATTGAGCTCGGCCTGCTGGGCCGACGGCTTGGCAGTCATACCGGAACAGAGCACCGTTGCCGAAGGCAGCCTGATCACCTACTTCCCATTCACTGAGTTACTGAGCTGATATGACTGACCAGACCATTACCGTCCGTTTTTTTGCGCGTCTCCGTGAGGAACTGGGTACGGAGCAACTCACTCTACCGGCAAACAAATATCAGACCGCCGGGGATTTGTTGGCAGAGCTGGCTAGCCAAGGAGGCCCCTGGGCGCAATTACAAGGCGACCAACCCGTAATGATTGCCATCAATCAGGCGATGGCAAAGTCCAATGCCACGGTGAAGGCAGGCGATGAAGTTGCTTTCTTTCCACCGGTAACCGGGGGTTAATATGATCAGCATTCAGACGGACGATTTTGATGCCGGCACCGAATATGCGGCGCTTCGGGAAAGCGGAACCGGTACCGGGGCGATTGCGACCTTTACGGGACTGGTTCGAGACTCTGGCGACACTCAGGGCGTTTCCGGCCTGTTTCTGGAGCACTATCCGGGCATGACGGAGCAAGTCATTGCGGACTTGATCGACGAGGCTTCGCGACGGTGGGACGTGCGTCAGGCTCGGGTTATTCATCGGGTTGGCAAGCTACGACTGCAAGACCAGATTGTATTTGTCGGCGTGTGCAGTGCACACCGGGCCGATGCCTTTGCCGCTTGCGAGTTTATTATGGACGCGCTGAAAACGTCTGCACCGTTTTGGAAAAAGGAGCTGTCTGAATCGGGAGAACATTGGGTAGAGCAGAAAGCGTCGGATGTTGCCCGAGGGGAGGCCTGGCGCAAATAGCGCCAGGGATCTGATTACGCCAGATAAACGCCGTAACGCAGAACCCCGTCGCCCTCTTCCTGAACCCACTCCAACCTGTGGCCAGCCATATCGCACAGTGCCTGCAAATCCCGGCGACTGGTTGGGTCATCAGCCAGGAACTCAACCAACGTGCCGCTGGGCAACCCCTGAATGCGCTTTTTAAAGCGCAAAATGGGGAGTGGGCACACCAAACCGATCGCATCGATTCGATAGGCTTCAGCTTGCTCAGTCAAGGCGCACACTCGTTGCGCTGCTTTCCTGCTCCGCTGACGACCATCCGAACTGGCCCAGCAATAACGGAGCAGCGAAAGCGATCAGCAAGGCCGCAGCAAATGCCGCCATCATCACTTTCACGGAACGTCTCCTTTGCCTTGTTTAGCCTCCACCTCGGCCACCCACAGATCGTGGTGCTGACGCGCCCATTCCACATCCACCTGGCCATTACCCATCGCATCATAGGCGCCTTCCATACCCACGGTGCCGATATAGATGTGAGCGATAATGGCCAGCATCATGACGAACGCCACGATTGAGTGCCAGATGTTGGCATACTGCATTTCTTCATGCGGAGTCAGGGCCGTATCAAGCTCGGTTCCAAAGATGCTGTTTATGACGCCGAATGTATCGGAAAACATCGGCATCTGGAACGGGAACAGCAGCGACAAGCCAGATAGCGAGACCGAAAAACCCAACACCATCACGGTCCAGAAAACGATCTTTTGCCCGGCGTTGAACTTCTTGGCTGAAGGGTGGGATTTGCTGAAAATACCGCCACCGGCCTTGAGCCACTGCCAATCCAGCTTATCGGGAATGTTATGCGCCACCCACATAACGAAGGTCATGACCAGACCGAGCATAAAAGCCCAGGAAATGTTGTTGTGTATCCACTTGGAACCGGCGGCCAAAGTGGCAAAAGCTTCGGCCCCGAAAACCGGGATCAGGAAGCTTCGCCCCATCAGCGTGATGAGCCCGGTCAGCCCTAGCACAATAAACGAACCTGCCAACAACCAATGCCCAAACCGTTCGATGGCTTTAAAGCGCTGGATCGTCACCCCGGACGGGCCACCCTCGATGCGGATTTTGCCGCGAACGAGGTAAAACACCACTAGCAACGCGATAAACGCCAGAATCGCGCCGCCACCATAGGTGATGATCGGCCCCTCTCGTAACTCAAGCCATGGCATGCCTCCGTCCTGAATCAGAACATCAGCCGCCGGGCCTCGCATCTGTGTGCTGGCATCAAACTCGTTATAGCGAATGGATCGATATGTGTCTGAAAGTGACACCCCACCCCGTGTACCTAATTGCTCGGTGATAGGCGCAGCGTTGGCAGGGTCGCCCAGATTTTCAGACCGGAAAGACGGATCAACTTTCAGCTGCTGCTGGCGAGCCATGATGTCTTCCAGGGTTTGCGCACCCCCGGTCGCTGTCCGGTCCACCGCAGTTTCGGCCCACGCAGGGCTGAACAACAGGGCGGCCAGCATAAAGAGAGCGGCCGCCATTAGTTTTGCTTTCATGAGAGCACTCCAACGGAATCAACAAGAAGCATGCATTGCCTCAATCGGTTCCGGGGCCCAGAGGCCCCCGGAACACTCAAGCCAACTTATGCACCCTTTCTCTCGTAGGCTGTGCCCCATCCCCAAGCGCCCGAACCGAATCCCCGGCTCACCACACGCTGGCGATAGATGTCCGCCACTTCGTTGCCATCACCGGCCAGCAAAGCTTTGGTCGAACACATTTCCGCACACAGAGGCAACTTCCCCTCGGCGATGCGGTTACGCCCGTATTTGGAGAACTCGGCCGCGGAATGATCCTCTTCCGGACCACCTGCACAGAACGTGCATTTGTCCATCTTGCCCCGGCTACCGAAGTTACCCGCTTGCGGGAACTGAGGGGCGCCAAAGGGGCATGCGTAGAAACAATACCCGCAACCAATACACAGGTCTTTGGAGTGCAAGACGATGCCGTCTTCGGTCTGGTAGAAGCAATCCACCGGACAAACGGCCATACACGGCGCGTCTGAACAGTGCATGCAAGCAACCGAGATCGAGCGCTCGCCCGGTTTGCCATCGTCGATGGTGACTACCCGCCGACGGTTGATGCCCCAAGGGACTTCGTGCTCGTTCTTACAGGCCGTCACGCAGGCATTACATTCGATGCAGCGTTCGGCGTCGCAAAGGAATTTTGCGCGTGCTTGTCCTTCAAGTGCCATGGTCTACACCTCCTGCTATGCCGGCATGATCGAACACAGGGTCGCTTTGGTCTCTTGCATCTGCGTGACCGAGTCGTACCCGTATGTTTGAACAACGTTTGTAGATTCACCCAGAACATAGGGGTCAGCGCCTTTCGGGTATTTATCCCGCAGCGATTTGCCCTCCAGGTGCCCACCGAAGTGGAACGGCATAAAGGCTACGCCCTCACCCACTCGCTCGGTAACCAACGCTTTGACTTTAATGCGCCCGCCTTCCGGCCCGGTTACCCAGACATCCTTGCCATCACGAATATTCAGGTTGTTCGCATCCCGCGTATTCACCTCAATGAACATTTCTTGCTGCAACTCAGCCAGCCAGGGGTTCGAGCGTGTTTCGTCACCCCCACCTTCGTATTCGACCAGACGGCCAGAAGTCAGAATGATCGGGAAGTCCTTACTGAAATCCTTCTTCTGTATCGATTCATACAAAGTCGGCACGCGCCAGAACGTTTTGTCTTCGTAGGTCGGGTAATCTTTAACCAGATCACGGCGCGTCGTATAAAGCGGCTCGCGATGACGCGGCACGGGATCAGGGAAGTTCCAGACCACAGTCCGCGCTTTGGCGTTACCGAAGGGCGCACACTCGTGCTTGATCGCAACACGCTGGATACCGCCGGACAGGTCAGTTTTCCAATTGGTTTTGGGGCCTGCCACGGCGTCTATTGAGGCACGCTCTTCAGCGGTAAGATCCCCGTCCCAGCCCAGATCCATCAGCATCTGCATGGTGAACTCGGGGTAACCGTCCTTGATGTCCGAGTTTTTCGAGTAAACACCTTCGGCCAACAGGTTTTCACCGTTGCGCTCGACACCGAACCGGGCTCGGAAGGTCAAGCCACCCTTGGACACCGGCAACGACATATCGTACAGATTCGGTGTACCCGGGTGATTCATCTCCGCCGTACCCCAGCAAGGCCAGGGCATGCCATAGATATCCCCGTCGCAAGGGCCACCCTTAGCACGAAGGGTGGTTTTGTCGAAGTGGTGCTGATACTTCATGTGCTTTTTCAGGCGCTCCGGCGATTGGCCGGTGTAGCCAATGGTCCACATACCGCGGTTGAATTCCCGGGTTATGTCTTCAATCACCGGTTCGTCACCTTCGATCGCGATATTGCGGAACATGCGATCGGTAAAGCCGAACTTGTCGGCAAACAGCTTCATGATTTCGTGGTCAACCTTTGAGTCAAACAGTGGTTCAACCACTTTTTCACGCCACTGCAGCGATCGGTTCGATGCGGTTACCGAACCACTGGTCTCGAACTGGGTAGTCGTTGGCAGTAAATAGGCACCGTCTTTACGATCGTGCAGCACCGCGGAAACGGTCGGGAAAGGATCCACCACTACCAGCAGATCCAGCTTCTCCATCGCTTCCTTCATTTCCAGCATACGAGTTTGGGAGTTGGGCGCGTGGCCCCATAGCACCATCGCCCGGGTGTTATCAGGCTGGTCGAGGTTTTCCTTAGCCTCCAGAACCCCGTCGATCCAGCGGGACACCGGAATCCCCTTCTCGTTCATCATGGCTTTGGATTTGCCATTCTTGTCCCAGACGGCAAACCGGCCCTTCAGCCAGTCCGGCTCTTCCTCCCAGACCCGCGCCCAATGTGCCCAAGCGCCTGCACTCAGGCCGTAATACCCCGGCAGAGTGTCGGCCAGCACCCCAAGGTCGGTAGCGCCCTGCACGTTATCGTGACCCCGAAAGATGTTAGTGCCGCCGCCTGGCGTCCCCATGTTGCCCAACGCCAACTGCAAGATGCAGTAGGCTCGGGTATTATTGTTGCCGTTAGTGTGCTGAGTACCGCCCATACACCAGATCACGGTGCCCGGTCGGTTGTTGGCTAGGGTACGGGCGACACGTTCAAGCTGGGCCCCCGGCGCACCGGTGACACGCTCGACTTCTTCCGGATTCCAGCGTTTGACCTCTTCACGAATCTCGTCCATACCCCAAACCCGGGTGCGGATGAACTCTTTGTCTTCCCATTTGTTATCAAAGATGTGCCACAGAATGCCCCACACCAGCGCAACGTCCGTACCCGGCCGGAAACGGACAAACTCATCCGCGTGAGCCGCTGTGCGCGTGAAGCGTGGATCACACACAATGAGCGGCGCATTGTTTTCTTCCTTGGCTTTCAGAATGTGCAGAAGCGAGACCGGATGGGCTTCGGCAGGGTTGCCCCCGATCAGGAAAATCGCTTTGGAGTTGTGAATATCGTTGTAGGAGTTGGTCATAGCCCCGTAGCCCCAGGTGTTGGCTACGCCGGCTACCGTGGTTGAGTGACAGATCCGGGCCTGGTGATCAACGTTGTTCGTGCCCCAGTAGGCAGCAAATTTCCGGAACAGATAGGCTTGTTCATTGTTGAACTTTGCGCTGCCCAGCCAATAGACCGAGTCCGGCCCGCTCTCGTCGCGGATTTGTAGCATTTTGTCGCCAATTTCGTTGATCGCCTGATCCCAGGAGATCTTCTGCCATTGGCCATCAACCATTTTCATGGGGGACTTGAGGCGACGCTCGCCATGCGCATGTTCACGCACCGAAGCACCTTTGGCACAGTGGGCGCCCATATTGAAAGGGCTGTCCCAACCCGGCTCTTGCCCAATCCAGGTACCATTCTGGACTTCCGCCTCGACGGTACATCCCACCGAACAGTGAGTACACACGGATTTTCTGCGAACGATTTGCCCGCCTTCGGTCGAAGGATCCGCAGCTTCAACCCGCCCCGATGTCAGCGATAAAGCCGCCATGCCCCCCACTGCAACGCCAGAGGCCGCCAGAAACTGGCGGCGGTCCAACGTCTTGGCAGCGAGAGATGAAAGTAGAGATCCTGCACGGGGGCCTTTCGCAACCCCGTTGGTCTTCTTCCGCAACATGTCTCTTACCTCTCTCTTCTTATTCTCTTTATCCGGAGGCGTTATCACCCAAGAGCATCACGCAATCTTGAATGAATCACACATCCTTAAAAGCGAGCCGATTCGAAATACTTGCGAGTGTGCTCTGTGTCGCGCAGGCCGCGGCTTTTCGGCGCGTCGTTCTTGACGACCTCAGCTGCGGCGTTGGGTGAAACCGCCATCGCCACGGCTGCCGGAGCTGCAGTGGCGGCCAGTTTCAGGAAACGGCGACGACTGTTTTCACGTTTCGGGCTATCCATAGGCCCCTCCCCATGGGTTAAGGAACCGTGCAGGCTCCGGTTACTGTATGGCGAAGGCGTCTGCTTCAACGGCCATAAAAGCTCGCCCAAGCGAACCCACCGGCGCGTAGAAGATGGCGCCTTGCGCTTCTTCCAAATCGGTAAAAAACAATCCGGCCCACTTTGCCAGATGCGCATCGAAGAAGTTTTTTTGGGAAGCCAGATCGCTGTCGCACGGAAAATCACCAGTAATGATGCCTGCCATGATTTCGCAAAGCGTGCCGATGTGATCTTCCGGTTCTTTGATGTCACTACGAGCTCTGATGCCTCGGGCCATCAGGTCGGTTCGCAGTTCGGCAAGGGGTTTCTCGTTCAAAAAACCGGTCAGGTAATAGCTGGCGTAGGGCAACAGTTCGCCGCGGCCAAGCCCAACGAACAAATTGTTGTACTCGCGTGTGGCATCAAAAGGTAAGGTGCGTTCCGCAAGCGCGGCCAGCTGTCTGGATGCTGAACCCAAAGGGGTGTCATCGCCTTGCAACAAGGCTAGCCCTTCAAGCAACTCGCTTGAAGGCGGGCTGCCGAGCAAGGTGCCCAGCAACTGATATATTTGCGCCCTCGCTCTATCTTCATCACTGATAGAACGAGGGCATTGAACCTCAGCTGTGCTAACCAAGAGTCGTTCCTTAGCGTTTATTGTTTGAATTATGTACTACCCATCCTTATAGCCCTGATCCAACACCAACGCAACTTCGCCCTCGAACGCTTACTCGAAACGCATTCGGGGACGATACTGTTGCGCGATGTCGGGTTCAGGCGCCGCGGCTTCGGGTTCCGCGCCCGGTTTTTCCGGGGCGGGGGCTGCTTCCGCCTCAGCCTTGAGCTTCAGCGGCTCTGTCTTGGTCTCAGGCTGAACCACATCCGGAGTCGGTGCGGGTGTCTCTGCTTGTTCATCCAGCTTTTTCGATCTATCAATCAGCCCCTGCCCTACCTTATACAGCGTCTGTGCACCTTTGACGGTGGGGCCTGCGGCGGTGAAGTCCTCGTCATAGTCGTTAAGCCCATCCAGTACCGCCAGCACCGGATTGGATCGCCAAAGCGATCGCAGCGCTTTTCGGCGAAGGAAGTCCGGGATTTCTTTGCGCATAAACCCGGTCACATCGGTGCCCAGCTCGATGTTGTCCGGATCAGGCAAACCGTATTTTTCGAGGATTTCCAGCTCCGACAACGCCTCGTTGCGGGCCAACTCCTGTTCCTCCGGAGCAGCTACTGCCTCCGGCGAGGGTTCTTCGGCCGCAGACAGCTCGGAATTCCGGTCGGCTTGCTTTTTTAGGCGTGACCACCGCTGTAAGCGTGACTCTGCCATCACTGCAACCTCGGTTTCTTCATGTTGGCGGGCGCTCGATAAACGTCGCTTTCCTGGCGAATACGCGGGTCGCCTTTCGCATCTTCGATGCCATCCACCCGGACCTCGTCGCGGCGGCGTTTTTTGAACGGTTCTTCGATGTAATGCATGTCGATAAACTCTTTGATCCACGCCGCCAGAGACTCCGGAACCGGCACCGCCTCGACAAGGCTCTCGCCACTATCCAGAGAATCCAGTGCCTCATGGGCGCTGGCGGTTACGGCGCTGACCACCCATCCCGAAGGAGACTGGCTGCTCGGGTCTTTATCCATGATCACCCAAACGGAGGGAATCTCCATGTTGAGCGACACCAGATACCCCTCGACATCGGCACGGTACAGTTCCATGGTTACAGTGCCCGCGTGGTAATCAACCACCTCGCCGTCATGAACCAGCTCTTTCCAGAACGCCTGCGGTGCCCCCGGGATGATGGCGACCGGCTTCCAGATTTCACGCGCCCAGCGCGTTACACCGGGCGAGCGGCGAACCACGGCGCCGACTTGCAACTCGCGTCTCCACTGCTCTGTTCGACTGCTCATGACCCTTCTCTTTTGTTATTAACTGACTTTAGTAGGGATCCGACACTTAACCAATTGTCCAAATCTAAATGGCTGTGGCATGCTCATGAAGTAAAGCCAATTCGCATACAGATAACAACAACGAAACGGGCTGGATTCCTGATGACGGCACATAAAACCCTAGTGTTATGCTCCTGCGACAAGAGTCAGCGGTTCGACCCGAAGCTGCTGCAAGCGGCCGCAGGCGCCGAACAGGTGGTCGAAGTAAATCAACTGTGTGGCAACGAGTTAGGCATTGCCGCGGAACACCTCGCAGCGAACAACGAAGTGCTCATCGCCTGCGGTCAGCAGGCTGCTTTATTTGAGCGCCTCGCGGAAGACATTTATGCCGAAACTCAACACGCGGCGCCACTCAACACCATTGACATCAGGGACCGGGCGGGCTGGAGTTCGCCCGATGCCAAGCCCGAGCGGCTGGCTGCGAAACAGGCGGCTCTGGTTGCCGCCGCCCAGCTAGCGCCCCCGATCGCCCCTGCGAAAACCATTCACTCCAGCGGTGTATGTTGCATTATCGGCCCGTCCGAGCAGGCGCTCAGGATGGCTGAACTGGTGAAAGACGAGCTGGGAGTCACGTGTATCGTCAATGATGCCGGGCCTGTCCAGCTACCTTCCGCCGCGTACGATGTAGCGAAAGGCCAGCTCGCATCGGCTTATGGCGCACTAGGCAACTTCCAGCTGGAATTTTCCGGGTTGCAAATGCTGCACCCGGCCGGCCGGGGCGAACCGGGTTACGGCGAAGTAAAAGCCAGCGCCCGAAGCGAATGCGATGTGCTGATCGACCTGCGCGGAGGTGCCCCTGCCTTTCCCAGTCATCAGAAGCGCAACGGTTATTTCTGGGCCGATCCGAACAAGGCAGGAGAGCTGGAACGCATTGCGCTGACAGCTCGGGATCGTGTTGGTGAATTCGAAAAAACCGTGTATTTCAGGCTGGAAGAATCCCTGTGCGCGCACTCCCGGGCCAAAAAACCCGGTTGCACCCGATGTTTAGACGTGTGCCCCACCGAAGCCATCTTCTCAGCTGGCGATCACGTTCAGATCGATTCGGATATCTGCGCAGGCTGCGGCTCTTGTGCAGCGGTTTGTCCGACCTCTGCCATCAATATGACGGAAACCCCGTTCGAAGCGTTGACCAAGGCGCTGGACGTCATGGCCAAGGTGTATCGCGAGCAAACCCAGGAATCCCCGCGCCTGCTATTCCACTCCCTCAGCGCAGGTACCGAGGCCATTGCTTATCTCGCCAGATACGACCATGGCCTGGCCGATGACTTAATTCCGATGGGGCTGGAACATACAGACCGGATTGGCCACGCCGAAATCATGGCCGCTTTCGGAGCAGGCTATGCCGAAGTGCTGATTCTGGCCGATAACGAAACAGATCGTCGGGCCGTGGCGGCCGAAGTTGAACTGGCTCAGGCCATGCTGAAAGGAACACACAACGCACCGAGCCGGGTTCGCGTTATCGAACCGAACGAGCTTTGCAACCCGGGCGACAACGCCGGCAGAGTGAGTGAGCCGGTCTTGCTGGTCGGCGGCCGTCGAGATATCACACGAGTAACAGTTGCCGCGATGGCAGATAAGATCGAAGCACCTATCCCGCTGCCCGCAGGCGCACCCTACGGCGCGATCAACATTGATTCCGATAAATGCACACTTTGCCTGGCCTGTGTGTCGCTGTGTCCTACCGGCGCGCTTGGCGACCACCCGGACAGGCCTGAAGTTCAGTTCACCGAAAACGCGTGTGTGCAATGCGGAGTCTGCGACAGCACCTGCCCGGAGACCGCCATCACTTTGATCCCGCAACTGGATCTGTCCAAGGAGGCCCTCAGCCCCCGGCCACTTCATGGTGAGGAGCCCTACGAATGCATCCAGTGCGGCACTCCGTTTGGGGTCGCCAGCACCATCAACCGGATAATCGAAAAGCTGGAAAACCAGCACTGGATGTACAAGAACTCTGACAACGTTCAACTCATCAGAATGTGTGATAACTGCCGTGTTAAAGCCCAGTTCCATAGCGATCAGGCACCGATGGCAGGGGGCAACCGCCCTCGGGTTCGCACCAGTGATGACTACCTAGACAGTTAATAATTAAACAGGGTAAAGCATGGTTGAATACACCGAAGTCGGAAAGCCCAATCTGATTGGCACAGACGCGCCCAGGCCTCAAGACAAAAACCCGAAAGGCGTCAGCCGCATCATCGCCATTTCCTCGGGCAAAGGCGGTGTCGGCAAATCGACGGTTGCGTCAAATCTGGCGGTGGCTTTGGCATCAAAAGGGTTGAAGGTCGGGCTGCTGGATGCCGACGTTTACGGCCCCAGCCAGCCCCGTATGCTGGGCGTTTCAGGCCGCCCATCCAGCCCGGACGGACACACCATCCTGCCCCTGCGCAATCATGGCGTAACCCTGATGTCGCTGGGCCTGATGGCTTCCGACGAGGAAGCCATCGTCTGGCGTGGCCCCATGTTGATGGGCGCCCTGGAGCAGATGATGAACCAGGTGGATTGGGGCAGGCTGGATGTGTTGCTGGTGGACCTTCCGCCCGGCACGGGGGACGTTCAGATGACGCTCAGCCAAAAGTTTTTTGTGGCCGGTGCCATCGTGGTTTCAACACCACAGGACATTGCGCTAATGGACGCGCGCAAAGGCATCGATATGTTCAATCGCATGGATGTGCCGCTGTTCGGCATTATTGAAAACATGGCCTCGTTTGTCTGTGACGGCTGCGGCAAAGAACACCACCCGTTCGGGTCCGGCGGCGCCCGGGCCGAAGCCGAAAAAATCGGCGCTGCGTTTTTGGGCGAGATTCCGCTCGATCTGGACATCCGCATCGGCTCGGACGGTGGCGTGCCTATCGTGGTATCCAAACCGGAGAGCCCGCAAGCGAAAGCCTTCCAGCGCATCGCCGACGAGGTCATCGCTTCTGACGTTTACGCCCGGGCCCTCCTATGATCGAATCTCCCCTGTTTCCCCCACTCCTGACGGGAGAAGTGGTCCCTCCACACACAGATCCCTTCAACAAAGCGGTCAGCCGCGCCATGGCCGGCATCGACTCCGGCACCATTTTTTATTCGGACACCAGCGAGAATTTACGCGCCGCACTGGTGTTGGCACCGGAAACCACGCTGGAGGAGGCCATCCAGGCCGTTTACGTCGCGCAAATAGGCCTTGCTGAAAGCTTGGGTGCATTGGCACCACCAGAGGTCCCTGTGCACTTCCAGTGGCCGGACCGAATCAAGGTCAATGGCGCACTCTGCGGCGAGGTGCGTTTTGCCACCGATGCATCCGACCCCAAGGCCCGCCCGAGCTGGCTGGTGATTGGCATCGATGTGCCGTTCCAAAAATCGCCGAACGAGCCGGGCGCAACGCCCAACCAGACCTGTCTTACCGAAGAGGGCTGCGTTGATATCACGCCTATGGCATTGCTGGAAAGCTGGTCAAAACACACGCTGTTATGGCTGACCTACTTTATGGACAGCGGTTTTGAGCGCGTACACAACGATTGGCGGCCGCGCTGCGACACCTTGGGCAAAGTCATCGATTACCCGAAATCCGGCACCTTTGTGGGGTTGGACGATAAAGGCCGAATGTTGCTGCGACAGGGTGCCATGACAGAGACCTTGAGTTTAATTACCTTCGCGGAGCACGTATGAAACTCGCCCGAACCTTACGTCTGGATATATCCGATGAAAACGTCTTTGAATCACCGGCTCCGAGCGGAGAATGGGCCATCTCGGGGGGCTTCGAGTTTTCCAACTGGACTGAAACGGATCTGACGGGCAAAGCTCGGCAGGCCTTCAGTAATGGTTGGTACAGTATCGAATCTGGCGGTCGCGCCAGCTTTGTTGGTGTGTGCAAAATCACTGACAGCGAGGTAGAGCAGCTCAAGAAGTCGCTGGCGCAAACCTTTGTCGAGCATTATGGCGCACCAAACCTTGAGGCCGCCTATCCCGTCGCCTGCGACGAAATCGACCAGATGCGTGAAATGTGTGAGGATTTCGAGGAGAACACCCTGCTTATGGTCAGCCGCCGACTGACAGAACTGGGTGTTGAAGAAACTTACCGCTCCCGGGCTCCGCAAGAAGCGTCACTAGAGGCCTTTGCCGTTCACGGCAGTCTGGACTAACTACAGTCCGAAGCTGCCGTAAGGAATAAACCGTACCGGGCTGCCCGGCTCTATTTGCTGAGCGCTTTCATCCAGCTCCACCAACCCCTCGGACCAGGCCAGACCGGTGACTCGGCCCGAACCTTCAGAACCGAAGACTTCTACCCGGCCATCACGGACCCGGGCACGCAACATCTCGCTGCGCCCCGGTTTCTTGTTTTTGCTGAAGTTGGCCGGCATGACATAGGCCTGGGGTTCGAACCACCCGCTACCGGCAAGCAGCGCCATAGCCGGTGCACCGAAGCGTAGCGCGCAGACCCACGCAGCCACCGGGTTGCCCGGCAAACCCACCACTGGCGTTTGCTGGTACATGGCCAGCGCAAGGGGGCGACCCGGTTTTATCGCGATCCGCCAGTTGCTGATCTCACCGTGGGCTTTCAGTGTTTTTGACACGTGATCCTCGTCGCCTGCGGATATACCACCACTGGTCAGGATCAGATCACACTGCTGTGCCCCGCGTTCCAAAGCCGCTTTAACATCCTCAGCCCGGTCAAGCACATGGCCAAGATTTACCAGCTCATAACCAAGCTGCTCTACCAGCGCACTAAGCATCGGAAGGTTGGCATCGTAGATTTGCCAATCACTGACAGCCGAGCCGACCGGCTTCACTTCATCGCCTGTGGATAAAATACCCACCCGAAGCCGTTGATAGACATCAACCGATTCGACGCCCACGCTGGCAAGGACAGAAATCTCGGTCGGTGTCAGGCGAGTACCTTCTGTGAGAATTTTGTCCTGAGCATGAATATCTTCGCCCGCCTGCCGCACGTTGGCGCCGGCTTTTAACGTACCTTGCAAATGCAATTGACCATCAATGACCTCGCAATCCTCTTCCAGAACCACCGTATCGGTGCCCGCCGGGATCACCGCACCGGTCAGAATCCGGATAGCATGATCGTTCGGAACCTGCCCCAAGTAGGGTTCTCCGGCAGCGCTGCGGCCATCAACCAGCGGCAGGGTGCACGGCACTTTGATTAGCGGCCCGGCAAGGGCGTAGCCATCGACCGCGGAATTACTGCTGGGAGGATGAGCTCGAGGCGCATAAACATCGCTTGCCAGTATCCGGCCGCACACCGATGACAGCGGAACCGAGCACTCCACGTCAACCACCGGGTGCAATCGATCGCGTAAACGTTCAAGCGCTTCTTCTACCGGTGTCCAGTTAACCCCGGGGGGCAAGGCAAAACAGTCATTTCGGAGCGGTTTCATGGCTCTTCCAAGGTTTGTTATTGGCAACTCAGAACAAAGTCAGCAATGCCGGATACGTCGTCCAGCTCAAAAACGGGGCCTGAGAACTCAGCGGCGTAGTCCGAAGCTACCGCAACGATGCTGGAATCCTCCAAATACAGGGGCGTTCGCGAACCTTCCTGCCGGTGCACTTCGATCTTTCGATGCGAGTGGGTTTTGAACCCTTCCACCACAACCCAGTCACAGGGGCCCAGGCGAGCCAATAATTCATCCAGTGTCGGTTCTTTTTCACCCCGTAGTTCATGCATGATCGCAAACCGTTGACCACCTGCCAGAATAACTTCCTGAGCGCCTGCACTCCGGTGCCTGTAACTGTCGGTGCCTGGCTGATCGATATCCACCTTGTGGTGAGCGTGCTTGATCGAACTGACGGTCAGCCCCCTGCTGGTAAGCTCGCTGATCAAAGCACTGGCCAGAGTTGTTTTTCCGGAATCTTTCCAGCCCACGATACCGATCACATTCACGTCAGGTGTTTCTCCGCCCATGCCAGATCATCTGGCGTATTAATATTGAAAAAATCGCCTTCGCTGAACACCACCAGAGTCTCACCCTGTGTTTGGGTCCATTGGCGAATCTTGCGCACACCGCCGTTCAGGGCGGCTCTGAGATCATGCCGGAGGGCAACCTGCCAGCGGCCGAAGGTCGGCTGGGGCAATCTACCTCGCTCCGGGTCCGGGGTGGCCGCCAGAACCACCGGCGTATCGTACTCACCCAGCCGCTGCACCAGATCCCGTGGAAAAGAGGGCGTATCGGCAGCAACGCTGACCAACCATTCATAACCTTGCTCAGCGGCCCAATCCATGCCCGCAAGCACCCCAGCCAACGGCCCGGGGAAATCCTCGATAGAATCCGCCACCACAGGCAAATTTAAATCATCAAAACGGCTCAGGTCGCCATTGGCGTTCAGCACAACCGCATCAACCTGCGGGGTGATTCTTTCGATAACCCGGTCCATTAACGACCGGCCCCGGAGCATCAACCGCCCTTTGTCTCCACCGCCCATGCGACTGGCCTGGCCCCCGGCCAGAATCACCGCGCATTCAGTCATCCCTGGCCCCCTTTCGACGCAGTTTTTTGTCTTCATCCGGCACCTGCGATAGATCCTGATCGAACATCAGCCGATGCTGGCCACTGAGGCAGGTGAACTTCTTGCCACGCATGCGGCCGATCAGGGTCAGGCCCACCTGCCGGGCAATATCGACCCCCCAAGCTGTGAAGCCCGACCGACTGATCAGCGTTGGGATACCCATCAAAGCCGTCTTGATGACCATTTCAGACGTTAATCGGCCGGTGGTGTAGAGCACCTTGTCGTCCGCCGGCACGCCATTCTGGTGCATCCAGCCGGCGATTTTATCGACAGCATTGTGACGCCCGACATCTTCCATGTAAGCAAGAATCTCGCGCCCATGGCACAGGGCGGTGCCATGAATGGCGCCGGTTTCCATGTACAGACTGGGGGTATGGTTGATCTGGTAGGAAAGATCGTAAAAAGTGCTGGTGTGAACCGGGGTATCCGGTAAGGACAACCCTTCAAGCCCGGCCATCATATCGCCAAACACCGTCCCTACAGCGCAGCCGGAGGTACGGGTTTTCTTCTCCAGTTTGCTTTCGACATCGGTCACGCCCGCCGTGCGCACCACAACAACTTCAAGCTCTTCGTCGAAGTCGATCCCGGTGACCTGATCGCAGGCTTTCAGCATGCCTTGGTTCAGCAAAAAGCCAAGAGCCAGGTACTCCGGATGATCGCCTATGGTCATGGCGGTGACTATCTCCTGACTGTTCAGGTAGATGGTCAGCGGGCGCTCTTCAATCACACTGATGGATTTGCCTTCGCCGTTCTCATCAACGCCCTCTACGCCACGAGACAGACGGGGGTCTTTCGGGTCTGGAAGTATGGGCTCAATCGTCATTTTTGTTATAGCCGTTTCATGATCGCCACAGAATGGAATAGGTAACGATCATGCCAGAGATTCAGTTATTTGGCATTCGGGAAAAACAACTGCTGCCCATCAACATGAAAGTCGGCAATCGCTTGCTGACCTTCTTCCGAAAGCAGCCAGTTATGCCACTGCTTGGCCAGGTCATGCTTCAGGTGGGGGTGTTTCTCCTCGGAAAGCAACAAACTGCCGTACTGGTTGAACAGCACTTTATCGCCCTCAAAGAGCAGGGTCAGGTTCTGACGGTTTCCGAAAGCCACCCACGTGGCGCGATCGGACATCACATAAGCATCCATGGCCGCTGCGGTGTTGAGCGTTGGCCCCATACCGCTGCCGAGTTCACGGTACCAGTCTCCGTCTGGCTCGACACCGGCACTTTCCCAACGGCGCAATTCAGCGCGATTGGTGCCGCTATCATCACCCCGCGACGCGAACGGAGCCTCGGCCTTGGCAATGGCCGAAAATGCCTCAGCGGCATTTTCGGCGGTACGAATATTCGCCGGATCTGACGCCGGGCCAATCAACACAAAGTCGTTATACATGACATCGGCGCGCTCGCTGGCGTAGCCGTTCTCGACAAAGCGCTGCTCGCCTGCGGTATCGTGCACCAGAAGGCTGTCCGCGTCACCCCGGCGCGCTATTTCGAACGCCTGCCCGGTACCGACCGCCACCACCCGTACCTCGATACCAGTAGCGTCGGTAAATTTCGGCAGAACGGCATCGAACAAGCCTGAATTTTCGGTGGAGGTTGTCGAGGCGAGGGTAATGTAGTCTGCTGCATAGGCGCTGAGCGTAAGACTCATGGCGGCTACAACGGCGAGCATTAACTTGAAGGTTTTACGCATGTTGTCTTCTCCTTTGACAATTAACCGCTTCTTGGCGGATACCTACTCGATCAGTTCTCCGGCGACAAACGCCTGCGCTTTCGGAGAAACCGGCTGATTAAAAAAAGCGTCGGCGCTGGTGTGTTCGCAAAGTGTTCCGCCGGAGAGAAACAGCACATCCCCGGCAAGGCGCCGGGCCTGATGGATATCGTGGGTGGTCATCACAATACGCGTTCCCTGTTGGTGAAATTCGAGTACCGCAGCCTCGACGGCTTTAATTGCTGCCGGATCCAGTGCCGAGGTTGGTTCATCGAGGAATAATACTTGAGGTGAAAGCAGCCAGGCCCGCGCCAAAGTCAGGCGCTGCTGTTGCCCCCCGGAAAGCACCCTGGCAGGTACTTTGGCACAGGCAGCCAGACCAAATCGATCGAGTGCTTCCATGGCCAGCTTCATGCGCTCCCTGCGCGGGACATGATTCACCGCCAGAGCGTGCATCAGGTTGGCGATCGCCGAGCGGCGCAGAAGCACCGGTTGCTGGAACACCATCGCTTGTCGGGGGCAGAGCTCCTGACCTGACCAACAGATTTTTCCGCGCGTCGGCGACAGTAGGCCGTGGGCCAAACGTAACAACAGACTCTTACCCGATCCGTTCGGGCCCATCACCATGGTTGGGCCTATGCCGTCGAGGGTGAAGGAACAGGGGCCCAGCAAGTGTTTCCCCTCGTGGCTGAAAGCGACCTCGTCAAAACACAAGGCGGGCGGCGCCAGCAGGCCGGAGGATGAGGGCAAGTACGAGGCGTTCAGCGAAGTCATCCCAGTCGCCTCTTGGTGACTTCACCCACCAGGTAGGCACCGGCATTGATCAGCATTACCAGCGTCAGCAGAACAAGACCCAGTCCGAGCGCCAACGGCAGGTTGCCTTTGCCCGTTTCCAGCACAATAGCGGTGGTCATCACCCGGGTCACCCCATCAATATTGCCACCGACCATCATAACAGCCCCCACTTCAGCACTGGCGCGGCCGAAGCCGGCGAGCAGAACGGTTAGTAGGGCAAAGCGGGCGTCCCACAGTAGGGTGGGCATCATTCGTGCCCGTGACATGCCGAGGGAAATGAACTGCTCGCGGTATTCTCCGAGCATTTCCTCGATTTTCTGGCGCGACAACGCGGCCAGTATTGGCAACACAAGTACCACCTGAGCGATCACCATGGCGCCCGGTGTAAACAAAAAGCCGAGTTCTCCCAGTGGTCCGGCGCGCGAGAGGAGCAAATACACCACAAGCCCCGCCACCACCGGAGGCAACCCCATCAGGGCATTAAGCACCACGATCACCCCCCCTCGACCGGGAAAGCGCCACAACGCTACAGCAGCCCCTAAAGGAAAACCCAGCACGGCCGCTATCAACACCGCCATGAGGGACACCTTCAGCGAAAGCACCACGATCTGGAATAACGCGGCGTCGAGACTGACCAGTAGTGAGAGTGCCACACAGAACGCATTATCTTCCAAAGCTGCGTCTCCTTGTTATTTGAGCATCGTGGCGTTTCAAACTACGCTTTGCACAGCCTTCTGAAAAATATGCAACAAAAAACAGTTCTATGCTTACAGGACACAGGAGAAATGATGCCCCTTCCCAGGTACCTCACCACCACCGAAGCCGCCGAATATCTGCGCCTGAAGGAGCGCAAAATCTACGACCTGGTCAGCCAAGGCGTTATTCCCTGTGTGCGGGTCACCGGTAAGCTTCTGTTTCCGCGCCAGCGTATCGATCTCTGGCTGATGAACCACCTGGAGGGCGACGATGCGGTCAGTGCCCCAACACCGCCGGTTTTGGCCGGTAGCCAGGACCCGCTTCTGGAGTGGGCGGTGAAAGAAAGCGGCGCGGAGCTGGCCTTGCTTTGTCAGGGCAGCGGTGACGGCGTACAAAGATTGGTTGATGGTCGCGCGATGCTTGCCGGCATGCACATCTGGCATGCGGAGACCCGGCGTTACAATGAGCCCGCCACCCTGGGACTGAGCGGCATGCGTGATCTGGTGCTGATACGCTGGGCTAAACGACAGCAAGGACTGCTGTTAACGCCCGAAAACCCTCATCAAATAACGCGGCTAGAAGATATCGCCCGCCCCGGCATCCGCCTTGCCCATCGTCAACCCGATGCCGGTGTCAGCCACTTACTGCAGAGTTTGCTGGCCCGTCACCACATCGATGCCAGCAAGCTGGCATGGGCCGAACACCCGTCACTCAGCGAGGATGATCTCGCGCTGGTTATCCGCCAGGGCGAAGCGGATGCCGGAGTGGGAATTGAAGCGGCCGCTCGGCGCCAGCGACTGGCGTTTATTCCTTTGCAGGAGGAACACTTCGATTTAGCGATGCGCAGGCGTCACTACTTTGATCCCTCGCTGCAACGCTTGTTGGCATTTACCCGAAGCGATCGTTTTATTCAGCGGGCTGAAGCACTCGGCGGCTACGACATCCGTGAGCTTGGGGAGGTCGTCTATAACGCTTGATCAGGCCAAAAAAAACCGCCCAGGAGAGGACTCCGGGGCGGCTTTGAACCTATCGGGAAGCAATCAGAGATTGCTGTCCAGGAAGGCGGCCAGCTGCGACTTCGACAGCGCGCCAACCTTGGTCGCATCCACGTTGCCGTTTTTGAACAGCATCAGGGTCGGGATACCACGGATGTTGAACTTCGGTGGCGTCTGCTCGTTTTCGTCGATGTTCAGCTTGCAGACTTTGAGCTTGCCTTCGTATTCGTCGGCGATTTCTTCCAGAACCGGCGCGATCATTTTGCACGGACCACACCACTCAGCCCAGTAATCTACCAGTACCGGAACGTCGGATTTCAGTACATCCTGCTCGAAAGAAGCGTCGGTGACATTAACGATATTTCCGCTCATTACCTATTCCTGATTCAGGCGCCCCGGCTGTAAAAATACCAGCCATGGAGTCGCTGTTGGCTATAGCAGACGGTTAATCCTGAGTTCACGGAAGCCGTCTACCCGAAAGTCGATAGGCAATACTTTACGCGATTGGCGGCGTGGATGTGAAGTAAGTTGTATCCAACCCCGGTTCGATTGGTGTCAGTATTGTCCACATCCGGCTACTGACACTTTGCTGATATTTCCCTTATAGTACAGCCAAGTTCACTCTACACAGGACGCCTATCACCGTGACGGCCGCATCTATTGCCGAGTACGACACCCCTACCCCGGAACTGCTGGCTTCCATCGATATGGGGTCGAACAGTTTCCACATGGTTGTCGCCCGTCTGGTGCACGGAGAGATCCGTACTGTCGAGAAAATGGGTGAAAAAGTGCAGCTTGGCGCCGGGCTGGACGAGCACAACTACCTGAGCCAGGAAGCTCAGCAGCGCGGTATCGAATGTCTGCGCCGGTTTGCACAACGATTACAGGGAACACCACCCGAAGGCGTGCAGATAGTTGGCACCAATGCTCTGCGTGTCGCCCGCAATTCTCAAGAGTTTATCGACAAAGCGGAAGAAGTCCTTGGCTATCCGGTAGAGGTCATCGCCGGCCGGGAAGAGGCCCGGCTGATTTATCTGGGCGTTTCGCACACGCTGTCAGACGACGAAGGCCGCAGGCTGGTGATCGATATCGGGGGTGGCAGCACCGAATTTATTATCGGCGAGCGTTTTGAGCCGCAAGAGCTGGCCAGCATGCACATGGGCTGCGTGTCTTTCCGGAATCTGTATTTCCCGGATGGCAAGATCACCCGCAAGCAAATGGACAAAGCCATCATTCACGCCGAGCAGGAACTGCAAAGCATTTGGCGGCGTTACCGTGCGATTGGCTGGCAAAGTGCCGTGGGTTCGTCTGGCTCCATCAAGGCAATCGCTAACGTTCTGGCAACGCTGAAGCTCACCGATGGCACTATTACCCGCTCGGCGATGGATGAGCTCCGCACCCGTCTGGTGGACATGGGCAACGTGAACAAACTCGCCGATCTTGGCGTTCGGGAAGACCGCCAAAGCATTTTCCCGGCCGGGTTTGCGATACTTCTGGCCGCGTTTCGTGCGCTGGACATTCAAGAGATGGAATTCGCTGACGGAGCGCTTCGGGAAGGCCTGTTATACGACCTGGTGGGGCGAATTCAGCACGAGGACGTTCGCGAGCGAACCATTACGGCCATGCAGGAACGCTACCATGTCGATCAGGCGCATGGCACCGCCGTAGAGCACACAGCAATTGCCGCCTGGGAGCAAGTCGCGGATGTCTGGGGCCTGCGCACGCCGGCAGACGAAGACGCTTTGCGTTGGGCTTGCCGGTTACATGAAATCGGCCTGACCATTTCGCACTCGCAATACCACAAGCACGGCGCCTATTTGCTGCACTACTCGGATTTACCGGGCTTCACCCTGCAATTCCAGAGAGCGCTGGCCACCCTGGTCCGAGGCCACCGTCGCAAGCTGGTTCCCACGGTCTTCGAGCACGTGGAACCAGAAGACAAACCCGGGCTTCGGTATCTGTGCATCTTGCTTCGGCTTGCTGTGGTAATCCAGCACTCCCGAAATCTGGAACCGGCGCCGGATTTTTCGCTCTATGCCGAGGAAGACAGGCTCACCGTCGAGTTTCCTCAGGGCTGGCTGGACGATCGCCCTTTGACCCTGGCCGACCTTCAAGACGAGCAAGACTACCTTGCTCGCCAGAATTTCACCCTGGTTATCAAGACCCGGCCGAGCTGAGAGTCAGTTCCTCTTCGAGGTTTTCGACCGTTTCACTCACCTCCAGCCATTCCGCTTCAGCGTCTTCCAGTTGGCGTTTGCATACCGCCTGCTCCGCCAACAACTCCTTCAAGCGCACTTTATTGCCGTCATCGTAAATCGAAGGGTCAGACAACGACGCTTCGATCGATGACAGGCTATCCTGCAGTGTTTCCATGCGCGCTTCCAACGTGCTCTGTTTTTTGCGCCATGGGCTGATCTTCTTGCGGATTTCTGCTTCCTGCCGCTTACGGGCTTTGCGCTCATCGGCACTCAACGTGGCCGAACCGGCTTTATTGCCAGCCTTTTCTTGCACGACTTGCCGCTGGGGCGGCTCGTCATCGTCTTTGCGGCGTTCCGCCAGCCAGCGCTCGTAGTCTTCCAGATCACCGTCGTATTCCCTCACGGCACCATCCGATACCAGCCAGAACTCGTCCACGGTATTGCGCAGCAGGTGGCGATCGTGAGACACCACCACAATGGCACCGTCAAAGTTCTGCAGTGCCATGGTCAGGGCCTGGCGCATCTCCAGATCCAGATGGTTTGTGGGCTCATCCAGCAGCAACAGATTGGGTTTCTGCCAGGCAATCACGGCCAACGCCACCCGCGCCTTTTCACCGCCCGAAAACGAACGGATCGAACTCAGCGCTTCGTCGCCGTGGAAATCAAAGCCACCCAGGAAGTTTCTCACCTTCTGCTCCGAGGCCCGCGGATCAAGACGCTGCAGGTGCAGAAACGGACTGGCATCAAGGTCCAGAGACTCAAGCTGATGCTGGGCAAAATAACCGATGGCCAGGTTTTCACCTGCTGAGCGTTCACCCGACAACAGGGTACCCTCACCACGCAGCGCATCCATAAAGGTCGATTTACCGGCGCCGTTAGGGCCTAACAAACCAATGCGTGAACCCGGCAACAACGACAGGTTGATATCTTTTAGAATCGTCGTGTCGCCATGGCCTGCCGCCCCGTTCCGAATCGACAACAGCGGGCTCGACACCTTATCGGCAACCGGAAATTCGAAGCTGAACGGCGAATCCACGTGAGCCGGCGCGATCCGCTCCATGCGTTCCAGTGATTTGACCCGGCTTTGTGCCTGCTTGGCCTTGGTGGCTTTCGCTTTGAAACGATCGATAAAACGCTGGATTTCGGCAATTCGCGCTTGCTGCCGCTCGAAACTGGCCTGCTGCTGGGCCAGCCGTTCGCTGCGCTGGATTTCAAACGACGAATAGTTTCCGGTGTAGAGTTCCAGCTTCTTATGATCGAAGTGCACCAGATGGGTAGAAACCCGGTCCATAAAATCCCGGTCGTGAGAAATGAACAACAACGTACCCTGATACTTGCGCAGCCAGTTTTCCAGCCATAGACAGGCGTCCAGATCCAGGTGGTTCGTCGGTTCGTCGAGCAGCAACAGGTCCGACGGGCGCATCAGCGCCTGCGCCAGATTGAGACGTATCCGCCAACCACCCGAAAAGGCCGAAACCGGACGGTCGGCATCGCTGTCGGCGAATCCCAAACCACGGATCAATGCCTCTGCTCGGCGGGTTGCCGACCAAGCTTCATGAATGTCCAGCTCACCGTGGATATGGGCGATGGCGTCATCATCGCCCCGAGCTTCTGCGGCGGCCAATTCGGCTTCCAGCCGCCTCAGCTCCAGGTCGCCGTCGAGCACGAAATCCCGTGCTGACCGGGATGAAGACGCCACTTCCTGCGCCATGTGCGCAATCCTGCACCCGCCCGGTAAAGAAACACTGCCTTGCTCAGGGCTTAAATGGCCCAATAAGAGCTGAAACAAGCTGGATTTACCGGCACCATTGGCACCCACAATGGCGACACGCTGGCCTGGCTGAACCGTCAGACTGACGTTTTCTAGCAACCAGACGCCGCCCCGTTGTAAACTGAGATCGGTTATCGTTAACATAGAGAAACTTTAATCCATGGATGTCAGCCAAGGAAGAGGGCTACCGTGACCATGACGCAGACAGAATCGCTGACTCTGCCGGCCTCAATGGAACCGGACAATCCCCTATGGCGTTATGCACTGGCCTGCTGGCAGAAGCCACATGTTGCCGAGGCTTGCCTCTCGCTTCAGGACCAAGGCTGGAGCGTCACCCGAATTTTGTGTGCGGGCTGGTTAGGCGTAAACAGGCGAGCGTTCACCGGCATCGAGGACGCTACGGTAACAGAGTGGCGCGAGCATGTAACCGGTCGCATTCGCTCAGCCAGAAAAACGATCCCGCGGCACCATGCCCCGACTCACGATCTTCGAAGTGCGCTTGCCGAAGCGGAGTTACAGGCCGAGCAAACAGAATTGGCGCTGGCATGGCAAACGCTTTATGAACGCAACCCGGAAGTTGCGAGCATGCAAACCTGCACCTCTCTTATTGTGCAGAACTTACTTTCCGCAGCTCCACTCACGACACGGGAATTGCAGTCTATGACCCAAATCACCAAGCTTGCCGAACTTCTGGCTGAGCACTCTCGACGGAGCTCCGAGCCATGCTGATGAAATGGCTGATCCGGTTAGCGTTCCCCGCCCTGGGCCTGCTGTTACTGCTGATCTTTTTCGGCCTCGGCGATCCGGAAAAAGTAGCCGAGCCTGTGCGCAACGCGGAAGCCCCGGAAACCCTGCCGCCATTCGAAGGGCTGGTACCGTCTCCGGTCCCCACCAATGGCCCCGACATAGTCTTCAAGTGGAAGGACACCGATGGGCATTGGCACTACGCCGATCAGCCGCCCGCTCAAGGCCAATGGAACGCCCTGGCAATCGAGCGTAGTGAATCCCCCTCCAAGAAAGTCCCCGGCACCGGTGGTGGCGATGATTGGCAGACGCCCTACAGCGCGCCCTTCTCATTGAACAGCCCGGCCTACAAGAGGGAGTCATGACAATCATCGTGACGCAGCCTTAACACTTGTTCAGTAGCATCCTCTTACAGAACCCGTTAAGTTGTTGACCCTAAATTTTCAACAGGGCCGAAGAGCCCTGAACCATGTGCAAAGGAACGATTCATGAAGAAGACACTCTTAGCCGTAGCCATGGCCGGTGTTGTTGCCGGTTGTTCAACCACCGAGCCTGATCCGTCGCTGGAAACCACTCCGGAAAAAGTCAGCTACGGCATGGGCCTGGTCATGGGCGAGCGCATGAGCAATGATCTGCCAGATCTGCAACTGCAACAGTTCATTCAAGGTTTCGAGCACGGTCAAGCTGGTGACGAAGAGGCCAAACGCCTGACCCGGGAAGAAATCCAGACTGCGCTGATGGCTTATCAGGAAGAACTGCAAAGCCAGCAGCAAAAACAGTACGAAGAACTGGCGCAGAAGAACAAAGAAGCCGGCGAAGCTTTCCTGGCCGAAAACGCCGAGCGCGAAGAAGTGCAAACGACCGAATCCGGTCTTCAATACGAAGTGATTGAAGAAGGCAATGGCGAAAAGCCAACTGCTTCAGACCGCGTACAAGTGCACTACACTGGTGAACTGATCAACGGTGAGGTATTTGACAGCTCACGCGAGCGCGGCCAGCCGACAACCTTTGGTGTGGGCCAGGTGATTCCGGGCTGGATTGAAGGCCTGCAGCTGATGAGCGAAGGCGCTCGCTACAAGCTGTATATCCCTGCCGACCTGGCCTACGGCGCTGCCGGCAACCAAGCCATCGCACCGAATGAAACGCTGATTTTTGATGTGGAGCTTCTGAAGATTAACCCGGAAGCCGAATAAATTGGGTCAGCATCAAAAAGCCGGTCCGGAGCTGAGCTCCGGACCGGCTTTTTTGTGTTCGGTGCACGCTTAACGCAGAGCGGGCATCATGCGGAAGCCACTTTTTCCGCATGCGCATCGTGTAACTTTTCGATCAGGAAATCTTCCATCTCAAACCGGCTTTCCAGTACTTCCCCCAGCCGGGACAATTCTGAATACAGGGTTGCCACGTCTTCTTCGGTCAGGATACGGCTATCGACCTGATCGTTGAACGCCAGTGCCACTTCGGTGGTTTTTTCGATTTCGGGATACACCTTGGCCGCCAGCTCCACCCCGCCGTCGTTAAAATCACGAGCCTCCTGAATCAGCTGCTCATAGACTTCAAAATGCCCGGCCGAGACGTAATCCACCAGCACTTCACACAACCGGATGAATTTTTTACTCAGGGCTTCTGAAGGGGTGCGGTCGTTCTCGCCGGACAGCTCGCAGTAATGAACCAGAAGTTGCTGTCGCTCTTTCAACCAACGGTCAATCAATTCACTGACACCGCCCCAGCGTTCCTTGGCATTCCGACAATTCTCCAACATAACGCCTGTCTCCCTTCGATCAAGCAACCAGTTCACTGGCTTTATTATTCGAGTGGCTTCGCTTTCGTTTACTCAAGTTACCCCAAGGCTAAGGTGAGTCGCAACTATTTCAGTTCTGCAACTTTTTCTCCGAAGCACGCGGGCGAAACAGCATGACGAGACCCAAAAGCACCAATCCCGCAAAGAATACGGCGGTCCAACCCGGAATGCTCAAACCAAGGAAGCGCCACACCACCTCGGCGCAGTCTCCGGTGCCTTGCAGCGCGGTTTTAAGTACGTCGAACCAGGGTAACACCTGCAGCAGGTAATCAACCGAGGGCCCACACGCCGGCACCTGATCGGCCGGCAAGCTCTGCAGCCACAGTTGTCGCCCTGCAATACCCAAGCCTGCCCCGGCGGTGAGCGCCAGCAAGAACCCATACACCCGCCGGCCAAGCTCTGCAGGGCCGTGCAGAAACGCAATCAAGCTCACCAAACCCGCTCCCATGAAACCGAAACGTTGCAACCAGCAAAGCGGGCAAGGTTTCATGCCCATGACATGCTCCATATAAAACGCCACGCCCAGCAGCGCAGCACAGATTAAAAATACAAAGCCAAACACCCGTCTGCTTGTCAAAACGTCACCTCGGAATCATGATGTCAGATACAACTAATCGATGGACCCAATCGTAACCTATGAACAACGCTAAGCACATGACCTTTAACGGTCTATTTTTCTTACGCCTGCTGTTGGTGATTTGTACGATGAGCTTGTGGCACAGCCCCGTTTCGGCCGAGGAAGCAGAAGAAAACGCTGCCGAGGAAAAAGGCGTCACCGACTACATTGAAATGAAGCCTGCTTTCGTTACCCACGTTGGCAAGCCCGGCAACAAGGTCAACTACCTGAAAGCGGCCGTGACCCTGCGCGCGTCCAGCGAGTCGGTGCGACCGGAGGTGGAAGCCCACAACCCAAGACTGCGGCACGAACTGGTGATGCTATTCGGAGAACAAACGGATTTGGACACGCTGTCGTCGATGGAGGGACAACAGGCTTTGCGGGAAGAAGCAACCCGGAGAATTAACGGCGTACTTGAAGAGCAACAGACCGGAGAGCAAATTACCGGCGTGCTGTTTACCGAGTTTGTGGTGCAGCGCTGAGGCCCATGCTTCAGGCAATACGTGCGAACAGGCTGTCATTGTGTTGCTGTTTTTGCGCCTCCGCAGCCTCTTGCGCGTCGTCCCAGCCGGCTTCCCACGCTGCGATCACCACCTCGCCACGGTAGGGGCACCGGGATTTATCCATTCCCATAGACCCTGCCAAAGCACCTTGGCGATACGCTTTATTGAGCGCTTCGACATCCCAACCGAGACCACTGTCCTTTGCCATAACCCGCCTCCCTACTTGATATTACACAACGTAACAGCAGGTAACGAAAGCCGCAAACTCAGATCAGAAATCTGTGCGTCACGTCCCTTTTCGGGCGCAACGCACAGCATCGCTCAGGATTTCAGATAGTCTTCAAGGAACTCCGAGAAGGGCTGAGTATCAGCGGCTTCCATAGCGGCCTGCTCGGCTTTGGAATCAAGGCTCATGGCTTCAAAGCGGGCCTGCGTTTCAGGGCTCATCGGCGTTTCGGTCAGCGTCTGTTTGTGTTGCTGCGACATCGACAGCACCCAATCCCGATGGCCAAGCCCGGAAGCACTCATGGCCTCCATCACCCGTGCCGACGGCACAGACCAGTCCTCACCTTCAATTTTATCTTGCTGGGCTGACAAGGCCGAGCGGTAGGTATTGCCGCCCTGCCAGCTGTCCAGCAATTCCGCCAGCGGCTGCAAACGCGCCAACAGTTCGTTTGCTGCAGCGCCTACCGGCACCCGTGTTCCGCCCTGGCAAAGAGTCAGGTCCTGCCAACGGCCTTGGGCAACCACATCTTTATACCCGTCATCCAGCCGGTCGCATTCGTCTTTGCCGATAACCGGTGACTCTGAAAGCAAACAATCCAGCAAAAACAGATCCAGAAAATCCACTTGTTCGCGGTTGATGCCAATGGGAGAAAATGGGTCGAGGTCCAAACAGCGGACTTCAATATATTCCACACCTCGGGCATCCAACGCCTGAATCGGTTTTTCCCCGCGCTCGGCGGTGCGCTTGGGTCGCACGGCGCTGTAGTACTCGTTTTCAATCTGCAGAATGCTGGTATTGAGCTGGATAAACTTACCGTCTCGGCGCGTACCGATGGCCTCGTAGTCGGGCCAGTCGGTATGAATAGCCTGATCCAGCGTCTGGGTGTACGTGGTGAGTTCGTTAAAACAGATGTTCAGCGATGCTTGGGCGTTGTTGTGATAGCCCAGGTCGCCCATCCTTAGCGACGTCGCATGTGGCCCGGCCCAGGTGCGATCGTCGAAGCGTTTGAGATCGTGTTTCACACCGGCGACAAAGCTGGCATCCAGCGCCGGTGAGGCACCAAACAGTAGCATCAACAACCAGCTCCGGCGCCGGAAGTTGCGAATCAACCAGAAGTACTGCTCGGATTTGAAATCTTGCAAAGCGCTGGAGTTGCCTGTTACCTCCTGCCACTTGCGCCAGAAGCTGTCTGGCAGCGACAGATTGTAATGGGCGCCCGCAATGCTCTGCATGATGCGGCCATATCGCACAGCGAGCCCCTGGCGATAGACATGCTTTAGATGGCCGGTATTGGAGGTACCGTATTCAGCAATCGGAATACTCTCGTTGCCGTTGATCTCACACGGCATACTGGCCGCCCAAAACACTTCGTCCCCGAGATTCTGCTGTACGAACTGGTGAGTATCCCGCAGCGAGGACAGCATGTCCTCGGTGTTACCGAACACCGGAGTGATCAGTTCCAACAGCGCTTCCGAGTAGTCCGTGGTGATCTGAGGATGCGTTAACGCCGCCCCCAGAGCGGAGGGGTGCGCTGTTTGGGCGATAAAGCCATTGGCATCGGCCCGCAAGCCTTCTTTTTCGACGCCTTTGAGGAAGCCGCCCCAGTCGGATGCCGAGAACTGGTAAAACAGGGAGTGGCGGGAATCAGCCATCGTATGCTCCTGTAAGGCGGCGTGCGCTTCATTGCGCAGGCCGCTACTGAATCATGAATAGGGGTCAGCGACCGTCTTTTCGCGCTGAAGCCAAAGCCTGAGCCAGCGCGCCAGCCATAGCACCCTGGCCCTGGCCACCTTGCGGCTTGCTGCCGGAACGCTTACCGGCCCGATCATTGCCTTTGGCCGGTCTGGCAGACGAATCCGCACCGGGTTGGTCGTCCATGCGCATAGACAGTGCAATCCGTTTCCGAGGGATGTCCACTTCCATGACTTTGACCTTCACAATATCACCCGCTTTAACCACCTCGCGGGGGTCTTTGACGAAAGTATTAGATAAGGCGGAAATATGTACCAAGCCGTCCTGATGCACTCCGATATCGACGAACGCCCCGAAATTGGTCACGTTGGTCACCGAGCCCTCAAGCACCATGCCCGGTTTCAGATCGCTCAGGGTTTCGACACCCTCTTCAAAACTGGCGAAGCGAAATTCCGGGCGCGGGTCCCGGCCCGGCTTTTCCAGTTCCGCGATGATGTCTTTCACCGTCGGCAACCCAAACTGCTCGGTGACGTAGTCCTGCGGGTTCAGGCTGCGGAGGAAGCTGGTATCCCCCATGATGTTTTCCACTTTCCGGTTGTTGCGCTTGGCGATGGCTTCGGCCACACCGTAGGCTTCCGGATGCACTGACGAGCTGTCCAGCGGATTTTCGGCCCGGGCAATACGCAGAAAGCCGGCGGCTTGCTCGAAGGTGCGTTCACCCAGACGGGCGACTTTCATCAGTTGCTTACGGCTGGTAAAGACTCCGTTCTGACTCCGGAAATCCACGATATTCTGGGCAATGGTCTGGCTTAGGCCTGACACGCGCGCCAGCAAAGGCACAGAGGCTGTGTTCAAGTCCACGCCAACGCCGTTCACACAATCTTCAACCACCGCGTCCAGGCTACGGGACAGCTGTACTTGCGACACGTCGTGCTGGTATTGGCCAACCCCGATGGATTTCGGCTCGATCTTCACTAATTCTGCCAACGGATCCTGCAGGCGGCGGGCAATGGACACAGCACCACGAATGGTCACATCCAGATCCGGCAGTTCGCGGGAGGCAAATTCCGATGCCGAATAGATAGAAGCACCGGATTCGTTCACCACAATGCGGGCCAGCTTCAGTTCCGGGTAACGTTTGGTCAGGTCTGCCACCAGCTTTTCGGTCTCCCGGGAAGCGGTACCGTTACCGATAGCCACCAGTTCAATC
Organism: Marinobacter litoralis; assembly: GCF_016427555.1. GTDB lineage: Bacteria > Pseudomonadota > Gammaproteobacteria > Pseudomonadales > Oleiphilaceae > Marinobacter > Marinobacter litoralis_A. Next base: position 161,343 of record NZ_JAELVS010000001.1, read on the forward strand.
TTGAATTTCTGACACCAGGCCGCCAGCTGGGCAATGGAGCGATCCCACTGGTTCTGCGGTGCATGGGGGAAAATGGCGCCATGATCCAGCACCTCGCCGGTGCCGTCGATTACCGCCACTTTGACCCCGGTACGCAGACCGGGATCCAAGCCCAGTGTCGGCCGGGGCCCGGCAGGTGCCAGCAACAGCAGATCTTTGAGGTTGGCAGCAAACACGTTGATGGCTTCCGCTTCGGCGGCTTCGCGCACCTGGGCCATCAGGTCGGTTTCGATCTGGGTGGAGAGTTTCACGCGCCAGGTCCAGCGCACCACATCGCTCAGCCATTTATCAGCGGCCCGGCCGTTGTCACGAATGTTCCAATGGGCGGCAATGCGCTGCTCAGCGGGGTGCGGCTGGCGGCGGTCGTCCTCGGCATCGCCCATGACAATGGAAAAGGTCAGTACGCCCTCGTTGCGGCCGCGTAGAATGGCCAGCGCTCGGTGTGACGGAACCTTTTTGAGCGGCTCAACGTGGTCGAAATAGTCTCGGAACTTGGCACCTTCGGTTTCTTTGCCAGCAATCACGGTGACTTTCAGTTGCCCTTCCTGCCAAACAAAGTTGCGCAGTGCGCCCAATAGTTCCGCATCTTCGGCAAATCGCTCCATCAGGATATACCGGGCGCCATCCAGTGCAGCTTTGGTGTCGTCGATATTGGCTTCCGCATTCAGGTAGCCCGAAGCGGTGGTTTCGGGGTCCAGACTGGGGTCGTCATACAGGGCATCCGCCAGAGGCTCCAGCCCTGCCTCCCGAGCGATCTGGGCCTTGGTGCGACGTTTGGGTTTGTAGGGCAGGTATAAATCTTCAAGGCGGTTTTTGGTATCCGCAGCGCTGATGCTGGCCCGCAGCTCTTCGGTCAGTTTGCCTTGTTCGTCGATGCTTTTGAGGATCGCACCGCGGCGATCCTCAAGTTCGCGCAGGTAGCGCAAGCGCTCTTCCAGAGTTCGCAACTGACTGTCGTCCAGCGAGCCGGTCACTTCTTTCCGGTAGCGGGCAATAAACGGAACCGAGGCTCCTTCGTCCAGCATAGCAACCGTGGCGTTAACCTGTTGCTCGCGTACTCCAAGTTCTTCAGCAATGCGCTGGGAGATACTGTTCATGCAACCTCTGTGATATCGCTTGCGAAATTAAAGCGCAAAGGTACAGCGGCTAACTCTTACAGGCAAGCGGACCGGTTCGACGGGTCAAAAATTGAACAAGCTCATCCCACGGCATAGGCCGTGCGAAATAGTAACCCTGAATCTCGTCGCAATGCTGTTGCTGGAGAAATTCCAGCTGCTCTTTGGTCTCGACACCTTCCGCCACCACACTCATGTGCAGGCTGTGGGCGAGCGTAATAATGGCACGAATAATATGCTCGGCGTCCGCCGACTTCCCAAGATCCTGAATAAACGACTTATCAATCTTGACCAGCGAAATTGGCAGATGCTGCAGGTTGCTCAACGACGAATACCCGGTACCGAAATCATCCAGGGCAAAGCTGACCCCCAATTGATTGAGCTCGCGAAGGCAACGCTGGGCATACTCGGGGTTGTGCATCATGGCGCTTTCGGTGAGTTCCAGCTCCAGCAAACTGGTATCCACGTTGGCGTTGAAAATAATGCGGAAGATGGTTTCGGTCATTTTCGGATCGTGGAACTGACGGAATGACAAGTTCACCGCCAGCACCAAACCCGGGAAACCCAGTTCAGCGCTTTCCTGCAAGCGCCGACAGGCCTGCTCTATCACCCAGTACCCAATCGGCACAATCAAACCACTTCGTTCCGCCACCGGGATGAATTCATCGGGCCCGATCATACCGCGCTTCGGGTGATTCCAGCGCAGCAAGCATTCCATGCCGCGCACTTCGCCCGTCGCCAGATCAATCCTGGGCTGATAGTACAATTCCAGTTCTTGCGCTCGGATCGCGTGTCGCAAGTCCGTTTCCAGCCGCAGCTGGTGCCCGGTTGAAATGTGCAGCTCGCGGTTGTAAAACCGGTAGCTGGTGCCGGTATCCTGCTTGGCCTCGAACATGGCGCGATTCGCCCGGCGCATCAATTCCTCCGGGCTGTCACCCGCTTCCGGATAGGTCGCCACGCCCATGCTGGCACTGACCACTATACTCTGGCCATCGATGACAACCGGTTCCGGCACGGTCATCACCAGTTTCCGAATGACCTGGCTGAGGTCCAGAGAATCCTCAACCTTTTCAATAATAATGGCCAGTTCGTCGCCGCCGATCCGAACCAGCGAATCGACCCGCCGCAACGCTTGGCCAATCCGTTCAGCCAACTGGACAATCAGTTCATCACTTTTTTGATACCCGAAGGATTCATTGATGCTGCGGAAACCGTCCACGTTCAGATGCATCAGGGCGAGCCGGCTCTTAGTGCGCTCAGCTCGCAGAAGCGCTTGCTGCAAGCGATCAAAAAACAGATCCCGGTTGATAAAACCGGACGCCACCTCCCGGCCCAATTGACCATGGGAAAACCCGGAAAGCTGTGCCTGATACCAAAGGCATTTTACTGCGCGCCGAAAGCCCCAGGCATCAAGGCACTGGCGGCACAAATAGTCCGCCGCTCCGCCGGCGTGCATCGCCGGTCCCTTTTCGCCACTGGCCTCCGCACTTAGGGCCAGAACGGGTTTATCACCGCTGGAGACCGTCAAATACTGGAGGAAGGAAGATTCACACCCGGCATGAAATGCACAATCCCACACGATCACATCAAAACAGGCGTTGTATATCAGGTCATCACATTCGATGAGGTCCGGGCACCAGGTGGCATCCGGAGCCAATTCCGCATCCTCCGACAACATGGATTGATACCACAAAAAGTCCGTGTACTCGGGAGTCAAAACAAGAAGACGCAGGCGGTCGCGCCTGTTGTCGGGTGGAAAGGTCATCGCACGGGATCCATGTATCGTTTAACTGAGCGTCCGTAGTTTCTAGCATAGCCTATAGATCCCGAGGGTACATCCCGCCGTGCTGGTGTAGAATAGAAAAACAGTGACACCCCCTGCACGTTTCTTTTATTTGGCCTCAATACTGTGAACAAGCTCAATCCCAGACAACGAGAAGCGGTTCGTTACGCAGACGGCCCCCTATTGGTGCTGGCCGGTGCGGGCAGCGGCAAAACCAGCGTGATTACCCGAAAAATAGCCCACCTGATTGAAGAACTGGGCATTCCGGGCCGCCATATTGCCGCACTGACGTTTACCAACAAGGCCGCCCGGGAAATGAAAGAACGGGTCGGCAAGATCGTTGACCGGGGAAAGGCCCGTGGTCTGATCGTATCGACCTTCCACAACCTGGGACTGAACATCATCCGGGACGAGCACAGCCATATGGGTTACCACCCCGGATTTTCGATTTTCGATGCCGAAGATGCCAAAGCCCTGCTGCAAGACCTGATGATGCGGGGCGGCAGCGCCGAGGCCGGCGATGAAGTCAACGACGTGCAGATGACCATTTCATCGTGGAAAAACGCACTGCGCAGTCCTGCCGAGGCTTACAGCAAAGCCGCCGACGAGCGGGAACAACGCATTGCCATTATCTACAAGCAATACAACGAGTATCTGCTGGCTTATAACGCCGTTGATTTTGACGACCTGATTCTGTTGCCGGTACAGCTGTTCCGGGATTTTCCGGATGTATTGGCCAAATGGCGCAAGAAGATTCGCTACTTGCTGGTGGACGAATATCAGGACACCAACGTTTGCCAGTACGAATTGGTCAAACAACTGGTGGCCGAGCGCGCCGCCTTTACCGTAGTAGGCGACGACGACCAGTCGATTTATGCCTGGCGGGGGGCACGCCCCGAGAATCTGGTACAGCTCAAAGAGGACTTCCCGAGCCTGAAGATCGTCAAACTGGAGCAGAACTACCGCTCCACTGGCCGGATTCTGCGCAGCGCCAACACCGTTATCGCCAACAACCCTCACGTGTTCGAGAAAGCCCTGTGGAGTGACCACACCATCGGTGAGGAAATCCGCATCATCCGGTGCCGCAGCGAAGATGCCGAAACAGAGCGGGTTGCCACCGAAATTCTCGACCAGAAGCTCAAAAACGGTCTTAATTTCCAAGACTTTGCGGTGCTCTACCGGGGCAACCATCAGGCCCGCCTGCTGGAAATGAAACTTCAGGCCTATCAGATTCCGTACCGGCTATCCGGCGGCCAGTCGTTCTTCTCCAAGAGCGAAATCAAAGACGCCATGTCGTACCTTCGATTGCTGATCAACCCCGATGACAATGCGGCCTTTCTGCGCGTAGTGAACGTGCCTCGCCGGGAAATCGGCCCGCGCACACTGGAACAGCTGAGCCATTACGCCCGATCTCGCAACGTCAGTCTGTTCAAAGCGTTGAGCGATATGGGCGCAGAAACTCACGTAACGGAGAAAGGGTTGGATCGCCTGCGCCGCTTCGCCCACTGGGTGGACAAAACCTGCGAGCGACTGTTTTCCGAAGACCCAATTCCGGTCATCAAGCAGCTGTTTACCGACATTGAATACGAAGAGTGGCTGCATCAGCACTCCGGCAGCCCGAAACAGGCGGAACGCCGGATGGAAAACATCTGGTATCTGGTGGAATCCATCCAGCGCATGCTCGATGATGGCAAAGGCACCGCGGATGAGCTGGGCATCGAAGACGCCATCGCCAAGCTGATTCTGCGCGACATGATGGAACAGCGGGAAGAGGAAGACGACAGTGACAAGGTCCAGCTACTGACGCTCCATGCCTCCAAGGGGCTGGAGTTTCCGCATGTGTTCATCATGGGCCTTGAAGAAGAAATTCTGCCGCACCGGAGCAGCATTGAAGAGGGCAACATTGAGGAAGAACGGCGACTGATGTACGTGGGCATCACCCGAGCGCGGGAAACCCTGGCGCTGACGTATGCCGCTTCAAGGAAACAATACGGCGAGAAGCTTGAGACCATCCCCAGCCGCTTTCTGGATGAGCTGCCCGAGGAAGATGTAAAGTGGGAGGGCCTGGGCGATCAGGATAAAGAGGCCAATCAGAAAAAGGGCAAAGCCACTTTGAGCGCACTGATCGGAGATCTCGGGCTCTAAACCAACAAAGCCCCGCATCTAGCGGGGCTTTGTTGTATTGCAAGCCACACTTACTGGCTTGACTCGACCATGTGCTCAACCGCTGCGGTGATTTCTTCATCCGAGCAAGAGGCACAGCCACCTTTCGCTGGCATGGCATTGAACCCGTTGAGCGCGTGCTCAATCAGCGTGTCGATGCCCTTATTGATGCGAGGCGCCCAGGCACCGGCATCACCGACGACCGGCGCACCAGCAGCACCTGTTGCGTGGCACGCCATGCAGGTGGAATCGTAAACTTCACTGCCAGAACGTGGCCCTGAGCTAGCTGCCGCAGCAACTGCCTGCCCACACTCGTCGCCCTGCAGGCACAGCTCGCCCACTGGCTTGATGCGCTCACGAATTTCATCTTCAACACTTGCCAGTGCAGTACCGGCAGCCAGGCTAAAGCCAAGCAAACCAACAGCCAGGACTCTCTTCATCTTCACAATGCACCTCGCATTTGAGCGTTATAATATTTCGGTAGCGGCATTATAGCGATTGAGCCCCCGCAAAAAAACCAAACAGCAGAACCAGAATCTGATTTCAACCCATTTAATGACAGTTTGGTAGGCCGCAACCCAACGGTAAGCTTTTCCGGTTACCATAGGCGCTACTGTACCACCCTTCACGATCTGTGAGCTTTAATATGAACCAAATACCTGCCAACCAGCCCGACAAACGGCGCAAGCCCTTGCTGATTCTGGAATTTAGTTGTCTGGCGACTCTCCTGCTTTCGATGGGCTGGTTCAGCACCCAGTCCAGCGCCGACAACCCGATCAGCCCGGCATGGTTGCTCGTTCCGGCTGTTGCCAGCCTCGGGGTTTTTCTGAGCTTTATCGGTTTGATGTATCTGCGCTGGGTCGCGTCGGCCACTGACGATCGCCGCAATCGCCACAAGGTGATCTTTGCCTTACTGGCCATCACGCTGCTGGGCGTTTGGGTTTACGGCATCGCCAACACTTGGATCAGTCTCAACGCCCGCTAGCAGGAACCGATATGTCGTTACGATTTTGCCTTACCCTAACAGTGTGTGCCGCTACTCTGAGTCAGGCATTGCCGGCTTGGGCGGAAAGCAGCAAAGACGCAGCAGATCGCGTGGACTGCGCGCTCATTCTGGACGGCTTACGCCGGCTTGCTTGTTACGATGCTCAACACAATCCGAAAGCGGCCCGGGAAGAGGCGAAAGAAGACGCCTTGGAACAAGCGAACCAACGTGCCGATACGTTGGCGGTGGACAAGGAGGAACGCGAGGAGATCGTGGGCAATGCCCTGGAGGACGACCCGGATTCCGGCGTTATGGATTCGCTGGTCAGCAGCTATCTGGAGGCGGAAAAAAGCCTGTTCTATTTCACCGGCAGCTTTGTTTCTCACAAGCCCAATTATATTTTGCCTTTGACCTGGGTGAAAAATCCGAATTACACGCCATACAGCCCCAGGTTGGGCAATACGTTTTACGATTACGATCTCACCCGGGAGGAAGCGAAGTACCAGCTCAGCTTTAAGATTCCGTTGCTGACGGGGATTTTCGATGAAAAGACCACGTTCTGGTTTGGTTATACCCAGAAGTCGCTATGGCAGGTGTATAACCAGGATGAGTCGGCACCATTCCGGGAAACCAATTACGAGCCGGAGTTGTTTTTTCGCCATCAACTGAATTGGAACGTTGGTCCGGGCACGTTGAACACGGTGTCGGTGGGGCTGAACCATCAGTCCAACGGTCAGGCGGATCCGCGTTCCCGGAGCTGGAACCGTATTGTGGGCTCGGCGGCCTACAGTTATAACCGATGGCTGTTTATGGTGAAGCCTTGGCTACGGCTTCCGGAGCGCAGCAGTGATGATGACAATGCGGATATTGAGCGGTTTTTGGGGCATGCCAGTTATCACGCGGTGTATAAGCTGACGGAGGATCGTACGTTTTCTTTGAAGCTGATGAATAATTTGCGGTCGGATAACCGGACGTCGGTTGAGTTTGGCTATAGCTTTCCTATGGGCGATTCGTTGAAGGGGTTCTTTCAGTATTACAACGGGTATGGGGAGAGCTTGATTGACTATAACGTGCGGATTGAGCGGTTTGGCATTGGGGTTATGTTGAACGATTGGCTCTGACTACTTCTTAAAGCTTAGGAGTTAGGCCGAGGTATCGGGTGTCCCCTCTAAAACGGAAAACGTGGTTTTCCTGATTGTTTTAGAGGGGGCACCCGATACCTCGGCCCTGATCTTTGTGCTGAACGCCTTTCGTTATGCGTTCAGCCTTTCCATTTCTTCTAGCAGTTCTTTGGTTTTCTCTTCCATCAGGGCGATGTCCGCTCTGGATTCTACGTTCAGGCGAACCACCGGTTCGGTGTTCGACATGCGCAGGTTGAAGCGCCAGTTGTCGAATTCGATGCTCAGGCCGTCAACGAAGCTGATGTTTTTCGCGCCGAAGGAGTATTTCTCTTCGATGGCGGCGATCACTTTTGCCGGGTCGTTGATGGTGCGGTTGATTTCGCCGCTGGCCGGGTAGGCTTCGATTCTGGCGTCGATGAGGGACGACAGGGTTTGGCCGGACTGGCACAGGCGTTCGGCGATCAGTAGCCACGGGATCATGCCGCTGTCGCAGTAGGCGAAGTCGCGGAAGTAGTGGTGGGCGCTCATTTCGCCACCGTATACCGCGTCTTCGTCGCGCATGCGCTGTTTGATGAAGGCGTGGCCGGTTTTGCTTTCGATGGCTTTGCCGCCGGCGGCTTCGACCAGATCCTGGGTGTTCCAGACCAGTCTTGGGTCGTGGATGACGCTACCGGGGCCGGTTTTTCTGAGGAACTGATCCGCCAGCAGGCCGACGATGTAGTAACCCTCGATGAAGCGGCCGTTTTCGTCGAAGAAGAAGCAGCGGTCGTAGTCGCCGTCCCAGGCGATGCCCATGGCAGCGCCGTGTGCTTTCACGGCTTCCGCGGTGGCTGCGCGGTTTTCTTCGAGGATGGGGTTGGGCACGCCGTTCGGGAAGTTGCCGTCAGGCTGGTGGTGCACTTTGATGAATTCGAATGGCAGGTGCTTTTCGAGTTCGTCGATCACCAGACCTGCACCGCCGTTGCCGGCGTTAACGACGATTTTCATCGGTTTCAGGGCGGCCGCGTCGATGTATCCCAGCAGGTGATCGATGTAGGCACTGGTAACTTCCAGTGTTTCGTATTTGCCTTGCACCGGGGCATCCGCGAATGGCTCTTTTACCCGATCACGGATGTCGCTCAGGCCGTTGTCTGAACTGATCGGGCGGGATTCCGGCCCCACCATTTTCATGCCGTTGTGGTGCTTGGGGTTGTGACTCGCGGTGACCATGATGCCGCCGTCTGCGCGGTAATGGCTGGTCGCGAAGTACACGTACTCAGTGCCGCACAAGCCGATGTCGAGCACGTCCGCACCGGCAGCCATCAGACCGGAGCTCAGGGCTTCGGCAATTTCCGGGCTGGACAAGCGGATGTCGTATCCGACGATGACCTTTTTCGCGCCGGTAATTTCCACGTACGCCCGGCCGATTTTCTCGGCCAGGTTCGGGTTCAGTTGGTCCGGCACGCTGCCGCGCAGGTCATAAGCCTTAAAGCAAGACAAATCCATTGTAAGTAATTACTCCGCTGCGGATGACTGTAGCTGAATGTAGTTCTGGATGCCCATCTGTTTGATCATCTCCAGTTGGGTTTCCAACCAGTCGATGTGCTCTTCTTCGCTGTCGAGAATGCTGCGGAACAACTGACGGGTGGTGTAATCGTTCACCTGCTCGCAGTAAGCAATCGCTTCCTTCAGATCCACGTGGGCCATGTGTTCGATTTTCAGGTCACATTCGATCATTTCCTGCACATGCTCACCGATGAGAAGCTTGTTCAGGTCTTGCAGGTTTGGCAGGCCTTCGAGGAACAAAATGCGCTCGATCAGCTGATCGGCGTGTTTCATTTCATCGATGGACTCTTCGTATTCTTTGGCGGCGAGTTTGGTGATGCCCCAGTCTTTGTACATGCGAGAATGCAGGAAATACTGGTTGATGGCCGTCAGTTCGTTGGCGAGTACCTTGTTCAGGTACTGGATGACTTTCTTATCACCTTTCATTGCAGCTCTCCTTGATCGCCGTGGCCGTTTCAAACTGAAAACGATGGCCGGCGGCTGGTTCGGGTCCTGCGAGTTCATACTGAACTCGCGTTTCACCAGACAAGGATAGCGTGTTATTGCAGTTTTCTAAATCGGAGAGGGGAAAAACCCGTCAGGCGGGGGTCGCCAGCATGTTGGCCATCGCCAGATAGTCTGAAGAGCGAGCCTCTTTCAATATGCTGCGGGCCATGCTGGCGCAACGGCCGCACTGGGTACCGACACCCAGTTCTTTGCCCAACTGGCGAACGGAAGAAGCGCCATTTTCTGCGGCTTCACGAATGTCTCTGTCTGTTACACCGTGGCAAAGGCATACGTACATACGAGGATCTCACTAACGATAACAATGTTAGTGATAATTATTGTCATTCACATCCCCGATTGCAACCCCGGTTGCGTTATTTTTGCGCAATAAACGAAACTACGATTCGGCTTCGCGGGTCAGGTTCCGATTCCCCGCCTCGGTCACCACCACGTTATCTTCAATGCGGATGCCGCCGCAGCCCTGCAATTCTTCAATTCGTTCGTGGTTCAGATGCATACCGAGAGGGCCGGCCAGCAGAGGCTCAAGCAGTGACGGGATAAAATACAGTCCCGGCTCAATGGTCACTACCATGCCCGGCTCCAGCGTTCGGGTCAGGCGTAAAAACGGTGCGTCGGCGGGTGGCGGCGTGGGTTTACCGGCGACGTCGTGCACCTGAGCACCGAGGAAGTGCCCAATACCGTGGGGGAAGAAGGCTCGGGTAATGCCTTCGGCCACCATATCTTCGTCGCTCAGTCCGGTGACCAGACCCGCAGCACTCAAAAGCGCGGCAATGCCCTGATGGGTTCGGCGATGGATAGCCACATACTCCACACCCGGGGCCACCATGTCGCACAAGCGGAACTGCAGCTGCTCCAGCCCGTGCACCAGAGCCGCAAAGCGCCCTTCCTCCAGACCGGCCGTGGTGCGGGTAATATCAGAGCAATACCCCCGGTAACGCACACCGGCGTCGATCAGCAGACTGCGGGATTTGCTCGGCGTTGCCGTGTCGTAGTACTGGTAATGCAAGATGCCGGCGTGTTCATTGATACCAATAATACTGTTGTATGGCGCTTCGGCTTCTCGCTGCCGGGTGGCCTGCTGATACGCCAAACTGATATCAAACTCGCTGGCACCCGCCAAAAAGGCATCCCGGGCGGCACGATGACCAGCCACCGCCAATACGTTGGCCTTGGCCAGGCACTCGATTTCGTAAGGCGTTTTGTGCACTCGGGTTTCATCCAGCGCTGCGCACAGGCCCTCTGGGTTATGGCTGCCGGGCAGATCGACAAGCAGGTCCGGATCGCCAATAACCGCCAAAGCCTCCACCCCCTCAGCTTGGGGTGCAGCGCGGCGGTCGCTGTAAATCAATTCCACTTCTTCGTGCCAGGGCTCCGGAGTCAGCTCCAGTGTTGCATGCCAGAAGTCCACCGGCTGATACAACGACAACAACGGTTTGTGCCCGGGCCGGATCAACAGCCACGCATGTTCAAACCCGGCCAGGCCGGTCCAATGCAGAAACGGGCCATAGCCCTGAAACGCCCAGCCCTGATCGTCACCGTACTGCAGGGGCGACGCGCCGGAGCTGATCAGCAATCCGTCATACCCGTGTGCGGCCATTGCGGCCTGGTATCGGGCTTGAAGCGTTTTGATGTGATCGCGCTGAAGCATCAGCAAATCGGTATCCGGCATGGTGGGGTCCTGCTCTGTTAGTGGTGTTGAAGAAAGCCTCCCTGCTGTCTTCCGTAGCAACCGTGGCTTGTTACAGCCGCCCTTCTTCCTCGGCGTGGCAAGCCACCTGTACGTTGGCATCGGTGGCAATTAGCTGGGGTACTTCAGTGCGGCAACGTTCATTGGCGTGGGGGCAACGGCCGTGGAACACACACCCTGAAGGCAAGTTCACCGGCGTTGGCACTTCCCCTTGCAAACGAATGTAATTGGGCCGCTCATCTTCCAACTTAGGAATGGCAGACAACAGCGCCTGTGTGTACGGGTGACGGGGGTTGGCAAACAAAGTTTTGGTATCTGCCAGCTCACACACCCGGCCAAGGTACATCACCGCCACCCGGGTACCGAAGTGCTCAACCACCGCCAAATCGTGGGTGATGAACAGATAGGTCAGGTTGCGGGTTTCCTGCGCTTCCATCATCAGGTTCAGCACCTGCGCCTGAATAGAAACATCCAGCGCGGAGATCGGCTCATCGGCCACGATAAACTCAGGGTCTACCGCTAACGCACGGGCAATGGCAATGCGCTGGCGCTGGCCACCGGAGAACTCGTGCCCGAATCGCCCACCCCAGTCCGGGTCGATGCCAACCGACTGCATCACTTCCTGAACTTTGGCGCGGACCTCGCTCTGGGTCAGATCCGGCTGATGAAAACGGACCGGCTCTTCCAGCGTTTGCTGAATGGTCATGCGCGGGTTCAGCGACGCGTACGGATTCTGGAAGATCATCTGCATTTTACGACGGTACGGCAGCGCATCGCGCCCCTTCAGGTTATCAATGCGCTGACCGTCGTAATGGATTTCGCCGGCCGTTGGCGATAGCAGCCCCATGACCGTACGCGCGACCGTGGATTTTCCGCAACCCGACTCACCTACCACGCAAAGAGCTTCGCCTTTGTGCACCTGCAGATCGACGCCGTTAATAGCGTGCACAGCTTCCTGCTTACGCTGGAAGCGGCCGTCTTTGAAGGTGATTTGCTCCAGCAAACTTCCGGACAAATCGAACTGCTTTTCCAGATCACGGATCTCTACCAAGGGGGAGGTCATGTGCGCTCCTCCTGCATGTGTTTCTCCTGTTCAAGCCGCTTACGGACTTCGTAACATGCCACATCCACGTGTCCGGCGTGAACGTAGTCCGGCATCGCCTGTCGGCACTCGTCGGTTGCATACTGGCAACGGGGGTGGAACGGACAACCGGTGGGCACATTTTTCAGGGACGGCATAGAACCGGGAATCTGGAACAGCCTCGCCCCGGGCTCGCCCATTTGTGGCAAGGCGCTAATCAGGCCGCCGGTATAGGGATGCTGGGCGTTATTGATAATGTCGCGAGTTGGGCCCTGTTCGATGATGCGGCCCGAGTACATCACCAACATCCGCTGTGTGACCTGAGACACCACACCCAGATCGTGGGTGATCAGCATCAGTGCAACATTTTCCTGCTCACACAGATTGAGCAGCAAGTCCATGATTTCGGCCTGAATGGTGACATCCAGCGCGGTGGTGGGCTCATCCGCGATGATCACCTCTGGGTCGAGCAACAACGCGATGGCAATAATCACGCGCTGACGCATGCCGCCAGACAGCTCATGGGGGTACTGGTCCAGCCGTTTCTCCGGCGACGGAATCTGCACTTTTTGAAGCCGGTCCAAAGCAATCGCCCGGGCTTCTTTCTTGCTGATTTTCCGGTGCGCGAGAATGGCCTCAACCATTTGCGTGCCAATGGTGAGCACCGGGTTCAGGGTCATCATCGGATCCTGAAAAATCATCGCGATGCGATTACCGCGAATCTTGCGCAACTCCCGCTCACTCATGGCGGCCAGATCTTTGCCTTCGAACAAAATCTGGCCACCAGCAATGTAGCCCGGCTTGGCGATGAGGTTCAGAATGGAGAATGCCGCCACCGATTTGCCGGCACCGGACTCCCCGACCAAGCCGAGGCGCTCACCTTTATCCAGACTGAAACTGATGCCGCGCAAGGCCGTTAAATCACCACCACGCACTGCAAAACGTACATCCAGATTCTTTACTTCCAACAGTGCCATGGCGTTACCCCTTATACAGCCGTGGGTTCATTACATCCCGCAACCAGTCACCCAACAGGTTGATGACCAGCACGAGCACCACCAGCACCAGCCCCGGGATCAAGGTGATCCACCAGGAGCCGCTCTGAATGTAGTCGAAACCGGATTTGATCAAAGAGCCCAGTGACGGCTGGGTTTCCGGCATACCCAAGCCCAAAAACGACAGGGCCGCCTCGGAAATGATGGCGTTGGCGATCTGCACCGTGCCAATCACAAAAATCGGCGACAGCGTATTCGGCAAAATATGACGGAACATAATCCGAGGCGTACCAAAGCCCATGACCTTGGCGGCATCCACATACTCTTTCTTCTTCTCGGCCAGCACCGAAGCGCGCACGGTACGGGCAATCTGCGGCCACTCGGCCACCCCGATAATAAAGATCAGCATGTAAATGGCGATTTCACCGAACATCAGGTTGCCGAAGCTGGCTTTAAACACGGCACCGACAATGATGGCAACCATCAGAGTCGAGAACGACAGCTGAACATCGGCAATGCGCATGAGCACCGCATCGACTTTGCCGCCCAGGTAGCCCGCCAGCAAGCCAAACAACACACCCAGAATGGATTGCAGCAACACTGCACCGAAGCCGATCATCAACGACACCCGGGTGCCGTACAGAATAGTGGAGAGCAAATCACGCCCTTGGGCATCGGTACCCAGCGGAAACGCGGGATCGGCACCATCCAACCCTGCCGGTGGTAGCTCGGAATTCATGATGTCGATCTGAGCCAGATCGTAAGGATCAGCGGGTGCCAGCAAAGGCGCAAACACAGCCGCCAGCACCATCAGCAGCAAGACAACAAAGCTGAGAATCGCCACTTTGTCGCGTTTGAAGCTGTACCAGAAGAAGGACTCGCGGAAGCGGTCCCAGCGGGAAACCGTTGCCGTTGTCATGCTTTCTTACCTGCAAGTTTGACGGTGGGATTGACCAATCCGTAGATCAGATCCACCAGTGTATTGGTAATCACGAAAATCAGGCCTACCACCATCAGGTAAGCCACAATCAGCGGAATGTCACTGCGGGTGATGGCTTCCAGGAACATCAGCCCCAAGCCGGGCCACTGGAACACCGTCTCGGTCAGAATGGTGTACGCCACCATGATACCAATCTGCACGCCACCCACCGTGATCACCGGCAGCATGGTGTTCTTCAGCGCATGCAGGAAGTTGATCCGGCCGGAACTCAAGCCCTTGGCGCGGGCAAACCGGATGTAGTCGCTCTGTAACACTTCCATCATTTCCGCCCGGATCAGGCGGATAAACAAAGGCAACATGATCGAGGCCAACGAGATGCACGGCAACAGCAGGTGCGCCAAGCCTTCGCGGGTAAATAATCCGGAATACCAGGTACCAAACAAGTGAACGAGATCATCTCCGCGGCCATAGGATGGCAAGCCGCCTTCGGTAGTCAGAAAATCATTCAGCCACTGGCCCCAACCGGTGTCGCCCGGAAACCAGTTCACGGTGACACCGATAGAGAACAATTGGATCAAGACAATGGCCGTGAGAAACACCGGGATCGAAATCCCCACGGTGCTCACGCCCATAAAGAATTTAGACAGCCAGGCTTGTGGTCGGATGGCCGAATAAACGCCGATCGGAACCGATAAAAAGATGATGATCAGACTGGCGCCAATCACCAATTCAAGGGTTGCAGGCAAGTGCTCTGCAATCACCTCAAGTGCCGGCTTGCTGTAAAAGTAGGAGTTGCCAAGGTCGCCCTGAATGGCGTCTCCGGCGAACCGGAAATACTGGACCAGAAACGGGTCGTTCAACCCCAACTCTTCTCGAATGGCTTCCCGCTCTTCTGCAGAAACGGACATGCCCACCATTTCCTGAAGCGGGTCCCCGAGGCCATCCTGTATGGCAAAGGCAATCACACTGATCACAAACATGACCAATATTGCCTGGGATATCCGCTGAACCAAAAACGCTAGCATGAAGGAATTACCGTTGGTGAGTACTGGTTTACCCCTCCCCCGTTGCGGGAGAGGGGTTTGAGGGCAGGAACTAGTGCCTGTTATTCAACGACCAGATCGCCCAGATACGGGAAATTCATCACGTTGAGTACAGGGGCAATGTTGACGCCTTTCTTGGCGGCCCATGCCAGATCCTGCCAGTGTAAAGGCACGAAAGCGGCGTCATCGTACAAGCGCTGTTCAACTTCTTGCAACATGGCGGCTCGTTTGTCGAGGTCGGTTTCGACGTTGGCTTTTTGCACCAGCGCGTCGATTTCCGGGTTGCAGTAGTTGCCCGCGTTGTACTGGCCCGCACCAGAATCCGCTTCCGGGCAGAAGGTCAGGAACTCGAAGAAGTTTGCAGAATCTTCCGTGTCGGCGTGCCAGCCGATCAGCATCATGTCGGCGGCGCGGTTATCGTACTCCGGCCAGTACTGGGCTTTCGGCAAGGTCTTCAGATCCACCTTGATGTTAATCCGCGCCAGCATCGCCGCGGCCGCCTGAGCGATTTTGTCGTCGTTTACGTAGCGGTTGTTCGGCGCCATCATGGTAATGGTGAACCCGTCTTCGTAACCCGCCTCTTTCATCAGCTGCTTGGCCTTGGCCACATCAAACCGGGGTTTCAGATTTTCGTTGTGGCCCTGATAACCGGCTGGCGACATTTGAGCCGCAGGCGTGGCAAAGCCCTTCATGATCTTGGCGGCAATACCTTCCTGGTTGATGGCATAGGCGATGGCCTGGCGCACCTTCGGATTCTTGAACGCTTCAACCCGTTCCTGGTTCATGTGGAACAAAATGATGCGGGTACCGCTCATGGTCACCAGTTCGCTATTGCGATCACGCTTGATGCGATCCAGATCGTTCGGTGGCACCGGCGCGATAAAATCCACGCCGCCGGACAGCAGCGCCGACACCCGGGTCGCGTTCTCCTTGATCGGAGTCAGCACGATTTTGCCAACGTTGCCGGGAGACTCGGTGTCCCAGTAGTCCTCGAAACGCTCAAACTCCACGCGCACGCCCTGACGACGATCCGCCACGGTGAAAGGCCCGGTACCCGAGAGGTTTTCGGAAGCAAACGAGTTACCGTGCTTGAGAATGGCACCTTTGTCTTTGCCGTCTTCGGTTTCGCCACTATAGAACTGGCTGTCCAGCGGGAAAATGTAGGTCGCAGTATTCAGCAGCAGTGGGTAGGGCTCGGAGGTCATCAACTCGAAGGTGTAATCGTCAATCACCTTAATGCCACTGAAAGGCTTGAAGATTGCTTTGAAGTCCTGGCTTTGCTTCAAACGATCAAAGGTGAACTGAACGTCGGCGGTGGTCAGCTCGTTACCGGAGTGGAATTTCACACCTTTGCGTAAGGTAAACCGCATGGTGTTTTCGTCTACACGCTCCCAGCTTTCGGCCAGGCGCGGCTCAAAACCCAGATCTTTCGTCCAGCGCACGAGCGGATCAAACGTCATGTGGGACAACTGCAGAATACCGCCGGACAGCTGCTCATGAATATCCAGAGTCACCGGATCAGAGTCGTAGGCTACTTTGAGTTCTTTTGTTGCTTCAGCCGACAGTGCCACCGGCGCAGTCGCCAGCGCCATCGAACCAACAAAAGCTGCTAATAATTTTTTCATTGCGTATCCCATCGCCATTATAAGAATTTTTGGGTGCATCGATGCTCTATATGCATTCGACGTCTAAGCTCAAAACTAGCTGGCAAAATACATTACATCAATAGCAATTATTAGTCAGGATTCTGGCAGAATGAAATAATGGGGCCGGTTTTAAGCGGGCGCAGGTTAAGCGGTTAACGCGACTTTGAACCAATAGGCCTCAATCACCCGCATGACCTCCACCAACCCCTGAAAGCGAACGGGAACCCGAATCACCGACGCTGCACCGGATGAATACAGCCCGGCGAGATCGAAGGTCGCCTGCTCCGTGTAAAAAACGATTACGGGCACGTGGCTCAAGCGCTCCGAAGCTTTCACTTTACAAAGCAATTTATCGGCATCGCTCGTCTCGCCCCTGACCAGATACATCAGCAAATGCGGCCATGCGCCCGAATCCGTGTCCAGATCGGCGACGCGTTGATCAAACTCATTCTCGCTGGCCATCACCGTTAGATTGTGGCCCAGAGCGTTCATTCGCAATGCTTCTTCGAGGTCGTCGCCTTCTTTGCTCGCGGCAATCAACCACACATTCAAACCGACTTTCCGTGGATACACCGTCGTCTCTCCCTAACTTTGAGTCTGAATCGTTACTGTGCCTTACCCTCGGCTTGCCCCTGCCTGGCCCGGTCACTGGCGTCTTTGAAACTCAGTGGTTCGGACACGAGGTAACCCTGCCCCAGCGAACACCCGATTTCGCGCAGATAGGCCAGCTGCTGCCACTCTCGCAGGTATTCGCAGACTTTTGCCACCACCCACTCACCGATAGGCACTATCAGCCCCGTCTTTTCGGCTACCGTAATGAACTCGAGCGGAGATATCATCCCGTCGGCACCCGCGTGCCAGCGCAATAAAGCTTCGAACCCGGTTGCGCGATGTCCGCTTTTTGCATCAGTTTGATCGGCGTGTCGCCGTTTTCCGGATACAACGCGACACCCACACTGGTGGTGATGTTCATCCGCGCAATGAATTCAGGCTCCCGAACGACCGCTTTCAGGCGATCCGATATCAATAACAGCAACAAATCGCCGGTGGAATGGCCAAGCGAGTCGTTGATCTCCTTGAAGCGGTCCAGATCAAGGAACAGCACGGCCAGCTTGCCGCCTGAGCGCTTACATCGGGCAAGCGAGCTTTCCAGAATCTCCTCAAACAGCAGACGATTACCCAACCCAGTTAATGGGTCGCGCTTCACCAGTTTCTTATGTTCCAACTCAGACTCTTTGTGCCGAATCGCATGACGAATCGTGCGCTCGAGCAACGACAAACTGATTTCATCCTTGGGCAAAAAGTCGGCGGCACCCAGCTCGAGCACCTCGCCGTCAATTTTCGGAGAATCGGCCCCGGTCAAAACCACAATCGGGACTTCGCAATGGGCTCTTTGGGCTTCCTTCAGAAAATCACAAGCCGTTTCCCGTCCGAGAAAGTAATCCACCAGAAACACATCACACTCCGGTGCCAACAGTTCCTGGCGCGCGTTTGATGCAGCTGCTGTTTTTCCAGACGGCTGCGCTGCTCAATTTCTTGCTCCAGCCTCTGCTTGGTAAGAGTCAGCTCTTCAATCTGGCGCTCCAGAGCGAATCGCGCCTTTTCGAGGTTCTGTTCTATTTGGTTGCGGTTAACAATTTCCGACTGCAGCTCGGCGTTGGCCGCTTGCAGCTGGGTCGGCCGAGGTAACGCCATCGCCCTCGGAATCAGCGGCCAAACAAGAGCGGCGGTGATCAGGGAAACCACCGCCGTCAGCGCCTTGATAAATCCGGAGAGGTAATAGGCTCCGTTCCAGATGTTGTAGACCGCCATCAGGTGCGTCACACCACAACAAAATATAAATAGCGCGAACAGCAAAAACATCCACTCAAACTCGATGTCTTTGCGTTTGTGGAGCAGCACGTAGAGCGCCAGAGGGATGGTGAAGTAGGCGGCGGCGATGAGCGTGTCGGAAATAGCATGGAGGGCCAGGAGGTCGGAACGCCACAGGTAACAATGGCCATGGCCCATGAACGTCATATTCAGCCATTCCGGCAGGAGGGATCCGGTATCAGCCATGGCTATCCTCGTTGGCGTTGACCTCTAGCAAAGAACGCGAGATCGATTGATCGCTACCTTTACAATAGTCAATGAACCAAGAGGCAGCCAGCTGGAAGTTTCTGCGCTAAATCAAACTCCATATCAACGGCAAAATCAGTGCCGTAAACACCCCGGTCAGCCCCATTCCCAAAGACGCGAACGCACCGGCCATGGGGCTGATTTCAAAGGCCCTGGCAGTGCCAATAGCGTGGCCATTCAGGCCCAGGGCAAAACCGATAATCCGGTCGTCCTCGATGTGCAACCACTTCGCGATCCAATCAACAAACAACGATGCCAGCACACCGGTAATCAGCAATCCACCCAGCGTCAGTGAAATGGAACCGCCCACCTGTTCCGCAATCCCCATGGCGATCGGGGCGGTTACCGATTTGGGCGCCAACGACGCCAACACGAGCGGCGTTGCACCCATCAGCCAGGCAATGCCGAGCGCATACACTGCCGCCAAAGTGGCGGCAAGAGGCAGGGTCATCACAATGGGTTTCCAGAGCGCGCGAATGTGGTGCATCTGCTGATACAAAGGCACCCCCAAGGCCACGGTGGTTGGCCCCAGCAAGGCGGTCAGCCAGGCGGCCCCCGTGTAATATTGCTCAAACCCCAGCCCGGAGGCGGCCACTACCACCGCCAACAACAGCGCCGCAATCAGTACCGGCGGCATCCACAAGGGTTTCCGAAACCGGGCAAACAGCCATTGCGCAGCAAGGAAGGCACCCAGCGTCAACGCAATGGCAAGCATTGGCCCCGAAGCCAACACCGCCAGTGCACCGGCGGCAGCGGAGGAATCAGTCATGATCACCACCTTCTTTTGACAGGTCTGCGGCTTTTTTCATTAACAACAAGGTGGTGAACACACTGAGCAGCGTCCCCACCACCAGAGCCACCACGACTGTGGTCCAGTAACCGGAAAACTGATCCACGATAAAAAACACCCCCACTACCCCCGGGGTAATCAATAGCACCAACACCGAGATCAAGCCCCGGCTGGCTTCGGCCAGTTCATCACTGACCTTGCCCCTGAGCATGAGCGTGAAGGTCACCATGATCATGCCTAACACGCCGCCACTAACCGGCAGCCCGGCGAATAACCGCAGCGCTTCCCCGAGCAGAAAGAACACCACCAAAACCAGAAAACCGCGCAACATCACCATACCGCTTTGCACTGCCTCATCTAATTTGCTTTACACTACGCCCCTGCCCGACTTAACAAACAGGATTCTCAATGGCACTGAAAGCCACCATATTCAAAGCCACGCTCCATATTGCCGATATGGATAACCATTATTATGGCGATCACCATTTGACCATCGCGCGCCACCCGTCTGAAACCGATGAGCGCATGATGATACGGTTATTAGCCTTCGCCCTGAATGCCAACGACACGCTGGAGTTTACCAAAGGGCTCAGCAGTGACGACGAGCCAGAGCTGTGGCAGAAATCCCTGTCGGATGAAATCGAACTCTGGATAGAACTGGGCCTGCCCGACGAAGACCGCATTCGAAAAGCCTGCAACCGATCTCAGAAGGTCATACTTTACACCTACGGGGGGAGAGCGGTGCCCGTGTGGTGGGAAAAACACCATAACAAGCTCGCCAGATTCGCTAATCTGACCATTGTAGATCTTCCGGCGGAAGCGGTCACCGAACTGGCAGCGTTGGCAGAGCGCTCGATGACGCTTCAAGTGTCTATTCAGGACGGCGAGGTGACCTTCAGCAACGATTCAGGCCTGGTCAGTATCACCCCCGAGCAGCGGCTGCCGTAATAATGACGCAGCGACTTGCGCTCAAGGGCTAGACAGAAACCGCCCGCGCACGTAAGATTGCGCACTCGAAATTGATGAGCTCTCACCGGTTTCGAATGCGCCCGTAGCTCAGCTGGATAGAGCGCTGCCCTCCGGAGGCAGAGGTCAGAGGTTCGAATCCTCTCGGGCGCGCCATAGATTTCAAGGCCTTACGTGAAAGCGTAGGGCCTTTTTGGTTTCCGGCACAGCGATACCTAGGTGCAGTCCCTGCAGGCCTGCTCATTCAAACCGGGGGCGCCTGGATCTCAGTGATCAGCCATTCCTTGAACGCCTTCATAGGGGCAGTTAAAGGGCGATTCTTCTGGTGAACAAGATAAAAGGCTTTACGGGTATCTAGCGGTATATTAAAGGGGACCACCAGGTGCCCTGAGCCTATTTCCTTGGATGTCAGCACAGGGTCAGCCAGGGCAACCCCCAAGCTTTCTTGCGCTGCTGCCGTCGTCAACTGGCTGCTCGACAACTGAAGACTGTCTTTCGGCGTAATGTATTCCGAGCCCGCAACCTGAAACCAGTTCTCCCACTCCCACATGCGGGTACTGACGTAAATCAAGGTGTGGTGCCGCAAATCGCCCGGAACTTGCAAAGGGTGACTGCCTTCCAATAGTTTGGGACTGCAGACAGGTACGAGCATGACTTTCTGCAGGAAATAGACTTCAATGTCATCCCACTCGCCACTGCCGTAGTAGACCGCCATATCTGTGCTCGACTGATTGAAATCGAGCAAGCCTACAGAGGCGTTTATCCTCAGCTCTATATCCGGAAACATCTCCCGGAAGCGTGACATCCGTGGCATTAACCAACGGGTCAGGAAGTTGGGCGCAACGCTGATTTGAACCACATTGGTTTCTTTGGTTGCTGTCAGCCTGTGGGTCGCCACTTCAATTTCATTCAGTGCGTGTTTCACTGAAATCAGGTACTGCCGCCCGGCAGGCGTTAGCTCAACTGTGCGCCTGCTCCGGCTAAATAACTTTACCCCCAAATAATCTTCAAGTGTCTTGATCTGATGGCTCACTGCGGATGCGGTGACAAACAATTCCTTGCCCGCAGCCGCAAAACTGCCATTTCTCGCGGATGCCTCAAACGTTCTGAGCGCATTCAAAGGGGGTAGTTGTCGCATAGGCCTTACTACTTACCATGATTTTTTTTCAGCAGTCCCATTAAAATCAATCGCTTTTCCCAGCATGCAGACTTAAGTAGCATATCCACTAAAGCACTTATATGGCGAAAGCCAAGGAGACCATCCTATATGAACATTCATACCTCAAATGTTCCAAGCATTGCCGAAATCAACCAGGCTATTGAGCTGGCAAAAAAAGAGCGCAGTGAGTACATGGCAGAAAAAACTTCGGCACTGACTGCAAAAATCAACACAACGCTCCGCTCTGTATTTCATGCTGCAGCCGGCAAACTGACACCCAGCCATTAACAACTAACAACTTCTCCTGCGCGAATAATTCCTGTCGCCAGGCTCAACGGCGTTAGTTCCACCTTAAACGCCAAGCGACTCAATGTCGCGTGCCAGCATCGCCAACTGATGCGCCGTAGACCCAAGTAGCTGGTCCTCAGAAACAAGATAAGAAGGGCCAGCACAGGTCAAGGCCATAACAGTGCCATCGCTTAAGTGAATCGGTACCCCTGCCGAATTTATATTGCGATCCCAATCACCTATTGAAAGACAGAAACCATTCTGCTTGTAACTTTCCATTGCTTTTAACAGCCCTTCCTGTTTTTCCGGCCACACCTCAGGCCCGTATTTCAAAGCCATGGCATCGTCAATCACCTTGCGCCCTTTTTCGGTGATGGCACAGTAATAGGCTCGCCCTGCTGACGTCGTGGCCATGGGCAATTTGATGCCCGTGTCCATGCGCAGCAGCGGTGCTTCCGGTGGCAGGCGATTCTCCACGTAAATCATGTGCAATCGATCCCGGCACGTCAGGCCGATGGACATGTTCGTGCGCCGGGCAAACTCATCCATATAGGGCAGGGCGAGTTGGCGCACCTTCAGGCTGGAGACATAGGCATATCCCAACGCCAGGACCCCGGTGCTTAGCTGGTATTTGCCCAGCTGGGCGTTAAAACTAAGGTAGCCAAGCTTGGTGAGGGTGTAGGTCATTCTGGATACGGTCGGTTTGGGAAGCCCGGTCAATTCGGCAATCTGCTGGTTGCCCAAAATCACCGAGCCCTGGCTGAAAGCCCGTAGCACATCCAGTCCTCGCGAGAGCGCTTCCACAAATTTCCGATCCTTGACTGGCTGACCGCCGCTCGGAGCTGCTGCAAGCTCCGGCGTGGAAGATGTTATCTCTGACATACTTGCCCTCTCTAACCTCTTGTTCTCCAGCAGCTACGCCTACTTACCTGAGCTGATCACTAAACCCGCCTGCTCTGTTTGCTTTTCAGCCAAGCCCGGACTACTCTGCGGGAGCCAATTTCAAAACTGCATTTCGCCTAGCGAAACTACAGGATCGCAGTTGATTACTCAAGCAGAAACTCTCGTTTAGCCACTGGCCCGGCCAGATCGGCATAACGGTGTGCAACTGAATCCATAGATTGCAACACAACGAGGCCACTCTATGAACATGAACTACACTGCCGAGGAACGTGCCTTCCGTGACGAAGTGCGGGCCTTTCTGGATGAACAGCTTCCGGCCGACATAGCGGCCAAAGTTAAAGGCTTCCGCCACCTGTCGAAAGAAGACCATCAGCGTTGGCAAAAAATCCTTAGTGCCCAGGGCTGGTACGCCACCCACTGGCCAAAGGAATATGGCGGTGTAGACTGGTCGCCAGTGCAGAAGCACATCTGGGATGAAGAGTCCTCCCGGCACGGTGTTCCCCGCTCTATCCCCTTCGGCGTGAACATGGTGGCGCCGGTCATCATCCGCTTTGGCAGTGAAGAGCAGAAGCAAACCTATCTGCCCCGCATTCTCAGCGGTGAGGACTGGTGGTGCCAGGGTTACTCCGAACCGGGGGCCGGCTCCGATCTGGCGTCACTGAAAACCCGTGCGGTGCGCCAGGGCGATCATTACATAGTGAATGGCCAGAAGACCTGGACCACTCTGGGGCAATACGCCAACATGATCTTTTGCCTGGTGCGCACCAACACCCAGGTGAAAGCTCAGGAAGGCATCTCCTTTTTGCTGATCGATATGAATACGCCTGGCATCAGCGTACGCCCCATCATCACCCTGGACGGCGAACACGAGGTCAACGAAGTCTTTTTTGAAGACGTAAAGGTGCCGGTGGAAAACCTGGTGGGCGAGGAAGACAAAGGCTGGACTTACGCCAAGTACCTGCTCACCTACGAGCGCACCGGTCTGGCCGGTATCGGCCTGTCCAAAGCCGCACTGGCACATCTCAAAGCACTGGCGTCCCGTCGCATCAAAAACGGTCGCCCGTTGATTGAAGATACCGTGTTCAGCCAGCGCATCGCGGAAGCCGAAATTGATCTGACGGCCGCGGCCATCAGCAATTTGCGCATTGTCGCTTCGGTGGAAGGCGGCGGCATGCCGGGCGCAGAAAGTTCGATGCTGAAGGTTAAGGGCACGGAAATTCGTCAGGCCATCAACGACCTGGCCCGCCGGGCCATAGGCCCCTACGCCATCCCGTTTGTGGAGGAGGAGCTGGATCTCGATTACCAAGGCGAATTCCTGTCTGACGAAAATGCGGCACCCTTGTCGGCGCACTATTTCAACAACCGCAAGCTCTCGATCTTTGGTGGATCCAACGAGATCCAGAAAAACATTGTTTCAAAAATGATTCTTGGGCTTTAAGGAGGCGACCATGGATTTCCGACTTAACGAAGAGCAGCGAATGCTGCAGGACACCGTGGCCCGCCTGGTGCGCGGTGAATACAGCTCTGAAAAGCGCCTGGAGTTCAGTGAATCCGAGGCAGGGTTCAGCCTGCACTTCTGGAAACAGCTCGGCGAGCTGGGGCTGACCGCTGCGCCCTTCTCTGAAGACCTGGGCGGTTTCAACGGTGGTGGTGTAGAAGTTCAGTCTGTTATGACCGAACTGGGCCGGGGTTTGTGCCTGGAACCCTACCTGCAGTCCGTCATTCTCGGGGGCGGGCTTATCAGTCAGGCGGGTAACGTGAGCCAGAAGGAAGCCTGGCTGGGCGGCATTGCCAGCGGTGAACTGCAAGCCGCGGTGGCGCTTCAGGAACCTCAAAGTTTTTACAATCTGACCGATGTGGAAACCCGTGCCGATAAAACTGACGGTGGTTACCTGCTCAATGGCCGTAAAGCCGTGGTCATTGGCGGCCACTGTGCCGATGTCCTTCTGGTGTCCGCCCGCACCTCCGGTGATGCCCGCGATGCCAAGGGCATCAGCCTGTTCGCCCTCAAGGCCGACAGCGCCGGCATCGAACGGCGCATTTACCCGACTATTGACGGTTTTAAGGGTTGCGATCTGGTGTTGAACAAGGTTCAGGTGAGTGCCGAGGCCTTGGTGGGCGAAGAAGGCCAGGCTGCTGGGGTCATTGAGTATCAGTCAGGCCGCGCCATAGCGGCACTCTGTGCTGAGGCCGTGGGCGTTATGGAGGTGGCGAATGAGCTGACCCTGGACTATCTCAAGCAGCGCAAGCAGTTTGGTGTACCCATCGGGAAATTCCAGGTGCTGCAGCACCGCATGGTGGATATGATGTCAGCACTGGAACAGGCCCGCTCCATGGCCATTCTGGCCGCCAGCGTGGCTGACCAGGAGCAGAGCGACGAACGCCGCCGGGTGCTGGCGGCGGCCAAAAATGTTATTGGCCGCAGCGGTCAGTTCATTTCCGAACAGGGTATCCAATCCCACGGTGGCATAGGAATGACCTGGGAATACAATTTTGCCCACTACGCCAAGCGTCTGATCATGATTAACCACCAGCTGGGAGACGCCGACTTCCACCTGGAGCGTTACGCCTCGCTATTACAGGCGAGCTGACCTCAGGACCAATGTGCCCAGCGCCGGTGTTGTTAATCCTGCCCCGCCAGCGCTGCGCGCATTTTAAGCGTCACCAGCATCATATTCAGGTGGGGGACCGGCACGCCATGGTGCCGGGCGATGGCCACCACATTCCCCAAAACCGCTTCCCGCTCAATAGGCCGGTTGTTCAGGTAATCCAGAGCCATGCTGTTTTTGTAAGCAGGCATCTTGCGCGTGCTCTCAATGTTCTTGTCGATCAGCGCCGCGTCCATGGGGTAACCATCCGCCGCCGCCACCTCCATCACCTCCCGGATTATGGCCCGCATCAGCTCCTCACCACCCTCGGTTTCCATAATGGTGCGGGTGTCCGCTCCATTGGCAATGACCGACAGGGGGTTGAACGAGGTGTTCCAGAGGCATTTTCGCCAGCGTTCACCGACAACCCGCTCGGTCAGATCCACATTGATGCCGCCCTCTTCGAACTGCTGAGACAACAGCTCACAGTGTTCATCAATGCCTTGTAGGTAAAGGCCCATCACCAGCCTGCCGAACGCGGTATGCTCAACAACACCCGGCGCCACACGGCTTACGGCCGCAAACGCCAAGCAGCTGATGAGGGGATGCCTCGGATAGGCTTCCGCCAATTCCCGCTCAATATCCAAGCCGTTTTCAATCAGCACCAGGCAGGTTTTCTCGCCCATCCAGGGTGCGATCATGGCAACCCGATCCACACCGGGAAGCACTTTTACGCAGAGAATCAGAAAATCAGGCGCTGCACCAGGCAAGTCGCCGTCCCGGTAGACCCGATCCGGCTTGAACGACAGGTCTCCAAAGGGGCTGGTAATGCGAACGCCATGGGCTCGGACGGCCTCATAATCGGAACGCAGCACCAGGCTCACCGAGCACCCGGCTTTTTTGAGTATGGCTCCGTAGAAGCTGCCAATCGCTCCGGCACCGACAATGAGGATGCTCGGTTTCTGACTCATGTTTGCTTCACTCTTTTAGTATGTGGGCTTGGGGGGGACATAAGGCCTGAGATACCCGGAGGAAATTCATCTTGCCTGATACCAGCGCCCCCCCTCAGAATCGACCGACCAGGTGATTTCACCAAGCTCATAGAGATAGTTCAGGCAGGCGATGGCCTCTCCGGTCGCAAGGTTGAAAATCAGCAGGTTATCCTGGGGTATCGGCCTTGAGAACAGCACGTCGAAGACATCCAAGGCACGTTTCGGCGAGCCCTGCAGCGACTCCAGCAGTACCCCAAGCACTCTTTCCTGTTCCTTAACAAGCTCGTCTATGCGCGCGTGCAGCCCGAAAAAGCACTCCTGATGCGCAGGCAAAACCATGACATCGTCGGGTATCTCCGCTCTCAGCTTTTTCAGTGAATCAAGCCAATCGGCCATGGGATTGGCAAAAGGATCCATCGGCGTTACCGACACATTGGACGAAATCCGGGGCAACACCTGGTCACCGGAAACCAGCAGTTTCAATTCTTCTGAGTAGAAGCACGCATGTTCGGGAGAGTGGCCATTGCCCACAACCACCCGCCAGTCGCTACCGCCTAGCGAGTGGGTTTGCCCTTCTACCAACCGGCGATAGGAAAATGGCGGCTGAGAAACCCGCTTCCGGTAGGAACCATACTGCCTGGTGTAATTTTCGATCGCGCCCTGCGGCCAGCCAGCGCTGCGATTGAAGGCATCAAACTCAGGCGGCACACCGTCATCGTTGTTCTGACTAAACACGATGCGGCAGGTCATATACTCCAACCGGGTCATCCAGAACTGCTCTGCGCCTTGGCTCATCAGCCAACCCGCCATGCCCACATGATCCGGATGAAAATGGGTGGCATACACGGCACGGACCGGGGCATTGCCAGGCAGATCAGCCATCAGCTGCTGCCAGGTAGTCACCGCTTCAGGGGTGTACATGCCGGTATCAATCACCGCATACCCGTCATCGTTTCGCAACAGCCAGACGTTGATGTGATCCAAGCCGCCCGGCAGGGGCAAACGGCTCCACAGCACATTGGGGGCCACTTCCTGTAACTCTCCAAAGCCGGGCGGGCGTGTAAGTGGATATACCAGTCTTTTTGCAGCGTTAAGGTTCAATTCCGGATCCTCGATGACGATACTTTGTAATGAGACGACGGGCTGGTTACGCCCAAGTGTCAGTGTTTTGCACGCTCCTGTTCCTGGAGCTTGCGCCAGAGTATTTTCCCGGTCCCTGACTTGGGCAATGCCTCCAGGAACTCAACCTGTGTGGGCACCTTGTAGGTCGCCATGTTTTCCCGGCACCAGCGAATCACATCGCCTTCTGTGAGCGCCGCGCTGGCCTCCGGCTTTAATACGATCATGGCCTTGGCAGCCTCACCGCGTTTATCGTCTCCTATCGCAATAACGCACGCCTCGTGAATATCTGGGTGGCCGTACAGGATGCTTTCGACTTCTGCCGGCCAGACCTTGAACCCGGAGGCGTTAATCATGCGTTTGAGCCGGTCCACCATGAAAAAGTAGCCTTCTTCATCCATGTATCCCAAATCGCCGGTGCGGAAATAGCGCTTGCCGTCCCGGTGGATAAAGGCAGCTGCGGTGGCCTCAGGATTGCGCCAATACTCGAGCATCACCTGCGGGCCATGAAGCAGGATCTCGCCCGTTTCCCCTTGAGGCAAGTCTTCCAGGGTGGCCGGGTCGACGACCCGAGCGTCCACATTGAACGTCGCTATCCCCAGGCACTGCCGCTTTCCCCGCTCTACCGGATTCCCGAGAATGAAGGCCGCGGTTTCGGTGAGCCCGTAGGCTTCGTTGTAAGTCAGCCCAAACTCCTCGTTGAGCTTGCGCGATATGGCCTCCGGCATCGCAGCCCCCCCGCCCATCAAACGATGGAGGCTTGAGATATCATGGTCAGCGATGGCGGGGTTGGAGAAGAAATCGACAAACATGGAAGGCGTCCCAGACCAGGTGGTCACCCTGTATCGCTCTATGAGCTCCAACGCCATCTGCCGATCCCAGCGCTGCATGACAACCGCCGTCGAACCGCAGAAAATGGGCGTATTCATCGATGCCTGCATGCCCAAGGCATGAAACATGGGGGCTATCGCCAGCACGGTAGACGCGGGCCCGTTGCCGCGCCATGCCGAGGTCCCGGCAACGGCAGCCATGATTGTATTGTGGGTATGAACACAGCCTTTTGGATTGCCGGTTGTTCCCGACGTATAGCCAATCAGACAGATATCCTTATGAGTGCCGGTATAACGCGAAGGCGGGCTGCCTGAGCTGAGCGCGTGCGCCCAGCCCACAACATTAAGATGGTCAGGCAGGTTTCTGGGTTCACCCAGGCTGCCAGGAAGTTGCGCCGCTTTCTCGCTGCTTAAGTAGTCCGAATAGGTGTGCACAATGACCCGGTCCAAACTGCCTGACTCCAGTGCTGGCAGGGCGTTGTGGCAAAGCTCCTGGGCTGCCAGAACTGTCCTGGCGCCACTGTCGGAAATGCAAAACTCCAGCTCTCCCGCCAGGTTCATCGGGTTGACCGGAACCACCACTCCCTGAGCACGCAAAATGCCGTAGTACGCAATCATAAACTGGGGGCAGTTTTGTGAGTAAAGCACCACCCGGTCACCCGGCTGAACATTACACTCTGTCTGCAGATAGCCGGCCAGGGTTTCGGCCTGCCTTAACAGCTCGGCATAACTGAGCACGGAATCGTAAAACACCACCGCGGGCTTATCTGGGTAACGGCTTGCAGATACTTCCAGGTTGCTGAAAAGGCTCGTTTTCGGCACATCAAGTGTCCGTGGAAGACCTTGGGGCCAATACATCTTGTTGTTCATTATTCTGTATTCCTTCCGTCAGCAGCAAAACCAGCATTTCGGTCACTTTCGATCGCACCTATCGTAAAGCGGCACTGCACGAATCCTTATCGGGATTCTCATCAAGGCCTTTAAAACCTGCCATATAAGTTGTTAGCGGAGCAACCGGAAAAACACGGCAGCAACCGCTTGCTCCGATCGGGGTGCTGACCAAAAATAGAGCCAGAAATGCCAGTGCCATTTATTTCAATGGGTTACAGCCGTCGGAAAAAATATTTCGAGCAGAGATATACAATATACATATAGCCTCTATCCAAATTATGCTTTTCTCACCATGCCCCCAACTTGCTATGGTCTTCACCACAACATAAAAACTGATAAGCACCAGCTGAGTTTCGACAGCGCGCACCGGCACCACATCTTCGGTCTTTTTCGGAGCTTCAAATGAACAAACCAAATACGCCACCCATGTCTCTGGCGGATGCAATCAACCACAGACGCTCTGTGCGCGGCTTTCTGCCGAAGGCAGTGCCGGCAGAAATAATGAACGCCATCTTCGAGCAGGCTCAAATGGCGCCATCGAACTGCAACACCCAACCCTGGCATGTGGTTGTCGCCTCGGGCAATTTGCGCACTGCCCTGCGCGACAAGTTTGTTGAGCGTGCCAAATCAGGCACACCGTCGAAGCCAGACTTCAGCTACGTCTCCAGGTTTGAAGGTGTTTACCGTGGCCGCCAGGTTGAATGTGCCGCTGCCCTGTATGGCGAAATGGCGATTGCCCGGGACGACACGGTTGGCCGTAATCGTGCTGCCCTGCGCAACTTCGAGTTTTTTGACGCGCCACACGTGGCTTTTTTATGCATGGATCGCAGCTTTGGCGCCACCATCGCTGTGGACGTTGGCATTTACGCGCAAACCCTGATGCTGTCCATGACCGCCCATGGCGTGAGCTCCTGTGCCATGGGCAGCCTGCGCTCACACCCTGACTTGGTTCGCGACGCCTTCGACCTTGATGAAAACATGGGCATCTTGTTCGGTATTTGTTTCGGCTATGAGGACCCCGAAGTCCCGGCCAACAACACGCGCACCAGCCGGGTTCCTGTCAGTGACGCCGTCACTTTCAAAGATCACTGACAGTCTGCTCTCCACGTTTATTTAACCTGCAGTCATGCAACCAGGGGGCTAAACAATGGACATCTCGTTTTCTGCGGAAGAACTGGCGTTTCGAGATCAGGTACGGAACTTTTTCAAGCAGGCCCCGGTGTCGGAAGTCACCGCACTCATAGCGCAGCCGGACACCTTCAAAGAAGGCACCATTCGCTGGCAGAAACACCTGTACGCCCAGGGCTGGATTGCCCCCACGTGGCCAGTTGAGTTTGGCGGCGCCGGCTGGACCCCCACTCAGGTGTATATTTTTGAAACCGAACGGGTAGCCGCAGGTGCGCCGGATGTCTTGCCCTTCGGCCTGAAAATGGTTGGACCGGTAATCTACACCTTCGGCACTGAGCAGCAAAAGCACAGGTTTCTGCCACGCATTCTCGCGTCCGATGACTGGTGGTGCCAAGGCTATTCCGAGCCTGGTGCCGGTTCCGACCTCGCGTCCCTGAAAACCCGTGCTGAGCGAGACGGTGACCACTACATTGTAAACGGCTCCAAAACCTGGACCACCGGCGCACATCACGCTGACTGGATCTTCTGCCTGGTGCGCACCAGCAACGCAGGCCGCCCGCAACAGGGCATATCTTTTTTACTGATCAATATGACCAGCCCGGGCATCACGGTTCGCCCCATCCCCACCCTTAACGGTGTCCACTCACTGAACGAGGTGTTTTTCGACAACGTTCGGGTGCCGATAGAAAACCGTATCGGTGACGAGAACAAAGGCTGGACCTACGCCAAGTCGCTACTGGCCCATGAACGAACAGTGATTGCCAGGGTTGCCGATTCCAAGCGTCGCCTTGAGCAAATCCGACAGCACGCGCTCAAGGAAACACAAGGCAATCATGTGATGGCACAGGATCCGGTGTTCCGATCCCGCTTTAGCGAGATTGAAGCGGAACTGATGGCCCTGGAATACACAGAGCTGCGCGTGCTTGCTGCTCAAGCCAATGGACAGGGGCCGGGTGCCGAGTCGTCCTTGCTGAAAATCAAAGGCACTCAGGTGCAACAGGCCATCCACGAACTGGCAATCGATCTGGCCGGCCCCTACGGCGGCATCATAGAAGGCAGCCTCACGTCTGGCGATATCGGCCATGAGTTTGGGGACCAGGCACGTAAGGACTATATGTATGGCCGTGCCGCCACTATTTATGGGGGCTCCAATGAAATTCAGAAAAACATTACTGCCAAGCATGTGCTTGGCCTGTGATCGAAACTGGTTTAACGCTCAGGAGTCATAGCCGTGCACTTTAATCTTTCTGAAGAACAGGCCATGCTGCAAGCCAGTAGCGCTCGCTTTATTGCCCAGCAGTATCCGTTTGAAGTCCGCCAGCAGGATGTCGCACGGGCGAACGGTTTTAACCCCGCCACCTGGGCAACCTTTGCGGAGCTGGGCTGGCTGTCTGTACCCATTTCAGAAGCAGGCGGGGGGTTCGGCGGAAGCGCGGCGGACACCATGGTGCTAATGGAGGAACTGGGCAAAGGTCTGGTAGCCGCACCTTATCTTGCTACGGTTATGCTATTCGGCAGATTGATCGACCTTGGTGCACCGGAATCACTGAAAAAGAGTTATCTGGAGCCGCTGATTGCCGGCCAACTACAGGGCGCTTTCGCCTATCAGGAACGCCAGAGCCGTTACAGCCTTTCCGATGTAAAAACAACGGCCTCCCGCAAGGGTGAAAACTATGTGCTGAGCGGTGAAAAGACACTGGTGATGAACGGAGCCGGTGCAGATCAGTTGATTGTAGTCGCACGGACCAGCGGTGGGCAGTTCGACACCTCCGGTATCAGTTTGTTTGTTATCGATGCCAACGCTGCCGGAGTTTACACGAATTCTTACCGGCTTATGGATGGTCAGCTGGTTGCCAACATCCTGCTCGACAACCTGACCGTGGCAGCCAGCCAACTGCTGGGCGAGGAAGGCAAGGGCTACGAGCTGATCGAAAAGGTCGTAAACAGCGCTGTGCTTGCCCTGTCTGCGGAGGCACTGGGGATTATGAATAAACTCTCAGAAGCAACCCAGGAGTACACCAAAGCCCGCAAGCAGTTTGGTGCTCCCATTTCATCCTTCCAGGTTCTGCAACACCGCATGGTCGATATGTTCATGGCCTGTGAACAAACACGCTCGCTGCTGTACAGAGCGGTTTGCTCGGTGGAGACCAGCGATGCCGATCGCAGCCTGCATGCATTAAAACTCATGATTGGCCGCAATGGGCGAATGATCGGCAGCGAAGCCATCCAGTTGCATGGCGGCATGGGCGTCACAGATGAGCTGGACGTTGGTCATTACGTTAAACGCCTGATGGTGATCAACACCCTGTTCGGTGATGCAGACCATCACCAACAGCGGCTTGCTCAAATATCCTTAACCAAGTGAGTACAACCACGGCCACCATAGAGAAACAGGGCGGCACTCTATGGCCTCTTAACCTCTCAGCTTTGTGCCTGGTGGCCGTTTGCCTGAGTGCCGCGGTTCGCGAGTTCGGTGCTTCACCCTGGGCCACCCCACTCGCGGGAATTTCCATGTTGTTGTTTGTGGCGCTGCAGTGGCGGCACATTTACCGCACGTTCCAGTTTTTCGTGCTGCTCGCTATCGGTTTAGCCATTACGCTCTGGCTCAACCATAAAGTCACCTGGCCCGAGTTGGCGGCAGCAATAGATCGAAGCGCCTTTTTCACATTCTTTCTGACGTCCCTCGCCGTGTTGCGTGAAGCAGCCGGCAGCTCGCCGCTGGTGCGCAGGTGCGGTGCCATTATGGTCAATCAGCCCCCCGGTCGGCGCTACCTGCTCATGGCGTTCGGATCCCACTTGTTCAGTGTCATGCTGAATGTAGGCGCGTTGAACGTCCTCGGAACCATGGTCAAGCGCGCCATCCATTATGGTGATACAGAGGAACAGCGGCGCATAGCTGGCATCCGCAGTCGTCGCATGCTGACCGCAGTGTTAAGAGGCTTTAGCGGCATTCCGCTATGGTCGCCAACGTCCGTTACCATGCTGCTGGTGTTATCCGCTATCCCGAGCCTGCAGTGGGAGCACTACGCTCCTTTTGGGCTGCTTTTGGCCGCTGTCTTTATTCTGTGGGGCGCCGTACTTGACCGGATCTCCTACCCTCAGCGCGCGATATCGCCGGGAGCCAATCACCGGCTTCTTTATTTGCTCCCTTTGGTCCTTCTGGTCGCCCTAATCCCCTCATCTGCAATCGTCGTCTCGATGCTTACAGGGCTGCAAATGTTTTCAGCCCTGTTGATGTGCGTGCCGTTCATCGGCATTACCTGGATTGCATTTCAATACAAACGCTCAAATGCCCACCTGACCGGCGCCCTGGTTGTAAGGCGCGTCTGCCGGTCCTTTCCGATAACCTTCACCAACCAGCGAAATGAAGTCGCGCTCTTTGCGTCCTCCGGTTTTATTGGCGTTATCCTGATTCCGTTAATCGATCCCCAATGGATAAACCACTGGCTTGAACAGGCCAACATTGGAAATGCCTGGCTGATGATCCTAGTATCGATGACCATACTCATATCATCCTTACTCGCCATCAATCCAATTATTACCGTCACTCTATTTCTGGGCGTACTGCAGCAACTCCCAGATATGTCCATCCCCCCAACAGTCCAGATAATCGTTATCTCTCTGACTTGGGCGGTGTTTGCCGGTTTATCTCCCTTCACTGCTGCACTGCGTTTTATTGCAAGCTTCTCCAGTGTCTCACCCGCGGTTTTCGGCATTGTCTGGAACGGCGTATTCAACCTGACAGTACTATTTGCGCTCTACGCAGCACTCCTGATTTTCTTGTAATCAAGCCAGGACAACACCTTAAAATCGCCCATACCTAAAAAGCCTACGACATAGACAATAACGATAATAGCCAGCTACTTATTATTTGGTAGATTGTAAGTTGCGTATAAAAAACACAACAGGAGAGGAAAGCAGATGAGCCTACCCGAGATAATTAAAGACAATACTACCCTGCCGGTTATAGGATCCCCTTTATTTATTATTTCCAATCCGAAACTGGTGGTTGAACAGTGTAAGGCCGGTATTGTTGGCGCCTTTCCTGCCTTGAATGCCCGGCCAGCCGAAAAGCTTGACGAGTGGCTGACAACGATCAAGCAGGAGCTTGCTGCCTACAGAGAGCAGAACCCCGGCGCCAAGGTTGCCCCCTTTGCTGTGAATCAGATAGTTCACCCTTCCAACGACCGCCTTGAGCAGGACATGGCGGTTTGCGTAAAGCATAAAGTGCCAATCATCATCACCAGCCTTCACTCTCCTACTGAGGTAGTAAAGGCGGCACACAGTTACGGCGGCCTGGTCTTCCACGACGTCACCAACGTAAAACACGCAAAAAAAGCCCTTAGCGTAGGCGTTGATGGCCTGATTCTGGTGACCGCCGGGGCCGGGGGGCATGCTGGAACGATTAACCCCTTTGCATTGCTGTCTGAGATTCGGCAATTTTATGATGGCACGATTATTCTCGGGGGCTCGATCACCCAGGGCAATCATGTTCTCAGCGCTGAAGTTATGGGGGCAGACCTGGCCTATATGGGCACACGCTTTATTGCGACTCACGAAGCCAACGCCGATGAGGCGTACAAACAGATGGTCGTTGATTCCAGCGCATCCGATATAGTTTATTCAAACCTATTCACTGGCGTTCATGGCAACTACCTGCGCGGCAGTATTGAGAACGTGGGCCTGGATCCGGACAATCTGGTTGAATCCGATAAGAGCAAAATGAAGATTGGCTCCAAGGGAAGTGCCAAGGGCAAAGCCTGGCGCGACGTTTGGGGTGCCGGGCAAGGCGTGGGAAATATTACCGCCGTTGCCTACACGGCAGATGTGGTGGGACAACTGCAGGAGGAATACGCCGAAGCCCGCCACAAACTGTGCAAGGTTTGCTAAAGCTGGTTTGATGCAACACGGAACCGGGATCAGCGCTGCTGATGCTGGTTCCTGCTATCATTCTTATTAATCGAGATCGGCGCCCAGCTCCGGTCAGTAGGATTTCGGCAACCCCAGAACCTGCTCGGCGATATAGCAGAGAATCAGCTGTGGGCTCACCGGCGCAATTCTGGGAATCATCACTTCACGCATCAGTCGTTCAACGTGAAACTCCCTGGCGTAGCCCATGCCGCCATGGGTCATCACCGCCTGGGTGCAGGTTTTAAAGGCCGCTTCAGCCGCCAGGTATTTGGCGGAGTTGGCCTGCGCACCGCAGTCCAACCCTTTGTCGTAACGGGCCGCGGCATTCATGCAGGTATAAAAGGCGGCTTCCAGCTCCATCCAGTTAACCGCCAGCGGGTGTTGGATGGACTGGTTCTGGCCAATGGCCCGCCCAAACACCACTCGGTCCCGCGCATATTTCACCGCCCGATCCAGGGCATTGCGACCAATCCCAATGGCCTCGGCCGCAATGAGAATCCGCTCGGGATTGAGACTGTGCAACAGGTAGCGGAAGCCTTTGCCTTCTTCTCCGATCAGATCTGCTTTCGGCACCGGCAGGCCATCAATAAAGGTCTCATTGGAATCAACCGCCTTGCGCCCCATCTTCTCAATCTCGACGACGTCGACATACTCGCGATTGAGGTCGGTGTAGAACAGCGACAAGCCATCCGTT
Source organism: Marinobacter litoralis (assembly GCF_016427555.1). Lineage (GTDB taxonomy): Bacteria > Pseudomonadota > Gammaproteobacteria > Pseudomonadales > Oleiphilaceae > Marinobacter > Marinobacter litoralis_A. The sequence continues at coordinate 197,370 of NZ_JAELVS010000001.1, forward strand.
GACCGTTTGCACTGCTCTCTGGGAGTGGTGCGTGCCAGCAGCATGATCTTGTCGGCATGCTGGGCCGTCGACGTCCAGACTTTTTTCCCATGAACAATGTAGTGGTCACCCACCAATTCTGCCCGGGTGGTAATACTACCGGTGTCCAACCCCGCATCCGGCTCGGTAATGCCGAAGCAGGTTTTCTCTTTCCCCTCTATCAAGGGGGGCAGCCAGCGCTGCTTTTGCTCCTCGGAGCCAAACACCACAATCGGGTGCGGGCCAAAGATGTTGATATGCAATGCCGAGGCGGCCGTCATACCGCCACCGGAATTGGCAACCTCCATCATCATGATCGCGGCTTCGGTTACGCCAAGGTTTGCGCCCCCGTATGCTTCGGGCATGGCGACTCCCAGCCAGCCATTGCTTGCCATGGCCTGATAAAAGTCTTCGGGAAAGTCTCCGGTTCTGTCCCGCTCCAGCCAGAAATCGTCGCCAAAGGAATCGACAATTTTGCGGACACTCTCCTGAATGGCCTGTTGTTCTTCAGTTAATGAAAAGTCCATTACAGCTTTCTCCGATTCTGGTGTTGTAACCACCTAGCCTGGCAACACGGCTAGCAATCCTGAAGAAAACGGCTACACCACCTCAAACAGGCCAGCCGCACCCTGCCCGCCACCAATACACATGGTGACCACCACCAGCTTGGCACCACGACGCTTACCCTCGATGAGCGCATGCCCAGTGAGGCGTGAGCCGGAAACACCGAATGGGTGTCCAATAGCAATCGCGCCACCGTTCACGTTGAGTTTTTCCATGGGAATGCCCAGCCGGTCGCGGCAGTACACCACCTGGGAGGCAAAGGCTTCGTTGAGCTCCCACAAATCAATATCGTCCATGGTCAGGCCATTGCGCTCCAGCAACCGCGGAATCGCGAATACCGGGCCAATACCCATTTCATCCGGCTCGCAGCCGGCTACAGCAAATCCACGGAAGATGCCTATCGGCTCAACGTTGTTCTTTTCGGCATACTGACTGTCCATAATCACACACACGGATGCGCCATCAGACAACTGACTGGCATTACCCGCAGTAATAAACTGGTCTGGGCCACGTACAGGCTCCAGCCCCGCCAAACCTTCGGCTGTGGTATTGGGGCGGTTGCACTCATCACGGTCGACCGTGACCTGCTTTTCACTCACCTCTCCCGTGGCCTTGTCTTTCACCAGCATGGTGGTTTCCATCGGCACGATTTCGTCATCAAACAGGCCATTTTGCTGGGCGGCTGCAGCACGCTGCTGGCTAATTAAAGAATACTCATCCTGTGATTCCCGGCTGACACCGTAGCGCTGAGCCACCAGATCGGCGGTTTCGATCATCGCCATGTAAAGATCCGGCTTGTTTTTCATCAACCATTCGTTGGTTGCGCGATGCTGGTTAAGTTTATCGTTGATGACCAGGCTGATTGACTCAACACCACCCGCCACCATGGCCGGCACTTTTTCAGAGATAATACGCTGGGAGGCAAGAGCGATGGATTGCAGACCAGAACTGCAGAAGCGGTTGATGGACATACCCGCCGTTGTCACCGGCAAACCGGCTCGAATAGCCGCCAGCCGGGCCATGTTTTTGCCCTGTGCCCCCTCGTGGTACGCAGCGCCCAGGATGACATCTTCAACCACGCCAGGCTCAATGCCAGCTCGCTGCACAGCATGTTTGATAACGTGAGCTGCCATATCAACACTGTGTGTGTTGTTGAGGGAGCCACGATAGGATTTGGCCAAGCCGGTACGGGCTGTTGAAACGATCACTGCGTCTGCCATTGTTAAATCCTCTTACTGTAGTCTTGATAGCCTTGAATTCGGCTAAGCCCGCTTAAATTCACCCAAACGGCGCTCACTAACCGCGCGCGCACCCTCTTGATGATCTTTGGTTTTTGCCAGCCAAACCTGCTCGGAAAACTCATGCTTTACCCGCTCCCTGAGTTCGTCAATCAGACCCACCCTTGCGGTTGCTCGAGTCGACTCCACAGCCAGGGGGGCGCATTCAGCAATTTCTGTTGCCAAGGCAATCGCGTCGTCCCGCACAGAGTTTGCACTCGACAACTGGTCAGCCAGACCCCATTCGTATGCCTGCTCTCCATTAATTCGCCGACCGGTCAATAGCATCAGATTGGCTTTCTGTGCTCCGATAATTCGCGGCAGCACAGAGCTGATGCCAAACCCCGGGTGAATTCCCAGCCGGACAAAATTAGCCGCAAAACGCGCTTCTGGTGCGACAACACGAAAATCCGGAACCAGGGCAAGACCAAGGCCACCGCCTACCGCAGCCCCGTGAATAGCACCAACAATGGGTTTTTTGCAGTCGAACAGGCGTATGGCATTCTGGTATAGCCTGATGGCGCTCTCCGGCGAGTCTGGGTCAAACAGCGCCTTACCTGAGGATGAAAAATCTGCTCCGGCACAAAAGGCCTTGCCTTGCGCGGCCAGCACTATGGCACGGCAGCGGTCATCCTGTTCAAGGGCCTCAAAACAATCAGCGATCTGCTGGATCAGTGCATTGTCAAAAAAGTTAAGGGGAGGCCGCTGTATCTCAACCACCGCAACATGGCCATGCCACTCGACACCAATGTCTTTATAGGTTGTCATTATTGATCTCCATTAAATCACTGTCTGCTCACAAGCCCTGAACACCCTGTCGGGTTGCACGGCTGCAGTTCATCAAAACGCACGCGCAATACTCGCCCAGGCGCTACCACCGTCGGAGGCTCCAACCTGTTCCGCAATCTGCTGCCCCAACCACTGATTCCAATAGAATTCTGAGCCAAACTCCTCACGCCAGCACCAAACCCGGCGGCTGTATTGCTGCAACGTGTATTCATGACTAAAGCCCATAGCGCCGTGGGCCTGATGCGCCAGCTGGGTGACTTTACCGGCCGCTTCACCAGCGACAGACTTGGCCGTAGCTATGGCCATTAACGCATCGTTCAATGCACAGTGAGGCTGGGACACAGTGCGGGCAGCTTGCTCAACCGCCGCATTGGCCAGCGCACTCTCACCGGCAATGTCCGCCACACTGTGCTGTATCGCCTGAAACCGTGACAATGCTCGGCCAAACTGATTCCGCTCCTGCACGTAGTTGATGGTCAGTGTCACAATACGCTCCATCGCACCAGCGATTTGATGGGCCCGCACCAGAGCGGCCACACCGCGCGCCAATTCAATTGAGAATCCGCTGTCTACAGCTGCAGAAGTGAGTGGCTGAACACCGTTCAGATTGACGATATGACGGGGTTCTCCCGCCAGACTCTGCTGCAGGCTAAGCTCGCATGCATCGACGGCGACCAACGCCATGGTCAGTTGCCCTGCCTGCATGCACGGCACCACCAGCTGTGATACCTGGGCGGCAAAGGCAACACCCTCTACCACGCCGTGCAATTGCCCGTTTTCGAGACGGGGCAGCGTTTCCAGCGCCAGAGCAAACCCCCTGGTTTGGTCAGCATTTGCCAGGCCTGCCTGGGCCAATAACCAGTTTGCCACCAGAGCTTCAGCCAGTGGCACAGGTAACGCGTAGCGTGCGGACTGGCGTATCAGTGACAACCCCAATCCCATAGAACCGCCGACACCGCCAGACTCTTCGGGCACCCAGACCAACAACAGCCCGGCTTCCTTGAGAGCCTGCCATAGCGTCTCGGGGTAGTGGCCGTTTTCGGCGCTATTCACCACATCGGCGCTGCAGTGGTCTGCAAAAATGCGTTGTGCGGTATCAATAATTAACTGATCAGACTGCTCCATCGGATGCCTCTCTCATTATCAGCTGGTACTTATTCACGGCCTGATTCCTGCTCTCCTGGGCCGCCTCAGCGCAGCCCGAGGCCTCGCGCAATGATGCCTTTCAGGATTTCATTGGTACCGCCACGAAGTGTAAACGACGGTTGCCGCAACAGACTCTCCGATAATAGATGCTGCAGTTCATCACCTTGGCCTTGCGCCATCATGATCGGCCAGAACTCCCGTAGCTTTTCGATGATTTCCTGCTCAAACCGGGTACCAATGTCCTTCACGATTGCCGCTTCCACATCCGGCGACTCGCCGTTCTGCAGCAGGGTTGCAACCCCCAGAGACATACTGCGTAACGCTCGGATGCGTGCTGCCAAACGACCCAGGACCGCTTGTTGGTGGGTGTTTTCCCGCGCTGCAGCCATTCGGGAGAAGGCCCGCTCCAACGCCACAAAGGTACTCAGAAACCGCTCAGGGCCGGAGCGTTCCATCGCCAACTCGCCGGTGATCTGCTTCCAGCCATCACCAACGGCACCCAAAACGGCATCCTCTGGTACAAAAACATTGTCAAAATTGGTTTCATTAAAGTGTTCGACACCGCTCATGTCCCGAATGCCACGAACTGTGACGCCTGGCGCGTCGAGCCTGACCAGAAACTGGGTCAATCCCGCATGGCGGTGCTTCTCATCGACTTTGCTGGTTCTTGCCAGTACCGTCATGTACTCACAGACCTGGGCCCCCGAGGACCACAGCTTGGTCCCGGTAATGCGCCAGCCACCTTCGGTGGGTACCGCCCGGGTTTTGACCGCCGCCAGATCGGACCCCGCGCCTGGCTCACTGAGCCCGAGGGCAAAGTAACAAGTGCCGGCGGCGATACGCGGCAGAATGCCTTCCTTCATCGCCTGGGTGCCGGACTGCAGGATCAGCGGACCACTCTGGCGATCGGCAATCCAGTGCGCATGCACCGGTGCGCCGGCCACCAGCAACTCTTCGGTGATGACATAGCGATGCAAAGCGGTCAATTCCCGACCACCGTATTCTTTGGGCCAGGTGACTCCAATCCAGCCTTTTTGCCCCAGCTTGCGGGTAAACTCTGTATCTATGCCCGCGCACCAGCAATCAGGCCCTGGCTGGAAAGTGCCTTTGCGCCGCTCATCTGCGAGAAAACCGCGTACTTCCAGCCGTAGCGCTTCAACACTCGAATCGACAACCGGCGCAGGAAAATTAAAGTTGATGTTCTGCATAGCGATCCGCCCTCAATCCAACCATTGGAAAATCGGTTGTTGAAATAAAAAAGGGTTTCCTTTCTCAAGAAAACCCAAACCTGAAAGCCCAAAATAACATTCAACAACGTTCACAATAGCAAACAACAATCTCACGACAAATACATTTACTATATATCACAGATACATTAAATACATATGAAAGCCAAACTATGCCTACTTACTCTCATACTCCTTTCTTAATTCAGTTTTCAATATCTTGTTAACACCAGACATGGGCATGGGCTCTTCTCGAACTGTAATACCCGTGGGACACTTATAATGTGCAATTCGATCGCGGCAATATTGGATGAGCTCTTCCTCGGTCACCAGATCACTGCCGTCACGAAGGCGAACCACAGCATGAACCGACTCTCCCCAGGTTTTATGCGGCACCCCAATTACCGCGCATTCAGCAACCGCAGGGTGATGTGACAACACGTTCTCGACCTCGATCGGGTAAACGTTTTCGCCACCACTGACAATCATGTCTTTTATCCGCCCCGCCAGCACCAGATAACCATCAGCATCAAAATACCCGCTGTCACCTGTGTGGTACCAACCATCGCGCAAGACCGCCCGGGTTTGCTCTGGTGCCTGCCAATAGCCCTTCATGATATTGGGACCGCGTGCGACTATTTCACCGGTTTCACCCTGGGGCAGGCTGCGCCCCAGAGCATCCACTATTTTTATGTCCACGTAGGGGGTGGGCCGCCCTACTGTATGCAACTTGGTGTCGCGCTCACCCGAAAGCACGTGATCATCGGGGCCAAGCGTGGTTATCACCGGCGACGCCTCGGTCATGCCATAGGCCTGGCAAAAACGAACGCCCGGGAGCTTTTCGATGGCACGCTGCAGCAGAGCCACCGGCATGGGAGCTGCGCCGTAGCCCACCATTTTCAGAGAAGACAGGTCAAACTCTTCAAGCTTCGGATGGTCCAGAATCATCTGAAACATTGTCGGCACCAGTTGCATGCCGTTGACTTTGTATCGATGAATGGTCGCCATCACCTCTTCAACATCAAACTTCGGCAGCAGCACCGTATGGGTTCCCAGTGTCGAGGCGGTGTATACCCGGGAACCAGCCGCGGTATGGAACATGGGGGCAACCAGCAGGTAGCACTCTTGCTCTACCAGCTCGTACAGCGGGATGGTGCCGCGGGTATTGGCCAGTAAACTGGCGTGGGTCAGCATGACGCCCTTGGAGCGCCCGGTGGTGCCTCCAGTGAAAAACAGCACCAGGGTGTCATCCCCACTGCTCGGCTCGCCCATAGGCTCCGAAGAGGTTTCAGTAACCAGGGTTTCGTAACCAAGCAAGCCTGCCGGCGTTGGCAGATTACTGGCATTGACCACGACTTCTATCCAAGGGCACTCAGCCGCCAAGGCCTGCGCCTGCGGCAGATGCGCAGCATCCGCCACGAGCACTCTTGGTTCCGAATCTTCCAGGCACTCTTTCATCTCCCGGTGAGAGAGGCGGAAGTTGATCGGCACCAAAATTGCCCCTATCAGGGACGGCGCGAAGAACATTTCAAAAAGCCAGTGTGAGTTGAAACCAAGGTACGCGACCCGGTCACCTGCCCTAATACCCCGCTGCGCCAGGGCATTGGCAAAGCGCCGGCATCGGTCAGCGGTTTCGCCCCAGGTAAAGGTACGCCCGTCATCGGTGATTGAGGGCGAATCCGGCCAACGGGAGGCCGTATCCCCCAGAATCTCACCAAAACTCATGGACGGTTCATCGTTTCGCGTATTTGCCTTGGCCAACATATAAATAACCCTGCTTTTTACTTATAGATTTGCAATATTCAGTGGCGATTGTTTTCAATCACTAAGACATGGTCATTGGCAGTAGCAGCGAAATAATCGGGAAGGCCAACAACAAGCCCACCACAATCAGATCAACAACCATGAATTTCATGACACCGAAGAAAATTGTATGCACCGGGATCTCTCGCGAGATCACACTCTTGATAACAAACACGTTCAAGCCTACCGGCGGCGTTACCAAGCCAACTTCCAGCAACTTAATAACAATGACACCGAACCAGATCAGGTCGAGGCCCATATTTTCCACCAGCGGAATCACGAACGGCAGAGTCAGCAACATGGTGCCTAGTGGGTCGAGGAACATGCCCAGGCCGACATACAACAGCACGATGCACAGCAACACCATCCAATTTTCGAAACCCGCCGCAGCCACGGCTTCCACCAGCACACCGGTAACGCCGGTCAGTGACACAAAGGAAACAAAAATCTTGGCACCCACTGCGATAAAGAACAGACCCGCCGACTGAAAAGCCGTCTCACGCATGGAAGACATGAAGTCGCTCCAGGTCAGGCGCCGGGAAAGAACCCCGAAGCCCAGGGCAAACGCCAGGCTAATCGCAGCCGCTTCCGTTGCAGTAAACAGTCCACCATAGATGCCGCCAATGATGATGGTCATCAGCATCAGCGCAGGCCAAGCCTTGATGGCGGCGTTAATACGATCTTTACCGGTAAAGTTCAGGTCTGCCGCCACGGGTGCCGCTGACGGCCTCATCACCGACCACACAACCACAACCAGGATGAAGCCAGCCAGGCTGAGCAGACCCGGCAAGATACCGGCAAGGAACAGCTTGTTAACCGACTGCTCGGTAAACATGCCATAAATAATAAACAGCACGCTTGGCGGGATCAGTGCGCCGAGGGTGCCGCCCATGGCGACAGTGGAGGTCGCAAGCTGCTTGCTATAGCCGAAACGCAGCATCTCCGGGACGCAGATCCGGCCCATGGACGAGGCGCACGCAAGACTCGAACCGGTGATGGCTGCAAAGCCGCCACAACCGAACAAAGAGGCAATTGCCAGGCCGCCTGGCAGCTTCGCCAGCCAGACTCGCATGGCCTCGTAGATATCCGTGGTAATTCGCGAATGGTAGGCAATGTGCCCGGCGGCAATGAACAGCGGAATCATGCTCAGCGGGTAGGAGTGGATAAAGTCGTAAGCGTTGGACTCAATCAATCCCAGTGCCGGCCTCAGCCCGCGCATAAAGGTGAAATCTCCACCTGGACGCCAGGCGTAAGCCACCAGTGAGCACACAGAGGCAACACTGACCAGTACGTACCCGATGGGCACTCGCATAGCCAACAAAACCAGTGCAGCACTGAACCCATACATCCCGATTACTGAAGGTTCCATCGCGCTTACTCCTCCGCCTGCTCAGCGCTGGCTGGGCGAATCACCCCACACAGCACCAATGTTTCAAAAATTGCCAAATCAATGAGTCTGATGAAAAAGATGCCGTAGCCAATGAAAAACGCGATACGTCCTGGCCACTTCGGCAATTCCAGTAACCCAAAGAAGTAGGAACCACTTTCCAAGGCGTCGACCATCGATATGTACGCGGCGTAGGCAATGGGTGCCACTGCACAGATACCAACCACGGCACTCAGAATATTCAGCGCTACCTGAACCCGGGGGCCAAAGCGGTTGGTAAACACTTCCACCGCGATAAACCCCCGGTCGGCCGCCACATAGGCCAATGGCAGTACTAGTGCACCGATCATCAACTCCCCGACGATAACCACCTCATCGGATACGCCTGAGTAGCCAAGCTCCCGCAAGACCACACTGGCCAAAATGATGGCGCCTAGCACAAGAATGCAGAATACGGCTATATACAGCAGGATGTTTTCGCAGCCCGCTAAAAACCCTCGGGCGTTCTGCAGCCCCTTTGAGTAGGACATGCCCATACTGCGCCCGTGATAACTTTCTATCGGTCCCATGGGTAACCTCTCTCATCTCGCTCTGCCTCATACTTCTCCAGTAAGGCGGTGTATTGATCCCAAATGCCCTGACCATCTAGGCCCGACTGGCTTACCTGATCGATCCACTCGCGAACATACTTTTCAGTGGCACTGAAGAGTTGCTGGCGATCCGCCTCCGCCATCTGGATCACCTTAACCTTGTTCCCCATTTTGCCTGTGGGCAAAGCCGTCGCAACTTCATCAATCTCTTGCAGTAACAGGCGCGCGTAGTAATCGGTCATGCTTTTTCCGGCGCTACGAAAAACCTGCTGCTGTTCTGGTGTCAGGTCGTCCCAGAGGTAGCGATTGATCACAATCGCAAACCCCATGATCTGCCCCCAGTCGACCCGGGTAACCGAATGGGTCACTTCCGGGGTTTTGAAGGCACGCATGGCGTAAAAGTAACCCGCATTACAGTCCGCCAAGCCGGTATCCAGCGCCTGATAAATATCCGAATAGGTCATATTGACCATGTTGGCACCGAGGTCATCCAGGACCTTGGCATAGGTAACTGAGGCCCTCATCCGTTTGCCTTTCAAATCTTCGATGGTGCGGATTTCGTTACCTTCGGTACACTCGAACTGGACGCTGGTGGTGGTAAAGTTGCCCAGGTATACTAGGTCATGCTCTGCAAGCGCCTGTTTCATTTGCTCATTGCCAGTCATCAGGTCGTACATAGCATGCAGGCCAACCCAGGGGTCGGAGTTGGCCAGAGGTAAATCACCAATGGCCAGAGCTTGCAGTTTTTGCGGCTGGTAAGGCGCCAGAACCGTGCCAAGGTCCGCGGCACCTGCAGATACGCCATCCATAATGGCGCTGTACTTCAACAGCGCCCCTCCCCAATGGATGTCGAGCGCCATCTCACCACCGGACTCACGTTTGACCTCTTCTGCAAAGAACTGCAAGGCCTCTGCCCGAGTCCCCCGGTTGGGCGTGCCCTCGGCGTAGCGGAAGGTGGTCTCTGCCACCGCCTGCCCTGCGCAGATCAATCCGAGCATTAGCGAAAAAACAACTGTCTTCATAGCCTTGGCAAGTTTCATTATTATTGTCCTCTGGTGTCTATGATGATTAGCCATCTGCCCCAATCAGCGGTTCCAGGGATATCCCTTCTGGTCGCGCTCTTGCTCGTATTTTTCCACCAGTGCCATGTAGCGATCCCAGATTCTCTGACCATCCAGCCCGCGCTCTGTGGCTTCCTTGATCCAGATATCGCGATATTTGGTGGTCGCATCCAGGATTTTCTGGCGCTCTGTCTGGCTCATTTCAGTAACCGGGATGGTGCGCCCCCAGTCTCCGGACTCCAGGCTATTGGCCACCACTTCAATATCCTCAATCTGCAACTGTGCGAAGCGATCAACCATGCTTGAACCCGCCTGGCGGATAACTTCCTGCTGTTCTGGCGTCATGTCCTCCCAGGTATACTGGTTCATGGTGATCGCAAACCCCATCAACTGACCCCAGTCAGCGCGGGTAACTGTACTGATCACCTCATAGGTCTTGTAGGCGCGCATGGTATAGAAATAACTGCCCAGGCAATCTACCAGCCCGGTATCCAGTGCCTGGTAAACATCGCCGTAGGTCATGTTGACCATACTGGCACCCAGGTCGTTCAAAACGTTGCCGTAGACAGCGGAGGCACGCATACGCTTACCTTTGATGTCGTCAACCGTCCGAATTTCATTGCCTTCGGTGCACTCGAACTGAACACCCGTGGACGTGTAGTTGCTCACATACACCATCCCTTCCTTGGCCAACGACGCCTTCAACTGATCTTCTGTTGTCTCCAGCTCATACATGGCTCGCATACCCACCCAGGGGTCAGATGTGGCCATGGGAATATCCCCAATACTGAGACTGCTGAGCTTGCGCGGGTTGTAGGCAGACAGCACAGTTCCCATATCAACCGTGCCGGACACAACGCCGTCCATGATGGCACTGAACTTCAGCAGGGCTCCGGCCCAATGAATCTCAACAACCATCTCACCATTGGAAAGCCGCTTTACCTCATCAGCGAAGTACTCCAGCGCCTCGGCTCGGGTTCCACGGTTGGGACTGCCCTCCGCGTAACGCAAGACCAGCTGGGCCGACGCCTGGCTCGCCACGGCAAAGAGAAGAACTACTGCGATACTGAAAAACTTGAAAGGATGTTTCACTGTCGTGACCTCATGAGGTTGCTTACTGTTTTTATTGCCACCTGAATTGTCAGAATCAAGGATGTAACGTCGCAGACCATAGGTCTCAGCCAGGAGCGCTATCCTTTTCCATTCTCCAACCCACTGAAAACGACATTATCACCGGCCAATACCAACAACAATTATATATATTTTATATTGCCCATACTTTTATTGGATCGCTTAGCACAACAAAGTTACTGCTCAGGCACCCCCTGCTCGTCACCACCCCCCGCAATATAGCGACAGGTACCTGAGCCGGTTGCAACCAACTCTCCCTGGTTAAACACCCGGGCCTCCACAAAGTAAATCTTGCGCCCCCGGCTGATGACCTGCGCCTCCGCGCGCAACACCCCTTCGTTGACAGGCTTCATAAACTGGGTGTTCATGGAGACAGTGATGCAGCGCCTGACGTTGCCCGGCACTGCGCAATAGACCCCACTCAGGCCACAGGCCGAATCCAGCAGTGACATAACCACACCACCGTGAACGTAGCGATTGCGGTTCAGGTGGCTGTCGTTGAGTTCAAGCTCGACCGCCGCCCAATCTTTCCGCCACTCGATCACCTCAAACCCCAGGAGATCCCTGTAGCCCATCGGCCCCAGCTCTGGCGCAACAACCTCTTCAGACTGCCGACTTTCATTCATCGGTCGCGTTGACATACCCGACTCCACATGTGCATTGTTTTTTTAGGACGTATCACGATAACAGCACAAATCACCCCTAACCATTATCTATATTGGATAGAATCTATACAGAAAAAGCATGGGGAGATAATACAAAACTAATCCGCCCGAGGCGGGAGGGAGGCGAGCCATTCATCGGGGCTCGCCCGGTAAAACGGGGTCAGCACTTGTTCCGGTTGGCGGGGTGAGTGCCCAGTTCCTTGGCAATTATCTCCAACATCACTGCATTGGCGCCACCTAACCTTTTGAACACTTCATGGGCCGGGTACATGCCGGCAGCTTCCCACTCATCTACGTAGGGATTAATGTGCTTGTCGATAATCTGCTGCGCGGTGCGTTGCAACTCCTGATGTTCGTGAGTGAATCGCATCTTTTATCCTTGTTTTTAGCGTGCATAAGAGGGGTCAATACTGTCGAGCATCCGAATGAGCGCTGGCCAGGCCCGTTTGCCCAGCAGCCCTCGTTTTTTCGGGTGAAGTACGTCTGCCGTCACTTCTTTCGCTTGCTGCGTTGGCATATTGAGCTTTCGCCCCATCGACAGGGCATCAACCTGCGCCTTGCACGCCATCTCCAGCCAATAGATACGGTTGAAAGCCTCTGCCACCGAGGGGCCAACGGCCAAAAGGCCATGGTTTCGCAGAATCATTACATCATGCTCGCCCAAATCCCGCTGTAACCGGGCCTTCTCATCCGGATTAAGCGCTGGCCCTTCGTAATCGTGGTACGCCACAGCGTTGTAGAATCGCATCGCGGTCTGGGTCAGTGGCAACAACCCCTCCTCGATAGCCGACACCGCCATGCCAGCGCGGGTGTGGGTATGTATCACACACATAGCATCGTGGCGTACCTGGTGCACTGCTGTGTGTATCAGAGCACCGGCCTGGTTAACGCCATATCCATGGGGGGTCTGAGGTGCCAGCACCTCGTCGCCATTGAGATCAATGGTAACCAGGTTGGATGCGGTGATTTCGGAATACAGGTATCCATAAGCGTTAATCAACAAATGATCTGTGCCGGGGACTCGCGCCGATATATGGTTATAAATCAAATCGGTCATCCCGTAGTGATGGACGAGCCGGTAACAGGCGGCCAGCTCCACACGGGTTGTCCACTCCTCCGGTGACACCCTTTCACGTACCTTTTCTATCTGAACCTGCACGGAATGCCTCCTCTGTTGTCAGTCCTTATTCTCGTTAACCGAGCATCGCTACCTGCACGTCGCGACTTCCCTCAAACGGGTTGCGGCCATGCCATACCTGCAGGTTATCCAGAATCATTACGTCGCCATCCTTCCAGGACCAGGCCCGTTCTTTCTGGTCGAGATGCGCGGTGAACTGCAACGCTTCCTCTTCCGCCAGCGGTTGACCGTCACCCAGGAAGGTTCCTGAAGGGCGCTCCTGGTTCTCGCGTAAGTGCCGAATGATTTCCGGATCCAGTCCCTGCATGTTGCTATCAACCCGGTAGATATGAAGATTGGATCGGTAGAGCTTTTGCTCGGTTTGAGGGTGCACCACTACAGCCGCTGTGCGATTCACCACCGTCAAGCTGCCGTCCTTGTTCCAGATGGGCTCCAACCCTCGCTCTTTACACCGTGCGGTAACCTCGTCTCGCTCGTCCGTCTGAAAGGCAAGATCCCACCCGCGCAGATCGACATGCGGAACCGATTCGTCCAATCTCCCCGAAGGCGCCGCAAAGTTACGTACCGTCATCACACCAAGGGTTTCAAGCTTCTCGCGCAACTCCGGAGAAAGGGAGCCAATCAACTCCCGCGTGTCAGCAATAATGGTTTCACCGCCAGTGTGCGCCGTTGATTTGCTGAAGAAGGCAATTCGAGGAGGGTAGTTCTGCATATACGCCATTTCTGAATGCAGGCGTATCTTTGCATTCTTGTCGAGCCGGGTTGCCTCCATTACTTTTCCTGCAATCTGGGTTCGCGGAGCAAGCCCACCTACATAATCACCAGCGAAGGACGGAAACAGCTCCACCAAGGCTCCGAAATCGTCCGTTTCCCGAACAGGGAACCCCCGGAGCACCACACCGCCATGGGTGACAATGAGTTTGTCGAGCACATTCCTGTGCGACGATGCCCAGACAAGGAAAGCCTGCAGGCTCTCCGGCTGGCTCGATAAACAATAGCGGGGAGCTTTCTTTCGGGGCATGACAGATTACATCCCGGCCAAGCCGCTCAATATCTTCAGAGCGCGCAAAAGTCATAGTCATAGCAAAGCCCTTATTATTTTATTTTTATACAACTATCAAACCAATCGAAACTAACTTACAACCTCAATATTTGAGATTGTCACATAAGCCATAAATACCTAAACCCTTAACAACAGCAATTAATAATCAACCTAACAAATATACAAATGAGTCTCGCAGCAATCCTCAAAAGACAGAAATACATTTCCGGCATACGCTGGTTACAATATTTATATTCCTGACCAAGCCCCACCCAATGATAGGCACGCACTATAAAAAAAACAGCATCAAACACATACACGATTGCTATTGGTTGATAAATATACGGAGTGATAGCGTAATTTATGCACAACTTTGCTCACGGAGATAACAATGATAAAAACCTTGATATCCAGCACGATTCTTTCACTGGCATTAACGACATCGGTTTCAGCTGCAACCCAGCTGCGCTTCGCCGAAGGATCACCCAACCGGGGCGCCCGCGCGGATGCGGTTAACCACTTCATGGAGGACGTCACACAGCTTTCCGGTGGCGACCTGAGCTTTGACACTCACTGGGCCGGCGCGCTGCTGAACTACAAATCCATGGTGCAGGGCGTCGCCGGCGGCACCGCCGACATGGGGACCATGCTTGCCGCCTACAACCCGCAAAAACTCCGGTCGCTGACCATTGGCGACGTACCCACGCCCTATTCCGACCCCTGGGTGGGCATGCGGGCTGTAGGCAACTTCGCCAAGATTCTGGACGACCTGGGTGCCAATCTGGTCAACCTTAATATCGGCGACGCCTACCAGGCCTACGACACGGGTCTTGTCGATTGCGGTGCCTCTTACTTCTAGACGGCCAGAGCGTTCAAGACCTTTGAGGTGGCCAGCAATTACACGGTCGCCAACTGGGGACAGCTCCTGGGTTTTGCGACCCTGATGAATATTGACAGGTGGCACGACCTCTCCCGGGAACACCAGTCGGTTTTGCGGCAGGCAGGCTCCCGCGCCATCGACTATTTCGCCAGGCTGCAGATTGAAGAAATGGATCTGGTTATAGATGGTCTTCGTACCGGTGAAATCGGGAATAAAGTAGACGTATACCTATTGCCGGAAAGCGAGCGTGCAATACTTAATACTGCCGGCGAGAAGTACGCACAGGAATGGATTGAACAAGCTGACAAGGATGGCGTAGATGGCAGGGCCATATGGAACGAATACAAGAGCCTGCTAGCCAAGTATCAGCAAAAAAAAACAGCAAAGGTTATCCCTGGCAGCGCTGATTCGTAGCGCACAAACTAAAAGCCTGGGGGCATCATCAATGCCCCCAGGTTTTACCCCATCCCAAACGCACACCAATCATCCGACTTCTTCAAGATCCGGACTTCATGCCTTGAGTAAATGGTGACATGTAGGTCCGAGGCTCTGCAGTTTTGAACGCATCGCCAAAAGCAGTCACACTTCGGTCGAGCGATGCCTCCAGGTCCGCCTCAGACCAATACCTTAATAAGGCCTTTTGAGCACGTACAGCCCCTGGTCCGTTCTTGAGAATTGGCTCTACTGTTTGCTCAATCAGCAAGTCCAGATTTTCCGCCCCAGATTCGCAAACAAATTCCAGAAAACCCCACTTTTCTGCCTGAGTAGCACTGACATTCTCTCCGGTTAGCAGTAACCAATTGGTTGCCCCTGCGCCAATGATCTTTGGCAGCAAAGCTGCATGAATCACCGAAGGTATTCCCACCCGAACTTCCGGCATTCCGAACACTGCATCCTTTGAGCCAAGACGTATGTCGCAAGCGGCCGCGATCTCCATGCCCGCACCCAGACAAAAGCCCGGAATTCGGGCAACCGTCGGTACAGGGATATCCATAATTGCGTCGCAGAGCCTGCGAAGACCTGTGATGAAGCTGCGCGCTGCCTCAGATTCCAACCCAGCCATTTCATAGATATTGGCTCCGGCAACAAATGCTTTCTCACCAGTCCCTCGAACAACGACAACTCGCGCATCCTGGCGGGTGCCCAGCCATCGAAACACCCCGAGCAACTCGCAGACTTCGGCAGAGCCAAGAATGTTGACGCTTTTCGCGTTTTGGATTTGTAGCGTGTAGACCCCGCGAGTATCGTGGGTAATCAGTGCATATTTAAAGATGGGAATCGAATCTGTCATGCGCCCCCCGGCATATTGTTATTAGTAAGGAAACTAGCGTTGATTAGACGGCCTCGCCATTACCAACATTGTATGTCTTCCATGCCTTAACGGCATGAAACAGTCAAACACTCAGGACGAGGCTCTACCGGGTTTCCGGGGGGACCAGGGAATACAGGTAAACAGCCAGATGTAACAAGGTGGGGCATATTGCGGGATTAAATCCCCCCGCCCTGTGTACCAGAGCGGGTCACGTTCACACCAACCTGTGGCTTACATTCTTTCCCAAGGGTAGCCCTTGGCTTCAAGCTCACGCTCATATTTCATCAGCAGCGCTTGATACTCATCCCAAATTTTCTGACCATTCACTCCGTCGCGAGTGATGCTATCAATCCAGTCGCGGGCGTACCTTTCCGCAACCTTTTCCAGCTTCGCCCGCTCTTCTTCAGCCATCTCATATACCGTTACTTTTCTACCAATAGACCCCGTTTTCAAACCGTCGACAACGAGTTCCATTTCCTCAATCTGTAATCTGGCAGAATAGTCGATGGCGTTAGAACCCGCCTCGCGGATGATGGCCTGCTCTTCCTTCGAAAGATCTTCCCAGGCATAGAGGTTCATTAATGTGGCAAACCCGTTAATCTGCCCCCAGTTCACCAGTGTGACGTTATCGATTACCTCATAGGTCTTCAACGTACGTATGGTGTAAAGATAACTCGCGCTGCAGTCGACAAGTCCGGTATCCAGTGACTGATAGAAATCGCCTGCCGTTATGTTGACCAGGCTTGCGCCCAGTTCGTCCAGCACTTTGGCATAGGTAGCAATAGCGCGAACCCGTTTTCCCTTGATATCGTCTACGGTACGGATTGAGTGGCCACCACCGCATTCAAACTGAACACCTGTGCTGGAATAGCCGGTGACATAGACGAGCCCCTGCCGCGCCAGGAGCTCCTGCAATGTCTTGTTCGTGGTCATCAACTCGTACATGGCCCGAGTACCCACCCAGGGGTCTGATGAACCTACAGGTATATCGCCAATGGTCAATGCTTTCAGTTTCTGGGGAGTATAGGCGGCGAGCATGGTGCCCATGTCTGCTGTGCCCCGGGACACACCATCGGTCATGGTTTTATAGTCGAGCAAGGCCCCACCCCAGTGTATATCGAACGTCAGTGTGCCGTCCGACAGTTGCTTCACTTCTTCCATAAAATGCTCGACTGCCTCTGCGCGGCTTCCACGGTTGGGCGACCCCTCTGCAAAGCGCAACACCGTGTCTGCAGATACCGTACCGGCCATTGCCAGCGTCAAGACCAACCCTGAGGCCATACCTTTAAGCATAAATTTCTCCCCCAAAAAACAGAGCTCGATTAAATTGACCATAACACCGCCAGCCGCCTCCAACCACTACAACTTATAGCTACTGACCATGCCTAATAACTATAAAAGCTCTTCTCAGAAACAGTCCAAAAGATGATGGCCGCGCACTATGTTAAAAAAGCATACCCAGGCAAACATTTATTTATTGGTCGCCGGAGGAGCCCCGTGCCAATCTTGGAGGATTAACCGGCCACACTTTAAGAAAAGGCGAAATAGCGATGAGTGATTTATTAGTGGAATGGCAGGATGACCTGCTCATTTTGACCCTGAACCGGGCAGAGAAACTGAATGCGCTCACCAACGAAATGCGCGAAGGGTTGATTCACGCCCTTTCCGAACAGAAAAACGAGCCTCGAGCCCGTGCGATCCTTATCCGCGCTGCCGGGCGCGGCTTTTGCGTTGGCGCAGACCTTCAACCCGACAAGATTCTGTCTCGGCGCGAGACCATTCAGCAGGAAATGGAAGCGGGCATAAACCAGGTTGTTGCTTTGATGCGTAGCGTCCCTGTACCCATTGTTGCGGCGGTGAACGGCCCTGCCGCAGGCGCCGGCTTCAGTATTGCCCTGGCAGCCGATGTTGCCATTGCAAACGAATCTGCAACCTTTGGCCTGGCATTTGCGCGAATTGGCGCGGTTCTCGATGGGGGTGCGTCTTATTTTCTGTCAAGAACAATCGGCGCCGCACGTACCAGAGCGCTGGCAATGCTGGGGAAAAGTATATCTGCAGCAGAGGCACTGGAAATGCGGCTGATTTACGGTGTCAGCGAAGATTCCCGGCTGCAGGATGATGCCCTGGCGCTCGCGCTTCAACTCGCCAAAGGTCCCACGGTGGCCCTCGGTTTGATTAAAGCCGAAGTCGAGATGGCTCAGACAGCGGCGCTGGACGAGGTGCTCACATTTGAGGCCCGCTGTCAGGGCAAGGCCTTCAAAACGGAGGATTTTGAAGAAGGGATCACAGCGTTCCAGCACAGGCGCCCGGCTGAGTTCAAGGGAAGATAGGCCACCCAAAATCCTGCAGGTTCGGAGCACAAGGCTCCGCCGGCCTTGGCGATGGCTCAACGGTCGCTGAGCCATCGCCAAGGCCGGACTGCTCGGATCATCAGATACTGCGCCCGGCCGACTGCCAGTATTTATCCCTCAGGCGGCGCTTGAAGATCTTGCCGGAATCCTCCCGTGGCAGGTCGCGCCCAACCTCAATGCGGCGAGGTACTTTATATCCCGCCAGATGCTCGCGCAGATAAACCTCCACGTTCTGGACGTCTATCTTGTTACCGTCATCCGTTTCAATCACCGCCATCACCGATTCACCGAACTCCTCATCGGGAATACCAAAGACGGCACAGTCTTTAATACCCGGGCAGTTGTGCAACACTTCTTCAATTTCCGCCGGGTAGATGTTCACCCCCCCGGAGATGATCATGTCTTTGACCCGATCGGCAATAAACAAAAAGCCGTCTTCGTCAAAATAGCCCATGTCACCAGAGGTAATGTAGCCATCCCGATCAATGGCAGCACGCTCTTCGGGTTTACGGTTATAGGTGAAGTCCATATTCGGGAAGCGCGAATAGATTTCACCCACCTGCCCCGCGGGCAGTATGTTCCCCTCGGGATCAAGGATGCGAACATCCGCTTCGGGCACGGTTTTCCCCACAGTGCCGGGCTTTAACAGCGCCTGCTCAGAGGTACACGCGGTCACCGCGCCGGACTCTGTCGACCCGTAAAACTCATTGATCACCGGGCCAAACCACTTGATCATCCGGGTTTTCACGTCGGCCGGGCAAGGCGCTGCAGCATGCACAACAAACTCTATGCTGGATACGTAGTACTTGTTACGCACGTCGTCTGGCAACTTCAGCAGCCGGATAAACATGATCGGCACCATAATCGCAGCCGTAATGGCGTAGTCCTCGACTGTGGCAAGGAACGACTCCGCATCGAAGCGCGGAACGATGACCAACACATCAGAAATTTTAGACGCCTGCATGCCAAAGCTGTTGGGGGCGCTGTGATACAGCGGGCCGGGGACTATAGCGCGCGCCCCTTCTTTACACCCGTACACCCGTGACCGGAACTCTTGCATCACTCTGGCATTTTCCGGGTCCAGTGGCGTCCGCCTTACGCCTTTCGGATGCCCGGTGGTGCCAGAGGTATAAATCATCGAGGAAGGCCCTTCCCGGGGAGGATCGGCAATCGGATCCGATGCCGCCAGCCACTCGGCGAAGGCAATTTGATCGCTTGGTACCGTGCAGTTTTCAGGCGCAATGCCAAAGGCGTCGCTCAGCGCCTTGGGTGTCTCCACCAGAATGCATTTCACATCCTCGGGAATTTCATTTCTGACCTTGCGCCAAAGATCCGCATGGATCACCAGAATTTTTGCCGCGCAGTCGTCGAGGATATAGGTCAGTTCCTCGCCCACCAGATGCCAATTGACTGGCACGGCATAACCACCAATGTAGGCGGTGGCTCTGGACACCGTCAGAAAAGGAATATCGTTTCGCATGAAAATGGCAACGCAATCGCCCGGCTCAATTCCAGCCTGTTTCAGGCCGCTTGCGGCGCGTTTGATATCGCTCTGGAACTCCTCGTGACTGAGATGCTGGTCACCACAAACGATCCCGGTCAGGGTGCGCTTATTCTGCTTCTGGGTAATCATCAATCGGGTACCTCCTGTATCTGTGCAAACTGGATGTGAGCAGGGTGCGGCTACTTGCCGGTAAACCGGGGCTTGCGCTTTTCATTAAATGCGCGCACTCCCTCAACCCAGTCATCCGATGCCGCACAGTCACCAAAGAATTCGGCTTCCGCTTGCAGCTGGGCTTCCAGTGAGGTGTTCAGCGATTGCAGGATCAGCCGTTTGGTATTGCCGTAAGCCCGTGTTGGCCCCTTGGCCAGACGCTCAGCCATGGCGCGGGTGCGCTCCTCCAGGGTGCCCTCGGGAACCACCCAATTGATCATGCCCATGTCAGCCGCTTCCTGGGCGGAAAAGCGATCCCCCAGCAGTGCAATTTCCATGGCTTTCTTCACACCCACAATCCTTGGGAGCTGGTAGGTACCCGAGCCGTCCGGACTGCCACCAATACCGGTATACGCCAGCGTGAAAAAGGCTTTCTCACTGGCCATAACCAGGTCACAGCACAATGCGATACTGACCCCGGCTCCCGCCGCCGCACCCTGCACACTGGCAAGGATGGGCTTTTTCAGATTACGCATCAGGTACATGATGGGATGAAGGTCATGGATACGGTTGGTAAATCGGACACGGCGCGCTTCCTTCGGCATCTCCGTGAACTCCATGAATGACTTCACATCACCGCCGGCCATAAAGTGTTCCCCTGCACCCTGTAAAACGACGCAGCGAACCTCATCGTCACTGCTGACCTGCTCAAGGCGCTCACGCAACTGGCCACGCATTTCCGTTGACAATGCATTGCGGGCCTCAGGACGGTTCATCGTCAGGTAAGCCACGCCGTTTTCAACTTGATACAGTAATACGCTCATTGTTTTTATTACCTCGCGATAACGGGTTGAAGTCATTTAGCTGCAGGCTTTTTGACTCCGCAGCTGATCAATTTGAGCTTTGCTGTAACCGATTTCCCGCATTAGCGCGTCCGTGTCCTGGCCGTAGGGGCGAGCTGCAAACTCAACTCGAGCCTCGGTACGACTGAACCTTGGCGCAGGCGCCGGTTGCTTCATGCCACCTATGTCCACGTAGGTGTTTCGCTCAAGGTTATGGGGGTGGGATTGCGCCTCGATCAGATCCAGCACCGGTGCAAAGCAGATGTCGCTGCCTTCCATCAGCTCACACCATTCATCGCGGGTTTTCTGCTTGATGGTATCGGCCACTATGTCTGACAGTTCAGGCCACTTGCTCTTGTCCATCTGGTCGGCGAACTTGTCCGCCGGCAAGCCGGCAACCTCGATCAACTGGGCGTAGAACTGGGGCTCAATGGAACCCAGTGAAATGTACTTGCCGTCCGCTGTTTCATAGGTGTCGTAAAAATGGGCACCGGAGTCGAGCCGGTTTACACCGCGCTCAAGGCTGTGAGTTCCGCGTTCGTGGGCCGAGTTGAACATGGACATCAGCACCGCCGAGCCATCGGTCATGGCGGCATCAATCACCTGGCCTTTACCGGACTTCTGGGTTTCCAGCAAGGCGCATACAATGCCAAACGCCAGCATCATGCCACCGCCACCAAAATCGCCCACCAGGTTTAACGGTGGTACGGGCTTTTCACCCTTCCTGCCGACTGCGTGCAGCGCACCGGTCAGGGCGATGTAGTTAATATCGTGACCGGCCGCCTGCGACATGGGGCCGTACTGACCCCAGCCGGTCATGCGGCCATAGACCAGCCTCGGATTGACTGCCAGGCAATCATCTGGCCCTACGCCAAGCTTTTCAGTCACCCCGGGGCGGAAACCCTCCAGCAAGGCGTCGGCGGTTTCTACCAGTTTCAACAGGGCCGAAACGCCTTCTGGGGTCTTCAGGTTCAGGGCAATCGAGCGTTTGCCACGGCGACTGCAATCCAGCTCTGGCTGCTCGGCTGTAACCCCAACCCGCTCGACACTGATGACTTCAGCGCCCATGTCCGCGAGCATCATGCCGCAAAAAGGACCCGGACCTATGCCCGCCAATTCAACAATACGAAACCCGTGTAATGGGCCCATTGACTCTCTCCTATTAATCCTGGGCACCGGCCTGTTTAATTCGGGGTATGGCCGGCGACAATCTTCTGATCAAACAAACGGGCGATTTCGGTGCTGCTCATCCCAAGCGTGTCCGCAAGAATTTCTTCGGTATGCTCTCCCAGATGAGGCGCCCTTCGTACCGGCTGCTTTTCAACTGAGGTGAATCGCAGCGGGTTATCCGGCATCAGGTAGGTGCCGATGCCCGGCTGCTCCACCATGTCAAACAGTGGGTTATCTATCGAGCAGTCGCGGTCGTTTTCCACCGCTTCTTTCACGGTCTGGTATTTGCCCCAGCAGACACCGCCGTTATCCAGCGCGCTTTGTACCTCGGAAAAGTTCCGGGCGCGGAACCAGGGCTCGAGTATTTCGGTAATCTGGATGCGGCCTTTGTAACGATCGCCTTCCTGCCTGAAGTTGAGGCCGGACCGGGTCTCCAGCTCGCTGATCTGGGCTTCCGTCCCGGTTACACTCACGATGGCACGCCATTGGTTGGGGCTAACGCCAACGATCATCACCCGCTCGCCATCTTTGCATTGGAAATCGTGGCCATAGGTGCCGTAGATGTGATTGCCAATGGCATCGCGATCGGCGTTATTGATCATGGCCTCGGCGATATAACCCAGATTGCCCAGGGTGGCCCAAGCGACATCGGCCAGGGCGATTTTCACCAGCTGCCCTTCCCCGGTGCGCGAGCGGTGCCTCTCAGCGGCCAGCAGCCCCAGCGCAATTTGCTGGCCGGTAATGACGTCCCACGCCGGCATAGGGTTGTTCAAGGGGCCGGCCGCGGTCCCGCCGCTGCCGGTCAGCGAGGGAAACCCAACCTTGCAGTTCACCGTATAATCCAGCGCACTGCCGCCGTGGCGATCGCCAGTCAGGTTGAGATATATCAGGTCTTCCCGGTGCTGGCGCAGGCGTTCATAGGCCATCCAGCCTTTCGCCGGGAAGTTGGTCAGGAACATGCCCGCCTGATCACCCGGAGCGGCCACCAGGCGCGTTAGCAGCTCCTGGCCTTCCGGCTTGCGAAAGTCCACCGCAATCGAGCGCTTGCCCTTATTCAGGCTGTGCCAATACAGGCTGCGCTGATCCGCGGTCACCGGCCACCGGTTGTAGTCAATGCCACCACCGATCGGATCAAAACGAATCACGTCGGCACCAAGCTGAGCCAGCGTCATGCCCCCGGAAGGCGCGGCCACAAAGGCACTGCCCTCCACCACTCTGAGTCCCGACAAGATGTTCTGCATAGCCATGCTCCGTGTTATCAGGTTGTTGCGAATGCTCAGCTAACTTCGGCGTAGCCGTTGTTAATCACCACCAGATCACGCTCAACCGACCGGCAGCGGAAAGCGATCTTGTTGCCGTCACGCCACATTTCCGTGCGAATGGTTTCACCCGGGTACACAGGCGCCGAGAAGCGCAGGCGCATGCGGTGGAAGCGCGCCGGATCATAGTCGCACAAGGTTTTCAGCAGGGCGTGCGTCGCCACACCGAAGGTGCACAGGCCATGCAGTATCGGCTTTTCAAACCCGGCTTTGCGGGCAACGCTGGGGGAGGCGTGCAGGGGGTTGAAGTCACCGGACAAGCGATAGATCAAGGCAGCCTGGTCGAGGGTTGGCAGGTCACACACCAGATCCGGCTCACGCTCGGGAATACGATCCGGAGCAGAACGCGACGTAGACGGGCCACCAAAGCCGCCATCACCCCGTGCCATAGTGGTGCTACGCAGTGTGCACAGGTCTTCACCGGTCGCCTTGTCACGGACAACACGCTCGGACACGATCAGCGCTCCCCTGCCTTCGCCTTTATCAATGATCTCAGTGATCCTGGTGGTGGCTTCCACCACACCGGAAGCGGGCAGGGGTTTGTGGATAATGACTTCCTGGCCGGCGTGCAGCACCTTAACCCAGTCAATGCCTGTGTCTGGCTCGCGCACCCAGAATCCCGGGTAGGCCAGTACCACACTCATGCTTGGCAGCGCCTTGAGACCGTCCTCATAGACAAACTGCAGGCAGTCTTCATTCAAGGGGTCGTTGCCCAGACCCACACCCAAGGCATACAGCATGGTATCTTTTTCAGTGTAGTCGTGGGTGAGCGTTTCAAACTTGCGGTTCAAAAGCTTGTCGTAGTCAATTGCCATGATTCATTTCCTGTTAATGGCCGGTACCGGCGCAGTTTCCGTGCTCCGGAAAACTGCGCACTGCTCAAACAAGGGGTCTTGAGTCTGGTGTTAGAACGGATCCCAGCTGAAGATGTCTGCAGAGCGGTCCAGCTTGTAGAAATCACCTTCAAACGCTGGCAGCACCCGGCTCAGCACCGTTTCCGGAGTCCAGCCTTCCAAGGTGTGGGCTGAACGGATAGGCCGTGGCTGGCTGAACAGGAAGATTTCATTGTTGCGCACACCAAAAATCTGGCCAGTCACATGCTTGGCTGCATCGCTGCACAGAGTCACTGCCAGGGTGGCGATCTTGTCTGGCGTCATCTGCTGAATCTTGGCAACGCGGGCTTTCTCTTCTTCGGTTTCCGTTGGGATGGTGCCGATCAACCGGCTCCAGGCAAACGGCGCGATGCAGTTGGAGGTTACCCCGAAACGGCTCATATCCAGGGCCATCGACTTGGAAAGACCAACAATGCCGGACTTGGCCGCAGCGTAGTTAGCCTGACCAAAGTTGCCAATCAAGCCAGATGTGGACGTCATGTTCACAAAGGTACCACTGCCTTGCTCGCGGAAGTGCGTAGCGGCGGCACGGCTGACGTTGAAGCTGCCTTTCAGGTGAACCGCGATCACGGAATCCCAGTCGGCTTCGGTCATCTTGTGGAAGATACCGTCGCGCAGGTTACCGGCGTTGTTGATAACACCGTCGATGCGACCAAAGTTGTCGATGGCTGTCTGGATGATGTTCTGGGCAGCATCCCAGTCTGTAACGCTGTCGTAGTTGCTGACAGCTTCGCCGCCGGCCTTCTTGATCTCGCTTACCACTTCGTCCGCCGGGGTCTGATCACCACCGGTGCCGTCTCCGGCACCACCGAGGTCGTTAACCACCACTTTGGCACCGTGTTCAGCCAGCATGATCGAGGTGGCACGACCAATTCCGCGACCGCCACCGGTCACAACGATGACTTTACCTTCCAATAACTTTGAATCGCTCATAATAGGCTCCGCTTAGTTCAACTTGTTTTCGTTCAAGGTTGTTGCGGCATTCGGCACCGCGTTTATCAATCACACTTCACCAGCGTGTTTACTGCGCCTGCGCTCTGGTAATCAGATCGCGGGCGATCACTTTCAGCGCCAGGGTTTCTTCAGCGCCTTCAAAGATCGACAGCACTCGGGCATCCACAAAGTAGCGACTGACATCGCTTTCCTCTGCGTAGCCCATGCCACCATGAATCTGCATGGCTTCTCGGCTCACCCACTCGGCGGCACGACAGGCAAAAAGCTTGACCAGACTTGCTTCCATCTGCCCCTTGCCTTCATCCATCAGCCTGGCAACGGCGTAGGTAAACTGGCGAGCCGCAATCAGGGTTGAAAACATCCGGCCCAGCTTGACCTGGGTCAACTGGTACTCGCCAACGGGCTTGCCAAACACCTTGCGCTCCCCGGCGTATTGGAGGCCTTTTTCACAGGCCGCCTGCATCACACCGCTGGCCCGGGCTGCGGTCTGGATACGACCACCGGCAAAGCCGGACATGGTGAAATAAAAGCCCTTGCCCTGGCCTTTCTCTTCACCAATGAGGTGATCCGCCGCAACAAAGTAGTCTTCAAAGAAGACGTCGTAAGAGTGCATACCGCGGTAACCCAGAGTGGCAATCGCCTTACCGGAAATCTTGCCGCCGCCCGGCTGTTGGTGGCTGAACTCGTGGCCGGCAGCCGACGGTTTTTCCACCAAAAACAGGCTCAGGCCCTTATGCCCAAGACTGGGATCCGGTTCTGTCCGAGCAATCACCACCAACAACTCGGCTTTACCGGCGAAGGTGCACCAGGTCTTGCTGCCATTGAGCACCCAGCCACCTTCGGTCGGGGTTGCGCGCAGCCCCAGCGACGCCACATCGGAGCCATGGTTGGGTTCGGTGATGGCAATCGCGCACAGGGTATCACCCGATGCCAGTCGCGGTAGCCACTTTTGCTGCTGCGCCTCGGTGCCACCGCTGAGCAGCGCCTTGGCGGCAATTTCCGGACGGGTGATCAGACTGCCTGCTGCACCCAGCGATGCCCGGGACAGCTCTTCGGTCACCACGATCATGCTCAGACTGTCGTCATAGTCGTCCGGCTGCAGGCCGCCAAAGCGCTCGGGAATGCTGATGCCAAAGCTGCCCAGCTCAGCAGCAGGTTTCAGGATTTCATCGGGAATATCGAGGTCGTGACGATGTATTTTCTCCGCCAGCGGCATCACCACATCGGAGGCAAAGCGGGCGAAGGTTTCCCGCACCATTTCCTTGTCGTCGTCCAGCAGGGCCGGCAGGTACAGGCTGCCGCGGGATGACAGCTGCGCTCCGAGCGCGGCCAGATTCTGGGCTCCGGCATGGCTGCTGACAAAGGCGCTCAGTTCAGCATCGCTGTACAGCGCCAATATGGTGCTTCGGTCAACGCCGGCATCCTCGGCCAGGGACAATAACCGCTGCATGACTTTCTGCAGGGCTTCGGCACTGAACGCCAGCGCAACCGTCAGCGCCAGTGAATCCTGCTGCTGTGCTTTGTCCGCGTAGCGATTCACAGCATCGGCAGCACTCAGTTCTGCAACGCAGAATGCGAGCTCGTAGCACGACAATTGATGGTCATCGAGGCGCCCGGAATCTAGCCGGCCATCAACGCTGCAAAGCGTTTTCAGCCGCCCTAGAGCCTGGTCTACTATGGCTCGGGTTTTCCCCAGATACCTGTCGGCTATCACTAGCGAATCTATCGCGTTCATAGTGCCCTCACTCACCCGTTTGCTACTGGCGTTCATGGTTTAACCTATTGCTCCTGGCCGGTGCAGCCTTACTTCTCGTACCGGCCGATGATGGAAATACTGCAAATATTCTGGTGTGGGAAACCACCCAGGTTGTGGTTCAGGCCGAGGCGCGGATTCGCCAACTGACGATCGCCGGCCCGACCACTGAACTGCAGGTAGTTCTCGTAGATCATCCGCAGCCCGGAAGCGCCTATCGGGTGCCCGAAACATTTCAGGCCACCATCGATCTGGCAGGGAATACGGCCGTCGGCATCGAAATCGCCGTTGAGTACATCGCGAACCGCCTGCCCTTCTTCCGACAGCTGCAGGTCTTCCATGGTCACCAGCTCAGTAATTGAGAAGCAGTCGTGCACTTCGGTCATGCTGATTTCTTCACGAGGGTTCTTGATGCCGGCTTCGTCGTAGGCACGCTGGGCTGCCACACGGGTGGTTTTCAGGTAGGAACCGTCCCAGTCGCCGTATCCAGCCTCGTAGCCGTTGGAGGCGGCCAGCTGCAGTGCCTTGACAGACACCAGATCAGAATTCTTCAGGCGTGCGGCGATTTCGGGGGTGGTGACAATCGCACAGGCAGCACCGTCACTGACGCCGCAGCAATCGAACAACCCGATCGGCTCCGCAATGTAGGGTGCATTCATTGCCTGCTCTTCGGTAATCTCACGCTGCAAATGCGCCTTCGGGTTTTTCGCGCCGTTGGCGTGGCTCTTAACCGAAATGTGCGCCATGGCGCGCTTCAGGTCGTGCTGGTCGATGCCGTACTTGGCGCGGTAGCCCGACGCCAGCTGGGCAAAGGCGCCCGGAGCCGACACGTTCGGCCAGAACATGTCGTTTTCCACACCGCGAGTGCGCTGCGGCAAACCGCCGTAACCTACGTCTTTCAGCTTCTCGACACCCAGCGCCAGAGCAATGTCGCAGGCACCGGAGGCTACTGCGTAGACCGCTCCCCGAAACGCTTCGGTGCCCGTCGCGCACATGTTTTCAACTTTGGTCACCGCAATGTTTGGCAGGCGCAAGGCGATGGACAACGGCAAACCGCTCGGGCCTACGTTATGCGCATCAAGACCGGCACCAAACCAGGCGGCCTGAATCTCGCTCTTGTCGATGCCCGCGTCCGCGATGCACTCTTCAAATGCTTCTGTCATCAGGTCTGCCGGGCTGGCATCCCAGCGCTCGCCGAACTTGCTGCAGCCCATACCAAGAATGACAACTTTATCTTTGATTCCACTAGCCATTTTCATTCACCTTGTCTTTGCGCGTGCATTACTGCTGCGATGGAATAGCTTTCCAGAAGTACTTCCGGAAACCGCGTTGGTTATCGAACTGTTTGATCCGGAAGTGCGACGTTACCGTCACGCCGGATTCAACCGTGCCTTCCTCAACTTCGGTGAAGTCCATCATCAGGCGACCACCACCTTCGAACTCAACCAGCCCGAAATAGGCCGGTGGATTCCAGTCAAACGTCAGCCGGTCTGCGGTCCAGGTCTTGATGCGGCCCGGTACCTGCGACAAGGGATAGTCGTCCTGGCTGTTCAGTGCTCCGCACTCAGAGTTAACGCAGTAGTTTTCTTTCGGGATCTGGATGGTGTTGCACTCGCGGCACTTGCCACCAATAAAACCGTTGAGCAGATCTTTCTTGCGGTACATGGCCGCCAGATAACTCTGCTTGTCCAGTTCACCACGCTTGCCGATGTCACGCTCAACCAGGTTGTTAAAGCTGAGGAACCGGTTGTAGTTGGTTTCCGGACGACGGTTTGCCAAGGCACCGTTAAAGCCAGTTTTAGGGCGTCTTGCGGCAATCGCATCGGTGACCCGGAACAGAACAGCATCGGTGCCCTGACCGAACCCGGCCAGCAATACCAGGTCGCCGGCTTTGGCTTTATCAAGAACCGCGGTCAGCAACAGGATCGGGTGAGCGGCACCCGTCACACCCAGATTGTTGATGTGGCTGTCGATTACTGCGTCAGCAGCAATACCCAGAGCCTTGGCAACAGCGCCCGGGGTGCGAGCCTGATCGGAGGGCAACACAAAGTGGGCAATGTCGGCCGCTTTGGTGCCGGTGTTTTCGAACAATTCGTTTACCGCAGCCGGTACGCTGTGCAGGTAGCCTTCGTCTCGAATCCAGCGCTCTTCCCAGTCGTAATTGAAGGTCGCATCTTCACCGCGATAATGATCAACGAAATCATCCGCAAAGCTGGCGCTGCCGAGGTACTCAGCGATCACGCCTTCGTTCCCCACGCCCACGGCGGCAGCGCCGTCTCCCCAGAGCATTTCATGACGCGAACCACATTTAGTGCGACGGTGCTCAGACGCCACCAGCAGCGCCGAACTGTTGTCCTTGCCACCGGCTTCCAGCAAGCTGATCAAGGCGGTGGTTGCTGCCCGCTGAGAGGCTGTTACATCCATGGTGCGCAGGCGGTTGCCCAGGTTCAGGGCTTCACTGACCACCACCGAGTTCTGGCGATCGAGAAACGGCACGGTGGTTGAAGCCAGGCATAGGGATTTGACGCTGTCGCGATCGAGAACCGTCAGGCAGTCCTGGGCCGCTTCTACGGCCATGGTGATGGTGTCTTCATCCCAGTTGCACATGCTGCGCTCGCCCTTGGCGAGGCCGCGAAGGCTGGCGTCAAACCAGTCGTTGGCATCGGCAATGGCACTTTTTTGAAGGCGGCTGCGAGGAACGTAGGCGCCGTAAGCAGTAATTCCGAACATAAGATTGTCTTCCTCTGTTGCTAGGCCAGTGGTTAAAGCGTACGACTAATAACCAGTTTCATGATTTCACTCGCACCGCCGTAGATCCGACGAACCCGTGCGTCCACAAACGCCCGCGAAATGGGGTATTCCTTCATGTAGCCGTAGCCACCAAAGAACTGCAGGCATTTATCAACCACCTTGCCTTCATTTTCTGTGGTCCACAGCTTTGCCATCGCACCTTCTTCAGGGGTCAATGTGCCTTCGTTGGCTTTCGCCAGGCACTGATCCAAAAAGGCCCAACCAACGGCCAGATCGGTTTTCAGATCCGCCAGGGTGAACTGGGTGTTCTGGAAGTCTGCCAGTGTCTGGCCAAATGCTTTCCGCTCTTTCACATAGGCATTGGTAAGGTCAAAAGCACGCTGGGCTTCAGCTTGCGCTCTGCAGGCGATGGTGATCCGCTCACGGGGCAGTTCACGCATCATGATGGCGAAGCCTTCACCTTCTTTACCCACCAGGTTGGTCACCGGAACCCGTACATCCTGGAAGAAAAGCTCAGAGGTGTCCGCCGCTTTCTGCCCGATCTTGTCCAGGTTACGGCCCTTCTCAAAACCGGGGCGATCAGTCTCAACAATAATCAGGCTGATACCTTTGGCCCCTTTCCTGGGATCCGTGGAGCAGGCCACCAGGCAGAAATCACAGTTTTGGCCATTGGTAATGAACGTTTTCTGGCCGTTGATGACGTATTCATCACCGTCACGCACGGCTGTTGTGCGGATCGCCTTGAGGTCACTGCCGCAGCCAGGTTCAGTCAAACCAATCGAGGCGATGCTTTCTGCCGTCACCATGCGGGGCAGCCAGTATTTTTTCTGCTCCTCAGTCCCTGCGTGCAGCAGGTAGTAAGCGACGATGTCCGCCTGCACGGAAAACCCGACACTGGCACCACCAATGGCGTAACCGGTTTCTTCCGAAAGCACCATGTTGTAGAGGAAATCGGCACCTGGACCGCCGTACTCTTCCGGCACGCCGCAACACAAAAACCCGTTAGCGCCGGCCTTTTCCCAAAACGAGCGGGGAATGATTTCGTCTTTTTCCCACTGTTCGATATTGGGCTCCAGCTCCTCCCGGAAGAAGCGTCGGGCATTGGTACGGAACAGCTCGTGTTCGCTTGAATAGATAGCTCTGTTTTCAATAGACATTACACTCTCTCCTTTACCTGGTTGAGCAATCGGGCCGCCCGCTCTACAACCGGCTTATCGATCATTTTTCCATCGAGTGAAAATACCGCTTCACCCTTCTGTTCATGCGCCCGTGAGTTTTCAACAATCTCCCGGGCTTTTTGAATTTCTTCTGCGGAGGGC
Organism: Marinobacter litoralis; assembly: GCF_016427555.1. Classification (GTDB taxonomy): domain Bacteria; phylum Pseudomonadota; class Gammaproteobacteria; order Pseudomonadales; family Oleiphilaceae; genus Marinobacter; species Marinobacter litoralis_A. Next base: position 228,405 of record NZ_JAELVS010000001.1, read on the forward strand.
ATAAAACCCTCATTCATAATGGTGACCTGCGATGGGTGCACTGCCAGGGCGCCGCGAAAGCCCAACTGCCGTGCCCGCTTGATGGTTTCAGCAAACCGTTCCTGGTCGCTGTAATCGGCAATCGAGTCGACAAACCCATAGGGCGTTACCCCACTGCGATTAGCCGCGAAGACAATGGCCTGGCTGGGAACCAGCAAGGTGTCTGCGTTAGGCTCCATCCCCACCTCGGCACAAAAGTCTTCGGGGCCAAGGGTCAGCCCGACTACTCGTGACACAGAGGCAATGTCATCCAGTTTCGGCAGTGCCTCCGGGGACTCAATCTGTACCAGCATCACCACGCTGCCAGGCACCAGGCTACGCTCAATCTCCAGTTCGGTGACTACATCTGCCAAGGCCTGCAAGGCAGCGGCACTTTCGACCTTGGGGACAACCAAGCCACGCACACCGGCGATGACCGCTGCTTCCAGATCGCGCACCGCCATCCGCAACGGATGATTGATGCGCACCAGCATGTCCGCACCGGATTGGGTCACCTGGTGAACCACCACGGGCAAATGATCACGTGCTGTTTTTTTCTCGCCGAAGGGCACACTGTCTTCAAGATCAACAATGACGGCATCCGCCCCACGGGTGTGGGCTTTCTCCAGGAACCGGCGGTTGTTCGCAGGCACGAACAACAAAGAACGCCACGTTGGCAAAGTAGGTGCGTTCATCCTCTTGCTCCCATCAGAGTGCTATTGGTTTCGCCTTTTAGCTCCACTTCCAGAGACATGGCCAGCTGATTACCGGGGGTCAAAGCCCACAGCTTCACGCTGTTGCCATCCTGAGCGCCATTCACCGTAAACGGATCCAGATCAAACAGTGGCTGGATGCCCCGGAACTTGAACTGGGCAATTTCGACCTGCCCCAAATTGCTGTACATCAAATCAAGCAACAGGGTTGCGATCAGCGGCCCGTGCACCACCAGGCCAGGGTAACCCTCGGCCTCCACTGCCCAGTTGCGGTCGTAATGAATACGGTGGCCGTTAAAGGTCAGCGCGGAATAGCGAAACAGCATGACCGGGTCCGGCGTGATGGTTTTGCTCCACTGGGGCGCCAGCTCCGGCGTATATTCCGGGGCAACCGGCGCCGGGCCGGTTGGCATTGCGCGGTATACGATGTCCTGAATCTCGGTGAGCACAGGCTCCTGATTGCCCTTGAACAAGCGGTGAGCGACGCTTACAAACACCAACTCCCCCTGTCGCCCGGTTTTGGGTACAACTGATTCGACAGTTGATTTGCAAGTAAGTTGATCACCGATATGAATCGGTTGATGACATTCAATCTTGCTACCCGCCCACATCCGCCGTGGCAGCGGCACCGGTGGTAAAAAACCACCGGTTTTCGGGTGCCCGTCCTGGCCGGTGGCTGACGCCTGAGGGGTTGGCGTGAAAAACAGCCAATGCCAGGGCAGAGGCAAAGTGCTGCCCTCTGTCAGTTGCGGATTCTGGTGATCCAGCGCCGCAGCCATCTTGGCGGCTACACCGGCACCAATCAGATCCGACGCCTGCTGGGTTTGGCCCACCCACTTCTGCAATTCATCAAACTTCGATTGTTCTGCCGTCGGCTTTGAGCTCATGGCTGCGTCTCCATAACGTCTGACTTTCTGGCACCAAATTCACGCCTTAGTTGCGCACTCTGCTCTCCCAGCGCAGGCACCGGGCCCAATCTGTGCGATGACCGACGGGAAATGGCCGGTGGTGCAACCACACTGACCGGACCGGACGCCGTCTCAACCTGGGTGCGCCGCAATTGCGGATGCTGGCTGAGCTGCTCAACGGTTTTGACTTCCCCGTAGGCAATACGGGCCTCACTTAATCGGTCAACCAACGCCTGCCGGCTCATAGTGGCGATAATCGGACGCACCACCTCATTGAGGGTGTCCCGGTGAATGCAACGTGCGATGTTGCTTTGGTAACGGGGGTCGGTTTTCAGCCCCGGGAACGCCAACACCTGGTCGCAAAAGCGCTCCCATTCCCGCTGATTCTGTATGGCCAACACCACCTGCTGCTGATCCGCGCAGGTATAAACCTCGTAGGGCGTAATGGCCGGATGCCTAAGCCCGACGCGCTCCATCGGCACCTGCTGCGACTCACACTGCAACAGCGGCACGGTCATCCAGTCCGCAATCGAATCGAACAAGGACACCTCGATGCTTTCGCCCTGACCCGTGCGTTCACGGCCAATCAGGGCTCGCAACACTTCTGCATGGGCGTACATGCCACAGGCGATATCACACACGGAAACCCCAACCCGGGCGGGCTCGTCTGCCGCACCCGTAATCGAAGCCAGACCGGACTCGCACTGAACCAGCAGGTCATAGCCCTTCATATTCTGGTAAGGGCCGTGGCCACCGTAACCGGTGATATCCACCGTAATCAGCCGAGGGTTGGCCGCACGGAGCGCGGCCGAACCAAACCCGGCGCGCTCGGCAGCGCCAGGCGCCAGGTTCTGCACAAACACATCCGCCTCTTTCAGCATCTGCAGCAGCAATCGCTGATCTTCGCTGTCTTTGATGTCCAGGCAGATGGACTCCTTGCCACGGTTGAGCCAGACAAAATAGGAGCTTTCGCCGGCGGCGGCCTGATCGTAGTACCTGGCAAAGTCGCCCTCACCACGCTCCACCTTGATAACTCGTGCGCCCGCATCGGCGAGCCGGGAGGTGCAATAGGGCGCGGCCACCGCCTGCTCCAGCGACACCACCAACAGCCCTTCAAGCGACGGCGCGTTCATTAAAAAGACCTCGGCAGGCCAAGATCGTGGGTGGCCAGGTGAGACAAAATCAGGTTGGTGGAGATGGGCGCAACCTGGTACAAACGGGTTTCCCGGAACTTGCGTTCAATGTCGTATTCTTCGGCAAAGCCATAGCCACCGTGGGTCTGAATGCAGGTATCACCCGCCTGCCACGAAGCTTCCGAGGCCAGCAACTTGGCCATGTTGGCCAAGGAGCCACAGGGTTGCCCGGCTTCAAATGCGGCAATGGCACGGTCAACAACCGCGGCGGCGGCTTCCGTTTGGGCATAGGCTCTGGCAATGGGGAACTGCACACCCTGGTTTTGGCCAATTGGGCGGCCAAACACTTCACGGCTGGTGGCGTAAGCCGCTGCCTTTTCAATAAAGTAACGGGCATCACCGATACACTCCGCGGCGATCAGAATCCGCTCTGCATTCATGCCATCCAGGATGTAGCGGAACCCGGCACCTTCCTCGCCAATCAGGTTGGCAGCAGGCACGCGCACATTGTCGAAGAACAGCTCAGTAGTGGCATGATTCATCATGGTCTTGATGGGTCGAATGCTGAGGCCACCGGCCAAGGCATCCTTCATATCCACCAACAGCACCGACATACCGTCAGTGCGTTTGGCACAGGCATCTCGCGGCGTGGTGCGAACCAGGAGGACCATCAAATCGGAATGTTCGGTGCGGGAGATAAACACCTTTTGCCCGTTCACCACATAGTGGTCGCCGTCTCGCACGGCACGGGTGGTGATGCGGGTGGTGTCGGTACCACTGGACGGCTCGGTTACCCCAAAGGCCTGAAGCCGCAGCTCGCCGGCGGCAATTCGCGGCAAATATTGCTGTTTCTGCTCCTCGCTACCATGGCGTAACAGCGTGCCCATGGTGTACATCTGTGCGTGACAGGCACCGCCATTACAACCGGCCCGCTGAACCTCTTCCAGCACCGCACAGGCTGCGCCCAGGGGCAAGCCAGAGCCTCCAAAGGCTTCCGGAATCATCACCGACAGGTACCCGGCCTCGGCCAGGGCATTGACGAACTCAGTCGGGTAGGCACCCTGTTGATCCAGGGCTCTCCAATATTCGCCCGGGAACTCAGCGCACAAGCGCACGACGGCTTCCCTGATTTCTGGATACGATAACGGCGAATTCATGTCCATCTCCTGGCTAGTGGATCGATGCGCCGGCGTAATACCTCACTCCGACCATCATGAAATTCACACTACCAGCATGGCAGACACCCAACAATTATATAGTTTTTATATCCCTCATCATTTTTTTGCATACCTCCCGCTTGCGCAACCAAGCGCTTTGAAATAATTATGTTATGCAGTAGTCTGACACCATTACTTTTGGGCATACCCTGGAGCGCATACATGGCCACTAACATTAATGTCGATGTTCGCCAGCTGAACACCTTTCTCACCGTTGCAGATACCGGCAGCTTCAGTCGGGCCTCGGAAAAGCTGTTTGTTGCCCAGCCGGCTTTAAGCCGACAAATCCGGATGCTGGAAAGTGCCTTGGACGTGGAAGTGTTTGTGCGCCACGGCCGGGGGGTGGTGCTTACAGCGGCAGGAGAGCTGCTTTACGATCGGGCTCGCAAGCTCATGCAGGATCTTGAACGAACCCAGGCGGATGTGACCGCCGTCGGGGGGAAAGTGACCGGCCAGGTGATACTGGGGATTCTTCCCACGGTGGCCCACTTGTTTTCCGGCACCATCGTCGAAAAATATTGCCAACAGTATCCTCAGGTTGATCTGGCGGTTAAGTCAGCGATGAGCGGCACCTTGCAGCAGATGGTTGCCCAACATCGTTTGCATGTTGCCATCACTTACAATCCTTCCAGCCAGAGAAACCTGCGCTGCCTGCCGTTGCTTGAAGAGCCGCTTTGCCTGATCGGCCCCAGCAACAGCCCTTTTGCTGAGCGCAGCGACATAACCGTGGACGAGGTGCTGACACTGCCCTTGATACTGCCCGAAGAAAAGCACGGTTTGCGTATAAAAATGGAACGTACGGCCGCCGAGCGCGGTGTCGCGCTCGACCTCACGCTGGAGGTGAGCGCCTGGCCACTGTTGACCGACACCGCTCGCCGCGGCCTCGGTTACACCATTCTCCCCTCAGCGGCGGTGCATGAAATGGTAGCCAGGAAAGAAGTCGCAGCCACTCCCATCACCTCGCCCGAGCTGACCCGGACGCTCGCGCTGGTGACCCCTGTCGACCTGCCGTCCTCTGTAGCCACCAGGAAACTGGCAGAACTGATTATGGACCAGCTCGCGAAGCATGTTCACCAAAGGCTCTGGAAAGGGCGACTGCTGTTCGATGCAAACGACCCAGGCCTGGAAAAGCCGGAGTAGAAAGCCGATGTCCGGCGTTTGATGAATCCAGCGGCCGTCAAAGCAGCAGCGCGACCAGTGCAGAAGCGACTATTAATAGAAGGGTGATCACGGCGCTGTATATCGGCGCCATGAACATCGCCGAGCCAAATCCGCCCCCTGAATCTGTCCCGATTTGCCATGCCTTGCTGCAACTTGATAATGCCCCTAGCCGAATTGGCCAACACCGCAATCCCGGATGATGCCAGCTCAGTTTTCACCATGCGACTCGCCCAAGGTATTCTCTGCCGGCATAGATAATATAAAATACAGATAATTGTTGACCCCTCCGCTCGCTGATAGGCTCATTTTGTCGTCAATTGTTGCGACTTTGCAGTTATCAGTATTTGCCTCCACCAGACCAAAAGATCTCTAGCGGCAGACGTTTAAACAACAAAATAACGGGGAACGCGAACTATGCTACGCAATAAATTATCCACAGCTATCAAGGTAACCAGCTCAGCGCTGGTACTGGGGCTGGCTTGCCAGGCCAATGCATTTGAAGTTCGAGCCGGCGACTACAGCGCTCAAATCTATGGCTATGCGCGGCTGAATGCCTCTTACGATATCAATGAAGACATTTCCATTGCTTCCGGAACGCGCGCTGGCGACTACAGAAAGATCACCAAGGGCGGCGGTGAAGGGGCCACAGGGCATTTTGGCGCAGACGCAGTGCAATCGCGCATTGGTGTGCGAACCACCACACCTGAAGGCGTAAAAATCAACGTTGAGGGTGACTTCCGCACCACCACCAGCACACTCCGCCTGCGTCACGCTTATGGCGAGTATAATGGCGTTTTGATGGGCCAGACCTGGTCGAACTATAGCAGTCTGATTGGCACAACCTCGCAGCTTGAGTTTGACCAAATCCCAGGATCTGCCGGTTACGTAGGTCGCACATCACAGGTGCGCTACACCACAGGACCTTTCTCCTTCGCAGTTGAAGACCCTAAAACCAGCATTCTGGACAACACCGGTGCTGCTACCGCCGCGAAAAAAAATAGCTCGCCAGCTCTGACCGCACGCTATTCCTCCAAAGCTGACAACCTGACCTACGCAGCTGCAACTATTGTTCGCCAACTCTCGGTCGATGATGGCACCAATGACGATTCTGCGTTTGGTTTTGGCGTGTTCGGTACCGCTAAACTGGCAGTGACCGATTCGCTCAACATTCAAGGCGCGGTTAACTACTCAGACGGTGCCAACCAGTACCTCTGGCGTTCCGGCACCAACTACGGCGCTGCCGATGCCTACATGAAAGCTGATGGCAGCCTTGAAACCCTCTCAGGCTTTGGTGGTACCATCGGCGCCAGCCTGAAGGTGGGCCCGGGCACAGTGAATACGGCCTACGCCCTGACCCAAGTGGATTGGGATGATGCAAAAAAAGATGGCGTAGGTGGCGCAGCTACCCAAAACCGACGCAACACCATGGCACTGGTTAACTACCAGTGGAGCCCTGTGAAGGCGGTCAAGCTTGGTGTGCAATACACCTACCTGAAAGCTGAGCTGGAGAACGGCGATGATGGCGATGCCAGCCGCCTGCTGTTTGCAGCAACCTATAGCTTCTGATCCGGGCACCACCCGAAACGGATAGCTAAGGAAACCCTGCTTCCTCGCACGAGAAAACCTACCCAGTGTGCGGGGAGGCAGGGCTCTAAAATGAATTCACTGATCAAACTCAGGAGCCAGAAGTGATGCGGATACTGGTCGCGGTAAAACGAGTCATCGACTACAACGTAAAGGTACGTGTCAAGCCGGATAACACGGGTGTTGATCTCGCCAACGTCAAAATGGCAATGAACCCATTCTGCGAAATCGCTGTTGAAGAAGCGGTTCGTCTGAAGGAAAAGGGCATTGCCAGCGAAATTGTCGTGGTGTCCATTGGTCCCAAGGCTTGCCAGGAGCAGATTCGTACTGCGTTGGCGCTGGGTGCCGACCGTGGTATCCACATTGAAGCCGATGAGGAAGTACAGTCTCTGGAAGCGGCCAAGCTGCTGAAGGCGGTGGTTGAGAAAGAAGAGCCGAAGCTGGTGATTCTCGGCAAACAGTCCATCGATTCTGACAACAACCAGACGGGCCAGATGCTTGCCGCTCTGACCGGCATGGCTCAGGGTACCTTTGCTTCCGAAGTGGTTGTTGATGGCGAAAAAGTGAACGTTACCCGTGAGGTGGACGGTGGTCTGATGACCGTTTCCCTGAACCTGCCTGCGGTAGTCACCACCGACCTGCGTTTGAACGAGCCGCGTTACGCGTCCCTGCCAAACATCATGAAGGCCAAGAAGAAGCCCATCGACACCCTGAGCCCCGCGGATCTGGGTGTTGAGATTGCATCGCGCCTGACCACCTTGAAAGTGGAAGCACCGGCTGCCCGTTCCGCCGGCGTGAAAGTGGCTGACGTTGCCGAGCTGGTCGATAAACTGAAGAACGAAGCGAAGGTGATCTAAATGAGCATCCTTGTTATTGCTGAACACGACAACAGCAGCCTGAAGCAGGCGACCCTGAGCGTTGTAGCGGCTGCCAAGGCCATTGGCGGCGATATTGATGTACTGGTTGCGGGCGAAAACTGTGGCGCCGTGGCCGAAGCCGCCGCCCAAGCGGAAGGCGTGGCCAAGGTACTGCTGGCCGATAACGCCGCTTATGGCCACTTCCTGGGTGAGAACCTGGGTGAGCTGGTGGCGGAAGTGGGCAAGGGTTACAGCCACATCCTGACCTCTGCCGGTACCACCGGTAAAGACTTCATGCCGCGGGTTGCGGCGCTGCTGGACGTGGCTCAGGTGTCTGACATCATCCGCGTTGAGTCGGAAGACACTTTCGTGCGCCCGATTTACGCCGGTAACGCCATTGCGACGGTGAAAGCCACCGACAGCATCAAGGTGATCACCTTGCGCCCGACAGGCTTTGACCCGGTCGCCGCGGAAGGTGGTTCTGCATCTATCGAGCCGCTCGACCTGGTGAAAGATGCTGGCGTGTCGTCCTTTGTTGGCGAGCAGAAAGCCGAGTCTGACCGCCCGGACCTGGCCAGTGCCGGCATCGTTATTTCCGGTGGTCGCGGCATGCAGAATGGCGACAACTTCAAGATGCTGGAGCAGGTTGCTGACCTGTTGGGCGCTGGCATTGGCGCCTCTCGTGCCGCAGTTGACGCCGGCTTTGTGCCGAACGACATGCAGGTCGGCCAGACTGGCAAGATCGTTGCGCCGCAGCTGTACATCGCCGTGGGTATCTCCGGTGCCATCCAGCACCTGGCGGGTATGTCCGATTCCAAGGTGATCGTGGCGATCAACAAGGATGAAGAAGCCCCCATCTTCCAGGTTGCCGATTACGGCCTTGTCGCGGATCTGTTTGAAGCAGTACCTGAATTAGAGAGTGAACTGAAGAAAGTGAGCTGACGATAGTGTCGTGAGTTTTCTCGGGGTCTTTGCGTTGTTGTACCCCTTTGCGCCCCCTTCTGGGGGCTTTTTTAGTTTTCCATAGTAATATCATCTGAGCGTCATAGTCATAGCAGGTCAACCTAACCATGCGCACTCAACACCAGATCCACACCTTTGAAAAATGGCTCTCCGAGCTCGAATCCCTTGCAGAAAACGAGGGCTGCCCATGGATGATCTCGTCCGATCCTGAGTATCACCGTAAAGCCTTCGAGGACGGAGTAAGCCCGGCCGAGGAGTTTGAACGTCTGAAGAAGATCAGTGCCGGAAGTGGCTGTGGTTGTGGGTCCTAATAGAATCAAACCTGTCATGGCAGGTGCTTATAACGTCACCAATAATACTTGAATACCAATAAAACTGGCGTGGACTTACCCCCGGTGGACTAGACACTCCTAGCCTATGATAGCCTCCCATTCGTCAAGATATTCCTATGCGGTATACAGCACATACAACATAGATAATTGTTAGCGCCGTCCACCACTGCTATTTTCGTTCTCTCTACAAGCATCGCAATCTGAAAGTGACTAAGGAAGGTCTGAATAACCTCTGATTTTTGCTGATCTTGGTTTTAGCCGGCAAAAAAACGAAAATTCAGACACTATCTTCCCGTTATTTGTGTGTATCTTGCCCGTTTCCCGCCATTTTGGCGGAAAACAGGCGCACTTACCCTACGCCAGCAGGTATTTTTCACCAATCAGCAGGTTGCTGAACGCGGCCAACAAGTGCAGCCGGTTGGTGTTTTTAGACAGGCTGCGATAGCGGACCTTGCTGTAGCCGAACACCTGTTTGATGTACCGGAACGGATGTTCCACTTTTGAGCGGATGCTGGCTTTGATTTTCTCGGCTTTCAGCTTGTCGGCATCCAGCTTCTTCCGGGTGCCAGGTCGTTTGGCAATGAACCAGGAGACGTGTTCACGGTGCTTATGCTCATCTCGCTTCTGAATGCCAAGGTAACCGGCATCGCCGAAGACTCGTTGCTCTTCACCGTGCAGCAGCTTGTCGGTGGGCACGATGTCGTGCACGTTGGCAGCGGTGGTATCAATGCTATGAATCAGGCCCAGAGCGTCGTCGACACCAATGTGCATCTTCATGCCGAAGTGCCACTCGTTGCCTTATCTAGTCTGATGCATTTCAGGCGGTCCGACGATTCGGTCACGTTTGCCAGCTTGGTTCTTTGTCGAGCTGGGAGCAGAGATAATGGTGGCATCTACGATGCTACCTTCGCGCAGCATCAGGCCGTTCTTCTCCAGGTGTTTGTTCACCTCTTTAAACAGCGCCTTGCCAAGACCGTGTTGCTCCAGGAAATGCCGGAAGTTAAGAATGGTGGTCTCGTCCGGCAAGCGGTCCAGCTTCAGGCCAGCGAAGTGCCGCATGGATTCGATCTCGTACAAAGCGTCTTCCATGGCCGGGTCGCTGAGGTTATAGAACAACTGCATGCAGTGAACTCGCAGCATGGCAGGCAGCGGATAGGGAGGCCGGCCATTCTGGCCCTTCGGGTAATAACGGGCTACCTTCTTTTCCAACTGCTTCCAGGGAATCAGCTTGTCCATCCGTTCCAGAAAGATCTCGCGGCGGGTCTTACGCTTCTTGTTCTGGTACTCGGCTTCGGAGAAGGTGATCTGATCCATGGAGGCGACGAATCCTATGCAGTTGGCGATGACTGTATTATCGCCGATTTTGAGACTTGTTCAGAGTCTCCCTAAGTCTTCTTATTGTAACCGGACTTAGTTGGCCCGACTCTGCGCCGAACGACATAGAAGTGGGCCAGAAGGGCCAAACTGTTGCGCCAAAACTGTAAAACCGGGTAGGTATCTCAGTATTTCTGCGTTGTTGTACGCCTTTACGCCCTCTTGTCTTGGGGCTTTTTTTGCCAATCTTCGATTCTCGTCCACGCCAGGTGAAACAACTATGTGTAGTAAAAGAGATTTTTTCTTCACAGTCGCCAAGCTACACAGATTGGCAACCAAAGAATTTGGTAAAAGGCTATCTCATATTGGCATGACACATGGTTTGGCCGCAGCCTTACTGCACCTTAATTTTGTTGGTGAAGGTTCCTCTCAAAGCCAAGTTGCCGAGAGTATGGAAATTGAGCAACCTACCCTTGTAAACCTCATTGCAAGGTTAGAGGAAATGGAGATTGTTAAAAAGGAAATTTTTCCGGGAGATCGTCGTAAAAGTGCGATTATTTTAACACCAAAAGGCCGAAAACTGCTCGTTCAAATCGAAGGTATTTACGATTCGACTTATCGAAAACTTTTTGGTCACGTCGAAAAATCTCAGCTAGAAAAAGCTGAACACCTCCAGAACAAAATGTACGAAGCATCAAAGTTATAGACCTTGGACAAGCGGAGAAAAACGTGGAACGCGAATCGATGGAATTTGATGTTCTGATCGTCGGCGGCGGCCCGGCGGGCCTGTCGGCAGCGTGCCGTGTCATGCAACTGGCACAGGAAGCTGGCGAGGAACTCACCGTATGCGTTGTAGAGAAAGGTTCTGAGATCGGCGCCCACATTCTGGCCGGTACCGTATTCGAGCCCACTGCCCTCAACGAGCTCTTCCCGGACTGGAAAGAGAAAGGCGCCCCGCTCAACACGCCAGTTACCCGTGACGACATTTTCCTGCTGAAAAACCAGGAAAGCGCCACCAAGATCCCGAATGCGTTTGTGCCCAAGAACATGCACAACCATGGCAACTACATCATCAGTCTGGGCAACCTGTGCCGCTGGCTTGCCGAACAGGCCGAACAGCTTGGCGTTGAAGTGTATCCTGGCTTCGCTGCGGCCGAGACCATTGTTGAAGATGGTCAGGTGAAAGGCATCATTACCGGCGACATGGGCGCTGCCCGTGACGGTTCTGAGAAAGACGGCTATATGCCGGGCATGGAACTGCGCGCGAAATACACCCTGTTCACCGAGGGCTGCCGCGGTCATCTGGGCAAGCGCCTGATCAACGAGTTCAAGCTTGATGAAGGCAAAGACCCACAGCACTACGGTATCGGTATCAAAGAACTGTGGGATATCGATCCGGCCAAACACGAGCTAGGTCTGGTTGTTCATACCACTGGCTGGCCCCTGAAAGAAACCGGCTCCACCGGCGGTTTCTTCCTGTATCACCTGGAGAATGGCCAGGTCTACGTGGGTCTGATCACCGATCTGTCCTACAGCAACCCGCACCTCAGCCCGTTCGAGGAATTCCAGCGTCTTAAGCTGCACCCGGAAATCAAGAAGCACCTGGAAGGCGGCAAGCGCGTTTCCTACGGCGCCCGTGCAATCACCAAGGGTGGTTACAACGCCCTGCCCAAGATGAGCTTCCCGGGTGGTCTCCTGCTGGGCTGTGACGCGGGCACGCTGAACGGTTCCAAGATCAAAGGCTCCCACACCGCCATGAAGTCCGGCATGTTGGGCGCCGAGGCAGTTTTCGAAGCGCTGAAGGACGGCAAGAGCGGCGAAGAGATCAGCAGCTTCCAGAAGAAATTTGAAGACAGCTGGCTGTTCAAGGAGCTATACGCAGAGCGTAACTTCGGCCCGGCGATGCACAAGTTCGGCAATATAGTCGGTGGCGCCATCGCCTACTTCGAGCAGAACATCCTGCGCGGCAGCCTGCCGATTACCTTCCACGATACCACTCCGGATTATGCCACCATGAAGCCGGCAGCCGAGTGCAAGAAGGTGGCCTATCCCAAGCCGGATAACACCCTGACCTTCGATCGTCTGTCCTCGGTGTTCATTTCAAACACCAACCACGAGGAAGATCAGCCGGTTCACCTTAAACTGACCGATCCGGAGCTGCCGATCCGCGATAACCTGCCGAAATACGACGAGCCTGCGCAGCGCTACTGCCCGGCTGGTGTGTATGAGGTAGTAGAGAAAGACGATGGCAACGGCAAGCGCTTCCAGATCAACGCCCAGAACTGTGTTCACTGCAAGACCTGCGACATCAAGGATCCTGCCCAGAACATCAACTGGGTGACTCCGGAAGGGGGCGGTGGCCCGAATTATCCGAACATGTAGTTGGAGCCAAAACTAACATTCGCGCAGGCATACACACCCGAAAGGAACGCATTCAATGTCCAAAATCTACCACTCTAAACCGGACAAAATTCAGCAGGTTGTATAGGGCTATCTGGGCAAGTAGGGTATTAAATCAAGGGCAAAGGGCAGCGGTCATTTTGGTAGTTTTGCGACAATCATAACCGGACAACTCTGTGCCCAGATTTGGCGTAAATCGTGTAAATATCGGTATTAAAAGGGATTTCCAGAAGGTGCAACTTGAAGCGTAACCGTTTGAACCGTCTCGAATTAAGTCGATTACCCCCTCCTTAGAACACCATAGAAGAGTGCACTCCGGAGGCAGAGGTCAGAGGTTCGAATCCTCTCGGGCGCGCCATTTTAATGGCCTGCCTTCCTCTTTCAGGCCTCCGGTCCGGTTTTATTTTTCAGCAAAGCAAACACCCGGCTTTCAAGCTCACCCGGTGTCACCGACGCTTTCTGAACCACCGCCGCCACTTTCGTGGCAATTGCCCGGGGCACCTCGTACCCTGACAGAATCACAACAGGCACATCCGGCTGGGACCGATGCACCGATTCCCAGAGCGACACCCCATCGCCATCTTCCAGCTTCAGGTCCAGAAGAATCAGGTCATAAGAAACCTGGCGGAGCCGTTCGTGGGCTTCGCGCAATGTTTCCGCCCGATCGACCCGGGCAACTGTAGCCAGCTGGCCCCTGACCACCGCAGCCAGATCGGCATCGTCTTCCACATGGAGAACACGGGCAGCTCCCGGCTCTTCCGGAATACGCACTTCAGCCCGAGGGAACCGGAACCAAAAGCGCGCGCCCTCGCCTTCCTGAGATTCGAATCCGATCACGCCGCCCATTCGCTCAACCAGCTCTCTGGTGACAGCAAGCCCGAGACCGGTTCCGCCTTTGACTCGATTTTCTGAGGAATCTGCCTGTGCAAAGCGTTCGAATATGCGACCCCGGAATGCCTGTGGAATCCCCGGCCCTCGATCCACTACGCTGATCAAGGCACCGTCCTCCGCGTTGGGCTCGCAATGAATCTCCACGGTTGCGCCACGCGGTGAAAACTTGCAGGCGTTGGAGACAAGATTGAACAACACCTGTAGAAGGCGATCTGGGTCGGCTTTGAGATGCCCCGAGGTATCACCGGTGATTTTGAGCTGCACGCCGTATGGTATGGCGTACCCCTCCATCTGCTCCATGGCCTGATCCAGAATGTCCGAAACCTCGATACGCTGGATATTCAGCTTCATCTCGTTGGCCGATAATTTATTCAGATCCAGCAAGTCGTTAACCAGCTGGATCAATCGCTGCGTATTCTGCTCGGCAATACGCAGCATGCCACCAATCCGCTCAGGAACGGCCCCCAACGCCCCTCCAGCGATCAGACCCAATGATCCGGAGATGGACGTCAGCGGTGTGCGCAACTCATGACTAACGGTCGAAACAAACTGATTTTTAAGCAGTTCATTCCGCTGACTTTCGGACAAATCCCGGGCCACCAATACCCACCGTTGATCCAGCTCGCTGGGGCGCAGCACCTGCGTAAGGCTGAGTTCCAAGGGCAAGGGCTGCTTGCCCACAATGGTCAGCGTTGTGCTCCACCGGGCAAGCAAACCCTCTGAGCCTTGATCGGCAGAACCGTCCAATCGTCCTATCAACTCAGGCAAACGAGCGCTCAACGGCGAACCGGTAGCATCGGCCGGCAGCTCGAATAGGTTCACGGCCGCCAGATTGTGTCCAACAATGCGGGTATCGCTGTCAATCACCATTACCGCATCGGCCAGGGAGTCGAATAACTGCAACAGAAACGCACCGCTTTCCTCCAGCTCCTGCAGGGCCTGATGCTCAACAGAGATGTCTTGAATCTGAGCCACGAAATGCAGTGGTAGCCGATGTTCATCGCGTATCAATCCTACCGAGAGCAAGGCGTACATAACCGAACCATCGCGCCGGTAGTAACGCTTTTTCATCTGATATTGATCAATTCGACCGGCCAGTAAGTCGTGCAGCAACGACAAGTCTGACTCCAGATCCTCCGGGTGGGTCAGAGTCTGAAAGTCGGTCGCCAATAACTCCTCGCGCAAATAACCGAACAGCTTGATCAACGCTGCATTTACGTCCAGCCAGCGCCCCTCCAGCGACACCAGGGCCATGCCTTGGGCCGCCGAGTTGAACGCTTCAGCGAAACTTTCGTTAGCCAGCCGGGCTTCTTGTTCCGCCCGCCGTTGCTCGGTCACATCAACTGCCATGCCCAGATAGCCCGACGTCACATTCTCATCATCTTTCAAAGCGCTTACCGACAACTGCACAGTACGGTGCTCGCCATCTTTGCGGGCGTACGTCCATATTGAGGTTTCCGGAATACCTTCCCGGGCCGACGCGACGAAAACATCAAAGCCCTCGATGCGTTCTCCGAACTTTTTGGAAAGCTCTGCGCCCCGTGCCGCCACTTCCGATTCCAGATGAAATAACGCCGGCGTATGGACACCGACCACTTCTTCGGCACTGTAGCCCAGCAGTTTCTCTGCCCCTGAGTTAAACAGCGAGATACAACCACGGGTATCGGTCGCAATGGTGGCGACGCTCACAGACGCGTCGATGACCGACTCCAGATAGGCGCGGGTTTGTTGTAGATCGCTATAGGCATGCCGGAGTTCGGTGATATCGCTCATAGTCACAACCGCACCGAGTGGCCGGCCAAACGCATCCTCGAGGCGCTGGCCGTTGCAAAGAACCACTCGTGGAGGTTGTCCCTTTGCCCGGATCATCAGCTCCGCGTTGCGAACCTGTTCGCCCCGCCAAGCTCGCAGAAGCGGTATCTTTTCAGTGGCCAATAACGCCTTGCCATGGGCCTCATACAGGTCAAAGTGCTCCGCCCATTGCTCTGGCGGCAACGACCTCGGATCTACGCCATGCCACTGCCTGGCGGCCAGGTTAAATTCGGCGAGATTACCGTCGCTGTCACAGGAAACCACGGCGTCTGGCATTGAATCGAGCAAAGTCGATAATATTCTCGAGCTAACATCCGCCTGTTGCTGCTCGTTCCAATCCTCCAGGCGGTCAACCGTTAGTAATGCAAGCCGTTCCAGGCCAGCCCGCTGCTCTTCCGTAAGAGGGCAATTCGGCGAAGTATCGAGCACACACAAGGTGCCGTAGGCCAAACCGGCGCGACCAACCAGCGGCGCTCCGGCATAGTACCGAATATGCGGTTCACCAATCACCAACGGATTCTCGGCGAAACGCTCATCAACCAGGGTATCGAGCACTTCCAGGATGCCGGTCTCTTGAATGGCATGAGCACAAAACGACTCATCCCGCCCTGTCTGCTGAAACGTAAGGCCCTTGGCCGCCTTGAACCACTGCCGCTCCCGATCGACCAAAGACACCAGCGCAATTGGCTTTGCACAGATCTGAGAAGCCAGCTCAACCAGGTCATCAAAATGACGTTCCGGTGGGGAGTCGAGCACCCTGAGCTTGTTCAGTTCACGAAGACGACGGGGCTCGTCGTCAGTCAGCTTGGCGGTGCAAAAAACGTTATCGGCCATTGATACTCTCAAATGATGTCTTGGCTCTTATTAAAAACGCTAACTACTCAACCGAATTTAGCCAGTTACCACTCTCATTTCCATCATTACCCGAGAAATTCCCTGCGGGGTGACGTGTACCGTCCAACCAGACGATGCCCGGCTCCTTGGCAGTGCTTAACGCCAACGGGCAATCGCGTCGGGTTGTCTATTTGTCGCGATGACAGGGCCGACCAGCGCTGGGCCAATAAGAAGAATTGCTGCAACTGCGTAACAAGGCGAACGGTAAGTGCCTCGACTACGACCGAAGCAACGGCCTATTGATCACCTGGAGATATGACGACGACAGCATCAACCCGGCAACTCAAACCAGCTATGACTCAGGGTTCTCGCTGGCCAGCCTGGTCGCGGGCGACTACATTTTCTCCGTAGCCACCTACAATAACTTTGCGTTGGGCGACAACATCAGCGATGGTTTCGCGTTTGACAGCGAAGCACCCATTGCACTGGCCGATTGGGATCAACCCGCAAACGGTCGCGGCATGGGACCGAACTGGAGTGTTTGGCTCGACGGCCCCGATTCCGCCTCTAACCCCAGCGACCCGAGTGCCTCGGTGCCCGAACCAAGCAGTATCGGCCTGATTGCTCTAGGCATGCTTGGGCTGGGCCTGTCCCGCAGACTCAAGAAAACCAACGCATAACCGTTGGACTTTCTATCGGGGGCGATTCAGCCCCCGATTTCTCGATTGGCTTTCTGTTGAATATCCCGACTATCGGCGTGCCCTGCTCTCGCAAAATCGGCCAGATGTTCCCGCCGATACTGATCCGGTGTCAGGTTGAACCAACGCTTAAACGCCCGCCGGAAATTTGCGCTGTCATGGTAGTTCAGCAGCTCTGCGATGGTTTCTACCGGTAACTGGCTATCCAGCATATACCCGATGGCCTGTTGCGACAGTATTTCATCTCTTACCTTTCGGAAACTGGTGTTTTCCTGCTTTAAACGGCGAGCGAGCGTGCGCTTGCAGATGAACAGCGCCGCGGCAACATCCTCCTCGCTCAGCACGCCGGGCGGATGCGACAGCATCATCTTCTGCACCTGATACTTGCAGGTGCTTTTATTCGGATTCAGCTGCGCCAGCATGGCCTCGCAATGCCGGAGCGCCATAACATAACTTTCGTGGTTGGCGGACGCATTCGGGAGCTTGCAGATATCAAGCGGCACTCTCAGAACATAGGAGTCGGCACCGAATCCAATAGTTGCGGGAATATGGTCGTCATAACGTACCGCGTAGGAAGGCTGCTGGTGCATGAAATCAATATGGGCCTCGCGCAATGGCCGGCCGACAATGAACTCGGCGGTATCGAAAAAAATCACGGTGAAGGTTTCACTGAGCAGCCGCAATAGGTTCTCTTCCAGCGCCACAGCGAAGTTGCAGCTGAGTTCCAACCAATCTTCGTTCATCACCAGATCCAGCCGGGCCAGGTTCATGCGCGTTGGCAAATAAGCATGAAACGCCCGCAATGCCGTGAGCAGATCCGGGCTACTGTTCACCAAAAACCCCAATGCGCCGTGAGTCGGTGACGTTAATCGTTGCCCGAATCGCAGACCAAAGGCCTCGTCTTTCGCGAGTCGCAAACAATTGCGCAAAATCTGAAGTTGCTGGTTTGGTGTCAGCAGCGTGCTGTCCTGTAAAAACTGCTCCACAGACAGGCGTGTGCCAGTTAACACCTCTGATACATCGCGGGCCAGCAAGCCCAGCTCTCGGGCTGCCAAGCGGCTGTAACTCGACGGAATGCTGGGTTCATCAACATCCACGGTGCTTATCATTGTTGTTTTATCCGTTTATTAACTTACTGTAGGTTCAGCTTGCCGAACACATTTTAATCAAGAGTCTTTTAATGACCCCCACCTGTCAAGTAATGACCTGCCTGAGATACACCACAAAACGTACTCTGAACTGAGAACAACAACGCCTTGATAAAACACCAATGAGGTTTTTATGGGACAGATTACGTTCGTTGAGCACACAGGCACTGAACATGTTGTGAACATCGAAGAAGGCCAGTCACTGATGCAGGCAGCGGTGGATAACGGCATCCCCGGAATCGACGCGGATTGCGGCGGAGCCTGTGCCTGCGGCACTTGCCATGTGATTGTGGACGGCAACTGGATTGCAGCGACCGGCAGCATCAACGCCGATGAACAGGGAATGCTGCAACTCACGCCCGAGCGATCTGACACCTCACGCTTGTCCTGCCAGGTAACCCTTACGGAATCGCTGGACGGCTTAGTGGTGCGGTTGCCAGAGTTTCAGATGTGACTCGACGCGCTCAAGAACCCGGTTTGGATCGTTGACAACTACCCAATAATAAAACTGACCCCGGAGGTTTGCATGAGCCTACTCGGCCCCATCTTTAACCCCTTAGCCAACAAAGCCGCTGCTACTGTGCCTATTGCTTGGCAGATTAAAGGGATGCACGCGTTTCAGAACCTGAAGCAACGAATCGGCAAACGTGAACAGCCACCCGTTTTCAAAGAGGTTCCCCTGCCCGACGTTCATTCGCTGGCACTGGAAGACATCGATGTCAGCAACCCGTTCCTGTACCGGCAAGGCTTGTGGCACTCCTATTTCAAGCGGCTGAGGGACGAGTGTCCGGTGCACTATCAGAAGAACAGCCCCTTCGGGCCCTTCTGGTCGGTGACTCGCTATGAAGACATCATGTTTGTGGATACCCACCACGATTTGTTTTCAGCCGAGCCCATTATTTCCCTCGGCCCGCCACCACCGGGTCTTGAAATCGAAACCTTCATCGCCATGGACCCACCCAAGCACGATGTGCAGCGCCAAGCAGTTCAAGGCGTGGTGGCGCCTAAAAATCTGGCGCAAATGGAAAGCCTGATTCGCAGTCGCACACAAGACGTGTTGGATCATTTACCGATCGATGAACCCTTCGACTGGGTGCCGAGGGTGTCCATCGACCTGACCTCCCGTATGCTGGCCACCCTGTTCGATTTCCCCTATGAACAACGCCATAAACTGGCCTACTGGTCCGACATGGCGGCTGCACCACCTGAATCGACCGGCGGTACCGCAGACATCGATGAATCCTTCGCGGCTTCGGCCGACATGGCAAGGCAGATGTCGCTGCTGTGGCGTGAGAAAGAAGCCCGAAAAGCCGCCGGGGAGGAACCCGGATTCGATCTGATCAGCTTGCTGCTTGCCAACGAAAACACCCGCACCATGATCAACCGCCCCATGGAGTTTCTGGGCAACATGGTGCTGCTGATCGTGGGCGGCAACGACACCACCCGCAACTCCATGACCGGCGGCGTATTGGCGCTGAATCAATTCCCCGAAGAGTTCGCCAAGCTCAAACAGAACCCTAGCCTAATCCCCAGCATGGTGTCAGAAATCATTCGCTGGCAAACGCCGCTGGCTTATATGCGCCGCGTTGCAAAGCAGGATGTTGAACTGAATGGTCAAACGATCAAGAAAGGCGACAAGGTGGTGATGTGGTACGCCTCCGGGAACCGCGATGAACAGGCGTTCGAGCAAGACCCGAACCAATTCATCATTGATCGCAAGAACGTGCGAAAACACTTGTCCTTCGGTTTTGGGGTACACCGCTGCATGGGTAACCGTTTAGCGGAAATGCAGCTGCGTATTCTATGGGAAGAGATTCTGAAGCGCTTCGATGATATCGAAGTGCTGGGCGAGCCGGAGTATGTGCAATCAAACTTTGTGCGTGGCTATACCAAGATGATGGTGAAGCTTAAGAAAACCTCCTAAAACCCTCGGCCACACAAGGCACCGAGGGCTATGGGGCCTTTACGTTTCGCGCCGAATCACAGGTGGAGTGTGCGCCTTCATTGGCGGCACCTCACCACAGTAGACCTCAATATCCACCATGCAGGTCATAGCACTTGGGCCCTGCGACAGACGTGAAGTTCCTTCATCTCGTGTCAGAACATTCGGGTTACCATGCCGGCATGACACATCCGAGTTGCCCGCTTCTGGTGGGTCAAACCAAGCCCCGGTACTTAACTGCAAAACACCCTGGCGCACTTCGTCACTCACCACCGCTGAGCACAAACAAGCGCCCCGGCCATTAAAGATGCGTACCAAGATGCCGTCGTTAATGTTCCGGATCTTTGCGTCAACCGGGTGAATGACAATCGGTTCACGCCCATTGATCTTCGAGTTCCGGCTGTGGGAACCATGGTCCAGCTGAGAATGCAGTTTGGTTCTTGGTTGGTTAGAAATCAGATGCATAGGGTATTCAGGGTTTGCCTGCCCTAACCACTCTTTAGGATCATTCCAGAACGGGTATCCCGGGCATTCTTCATAGCCAAAGCTTGCCACCGTCTCTGAGAAGATCTCTATTTTTCCGCTGGGTGTTCGTAGTGCATTTGCCTTCGGATCATCGCGAAAGGCTTTCAGGAGAACCTGCGGCTCTTGTGGCATCGCATTTTCAAACCAGCCTTTGTTCTTGAACGCCTCGAAATCTGGCAGCTCTATGCCGTTGGCACCCGCCTTTTCCCGGGTTTCGTTGTAGATCACGTTTAACCACTGCTCTTCGTCACGTCCTTCCGTGAAGTCTTCTCGGGCACCAAGCTCTTCGGCCAGCTTACTAAAGATCTCGTAGTCCGACAGACTTTGTCCCGCTGGCTCCGCTGCTTTCTGCATATAGATAAGGAAAGGATCGCGACTGGACGACGCAATATCATTACGTTCCAAAAACGTCGCTGCAGGTAACACAATATCGGCGTGTTTCGCCTGAGCGTTCCAACACCATTCATGGACAATCACCGTATCCGGTTTCTGCCAGGCCGCCCTCATACGAACGAGGTCCTGATGGTGGTGAAATGGGTTTCCGCCCGCCCAGTAGATCAGCTTGATTTCAGGATAGGTCCCGGTTCTTCCGTTGTACTCGAATTTCTCACCAGGGTTCATCAATAGGTCTGTAATTCGTGCAACGGGGATAAAGCTCTGTACTGGGTTGTTCCCTTGCGGCAGAGCCGCCCCGGGGATGCCTTGGTAATTAGCTCCGATCGCATTCATAGCGCTGTAACCAAAACCAATGCCACCGCCTGGAAGCCCAAGTTGCCCCAACATTGAAGCAACCGCTATAGCAGCCCAGTATGGCTGCTCGCCATTGTCTTGGCGCGTCAGAGACCAACTCACAGAAATCATCGTCCGCTGGCGAGCCATATCCCGCGCAAGATCGCGAACGCATGCTGCAGATAGACCTGTTTTAACCTCTGCCCACGCGCTGTCTTTCTTTATACCGTCAACCTTTCCCACTAGGTATTCTAGAAACTTCTCATAGCCTACCGTGTAGGTGGATAGAAACTCTGTATCGGCTAACCCTTCCTCTTGGAGGGTGTAAGCAATACCCAACAGCAATGCGACATCGCTGCCAGGGTAGATCGCTAGCCAGTCAGCGTTCATTTCCTCCAGAACGTCTGAGCGCAAGGGGCTGACATTCACCACCTTCGTTCCGTTGGCCGTTGCCTCCAGCATGCCGCGCTTCTGCACATGACGACCAACACCGCCATTGGTGACCTGGCCATTTTTAGTCGGCGCCCCACCAAACGCCACAAACAGGTCAGTGTGTTCCTTGATAACCTCCCAGCTGGTTGCACCATTCACCATGGAGTAAAAGTCGCCAAGTACGTGAGGCAAAGTGACTTCCGCTGCCGCATAGCTGTAGGTATTCAGAGAATAGGTATAGCCGCCAATCGAATTGAGGAACCTCTTGAGCTGACTTTGCGCGTGATGGAAACGCCCTGCACTGGACCACCCATAAGAGCCACCATAAATAGCTTGGTTACCATAACGACTTCGCACGCGGTTTAATTCTTCCACGACCAGCTTGATCGCCCTAGGCCATGAAACTTCAATAAAGTCATCAGCTCCGCGCTCACCTTTGGCGGGGCCCGGTCCGTTTTCCAGCCATCCTCGTCGAACCATCGGCGCTTTAATACGTGTCGGGCCATCTAAGACATCGACTATGCCTTGACCGATGGGGGAAGGGTCTTCGTCCCTCTCGAATCCCTTGAGCGCAACAACACTCCCATCCTTGGTACAAACACGGTAGGTTCCCCAATGGCTGCTGGTCAGCGTTCCTTCGATTTCATGCTCAGGTTTCATCGATCAAGCCCTCTTACTGTTGTTATTTTCTCATGACAGCATAGACCAAAACCAAGTATATGTACTCGAAACAGCCGATTTAAACCAGTTATTTTTACTTGGATAAATTAAGGCGAAGTATAAAGAGGGATAGATGCTACAGAGACAAGAGCAGACAGGCGCAAACACTCAGATTTCGTGCACGCCGTCGGTCATGGAAAATAATTTAAAAGCGCACCGAGAAGGCACGCTGCAAAAGAGAGGAAATACGGTGCCCAACAGAGGGAGAAGCAGGCAGCGGTTAAGCTAGATATTACTGTGCTATACCCTGCACAAGCCCTAAGGCTATGGCCACTTGCACCAGCTCGGCAAACGAATCTACCTTCATTTTTGCTGTCATGTTCGCCCGGTGCCCTTCAACGGTTTTCCTGTTGATACCGAGCTCATCGGCCGCATCCTGGTTCGATAGGCCCTTCACAATCAGTTCCAAAACCTGGCGTTCTCGGCGGGTCAAGCTGTCGTAGCGCTCCCGGATACGCGACTGGGAGCGGCGCTGAGCAAATCGAGCCCGATCTTTTTCCAGAGCATTATGAACATGATCGATAAGCACTTGGTCATCAAATGGCTTTTCAATAAACGTAATCGCGCCTTGCGTCAACGCTGTCACCGCCATATCCACATTTCCGTGGGCGGAAATCATGATCACAGGCAGTTCGATATTGTATTCAGGCAACTTCTTTTGAGCGTTGATACCACTGAGGCCGGGCATTCGCACATCCATCACAATACAACCGCTCGCACTCGCATCGAACCCCTCGAAAAACGCCAACGCATTTTCGTAGGACTGCACGTTGAGGCCGACAGACTCAAGCAGCCACTTTAAAGAGTCTCTTACGTCCGTATCGTCATCAATAACGAAAACTGTTTGTGCATCTGTATTCGGGTTCATGAGTGATCAGTCAGCAATATTAAGAGTAAATGAAAAGCGAGCACCTCCGGCAGGATTGTTTTCTGCCCAGAGTTCACCCTCGAGATTCTCTACCAATGAACGGCTGATAGCCAGCCCCATTCCAAGACCGGATTCCTTAGTTGAATAAAAACGATCAAAAAGCCGGGACCTGTCCGATTCTGAAATTCCCCGCCCCTGATCATCCACTTCAACCCGCAACTGGTCATTCTCGTGGGGTTTAACACTAATTGTCACGGTGGTCGCCTCTTCATCGTCTGATGAGATGCTTGCTTCTATCGCGTTCACGACCAGGTTCAATAACACCTGTTCCAGCTGAATCTTATCACCTTTAACAAACGGCAATTCTGGAGGTTGCTCAAACACGATCCGCACGTTATGCCGTTCCGCCATGTTCTCGCAAAAATCGATCATTTCACCGATCAACTCCGGCAAATTAAGGCGCGTAACAACCGGCTCCTGTTTGCGGGTAAAGTCCATCATTCGATGGATGATTTCTCCCGCTCTCAACGCTGTCTTGATACTTCTGGTAATGGGTACTTCTACATCTTTCCAAGACAGAGTGGGCTTATCCGCAAACCGCCTTTCAATACCACGAAGATAGTTCACCATTGCCGAGAGCGGCTGATTCAACTCGTGGGCCAAGCTCGACGCCAGTTCGCCCATGGTTACCAGTCGGCTCGCGTGATTGATATCAGCCTGGTACTGTTTGAGCTGCTCTTCCGCCGCTTTCTTCTCTGTCAGGTCGTGGGCCACCAGCGAAAAATATTCGATATCCCCATGCAACGAACGGTGGGCAAGCAATTCCAGCATGACCGGTATGCGGGCGGATTTCAGGCTCTGCATGGTCAGTTCACCACGCCAGTTACCCGTTTTCTCTGCTGTAGGGAAACCCTCGTCCATTAAGGTGGCGAGTCCCTTTTCGGTTACAAAGCAGGATAGGGGGAACGCACTATAGTCGGTATGTTCCAACGCCAACGCATTTCGAGCAGTTTCGTTCAAGTGTGAAACCGTGAAATCTAGATTCGCAAAAATAACCAGATCCTGAGTACTCTCCAGAACTCGCGCTAATCGACGACTTGCTTTATCCGCCTTGACCCGGTGGCTCGCATCCCGTGACACCACCAGAATTTCCCGGATTTCATTAGTTTCAGGATCCCGGATGGTTCGGCTCGTACTTTCCAGCCAAGTGTAATGGCCATCTTTACATCGAAAACGATATGTGTGGGTATACAACCCTCGATCATAATTAACGGTAGGCGCCCGTAACCGGAAATCCTCCACATCATCGGGGTGGTACAGATCATACGCTGAGGTGCCAACGATTTCTTCGACCGAATACCCCAGTAGATGCGTTACAGCCGGAGAGGCATAGATGAACCGCCAATCTTCCGGTGTATGCCGTGAGATCATATCAGTCGATTGTTCCGCCATTTCCGCCAGCAGGCGGTTTCGTTCGGCATCGTCGGTCAGAGCAGTTCGACCTTCTTCCGGGGTGCGATTTTTCATCTCTATGTAATTCTCTGAAACTCGGATTACGTCTATCAATCCTATTCTGAAGGTCTCCGGGACCCTTGGCTAATATGAGCCCAGGGCCCCGCGATTGACTAGCGCAAAAACTCCTTGCTGAAGGCTTTGAATTGGCCTGCATCCGAGCGTCGAAGCCATTCGAACCCGACCATTTCTTTGGTAACGATTCTGGCTCCGGCCTGTTCCATTCGACGTAGCGCTACTTCCGTGTCGTAGGCGTTGCGTGCGGAAATCGCATCCGCCACCACAAACACATCCATCCCCTTCTCCAAAAGCCTTATCGCCGATTGCATCACACAAGCTTGAGACTCCATGCCACACAGAACGACTTGTTTGCGATCATATGCTTGGAACGCTTTTTCGAAACCCGCGTCGTCAATACATGCAAAGAGAGTTTTACCGTAAATGTTCTCAGGCCCAACCAACTCGCGCAAACCTTCTTCTGTATGGCCGAGGCCATCTGGGTACTGCTCAGACCCAATTACCGGTACGTTCATCAATCTGGCAAGACGCACCAACCAACTGCAGTTGTTCACCAACTTCTCGTTTTCATGCACCCCACCCAACAGACGGGCCTGCACATCAATCACGGCAACGATGCACTTCTCTTGATCCATTAACATAATACTCTCCAGACTTACGCCGGGCGGCGATCAACCATGTTTGTAGCAACGCCCTCAGCGACTACGGTGTCGCCCACTTTACAGACGGTCTCCAGCTTTACCCGACGTCGCTCCTCATTGATCTCAATAATCTTGGCGGAGGCGATAACGGTGTCCCCAATATGAACCGGCGCCTTGAACTTAATCTGCTGGTCGATATAAATGGCGCCAGGGCCCGGCATACGTGTTCCCAACACGGCAGAAATCAGCGCAGCGCTGAACATCCCGTGCACAATGCGTTCTTTGAACGGCGTGGTCTTCGCATACTCGGCATTAATATGCACCGGGTTATCATCACCACTGATACCGGCGAACAACACTACATCCGCTTCGGTAATCGTTTTGGCGTAGAACGCCTCCATCCCAACTTCAAGGTCTTCTAGGTAATAGCCATGTAATTCTTGCATTGATTTGCCCTCTCGTTAATACATACACCTACTACATTACTGGTTTATATCCGCCAAACCAAGTATTTTTACTTGGTTTTTAAAAAATGCTCTGGTAGCCTTCTGTTATCCACAAAGACAACACCGCTTTGTACATAGGGAGTCGCGGTTATGCAGAGGCAACCCGTTAGCATTTTTGAAAGAGCCTTTAAAAAGCTGGTTCCGAGCGGATTGGAATCAATGGGCCGTCGCGGCTCAGACATCATGAACATCGCCGAAGACTTGCCGGAGTCGGATCTTGCCACTGTTAAGGAATGGATTGATGACTGCCTTGCCGAAAACGGTGGCCAGGTAGAAGCTCGCAAGCGAGCAGCCTTGCTCGGCCGGGCCTACCTAAAACTGTCTCTAACAGGAAGAACCCGTTTTTTGGGCCTGCTTGCAGAACACTATGGCGTGAACGAAACCAGCGTAGAGGGCGCTATCGATCAATGGCATAACGCCAAAGCTAATGAAAAAACAAAAGCCGCACAGGCCTTGCGCAAGGCATTGATTCCTAGCCGTACGGCGCTGCTAAAACAGTTCAACGGCGTACCGTCCGGAGTCAAGTTTCTGGTGGATATGCGCGAAGAACTGTTACAGCTTTGCAAGGACTATCCGGAACTGAAACCGCTGGAAACCGACCTCCGTGACCTGCTGGCGACCTGGTTCGACATCGGCTTGTTGCAACTGGAAGAGATCAGCTGGAACTCTAGCGGGGCCATTCTGGAAAAACTGATCGCCTATGAGGCCGTCCACGCCATCAAGAGCTGGAGCGACCTCAAGAACCGCCTTGATTTCGACCGCCGCTGCTTTGCCTTTATCCATCCAAATATGCCGGATGAACCACTGATTTTCGTTGAAGTGGCTTTGGTGAATGGCCTCGCTGATAACGTTCAAAAGCTTCTGGACGAACACGCCCCCACTCAAGATATCGATAAAGCCGATACCGCGATTTTCTATTCAATCTCCAACGCTCAACAGGGATTGGCAGGCATCAGCTTCGGCAACTTCCTTATAAAGCAAGTGGTCAGCAGACTTCAGGTGGAGTTCCCTCAGCTAAAACAGTTTGCCACGCTCTCACCGATTCCGGGGTTCCGGCGCTGGCTGGAGAGCACACCGGCGGATCAGCTAATCCAACTACCGGGCGGAGAAGAATGGCTAAGCACTCCTCCACCCCGAGATCCAGTGCGAGCAAGCCAAGCTGATGCCACCGGCGCCCAGCAAGAAGCCATCATGAAATTGGCGGCGTCCTACCTATGCTCCCTGAAACCCGGTAAGCCACGTGCCAACGACCCGGTAGCCCACTTCCATTTAAGCAACGGCGCTCAGGTTGCGAGACTGAATTGGATGGCTGACACCTCAGATAAAGGCCTGAAGCAATCCGCCGGCCTAATGGTGAATTACCTGTACGAACTTCCGAAGATCGTTGACCGCAGCAATCGGTACACCTCCGAGGGAATCATTTCCCAATCATCACACATCAAGAAACTCTTGAAATAGACAATCCGTAAAACGAAAGGAGAACACCATGACGAATCGCATTGCAGTTATTACCGGAGCAAACGGTGGTCTGGGTACCGCCATGACTAAAGCGCTGGCCGCCCAGGGTCGCAAAGTAGTAGGCACTCATTTGCCCGGCGAAGAGGCACAAGCCAATGACTGGCAGGCAAACCTCCGCGAGGAAGGCATCGATGTAGCTATTTACGCACTCGACGTTACCGACTTTGACGGCTGCAAAGCGTTTGTTGCTGCCGTTGAACAAGATCTTGGCCCCATCGACATTCTTGTGAACAACGCAGGCATCACCAATGATGCTCCACTGAAACGGATGCAACCTGAACAGTGGAACCAGGTCATCAACGTAAACCTGACGTCCATGTTCAATATGTGCCAACAGGTATTTGAAAGCATGTGTGAACGCGGGTTTGGCCGAATCGTGAACATTTCGTCGTTGAATGGCGAGAAGGGCCAGTTCGGCCAGTCTAACTATGCCGCAACAAAAGCCGGCATCTATGGCTTCACCAAATCCATTGCTCAAGAAGGCGCTCGCAAAGGCGTAACCGCCAACTCGGTTTCTCCGGGCTATATCGATACCCCGATGGTTCGCCAGGTACCCGAAAAAGTCCTGAACAACATTGTTGCAGGCATCCCGGTTGGCCACCTTGGCAAGCCCGAAGACATCGCCAGAGCCGTAGCCTACCTGACAGCTGATGAAGCCAGCTTCGTGACCGGCACCAACATGTCGGTTAACGGCGGCCAATACATGGCCTAAGGGAGTACACCATGACAGAGTTCAGAGCACCCACCCGTGAGATGGCGTTTACCCTGCAGCAAGTCGCCGGGTTTTCAGAAATGGCAAAAGCCTGCGGCTACGAAGATGCTTCCGAAGATGTCGTTGCAGCCATTCTTGAAGAAGCCGCTCGCTTTGCCGGTTCCGTCATCGCTCCAACCAACGTCACCGGTGATCAAACCGGTGTACGCCTGGATGGCGACTACAAAGTGGCTACCCCGGCAGGCTTTAAAGAGGCTTACCAGCAATACGCAGAGAGCGGCTGGGCCAGCCTGCAGTTTGACCCGGAGTTCGGTGGTCAAGGCTTGCCTTTTTCTTTGGCCATTCCTGTTCAGGAAATGTGGCATGCTGCCAACATGGCGTGGGGGCTCTGTCCTTTGTTATCTCAAGGCGCCGTAGAGGCGCTTTCCGAGAATGCCAGCAACGCACTGAAAGAGCAGTTACTGCCCAAAATGATTTCCGGGCAATGGACCGGGACGATGAACCTGACCGAACCACAGTCCGGCTCGGATTTATCAACCATTCGTACCCAAGCCCGTCCAGACGGTGACGTCTACCGAATCAAAGGTCAAAAGATTTTCATCACCTGGGGTGAGCACGACATGGCGGAGAACATCATCCACCTTGTACTTGCTCGGCTGCCTGACGCCCCTCCCGGCGTCAAAGGTATATCATTATTCGCCGTACCCAAGTATCTGCCGGATGCGTCCGGGGAACCCGGGGAAAGAAACGACTGTCACGCGGTCTCACTGGAGCACAAGCTTGGCATCCACGCCAGCCCCACCTGCGTCATGAGTTATGGCGACAACGAAGGCGCCATCGGTTATCTGGTGGGCGAAGAGAATCGTGGCCTAGCCTGTATGTTCACCATGATGAACAACGCACGGCTAACCGTTGGCCTGCAGGGCGTTTCCATTTCCGAACGCGCTTACCAACAGGCGCGGGACTATACCTTCGAGCGAACGCAAGGCACCGCGCCCGGCGAAAAAGGTGTTTCACCGATCATCAAACACCCGGACGTCCGCCGGATGCTGATGACCATGAAAACCCTGACTGAAGCCGCTCGGGGGCTCGCCTACACAGGCTGTGTGGCCGTGGATTATGCCAACGCAGAGAGTCTGCCTGACGACATCAAAAGTCGCTATACGCGACGGGCTAACCTGCTGACGCCACTGGTTAAAGGTTGGTGCACAGAAATCGCGCAGGAAGTTACGTCTCTGGGCATTCAATGTTACGGCGGCATGGGTTTTATCGAAGAGACCGGCGCTGCACAGCACTATCGGGACGCCCGCATTCTACCCATATACGAAGGCACCAACGGCATTCAGGCCCTTGACCTGATCGGCCGCAAAACGATTCGTGACAAAGGCCAGGCCATGGCCGAGCTGATTGATGATATTCGCCCACTCACCGGCCCGCTGCAAAGTAGCTCAGTGCTCACCGCTGAGCGCCAGGCTACATTTGACCAAGCAGTGGCGTTCCTCGAAGATGCCACCAGAATAGTTCTGGAACGCGGCGATGACGACCAGTTCACTGGTGCCGTTGCGTTCGACTACCTGATGCTGAGTTCAATCGTGACCGCAGGCTGGCTGATGCTAAAAGCCGCTACTGCAGCCGCAAATGATCAGGCTTACCAGAGTGCTTTCGCAGCAAACAAACTGGCCACCACGAACTTTTTCATCGATCACATTCTGCCACGTTGCTCTGCGCACCTGAGCTCGATTCGATCCGGGGACGAGGCCATCATGGCACTATCGGAAACAGACTTTTAATAACAACCGAGAGGTATCGCCTCATGTACATTAACGGAGAATGGTTAACCGGGCGCTCTGAGCTCCCGGTCACCAACCCCGCAACGGGTGAAGTCATCGGGCAGGTGCCCGATTGCACAGATCAGGATATTGAGGCGGCCATTACGGCCGCCGATTGTGCTTTTAAAGAATGGCGAAAGACCACTGCTTACCACCGCTCCCAATTGCTCTACCGGGCTTGGGAACTGATGATCCGGCAAAAGCGCGAACTGGCTGAGCTGATGACCCGCGAACAGGGCAAACCCCTGAAGGCGTCGCTCAACGAAGTTCAGTACGGTGCCGATTTTCTACTGTGGTTTGCCGAAGAGGCCAAACGCGTATACGGACAAAGTATTCCTTCTGCCCGTGAAAACCAGCGTTTTATGGTGCAGAAATCACCGGTTGGCGTGGTCGGCGCGATTACGCCCTGGAACTACCCGATCTCCATGATTACCCGCAAGCTTGCTCCCGCACTGGCCGCTGGCTGTACCGTCATCCTGAAACCGGCTGAAAGCACACCCTTGTGTGCAAAGGCCATGATGGAAATTTTCGCCGAAGCAGGCTTCCCAGCTGGCGTGGTTAACATGTTGACCGTACAGGATCCCTCCCGGGTGGGCGATGCGTTCTGTACCGACTCGCGCGTGCGCAAACTGACCTTCACCGGCTCGACGCCTGTCGGCAAAAAACTAAATGGTTTGGCCGCCGCTAACATGAAGCGTGTCTCTATGGAGCTCGGTGGCCATGCACCGGCCATTGTCTTCCCAGATGCCGATCCGGTGCATGCGGCCAAAGGCCTGTCGCTGGTCAAATTCTTGAACACTGGCCAGGCTTGCATCAGCCCTAACCGTATTTTCGTGCACGAAGATCAGCTGGAGCCGTTCATTAAGGAGCTCACCAGCCGCGCCAACCGTCTGGTGGCCGGTAACGGTATGACCGAAGGAGTGGGTATTGGCCCGTTGATCAACGACCAGGCCATCCAAAAGGTTGATAGCCAGGTTAAAGACGCCGTTGCCAAAGGCGCAAAGGTAGAGACCGGTGGCCTGCGTTTGGTGGATAACGGCCTGTCAGACGGTTACTTCTACGCCCCAACCGTGCTCTCCGGTGTAACCCCTGAGATGAAAATCTATCGGGAGGAAACCTTTGGCCCGGTTGCTCCGGTCATCACCTATCGTTCAGAAGATGATGTCATCACTATGGCCAACGACACCGAGTATGGCCTAGCTGCCTATATCTACAGCAACAATATGACCACCGCCATGCGGGTGTTCGAAGCTCTGGAGTTCGGCATTATTGGCATCAACGACATCAACCCCACCAGCGCTGCAGCGCCGTTTGGCGGCATGAAGAACAGCGGTCTCGGACGGGAAGGTGCGCAGGAAGGCATTGAAGAATATCTGGAAACCAAACTGGGGGGCTTCGCCCTTTAACTTGGCACCTCATCGTTTATTCCCGGCTTTTAGCCGGGTTTTTTGGGGCCAAAAAAAGCCCCCGGCCGAGGCCGGGGGAACATAGCTACAGCATTTCAACAAGTCTACCACTATGCTGTCAGCTGACTCCTCAACACATGCTTCTGCAGTTTACCGGTTGATGTTTTCGGCAGGTTATCTGCGAATACGATTTTCTTAGGCACTTTAAAACCGGCCAGTTTGTTTCGACAAAAAGTGACTACGTCCTCTTCTGTCAATCCTTCATTCCCGGATTTCAGAGTTATAAAGGCACAAGGAATTTCACCCCAATGGTCATCCGGGGCTGCGACCACCGCCGCTTCCAGTACCGCCGGGTGCTCATAAAGAGTGCTTTCGACTTCTAACGTCGAAATATTCTCACCGCCGGAGATAATTATGTCTTTGGAGCGATCTTTAATTTCCACATATCCATCGCTGTGCCATACGCCCAGATCCCCCGTGTGGAACCAACCATTATGAAACGCCTTGGCAGTTTCCTCCGGGTTATTCAGGTACCCCTTCATCACGGAGTTGCCTCGGACAAACAACTCACCAATACTCATCCCGTCTTTTGCAACGGGTTCAAGTGTGGCAGGGTCTGCCACCATCATGTCTGTCATAGACAGAGAAATAATCCCTTGGCGCGCCATCTTACTGGCTTTGTTCTTGGCATCCATGGAATTCCATTCATCCTGGAATTCGCAAATCAGGCTGGGACCGTAGGTCTCCGTCAACCCATACAAATGCACCACCTGGATGCCCATGGCTTCCATTGCTTCAATAGTTGCAGCAGGAGGCGCCGCGCCGCCCGTTGCGGCTGTGACGTGCTGACTAAACGGCTGCTTATCTTCCTCAGGGGCATTAATGAGCATGTTCAAGACAACCGGGGCCGCACAAAAGTGCGTCACACCGTGTGTTGAAAGCGCCTCATAAATGGCCTTAGGTTGCGGTGACCGAAGGCAAACATGTGTGCCCGCTACCGCGGTCACTGCCCAGGGGTAGCACCAACCGTTGCAATGGAACATCGGCAGGGTCCACAAGTAAACTGCACCTGCAGGAAGCCCGAACCCAATGACGTTGCTCATGGCATTCAAATTTGCGCCCCGGTGGTGATAAACCACGCCTTTGGGGTTGCCGGTGGTGCCTGAGGTGTAATTCAGCGCAATGGCCTGCCATTCATCGTCAGGCATATCCCATTGGAAATCATCGTCACCGGTCGCCAGCAAAGCGTCATAGGTCAAGGTGCCAATTAGCTCGCCGCCGTCGAAGTTCGGATCGTCGACATCGATGACTGTGGGTTTGGCATCACAACCCTGAAGTGCTTCCCTGGCTCGGCCGCTGTATTCTTTATCGGTAAAGAATACTTTGGCACGGCTATGATTAAGCATGAAGGTCATAGTCTTTGAATCAAGCCGGGTGTTTTGGGCATTCAACACCGCACCGATCATCGGCACCGCGAAATGCAATTCCAGCATTTCAGGAATGTTCGGTAACAAAGCAGCGACCGTATCGCCTTTACGCACCCCGAGTTTGCGCAGAGCGGAGGCCATTTTCAGGCAGCGCTCATAGGTTTCTGCCCAATTCCGGCGGATACTTCCGTGAATAACCGCTGTGCGTGACGGATGCGCCAGAGCCGTTCTTTGGATAAAGGTAATCGGGGTCAGAGGGGTATAATTCGCCTCTGCTTTCTCAAGCCCTACCTCATACATATTTTCCATTCCGTTTAACCTCTTGTTGTTCTCTCAAAAAGCCACTGCTGTCGTTAGTTTCGTTCCGTAGCAAAATCAGCATCGCCAGCAGGCTGATCATTACTTGGGTGTGTCCCTGCCTGGGCACTTGCGAACCAGTTTTTCTCCAATGCTAGCCACAGCACGAGACCAATACCCAAGCCCCATGCAGCACCTTTGACTGCCAGGACTGATCCAACGATTATTGCAACGCCTCGTTCAAGGTTGCTCTCTCGCTCCAGCATTTCGATCGCTAAATACCCACA
Source organism: Marinobacter litoralis (assembly GCF_016427555.1). GTDB lineage: Bacteria > Pseudomonadota > Gammaproteobacteria > Pseudomonadales > Oleiphilaceae > Marinobacter > Marinobacter litoralis_A. The sequence goes on from NZ_JAELVS010000001.1 coordinate 261,757, forward strand.
CAAGTAACCCTGAATCAGCAAGGTCAGTGCCATACCAATATTGAGGCCGGGTTTAAACAAAGTCACAACGGGAACCAAGACGATAGCGATAGTCATCCCCCAGTACAGACTGGTTGCGCCCCCCCAATAACTGTCCATGACCGAACGTGGATTGTTCATATAGCGGTTAATAACCAGCGCCTGCCCACCGGTCCAAGCCGGACCCGACAGACTGATGAAAGGCGCAAAAATGCCATGAAGAGTATTCCGAATCCCTACGATGATGCTGTTACGGCGGGGGCTAAAGACAAGTTTCTCGTCCTTGCGTGCGCTATCGGCATTTTTGAATAGCGAGTCCATCACCAGGATATCGCCAAAGGCAATGATGTAAGCAGCCAAAGCCAGCGGGATAGCATCAATAAAGTACTGAAACGGCGGAATTCCAAGACCAATGATGCTGTATTCCTGAAGGATTGTACCTACCGGAATCGTCGTGAAACCCCACTCGATTACGGGCATTTCGACCTCTCCGATAATCAAGCCGAACACGTAAGCGATTAGGAAAGGTATCGCGATACCGTACTGAGCAACAAAGCGGAAAAAACCGTAACGAGCGCGGAGTGGTCCTGCGGTTTCGGAAAAGAGCATGAAGAAGCCAAGCACGGCGCCCGTCAAAATGGTGATTGGCATCGTCCAAACACGACCATCAGCCGCAAATTCACCCATCACCGCAGAAACCCCGGCACCGATAAGGATGCCTGCCTTTAGAGACATGGGCATTTTTCGTACTAGCGAGTCAGCCCCTTTAAAAACCCCTAGCCCCAAGAAAACCAAGGCGACCGTTAACTGCAGTGCAATGAGCGCCAGTATCCTCGCCTCCCCCTCTGGATAGCCCATCAAAAATGCCACGTACAGAGGGATTCCCGCGGTGATCCAGCCAGCAACGGTTGGGTCACCAAAATGCGTATGCAGCAAATAAAGAATGTTGTTGAAGAGTACAAAGGCAACCGCGATTTCAAACGGAATACCCAACACTGAAGTCATAAGAGCCGTGATACTCAATGGAACAACACAAAGTATCGCACCCTGCAAAATATCCGGAATTTCTAGTTTGTAGTGCACGAAGGGCACGCGCAATTTTAACGCCCCTAACGCTGATGGCTGCTCGCCACCTGTTGGTCTCTTCTGCACGGACATTGTTATTGTTCTCCATCCATCGGAATTTGGAAATGCTACTGCTTAGGATTTACTCCCCAACAGAATACTAGGCATTAACACCCATACAATCAATGGTTTTTACTTGGTTTTTCGAGTGAGTTTATTTGGAAACTCAAGAGAGGAACAAAACCACGGATCAGATTATCTTTTAAATCATTCAGTTAGAGGGATTTAGCCGATCCTCGATTGGCAAAATCAGAAGCAAATCCACGGAATTTGTTTATAATAGAAGGAAAAAGGCGCTACTCAGGGACGGCACAAGACAAGAAGTCGCCCCAAGGAGGAGCACTTTCAGGAAGGAGAACCCTATAAAACAATAGGTTTCAAGGGGACGGAGGGCCCCTTAATGAATCAGGCGCCCTTGAATCCCTTGGCCACCAAGTAAACTTCCCGGGACCGGGCTCTTGAGGAATCCGGCTTGCGCACGGACACCTTGTCAAAGGCAGCGCGCACCGCTTTGACGTACTCATCGTAACCCTCGCCGTGGAACACTTTGGCGACAAAACTGCCTTTCGGTTTCAGCACCTGACACGCCATATCCAAAGCCAGCTCCACCAAGTACATAGACGCCGCCTGGTCTGCCGCATTCACACCGCTGATGTTGGGTGCCATGTCAGAGATCACCACATCGGCTTTGGCACCGTCTAACGCCGCCATCAGTTCGTCAAACACCGACTCTTCGGTGAAATCGCCCTGAATAAACTCAACGCCGGCGATGTTATCCATCGGCAGAATGTCCGATGCCAGCACTCGGCCTTTATGACCCACCAGCTTCGCCGCCACCTGCGACCATCCGCCCGGTGCAGAACCCAGATCTACCACCAGCCCATTTGGCTGAATCAGGCGATCTTTGTCGTTGATTTCCAGCAACTTATAACTGGCGCGGGAGCGATAGCCGTCCAACTGAGCCTGTTTCACAAAGGGGTCGTTGACGTGCTCTTCGAGCCAGCGGTTACTGCTTTTTGAACGGGCCATCGGAATAGTCTTCTGTTTACTGCGGGAAAACGCCATTGTACGCCGCTGCCTACACGACCGCAAAAGCCGCCAAGCGCCTGACAACCAACAGGCGCACCAGTACAATGGCGCAACACCGCCACGCACTGCTTAACACTGGAAACCTACCGTGAAGCTGGACGACATCAAGAAACTGCATCAAAAGAAGTATCGCCAATCCTTGGGGCATTTCTTAGTGGAAGGCGAGCACCTGGTGCTCGAACTGGAGAAGGCCGCGGCCAGCAATCCACATTGGAAGCAGGCGCAGCTGTTTGTCACCAGCACTTACGAAGACTGGCGCAGCCCGTGGCCCAAGCAAGTGATCACTGATCGGCAAATGGCTCAGCTGGCAGACACCAAAACGCCGCAGGGCATTCTCGCGGTGGTTCCTTTGCCTACCCCCGCCAGCACCGATTCAGCCAACGAGGGCAAAGCCGTTTACCTGCACGAAGTGCAAGACCCCGGTAACCTTGGCACCATTTTGCGCACCCTGGCATGGTTTGGGGGCATGCGCTGCCTGCTCAGCCCCGGCAGTGTGGACCCTTTCAACCCGAAGGTCGTCCGTTCCAGCATGGGGGCCATTTTTCATGTGCCCCTTGAAACCGACATCGATTTGGAGACCTTGGCCCAACGTTACCCGAGCATTGCCTGCCTGGACATCGGCGGCGACAGCCTCACTCAGCCGGGCTTTCAAGACCACGATTGTTATCTGTTCGGCAACGAAGCCCGGGGCGTTCCTGCCGCGGCTTTAACCAAGCTCAACGCCCATCGCTACACCATCCCTGGCGCGGCGGCGATTGAATCCCTGAATCTGGCCTCAGCCGTGAATATGGCGGCTTACGAACTGAACCGCGATTAGTTTGACCCGGCTGGAGCCAAACCAGCCTCTCAGCTTTCTGCGGGCGCGGGTTCAACCGCCTCGGCCAGCAATTCCGGCTTCTTCATGGCTTTCGCGAACAGGTCTTTGTTTTCGGCAATGCTCATCGCACACTGCTCTGCCAACTCTTCCGAAAGCCCTTCTACGTTTTTCTCCAACCAGAGCGCTACGTTCTCCGCCAGCTCAAGCACCTTATCCCGTGCATCGGCTTCGGCCTTGCTTTGAAAGAGCATGGTGTCCGGGTTGCTTAGCGCCATTTCCAGTCCGTCCCGATCCGAAAAGTATAATGATTGCACTGCCATGAGGCGTCCTCGCAGTCGTTAAATGCATGTATATTTATACAGTAGCATAGTACACGCAATTAACCGAGGATAGGAGCCTTGCTTAGGATTTTATTCACAACCAATGAGGGGCTATGAATCCAACAATCGAACTTCTGAAGTCACACCGCTCCATCCGCAAGTTCAAAGATCAGCAGATCCCCAGAGAGCTTTTTGAGGAGCTGATTCGGGCAGGTCAAAGCGCGGCCACTTCCAGCCACGTGCAGGCTTACACCGTGATTCATGTGGTGAACCCGGAAAGCCGCGCGCGCTTGGCGGAATTGGCGGGCGGCCAGCCCTATGTCGAAAGCGCCTCCGATTTTCTGGTGTTCTGCGCCGATATGAAACGCTCAACAGAAGCCGCCGAACGATCGGGTGCGGAAGTCACCCGCGGGATGACCGAGCAACTGCTGGTTGCCAGTGTCGATGTGGCTTTAATGGCCCAGAATGTGGTGGTTGCAGCGGAGTCGGAAGGTCTGGGCATTTGTTACATTGGCGGCATTCGCAATAACCCGCAGGAAGTCAGCGAGATTCTGAAGCTGCCTGAGCATGTTTACCCCGTGTTCGGCCTGTGCCTAGGCTACCCGGATCAAGATCCGGAGGTGAAGCCCCGCCTGCCACTGGCCAGCATTTTGAAACAAGACGTCTACGACGATTCTGATGATGAAACGCTGGTTGCCGAGTTTGACGACACCATGGCCCGCTATTACCGGGAGCGCACGGGCGGCAATAAAAACACCAACTGGTCCGAGCAGTTGAAGCCCTTGTTCACCAGCAAGCTGCGCGCTCATATGAAAGAATTCCTGAATAAACGCGGTTTCGGCATTAAGTAAGCACTAACTGTGCGCGTTTGAAGATCAGGCATCCTCAAGGATGAGGACAACCAGTTCTTTCGGGCCATGAGCGCCGTACGCGAGCACCTGCTCGATATCAGCCGTTTTCGAGGGCCCGGATACCAGCAAGAGATTGGTGGGCAAACCGGCCGACCAGTTCTGCTTTTGCATCATGCCATACAGGTTGTCTTCGATCTCGCTGGCCTTCAGCAAGGCGATATGCAACGGTGGTAACAGACTCATCAAACGCGGTTCATGCCGGTCTGGCCACAACACCAGCGACCCGGTTGCAGCAATGGCACCGGCGGTGCTGGTGATACTGGCATCCACTTGCCAGAACAGCTCTTCTTTCCAGTCTTCGATCGGGCGGTCATAAGCCAGCAAGTCCTGCTTGGCGCCGGCTTCCGCCCAATGCACCGTCAGTTGCTGCCCATACTCTGTACCCGGTGCGTACAGCAGGTTGCTGAGTTTGCGGCTATCCAATAACTCCTGCACTTTCGCAGGCCAGTTGGCTGCAGCCAGTGTATACACCTCGGTATGAACGGCTTCCATCAGGCTGCGAAGGCGCTGGACTCGGTCTTCTGGCGCGTACTGCCAAGGCTCGGTTACCAGCGCTTCGTCAAACTGATCGGGCCTTGGCGTTGTTCCCGCTAAGCCGGCCCGGAGTTTGTTCAGAATATTGTCGCGGGCGCTCATGGCTGGCCTCCCGATTTTGTCTGGGCGTTCAGATGGGCTTTCGCCAAATCGTGCAGAGAACGGCGAGCCGGTATCGGCGCAGTGTGATTATCGGTCCATGGGCCAAGTTTTCCGGGCGTCAGCTTGCCAAAGCGGGTTGCGGCCCATAGCAAACCTTTATACAACGCTGGCCGGCTATTCAACGTTGCCCATATGCGCCAAAGGGCGCGCTCTTTGCGGGAGTATTTCGCACCGCTTCCTTTGACAACCGGTGGTTCCTCCGGGCTTTTCACGTTCTCCTGCCGCAGCCGTTGCAGCAATTCCGGAATGGGAATTTTCACCGGGCATACCTCACCACAAGCACCGCACAATGACGAAGCGCTGGGGTGATCGGGCACGTGATCCAAGCCCACCATGTGCGGGGTGACAATCTTGCCAATTGGTCCGGGATACACTTCGCCGTAGGTGTGGCCACCCACTCGGGTATACACCGGGCAGTGATTCATACACGCACCGCAGCGAATGCAGTTCAGGGTTTGGCGCAGTTGTGCGTCCGCGAAAGCTCCGCTTCGGCCGTTATCCAGCAGCACCAAATGCACTTCTTCCGGGCCGTCAAGTTCATCCGCTTTGCGAGGGCCGGAGATCATATTCACGTAAGTGGTAATGGGCTGACCCAGTGCCGAGCGCGTTAAGAGCGACAACAAAGGCACCACATCCCGAAGGTTTGCCACTACTTTTTCGATACCGGTAACCGCCACATGCACCGGTGGAACCGTGGTACTCATGCGGCCGTTGCCTTCGTTTTCCACCAGCAGCAGGGTGCCGGTTTCCGCGATCGCAAAGTTCACACCCGACACCCCGACGTCCGCTTCCAGAAACTTCTTGCGCAGGGTGCGCCGGCCAATCTGAATCAACTCGTTCACATCGTCGGTTTCGTCCACACCCAGCTTGTTGTGGAAAAGTTTCGAAACCTGCCGGCGGTTTTTGTGAATCGCCGGCATGATGATGTGGGACGGTTTTTCGCCATCCAGCTGGACGATGTACTCGCCCATGTCGGACTCCAGGCACTCGATATCCCGTTCGGCCAGGTAATCATTCATCTCCATTTCTTCGCTGACCATGGACTTGCCCTTCACCACCTGCGAGCCCTGTTTCGACTCGATGATGGTGTGCACAATGCGATTGGCCTCTTCCGTGGTTTCAGCCCAATGGACGTGAACGCCGTTTTCGGTCAGTTTCGCTTCCAGCTGTTCCAGCAAATCCGGCAACCGGGACAGGGCCCGGGCTTTGATCTGATTCCCTAACTCTCTTAGCCCTTCACGCTCATCCTCATCGGGAAAGGCATCGGCGCGCTTTTGCATCAGCGAATCCATGGCCACCCGGAAGTTTGTCCGCAGTTGGCTGTCCGCCAAAGCGTCTGTGGCGCGGCCACGGAAGCTGCTGGTGAGTTCTGTCACCGGAATACGCTGGCTCATGACGCGCCCTCGCCACTGATTCGCTCCCACAGAAAGCTGGCCAGATGCCGGCCCCGGAAGGCCTGCTTTTGCTTATCCAGCGCGCCATTGATATTCAGCAAACATCCGCCATCGGCGGTCACCATTTCGACCGCTCCGCTGTTCCGCAAGGCTCGTGTTTTATCGAGCACCATGGCGCCGGACACTTCCGGCATGCGCACAGAGAAGGTGCCACCAAAACCACAGCATTCGCTTTCGTGGTCGTGGTCCAACCGTTCCACCTTATCCAGCTTGCCCAGCAGCTCCCGGGCGTGCAGATGGGTGTTCATTTCCCGGCGGGCCGAGCAAGACGTGTGCAGCGCAACCTGAGTGGGCTGGCCCAAGTCCTGCCACTCAACCTTGCACACATGAAGCAAAAATTCAGTCAACTCAAACGTTCGGCTAGCTAAATTCTCGACCCGTTTCAGCGTTGCCGGCTCCTCGGCGAAGACTTCCCGGTAATGCTGGCGAAACATACCGGCGCAGGACCCGGACGGCACCACCACCGGCAGGCCGTTATCCAGCACGTTCAATTGAGAGCGGGCTACGTCCCTCGCCTCATCTGCATAACCGGATGTCCAAGCCGGCTGACCACAACAGGATTGTTGCTGCGGAAAATGCACCCGAATACCTTCGCGCTCCAACAAACGAATGGCATCCAACCCGGCTTCCGGAAAAAACAGGTCCAGCACGCAGGTTCCAAACAGCGTCACCTCGGTGGGCTTCGCTGGATATGCTCTTGGTGCAGGCCGTGCTGGAGCGACCCGCGTGGCATTGGGTGCGGCATCGTAGAAAAGTTCACTCACGCGCTATCGCCCCCAGTCTCTGCGGCACGATCTACCCGGTTTTTTGGGTAAAGTGGCTCAAGGATCGGCTTCAGGCCTTTAGCCTCATCAACAAAGAGCTGAAGATGCGGGAAGGGTATTTCGATACCGGCTTCATCCAGTGTCTCTTTAATCTGCTCCAACACGTCCGCCATGATAGTGGGCTGCACATCCAGGTTATCTGGTGTAATCCAGATTTTGACTTCCAGATCCACCGACGAGTCGCCCAGATTTTTAAGCACCACCCGTGGTTCCATGCCCGGTCCCTGCAGCACTTCCGGGTGCGCCAATAGTACCGGCATAATGACATCCCGGGCGGCCTTGGCGGACTCTTTGTAGGCAATACCCACGGAGATATTCAATCTTGTAGCACCTTCTGCGCTGTAATTAACGATCTCTGAAGAGGCGACGCTGTCATTGGGGATCATGGTAAAAATGTTGTCCCGAGTCCGCAGCCACGTGGTGCGCAGCGCAATCTTCATCACCTTGCCATCCTGACCGTTAATGGTAACCCAGTCGCCAATGCGAAATGGCCGCTCAATCAGCAAGGTGATACCGGCGATGAAATTCGAAAGTGTCGACTGGGCTGCAAACCCTACGGCAATACCGACAATCCCCAGACCCGCCACAATCGACAGCAGGTCAAATCCGAACTGCGCGAGGATCGTGACCACCGCAAAGGTCGCCATCACCACCGACAACACATTGCCGGCCAACTGCTGAATCGAGGCATCCAACCGGTTACGGCGCAGCGTTTCGGCCGTCAGACGGCGGATAACCAGCCAGGCCACGTAGAAGCCCAGCGCCAGCAAACCCGCCCTCGCGACCCCTTTTAAAAACTCAACGCCCGCTCCGAATTGTGCCAGGATAACCAGCAACGCACCCAGCCCGGTTAAATACCGCAGCGCGCTTCGTCCATGCCTGAAGGCGGAACGCTCAACGTTGCGCTTACCGATCACTAACCGAATAAGCCCAATCAACAGCAGGTAAGCCCCGACAAACAAAGCCAAATACAGAATCGAAATCAGCATCTGACTGAGAACGTACGCGCCCACCTCTCGCCATTCATACCCGTGGCCGCCAAAAGCGCTCAGCGTATCGCCAAGGTTTTTCTTTAACTGCTCAACCACGACTGCCGTGAATTCGACCATCCATTCTTTCCTCTAACCAATGAGCGCGAGAGACCTTCAAACTATCGTTGGGGCAAGTGCTTGCGCAATACATATATAGTAGCGGATTCTCGCCCAGCCATTTCCCGTGTTGCCCTTGAAGAGCTCCCCCACCGACGCCATGTATAACCAGCAACGCCACACCTTTTTCATGATCCGGGAGCTACATGTCTAAAAAACTCGACTATTCGCTGCTTGAGCTGGCCTCCGTGCGCGAAGGTGATTCCATTTCCGCCACATTGGCGAACAGCGTTGCTTACGCCCAGCACGCGGAGAAGCTCGGTTTTAAACGCTTTTGGTTGGCCGAACATCACAATATGGAAGGCATCACCAGTTCTGCCACGTCGGTGCTGGTGGGTCACATTGCCGGCCAGACCAACAGCATTCGGGTCGGCTCTGGCGGTGTTATGCTGCCAAATCACCCGCCATTGGTCATTGCCGAACAGTTTGGCACGCTGGAATGCCTGTACCCGGGCCGTATTGACCTGGGGCTTGGCCGGGCACCGGGCACAGACCAGATAACCGCCCGCGCCTTGCGCCGGGACAGCATTGGCGCCGAGCAGTTCCCGGAAGACGTTGCGCAACTGCAACACTTACTTGGCCCCTTACAACCGGGGCAACAAGTCAAAGCCATCCCGGGCGCTGGCACCAACGTGCCGATCTGGTTATTGGGCTCCAGCCTCTACAGCGCTCAGCTTGCGGCCATGCGAGGGCTGCCTTATGCCTTCGCTGGGCATTTTGCCCCGCGTTTGTACCGGGAAGCGCTGCGGGTGTACCGGGACAACTTCCAGCCTTCAGAGCAGCTGCAACAGCCCTACGCCATGCTGGCGATTCCGGCGGTACCGGCGGATTCCATGATCGAAGCCAAACATCTGACCACCACCAGTTACCAACGCATTCTGGCACTGTTCCGCGGGCAACCCTTGTGGATGAAACCGCCGGTGGATTCAATGGATGGCCTGTGGAACGCCGCCGAGGAAGCCGGTGTGAAAGATTTCCTGGGCTTGCAAGTGCTCGGAAACGCCACCGACATCAAACTACAGCTCGATGAATTGCTGTCGGATATTCAGGTTGAGGAACTGATGTTTACCGTCGATATTTACGAGCCCGAAAAGCGGCGCCATGCCTTGAACATTTTGACCGAGAGTTTAGCCAATGACTGATAACCGTCTTTTCGTCTTCCTGTCACACGGGCTGGAAAGTGGCCCGAAGGGCACCAAAGTTCAGGCCATGAAAGCCGTTGCTGAAGAGTTTCCCGGCGTTGTCGCAGAGGCGATTGACCACACCAGTAGCAAAGATCCGGAAACTCGTTTGCAGCAGATGCGCGATGCGATGGCCGCTGCCGGAGCCACCCCCGAACGCACCATTCTGGCCGGTTCCAGTATGGGCGGTTGGGTGTGTGCACAAACCAGCGCCAACACCCCTGTTTTAGGCTGCTTCCTGTTGGCTCCGGCTCTCGCTTTGGAAAAATACCCACAATCCAGACCGACAATTCAGGCAAAGCACGTACAAATCATTCATGGCTGGAACGACGATGTGGTGCCGGTTGTCCCCGTTCTCGAACTGGCTCGCCAGCAGCAACTGGAAACGCTGGTTCTGCCCGATGGCCATCGACTTGAGAACAGCGTGGAACGGGTCTCCCGCGAGTTCCGCCATTTCATGGAAACCTGCTTAGCCGAGCAGAATCCAGACTAAAATCATAACCTTGCAGATCCCGCTCGTTCGCTTTCGCATGTTTTCTAATTTCGGCCATTTCCTTGCGAAAACCGCTTTGTTTTGCCAGTCTTTATAAAGTTAACAAGGAACTAACTAAAAAAAGCGAGCGGAGATCACGCAATGAACAGCACAAACAATTTCCGGAAATTGGTCGGTATTTCAGCATTGGCCTTTGCCGGGCTGACTGCTGCAAACGCGGTAAATGCGGCCAATTGGCGTTACGCCCACGAAGAATACGAGGGTGATGTTCAAGACGTCTACGCCTACAAATTCAAAGAATACATCGAAGAGAACTCAGACCACACATTGCAAATCTTCCGCTTTGGCGAGTTGGGTGAGTCTGATGACATCATGGAACAGACTCAGGCGGGCATCCTGAACTTTGTGAACCAGTCTCCGGGTTTTACCGGTTCGCTGATTCCCGAAGCCCAGATTTTCTTCATCCCCTACCTGATGCCAACCGACATGGACACGGTGATCGAATTCTTCCGTGAGTCCAAGGCAATCAACGAAGATTTCCCCGAGCTGTATTCCGAGCAGGGCCTGGAACTGCTGCAAATGTATCCTGAAGGTGAAATGGTCGTTACCGTTGACGAGCCTGTCACCTCTCCGGAAGAGCTAAACAACAAAAAAATTCGGGTCATGACCAACCCGCTGTTGTCAGAAACCTACTCTGCGTTCGGCGCCACGCCGACCCCGCTGCCTTGGGGTGAAGTATACGGCGCACTGCAAACCAACATGATCCAGGGTCAGGAAAACCCGATTTTCTGGATCGAGTCTGGCGGTTTGTATGAAGTGTCCCCCAACCTGGTATTCACTGGCCACGGCTGGTTCACCACAGCCATGATGGCGAACCAGAACTTCTACAATGGCCTGTCTGATGCCGATAAGAAACTGGTTCAGGATGCTGCCGATTATGCCTTCGAAGAAATCATCGAACACATCGATGGGCTGGCCGACGAAGCTCTGGAAAAGATTACCTCGAAGAGTGACGAAGTCACCGTTACCCGTCTGAATGACGAACAGATCGACGCCTTCCGTGCCCGTGCGCCGCAGGTGGAAGAGAAGTTTATCGAAATGACCGGTGAGCGTGGCAAGCAACTTCTGGAACAATTCAAAGCCGATCTCGAAGCCGTACAAGGCGAATAAACGGCAGGATTCAAAGGGTGGCTCTGGCCACCCTTTGCTGTCCGGCTAAGGTTTAAACCCGCCCCGCCGGAGTCTTTGCCCGCCGGGAGCAATCAGTTGTGGAGCACCACCCATGTCTGAGCATCCTCAAGAGGCTGTTGAAGACGATACCGGCACCTACGAATCCGGTTTACCCGGCATTCTTGGCACCATCGACGAATGGATTGCCAAAACCGAAGCAGTCATGCTGGCTGCTGGCGTTATCCTGATGGCCATTAACACCTGCATTAACGTGATTGGCCGTTTTGTGTTCGGAGAAGGCTTGTTTTTCTCCGGCGAGATCAACCGAATCCTCATTATTCTGATCACTTTTGCCGGCATCGGTTATGCCGCCCGGCACGGTCGCCACATTCGCATGTCTGCGGTTTACGACGCGTTTCCCGCCAGCGGCCGGAAAGTACTGATGATCATCATCGCGCTGTTCACCTCCGTGGTGATGTTTTTCCTGTGCTACTACTCCTACGGATACATCGAAACCCTGTATAGCCGGGGGCGCATTCTGCCTGCTCTGGGTTTACCGATTTGGTGGATCTATATCTGGGCACCGATCGGTTTCGCAATTACCGGCATCCAGTATCTCCTCACTGCCATTAAAAACTTCACCAGCAAGGATGTTTACCTTTCAACAGGGGTGGTTGACGGTTATGCCGACACAGAATCGGAAGTTTAAAAGCAGCATAAACCTGGAAGGTTGAGGATACGCATACTATGGCAACTATTATGATGCTCATCATGATCGGGCTGCTGCTTCTGGGCTTCCCGATGATGATTCCACTGATCACCGCTGCGGTGGTTGGTTTTGTAATGATGTTTGACGGCTTCGGCCAGATGGGCACCTTCATCCAGCAGATGATGGGCGGCATCCGGCCGGCGTCGTTGATTGCAGTACCTATGTTTATTCTGGCCGCCGACATCATGACTCGCGGCCAGTCCGCCGATAGGCTGATCAACATGGTCATGGCGTTTATCGGCCACGTAAAAGGCGGCTTGGCGATCAGTACCGCCACCTCCTGCACCCTGTTCGGCGCGGTTTCCGGTTCCACTCAGGCAACCGTGGTAGCGGTGGGCTCGCCCCTTCGCCCCAAGATGCTGAAGGCCGGCTACTCCGACTCCTTCACTCTGGCTCTGATTGTTAACGCCAGTGACATCGCGTTTCTGATTCCGCCCAGCATCGGGATGATTATCTACGGGGTTATCTCAGAAACCTCGATTGCCGAATTGTTCATTGCCGGTATTGGCCCGGGCTTGCTGATCCTGTTGATGTTTTCGCTGTACTGCCTGATTTACGCCTATAAAAACAACGTACCCACGGAAGAAAAGGCCAGCTGGAAACAGCGTGCTGTGTCCGTTCGGGATGCGTCTTGGCCGCTGATGTTCCCGGTCATCATTGTCGGCGGTATTTACGGCGGTATTTTCAGCCCCACCGAAGCGGCGGCCGTGTGCGTGCTTTATGCGTTCCTGCTGGAATTCGTGATTTTCCGCTCACTCAAGCTGACCGATGTCTACCGAATTGCCAAGTCTACCGGACTGATCACTGCCGTGGTCTTCATTCTGGTGGCTGTGGGTAACGGTTTCTCCTGGATCATCTCCTTTGCCCAGATTCCACAAGCCATTCTCGAATCCGTTGGTGTTAATGAGGCTGGCCCGGTTGGGGTTCTGATCGCTATCTGTATCGCGTTCTTCATCGCCTGTATGTTTGTGGACCCCATCGTGGTGATCCTTGTGCTTACCCCGATTTTTGCGCCCGCAATCCAGTCTACCGGCCTTGACCCGGTATTGGTGGGTGTTCTGATCACCTTGCAGGTGGCTATTGGCTCTGCCACTCCGCCATTCGGTTGCGACATATTCACCGCCATTGCGATCTTCAAACGGCCGTATCTGGAAGTTATCCGTGGCACGCCACCGTTTATTTTCATGCTGGTGGCAGCCGCCGGCCTGATCATCGCCTTCCCGCAAATTGCGTTGTTCCTGAGGGATCTGGCTTACCCGCAGTAAGCCGGATACCCGGCCAATGACAGGAGACTGCTATGTTTAATCGAATTCTGGCGGCCGTGGATGGTTCCAAGACATCGCTTCGGGCATTGGACAAGGCGATCGAGCTGCAACGGCTGTTGCCAGAGGTTGAGATTTTCATCATCTGTGTTTACAAGCACCACAGCTTGTTTGAGGCTTCCTTATCCATCGGGCGGCCCGACGATATGGACATCCCGGATAAGGTATTGTCGGAGTACGCGAAAGAAGTGGTTAACCATGCGAAGGAGTTTGCGAAAGAGCACGGCGCCACGAAAGTGCGCGGTTTCGTGAAAGCGGGCAGACCTTCCAAGGTGATCGTGAAGTTCGCCAAGGAAAAAGAGGCCGATCTCATTGTAGTCGGCACCAAAGGCACGAACAGCGACAAAGACGGCATGTTCTTGGGCAGTGTTTCTCATCGGGTGGCTTCCCAGGCCAAATGCCCTGTGCTGGTTGTGTGACGGTTTTCTCGCCGCTCTGAACACCCCCGGCAGCAGATTTTTCGCTGCCGGGATATCACGGATATCCGCAAGCTGCGTGAAATTTCACCGTGCTAAACTGCCGCGCCTCTAGGTTAACTTTCATTCACAAATCACAAGGCGCTTGTCGATGACCGCAATTGTCGATTTTCTCAACTCTATTATTTGGGGCTACGTCCTCGTTTACGGTTTGCTAGCCGTAGGCATTTTCTTCACCATTCGCCTCGGCTTTCTTCAGTTCCGCCATTTCGGAGAAATGATACGCGCTATCCGCGGCTCCCGTGAGAGCGACGTTCACGGGATCTCCCCCTTTCAGGCTTTATGCACCAGCCTTGCTTCCCGCGTAGGTACCGGTAACCTGGCTGGTGTGGCGGTCGCTCTTTATCTGGGCGGCGCAGGCGCCATCTTCTGGATGTGGATGGTGGCTTTGGTGGGCATGGCCACCGGCTATGCCGAAAGCACATTGGCCCAGCTTTACAAAGTTCGTGACGGCAAGGGGCAATATCGCGGCGGCCCGGCGGTCTACATTGCGAAGGGCCTGAAAGCGCCTTGGGCGGCGGCCATTTTCGCCGTTTGCCTGATCATTTCCTTCGGCTTGGTCTTCAACGCCGTACAAGCAAACTCCATTGCAGATGCCATGCAAGGTGCCTTCGGCGCGCCCAAACTCGGCGTGGGCGTAGTGATTGCCGCCTGTGCGGGTGTGGTGATTTTTGGTGGCCTTCGCAAAATCGTACGTTTCGCTGAATTCGTGGTGCCGTTTATGGCCGGTGCCTATGTGCTGTTGGCACTGGGGGTCATGGTGATGAACATCACGGAGGTGCCGGGCATTCTGGCGCTGATCGTAAAAAGTGCGTTTGGCCTGGAAGAAGCAGCCGGTGGTGCGGTTGGCTCCGTCACCGCGGCCATGCTGAACGGCATCAAGCGCGGCCTGTTCTCCAACGAAGCGGGCATGGGCTCGGCGCCGAACATTGCTGCAACGGCAACGCCTGCGCCGCACCACCCGTCTTCTCAGGGTTTGGTACAGGCTTTCGGCGTATTCGTTGACACCATCGTTGTGTGTACCGCCACGGCAATCATGATTTTGTTAGCGGGCGTTCTGGAGCCAGGTTCCGGCGTAACCGGCACCCAGCTAACCCAGCAGGCTATGGAAGTTCACCTTGGCGAGTTCGGCAGCTACTTCATTGCCGTGGCCATTCTGTTCTTTGCCTTTACTTCCATCGTTGCCAACTACACCTACGCAGAAAACGCGCTGGTGTACCTGAAAGGCGGCAACACCCTGGGCCTGACTATTCTGCGTCTGGCTGCCTTGGGCATGGTGATTTGGGGCGGCTACGAGGCCGTCGTCACGGTATTCAATGCCGCGGATGCGTCCATGGGGCTGATGGCAGTGATCAACCTGATTGCCATTGTGCTCTTGTCGGGTACTGTGATTAAGCTGACCAAAGACTATCTGGCGCAGCGCAAGGAAGGTGTAGTACCGCAGTTCAAATCCGCAGATTACCCGGAGCTGGACGAGAAGATCGACAGCAGCATCTGGCGTTAATGTGGAAAGCCCTGCAGCTATCCGGTGATGGCTGCGGGGCAATTCTTTTCATTCCTCGAACTATTGCTTCTCCCGGTTTTGCCGCAAAGTCAGCATTGCTAACAAGCCAGATACAACCATAAGAAACAACGCCACCGCATTCAGCACCGGCGTAGACCCCTCTCGTAACCGATTGAACAAGGCTACCGTCAACGGTGTATCACTGCCTGTCAGCATGACCGTGGTATTGAAATTCTCGAACGACATCAGAAACGCCATGGCAGCCGCTCCGAATATCGAGGGCAACAACCAAGGTAAGGTGACGGTGAACCAGGCAACCAAAGGTGTTGCACCCAAGTTCAACGCGGCTTCTTCCAGTTGCGGATCAAATTTTCTCAGCCTTGCACCGATCACCAGTGTGGCCAAGGTCGTGATAAAGGTTACTTGCCCCATCACCACCAGCGTCATGCCCGGCCGAAAGATATCCAGTTCGATTCCCCATAGCCGGGACACTTCGTTTGCGGTGCCGCTGTAGAACACCAGAATCGAAACCCCCAATATCACGCCGGGAATCACCAGTGGCAACAGCATCAACAAATACAGGATTTCCTTGCCTCGAAACTGCAGTCGCTCAAACAACACAGCATTCACACAACCTAATGCCACACTGCCCACTGTGACCCAGAAAGCGATTTTTGTACTGACCCAAAGCGCGCCCAGCAGGCCATCATCGTGGAACAGGCCCGTTCGCCTTTCGCTGCCATCAGCCAAATACCAATCCAGTGTAAACCCTTGCCAAGGCAATGAAGGAAACGAGGAATCGTTGAACGCAAAAGCAGCCGTGACGAGCAAAGGCAACGCCAAATACACGAAAAAAGCCACCAGATAGGCCAGATACAGGCCATCAAACAGTCGGGAACGGGGTACTGATCGAATCATACCGTTACCCCATAACCTTGCGCAGAGATTGGCCTGACAGTCTCAGCCCCAGCCACACCATCACCGATGACAACACCAGCAGCAGAACGCCCAACGCGGCTCCTTGCTCCCAATTGAAACGGGTAATGAACTGGGTAAAAATCTGTTCGGTGAACCAGGCACTGTCTTTACCACCCATCAAAACCGGGGTCAGGTAGCTGCCGAGAGTTAACATGAATACCACAATGCATCCGGAAACTATTCCGGGCATAGCCCAGGGCACCACAACTTCCCGAAGCACCGTGGCGTGGCCACCGCCTAGATCATAGCCAGCTTCCACCAGATTCTCGTCCATACCATCCAAGGTGGTCACCAGAGGTACCACCATGAACAGCAAGCCGTTGTAGACGAGCCCGATAATGACCGCGACATCGTTATAGAGCATTTCTACCGGGCCATCAGCCCAACCCAATGCCTGCAGCCAAGAGCTGAACAACCCGCTTTCACGCAGCAGAATCATCCAGCCGTAAGTACGTACTAACTCACTGGCCCAAAACGGGATCAGGCAAGCCAGAAACAGAACGCCCTTGCTGCGCCCGCGGGCCATTTTGGCGATGTACCAAGCGATGGGAAATGCCACCAGCAGCGTTAGAAACGTGGTAAACAGTGACATCACGCCAGTGCGAACGAAGGTACGCCAGTAATAGGATTCCGTGAAAAAATTCTGGTACTGCTCCAACCCCCACGCCAGCGTATCCCAGCTTTCGCGCACCTGAAACGACACGCGAAGCATCTGTATGTGCGGCACCAATACCAACAGCACAATCCACAACAGGAACGGGGTGAGCAGCAACCAAAGGGAGAGCCGACTCGCTGACGATTTCATGACCGATCAGCCTCGAACACCCGAGCGAGCTCAGGATCCCACGCAAGCTTGATTGTGCTGTCTGCGGCCAACTCTGGCGCGGTGCCGTCTTGAGGCAAACGGGCGTATATCGGGCTACCGTTGCTTTCGACCTCAACCCGACTGTTCGCACCGTCGAACAGCGTTGTTTTTACGCTGGCCTGCATCACCGAATAATCGTTATGGGACCCGGAATCAGCAAACACCAGAGATTCAGGACGAATATACAACTCCGCTCGTGCACCCGGTCGCAATTCAGTCGAAGCCATTCGGCCACGCACTAACTCGCCGCTATCCAGTCGAATTTGTGCCAAATGGTCTGTCAGAGAGACGATTTCTCCGCCCAAACGGTTGTTGTCCCCCACAAAACCGGCAACAAACGGGGTCGCCGGTTCCCGGTACAACTCCTCCGGTGGCGCGACCTGATCAAAACGGCCGTCTTTCATCACCGCCACCTGGTCAGACATCACCATGGCTTCTGACTGATCGTGAGTGATGTACACAAAAGTTGTGCCGAACTGTTTCTGCAGGTGCTTAAGCTCTACCTTCATCTGCTCTCGCAGCTTAAGGTCAAGCGCACCGAGCGGTTCGTCCAGCAACAACAGGGTAGGCTTCAGCACCAAGCAACGGGCAAGAGCCACCCGTTGGCGCTGGCCACCGGATAATTCCATCGGATTTCGGTTTTCAAGCCCGGGCAGCCCGACCTGTTCCAGCACCTCTGTGGTCAGCTTCCGACGCTCCGCCGCAGGTACTTTCCGGCGTTTCAGGCCATAACCGATGTTGTCGCCCACCGACATAGTGGGGAACAAAGCCAGATGCTGAAACACCATGTTAACCGGCCGGTGATTGGGCGGCACATCGTTCATCCGTTCGCCACGGATATAGATATCTCCCTTGTTGGGCTTATCAAAGCCAGCCAGCAGGCGCAGCAACGTGGTCTTGCCGCAACCAGAAGGGCCAAGAATGGAGAAGAACGTGCCCGCAGGCACGTCCAGTGAAATATCATTGACGGCAGCATGGTCGCCAAAGCGCCGCACCAGCCCGTTACAGGAAAGGTCAGATTGTGTCGCCATGGACATCAGTTCGCCGCTTGCACACGATCCAGTACCTGCCCTTCGGTAGCTTCCAGCCCTGGCGGCACAGGCGGGTACCACTTGATGTTGGTGATGGCTTTTTCGTCAAAACTCGCACGATAGGCATCACGCAGATCCGCTTTCACGAACTCGTCTGCGCCTTTAGATGCGGTGAAGTTGCCGGACGCATTGGTAATTTTCGCCGCGATTTCTGGCTGCATCACGAAATTGATCCACTTATAGGCGGCGTCTTCATTTTCGCTGCGGCGCGGGATCGCAAAGGTATCAATCCAGCCCAAAGCACCCGACTCCGGCGCAATAAACTGAATCTCCGGGTTCTCGGCATTCAGTTTCCAGCCCCCGGCATCCCAGGCCATAGCAGCAATAACTTCTTCCGTGCGCAGCAACGACAACAACTGATCACCGCCGGTCCAGTAAGTCTTCACGTTGGCTTTGCAATCGATCAGCTTGTCTTCAACCTTTGCCATAATCGACGCGTATTCGTCACGGTCGTTGTACGCCGAAAACGGGTCCATTCCCATGGCAAAGGCAAAGCCCATCAGGGTTGGGCGCTTCAGGCGGTAACTCACTTTGCCGGCAACCGCCGGATCACACAGGTCGGTGTAATCCTTGACGGTGCCGGCCACAGAGCGGTGTACGATCAAGCCACTGGTCCCCCAGACAGAAGGTACGCCGTAAGATTTGCCATTTAACGCAGTGGCTTCCTGAGTGGCCTTGACCATAGACGGCTGCAGCTGATCGGTGTTGATCCGGCTGTAATCGATGGGTTTGTATACATTGAACTGACGCTGGACACCAACAATCCGGTCCTGGCTAGGCTGAGCCAGATCAAAACCGGCCCCGCCGGTGGCTCGAAGTTTGGAAATCATGTCTTCGTTATTCGACAAGGTAATCTTTACATCGATGCCGGTTTCTTCTTCAAACTGCGCCACCACCTCGTCCGGCGCGTAGCCACCCCACGTGATGAGCCGGAGCTCTTCCGCCAACAATGGGCTGGATGCCGATGCGGCCAACAGAGAGGTACACAGCAGTGCCGCGTTCCGTGTGTTGCTTGCGTTCATGATCATCCCTTCCTCTGAGTTAGGTAGCGAAGCACGTCGCTAACTTCTTGTTATCAGGAAGTTATAGACCATATATTGCCGTTATGTGAAAACCGCCCACGAAAAAGGGAGGCCGCAGCCTCCCTTCTTCAATTCAATGCGCTAAAACGCCTTAAAGGCCAGACTTCAGCTTTTCCCAGTACTTTGCATAAACCTGCAACGCTTCGTCGCCGATATCGGTCTGGAATTCAGCGTTGATCATGTCTTCAGCGGTCGGATAGCTCGCGCGATCATTGGCGACCGATTCATCCAGCAACTCACGGGCGGCAAGGTTGGGCGTAGCATAACCAATGTCTTCGCTGATCAGAGCGGAGATTTCCGGCGTCAGCACAAAGCTGATGAATTTGTGCGCGGCTTCCGGGTTCTTGGCGTTCTTGGGAATCACAAAACTGTCCAACCAGGCGATAATGCCCTCTTGCGGGTACACGTACTCCAGCGTCGGCAGAGCGTCACGGCCCATGACGGCTTCGCCGTTCCAGATCATGCCAATGTCGGTTTCGCCTTCCAGGAACGGCATGCGCGGGGCATCCGAATTAAACGTACGAACCGACGGCATCAGCTCGGCCAGCTTTTCATACGCTTCTTCAATTTGCTCAGGATCCGTGCTATTGCCGGGATAGCCCAGCACGCGCAAAGCAACGTGGAAAACTTCACGCATATCGTTGGTCAGCACGATGCGACCTTCGAAGCGCTCGTCCCACAGGTCAGCCCAGGCGGTCACTTCGCCTTCAACGTCTGCGGTATCTACGCCAAGGCCGGTGGTGCCCCACAGGAACGGCACGCTGTATTCGTTGTCCGGATCGATATCCAGATTGACCAATTCAGGGGAGAGATTATCAAAACCCTCGATCTTGCTGCGATCGATGGGCATCAGAAGGTCTTCCTGGCGCATTTTGCTGACGTAGTAAGTCGAAGGCACAGCCAGGTCATAGGCAGCGCTGTCGTCGAGCAGTTTCAACCGCGCATACATGGCTTCGTTGCTGTCGTAGGTGGTGTAAACCACCTGGATGCCGGTTTCGTCGGTGAAACGATCCAGCACCTCCTGCGGCATGTACTCCGACCAGTTGTACAGGTTCAACACTTGAGTTTCTTCAGAGCTGCTGCAGCCGGTCAAACCAACCGCCAGCATCGTGGCCAGTGCCAGTTTCTTCATCGTTTACTCCTTAACAGGATCCATTGGGATAACATCAGCATCACCAGTGAAAACACCAGCAACAGGGTACCTAGGGCATTTACTTCCGGTTTCAGACCCACTCGCACCATAGAGTAGATGCGCAACGGCAAAATTTCATAACTGGGGCCACTGACAAAGGTGCTGACCACCACATCGTCCAGCGAGAGCGTAAAACCAAGCAGCCACCCCGCCAGCAGCGCCGGCATGATCACCGGAATCAACACGGTGCGGGTCATGGTGAAGTCACTGGCGCCTAGGTCCCGCGCCGCCTCGGGCAGGCGCTCGTCGAACCCACTCAGGCGAGCCATCACGGTAATGACCACAAAGGGCAGGCAGAAGGTCACGTGCGCCAGCAGCAAGGACACGTAACCCAGCTGCAGCCCGACCATCAGGAACAACCCCAGCAGCGAGATCGCCAGTACAATTTCCGGCGACATCATCACGATGAACAGCATGCCGTTCAGCACTTGTTTGCCGCGAAAACGGTATCGGTGCAAAGCCAGTGCTGTCAGCGCGCCAATAAGTGTTGATACTGTCGCCGCTGAAAGCGCCAGCCAGAGCGAGTTCCACATGGCCTGAACCATGGCCCGGTTGTTGAACAGCGCTTCATACCAACGCAGACTGAGCCCGCCCCATTCGTAGCCGGTACGGGAATCGTTGAACGAAAACACCACCAGCACGGCAATGGGCACGTACAGCAGCAGATACACGAGGGTCAGGTAGGTCCGGGGCAACCAGCGGCTCATACACCATCCTCCCCGATGCGCCGTTTACTTAACCGGTGGGCAAACATCAAAAATGCCATGGCCAAGGTCAGCATGATGCTGGCCGCGGCACCGAAGGGCCAGTTTCGGGCATCCAAAAACTGGTTTTTGATCACGTTACCCACCAACAAGTTGCGCGAACCACCGAGGACATCGGGCACGAAGAACAAGCCCATAGCCGGCAGCAACACCAGCATCACGCCGGCCAGCACGCCAGGCAGGGTCAACGGCACGATAACGTGAATGAACGTGGACCAGCGGCCCGCGCCCAGATCGTGGGAGGCCCGAAGGAAGTCTTCACGCAAGTCCTCAAACACCGTGTATAACGGCAAAATCATGAACGGCAACAACAGGTACACCAAGCCAATGATCACGGCGCCCTCGGTGTACAACATCTGCATGGGTTCATCGATGATGCCCATCGCCATCAATGCATTGTTCAGCAACCCATTGGTCGCCAGAATCAACTTCAGGGCGTAGGTACGCACCAAAGAGTTGGTCCAAAAAGGCACGATCAACAGGAAGATCAGCAATAACCGGTTCTTTCTGGCCACTTTCGACAAAGACCACGCGAACGGGTAGCCAATCACCAAACAAATCAAGGTGGTCATGGCCGCCATATACAGGGAGTGCAAAAACACATCCAGATAAAGCGGGTTCAGCAGCTGGCGGTAGGCATCCAGGTTCATCGGGAGCGAGATGAATGTGCTCGGGTCCCGCGTCATCACACTGGCCCCAACCACCAACAAGTTGGGGGTAAACACCAAAAGCAGCAACCAACCCCATACCAACACCAGCACGGCGGTTCTGAACGGTTGCTGCAATGTATTACCCATCAACAGTTTCTTCCTCGGCCACCACCGCCGGCTCTTCCGGCAGCAACCATTCCCAGCCATCAACCCAGCTGACCCGGACCGGCTCGCCCAAGCGGTAGTCGAATGTTGGGTCATCTTCATCGAAGAATTCCGAGGCCAGCACTTCGGTGCCGTCGGTTAAATGAATGACCGAATCCAAGGTACTGCCTTTGTAGTTCCGCTCTACGACTTTACCGGCTACGCCGTCATCGTCACCCGGTGCCAGTACCCGGATGTCTTCCGGCCGCAGCAATACGTGCAAAGGCTGCCCTTCCACCACGGAAAAGTCTGGTTTACGGAACCGGCGCTTCAGGCCAAAGACATCCACAATAATGGTGCCGTCATCGTTCAGGGCATCCACGCGGCCCGGGAAGAAATTAGTTTCACCCACAAACCGGGCCGTAAACAGGTTAGCAGGGCGCTCATAGACTTCCCGGGGGGTGCCCAACTGCTGAATCAGGCCATCTTTGAGCACCACAATGCGATCTGACATAGACAAGGCTTCTTCCTGATCGTGGGTCACGAACACAAAGGTAATGCCCAGCTCTCGCTGCAAACGTTTCAGCTCCACCTGCATGGTGCGGCGCAGTTTGTAATCCAGCGCGGACAGAGGCTCGTCCAGTAACAGCATTTTCGGGCGTTTGACCACCGCCCGGGCAATCGCGACCCGCTGTTGCTGGCCACCGGACAGCTGGTGCGGTTTGCGCTTGGCAAAGTCTTCCAGCTGCACCATGGCCAGCGCTTCTTCTACCCGTTGCTGAATTTCCGGCTTCGGGCGATTTTCCATCTTCAGGCCATAGGCCACATTGTCGAAAACCGACATATGCGGAAACAACGCGTAATTCTGAAACACGGTATTCAGAGGACGGGCTTCTGGCGGGGTATGAGTCAGGTCTTGGCTACCAAGGGTAATTGACCCTTCATCCGGGTGTTCAAACCCGGCCATCATGCGCAGAAGCGTGGTTTTGCCGCAGCCAGAAGGGCCCAACAAGGTAATGAACTCACCATCAAAGATCTCAAGATCCAGCGAATCCAATACCTTGCGGTCATCGAATTGCTTGGAGAGCTTACTCAAAGAAAGCAGTGTCTGTTTCATCGGCCGCCGCCTAAAAAGTTAGCGGCGTATTTTTCCAGAAACCCCGGCCAACAAAAAGGGGCGTCAGGGTATTCCACAACCCCGCGCCCCTTGCGCCTTTCAGGACGGTTTTACTGGTCAGCTACGCTGTTCAAATACGCCTTGTCCGAAATGTTTGTCCAGGGGCGAACCTGCTTCAGGTATTCGCGCTGAGACGTAATAATTTCGTTCGCCAGTTCGTCGTTTTCGGCAAACTCGTTCAACAACCGGTTGGTGGTCTCGCGAAGCGCCTCAATCACCTCCGGCGGGAACACTTTGTGGGTCACATTCGGGTATTCTTCCTTCATGCTAGCCCACGCAGCTCCGCTTTCATGGGTGCTTTGAATGTACATGTCGTAGGCCGCTGTGCGCATCGCCACACGCAGCACTTCTTGCAGGTCTTCCGGCAGTTTGTTCCAGGTTTTCTTGTTGATCAGGAACTGTACTTCGGCATTTGGCTCCTGCCAGCCGGAATAATAGTAGTCGGCAATCTGGTGGAAGCCCATTTTCAGGTCGAGCGCCGGACCAACCCATTCCACCGCATCGATGGTGCCGCGTTCAAGGGAGGTATACAGTTCGCCCGGCGGCAAATTAGTCACGGCCACACCCAGCTCGGACATAACCTCGCCGGCAAACCCGGGCGTGCGGATTTTCAGACCTTTCAGGTCTTCCAGTGAGTTAATCTCTTTACGGAACCAGCCGCCCATCTGGTTGCTGGTGTTGCCACCCGGGAACGACAACAAACCAAACGGTTCGTACACCTTCTGCATCAGTTCCATACCGTCATCATGGTAAAACCAGGCGTACATTTCCGGTGCGATCATGCCGAACGGTGTGGTGGTGAAATACATGGCGTTCGGGATGGTGCCCTTGTAGTAATACGAGGCGGTGTGCCCCATATCGTACTGGCCGTTGCGCACCATATCGAAAATGCCAAACGGGGCTTTGTGTTTGTTGGAGGAATCGATCCGAAACTTCAATCGGCCATTGGACATCTTTTCAGCCATGGCGGCCATGTTGCGAGGCGTATCGCCGAGCAGCCCGGAGTTAGGCCCCCAGGTTTCTGCCAGGCGAATGGTGTAGGTTTTGTCTGCTGCCGCAAAGGGGCTGGCCAGAACAGCAACCGCAGCGAAGGCGGCCAGGAAGGTGTTACGCATAAACATAGTAAAAGGTTCCGTTATTATCGCTATAGGTCACAGGCAGTAACCTGTTATTAAACCACAATAAACGGACAGTCTCGCCCTTTCAGCCCTCAGGGGCAAGACCGCTGCCGGCATTACACCTTAAACTGGGCTACCAACTCACGAAGGCTCTCGCCCAGGCGCGCTAATTCATGGCTGGCTTCATTGGTTTGATTCACTCCGGTGTCGCTCCGCTGTGCCGCATCTACAATTCGCACAACGTTCTGGTTCACTTCTTCCGCAACCTGGCTTTGCTGCTCTGCCGCTGTGGCTATCTGGGTAACCTGATCATGAATCTGGGCGATCGAGCTGACAATCGTATTCAGCGCGGAGGTCGCGTGGTTAATCCGCTCAACCGTTTCTTCGGAGCTTCGGCGCGAATGGTTCATCCGTTCAACAGAAGCCTTGGTTTCTGCCACGAAGCCACCGATCATCTCGCCAATCTGGTCCGCAGACTCTGCTGACCGGCGCGCCAACTGCCGAACTTCATCAGCCACCACAGAGAAACCACGGCCGTGCTCTCCGGCCCGGGCCGCTTCGATGGCTGCGTTCAAAGCCAGCAGGTTGGTCTGTTCCGTCACCGCATGAATCACATCCAGCACCTGCTGAATGTCACCAGATTTCTCTGCCAGTGCGTTGATGCTGGCAGCGGTGCTTTCAATTTCACCGGACAGCTGAGTTACTGCACCTTGAGCGCTGGTGATGGTTTCACCGCCTTCACGGGCCATGCGATCGGCATCCGAGGCCGCGCTTTCCACTTCATTGGTGTTGCCGGATATTTGCTGGATGGTGGCGGCCATTTCATTAATCGCCGAGGCAATTTGGTCGGTTTCAGAACCCTGCTCCTGCACCGACTGACTGGTTTCATTCGCCACCCGGCTAAGCTCTTCTGCCGCAGAGGCCACCTGGTCAGTGGTGATACCCACTTCCCGGATCGTGTTTTGCATTTTGATCACGAACTGGTTGAACCGCTGCCCCAATTCGGCGAGCTCATCCGAGCCATTCTCCGGCAGGCGTTGGCGTAAATCACCGTCGCCATTGGCGATGTCCTGCATCGTGTCGCTGACCCTTTTCAAGGGCACCGTCACGGTGCGGCCAATCAACAAACCCACGATCAGAGCGACGATGACCACGACGGTGGTCGCGAGCAATGTAAACAACATGTCCTCTGAGACGATATCGTCGACATCTTGTTTTGCCGCAGCCAGCACCTGATCGATATCCGAAATGTAAACGCCTGCGCCGATCATCCAGTCCCAGCCGGGCACCAAAGTGGTGTAGGACAGCTTTGGCTCAATCGCACCATTTGACGCTGGATTCGGCCATTCATACTGGTGAAAGCCATCGTTGGTCGCCGCCTGGAACAAGTCACCGACCAGCCCCCGGACCTTCGGGTTGCTAGTGGGGCCTTCTTTGTCGGGGTTCGGTGCATAAGCCAGATTGAAAACATCTCGGGTATACGCGAACACGTAGTTCGACTCACCAAAAGAGATGGCTCGAATGCGCTTTCGCGCCTCGTTTTTGGCTTCTTCCGGCGACAAGTCAGGGTTGTTCTTCGCCTCTTCAACAACATCGTTGACGGCCTCGACCAAATCCCGAAGCCCCTGTTTCTTTGCTGCGAACAACTCTGCTTCAAGCCGATCCAGCTCTGTCTGGCCAATGGCTTTGATTTCCGCGACCGAAATCCAGGCAATAGTCCCCGCCGTCAGAAGCACCGGTACCAGTACACCAATCAACAGTCGAGTTCGTATTCGCAGGGCGCTTATCAGGGGCATAGGGGTGACTCCGGTTTATTATTGGTGTTGGCCTAGAAGCTACGTTATATAGTCAATGATAACGGCCGGCGCGACCGCAACTTAAGCACGGTCGCCGCATTTTTTCGCCCCGGAGCGAACGCTTAGCCCATACGCACCAACTTCGCCTCCAACAACAGGGTCGGCCCTAACTTTGCCACCTTCACGGCCTCCGGATTCACCCCAAGGTCTATCAGGGTGTCATGGATTTCATCCATACTGTCGGCCGCAGGGGCAGCTAACAACAACTCCCGAACCGCACCCAGAACCATTTTCACCGGGACTGTCATGAAGTAACCCGAAATCAGCATCATCATCACCGGATCCGCATACACCGACAACGCGGACCACTGACTGCGCTCAATCAACCACGCGATGGCAAATCCGAGCATCACCGCCGCACTCAATACGGTATCCATCAGCCACTGATCTTGCTCAGCCAGTACGAGGCCCGACCCGTTCCGGTGGCTGGTCCAGCGCAAATAAGCCCAAACCAGCAAACAACCGGCCACACTGATGGCACCAAACACCAGCGCCATTCCCGCTTCCACCGGCCGGCCGCCCTGAAACACCGACACCACCGCCGAGACAAACGAGATCACACACACCAGGCCAATGACCAAACCCTTCACTGCAATCACCAGAGGCTCTACCGCCCCCATGCCGAATGGATAGTCTTTCGTTGCTGGCCGGCGGATCAATCGGGCGGCATACAAAGACAACAGCGACAACACCAGGCTGACCAAGGAATAGGCGCCGTCGAAAAGAATAACTAAAGAATCGACCCAAAGGCCCCATACGATACCGGCAACTGCAAACAAGCCAGCCGCGATCGCAGACAATTTCAGCGCCATATTTTCCCGCGCTAGAGAAGTGAACATTTTGACCTCCTATGAATAAGCGGCCATATTAGTGGGATCCATTCGTTGGCGTGAGTCACTGAGCGACGGAAAATCCGTCGGAAATACAGAATCGTGAAAGCATCACAAATCAAAACCTTTTTGTCGGTCGTCGATCACGGCAGCATTGCCGCTGCGGCCCGACATCTGAGCCGTAGCCGTACCACCGTCAGCACGGTGCTAGCCGCGCTGGAAGACGAGCTGGGTGTGGAGCTGTTTGAGCGCAGCGGCAACCAGTTACACCTGACCGCCATCGGCCAGTCCATCGTGACCGACTGCCGGCGCTTCGATCAGGTAGCGGGCCAGATTCGGTCACGTTGCCAACACCATCTCAGCGGTGCGGAATCGGTCTTGCGAATTGCTCGAGACGATGCGATACCGGAAGTGATCTGGCGCGATCTTTTGAAACGCCTGAAGCAGAGATTTCCTCAAACCAGCTTATCGGTGTATCTCGCACCGCCCCGGGAACTCACGCGCCTTGTTCGCAATCAATC
The DNA here is from genome assembly GCF_016427555.1 of Marinobacter litoralis. Taxonomy (GTDB): domain Bacteria; phylum Pseudomonadota; class Gammaproteobacteria; order Pseudomonadales; family Oleiphilaceae; genus Marinobacter; species Marinobacter litoralis_A. The sequence goes on from NZ_JAELVS010000001.1 coordinate 289,342, forward strand.
CGTCGATGTCGCCTACGGCCTGATGCCCGAGCTGTTGAGTGAAGGCTATCAATGGTTCCGGGAGCTTGCAGACGTGCGCATGCTCACCGTGGCCGCGCCGGACCATCCTTTGTGCCAGTTGAAGCGGGTGACGCAGGATCAGCTGGTGGCCCACACGGAAGTCACCATGGCCTACATGGAAGACGCCCAATTGGTGGCGGAGTCACCGGAAACCGCCAACTATCTTGCTTTTACCCAATACGAGCTGATTCGGGATGCGGTCATAGAGGGTGCGGGCTGGGCAGACCTGCCGTTACCGCTGATTGCAGAGGCACTGAGAAAGGAACAGCTGAAAACCATCAACCACCGGAGCGCCCGATGGTGGAAGGTTTTCAGTGCATTGGAAACGGAGCAAGCCCAGGGGGGTGAGGTTGTCGGCTGGCTGGCAAACGAGCTGGAAGCCTATCTGGAAACCATGGTTTAACGCTGTTTCATGCCCGGGCCCTGCCGTTCCAGGCCGACCAGGAGTAGATCGCCAAAGCCACCCAAATCATCACGAAGCTGATCAGCTTCTCGGTACCCAGTGGCTCGTGAAACACATACATGGCAATCAGAAACTGCAGGGTAGGGTTGATGTACATGAGAAACCCGACCGTAGACAGCCGCAACCGTCGGGCCGCGCCGGCGAAGGCCAGTAGAGGGATAGCCGTTACTATCCCGCTCGACATCAGCAACAAGGCATTGGTGGTACTTTCCGTCAGATGTGAAAGATCCTGAGCCGACAACCACGCCAACGCCAGGAGTCCAAGCGGCAACAGCAGGAGCGTTTCAACAAACAAACCCGACAATCCGTCCAGATCAACCTTCTTACGCATCAAGCCATAGGTGCCAAAGCTGAAGGCCAATGCCAGGGTTATCCACGGCAACACACCCAACAGGACAATCTGATAAACGATGGCGATCGCCGCCAACACCACCGCGGCCACCTGCAACCGGGATATGCGTTCACCCAGGATGAGCAGCCCCATCGCCACATTCACCAAAGGTGTCAGAAAATAACCCAGGCTGGCCTGCATTACTTGCCGGGTTTCCACCGCGTAGATGTAAATCCCCCAGTTCAAGGCAATGAAAACAGCGCACCCCAGTACAAACCCCAGTCGTTTCGGGCGTTTTAATGCCGTTTTAACCGGGGTCCACCGCTTCAGCAATGAAATGACCGCTGCAAGAAACACGCAGGACCACACCACTCGATGAATCAGCACCTCCCAAGCAGGAATGCCTTCAAAGAGAGCGAAATAGAGCGGAAAGCTGCCCCACATGGTGTAGGCCGCTAATCCGTATGCCACGCCCTTGCTGGTTTCCGACACTGCCTTGTTCATAAATCACTCACTTATGCAAACAACAGACCTTGTACTTTCGGCCACTGCCGCAAGGGCATACATCGTTTCGACCAGGCTTAAGCTGGCCTTCACTCGTGTCGCCGCTCAGGTAGTACCAACGCCCACCCTCTTTGATGAAATCCGAGCGCTCCTCCAGGTAACGCCAGCCCTCGCCCGCCCGATAGAACGCCCGAAAATGCACCTTTCCTTTAAATCCGCTCTCACTCGCAGAAACAACCTGCAGTGAGGTCCACTCCGGCGAGCCCTCCAGGTCCAGCTCCGCCGGCCGGGTTTCAGAGTGCCAGGTCGCCAGCAAGTAGTCGGCGTTTTTCATGACAAACGCTGTGTAGCGAGAACGCATCAGCGCTTCCGGTGCCGGGGCTGGCTGGCCGAGATGCCACAACTGGCAGCAACGCTCATACTTCAAGGCGCTGCCGCAGGGACAAAGCACAGATGAATTGGTTGCATCCATTAACAACACTCCTTTTTAATGAAACCAGCCAGCAACACGACATACTGGAAAAGACGGCGGATTAGGTCATACTTCAACGATCAATGGACCTGAACATAACGAAGACGTCTTCAATCATGACACCCAAGATACCGTCTATCGAGCTCCCGGATGAGCCAAGCACGGAGTCCCCGGCCGCGATGATATCCGCAGGTGGGCTGCAGGTTGTGCTGGATAACCTCGACGCACTGGTTTACGTCTCAGACTTTGAGACCTACGAACTGCTCTACATGAATGCCTATGGCCGCCGGGTCTGGGGCGACATCGCTGGTCGAAAATGCTGGCAAGTGCTGCAGGGCAGCGACGGCCCTTGCGATTTCTGCACCAACCATCTGTTACGATCGCCCGACGGTTCCGCCAGGCCTCCTCATGTCTGGGAGTTTCAGAATCAGGTGGACCAGCGCTGGTATCAGTGCAGAGACCAGGCCATTCCCTGGTCCAACGGCAAACTGGTCCGCCTGGAAATTGCCACCGATATCACCGACCGGAAAGAAATCGAACTGGCCTTACACAAAGCTCACGAACGAGCTCAGGCAGCCGCTCTGGAAGATGAGCTTACCGGGCTACCCAACCGCAGGGCCTTCTTCCAGTTTGGCAATCACATACTGCATCAAACGCTGCGCAATCACTCAACGCTGTCGATGGTGATGGTAGACCTGGACTTCTTCAAACGCATTAACGACACCTATGGCCATCAAGCCGGAGACGAGGTGCTCATTCGTGTATCTGAGGTCATGCAGGCGCGGCTTCGCGAATCGGATCTTATTGCACGGATGGGAGGGGAGGAATTCGTACTCTTACTACCCGACACATCCACTGACAAAGCCTGTGAAATCGCGCAGCAACTGCTGACACTCATTCGTGCTTTGGGCGTGCCCCATGAAGGCCACACCATCAAGCTCAGCGCCAGCTTTGGCGTCACCAGTAACAGCCCAACCGACCCCAATCTGGAGGCGCTTCTTCAAAGAGCGGATCAGGCGCTCTATCAGTCCAAAGAGCAGGGTCGCGGCCGAATTTCGCTTTATGCCGACTGACCCCGCGCTCTGGAATAATCCTATTACCGACGTTTTGTCACGGCCATGGTCAAGCGGGAAATACAGGTCAGTTTACCCTGCTCGTTTTCAAGGCGAATTTCCCAAACCTGAGTCGCACTGCCTATGTGCATCGCCTTAGCGGTGCCATATACCCAGCCACTGCTCACCGGGCGAATATGGTTGGCGTTGATGTCCAGCCCTACGGCAACCGTACCCTTGTCTTTCAGAACACAGTTAGCTGCCATGCTGCCCAGGGTTTCCGCCAGCACTACCGAAGAGCCCCCGTGCAAAATCCCAAATGGCTGAATGGTGCGCTCATCCACCGGCATACGGCCTTTCACATAATCGTCACCGATTTCGAGATACTCAATACCCATATGACCGACCGCCGTGTTCTTGCTGGCTTCTGTCATCTGCTCAATACTGGGGGTTACTGTCCAAATTGCCATTGTGTAGTGTCTCCGAGTTGAACTTTAAATTCATATAGTTGTCATGGGGTGAGTCTATACAGGTAGCATGCTTAGAACCACGCCTTTATAGACAGAAGCTTTTACCATTTACCAGCAGACCAGGAAAGAGAGGGACCTGAAATGAAAAAAACACGGCTAATCGCCACCGCTGCTCTGGCACTGACAATCACCTTGCCCGCGGCTGCCCAGATGAGCATTGAAGACCAGATCAAAGCACGCCAGGGCGCATACCAGTTCATGGCCTGGAACATGGGCAAAATCAAAGCTCAGGCCATCGATGGCGACGTTGCCTATAACGCCGATCAGATGAAAGCCGCCGCGAACGCTATTGCTGCGGTTGCCAATTCCGGCATGGGCGCCCTGTTCAGCCCGGGATCATCACTGGACAAGGCGGAAAACACTCGCCTGAAACCCGAGTTTTTCGAACAGCCCGAGAAAGCCCGCGAAGTCGGCATGAATTTTGGCCGCGAAGCCAATAAGCTTCAAGCCGTTGCCGCCAAAGGCGACAAGGCGGCCTTGGCACGCCAGTTTGCGGCCGTAGGCAAGACTTGCAAAGGCTGTCACGACAACTTCCGCGCCAAGTAAACAGTAGGCCTTACCACCCCAGATTCTGGGGTGGTGGCTCCGGAGCCGGGGGCGGTGACACCAAACTGCCGCTAGCCCCGAGAACAACCACGCCAGCCAGCAGCAAAGACACCAGAAAGGCCACTGCACCGCCGCCCTTGGCATCGTTTGCAACCCCCGGGGTCACCCGTTTTCTACCGGTAATCATCGGCCGCACCAGGTTGTCTTTCTTCACTTTCGAATACCACAGCACCGCCAGAACGTGCAGCGCAACCAACCCGTAAAGATACCATTCGGTTTGCCGATGCCAGCTACCAAGCGTGTCGCTCCAGGATGACGAAACCAGCGGGTACAAGGGGCCCTGAAACGAAATCTCGTCGTTGGCAAACAATCCCGTCACGGCCTGAAACCCGAACAGGCCCAGCAATGCCAGCACTGACAAGGCACCAAGCGGATTATGGCCCACACCCTGCCATTGTCCCCGAAGGTAGCGCAAAACCGCCGACGGTCCGCGGACAAACGAACTGAAGCGGGCGTAGGTAGACCCCAAAAAACCCCAAGCGATCCGAAAGCTCAACAAACCGACCACAAACAAACCGAAGCGGCTATGCCACTCGGGCATTCCCGTTTTGATGGTGACAACCGCGCCCGTTACGGCCAACAACAAAAGCCAGTGAAACAATCGCGTCGGCAAATCCCACAACCGAATATCTGTCATACCTGCCTCTCTTCCCAACGACTTCCACAAGACCGCATCAGGCGCTATAAGTTCCGAAAACCTCAGCCCATAACATCGTTGCCGATCACCTCGGGGCGTCTTGTGCCTCGCGTTTCGAACCTATAATCTCTTTTGCTGACGTAAACTAACCTGGGGCACGCATTCGTGCGGCCGCCTCCGAGATATAAAGTGAGTTCAATCTGCATACGATGTATCGAACAATCCTGCTGCTCGCATCGCTGATGGTGTCGATACACACGTTGGCTGCCAGTTCAGCAGCCCCCAACCCGCCGCACAACATCGGCTTTTACTACGGCCACGAAGCGCCAATTGGGAGCCTTTATGCGTATGATTGGCTGGTGCTCCAACCAAGCCAGACCACCAATGCCCGCCTCGACTTGCTGCAAAAAGGTAACACCCGCCCCATAGCCTATTTAAGCGCCGGGGAAATGGCTTTTACCGATCAAGCCGCTCAAAGTTTGCAACAAGACTGGGTACTTGGGGAGAACACCGCCTGGAAGAGCTATGTGCTCGACATTCGCAACGAAAGCGTACGCGATTTCATGCTCGAGCAGGTGGTTGCTCCAGCTATAGCCCGCGGGTTTCAAGGGGTTTTTCTGGACACCCTCGACAGCCACCTTCTAACGAATGAAGGCCGTGAGAACCCACAAGCATTCGCAGAGGCACAGGGGTTATTGATTGCCACGATTCGCGAACGCTTCCCGGATAGCCGAATCATCATCAATCGCGGCTTCCATCTGCCTGAATCAGCCCATGCAAACGTCGATGCTTTGGCCTTCGAGTCCTGGCGCAACGGTTACGAGGCCGGTGGTCGCCGGTACTACGCGGTGCCTGAGCAAGACCGGGAATGGTTGGCTAGTCAATTGGCCCATTGGCGCGAAGCACACCCTGAACTCCCCATCATTGCTATCGACTATGCAAAAACAGCGAGCAACGCGGTAGAAAAGTCAGAGCAGCTAAGACAAGATGGCTTTATTCCCTATGTCTCTGACCATCACCTGAACCGCCTTGGCCCGACGAACCCTGCGGTTACAAAGCGCCACGTTCTGGTTTATCACGACCTGCCAGAAAGCCAAACCGACCGCAGCATAGTCCACCGGAGGCTGGGCATTGTTCTGGAGCGCCTAGGTCTCGTGCCGGTCTATCGTTCCCTCGAACAACCGCTACCGAAAGAGCCGGTAACTGACCGATTCGCAGGCATTGTCGCCTGGTGGGAAACCGACGTTCGGAAAACCCGATTTTGCCGCTGGGCGGGTAAAGCACAGTCTGTCGATTTCCCGGTGGTTCTGTTTGGCCTTCGCCCAACGGCCAGCCAATGCAACAAGTTGATGCAGAGTCGGCGCACCTCGGCTCCCCAGGGCGAACTTCAGGTTTCAGCAGGTCACCCCTCTATGGGCAACTTTGAGAGCAGCCGTATTCCCTCGGCAGCCTTTTCCCCATTACCCCAACCCAGCGCAGCGAATTCGTGGCTGACAGTCACCGATGCATCCGGCGCGAGCTTCAGCCCGGTTTATACCCACGATGAAGGCGCCGTTGCTACCGCAGGATTTATCTTCGAGAATGGGCCGGATGATCAAGCCTATTGGTTGTTCGACCCCTTCAGCTTTCTTAAAGAAGCCCTGAACTTATCCGCTTTTCCGGCCATCGACAGCACTACCGAAAGCGGCCGACGCATACTCACGGCGCACATTGACGGAGATGGATTGGTCTCTCGAGCCGAACTGCCCGGACGGCCTCTGGGCTCGGAGGCTATCCAGCAACAAATACTGAAGGTCTACGACATCCCCCACACCTTGTCTGTGATTGAGGCCGAAACCTCGCCGAAAGGCCTTTACCCAGAGGTCAGCGCCGAAGCCGAAGCCAGCGCCCGGTCCATGTTCCGAATGGACTTGGTAGAGGTGGCGTCACATTCCTACAGTCACCCCTTTTTCTGGGGCATGCTCGAGGGTGGCACCGACACCGCGGCCAAACTGGACGAAACGCTTTACGGCTATTCCATGGAGGTGCCGCGGTATACGCCCCACGTAGATCGTGAAATCAATGATTCCATCGCCTACATCAACCGACGACTGGCACCGCAAGACAAACCAGCATCGGTGTTTTTATGGACCGGCGATGCACGCCCCGGGCCAGAGGCTCTGAGAGCGGTACGCGAACTAGGGTTGGTAAACGTGAACGGAGGCGACACGCACCCGCTGCCTTTCGATTCCGAATTGGCCGGTGTCTGGCCGGATGCCCGGCCAATCGGTGATGAATTGCAGGTATACGCACCGGTGATGAACGAAAACGTGTACACCAATCTTTGGACCGGCCCGTTTTTCGGCTACCGGAACGTGATCGAAAGCTTCAAGATTCTGGAATCCCACAATCGCCTGAAGCCCATGGGTATCTATTACCATTTTTATTCGGGCACCAAGCCTGAAGCCCTTCAAGCGTTAAAAGAGATCTACGATTACGCCCTGTCACAACCCGTAACGCCGCTGTACTTAAGTGACTATGCCAAGCGCGTTCAAGGGCAGTACTACTCCGCTTTGCTGCAGCCCGATGACAACAGTTACCGCTGGCGCGGCATTCAACCACCCTCTACCGTTCGTATCAGTCAGAATCAGTATCCCGACCTGACAAACAGCCGGGGTGTCGCCGGCTACCACGATGTTGGTGACGTGCGCTTTGTCCACCTCAGCGGGAGCGACCCTCTGCTCGTACTTGCGCCTGAACCCTCCCCGGGCCCCATGCTCGATTCCGCCAACGCACAGCTCATCAGCTGGCAACGCAGCCGCAAGAACAGCCACTGGTCCATTCAGATTGAGTTTAAAGGGTATCAGCCCCTGGAATTTTCGTTGTCAGGCACTTCGGAATGCCGCGTCAACGGAACCAGGCTGATACAAGAAACCAGTAACGGTTTGCTGCACTTCCAGTCTGACACGCAACAAGCTGGCCGCTTCGATATGGAGTGCCGTTAATCCATGCGCCAACGTAAACCGGCTTTTTTCAGCGTTCCTGCGCTGTTGGCTCTGGCCGCATTGATTATGGTTACGTTGTACCTGTTGTTTCCGCGACAGGCGATTTATGAAGACCCGGGATACCTCGAATCACCCGACAGCATTTCACTGGCCTATCTCGAAACGCTCCTCAAATCTGACCCAGATAATCAGGCCCTTCGTCTGACACTGGGTCGCATGCAACAAAAAATCGGCGAACATCAGAAGGCCATTGACACGCTTTCACCGCTGATAAAACAGCCCAACGTCCCTCTTGAAGCAATGACAGCCTACACCGCGCTACTCAGGGGTAATTTTTTCCGGGCTCAAACGGCACTGGGGCACCTACTGGTGCGCAGCGAACTGGCAACCACGCTGAGCCAAGCCTTGTTGCAGCCATACGCCCTTCAAGAAAAACAAACACTCATGGCAGACAACCTGACTCTGCTGACCGAAAACGAACAGTTAACCGTTCGACAGCAGTTCTTTGAACTGGCAACCGGGACCCAACGCCTGAGGGCCGGCCAGGCGCTCGCCAAGCTGCAAGAAGCGGTCGGCCTGACCACGAACGCCATCTACACCCTGGATTCTGTCAGCCGACTCGTCCCGCCCCAAGAGGCAGATGCGTTTGTTGCCAACCTGATTCGACTCGACCTGGCAATCAAAGAACCTCAACGTGCTTTCCAACGATTCCTTGCACTGCACCGGAACAACAAACTAGATGCTCAGCAATTGCGCCAAGGCATCCGCTTGGCTAACTTTGCCGGTCAACCCAAGATCCGTAACCGCTGGATAGCGCAGCTCGCAAAGGCAGAGCCATCGAACCTAAACATTCAACGCGAGCTTTTGGCACATCAACTCGGTCAAAACAACCTTCGTGATGCGCTAAAAACCGCGCAACGAATAGAAGCTAGCGGTCAGAGCCTCCCCCCAACAGACCAGGAACAGCTGGCCCAGCTCTATGAATGGAGCAATCAACCAGATAAAGCCCTGGCTTATTGGCGGACACTGTTTCTGGAACAATCACCGAATGACTCGACCTCGCATGCTTACGAACGCGCGACCAATCTCGCGGAAGGCTTGTTTCAATGGCCCACGCTGGTTGAATTGCACGAAGTGCGTGCCAAGCGCCGGCAGCTGTCCGAACAGGGCTATATCCAGCTGACAGACGCTCTGATCCGTGTCGGTGACTGGGCGGCGGCTAACCGGTACCTGCTGGAAGGTACCCGGGACTATCCCGCCAGCTCGACACTCCGGCAGCGTGAGCTAGCGCTATTGACAAACAATCGCCAGTTTTTCGAAGCCATCGATCTACTCGAAGCGGCCCCCAGCCTCAACGATGAAGAGCGGGTACAACTGGCCAACCTGCATTGGCGCACGCGGAATCCCGAAGCCGCTCTAGCCGAGCTGGCATTTACCCCCAAAGATCCAGCGCTGGCGCAAGAAGTTGAAACCATGCGACTCAGTTTGGCTCGAATGCTGAATCGTACCGACATCCTCGAGCAGTACTTCCACCGTGTCGCCGAAGGGCCTGTCGATACGCTGTCGGTTGAAACGAGAGATCAATTAATCGGGTATTCGTGGCAGTTCGGCACTCCAGAAGAGACGCTTCGGTTGAGTAAAGCACAATACCAGGCAACCGGCGAAACCCGTCATCTAGCTATTGTTGCCGAGCTGCAAAGCTCGCTTGGGCGGTTCCGGGAACTGGCACAATCACTTGGAACCTGGAGCGAACGCCTGGGCGAAACAAAACGTGACCCGCGGTTCTGGCGCCTCAGCGCGCGTATGCATCAGCAGCAAAACAACCCACAAGCGGCACAGCGCGCCTACCTTCAGGCCTATCGTTTGGCGCCAGAGAACACCGGACTGTTGTCTGCCTGGGGCTGGTTTCTGATCAGTCAGCCAGATCTGTTGCCCGGGCGCTTACCCCTCATTTTGGCCACGCTGGAAGATTCACCCGCTGCCAAAGATTACGCACTGCAGGTCTACGGCCATTACGCACTGGGCCACCGCGGGAAAGCGAATGCCTGGCTAAGCGCCGCGCGCCAGCACTTAACCGATGATCCAAGCCAGCTTCTGGCACTGGCCGATTACGCAGAAGCCTACGAAACCGGTAAACATGCGGAAGCCGAAGCGCTTCGCCAACAAGCTGTTCTGCATGCGGGTACACGTGAAACGCTGGCCCCGGATGTTAAAGACCGCCTCTATGCAAATCTCTGGGACCCGCAGCGCGTGCCTCGCGAACCGCTTTACCAGTCCGACAACCGAGCCTTGCAAATCGACCTCGAACTCCGTGACCTCGGCGATTTCGCTCTGAACACCGCAGGATTGACCGGTCAGTTCAGTCATGACCGTTACCGTTGGATGTTTTCAGCGGGCCAGAGTCGGGCCAACGACCGGGGCCGGCTAAAACAAACACCGAAACCCGGCACCAGCGGCAAATTGCAGTGGCAAAACAACTACGTTGACCATTTGCTCACCGCAGAGATCGGCCTTTACTCCTTCGCTGGCGGGGAACAAACGAGTGGGCGCGTCCAACTGGACAGTCAACCAACGGATGGGGTAACAATCGCCGCCAGCGCGAGCTTTAACGAACGCGTTAATGATAGCGCTGAAGCCTGGTGGCTTGCCTCCGCCAACCGGCTATCGCTATCCACAAGCTACACGCCGTGGTCCCGAATGACCGTCGGAGGGAGCCTGGACTACCGATTCATCGATGAAGCGTTCGGTGGTCAGATAGGCAACGGCTACAACGCCAACCTGCAGACCACGTACCGTCTGTTCGAGAGCGATCCTGCCTGGCGCTTGTCACTGAACTATCAGCGCCAGTCGCTGAATGTGAGCGACAACTTATCATCCAGAACCCTGTCGCTGCTGGAATCGCCGCTTGCGGCCAACGATCTGTTAAGCGAAGACTATGAACGCGTTGGGTTCACATCGGAATGGTCCCACGGAGAACCCCACGCTCTTTATCGCAGCCGTCCTTCGCCTCGCTACTTTCTGGCCTTGGATACGGGCTATGTTGTCTCCAATGCGAGTATTGATTTCGGCGCCCGTGCCGGCTTGGGCTGGCGTGTGCTGGGCGATGATGAATTGGCGCTGTCTGCAGGTTACAGCTCCGACAGCCTGGGCGGCGAGCCCCGTGCAAACGCAAAATTAACGTATACCCTTTATTTTGGTCACTAACAGGAGTTTTATAATGCTCATGCGATCTCTTACTCTCGGGCTTTCTCTGGCCTTTATGGCCGGTTGTTCGGTCATGCAGAGCCAAACACCCTCCGAGCCAGTCGATCTGGACAGCCGCTTTGCAGTGATTCCACTGGGCAACCTGTCGCAAACTCCGCAAGCCGGCGACCAAGCCGCCAGCATTCTCAGTGCCCTGCTGCGCGCGCGAGGGGCCTCGGAAGTCGAGCTTTACCTTCCCGCCGACGACAATCCGCTGATTTACGACAACCACGACCGTCAACAAGATGCTATTGCCACTGCACTGGATCAAGGTGCAGACATCATCGTAGAAGGCACCGTTGATGAGTGGCGCTACAAAAACGGTCTCGACGGAGAACCCGCCGTTGGCCTGACATTGGTGTTCCGTGATGCCGAAGACAACTCGGTGATCTGGTCCGGCACCGGAGCCCGCACCGGCTGGGGCCGTGAAGGCGTTGCCGTTGCCGGCCACAAAGTCTTGGAAAATTTGCTGGACGAAATGCCTGTGCTCGAAGCTGCGCGCTAAACCGACATGATGAAATCCGACGACTACGGCGACCTTAGCCTTTCCAGCAAAGAAACGGCAGCTTGGGTGAAATGGCTCGAAACCATTCTCATGACTCTGCTGATCCTTTCTATAGGAGTTTGGCTGAATCCCGAAAACCCCTTGTTTATTGGTGATATCTTCCCGTGGCCGGTGATGGCCGCACTGGTTTCAGGCCTAAGATACGGTTTTATGATGGCTCTGGTGTCGTCCAGCGTGATGTTCACCGGCGCCGCCCTGATGTTCCGGGCCGGCGTGGTGCCGGGCGAGCAGCTGCCCTACAGCTGGGGGGTAGGGATCCTGGCCACCAGCCTGCTGGCGGGTGAGTTCCGGGATTACTGGGACCGCCGTATCGAAAAACTTGTCGCCGCCAATCAATACCGCCACGTGCGGCTGGAAGAATTTACTCGCAACTTTTATCTGCTTAAAGTCTCTCATGATCGCCTCGAGCAACAGCTTGCAGGTAACTCCAACAGCCTCCGCGAAGCGTTGCGACGGCTGTATAGCGAGATTGCTCACGCCAGGGGCACCGGCCTCAACACCGAGACCGGCGCGCTGATCATGCGTTTGCTGGTGCGTTACGGGCAACTGCAGGTGGCGTCAATTTATCCGATTCATGCCGAAGCGTTAGTCAAAGACCCCGTCGCAACCGTGGGCAATTCCCGCCCGCTTGACCCCAATGACCCGCTGTTAGTGCATGCATTGGAACAACGTACGCTGGTTTCGGTGCACACCGAATACCGTAATAACCTGGGTGATCTGGATACTCAGTTACTACTTGCGCTTCCTTTGATTGATTCAGAGCAGCACATGATTGGCGTTGTTACTGTCGAGGCCATGCCCTTTTTCAGTTTCCAGCCAAAAACACTTCGTCTGCTGGCGATTATGGCCGGGCACATGACCGATATGTTGCTGGAGCATAGCCAGGTTTCCGGCCAGGCACAGGCTGACTGGCGCCACTTTTTGTTCCAGCTTGCCCGGGTGAACAGCGATGCCCGCGACCACAACTTGCCGTCTACACTCGTTCATTTCAGTTTCAACAGCGCGGCGTCGGCCACTCATGTCTACCAAATGATGCAACAGATGCGCCGAGGCTTGGACGTGATCACTCAGCCGCCGGAGGCGGAGGACACACAGATTGTTGTATTGCTGCCACTGACGGACGAGCTTGGCGCTGCCGCCTACCTGCAACGCCTGGCCGATGCCGTGCAACAACAATCCGGGCGTTATCTGGAATCGTTCACCCGCATTCAACAATTGCCCCTCGGGCAAAAAACCGATCCAACGGAATGGCTTGAGCGCAAACAAAAGGAGCTTGCATGAACGGTTGGCTCATTTCGCTTGGGCTAACGTTAGAGGCGGGAGGCCTCGCGGCGCTGTTCACCGACTTGCCTTCACTGCAGGCGCTGTCGGCTTATTTAACAGCACACGCACTGGCAACACTGGTGTTCACACTGGTATGCCTGCCGTTGTTACCCGCCAGCTATCGACGCAAACTGGTATTGGCCGGCCTTTTTCTATTCACGCTGCAATTCGCCATGCCCGTGATCGGTAGCATTGGCGTGTTCGCCGGCATTTTGCTGCCCCTTCGTCTGCCTCGAAGCGAGCAACACAACCCTTGGCAAGAAACCCACATTCCGGAATTGCCGTACCGACCGATGGATATGGATGATCAGCTGGGCTTCAGCGACGGCGGTTTGCGTGAGGTCCTGCGCGAGGCTAGTTCGTCCGAAAAACGCCTTAAAGCCTTGCTCGCGTCCCGACAACTAACCGATCAGGAAGCTGTTGATATTTTGAAAGAAGCGCTTAAAGACCCTTCTGACGACATCCGTTTGCTGGCATATTCGATGCTGGAACAAAAAGAGAAACAACTTGCTACCCGCGCTCAGGAGCTGAAAAAACTTCTCGACAACCCCGACCACCCTGACAGGCATCGGGTGACACGTCGGCTCGCCCACACTTGGTGGGAAATCGCATATCTGGGCCTGGCCCAAGGCGGTCTAAAACAGTATTACCTGGAAAATGCCCGTCATCTGCTGATCCAACTCACAGGCGCTAAATCGTTCCACAACGACTGGCGTTTACTGGGTCGTATTGAGCTGGCGCTAGGCCATACCGAGGCCGCCAACAAGGCTTTCGAGGCTTCATTGGCAAACGGAGCCTCGCCCGAGCTGATTTATCCGTATCTGGCCGAAGTCGCTTTTCTGACACGAGACTTTCAAAGTGTGCGCTTCCATCTGGCCAACTGTTCACGTTTCGGCCCGTCCGCACCGGTAAAAGAACTCATGGAGGGCTGGTTATGATCTGGCGAAAATCAGCCAACAAGGAAACACCCATCGCCGACATCACACTGTTGCTTGAGGGCACTTACCCCTTTGTTCGGGGTGGCGTTTCTTCCTGGGTACACCAGATCATTTCCGGTTTGCCCCAGTACCGTTTTTCACTGATTTTTCTGGGCGGTGACCGCAGCCCTTACGGAGAGATGCAGTATCAGTTGCCAGGGAATGTGGTGCATCTTGAATGCCACTACCTGATGGACCCACTGGTCGAATCGAAACCGAAAGCCCGCAAAGGCAATCGAGCTGCGTTCGACACCCAGCGCAAGTTACACAACCAGCTGCGCAACAAAGCCCCGGTACCGAAAGGGGTATTCAGTGACATCTTTCAAAGCCTGGGCCGCAAAGGCGGCATCAGTAAGGAAGATTTTCTTTACAGCGAAGAAAGCTGGAAGGTGATTGACGAAAGCTACAACAAATATTGCACAGATCCGTCGTTCATTGATTATTTCTGGACCATCAAGATCATGCACGGGCCGCTGTTTCGCATCGCCGAGATCGCCCGCAACATTCCTCCTACCCGAGCGGTGCATGCTGTCTCTACCGGATACGCGGGCTTGATGGGCGCCATGCTGAAAGAAACCCGGGGCATTCCTTACATCCTGACCGAGCATGGCATCTACACCAAAGAACGAAAAATCGACCTGTCACAGGCGGACTGGATCAAAGATGTCACGGATAAGGTCAGCACTAATCTGAACGACGATTTGGGATACATTCGCCAGCTCTGGATTCGTTTTTTCGAATCTTTGGGGCGCATGTCCTATCAAATGGCCGACCCCATCATCTCGCTCTACATTGGCAATCAGCAACGCCAGCTCGCCGACGGGGCAGAACCCGACCGCACACGGATTATTCCCAATGGGATCGATCCAACACGGTTTGAAGGCGCATTGGCCGCCCGGCCAGACGACGTTCCCATGGTCATGGGACTGGTAGGCCGTGTGGTTCCGATCAAAGACATCAAAACCTTCATCCGGGCCATGCGCGCCGTTTACGAAGTTATCCCCAATGTCGAAGGCTGGATCGTCGGGCCCGAAGAAGAAGATCCTGTCTATGTAAAAGAGTGCCGGGAACTGGTCAGCAGTCTGGGCCTGGACCACTGCGTTAAATTCCTCGGATACCAGAATGTGAACGACATTCTTCCGAAACTGGGCCTGATGGTGCTGACCTCGATTTCCGAAGCCTTACCCCTGGTCATACTGGAAGCCAATGCCGCAGGTCTGCCTTGCATTGCTACCGATGTGGGCGCCTGCCGGGAGTTGATCGAAGGCGGCACCACGGAAGACCGGCGCTTAGGAAGCAGTGGGATGGTGGTTCCCATCGCAGATCCGGAAGCCACCGCCCGGGCAGCCACACGGCTTTTGCTGGACAAACAACGCTGGCAAGCAGCCAGTGCCGCAGGGCTGGCACGCGTTAAAGAATTTTACACCCTGGAGTCTATGTACGATTCGTATCGAAACATCTACGACACGGCATTATCAGCCGAAAACCGGGAAGACTGATGGCAGGCATTGGATTCGAACTCAGACGCATCCTCAAGCGAGACAGCCTGAGCAGCCTGATCGGCGCTTACGGACTGGCAAGCATCATCAGCTCAGGCCCCTGGGTATTGTCGGTGCTCGGGGTCATGCTGATCGGTATCGTCAGTCTGACACTGGCGGTTCGTGATGTGGAGATTGTGCAGTTCTTGGTGTCAGTGACCTACCTGATGGCCATTTCACTGGTGTTTTCGGGACTATTCCAACATGTCTTTACCCGTTGGGTGGCCGACCAGCTGTACGAGAAGCGCAACAACCTAATTCTCCCCAACCTGATGGGAGTGCTTTGGCTTTCAACCCTACTGGCGCTGCTGGGCGGCTTGCCCGCCATACTTTTTCTGCTGCCAGATACCAGCACTCTGTATAAGTTGTCGATGCTGGCCAACTTTGTGGTGCTGTGTAATCTCTGGCCAGTCACCATTTTCCTGTCGGGAATGAAATCCTATTATCTGATCGTGGGACTGTTTGCCGTCGGCTACACCACGGCCATTATCGCCGCTTTGCTGTTATCCGGCCTGGGCCTTGAGGGCCTATTGGGAGGTCTGCTTCTGGGTCACAGCCTGCTGCTGTTCAGCTTTCTGTTCAGCATCATTCGGCAATACCCCAGCGACACGTTGATTGATTTCAGCTTCACCCGGCGCTCACAAATCTTTCCTGCGCTAATCGCTACCGGATTGCTGTTTAACGCCGCGGTTTGGGCCGATAAATTCATCTTCTGGTTTCACCCGGACACCTCACAGCACGTCATCGGGACTCTGCGGGCATCCGCGATCTATGATCTTGCAATTTTTCTTGCTTATCTTGCGATCATTCCCGGCATGGCGGTGTTTCTGGTGCGTATGGAAACCGACTTTTCCGAAGCCTACGACCGTTTCTACACCGCGGTCAGGGAAGGCGATACCTTAAGCCGTATCAACGGCTTTCGGGATGAGATGGTGCGAGTCGCCCGCAACGGTATTTACGAAATCTGCAAGGTGCAAAGCTTCACGCTGATCATTCTGTTCATCTGGGCCGACGAGATCCTGGCCGCCATCGGCATTTCCACCTTGTACCTGCCGATGTTTTACATTGACCTTGTCTCGGTGAGCATGCAGCTGATTTTGCTGGCTATCCAGAACGTGCTGTTTTACCTCGACTCCCGGCACATCAACGTGTCCCTGTGCGTGATCTTTTTTACCAGCAACGTGATGCTCACGCTATTGACCATCGAACTGGGTGCCAACTTCTACGGATACGGGTACGCGGGTGCCACGTTCCTCTCGTCGGTCATCGGGCTGGCGTTGCTGTCCCGGAAATTTGATCGCCTGGAGTACGAAACCTTCATGCTGCAAGGTCGATGACGTCAGTTAGCAAAACTGAATGAAGTTTCAGAGGTTCACCTTTCGGGTCTGGACAAGCCAACCCAACCATAGGATGCTGAAGATACTCTAAAAATAATACCGGTTCGGCTGGCCCTGGATGGCGCCAACAGACCGCACCAACGCATCATCATGAGGATATCGCAGTGGCAGAGGCAGTAGCTCCGAAAAAACTCAAACCCAGTACCATCAGAATCGGCACCCGATACCGCGCCAACCGCCTGAAAGGCCCCTACGATGCCATCGTTATTGGCTCCGGCATTGGCGGCCTCACCGCCGCTGCGTGCCTGTCCCGGGCGGGTCAAAAAGTTCTGGTACTGGAGCAACACTATACCGCCGGGGGTTACACCCACAGCTACGCCCGCAATGGTTATGAGTGGGACGTAGGGGTTCACTACATCGGAGACATGGGCGTCAGTACCACGCTCGCCCGGCGTTTGTTCGATTACATCACCGACAGCAAGCTTAAATGGGCTCCGATGGACGAAAACTACGACCGTTTCTTCCTCGGCGACAAAGTGGTTAATCTGCGCGCGGGTAAAGAAGGCCTGCGGCATTCCCTGTTGAATGCCTTTCCGGAAGAGGGCGAAGCCATCGACCGTTACGTGGCGCTGCTCGATCAGGTTACCAGTGGTATGCAGTGGTATACCTTGTCCAAACTCTCTCCCTCATTGATCAGCCCACTGGTATCGAAAGGGCTGAATAAAGTGCTGCCAGACTGCTTTAACCGCAATACCTACGAGGTGCTGCGAGAGTTAACCGATAACGAAGAGCTCATTGGCGCCATCACCGGTCAATGGGGCGACTGTGGCGTTACCCCAAAGCAGTCGAGCTTCATGATCCACGCCATTATCGCCAAACATTATCTGCACGGCGGCTACTACCCGGTCGGCGGTGCCTCCGAGATTGCCAAAACCATCATTCCGGGCATTCAGGCCGCGGGCGGCGAAGTGTTTACCTACGCCGATGTCACCGACATTCTGATCGAGAAGGGCAAAGCCGTGGGCGTTCGCATGGCCGACGGCGAAGAAATCCGGGCTCCCAAGATTATCAGCGGCGCCGGGGTCATCAACACCTACGAGAGGCTTCTGCCCAAGGAAGTGTCGGAAAAGGTCGGTTATCCACAGGACCGCAAGCACATCAAACCGTCCATGGCCCACATCGGCCTGTACATTGGCCTGCAGGGTACGCCGGAAGAACTGGGATTACCCCGCACCAACTTCTGGATTTACCCCGGTGCGGATCACGATGCCAGTGTCGATACCTTTCTGAAAAACCCGCACAATGCGCCTTTCCCGGTGGTGTACCTGTCGTTTCCCGCAGCGAAAGATCCGGATTACCAGAATCGCTGGCCGGGAACGTCCACGCTCGAGGTGGTGGCACCCACTTCCTGGGAGATGTTCGAATCCTGGCAGGGCAGCACCTGGGGCAAGCGCGGTGAGGAATACGAAGCGCTGAAAGCCGAAATTACCGACCGGTTGCTGGAGGAAGTCTACGACAAACTGCCTCAGCTACGCGGCAAGATCGACTACGTGGAGACTTCCACCCCGCTATCAACCGCCTGGTTCTGCCGCTACGAGGAAGGCGAGCTCTACGGCCTGGACCATACCCCCGAGCGGTTTGAGCAGCGCTGGCTTAAGCCGAAAACCGACATCCCCGGCCTGTATCTGACTGGGCAGGACATTTTGACCTGCGGCCTTGTTGGCGCGATGATTGGCGGGTTGATTACCACGCTTTCCATTCAGGGTCTTAAAGGCGCCGGATTGGCAAAACGCATCTTTGTAGGCTAAATCTTAAAGGCACGCAGTCATGGCAGTGTTCTCCACAAAAACCGCAGAAGCACAACTGAACGAAGAAGCGGGCAAAGTCCGCAAAAACGATCTGGAAACACTGTTACAAAGGCAGGAAGCGATCGAGGCTAAAGTGAAAGGCAGCGGTCGTCTCGAGCGCTTCGGCACGGACATCAAATTGATGTTTTCCCTGATCCGGGATTACTGGAACGGTCGCTATCGCGCCGTGCCCTGGAAAACCATTGCCGCTGTCGCAGGCGCCTTGCTGTATGTGCTGAATCCGCTGGATATGATTCCGGATCTGATTTTCGGATTCGGGTTGCTCGATGATGCGGGTGTGGTGGCTCTCTGCCTGAAGCTGGTGGAATCCGATCTTCACAAATACGCAGCATGGAAAGAATTGTCGGAAAAACCAGAATAAACCCCAAAGCAAATTGATCGAATTGTTAACTAAAGGTAATCTCACTCCTCCTACTTTACGAAACCAATAAACCCTCCGGAGCGCTCGTGGATTTCGCTACCCTGATCGGCCTTGTCGGCGCCATCTTACTCATCGCTTCTGCGGTGATTCTTGGCGTTTCGCCTGACGTTTTTGTCAATTCAGCGTCTCTGCTGATTGTGGTGGGCGGTAGCCTGCTGGTGGTATTAGCCAAGTTCAGTATTCCCCAGTTTCTCGGCGCGTTTAAGGCTGCAGCTCGGGCCTTCAAGTTCAAACTTCCGGAAACCCAGGACAGCATCGAAGAACTGGTCGAAATCGCCAGCATAGCTCGCAAAGAAGGCCCTTTGGGGCTGGAAGGCCGGGATGTCAGCTCCCCGTTTCTTGCCAGCGGCATCCAGATGCTGGTCGATGGCCAGAATGACGAGACCATCAAACAGCTGCTGGATAAAGAACGCTTGATGACCCTCGACTACAACCGCTCCGGGTCCAAAGTGTTCACCGCCATGGCCGATGTGGCGCCGGCGATGGGCATGATCGGAACACTGATCGGCCTGGTACAGATGCTGTCCAATATGGAAGATCCGAAATCCATCGGGCCGGCCATGGCGGTAGCCCTGCTCACCACACTTTACGGCGCCATGATCGCCACCATGATTGCCTCGCCCATTGCCGATAAGCTCTCGCTGCGAATGACCGAAGAGGCCCGGATGCAAATGCTCTACACCGACGCTCTGGTGGCCATACAACAAGGCACCAACCCCCGTGTTATCGAACAGATGCTGTCGAGTTATCTGCCCCCGAACCAGCGTGACAAAGCGCCTGAGGCCGAGCCCAGCGGCGGATAAGCACTATGGAAGAACTGCCAGAAGAAGAAAAACCGGGGATCCCGGCGTGGGTTGTTACCTTCGCCGACCTGATGTCGTTGCTGATGTGCTTCTTTGTGCTTCTGTTGTCGTTCTCCGAGATCGACGCCATGAAGTTCAAACAGATTGCCGGTGAGCTTTCGAAAGCGTTCGGGGTGCAGCGCGAAGTGCCCGTTCTGGAGATCCCCCAAGGCACCAGCCCCATCTTCGACAAGTTTTCCCCAGGCCCTCCCGAGCCTACGGTGTTAGACGAAGTCCGCCAAACCACCACTGACCAAAAACCCGAGCTGGAAACACTCAAGAGTCCGACCGAACAAGCCCGGGAAGAAGCGGCCAAAGAAGCGCTTGAAGCTGACGCCGCGCGCATTCGGGAAGTCCTGGCAGAAGCGATTGAAGACGGGCGAATTACGATTGAAGCCGATCTTGACCAACACCGGATTGTTATCCGGGTGGAAGAGAAAGGCTCCTTCCCTTCGGGTTCGGCAGAACTGACGTGGGAATTCGAAACCCTGTTGCTGGAAATGGCCGAGGTTCTGGCGGATATTCCGGGCGAACTGACCGTTGAAGGCCACACCGACGACATCCCGATTCGCAATTCGCGCTTTTACAGCAACTGGGATCTGTCAGCGGCCCGCGCCGCAGCCGTTGCCAACGCACTGCTGGCCACCGGAGCGGTCGAACCCACCCGGCTGGCGGTTAAAGGGCTCGCGGATACCGAACCCCGGGGTGAAAACGATTCCTCGGAAAGCCGCGCCAAGAACCGCCGGGTCGAAATCATCGTCGATATGCTCACCCCGCAGGAAGAAGAGCGCATGCGCTTGAGAGAACTGCTTGAACGCAGTGCCCGGCAAACCGAAACCGTTATTGATGTGCGCTCCGCGACGCCCGGAAATGCTCCACCCACGACAACAGGGCCGGAATAACCAGCAACACCAGCACCGTAGACAACGCCAGTCCAAACGCTATGGATGTGGCCATGGGAATCAGGAACTGCGCCTGCAGCGACGTTTCGAACAACAAAGGCGTCAACCCGCCGATGGTGGTGAGGGAAGTGAGCAACACTGCCCGAACCCGCTGCACAACGGCTTCGTTCAAGGCGTCTGTAATAGCCAGTCCTTTCTGCCTTTGCTGGTTGTAAAAAGCCACCAGAATGATCGCGTTATTGACCACAATGCCAGACAGGCCAAACAAGCCGAACAACGACAAGATCGTTAGCTGCAAGCCCATCAGCCAATGCCCAAGCAACCCGCCGATCAGGGCAAACGGAATGATCGCCATCACTATCAGGGGCAACATCCAGGAAGCAAACACCCAGGCTAACACCACATACATCAAGCCAAGGCCAATCACCAGGCCGGTCTTCATATCGTCCATGGTCTCGCGCTGGTCTGCTGACCGACCCTCGAAACTGTAACGCACACCATAGCGGCTAACGATCTCAGGCAACACGTTAGCTTCCAGGCTTTCCAGCACCTGATCCGTGGTGGCAATCCGGGTATTGAGTGCCGATGCAACCTCCACCGCCAGCTTACCCTCAGCGTGCCGCAACGCCTGGAAGCCCTGCCGGTGGTCAAGGTTCATCACCTGTGCCAAAGGCACGAAACGGCCATCCGGCACCCGCACGGTCATACGTTCCAAAGTGGCGTACTGCTCGCGCTGGTCACTCGGCAACTGCACCCGAACCTCCATCTCATCGCGCCCCTGCTGATAGATCTGAGCCACACGGCCATCAAACGCAGCTCGCAACTGGCGCCCCAGATCAACGGTCGTCAGGCCCAAGGCTTCGCCAAAGGGGCTCACCTGATAAATCAGCTGCTCGCGCCCCCACGGCATATCGTCTTCGACATCCAGCACACCGGGCAAGGTTGAGAGTGCCTGAGCCAGCTCATCGGCCGCCGTCTTCAGGTCGTTAGCATTGTTGCCCGTCAATCGGATATTCACATCTCGCCCGGGCGGGCCTGCCTGACGCTCATTAATGTTCAGCGCATCCAGACCGGCCGGCAGATTCAGTCGGCTGCGCCACTCCCGTATAAACTCCGGATTACGCACCGACCGACGATCCGAAGGCACCAGCTCAACCAGCATGGAACCCAATTCATCACCACTGCGAGAGCTGCCTTCTGCCCCCAACGTGGCACCGTAGGTGGTGACCGCGTGCTGAATCAGGCCGCCGCCCAGCGCAGCCTCGGTTTTCGCGAGGGTTTCCTGCATCTCCCGCATAAACGCCTGCACCTGGCGCTGGTCGGTGCCTGCAACAAAACTGGCATTGGCGTAGAACACAGAAGGTTCGGGCGTTGGAAAGAAATTGAACCCCAAGCGCCCACCGGCCAATAAACCTACCGTTACAAGTGCCAGAGCCAAGGCCGCGCTCACCGTGACGCCCCGGTAGCGCAAACTGCGGTGGGACAGTCGGCGGAATGGACCCTCCCGAAAACGATCGAACCTTTGTTCAAAGCCATCTCGAAAACGGCTGACCGGATTGCGCTTGGGCGGCTGTATTCCGCCGGTTCGTGAGCGCTTCGTCTTCACCTTGAATGCATTTCGTAAGTGAGACGGCAGAACAATAAAACATTCCAGCAGCGAGGCCACCAAAACGCAGATCATCACCAGCGGGATATCCCCCAGGATGTTGCCAATGATGCCGCCCACGACCAAAAGCGGCATAAACGCCGCCACAGTGGTCAGCGACGATGCGAGCACCGGCCAGACCATCCGTTTGGCGGCACCTTCGGCAGCGTATAGCGATTCTTCTCCCATACGGGCATGAGCATCGGCGTCTTCGCCCACCACGATGGCGTCATCGACAATCACCCCCAAGGCCATGATCAAGGCAAACAGCGAGATCATGTTGATGGAGCCACCGAGCAACCAAAGCACCGCCATCGCCGCCAGAAAGGCCGTCGGGATGCCAATCGCCACCCACGCGGCTACCCGGCCGGGCAAGAACAGATACAGGAGGGTGATCACCACAATCAGGCCACTCAGGGCGTTGGATACCAACAGGGAAATTCGGTCTTCCAGCAATTGCCAGGTCTCGTCGTAAACTTCCAGCTGAATCGAGGGCGGCAGCGCCGGGCGCGTGTCGGCCAACCAGTTCTCCAGAACGGCGGCCGCAGCCAAAGAATCACCGTCCTCGACTCTCTGTAGCTGAAGCTCTATTGCAGGCTGCCCCTTGTTCTCCATCAGCCGCTGGCTATCGCGGTTTTCCTGTCGAATAATGGCGATATCACCCAGTTGCAGGCGCACCCGGTCTCCACTCAGCACAGGCAGGGTTTCAAAATCCTGGGGGCTCCGGCGCTGTTCCACCGAGCGCAACTCCCGGGTGGCGTCTTGCTGCGCCATCATACCGGCGGGAAGATCCCGGGACAGCGCGGCCACCCGGTTCGCGATCTGCTCAAGCGTCAGCCCGATGGTTTCCAACCGTTCTACGGGCACCTCAATACTGACCTGCTGCTCGGGTAAGCC
Organism: Marinobacter litoralis; assembly: GCF_016427555.1. Classification (GTDB taxonomy): domain Bacteria; phylum Pseudomonadota; class Gammaproteobacteria; order Pseudomonadales; family Oleiphilaceae; genus Marinobacter; species Marinobacter litoralis_A. The sequence continues at coordinate 312,539 of NZ_JAELVS010000001.1, forward strand.
GCGAATGCTGATCCGATCAATACCCCGGGTCAGCAGCTCATCTTCGAACCGGTATGCCAGCTGACGCAGCTCACTCCGGTCCACATCGCCGAATATCAGCACTCTGGCTACCGGCTCGTAGCGCTCAATGCGGGTAATTCGGGGTTCCTCTGCATCACCGGGCAGATTGTTAAACTCGTCCACCTGCTGGCGCACGTCGTCCACCGCCTGAATGGGATCGGTGCCTTCGTGAAACTCCAGGGTAATCGACGATATGCTTTGGGCCGAGGTGGACGTCATGCCCTTTAAACCATCCACGCTGCGCAGTCTCTGCTCCAGCGGGTCGGTAATCCCGCGCTCGACATCCTCCGCAGAGGCACCACTCCAAACCACGCGTACACTGACGTAATCCAGCGCAAAAGTCGGAAAAAACTGAAGGTTCATGCGGCTCAGGGCCAACACACCACCCAAAATCATCACCAACATAACCAGATTGCCGGCAACCCGGTGGTGGACGAAAAAACCAATCACGCCTTTATTACGTTTCACTGGGTGGGTGCTCCCGCGGCATCCGCCACTTCAACCTTGAGCCCGGTCACCGCATTAGGAAGATGGGTGGTGATCAGCTGTGCGCCGCGGGTCAGCTGATCCCCGGAAACCAACAGCCGGCGTTCACCGTTCGCGCTGTATGCTTCGCCGATTCGCTCAACCTTGATTCGCTGCATGCGGCTGTCCTCGGTCATCAGATACACGCTATCGGCGCCATACAGGGCACTGAACGGTATAGCCACCGCCTGGTTGCGCTCTGGCCGTTCCAGGTGAACCGACAGCAGTGCCCCGGGCAACAGCCCCACCGAGCCTCCGGTTAATTTAAGAATGGCCTCGGTGCCAGCCGGGTCGCTGGTCCCGGCAAAACGCTCTAGCCGGAAACGAATATCCCGTTGATCGCTGTAGGCGAAAAGCTCTTGGCCCTCGGCTAACGCGGTCAGCAACTCGGCCCGATAACTGTCCGGCACTCTGGCCCGAAGCTCGAGGCCGTTCACGGCGTATATCGACAGCAGCTTCTGATTCCGTGAGATCTGATCCCCCACGGCAACCTGCACATCGGTAACCACACCGTCAAAGGGGGCCATAACCCGGGCACGTTCGGCATCCCGCTGTGTGGCTACAAGGTTTGCGTGCGCCTGAGCCAGTTTGGCGTCCAGGCTTTGAAGGCGCGCCGGGTGTTCGTCTACTGCCCGTTGGCGAACACTCACCGTCAACTCGGCCCGCGCAGCGGCGTCGTTCGCGGCCTCGAGGTTTTCCCGGGAGGCCAGTTTGCGTTCAACCAGAGCCCGTGTTCGCTCCCTCTGCCGGCGGGCATTGGCCAGAATCGCTTGCTCACTTTTGAGGGCCGCCAGATCCGTTTTATGGCGCACCTGCTCTGATCGAATTTGAGCTTCAAGATCAGCCACCTGAGCACGTGCTTGCGCCAGTATCGGCTGGATATCCAGATCGTCCAGCGCCACCAACAATGCCCCCGACTCGACTCTCTGCCCTTCGGCGACAGGCCGCTCGGCAATCCGGCCCGCCATAGCGGCGACCACGGATACTTGCTCGGGCGCGATGACCTCGCCATAAAGCGGTAACACGGGTGTATGAACGCTCGGCTCCACCGTTTGCACCTGCACGCGCCAGCTGCGCTCAACCGCCGTAACCGGGGCCGGTTCCGGGCGCGTCATTTTCAGATAAAGAAATCCTAAAATTCCGGCGAGTAATATAATTACAGGTATAATTCTTTTGGACATAGCGATTTAGCCGGCCAGGGTGAGTTAGGTTGTGCCAACACAGGGCGACGAATGACTTTATACCACTGAGAGGCTGCTCCGGATTGCTATAAAAAGCACGGTCAGGAGTACTATACGTTTGTTCTCAGCAAATTATGCCAATCTTCCAAGCGCTACCGTTATAAATGCCTTCATTGTAGTGCTGGTCGTTCTGATGCACCGAGAGGCACTCGTTCGCCTCAGCGGCTTGCTGAAAATCATGCACACGCGCCACAACTTGCGCCTGGTAACCGCGGTTTTAGGCATACTGATCGCCCACACCGCCCAGGTATGGGTGTTCGCTACCGCGTACTTTTTTATGCACCACGCCGAATCCTGGGGCTCACTGCAAGGCAATTTTAACGGCAGCTTTCTGGACTGCATCTACTTTTCGTTCAGCACCTTCACCACCGTCGGTTACGGCGACATAGAGCCCGTGGGCGCTTTGCGCTTTCTGACCGGTATCGAAGGGCTCACAGGGTTGGTGCTGATTACCTGGAGCGCTTCGTTTTTGTTTATGAAGATGCAACGATATTGGGAAGGCGGTTCATCTGACTAAAGCGGGCCCGCCGCTCTCGCGTAGGCACCTATTAATGAGGAAAGCTCCAATAATTGACCGACCGACTTGCCAAAGGGTGCACGATTGTGGTGCAATCACTGCCCTTTTTTTGGGCACCCGATTTTCTTTCGGGTTTCAATACGCGTATCCCGAGGGCTATTCCTATGACAGCAAAACTCGACGAAAAGCTGGTACCGATCTACCAGGACGTCCTTCACCGTAACCCGGGCGAGAAGGAATTCCACCAAGCGGTCCACGAGGTTTTGGAAACTCTCGGTCCGGTTCTGGTGAAGTACCCGGAGTTCGCAGACAAAAAGATCATTCAGCGGATCTGCGAGCCTGAGCGCCAGATCATTTTCCGCGTGCCCTGGCAGGACGATCAAGGCGAGATCCACATCAACCGCGCCTTCCGCGTGGAGTTCAACAGCGCACTGGGCCCCTATAAAGGCGGTCTGCGCTTCCACCCGTCTGTTTACCTGGGCATCATCAAGTTCCTGGGCTTCGAGCAAATCTTCAAGAACGCTCTGACCGGCCTGCCCATCGGCGGCGGTAAAGGCGGTAGCGACTTCGATCCGAAGGGCCGTTCTGACAACGAAATCATGCGTTTCTGCCAGAGCCTGATGACCGAGTTGTATCGCCATCTGGGCGAGTACACCGACGTACCTGCGGGCGACATCGGCGTTGGCGGCCGCGAAATCGGCTACATGTTCGGCCAGTACAAGCGCATCACCAACCGCTACGAGTCGGGCGTCTTTACCGGTAAAGGTCTTGATTGGGGTGGCAGCCGCGCCCGTACTGAAGCAACCGGTTACGGCACCGTCTTCTTCACTCAGGAAATGCTGAAAGCCCGCGGCGACTCGCTCGACGGCAAAACCGTTGTCGTTTCCGGCTCGGGTAACGTAGCGACCTACGCCATCGAGAAGTGCCACGAGCTGGGCGCCAAGGTGATCGCCTGCTCTGACTCTCAGGGCATCATCGTTGATGAAAACGGCATTGACCTGAAGGCACTCAAGCAGATCAAGGAAGTGGAGCGTCGTCGCATCAGTGCCTACACTGAAATCCATAAACACGCCAAGTACGTTGAAGACGGCAACCTGTGGTCTGTGCCTTGTGATGTGGCCCTGCCTTGTGCGACACAGAACGAGCTGAACGGGAGCGATGCCAAGACTCTGGTCGAAAACGGCTGTATCGCCGTGGCTGAAGGTGCCAACATGCCAACCACGCCGGAAGGCATCCTGCTGTTCCAGGAAGCCAAGATCGCTTACGGCCCGGGCAAAGCCGCAAACGCCGGCGGTGTTGCAACCTCGGCTCTGGAAATGCAGCAGAACGCCAGCCGCGATTCCTGGACCTTCGACTACACCCAGAAACGTCTTGAGGAAATCATGATCGATATCCACAAGAACTGTTACGAAACCGCAGCCGAATTCGGCTCCGAAGGTAACTACGTGATGGGCGCCAACATCAACGGCTTCCTGCGGGTAGCCAAGGCCATGAACGCCATGGGCGTTATCTGATCCAGCTATGAACAGCGAAGAGTCTCGTCAGTCCCCGGACCGGGTATCCACCGGACTGACAGGGCTCGACGAGGTTCTGGATCATCTCAGAATCGGCGATAACGTTGTTTGGCGGGTCTCCCACCTCGACGACTATCGCCGTTTCGTTCTCCCCTTTGTAGACGCGGCCGCAACTTCGGGCCGGCAGATTCTCTATCTTCGCTTTGGTGATCATTCGCCGATCATCGAAAACCATCCCGCTGTACGCACCATCGAAATAGACGCTCTGGGCGGCTTCGAAAGCTTTACCAGCCGGGTTTGGCGACTGATTGAACAGCATGGCCGAGGCGCGTTTTATATCTGTGACAGCCTCAGTGAATTGCTCAATGCCTGGGCCACCGATGCCATGGTGGGCAATTTTTTCCGGGTTATTTGCCCGTTTCTGTTCGAACTGGACACCGTTGCGTGGTTTGCTCTGCACCCGGACCGCCACTCGCGGATGACACTGGACCGCATTCGACAGACCACTCAGGTGCTGCTCGACGTCCACCGCCACGGCGATGATGTGCAGGTACAACCGATCAAAGCCTGGCGACGGCAATCCCCGACCATGTTTTTGCCGCACCGCGAGCACAATGGGCAGTTCCAGCCCATTACCTACAGCAGCGATGCGACCAGGGTCCAGGCCTCGCTTGAGCAGGAAAGTCTGCACAATCAGCCGCTGCTGGATTACTGGGACCGCCTGTTTCAGGATGCCAGCCGAGCATTGGCCGAACAGAACCCCGACGCCATCGCCGCCTTGCAGGAACAGGTACTTCAGGTTCTGGTGAGCCGGGACCCGCAAATACTGGCGTTAGCCCGGCGCTATCTATCCCTGGAAGACCTGCTGAGCATCCGCAGCCGGCTGATTGGCAGCGGGTATATTGGCGGCAAGGCGACGGGCATGCTGATCGCCCGCAACATCCTGCTGAAAGACGACCCCGAGCAATGGCATAACCAACTAGAACCGCACGATTCCAGCTATCTGGGCACCGATGCCTATTACGCGTTTCTGGTCCACAACGGCCTTTGGCCCACCATTATGCGGCAACGCTCCGAACGCGGTTACCTGAGCGAAGCACCGGCCTTGCAACAGGGCATTCTCAATGGCCAGTTTCCGGATGAAATCCGGGCCGAGCTGGAACGCTTGCTTGATCACTATGGGCAGTATCCCATTCTGGTGCGTTCGTCGAGCCTGCAGGAAGATGGTTTCGGTAACGCCTTTGCAGGCAAATACGACAGTGTTTTTCTGGTCAATCAGGGCTCGCCCGAGCAACGCTTGGCCGCTCTGGAAAACGCCATCCGGGAAGTTTATGCCTCGTCGATGAGTGAAGACGCCCTGGTGTATCGGAAACGGCGCGGGCTGGACCAGCGCGAAGAACCTATGGCATTGCTGGTTCAACGTGTGAACGGCCGGTTCCATAACCGCTATTACCTGCCGGATGCCGCCGGAGTAGGGGTGTCGCGCAATACCTTTGCCTGGGACAGCAAGATGGACCCGAAAGCCGGTATGGTGAGGCTGGTGATGGGGCTGGGAACACGGGCGGTTGATCGCATCGAAGGCGACCATGCCTGCGTTATGGCTCTGGACTACCCAACGCGACAGCCCTTTCGCGACCAGGATGAAAGCTTCCGGTACTCCCAGCATCTGGTCGACTTGCTGGATCTGGAAACCGGTAATCTTGAAACCCGTCCGTTAAGCCAGATTCTGGGTACGACACAAACTCTGCCCATGCCGTATCTGGCCGAGCTGGACCGGGCGGCCACAACACGAGCGGAGCAGATAGGCCTTAAAGGCCCGGTCTGGCGCCTGACCTTCCGGCCGTTGGTAAAAGGCAGCCAATTCATCCGCCAATTGTCGAGCCTGCTTGCCACCCTTGAAGCCGGCTACCAGCATCCCGTCGATGTGGAGTTCACTCTGCACCTGAATGATCAGGGCGAAACGTCTTTCAATCTGGTGCAATGCCGGCCTCTGGCCACCATCGGTGAAACCGGCCCGGTGCAAATTCCTGATCCCTTGCCGCGGTCCCGGCTGCTGTTCCAGACCCGGGGCCACTTTATGGGAGGCAATATCAACCTTGGCATTACACGAATCATTCGTGTAGATGCAGTGGTTTATGGGAACTTAAACACCAACGAACGCTATGAAGTGGCCCGACTGATTGGGCGAATCATGCGCCAGTCCTCTGAGCCAACCATGCTGATCGGCCCCGGTCGCTGGGGCACAAGCAGCCCGGAACTCGGTGTGCCGGTGCGTTTTTCCGATATCGCCGGTGTCGCCGCGCTGATCGAAGTATCGGAGAACGCCGGCGATATGGTGCCCGATTTGTCCTACGGTTCGCATTTCTTTCAGGATCTGGTTGAAAGTGGCATAGCCTACGGCGCGCTGTTCCCGGACATGCCGCACTGCCAATACCACCCCGACCGCTTGCAAGCCGATGCAGCTGACAGCGCCATTGAGCCCGACAACCCCGTATCCGCCGCGGTTCACGTCCACTCCCTGGCATCCGGTCATCTGCAACTAACCGGAGACGTCCTGAGCCAGCAGCTGGTCAGCTACTTTTCGGGTTAATCCGAGACAATAAGTCGCAGCTTATCCTGAGGCACCCGAGTGGCTTGCTGCTAGAATGCGGCCATGGAATGGTTCACACACTCTCAAACCGGTTTTCGCCAGGCGGCTCGTTATCTGCTGAGCATGCGGCTGGCTATCATCGTCATCCAGCTGGTGGCCGTTGCCGTGGCCGAAACCGTGGTGCATTTGGCTCACCGGGCGGAATCGCTTCTGGTATGCCTGCTGTACGGTGTACTTTCGGCTTTGGGCTGGCTCTGGTTTAACCGGAGGCCTCCGCAAGCGTCTTCGCCCGTCAGCCTGACCCTCGCCATTGATCTCGCGCTGATCGGCTGGTGGCTGTACTTTACGGGCGGCTACACCAATCCACTGGTTTCCCTGCTACTGTTGCCCATTGCCGTGGCCATGATTCTGGTGCCTGCGCGGCAGAGCCTTGCGCTCACCCTCATGGGCATTGCCGTCTACACGTCATTGGCGTTGTGGCACACCCCGGTGGTGCTCCATCACCACGGCGGCGATCTTGCCCAGCTGCACCTGATCGGAATGTGGGCCACCTTCGTGCTCACCGCGGGCATTCTGTCCCTGGTGGTCGGGACCCTCGCCCATCGCTTTCGGCGCCAACAAAGCCAGCTCTCGACGTTCCGCGAAAACCGGCTTCGGGATGAGCAGATCATAGCCTTGGGGTTATCTGCGGCTGCGGTAGCGCACCGTCTGGGCACACCATTGAATACCATGACCCTGCTGCTGGATGAAATCCGAGCCCATACCCAAAGCACCGTCACACCGGAACTGACTGAAGATCTGGACACGCTGGAGCAACAAATTCAGCTCTGCAGCGGCCACCTGCAACAACTCACCCACACCGCCGTAGCCGCCAAAACCGCCCAACTGGAAACAATAACGGTGAACCACTGGCTGGCGCGGCTGAGGGAGTCGGCCACCTTACTCTGGCCTTCCGAACCGTTACACTGGCCCTCCCGTTACCCGGATGCCCGCGTGAACGTTGATGCGACGCTCGACCAGGCGGTGCTCAATCTGCTGGCCAACGCCTTGACCGCCAGCCCCGATTGGGTTGCCATCAGCAGCCGGCTGGCCGAGGACGATCAGGTTGAAATAATCGTAGAAGACCACGGCGACGGTCTGGAGGCATCGCTGCAAGGAGCGCCAGGCGAGGAAATCGTTGATTCCCGCAACGGCTTAGGGGTGGGGCTGTTTCTTTCCAACGCCACCATTCAACGACTCGGTGGCAGCCTCAAAGCCAAAACCAGCCCATCGGGCACTACGATGACGATCACGCTGCCCGCCAGCGATGCAACAGCGACAGGGGTTCATTAAAATGCCGCCAAAAGAACATTGGTTGCTGGTGGATGACGATCAGGCATTTACCCAAGTACTGATTCGGTCGCTTGCCCGTCAGGACATAGCAGCAACAGCGGCACACGATTACGCTTCCGCTCTAGAAACCATCACGGCTCCGGAAATTCAGCGCTGCGTACTCGACTTGAATCTGGCCGGCGAAAGTGGCCTGCAATTGCTGCCGGAGCTACTCAAGCAACGGCCGGACCTCGAGGTTCTGGTACTGACCGGTTATGGCAGCATCGCCACCGCCGTTGAAGCCATGCGCCGAGGCGCGGTGAATTACTTATGCAAACCGGTTACCGTTCAGCAACTGATCCGCGGTTTCGACCCGGTTGAGGGCGAACCGGAACTGAGACCTGCACCGCCCTCGGTTGAAGAAATGGAGTGGGAACACATCCAACGGGTGTTAAACGAACACGATGGCAATATTTCCGCCACCGCACGTGCCCTCAACATGCATCGCCGAACCTTGCAGCGGAAACTGCAAAAGCATTCTCGCTGGCGCTGAGGCCGCCTCAGGCTGGGAGCGGATCTTCCCGGTGCCCGGTCAGCGTTGTCCACGCTTCGTAGGTGCTCAAATACACCTGTCCCCCCAATCGTTCCAGCAGTTCAGTGCCTTTCAGACGATCCATCACCGGGCCTTTCACTTCCGACAAATGCAGCCTGACGCCAGCATCCGAAAGACGCTCATTCATGGCCTCCAGACTCTCCAGCGCTGACGCATCGATCAGATTAATGGCCGGGCATACCAGCACCAGATCTTTCAACTCCAGTTCCCGGGCGACAAGCTCGATGACGGTTTCTTCCAGAAAGCGGGCGTTGGCGAAATACAGGCTCTCATCGACCCGCAGGAAGGTGACTTTCGGACACACTTCCACATCGTGCCTCAAAATGTTACGAAAATGCTCCGTGCCCGGCACACGGCCCAACACCGCACAATGCGGGCGACTGGTGCGAAACAGGAACAAACCGATCGACAGGCCAACGCCGGCGACGATGCCCGCTTCGACGCTGTGCATCAGCGTTAGCACGATGGTCGCCAGCATGGCGCCAAAGTCGGTGCGCGAGTATCGGAAGGTGCGGAGCAGGGCAGGCAGATCAACCAAGGTCACCACAGCCACTATGATGGTTGCGGCTAATGTTGCTTGCGGCAGCCAGGCAATTGCGGGGGTCAGGAACAGGGTTGCCAGCCCGATCCCCACAGCGGCATACGCCCCGGCCGCCGGTGTCTCGGCGCCCGCATCGAAATTCACCACAGAGCGGGAGAAACCACCGGTCACCGGCATTCCTCCGGACAAGCCGGCGCTGAGATTAGCGGTACCTAAACCGATCAATTCCTGATCCGGGTCGATACGCTGCCGGCGTTTAGCGGCCAACGTCTGGCCCACCGAAACCGATTCAACAAAACCGACAACACTGATTAACAGGGCGCTGACCGCCAACTGGGACCAGAGCTCGGGGTTCAGGCTCGGCAAGGTAAACGACGGCAGGCCAGAGGGAATATAGCCAACCAGGCGTACGCCTTGTTGGTCCAGCCTGAACAGCCAGGCTAGCCACGTGGTCACCAGAACGGCCAATATAGGGGCAGTTTTCGTCAGGATATCCGCGAGGCGAGATGTCAGGCCCAGCTTTACCAACAACGGTTTCAGGCCATGCCGGGCCCAACACAAGAACAACAGCGTGCCCGCACCCACCAACAAAGTTGGCGTATTAATGTCGCCGAAAGCACTCAGCAAAGACCGGCCAATATCCAATAGGTTGTGGCCAGAGGCCTGCACCCCCAGCAAATGTTTCAACTGGCTGGCGGCAATCACCAAGCCGGAAGCTGAAATAAATCCGGAAATTACCGGATGACTCAAAAAATTCGCCAAAAAACCGAGCTTTAGAATACCCATCACGGTGAGCATCAAGCCAGACATAATGGCGATTAACACGGCGCCGGCGATGTACTCTGCAGAGCCCAGTTCCGCCAACGGGGCCAACGCTGCCGCCGTCATCAACGAAACCACCGCCACCGGCCCCACCGAGAGGGTGCGGCTGGTACCAAATACCGCATAAGCTACCAACGGCAAAATGCTGGCGTACAAGCCAACCTGCGCCGGTAGCCCCGCCAGCAGCGCATAGGCCAGCGATTGAGGAATAAGCATCACTGTCACAATCGCTGCCGCAATTAAGTCACTGGTGGCCTCACCACGGCTGTATACCGGAGCCCATTGCAGGATTGGAAAATAGCGTTTCAGATTCATACCCGGCTCAAAACAGGTTCAGAGGAACTTTCAAATAAACCTGACCGTTATCCTCCGCTGGAGGCATCTCGCCGGCACGCATATTCACCTGAACCGACGGCAGGATAAGTCGCGGCATATCTAGCGTGGCATCGCGCTCGGTGCGCATTTTTACAAATTCGTCTTCGGAAACACCTTGGTGCACATGCACGTTGGCTGCGCGCTGTTCGGCCACGGTGGTCATGCAATGAAACTCTTCCCGACCGGGCGCTTTGTAGTCATGGCAAAGGAAAATCCGTGTCTGCTCCGGCAGAGCCAACACCTTCTGAATGGAGCGGTACAGGGTACGAGCATCGCCACCGGGGAAGTCACAGCGGGCGGTACCGTAATCCGGCATGAACAGAGTATCGCCTACAAAGGCAGCATCGCCGATGACGTAGGTGAGACAGGCCGGAGTGTGGCCAGGGGTGTGAAGCACACGACCTTCCAAACCGCCTATGCTGAAGCTGTCACCCTCCTTGAACAAGCGGTCAAACTGACTGCCATCCCGGGCAAACTCAGTACCGGCATTGAAGGCTTTGCCAAAAATCTCCTGCACATCGGTGATGCGGGCACCAATACCGGTTTTTCCGCCCAGCTGCTCGTGCAGATACGGTGCGGCGGATAAATGATCGGCGTGAACGTGGGTTTCCAGCACCCATTCAACCGTTAGATCGTTATCGCGAACATACTGGATAATGGCGTCGGCGGACCGAACGTCGGTTCGGCCGGCTGCATAATCGAAGTCAAGAACCGAATCGAGGATCGCGCAAGCCTGGCTGTCCGGATCCCGTACCACATAGCTAAAGGTGTTGGTGGGTTCATCGAAAAAGTGTTGGACGATGGGCTGGCTCATGACGCAACTCTCCGGCTATCTCTATTGAATTAGAATAAGCATATATCATTTCGTCATAATTAGTGAAGTAGTGTTTTCCAATACCCAACATAGTCATTCGCGATTCATTCGCCTCTGGAAAGAATCCGGCGCGAATCCACGCCCACCTGCAGGTACAATGCCCGGCTGACGATTTAGCGGAGTGCTCATGACAACCAAATTTTCCCGAACCAACGAATGGCAGGCTTTCTGGCTGGCTATTGGCTTTCTGACCCGCATTCCGATGCTGGCCAAGATCGACTACTCCCAACGCTTGATGAACCAAAGCAGTCTGTATTTTCCGCTGGTCGGCCTGCTGCTTGGCATGATTTACGCTGTAGCATTCTCGCTTTTTTCGCTAGTCGCCAGCCCGTTGGTTGCCATTATTCTGGTCACTATCGGGCATTTGTTTATCACCGGGGCGTTTCATGAAGACGGTTTGGCCGACAGTGTGGATGCGCTGGGCGGTGGCTATACCGTTAAAAAACGACTGGAGATCATGAAAGACAGCCGGATTGGCACCTACGGCACGGTGGCGTTGGTCATGGCGTTGCTGCTGAAGGTGGCCTTGCTGGCAGAAGCACGTTATATCTGGCTCGCGCTACTGGTCGCACCCGCCGTTTCGCGACTGACGCCCTTGCTGCTCATGGCAACATTGCCGTATGTCACCGACCCGGACAAAAGCAAATCCAAACCGGTTGCTGACGTTTTTTCTAACACGCGGCTGGCCATCGCGGCGGCCTTTGTGGTGATGTTGAGCCTGGTGCTGTCATTCTGGCACCCGCTTTTGATCATCGGCACTTTGCCAGCGGTGCTGCTGGTGGCGCTGTGCTGGGGCGCCTACCTGCGCAGCCAGTTGGGCGGATACACCGGGGATGCGCTGGGAGCCAGCGTGGTGTTCAGCGAACTGGTGCTATTAATGTTCCTGTGAAGCGGCCGGCTTAGTCGTTATCCACCGTAAACGAGACGATTCGCGATAAGTGGCTGATGGGCAAACCGGTTTCTTCATGCCATTGATTAAATGCATGTTGCGCCTGAGTCAGGCCTTTTTTACTGGTGGGCGAGGCATCCAGAATCTCGGCTCGGGTCAACGCGGTCACCACATCACGGGACATAATGAAGCCATCCCAACCCGCCCGGCGCAGAAAATATTGGGCGGTATTGCCACCCAGCCGGGCGCCGTTGCGCTTCAAATACATCAATAAGCCGACCTGATCTTCACTCGGCCATTCCGCCAGAAAGTGGCCAAAGCTGCCGTGATCCTGAGCAACCTCCATTATCATTCGGGCGTTTTCGGGCACGGTGCGGATTTTCTGCATGTTTCGCACAATCCGCGCATCGTCAGCCAGTCTCTCCAAAACTTCGGGCGAAACCTGCTGCCAATAGGCGGGTACAAAACCTTCGAAGGCCGCTTCAAAATCTGGCCATTTGTTCTCGATTACGCGCCAGACAAACCCGGCTTTAAAGATACAACGAGTGATTTCGGACAGGTAACGGTCATCGCCTATTTCTCTCAGCCGCTCACACTCCGGCTTCGGCGGCAGTAGTGCCTTCATCGCTGCCTCGCCACCTTTTCGAGCGGCTGCCTGCTGATAAAATCTAGAAAACTCCATAAGCATCCCGAACAAAGTCCCATTTAGGGGACTAACGTACCCAACTTGGGGCCTTTAAAGCGGCCCAAAGCATGCTCAACACTTCTTCAATTGTTCAGCCAAGGCAACCTGATCTAACGGCTGCCCCCAACCATTTCCGTGCACCAGCTCTTCCAGCGGCAAGCGAGAGCGCCAGCCTTTCGCCTGCAGTTCTGGTTGATCCAGAAACTCGCTGACATACCCCAAACACAGGTAGGCCAGAGGATAGACCTGATCGGGCAACTGCAGAATATCCGACAACCGGTCCTGATCCAAAATACTGACCCAACCGACACCAATGCCTTCCGCCCGGGCTGATAGCCAGAGGTTTTGCACCGCCAGACAGGTGCTGAACAGGTCCATCTCCATGATGGAGTTTCGGCCCAAAACATGCGGGCCACCCCGGGAACGGTCACAGGTGATGCACAGATTGATCGGGCTTTCGATGATGCCCTGGAGCTTTAAGCTACGATAGGTTTCCTTGCGCTCACCGGTATAGTTATCAGCGGCCTTGGCGTTCTCTTCATTAAAACTGGCCAGCACCCTCTCTCGCACCGACAAACTGTCGATCACAATGAAGTCCCACGGCTGCATAAAGCCAACCGACGGCGCGTGATGAGCGGCCTTTAGAATGCGGGCTAAAACATCATCCGGAATGCGGTCGGGCAAAAACTGTGAGCGCACGTCACGGCGTTCAAAGATAGCCCGGTACAGCCCTTCTCGCTGGGCTTCGGTGAACGGATCATTGTGATTGCTCATAGCTGCAACAGGCTCCTTAGCCGGTCGGTATCCAAACAGGTTTCTACTTGATCCGCCAAGCGGTCTAGCTGCTGCAACCGGTGGCTCTGGTAATCCACAGCCTGCGTAGTCGCCCGATTCAACCCCGCCCATGCGAGGATGGCATCGCATGCTTCGGGGGCATCGAACAGGCCATGCACATAAGTTCCGGCTATTTGGTCATCTTGACTGACCGCGCCGTCGGGTTGGCCTTCCAGCACAGCACAAGGACGAGCCAGTGCCGGGCCTTCCGTCACGCCATTGTGCATTTCATAACCCTGCATGGTCACATTTGTATTCACCCCAGCCACACTAGCCGTCAAAGTGCCGGACACTTGCTTCAACTGCTTGCCAGCGACCATGCGCGTGTTCATCTCCAGCAAGCCCAAGCCTTCGGTGCGGCCAACTTCACCCTCAAGGCCGTCAGGATCGTCCACCCATTGTCCCAACATCTGGAAGCCGCCACAAATCCCCAACACCTTGCCGCCATAGCGCAGGTGCTTGCACAGAGCTTCTGGCCAGCCTTGCTGTTTCAGCCACTGCAAGTCGTGTCGGGTACTTTTACTGCCCGGCAGGATGATCAAATCAGACGGCGGTATGGGTTGGTCCGGGCCGACGAAGGTGAGGTTTACCCCCGGATGCAACCGCAACGGATCAAAGTCGTTGTGGTTGCTGATGCGGGGCAGTACCGGCACCACCACATTCAGCGCACCGGCTTCGCTACTTCCTTCCGTACTGACACTGTCTTCGGAGTCCACCACCAGCCCGTGAAGATACGGCAGTACGCCGAACACCGGTTTGTTCGTGCGGGCTTCAAGCCAGTCGAGCCCCGGTTCCAACAGCGCAATATCGCCCCGAAAGCGGTTGATGATGTAGCCCGCTGTTCGCGTCTGTTCGCTTTCAGACAACAACTGCAGGGTGCCGACCAGCTGGGCGAACACACCGCCTTTGTCGATATCGCCCACCAACAGGACGGGGCAATTCGCCGCTTCAGCAAAGCCCATGTTGGCGATGTCGTTGGCTCGCAGGTTGATCTCCGCCGGGCTGCCCGCCCCTTCGGCGATGATCACATCGTAGCGCTCGCTCAGCGCGCACCAGCTGGCCATGACCGACGCCATGGCTTCAGCCTTGTAGGCGTGATAGTCCAAGGCATCCATGTTGCCGTGGACTTTCCCTCTCAAGATTACTTGGGCGCCGCAGTCGCTTTGAGGCTTCAGCAGCACCGGGTTCATATCGCTGTGAGGTTCAAGGCCACAGGCCAAGGCCTGCAGCGCGGTAGAGCGACCAATTTCGCCGCCATCCACCGTGACTGCACTGTTCAACGCCATGTTTTGAGGCTTGAACGGCGCCACCGATACGCCTTGGCGGGCCAGCCATCGGCATAGGGCCGCCACTACGGTGGTCTTCCCCGCATCCGACGTTGTGCCCTGAACCATCAAAGTGGGCATTTACAGTTCCACACCCTTCTGGGCTTTGATGCCTTGGTCTTTGAACGCGTGCTTCACCACGCCCATTTCTGTGACGGTATCGGCCAGATCAACCAGCTCTTGTGGCGCGCCGCGGCCGGTTACTACTACGTGCTGCATTTCCGGGCGGGCCTGCAGGTCATCTAGCACCCGGTCGAGGTCGATGTAGTCGTACTTGAGGGCAATGTTCAGCTCGTCCAGCAAGATCAAGTCGTAGCTGTCGTCTTTCAGCATAGCCGCGGTGATGTCCCAGGCTTCGTTGGCGCTTTTAACGTCTTGCTCACGATCCTGAGTATCCCAGGTGTAGCCCTGGCCCATCACGTGGTAGGTGACATTCGGCAGGTCCCGGAAGAAGGCTTCTTCACCGGTACTGAACGCCCCTTTGATGAACTGAACAATGCCTACCTTCATGCCGTGACCAAGAGCGCGGGCCACCATGCCGAAGCCGGAGCTGCTTTTGCCTTTACCCGGGCCAGTTAGCACCAGCAATATACCTTGCTCCTTTTGGGCTTTGGCTATGCGCTCCTGCATGATTTTTTGCTTAGCTGCCATGCGCTTAGCGTGGCGTTCGGGGTCTTTAGCGCGTTCACGCATGGGTCTTCTCCTTATCAGTACAGAAAGTCAGCGCCTGGCCGCGGAAAATTGCGGCCACCAGTTCGGGGGCTGACGGGAAGTAACCGTGGAAGTAGCTGGCCACCAAAGCATTTTGACAGAAAACGGCTTCTCCGCCGGTGCCTGCTTGCTTATGGCTATAAGCAGCTGGCTGCCACGAGGTATCCAGCGTGGAGCGATGGAAAGTATGGCCTCGCAACTCGCCTTGCTCCGTCTTCAGACTGTGCATACCAATACCTTGCAAACGTTTAGCCATAGCCGCACGGCCCGGTATCAGGCCATACAGCGCATGTACCTCGTCTTCTTTATCCGATAGTTCTTGCGCACAGGCCATTAAACCGCCGCATTCCGCCAATATCGGCTTACCGGCATCGTGGAAGGCACGAATGGAATTCGCCATCGCGGAATTCTCCGCCAGCGAATTGCCATGCAGCTCCGGGTAACCACCAGGAAGCCAAAGCGCATCCGCGGGCGGCAGCTCCGAGTCTTCCAGCGGGGAGAAATAGTGCAGTTCAGCGCCCATGGCCTGCAACAGCTCAGTGTTGGCGCGATAGATAAAACTGAAGGCGGCATCACGAGCGATCGCGATACGAACACCGGCCAGTAGCGTTTTCGGTTTAGTAGCCGGTTCAACGGCGGGAATTTCCACCGCTTTCGGCAATGCGTCGAGCCCCGCCTCTTTCAGCACCTGGGCAGCGTCATCCAGTTTCTGGTCGAGGTTTCCCAGCTCTGCCGGTTGCATCAAACCGAGGTGTCGCTCAGGTATGTTCATGGCGTCGTTTCTGGGGATAGCCCCTAACAGACGAACCCCCTCGGGCAATCGCTCTTTCAGCATTTCACCATGGCGAGGGCTACCAATTTTATTCGCAATCACGTCATAAATTGATAACTCCGGGTCAAAGCAGACAAGACCCAACACGAGAGCACCAAAGGTTTGAGCCATGCCGCCCGCGTCGATAACGGGCAGGGCTGGAATACCCATGAGTTTCGCCAAGTCAGCACTGGATGGATCGCCGTCAAACAACCCCATCGGCCCTTCAATCAGGATGAGTTCCGCATCTTGTGCCGCCTCAGCCAACCGCCAGCGGCACTCGTCTTCTCCGGTCATCCAAGGATGCAATTGATAGACGGGGTGGCCGGATGCTATCTCCAGCACCATCGGGTCGAGGTAATCCGGACCATGCTTAAATACCCGTACCTTCCGTCCAGCATTTCGGTGCAAACGGGCCAATGCCGCTGTCACCATGGATTTCCCCTGCCCAGAGGCGGGGCCGGTAATCATTACGGCCGGGACGGACTTATTCATAGTTTCACCATTCTCATCGTTATTAACCGGAGTTCACAGGAACGAACACCGGTGCACCATCAGCTTCTACAGTCACTAGTTTCTGGTTATACAACTGCTCGAGTGCAGATGGTTTCAACATACTTTCGGCGGGCCCCCAACAGGCGTCACCGTTGGGATAAAGCAGCAACACATGACTACACCAACGCGCGGCCAGGTTCAGGTCGTGCAGGCACATGAAGACGGCCTTACCCAACTCGGCCTGATCTCTGAGCAGACTCATAACCTTGACCTGATGGTGTAGGTCAAGATGATTCGTCGGCTCATCCAGCAACCAGATATCCGGGTTCTGGGTCATCAGTGTTGCAATCGCAACCCGCTGACGCTCGCCGCCCGACAAGGTGCTGAGCAATCGATCCGACAAATGATCGACATCCAGCGCCGCCAATGCCTGTTGAGCTTTAGCCTGATCATCGGCTTGCTCACTCTCCCAGGGCGACAACCAGGGGTGACGCCCAATCAAAGCAGTTTCCATAACCGTTGCGGGAAAGCTGTCTTGCCGCTCCTGAAACACCAGTCCCAGCTGCCGAGCAATATCACGGCGTTTTAGCTCTATCAGCAGCGAGTCGTTCAACACAACTCGGCCACTGCGGGCAGGTAATAGGCCGGCGAGGGTATGCAACAGGGTAGTTTTTCCGGACCCGTTAGGGCCGAGCACGCCCCAAGTTTGACCGGGCTCAACACTCAAATTAAGAGAAAAACCGTCTGCTCTGCCGGGCACATTGATGATCAGGTCGCGAGTATGCAGCGTGCTCATTAACGACTCCGGTGCAGTAGATACAGAAAAGTTGGCACACCCAGCAGGGCAGTAATAACGCCCACGGGAAGCTGCTCAGGCGCGATCACCGTGCGGGCGAGAGTATCCGCCAAGACAAGCAGAGTGCCACCCGCCAAGGCGCTGGCGGGCAAAATGATGCGCTGGTCGTTGCCCAAAACCAGCCGAAGCATATGCGGCACAATCAGACCGACGAATCCGATACTGCCGGCGGTTGTCACCGCCGTTGCCGTCAATAGGCTGGCAAGAACATAGATAGTCCATTCAAGCGGGCGCACCGATACCCCGAGTGCCGCCGCTTGCATGGGGCCACGCGCCAACACGTTCAGATTTCGGGCAAGCGGCATAATCACCAGAATCGCCAATACAAGAACCACGAATGCGGGCCAAGGGGTACGAGCGTAGGAAACATCGCCCATCAGCCAGTACAGCATGCCGGGGAGTTTGTAAGACGGGGTTATCGCCAGCATCAGGGTAATCACGGCTCCCCAACCAGCCGCTACCACAACACCCGTCAGCAGCAAGCGGGAGGCTGTCCAGCTGCCGGTGCCGTGGGCCAGTCCGAACACCAGCACCATTGCCAGCATCGCACCGGCAAAGGCGGAACCCGAGATCAGCAACGCCCCCATTCCTGCCAGCATCGCCAACAACGCGCCCACAGCAGCACCGCCGGATAACCCCAGCACGTAGGGATCCGCCAGTGGGTTGCGAAGCAGCACCTGCATCAGGGCTCCCGCCACCGCCAACAGGCCGCCGGTGGCGAATGCCGCAAGGGTTCGTGGCAAGCGCAACTCCAACAGCAGCGTCTGGTGCAGTTTGTTGCCTTCGCCCTGAATAACAGCCCAGAGTTCGGAAGGTGTAATGGTTACGCTGCCTACCGCCAGCGCCAACATAAAGGCCGCCAACGCAATCGCACCGAGCACCAGCAGAGAACGGGTCATGGGGCCGGCACCTCTTTATTCTGGTGTTTACCGGCTTCACTAGCGTCCACGGGCAACATCCAGTCTTTGGCAAATATCACGACTCGCTTCGAGAAGCCGCGGGGTCGGCCTTGAGATTGGTGATGCGGGTACAAAGAACAGGTTGCGTTTTGCCACAGCGGTCATTCCCGAATAGCTCTTCCAGTGATCGAGTTGGTTATCTTCGATACCCTCAACACTTGCGGTAATAATTGCATGGGGGTCGGCCTCCAGCACCACTTCTGCGCTGATTCTCGGCACCAGCCGCGGCATGTCGCCAAAAACGTTCACCCCGCCGCAAAGCTGAACCACTTTTCCAATCAAATGGTCATCGTTGATCGTCATCAGTGGCGTCTGCCAGACTTGATAGAAGACCGGTATAGGCTCTACGTTCCGGTACTGCTCTGCAATCTCGGCTATCCCTTTTCGGAAACGTTTTGCTTCTGCAAAGCCTTCTTGTTCCGTGCCCGCCAGTATCGAAAGCTGTTCAATGACTTTGGAAACGCCCTCAAAGGTACGTGGTTCAATGGCAAACATGGGCAAACCCAATGCCCGCAGCATCTCCATTTGTGCGGGTGGATTACCGGTTCGCCAGGTGATCACCAAATCGGGCTGAAGCGCCAACAGCGCTTCCAGATCTATCCGGGTGTGATTGCCCACCAAGGGCAAATTGCGAGCTGCCTCGGGGTAATCGCTGTAGTTCACCACAGCGACCACCTGATCGCCCGCTCCCGCCGCAAACGCCAGTTCCGTGGCGCCCGGAGACAAGGTGGCGATGCGTTTGGCCGGTTGATTCAGGCAAAGCTCTGCCCCTTGATCGTCCGTTACACAAACGGCTGCTGCCATCCCGAACGGTGCCAGTAGCATCAAGCCCAACAGCAGGACTACAGCGCTCCACTTTGTCACTGGCACCTCCCCGGTCTAATCGCACCGTTTATCGAATGTCGTAGCGAACAGTCAGCATGGCGGTGCGGCCTGCCGCAATGTAGTCCAGGTCTTGAGAGCTGGAATATCGAGCCGTGCTGTACTCTTTGTCCAAAACGTTGGCCACGGTAAGACGCGTTGACCAATCCTTTGCAAATTTCCAGCCCGCGCGCAGGTCTAATGTCGCAAACCCTGACAACCGATCATCGTTAGCAGCATCATCGTAGCGATAACCTTCCGCAATCACTGTGCCACCAAAATTCCAGGTACCGATGTCCTTGCTCAAGTCGAGTCGCAAGGTTTTGCCACTGCGGCGCTGGAGGCGATTACCGGTTTCTCGGTTTTCAGGATCAAGCAGAGTCAAAGCGGCATCACCACGCCAACCGTCGCGCTCAAAGCCTGCACCAAATTCCACACCACGAATCCGGGCTTCGTTAACGTTCATTGGTGTCCACATACCGCTAGGTGTGGGAGCCCATGCAATCAGATTGTCCACATCCAGCTGGAACAGTGCAGTGTCCCAGAACCAATACTGGTAGTGCCCACTGAAACCAACTTCTACAGTCGCAGATTCTTCAGCTTTAAGGTCCGGGTTAGCGCCCGGGAAGTACAAATCATTAAATGTCGGGGCGCGGAACGCGGTACCGTAGCTCAGCCGTACACGATGAGAACGATCGAATGCATGCCCTAAAGCAACACTACCGGTTTCGTTCTTCCCGTATGCCTCGTTATCATCCCCTCGCAAACTCAGCATCAGATCGGTCGGCCCGAAATTCAAGCGAAGCTGCGTGTAAAGCGCCATGTTAGAACGGCTGGTCTCGGCATAATCTGTAGTGCCACCCACCTCATCGTTCATCAATTCAGTGCCAACAACCAGCTCATGTACATTCCAGGTAAACGTATTGTCCCAGCGAGCTGCACGGGATCTTGTGTCAAATGTGCTACTGAAGGTAGGCGTGACATTGTCGGTTTCATCACGCGACTCAGAAAACTGCAACGACTGACGCCAATGCTCACTCACCGGAGTTTCTAATCCAAAGCCAATGGTCCGGAGCATGTAATCGATGTTGCCACCTTCGTACTCAGTATTACCTTCGCTCTGAACCACCACCAAACTGGCTTCGCCGCCAGAGTCCAGCTCATGGACAATCCGTCCGACTCCTGCAGTGTTTCGGAAACCTCGATCCTCACCATCTGTGATTACCGCCGTACCGTCGGTTTCCTTATGCAAGCCACTTAAACTAAAGCGAGTGTTGCCTGCGCTTGCGGCCACACCAGCGCTGCCTTTTTGAGTATCGAAGTTGCCCGCACCGAGCTCGACCCAACCAGCAGGTGTCTCTTCCGGATCAAGCGTAAATGCCTGAATCACGCCACCTACGGCATCGGAGCCGTAGAGCGAACTCTTTGCGCCACGAACGATTTCAACACGCTCAACAAGTTCTGCAGGAAAGTACTGCCAGGATGGACCACCCGAGGTCGCTGATCGTAAACGCACACCATCCACTAAGAGCAGCGTTGAATCATTCGCCGTGCCACGGGTGTATACACTCGTGGTTTTTCCGAACGATCCGTTGCCTGTTACGTTAATACCCGGCTGACCACGCAGAAGTTCAGCAAAGTCGGACGGATTTTGCTGACGAATAGCTTCTTCATCGAGCACGGTTACGGACGACAAACTTTCGCCCGCGGTCAGAGGGCCTAGAGTCGCCGTTACGACGATGGGTTCAAGTGTATCGCTGTCAGACTGTCGATCAGTGGCAGTCGCAGGAAACGCCAATGGCAACAAAATTAGCGCCGAAATGGCCTTCGAAGGATTCATATCATCACTCACAGTTCACCGCACGCACCCGCGCGGTCGGTCATGGTTACTGCGAAGGACAATTATGGTGATCGGACGGGGGTGGAGGGCGTGCAGTGCTGATGAGCCGGATCACCCACCGCCGTCGCCCTCCGCAACGTCTGGTGTACAGAGCTTGAGAAACTCCGTCTTTCAGGCCGGTCTCCGGACTTTCAGGTGGAGGCCGTGCTCCGGAGCAATCACCTTCCCATGCCTTTGGCACAGTGGCGTAACGGATTGCTATTAACCTGATTACCGTTGCGGGGGCAGTACTGGACTCTCACCAGCTTCCCGTTTCACTCTAGGGATTCATCCGACTATCGCCAGTCTGAAATGAACATGCAGAGCACCTGAAATCGCGGGCAAGACTACCAACCGGGGTGGGGGTGGTCAATGACATATATGAATTCCCGACAGAGCTGCCGTCAGGCGGGTCCAGCCGGCCTCATTCGCAGGCAAACCAAAACGCAGAGCCTCGGGAGTATCGAAGCACCGCACCAGAATTCCGCACCGGGCGAGACTGTCTGCTATTTCCGCTGCCTGCGGATGTCTTACCGTCTGAAACAGCAACGCACCAGAAGGATGACCCAGACCGTGTTGCTCAAGCAATGCAGATAATCTGGCAGATGCTTCTTTTTGCTTGATCAATGCTTCAGCTTGCCAGTTCTCGTCTTGCAAGACTCGCTTCATCAGATATCGCGCAGGGCCGCTTACAGGCCAAGGCCCGAGTTCGTGGTTGACGTGTTTTGCCAGCTCACGCTCTAACAGCGCCGCGCCGGCGCGAATTCCGGCCAAACCGAAAAACTTGCCTAATGACCTCAGTATGATGAGATTGGCTGCGCCCGCCCATGGGTCGAGCATATGTCCGGGAAGCCCCTCAACAAACGCCTCATCCACCACCAGCCAGCCACCGCGCCGCGCTAGCCGTTGCCGCCATGCCATTAATCGCTCGGGCGATAACACCTGCCCGGTCGGATTGTTCGGGTTAATCCAAACCACCACATCCACCGTATCCAGCCAGCTCAGGTCATCCGCCAGCGCCTGTTGCGCTGAAATACCCACCACATCAAAACCCGCCCGCTGCCAGGCATGGCCATGCTCCCGGTAACCCGGCATGGGCACCGCCACCCGGCCAACGCCGTGCAAGTGCTTGCGAACGACCGGCAATGCCATGATGGCTTGCTGGCTGCCCGCCACAGGCAGACAGGCCGCCTCGGCCGGTGCACCGGCCCAATGACGAATGATGTCTTCCAGACCATCATCCGGCTCGGGCAGGCGCTGCCAAACCTCCATGGGAATTTCAGGGATCGGATAAGGAACCGGGTTTATGCCGGTAGAAAGATCCAGCCACTGGTCTCGGGGTATGCCCCATTTGCGCACCGCGGCTTCCAGCCTGCCGCCGTGCTCGGGGCTCTCGGGTGAATGAAACGGAATCACACGGCACCTCCGGCCCAAAAACCAAAGGCAAACAGCGCCAAGACAATCAACCAAAGCCCCACACCTCTTTGGACCAGCCCGATCGCCCCTTCAACTGTTAGGGCGGTTGCCTCAGGGCCGCTGCCCAAGCGTGGGCGTTGTTTAACGCCACTGGCATAAGGTGCCGGGCCGCCGAGGGAAACCCCCAGCGCTCCGGCTCCGGCCGCCATCACCGGGCCGGCATTGGGGCTGTCCCATGTTTTCGCCTGACGAAACCAGCACGACATCGCCAGCTGCGTGTTGCCCATTAGCGCGTAGGTCAACGCGGTCAGCCGTGCAGGCACCCAGTTCATAAGGTCATCCAGCCGGGCGGCAAAGCGCCCGAAATAAAGATAGCGCTCGTTACGATAGCCCCACATGGCATCCAGCGTGTTCACCAGCCGGTGCAAAACCACACCCGGCAAGCCCGCCACCAGGAACCAAAACAAGCTGGCAAACACGGCATCCGCGCCGTTTTCTAACATGGACTCGGCGGCGGCCGCGGCCACCCCGCTGTCGGAAAGTGCCTCGGCATCGCGGCTCACAATGCGCCCCACCGCTTCCCGGGCTTGTTCACCATTACCCTGAAACAAAGCGTTTGATACCGCCTTGCCATGCTCGGCCAGGCCCCGCAGCGCAATGGCCAGCCACAGCACAAGCGCCTGCATCCCTAACGCCGCCCAGCCACTCAACAATTCCTGTAAAGCCATTGCCGCGGCGACCAGGGGCATCATTAACAATACGGCTGCAATGCCACCGATCATCACACTGCGGCTCGATTGTTGCGGCCGCCGATTAAAGCGCCGCTCAACCCAGACAACCACTCGGCCAAAGCCCACCAACGGGTGCCAACGGCGCGGTTCTCCAATCAAAACATCCAGCAAAACCGCAGCGCAGCAAACGGCTACCGACATTGAAAACGCATCCAAGACCATACCCTCACGAAGAATGCCGGCAAGTCTACCCGACCCGAGCCTTACCTTGACACCATTGGGCCACAGATAGACCATCCTCACTTTCTGTTCACAAGGAACACTCCATGCCTCTGCCCAATAGCTGGCTTCAGCCGCCCTCCACACCCTCCAGTGCGCATTTAGAGCTTGCCGAAGCTCGTCAGCAAGTACTTACTAAACCGCCCGGGTCGCTAGGTAAGCTGGAACAGGTCGCTATTACGCTCGCCGGTCTTTCGGCCAGTGAAACCCCGTCTGTTGATCCGGTTCGTATGGTGATTTTCGCCGGTGATCACGGCGTGTGCGCCGAAGGGGTGTCCGCTTTTCCACAGGCGGTTACCGCGCAAATGATTGCCAATTTCGCCCATGGCGGAGCTGCCATCAGCGTCATGGCGAAAGAATTGGGCGCCAGTCTGGAAGTGGTAAATCTGGGCACCGTTGCAGATGTGCCGGCGTTGCCCGGGGTGATTAACGAAATCATCGCTCCCGCCACGGCGAATATGGCTCAGACCTTCGCCATGACACCCGAGCAGGTCGAAGCGGCGCTGACCAGCGGCGACAACGCCGCGGAACGGGCAAAAACAGCTGGTTGTCGATTGTTTATCGGTGGCGACATGGGCATTGGCAACACCACCAGTGCCTCGGCCATAGCCTGTGCGCTCTTGGGCCATTGCCCCCGGCAGTTGGTCGGGCCGGGCACCGGTCTAAATGCGGAAGGTGTATCTCGAAAAGCCGCAGTGGTTGAGCGAGCCCTGGCTCGCCACGGTGACAGCAAAGACCCACTGACGGTGCTGGCGTCGTTAGGCGGATTCGAACTGGCCGGTTTGGTCGGTGCCATTATGGGCAGCGCAGCCCGAGGTATTCCGGTGCTGGTGGATGGTTTTATCGTCTCGGCCGCTGCGCTGATCGCGGTTCATCAGCAACCGGGCGTGCGCGACTGGCTGTTGTTCGCCCACCGCTCCGCCGAACCCGGGCACAACGCCGTGCTGAAAGCCTTGGGCGCTTCCCCCTTGCTGGATCTTGGCATGCGATTGGGCGAAGGTAGCGGAGCGGCTGTTGCGGTACCCCTGCTTCGTTCCGCCTGCGCTTTGCACAATCACATGGCAAGCTTTGCCGATGCCAATATCAGCGGAAAGTCAGAAGAGTAAAACACCATGACCACCATCATCGACCTGATCCGCCACGGCGAACCCGAAGGCGGCCCAATGTTCCGGGGCAGCAAAGATGACCCGTTAAGCGAGCGGGGCTGGCAGCAAATGCACGCCGCCATCGCCAGCACCGACCACTGGGATGCCATCGTCAGCTCGCCCATGGCCCGCTGCCAACGCTTTGCGGAAACGCTTTCCAGGCAACAGAACATTCCGCTGCATATCGAACACGAACTCCGGGAAATCGGCTTTGGCGAGTGGGAAGGACTGACCGCAGAACAGGTCGAGGCCGGTTACGGCGATCGACTGAATCGCTTCTGGAAAGACCCGATAAACTTCCTGCCACCGGGCGGTGAACCGGTCACCGACTTTTACGACCGGGTTATCCACAGCATCCATCGTTGGCAGGAAAAACTGTCCGGGCAAAAGGTATTGGTGGTCTGCCACGGTGGCGTTATTCGAATGGCCTTAGCGGATGTTCTGGACATACCGCTGGAGAAATCCTTCACCGGCTTTGCCGTGCCTTACGCCTGCCGCAGTCGTATTCAGGTTGATCAATCCGAGTTTGGCGTGTTTCGCAGCGTGATCAGCCATCAGCCTTAGCCTTTGAGGGTCAGCGGCAACCCCGCAACCGACATCACCACCTCGTCACAACGCTGGGCCAGTGCCTGATTCAACCACCCCAGCTCATCCGCAAAGCGCCGGGTGAGCGGGTCCATGCCAATGGTTCCCAACCCCACCTCGTTGGTGACCACCACCACCGAACCGGGATAACGCTCGATCGCACTCAGAAACGCTCCTCGTTCCCGATCAAATACCTCGTCGCCGGCAAACAACAAATTACTTACCCATAAGCTCATGCAGTCAATCAGCAACAGCGGCGGGTTAGCCGCTTGGGCCTGGCATTCATCAAGTACATTGGCCAGGCGCAACGGCTCTTCCCTCAAGCCCCAGTTATCAGGCCGCAGCTGTTGGTGCCGGTGAATACGCTGTGCCATTTCGTCATCGCCCGCCGTGGCGGTGGCCACATACACCACCGGTTCACCCGCGACCTGTGCCCGCCGCTCTGCCATCGCGGTTTTGCCGGAACGAATGCCACCGGTTACCAACACCTTTAACGCCATGCCAAGCCTCCTGAAGGCCCGTGAGAAAGGGCCCAAAGGTACACCAAAAAAAACCACAACTGCTATAGTTTGGCCAGAACTCGTATTTGCTGGAGAAAGCATGCAGGCCGAACTGCTGGACATTCAAAATCACATTACTCAATACGCGCCCTTTGACGAAATGTCCGATGAACTGCTGGACAAAATCGTCACCAACATCGAGGTGGTTTACGTTCGGGCCGGCACCCAGATCGTCGAGCTGGGTCATCAGGCCGATAGCCTGCATTACGTTCGAAGTGGCGCCGTTGAGATCTATCGGCGTTCGGGCGAGCTGTACAGTCGGGTCGGCGAAGGCGAGATATTCGGCCAGTTCGGCCTGATGATGAACAAGAAGGTTCGCTTCCCGGTCAAAGCCATCGAAGACAGCCTGATCTACAAAATCCCTGATCATGTTTTTCACTACTTGTGGGAACATGACGACAACTTCGCCGATTTTGTTGAAATCGAAGACCGCAGCCGCCTGCGCTCCGCCGTCTCCCGCCGGGAGAAATCAAACCAGCTTATGACGGCGAAAGTGACCCGGCTGATTTCCCGGGCGTTGGTTTGCGCGCCGACGACGGTACGTTTGCAGGAAGCGGCCCGGATTATGACCGACAACGGGGTATCGTCGTTGCCGCTGATGGACGAAAGCGGCGACACGCCAAAACTGGTGGGCATCATTACCGACCGGGATCTGCGCACCCGGGCAGTGAACCACGCGCTAGCGTCTGAAACTCCGGTCAGCGAAATCATGACAGAGGGTTTGATCACCATCAGCAGCCGGGCCTTCATCTTCGAAGCCATGCTGACCATGCTGCACAACAACGTGCACCACCTGCCAGTGATGGACGGCAACGAGGTGCGCGGGGTTATCGCGCTGTCAGACATCATCAAGTACGAAAGTCAGAGCAGCGTTTATCTGGTCAGCAACATCTTCCGCCAACCGGATGTGAAGGGCTTGAGGAAAATCAGCGTGGACGTGCGCGACAGTTTCGTACGCATGGTCAACGAAGACGCCAACTCCCACATGGTGGGCAGCGCCATGGCCGGCATTGGCCGCAGCTTCAGCCAGCGCTTGCTGGAACTGGCAGAGGAAAAGCTGGGCCCGCCACCCGTTCCTTACTGTTTCATGGCACTGGGCTCTATGGCCCGTGACGAACAACTGGTGGTCACCGATCAGGATAACGCACTGATTCTGGACGACAGTTTCATCCCGGAAGAGCACGACGAGTACTTTCTGGCGATGGCCAAGTTTGTGTCAGACGGACTTGCTGAATGCGGCTACACGTATTGCACCGGCGACATCATGGCCACCAACCCCAAATGGCGCCAACCGCTGCACGTATGGAAAAAATACTTCACCGACTGGATCGAAAACCCCAACGGCCAGACCCTGCTCAACAGCAATATTTTCTTCGATCTGGACGGCATCCACGGCGAAACCGACTTTGCGGAACAGCTGAAAACCCTGGTGGCCGAAAAAGCTTCCAGTAGCCAGCGCTTCCTGACGCTGATGGCGCGCAATGCTCTGAACCGCACACCGCCCCTGGGCTTCTTCCGCACCTTCGTGCTCGAAGAAGACGGCAAGCACCAGAAAACTTTCAACCTGAAGCGCCGAGGCACCGCGCCTTTGTCTGATCTGATCCGGGTACATGCACTGGCTTGCGGCTCCCGATCCCAGAACTCATTTGAACGCTTGAAAGACATTGCCAAAACCAAACTGCTGGTGGACGACGACGCAGGCAACCTGCGCGACGCTCTGGAGTTCATATCCATTGTTCGGGTTCGCCATCAGGCGCTTGCGATTGAGGAGGGCCGCGAACCGGACAACAACGTGCGCCCCGAAGACTTGTCTCCGTTTGAGCGCAGCCATCTGAAAGACGCCTTCCAGATTGTCAGCAACGCTCAGCGATTCCTGAGATTCCGTTACAACGCAGGGACGGCCAGGAATGCCTAGCAACATCAAAAGCCGGAACAGCAAACAAAACTGGCCAGAAAACTATCGCACTCAAGCTCAGAAGGCCGTTGACCCAAGAATTCGGGCCTTCTACGAAGCGGGCTGCCCCAATCCGGACACACCCATTAAAGACATGTCTTTATTGGCACTGGATTTTGAGACCACCGGGTTGGACGTTACCCAGCACTCGATTGTCAGTATCGGTCTGGTGCCGTTTACCCTCAAAGGCATCCAGCTGGGCAAGTCCTGGCATCAGATTGTGCGCCCGAAGCTGCCGCTGCATCAGGAGTCGGTGACCATTCATGGCATTACGCACGCTGAAGTCCAGGACGCCCCGGATCTGGAAGAGGTGCTCGACCCCCTGTTTGAACACCTGACCGGGCGCATACCGGTGGTGCATTACCGCAACATCGAACGCCCTTTTCTCAACACGGCGCTGCAGTGGCGTTTGAACGAGCAACTGCGCTTCCCGGTCATCGACACCATGGCCATCGAAGCCTACCTGCACCCCCGGCGGCGGCCATCACGCTGGCAGCAACTGATGGGCAAGAAGCCCACGTCGATCCGGCTGCCAGACAGTCGCACCCGCTATGGCCTGCCTCACTACGCCGGCCACAACGCCCTGATCGATGCCATTGCAACAGCCGAGTTGTTGCAGGCACAAATTGCGCATCACTTCAGCCCGGACACCCCCATCGGCGATCTATGGGTATAGGCCACCGTAGCCCAAGTCGTTCGCAACAGCTAAAATGAGGCCAAACTTACCAAAGAGTTCAAAGTGACCGAATCAATCATCAAAACAACCCCGATCGATGCCTTCAAACGGGCTCGTCGAATGTGGTTAAAAGGGGAGAAAATCAGCCTTGCTGCCCTTGCCGACGACCTGGGCATCGGCCGGGCGACCCTGTTCCGCTGGGTGGGTAATCGTGATCTGCTGATTGGTGAAATTTTATGGTCGCTGTATGAGCCTCTGTACAAGGAAGCCCGTGAGATCACACCCGGTCACGGTGTGGACTACGTGGTTGGTGTGTTCCGCCACATCAACATCACCATCCTGCATTTTTCACCCCTGCGAAAGTTTCTGCATCAGGACCCGGAGTATGCATTGAAGATGCTCACATCTTCCCACTCAACGCTGCATGCCCGAACCGTGGAAGTGAATACCCGCTTACTGAAAGATGAAATCCGTACCGGGCATCTGACACCGCCCATGAATATCCAGAGCTTGTCGTACTTCATGGTCCGCATCGCGGAGTCCTGTCTCTACAGTGACATTATTGGCGGCCGTGAACCCCGAGAAGAAGAACTCGAAGACGCCTGCACAGCCGTTCGGATCTTGCTCGGCGGGAAGGTCTGACGCTCGCAGCGAAACCCTTGTCTGAGCGAGCACAAAAAAACCCGGCGCTGAGAACAGCGCCGGGTTTTCTGCTTTCTGGCGTGTGCCTATCAACCAATCAGGTTGTAAACAAACACGATCACAACAGCCACCGGGGTGACGTAGCGAATCAGCACGTGCCAAAGCGTAAAGGTACCGCCTTCCATCACCAGATCAGACTGCAGCGTTTCCTTGGCCACAAACCAACCCACAAACAGGGCAGTCAGCAATCCGGACAGCGGCAGCATGATGTTCGCGGTGAAGTAGTCCAGCAGATCGAACATGGTTTTGCCTTCAAAGGCGGCAAACATGCCCAGCGGCGCAACATCCGACCACACGTTCAAGGACAGAATAGACACAATACCCAGCGCCCAACATGCGCCACCGGCCAGAATTGCGCTCGAGGCACGGCCCATCTCGGTTTTTTCCTCAACCCACTCGACCACGGGCTCCAGCAAAGAAATACCGGAGGTCCAGGCTGCGAACAACAGCAACACAAAGAACAGGGTTCCGAACAACCCACCCATCGGCATGTTACCGAACGCCAAAGGCAGCGTCTGGAAAATCAGGCCAGGACCCGCGCTCGGTTCCAGGCCGTTGGCAAACACCACAGGGAAGATCGCCAAACCGGCCAGCAGAGCAACAACCGTGTCCATCAAGGCAACACTGACAGCGGTGCGGCCAATGGGCACATCGCGGCTCAGATACGAGCCATAGGCCATCATGATGGCCATACCCAAACTCAGCGTGAAGAAGGCATGGCCCAGAGCCACCAGGACGCCCTTAACCGTCAAAGCCTCAAAATTCGGAGTGAACAGAAAGCTGGCCGCTTCACCAAAATGGCCCGTTGTAGTTGCATAGCCCACGACTACCAGCAACAACACGAACAACGCCGGCATCAGAATGGTAACCGCGCGCTCCAGACCACCTTTCAAACCACGGGACACCACCAAAACCACCAGGGCCATAAACACGGTGTGCCAGGCCAATAGCTGAATCGGGCTCGCCAGAAGATCTCCGAACAACTTGCCCACGGTTTCCGCAGTGCCACCGCTGAAGTCGCCCATCGCCGAGTGGCCAATATAAGAGGCAGCCCATCCGCCGATCACTGAATAGAACGACAAAATGATGAACGCGGCCAACATGCCGATAATCGCAGAGGCGCGCCAGGCAGGAGAGGCCAGGTTACGCTCGGCAACCAACCGGAAACTGGCGATCGGGTTATGACGGCCGTTTCGGCCGATAAACACTTCCGCCATCATGATGGGGATACCGATGATGAAAATACAAAGCAGGTATACCAGTACAAAGGCACCGCCACCGTTCTCACCGGTTACATACGGGAACTTCCAGACGTTACCCAGACCGACGGCTGACCCGGTCGCTGCCAGAATAAACGCGAGTCTTGACGACCAAAGTCCGCGCGAGCCCGCTGCGGAGTTAGACTGTGTCATGTGTTTTTCTTCCTGTGCTTTTGGCTGAGGAAACTACTATTTATGCGCGCCGGCGAATTGCTCAGGCGCAGTTGGTGCAGGATTCTGCCAGCACTGGCGACATGATGCCAGTGCCGGACTTTTCACCACCCGCCCGACGGCTCGGGCACAACGCTTACAACGTCCAGATGTTTAACGGTTTTTATCGATAAAACGCGACACCAGATCTTTCAGCCCATTGGCCATGGAGCTGAGCTTGTCACTGCTGCTGCGGGCCGCTTCAGCCTGCTCGTCGCTCTGATCCGCCAGCGCAGCAATGTTCACAATCTGCTGATTGATCTCTTCCGAAACCTGACTCTGCTCTTCAAATGCCGCCGACATGGTGATGAAGCTGTCGGAAATCGCATCAACCGAACTGACGATAGCATTCAGTGCGCCCACCGCGCCCTGCACCTTGCTCAGGCCGTCACCGGCGATGGCCTCGCCGGCCCCGACCGCTTCATTGGTTTCTTCAACCTGAGCCCGAAAGCTCTCGATGACTTCCTGAATCTTTACCGTTGACTCACGCGTGCGTTGGGCCAGAGAGCGCACTTCGTCCGCAACCACAGCAAAGCCTCGCCCTTGTTCGCCGGCTCGCGCCGCTTCAATCGCCGCATTCAGCGCCAGCAAATTGGTTTGATCGGCAATGTCGGAAATCAGATTGGCGGCCTCACCGATGGTATGGGTGGATTCGCCCAGTCGGCTAACCGACGCCCCGATGCTGCCGACCCGATCCACCAGCTGTTCAATAGCGGCCAATGCCTCGGTGCTGCGCGCACTGCCGTCGTGGGCCAGGCGGTGAGCCTGTTCGGCTTCCCGCGCATTCTCCGTGACGGCTGCCGCCACTTCCTGAATGGACGCCGTCATCTCATTGATCGCAGATGCGGTCTGATCGGTTTCAGCGCGTTGGCGGGCAATGGCTTCGGCACCGTCGGTAATAAAGGAGTGGGTAGCCTGAGCCTGATCATTCAGATACTCAGCCTGATCATCAATTCTGGCCAGCGCCGTCCGCAAACGCGCTTCTTCGCTCACCATGACCAGCGCGAGCCTCGAGAACAACCCTTTTTCATCCGAATAGGTTTGTGCAATCAAGGGGTCCTGAAACGCATCCTGCCGGAGCCCCAGAATATTTTTCAGACGCTTGGTCAACGACCCGTACATCAGCCATGCGGCCAGACCGTGCCCCAAAGTAGCAACGACTATGGCCCAAACCGGTGAGGTAAGTTGCAAAGCCATCAAGGTAAGCACCAGCGATACAAGGAACGGTGTGCCGGAGCGCAAAGTAGACAGTAACCGACTGATACGCGCCGAGGGCACTTGACCAGCAGACAACCGCGCATACAGCTTTTTCGTCCGCTCGACCTGATCACGAGTGGTGGCGACACGTACCGATTCATAGCCGACTTTTTCCCCCGCCTCCCAGATGGGGGTAACGTAGGCACTGACCCAGTAATAGCCGCCACACTTGGTGCGATTCTTGACCACGCCCATCCAGGCTTTACCCGCTTTCAGGTAACTCCACATGTTGGCAAACGTCGCTTCCGGCATATCCGGATGGCGAATCACATTGTGCGGCTGGCCAATCAGCTCATCGCGCGAGAACCCGCTGATGGTTTCAAAATCATCGTTGCAGTAGGTAATGACACCCTTGAGATTGGTTGCACTGATCAGCCGCATGCCGGCGGCCACCTCAATCTCTTTATCGGTGACCGGGAGATTCTTACGCATAGTACGGGGCACCCCGAGGTGTGTTGAATAGTTTAAAAGCATAGCATGCGCTGGAATGCAGCGTAGCCAGCCGTTGTTCTTCGGGCCTTAACTCGCCAGCTGCATTCGGGCACGCGGGTGAAACCGTGCATTTACCCAAAGCGAGAACGCAATCACGGCGCCACCGAGCGCTAACCGGGCCAGATCTGCGTCCCGATTCCAGATCAACAGATTGACCAGTAAACCGGCCGGCACCAGCGCGTTATTCATCACCGCCAGTGTACCCGCGTCAACGTCACAGGCGCCGCGATTCCACAGATACAGGCCAAGGCCCGAGGCTGCCAGCCCTAACCAGGCAAGAATGCCCCACTGCAAGGAGGTCGCTGGCAACTTATCGGGGTTGCCGAAAATGAGAAACGACGGCAGAGCAATCACCAGTGCGCCAAAGAAGAAATAACCGAAGGTGCGATAGCCGGGAAGACCCAACGGATATTTCCGCATCACATGTTTATAGCCCACCTGGCCGGCCGCAAAAGCCATATTGGCGATCTGCAACAACAGGAAGCCGATCAGAAAGTCTTCACTTAAGCCATCGTAACGAATAATACCGGCGCCCAGCGTGGCAACGACTGCAGCCAACAACGCCACCGGGGAAAATCGACGGAACAACGCATCGTCCAGCAGCGTGACGTACAACGGTGTGAAAATGGTAAACAACAGAACTTCCGGCACCGACAAATAGGCAAACGAACGGTAAAGACACACGTAGGTAATACCGAACTGCAGCATGCCGGTGGCCATGATGCTCAATTTCATACCGCCCGGCACACCGCGCCAGCGGGTAAACGGCAGAAACACCAGCGAGGCGAGCAATACCCGGCTCAAAACGGCGAAATCGCTATCGACCTGCCCCGCAAGAAACTCGCCGATCAGACTAAAGGAAAACGCCCACAGGATCGTGACCAGAATCAAAAAAACCATATCGATATACCTTAGAAGCTCCGGGAAAGTACTTTACTCGTTTTAAACGGGGCGTGCAGCGTCCCCAGCGGTGCAATTCCCTATAAGTGTCACCTGACTGAATGCAGTAAGATGCGTGTTTCAACTGCATCCGCAAACCCTCACTCACCCGACGCCAAGCCCGAAGCACCATGGACGAGACACACCAGCCGTTACCCGAGACCCGACAGCCGTTGGTAAGCCGCACGCTTACCGAATGGAAAACCCTGGCGCTGCTCGGCGGGCCGATACTGATCGCACAAGTAGCGCAAATGGCAAACGGCGTTATCGACACCGTTATGGCCGGCCATGCCAGTGCCGAAGATCTTGCGGCGGTTGGCATAGGCAGCAGCCTGTGGATGCCACTTTTTCTGTTTTTCATGGGCCTGCTCGGAGCCCTTCAGCCGATCATCTCCGGCTACAACGGTGCCCGCACCGTCAGCAAAATCATGCCGGCAACCTGGCAGGGCATTTATATCGCAATGGGCGGCACCGTCATCATGGCCGTGTTGCTCACCCACGTGCACCCGGTACTCGCCCTGCTCAAGATGGACGCAGGCACAGCAGAGATCACCCAAGGCTATTTGAATGCCTTTGCCTGGGGCATTCCAGCCATGCTGCTGATGAATGCGCTGCGCGGGCTCACGGATGGCTTGGGCCACACCCGGGTGATTATGATGTTCTCGGTGCTCAGCACCCTGATAAACCTGCCCCTCAACTACATTTTCATCTACGGCAAGCTTGGCTTACCCGCCATGGGCGGCGTCGGTTGTGGCTGGGCCACTTCCTTGTCGAACGGCATTGCGGCCATTGCACTGCTGATTTACCTGAATCGCAGCCAAACCTTCAAACAGTTTCACCTGATTGCAGAGCGGGTTATGCCCAATCTCGCAGGAATCCGTTACATATTAAAACTCGGTGTGCCAATCGGCTTCACGATCTTCGTCGAAGCCAGCATGTTTTCCGTAATCGCATTGTTTTTGGCCGCGCTCGGGCCCGTAATTGTCGCCGGCCACCAGATCGCTCTGAACGTGGTGTCGCTGCTGTTCATGCTGCCTCTGAGCATTGGCATGGCCCTTACGTTGAGGGTGAGTTTTCTGATTGGCGCCCAAGCGCCTGACAGCGCCCGGCTGATTTCACGCAGTTCACTGCTGCTGGCCTCGGGCGTTGCCCTGGTGTTCGCGACCTTGCTTTTCGTGTTCGCCGAGGCCATTGCTGCGCTCTACACCAGCGATCCGGAGGTACAAGCGGTTACCATCCGACTGCTCTCGTTTGCCGCCATGTTTCAGATCGCCGATGTGATTCAGGTGACCTGCATCAGCGCTTTGCGAGGTTACAAAGACACGCGGGTGCCCATGCTCATCATGCTGTTTTCGTTTTGGGGGGTGGGGTTGCCACTGGGCTACGTGCTGACGTTTACCGACTGGATCGTGCCTGCGCTTGGCGCAGCTGGCTTCTGGGTGGGGCTTACTGCGGGCCTGACATCCGCCAGCGTTTTCCTGGGTTGGCGCCTATTCCGCTATCAACCCAACGTGGAACTGGATGAATAAGTCTGCAACCGGACGTCACACACAGCAAACGCCTCAGAAATCATCGCCGTACACGACTCGGTCGCGGCCGGACTCCTTGGCCCGATAGAGCGCGTGATCGGCTCTGGCTAACCAACTTGCCACACTCTCGCCGTGACGCAGCATGGCTACACCAAAAGAAGAAGTCACCGGACCGCCCGGCCCTTTGAGCGACTTTCGCAAGCCTTGCTGCAGATTGGCCACCACGGTCTTCAGGTTTTTACCATCCACACCCGGGAACAACACCACAAACTCTTCGCCACCATACCGGAACAGCTGGTCGGTACGGCGGGTGTTTTCTGCAATCAATCCGACCAAATCACACAGAACGGTATCGCCGACCCCATGCCCATACTCATCGTTGATGGCTTTGAAGTGATCGATATCCAGGATCACCAGCGCATAGGGCAGCCCGGTTCGCTCTGCGTTCGCCGCAGCCAAATCCAGCTCCTGGTCCATTGAACGGCGGTTCTTGACGCCGGTCAGAGGATCGATTGTCGCCAATTGCTCAAGACGGTCTCTCTGCTCTTTGTTGCGCATGGCAAACACGTAAGAACAGGCACTTACGATCGTGGTACTGGCCAGAAACGTCCACATTTGCACTTGAGAAGTGAACGTAGCTTCCACCGACACGATGGCAAGAACCGATACCAGATTCAGAACCGCCGCAACGCGGCTGGGAGCGAGGAAGAAGGTGGTGACCAGACAGGGGTAAAGCCAGAATACGCCAACTTCACCCACCATCACGCTAACCACGACGGCCCCGGTGCAGCAGGCTATCGCCAGGAAAATACCGGAGCGGTAGGTGTCCTGGGTTACCCAGGCATACACCAGACTTCCGGCAAGAGCCGCCAGAATGCCAAGGTCAATGAAGCCTGCCAGCAAATTACCATCAATAAACCGCATGATCGCAAACGGCGTGATGCCAAGAATTGCGCTGCCCGACAGCAGAGTGACGATAGACAACCGAAAATCATTCTTCAGGCAATACAACATGCCGCGCAGAGTCCAGAAAAATTGAGAAGAATCCACAGCCTAGCGCAGGCTAGGGTGGTGGTCGCCAAGCGGCTACGATTCTTAACAAATATGCATTGAAAGACACAATTTTGCCGAAAAGTGCCCGACAAACCTGTCTACATTGTATTAGCAACGCATATACGATCATAATGCCGGTATGTATCGCTTGACGGCATAAGCAGGGACGTTGTTTTGGCTGATTTAATACAGATTGCGCCGGGCGCATTGGTGATTGGCAAACCGCTGCCATGGGATGTGTTCGACACCAGTGGCACTGTGCTGTTGCGCCAAGGCTACATCATTACCTCAGACGACCAACTTGAGCGCTTGTACGAGCGCGGCCAGATAAAACCCGTTGTATCCCGGCCCCGAAAGTTTGGCCAATACACTGACCCCCACTCTTGTAACCCCTTCGCCGAATACGGCGACTTGCTGGCCACGCTCGAAGCAACTCTGTCCGCCATAACGTCACAGACGCCCAGCGCAAAAAACCGCCTGTTGGGATCGGCCCGCATGCTTGAACGGGTCTGCAAACAGGCGCCCGATGCGACACTTGCACTGGTCCACCTATATTCGGTTAACCCCAACATCTACGAACAGACCTTGTTCTACGGCATTCTTTGCCACTTCATCGCCCGACAGTTTAATCTGGAACACAAGCGCACCACATCACTGGTTCTCTCCGCGCTGACCGCAAATCTCGCCTTGATTCCCGTCATCGACCAGTTAAACGCTTCCAAGCATGTTCTCAGCCCAGAGCAACGCGCCGTCATTCGCAAACACCCTGAACGTGCTGTTGAAGCGCTGCAAGCTGCGGGAATATCCAATTCCCGGATACTGCAATGCATCATGCAGCACCATGAAAAAGCCGATGGTTCTGGATACCCTTTTGGCCTCACCGGTTCAGACATTCTGCCGGAAGCCGAAATCCTGGCGTTGGCAGAACGTTACGTTGCCATGATCACCAAGCGAGCCTACCGGGACCGGATGGACACTGTTGCGGCAACAAAACTGTTGCGCACGCTCGGAAACGGCCAGCTTCGGCCAGCCATCCCGAAAGCCTTGCTCGAGATTCTCGGTGAGTACCCACCGGGTGTTGTGGTTCGCCTGGCGAATGATGAGATTGGGGTGGTGAAAAAGCGGCCCGAAGGCCACAGGGGCGCTATAGTAAGTGCCATAGTCAGCCCGAGAGGAAACCGGTACACGGGAACGTTCGAGCGGAACACGAACGAACCGGAATACGCCATTGTCCGGCTCGAAGATGCGGAAGTTATGCCATCCATGGATTTCAGTCTGATCTGGGGCTTCCGAACCCTGTAATCTTTCCCGGCGCTATTCGTCAGCGCTCGCAAACCGTGACCGTTCCATAGTCTGACCGGCCTGCGCCAACTGAGACAGTATGGCCGAACGAGTAACCACCCCAACCAATTTGCCATCTTCCACCACCGGATAGACTTTGGGTTTGCCCGCACCCAAATTCTGCGCCAGATCCACCACCGACATATCCGGACTAACGGTTACCGGATTACGGAACATCACGTCGTCTACGTTGGGCTCACCTTCGCTGTGATAATTACTGACCAACAAAGCATGGATACAATCCTGTTCAGATACAAAGCCAAGCACTCGCCGCTGCCCGTCCACCACCGGCAATCCGGTGACGTGATTGTCTAGCAGAGTTTTGACCACATGGGTCAGCGGTTCCCCGCACCGAATCGGTTCTATGTGATTCCACATTACTTCAGAAACCTTCAATGAATGCATAGGCAACCCCCTTGATTGTGGTTAATAACCTCTCATCCGGCCAACAGGCCTTTCTTTAAACATAGGCAATCCTTGCCGAAATAGGAAACTGTCACAGCCAAGCATTTCATAGCTGGAAATTATCAACTAAACTCAAAGAGTTATCTCTTAACGCACCAGAAACCGCCGCATAACTCAATGCAAACACCGGGAGTCCTCATGGAAGCAATTTCTAACTTTGTAAGTGAAATCAACGGGTTGGTGTGGGGACCACCCATGTTGGTCATGATTTTGGGTGTCGGCTTGTTTCTGAGTCTCGGCCTCAAACTCATGCCCATCATGAAACTCGGCGCCGGCTTCCGATTAATGTGGAACGGCCGGGCTCGCGGCGGCGACGATGAAGGGGATATCCCACCGTTTCAGGCGTTGATGACCGCGCTGTCAGCAACCGTCGGCACCGGTAATATCGCCGGCGTAGCCACCGCGGTGTTTTTGGGAGGACCCGGGGCGTTGTTCTGGATGTGGTTAACGGCACTGGTCGGCATGGCCACCAAGTATTCCGAGGCAGTGCTGGCGGTTCGGTTCCGCGAAGTAGACGAGCGCGGCGCTCACGTGGGTGGTCCGATGTATTACATCCGCAACGGATTGGGCAGAAAGTGGGCCTGGCTGGGTGTACTGTTTGCCATTTTTGCCTCGGTTGCGGCCTTCGGTATCGGCAACACCGTGCAGGCCAATTCTGTCGCCGATGTTCTTGAAGTCAATTTCAGCATTCCGCACTGGGCGACCGGTCTGGTCCTGATGGCGCTGGTCGGGATGGTACTGATAGGCGGCATCAAGCGTATCGGGCAGGTTGCCAGCGCGCTGGTGCCGTTTATGGCCGTGTCTTATGTGATGATCGGCCTGGTGGTTCTCGCCATAAACGCCCACGAAATTCCCGCCGCCTTCAATTTGATCTTCAGCTATGCCTTCAGCTCTGCGGCAGCCGAAGGTGGTTTTGCCGGCGCCGCCGTCTGGGCCGCCATCCGTTTCGGTGTTGCCCGCGGTATTTTTTCCAACGAAGCCGGCCTGGGTTCAGCCCCCATCGCCCATGCGGCTGCTCAAACCAAAGACCCGGTTCGCCAAGGCATGGTGGCCATGCTCGGTACCTTCATCGATACCATCATCGTGTGCAGCATTACCGGCCTGGTGATCATCACGTCAGGCGTGTGGACATCCGGCGAAACCGGTGCCGCCCTGACCTCTCTGGCTTTTGAGACCGGCCTTCCGGGGCTGGGCAACTATATGGTGGCCATTGCCTTGGCGATTTTTGCCTTTACCACCATCCTGGGCTGGTCCTTCTATGGCGAGCGCAGCATCGAATTCCTGTTCGGTGTGAAAGCGATCGTGCCTTACCGGATTATCTGGGTCATCGCGATTCCAGTAGGCGCAACCGTTAATCTCGGCTTCATCTGGCTGCTGGCCGATACGCTGAATGCCATGATGGCCTTGCCCAATCTGATTGCCCTGCTGCTGCTCAGCCCGGTGGTGTTCCGCCTGACCAAAGACTATTTTGATAAGCAGATGAGCCCCGGCGTGCACTGAATTCGACTCATTTAACCGCCCACACGGACGTGGGCGCTGCAAATGAGATAGATCAAGCGCCCTTGCATTTACCCCCCTGTGGCTCCATGGTTACTTGTATACACTGTGCTATCCAGTTGGCTGAGCCAAGGCGCAGCCACAATCCTGAGATCGACAACAATGCGTGAAAGGAGAACGAGCATGAGTTTACGCCTAGGAGATACCGCACCGGATTTCGAACAGGAATCCAGTGAAGGCACTATCCGCTTCCATGAATGGCTAGGAGACAGCTGGGGTGTTTTATTTTCGCACCCTGCCGATTTCACCCCTGTGTGCACAACCGAGCTGGGCCTGACCGCGAAACTGAAAGACAAGTTCGCCGAGCGCAACGTGAAGGCCATTGCTCTGAGCGTTGACCCTGTTGACTCTCACCATGAATGGATCAAAGACATCAACGAAACCCAGGGCTGCACGGTGAACTTCCCGATCATTGCAGACGAAGACCGCAAGGTTTCCGAGCTGTACGACATGATTCACCCGAACGCAGACAGCAGCCTGACAGTTCGCTCTCTGTTCGTGATCGACCCGAACAAGAAAGTTCGCCTGATCATCACTTACCCGGCCTCCACCGGTCGCAACTTCAACGAAGTGCTGCGTGTGATCGACTCCCTGCAGCTGACCGACGACCACAAAGTGGCGACACCGGGCAACTGGGAGCAGGGTGGCG
The DNA here is from genome assembly GCF_016427555.1 of Marinobacter litoralis. Lineage (GTDB taxonomy): Bacteria > Pseudomonadota > Gammaproteobacteria > Pseudomonadales > Oleiphilaceae > Marinobacter > Marinobacter litoralis_A. The sequence continues at coordinate 352,626 of NZ_JAELVS010000001.1, forward strand.
ATGTGGTGATTGTGCCCTCGCTCCAGGATGAAGACGAAATCAAAGAGCGTTTCCCGAAAGGCTATAAGGCTGTTAAGTCATACCTGCGGATGACGCCAGACCCCAAAACCAACTGGGGCGGTGATTAATCGCTACGGGCACTAAATGCAAAAAGGGCAGGTGATACCTGCCCTTTTTTATCTCCGTGAGTTAGCTATTGCCGGCGATCAGAAAGCCGGAACAACCGCGCCCTCGTATTTTTCCTTAATGAAGTCTTTAACCGCATCGGATTTCAATGCGTTGGCCAACTTCTGCATGGCTTCGCTGTCTTTGTTATCCGGACGCGCAACCAGAATGTTGACGTAAGGAGACTCGGAGCCTTCGATAATCAGAGCGTCTTCAGACGGGTTCAGGCCTGCTTCCAGCGCGTAGTTGGTATTGATCAGGGCAACATCGACCTGATTCAGGATGCGCGGCAGAGTCGCGGCTTCCAGCTCTTTGAAGTCCAGATCTTTCGGGTTATCAGCAATGTCACGCGGAGTCGCGGTGATCTTGCTTTCGTCTTTCAGCGTGATCAGTCCGGCTTTCTGCAGCAGCAGCAGGGCACGGCCACCGTTGGTGGGATCGTTCGGAATCGCCACAACCGCGCCTTCTTTCAGATCATCCAGTGACTCGACCTTGGTGGAGTAGGCACCGAACGGCTCAACGTGCACGCCCGTTACCGTGACCAGGCTGGTACCACGGCCATCGTTGAATTCGTCCAGGTACGGCTGATGCTGGAAGAAGTTCGCATCCATTCGCTTCTGGTCAACCTGAATGTTGGGCTGAACATAGTCAGTGAACACTTTCACATCCAGCTCAACACCCTGTTCCGCCAGTGTCGGCTTCACAAATTCCAGCAACTCGGCGTGAGGTACCGGAGTGGCGGCAACCGACAGTGATTCTGCGGATACCGCGGTTGAAAACGTCGCTGTGGCGGCCAAGGCCACCAGTGTTTTCTTCAGATTCATCTACACATGCTCCTGCTTTTATAGCTCATTATTCTTGATTACTTACGACTGAAATACAGCACCAGACGATCACCCGCCATTTGCAGCAACTGTACGAAAATCACCAGCAAAGCAACGGTAATGACCATCACATCGGTTTGGAAACGCTGGTAACCGAATCGAATGGCCAGGTCACCCAAACCGCCACCACCGATAACACCGGACATAGCGGCATAAGACACCAAAGTGATCGCCGTAACGGTAATACCCGCGATGATGCCCGGAAGTGCTTCCGGCAGCAAGGCACCGAACACGATCTGCCGGATGTTCGCGCCCATCGCCTGTGTCGCTTCGATAATGCCCCGGTCTACTTCTCTGAGTGAGGTTTCTACCAGTCGGGCAAAGAACGGCGCACCACCCGCCACCAGCGGTGGAATTGCACCAGCCACGCCCAGAGAGGTGCCGATCAGCATCACCGTGAACGGAATCATCACGATCAATAGAATGATAAACGGCACCGACCGCAGCACGTTGACCACAAACGACAGCACTGCATAAGCCACCGGCTGCTCAAGCAACTGACGCTTACCGAACAGGAACAGCAGCACGCCAATCGGCAGGCCAATCAGCACGCTGAACAACAGCGACATACCCACCATTACCAGGGTGTCCCAGCTGGCGATACCGATCTCGGCCCAGTCCACGTTACCCATCAGGCTTTCCATTAGAGCTTCCATCAGCGCACCACCTCCACGTGTACATCTGCGGCTTCGAGGGCTTTCAGTGCCACCTCAACATCGCCGCCGATCAGAGAGAGGGTCAGCTGGCCATAGGGCGTGTCTTTGATGTGGTCGATGCGACCGGACAAGATGCTGAAATCGACACCGGATTGCCGGGCCACGTTGCCCAGCAAAGGCTTGTAGGTAGACTCGCCCTTGAAGGTCAGGCGCAGAATGCGGCCTTCAGCCTTCTGCAGGTTTTCCTGCAGCTCATCGCCGTCGATACTTTCGCTTTCCAGCACGAAGTCCCGGGTGGTGGGATGCTGAGGGTGCAGGAACACTTCACTGACTGGTCCCATTTCCACCACACACCCCGCGTCCATCACGGCAACCCGGTCACACACCCGGCGGACCACATCCATCTCGTGGGTAATCAGCACAATGGTGAGGCCCAGCTCTTTGTTGATGTCTGCCAGCAATTTCAGAACCGACTGCGTGGTTTGGGGGTCCAGTGCGCTGGTCGCCTCGTCACACAACAAGACGGTCGGTCGGCAAGCCAGTGCCCGGGCAATGCCCACACGCTGCTTCTGGCCTCCGGACAACTGCGAAGGATATTTGTTGGCATGATCGCTCAGGCTCACCCGCGCCAGCAATTCTTCGACTCGCTCCCGGATCTCGGTTTTGCTGTAAATACCGGCCAGCTTCATCGGAAACGCGATGTTATCGGCAACCGTTTTGGATGACAGCAAGTTAAAGTGCTGGAAAATCATCCCCACTTTACGGCGAAAAGCACGAAGCTCCGCTGAGGAGTAGCCGGTGATGTCTTCGCCTTCGATCAGAATCCGGCCACCGGATACCGGCTCAAGCTTGTTAATCAACCGAATCAGTGTGGACTTGCCTGCGCCGGAATGGCCAACAATGCCAAAAACCTCACCGGTTTCGATGGTCATACTGGTCGGGCGCAACGCGGGAATGTCCCGGCCTCCTACCTGGTACGACTTTCTTACCTCATCAAATACAATCATGGTCAGTGCCTTGGATAAGCGCTTTCGTCAAAGCGTCGTGGGGCAGAGTGAAAGCCGCTGATTATAACGTATTCGGCGGCCAAACCCGAACCACTGTCCAAGGGCCGTTTGTGGGTAGTTGCCCGTACGCAGAGCGGGAAGAGCCCGCTCTGGTCAATGCAGGGACCGCAGCTGCCTTGGGTACAGGGCTGCGCTGACTTCCGGCTCTTCCAGCAGGTTGGCCAGCTCCCGATCGATATCGGTTTCTTCACCTTCGTCCGGCAGGGGCTCGAACAGGGTATTCAACCAGGCGGCAATGTTGGGAGCGCTGTCCCGGTCATAATCGGAGGACAGTGCCTTGATCCGCCGAAACCCGATAATGCGCTGGTGCCTCGGATCCCGAATTTGCTCGAAGCCGCGCCAATAGATTCTCTCCCGGGTGTGCAGCTGCACAAACAGGGTATCGATTGGGCCGGCATCGTCTTCCGGATTCTCCTCATCGTCAGCAACGGCATCCTGCGCCTGGTCAGCGGCAGGTTTGCGGCGCACGGTGGTCCACGCGGGGTAGAGAACCGCCACGGCATCTGCTTCGACATGCTCACGCGCAGCTCGCAGAATCAGACCCCAACGGGCCTTGTCGGCATCGGTCTCCAGAGATTGGATGGGTAGGTCATAGCTTTGGTCACTGGACAGCACGATCGCCATCATCGGGGCATCTAACTCCCCCATGGCTTCCGCCTGTGCTACGGATACCAGATCGTCGATTGCCATCGATTGGTTCATAAGATGCTCGCCTCCTCGATGCCATCAGAGTGGTCAGGGAACCTGACCCCTGACTTACAGCATAGCGTGTTCACTGTCGAAAAGATAAACGTGGGGGCTTGGGCGCAAATCTCAACCCTGCGCCCAAACCGCGCAACCTCACTCAGAATACGTCGTCCAGGCGCGCATAGTTCTCAAACCACGGGTTAACTTCTTCTAACTGGGCCGCCAGCTGTAATAGCCGAGCCTCACCACCGTGCGCAGCACCCAACTGGATACCGACGGGCAGGCCGTTTCGGGTCCAATGCATAGGTACCGACATAGCCGGCGTACCGGTGAGGTTGGCCAACTGGGTAAACGGCGTGCGAGCCAGACTCTCCATAGCAATCTCGTCAACCTGGCCGCTGCGGTGCACCAGCTTACCAGCCTTTAGCGCCAGCATCAGTTTGGCCGCGACTTTCAAGTGCGCCGGCGTGTCGAGCTCGCCAACTTTGGCCGGAAGCTGGCCCGCAGTAGGGCACAGATACAGGTCGAAACGGTCGAAATACGCGCCCAGAGCTCGGGCGAAATCGTTCCACTGCTGACGGCGCGCCACATAGTCCGGCAAGGGCATGGTATTACCCAGCATTGCCAGCAGGCGAGTGTCCAGCTCCAGATCCTTGTCGGTCGCTCCATACTGTTCTTTGGCTCGTTGAGCCATTACCGAGACTTCGCCAAAATACAGCGAGAGGTAACAGCGGGCGAGTGCCAGGCCATCAAATTCCGGGCGCGCGTATTCCACCTCGTGCCCCATGCTCTCCAGCATACGGGCGGTTTCCTCTACCGCCGTCACGCATTCCGGAGCAACCTCAGTGTCGTAGGGTGAAGACGTAAACACCCCGATCTTCAGTTTGCCCGGCGATTGCTGCATGGCCTTCAGCCAGGAGGTTTCCGGCTCGGGAATCCGGAACGGATCGCCACTGGCCGGCCCCGCCAGCACATCGAGCATGGCGGCACTGTCTCGCACCGTGCGGGTCACCACATGATCGGCAGAGGCACCTGTCCAGGCTTCCCCCACGTTGGGCCCCGGCGAGATGCGTCCGCGGGACGGTTTCAAGCCAAACAGGCCGTTGTACGCGGCCGGTATTCGGATCGAGCCGCCGCCGTCGTTGGCACCCGCCATCGGCACGATACCGGCCGCCACCGCTGCTCCTGATCCGCCACTGGAACCGCCTGGCGTTCTGCTGAGATCCCAAGGGTTCCGGGTAGGCCCCCAAAGCTCCGATTCCGTTACCGCTTTCAAGCCAAATTCCGGCGTAGCGGTACGGCCAAGAAACACCAGCCCACCTTTGCGGGCGCGGCGAACAAACTCTGAATCCTGAGCCGGCACATGGTCTCGATAGGCGCGGCTTCCATAGGTACAGGGGTAACCCGCCTGCTCCTGAGCCAGATCTTTCAGTAGCAAGGGAACACCTGAAAACGGAGCGTCATCCGGAAAGGATTGCATCTTGGCTTCACTGAACTGCGTCTGGCAAACCGCGTTCAACTCTCCGTTGACGGTGTTGGCGCGCTCAATCGCCGCCGCGACGACTTCTTGCGATGTCACCTCGCCCCGGCGCATCAAATCCGCCAACGCCGTGGCGTCATATCTCAGATATTCAGACTGTTTCATCGGTTACCCTGTTTTTGTTATCTACTAAAAGACCTATAGACATTTGTCGTATAAACCGGAAACTCCGGAGCTTACGTGATTACCTGAGCGAGTACCATGGACCTACCCTTACTGCCCGACGCCCTCAGTCTTGGCGCTGCACTGTTCCTTTTGACGGCCTCCGTCGTGACCTCAATGCTAACGGCCATGCTGGGCGCAGGGGGCGGGGTATTGCTGTTGGTGTTGATGGCCTCCTGGATGCCTGCGCTCGCCATCATTCCGGTGCACGGAATGATTCAACTCGGTTCCAACTCGGGCCGGGCGTTTCTGACCTGGCGCCACATCGACTGGCGCGTGATCGCCGCGTTCGCACCCGGCGTGCTGATTGGAGCTGCGCTGGGCGCCTGGCTACTGATCGACATGCCGGCTCAGCTCTGGCAACTCGCTATTGCCGTGTTTGTGCTGTATCTGTGCTGGGGCCCCAAGCTGCCGAAAACCTCGTTCGGGCCTGCAGGCATTTTCATTGCTTCCGGAATAACCAGCTTCATCAGCCTGTTTGTCGGCGCCACCGGCCCGCTGGTGGCCGCGTTCGTCAAACAGATCCATGAAGATCGCTTCAAAACCGTCTCAACGTTCGCCACCGCCATGACCCTGCAACACGCCCCGAAAGCGTTGATTTTCGGCTCCGCAGGCTTTGTCTTTTCTGACTGGCTGCTGTTCATTGTCGCCATGATTGCGTGCGGCTTTGCAGGCACCTGGATTGGGCTCCACATCCTGAAAACGATGAGCAACCAATGGTTCAGTACCGCCTTCAATGTGGTGCTCACGTTGCTGGCCCTTAGGCTCTTGTGGCAGGCAGGTACAGGATAATCAAACACGGTTGCGCCCAGCGTTGAATCGTAACTTGCAATTCAACTGATAATCATTACCATTCCGATCTATTATCCAATGATCGGGCATCCAGTATGTTTTCATCCCAAGGCACGATTTCCGCCCTTACCGAGAACGGCCCTCTCGCCGATTTAATCAGCATGGGCGGCCCGGTGATGGTCGTTTTGATCGCTATTGCCTTTATCGGCGTGGCTACCTTTCTCTACCTTATGTTGTTTGGCGCGTTTTACACGCCCCGGTTTAGCAAGCCGCTGCAGCGACTCGTTGCACATTGGCAGCATTCACCGGCCGACACCCGGGTAGAAGCTACTCGTGCCAATGCCAGCCGTTTCGGGCGAGCCAATCCTTTGATGCACTTGCTGGTCAATACTATGTCGGCTTGCCAGTCGGGCACCAACATTGCGGCAGTACGGGAAACCGCGGTACGAGATGCCCAGAACGCGCTCGAACCCTTTGAAGCACCGCTTAAAATCATTGAAGTGATTGCCGCACTTGCGCCCCTGCTGGGTCTGCTCGGCACGGTGATGGGGATGATGGAAGCCTTCAGTGCCATGGCAGCTACCGAGGGCCGGGCCAACGCCAGCCAGCTCAGCGGAGGTATTTACGAGGCTTTGGCCACAACAGCAGCGGGGCTGGTGGTGGCAATTCCATTTGCTGCGCTGGCAGCATGGATCGAGTTTCGCTTACGCCGGATCCACAAAACCATCAACAGTGCGTTGGTGAGTGTATTTAACGTGCTGCCAGCTGACGATATCGTCGCCGCCACAGCCGATGCGACTCAGCCCGAACCAAAGCAGGCGGAAGTAGCGGTACCAGAATCAAACCCTGCGTCCGATCATTTCGATAACAACCCGCGCCTTGCTCATGCAGCTGGTTGAGCCCCGGCCCAGCCGGCCAATGCCCATTCGGATTACACCACTGATTGATGTGGTGTTTATTTTGCTGGTGTTTTTCATGCTGACCACCCGGCTGATGCCGCTGGATCATCTTGAACTGGCCAACAGCACCAAAGACCGCCAAAACATTGCCGGCGAGCCCTTGCCAGAGCTTCAGGTCCTGGCCGGGGGCTCCGTGCAGTGGCAGGATAGTCAGTATTCACTCTCTGAATTACTGCCAGCGTTGCAGGCAGCCGGCATCCACGAAGCCAATCTGAGCACCCAGCCGGATTCCGCTCTGGCAGATTTCACCCGCACGCTGAGTGCGCTGGACAACGCCGGCATTACCGCCCACTGGAAACGCGAAACGCCATGACCGAGTTGGTGCCACCACCGTCCACGTCCGGCAAGGGTCTGTTGGATCGAGTTGAAGACGCGCTGTTACCGTTGATTAACCTCGTGTTTCTGCTGCTGATGTTCTTCATCGTAGCGGGGCAACTGAGCGAACAACCTCTTCCGGAATTGCCCGGTGGAGCCGAGTCTCAGCAAGAGCAGGCCCCGGAGGCGGATCTGATCGTAAAAGCCGATGGTCAATGGCTAGTAAGCGGCGCCACAGTGACAGAGCAATCGCTGCTGGCGGCATTGCCCGACCCAAACGCTTCGGAAACCCTCAAGCTCGCGGCAGACCAGACCCTCACGATGGCGGATCTGGAGCACTTGTTACGTCTATTAGAGGAAGGTGGGTTTACTGAGGTACTGCTGTTAACGGAGCCCGGGGCATGAACCCGACCCCGAATGGCATCAAGAGCCTGTTTCTGGTGATTGCTATCTGCACAACGGCGATCGCGTGGGTGCTGGCCGCGCCCAGCAAACCAATGAAACTGCCAACGCTCGGCGACACCGCGGTGAACTCCGCACCCGCCATTAAAATTAACCTGGCGGGGCGCCACACTCCGGAGCCCACCGAGGAACCGGAATCGCCCGCAACTCCTGAGCCGGTCACCAAGCCCGAACCTAAGCCCAAGCCAGAGCCAGAGCCAGAGCCAGAGCCAGAGCCAGAGCCAGAGCCAGAGCCCATTGTCGAGCCGGAACCGGCGCCTGAGCCACCCCCGATTGAATCGGCACAGCAAGAAATGGCCGAGCCCGAAACTGCGAAACCCTCTGAACCCGCCGGCGAGGAGGGGCAGGCGCAGGAACAGCAATCCGCCGTGCCGCTGCAAACCGCCGGCAGTGCCTCGGAAATCCAGAGCTACCTGAACAAACTCAGCCGCCATCTGGCTCGTTATTACAACTACCCTCGAAGAGCCCGCCGCCTGGGTCAGCAAGGCACACCTGTGGTCGTTTTCGAGTTCCGCCGGAACGGCGCGCTCGTCGATCACTCGCTGCGTGACAGCTCCGGCCACCCTCTGCTGGATGACGCCGCGTTGCAAATGCTGTCAGAAGCGGCCCCTTTACCTGAAGTGCCGGCTAAAATGCGCGGCGAAACGTTCACCTACGCACTACCGGTGCGATTCCAGCTCCGCTAAACCCAGGCTCCGCCAATACAGCCGGGCAATTTATTACCCGGCCAGCAAGACCTCGCTCAACCACCAAGCAATGGTTTGCTCACAGCAAACCCAACGCTCGCCAGAAAAATTACAACTCATTGTTTTAAAAGATATTTATATATTTGGCACGGTCCTTGTTATCCATAATCGCGTCCAGGGATCACCCAACGGACCATTATTCATTCACACGTCATGGAGCAGACAATGCCAACTCCTTGTTATATCAGTATCGAAGGTAAAACTCAGGGCAACATCACCGCGGGTGCTTTCACGTCCGATTCCGTAGGTAACATCTACGTTGAAGGGCACGAAGACGAAGTGCTGGTTCAGGAATTCAGCCACGTTGTTACCGTTCCGACTGATCCTCAGTCTGGTCAGCCTTCTGGTCAGCGCGTACACAAGCCGTTCAAGTTCACCTCCGCTCTGAACAAGTCCACCCCGCTGATGTACAACGCTCTGGCTTCCGGCGAAATGCTGCCCAAGGTTGAGCTAAAGTGGTACCGCACTTCCGTTGAAGGTAAGCAGGAGCATTTCTTCTCTACCATCCTGGAAGACGCCACCATCATCGACATCGACTGCAACATGCCTCACTGCCAGGACGCTGCCAACGCTGACTTCACGCAGCTGGTTACCGTGTCTCTGTCCTACCGCAAAGTTACCTGGGAGCACGCCGTTGCCGGTACTTCAGGTGCTGACGACTGGCGTTCGCCGATCGAAGCCTGATCCCTCAGGCTTCGATAAAACTAAAACGGCTGGCCTTCGGGCTGGCCGTTTTTGATTGAGCCTTCGCGTTTTCATGTCTAACATGCCCCCAGTCACTTGGGGATTTCATGTCCAGCTCTCTTCAAACAAGCAAACACATCGGCACCCTCATGTGCCAAACCACCCGAACCATCCTATGGCAGCCGGCGAAGGAGTGGGTGCGCGAGCGCAACAACCGGGCGGGACTGGTGCTGCGCGTTGGTTCGGGGCAGGCCACCTACCATCGCTACGACCCGCGCACCAAGCAGCATCTGATCAATTACGGAGCCCGTATGATTGCGGCCAAGCGCCAACCGGCAACCGCCCAGGGCTGGCTGTCGTCCCGGGAAATTCGCGAACGGGGTTATTTCGGCGGGGAAGTCAGTGAATTAAACCTGCTGGCCCATACCTGCTGTCATGAATTTGCTCATCTGCTGCAATACAGCGCCGGGCAACGGCGCTACGGTTCGGTTCACAACCGGCACTTCTATGAAGTGCTGGACCAGTTGCACGCCAGCGGTGCCGCCGAAGCAACGCGTCACCATCTGGCAGAGCAGGCGGCCGAGTCGGCATTAACGCTATCGCGGGATGTCTTTAAGACAGTCAATCAACCCGTGCAGGCAGCGCAATGGCAAGCCGGGGATCAGGTTTGTTTTGGCACCGGCCGCCAGCAAAAGCAGGGCAAGGTTCTGCGGGTCAATCGTAAAACCTGCACGGTTGAAGTCGCCCACCAACCTCGCAACCTGCTGTATCGAGTGCCCTTCTCGCTACTGAGCCCGCTAGGCTGACAAGCCGGTTTGCTGCCCTTCTTGTGCAGGCGCTGAAGCGAGCAACGCCTGTACCTCGGGCAGGCACGAGCCGCAGTTGCTGCCACATTTCAGGGTGTTACTCAATGCTTCTACGCTGTGACAGCCTTCTTCGATGGCGCGCAGAATGGCATTCTCACCCACCTGAAAACAACTGCACACAAGAGCGCCAGCAGGCTCAATATCGGCACTGCCTGCGGCCAGCAAAGACCACCGATGTTCGAGTTCCTGACCGGTTTCGGCAAAGCACTGGTCCAGCCATTCCACACCAGGCATGGCACCGGCTTCCGACTCCACCATAAGCACGGCCTCCAACTGGTCTTCGTTGAGCCACACCGCCCGGTAACGACCACTCGCGCCGTCCTCCATAAGCAGATCCGGCTCTCGGCCAAAACACTGCCAGCCCAATTCCGTCCAATCGGCCCGGTGCCGGCCCGCCAGCCACCAGCCGGTGCTGTTCGGCAACACCTGACGACTCCAGTAGTCAAAGCTTGCGTTCATCGGCGTGGGTAAAACCGTCTGGTGCTTCGGCAACAAGAGCCGTGCCTGCCACTCTGCCGTCAAGGGCTTGATCGCCGCTATACCGTGTTTACTTTCGGGCTGCCCGGAGATTGGGTCCACCGTCGGCGCAATCAGCTCTGAGGCCAGCGCCGACGAAGCAAACTGACCATTCCAATGGATCGGAACAAAAACCTCACCCCGCCGTTGGTTACTGGTGCTCCGAACCCTGCCAACGAACTGACCTGAAGGCCCGGTCAGCATGGCCAGCCCACCTTCTACCAGCCCGGCATCGGTGATGTCTGCCGGGTGAACATCGATAAAGGGCTCATCCCGGTGGGCAAACAGCTTTGAGGCCAAGCCAGTGCGGGTCATGGTGTGCCATTGATCGCGAATGCGACCGGAATTCACCACCAACGGATAACGTTGCCCGGGTTGCTGACCGGCAGCCTGCGTCGATACGGGAACCAGCCGGGCGCGACCGCCCGGGGTCGGGAAGCCGCCCTCGCTGAATAAGCGGGGTGTTTGCTGCACATGGCCAGTCTCGCCACTGGTCACCGGCCACTGCACCGGATTCATCTGCTCATAATCCACATCGGATAACTGTGCCAGCGCAGCGATGTTGAACACCCGCGCGCCATCGTTTCGATACCCCGACAAAGTCGCATGTTCGCGGAATATGTCTGCCGGTTTGCGATAATCAAACGCCTGGACGTAGCCGAGCGCCTGCCCGACCTCACTGATAATCTGCCAGTCTGGTTTAACCCCGGCGGGCAGCGGGAGAAACCGCCGCTGCCGCGAGATGCGCCGCTCGGAGTTGGTCACGGTACCATCTTTCTCGCCCCAGCCCGCAGCAGGCAAAAGGATGTCGGCAAAGGCAGTGGTATCGGTTGCACTGACGCAGTCCGACACAATCACGGTGTCGCACCGAGCCAGGGCTTCACGAACACGCGCGTTGTCAGGCAGGCTCACGGCCGGATTGGTGCCCATCACCCATAGCACTTTGATGTCGCCCCGATGCACCGCCTCGAACAAATCCACGGCTTTGAGGCCCGGCCCACCCGCCAGCTGGTCCGTTTGCCAAAACTCCGCCATCAGCTGTCGCGCACCCGGGGTGTCGTACTCCATGTGTGCCGCCAAGGTGTTCGCCAGCCCTCCCACTTCGCGCCCGCCCATCGCGTTGGGCTGGCCGGTTAACGAGAATGGGCTGGCGCCGGGTTTGCCAACCCGGCCGGTGGCCAAATGACAGTTGATGATGGCATTGCCTTTATCCGTGCCGGCAATCGACTGGTTAATGCCCTGCGAAAAAGCCGTCACGGTTCGCCCGGTTTCTGCGAACCATCGATAAAAGGTTTCCACGTCCGCCACGGTAAGATCACAGCCGCGGGCAACCGCTCTGGTATCGGGCGCTGACTGCCTTGCGGCTTTCAGGGCGTTCTCCAACCCGGTGCAGTGCTGTTTCAAATAGCTGGCATCCAGCGCTTTACGGTCATGCAGCCACACCAGCAGGCCGTTGAACAGCAGGGTATCGGTGCCCGGCCGGAGCTTCAGATGCAAATCACCCAGTTCACTGGTTGCTGTTTCGCGGGGGTCGATAACCACCACCTTTCGGCCATCGCGCTGCGCGGCTTTCATGCGCTGGTATAACACCGGATGCGCCCATGCGGCATTGCTACCCGCTAATACCAACAGATCCGCAAGCTCCAGATCTTCGTAGCAACCCGGCACACAATCCTCACCGAAGGCTCGTTTGTGGGCCGCCACCGCAGACGACATGCACAGCCGGGAATTGGTATCCACGTGGGGCGTGCCAATGAATCCCTTCGCCAGCTTATTGGCCACATAGTAATCCTCGGTCAGAAGCTGACCGGACAGGTACAAAGCAACAGATCCCGGCCCGTGCTCCCTGACCGCACCGTTGATGGCTGAGGCCACACGGTCAATCGCCTCGGCCCAACTGACATCCCTGCCATCCACTTTGGGGCTAAAACCGCGTTCGCCAGCAGGCACCAGCGTTTCGTGCAGTGCAGAACCTTTTACACACAAACGCCCTTGGTTTGCCGGATGCTGGCGATCGCCCTCAACACCCTCCGCTCGGGCCAGCACCCCGCAGCCTACCCCGCAGTATGGGCAGGTGGTAGCGGTGGGAATAGACGTATTCGATTGACGACTCACGGTGTGCCCTCTTCTATTGCTTCATTACCTGTGCATGTGTTCGGTCTGAAGCAATTTAAGGGCCAGCCCTACAGACCGCACCAACTCATGGTTCGGCCCCGTAAAAAGGAGTCACACTGGTGCACAGGGGGCATTCGTGCACCAGAACACATCAATCCAGCGCTCCAATCGCAGGCCAGGAATTTCACTGACAACAGGCCCAACCACCGTGATTCCAAGGGATTCCCGGAGCTGGCACAGCTTGTGCTGAAGACTCTGTGAACCATCAAAACACGACTGCAACTCTCTCAGGCAAAGGCGCCTGCTTTCCGACGACGGAGGGTAGGCGCCTTTGCGTTTATAGAGAGTGCTGAGGATCAGAGCGAGTTACATCATGGCAAGAACCCTTGAACACTTTCGGTCAGGCATAACAGCACTGCTGCTGGGATTGGCTTCATTGGCGCATGGCGACATCGGCCCTGCAGAAAAGCCAGACCTGAAACTCGGCTTTATTAAACTTACCGACATGGCACCCCTGGCAATCGCCTGGGAACAGGGCTATTTCCTTGATGAAGGGCTATTCGTTGAACTGGAAGCTCAGGCCAACTGGAAAGTCTTGCTGGACCGGGTGATCACATCCGAACTGGACGGCGCCCACATGCTCGCTGGCCAGCCTCTCGGTGCATCCATTGGCTATGGTACCCAGGCCGACATCATTACCGCCTTCAGCATGGATCTGAACGGCAACGGCATTACCGTCTCCAACGACGTTTGGGAAAGCATGAAACCCCAGCTTGCCCTGGACGGCGACAAGCCAGCCCATCCCATCAGCGCTTCAACCCTGAAGCCCGTCATTGAGCAGTACCGGGATCGCGGCGAGCGCTTCAAAATGGGCATGGTCTTCCCGGTATCAACCCACAATTATGAACTGCGCTACTGGCTTGCTGCCGGTGGTTTGAACCCCGGCTATTATGCGCCCCAGAGAGGGGATACCAGCGGCACCCTGCAAGCGGATGTGCATCTTTCGGTCACGCCCCCGCCACAAATGCCCGCAACCATGGAAGCCGGCACGATTCAGGGCTACTGCGTGGGTGAACCCTGGAACCAGCAGGCTGTGTTCAAGGATGTCGGTGTACCGGTCATTACCGACTACGAAATCTGGCCGAACAACCCGGAGAAGGTTTTCGGGGTGACCGAAGAATGGGCAGAAAAATACCCGAACACGCACCTCCGCTTGCTGCGCGCCCTGATCCGGGCGGCCCATTGGCTTGACGAGAATAACAACGCAAACCGCGCCGAAGCGGTCAAGATTCTCGCCCAGTCCAGCTACGTAGGGGCCGATGCAGAAGTCATCGCCAACTCCATGACCGGTACCTTTGAATACGAAAAAGGCGACGTTCGGGAGGTTCCTGACTTCAATGTGTTCTTCCGCTATCACGCCACCTATCCGTACCCCTCGGATGCGATCTGGTATCTGTCGCAAATGCGTCGCTGGGGCCAGATTCCCGAAGCCAAGCCCGATAGCTGGTACATGAAAACGGCTGCAAAAGTTTACCGGGGCGATATCTACGCGCAGGCCGCCCAGTCACTGATCGACGATGGTCTGATGGCCGCCAGCGACTTCCCGGACTTTTCCAGCGAGAACTTCGAGCGTCCGTTCCAGGGCACGTTAATTGACGGTGTGCCGTTCACTCCGACAACACCTAACGCTTACATCGATCGCTTCGAGATCGGTCTGAAAGCTGACCAGACGCCTTAAAGGGGGAATCAAAATGAGTTCGATAACGGGAAAACTCGGACAATCCATGGGCTTCAGCCTCAAACAGCTGATTGAAAACCTGGCTCCCGCCAATCTGGCGGCGTCGGGCCGGAAGCTGATACTACCGTTGTTAGGCATTTTGGTGTTCGTGGGCTTCTGGCATTTGGCCGCGCCCCAGGTAAATACCTCGCTGGGCGCCTTCCCCGGGCCGGTACAGGTCTGGGAGCAAGCCGGTCAGTTGTGGCAAGAGCACTCGGCCCAGAGAGCAAAGGCGGACCGGTTCATCGCCATGCAGGAACAGCGCAACGCACGGATTCTGGCGGACAATCCGGAAGCCGAGGTGCGCATTCGCGACTACCCGGGGGCACCGACTTTTCTGGACCAGATCGGCACCAGCCTGATCACCGTGCTTTCCGGATTCGTGGTTGCTGCACTGATTGCCGTCCCGTTGGGGATTCTGTTCGGCCTGAACCAACACTTTCAGGCGGCGGTGAACCCGCTGATACAAGTCTTCAAGCCGGTCTCGCCGCTTGCGTGGTTGCCGCTGGTTACCATGGTGGTTTCCGCCACCTACGTCAGCGACGACCCGATGTTCGAGAAATCGTTTCTGACGTCGATGATCACCGTCACCCTGTGCAGCCTGTGGCCCACGCTGATCAACACCAGTGTCGGCGTGGCGGCGGTGAATCCGGACCTGCTCAACGTATCCAGAGTGCTCAACCTGTCCTTCTGGAGCCACGTCCGCAAGGTGGTGCTGCCGTCATCCATACCGATGATTTTCACCGGGCTGCGAGTGTCTCTCGGCATTGCCTGGATGGTGCTGATCGCCGCCGAGATGCTGGCGCAGAGCCCGGGGCTCGGCAAGTTTGTCTGGGACGAATTCCAGAATGGCAGTAGCCAGTCACTCAGCCGGATTATGGTGGCGGTGCTTGCCATCGGTTTTATCGGCTTCGTTCTGGATCGAGTGATGCAATTGATTCAACAAAAAGTGGCCTGGAACGAAGGGCGCTAAACACAACACTGTGACTCTGACACTGATGGGTGCCCTCTAAGGCACCCGGTAAGCGAAATAGGTGATCTCCATGGCTAAATTACATCTTGAATTGACCGGCGTTGAAATGGCCTTTGATACCGCAAAAGGACCGTTCATCGCTCTGGATAACGTCAATCTGAAAATCAAAAAGGGCGAATTCGTGTCCCTGATCGGGCATTCCGGTTGCGGTAAGTCCACGGTACTGAACATCGTTGCCGGGTTGCTGCAAGCCTCGAAAGGCGGCTGTGTGCTGGACGGGCATGAAGTCAATTCTCCCGGCCCGGAACGCGCAGTGGTGTTCCAGAACCACGCACTGATGCCGTGGCTGACCGTTTACGAAAATGTCGAATTGGCGGTGCGGCAGGTGTTCAAGAAGGCGATGAGCCGACAGGAACGCAAAGAATGGATCCTGCATAACCTGGAGCTGGTCAATATGGCCCACGCTGCGGGCAAGCGCCCGGGCGAAATTTCCGGCGGCATGGCGCAGAGGGTGGGCATTGCCCGGGCGCTGGCCATGAAGCCGAGCGTGTTGTTGATGGATGAGCCCTTCGGGGCACTGGATGCGCTGACCCGAGCGCATCTTCAGGACTCGCTGATGGACATTCAACAGGAACTGAACAACACCGTGATCATGATCACTCACGATGTGGACGAAGCTGTCCTGTTGTCCGACCGTATCATTATGATGACCAATGGGCCGTCCGCGACCGTCGGTGAGGATCTGCACATCGACTTGCCAAGGCCTCGCGACCGGGTTGCTCTGGCAGATAACCCGCAGTACGTTCACTACCGTCAGGAAGTGCTGTCGTTCCTTTACGAAAAACAGCGGAAGTTCGAAACCATCAATACCCGCAGGAACAGCCAGAAGCCGGCGACCACCGACGCCACTCCGGCGAAAGCCACAGCATGACACTGTCCCGGGTTTTGCAACCGCGAAGCCCGGGCAACCGTATTCAGTTCAGCACGTCGGCCATGGCAAGCAGCGCACGGGCCACCTCAGGCAGGCGTTTACCCTGATCCATCGCCAGTTTGCGCAGCACACGGTGCGCCTCGTCGTTATCAATCTTGCGGTGCTGCATTAATAACAGCACCGCTTTTTCCTGAACCCGCCTTTCTTCCAGTGCTTCTTTTGCGCTCTGCAGCTCTTCGGACATCTGCTGCAATCTTCGGTTCTGCTCCTGAATCAAATCCAGTATCGACCGGTTGCTCTGAACACCTTGCTCCAGCGATGCCAATAACGATGCCTGATCTGCCAACGAGCGACGGGCTTCGCCATACCGCTCCACGCAACGTTGATGGAAGGCACTTTCAACACAATCCTCAATCTGCTTTATAGCGTCCATTCGTTCCGTCATGAGTGCGAACCATCGCTGCGCCAGCTCCGGGTCCAGCGATTTGTAAGGGCCAACGGATACCGCAATCTGACGCATCCGATCTATTTCGGGTTCCCGTGGGTGCCCGCGAAGCTGCTGCCAAAGTGCAAGACTGTCCTCGGGGGCATGGTCAAAAAACACATCAAAACACCGATCCTGTGCCTCAACAAGGTGCATCATGCGCCGCGACAGTGCGCGATCAAAGCACCCGCGGGCAAATCCGGTTGAGCCCGCAGCCCGCTCCTGTCCGCAATACTCTTTTCCGGTCATTACTTGCACCAGGGCCACCAACAGGCCGGCAATCGAGGGTTCGACAACGGTATCTGCGGCCTCGCACACGACGGTAATTAACTGGTGGATGGTATTGCAAAACCAGTCCACGGCCTCGCTCACCGTAATGTTCTGTTCCTCGACTTGACGACGGATGCCGTCGAGCTGCCCCAAGCCATGAAGCGCACTGGCAATATGGCCGAGCAGCGGACTGCTCACCGGATGGCTGATCAGCTCGTGCTGAATATCGTGCAATGCCTGATCGAACAGGTGTGCCTGCTCATTGGTCTGCACCATGATGCTCGCCCGCTCGTCCGCGAAACGCAGCCCTTCCGAGCCGAGAAAAAGACTGGTGACGCCGCGTTCTCGCTGCAACTCGTGGATCAGGTGACCGCTGCTCTGGACCAGCCGTCCCATCAATAAAAAGTATTCGAGGCTCCGAACTTCGCATTGTCGCGAAGCAATCAGAAAGTCAGCGGCGGTGGCCGCTTGAGGACTGGCCGAACCTGCTTTTTTGCTCACATTATTACTCCTGTCATCGCCATGGCTGATGCACATCGCCAAGCATCAACCGAGCAATTAACAGGCCAGCCCTATCGGCTTCATCTTCGGGCACAACGCCCCATCAAAGTGCAGCTATCGCCACCCAAACCCAGACCAATCCACGCATCCCATTGAAATGTATAGATTTTAAAAACTGGCACAGAGATCGCATTGAAACACGACACAGGGACGAACAATCGACCACGGACGGTCGAACCATAAGATCATTGTTGTTGGCATTGGCGCCGGTTCACCGCGCTCTCTCCCGAGGGCTCGGTGCCCCGGTTTTTTTAGTTTCAGGAAAGGAGTTCATTATGACGGTATGCCCGAACGCCCCTCTGGTGATCTGCGGCCACGGCATGGTGGCCCAGCGCCTGATCGAAAACCTGATCGCCAATGGACATCCCTACAGCAAGATCGTTGTCTTTAACGGGGAGCCGGTCTCGGCCTACAACCGCATTCAGCTGTCGTCATTGCTGGCTAATGAAATCGCGGAAACCGATCTAGCGCTCAAGCCAGACGATTGGTTCTCACTGCACCAGGTTGAAGTGCACAACCACGAACCGGTCAGCCGTATCGATGTTGAACACCACCGTGTGGTGACCGCCCGCGGCCGTATTCAACCCTATAGCAAGCTGATACTCGCAACCGGATCGACGCCTTCCAGCCTTGGCCTGCCCGGTGAGGCGCTGGACGGTGTGCTGATGTTTCGCAGTCTGGCGGACACCCGGGCCATGATCGACAAAGCCGGCAGCTATCGACGGGCCGTTGTCATCGGCGGTGGCTTTCTGGGTCTGGAAGCTGCGGAGGGCCTGCGTGCCCGGGGTATGGCTGTCACCGTTCTGCACCGAAGCAACCGGATCTTGAACCGACAGCTGGACCCTACCTCCGGAAAGATGCTCAAGGATCTGCTGGAGCAGCGTGGCCTCACGGTTCTGACGGGCTACGCCCCGAAAGCACTGTTGGGAAAACACCAGATCCGGGCCGTGCAACTGCACGACGATACGGTGCTCGCCACCGATCTGGTTGTGATCGCCACCGGTATTACGCCGAATGCACAGCTGGCCGCCGAAGCCGGTTTGCGCTGCGACCGAGGCATCTGCATTGACAGTCAGATGCGCACATCCACGCCATCCATCTACGCGCTCGGAGAGTGCAGCCAATTCGGCAATGAAACCTTCGGGTTAGTGGAGCCGGGCTTTCATCAGGCACAAACCCTCGCCGAACACCTTTGCCAACAAACGGATGCCCAAGGCTTTGTCCCGGTGCAAATACCCACACGCCTGAAGATCAGCGGCATACCGATTTATTCATGCGGCCAGGTCGAGCCCGGCCCGGATACCCAAACCATTCAATGGCGCGACCGGCCCAAGCAGCGTTATGGCCGGCTGTTGATTGAACACAATCGACTGGTGGGTGCCATGTTGCTCGGCGACACCGCCAACGGCACCTGGTACACCGACCTGATTCGCAGCGCCCAGGACATTACCGACTACCGGAACACCATCGCTTTCGGCAAACCCTATTGTGAAGCAGCAGCGTGAGCGCTGCCTTGAGAGAGGAAGACACCATGAGTAAACAAACCCTGATCGTGATTGGCAACGGCATGGTCGGCCATCACTTTCTCGAGCAGTTTGTGCAGAGCCCTGCGGCTGATTCGTTCCAGATTCTGGTTTTCGGCGAAGAGAAACAACTGGCTTACGACCGCGTGCACCTGTCCGAATACTTCGCGGGTTCAAGCCACGCAGATCTGGCCATGGGTACAGGCGACTGGTACGACGATAACGGTATTGATCTGCACCTGAATGAGCAGGTCATCGCCATCGACCGTTACAATCAGGTGGTGAGCACCCCCAAAGGTGTCTATCAGTATGACCAGCTGGTGCTCGCCACCGGGTCCTATCCTTTTGTGCCCCCGATTGCCGGCAATGATCACGACGGCTGCTTTGTATACCGGACTCTGGACGACCTGGACGCCATTCGCGCCAGTGCCACCTCCGCGAAAACCGGCGTTGTGGTGGGCGGTGGTCTGCTCGGGCTGGAAGCTGCGAACGCCCTCAAAAGCCTGGGCTTGCAGGCCAGTGTGGTGGAATTTGCGCCGCGCCTGATGCCGGTTCAACTCGACGACCAGGGCGGTGCATTGCTACGGCACAAGATCGAAGAACTGGGCGTTCAGGTTCATACCGAAAAGGCCACCACCGCCATCGTGCCCGGCACCGAATCGCGCTTGCGCATGAATTTCTCCGACGACAGCCATCTTGAGACTGACCTGATCGTATTCTCCGCTGGCATCCGGCCGCAGGATACGCTGGCCCGGGACTGCGGTCTGGAAGTGGGCGAACGCGGAGGCATTGTCATTAACAATCAGTGCACCACGTCAGACCCGAAGATTCACGCCATCGGCGAATGCGCGCTATGGAACAACCGAATCTTTGGTTTGGTAGCACCAGGCTACACCATGGCCCGTACGCTCTCTGCGGCCCTGAACAGCGACACCGAGGCCGCTTTCACCGGTGCCGACATGAGCACCAAACTGAAACTGCTGGGTGTCGATGTCGGCTCCATTGGTGATGCTCACGGCCAGACCGCGGGTGCGCGTAACATCCGCTTCCACGACGAACAAACCGGTCATTACCGGCGCATGGTGGTCAGCTCCGACGGTAAAAAGCTGCTGGGTGCGATTCTGGTCGGTGATAACAGTCACTACGACACCTTGCTGCAATACGCGCTCAACGGTCTGGATCTACCCGGTAATCCGGAAGTGCTGATTCTGCCTGAAAGCGAAGGCGGTGCGCCCACCTTGGGTGCCGATGCGTTACCCGACACTGCCTCGATCTGTTCGTGCCACAACGTCACCAAGGGCGACATCTGTGGAGCCATCGATGCTGGCTGTACGGATCTTGGGGGCGTCAAGGCCGAAACCAAAGCAAGTACCGGGTGCGGCGGCTGCACCGCGCTGCTGAAGAAGGTAGTGGATAGCGAACTCGAAAAGCGGGGCGTGGAGGTCTGCACCGATTTGTGCGAGCACTTCCCGTACACCCGTCAGGAGCTGTTTCACCTGGTCAAGGTAAACGGCATTCGCACCTTCCGCGGTCTGCTGAATCAGTACGGCAAAGGTCAGGGCTGTGATATCTGCAAACCCACAGTGGGCTCCATTCTCGCCAGTTGCTGGAACGATCATATTCTGGCCACCGATCATGTGCCATTGCAGGACACCAATGACACCTTCATGGCCAACATGCAGAAGAACGGTACCTATTCGATCGTGCCGCGTATTCCCGGCGGCGAAATTACTCCGGACAAGCTGATTGTGCTGGGCGAGGTGGCGAAGGAGTACAACCTGTACACCAAGATCACCGGTGGCCAGCGGGTTGATTTGTTCGGCGCCACGTTGAGCGAGCTGCCGGAGATCTGGGAGAAGCTGATTGCAGCCGGTTTCGAGACGGGCCACGCCTATGGCAAGTCGCTGCGCACGGTGAAGTCGTGCGTTGGCAGCACCTGGTGCCGTTACGGTGTGCAGGACAGTGTGGGCATGGCGATCCTGCTGGAGAGCCGTTACAAGGGCTTGCGGGCCCCGCACAAGGTGAAGATGGGTGTGTCTGGCTGTACTCGGGAGTGTGCCGAGGCGCAAAGCAAAGACTTCGGGGTGATTGCCACGGAGAAGGGGTGGAACCTGTACGTGTGTGGTAATGGCGGCATGCGGCCACGGCACGCGGATTTGTTCGCGACGGATTTGTCCGATGACGAGTTGATTCAGGCGATTGACCGGATTGTGATGTTTTACGTGCGCACGGCGGACCGGTTGCAGCGGACCAGTGTCTGGCTGGAGAACCTTGAAGGCGGCCTGGAATATCTGAAGCAGGTGGTGCTGGAGGACAGCTTGGGTATTGGCGCGGAGCTGGAGCAGCACATGGCGGAGATTGTCGATACCTATCAGTGTGAGTGGAAGACGGCGGTTGAGGATCCTGAGAAGCGCAAGCGTTTCCGGGAGTTTGTGAATGCGCCGGAGCGGAAGGATCCGGTGCAGCAGTGGACTTCGGAGCGGGGGCAGCGCCGGCCGGTTTTGGAATCTGTGTAGTGCTTTGAGCCGGAGCAAAGCCCGGCGGCATGGGGATGCTTTTCTTTCGGAAAAAATAACTCGCTTCGCTCAGACATCTTTTTTCCTGCAGAAAAGCATCCCCACACCACCTGGCTCACAGAATTGGGTGAAGTACTAGAACGCAAAATTGGAGAACATCTATGAAAGCTCAGACTCGTTGGGATGTAGTTTGTACTGTCGAAGACCTGGTGCCGGATTCGGGCATTGCGGTTTGGACGAAAGCCGGGCCGGTGGCGGTGTTTTATCTGCCACATCGGTTACCGGCACTGTTTGCGGTTAGCCATACCGATCCGTTCAGTGGATCAAACGTGTTAGCGCGGGGGATTACCGGGGATGTGGACAGTGAGCCGGTGGTGGCTTCGCCGTTGTATAAGCAGCATTTCAGTTTGCGCACCGGGGTTTGTCTCGAGGACGACAGCGTGCAGTTAACGACTTACCCGGTGTTGCTGGACGGTGATCAAATTCTGCTGGAGCTTCCTGTGTCGGCCGGTCGAAAGGAATCTCAGGCGGCGTGATGGGCGCTTTCCAGGGCGCTTGACCGGGTGGGGTGCCGCGTATAGTCTGCGGCAAACCCCCGCGGATTCGGAGTGCCCCAGGTTATGGAAGATCACAGCCAGTTTCGTTTGTTGTCGGAACGGCGGTTTGCACCGTTTTTTGTCACCCAGTTTGCCGGTGCCTTTAACGACAATCTGTTCAAGAACGCGCTTTTGCTGCTGGTGACTTACAACGCTGGCGGCCTGCTTGGCCTTTCTTCCAGCGTGGTGGTCAATCTGGCGGCCATGTTGTTTATCCTGCCTTTTTTCCTGTTTTCTGCCGTCGCGGGCCAGATTGCCGACCGTTACGAGAAGTCCGGCATTATTCGTTGGGTTAAATTGGCGGAGGTTGCCATTATGGCGGTGGCCGCGGTCGGGCTGTGGTTCGGCTGGCATGAGATGTTGCTGCTGCTGTTGTTCCTGATGGGAGTTCAGTCGGCGTTTTTTGGTCCGGTCAAGTACGCGATTCTTCCTCAGGCTCTGGATAACTCCGAACTGGTCGGTGGCAACGCGTTGGTGGAGATGGGCACCTTCGTGGCGATTCTGCTCGGCACGCTGGTTGCCGGGGTGATGATGAAAGCGCCGTTGCCGGGGCCGATGGTCGCCATTGCGGTGTTGGTGGTGGCAGCAATGGGGCTGTTTTCCGCTTTGAAAATCCCCAAGGCCGAAGCGGCCGCCCCTGACCTGAAGATCAATTTCAGCCCGTTGAAAGAAACCTGGAAGCTGATGGCCATTGCCAGGGAAAACCACAACGTTCTGCTGAGCGTGGTGGCGATTTCCTGGTTCTGGTTTCTTGGCGCAGCCTACCTGACCCAATTCCCCGGCTTTGCCAAGGATGAACTGCTGGGTGATGAAACCGTGGTCACGGTTTTGTTGGCCATTTTTACGGTCGGGATTGCTGCCGGCTCGATGATTTGTGAGCGCATGTCTGGCCACAAGGTGGAGCTGGGCATTGTTCCCATCGGCTCATTGGGGCTGAGTCTGTTCGGTATCGATCTGTACCTGAACATGCCGGCTCAGCCCGTGCCTTCGGATTGGTGGATGATCTTTACCGATGGCAGTTACCGGCGGGTCGCATTGGATCTGCTGGGCATTGGCGTTTCAGGTGGTCTGTTCATTGTCCCTCTGTATGCCTTTGTGCAACAGGAAACCCCACCGGAAACCCGTGCCCGGGTGATTGCCGCGCTCAATGTGTTCAACGCCCTGTTTATGGTGGTCAGTGCCCTGTCGGGCATGCTGATGCTTGGCGTGATCGGGCTCAGCATTCCGGAGTTCTTTCTGGTGCTGTCGATCATGAACCTGCTCGTTGCGGGCTTCGTTTACCAGCAAGTGCCAGAGTTCGCGCTGCGTTTCGTGATCTGGATGATGTCGCACACGATTTACCGGGTGAAACATCACCATCTGGACCGCATTCCCGAGGAAGGGCCCGTGCTATTGGTTTGCAATCACGTGTCCTACATGGACGCACCGGTAATTGCCGGCGCGGTCAAACGGCCGATTCGCTTTGTGATGGATCACCATATTTTTTCGACACCGGTGCTGGGCACGTTCTTCCGCATGGCCAAAACCATCCCCATCGGCCCGAAAGCAAAAATACCCGAGATCTACGAGGCGGCGTTCGAACGGATCGATGAGGAACTGGCGGCTGGTAACGTGGTGTGCATTTTCCCGGAGGGGCGGTTGACCTCGGATGGCGAAGTCGCGGCGTTCAAATCCGGTGTTGAGCTGATTTTGCAGCGCCGGCCTGTACCGGTGGTGCCGCTTGCGCTTCGGGGGCTGTGGGGCAGCTTTTTCAGTCATTGCGGTGGGCCGGCGCTGACGCACTTGCCCAAACGTTTCTGGTCGCGGATTCATCTTTTGTCCGGCCAGCCGATGAACCCGGCAACCGCCAGCGCACAGATATTGGAAGACCAGGTGAAATCGTTGCGAGGGCCGCACCCCTAGGGCGCGGCCTTCAATGCGTTTTTAGCCGAAACGGGCTTCGCTGTTGCGCTCGGAAATCTGGCTGTTCAGGGTCCAGAAATCGTACAACACACCGATGAAGAACAGGCCACCGGTAAACAGGTAGATAATGCCGGTTATCCACTTGCCCATGTACATGCGATGTACCCCAAACACGCCCAGAAAGGTGAGCAGTATCCAGCCGATGTTGTAATCGGTTTGGCCTTCCTGAAACCGGCTGTCGGCCTCACGGTCCATCGCCGGAATCAGGAACAGATCGATGATCCAGCCAATGAAGAACAAACCCAGGGTGAAGAACCAGATGGTGCCGGTAATGGGCTTGCCATAATAGAAACGGTGCGAGCCCAAAAATCCGAAAATCCAAAGCAGGTAACCAATGATCTTGCTGTGGGTATTGCCAGTTTCTATCATGTTTTTCTGCGTCCTCCCGGATCAATATTTCAGATAAATACGCTCAATCAATTCCTAGTTTTCTACTCCACCTCTCATGACTACTTCACCCTGTCGCCACAAACGCCATTCCCCGGGCTGGTAGATGTCCCACTTCTCATCGGTGGTTAACGGCTCGGTAACGATCACGCTGACCACGTCGTTCGGGGTGGTTTCCGATTCAAAGTCGATGGTGACATCGGTGTCTTTCAGGCGGGCAGGGCCAAACGGGGCCCGGCGGGTAATGCTGGCCATTTTGGTGGTGCAATAAGTGAACAGCCAATCGCCATTGCTCAGCAACAGATTGAACACACCCTGGCTGGCGTATTGTGAAGACAGTGTGACCAGCCGCTCCACCACCTGTTCCACACTGTCGTCCCGGTGGCAGTGGCTGCGGAGATGATTGAGCATGTCGCAGAACAGCGCTTCACTGTCCGTGCTCCCGACCGGCTCGTAAAAACCCTCCGGTGCCCGAAAGCCGGTGAGTTGGCCATTGTGTGCGCAGACCCAGTACCGGCCCCAAAGTTCGCGGATAAACGGGTGGGTATTGGCGAGGCAAATTTCGCCCACGTTAGCCTGCCGAATGTGGCAAAGGGCCACTTCACTCTTAATGGGGTGGGTTTGTACCACTTCGGCAAGGCGTGAACTGGCACTGGCGTCGGAGTCGTGAAAGCAGCGGATGCCTTTGCCTTCGTAGAAGGCCACTCCCCAGCCGTCTTTGTGAGGCCCGGTTTCGCCCCCGCGGCGGGTCAGGCCGGTAAAACTGAAGCACAGATCGGTAGGGGTGTTGGCGCTCATGGCCAGCAGTTCACACATGGTTTGACGATTCCTCGAGCAAAATAATCGGTCAGCGCTAGCATACCGTATTCAGCCCTTACCTCCAGCCGCGACATCTTTTATTTGAGGAGAAAGCACCTTGGTGGGAGAGGCAACCTGATTTCGGCCAGCCCGCTTTCCTCGATACAACTGCTGATCGGCTGCCGAGAACAGGAGATCAGCAGTTCGGCCATCTTCCGGCCATTGCGCCAAGCCAAACGTCGCGGTAACGGAGAGGTCAACATTCGCAAAGCGCAGCTTTCGGGCAGCGATACGCGTCCGCAGTTCTTCAATCAGCTCATAAGCTGCTTTCGGTTTAACATCCCGCAGAATCAAACCGAACTCCTCTCCGCCCAAACGGCCGACAAAATCTGTACCGCGCAGCCGTTCCTGCAGGCACTGGCCAATTTCCTGCAACACATAGTCGCCCGTTTCATGGCCATGGGTGTCATTGATGACCTTGAAATGGTCAATATCCATCATGACCAAAGCAAAGACGGAACTGCTGCGTTCACTTTCGGCAATGGTGCGTATCAACGTCGACTGGAAGTTGCCTCGATTCGCCAGCCCGGTTAGCGCATCCGTTTGCGCCACCTCAATCAAGCGCTGTTCGGCTTCCTCACGCCGCTGTTCGTACATATACATGAACACCTGCATCAGGCTGCCACAGAGCACCATGTTCAGAAAATCAATCACGAAATCGGCTTTGCTAAGCCCTTGCACGCCACCCAGAAAAACGAAATACACCGCGCAACCCAGAAGCATGAACGGCACGCTCAAAATCATGCCTTCACGGCGACCAAGCAACAGGTAAGCGAGCACCGGCATCATTAAAACCCAAACGAACGCTGCCATGGAGGCATCCGGCAGTAACATGAGGACAATGAAGAATGAGAACAGGGTGAACAGATAGCCGTATACCCAGCGTTCAAAGTACGGAGTGTGGTTAATGCGAGCCACACCGATTAATGCCAAGGTACCGATGACGAGTTCGACAGCCGATACCCAAGGGTATCCACTGAACATCTGTAGAGCGGCAAACACCATGAGCGACAACCCCGTCACCCAGAACAGAAATCTGGCGAGTGAGCGGCGGTGGTCATCCCTCAGCCCTGAACGGCTTTGCGTCAGCGCCTTGCCTAAATCCGGATGGTTTAACATATCCATAGTAATGCTGGCCTAAATCAGGCTTTTAATTATTATCGCCTATAAACCGACTATAAAACACGCTGCCTCGTTTTCCCTATAACTTTCGCCCCCTTTTATTGATCGGAACGGACGCAGGCCCCATTAGCCAAGCACCTTACAACCGATGTGTGCAAGCGGTCAGAGACGGCAGCAAATCCTTTGGTTACAATCAAGATTCTTCTGAATTCATGCCCTTCGCTTGGAACTGATTATGGAATGGAGTCTTACCCACTTATGGCTGATCCTGGCTTTGGTCCTCAGCCTTGCCGAGCTCACCTCCGGCGTCCTGTTGCTGTTGGCGCTGGGCATTGCCGCGGCCCTGACCGCCCTGGTGTCTTTTCTGGGCGCACCGTTTGAGTGGCAACTGGTCACCATGGGTGTCATGTCCGGCATTCTGGTGCCCGTTGCCATCCGCTGGATTCGCCCTCGCTTTTCCCCGAAAGGTGTGGCCTACGGCACTACGGGCACGGGTGTCGAGCACGGAACCACCTATCGAACGTTACTGCGTGACTTTGATGGCGCCACCGGCATCAAAGTCAACGGCGATTTTTATCGCCTGAAACTGGCCGATGGCAGCAGCCCCGAATTACCGGCCGGCACAGCCGTTGTTTTTGAAAAATTTGATGGCACCACTGCCATCGTGCACCTGGCTCAACCCAAACAGGAAGGTTAAACATGGAAGCATTTATTACTCCGGGGCTGGTTATCAGCTTAATTATTGTTGCTGTCGGCATCTTTGTTATTGCCAAAGGCCTGGTGATTATTCGCCAGTCCGAGGTGATGGTCATTGAACGGCTGGGGTCGTTTAATCGTGTACTTGAAAGCGGCATCAACATCATCATTCCCTTTATCGAGAAACCCCGCCCGATCAGCATGATTCGCTACATGCGCATGGGCGAGGAGTACCACCCGGTGACTACCGACGAAGTCCGCATCGACCGACGCGAAACCGTGATGGATTTCCCGGGCCAGCCGGTCGTCACCACCGACAACGTGACGGTGAAAATCAACGGCGCGCTTTACTACCAGATTATCGATCCTCGCCGTGCCGTTTATGAGGTGGCCAACATGAGCCAGGCGGTGGAAGTGCTTGCCAAAACCACACTGCGTTCGGTGGTCGGTAAGATGGAGCTGGATAAGTTGTTTGAATCCCGCAGCGAAGTGAACAACGCCATTCAGGCCGAAATGGAAGAAGCTGCCTCCAAGTGGGGGGTAAAGCTCACCCGCGTGGAAGTGCAAGACATCAGCATGCCGGAAGAAGTGGAAGAGGCCATGCGTTTGCAGATGGCCGCTGAGCGGAAACGCCGCGCCACGGTTACGGAAGCTGAAGGTGAGAAGGCTGCAGCCATTGCCATGGCTCAGGGCCAGCGTGAGTCTGCGATCCTGAACGCCCAAGGCGATAAGGAATCCGCCATCCTGCGGGCTCAAGGTGAGCAGGAATCCATTCGCCTGGTATTGAATGCCATCGGCGAAAACGAGGAAAACAAGCGCACGGTTGTGGGCTATCTGCTCGGCCAAAGCTACATCAAAGCCTTGCCAACCATGGCCCAGGACGGCGAGCGCGTATTCGTTCCCTATGAATCGACCGCTCTGCTGGGGTCTATGGGAATGTTCCGCGAGTTGGCCGGCAGCCCCGAAGATGCTGTACGGGACAGCTTGCGCAGCGGCATGGTGGCCTCAGCCGGCACCAACTGAAACTCGTGAACCGCGGGCTACCCCAGCAGGTGGTCCAGCGGGCGCTCGTAACTGGGCGCAAATACCTCAAGGAAGTATTTCACTTCCGGTGACGCATCTTCTTGCAGGCGGCGGAGTATCTGCTCTGCCGCCGGCTCGAACTCTTTGTTACCGGCCTGGATTTCGGCGCGACACTTCAACAGCGCTGACAGCCGGTCAGCCGATTTGATCAGCTCTTGTTCTTCCTCTGTCCACTGCGACTCTCGCAGGTAGGGCGAAAAGGCATCCTGCAATTCACCGGGCAACAACGCCAGCAATTCAGCCTCGGCTTTGTGCTCGATATCGCCAAACACCTCCCGCATTACTTTCGAGTGGTACTTCACCGGAGTCGGCATATCCCCGGTAATCACTTCAGTGGCATCGTGATACAGGGCGGCGGTTGCAATTCGGTCTGCGTTTACCTGGCCGCCAAACCGGGTGTTGCGAATCAGCGCGAGGGCATGGGCAATGGTGGCCACTTCCCAGGAGTGCGTCGCCACGTTTTCTTCAATGGCATTTCGCATCAACCCCCAGCGTTTTATCCAGCGTAGCCGGGACACATAGGCAAAAAAATGGCTCACGGGCATCTGTTTCAGGCTCATTCAGGGTTTCCTGTCGGTTTCAGCATCAGCGCACATCCAGTGTGAAGGGCACAATCACGTTGCCTTGTTCATCCAGCTCCGATTGTTGCAGAGTCTCCAGCGAAAACAACTGATCGTCGGGCACTCCGTGCGTGTCTTTCAAAAGCCGATGTATCGCTTGGCCGCGTCTGGCCGCCAGCTGACGGATACTTTCCGGTGGCAGTTGGCGCTCACCCGCTTGGTATTCCCGTTTCGCCTGGGCCCAGGCTTCGTCGCTGACGGCTTCACCGGCCGCTCTCATACGCTCTTTCAATAACACCAGGCCGTCCACTTCGGGTTCTGCCGCTCCGCGAATGCTGAGCAGCAGATCCGGCCGGTCGTTCAGCGCCTTGGCCAAGGCGGCGATTTTTTCCGCTTCGCCGTCTGCCAAGGCAATCTTGCCGGGTACAAAACTGACCCGGCCCAGCTCTTCAGTACTGAAGCCGGCAAAATCCGCCAGCGAACCCAGCATGCTGAACGGTGACGCGGCCGCTTTGACCAGGAGGTTCACAAAGGTGCGCATCACCACCTGACCAATTCGGAAATCGGGATTGGAAATGTCACCGCTTATCGGTAAATCCACGTCGATAATACCCTGTTGATTCTCGAGCAGGGCCAAACCCAGCTTCACCGGCGCATTGACGGCTTCTTCGCTGGCTACCGACTGGCCCAAACGCATCTGATCCAGACGAAGCTGGTTCGAAGCCTTCAAGTTCGTGCCGGTGATTTCGTAATCCAGCTCAAGATCCAGTTTTCCTGCATCCACGGCGTAACCTAAATAACGGCCGAGGTAGGGGGAAAGCGCCGGTAACGACACGCCTTCCATCGTGAGCTTCAGATCACTGGTTTCCTCGGTTCCCAGAGCGCCCAGCGAGCCTTGGAATGACACCGGAGCACCACCCGCCAGTTCGCCTTGCACACTGACCAGCCCCTGCTGGGGCGGCACATTGCTGATACCACTGACGGAACCTGACAATCGCTCAATTCCGGTGGTAAAGACAGGGCTCAGGGTGCGATCGGTGTAATCCACCGAACCACCCTCAATAAGCAGCTCACCAATGCGGAAAATAAACTCGGGTTGTTCATCGGTTTGACGGCTGGTCGCGTTTTCTTCTGAAGACTCACGGGGTTGTGCATCCGGCCCCGCTTTCACCACGCCTTCGACATTGTGGGCACCGCCTTTTAGACGAACCAGATTGAAATAGGGCTGCTCCAGCGTTACCGTGCCGATTTCCAATCGGGCCGGGTTCACATTGAACTCCACCGGTGCCAGTCGCAACAGTTGCCAGGTTACCAACTCACCCTGCTGCTCAGGCAGCTTCAGGTCAAAGTCGGTCAGCTGCGCTGAACCACTGAACGTGCCGGTTACCGGCGCAGCCTGCCCATCCAGATCGAGATTGCCATCAAAACTCAGCAGGCCATTTGATATCGCCACATTGGCTCCTAGCTGGATATAGGGCTCAACGGCCTCCAAGACGATATCTGACCCTGCCAGAGCCGCTTCAAAATTGAACGGGGTAGGGGTAAGCTGACCCTTGGCGCTGATTTGGCCACCACTGGCCAGCTGGGTGGCTAGCTCGAAGGCCGTCGGCTCATCGGTCCGGTGGGACAGTTCACCCAGAGTGACAGCTAGGTCCACCCATTCCAGCTCTGCGGGCCGTGCCGCCGCTTCATCTCGCCAACGCAAGCGGCCCTCCGTTAACTCAACGCCCTGCACCTCCCAGCGGAACGGCTGACCTGCGTCTGTTAAGCCGTCGGCTTCTGGCGCGGTTTCGACGGGCGGCAACGAGGCTTGCCAGTCAATACGTCCATCCGCTTGCCGGGTTGCTGAAACAAAGGGCTGTTCAATCGTCACCATGCCGACCTGCGCTTGCTTCGCAGCCAGGTCGAAACCGATGCCACCCACCGTCACGGTTTCAAGCCTTAGCGAAGGCTCCTCAACATCTTCGGCCAAAGCCAGCGCCAGCTGGTTAATCTCTATCTTGCCGTTTGAGGTTTCCAGCTGAAACCCGCGTTCATTCGAAAACCAATAGTCCGACTCAGCCGTAACCCTCCCCGTCTTTAAGCGCCAGGGAAGGTGCGGAGCCAAATACTTGGCCAGAGTTTTGTAACTGACGTCGGAAAACCGAACCCGGCCCTGGGAATACAAAGGGTTGATACTCAGTTCACCCTCCCACTCAAGGGTTTGATCACCAATGGCGGCAACGATGGAGTAGCGGCTCTCGTCTTCGCTCCGGGACCAGGTGGCCAGATCATCCACGGCGAGACTCAACGGTTTAATGTTCAACTCAATGGTGTCTTTCTGAGTAAAATCCCGGAACAACAAGCGGCCGTCTTCAATTGCCAAGTGGCTGAAATAAAGCTTTGGCAGCTCGCTGTCTGCCGCCTTGGCCTCAGTCGTATCCTCCGCAAGCTCCGGGATTGCACGCTTCCAGTCCCGGGCGAAATTGACCGAGTAATCCTCCAACAGATCCAATCGCACATCGGGCTTTACCAGGCGGATGCCATCAAACCCCACTACCCCCCTCGCAAGCTGCAACACATCCAGATTGACGTACAAATGCTCAAACGCGGCCACGGGCCGTTCTTCGTCGTCCTGCGCCGAAAACTCGTCTGCTTCCAGGCTGAACAGAAACGGGTTGAAGCGGATGTCAGAAACCTGGGCCTGCCATCCCATTTTGTCGTTCAACTGATTCGGAAGTTCTTTCTCAAGCCACCATGGCAGCAACAGGAATCCGGCCAGCGCATACAGCACCAGTAACACACACAGCCCGATCAACAGGTTTCTGACCTTATGACTTCCTGCCGTTGATTGGCCCACAAAACTCTCCCTTACCCGTTATGGTCATCACTAAAGCATAGCGTTCACACAACGGCTTTGTCAGCCAAACCTGACAGCCGCCGCCGAACCGGATATCCTCAACACCTTAAAACTCCTGTGAACGCCAACGGAGAACAACTCTATGGATATCGGCGATATGCGTCGGGACTTTGAAAGTGAGGGTCTGGACCGCGAACACCTGCATGACGACCCCATCGTTCAATTCCAGAATTGGTTCGAAGACAGCCGCAAAGCCGGCATTCTGGAGCCTAATGCCATGTCTCTGGCTACCAGCGGCGCCGACCAGATGCCCGATATCCGAACCGTACTGCTGAAATATTTCGACGACCGCGGTTTTGTTTTCTACACCAATTACAGCAGCCGAAAAGCGCGCGAGCTCGACCAGAATCCACGCGCTGCGCTGCTGTTCCCGTGGATCGGGCTGAACCGCCAGGTGCGAATTCAAGGCACAGTAGAGAAAGTCAGCAAATCGGAATCACTGAGGTATTTCACCTCAAGACCTCGCGGCAGCCAGATAGGCGCCTGGGTTTCCGAACAAAGCAAAGCCATTACATCGCGGGGATTGCTCGAGCAGAAAGTTGCGGAGATGAAACGCAAGTTCAGCTCTGGCGAAATTCCTCTGCCCGATTTCTGGGGCGGATACCGTGTGGTTCCGGAGCGAATCGAGTTCTGGCAAGGCCGACCCAGCCGGCTTCACGACCGATTTGAATACGTGAGAGAAGCGGATGCCTGGACGATCCAACGACTACAACCCTGAAACACCGCAAATCTGGTTGTGTCATCAGATTTCACGCGTACCGAATTCGTTACCGGACTGGCTCACGGCGTTTGAGCGAGACACGCTGGCAAAACTGGACGGTCCGCGCCGAGGAGAGTATTTGTCCAGCCGCTGGTTGATTCGCCAGGGTTTGAGCAAAACCAGCAACGAACCAGCGGAACGGTGCCACCCTGTCGATGGTCGCCCCATCGCCTCGCAGTTTCCGGCTGGCTGGCACCTCTCACTCAGCCACAGTCAGGGGCTCAATGCGGTCGCAATAGGTCCAACGCCGTTGGGCGTCGACGTTGAGCCAAGCCAACGGAAGCCGGATTGGCAGGGAGTTGCCAAGCGCTGGTTTTCACCGGTTGAGCAAGAATGGTTACTGCGGGCAAACGATCCCTACAATTTTCTGCAGGTCTGGACCCTGAAAGAAGCTTGGCTGAAGGCCACACGCCGGGGCATTGCCGGGAACCTGCAAACACTGGAAGTTCGGAAAGACTTCGAGCTGTACGGGGATCAGCCCGACCGACAGTGGCAAAGCTGCGGCTGTTACGTCGAAGGGTTTCTCGCCACGCTGGTGTATCAAACCAACAATCCCGACCTGGAGGCCAATTGGCCGGCCGTTACCTTGCTGGAGCCGCCACCAGAGGATTACAGCCTGGCACCGGCCGAGCCGCTGGACACCATTTGGGACCCGCTCTACCATCGGACGATTCGAGCCAAACGCTAGGAGCAACCATGCCGGACACTCAGCAGCGCTGCCCATGGTGCGGCACAGACCCACTGTACGTGCATTATCACGATACGGTCTGGGGCAGGCCCGAGTATGACGATCAGGCCTTGTTTGAAAAATTGTGCCTGGACGGCCAGCAAGCGGGCCTCAGCTGGTTGACCATCTTGCGCAAGCACGGCACCTACCGGGCGGCCTACGCCAACTTTGACCCCGTGAAAATTGCCCGGTTCACCGAGCAGGATCAGGCCCGGTTGCTGAAAGACCCCGGCATTATCCGGAACCGCCTGAAAGTGCAGTCGATCATTCGAAACGCCAACGCCTATCTCGCCCTGAAAGAGCGGGGCATCGGGTTCGCAGAATTCCTGTGGCAGTTCGTCGAACATCGCCCGATACAAAACCACTGGCGCACGCTTGAAGAAGTGCCTGTGACCACACCCGAATCCGAAGCCCTGTCAAAAGCCTTGAAAAAGGCCGGTTTCAATTTTGTGGGACCGACCATCGTCTACGCCTTTATGCAGGCTACGGGCATGGTCAATGATCATTTGGTGAGCTGCAAAGCGCATCAAGAGTGCCAAGCCCTGTCGCTGTAGGATTCAGCGCGAGATATCCACAAGGAAAGGAAAAGAAGAGGAAAGGTGATCGGACACACCCGGCCATCTATAAAACGGCCAACCGGGTGCCCGATCGGGAGGCAAGACAACCTCCATTACCCGCAGACGAAGCGACCGTGTTCGTCTGCGGGTAATTTTCAGGGCGTCTCAGACGCCGCGACAATTGCGTATTCGTGGTTGTGGGGCTCAATGAGCGCACCGTGCAACGCAGCGATCGCAGAGTCGTAGTGGTCTTCGTCGATCACGAACTGGATGTCCACCTGACGCATGCACTGGTGAATCGCCAGTACACTGATGCCTTTGTCAGCCAACGACTTGACCGAACGCGCCAGAATACCCGGCACTTTCATATCACTGCCAATGGCCGAAACCAAAGCCACCTTTCGGGTGCTCAGCTCAGCATTCGGGAAGGCTTCTTCCATCGCTTTCACCACCCGCTTCACATGCTTGAGCGTGGTATCCACATAGTGGGTAATGGTGTTGGCGTTGGTGTCTTTGGAGATAAAGCGCACCTTGTAGCGGGACAGAATATCCAGCAAAGCTCGGTCAGAGCCAGGCTCACCTTGCATGTCCTGATCGAACACTTCGATGGCAAAGACACCCTTGGCGCCCGCAATAATCTCGACTTGCGGCTTTTCACTGACGTAATCGCCGGTGATCAGCGTACCGGTGTGCTCTGGCTCAAACGTGTTCATCACCCGCAGGGGGATCTCGTTCTGGCGCAGGCCCTTACCGGCACGAGGGTGAATCGCTTCCATCCCCAGGTTCGCCAGCTGGTCGGCTACGTCGTAGTTGGTGCGTCCCAGCGGAACCACTTTGTCTTCGCCGACGATATTCGGGTCCGCAGAGCTCAGGTGATACTCTTTATGGATGATCGCTTCACAGGCGTTGGTCATGACCGCAATACGGCTGAACGTCATCTCGCTGTAGCCACGGTCGAAGGTCCGCATCAGACCTTCTTTGCACTGGGCGTAACCGGTCACGATCGGCAGTTCGCGGCTCAGGTCAACGTTATCGAACGCCTGTTGCAGCTTTTCATCCAGCGGCAACAACTCACTGTCACGCCAGCCGGTCAGATCCACAAATCGGGCGTTGATGCCTTCTTGCTGAAGCTTCAATGCGGTATTGAACGCACTGTGAGCCTCACCGATACCCGCCAGCATTTCCCGTACCGTCAGCAGATGCTCTTCCAACTGGAATTGACCGTAGGAACACAGGCGCTGAAGATCGATCAGACAGCCCCGAACGCCTTCAATGCGGTCGGTAATGAACTGATCGGCCTGCTGTTTCAGCATAGGATCGGTAAACAGGTCACCGTTGATATCGGTCAGCAGCTTGATCAGGGTGGTCAGGTCGTCGCCCCACGCCCAATCGGATTCTGCATCGGCGAACAGGGCGTAAACGCCCGGCTCACCGGTTTTCTTGTGTTCCAGCAATTCGTTGGTAACGCCACCGTAGGCAGAAACCACGAAAATCCGCTGGTAGAGGTCCGCCTCATCGCGATTACCAATAATGATATTATCGCGCACGGCCTCGTAATTGCTCATGGAGGTACCGCCGATTTTCTCGACGGTATGCTGTGCCGTAGTCATAATTTTGCCTCTGCC
This sequence comes from Marinobacter litoralis, assembly GCF_016427555.1. Taxonomy (GTDB): domain Bacteria; phylum Pseudomonadota; class Gammaproteobacteria; order Pseudomonadales; family Oleiphilaceae; genus Marinobacter; species Marinobacter litoralis_A. The sequence continues at coordinate 388,109 of NZ_JAELVS010000001.1, forward strand.
ATCTACAGAATAGGAGAAATTCGATGCAGGCGCCTTAAGACGCCTGGCTGATCCCTTTCTGCATGATTTCATCGACACTTTCACCCAGCAGCTGGGCACCACGACGCAGATCGTCTTCGCTGGTGGTCAGCGGCATCAGGCACTTGATTACCTCGTCGTTTGGACCACTGGTTTCGATGATCAGGCCTTTCTCGAACGCCAGCTTGGTGATCGGGCCGGTAACATCAGCATTCACGGCTTCAATACCACGCATCAGACCGCGGCCTTTCACTTTGAATTCGCCGGGGTAACGGTCACAGATAGCCTGCAGCTCATCACCCAACACTTTCGCCTTGGCTTTCACAGAGTTGGCAAAGGCATCGTCTTTCCAGTAGGCATCGATAGCGGCGCGGGCAGTAACGAAGGCCATGTTGTTACCACGGAAGGTACCGTTGTGCTCACCGGATTCCCAAATATCCAGCTCTGGCTTGAACAGCACCAGCGCCATTGGCAGGCCGTAACCACTCAGAGATTTGGATACGGTAACGATGTCTGGCTTGATGCCGGCAAATTCAAAGCTGAAGAACTCACCGGTACGGCCGTTGCCTGCCTGGATGTCGTCGAGAATCAGCAGAATGTCGTGCTTCTCGCACAGCTCGGACAAACCTTTCAGCCATTCAGCACGAGCAGCGTTCAGACCACCTTCACCCTGAACCGCTTCTACGATGACCGCAGCCGGGGTTTCGATGCCGGAAGAGCTGTCTGACAACACTTTGTCCATGATGGCCAGGGAATCCACATCTTCGCCCAGATAGCCGTCATAGAACATGAAATCGACATTGCCCAGCGGCATGCCTACACCACCACGGTGATGCTTGTTACCGGTAGCCGCTACAGCACCGGTTGTTACGCCGTGGAAACCGTTGGTGAAGGAGATGATGTTGGTACGACCTTTCACCTTACGCGCCAGCTTCATGGCCGCTTCTACACAGTTGGTACCGGTCGGGCCGGTAAACTGCATTTTGTAGTCCAGACCACGAGGCTGAAGGATGTTCTTTTTGTAAGACTCCATGAAGTCCTGCTTGGCGGTGGTGAACAGGTCCAGGCCTTGGCTCACACCGTCTGCTTCGATGTATTCAAGCAGCGCTTTCTTCAGGGTGTCGTTGTTGTGGCCGTAGTTCAGGGAACCGGCACCGGCCAGAAAATCCAGGTACTGTTTGCCGTCTTCGGTGTACAAATGCGCGTTCTTGGCGCGGTTAAAAACCACCGGAAAGGCGCGGGAATAAACACGTACTTCGGATTCAGTAGACTTAAAAATTTCCATTGTCTTGCCTCTTAGCATAGTAGGTTCGAGGTTGTGCTCGGCGGCTTGCTGGTAAAACGTGTCGGTCGCAACAAACCTACCGGGCGTTTATTTCAGCCACATAACAGGCCCACCTCGGGCGGCCCGGGCTGTATAAAATCGCGGTCAATAATTCACTCGCTGTGAATCAGAGCTCTCAGACAGGCTTTGTAAAAGGTCCGATGCGCAGCAAGAACTCGGAATCGTGCTTGCCACCGAAATGGGTGCCTTTCTCAAAGTGCTCGTGGTAGGTGAGCTCTGCACCTAGGTCACGGGCGAACGAGCGGAACAAAGCCCAGGAAGCGTCGTTGTCTTCCGTAATCGTGGTTTCCATATGGGTAACGCCCTTACACGCGTCACGGCCCACGATTTCTTTCAGCATCCGCTTGGCCAAGCCTTGCCCACGACCTTTCTCGTGAACGGCCACCTGCCAGACAAATACTGTTTCGGGCTGCTGGGGAGGGATGTATCCGGAGATAAAGCCGACCAAATCGCCGTCTTTCTCCGCGGCCACGCCGGTTTCGGCAAAGTGGCTGCACTGCAGGAGGTTGCAGTAAATCGAGTTGGGGTCCAGCGGAGGACATTCCGCCACCAACTGGTGGAGCCTGTAGCCATCATCCTTGGTTGGTTTACGCAGGGTGATGGCGGTGGTATTCGATCCTTCAGAGGTCATGTTTTGTCGTTTCACGTCAAAATTTAGGCATAAATTATATAGAGCACGAAATATATTTCAAGAGAAAGCCCTAAATTACCCAAGGACCACCCCCTGAACTCCCGGTTTGAATCGCACCTTACAGCGCAATCACGAGGGGTAAATTTCGACCCAAACACCGCCAAAAGCCCTGCAGCACAGGCAATCAGGCGAAATTCGCCCCTCTACAACCAAACATAGACCACACTCGAAAATCGCGCCAATAAAAAATAACCACCAACAAAACCTTTAGGGCTCCAAACATTGCCAGCAACACCCTGACCAATGGAACAGCCTCGTTGCTACCAGGCGCCGGAATCTCCTTTACGCGCCGCCACCCAAAAACCGGCCACTCGGCGCACGACAAACGGTAAAAAGAAGCCCACCGTACAAATCAGGAAACCCCACGCGTTCACACCCAGCAACAGGGCGTATTTGCCTTCACCAATCGCCCAACTTTGGGGAATCAACCCGATGGTCAACAACACCCCCAAGCCAAGGCCGGCCCAGAAACTCAAATGGAAACTCCACGGTGACCAGCGGGTGAAGCCATAGAACAGAAACACCGGTGCTAACCCCATTACCATGGTGCCGGAGATGGTGGTGGCTTTCAGAATGTCTGTACCTGCAAACATCGGCACGTTACCCAAAAACGCGAACACCACCATCACCGCAGCGCCAACCCGGATACTGGGCAACTTGCTACCTGCCCGTTTGATCAAACGGGGCAAATCAACAGCCATCGATTTCGCCAACGATGTGAACGTAGAGTCCAGCGTTGAACCGGCTGAGGTCATCATAATCACGCTCATGAAGAACAAAGCCGCCAGCCCCAAAGACTGGCCAACCGCTGCGGGCGCGTTGCCCATAACCTCAATGCCGTGCAACCGGGCATGCACCCCCACCAGACTGAAGATAAACACAGCCACGAAGCCAAGCAGCCCCGCCACCACAAAGCTCTTGAGCATGGTTTTCTCTTTGTTGACGAAGCCCCGGTCGGTCAGCACCGGATCGTGGAACGGGTAGCTGAACATCTGCAACAAAGCCACCAGCAACAAATCCACACCGGCTTCTAACCGGAACTCACCGTTGGTCAGTAAGGTCCCGGCGTCATTTTCAGGCAGTAGCAAAAACAACACGGCCCCGACGAAAAACACAAACACAAAGGTTTGAACAACGTCGGTAAAAATCGAGGATCGCAGCCCTCCCTTGAGGCTGTACGCCAGGGTAAAAAAGGTGAACAACATCGCGGCGGCGTAATACTCCCAATCTCCCGGCAAGCCGAAGTAACCTCCGACGACCGCGGTGTTACTCCAGATTTCGTTATAAAGCCGGATCAAAATGGCGGCGGCAAAGGCGAGACTGGCCAAGCGGCCGAATCGTGAGGTCAGGAATTCCTGCAGGCTACGGGCGCCGGTCTGGGTTCGAATCAGGTAGATCACGTAACCGGCCACGGGTATCGACAACCAATAGCTGGCGTAGGCCAGCCCGCCAACCACTCCATAACTCGCCCCGAGATTGGCGGCGTTGGTGACTGACTTGGCGAATATCCAGCTGATGAAGATACTGGCGGTCAGTGACCACTGACCAACCGGGTTCCCCTGATCGTCGGCGCCTTTGTAAAACGAGTTGGCGTTTTTGCTTTTTGGCGACAGCGCATACATCACCACGCCGTATACCATGAGAAATCCCCAGAACAGGGTGCCTTCGGTCGCGTTCATTGTTTGATTCGCCCTTTTTGGCTTGTTGGTTTTGGAGCAGGGCATCAGTCGGGGGTAGGGGGTCAAAACGAAAATCGTGGATTTTCTGATGGTTTTGCCCCCCTACCCCCGACTGATGCCTCCGTACTTCTGAACTGCCTGCAAAGCGGTTATAAAGAAGTCGAAAAGGTTTTTCGGGCTGGGGTGGCCCTCCCAACCCATTAGAAAATCCACGGTTTTCGGTTGGGAGGGCCACCCCAGCCCGAAAGGCCGACCACTCCCAAACAAAACTCAATCAGGCGCCGAACAACTAGCCCCAAACCGATAACAGGAAAAACACCGGTGATGCCGCAACATGATGCGTTCATCCATGCTTTCCGCCAGCGTACCGCCCAGATCGTACTGGGGGTCGTCATCCACCAAGGTGCAGGCATACACACGAACCTGATCGCCTTTCTTCACCAACATGCGCGTATAGGTGCACATGAAGTGAGCGCGGGATTCCGGCGTCGGGTATTTTTCCATGCACCCTTCGGTAATTTCCGGACTGCCGTCTTCCGAGCCCGGAGCACCTAAATCGGGAAAAGCGGTAAACGCGAGATCTTCGGGGATGCCGTGCTCTCGGAAAATGGCTCGAAAAGCCGCTTCCACCTCGGCAGGCACTTCACCCGGATCGGTCTGACGGGCCACAGACACCCTGAAGCCCTGCTCTATGAGCCAATGAATCCCCTCCAGCGCCAGCTCAAAACTGCCATCGCCTCGGTCTTTGTCGTGCCGGGCCCGGTCGGGAAAATCCAGACTAACGCGGAAATGAATCGGATAGGGGTTATCCAACAAAGGCAGCACCTGATGCCGACGTTTCAACAGCGGCTCCGTGGCGTTGGTCAGGACGAAACAGGGGCGATGCTGGCTGGCGTAGTTCAGGATGTTGACGAAGTCCCGAATTACGAAGGGCTCGCCGCCGGTGAACGAAAACTGCTCCACCCCCATCTCGATGGCTTCGTGAATGAACGGCTTGACATCACTGAGCTTCATGCCCGGAATGCGCCCGTCGCCTGGGTGCGAGCCTTCCAGACAGAACGGGCAAGCCAGATTGCACGCGGTGCCGGTGTGGATCCAAAGCTCCTTCAGCCGGTCGGCATCGATGTAACCGCGGGGGTCGCCGTTGCGGGTATGGGTCCAGCTGTCTCTGGCTCTGGGCGCCAACAGCTCCACCGCAGGAATGCGTTCACCTTTGGGTGCCTGAGGTTGCGTCAGGGGCATAGTTGCTCCTCGTTTTTATAGATTATCTTGAACACAGACCCAGCCGGCTGTGATTTGTTACACGCACAATCAACGTTTTCCCAGACGCCATGCATGCAGTTTAGCCAACAAGCTCAGAACACGCTCTGGCGCGTGCGCCCGCTTCCATTCACCGGCCGCGTATTTAGCGGATTCGTTCCAGGTCGGGTAGGGGTGGATGGTGCCCAGAATCTTGTTCAGCCCCAAGCCGTGTTTCATGGCGAGGGTAAATTCCGCCAAGATCTCGGCACCACGTGAACCCACCACCACAGCCCCCAGAATTTTGTCCTTGCCGGGCACTGTCAGCACTTTGATAAAGCCCTCGGCTTCACTCTCGGCAATGGCTCGATCCAGATCATCCAGGCCGTAACGGGTCACCTCATAGTCAATGCCTTGAGCTTTGGCCTCCGCCTCGCTCAACCCGACTCTTGCCACTTGTGGCGAGGTAAAAGTAACCCACGGCATCACCCGGTAATCCACCCGGAAACGTTTGAACTGGCCGAACAACCCGTTCACCGCGGCATACCAGGCCTGGTGGGCGGCGGCATGGGTGAACTGGTAGGGGCCAGCTACATCGCCACAGGCAAAGATATTGGGGAAGCGCACGCTCATGTCGTCTTCTACCGGTACCGTGCCATTGGGCATGGTTTCTACTCCGATCCGTTCCAGATTCAGTCCACTGGTATTGGCCGCGCGGCCCAGCGCCACCAACACCTGATCGAACGGTATACGCACCCGTTCGCCATGGTGATCACAGTAGGCGACCTTTTCTCCGTCTTCGAAGCAAAACTCAGTGGCCGCGTGTTGCAGGCGCACATCGATGCCGTCGGTTTCAAACCGGGCTTTCACCACCGCTGAAACATCGGCATCTTCTCGCGCCAACAGACGATCCCCGCGCTCGACTTGCACCACTTGGCTGCCCAGTCGGGCAAAGGCATGGGCCAGCTCCGAACCAATGGGGCCTCCGCCCAGTATCAACAAACGCTTCGGTTGTTCTTGTAAATCCCACAGGTTGTCCGAGGTCAGCGGAGCCATGGCATCCAGCCCCGGAATTGGTGGCAAGGCGGGTTTACCGCCGGTGGCGATGACAATACTTCGGGCGGTCAGGCGCTCGGTACGACCATCGTTGTGGCGCACTTCCAGCTCCCACGGCGAGACGAAACTCGCTTCGCCCGCAATGCAGTCCACGCCGAGCTGCCGGTAGCGCTCCGGCGAATCGTGCGGCTCAACTTGCGCAATAATACGTTTAACGCGGCTCATGATGTTTTTAAACGATGCCTGCACCGGTACCGACTCTAGGCCGTATCGATCGGCATGGCGCAGCGTATCGGCCGCCTTGGCGCTGCGAATTAATGCCTTGGAGGGAACGCAACCGGTATTCAGACAATCGCCGCCCATCTTGTGCTTCTCAATCAGTGCCACCTTGGCCTTTACCGCCGCCCCGATGTAGGCCGACACCAATCCGCCAGCACCACCGCCAATCACCAGTAAGTTGTAGTCGAAATGCGCCGGTTTTTGCCACCCGGCATAGACCTTACGGCTGCGCAGGAAGGCCACCAGGTACTTGGCTAGCAGAGGGAAGAGGGCGAGCAGGGCAAACGACAACAACAGCTCGCCGGAAAGGATATCGCCTGTGGACTGGATTTGTCCGACCTGAGTTCCCGCATTCACATACACAAAGGTGCCCGGCAGCATCGCCAGCCAGCTCACCCACGCGTAGGTGCGCAGTTTCATGGCGGTTAATCCCATGGCCAGATTGATCAAAAAGAACGGGAACACCGGCACCAGGCGCAAGGTGGCCAGATAGAAGGCCCCGTCCTTTTCGATGCCTCGATCAATTTTTTCCACGGTTTGTCGGTAACGGCTGCGCAGAGTGTCTCTGAGCAAGAAACGCGCAATCAAAAACGCCAGTGATGCACCCACCGTTGACGCAACCGACACAGCCGCCAACCCGTAGAGGTTGCCAAAAAACGCACCGCCGGCGAGGGTCATAATGGCCGCACCGGGCAGGGACAAAGCGGTTACCAACACATAAATTCCGGCGTAACCCACAACCGCCACAAACAGGTTTTGCTCAATCCAGCCGGCTATGGCCTCCCGGTGTTGTTGCAGGTTTTCCAGGGTCAGCAATCGATGCAGGTCAAAGCTGATAAAAACCACCACAATGACAGCGATGACCAGAAGAAGAAAAAGCTTACGTCGATTCATAAGTGTGCCTGTTTACGGTGTATGGAGATGGCGCTTTACCCAACCTGACACGCGCAACTGCTGGATGTTACACCCTTTCTGCCCTATTCTTTTTTCAGCCGTTCCACACTACAGGAACTTTTTTACGTTCCGAAACACTATTAGATAGAACAACAAACGGGCCGAACACCCCTCGGGACGCAATCTCATGGACACAGCGGTGCACAAAGACTCCGAACACGCCTTGATCGAAGCCCTCCAACACGGTGACGGCAGCGCCTATGAAAGGGCCGTGCGCGAGTACTCTTCTGGCATGCTTGCCGTTGCCCGTTTCTACCTGGACCCCTCAAGCGCGGAAGAAATTGTTCAGGATTGCTGGGTCACGGTGATCGACGCGATTCACAAATTTGAAGGGCGGTCCGGGTTGAAAACCTGGCTGCACCGGATTGTGGCGAATCGCTGCAAAAACAAACTCCGCTCCAACAAGCGGGAGGTAACCACAGACTTCACTGAGGCGCTGGACCCGGAACTGGCCGACCGATTCAATGCCTCACGCCGCTGGGCACAGCCGCCTCGCCTGCGTTTTGATGAATCGGCGGATACCCTGCTGGAAAACGGTGCCTTGAGTGATTGCCTCGACAAGCACCTGTCGGCCCTGCCGGAAACCCAGCGTTCCGCCCTGATGCTGTATGAAGCCCACCAGCACAAGTCCGAGGATGTCTGTAACATTCTGGATGTCAGTGCATCTAACCTGCGAGTGCTGTTACACCGAGCCAGGCAGAGAATCTTTCTGATGGTGGAAACCTTTCAGGAGTCCGGCGAATGCTGATGTGCAAGGATCTGGCGGAAATCGCCAGCGATTACATTGATGGTGAGCTGGCCACGCCGCAGAACCTGGCTATAAAAATGCACCTGATGATGTGTCGGCATTGCCGGTCCTTCATCGGCAACCTGCGCGTGAGCACAGATCTTATGCATGCGCACTCTTCATCCGCGCCGGATGAGGCCTTGATGCGCAAAATTGATCAACGTATCGCAGAGGCACTTAGAGCCCGCAAAAAAGGCTGATCGTTCCGCGATCTTCTGGTTTGCTCTTCTTTCAGCCGGGCGGCCCAACTCTCTACATCGATGGTGATACTGCCCGTAACCTCCAGTGTGCGGTCTTCCAGCACCTGCTGCAGCGACTGCCCCGGCCTGTCCGCCACCATTGCATCCCGGTGATTCAGCAAGGCCGCGATCTGCGGTCTGAAACAGCGCACCATCGCAGTGAGCCAACGGTTCACTGGCCAGCTGGGGTAGGCGTGATCAATCGCGAACCGGTCCAGAGCGGCGATCACCGTTTCTGCCGGCAGCCAGCTTTCATCGGTAACCCAACGGTTTACCGCGAACAAATCGGTCGGGTACCCCCAAGCATCCATCGAGATGGCGACCAGATGCGATACCCGGTTCTCACCCGTCGGCCCGCACACAGGCTCTGCACCGTCAGGTAGTGCCGCATTGCGCAAAAACAAGTGAAAGTGGCCATGCTCTGAATGCTCTTCCCGATGGGCATGGTAGTAGTACTGGGAGGCGGTTTCACGATCATACACATCGTCTTTCGGGTAGTGATCCATTTCATAAAACGGGCCTTGATCGCGGAGCACCTCACCCACAATGTTCAAACCACCTTTTTTCAGTACGCGGTAGCATTCGCGAATTTCATCGATTGCAGCAAGGCTCGCATGCAACTGACCACCACTCAGGGTTCTCAGCGCAGGAATCCGGATACCTTCGGTCATCACCAGCCTCCTCGAGCCGCTGTCCCCACTCATATTCAAGTGACAACAGCGCTCGCTTACGTGTGCGTTATTTAACCCAGTCGGCCTGAACCTTGCTCATGTATGCCGTCAACGCTGCCAACTCCTGGCTATCCCATGGCAAAGGCTCTGCGGCCATTGGCTGCACCATGCAGATCTGCACCATTTCGTCCAAGTACACCTGATCCATGCCAAAGATGTTTTTCGCCATGGCAACCGGATGCGGGTATTCGTCGCTGAAGGTGGCGTTGTATCCGGCCCCCTCGTTGTGACAGCTGGCACAGGCCAGTCCATTACTGCTGAGCGAGGTATCCTTGAACAACGTCTCACCCAAGGCTACCAAGGTATCGGCATTACCCTCGTAGGCTTGATAATTTTCCGGCCGGGTCACCTTTTTGGCCGCACAGGGGTTTGGCTTGGCGCCGCACTTCCCTGTAGCTGCGCAGGGGTTGCAACCTGCTGGTGCGCAGCTCTTCTTTATCGAACAAGGATGTTTCATCGCGCAGGGATTTTTGCCGGCACAAGGATCGCTCATGCCCTTTTTCATGCCGCAAGGGTGTTTCATGGCGCACGGGTTTTTGCCCGCACAAGGGTTCTTTGCCTCACAGGGTTTACACCCTGCTTTGCAACCTGCCTTGCAATGCTGCCCTGCCTTACATTTTCCTTTGCATGGGGAGCAGGGGCCGCAAGCCGCAAAAGCAAGCCCCCCACCGGAACTCAGCACGGCTGTCATTAAAGCTGCTGACCACCAGGCAGTATGTCGATTCGGGCGGGTGTGGCGAATGGCGTGTGTTAGAACGTGTGTTTTTGTCATGACGTTGTTCTCCGTTCAGGAGTTATCTTGCGGACCCTCAAAGTCCGCCACCGCTCACAGAAGCGGTCAACGATTAGACACCCGCGCCACCCGGTTGTTACAAACTTTTCGATAAACCCCGTTATTGAGCTGAAGGCGGCAACACAGGCTTTACTGCGGCGTCTGTGCTACTAATAAACTAAGTACGGTGATCGGGAGGTTCTATGCTACTGACGTGGTTAACGCGGCGCCTGGCAGCGTATTTATCCAAAGAGGTTTCGCAGCACTCGGTGCGAACCTCAACCTGGGAAGCCCTGAAAAGCACTTTGCAGCCCGGTGATGTTTTGCTGGTGGAAGGCAACACTCGGATCAGTGTCGCCATCAAGTACCTGACACAGTCTACCTGGTCTCATGCGGCACTTTATCTGGGGCCCCATGCCGGGCTCGGCACCTCGGCGCAAGGGCACCCCAACACTTTGATTGAAGCCGATCTGGAACAGGGCATCCGGCCGCTGCCACTGTCATTCTACCGCCACGCCCATACCCGAATTTGCCGCCCGGTGGGGCTTTCTGACCAGGATATTCATATCCTGACGGACTACGCCCGGAGCCGAATCGGCCACCAGTACGACATGAGAAACGTGTTCGATCTGGCCCGTTACCTGCTCCCGACGCCTCCGGTACCCAGCCGCCACCGCCACAAGCTGCTTGCGTTCGGCAGCGGCGACCCGACACGGGCGATCTGCTCGACATTTCTGGCGGAAGCGTTTCAGCGCCTGAAATACCCAATCCTTCCCATCGTGGAATTGTTGCCGGCAGATGATCCGGATTGCATTACCTGCATTCGTGAACGCTACCGGATCAAACACCACTCACTGTTCACACCCCGGGACTTCGATGCCTCGCCGTACTTTCGCATCGTCAAACCCTCGATCGAAATGGCCGATTTCGATTACCGGACACTGGACTGGGACGAAGACGAATCAAAGCCGACGCTATTGTAGTTCCGGGAAGTTTTCCGGCCGATTGAGTAACCATTCATAGTCGCTGAAGCTGAGGCCGCGGGTGTTTCTGATTGTTTGAGCTCGCGCAGGGGCTGCCCATTTGAGAATAAAGGCCCGAATAGAGCCTTCCGCTTCCACAAAATCGTCTTCGTACCAATTGAATAACTCGGTTACGGTCAACTCCTCGGAGGCCACCGTCAGATGGCGTGGGGTATGCAATGCTCTCTGGGTGTTGTCAGCCAACAAGGTGTCCAGATTGGCCGCCGTGTAAATCTGTTTGCGCAACGGCGGGCAACCGGTGGATGCGCAATTCACAGCGAAATGAACACGGGCGTCCTTCCAGCCTTTGGCCTTGAAGTCCTCGCCGAGCAATATCCCTTTCTCGATGCCATCCAGACTTACGTCTCGACCACCCACGTTAAACATTTCGCGCTCAAACACCGAATCCACAAACGGATTAATGCGCCCACCGTAGTCCCATACCGACGACACCAATTGACCGCCGGGCCTATCGGACAGGATTTTATCGATCATGAAAAAGTTATAGGCGTTAATCCAGAAAGCGACGGCCTCTTCCCTGCCATTGAGACGGGTTACGTCAAACCCGGAAAGTATCTGACGCTGCTCACGCAACAGATCATCAGTGCGGTCGTCAGCCAGCGCGCTGGCATAGTCGAACGCAGACACCAAGCCGTCATCCGGTAACGTGCGCTCGATAACATGCTGATTCAGAAGGGCCTGGAACGGTGAATACACCGTTTCAGACACCGCAGCCTGCACCGGCAACACCGCCATTAGCAGCATTGCAACAAACCACGATGAACACTGACTGCTTAAGCGCATAAGGCCTCTCCGGTTAGTACACAGGTATCAGACGCACACCGGGCCAGATTGTTACACCCTCCGCCGACATTGGGCCCGACAGAGGGTGCGGCGGAGCTCAGCGCAGCTCGGGGTTGAGGGTGTAGGTGCCGGTGACCCGGGCGCTGGCCAAGACATGGCCCGCCATGGCTTCACGCACCGCGGCCCCATCAAATTCCCCGGACAGATTCAGGGTTTCAACATCGAGCGCATGCACTTCAAAGTGGTAGTGGTGGATGATCTCATCGTTCCAGGGCGGGCAGGGGCCATCGTATCCGGCGTAGGTGCCAGCCATATCCGGATTGCCGGCTAAAAACTGGGTGTAATTGTTGATTCCCCGCACGCCAACCGGGCCGGGGCCAAACGGCTTACCTTTTGGGCTGACACCGTCGCTGTCTTCACCTTCCGGAATTCGGCGAGTCGTCGCGGGTACATCCACCAGCAACCAATGAAAGAAATCCACGCGAGGCAGGTCTGCAGGAATGGTCTTACCTTCCTGATTCACGTCATCGGCAACGCTGGGCACGTCTGGATCAAACATCATTACCACAAAACTTTGGGTGCCTTCCGGCACGTCTTCCCAACTCAGTTCCGGGTTGCGGTTGGGCCCGAAACTCATGTGGTTATCGGGATTGAACACACCAAAGGCAAACTTCTCTGGTACCGGGCGCCCTTCTTCAACACCACCTACCTCTAATTTCACGGTTTTATCTCCTGTTATTCGTTCCTTTCAATGTCTCAGATTAGCTTATACCCAAGCCGTGCAGATTCACAGTCAGGTTAACAACCGATTCTGGCGAATCAAGAAAATACAACTTACTGATAAATATATACTTTAGACCTAATGCCCATGGGCAGCCAATTGCCTTGCCTCGCCTTTGCCGCTAGTATTGGACCCCGCACACACGCCCCCCCCGGCCGAGACCAGAGGCGATAGCCAAGCGTTTTTGATCCGCTCAAGAGTGTTTGGCTTTCACTTCTCTAGGGTTTCACTGTTATGGAAAGTCTGCACCACATTGTCGTCGTTGGCGGCGGCGCCGGGGGCCTGGAACTTGTCACCAGCCTGGGCAACAAACTCGGTAAAAAGAAAAAAGCGCGTATTTCTCTGGTCGATGACGGTCTGACGCACGTCTGGAAACCCTTGCTGCACGAAGTCGCCTCTGGTTCGCTGGACGCCAGCACTAACGAAGTCAATTACCGGGCCCACGCTCGCAAGCACCACTACGAATTTCAACTCGGCCGGATGGACGGCCTGGACCGCACCAACAAAGAAATCGTGATTGCCGCCTTTCACGATGGCGATGGCAACGAAGTGGTGCCTGAGCGGCGCCTCAAGTACGACACACTGGTGATCGCCGTTGGCAGTACCGCCAACGATTTCGGGACCCCCGGCGCGCAAGACCACTGTCTGTTCCTCGACAGCCTGCATCAGGCCCAACGCTTCCACAACCTGCTGCTGAATGCGTTTCTGCGCAAGAACCACGAGGCGCTGCAGGGCAATCCTCATGCCCTGAACATCAGTATTATCGGCGCCGGTGCCACCGGTGTGGAGCTGGCCGCCGAACTGCGCCTGGCCTCCCGCGAGCTTCCGGTGTACGGCATGAACCATCTCAAGTCCTCGGATGTCTCGGTGAGCGTGATTGAAGCAGCCGACCGGATTTTGCCTGCCTTGCCCGGGCGTTTGTCAGCCGCAGCGACACAGGAACTGGAGCGCCAGGACGTAAAAGTACTAACCGGCCAGCCGGTGAGCGAGGTACGCAGCGACAGCCTGGTGATGAAAGACGGCTCAGAAATTCCGTCCGACATGACCATCTGGGCGGCCGGCATCAAAGCTCCGGCGTTTCTTGCTGAGCTGGAAGGCCTGGAAACCAATCGTGGCAATCAGCTGGTGGTCGAGCAAACCCTGAAAACCACCAACGACGACAACATTTACGCCTTCGGTGACTGTGCCGCCTGCCCCCAACCCGACTCCGAGCGTCCAGTTCCTCCCCGAGCCCAGGCAGCACACCAGCAAGCCGATACGCTCGCGAAAACCTTGTGTGCACGCCTCGAAGGCAAGGCCCCGGTACCGTTTGTCTATAAGGATCATGGTTCGCTGATCAATTTCAGCCACTACACCACCGTTGGCAATCTGATGGGTAACCTGTCGGGTCGCAGCATGTACATCGAGGGTAAAGTGGCACGGCTGTTTTACGTGTCACTGTACCGGATGCATCAAGTTGCTTTACACGGATTCCTGCGTACCGGCATCATCTGGCTGATGGATAAAATCAGTCGCGCGATGCACCCCAGGTTGAAGCTCCACTGAGCGACCCCGGGGGCGCTACCATTGCGTCAGGTCCGCCTGCATAATGTCTGTCTAAGCAATCCGTTGTTTGGGCCTAGGCTCGGGCACATCTTCTGATCTGGAGTCTCATGGATCCTACGTTCACGCTCATCGGCGCTCTGATGCTGGTTTTCAGCATTGTTCTAAGCCCCCTCTCCAGTCGAGTCGGTATGCCGGTTCTGCTGGTGTTTTTGGGTGTCGGCATGCTGATGGGCGAGGACGGCCCCGGCGGTATTGAATTTGACGATGTTGAGCTTGCGGTCATTATCGCCAGCCTGGCCTTGGCCGTCATTCTGCTCGATGGTGGTATGCGTACCCGGGCCGAAACCTTCCGGGTCGGCCTGAAACCGGCACTGTTACTGGCCACGGTGGGCGTGGCCATGACCGCAATGGGCGCAGCCGTCGTTGCCTGGTGGGTTTTCGATTTGCATTGGTTGATGGCACTGCTGATTGGCGCGATCATCTCCTCGACCGACGCCGCCGCCGTATTTTCATTGCTGCAAGGCCGCGGCCTGCACCTGAACGAACGGGTCAGTGCGACGCTGGAAATTGAATCCGGTAGCAACGACCCGATGGCCATCTTCCTGACCCTGATGCTGGTTACCCTGATCAGCCAACATCAAGACGGCGCCTTCAGCTCCGGGCTGCTGATGTTGCTGCAGCAATTCGGTATTGGTGCGCCAGCGGGCTTGCTGGGTGGATATCTGATCGTCGCATTGGTAAACCGCATTCATCTCACTCCGGCTCTTTATCCCTTGCTGGTGGCAGCAGCGGGGCTCGCGGTATTCGCCGCCACCAATGCCGTCGGCGGCAGTGGCTTCCTGGCGATTTACCTCAGCGGCGTCTTAATCGGCAACCAGCAGGTGAAAATGATGCCCATGATCCTGCAGGTTCATGATGGTTTGGCCTGGCTGGCGCAGTTATGCCTGTTCCTGATTCTGGGCCTGCTGGTCACACCGTCCGAACTGGTGCCGTTAGTAGGCAGCGGTTTGATTCTGGCCTTCGCTCTGATCTTCGTCATCCGGCCGGTGACCGTGGTCGCCACCCTTTGGCCGTTCGGCTTTAACCGCAGAGAGATCGGCTTTATCAGCTGGGTCGGTTTGCGCGGCGCGGTGCCCATCGTATTGGCCTTGTTCCCGGTTCTGGCCGACTTGCCCGACGCCAAACTGGTGTTCCATGCCGCCTTCTTTATCGTGTTGGTGTCTTTGTTGGTCCAAGGCACCACCATGGCGCCGCTGGCCCGTAAACTGAAACTTGAGGTACCGGCCAGTGAAGCGCCGTTCCGACGCTTTCCTCTGGATGTTCCCGCCACCGGCGATCATGAATTGATGCTGTTTCCACTGCGCGGGAAAGGCTGGAACAAACCCAAGAAGATCAGCCTCTTGCGCTTGCCCGAACACACCGCGGTTGCCGGTATTTTCAGAGACAGAGAGTGCCTGCAGCCTCGCCCGGATCTGGAAGTCGCAGCCGGTGATGTACTTGCTCTGTTTGCCACCCCCGTTGGCGTGACAGAATTGAGCAAGGTCTTGAGCACCCGTGAAGCCCCCAAACATCTGGCGGAACGAACCTTCTTCGGGGACTTCGTGCTTAACGGCGATGCTTTACTTGGCGATGTTGAACAAGTGTATGGCATCGAGCTCAAAGAAATGCAGTCGGAGCTTACGCTGGCCA
Organism: Marinobacter litoralis; assembly: GCF_016427555.1. GTDB lineage: Bacteria > Pseudomonadota > Gammaproteobacteria > Pseudomonadales > Oleiphilaceae > Marinobacter > Marinobacter litoralis_A. The sequence continues at coordinate 403,740 of NZ_JAELVS010000001.1, forward strand.
AATGCTTTGATCTTCGCACCAAAGGGCATCCTGTGGTCGGGGATGTTGTGACCATTGGCCCGGTGTCGTTAGTTGCGCGAGCGATTGAAGCCGATCGAGTGACCAAAGTCGGCCTGAAAATGGAATCCTGACCGGAAACTGTGCCGGGGTACGTAAAGCCAACAAATGTAACAAAACCCTCTTACCGCTACCCCGGCCCGCTATGCTATAAACTGCATGTACAAAATTTAACGTTCTGGCGATAGTGCAGCTTTATGATTTTTCGATCCTTCCTGACAGCTCTGTTTCTTCTACTGCCCGGTGTGGTGGCAGCAACCGAATTGCTGGCCCGGGCCGACGAACGAATGATCATGCCCGAACCCCAAGCCTCGCATTCTTTCGACATTACCGAGGTGCTGGTGAAAAAAAGCGAGCGCCGTCTGTTTCTGTTGAGCGGTTCTGAAAAGGTGAAGAGTTACCGGATCTCTCTGGGCGACAACCCGGTCGGACACAAACTCTACGAAGGCGACGAACGCACCCCCGAAGGCAGCTATCTTCTTGATTGGCGTAACGCCAACAGCGATTTCTACAAATCGATTCACATCTCGTATCCCAGCCAGGAAGACAGAGAAGCTGCGGAAGCCTGGGGCCTGAAACCCGGTGGTAGCATCATGATTCACGGCTTACCCAATGATGCTGGCGATCTCGCATTTGCCTTCACAGGGCTGGACTGGACCAATGGCTGCATTGCCGTCACCAATGAAGAAATTGACGAAATCTGGGAGCTGGTTGACGACGGAACCCCGATCCGGATTTTGCCCTGAACGCCGAAATTGATGATTAACGCTATGACATCAGTGCATTACGTTGTTGTCATGAGCTATGGAAATTCCCCTATACGCAGTTAACATTTTCTTCCGGAGTGTTTTACACTGTTTAACGACTCCGGTAGTCATTGCCTACTGGCTTGACTGACAGGAAGTCGTCCGACTGGCTTCCGGGTCTCAGGAAATAAAACGACCAATAAGGGGATTTACAATGCGTAAACTGACGATCGCTGGGTTTGCAATGGCCACTGCTCTGACTGCAGGCTGTGCCACAACTGATCAAGCTGCTATCGACGAAGCCAATGCAACTGCAAGCTCCGCCGAGCAAACTGCTAACAACGCTCTGAACACCGCGAACAGCGCTTCCAAGTCTGCTCGCACTGCTCAGCAGACTGCTGAAGAAGCTCTGGCTGCTGCCCGTGCCGCTCAGAAGTCCGCTAACGAAGCGAACGAGCGCGCCAAGCGCATGCTGCAGCGTGCCAGCCAGAAGTAAGGCGAGCGCTTAGCATGAAAAAGGCCGGTAACACCGGCCTTTTTTTATGTCAGAAATACAGGGTTTGCCCGGAAGCCGATTTCTTTTCAGACTCCGTTTTGCCGGAACGCTCATCCGCCGCCACTTGCGTCAGCTTCTCACCGATCATTCGGGGAATGCCATCAGCCTGATCAACCGCCACCTCGATCGCCATGCGTTTGACCTGAGTATCCGGATGCTGTTGCTGGAAGGCTTCGATTTTGGCCATCGTTTCCCGCCATAGCTCCTCGCGATCTTTCGCGGTGTAATCTTCACGGGGACGATGTACTTCCAGCCAGATTTCACCGCCCGAGACGCCGACCTTCACGGACTCGCGAATCACCTGCACGGGCGTGCCCTTGGACACCTGATAAGCGAAGCGCGAGATGTCTTCATTGTACATCCGGAAGCAGCCGTGGCTGACAGCCATGCCGACACCAAACTGCTTGTTGGTGCCATGAATCAGATAACCTTTCTCGCTGAGCATCAGGGCATGCGTCCCCAACGGATTGTCAGGCCCCGGAGGAATCATGCGCGGCAGGTAATCGCCCGACGCTTCATACTCCGCCCGGATACTCGCCGGCGGATACCAGGCTGGCGATTCCAGAGGCATGGTGACCTTGGCATTGGTCAGTGGAGACGGATTGTCTTCGGTGCCAACGCCCACCGGATACACCTGCACCCCGTTATCGGTGAAATAATACAGACGGTATTCCGCCAGATTGATCACAATACCCTCGCGGTTAGAATCCGGCAGCACATACATGGTCGGCAGAGTGATTTGCGTACCTTCACCCGGTAACCATGGATCAACACCCGGATTCGCTTTCACCAGCTCGAGATACCCCAAAGCCAGCTCGTTGCCGATACCGGCAAACGTGTCTTCATAGGCCGTCGTGAATACCTGCAGGTCACCGGCCAGATCGCCATTGACTGAAAAGGTGGGCACTCGGGGTGAGCGATCCGGCTTGGCATCACTGGCGCCAGCGGGCGACGCCGCGTCGGGTTCAGCCGCATTCAGTGCGGGTGCCCACAAAGCCAGGCTCAGCAACAAGGAAACAAGGTATTTCAACTGCATAACACTCCACATCGGTTCAGGGCCGGTTGGTATGACTGACCGGCACTCAGCTCCAGAGTTCATTCCGGATCGCCGGGCCGCGTTCTCGTGTTCCAAGAGCAGCCCATTATATCGGCATCGCTGGCCGCCAACATCAAGAGGCCTTGAACAATCGTGGGTATCTTGCCTTTTCGTAACGCTGCAACACTGCCTAAATGCGCATTTTCCATACCGGAATGGCCGCCAGAGCAACAAAAACAGCCACCAGCCACCAGGCAGATTCAAATGCCTGCAGCGTCGGTATGCCGTTCTGGTGTTCACCAAATTCAATGGTCAGAGCCACCACGTTCACGCCCAGCGCGCCACCAAGCTGACGCGCAAAATTGATACTGCTGGAGCCTGCACCCATCAGCTCAGGCGGCAGCGGATTCAAGGCGCCCATTGAGAGGGCTGGCAGCATAAAGCCGATACCGACACGGCCAAGTACCGCCCAAAAAGCCAACCAGCCAAAGCCGGCAAACTGCCCCGTCGAGGCAAACAAAACCGCAGAAAGCGCAAACATCCCGATGCCAAATAACACCAGGCTGCGCGCGCTCTGCTTATCCGCCAGCCGGCCAGAGAGCGGAAAAATTACGCCAAGCACCACACCCGCCGGCAGCATCAGCAAACCCGCTTCAGTCGCCGAAAAGCCGAGCGTGGTCTGAACAAAAAGCGGTATCAGGTAAGTGGAGCCGAAGAGGGCAAGCCCCAAGGCCATAGCGCCAATGGTGGCGTAAAGAAACACGGGCTGTTGCAGCAGAGCAAGATTGACCAACGGGTGCTTGATCCTTCGTTCTCTCTTGACAAAGGTTATAAGCAGAACCGAAATCACCAAGGCCTGAACAATCAGCTGGAGTTCGTGACCGTCGAGCGCCTGTAACCGTGTCAGGGTATCAAGGCTCAAACCGACAATCGCGCCCAGCATTACCAGACCGGGCCAGTCAAAGGGGTAGCGGGCAGGCCGGGACACCGGAACCGGCAGAAACCTCCAGGCCATCAACACGCCCATCAAGGTCACCGGGGCAGGGGCGTACATGACATAGCGCCAATTGAACTGATCGACAAGAAAACCGCCGAGGACCGGCCCCAGTGCAGGTGCCAGAATGACGCCCATGCCATAGATTCCCATGGCCTGGCCACGGCGATCGACCGGAAATATTCTGAACACCAGGTACATGCCCATCGGCTGCATCAGGCCTGCCATGGCTCCCTGACCCACCCGCGCAGAGATCAACTGGGCCGGGGTTTGGGCAAAACCACCGGCAATGGATATCACCGCGAACAGAGCCATTGCCGTTGCAAGGGTTTTGCGTACGCCAAAGCGGTCAAGTAACCAGGCGGAGGCCAGCATGGTGGTGGTCATTGCGGCAATGAAGCCGGTCGCCAGCCAATGGACGGTGCCCTGGCGCAGCCCAAACTCCAGCATGATGTCGTGAAGAGCGACGTTGACTACGGTAGCGCTGAGCACGGTCGCCATCGTGCCGAGCACAACGGTGGCGACGGCCAGCCATCGCCACCGCTCACCGTAGCGGGCTTCCAGCCCTGCAACCGTATTATCCGCCAAGGCTTATTTCTGCTTTTCAGCGTTTTCCATAATTTTATGGAAAACCGCGAGTGCGCTTTCGATTTCCTTGTCGGAAATACCGTCAAGCATCTCTTCACGCAGCTCGGTGGCGCGTCCAGACAACTCGTCCATGAAATTCAGCCCCTCTTCAGTAAGGTGCAGCCTGCGGGCACGACGGTCTTTCGGGCAGGCGCGGCGTTCGATCAGCCCCTGCTGCTCCAGGCTGTCCAGCAAGCGAACAAGCGTCGGGTTCTCGATCGCCATCAAACTGGCCAATTCGCGCTGGGTCAGGCCTTCACCGCCTTGTTGCAAGTACACCATGGTGCTCCAGCGAGCCTGTGTCACGCCCAGATCTTTCAGGCGTTCATCCAGCATTTTGCGCCAGCGGCGGGTCACACGGGCAACCGCAAACGGGAATTGATCTCTCACAATGTTCTCTCCTCAATGAGTTTGCGTTTGCTGACAGTTAGAGCAAGACGCTAAAGGTACAAGAATTTCACCAATAGTAAGCTACTAGTTGAAATGAAGAAAGATTCAAATGCGACATCAACCCCAAAATACAGCAGATTTTAATGCGCCTGGCGCATCTCTTCCTGCATCGCCTCGGCCTCCGGAGACTCACAGAACTCCTCGTTGCGTGGGTCGATTTCCGAAAGCACGGCGGAGGCTTCCGGCATGGTGGGTACAAAATGCTCTTGCTCCGCCACCGGTACATCATCGGTTTGAACGATGCGGTACCGGGTAATCGCCGCTAGTACAATCAGAAATCCTGCGTTGCCATAAAACAACCCCGAGGGGCCCAGCAGATGAACCAGTTCCGCCATGACAATCGGGCCCAGGACACTCCCGATGCCGTAACTCAGCAACAGGGTAGCGCTGGCCGCAACAATGCGATTGCTGTCCATCCGGTCGTTGGTGATCGCCACCGCAATGGGATACAGGGTCGCAGACAAACCGGTGTAAACCCCGACCAGCGCCGTCAGAATGATCAAGCTCCCGGCACCAATGACGGCCACACCAAGCGCCGCCGAACAGGCCAGTAACGACACCCAGAACATCACTCTTCGGCGATCGAACAGGTCGCAGATCCGGCCCATGGGCCAGGCCAGGACCATAGCGGCGACAATCGCCGAGGCCATAAAGGTTGAGGTTTTGCCGACGTCCAGCCCCACCAATGTGGCGTAGACCGGCCCCAGCGCATAAAAGCCACCAATCAGTGCGCCGCTTACCAATGCACCCGCAACACCGGAAAAGGACTCGCGGGCTAATTTGAAGACGGACATCCGGTGGGTGTGCTCAATCTCCGGCGCTTCCATGCGGGTCATCGACAATGGGATCACCGCCAGTGTCAGCAAGATCGCTGCCAGTGAAAACGGCAGGAAGTCAGCCGGATTACCCACGTTAACCACCAATTGGCCGCCGGCTGCCGACAGATAAAAAATGATCTGGTATACCGCGAACAACGAACCGCGATTGGAATTGGTAGCCCGGCTGGAAAACCAGCTTTCGATGACCACCAGCACACCGGCAACACTGAAACCGGACACCACTCGCAGTGCCGCCCAGAAAAATGCGTTCACCGCCATCGGGTACATCAATGCGGCAACCGCGGCCAAGGCGGCAAAAACCGCAAAAGCACGGATATGCCCAACGCGGCCTATAATCTTGTGGACGTAGAGGGTACCCACAACAAAACCCACGGAATAGCACACCAGCACCCAGCCAATGACATCCGGAGAGACCTCTTCGATACTCAGACGAATCCCCAAAAGCGTCATTAAAAAGGCATTGCCGCTGATCAGAAATACGATGCTAAAAAGCAATGCGGACAGAGAGGCTACCATTCGGGTCATGACTGACTCCGCATCATCGAAAAGGTGGGCATGTTCAGGAGTAGGATAGCAGTATTCTCCCGGGGCGATTGACCGGCATTTAATCAGGCTATGTGATGGCAGAAACTAGGGAGAAGCCGAGACTTGTATTACACTGGGCCTAATTTGACATTGTTTTACATTAATGGGCCGTAACAGACCCCTAACCCCTTAACGGGTAAGATAAATAAGAAGCTATTTACTGAAATTGTGAGCGCCTGGTTATGAAGAAAACGGATTGGCCCATTCGTTGGGATCTCTTGCTTCGCTATCGACTCATCGAAACCGTTGCACTATGGGAAGGACGCCTGACCACCAACCATATCTGCCACAGTTTCGGCATTGGTCGCCAACAGGCCTCCAAAGACATCAATACCTATCTGCGAGAGGTCGCACCGGGCAATCTGGTTTATGACCGTCACCTCAAGGGCTATGTGCCATCCGAGAAATTCAAACCCGTGGTCACCCACGGCAACGTCTCGGAATATCAGGATCTGCTGGCCCAGCAACAGAACCTCAATGACTCACTGGCCGAACTGGAACTGGGCATGCCGGGCAATACAGTTATTGCCGGCCCGGGCCGGTACGTTGCGCCAGAAACCATGCGTTCAGTGGTCGCGGCTACCCGTTACAAACGCCTGCTGAAAGCCAGCTACGTTTCTCTCAGCCGCCCCGAAGCCGTAGAAAGCGTGCTTGAGCCCCACTCGCTGGTGTGCACGGGCAACAACTGGCATGTTCGTGCCTGGTGCAGCTCCAATCGGGAGTTCCGCGACTTCGCATTAAGCCGCTTTCAGGGCACTCCGGAAGCCCTGCGCCAGAAGGCCCGCTTTACCGCCCTGCAGGATGAGGACTGGCAGCGCCGGATCACCCTCGAACTCGCTCCCGACCAACGCTTGACCGAGGCGCAGCAACGAATCGTGGCACGAGACTACGGCATGAAAAACGGCAGCCTTCAGATCGAGACCCGCGCCGCCCTTGCACCCTATGTGTTGTCTCAGCTTGGCATCACCTTTGACCGCGACCACCCGGATCCTCTGGTGCAGCAACTGGAACTGATCAACCCTGACCAGCTCGGCTTCGGAAGCAAGCGTGAACAGGCTCTTAAAGCGGTAGCCGGTCTTTAACTGTCGGGCCCTGTGATCAAAACGTTCCTCGCTGTTGTCGGGCTGGTGTTTTTGGCGGCCAGCCCCGCAACAACGGCAGCCCAGGAGTGCGGCTCGCCCGCCACGGCCATTCACCGGGTCCAGGGCTCAGGCCCCCATTCACCGCTCGCCGGGCAAACCGTGTCGATCGAAGGCATCGTGACCTACACTTCGAGCCACCGGGACGGCTTCCACGGCTTTTACATCCAGCAAGCGGATAGCGAAACAGATAACGACCCGGCCACCTCAGAAGCCTTGTTCGTTTATTCCCGCCGCAACGCCAGCCCCGGCCAGCGCCTCCGGCTAACCGGCACCGTCAAGGAATTCCACGACCTGACCGAACTGGTCAACGTCAGCCAGCACACCGTATGCGGCCGGGCGCCCATTCCCCAACCGATCAAACTGACTCTGCCGTGGCCGCAGGCACCAGAAAGTCTCGAGAACATGCGCGTGCTGTTCGAGACTCAGCTGACGGTCATCGAGCACCACAATCTGTCCCGTTTCGGCGAACTGACGCTGGCCCATGAAGACCAGATCATGCCAACGGAATATCTTGCGCCCGGCGCTCAAGCCCTGCAACAGCATCTCCGAAACCGTAAACATCGCGTTCTTCTGGACGACGGAAAAAGCACCCGAGACCCCACACCGGTACCTTGGCTTGCACTGGGCGAGGACCGCACCGTACGCGCCGGCGATCAGGTAGCCGGGCTAAGTGGCGTTCTGGATTTCCGCTTCGGCCAATGGCGGATTCAACCCGATCGCAAACCGGTTTTTTCCCGCCCCCAACCAAGGCCTGAAGCTCCGCCAAAACCGTCCGCTGAAGTGATCCGGACCATGGCGTTTAATCTGCAGAACTACTTCAATGGCGACGGGCAGTCTGGCGGATTTCCAACACCCCGAGGTGCCCGCACCCCAAGCGCTCACCACCACCAGCTGCGCCGCCTGACCACTGCCATCACCCAGGCTGCCGCCGATATTGTGGCCGTCACGGAACTAGAAAACGACGGCTATGGCCCGCAAAGCTCTCTGGCCCAACTCACGCACGCGCTCGGACCGGCGTGGCGCTTCATCAAAACACCCGACCGAGACGGCTCCGATGCCATCCGCACGGCGTTGCTGTTCCGCAGCGACCGGGTCAGACCTGAAGGCCGGGCGGTGCGATTGCACCAAGGCATCTACCAGCATCGGGGCCGTCCGCCGCTGGCGCAAAGCTTTTCGCCCTTGGCCGGCGGGCGGTCTTTGCGGCTGGTGGTACCTCACCTGAAATCCAAGTCGTGCCGCAATGCACGTGGACCAGACACCGATCAGCAAGACGGCCAAGGCTGTTTCAGTGCTCACCGGACGCGGGAAGCACGCGCCATCGTTCGTTGGCTTAGCCACTTATCCCCCAAGGAACATTTGGTTGGCACCCTCATCACCGGCGATCTCAACAGCTACGCCCGAGAAACGCCGGTGGATACCTTTCGCAAAGCGGGTTTCATCAGCCTGGTGCACCACGCACACCCTTGCCGGCCTGGCAACTGCCGCTACCACAGCTATCGTTATCGGGGCGAGAAGGGGACGCTGGACTATGCGCTGGCCAATCAGAGTCTTATGCCCCATGTCGAGGCTGTCTACGTCTGGAACATCAATGCCGATGAGCCGCGGGCACTGGATTACCAAGGTGCGCCTGACCGTAAAGGGCCGTGGCGGGCGTCCGACCACAACCCAGTGATCACCGATCTCCGGCTCTGATTCCCGGCCACCCGGGTGGCTTTAACGCCCGCTTCACCAGGCTTGGCAGCAATAGCCGCCGCTATTCCAACGGTTACACTGACATTCGATACATCGTGATCAGGTGAGGCTACCATGAAATTTCCAACTCCCGACGTTTGGCCGTTGGCCCGCACCGGCCAGCGTTGGCTACTGCGAGCAAAACGCCGGGAAACCTCGGTGGATGGTCATCGGATGGTGTATCTGGAGCGCGGCAAAGCCCGGCCAGGCACGCCGACACTGGTGCTGCTGCATGGCTTTGCCTCGATGAAGGAAAACTGGGCCTTCTGGATGCAACTGCTGCCTTCGCACTGGCACTTGTTGGTACCGGATTTGCCGGGCCTCGGAGAAAGCGAATACCGCCCCGAGGCCAATTACGGCTACGAGAGCCAGGCCGAGCGTCTTGGCCACTGGCTGGCGGACTACAACAGCAACAATGTGCATATTGCGGGCAGTTCCATGGGCGGCGCAATTGCCGCACTGCTGGCCCACCAACTGGCGACACCGCCCCGAACGGTCACCCTGCTCAACAGCGCAGGTATTCCGGAATCACCGGGCATGGAGCACCTTGCGCCGGTACGCCCGACCACAGATTCCGTGCTCATTCCGAGCGATTGGAGCGGCGTTTATCGAATGTTCAACAGCGTCGGCAACGGCAGACCCAGCGTTCCCGGCCTCGCCATGACCGGCTTGTTAGGTCCTGACCTGATGAAACGGCGCCATGCGTTGCAACATATTTTTAACGACATGGTCGCCGATCCAATGGCTCCCACCCGTTACCTTGGCAGGCAAGCCATCCCTGTGCAGGTGCAGTGGGGCGATCGCGATACGATCACGCCGGCCCGCTGTGTTGACTGGTTGAAAAAAACCATGCCTGACGCCGACATACACGTGTTCCGAGGCGTTGGACACCTGCCCATGATCGAGAACCCGAAGCGCTCCGCGGCGGTTCTGGCTGGCTTCGTAGAGCGCCACAACAATCAGGTCGATTAGTTCCACAGTGGTCCCGAATTGGCCTCTTCAGCTAATTGACCCGTCATCCAAGTCATGTGACTAAGGCAACTAACGCGCCATAATCCCAGCCACTCACATAACAATAACTGCCATTATCGAGGAAACTCATGGGCGTCTCAGTTTCTAACACACAGGATCTGGGCATGCCGGCCATCTATCTTCACACTCTGGCCGAGCTGCTCCACACTATTGGAGTGGATGAAAGGGACTTGATTCAGCGCGTCGGGCTGGACCCTGCGCGACTGAAATCCACCGATCTCAGAGTCAGCGAGGCCCAGGCGGCGGAATTCGTCACCCGAGCCATTGTTGAAAGCGGCGAGCCAGGGTTAGGTATCTTGCTGGCGCGGGAACTAGAGTTGCCGTTACATGGCGCTCTGGGTACAGCTGTCATGAGCAGTCGCACGCTTGAAGAAGCCCTTGAGCTAGTCACCCGTTATCTGACTCTTCGGGTACCTCACTTAAAAGTTGAAAAACACATGGCCGGGTCCAGTGTCTGGTATGCGATCAACTGCGAGGCCCAACTCGGCTCAATCCTCAGTTTCATATTGGATGCCGTATTATTCGGTTGCATCTCGATGGGCACCCAGTTGCTGGGGACCACGCTCCCGGGGCTGCGCATCATGAGACGAGGCCCGGAACCAAGCCATTTTCACCGGTTCCGGCGCATGATCGGCGTGCCCGTGGAGTTCGGCGCCAGCGAAGACGCGCTGGTGGTGCCAATCAGCCATCTCAGCCACCCGACCCGTTTCAGCAATCAGCATCTGGCCGAAACGTCACGAGAGGAATGCGAGCAAGCTCTGCAGCAGCTGGAAGAAGTTTCCGGTGTGGCCAGCAAAGTGCGCAGAGTGATCGAAGCCAGCCACCCGTTTCCACCTAAACTGGCGCGAGCCGCCAGCACACTGTTCGTCTCGGAGCGAACACTGAAACGACGTTTGCAGGAGGAAGGAGCCAGCTTTCAGAGCCTGGTGGATGAAGTCCGTCTGGAACGCGCCCAGGACTTGCTGGAAAACACCACCATGAACCTGACCCAGATCGCCGATGCTCTGGGTTACGCGGATGCGGCGAATTTCACCCGGGCCTTCAAACGCTGGACCGGTAACAGCCCGAGCCAGTACCGGATCGCCAACTCGAATCTGGCAAAGCAGGCCTGATCCGCGCCCATCAATCGATCCCGATGATCTTGTGCATCTGCAAGGTTAGTCGCCACTGGGGATTGGCCAGGCAATAATCCGTGGCCTTGCGGGTATTGCTCTGTTTGACCGCATCCTCCGCCTGCTCGGGCAGCGACGGCGAAGCCTTGGGCGACAGGAAGTAATGGTCCGCCTGTATAGCCTCCAGAAACCGCTCTGGCATAGCCAGCGGTTGCGGGTACACCAGCTTCAGCTCATTGCACTTGGTGATGACCACTTCCGCATCGGCCTTGGGGCTGACACACAACCAGTCGATGCCCGGTGGGGCGGGAAGGGTGCCATTGGTTTCGACGCCCACTTCGAACCCCGCGCGATGGAGGGCTGCGATCAACGTGGCATCCAATTGCAATAACGGCTCACCGCCGGTGCATACCACGTAAGGCCTGCCCGATCCCGACGGCCAAAGTGACTGGATATGAGCCGCCAGCGCTTCGGCTGTTTCAAATACGCCACCGTTCTGGCCATCGGTCCCGACAAAATCCGTATCGCAAAAGTTACACACCGCTTTGGCCCGGTCGCGCTCACGGCCATTCCACAAGTTGCACTTGCTGAACCGGCAAAACACTGCGGCACGGCCCGCCTGAGCTCCTTCGCCCTGCAAGGTGTAAAACGCTTCTTTAACCCGGTACATCAGGCACCACGCTCATAGGCCAGAGGATCTTCAATGCCATGGGCGGCGAACGCTTCCAGCCGCTCAACACACGAGCCGCAGCGGCCACAGGCCTTATCGCGGCCGTTGTAACAGGTCCAGGTCTGGCCGTAATCCAGCCCCAGTTTCAAGCCTTCCGCCAGAATCTCGCCCTTGTCCAGCATCATGAACGGCGCTTTTACGGCAACCGGCTCATAGTTGGCTACCCGGCATACGGCGTCCATTTTCTCGACAAACTCAGGGCGGCAATCGGGATAAATTGCATGGTCGCCGCCGTGGGCCCCATACCAGACTGCCTGCGCATTCACCGTAACCGCATAACCGGTCGCCAGCGACAGCAGAATCATATTTCGATTGGGGACAACGGTGGCTTTCATGTTGTCTTCTTCGTAATGACCTTCCGGTACCTCTTCATCCGAGGTCAGAGCCGAGCCCGACATCACCTCGCTCATGGCCCGAATGTCGATCACCTTATGGGGAATGCCCTCGGCTTCACACACAGCCCGCGCAGCGTCCAGCTCCCGCACGTGGCGTTGGCCATAATTGAACGACAGGGCGTGTACCTTGTGCCCTTGAGCGCGCGCAAGATGAAGCAGGGTAAAGGAGTCCATGCCTCCGGAATAAATAACAACAACTGTGTCAGTCATGGAGCGATCACCGGGATAAATGAGGAATTGTCATCGAGGTTATAGATAGCGCGGATATATTGTAACAGCGCTGGCGCCTCTTGGGTTCGCACGGAAGAAAGATCAGGAGTAAACTCAGATGAAAATCGACAACAATCAGCGCCTATTCATGACCGTTACGACGAAACCGGCATTTATCGATTTCGAAGCCTCCAGTCTGGACCTGATCGCGGGTTACCCCATAGAGGTGGGCGTATGCCTGGCGGATGGCTCGCAACACAGCTGGCTGATTGATCCGCATAAATCCTGGCACGACTGGTCATCCGGGGCGGAAGCGATTCACGGCATCAGCCGACAGGAACTGGAAGAACATGGCAAGCCGGTCTCGTACGTTGCGGAGCAGCTCAATGCGATACTGCCAGAACAGGTTTTCTGCGATGCCTGGACTTTCGACAGTTTCTGGCTGCACCGGCTCTTTCGTGCGGCGGGCATTTCGCCCGCCTTCCAGCTGGAATCCATTTCTATGCTGCTTAATCCGGAACAGGTCCAGCAATGGCCGGCCATGCGCCGGCAAGTGATCGAGGAGCTGGGGTTGCCGGTTCACCGGGCCTCCAACGATGCCTTGATCCTTCACCGGACCTGGCAGCGAGTTATTTGCTCGGGTGAAGTCGAAGCGCGATAACTTCCAGACCCTTGCGCGCTGTGTGCAGAGTCCAGAATGTCGCGATGGCCATCAAGCCTGCGCCAACCATGGTAAAGGTCAGGTTTTCCCCCACCGATTGCCCCTGAGCCATCAACAGGTAAACGGCAACCGCAACAACCAGTGCAATTTCCACGATAAAGTCAGACACAAATTTCTTAACGGCGCGTGCGCGGTCTTCGGGCATTTTCTTAGGTTTCAACCTCTTCGTTCGTTACAGTTAGTCGATCTTTAGTGTGCAAATTATCGCCAATTTGAAATCTTTAAGCTGTACGAACTAGTGGCTACGAACTAACCGAGATGGCTGTTTTTCAGGCAAAAAAAAGCGCAGCCATAAAGACTGCGCCAGAAAGGAGAGATCCAATCGACGCCTGGGCAGGCGTCGCGGATTACACAACGTAAAAACACGTGACGCTGCGAATAGTAAGGCTGTGACCTATACCTGTCTGTACGCGTTTGCCGAATCGCACAGGCTATTGCAAACGCCGTAATTGGCTATACACTGAGAGCTGAACCGAATTCAAAGAGCTGATATGACCATCATGCGTTTCCAACACAGTATTTCCGCAATCGCAGGTTGCCCGGTAGGGCAGGCTCAGCGTGCCATGGTGAAAGACATCTAACGGCTTTCGGTCAAGTCCCGGGAGCCATTGCAGCGACCGGGAGCAGCTTCTCTGCCAAACCCCGGTTGCCTCAGGCTCCGGGGTTTTCTGTTGTTGCAGCAGCAAAAGGCAAGGAGAAGACAATGAAAAGACAATCAGTGAGGCGGGCCGCTAACCAGCCAATCAGCAACCGCAATGCCCCGGTCAAAAGACCAGAGAAGCTGCCGCTACTCGATGCCATTTGCAAAAAGCTGAATCAGCGCGTCAATCTCGACGATGAACAGCGCGTGCTGGGTGTGTACGAACGAGGCTGGATCTTTAATGGTGTGTTGAGCAACCTCGACGGCGCCGAGGCTCGTTACGTCAGAGCACTGGCAACCCGCTACAACTCATGGATTGCCCGCCAGGTCGCGTGATTTACACGACCGGCCAACGACTGAACCGGTTAATGGTGCCGGTTCAGTCCTTCAATAACGGCCATATCGCCACCATGTACCATGGCAAAGTTATTGACCACATCGTGGATCTTTTCCTGTGAATACGGTTTTACAACGTAACCGTTTGCTCCTGCGCTGATAGCCCGCTGAATACTCTCGATCGAGTCATCGGCCGTCACCAGCACAATGTGCTGCTCCTTTCTCTCGGCTTTGAACGCCGTCATCAGTTCATGACCATCGCCATCCGGCAAACCCAGATCCAGCAACACGATGTGAAACTGGCTGGCATCGAACGCCGCTCGTGCTGATGCCGCATCGGCACACTCCATCACCTCTGTGGCGCCCGCTTTATGCAGCATGGCGACCAGTCGTTCCCGCATCAGCGCGTCGTCTTCAACCACCAAAACCCTAAGATCATTCATTCAGACATCTCCTGCATTATTCCGCCCTCAATAGCCATCGCTCTCGGTGCGTCGCGGCAAGTCCAGCGGTGGCTGTTTCGAGCTGTCCCGCGGCTGCGACATGGCATCCGCATAACGCAGCTCGGCATCGTTCGCTGTTGGCTCAGCCTCCCCCATCTGCACCAGAACATTGGCGATGCTAACGGCCGTAGAGTAAAGCGATATGGCAACAATCAGGAGAACCGGCTGGACAAAAGCGACAAAGCGCGGCACATCCGCGCTGGCTGTCATGCTCAGCAATAATATGATCGCTGGCCCCATTACCAAAAACAAAGTCAAAGCGATAAAGAATACTATACGCTCTTTATAGCGCCCCAGGTCCTGATTCGTTACCAGCCCGAGGACAAATTTTCCGATTGCCAGCCCGGCCAGAATGGCCGCTGCGATGCTCAGATCAGGTTGCATCAGGGTTTCGTAAAGGTTTCCGTCCCATAACCGTTGCATGGCAATCACCAAAAACGGAAACAAAACGAACAGGATATCGGCGTAGGTGCCATACATCATGCTTAACGAGTGCTGCTCCTGGCGGTGTCGGATATCGGTCATGAGTTCATTCCTGTGTCATTCCGGGTGTCGTGAGCGGCGCCTGACAAGGCCCGGGTTATCATGTCATTGAGTTTTTCGAGACCGGTGCGAATGCGCTGCCAATCGGGAGCGTCACTCTTGACGAGCTGCTCCAATACCGCCGCCTGCTCCGTCAGCAAAGGATACCCCATAGCACCCGCCGTGCCTTTCAGTTGATGGCTCTCAACCTGCAGGCGACTCAGATCCTTATTCGCCAGAGCTTCGTTCATACTTTGCCTCCGGTCTGCGAGGCCTGCCAGGAAGCGGGACGATAAATGCTCGAGGCCCTCATCCTCCGGGGCAGGCGCTTCAACCACCAGATACCGATCCAGCAGTGTCTGCAAGTGCATATCGCCGACGGGCTTGTTCAAGACCCCATCACAGCCTGCACGCACCAGCGCATCATTGTCCGATTGCGTGCCATCAGTAAACGCAATGATCGGCCGCCGGAAACCCGTTTGGCGCAAGAGTCGGGTGGCCTCGACACCGCCCATGCCCGCCACGTGCCTGTCCATCAGCACCAGATGTACGGAATCCGAGAGCGCTGTGCGCACCGCCTCCTCGGCGGTGTCGACCAGCACCGGCTCTACACCACTCCGCCGCAGCGCTCTCTCGACCATGCGACGGGTATTGTCATTGTCTTCCGCCACCAGCACGCGGCCTCGATATTGGGGCGCCACCGTTTTTTTCAGGTCGGAACCACTTTGCAGATAATGCGTCAGCGTTTGATAAAACTGTTTTTTGTCGATCGGTTTGGCCAAATGGCCGTTGCAGCCAGCCACGCGATAATCGGACAGATCTTCCGCCATCACGTTTGCCGTGAGCGCAATAACCGGGGTGTTGACGCCCGCCTCACGCAATGCAAGCGTTGCGTCCCGACCATTCATCACCGGCATCTGAATGTCCATCAAGATCAGGTCAAATGACTCTTTGGTGGCTTTCTCAAGCGCTTCGGCGCCATTGGTCACGTGTACCAGATCTGCCCCCGTCCGGCCCACCAGCAAAGACACCAGACCACGGTTCAGCTCATTGTCTTCCGCGCACAGAATACGGCCCTTCAGCGAGGGTGCTTCGACCATCGGCATCGATCTGCGTCGCTCAATGAATTCCGACGCGTCCCCCAGGAAGCGCACGTTGTCCAGCGCCCCGGTGTCTATTGTCACCTCGAACTCACTGCCTTCGCCGTAACGGCTGGTTGCCCGAATACTGCCGCCCAGCAACTCGGCCAAACGCCGAGAGATGCTCAGGCCCAATCCGGTACCGCCGTACTGCCGGGAAATAGCGCTGCTGCCCTGCGCGAACGGATCGAACAATCGCTCAATTTGCTCCGGCTTCATACCAATCCCGGTGTCGATCACCCGGGCCTGTAGAATCTCACGCTCGCGATCGCAGCGAATATTCAGCGAGATCATACCTTTTTCGGTAAATTTCAGGGCATTTCCGCACAAATTGATGATGATCTGGCGAAAGCGAGTAGGATCCGTATGAATTATTTCCGGCAACGGATATTCGCAAACGATGTTGAAATCCAAACCTTTCTGGACCGCTTTGGAGTCAAAAAAGGCCCGTATCTCCTCGAGCATTTCCGGTAAATTGACCGGTACCACGTCAACATCGAGTTTATTGGCATCAATTTTAGAGTGGTCCAGAATGTCATTCACCAACTCCAGCAAATGGCGACCGCTTCGCACCACAGTCTCCGCGCTGGCGCGTTTCTGACGGTCACTCAGATCTGCATCCAGCAGCGTTTCCCCGTATCCGATGATGGCCGCCAGCGGCGTTCGGATTTCGTGACTCATATTTGCCAGAAACTGACTTTTCGCCTGAGCTGAGTTACGGGCCAGCTCTTTCTCAAGCCGTTCCTGCTCTCGCTCCCGTTCAATCTGCAGTCGCTGCTGACTCTCGGTTGCATCAATACAGGTGCCCTCCAGATGCATCGGCAATCCTTCTTCGTCGTACACCGTGTGCAACGAAATGGTTGCCCAACGCTCTTCGCCGGTCCGGGTCCTGTAATGTGCGCCCACGCCTTTGACCGTGCCCTTGCTTTCCAGTTGTTGCACCACCAGATGTCTCAGCTGATCATCGCCGATACAAGCTTCCAGCACATCGGGATTGGCTTGCAGCAACTCTTGATTGCTGCGATAGCCCAATAATTCGGCCATGGCCGGATTGGCGGTAATGAAACGGCGGTTCGGCGACATCTGGAAAACGCCTTCATTAACGTTATCGAACAGGGATTGATAACGCCGCAGATTGGCCAGCGCTTTCTGACTCCAGGACAAGGCTTCGCCTTGTACCAGTTTGATGCGATCTGCCAACGCAAACGATAACAAGATAACCTGTGCCGTCAGGCCTATCTGAGGTGAAAAGCTGGTAAAGGTGTTGAGCGGGAAATAACCAAGCATTGTCAGGCCGTATAGCCCGAATCCCGCCGAAGCCGCCAGCCAGCCAAAAAAGTGCGCGCGCGCAGCCGGGTTGAAATAACGCCACGACAGGAAACTCACTGCCAGTACGGTACTGATCACCAAAATCGTGCCTACCACGATCCATTCCATGGTGACGGAATAGGGCATGAACAAGGCCATGACAAATGTCGCCACAACGCCGTATAGGACAACCATCAGCACCCTGTCGAGATCGGGCGACCTTTCCCGGGTTTCCAGCAACGCCCGTGCAAATAGCGCACCGAAGAACCAAGTCAGAATCACATGAAAAGGCAGGTACTCCTTGCTCAGCAGCGCCGGCCTTCGATCAAATATCTGCACGCCATGAACCTGCTCCGTGATGGTAAACAGCATCGCCGAAACCAGATAGAGCAGGTAATAGATGTTGCTGCGCTCGCGCACTGAGACCGCGACGAACAGGTTGTAGGCAAGAATCGCGAGAATCCCGCCAAGCAAGATTCCACGGACACTTTCATCCACCGAAAGCTTGGCGGTATAGCTGTCCCGGGGCCAAAGCGTGATAGGCAAACGGAAAGTATTGGTATTGGTTACACGCAAGAAGATGGTCGAAGGTGTGTCCGACTGAAACGCAAGATGGAAGGCTGGGTTCGGAACCGCCAGATCCCGCTCGTCCCAGTTATCGTGATAGCCCGCACGCCGGGTTTGCACAACGCGCCCCTCTCGCACATGGTACAGGCGTACATCGTCAACCAGAGGTAAGGCCAACTCAAGAATCCAGTCCTCTGAACCTGTCAGGTCGCGGGTGTTTATGTCCAGCCTCAACCAGTACGCGGACTCGGTGTAGCCAAAGTTCAATACACCTTCGTCATGCCGGTTGAAGTGTGCAGGGGGCAAGGCAACGATCTGATCAAACGTCAGGCTTTGGTCCGGATCCTCGAGATAAGCCAGGCAGCCATTCAGGTCTCGTACGCCTTCCGAACCCTCACCCAGTGACAAAACGCCATTACGGCAACCGGCCTGCGCAACAGTCAGGGAAGGAAAGGCAAATGCAGCCAAAACCAGAAACATCAGGAAGACCCGTCCCCGGGTGTCGCCAAACCGTTGCTGCAAAATGTGATCTCCGAGCGGGCAGCTGTCTGCTTTATGGTTTATTGTCAGCAGTCATCACTTTAGCTGTTCGCACTGGTTTTCGCACCCTGAGGTCGCCTGAAATGAGATCTGCCTTGCTCTATGCCGCGCTTTCCTTGGCTGTCATCACGCTTTCGGGCTGCGGGTCAGACAGCTCGGGCTCGTCTGCACTGAACCCTGCCAGCAATGTCGATCTCACCTTTTCAACCTTTGATCTGGCCAATACACCTCAGGCACCGGAAACTCTCACGTACACGCTTTTCAGCGATTACTATTCGGGTATAGAGCCCACCGGAGCCGATGACACTGAGCAGAATCGCCAAACCGCCAACGATATTCGGCGCCATATCGATATCTTCATCAGAGCCACCCCCGCCGAGGATGGCATCAGCTACACCAAAGTCAGAAACCCTCTGGATTTGATGAACCAGATCATCAGTGTGGGCAATGTCCGCAACTTCGACGAAGGGCGCCAGTATATCAGCGACCGCATCGGTGAAAGCGCCGCGGGCACCTATAACTCACGCAGTGCCGGTGCCAGCATCCGTTTCACCGATCAGGCGGCCACCAATGCTCAGCTGGCCCTCAACGAGCGCGAGTGGCGCTACCAGACACTCGACTGGCGCTATGTTCCCAAGACAGCAAATGAAAGCAGCCTGGATGAAAAGGTCTATCGCACCATCCAATACATCGCTCGCCCTGTCGATGCTGCTCAGCAAGATCAACAGCCGGAATTGCTTAGCCTGCTTGCCGGAGCGAGATTTGGCGCACCGGATTTTAGCGCGACCGGTTACAACCAACCGGAACTGGCCACGGCCGATTTCGTCAGTCGCAATCACGGTGGCATTGAGTTTCGTCAGGAATTCATCGGTGAAGAGGAGAAGGACACGCTGTTCATTAAAAACAGCCCGCAGCCGGTCATCAATTTCCGTCGCCACGGGGTTTTGCTGGACAATGAAAATCCAGACTGCCAACGAGTCGAGTTAAATTACGCGGGAAGTCAGGTGCAAATCTACACCTCGGACGACGAGCCGGCCAGAATAAATGACCAGGGAGAAAATCCGGATGATTATGAAAACCCGGAAGATGTGCCAACCGTTGCCAACCCCGACTACTGTGCCAACCAGAGCGAAGATCAGGCAAAAATCGTTTGGAGTACAGTGCCTACAGCTGACCGCCAATAGGCACTACATATCCCAGTTTTGCAAAAAGCCACGCTTGCGCTCGATCATCCGTTCATAGGCTGTAATGATAATCTCGGCGTGCGGGGCTTGCGTCAGCCTCAGGGCTTCGATCCGACGCTCGAGCTTGCGGACCTCATCGCTCACTTGCTGGCGCACGTGCGAGCGGACGCTGTCGTACTGCCCCAGTTCGACGCGAGAAGCATCGGGCATCGGTATATTTGATCGGTTCATACAGTGGCACCTCATCCATTGAGATCATTGGCAATCCTAAACCTGATTGCCATCCTGCCAAACTGTCAGACAAAAAACAATAAATTGAACAAGCTTTCATTTTAAGCGGGTGTCAGCCGCCTTTCTTGCTCCGGCAGTATCGGAAACTGCTTGGTGACAGTATAGACGAACCGGGCGAGCGCTGGGATGTGGTGACCCACAATCGGGAAGCCGGTGTTCAGCAGGCTGACCGAAATATCTCTGGCGGAGTCGGCCCAGCACATTTTGTTGATCAGGCCGATATGGCCAAACGCGTGGCGGCTCTGCGGGCCCCAAAGGCCAACCGGGTTCCCCCCCAGCATCATGCCCGCACTGAATCGCATGGGCACCAACATGGTTCGGTCGAGCTGCATGGAACCGAATTGCTGGATCGCCCGACGAATCGTCAGCTCGCTGCAAATACGTTTGCCTTGCCACATACCGCCGTCCAGCATCATCTGGAAAAAGCGGTTCATTTCTTCGGCTGTACCACACAGGTTGCCCGCCGGAATGACCGCTTCCTGAAAACGCGGGTCGTTGGTGACCTGTTCAACGGTTTTGATATCACCACCCAAGGCTCGGTTTACCACCCAAGACACCGGGAAACGCGGTGTCGGGCCGGTGGCGTAATTCGACGCCAGTTCATGCAAATGGTCCTGAGCCACGCCATAGGTGAACCATTTCATGCCCATGGGCTTACGCAAATATTTGTCCAGATAATTCTCGATGGTGTCGCCGGTGACTTTCTCCAGCACCCGCTGAAGCACAAAACCGCCGGTAATCGCATGATAGGCCACCTTGGCACCATCTACTTCCACCGGTTTGGCCTCACACAACAAACGCCACACTTCGTCCCGGTCCCACAGCACATCGATGGGGGTATCTTTCGCAATGGCGGGAATGCCACCCCGGTGCGACAAAATCTGATGCACGGTGATGGTGCGCTTGCCGTTCTTCGCAAACTCGGGGCAGTAGTACGACACGGGGTCCATAAGATTGACCAGACCTTGCTCCGCCAACATGTGCATCAGCAACGCGGTCACGGCCTTGGACGCCGAGAAGTAGCAAATCGGGGTTTCCGTGCTCATCGGAATTTTCGGTGCATTCGAGCCATCATTCGGGCCGTTGCCGTGAACGTGACCGATGGACCGGTGCAACACCTGTTCACCGCGATACCTTAGCGAGAGCTGTATACCGGGATGAACGCCGGTGCGATACAGCGCCTCAACACTCTGCCAGATAGACTCCACCGCACCTTGAGACAGATGGACACGCTCCGGGTGCTCGCTTGCGCTGTCGCGAAAGGTGATGGAAGAAAGGTCATGAGGAACTTTGCAGGTGTGCAAAGCACGGCGGGCGAGTGAATGCATAACAAGCGCCTTTTTGTTATCAGAGTGTCGGGTTTCGCTTCCTCCGGGAGCCATTACCCCTGAAGTACGATCTTATGTCGCTTCATTATGAATGGGCTGTGCTGGCTGCGCTATGGCCACGCAGTCACGGCCCTGCATTTTGGCCCGATACATCGCCTTATCGGCCTCTGCGGACAATTCGTCAGCATTGCTGCCGTGTACCGGGTACACCGCGACACCAATACTCGCCGTGACCGACACACATTCGCCAGACGGCAGGATAACCGGCTTGTGGCGGACGGCCTGGCGTAAACGCTCCGCTGTTTCCAAGGCTTCGGGTTGGCCCATCTCCGGCAACACCACCACAAACTCCTCACCGCCGAAGCGCCCTACGGAATCGACCGCCCGAACGCTGCTACCCAGCACCCAGCCGGCAGTGGATAGCACCTGATCACCGGCGGCATGGCCAAAACTGTCATTTACCTTTTTGAAATGGTCGAAATCGATCCACAGCACCGCTAATGACCGATGATAACGGTGCGCACGCTCGAGCTCTTCGGCCAGAACGCGACTTAACTCCCGACGATTCAGCAACCCCGTGAGTGAGTCTTTCGTGGCCAGCTCCTCCAATTCCTGCTCCAATGCCTTCCGTTTGGAAACATCCAGCACAATGCCTTCGAAAAACTCAGAACCATCGTCCTCGGTCAGCCCCGACCCTCTGGCCCAAACCCAAATCTGCCGGCCATCTTTGCGGGTGAGCGGAAATTCACTTGAAAAGAATCCTTGCTGGCGAATCGAATCAACCGCCTCTCGCGCAACGGCCAGACGACATTCTTCGTCAATCAGGCCTGCTTCGCTCAGAGAGCCTTTATTCATCAGCTCTTCCGCACTATAACCGGTCAGCTCTTCACAGCCATCGGAGATAAAGATAAAACTGCCTGGATAGTCGTTTCTGAAGCGGAAAGCCATGCCGGGTAGATTGTTCAGTAATATCGTCAACTGCCGCTCGTGCTGGCGCATGAGCTTGCGTTGGCGCACCTGCATCAGAAGCAGCAGCCGATCTTTATTCAGTTGGCGGTACACCACAATGAACAAGGTGAGGCCCGTCAACCCGACAAACAGAAAGCCTTTCCAGGTTTGAGCCTCGGACAGCGAACGGGCATCCGGAAACCAGGCCTCTGCCAATTGATCCGAAAACTCGATCCAGGCCAGACCCACCACGAAATACACCGCGGCGGCCCATAACGCACGGCCCAGCGGGCTACGGCCCAACTCCAGCGGCTCTGAACCGCTGTCCTTTGGTGTACCCTGATTCATGGAAGCACCTTGTCTGACACTCTTACCCTATCTTCAAAAATAGTCACTCGAGAATGCAGAGTCGAGCCTGACTTGCATTTAATGTCGAGTTAGTCAAAAATAAACGTGACACTCAATTACGTTTAAACAGCATGATGCGAATCCACCACCCACGGCTCTCTTTTTCGGGCACCATTCTAGCGGCGCTGGCTTTGACTCTGCTAACCGCCTGTTCCAATACGTCCCGCCCTTCAAAAGAGATTATCGAGTACGCCCGCTCAGCGACACCCGACAACCCTGAAACTGCGGAAATCTATCAGCGCTCGTGCATGGCTTGTCATGGCAACGGCACCTCCGATGCGCCACTGACAGGTGACCAAACCGCATGGCAACCCCGCATGGAAAAAGGCATGGACACACTGCAGAACAATGTTATCTCGGGAATAGGCGGCATGCCCCCTTATGGCCTGTGCATGGACTGCAACGCCGCCGAGTTTCAGGCGCTGATCACCTTCATGGCAAAACCCGCGCAGATTTAGGAACTCACCATGCAGCGACGGCATTTTTTGAATTTGCTGGTGGGCAGCGCCATCGCCAGCCAGGTTGGATGGCCCAGGATAGGCCATGCCCAAACGTCCTCCGGGCAGCAACCCACCACCGCCGGCCCGATGACCTGGCGCAACTGGTCCGGCTCACAGAGTTCCAACCCAAGCCACCGGCTGGCACCGCGGTCGGTCAACGAGTTGCTGGACATTCTGAGCGGCTCCGCTTATCGAGGTCGCGCCATTCGTCCCGTCGGCTCAGGGCACTCGTTTTCACCGCTGGTGCCGACCAACGATGTACTGGTGTCACTGGCCCGATTGAATGGCATCCTGGATCACGACGATGATCAGTGCCGTGCCCGCATCGCCACCGGCACACTGCTTGGCCAGCTTAGCCAACCTCTCGAGAACATCAATCAGGCGCTGTTTAACATGCCGGACATTGACCAACAATCTCTGGGCGGCTTACTAGCAACGGCAACCCATGGCACCGGAGCGGAACTGATGAGTTTGTCGGGCTATATAGAAGGCCTGACGCTGGTCACCGCGCAAGGGGATGTACTGGAATGCAGCCGGGACCAGAACCCCGACATTTTCCAGGCGGCACGAGTGGGGCTGGGCAGTTTGGGCTTCGTAACCGATGTCACGCTGCAAAACCGGCGCCCCTACCGGCTGAAGAAAACCACGGAATGGCTGCCGCTCGATGACATACTCGATAACGCCGACGCGCGCGCCAAAGCACACCGAAACTACGAATTCTTCTACATTCCGTTCTCGGGCATGGGCTTCACCAGCACTCACGACATCACCGATGAGCCGGTATCTGAAACCGAGGCCATCGATCAGAACGACGGTGCCCGGGATCTCCAGCAAGCCCGCGATTACCTGTCGTGGTCGCCCCGTCTGCGCCGGCTCATACTCGGCGGCTACATGCGCACCCTCAGCACCGAGGTAAAGGTGGCATCATCCTGGCAGAACTACACCAGCGCCAGGAATGTGCGCTTTAATGAAATGGAATATCACCTGCCAACAGACAACTGGCAAGCCGCGCTTCGAGAGGTGATTGATACCATCGAAAGTCAGTTCCCCGAGGTGTTTTTCCCCATCGAGGTAAGGTTCGTAAAGGCAGACGATGCCTGGCTTAGCCCCTTCTATCAGCGCGACTCGGTTTCGGTTGCGGTTCACCGGTTCTTTGAAGAAGACCACGCACCGTTATTCGAAGCCGTGGAACCGATTCTGAAGCGCCATGGCGGCCGACCACACTGGGGCAAGCTGAACACGCTCACCGGGGCTGATTTCGAAGACCTCTACCCCCAGTGGCAGGCGTTCTGCGAAGTGCGGGAGGCACTGGATCCGAACGGCCGTTTCCTGAATCCGTATTTGACCCGTCTGTTCCGTCAAAAAACGCACACGGGCTAAATCGCCATGGCACACAGCGAAGCGTTTCGAAAACAGCGCCGAAAACTGTTGCTGACCGCTGCCGCACTGGGCAGCCTGGGCACCGTCGGTCTGCTGAAGCCCGAAGCAAACACTGCCGGGCATTCCGGCTATTTTCTGTCGCTGCAGAAAGCCCTGCGCGAAAACGGGCTGGCAACGCCAACGCTGGTGATTGACCGCCAGCGCCTCGGTCACAACATTGCGGCGCTGAAACGCCGCATTAGCGGCGATTTCGGCTACCGGATCGTTGCCAAGTCTTTGCCTTCGTTGCCATTGCTCAGATACGTGATGGCCGGAACCGGCACCCGTAAACTGATGCTGTTTCACCAACCAAGCCTGAATCAGGTGGCGGATGCCTTGCCTGACTCTGATCTGTTGGTAGGCAAGCCACTTCCGGTGGCCTGTGCGGCCCGTTTCTACCAACAATTTGCAACCTCTTCCAGTCAGTTTAACCCGGCCATGCAACTGCAGTGGTTGATCGATTCCGAGGCCCGACTGGCTGAATACCAGCAACTGGCAGCACAGCTGAACCAACCGCTGCGGGTTAATCTCGAGATCGATATCGGCCTTCACCGCGGTGGTTTCAGCGATCAGAAATCCTTGGCCGGAGTGCTGACCACCATTGAGCAGTCCCCGTGGCTGAGTTTCAGCGGTTTTATGGGTTACGAACCCCACGTGCTGAAAGCGCCCGGCCCCACAGAATGGTTGCTCGAGCAGGCCATGGCCCGTTATCAGCAGTTTGTGGACACCGCAGAACACACCTTGGGCCGTAGTATTTCCAATCTGACGCTGAACACGGGTGGCTCCACGACGTTTCCGCTTTACCAGGGAAGGGCTGGGCAAGTCCCCGCAAACGAACTGGCAGCGGGTTCTGCGCTGGTTATGCCTACCGATTTCGATGTCGCAACACTGGCCGGCCATCAACCCGCCGCATTCATTGCAACCCCGGTCCTGAAACTTCTGGAGCGCACACGCATTCCCGGTGTCCCGGGCTTGGGCCGACTGCAAACACTTTGGAACCCCAATCACGCCCGCACCGCATTTATCTACGGCGGTTACTGGAAGGCCAGCCCGGTTTCCCCGCCGGGGTTGGTGACCAACGGCATTTATGGCCGTTCGACCAATCAGGAAATGCTGAACCTCGCCGACGAGGTTCCGCTTGAGGTGGGTGATCGGGTATTCCTGCGCCCCCATCAAAGCGAGGCCGTGTTACTGGAATTCGGCGACCTGGCCGTTTTTGACGCGAGCAAAGGCAAAATCACCGAGCGCTGGCCGGTGTTCGAGCGGGGGTGAACTCGGCCACCGTCCGTGTTTTAATTCCGGCAAACCGTTCAGGCAACAGGATGGCCCATGACTCCCGGAATTCTCGCCGCTAAAAAAGCGAAAATAAGCTACACCGTACACGAATACGAACACGATCCGTCGGCCGAAAGCTATGGCAACGAGGCCGCCGACAAAATGGGCGTAGACCCGAACCGGGTGTTTAAAACGCTGGTGGTGGCGCTGGACAACAAAGAGCTGGCGGTTGGGCTGGTACCGGTCACCAGCAAGCTCAGCCTGAAGCTGATCGCGAAAGCCGCAAAAGCAAAAAAAGCCGGTATGGCCGATAAGCAACTGGTGCAGCGGAGCACCGGTTATGTGCTGGGCGGAGTGAGTCCGCTGGGGCAGAAAAAACGTTTGCAGACGTTCATTGATGCCACTGCCGAGCAGTACGACACCATTTTCGTCAGTGCGGGTAAGCGGGGATTGGAAATCGAATTGGCTCCGGCCGATTTGGCCAAGCTGACCGGTGCGGGTTTCGCAAATTTACAGCAAGACTAAAAAAAACAGGCCGGGGTTTTACCCCCGGCCTGTGTTCGAACCTTAGTTCACGGAAGCAGCGGCTTCCTCAAGGATCTTGTTGAAGGTGGCGCTTGGGCGCATCACTTCAGACACTTTTTCAGCCGGTGCGTAGTAGTATCCGCCGATGTCGGCCGGATGACCCTGTACGACTGTCATTTCTTCCAGAATCTTGTCCTTGTTGGCTTCCAGCTGCTCAGACAACTTGGCAAAGAACTCTTTCAGCTCCTTGTCGTCGTCCTGCTTGGACAATTCCTCTGCCCAGTAACGGGCCAGATGGAAGTGGGAACCACGGTTGTCCAGCTCGCCGGTCACGCGGGACGGAGACTGGTTGTTCTCCAGCAGGCGCTCGGTTGCTTTGTCCATAGTCTGACCCAGCAGACGGGCACGGGCGTTGTCGTGCTTTTGACCCAACTCATCCAGAGACACAGCTGTCGCCAGGAATTCACCCAGTGAATCCCAGCGCAGGTGGTTTTCCTGAACCAACTGCTGTACGTGCTTGGGTGCAGAACCGCCTGCACCGGTCTCGTACAGACCACCGCCGTTCAGCAAGGGTACGATGGACAGCATCTTGGCACTGGTGCCCAGTTCCAGGATCGGGAACAGGTCGGTCAGGTAGTCCCGCAGCACGTTACCAGTGACAGAAATGGTGTCCAGACCACGAATCAAGCGCTCCATGGTCCAGCGAATGGCGCGCACAGGCGATTCGATACGAATGTGCAGACCTTCGGTGTCGTGATCTTTCAGGTAGGTGTTGACCTTCTTGATCAGTTCCGCGTCATGGGCACGCTCGTCGTCCAGCCAGAATACGGCAGGCATACCGGTGGCGCGGGCGCGGTTAACGGCCAGCTTGACCCAATCGCGAATCGGCAGGTCTTTGGTCTGGCAGGCACGCCAGATATCGCCTTCTTCCACGTTGTGTTCGGTCAGTAAGGTGCCGTCTTCGGTAACGATGCGAACGATACCGTCTTCTTCAATTTCGAAGGTCTTGTCGTGGGAGCCGTACTCTTCCGCTTTCTGCGCCATCAAGCCAACGTTCGGTACGGTACCCATAGTGGTGGGATCAAACGCGCCGTGGGTTTTACAGAAGTTGATGGTTTCCTGATAGATGGTGGCGTAGGTGGACTCCGGCATAACCGCCTTGGTGTCCTTGAGCTTGCCATCACGGGCCCACATTTTACCGGAGTTACGGATCATGGCCGGCATGGAAGCATCAACGATCACGTCACTGGGCACGTGCAGGTTGGTGATGCCTTTTACCGAATCGACCATGGCGATTTCCGGGCGGTGCTCGTAGGTCTTGTGCAGGGCTTCCTGGATTTCTTCCTGCTTGGACTCTGGCAGCTGCTTGATCTTGTCGAGTACGGAAGACAGACCGTTGTTCGGGTTCACACCGATTTCTTTAAACAGGTCGCCATACTTATCAAACAACTCTTTGTAGTAAATCTTCACCGCGTGACCGAATACGATCGGGTGGGAGATTTTCATCATGGTCGCTTTGACGTGCAGGGAGAACATCACGCCAGTCTTTTCGCAGTCTTCGATCGCGTCTTCGAAGAATTTGCAGAGCGCTTTCTTGCTCATGAACATGCCGTCAACCACTTCGCCTTCCTGCAGCGGCAGGTCAGCTTTCAGTACGGTCTGCTCACCTTTTTTGTTCTCGAACACGATGCGGGCGTTGGTCGCCTTGTCCATCGTGACGGACTGCTCGCTGGAGTAGAAATCGCCCTCGCGCATGTGCGCGACGTGAGTGCGTGACGCCGGGCTCCACTCGCCCATGGTGTGCGGGTATTTGCGAGCGAAAGCTTTAACCGCGGCCGGGGCGCGACGGTCAGAGTTACCTTCACGCAGAACCGGGTTTACGGCGCTGCCCAGTACTTTGGAGTAACGGGCGTGGATGTCTTTTTCTTCGTCGGTCTCCGGGTGCTCTTTGTACTCAGGGACGTTGTAGCCTTTTTCGTTCAGCTCTTTGATGGCTGCACGCAACTGCGGAATGGAGGCTGAGATGTTCGGCAGTTTGATGATGTTGGCATCAGGGTCTTTGGTGTATTCACCCAGTTCGGCCAGGTCATCGGTGACCCGCTGGTTTTCTTCCAGGTAGTCGGGGAAGCCTGCCAGGATACGGGCCGCCAGGGAGATGTCGCTGGTTTCGAATTCAATGCCTGCCGGCTTGGCGAAGGTTTCCAGTATGGGGAGCAGTGACCGGGTGGCTAGCGCGGGGGCTTCGTCGGTCAGGGTGTAGATGATCTTGGACTTGGATTTGGTCATTTTCGTCCTCTGGCTAAAGGGTGGGTTCAGGACGGTCATGGCGAGGCCGGTCGTCTTGTGAACGTCTGGCCGGGGCAATGACTGATTCGGAACTTTTGATAGACCTACTAAGATAGCATTTTTTGCGGCTGTTGGATTACGATCTTAGTATAAGAACGTACGAACAATGCCTGATCTTTCACTACAACATGATGAAACGGCGGGAATTTACGAAACTTTCTAACATTTCAGGGATTTGGAGTGGACGCAGTGTGGGGTAAGGCTGCCCAAAACACGCTCCTTCGGCACATCCATGTGACGCTTGGGCTCCGCCATCCTTGGCTCCGCACAGTTTTGGGCAGCCTTACCCCACACCGCTGATCAAACTCCGGGTTGTATTCCGCGCGCGCCCCCGAATCCTTTCTGCTTTATATTCGTAGCTCAACGCTCACTAAACCATCCTTCGCTTGGCGATCATTCCGGCAACAGGCCGGATTGCACCAGCCGTTCCCGGATCTGATCCAACGCCTCGGGGTTGGCCAACGCATCCCGGTTATCGGCTTTCTTTGAACCGTTGATCAAACGGGCCACCGCGAGTTCTACTTTTTTGCCGCTTCGGGTGTAGGGGATGTCGGGCACTTCCACGATGTGTTTGGGTACGTGTCTTGGGCTGGCGCCTTCGCGGATTTTGGTTTTCAGGGTTTTCATCAACTCGTCGGTGACGCTTTGGCCGGCGGCTGGCACTACGAACAGGACGACTTCTACGTCGCCTTCGATCTGGCGGCCAACCACCAGGCTGTCTTTGACTTCGGCGACGGTTTCAACCTGGCGGTAGATTTCGGCGGTGCCGATTCTTACGCCGCCGGGGTTGAGGGTGGCGTCGGAGCGGCCGTAGATGATGGCACCGCCGTGTTCAGTGAATTCGATGAAGTCGCCGTGAGCCCATACGCCGGGGAAGGTGTTGAAGTAGGCGTCCTGGTAGCGTTCGTTGTCCGGGTCTTGCCAGAAGCTGACGGGCATGGACGGCAGTGGTTGGCGGCAGACGAGTTCACCGCGGCCGTCGCTGACCGGTTCTCCGTCGTCGTTGTAGGCGACAGCATCGACGCCTAGGAAACGGCACTGGATTTCGCCTCGGCGCACCGGCAGCAGCGGTGTTGCGCCCACGAAGCAGCCGCAGATGTCGGTGCCGCCGGCGATGGAACCCAACAGTACGTTAGGTGCGCCGTGGCTGTAGATCCAGTCGTAGTCTTCCGGCAGCAAGGGCGAGCCGGTGGAGAAGACCACGCGCAAGGCACTTTGGTCGTGGGTTTTTGCGGGTTCCAGCCCGGCTTTTCGGCAACCGGCGATGAAACGGGCGCTGGTGCCGTAGTGGGTAACGCGCTCTTTAGCCACGGTTTCCCAGAGGAAGTCGAGGCTGGGGTAGCCGGGTGAGCCGTCTACGGTGATCACAGCAGCACCGGTCATCAGGGCCGAGGCTTGCCAGTTCCACATCATCCAGCCACAGGTGGTGAAGTACAGGAAGCGATCGTCCGGGCCAACGTCGCCATGCAGCATCAGTTCTTTGGCGTGGTTGATCAGCAAGCCAGCGGTGCCGTGCACGATGCACTTGGGTTTTCCGGTGGTGCCAGAGGAATACAGGATGTACACGGGGTGATCCGGGTCTACCGGGGTGTACGAAGGTGCCTGCCCGGCACCGGCTTCAAGGGCCTGCTCCCAGGTAGTTACCCGGTCGCCGGCTACCGGCGCTTCGTCCGGTAATTGCTGAACGCTGACCACCGCTTTCAGTGAAGGCAGGCCACCAATAAGCTCGGCGAAATCCTGCTGGCGAGCAAAGGTTTTGCCGCCATAACCATATCCGTTCACAACGATCAGCGCGGCGGGTTCAATTTGACCGAAGCGGTCGTTAATGGCGCCAATGCCGAAATCCGGTGACGCGGAGCTCCAGATCGCCCCCATGCTGGTGGCGGCCAGCATACCCACCAAGGCTTCGTAGCCATTGGTGACAACTCCGGCAACCCGATCTCCTTTTTCAATGCCTTTACTGCGCAGAAACGCTTCCAGCGCACCGGCATCGGCTTTCAGTTCGCGGTAGCTTTTACGCAGCACCGGTCGGGTTTCGCAGTAGGCGACCACCGCCTCTTTGTCTGCATGGTCATTGTCTGCCCAACGCAGCAAATTGGCGGCAAAGTTCAGTTTCATGCCCGGGAACCATTCCGCCCCGGGCATGCTCCGGCTACCCAATACCTCAGTTGCCGGGGTATCGCAGATCAACCCGCAGTAGTCCCAGACTTTCTGCCAGAAGGTTTCAAGTTCGTCGATCGACCACTGGTGCAGCGCGTGGTAATCCGCGAAGGGGCCGTAACCTTCAAGTTCAAGCCAGCTTTTAAACTGGCCCATTCGGGAATTGGCCAAGGTGGTTTCTGTCGGAGCCCATACCACCGTTGATTGTTCTGCTGTGCTCATTCGTGTCTCCAGATTCTTACTGCATGTGCCAACCGTGGCTGACCACCATAGATTGCCCGGTCAGGGCGTTGGAGGGGAAGGCCGCCAGATGGACTGCCAGTTCCGAGACATCCTCCACGGTTGTAAATTCGCCATCCACGGTGTTCTTCAACATAACCTTACTGATGACGTCTTGTTCCGAGATTCCCAATTCTTTGGCTTGTTCGGGAATCTGTTTATCCACCAACGGGGTGCGCACAAAGCCGGGGCAAATGATGTTGCTGCGCACCCCAAATTCCGCACCTTCTTTCGCCACCGCGCGACACAATCCGAGCATGCCATGCTTGGCAGCAACGTAGGGTGCCTTCAGAGGTGACGCTTCCAACGAATGCACCGAACCCATGTATAGCATAGTGCCACGGTTTTGCTCATACATCTGCTTCAGAGCGGCTCGGGTCACCAGAAACGCGCCATCCAGATGCACATGCATCACCTTACTCCAGTCGGCATAGGCCAGTTTATGCACCGGGTCAATGTGCTGGATACCGGCATTGGCGAGGGCAATGTCCAGCCGGCCCCACTTATCCACAATCGCCGTAACCCCTTGGCTGACGGCTTGTTCGTCGGTCACATCCATGGCCAACGCCATCGCCGTGCCGCCGGCCTGCTCAATGGCGGCGACGGTGTCGGCCACGCTGTCCAGAGTAAGATCCGCGACGGCCACGCAGGCACCCTCGCGAGCGAAATGTTCCGCAATGGCCCGGCCAATACCACGGCCAGCCCCGGTTACTAATGCAGTTTGCTGTTGAAGACGTTTCATCACAGTCCCCTTATTGTTGTTTCGTTATAGTCGGTTATTAACTCTGCAAACGGATTCAAGAGCCGCCGTAGACTTCATTGGGCAGCCAGGTCGCCAACGGTTCAAACCAGAACACCAGCGCCAACGCCAGTATTTGCAATGCGATGAAGGGCAAGACGCCCAGATAGATATCCCGGGTGGTGACTTCCGGCGGGCACACGCCCTTGATGTAAAACAAAGAGAAGCCGACTGGCGGAGTCAGGAACGAAGTCTGCAGACAGATGGCAAACATGATCGCAAACCAAACTGGCTCTACGCCCATCTTGAACAGCACCGGCGCTACCAGCGGCAGCACGATCAAAGTAATCTCGACCCAATCCAGGAAGAAGCCCAGCAGGAAGGTGATCAGCAGCACCGTCAACAACACACCCGTCGTGCCAAAGGGCAGGCCGGTAATGGCTCCCTCAATAACTTCATCACCGCCCAAACCGCGCAGTACCGACGCAAACACGGTGGCACCAATGAAGATGCCAAAGATAAACGCCGAGGTTCGGCTGGTTTGATACAACGACTCTTTCAGGGTTGCCATGTCCAGGCGCTTGCTGACAAATGCCATCAGCAATGCGCCCCCGGCGCCCACGGCTGACGCCTCGGTGGTGGTGGCAATGCCAAAGAAAATGGACCCCAGCACCGCGATGATCAGCACCATTGGTGGCAAGACCGCCTGAACCACACCAAGAATGGCCTTGGCGTCGAGCGGCTCACGATTCTCCGGCGCAGGCGCCAGATCTTTCTTAATGAAGGAGGCGATCAAGATGTACAGGATGTACATGGCGCCCAGCATCACGCCTGGGATGAGTGCGCCCATGAACAGCTTGCCCACCGAGGCATCGGAGGTACCCAACCGGTCGGCCATCAACACCAGCATGATGCTGGGCGGCACCAGAATACCGAGAGTGCCTACCGAACAAGCGGTACCGACCGCCAGCGACTTGTTGTACTTGGCCTGCATCATTGGCCCCAGCGACAACATACCCAGCAGCACCACCGATGCACCGACGATGCCGGTGGATGCTGCCAGCAGCACACCAACAATAACCACCGTGACGGCATAACCACCGCGCAAGGGGCCGAGCACCCGCACCAGACTGTGCATCAGTTTCTCGGCAATGCCGGAGCGGTCCAGCATGATGCCCATGAAGATAAACATCGGCAGGGCCACCATCAGCTCGTTGGCGACAATGCCGTAGATTCTGGCGTCCAGCACACCAATGGTGCCTTGCCAGGTAAACCAGATCGGGGAGTCGAAATACTCCACCATCACGTGCCCGACAATGCCGAACACCAGACCGATACCGGCCAGCGACCAGGCCACCGGGAAACCCAGCAACAGCAACAACATGAAGCTGGCAAACATGGCGATAACTAGAATTGCTTCTACACCCATAGCGTTTGTCTCGTTCTCAAGGATTAGGATGGCCGGTGGAACGGCGATCATCGTCAGTGGGCGCTATGGCTCTCGGAAAACCAAACAGCAGAGTGGTACACCGGGTCCCTCTGGAGAATAACGCCACCATGACCAAGGCCAGGCCCAGAGGCAGCATGCTCTTGAAGATAAACCGGTACGGCAGGCCGCTGGGTGCCTGCGATCGTTCCTGATAGATCCAGGCTTTCCAGGCGTAGGGCACCAGGGCATCGATCATCAGGTAGATGATTGGCAGGGCCAGAAAAACGATTCCCAGCAGTTCTATCCAGGCTTGGGCCTTGAGCGGGAACTTTTCTTTCAACACATCGACCCGAACATGGTCGTCCCGAACCACGGCGTAGCCCAGCGTGAGCATGGTGGCGATCCCGAACAGGTGCCAGGACAGCTCTTCCAGAGCGATCGATCCCTGCTCCAGTACATAGCGCGAGAACACATTGGTCAGCACCACCAGAAGCACACCTATCCATAACCAGGAACTCAGGCGACCCACGGCAACGACCAAGCAGTCGAGCCGCGAGGACAGGGCGTTATCAGGCAGTACACCTTTATCGTGGGACAGGGTCGGGCTTCCCACCGGTGTCTTGGAATCAGTCACGTTCACCTCGATTCTTTCGGATGCAGGAGAGAGCGACAGGCAGCGCACATGTGCTGCCTGTCATGATCATCATCCAGTGATCAGTCGTACTGGTAGAAAGTCCGGGGCAGGTAGCCCTTGGAGTGCCAGATGGAGTGGTGCTCCATGAAGTTGCGCTGGCTGGTCAGAACCCGCTTGAACATCGGGTCTTTGGCCGCGATTTCGTCCAGCACTTCGTTGGTGACCTTTTGCAGTTCACGCAGCACTGGCTCTGGCAGGGTTTGCGCGGTTACACCTTCCTTTTCATAGTCACGCAGGGCGGTAGGCTGTGCCCATTCACTTTGGGCAAAGCCCTTCAGCGTAGCGGCCTCACAACCCATTTCGATCAACGCGCGCGATTCCGGCTCCAGATCTTCCCAGGTGTCTTTGTTCACCAACAGGTGCGACGTGGTCAGTGTCTGGTGCCAGCCGGGCATGATGTAGTTCTTGATGATCTGGTCAAGACCCAGCATTTTGTCGATCGCAGGCTGGGAGAACTCGGTCGCGTCAATGGTTTTACGTTCCAGCGCCTGATAGATTTCGCCGCCGGGAACCATGGTCACCGAAGCGCCAAGCTTCTCCAGAACCTTACCGCCGATGCCGGCAAAGCGGATTTTCAGGCCGTCGTAATCTTCCACGCCTTTGATGGGCTCCGCGAACCAACCCGCACCTTCAGGACCGATGATGGAACACAGCATGGGGTGAATGTTGCGCTCGGCGTAGATTTCTTCCAGCAGTTCACGGCCGTCACCTTCGTAATACCAGGCCAGATAGGCTGGCGGCTCCATGTTGAAAGGGGCACCGGAATAAAGCGGCAAGGCGGGAATAGTGCCTTGATCGTAGCCAACCCAGGTATAACCGGCCGGGTACTTGCCACTGCCCACGGCATCCATAATTTCAAACGGTGGAACCAGCTCCCCGGGCTCGTAGTAACGCAGCTGAATGTCGCCACCGGAAATCGCTTTGAGGTTTTCACTCAGGTGCTTCACCGGCGTGGTCAGGCCAATCAGATGCGAGGGGAAGGCCAGAGGTACTTGCCAGCGTACTTTCTCGGCTGCAAGCACATCACTACTGGCGAGGCCGCCACTGATCACTGCCGCGGCGGTGATGCCATAGGTAAGACGAGAGAGCTTCTGCTTGATCGACATGTATTGGATCCTTCTTGTTGTTGTCATCCGCCACCCGGTCGTTCCGCCGGTAGGCTTTTATAGAATCAGACAACGCTGGAAATCCAACTGGCGCGGTGATGTGGTCCAACAGTATTGCGTCAGTCTTTATTCGAGCGTTGTTCTGACGTACTACACACCCACTTCAGCAACGCTTGTGCCAAACAAGTTAAGTTACTGATAATGCTGAGAAACAAAAACCTAAACTATTGGAGCGAATCCGCTGTCGTCCGAAAATCCGGACAAAAATAACTGAAAGTCTTAGTCGAGCGTCCGGAAAAACAGACAGGCGTCCTAGTTTCCGGACAGCTTCGCCATTTTCTCGTACAGGACAGAGCGCGAGATGCCCAGCAGCTTGGCCGCCCGGGTGCGATTCCCCCGGCAGGCCGCCAACGCTTCCTCAATGGCCTGAGCCTCTGCTACTGCAACAACCCGAGCCAACGGCCGCACTGGCCGAAACGGTGTTCTGGGCGCCGTCTCGGCATCACCCCCTGGCAATACTTTCAGAATAGCATCAGTATCCAGAAGCTCACCTTCTTCGCTCATGGTCAGGGCGCGCTCAAGCACATTCCGAAGCTCCCGGATATTACCGGGCCAGTGATAGGCGCTCAGCGCCGCGATACCCGCATCGGTGATTTCGCCGCGCAATCCCTGGCTCTCGCAGATCTCCCCCAGTAGTACCTCTGACAAAATACCCAGATCCACCAACCGCTCACGTAAGGGAGGTATCCAGATCTCCAGCACGTTCAAGCGGTAATACAAATCGGAACGGAAGCTGCCTTCAGCCATCATCTCGTCAAGATTGCGACTGGTGGCTGCAATGACACGAACATCCACCGGAATGAGCTTGTTCGATCCCAAAGGCTCGATTTCGCCCTCCTGCAAGACCCGCAGCAACTTCGCTTGCAACGGCAGGGGCATGTCACCGACTTCGTCGAGAAACAGCGTGCCGCCGTTGGCCAACTGGAACTTGCCGTCTCGTGTGCGCTTGTCCGCGCCGGTATAGGCTCCGGGGGCAACCCCGAAGAATTCTGCCTCCAGCAGATTTTCGGGCACCGCCGCCAGATTAACCCCGACGAACGGTTTTTCCGCCCGTTCCGAGGCGGAATGAATGGCCTGCGCCAACACCTCTTTACCGGTGCCGGTTTCACCCAGCAGCAGCACCGGCACCTCCCGGCCAGAGGCTAACCGGGCTCTACGCTTTACTTCCAACGCCTGGGGGCTGGCACCCACAAAATCGGTCAGACTGTAGCGAGTGCCCCGGGTCTTTTTCGCCAGTGCTTTCCGGGCCGCGGCCAAATCCTGGTGCAGGCGCCTAAACTTGGAAACCAGCGGGGTCAGCGGCTGGACATCGTCGTAAAGCACGAACGCCACCGCGCCAACCACTTCACCGTTGTCGTCATAAAACGGTAAGCGCGATACCACCAATTGCTGTTCATTGTGCTCCATGATGTCGAGCAGCATGGGTTTTCCGGTCGCCACCACTTCCGGCATTCGGGTATGGGGAATCACCCGCCCAATTTCCTTGCCGATGACTGAGGCGGGCGACGGTAACTGCAGCAAGTCGGAATAACACTGGTTTATCCAGGTAATCCGGCTGTCCACATCAATGGCAATGGCTCCGGCACTGGCTTGCTCAAACATGGGCGCCATTGCGTCGATCAGCTCACGGGTCAACCCGGTTTTGTTTTTATCTGGGAAGATCTGTTTCATGGGGCTCGCCATAGTGGCTACAAACGGATGTAGGGTAACAACGTCAAACTCAAGATGGCTGCAATTGCGATGATGGCAGCAAGAAAAGTGACTGGCCGGGAGCGGAACTGATACCAGAGGCCAGTTTCACCCCGTTCACAGCGAGCATCGTACTCCTGGCGCTGCCGGGCAAGGCGCCGGGCCTGGTAGTCGTCCAGTAACGCTCTTGCCCGAACTGCTTCGTCGTCATCGTGCACCCAGAAACCGCCCATACTGATGCCCCATCGGCTTGGGGGTGTTTCGTAGTAACGGACCTCGTGCTCTTCGAACAGCGCGCGGATGTCATCGGCTTCATCGTCCGGTACGTTGCGAAGGTTCATCAAGTGATGGGGCATAGGGTTTCCGGCTGGCTTCGTTAGCGTCGTTGGCTATATCCTAGCAGGAAAGCAAATCCGATCGAATTTATCAGGACGCTGCATGAGCCAGAACACTCTCCGTCTGTTGCTGGACGTAGACAGCCGCTTCCAGCGGGACAGGGACCAGTCCCCGGCGTTTCTTCACCGCCGGGACCGCCGCTTTGCGCTCGATTGTGAACAACAGGGAATCAGCCCGACGCCCGAACGTTGGCTCGATCACATGCGGCGACTCAGTGGCCCGGGTAGCGAACAGCAAACCGGGCGCAAAGTGCAGCAACAGTGGCAGCGCATCAACCACGGTTTTGCCGCCGCTGGTGCCGTATTCGGCGCGCTCACAATGGCGGGTCTGCTTTTCTACGACGGCGGCCAACGCATCAACATCACCGTGTTTCTGGCTTTCGTTGTTTTACAGCTACTTCTGGCACTGGCCACCACCGCCCAATCGCTGATGGGTTGGCAACCCTGGCGCTGGCTTGTTAAACGCCTCGATCTGCAAGCACCGGAAAGCGCACTGGCGCCTCTGCAACCAACACTGATGGCGCGCGCCGGGCACACTGGTGGTGTGGCCTTTGCCTTGACTGGTTTGCTCACGTTGTTGGTTTTACTGGTCATTCAGGATTTGGCATTTGGCTGGAGTACCACGCTCGATACCGCCGCCGGTAGCTACCACCGCTTAATTCAAACCATCGCCGCACCCTGGTCGATGCTATGGCCGGCGGCCGTGCCGTCTCTCGAGCTTGTTGAAGCAACCCGTTTCTTCCGGGCTGCGCCCATCCGCCAGGCCGTAGCGCCTGAGCAGTGGGGTAACTGGTGGCCGTTTGTGGTCATGCTCTGGGTCACCTGGGTGATGCTTCCCCGATTGCTGTTATTGGGGTTCAGTCACTGGTTTACCGCTCGTAAAGCACGACAACTGCTGCACGACCACCCGGGCATGCAAGCGCTGTTGTACCGAATGGAAACCCCGACACTCGACACCGGCAACCAGCACAACGATGCCAGCGATCTGCCGGATGTCCGCACTCAAGCCTGCACCAACGAGCTGTGCGACACCCGGTATCTGGTTTGTTGGGCCGGCGCCGGCGAGCCAGAGTTGCCGCAACAACTAACCCTGCAGGACAGTCAGATCCTGAAAGCCGGTGGGCGCGCCTCTCTGGCCGAAGACGATCACGTATTGGCAACCTTGGCTAAGGCTCTTTCCCAAGAAACGTCACCGGCAGTGATCCTGATTACCCGCAGCTGGGAGCCACCGACCGGGGAGTTGCACGACTTCCTCGAACAGGCGCACGAGCAATGGTCTGCCGGCACGCGGGTGATGATCTTGCCGCTGGCAAACGACGCCAACCAGCCTCCGAAACACAGCCTAATTCAGCCATGGTTGCGCTTTACCGAAAGGTTGCCTGAAGGCTTTGCCAGCGTTGCCCGGTTGCCCGCGTCGCCCGACACCCTCTACCAGGCCCCGGGAGCCTCAGCGTTATGACCCAGCCTCCTGTTTTCGCGGTAGTCGGCCATCCGAACAAAGGCAAATCCAGCGTTGTCGCGACCCTGTCCCAGAACGATGCCATCGCCATTGCACTGGAACCCGGCACTACCCGGGCGAGCCAGCGCTACCCGCTCACGGTGGATGGCCGGCAGCTTTATACGCTGACCGATACCCCCGGCTTTCAGCGCCCGAGGCGGGTATTGCAATGGCTGCAAGCCCACAGCTTATCGGCATCGGACCACCCGGACACCGTCCGTGCCTTTGTACTTCAGCATAAAGGCGACGAGCGCTACGTAGACGAATGCGAATTGCTAACGCCCATCATCGAAGGCGCCGGCATTATTTACGTGGTCGATGGCTCGGTGCCTTACAGTGCCGAACACGAGGCCGAAATGACCATCCTGCGCTGGACCGGCCGGCCGAGCTTGGCGTTGATCAACAGCATCGGTGACGATGATTACAGCGATGTGTGGCAGGCGGCGCTTGGACAGTTCTTTCAAGTTGTACGCAAATTCGACGCTGTTCGCGCCCCGTTCGAGCAACATTTAAGCCTGTTACGGACGTTTGGCCAATTGGAATCCGACTGGGAACAGCCACTGGAGGAAGCCACCCAACTGCTCGCCGAGCAGCGCCGCCAGCGCCAGCATCAGGCCGCCAACATGATCGCCCGGGCTCTGGAAGATCTGATGGGCTATCAGGAAAAACGCACACTGACTCTGGACCAGGTGGCCAGCACCAGCGAAGCCACGCTCGCAGACACATTGCGCGAGCGCTGGTACAAGCGCCAACGCCGGCGTGAGCAAACCCTGCGGATCGATATCGAGCACCTGTACCAGCACCAGCGCATTACCCGCCAGGAAGCGGAACTGGAATGGGCCAACCAGCACGATTTATTTTCCGAAGACACCCGCCAACATTGGGCGGTCAGCAAGAAGTATCTGGCAACCGCCGGATTCGGGGCCGGGGCCATGGGTGGTGCCGGGATCGACGCGGTCACCTTTGGCTCGTCATTGGGCACCGGGGCGCTCGTAGGTGGCCTGATCGGCGCAGCGGGTAGTTATTTCTACGGCGATCGTTTGGTGCTGCCTGCCCTCAATATCGGCCCTCTGAAGAACGGACTGCAATCCGCCACCTTCGGCCCGGTTCAGGACAGCCAGTTTGGTTACGTCATTCTCGGCCGGGCCGTCGATCACTGGTGGCACATCAGCCACCGCAACCACGCCGGGCGCGACTTACTAACATTGGAGCCGGCCGATCAACATTGGCTGGAGCAACTCGATAAAACCAGCCGACGCGAGATTCAGCGCGCACTCGACCGATGCCGAAAACAACGTCCGTTCAGCCAGTCACAGCGGCAAAATCTGGCGCAAGCGATTGCTCAGGCCATGGCCGCTTATGACAACTGGCGGTTGAATCGCGGCTGACGGGCATGTTTATACTGTAAGGCTATTCCATCACACAATGAGGAATGTGAATGAAAATCGTACGAGTGCAAGACATTATTGGTACCGAGCGCGAAGTAACCGGCCCGGGCTGGACCAGCCGCCGCATGCTTCTGAAAAAAGATGGCATGGGTTTCTCTTTTCACGAAACCATCATCCCCGCCGGTGCCGAATTGAACCTGTGGTACAAGCATCACCTGGAAGCGGTTTACTGCGTAGCCGGTAACGGCACCATTACGGATAAAGCCACCGGTGAAACCCACGAGATCACCGACGGCACCTTGTACGCACTCGACCAGCACGACCAGCACACCCTGCGCGGTGGCACTGAAGATATGCGCTTAATTTGCGCCTTCAACCCGCCTGTGACCGGTCAGGAAGTTCACGACGAAGACGGTGCCTACCTGCCCGACACCAGCGAAGACTGATTCGCACGCCGTGGCAAACAATCTCGCCGCAAACACATCGCCATCGCCAGCCAAGCTGCTGCCGGTGGCGGTGTTGCTTTGGTTAGCCGGTGTTTACTTACGAATTCCTGTGCTGGTGGCGCCGCCGCTGGCACCGTTCATCAGTGACGAACTGGGCCTGACCCAGGCGCTCACCGGTGCACTGACCACCCTGCCGATCCTGATGCTCGCCATTGGCGCTATGCCCGGATCACTTGCCATATCCCGTATCGGCCCGCGCAACACTCTGGCGTTAGCCATGTTGATCATGGTGATTGGGTCCGCCGGCCGGGGCCTGGTACCGGATACCCTGACGCTGATGATCGCCAGTGCCATCATGGGGTTGGGTGTCGCCATGATGCAGCCCGCCTTACCGGCATTGTTGCCCCGTTGGCTTGAGCCGCATCATCTGGCCATCGGCTCGGCGATTTATATGAATGGCATGCTGATGGGCGAGTTTATCGGGGCCGGTATCACGCTGCCGGTACTGATGCCTTTACTCGAAAACAGCTGGCGCGCCACTCTGCTGGCCTGGTCGTTACCGGCGCTATTGGTCGCCGCCGCGCTGTTCCTTCCCAAGCGAGATCTGGCTCGCCCTGTCCGCAAAACCGCCTGGCTTCCGGACTGGAAAAACCCGCTGACGCTACGATTGGGTTTGTTGCTGGGGTTATCCGGCTCGTCCTTCTTCGGGTTGAACGCCTATATGGGCAACCTGCTGGAACAGCAAGGCAACTTCG
This sequence comes from Marinobacter litoralis, assembly GCF_016427555.1. Taxonomy (GTDB): domain Bacteria; phylum Pseudomonadota; class Gammaproteobacteria; order Pseudomonadales; family Oleiphilaceae; genus Marinobacter; species Marinobacter litoralis_A. The sequence goes on from NZ_JAELVS010000001.1 coordinate 445,120, forward strand.
ACCTGCTCCCGGATGCCTTGTTCTGGTACAACTTTGCCCAGGTGTTCGCGTCTCTGGTCATGCTGAAAATGGCGCGCCGCTGGGTAGGGATTCGCAGCTTGATTATCATCATGGGCGTTCTGAGCATCAGCGGCACCCTCGGCGCACTTCTGCTTTCGGGCTGGGCATCGATCCTAAGCGCCACCTTTATGAGCTTTTTTGCGGGTATCTTGCTGATTCTTATGGTGGCCTTGCCACCTTTGCTGGTGTCGTCTGAAGAAACCGGGCGGCTCTCGGCGGGCACGTTTCTGGTCGGTTACACGCTGGCATTCTCTGTGCCCATGCTGGGCGGGGTTCTGGCGGACTGGACGGGGGATATTCGTCACGCAATTTGGGTGATTATCGCCTACGGTGTGCTGGTGCTGCCCATCGCCTTCCGGTTACAGCTGAACCGTCACTGATTCCTGATGGTACCGCCTGAGCCGAGGTCGCCGTAACAGCGAACCCCGGCCAGACAGCCACATTGTTTAGATGTAGTAATCCTTCAACGGAGGAAATCCGTTGAATTCTACTGCACTGTAAGTGGTGGTGTAGGCACCTGTGGACAACCAATACATCCGGTCGCCGATTGCCAGATTTAACGGCAACGGGTACTTATGATGCTCGTACATAATGTCGGCACTGTCGCACGTTGGCCCGGCAATCACACAGTCTTCACCCACGCCGTCCTTTTCTGTCCAGATCGGGAACTTGATGGCTTCATCCAGTGTTTCGATTAACCCCGAAAACTTACCCACATCGGTAAACACCCATCGGTGCAGCGCCGTGCGCGATTTCCGGGAAATCAAAACCACTTCACTCACCAACACACCGGCATTGGAAATCAATGACCGGCCCGGCTCAATAATGATCTCCGGCAGTTCCGCCCCGAAGTCTTCTTCCAGGAACCGAGCAATTTCCCGGGCATACACACTCAGCTCGTTGGTACGGCTGATGTAGTTAGCCGGAAAACCACCGCCCATATTGATCATTTTCAGCTCAATGCCGTCTTCTTCCTTCAGGCGCTCAAAGATGACCTTCACCTTGTTCAGCGCCGCGTCCCAGGCACCAATTTCGCGCTGCTGGGAACCCACGTGGAACGACACACCGTAGGGCACCAAGCCCAGTTCCCGAGCCAGAATCAACAGGTCCATGGCCATGTCGGTCTGGCAACCGAACTTGCGGGACAAAGGCCAGTCTGCGGTGAGCGTACCTTCCGTCAGAATGCGCACGTACACCTTCGAGCCGGGCGCGGCTTTGGCAATGTTGCGCAGGTCCGCCTCGGAATCCGTGGCAAACAAGCGCACACCTTTTTCGTAAAAGGCCCGCACGTCTTTGGCCTTTTTGATCGTGTTGCCGTAACTGATGCGATCGCCGGTAACCCCCAACGCCATCACTTTTTCCAGCTCATACACCGATGCGATATCAAAGTTGGCGCCTTTGTCCCTCAGCATGGTCAAAATCTGGGGGGCCGGGTTAGCCTTTACCGCGTAGTACACCTTGGCATACGGAAATCCTTCCACCAACTCGTCGTACTGGCGATCAATAGTGGCGGTATCAATCACCACAAAGGGCGTTTCCTTGGTATCTGAAAATGCTTTGATACGCTGAAAGGTGTCGGTATCGTAGTAATCCGCAATAGTTGCGTTGGCTGCGTCGATCATCAGTGGTGCATCCCTCCATAGGGAAAGCAGACCTAAAAAAAGGCACCGCAGCATGGCTGCAGCACCCATAGAATTTCGCGATCATCAGGTTTTTCTTTGACCACCGCAAATGCGCATATATACCCACAAACCAAGTGCAAAAAAACCATGCGCAAAACGGATTTTTAGACTACCGATTCACGCCTACACGGCCACCGGCCACAATGGCGGCGGCTCTGTCGGTCCTTCCGGATTTTCGGCGCTGTGCTGGGCCTTTAAGTAGTCCAGAATAGCCCCATTGAGATCGCTGCCTTTCGCCAAGCCCTTGTTACCGAATAGACGATTGAACTCAAGCACATAGGGGTAACCTTCCACGACCGCAATATCAAAGCCGGCGTGGTTTACGCCCAGCGTTCGCGCCAGACGCAGCGCGAGGTCGGTGACCACCGAAGGCACTTCCCGGGTATCGATCTGCCCGCCTTTCGCTACGTTGTTGAAGAAGCCCTGTGCTGCCTGCGTGCGCCAATAGGCGGCCACAACCCGGTCACCCACAACCACCACTCGCGCATCCCGGTCAATCGGCAGGTACTCCTGCACGTACAACACGTCGGTACAATCACAATAACGCTGCCAGTCCTCCCGGGACTCAATCAGCCATACACCGTCACCCATGCTGGACTTCGGCAGCTTGGCAACAAAGGGTAGAGGCATGGCGTTCCAAAGTGCCTCCCGCTCCTGCGGGCCATTGGCCTCGATGCGTGTCCAAGGCGTGTGCTCGGGGGCGACGGTTTGAAAGGCCCGGGTCATTTCGATCTTGTCGTGGCCAATTCGGTAACTGGCGACACTGGGAAATACTCGGCATTTCAATCCGTGTACCAGTGCGTTCAGTTGCCAGTATTCAGGGAAGAGCACCCAATCCGCTTCCTTCAACAAATCCTTGTGACGCTGGAAATGCTCAGGCTTGAGGACCGTGGTATCGGGGAACCCGAGGGTACGAAAGACGTTAAAAGACACGAGTTGCATGTGTGGCCGCCGAACGGATGAAATTGCCGGCATTTTAATCAGCTTTGAGCAACTGACAAGCGTTTTTTTCATGCGAAATTCGGGCTTTTTTCACGCCCGCACGTTGGGCCTAAGCAGCGCACTCCGTTAGTGCGCATCGTCGCATTACGGGCCAGTGATCAAAGGCACAAAGGTTACTTGGTCGGGCGCTTTTTCGTGCCCTGTTGCGCTTGCGCAGTCAGCGGGTCTTCCGGCCAAGGGTGCTTGGGATATCGGCCACGGGTGTCCTTGCGAACCTCCGGGTAGGCGTTCTTCCAGAAGCTGGCCAAATCGGCGGTGACCGCCAGCGGCCTCTGAGCCGGGGACAATAAGTGGATGACCACTGGAACGCGGCCCCCTGCGACTTTCGGGGTTTCGGTCCAACCGAACAAGGCCTGCAATTTGGCTGCCAGCACGGGGCCGTTTTCAGCGCTGTAATCCAGGGTGACATTCTGGCCAGTGGGTATCGTCAGAGCACGGGGAGCAAGTTCTTCCAAGCGCTGCTGTTGTGGATAATCGAGCAGGGTATTCAGTGCCTGAACCAGATTGAGGCCGGCCAGGTCGGCCCATCGCTTCATGCCCGACAAATAGGGCGCCAACCAATCTTCCAGTGATTCCAGCAAAGCACTGTCGCAGACCTCCGGCCAATCATCGGGGAACTGATGGCGCAGCATCCGAACCCGTGCACACCACTGTTGGGCAGCCGGTGTCCAGGGCAAGCTATCCAGCCCCTTGCGCCGAACGGCATCCAGCAAGCCTTGCTGCAGTAACTCCGGCGCCACCTGTGCCAGCGCTTGCTCAGCGAGCACCAACGAACCCAGCTTGCGAACCTTGCGCGCCACAACAGTGCCCCGTTTGTCGTCCCAGAGGGCTTCTTCGCGGTCTTCGATATGGGCCGCGAGATCCTGCTCCAGATCCGACAAATCTACCGGTGCCGCCAAATACATGGTCGCTTCCCGGGCTTTGCCGTCCAAGTCCGCCGCAACTAGCCACTCCTGCCGCGCCAGAGCATCGTCTTCCCTCAACACCGCGCCCTTGCCGTTACTGAGTTGGTAGCGGGGTGTGCTTCCGGGCCGACGGCGGGCAATGCGGTCGGGGTAGGCTTGGGCCAACACCCGGCCCACTTCGGTTTCGGTGGGCAGCTCTGCCGAAGCTTCGTCTCGGCACAGGCGCTTGGCCGCCTGTTTCACCGCTTTTAAACGGGCCACATCTATGCCGCGATGGCCGCGCTCACCACGTAACACCCGAATGCGTTCATGCAAATCAGCACCGGAGCCCGGCCCAAGCAAATCCCGCTCTTCCAGCAAAGCGGCCAACTCCGCCGCCAGTTGCCCCAGCCCCAAAGTGCGCCCTTTGATCACCATGTGCGCCAAGCGCGGATGCATGCCCAGCCCCCGCGCAGCCTTGCCGTGATCGGTAATAGCACCTTCGGCATCCAGCAAATCCAGCCACTGCAACAACGCAACCGCCTGCTGCCAGTGCGCATGCGGTGGTGCGTCGATCCACACCACCTGCTCGGGCGATCGGGCGCCCCACTGGGCCAGTTCCAGCACCAGCGGGGCCAAGTCAGCTTCTTGAATCTCCGGCGGGGTAAAATCCGCCAGACCGAACTGTTCGGATTCGCTCCACAGCCGGTAGCACACACCGGGCTCAACACGACCGGCCCGGCCTTTTCTCTGTTCCGCAGAAGCTTTGGATACTCGGCCCGTGACTAAGCGTGTCATGCCGCTGTTCGGATTAAAAACCGCCCGGCGTTGCTGGCCGGCATCAATCACCACCCGCACGCCTTCTATGGTCAGGCTGGTTTCGGCAATGGCGGTGGCCAGCACAACCTTTCGCGAACCCTCGGGAGCCGGCGATATGGCGCGGTCCTGTTCCTCGGATTTCAAATTGCCATAGAGCGGGGCGAGTATGACATTATCAGGTAATTGCCCCTGTAGCTGCTGTGCAGCCCGCCGAATTTCCCCGGCTCCCGGCAAAAACACCAGCACCGAACCGGGTTGGTCGGCCAAGGCTTCGTGCACCACCGCCACCACCTGATCCAGCATCCGGCCATTGCGGGCCAGTGGCCGATACATCACCTCCACCGGAAACACCCGGCCTTCACTGCTGATCACCGGCACATCACCCAGCACTTTGGCAATCGGCGCGGTATCCAGCGTTGCCGACATCACCAGTATCCGAAGATCCTCCCGCAACGCCTGCTGGATTTCCCGCACCAATGCCAAACCCAGATCGGCTTGTAGGGAACGCTCGTGGAATTCATCGAACAGCACAGCGGCGTAGTCTTCCAGCATGGGGTCGTTCTGAATCAGGCGCGTCAGAATGCCTTCGGTGACCACTTCAATCTTGGTGTTCCCAGAAACCTTGGTATCCAGCCGGGTCCGGTAGCCGACCGTTTGCCCCGGGGCCTCTCCCAACTGTTTCGCCATAAACCGCGCCGCCGATCTGGCCGCCAGCCGTCGGGGTTCCAGCATCAGGATTTTCCGGTCATCCCGCCATTCGGCTTCCAGCAACGCCAAGGGCACTCGGGTGGTTTTACCGGCTCCCGGGGGGGCTTGTAGCAAGGCTGTGGTGCTTTGGTTCAGGGATTGGGTTAGCTCTGGGAGTATGGCTTCTATTGGGAGCATGGGGGGTTGTTGGGTTTAGCCTTCTTGGTTTGGGGGTGGCGCGGGAGGGGTTTTGAATTTTGGGCCGAAAAAGAACTCGCTTCGCTCAGACACCTTTGTTCGACCCAAAATTCAAAACCCCTCCCACACCCTGCGTAATAATACAATATGTCCGAAGGTTACCATGGTCGGGCTATGGTTTAGTGGGCGAAGTCGGAATCCATAATCAGACTACCGCCTCTCTTTATCGGTGCCGCCCAACTAATCAAAAAATCTTTATCTGTGACCCGAGAAACCACCCCGATCAATCCCCCACAACCAAAAGTCTCGGGCCAGACTCAAGACCGAGAATGCCAAACCTCCGGGCGAGGCACAAAGAACGCAAACACCAAACCAAAGGCCAGCGCCGCCACACCGATACCGAATGCCGACAACAGAGTGCCGCCAGCATCCAGCCACTGCTTGGTTAGCCAAGGGCCTACCATTTGAGTAAAGCCATACAGTGCTACCATCGCCGCCGACAGCCTTGGGCCTTGGTGCGGGTGCAAAGAACGGCCGGTTCTTTGGGTGAGCAGAACCGTGCCCACAAACGTGCTGCCCACCAGCACCGCGCACAACGACAGACCAACAGCGCCCGGCCAGACAACGGCCGCCAGAACACCCGCCAACTGAATGATGAAATTCAATCTCAACGCTCGGAGATCACCCATAACGGCACCGAGCTTGTTCCATAGCCACGGCGAGGGAATGGTTACGATCGCCACCAGCATCCAGGTGCCGTCTTGCAGGAAATGGTCAGCCGGCAATTCAAGGTTCGCCAGCAACGGCAAAAAAGTCATGGGCAGGATGTATCCCAAGCCCGCGCCAGCGTAACTCAGGAACAGCGGCACACTGGCGCGATCCAGTAGAGGTGTGGTGGTAATCGTTTTACCGGAGTCGTCTTGTTCACGAACAGGCACATCGAGCTTTCGCAGCTGCATCACGCCCCACCAGCCCAGCGGGATAGATACCAGCAGGGCAGGCCACCAGCGCTGGGCACCCTCAAGAAAGTCGGCGGGACCGGTCACCAAACCGCTGGATACCAAAAGTCCTGTTCCTACACCAATGTACACCAGCCCGCTCAATGAAGCGCGGTTTCGCAGAACCAGCCATTCCAGGATCAGGGCCGGGGCCTGCACGAAGATCACGCCATTGGCCACGCCATTGAGCCACCGAACCACCGACATCACCGTAAGGTTGTCGGTTTGGGTCATGATCAGGGTGGTGGCAACATGTACGAACATGAACAAGGGCAGCAGGAAGCGGATCTGGTCAATCCGGTGCCAGCGGATCGCCAGCATGGCACCCATCAGGTATCCGAGGTAGTTCCATGTCGCGATCGCAGCCCCTTGGGAAGCATTTATCTGGTCGTCCGCCACCAGATAAGGCATCAGCGGCGTGTAGATAAACCGACCCAGGGTGTGCACCACCAGCAACACGAGCCCACCGGCCAACAAAACGGTGAACAACTGTCTGGAAGAAGCGCTCGATGGTGAGGTCATATTTACTGCCCGGTTATGCATGAACATGATACAGCCGGGCAGTGTATGGCAGACGGTGGAGTTTGTCAGTCAGACCTTGGGCACACGGAATCAGTTGCCTGCGGCTCTGGGGTGATTTTCCTTGGCCCAGCTATAAATCCGTGCGAACGCTTCGGCTAACTCTTTCGGGTTATGCGGGGGCTGAATCAAGGCCTGGAGTTTGCCATCAGGATTCAGCAGCGCGAAATGTCCGCTGTGATCCACCAGCAGTTGGCCGTCCACCTCGCGGTGCACAAAGACCGCACTCAGGCTTTGGGCCAGCTCCCTGAGTGTGTCCAGCTCACCGGTCAGGCCGTGAAAATGCTCACCGAAGAACCCGGTGTAGGCTTTCAGTTTGTCCGGTGTGTCGTGTTCCGGGTCTGCGGTCACCAGCAGGTAATCCGGCTGCGGCAGTTCCGCCGACAGCAGTTTGTCGGTTTGGCGCAGGTTCGCCATCGCCGCCGGGCAGATGTCCGGGCAGTTGGTGTAACCGACAAACACGAAGCTCCACCGGCCTTTCAAGTCGTCCCGCGTTACGGTTTCGCCCTGCTCATTGGTCAGGGTGAATTCCGCCAACTCGCGCGGCTGGTCATACACATAGGTGTTGTATTCGCTCAGATCTGGCGCTGGCGCGGGTTCACTGTTTGCCAGAAACACCTGCCGCCCCAAGGTCAGGCCAAAAATCAGTGCAACGATCAAAAACAACGCAAGCAGCGTAATGCGTAGCGAACGCCCCATAGGGCCTCCCGGTCAAATGAGTGTCATGCCCGCTGTTCAGTAAAAGACGAAGTGGTCCACCAGCAGCACCACGAACAACGCCATCAGATACACGATGGAGTATTTAAAGGTATCCATGGCAACCCGGCGGTCATCGCCTTTCAGCAAGCGAATAGCATATTGCAGGAACCGCAAACCTAAGGCCAGCGCCCCCACCAGATAGATTCCACCGGACATGCCAGTGGCAAAAGGCAACAGGCTGACCACCAACAGCATAACGGTATACAGCACGATGTGCAGTTCGGTGTATTTGTTGCCGTGGGTAACCGGCAGCATCGGGATACCGGCTTTGGCATACTCTTCTTTACGATGAATGGCTAAGGCCCAGAAATGCGGAGGGGTCCAGGCGAAAATGATCAACACTAGCAACAACGCATGGCCCTCTACCTGCCCGGTTACCGCGGTCCAGCCCAGCAAGGGCGGCATGGCCCCGGCAAGGCCGCCGATGGTTATGTTCTGCGGCGTGGCCCGTTTCAGGAATAAGGTGTAGATGCCTGCGTAGCCTACCAGGGAGGCCAGCGTCAGCCAGGCGGTAAGCTCGTTCACCTGCCACATGAGCACGACCATGCCGACGGCCGCCAGCACCACCGCAAACAAAATCGCGTCGAAGGGAGCGATCCGGCCTGTCGCCACCGGGCGTTTGCGGGTGCGGGCCATGACAGTGTCGATTTTCTGATCTACGACATGGTTCACCACGGCCGCGGCGCCCGCCAAAAAGGCGATGCCGAGATTACCAAACAGCAGTACGCCCCAACCCGGCACCCCTGGTGCTGCCAGCAACATGCCGATCAAAGAGGTCAGAATCATCAACGCCACTACCCGCGGCTTGGTGAGTTCCAGATAATCGCGCCACGAGATATGTGTTACGGATCTCGTCGATTCTTGCACCGGCAGTGCTTTTACTTGCTCGCTCATGCCGTTACCTCCCGCGTTATGGTTGTTGTGTGGGATGCCGTCGCTGATTTTGAATGCGGTAACTGGGTATGCCGCCAGATCAGATTGATCATCGACAGCAGCAGCCCGGCCCCCATGGCGTTATGCGCCACGGCAATGCCGAGCGGAATATGAAACCAGACATTGGCTAACCCCAGACTGAACTGAAGCGCCAGCGCGCAGGCCACCAGCAATATGCTGCTATCCAGACCACTGCTACCTCGTTGCCTCCAGAGCCGGAGCAGCATCAAGCCTAAGTAGAACATTACAACCACGGCGCCAAGGCGATGGGTCACATGAATGGCAACACGGCCATCATCGGTCAGTTGCCCGCCCAGATAATTCGGCCCCACCTGCTGCGCAATATCAAAACCATGCCGGAAGTCCATGCTCTCCGGCCACCACTGGCCTTGGCACGTAGGCAGATCGGTGCAGGCCACCGCCGCATAGTTCGCAGCCGTCCAGGCTCCGAGCGCAATCTGTACCACCACCAGAAACAAGCCACCGTGGAGCCAGGGGCGAAGTTTGGACAGACGCGTGGCCACCCGCCCCGCCGACCGATGCGGCATACCCGCTCTGTTGCGCAATCTTAACGTCAAAAGGAACAATAGGCTGAGTGTGGTAAATCCACCCAACAGATGCAGCGCCACGACTTGCGGCCAAAGTTTCAGGGTAACCGTCCACATGCCGAAAGCACCCTGCAATACGATGAAGCCTGCGATGAACAAAGGCAGGCGCAGGGGCAGGTGGGCACGACGATGGCGAATCGAGGCAATGGCCAACCCAAACACCACCAACCCCAAGGTACCGGCAGCGTATCGGTGAATCATTTCCGGCCAGCCTTTAGCAACATCCACCGGAGTTTCAGGGAAGCGGGCATTGGCGATGGCGATGTTGGTTTCGCTTTGAGGCACCGTTAAGAAACCATAGCAGCCGGGCCAATCCGGACAGCCAAGGCCGGCATGGACCAAGCGCGTCCAGGCCCCCAGCATGATCACCACCACCGCCAGTGCGCAGGCCAGTGTTGACCAAACCGCCAGCTTTCGGGCCAAGGCGTCTGTTGAAGTCTGGTTCACCGCATCGCCCTCCCGGTCAGCCAATCTGCGACAGCTTCAGCAGTTGCTTGATGTCTTTCAGCATCTGTTTGCCGGTGTGTTCGGTGCCGTAATGCATCATCACGTTGCCAAAGGGATCAACCAGCAGGATACGAGGCTCTGAGTCAGGATTAACACCATCCGGCCAGGCCGGTGTGGCGCCCGGCATTAGCCTTAGCCGCTCCATGCGCTGATAGTCCCGGGGCCAACGCGCTTCCAGCTCAGCGGGGGTTGCAGCCAACCAGGCGGCACGGCTGACTCTGGGAGCTTCTTTGCCGAGGGCGATATTGACTTGTCGCGCCAGGTACAGCAGTTGCTCGCACGCTTCGGTGCAGGTGCCCGCTGTAACCAGCATCAACCATTGGGGGTCGGCCTTATCCGCACCAAATCGTTCGGCAAGCGGCAGGCCAGTACGGGTTTCGAGATTCAAAGCCTGAACCGGCACAACCGGCTGCAACAGTTCGCCATTATTGGTGTGGCCTTCCGGGTTCAGCCAACCGGTGTAGAACATAATGGTCGCCAGCACCATAGGCCCAAAGCCCACGGCAAACAGAAGGATTGCCGTGCGCCGGCCACGCCGGATCTGTTCCGGGCTCGCGGATTCGCGACCACTCATGGAGTCAGCCGTTGTCATTGTCGGCTCCTGCCTTTGTGTCTTTCTTTGTTGTTTTATGTCTCGCTACGCCTATAACTCGCTACTACAGTCAATATAGTCAGCACTGCCGCAAGCGCAAACCATTGCACCGCATATCCATAATGCGTTTGTGGCCCCATCACATCCGGAACCCGGTCGGCACGGTAGGCGCCGGGCTGTTTCGGGTCCGAAAGCATCACGGTCACCGGGGCCGGTTCACGCACGAATTCGGCAACTTCGGTTTTCGGCAACGCCTGCACGCGTTTCGGCCAACCGTCCCCGGATGATGCTACCTCCGCCAGAACCGGCGGCTCCGGGTACTCCGCCAAACGGCCCTCTATCGTCAGGAGGTCGTCCGGGGTTTCAATCGTCGGTAAAGTATCGCGGGTTCGGGTGCCCTGTACCCATCCCCGATTGACCACCACCGGGGGGCCTTCAAGGGGCCGGAACAGGGTCAGCACCTCATAACCTGGAATGCCGTCTCGGGTACGGTTATCCAATAACCAGCTTTGCTTACCGTAAAAGCCCGTAAGGTATACCGGTAACCCCGGCTGAAGATCACCGGCAACCAGGGTCGCCCAAGGCGTGTCGTTAGCTTGTTGTTGCCAGGCTTGCAGCAGGGTTTGCTTTTCACCCGCACGGTTCAGTTGCCAGATGCCGAGACTTATAAGAAGAGGCAGGAACAGGCCGCTAAACATCAGCAGACGCCAATCAAAATGCCATCGGCGATCCTTCAAAACGGCCTACCCATGCTTTGCTATAGTGAAGAAAAGGCAAGAAGCGGAAACACGCCTACCACTGCCTGAACAATCAATAACAACGGGATACCCCATGCTTAAAGTTGCCATTGTCGTACTGCTGTTCGCCGTTATCGTGAGTTTGTTCAGCGGTCTGTTTTTCTTGATCCACGACGGTGGCAAAACCCGGCGGGTGGTCAACTCCCTGGCGGTCCGGGTTGCCTTGAGTGTGCTGCTGCTCGTGCTGCTGTTGATCGCGCTCTGGTCCGGATCGATCACTCTTAACCCGACACCGTCATGAATACCGGCGCTCAAAGTACGTAAACAAATACGAACAATCCTAGCCACACCACATCCACAAAGTGCCAATACCAAGCCGCCGCTTCAAAGCCAAAATGGTTATCGGCGCTGAAATGCCCCTTGGTGATCCGAATCAACATGATCGTGAGCATGATCGTACCCAACAGAACGTGGGCCCCGTGGAAACCGGTCAGCATAAAGAACGTACTGCCGTAGATACCAGACTGCAGCGTCAGATCCAGATCGTTGTAGGCATGGACGTATTCGTAACCCTGAACAAACAGGAACACAACGGCAAGCGCAATGGTCAGCGCCATCCAGAGTTTTACCTTAGCGCGATCGCCGGCCTTCAAGGCGTGGTGGGCAATGGTCACGGTGAACGAGGATGTCACCAGCAGAATGGTGTTGAGTAACGGCAATCCCCAAGGCCCTACTACCTCTGAGGGCCCTTGATACGCTTGTGGATCGGGGTTATTTACCAACGGCCAACTGGCCTGGAAGCCCTCCCACAGCATGTTGGAACTGCCTTTGTCGCCCTCACCGCCCAACCAGGGCACCACAAACACCCGAACGTAGAACAATGCCCCGAAAAAGGCAGCAAAGAACATCACCTCGGAAAAAATGAACCAACTCATGCCCCAACGGAATGAACGGTCCATCTGGTCGCTGTACAGGCCGGCCCGGCTTTCCCGAATCACACTGCCGAACCAACCAAACAGCATGTAAGCCATAATCAGTGCGCCAATCCAGAACATCACCCAGGAGCCGGTGGTGCTTTCACCCTGATTGCCATTGACCATGATGGATGCAGCGCCGTAAAGGGTGACCCCAAGGCCAACGGTGGCGACAATGGGCCACTTACTCTGTTCGGGAACGTAGTAGGTCTGGTGATCCGCCATAGTTCTCTCCGATGGCTTAGCCGTTATTGTTGGTTATTGTGTCTGCCGCTGCCGGGCCAGAAACTTCCACAGGCTTGCCCTGATCGTACAGGGTGTAAGACAACGTCAGCTTGGTAATGTGTTCAGGCAGCTCCGGGTCCACGATGAAAACCAGCGGCATTTCCACGCTTTCGCCAGCCTCCAGTGGTTGTTGATTGAAACAAAAGCATTCCGTTTTATGAAAATACAGCGTGCCTTCCGAGGGTGACAGGCTGGGCACTGCCTGCCCCACCATGTCATCTGCGGTTGGATTTGCCGCAAAGAACTTCACCGTCATCGGCTCACCGGGGTGTACCTTCACACTGCGCACCACCGGCCGGAATTCCCAGCTCATACCGGGGCCATTACTGGCCAGAAACTGAACCGTGACCGTCCGATTCTCATCCACCTGTTCGCTGCTGCCCGCCTCATAGCGGCCGCTGGTTTTTCCGTTTATTCCGGTGATGTCACAAAACACGTCGTACAAGGGAACCAGGGCAAATCCAAACGCGAACATGCCCACCACGCCGGCCATGCACCAGGCAATGACCCGGCTGTTACTGCGTTTGCCTTGCTGCTGATCAGCCATGACAAAACTCCCGATTACTTCACTTCAGGGGGTGTTGAGAAGGTGTGGTACGGGGCCGGGGAGGGTACCGTCCACTCCAGCCCTTCTGCACCGTCCCACGGTTTGGCGGCGGCTTTCTCACCGCCGCGGGCACACTTCACCACGATGAACAGGAACAACAGCTGCGTCACGCCGAACATAAAGGCCCCGACGCTGGAGACCATATTGAAGTCCGCGAACTGCAGCGCATAATCCGGAATCCGCCGCGGCATGCCCGCCAATCCCAGGAAGTGCATGGGGAAGAACGCCAGGTTCATGCCCACAAATGACAGCCAGAAGTGGGTTTTGGCGAGGGTTTCGTCGTACATGTTGCCGGTCCATTTCGGCAACCAGAAATAGGCCGAGGCGAAGATGCCGAAGATAGCCCCCGGCACCAGCACATAGTGGAAGTGAGCCACCACGAAGTAGGTGTCGTGATACTGGAAGTCAGCCGGAGCAATGGCCAGCATCAGCCCGGAGAAACCGCCAATGGTAAACAGGATGATAAAGGCCACCGCAAACAGCATGGGGGCTTCAAAGCTCAGCGAACCCCGGAACATGGTGGTTACCCAGTTGAACACCTTCACCCCGGTGGGCACCGCAATCAATAAGGTTGCGTACATAAAGAACAACTGCCCCGCCAGCGGGATGCCAACGGTAAACATATGGTGCGCCCAAACCAGAAACGAGAGCACGGCAATGGCACCCACGGCATATACCATGGAGGCGTAGCCAAATAATGGTTTGCGCGAGAAGGCCGGGACAATATGGGACACGGCCCCGAACGCCGGCAGAATCATGATGTACACCTCAGGATGCCCGAAGAACCAGAACACATGCTGGAACAACACCGGGTCACCGCCGCCTGAGGCATCAAAGAAACTGGTGCCGAAGTTAATGTCCATCAACATCATCGTAACCGCACCCGCCAGTACCGGCATCACGGCTATCAACAGAAACGCCGTGATCAGCCAGGTCCAGACGAACAGCGGCATTTTCATCAGGGTCATGCTCGGTGCGCGCAGGTTCAGAATAGTGGCGATCACGTTGATGGCACCCATGATGGATGACACACCCATGATGTGGATGGCGAAAATGAAGAAGGTGGTGCTGGGTGGCCCGTAAGTCGTGGACAAAGGCGCATAGAAGGTCCAGCCGAAGTTGGGTGCGCCGCCCTCCATAAACAAGGTGGACACCAGGATCAGGAAGGCACAGGGCAGCAGCCAGAAACTCCAGTTGTTCATCCGTGGCAACGCCATATCGGGCGCACCAATCATCAGCGGCAACATCCAGTTGGCCAACCCCACGAAGGCGGGCATGACTGCGCCGAACACCATGATCAGCCCGTGCATGGTGGTCATCTGGTTAAAAAATTCGGGCTGAACAATCTGCAAGCCCGGCTGGAATAATTCCGCCCGTATCACCATCGCCATGCTGCCGCCCAGCAGGAACATAGCGAAGCTGAAAATCAGGTACATAGACCCGATGTCTTTATGGTTGGTGGTCAACAACCAACGGCTGATGCCTTTGGCCGGGCCGTGGTGATGTTCCTGGTTGTGGGTATCTGCAACCGCACTCATGAAAACCCCCGTTACCGCCGTTTTTTATGGCTGGTGATTGTTGTTATCTGGCGTCAACTACTCTTTATTCTTGAAGTCGAAAATCTCTTTCGGTGTAACCATCTCACCGGTGTTGTTACCCCACGCGTTCCGCTCGTAGGTAATCACCGCCGCCAGGTCTACTTCGCTTAACTGCCCGCCAAAGGCCTGCATCGCAGTACCGGATACCCCGTTCACCACAATGTCGATATGGGCCTCCATGTCGTCAGTCACAATGGGACTGCCCTTCAAGGCCGGGAACGCCGGCGGCATACCTGCACCGTTCGGCTGGTGGCAAGCTGCACAGGCACTGGCGTAGGCTTTCTCGCCACGCTCCATCAGCTCATCCAAGGTCCAGTCTTTCTGGGTCAGCTGACGCTCCGCTTCGGCGGCTTCTTTTTGTTCCTCAACCCAGGCCAGATATTCCTCTTCGGGCACGGCTTCGACCACCACTGGCATGAAGCCATGGTCTTTACCACACAGCTCGGTGCACTGACCGCGGTAGATTCCGGGTTCGTCCACCCGGGTCCAGGTTTCATTAATAAAGCCCGGAATAGCGTCTTTTTTCACACCAAACTCCGGCACCCACCAAGAGTGGATCACGTCGTTGGCCGTTAACAGGAAACGAACCTTCTTACCAACCGGAATCACCAGCGGCTTATCCACCTCAAGCAGATAGTTCTCACCCTTCGCCTGACGATTCTCAATCTGATCGCGAGGCGTCGATAAGCTGGAGAAATAACCGAAGTCATCATTGATATACTCGTACTGCCAACGCCACTGATACCCGGTGATCTTGATATCGACCTCGGATTCGGTGGTGTCGTACATTTCGATGAGTGTTGCCGTGGCTGGCACCGCCATGGCGACCAGAATGGCAAATGGAATAGCAGTCCAAAGTATTTCCACCCATGTGTGTTCATGGAAGTTGGCTGCTTTGTGGCCCTGTGACTTGCGGTGGGCAAAGATCGACCAGAACATGACCCCGAAAACCACCACACCGATGGCTACGCAGATCCATAGAATGGTCATGTGAAGGCTGAATATCTGATTACTGGTACCGGTTACACCCGGCGTCATGTTCATGGTCCAGTCCGCCATGACCACAGCCGGTAGCAACAGTCCAATGACTAGGGCAAGTGCCCGCTTGGCATGCACGCGCATACTGTGTCTCCACAGAGTGTTATTCTTGTCGGATTTTGCGTCATCCCTCTGCGGTTCGTTCTGATGCTCGCAACACCAGAACATCCGCGAGTGAAAGCCTGCTTATGGATACATCATTGCTCAGTGTAGCCACTGATTAGCAAAACACTAAAAATCCAGTTAAACCTAAATGAGATAGATGGCCCGTTTTAATGAGAAATTCGCATAACAAAATCTTCAACCCCACAGACCAGCGCCTGTGGCTGCTGGCCTGGCCGCTGATGCTGACGAACCTCACGGTGCCGCTTCTGGGTTTGGTGGATACCGCCGTGCTGGGCCATCTGGATAACCCGGAATATCTCGGTGCGGTTGCAGTTGGCGCTAACCTGTTCAGCATTTTGTACTGGACCTTCGGTTTTATGCGCATGGGCACCACCGGCCTGGCCGCGCAGGCCTGGGGCCAACAGGATTCCTTTGCTCAAGTCGCGCTGCTGTTGCGCTCGCTGATGCTTGCAGTGGGTATCGGCTTGTTGCTGATTCTGTTTAATCAGCCATTGATTGCGCTGGGTCTGCATTTAATGAACCCGAGCCCTGCGGTGGCCGAACTGGCGGCTGAGTACGCTTCTATTCGTATCTGGAGCGCGCCCGCCGTGCTGTGCCAATACACCCTGGTGGGCTGGCTGATTGGCACCCAGTATCCCCGGGGCCCCATGGTGATGTTGATCATCGCCAACGGCATCAACATCATTCTGGACATCTTTTTTGTCACGGTGTTGGGCTGGAACAGCCGCGGTGTTGCCATGGCCACCGTTCTGGCCGAGTACGGCGCCACCGTTATCGGTTTCGCCATCGTGCTCAAGCGCATGCCCGAAGGGCAAACACTGACCAGAGAGCTGTTCGGGCAATTGTCGGATTATCTGCGCATTCTTCAGGTCAACCGTTTCATCATGGTGCGCACTATCGCGTTGCTGTTGGTGCTGGCCTTTTTTACTGCGCAGGGAGCCCGGCAAGGAGACATAATTCTGGCCGCCAATGCGGTTTTGATCACCTTTTTGCTGGTCATTTCAAACGCCCTGGATGGTTTTGCCAATGCCGCCGAAGCATTGATCGGCGAAGCCATTGGCAAAGGCAGCAAAGACCAGTTTAAAACCGTATTCAGCAGCGCCCTGCGCTGGTCAATCTGGGGTGCACTGCTGCTGACCATCGCGTTCGTGCTTGGCGGCCGGTGGTTGATCGGCTTGCTGACCGACATCGAAGCGGTGCAGTTCACAGCCTGGCAGTATCTGCCCTGGCTTTGGCTACTGCCTTTCGCGGCTGTCTGGGGCTTCCTGTTGGATGGTGTTTTTATCGGCGCAACCCGCACCCGCGAGATGCAAAACACCATGCTGTTCTCCGCGCTCGTTGTGTTTCTTCCGGTGTGGTGGCTGACCACCAGCTGGGGCAACCACGGCCTGTGGTTATCTCTGATCAGTCTGATGCTGGCGCGCGCCGTGAGTATGGGCTGGCTATGCTGGCACTACACGCGCCACGACCGCTGGTTTGCGCCTCACTAAGCCAAAACAGCGTGCCCGAAGCTGTAACTTTATTTAACACTCAGCCGAAGCACTCTCGGGAATTTTGGCTACAATAACCAGAAATGGCAGACCTATCCCGGTGGCTCGCCACCCGGTTAACTGCTCCCGGTTGCTCTTGGTAGAACCAAGGAGGGGCCTTGCGACCTCAACTCGTACAAACAGCGGCATCTCCTGCAATGACACCACAAGCAGTCCTTGAGATTATTGATCAGGCTCGGCGGAAGGAAGCTCGCTCCGGCACGTTTCTGCGCCAGATGAAGGACAAGGTAAACCAGTTACCCGCATCCATTGTGGTAGGTGGATCGAACCCGGCCACCAGCCTGTTCCAGTTCGCCGTCGAGTACATCGAAATGGCCCCACGCCTGATCGAATGCGTAGATGCCTGCGCGCAGGAAGCCGGCATACGAGAGCTGTTCAAACCGTTTATTGACGGCGCTGCCCAATACTTCACCCAGCCTTCGGTGCTCCTGGTGCAGTACGATGGCTTGGACGGCTTGCTCATCCGCGCCTACATGTGCCACCGCCTGATGGAGGAGATGCACGACAACAACCGCTCCATTCGCGCCAGCGAACTCATTGATCTAGAAGCCACCCGAGCCAACTTGCTGGTTCATGAATTGATTGGCGAACCCTTTGCCAACGAACTGGATGACGCCATTACCATTACGGTACTGCAGATCGCTGGTACTCCCGATTACTACAGCCTTGATCTCGAACCCTTCGTGAATCAGGTCAACAACCGTGCCTGGGACTGGATGCGTCAGTTTTGGGAGCATCTGCTGGAGCGCAATCACATTCAGTTTTCACTGCGGCCGGGAATACTTTAGCCGTTCCGCCACCCCAGATTGACACCGCTCCTTTCCGGCTATCCGACAACCCGTTAAACTGATCGGCAAAACGCACCTTACTTGTTGAAATGATTAAGGAGATACACGCTCGTGTTGGACAATGCAGACTTGGGAAAACTGATTATTCGACTTACTCTGGGCGGTCTTCTGCTGTTCCACGGGGTGTCAAAGCTGCTCAATGGCGTTGGTTTTATTGAGGGCCAATTAGCCGCTCACAACCTGCCAACCATCCTGGCCTATGGGGTTTACATCGGCGAGATCATCGCGCCATTGATGATTATTCTGGGCTACCAGACCCGGATCGGGGCCATTATTGTGGTCTTCAATATGATTGTCGCCATCGCACTGGTGCACAGCCATCAGTTGCTTTCGCTCAGTAGCAACGGCGGTTGGGCACTGGAGCTGCAAGGTTTCTTCCTGTTCTCCGCGTTAGCGGTTATCTTCCTCGGCCCGGGCCGATACAAGCTCAAGAACTGAATATCAGCTGATGGTGGTTGGCTGGCTGTTGCGCCAGACAACCACCCGGTTGCGGCCACCGGCTTTGGCGCGATACAGCGCCTCATCCGCGCGCCGCATCAGCTCTTGAGGATCAGCGCCTTGTGTGGCCAGAAGGGTGGCAACACCGAGACTGATGGTCAGATTCACCGGTGCCCCCCCGTCACTCACCTTCACCGGGGAGCCTTCAACCGCTGTCCTCAGACGCTCGGCAACAACCCCGGCTCCTTCGCTGCCGGTTGTCGGCAGAAGCACCACAAACTCCTCGCCACCAAAGCGGGCTAGCAGATCAATTGAACGCTGCACTTCGTTATCGATAACGTTCGCAACCGCCACCAGACAATCATCGCCGACCAAGTGCCCAAAGGTGTCGTTTACCTGTTTGAAGTGATCAATATCGACCATGATCAAACTAAGTTCATGCTCGTGCCGAATGGCCCGCTGCCATTCCTCATTCAATTTTTCGTCAAACCGGCGGCGGTTGGCCACACCAGTCAGGCCATCGGTCAAACTCGCGGCCTTGAGTAACTGATTGGCATTTTGCAGCTCTTCGGTCCGTTCCCGAACCCGGGTTTCCAAGGTCAGGTTGGCCTCTCGCTGAACCACCAACGCATGTTCCTGAGCTTCTTGACGCTTCTTACGCTCTATATTGATCCGGTAAGCCAGGGCAAACGACAACAGCACGGCTTCGATCGCAACTCCGGCTTGTGGCGCCATCTCCGTAAACTCACTCCGAGGCAATAACCCCAGTTTGCTGGTCGCTAGCGCCAGGTGGCCCACCAAGAGTGGTGTCCAGGCCAGCACATAATACCCGGCCAAGGTTTGCCCCCGGAGCCAGAGCCTGAGCGCCACCAGCCAGGCGATTGGCGTGCAAATCGCGGCCAGGGCACTGACCAGTGCAATTCCGGAATGATAGGAAACGAACAGGCTGTAACCAATCAACAAGAGCGTCGTCAGTCGCAGAAACCAAAGCAGACGATAACCCAGCGGACTGAACTGCTTTAATGTTAGAAACTTGATGGTGAAGGTCAGCGCGAAAATCAGCGATGCGCCAACCAGTGGCGCGGTAATGAACTCATTCAGACGCGGGAAGGTTGGCCACACCCATTGAAACAAGAGACCATTGAAGTTCAGCTGAACCAGGCTGGTCGTGAATACCGTCAGCACGTACCACAGATAGGTTATGTCCCGCACCATCGCAAACAAAAAGAAGTTATACAGCGCCAGTGAAAAAACCACCCCGACAAACATGGCCTGCCAGCCAAAGGAGGCTTGTTCTTTGGCCAAAAACTCCGCAGAGGGCATGACCGCAACGGGTATCTGCGCTGAGCCATTGGTGTGCACCCGCATCCAAGCCGTCAAAGGTTCGGACGAAGGCGGGGCTAAAAAGACAAAATTACGGTGAACGATAGGACGACTGTTGAACGGCAGGGTATCGCCAGTGTGGTGGGTTTCGATGATTTGCCCATCAACCTCCCAGTAAAGCGAGACTTCATCCAGCAACGGATAACCGACGACCAGCAATCGATTCCGCTTGTCCACAGGAAGGGTGACTTTCAGCCAATAGTCGCTGTCACTGAAACCACGGTTCAACGTCTCATCAGCAGAAACAGATTGCCACTGGCTCGCGGGTACGGCGCGCACATCATCCAGTGCCAGCTCGCCATAAGAAGCTTCCAGCCATTGAAACGCCGCGGGGCCAGACAGAGCAATCGGGCTGATCAGAGTTAACAAAATAATTAGAATAGCTCTCACAAGACGTCTACCATTGCTCATCAGCCGGCTGGACACTCGGATAATTCTGGCTAATTGTTACGCATACACTGAGCATAGCTCACTTCGAACGGGGCAACATCCATGAGCCGATCGCCGCAAACCATCTCACCTGGCCGCTACCGCCACTACAAAGGTCGCGATTACGAAGTCATCGGGGTCGCCCGGCACAGCGAAACCGAAGAATCGCTCGTGGTCTATCGCTGTCTGTACGGAGACCACAGCTTGTGGGTACGCCCCCTCAGCATGTTTCAGGAAACCGTGCAGGTGGCCGGAGAAGACGTACCGCGGTTTGCCCGGGTAGAGGGCAAAGATTAATTACATAACCACTTTGACTGACACGGCCATTTCCTGCACATTAGCCCACTTTTCGTACCGCTGGTGCCCTGAAGGTGCCAGCTCATCTTCTGTTTTCAGCCGGAGTTTGCCATGAATGCCGTTGTTGCCGCGGTACTGATCATGCTCGTACTGAGCTTGTGCCGCATCCACGTTGTTGTTGCCCTGATTGTCGGCGCCATATCTGGTGGCCTTGTTGCAGGGATGTCCCTCGAGTCCACCATTGATGCGTTCAACGCCGGTTTGGGCGGCGGCGCAACTGTAGCTTTGTCATACGCTACTTTGGGTGCCTTCGCTGTGGCTATCGGTAAATCCGGGCTGGCCCACGCACTGGCTGACAAAGCTTTGGCACTGATCGGCAAACAAGACGAAGGCGGCGCAGCCACCGGCATCCGTTTCATGATTATCGGCCTGCTGGTCGCGGTGGCAATGTCTTCCCAGAACATCCTGCCCATCCACATCGCCTTTATCCCGCTGGTTGTCCCACCGCTGCTGTACGTGATGGCCAAGCTCCACATGGACCGCCGCCTGGTAGCCTGTGCACTGACCTTCGGTTTGATCACGCCGTATATGTTCCTGCCGGTGGGCTTCGGCGGTATCTACCTGAATGAAATTCTATTGGCTAACGTCGCAGACAACGGTGTCGATGCCAGTGAATTGAATGTCATGTCTGCCATGGCTCTTCCTGCGCTGGGCATGTTGGTGGGCCTGCTGATTGCCGTATTCTTCAGCTACCGCGGCGGCCGCGGCTACGATCTGAAGCTGATCAGCCAAACCGAGCGGGTGGATGTGAAATACAGCCCGAAAACTCTGGTTATGGCACTGGTCGCCATCGTTGTAGCTTTCGTGGTGCAGCTGTGGCTAGGCTCCATGATTTTGGGTGCACTGGCTGGTTTCGTGCTGTTCAACCTGTCGGGCGTTGTTAAATGGCAGGAAGCGGATGACTTGTTCACCGAAGGCATGAAAATGCTGGCGATGATCGGCTTCATCATGATCGCGGCCAATGGCTTTGCCGAAGTGATGCGCGAAACCGGCGACATCGCCAATCTGGTTGAAGGCTCGGTTGCCGCCATCGGCGAAAACAAACCTTTGGCTGCGCTGCTGATGCTGGTGGTGGGCCTGCTGATCACCATGGGTATTGGTTCTTCGTTCTCGACCATTCCCATCATCGCGGCTCTGTATGTTCCGCTGGCTCTGCAAATGGGCTTCAGCCCGCTGGCCATCGTTGCCTTGGTAGGTACTGCCGGCGCATTGGGTGATGCCGGTTCCCCGGCCTCCGATTCTACCCTTGGGCCAACGGCTGGCTTGAACGTAGACGGCCAGCACAACCACATTTGGGATACGGTTGTTCCGACCTTCCTGCACTACAACCTGCCATTGCTTGGCTTTGGGTGGTTGGCGGCTATGGTTCTTTAACTTCGTTGGTAGCCTGCCTTTTGTAGCCTTCTCTTTTGGGGGATTGTTCGGGGTTGGTGGGGGGTGTCAAAACGGAAAACGTGGTTTTCCTGATAGTTTTGACACCCCCCACCAACCCCGAACGTTTATCTTTGGAGGAATCTCTGGGGTAAAGACTAAAGAGAACGAAAAAGCACTTTTTGATGTTTTTCTGAAAACGGTCAGTTCTCAGAACCAGCCTTAAAAAACACCACCTGCTTAACGGTATGGTCGTCCTCATTGCCCCGCTTGTTCACCCGGGTTTCAATCTCAGGAGCCGCTGGCTGCTCAACCTCAGACAGGGCATCGGTATACCCACAGGCCACGCACTCACGCACCTGATCGCCTTTGTCGTCCGTGAACATCGTGATCTTGTCCATCTCCGCACAGCGCGGACAAATCGCACCGGCGATAAAACGTTTTGGACTCGGCATAACTCAACTCCAGATTAACCAGCTGGCCGCATCAGCACGGCCAGCTTTCATTGTATCAGGCTACTTCGCCGGTAATGCCAGATTGCTCCAACAACGCATCCACCTGAGGCTCACGGCCGCGGAAGGCTTTGAACAACTCCATGGGCTCCTGCGAACCGCCTTTTTCCAGAATGTTGTGCAAGAACGCCTTGCCGGTTTCCGGATCGAAGATGCCTTTCTCCTCGAACAACGAGAAAGCATCAGCCGCCAGTACCTCAGCCCACTTGTAGCTGTAGTAACCCGCTGCGTAGCCGCCCGCGAAAATGTGGGAGAACCCGTTCGGGAAGCGGTTGAACTCCGGTGATTGCACCACCGCAATGTCTTCACGCACCTTGCGATGCATGTCGAGCGGGTTGGTAGGGGCTTCGTTGGTGAACTCCGCATGCAGGCGGAAATCGAACAGCGAGAACTCCAACTGGCGCACCATGCCCATGCCGGACTGGAAGTTTTTCGCTGCCAGCAGCTTCTGTAGCAGATCGTCCGGCAGCGGTTCTCCGGTCTCGTGGTGGCTGGCTATCAACGCCAGAGATTCCGGATTCCAGCACCAGTTTTCCAGGAACTGGGACGGCAACTCTACCGCGTCCCACGCCACGCCATTGATGCCGGAGACATCCATGACCTCAACCTGCGTCAGCATATGATGCAAGCCGTGACCAAACTCGTGGAAGAGGGTGGTCACTTCGTCGTGGGTCAGCAGCGACGGTTTACCATCCACCGGCGGGGTGAAGTTACAGGTCAGGAAGGCAACCGGCAGCTGCAGCTGGCCGCGCATGTTGCGCCAGCGTACCCGGCAATCGGCCATCCATGCACCACCGCGTTTGCCTTGACGGGCGAACAGGTCCAGATAGAACCAGGCAATGGGTTCGCCATTACGGCTGATGCAATAAGCCGTGGCATCTTCGTGCCAGGTTTCAACGTCCGGTTTTTCTTCAATCTGAACACCGAACAGCTTCTCAGCCACCCGGAACAGGCCCGGCACCACTTTATCCACAGGGAACCAGGGGCGCAGGGTTTCAGGCGAAATGTCGTAACGCTTCTGGCGCAGTTTCTCGCTGTAATATCCAACGTCCCAAGCTTGCAGATCGTCTACGCCGTGCCCGTCTTTGGCAAACGCCTTCAGCTCGGCAAATTCCTTCTCGGCTTGCGGCTTGGACTTCTCCGCCAGCTGGTTCAGGAATTCCAACACCTCGTCTACGCTGCGGGCCATCTTCGTGGCCAAAGAACGCTCGGCGTAGTTGTTAAAGCCCAGCAACTGCGCCAAGGCATGACGGCGCTTGAGAATTTCAGCCATCACCGGGGTGTTGTCCCAGGTGCCCGCATCCGGGCCTTGGTCTGAGGCACGGGTAACAAAGGCTTCGTACACTTCCCGGCGCAGTTCGCGGTTATCGCAGTAAGTCATGATCGGATAGAAGCTGGGGAAATCCAGCGTGATCACATAACCATCCAGCTCTTTCTGCCGGGCCGCCTGCCTGGCGCCATCGATGGCGGTTTCCGGCACACCGGATAACTCGCTGACATCGGTAATCTGCTTGAACCAGTTCTGGGTGGCATCCAGCACGTTGTCGCTGAACTTGTTCGACAGCTCTGCCAGTTCACGAGACAAATCCGCGTACCGCTTTTTCTTGTCCTCCGGCAGATCGACACCGCCCAGATGGAAATCACGCAGGGTGTTGTCAATCGACTTGCGCTGGGCTTCACTGAGATCTTTGAAATCGTCCCGGGCCGCCAGTTTTTTGTAGGCATTGCACAAGGTTTCATTCTGGCTGATTTCGGTGCTGTACTCGGTCAGTTTTTCCAGACAGTTCTTGTACACCGTGCGCAGGTCGTCGTTGTTCATCACGCCGTTCAGGTGGGAGATCACGGACCAGGCATTGCTCAAGTCGTTTTCCATCGCCTGCATGGGCTGTACCAGGGTGTCCCAGTTTGGATCTTCCTGTTCGGCCAGCGATTGGATCTTCATCCGATTCTTGCTGAGAATCTGGTCAATCGCCGTTTCCATGTGCTCGGTGCGAATGTGCTCGAACTTCGGCAGCAGATCGTCAGTCAGTAGCGGGTTATTCATAGGTCCCCTTCTCAGCGGTTCATGTTTAGGGTAGCTTCCCGTTATCACACTTTGGTGCACGGCACGTGTGGGATAGGTCTTTCCAAAACACGCTCCTTCGGCACGTCCATGTGACGCTTGAGCTCCGCCATCCATGGCTCCGCACAGTTTTGGAAAGACCTATCCCACACGCGCCCCCAACCTCCGGGAAACGTTATAAAGGTATATGTAATGGCGAATGTACGAACTCACAAGGGTAGCACACCAAAATTTGGTGAAAGTACCTGGGTAGACGAGAGTGCCGTGGTAATCGGCGATGTGGAAATGGGCAACGATTGCTCCGTTTGGCCGATGACCGTAATCCGCGGTGACATGCACAAAATCCGCATTGGCGACCGCTGCAGCATTCAGGACGGGTCGGTTTTACACATCACCCACGCCAGCGATTTCAACCCGGGCGGTTGGCCGCTGATTCTCGGTGACGATGTAACCGTAGGGCACAAAGCATTGCTGCACGGATGCACCATTGGCAGCCGGGTGCTGGTCGGCATGGGCTGTACTGTGATGGATGGGGCCGTGGTCGAAGACGAAGTGATCATCGGGGCAGGCACCTTGGTGCCGCCGGGCAAGCGGCTTGAATCCGGTTACCTCTATGTCGGCTCGCCCTGCAAACAAGCAAGAGCGTTGAGCGACAAAGAGAAAACCTTCTTCAAGTACACCGCTGCCAACTACGTGAAGCTGAAGAACGAATACCTCGAAGCTTCAGAATAAGCTCAGCCGGAACTCAGTTTCCGGCTGGTGCTTTGGCGCCTGCGTTTTCCAGTGCGCGGGCGTAATCGCCGCTGCGGCCATGCTTGGAGATACGGTCCAGCATGGTCTCGCCGTGCTCGTCGGTGGCATCCAGGTTGCGGCCTGCGGCAACAAAGAAGCCGACAAAGCGCTCGAAATCCTCGGCACGCATGGCTTCATAGGCACGTAACAGGACAAAATGATCCGCCTGCACCGTCTTGTCATAAGGCTCCAGATCCAGGAAGCTTTTTACCCGCTCGTCACTCCAAATTTCGTCAAGGACTTTCGGTTTATCCGGTCCGCTCATTGATATCACTCCCAATGGATTCCAAGGATTAAGGCCGCACAGTATAAGGCTTTGAAACTGTGTCAGTTATATGAAAGTACTATGAGGATCTACACTGCAAGCATAAGGCAATGCGGGTCAGGGTAGAATTTCGACAGGGAAGTCGCCAACCGCTTCGTCTGTCTCACATTCGGGGTTTCGGATGGATATCTCTACCCGACGGTTCAAAGCCCGGTTTTCCGGGCTGTCGTTTGCTGCCAGCGGGCGGGTTTCAGCGCGCCCGGCCGCCATTACCCGGTCTGCCGGAATTTGTCGGTTCATCACCAATTCGTGCACCACCGACACCGCCCTTGCCGCGGAAAGATCCCAGTTGGAGCGGTATTTACTACTGGAAATGGGGCGATCGTCAGAATGGCCAGACACCACCACATCGCCCTCGCAGTCGGCTAACACCGTTACCACTCGTTCAATAATCGGAATCATGCCGGGTTTGATGGCCGCTTCCCCGGATCGAAACGTGGCCTCCTCGGCAAAGCGGATAACCACCTGATCTTCATCGTAATTGACTTGCAAACTACCGGCGGCGGCTTCCGGCTCCAGCTCGCGTACCAGTCTTGAGGTCAGATCCAGAACCCCGCCCGGGATCTGCCGGATTTCCGACTCCTCAGCTCGCTCGTCGATAAATTCAGGCTGATCTTGCAGGGTGTCCGATGGTTCCGGCAGCGATACCGTTTCAGACTCCACCAAGGTGATCGGCGCGCCGCCGATTCCTTCACCGATCACATTCTGGGAACCAAACGCCACCGACATGGAATTCGCCATGGCCCGATACTTTTCCACATCCATTTCGGCAAACGAGAGCAGCAGAATAAAAAAGGTCAGCAGCAAAGTAGCCAGATCGGCAAAGGTAACGATCCAGTCTGGCGCACCGCTTTTGGCTTTTTGCCGTTTTCGAGGCCGGGGCAGCAGCAAACCTTATGCCTCCTTTTCAGGCGCAAGACCGGTCCGATGCTCGGGGGGCACGTAAGACGACAGGAACTCTGTCATCACCCTTGGGTTTTCACCTCGCATAATGCTCTTGATGGAGGTAATGATCAGCATTTGGTTTCGGCCGTCGTCTTCGGCTTTCAGCTGCAGTTTTTCAGCCAGGGGCAGGGCGACCAGCTGGGCAAGGAATGCCCCGTACAGGGTCGTCAGCAAAGCGATAGCCATCGCAGGCCCAATCGTAGAAGGGTCATCAAGGGTATTCAGCATCTGCACCAGGCCAATCAGGGTACCCAGCATGCCGATGGCCGGGGCAGACTCTCCAATGCCCCGAAACACCCGCTCAGCCACTTCATAGCGCTCGGCAATTTGCTGGCTTTCCTGCAGTAAGGCTTCTTCCACCAGTTCCGGCGGGTGGCCGTCAACACACAGAGAAATGGCTTTTTTCAGAAACTCATCGCTGGCTTCGTGCTCTTCGAGGCCCAAAATACCCTCTTTACGCACCTTGCGGCCCAGTTCACCCACTTCCAGAATCAGTGATGAAGGGCGGGGGAGGCGGTCGGTAAACACCGTTTTCGCCGCCAGCCGGAACGCGCTGGCAACGGTCGGCAACCTGAATTTGATCAGAGTAACCGCGAAGGTACCGCCCAGCACAATAGCCAGACCGGGCAAATTCAGGAAGGTTGTGACCGACGCATTTGCCAACATGGCAAGCAGCACAATCACAATTCCGGCGAGCAGCCCGACCAGCGTCAGAATATCCATGACCTTCCCTTATGGCCGAGGTTATCCAACCCGGCTCAATCGTTTCTCAGTTCGTCCACAACCGGAGCGGTTTCCGGGCGCACACCCCGCCACACCTGAAACGCTTCCGCCGCTTGCTCGATTAACATGCCCAGCCCGTCATACACCCGGCGGGCTCCGTTATCCAGCGCCCACTGGTTGAACGTGGTGGTTTGCAGAGAGTACATCATGTCGTACACCACGGTGTCCGGCCCGATCACATTCCCCGAGACCGGCGGCAAATCCCCCTGCAAACTGGCGCTGGTGCCGTTGATCACGACATCAAACGGCTGCGCTGGCTGCTCGAAACCGCAGGCTGACAACTCGACGCCCGGGGCCACATCGGCAAACAAGCGGACCAATGCCTCAGCCTTGGCAACCGTTCGGTTGGCGAGGGTCAATGCCGCCGGCTGTTCCGCCAAGATCGGGCCAAGCACGCCGCGTACTGCACCGCCAGCACCCAAAACCAGAATCCGTGCGCCTTTGAGCGGCACCTTCTGGTTATCGCGCAGATCACGAACGATGCCGACACCATCTGTATTATCGGCCACAAGGTCATTTTCTTGATCCAGATACAGCGTATTGGCCGCGCCGGCTTTCTCTGCTCTGGGGGTACGGTGCTCGGCGAGGGTCCATGCCTGCTCTTTAAACGGCACAGTAACGTTCAGCCCCTTACCACCGCCTTGAAAGAAATGTTTGACGGTTCCGGCGAAATCGTCCAGCGGCGCCTGAATGGCGGTGTACTCCACCGGTTCACCGGTTTGTTGGGCAAACAAGCTGTGAATCCGGGGCGACTTGCTGTGGTTAATCGGGTTTCCAATTACTGCGTAGAGTTCATTATTCATCAATACCCTCCAGCCAATTGCGGTCCGTGAGGAAGTATTCCGTCAACCGAGCCTCTTCAGTGCCTGGCTCTGGTTGGCGGCTGTAATCCCAGCGCACCATCGGCGGCAGCGACATCAGGATGGATTCCGTCCGGCCGCCCGATTGCAATCCAAACAAGGTGCCTCGGTCATACACCAGATTGAATTCCACGTAACGCCCACGACGATAGAGCTGGAAATCCCGTTCCCGCTCGCCCCATGCATGATCCACCCGGCGCTGGACAATGGGCTCGTAGGCCTCAATGTAACTGTCGCCCACGGATTGCATGAAGGCAAAGTCCCGCTCGAAATCACCGGTGTTGTGGTCGTCGAAAAACAGGCCGCCAACACCGCGAGGTTCGTCCCGGTGCTTAAGGTAGAAATACTCGTCGCACCAATGCTTGAAGCGGTCGTAAACCTTCTCACCGAAGGGCTCACAAGCGTTGCGAGCGGTGCGATGCCAGTGCACGCAGTCTTCGTCGAAACCGTAGTAGGGGGTCAGGTCGTAGCCACCGCCGAACCAGTACACCGGTGCGCCGTCTTTGGGGGTCGCAATGAAAAAACGAACGTTGGCGTGGGAGGTGGGTACATAAGGATTTTCAGGATGCATCACCAGGGACACGCCCATCGCCTGCCAGGGAGCTCCGGCCAGATGGGGGCGATGGGCCGTGGCTGAAGGCGGCATCGTATCGCCCATCACGTGCGAGAAATTCACCCCACCTTTTTCGAACACCTTGCCATCGGAGATGACCCGGCTGATTCCACCGCCGCCTTCTGGCCGATCCCAACTGTCTTCAATGAAGGAAGCCTGACCATCCAGCGCTTCTAATCGCTGGCAAATGCGATCCTGAAGGCCCAGTAAATACGCTTTGACGACCTGAGAATCCGGCTGTTGTGACATGCTTGCTCCTAACGAAACTGTTTTCCGGTGAGGATATCGATAATACGGCTGGGATTGCGGTTGCCCCCGAGTGCGCCCGGTATCACGCGGTCGAGTTCCTTTCCGAAATAACGTCGCACTTGCCAGATATTACGCGCCGGCGCTCGTCCGGCCGGGTTACACGAGGTGGAGACCAGTGGCATTCCGGTCGCTTCACACAGGTCCTGCACCAAGGGGTGATCCGACACACGTACCGCAATGGTACTGTGCTGGCCCCGCACCCATTCCGGTACCTGCTCGAGTACATCCGGAATCAGGCAAGTGATCGGCCCGGGCCAGTGCTGCTCGGCTTCCCACTGCAACACGCGCGGCAATGGGTCCAGAAGGAAACGCACCTGATCGATGGACGACGCCACCAGAATCATGCCCTTCTCCATCGGCCGCTGTTTCAGCTCCAGGATGCGCTCAACAGCCTGAAGATTCCAGGGATCACACCCCAGCCCCCAGACCGCTTCGGTGGGGTATGCAATAACTCCGCCGGACAACACGGTGCGGCGGGCACAGCGCAGTTGCCAGGCATTCAAGGACGACGTTGGCGACATAAAGAAATCGTACAACCTGCTAGGTCAAACAATGGAAACGCACCGATCAGCCTCGCCGTAAGTATCCGCCCGGGGCAGAACACGCCAAACCTTCCAACTCAAGAAGCAGGAGCGACTGCATCAACTGATCGGCCGGCAATCCGGTGGCAAGACTCAGTGCATCGGTAGACTGTGGATCATACCCCAAAGCCTCGAATACCGCGATTTCCCGACTGTCTAGATCGGGTTTCTCGACGGCAGGGACAGACACCGGCGCGGTTGCTTCTTGCATCGACCACCAGGTGCCCAGTTCTTCCAGCACATCATCGGCGGTTTCCACCAGTCGTGCGCCTTGCTTGATCAACTGATGACAGCCTTTAGCCACCGTACTGTGGATCGAACCGGGAATGGCGAACACCTCACGGCCCTGCTCAAGGGCGGTTCTGGCGGTAATCAGTGACCCGCTTTTCAAACTGGCCTCAACCACCAGCACGCCTCGGCTCAAGCCACTGATGATGCGATTTCGCTGGGGGAAATAGGCCGCTCTAGCCTGAGTACCCGGAGGATATTCCGACACAATCAGACCGTTATCCACAATACGGTGGGCCAGTTTTCGATGCTGCGCCGGGTACAGCCGATCCAGCCCACAGCCCACCACGGCAATAGTCGGATGGCCCGCGTCCAGCGCACCGGCGTGGGCCGCACCGTCAATGCCCAGCGCCAGCCCGCTGGTGATCAGCAAGCCTCGCCTGCTCAGCTCCGCGGCAAATTGCCGGGCGTGATCCAGGCCTTGCCGCGTGGCATTGCGACTACCCACCACACCAATCTGGTCTTGCAACAACAACCGGCTATCGCCCAACAGGTATAGCACCAGTGGCGCATTGTGTATCTGCCGCAGCGCCTCCGGAAAATCGGGATGATTCTGGCCAATGATCGCAATGCCGTGTTGCAGGCACGCTTGATGGATCCAGAGCGCATGCTGAATTTTGGGGTGATGGACATCCCCCGCTTGCCACGCATGCACCAGTTCGATGGCTTCTGTTCCTAGGCCTAACGCTTTGAGGGTAGCGGCGTTCAGATCAAGCGCATCAACCAGACTCGCGGTGTTGGACTGCACACGTTCACGAACCCGCACACCAAACCGGGGAAGAAGCGAAAGCACCAGCCAGCGGCCAGCCTCAGACTGCAGAATTTCCTGTTCCGACATTTTTCATCCTTGAAAACAATAATGGCCGGGCACTCCGGCCCAGCCATTCAACGGTATTGCTAACCACCACGCGCCGCCCGAACAGGCTACGCAGGCAGGGAAGTATCAGGGGTTAACGACCTTGTCACCCACCGACAACGAACGGGTCGCCTTCAGTACCAGCCCGTAGCTCATCTTTTCGTAAACCTGGAACACCATCAGCAGGCCGGCGCGCTCGGATGGCAGCTCTATGGTTTCTCCGGTTATCGGGTCGCGAACACGGTTACCGGCTTTCATCACCGCCAACACGTTCCCCGCCTTCATACCTTCACGAGCACCGCGGTTAATGGCCACCACGTTGTACTGGCCAATCTGGTTTACGCCGCCATCTACCGAGATCATCTTGCCTTCGATCTGCTCATCGGGCGAACTGGGCATAAAGTTGGTGGTCAAACGGCGGTCTTCACTCACCAGCAAGCGGTCGCCAATGCGCACTTCTTCGCTGGAGCGGGTCAGATTAACGGTCAGCACGTCGCCGTTCTCGGCCGCCACGTTACCCCGCGCAATACTGCGCGCTTCCAGCCCCAGGAACTCGCCGGTATCAGGATCAACAAATTCCTGGCTGCGGCGGAACACGCCAACCCGATCAGCAGGCTTTTCACCGCGGGCGTAGATTTTGTCTCCGGCACCGGTGATGATGCGGCCGTCTTCGCCTTCCAGCACATACGGCGCACCGTTGATTTCTTCAGGGCTGACGATGCGGGTGTCGGTCAGGAAGCTGGCAATGGCATCCAGCGGAATCGCGGGAATTGGCGTATCAATGGCTTCGGAACGGATTTGAGGAGACAGTTTCACATCGCCGGACGCCACCTTGGTGATGCGCGGTTTGCCGTCAATGTAAACCAGCGCCAGACGATCACCCGGGTAAATCAGGTGCGGGTTGGCAACCTGCGGATTAACGTGCCAGATTTCCGGCCAGTACCAAGGGTTGTTCAAAAAACGCCCTGAAATGTCCCAAAGGGTATCCCCTTTGACGACGGTGTAACGCTCAGGATGGTCAGCTTTGAACTCGGGTTGTGCCTGGACCCAAGAGGTAAACAGCAGCGTGGTAGCCGCCAGAGCGTACAACAATTTCCTCATCGTCTGTATCCTTGATCGCGTGCCTTGAATCTTAGCGTTCGGTAACGTCACCACAGATCATCCGCAGCTTGTTACACTGTTATTCCCGTTACTATAGAAGATGTATGGGGATTTGTGATGTTATCTTTTGTTCTTCCAGTAAATTCTGCGGAATAATCGATAGAATCCTACTATTAACTGATCAGTTTGTACTCAATCGGTAATTTATCGGATAATACCCCCATCACACATGCTTCATAATAGAATTGTGAAGAAAATTTGCGCAGTACGCTGTCGCATTTCAGAGAAGCCAGAGCACTATGATTCTAGATATTCTTGAGTACCCCGATCCGCGCCTACGCACCATTGCCAAGCCGGTAGACGAGGTAACCGACGAGATCCGAACGTTGATCGACGACATGTTCGAGACCATGTACGATGCGCCCGGCATTGGCCTGGCGGCGACGCAGGTGAACGTGCACAAGCAGATCATCGTGATGGATTTGTCCGAAGACAAGAGCGAGCCAAGGGTGTTCATCAACCCGAAAGTGGAAGTACTGGATGGCGATCTGGAAGCCATGCAGGAAGGCTGCCTGTCCGTCCCCGGTTTTTACGAAGATGTAAAACGCATCGAACACGTTCGCATTACCGCCAAAGACCGAAACGGTGAAGACTTTGAACTGGAAGCCACCGGCCTTCTGGCGGTTTGTATCCAGCACGAGATGGACCACCTGAACGGCAAATTGTTTGTGGATTACCTCAGCTCTCTCAAGCGCAACCGCATTCGCAAGAAGCTGGAAAAACTCCACAAGCAAAGCGCCTGAGTCCGAGCCGGATAATGGCGCCAAGCTGCATACCGAATTCAGGACCGGGTTACGACCCGGTTTTTTCGTATTCAACGACACAGAGATAACACCAACGTGCGCATTGTTTTTGCCGGAACTCCGGATTTCGCTGCCATCGCCCTGAAAGCCATTCTTGCGGCAGGGCACACTGTTGTAGGCGTTTACAGTCAGCCTGACAGGCCCGCCGGCCGGGGCCGAAAACTGATGCCCAGCCCGGTAAAACAAGTGGCTCTGGATGCCGACATCCCTGTGTTTCAGCCCCAGAGTTTAAAGCCCGAAGACGCACAACAAGAGCTGGCCGCCCTGAAGCCAGACGTGATTATCGTTGCGGCCTACGGTCTGATTTTGCCGAAAGCGGTTCTGGAGATACCAAGCCACGGCTGCCTGAACATCCACGCCTCGCTGTTGCCTCGTTGGCGCGGTGCCGCTCCGATTCAGCGGGCCATTGCCGCCGGTGACGCCGAAACCGGCATCACCATCATGCAGATGGATGTCGGCCTGGATACCGGCGACATGCTGCTGAAAACCGTTACCCCGATTAACCCGGACGATACTGGTGGCAGCCTGCATGACCGGTTGGCGGAAATGGGTGGTAACGCAATCGTGGAGGCATTGGCCAAACTGAAACAGGGCTCGTTGACCGGCGTGGCCCAGAATGACGACGAAGCTTGCTACGCCCACAAGCTGTCCAAAGAAGAAGGTCACATTGACTGGCACAACAGCGCCACCGACATTGAACGTCTGATCCGGGCATTCAACCCCTGGCCGGGCACCTTCACCGATCTGGGCGAACAACGCATCCGCCTGCATCAGGCACAGGCACTGGAGCAGGGCAGCGACAAAGCGCCCGGCACCGTGCTGCGCCGAGAGCGCGAAGGCATCGACATTGCCTGCGGTACCGGCAGTCTGAGAGTGACCAAAGTACAACTGCCCGGCACCCGCGCCCTGAGCGTGAACGATTTGATTAACGGCGGCAAACCCGTGCTGATGCCTGCACAGGAGCTGAACTGATCATGTTCTATGACTCCCTGCCGTTTCGCGCGGTAGCCGCGGACGTGCTGCTCGCCGTCGAAAACGGACAGTCGCTGTCGCAATGCCTGCCCTACGCTCTGAGCCAATTGCCTCCCGAGCAGCGGCCCCAGCTGCAGGCCATTTGCTACGGCACCTGCCGCTGGTTTCACCGGCTGGACGGTGAACTCAATCAACGCCTGAAAAAACCCATTCGCAAATCGGATCGGGTGATTCATCATCTGATGTTGGTTGCTCTGTTCCAGCTTCGCTTCAGTGAACAGGCCACCTACGCGGTGCTCAATGAAACCGTGGAAGCCTGCCGCGCATTGGATCGGCCCCACCTGACCGGCCTGGTCAACGGCGTCTTAAGAGCCGCCGAGCGGGAAGGAGCGCCAGAGCCGGGCGACGACAGCAGTCGCTACAGCCATCCGGTCTGGATGGTGGAAAAGCTCCGCCACAACTGGCCCGAGCACTGGCAAACCATCCTCGATGCCAACAACACACAGGCACCGATGACCCTACGGGTTAACGCCCTGCGCTTTAGCCGCGACGAATATCTGAAGTTACTGACCGATGCCGGCATTGGCGCCAAAGCCACCCGCTTCGCCCCGTTTGGCATTCAGCTGGAGCGCCCGGTTCCTGTGGATAACTTGCCCTGGTTTGAAGACGGCGCTGTCAGTGTTCAGGATGAAGCCGCCCAGCTGTGCACCACACTGCTGGATCTGCAGCCCGGTCAACGTGTACTTGATGCCTGCGCCGCCCCCGGCGGCAAAACCTGCGCTATTCTGGAAAACTGCGCCGAGCTGTCTGAAGTGGTCGCCATTGACGAATCCGCCGACCGCCTGCCTCGGGTGCAGGAAAACCTCGACCGGCTGGATCTGAATGCTCGCCTGTTGCAAGCCGATGCCGCAGACATAGAGCAATGGTGGGACGGCCAGGCCTTTGACCGCATCCTGCTGGACGTACCCTGCAGCGCCACCGGTGTTATCCGCCGGCACCCGGACATCAAACTGTTGCGCCGGGAATCCGACATCGTGCCGCTAGCCGGTATTCAACTTGGTCTGCTGAACGCCATGTGGTCTATCCTGAAACCCGGAGGCCGCTTGGTGTACGCCACCTGCTCGGTGTTTCCACAAGAGAACCATCGCATCATTCAGCGCTTTTTGAAGCAGCAAGAACATGCGCAGCTGGTTCCCATCGAAGCGGGCTGGGGCCTGAACATGGATGCCGGTCGCAATTTGCTGCCGGACCCCAATAGCCATGACGGCTTTTTCTACGCCGTGCTGGAGAAACCTGACGCATGAACATCCTGATTCTCGGTGCGGGCCAGGTCGGCGGGACACTGGCCGAACACCTCGCCAATGAAGCCAACGACATCACCGTTATCGACAGCGACAGCGTTCGCCTTCGGGAGCTGCAAGATCGCCTCGACATTCGTACAGTGCATGGAAAGGCGTCTTACCCGGCGGTACTGAACGAAGCCAATGCGGAAGATGCTGACATGGTTATCGCGGTTACCAACAGCGATGAAACCAACATGGTGGCCTGCCAGGTGGCCAAGCTGCTGCACAAAACCCCGACCACCATCTGCCGGGTGCGCGCGGGCTCCTATCTGGCCAACCCCGCACTGTTCTACAACAAGGATACCGATAAAGAGCTTGATCGGTTACGGGGCTTTCCGATTGATGTCATCATCAGCCCGGAGCAGCTGGTTACCAAGCACATCACCCGGCTGATCGAATACCCCGGCACGCTTCAGGTGTTGGAGTTCTCCAAAGGCCTGACCCGGCTGGTGGCTATCAAAGCCATCGAAGGCGGCCCTCTGGTCGGCCGTGAGCTTTCTTATCTGCGCACCCACATGCCGAAGATCGACACCCGGGTTGCCGCCATTTTCCGGAAAGATCGCGCCATCATCCCGAAAGGCGATACCGTGATCGAAGACGGCGATGAAGTGTTCTTCATTGCCGCCACCGACCATATCCGCTCGGTGATGAGCGAGTTGCAGCCGCTTTCTAAGCCCTACAAACGCATCTTCATTTGTGGTGGTGGCAACATTGGCTACCGGCTGGCACGAGCACTGGATAGCCGATATCAGGTAAAAATTCTCGAGCGCGATCACGAACGCTGCGTGATGTTGTCGGAAAAGCTGCGCAAAACGGTGGTACTGGAAGGCAGCGGTGCCAACAAAGACATTCTGGTGGAAGAAAACATCGAGAATACCGATGTCTTTTGCGCCGTCACCAACGACGACGAAACCAACATCATTGCGTCGCTGTTGGCCAAGCGCTTGGGTGCCCGTAAAGTACTGACCCTGATCAACAACCCCGACTACGTGGATTTGATTCAGGGCGGCGTTATCGACGTGGCCATCTCGCCCCAGCAAACCACCATCGGCAGTTTGCTGACCCACGTGCGCCGGGGCGACGTGGTGAACGTGCACGCATTGCGCCGCGGCGCCGCCGAGGCCATCGAGGCCATTGCCCACGGCGACCACCGGTCCTCGAAAGTGGTGGGCCGACGGCTGGATGAAATCCATCTGCCACCGGGCACCACCATTGGCGCCATCGTGCGCCATGGCGAGGTTCTGATTGCACACGACCACTTGCGGGTGCAGCCGAACGACCACGTTATTCTGTTCCTGGTCGATAAATCCCGCATCCGGGATGTGGAGAAGCTGTTCCACGTGGGGCTGACGTTCTTTTGATTGATCCCGAACACATCAATACGCAGATTGGCACTTAGAAAAGCAGCGCCAGCCAGCGTATAATGCGCGTTTTAAATTTTCGGAGTGTTCCGTGAAAGCGGGGCGCCACACACAGACTGACCAGCAGGCAATCGTCGTGACAGACAAGGCAACCAATAACTCCGCGCCAGACATCAAGACCTTTCAGGGTCTGATTCTGGCATTGCAGAATTTCTGGGCGCAGCATGGCTGCGTGATACTTCAGCCTCTCGATATGGAAGTCGGCGCCGGCACATTCCACTCGGCCACATTCCTGCGCTCCATCGGGCCCGAGACCTGGAACGCCGCCTACGTGCAGCCCAGCCGCCGCCCAACCGACGGTCGTTACGGTGAAAACCCGAACCGCCTGCAGCATTACTACCAGTTCCAGGTGGTTCTGAAGCCGTCTCCAGACAACATTCAGGAACTGTACCTGGATTCGTTGCGTGCTTTGGGCCTGGACCCTCTGGTACACGACATCCGCTTTGTAGAAGACAACTGGGAATCCCCGACCTTGGGCGCTTGGGGCTTGGGCTGGGAAATCTGGCTGAACGGTATGGAAGTTACCCAGTTCACCTACTTCCAGCAGGTGGGTGGTCTGGAATGCTACCCGGTTACCGGTGAGCTGACCTACGGCCTTGAGCGCATTGCCATGTACCTGCAAGGCGTCGACAGCGTTTACGATCTGGTGTGGACCAACGGCCCGGATGGCGTAGTCACCTACGGCGATGTGTTCCACCAGAACGAAGTGGAACAGTCCACCTACAACTTCGAGCAGGCCGATACCGAATTCCTGTTCCACAGCTTCGACGTGTACGAGCGGGAAAGTGCCCGCCTGATCGAAGCCGGCCTGCCACTGCCTGCTTACGAGCAGGTACTCAAGGCCTCTCACACCTTCAACCTGTTGGATGCTCGTCACGCCATCTCTGTGACCGAGCGCCAGCGTTTCATCCTGCGTGTACGCACACTGGCCCGCTCCGTGGCTCAGGCTTATTTTGAAAGCCGCCGCAAGCAAGGCTTCCCATTGGCACCCGAAGCGCTCCGCAACGAAGTGCTGGCAGCGGCCGATGCGGCTGACGCCAAAGCCAAAAGCAAGAAGTCCGGAAAAGCGAAAAAGGCACAGCAGGAACAGGGGAAAGCATAATGGCTACACAGGATTTTCTAGTCGAACTGGGCACCGAGGAACTGCCTCCGAAAGCCCTCAAAGGCCTGTCTGACGCCTTTACTCAAGGCATTACCAAAGGCCTCGAAGACGCGGGTGTTGCCTTTGGAGCCGTTGAAGCCTTCGCGGCGCCACGCCGTTTGGCGGTGCGCATTCGGGATCTGGCCGATGCCCAGCCTGACAAGTCTGTAGAAAAGCGTGGCCCTGCGGTTAAAGCCGCCTTTGATGATGCCGGCAACCCGACCCGCGCGCTGACCGGCTTCGCCACCTCATTGGGCATTACCCCCGACCAACTGGACACGCTGGAAACCGACAAAGGCGCCTGGCTGGTATTCCGCACCGTCGAAAAAGGTAAGCCCACCGTTGAGCTGCTGCCTGAACTGATCAACCAGTCACTGTCTGCTTTGCCCATTCCCAAGCGAATGCGTTGGGGTGCCCACCGCACAGAATTCGTGCGCCCGGTCCACTGGCTGATCATGCTGTACGGCAACAACGTGATCGACACCCCGATCATGAACCTGAAGCCCGGCAACAAAACCCGTGGCCACCGCTTCCATTGCCCGAAAGAGCTGATCATCCCGACCCCGGCCGACTACGAAACCGTGCTCAAGCAAGAAGGTTTCGTACTGGCCGATTTCGCCGAGCGTCGTGAACAGATTCGGGCTGGCGTGAACGCACTGGCTAAGAACGAAGCCGGCGGCGTTGCCGTTATTGACGAAGAGCTTCTGGACGAAGTCACCGCCCTGAACGAATGGCCGGTGCCCTTGATGGGCCGCTTCGACGAGCGCTTCCTGAAAGTCCCAGCCGAAGCTCTGATCTCCTCCATGAAGGAACACCAGAAATACTTCCACGTGGTAGACGCCAACGACCAGATGATGCCGTTGTTCATCACCGTCGCCAACCTGGAAAGTAAAGACCCGGCTCAGGTGGTTGCCGGTAACGAGAAGGTCATCCGCCCGCGCCTGTCAGACGCGGCTTTCTTCTTCGAAACCGACTGCAAAACCAAGCTTGAAGATCGTATCGATGCACTCAAGCCCATCGTATTCCAGGAAAAACTGGGCAGCATCTACGACAAGTCTGTGCGCGTAGCCGCACTGGCCAAGAAAATCGCCGAAGCCATCGACAGTGACCCGGCTTTGGCCGAGCGCGCCGCCATGCTGGCCAAGACCGATCTGGTTACCGAAATGGTGCTGGAGTTCACCGAACTGCAAGGCATCATGGGCAGCTACTATGCCGCCGACGACGGCGAACACGCGGACGTAGCCAAAGCTCTGAACGAGCAGTACATGCCGCGCTTCGCCGGTGACGACCTGCCCACCACGCTAACCGGTTGCGCCGTTGCCATCGCTGACCGTATCGATTCACTGGTCGGTCTGTTCGGCATCAACCAGCCGCCGTCCGGAACCCGTGACCCGTTTGCCCTGCGCCGTGCTTCCCTCGGTGTGCTGCGCATCATCATCGAGCGCGAACTGCCGCTAGACTTGCAGACCCTGTGCGAGTGGGCGGAAGAGAACTTCACGGTACTGACCGAAGAGAACACCGCCAGCACCGTGGTGAACTACATGCTCGAGCGCTTCCGGGCCTTCTACGACGAGCAGGGCATCAGTGCCGAAGTCTATCTGGCCGTGCACGCACGTCGCCCGACCTGCCCACTGGACTTCAACCGCCGCGTGAAGGCCGTTGAAGCCTTCCGCCAACTGCCAGAAGCTCTGGCTTTGGCCGGTGCCAACAAGCGGGTATCGAACATCCTGACCAAGCAGGGCGGCGACAGCATCGGCGAAACCGTCGATACCGCATTGCTGCAGGATGAGCCCGAGAAGGTTCTGGCCCAGAAGGTTGACGAGCAAGCAGAGAAAGTATTGCCGTTGTTCGAGCAAGGCGACTACGCCACCGCTCTGACTTCCTTGGCAAGTCTGCGCGAGCCTGTGGATAACTTCTTCGACGAAGTGATGGTGATGGCGGATGATGAAGCGGTTAAAAACAACCGTTTGGCGCTGCTCAACCGTCTTCGCAATCTGTTCCTGCGCGTTGCGGATATTTCCCTGCTACCCACCGCCGGGTAAACAGGCTAACGCGCAGTTTTAAGTAGGTATTTCCCCAGGGAAGGGGCTAGCAAAATGGCCGGTAATCCGTATAATACCGGCCGTTGATCGGCGTGTGGCGCAGCTTGGTAGCGCACTTCGTTCGGGACGAAGGGGTCGCAGGTTCGAATCCTGCCACGCCGACCATTTTCCCGCTTTTCTGTTGTTTTTCTCCCTCGTTGTTAACACTCCATAGCCCTTTTCGGGTTAGCATTTCTGTATCTTTCGTAAGTCTGCTAATGTTCTGGCAATTATCTTTAACCAGAATAGAAGGGAGGACGTTTATGAAGGATGCACTGGCCCGACTACGTCAATTCCGTGACGACAGAGATTGGAAACAATTCCATAACCCAAAAGATTTATCGCTGGCTCTTAGCATTGAAGCTTCAGAGTTGTTGGAACTGTTTCTGTGGAAATCTCCCGAACAAGCCAATGTAGAAAAAGTGAAAGAGGAATTGGCAGATGTTGTCGCCTATGCCTTATTACTGGCCGACAGCTACGATCTGAACCTCGAACAAATCGTTCTCGACAAAATTGCCAAGAACGAACAGAAGTACCCCGTTAGTAAGGCCAGAGGAACAGCCAAAAAATACACGGAGCTATGAGTCAATCGTCGATGGTAGAAGTACAGCGCTTCCCTTTTAGCAAGGATGCGATAAGCGAGTTACGTAACAACGCTTTTGCAGCGGATAGCTGGCCCTTGGTGTACGTCCTAAGTGATGAGAAACACCGACGTGCTTACATCGGCGAAACCACAGACACGCTCACCCGTATGAGCACCCACCTCAAACACGACGAAAAACAACTGCTAACGGCTGTCCACCTGATTACCAGCGAGTACTTCAACAAATCGGCTACGCTGGACGTTGAATCCCTGCTCATTAAATACATGGCGGCAGATGGTAAATACACTTTGCTGAACGGCAATCTCGGGCTTGCCGATCACAACTATTACCAGCGTGACGCCCTCTACAACGACGTATTCCGGGAAGTTTGGAACCGCTTGATCGCCAAAGGGGTGGTATCCCGTACTCTGGATCACCTCGATAATTCTGATGTATTCAAATATTCCCCCTATAAATCGCTGTCCTTCGATCAGCGCCAGGGGCTACTTACCATCATGCATGAATTACTCAACCCAGGTGTAAAAAACATCGTGGTTGAAGGCGGCGCGGGAACCGGGAAATCGGTCTTGGCGATCTTTATGTTCAAACTGCTCCTTTCAGAAAGCCATCACGTGGATCTTCGAGACTTTTCTGAAGACGAAGCAGAGATACAGTCTTTACTGACCAAATTACGAGAAAATACTCCCAAGCCCAAAATGGCACTGGTGGTGCCGATGACTTCCTTTCGCGCCACATTGAAGAAGGCCTTCAAAAACGTCTCAGGCCTTAGCCCCAGTATGGTGATCAGCCCATCTGAGCTCGCAAAACAGCACTACGACATCGTGTTAGTGGACGAATCTCATCGCTTGCGAAAGCGTAAAAACCTTGGTGCCTACTTTGGTAGTTTTGACAAAACCTGTGCTGCATTGGGTATGGACAAACACAGCTGCAGCGAAGTTGATTGGGTATGCCAGCAATCCGACAAATCCATTTTCTTCTACGACCAAGGGCAATCGATCAAGCCTTCAGATGCCGATACGGACGTTTTTCTGAATCTTAAAGCCGCCAAAGATTCAGTCACACACCCCCTCCTGTCACAGTTCCGAGTAAAAGCCGGTCAACCCTACGTCGAGTTTGTTGATAACCTGCTCAACGGACGTGTTGAAGAAGAGGAAGTCTTCCGAGCCAAAAACTATGAATTCGAGGTGTTCGAATCACTTGGCGATATGGTGCAGACCATCAACGAAAAAGAAACTCAGGTCGGACTATCCCGGTTAATTGCCGGCTATTCCTGGCCCTGGATCTCGAAAAAGGACAGCTCAGCGTATGACATAGTTGTTGATGGCGTTCAGCTTCGCTGGAACAGCACCAACACCGACTGGATAAACAAGGAAGGCTCTCATAACGAAGTCGGCTGCATTCACACCACGCAAGGCTACGACCTTAACTACGCCGGCATCATATTCGGGGAAGAGATTCGTTTCGATACCGAGAGCCAGTCCATCGTCATCGATAAGAGCAACTATTTTGACCGGACTGGCGGGCAGGGTATTAAAGATCCGGAAGAACTGAAGCAATACATCATCAATATCTACCGAACCATCATGCTCCGGGGAATTAGGGGCACCTTCGTTTATGCCTGTGATAAGGCGCTTCGGGAATACCTCAAGCAACACATTCCTCTGCGCGCTCCCAGCCAAGTAGAAAACCGGACACCCGAAGTGGTGGATCTCAAGCCCTATGTCAATGCAGTGCCCTTGTTCGATCTACAAGCGGCTGCAGGCACGTTCAGTGACTTACAGGATACACAGTACAAAGACTGGGTAGCCCTACCCAGCGGCATTCCAGTACGGGAGGGGATGTTTGCCTGCCGAGTGATCGGAGAGTCAATGAATCGAGTTATCCCCAATGGCACTTTGTGCCTGTTCCGTCCCGATAGAGGTGGCAGCCGGAATGGCAAAACGGTGTTGGTGGAATGCACAGATAGCATCGATGCTGACTTCGGTTCGCGCTACACGGTGAAAGTGTACGAAAGCTTTAAAACCGAAGACGAACACGGCTGGCTCCATAAGCGCATTCAACTTAAGCCCAACTCGTACGATCAAAACTTCGAAACTCTTGAACTGAACGAAGAAAATGCGCTTCAGTATCGAGTAGTGGGTGAATTTGTGTGCGTAATCGAGTAACCACGCGTTGTCTAAAACGCGCCTACAACAAATGCTCAATCGGCAAAAACGAAAACACCGAAACCATCATCCGTTTAAGTACCCCAACACCTGGATCGTGGCTGTGTCGTACCTCTTCATCGCCATTGCGTTCTATCCACTGTAAATCGCCGTCTTCGTCCAGCACCACCTCGTAGGCGGTTACCCGGGCCTGTTCTTCAAAGTGGTTTTCCATCAGTTGAGTCAGTTCCGGGCTTTCTATCACAAACCCTAATTCCGTGTTGATGTGAACGGAACGAGGGTCGAAGTTGAACGAGCCCACAAACAACCGTTCTCCGTCCACCTTGCGCAACTCGAACAGCTGCACCCCGGCTTTGGTGGGGATGAAGTAGGGCGACACCAGTGTGATCGAGTGTTCGGGATTGCCCATGGCCTGCGCCAATTGGCGGCTCATTAAGCCTTTCTCGGACTTTTCGCCGAGCACTTTCGCGGGGTCGTCGCTGACCATAGACACCGGCGACCAGACGAACTCAAGATCGCCCGCGAGAAGATTTTTCAGAAATTCGGATTCAGCCACCGGGCCAATAGCGAGCACATCCAGATCCGCAAACAACGCGCCCGAGCCCGCGCCGAAATATTCATCGGCGATATTGCGCCCGCCGACAATCGCCGCCTGGTTGTCGGCATTGAAGGATTTATTGTGCATCCGGTGATTCAGGCGCGAGAAGCTGGTGAGGTTTGTTGCGCGGGAAGGGATTGGCTTTCAGGGCGGTCGCTCAACGGAGGCAGGGCGCACCCGCTTAGCGCAATACAGGTTGCAATCAACACCACAACACCCGGACAAAACCGCCTGAACCGGTAAATCAATGCATACACTCCTTCTGATTAATGGGTTAGTGTAGCAGTTAGAAGCAATGCTATACCCAACCGAAAACCCAAGCGGAGATTCATGATGATCGGATACGTTACTCTGGGCGTCAGCGATATGGAGAAAGCCAAGCAGTTCTACAGCGATCTGCTGGGAGACATGGGCGCAAAAGTGCTGCTGGATATGGGCCGCATTGCGTTTATCGGCAAAGATCTGAGCACGCCCATGCTGGCGGTCTGCACACCGTTCAACGGTGAACCGAACAACCCGGGCAACGGCAACATGCTGGCGCTGCAACCGGGCTCGAAAGAAGCCGTAGACAGCTACTACAAGAAAGCCATTGAATTGGGTGCCACCTGCGACGGTGAGCCGGGGCAGCGCATCCCGAATCAGTTCTACGGGGCGTACGTGCG
Organism: Marinobacter litoralis; assembly: GCF_016427555.1. GTDB lineage: Bacteria > Pseudomonadota > Gammaproteobacteria > Pseudomonadales > Oleiphilaceae > Marinobacter > Marinobacter litoralis_A. The sequence continues at coordinate 489,047 of NZ_JAELVS010000001.1, forward strand.
CGATCCCGACGGCAACAAGCTGGCGTTCTTCCAGTTCGGCTGATCGATAAAAAACCCTGCAGCGGTTAACTGCAGGGTTTTTAAACGTTTGCCAATCCAAAGCGCCTCAGTAGGCCCCTCGAATCAAATCAATACCTGGCTTCAATACCTCTTTCCAGGCTTGCCGCAGTTCCGGGCCATATTCCGGATCGTGCATGCGCACCGTTTTCAGCAGTGCTTCTTCCCATAGGTCATACCATTCCGGCTGGATGTCGTAGTTGTGGCGGTTGTGACTCTCGCCCAGATCCCGCAATTTACGGTCAGACATACCACGGGCCACCAGAATGATCTGCATCACGCCGTGCCGAAGCAGGTGGCGTTGGGCCGCCATATCGGTATCGGCAAAACGCTTACGGATAGCCTCTGAACTGGCCATGAAGAAATCGTAAAAATCGACAAAAAACTGTTCGGTTCGACAACAGCGGCCATAGCTCTGGAAAACAAGATCCGTGTTATTCATCTGCAGTGTCTGCCTTGGGGATAAGTGAAGGACGCGTGAGAAGCTGACGAATTGTAAGCATGCAACCTAAATTTTCAATAGCGGGATAGCGAAACTCCGGACTTATTTCAAAGAGTTACAAAACAAAACAAGATTAACGGGGTGCCGGGAACCACCAACCCGGCAGCAACCGATTGACCGATGGTTTCAGGAATCGGTCGTCTATGAGCCAGATCACCCCTTGGTCTTTCGGTGTTCGTATGACCCGGCCGGCTGCTTGGGCGACTTTCTGCAAGCCGGGAATCAGATAGGTGTACTCGTAACCGCTGCCGAAGCGCTGTTGCAGCCGGGTTTTCAGGATTTCGTGCCAGGCATCAAAGGGCGGCAGCCCCAGAGTGGCGACGAAGGCACCGATCAGCTGATCCCCGGGCAGATCAATGCCTTCACTGAACACGCCACCCATGACGGCAAATGCCACACTGCCATTCGGCTTCTGGAATTCAGCCAGAAACCCGCGCCGCTGCTCCGGGCTCATGCCCGGCTGCTGGCTGCGCTGGGGGACATCCGGCGCGTGTTCCGCCAAGGCATTACTGGCTTCGTTGGCGTACTTGAAGCTGCTGAAGAACGCCAGATAATGGCCCGGGCGTTGCCGGAACTGGTTGGCGATTATCTCTGCGATAGGTTCCAGCGATGCGTCTCTATGAACCTGGCGAGTACTGATGCCCGGAGTAAAGTTCACCGTCAGTTGGTTGGCACTGAACGGGCTCGGCAGGGAGGTAAACCGCGTTTGTTCCGGCATGCCCAGCAGATCCCGGAAATACACGCCGGGGCTTAAAGTGGCGGAGAACAACAGAACTGAGTGGGCTGCAGCAAAGCGATCACGGAGGAAGTCGGCCGGAATCAGGTTCTGTAACGTCAAACTGGCCCGCCCGCGACCGCTGCGCTGAAATTCGCACAGCGAATGATCGCCGAAACTGTCCGCCAGCTTCATGAAGGCTACGCTTTCAAAAAGCACCTCTTGTAACGCCAGATCCGGCGGGTTGTCGGCGAGGTAATCGGTGATCGTTGATACCATCGCCTGCAAAGCGCCCAGTAACGGTGAGGGCAGGGTGGTCAGAAACACTGGCTGGCTCTGCTCGCCGTGATCACGAATCAAACTTTGCCAGGCCCGGGCCGTTCGGTCCAACGCCGACTTCAGCGGTTTCGGCGCGGTTTTCTTAACTTTCAGCAAACGCTGCTGATCCAGCCGTACCGAGTACATGCCGCGGCCACGGTCCACCAGATTATGGGCTTCGTCTACCAGCACACTGGCTTTCCAATTGTTTTGGCGAATCAAACCGTGCAGCAGGGCAGACTGGTCGAACATCCGGTTTACATCGCCAATCACCAGATCGCTCCAGCGGGCCATTTCCTGTGCAAGAAAATACGGACAAATGTCGTGACCTGCAGCGATTTGCTGCAAAATATCTTGAGTTAGCGGTCTTTTGCTTTGAACGGCTTCGGCCCGAGCATCTGGCAACCGGTCGAAAAAGCCTTTTGCCAACGGGCAGGAGTCGCCGTGGCAGGCTTTGTCCGGGTGTTCACAGGCGTCGTCTTTCGACACCAATTCCAGAGTCCGCAGCGGCCAGGGTTGCAGTGGGTCCTGGCCCGAATGCAACTTATCCACAGCATCCAGCGCCAATTGCCGAGCCGTGTTGCGGCAAGTCAGATAGAACAGCCGATCCTGCCCAGCCGCAGGCATCGCCATCAAGGCCGGGAACATGGTGCCCAAGGTTTTACCCAACCCGGTGGGTGCCTCCAGCAACAGCGTTTCACCTTTCGCGGCATTCTTATACACGGTTTCCGCCAGCTGCCGCTGGCGCGGGCGAAAGTCCGGGAACGGGAACTTCAACCCGGCCAAGAGGGCGTTGCGCTGTTCCCGATGATGTTCTTCCTGCTCGGCCCAGGCTTTATAAATTGAACACAAGGCTTCCAGCTCTTGCCACAACTCATCCGCACTGGCGGTTTCCACCTGAGTGGTTTCTTTGCTTTTGCCGATGTCGAAATAGACCAGCGCCAGCTTCAGTTTCTTGCGCTTTTCCTGTTTGCACAGCAGTGCACCGTAGGCCCGCAGCTGTGCTCGATGCAGCGCCCGTTGATGCTCCCGAATTCGGGACACATCCCCCCGGTGGGTTTTGATTTCTTCCAACCGGCCGTTGTGTGGATTATAACCGTCCGCTCTTCCAGAAAGCTCTAAACCAAAGCATTTACCGGTAAGTGAGTATTCGCTCTTGTAGCCGTAGCCGCGGTTATCCTGAATCGCCTGGTGGCCCGCGATGCCTTCCTCCGCGCTAGGCGCCGGGGTGTAGCGGAAGTCCAGATCTCCGTGGCGGGCGGCAAACTCGCACAGGGTTCGCACGGCTACTTTCATGAATGATTCCCGGTGTCTTGCCATCGCACATAGCACACACTGGCGGGGATACCGTGCTGGTCAAAAAAGGCGAGCCAGCGGCGCTGGTGATCCTGCAACCGGTCCCCGGGGCCTTTCACTTCGATCATTTCATACCGGTGCTCGGGTGCTTCCGCGTTGGGGATAAAACGGATCAAATCGGGGAAGCCGCTGCGGTGCTCCTTTATGTTGGTCAGCAACCGTTCAAACAGCTTTCTGAGATGCTGCGCCGGTATGCAATCCATAGCTAATGCCAGTAATTCGTCGGTGACCACCGGCCATGCGACAAACGGATTCGCAATGCCCTGTTTCGCATTGAAGGTTTCAACGATTCGCGGGCGATAGGCCTCGGTGTCCAGCAGGGCAAAGCACTGATTAAAGTCGGCGTGCCGACGGGCGACAAAATCTTCCCGGGTCAGATCCGCCGGGCCGATGTGGAAGGGGTGAAAGAAGGCACCCGCGATGGGTTTGAAGATCACCGGCCAGCACAGCAAACCGAACAGGGCATTGATCAGGGTGTTTTCCACATAGAACACCGGAGCACTTTCGGTACCGAGATACGCCACAGCCGCGTGTTCGACCGAGCCGGTATCGGGTTTCGGCAGGGTAACGGTGAACTCCCGAATCAACGGTTTGGGCGGCGCCTGTGGTTTCGGCTCGCCCACTTTCGGTGCCAGCCGTTTCAGAATGCGCTCCAGCCCCTGGGCCTCGGCATCGCTCAATTCTCCATTCTGCCACTGACTGGCAATGTCCCACGCTTCCTCAAACCGCTTCAATCGCTCCAGCAATCGTAACTGCTTGAGCCTGGCTTCCCGATGCCCACTGGCGGCCCACGCCTGCAATGCCAGTTCAGGGTTGCCTTGCCGCTCAGCCTGTCGGCCCAGCTCCAAGAGCAGACGATTCCGGCGGCTGGTGAGCCACGAGTTATCCACAGGGGCGGGAATATCCGCCCACACTTCGTCAGCCGCTTCGCCTTCGTCCAAACGCTCCCGGCACTGGTGCATCTGCAGGTAACTGTCTACTTCGGCTCTGTGCTGGAAGGCCCGGGATTCGGGGGTAAAAGGCACGGCTTCAAATTGCTGTACGCCCAGCTCCACCAGCACGAAATCGGTCCAGCTTTGGCGCAGGTTGCCGAAGAACATCAGGCGAATACGATCAAACAACGCCATGCCCTGAACTCGCACGACTTGCGGCACCGGCTGGTCGAACCACCGGTTAAGGCTTTTCGGTTCCGGCTCGGTATCGGCCAGTGCTTCTCTTAATCGAGCTTTGGGCAGGTTTTTGGGCAAACCGTTTTCCGCCAACCAGTCCCCGTACAACAGCCGCAGTTCCGCCAGCGTAAACAACCGGAACACCTCGTCCAAGCCGAGCAATGGGGCAGGATCCAGCCATTGCTGTGCGATCAGCTCGGCTACGGCCTCGGTTTCTGGCTGTGGCAGCTCCGGGTAGTTCAACTTATCCACACGAAACAATTCGCCCGTACGCATAATCATTCGGGTCAACAAGCCTCGGGCTGCGATGGGCAGCTGGCGAAAGTTTTTCAGCCGCGCACGTTCGCCTTCGGTCAGCAGGTCGCCGTGGTGTTCGGCCACCCAATCAACCAAGGTGTTCATGTTTTCCAGGTAATACAGCGGGTTCTCGAGATCCGCTGTTTTTGGATACGACCGCACTTGTCGCATTAAAGGGATATCCTGCCTGACGAAACCAACTCGGGTTTGGGGTAACCTGTCACCCTGACCCATTTTCCGGAATCAAGATAACACTGGTATGCCTGACACCAACAGTATTGAACCCGGCTTTCACGCCATTCACGCCAACCATCTGGAAGATCTTCGCCGGGCGGTGGTGTACATCTGCCGGCAAAATCAGCTCCAGCCTCTGGAGAGCGAAACCTTTCTGGTCCAGAGTAACGGTATTGCCCAGTGGCTGAAGCTGGCACTGGCAGAAAAACGCACCGTGGATGGCATGGAAGGCGGGCTGGGCATCGCTGCCGGCATGGATTTTCTGTTCCCGGCCCGGTTTATCTGGCAAGCCTACCGGGCGGTGTTACCGGCAGGCGAAGTGCCGGAGCAATCGCCCTTTGATAAAAGCCGGTTGGTCTGGCGGTTGTACCGGCTGCTGCCTGAGCTGGTAGGGCAGGACGATGCGTTCACGCCGCTGGCTCGATTTCTGGATGGCAGCGATACCGACCTGCGTAATTTCCAGCTGGCGGAGAAGGTGGCGGATCTGTTTGACCAGTATCAGGTGTTTCGCGCCGACTGGCTGGCCGCCTGGGAGCAGGGCAGGGATGTTCTGATTACCCCTCGGGGTGAAGAGAAGGCTCTGTCGCCGGAAACCTTGTGGCAACCTCTGCTGTGGCGCAAACTGGTCGAGGACGTTGGCGAAGCCGCCGGCACCAGCCGTTCACACATCCACACCCGTTTTATGGAGCAGGGCCAGCGCATCACCACGCCGGCCGACCCCGGCCGCTTACCCAAACGGATCGTGGTGTTTGGCGTGTCTTCGTTACCTCGGCAAGCACTGGAAGCTTTATACGTACTCAGCCGCTTCAGCCAGGTGGTGTTGTGTGTGCATAACCCCAGTCAGTTTTACTGGGCCGACATCATCAGCGACCGTGAATTGCTCCGGGCCAACCGCAAGCGCGGCCTGGCGCACCCGGTGCTGTCCCGGATTGATGACAAGGATCAACTGCACCAGCACGCCAACCCGCTGCTGGCGGCCTGGGGTAAGCAAGGCCGCGACTACATCCGCTTGCTGGACGAATTCGACAACCCGGACGAGTATCGCAGCAGTTTCCAGACCCCGGACCAGAAGATCGACATCTTCTCGGAACACGGCAACGGCGAAACGCCCAACTTGCTCCATCAGCTGCAGAATGACATCTACAACCTGACCCCGCTGCAGGAAATCCGCGAGCAATCCCGAGAGCTGGACCTGACCCGGGATTATTCCATCGCGTTTCACGAGGCCCACGGCCCACAGCGAGAAGTGGAAATACTGCACGACCAATTACTGGCGGCCTTCAATGCCGACCCGGACCTTCGGCCCCGCGATGTCATCGTGATGGTGCCCGATATCAACGTCTACGCCCCCCACATTCAGGCGGTGTTCGGCCGCTATCAGCCTGGGCGCAAACGCCACATTCCGTTCACCATTTCCGACCAGGGCCAGCGCCACCATGAACCGGTGCTGATTGCTCTGGAAACCCTGATGTCGTTGCCTCGCAGCCGGTTCGGCGTGAGTGAGATCATCAGTCTGCTGGAAGTCCCCGGCATCCGGGACCGCTTCGGCATCACCGAAGATGACATTCCGTTGGCGCGACAATGGGTGGAAGGCGCCAACATCCGCTGGGGCCTGCACGGCCAGCACCGGGAAAGTCTCGATCTACCGGCAGAGCTGGACCGCAACACCTGGCAATCCGGCTTAAGGTCCATGCTGCTGGGCTACGGCATGGGCGACGACGATCCCTGGGCGGGGGTGGAACCCTACGGCGAGGTCGGCGGCTTGCAAGCAGACTTGGCCGGCCGGCTGAGCGAGTTCGTACATCAACTGGAAACCTTATGGCAGGCGCTGCAATCCCAACGCACCCCCGAGCAATGGGAAACATTGTTTTCAGGCGTGCTGGAGCAGTTTTTCGACAAGGTGGAAGGCAGTGATCTGTTGCTGCTTAACCGCTTCCGGCGGCATCTGGAGCAATGGCTGGACAACGCTCTGGCCGCCGGGCTGAGCAATCAACCGCTGCCGCTCAACATCGTGAAGGATGTATTGCTGTCCGGTCTGGACGAAGGCGGTCTGAACCAGCGTTTTCTGGCGGGCAAGGTCAACTTTGCCACGCTGATGCCGATGCGGGCCATTCCCTTCCGCAAGGTGTGCCTGCTGGGCATGAACGACGGTGATTACCCCCGCTCCCGACCGCCGGTGGATTTCGATCTGATGGCGCAGGATTACCGGCCCGGGGACCGTTCCCGCCGGGAGGACGACCGCTACCTGTTTCTTGAAGCCTTGCTGTCGGCCCGCGAGCAGCTGTACATCAGCTGGGTAGGGCGCAGTATCAAAGACGACTCCGAACGGCCACCCTCGGTATTGGTGGCCCAGCTTCAGGATCATCTCGACAGCCTGTGGACAGTAGCAGGGCAGCCGGATAAGAAGGTAACGAAAGCGCTCACTACCCAACATCCGTTGCAGCCGTTCAGCCGCGATTATTTTCCAAAAGCTAATGGGGCAGAGAACAGCCCGGAAGAGGCCGCCAAGCCACTGGCGGAGGTACTGCAAAACCGAAGCCTGTTCACCTATGAGCGGGAATGGCGCAGCGCCCATGGCGTAGCAGCCGGCGAACAGGTGCACACGCCGTTGCCGTACCAGGCCCCGGAAGAACCCATCAGCCTGAATGATCTGGCCGGCTTTCTGAAAAAGCCCATCGAGACCTTCTACCAAAGGCGTCTGCAAGTGCGCTTTGAAGAGGTGGAAGACGACGATACCGATAACGAAAACTTCGACCTGAACGGGCTGGAACGCTGGCGGCTGGATAACGAGCTGATTCAGCGGAGTCTGCTCAAAGCCAGTACCGAAGAGGAACTGCACGAGCGTTTGGACACCACTCTGGACCGAATGGCCCGGCGCGGCGATCTGGGTATGGGTGTCACCGAACACCGCCTGCGCAGCGAATTGTCCGGGCGTTTGCCTAACCTGTTCGGACGCTACCAAAGCGCGCTCGCAGAATGGCCCGAAGCGGTCGCTGAACCCCTGGCCTTTAACTATACGTTTGCGCACACCGCCGGTGCCGTGGAAGTCGCAGACCTGATTGATAACCTGCGCCGCAATAATAACGGTGAGCTGTGCCGGCTGGTGGTCGCCAGTTCCGGATTGCTGACCGGCTCCGGCTACAGCAAAAAAGTGCGCTACGCCAACCTGATGCGAGACTGGCTGATTCATCTGGCCGGGCAACTCTGTGGCCAGCCGTTTACCACGCTGATCCTGGGTAAGGAGGAAGACCGCAAGTTCACCTTCGCGCCCATGGCCATCGCCACGGCCAAACAACACTTCGATACTGTGCTGAATCGTTGGATGGAGGCCAGCACCCGGGCCCTGCCTATTCACTGCGACGCCGGCTTCGCCTGGATCACCAGTTATTACGGCAACAAGAAGTACCTGGGCAATCACGAACGCGCCATTGAGGAAGCCGAGAACGCCTATACCACTGCGTTGAGCAGAGACACCGGATACCTGCCCGGCGCCTTCGAAACCCCGGATGCACTCCTGGCCAGTGGGGAGTTTGAAGCGCTTCTGCACGACTTGTATGTACCCCTGTGGGAAGCAGAGCAGGGCAAGTCAGCGGCTGAACAGATTGAGAGCATGGAATGACTGAGCAAACGAACAACCGAAACCCCAATCTCGACCCGTTGGCACTGCCGCTGAACGGCAGCGCGCTGATTGAAGCCAGTGCCGGTACCGGCAAAACCTTCACCATCGCCATTTTGTATGTGCGTTTGGTGCTGGGCCACGGTCAGAGCGAACACAGCCCGTTGCAGGATCTGTTGCCCCCGAATCTGCTGGTGGTCACCTTTACCGAAGCCGCCACCAAGGAACTTCGGGACCGTATCCGCACCCGGCTGACCCAGGCCGCCGAGGTGTTTTCCGAGCACGCCGCCGACCTTGAGCCTTCGCCGGAAACAGCACTTATCCACAAGCTGAGGGACGACAGCTACCCGGACCCGGCCAGCTGGCCCGACTGCCGGAAAAAACTGCTACTCGCTGCGGAATGGATGGACGAGGCGGCCGTCTCCACCATTCACGGCTTCTGCAACCGCATGTTGAGCGAGCACGCCTTCGACAGTGGCAGCCTGTTCAAGCTCACGCTGGAAACCGACCAGAGCGAACTCCTGGATGAAGTCGCCCGGGATTACTGGCGCACGTTTGTTTACCCGCTGCCGCCGGCGCTGATGGATGAAGCCCTGAGTCACTGGAAAACCCCCACCGATCTTCGCGCTGCCGTACGTAATCTGATCACGGACCCAGAAAGCCTGGGCACTCCGCCTGAGAATGTGCATAACGCCATTGAACAGGCGGTCAGCGAGAGAGAAAAGCAGTCAAACACGCTGAAAGGCTACGACTGGGCCAGATGGCAAAGCGAAGTCACCGACCTGCTGAACGATCTCAACAAGAGCAAACGGCTGCACGGTGGCAGCAAGAACGCCATGCTGAAAGTGTGGGACACCCTGGTAGCCTGGGCCGGCTCCAACGACTTGCTGCCGGAAAAACTGGATTCCGCCGCGGGCTTCAAGAACCAGACCCCCGAAGGGCTGGATAACATCCTGAAAGGCGATGACCCGGCACCGCATCACCCGGCGTTCGACGCCATTGAAGAACTGATCGAATTCGGCCAGAACCAACCCAGTGCGAAATCCGACATCCTGCGCCACGCCAGCCACTGGATTGCGCAGCGGCTGGAAGAGGAAAAACAGAAACGCTCGGAAATGGGCTTCGACGACCTGCTGACCCGGCTCGACGATGCCTTGCACGGTCCAAGGGGAGAGCAACTCGCCGCCACCATTCGCCGCCAGTTTCCGGTGGCGCTGATTGACGAATTTCAGGACACCGACCCGGTACAGTACCGGATTTTCGACCGCATCTACCGGGTTGAGGATAATCATCCGGATACCTGCCTGTTGATGATCGGTGACCCGAAACAGGCCATTTATGGCTTCCGGGGCGCGGATATTTACACCTATCTGCAAGCCCGTCTGGGAGTACAGGACCGCACCTATACCTTGGGGACAAACTTCCGTTCGGCGAAAACCATGGTGTCTGCGGTTAACCGGGTGTTCGAATACAGCGACCAGAACAGCCGCGACGGAGCCTTCCTGTTTGGTCAGGGTGATACCTCACCGCTGCCGTTCCAAGGAGTTGCCGCCAACGGCACCAAACGGGTGTGGTCGGTAGACGAAGAGCCACAACCGAGCCTGCTGTTCTGGACCCAGGAGTCCGGTGAAGCCAATAAAGACGGCAGCCCGAAAGCCATTACAAAGGGTGCCGCCACGGCCGACATCGCCGAAACCTGCGCCAGCGAAATCGCGCGTCTGCTCACTCTGGGGCAGGCAGGAAAAGCGGGCTTCGTGTTGCCCGACAACCCCGGCGATCTGGAGCCGGTCAGCCCGCAAGACATTGCCGTACTGGTCAACAACCGCAATGAAGCCGCCGCCGTGCGCGATGCCTTGGGCCGCCGGCGCATCAAAAGTGTGTACCTGTCTGACCGGGGCTCGGTACTGACCTCGCCGGAAGCGAAAGAAATGTTGTCCTGGTTGCGGGCCTTTGCCGAACCCCGGCAACTGGCGTACATCCGGGCTGCGCTGGCCACGCCGACACTGGGCCAGTCCTGGCAAGCGTTGAATCAGCTGCTCACGGACGAACTGGCGTTAGAGCATGAAATAGAGCGCTTTATAAGTTATCAACAACAGTGGCACCGCCAAGGCGTGCTGCCCATGCTGCGCAGCTTCCTGATGGATTTCGAGGTACCGGGGCGCTTACTGCAACGGCCTGATGGCGAGCGCCGGTTGACCGACATTCTGCACATTGCCGAACTGCTGCAACAAGACAGTCTGCAGCTGGACGGCGAACACGCACTGGTGCACCACTTCACCCAGATCCTGCGCGCCGCCGATGACGAAGACGAACACCGCACCCTGCGCCTGGAAAGCGATGCCGCTCTGGTGAAAGTGATTACCGTGCATAAATCCAAAGGCCTGGAATATCCTTTAGTGTTCCTGCCGTTCGGCACCGCCTTTCGGGCCCAGAGCGAAAAGCAGTCGTTTGTCAGCTACCACGACGCCGACAACAAACTGATCACCGTATTCGACCCCAGTGCCGACGACGTTGCCAGAGCCGACCGGGAACGCCTGGGCGAAGACATTCGTAAAATCTACGTGGCGCTGACCCGGGCAAGGTTCGCTACCTGGGTAGGCGCCGCAGCTCTTGATAACTGGCAACAAAGCGGACTGGGGTATCTGATTTCCGGCAGCGGTGCCGACAGCATTAGCCAGTGTCTTAACCTGCTGGGCGAAGGCCGGCCGGAGATCACCGTAGAACCTCTTCCGGAACCGGAAGACACCCTCTATACAGAGCGAGCTCCCGAAGCTCTCGGTCCGGCGCTGGTGTCTAACCGGGAAGCCAAAGAAGACTGGTGGATTGCCAGCTATTCGTCGATTGAATACACCGGCATGGCCGGCACCGGCGTGGTGTTCACCGGCGAAATCGAAGACGCCGAAACCCAGAATCTGCTGGAAGAAAGTGCTCACAATAGTGAGACTGAGCAGAGCGCTACCGAAACACCCGCCCGCAACCATCACCACTTCCCGAAAGGCGCCGGCCCCGGCACTTTCCTGCACGAAGTATTGGAGTGGTGCACCCACCACGGTTTCCAGTGGGTTGTGGATAACCCCGAACAACTGCACGAGCAACTGATCCGGCGTTGCAGTACCCGCGGTTGGAGCGATTGGGTAGACCCTCTTCAGAACTGGATCCTGGCCCTGATCACCCGGCCCATTAACCTGCAACGCTCGGGCGAGGCACAGGTGAGTCTGGCCGAGCTAACCAGCCTGCGCCCGGAGCTGGAATTCTGGTTCGAAAGCTGCAACGTAAACGTACAAACACTCGACCAGTTGGTGAAAGCGCACACTCTGAACGGGGCCGACCGCCCTCAGGCTCAGGCCAACACCTTTAATGGCATGATCAAAGGCTTCATTGATCTGGTGTTCGAACACAACGGGCAGTATTACGTGCTGGACTACAAATCCAATACCTTGGGAGAGGACGACAGCGCCTATACCGATCAAGCCATGGGAGACGCCATTCTGGATAAACGTTACGACCTGCAATACGTGCTCTATCTGCTGGCCTTGCACCGTTTGTTGAAAGATCGTGTCGCCGGTTACGACTACGACAAGCACATCGGCGGCGCCGTGTATCTGTTCCTGCGCGGGGTTAACTCGTCCAGCGGAGGCGCGTTCACCGACAAACCACCAAAAGCATTGATCGAGCAACTGGATGCTTTGTTTAATGGCGACACCGCAGGGGAGGTGGCCGCATGAGCCGTATCCGTAACCATGACCAGCAAATAACCATGGACCTGGGTGACGACACCACCGTCGAACCGATAAATCCCGCTGTGGATAACTCCCGATTGTTAGCCCATGTGGATAACGTCGATGCCCTGCTTGAACACTGGCAGCAGGCAGAATGGATTCGGCCGCTGGATCTGGGCTTTGCTCGCCTGCTTCGGGATTTGTCCGAAGAGCAGGGTGAATCACTGCCGCCGCTGGTGTTCCTGCTAGCGGCACTGATTTCTCACCAAGTCGGCCGCGGCCATGTCTGTATAGATCTGGCCACGCTGCTGGCCGACGCCGATGCCACCTTGTCGTTGCCGCCGGAAGAACCGTCAGCCGCGGCTAAGGCTCTTGTGGATAACTCGATTTCAGCTGAACAGTCAGAATTGCAGCACCTGAAACCGGCGGATCTGCTGGCCCGAATCACGCTAGCGGATTGTCTGTCGGCCTTAGCTCAGTCTGTCGCAGTCAGTGACGGTGCCCGAATAACCCCGCTGGTTCTGACCGACGGCCGCCTCTACCTGCGCCGGCTGTGGCGTTATGAACAGAGAATCGCCGAGGGCATTGAACAACGATTAGCGTTGCCATCGCCCGTGGCGGAACCCGGTTCGCCGGCTGCAAACACTCTGTCGCAGGCTTTGAACACGCTGTTTAAACCCAGCGAAGACATCGATTATCAAAAACTAGCGTGTGCCTTGGCGGCTCGCAGCCGCTTTTCGGTGATCACCGGTGGCCCGGGAACGGGCAAAACCACCACCGTGGTGAAATTGCTTGCGGCACTGCAAGCCATCGCAGGTGAATCCCCGGAGCGGGCAGGGCGTAAATACCGCATTCGCCTTGCGGCACCAACCGGTAAAGCCGCTGCACGCCTGAACGAATCCATTGCTGGTGCCGTCAGCAACTTACCCTTAACGGAACTGCCCGGTGGCTTGCAGCAGGATGATATCCCTACCAAAGTCACCACCTTACATCGCCTGTTGGGTAGCCGGCCGGACTCGCGAAAATTCCGCCATCACCAGGACAACCCGCTGATGGTGGATATTCTGGTGATCGATGAGGCATCCATGGTGGATGTTGATCTCATGGCTTCGGTATTCGATGCTCTGCCCGCTCAGGCCCAACTGATTCTGTTGGGCGACAAAGACCAGCTGGCCTCGGTGGATGCCGGCGCGGTATTGGGCGAGTTGTGCCAGCGCGCCTACGAGGGCCATTACACCCCAGACACCTCGGACTGGCTGGCGGCCATCACCGGCACGCCGTTGCCTGAATCCTTGATCGACACCAAGGGGCACGCCTTGGACCAGGCCGTGGCGATGCTGCGCAAGAGTTACCGTTTCGAGGAAAGCAGCGGCATTCGGGCGTTATCCGAAGCGGTCAACAACAGTACTGTGGATAACTCCATGCGTCAGCGTATGTGGAAAACCGGATTCGATGACGTGATCTGGCTCAACGGCAACACGCCAAAGCCAGACCCGGACACCACCCTGCTGCAGATTTGCCAGCATGCCATTACCGGAACACCGGAGGCGTTTCGCAATGGCGGGCACGGCAGGGTTGTGGATAAAACCGAACTGGCGGCCCCGGTCGGTTATCACCATTACTTGACCATGATGAATAGCCACCCACTCACCGCCGACAGCCCTCGGGCCGATTGGGACGCACTGGCGTTGCAGGTGTTGAACGCCTTCAACGACTTCCAGATTCTGTGCGCCTTGCGCCGGGGTCCTTGGGGTGTGGAAGGTTTGAATGAACGGGTGGAAGAGCATTTGCGTGCACACCATCTGATCAAGGAGCAACACCCTTGGTACCACGGCCGCCCGGTGCTGATCACCGGTAATGACTACAACCTCGGCCTGATGAACGGCGATATCGGGATTACCTTCAGGGTCACTTGGGATAAAGATGCCAACGGCCGGCCCATAGAGAGCAGGCTGGTGGCGTTCCCGAGCGGCGATGGCACGCAAGGCATTCGCTGGATTGCGCCCAGCCGTTTGCAGCAGTTGGAAACGGTGTACGCCATGACTGTGCATAAGTCTCAGGGGTCGGAGTTTATCCACACCTGTCTGGTGTTGCCGGACCGGCTCAGCCCGGTGATGACCAAAGAACTGGTGTATACCGGGATCACCCGGGCCCGGCATTGGTTCAGCCTGATCACCGGCGATGCTCAGGTGCTCAGCGAAGCGGTTAATCAGCGGGTGGTTCGCGCGTCAGGGTTGGCGCTTCGGCTTGTGGATAACGAGTCTACGGAGCGCCAGTGAGCGGGAGGCCCCGCCAAAACTGTGCGGAGCCATGGATGGCGGAGCTCAAGCGCCACAGGGATGTGCCGAAGGAGCGTGTTTTGGCGGGGCCTCCCGTTCACTGGCTCGATTGGGCGTTGTCGTCACTTCTGTGTTGCTGCTCCCATAAGTTAGCGTAGTAGCCACCCTGCGCTAACAACTCGTTATGGCTGCCGCTCTCGACAATTTGGCCGCTATCCATCACCAGAATGGTGTTGGCATCCCGCACCGTTGAAAGCCTGTGGGCAATCACCAGGGTTGTGCGTTGCTGGCTGACTTCTTTCAACGCGCTCAATATGGCTTGCTCAGACAACGAATCCAGTGACGATGTGGCTTCATCCAGAATCAGAAGGGGCGGGTTTTTCAGAATCACCCGGGCAATGGCCACCCGTTGTTTTTCCCCACCGGACAACTTGAGCCCCCGTTCGCCCACCTTGGTGTTGTAACCTTCCGGCAGGCTGTGGATAAAGTTATCCAGATGCGCCATACGCGCAGCCCGGTGTACTTCTTCCTCGCTTGCATCGGGTCGGCCATAGGCCAGGTTCCGGTACAGGGTATCGTTAAACAACACGGTATCCTGCGGCACCACGCCTATAACCGAGCGTAAACTGTCCTGGGTGACCTGCCGAATATCCTGGCCATCAATGGTAATACGGCCTTTATCCACATCGTAGAACCGGAACAACAATCGGGCGAGGGTAGACTTGCCAGCTCCGCTGGCCCCCACCACCGCCACGGTATGGCCAGCCGGAATAGATAAGTTTACGTCCTGAAGGATGGGCCGATCCGGCCGATAGGCAAAGTGAATCTGCTCGAACCGGACGTCGGAGTTATCCACAACCAGATCTTTCGCGCCTGGTGCATCCTGAATCGCCGGTTTATCCCCAAGCAGTTTGAACAAACGCTCGACATTCACCAAGGCCTGCCGGATTTCCCGATACACAAACCCCAACGCATTCAGTGGAATGAACAGCTGCAGCAAATAGGCGTTTACCATGGTGAAATCGCCCAGGGTAATCTCGCCGCTGGCTACCTCACGTACCGCCATCGTCATAATGACAATCAGTGCGACACTAATGATTAACGCCTGCCCGGTATTCAGCGCTGCCAGCGACAACCGGTTTTTCAGCCGCGCCTGCTCCCAGTTATCCAGATCCTGATCGTAGAGCTGCGCCTCATAACGCTCGTTGTTGAAGTATTTAACCGTTTCGTAGTTCAGCAAGCTGTCGATAGCCCGCGAGTTAGACTCGTTGTCCCGGGCGTTGGCTTCACGCACAAAGCGGGTACGCCATTCGGTTATTTTGATGGAATACACCACGTACACCACCACCGCGAACAGGATCGCGAACACATAGCTGGCGTTAAACACCACCAATAAGATGCCCGCCACCATCAGAATTTCCAGCAAGGTGGGAACGATGTTGAACAAGGTGAAACGGAGCAAGAAACTGATGCCGTTGGTACCGCGCTCAATGTCCCGCGCCAGACCGCCGGTTTTGCGATCAAGGTGAAACCCCAGCTCGCGCTGATGCAGGTGTTCAAATACCCGCAGAGATACCCGCCGCATGGCTCGCTCGGCCACTCGGGCGAACACCGCGTCCCGCAGCTCGCTGAACAGCGTGCTGCCAAAGCGCAGGCCTCCGTAGGCCAGCACCAGGAGTACCGGTATCCACAGCAGCATATCTGCCGCTTGGGTCTGATCCAGATAATCCACAATGTATTTCAGAGCCACCGGAGTCGCTACTGTGGCCAGTTTCGCCAACACCAATAAACAGAGTGCCAGAGCAACCCGGCCCCGGTATTCGGCCAGATACGGCCACAGCCCGGCAATGAGTTTCCAGTCGGGTTTGTGGTCGGCTGGGTAATCGTTATCGGCGTAAGCGCGCACAAGGCATCCTTAAGTTCAGAACGGGAGCGGTGTTTCGCTGTGGATAAAGTTATTCAGATACCGCCAGAGTGTACTTCAGAACGCAGACCCGTGCCCGTCGCTCCATGTGGTCGGTTTGTTAACTGGCAGCGTAGTTCCTACACTGAAGTGAGACATTCATAACGTTGAAGCAGGGGGATACACACGTGAGTAATCAGGAACTGCAAAAACTTAAAGAGCGTTACGTGGCCGCAGGAGCCGCTAGCCCCAATGAACAGTTTGCCGATCATGCGTTGAACGCCGAATTATGGGATGCCGACGGCAAACGGATGATCGATTTCGCCGGGGGCATTGGCGTGCTCAACATTGGCCATCGCCACCCGAAAGTGGTCGATGCCGTCAAAGCACAGCTCGATAAACTGATGCACACCTGCCAGACCGTTATGCCTTATGAAGGCTACGTCAAAGTGGCGCAGAAACTCAGTGAGGTGACCCCCGTTCGAGGCCACGCAAAAGTGATGCTTGCCAACTCCGGCGCTGAAGCGTTGGAGAATGCCGTCAAGATTGCCCGCG
Source organism: Marinobacter litoralis (assembly GCF_016427555.1). Classification (GTDB taxonomy): domain Bacteria; phylum Pseudomonadota; class Gammaproteobacteria; order Pseudomonadales; family Oleiphilaceae; genus Marinobacter; species Marinobacter litoralis_A. The sequence goes on from NZ_JAELVS010000001.1 coordinate 505,767, forward strand.
CAGCCACCGGCAAATCCAACGTCATCTGCTTCGATGGCGGTTATCACGGGCGCACCTTTTTCACCATGGCCATGAACGGCAAGGCTGCTCCGTATCAAACGTCGTTCGGCCCCATGCCGGGCTTGGTCTACCGGGCACCTTACCCGGTTCCTTACCACGGCGTTTCCGAGGAAGACGCGCTGCGTGGCCTGATGATGACCGTGAAGGCCGACTCACCTGCGCAGGATACCGCCGCCATCGTGCTTGAGCCGGTATTAGGGGAGGGCGGTTTCTACGCCGCCCCGGCGAGTTTTCTGAAAGCCTTGCGGCAATTCTGCGACGACAACGACATTCTTTTGATTGTCGATGAAGTGCAAAGTGGATTTGGCCGCACAGGCAAACTGTTCGCGATTGAACACAGTGGCGTTGAGCCCGACATCATGACCATGGCCAAATCCATGGCCGATGGTATGCCCATTTCCGCGGTGGTTGGCACCGATAAAGTGATGGATGCCTCCGGGCCCAACTCGTTGGGCGGCACTTACACCGGAAGCCCTACGGCCTGCGCTGCGGCTTTGGCGGTGTTCGATGTTATCGAGGAAGACGACATTCTGGGTAAAAGCCAACGGTTGGGGGAAACCTTGAAGAAGCGGTTCGAGCAGTGGCAAAGCCGGTTTGCCCACGTTGATAACGTCCGCAACCTTGGCCCCATGGCAGCCTTTGAGTTGGTGGAAAGCAAAGACTCACGCAAGCCATTGCCCGAGCTTGCCGCATCGATCACCAAGAAAGCCAAGGAGAAAGGCCTGATCCTGCTCAGTTGCGGTATGTTCGGCAACACCTTGCGCTTTTTGATGCCGGTTACCATTGAGGACGAGGTATTGGCCGAAGGCCTGAACATCGTTGAGGAATGCCTCGAAGAAACCGGCGCCTGAGCGAACCCGCATGGCCCCATAGCGCCGGGTGATCACCCGGCGTTTTTTTTCGCCCCAAAACCGGCCAGAGCACTCACCAGGGCGGTTACCCTGGCCTTTCAATTCGTCGTATACTGCCGAAGCCCTGTGCGGCTGTAGCTACGTTTTATCTTTTGTTGACTTATTTATCAGGCGGTAATCATGACCTCCCCGAATTCCCAGAGCATTCCTGAGCACCAACCACGCCCGTGGATTGATCTTCTGGTCAGCATTGTTATCCCTTCAGTCATTCTGATGAAGTTCAGCGGTGACGAACATCTGGGCAGCGTGAACGCATTGATCATCGGTTTGGCGTTTCCTCTGGGCTGGGGCCTGTTTGAGCTGATCCGTTATCGCAAGAAAAACTTTATCGCGCTCCTCGGGCTGATCAGTGTCGCTTTGACAGGCGGCATCGGTTTGCTGGAACTGGATGCTGGCTGGTTGGCCATTAAGGAAGCGGCGGTACCGGCGGTGATTGGCCTGGCGGTGTTGATCTCAACCCGCACCAAGTACCCATTGGTGCGAACGCTGCTCTATAACCCCAATGTGCTGGATGTGGATAAGATTCACCAATCCCTCGAAGAACGGGGCAGTGTGGAGGAGTTCGAAAATCGCTTGTTGAAGGCCAGCTACTTTTTCGCCGGGACCTTTTTGTTCTCATCCATAATGAACTACGTGCTGGCCAAATGGATTGTGGTAAGCCCAGCCGGAACGCAAGCGTTTAATGAAGAACTAGGGCGCATGACCTTGGTCAGTTATCCGATGATTGCCATTCCCTCCATGGTGATGATGATGCTGATTTTCTGGTACCTGTGGCGCACCATTCGACGCCTGACCGGGCACACCCTGGAAGAAGTTATGTCTCCGCACTTGATTGAAAAAGAGAAAGAAAAAGAGCGGAAGAGGGCGCAGTCCTCCAAGTAATTCGGCTTCGGTTTTCCGGGTAATAAAAAACGCTGGCTCCATTCGGAGACCAGCGTTTTTTTATACCAGCGATTCTGACGAATCAGATATCCAGGTTGGTCACTTCCAGTGCATTCGACTGGATAAAGTCCCGGCGGGGCTCCACATCGTCCCCCATCAGGGTTGTGAAGATCTGGTCTGCCGCAATGGCATCCTCAATCGTGACCTTCATCATCCGGCGACTCTCGGGGTCCATTGTGGTTTCCCAAAGCTGCTCCGGGTTCATCTCGCCCAGTCCCTTATAGCGCTGGATGTTCAGACCACGCTGCGCTTCCTTCATCAACCACGCCAGTGCGCCCGCGAAGGACAGAACCGGTTGCTTGCGCTCACCACGCTGGATATAGGCACCGTCTTCGATCAACCCTTCAAGGGTTTCGCCCAGATCGGCAATCGCCTTGTAAGACGTGGATTCAAAGAAATCGTGGCCGAACACGTGCTCGTAGGGAATACCGTGCATGAATACGGTGACTTTCGGCAAGAACAGGTTGCGTTCTTCATCACGGGTCACCGAGAAGGTGTACTTGGTACCGGTACGGGTATCCAGTTCCAGACCTTCACCCAAGCGGCCCACCCAGGCAGCTACGGCGGCTTCGTCTTTCAGCTGCTCAAAGGTCAGGGTGTCGTTATACACCATCTGCTCCAGCACCTTGGCCGGATAGGCACGGGACAGGCGCTCGATCATGTTCATCACGGCCTGGTAGTCCTTGATCATGGTTTCCAGTGCGGAATCCTTGATCGGTGGCGCATCCGGGTTCACAAACAGCTGGGCGCCGTCCAGAGCGGTCTGAGTCAGGTAAGCCTCTTTGGCTTTCTCATCCTTCAGGTATTGCTCCTGCTTACCACGCTTGACCTTGTACAGCGGCGGCATGGCAATGAACACGTGACCACGCTCGATGATTTCTCGCATCTGCCTGAACAGGAAGGTGAGCAGCAGGGTGCGGATGTGAGATCCATCCACGTCGGCGTCCGTCATGATGACGATGGAGTGGTAACGCAGCTTGTCGGGATCAAATTCCTCCCGACCAATACCACAACCGAGCGCCGTAATCAGTGTGCCAACCTCGGCAGAGGACAGCATCTTGTCGAAACGTGCCTTCTCGACGTTCAGGATTTTACCCTTCAACGGCAGGATGGCCTGGGTTTTCCGATCCCGACCTTGCTTGGCACTGCCACCCGCAGAATCACCCTCCACTATGAACAGTTCGGAAAGGGCTGGGTCTTTCTCCTGACAGTCGGCCAGTTTGCCGGGCAGGCCGGCAATATCCAGCGCACCCTTACGACGGGTCATATCACGAGCTTTCCGGGCAGCTTCACGTGCACGGGCGGCTTCGATCATCTTGTTGACGATCAGCTTGGCTTCGTTCGGGTGTTCTTGCAGATAGTCAGCAAAGCTTTGATACAGCTCCTGCTCTACCGCGGTTTTCACCTCAGATGACACCAGCTTGTCTTTGGTCTGGGACGAGAACTTGGGATCAGGCACTTTCACACTGACGATTGCGGTCAGGCCTTCCCGGGCATCATCACCAGAGGTTGCCACTTTTGCTTTCTTGCCCAAACCTTCCTGATCAATGTAGTTGTTCAATGAACGGGTGAGGGCAGCGCGGAAACCCGCCAAGTGGGTACCACCGTCGCGCTGTGGAATGTTGTTGGTAAAGCAGTAGAGGTTTTCCTGAAAGGCATCGTTCCACTGCATCGCCACTTCTACAGCAATGCCATCTTCCCGTTCGCGATCGAAGTGGAAAACCTGGTTGATCGGCGTTTTGTTGGTGTTCAAGTGCTCAACGAACGCACGCAGACCGCCCTCGTACTCGAACACTTCTTCACGCCCCGTGCGCTCATCGGTCAAACGGATACGTACACCGCTGTTCAGGAAGGCCAGCTCGCGCAAGCGCTTCGCCAAAACATCGTAATGGAACTCAATCTGGGTGAACGTTTCCGGCGATGGAATAAAGTGAACCTTGGTGCCCGACGCATCGGTTTCGCCCACTTCGCTCAGCGGTGCATTCGGCACACCGTGGGTGTAGACCTGCTCGTACACAATGCCATTACGACGGATGGTCAGTGTCAGCTTGGAGGAAAGGGCGTTTACAACCGAGACTCCCACCCCGTGCAGACCACCCGATACCTTATAGGAGTTGTCATCGAACTTACCGCCTGCGTGCAGCACGGTCATGATCACTTCCGCGGCCGACACACCTTCTTCTTCGTGAATATCCACAGGGATACCACGACCGTTGTCCTGCACCGTGATGGACTCATCGGGGTGAATCAGAACACCGATTTCGGAACAGTGACCAGCCAAAGCCTCATCGATGGAGTTATCCACCAATTCAAAAACCATGTGGTGCAAACCGGTGCCATCATCGGTATCACCGATGTACATGCCCGGGCGTTTACGCACCGCATCCAGCCCTTTTAGGACTTTGATACTGGAGGAATTGTAATTCGACTCACTCATTAACGAGACTCCTGAAGGTGATACCCGGTAATCGATTCGGCAGAACGAAACGGATCTGCTGCAATCTTACCCAGTTTATTCTTCCGTCAATTTTCCATGTTCCACGTGGAACATTCTGTATTCTGGTGCTTGTCCATCCGTCCACAGTACGTCCGGTTCCGGGTGTTCGATGGACGTAATGAACACCTGGCAACGTAATTCCTGAAGCTTCCGAGCCAGCATGATCCGATGCCGGACATCCAGCTCAGCATTAATATCGTCGAGTAAAAAGGTGACTTGTTTACCCAAATCACTCAAAACCTTGCCTTGCGCAATCTTCATTAGAATGACCAAGGTCTTTTGTTGTCCGCGAGAGAAGGTCTCTGCCACTGGACGGCCGCCCATTTTAAGGCGAATATCAGCCCGATTCGGGCCATACAGCGTATGCCCCATCCTGCGTTCTTGCTCGCGATGATTTTTCAGGACATCCACCAAAGACTGGCTACGGTCCCAGCCCGGATAGAACTCGAGCTTGAGGCCATCGGTCCATCCTGCGTCCAGCTCACCCAGCACTTCATCAAAGGCGCTTTTGAAACTTTTGAAAACCGCGGTCCTGGTGTCGCTGAGAGATTCAGCAAGCACGGAAAACTGATTATCCCATACCCTCATCAACGACTCATCGATTCTACCATTTCTGAGCGTTTGATTCCGCTGTGATGTCACTCTCTGGCATTGTTGCCACAAAGAGGAAAACGAAGGTTCCACGTGGAACACCAACCAATCGAGAAACTGCCGGCGCTTACCCGGGCCGCCCGCAACAATATCAAAAACCCCCGGATCAATAACCGAAACCGGAAGTCGTTTCGCCAACGATGACAAACTACGAACCGCTTCGCCATTTACCCGTAATGAGGTCTCTTTCAGCGCAATGTCACGCGAGATTCCAACGCGATGCTCCACGGGTTCGGCACCTTCGTCACCCTGGTCATCGAGCCCTGCATCTAGCGCGCCGAAAACCGTGAGCTTGTTCTGACCGTGAGCTACCACAGCCTGATGCCGGGAGATGCGAAATGAACGACCAAGCCCCAGGTAACCAATCGCTTCGAGCACACTGGATTTACCGCTGCCGTTGGCACCGTATAGAAGGTTGAAAGAAGGGGAGAACCGAACCGGTTCAGGCTCCAGGTTTCTAAACCACTGAGTCTGGAGTTTCACGAGCGCCATAGAGGAGGGAATCTCAATATCAGATGGACATCCAGGGCCTTAAAAAACAAAAAAGGCAATGCCGATAATCAGCATTGCCTTAGTGTACAAGAAGCTATGCCGCTACGCTCGTTAATGCAGCATGGTTAACCGGTCATCCATAAACACATCCATTTCCGGCGCCATGATGTGCACATAGCGATCGAAATACAGGAACTGCTTCAGCAACAGCGCGAATTCCCGCGGGAAGTGCAAACCATGGTTTTCGCCGACTTTCACCATATCCATCAAAATGTGGTTTACGTCGTCTTCGGCTTGGTCCATCAGATAGGCGCTTTCATCAGGCACCATCCGATCCATCTGTTTGTACAAACGCTGAAGGTCCGCGGCCAACTCCTGAACCTGCACTTCCCGATGGGTAATCCCAATCCGAATCATGGCGTCGGCCATGCCTTCGAAGTTACCCACCATAATCGCAGAAATGAAATCGCTCACCGCTTGCCACGTATCTGGTTTGATACGGCCAACGATGCCGAAATCAATAAAGCCAACGCGTCCGTCTTTCAATACCATCAAGTTCCCCGCGTGAACGTCCGCGTGGAAAAATTCACACTGGGTCAAACTTGAGAACCAGGTATTCATAGCGGTAATCAAAGTGCGTTCCGGATCTTTGGCATAGCCCCGAATACTTTCGAGATCAGTCAATGGAACACCGTAGAATCGCTCCATCGTCAGAATCCGGCGACTGCTGCCGTGCTCGTACACCTGAGGAACGGTAGCATCTTCATTGCCGGTACGTTCGAGGAATTCCCGGAACACCTTCAGGTTGTTGGCTTCCTTGATGAAATCACATTCTTCCATCATGGTTTTCTGGATTTCATCGACAATTCCCGACAGGGAAGTCCAGGATAACTTGGGCGCCAGGGTTTCCAAGATACGCGCGGAAAGGTACAGAAAGTTCAGGTCGGTCAGCAGAATGTTTTCCACTCCCGGCTTCTGAACCTTGATCACCACGTCTTCACCGGTCACCAACTTCGCAGCGTGCACCTGTGCAATGGATGCGGAAGCCAGGGCCACCGGGTCAATCTCCGAGTACACCTCGTTAATCGGCCGGCCCAGCTCGTCCCGAATGATCTTTTTGATCACACTGAACGGCAAGTTCGGAGTACTGTCGAGGCAGAACTGGAATTCTTCGACATACTCTTTCGGGAAGAACGTCGGGGAACTGGCAATGAACTGCCCGAGCTTGATGTAGGTCGAACCCAGGTTCTCGAACGTTTGTCGCAACAACTTCGGGGCAGGGGGGCGATCGCCCCGCACCCAATTAAACCCGGTACGGCCAAGTACGCTCAGGGTTTGACCAATCCTGAACGCACCTTTGATTCCATTCACTACTGGTCCCATCAATTCCTCCCGCAATAATTACAAACGCATCGGCATGACAACGTACATACAGCCGTTGTCATTTTCGGCTTCGATCAATGCGCTGCTGTTCGGGTTGGATAAGGTTACCTTCACCTGTGCATCGCTCAGCGCATTCATCACATCGATCAAGTAGCCTACATTAAAACCGATCTGAAGGGATTCGCCCTGATAGTCCACAGGCAGCGCGTCTTCGGCCTGTTCCTGATCCGGGTTGTTGGCAAAGACTTCAAGCTGCCCGGGTTTGAGGTTCAAACGCACACCACGAATATTTTCGTGGGAAAGAATACCCGCACGCTGCAAGGTGTTTTTCAGAGTGGCCCGGTCCGCCAAAACCACTTTGTCACCACCGCGCGGAATAACGCGGTTGTAGTCCGGAAACTTTCCTTCAATCAGTTTCGAGGTAAAGGTGTAAGAGCCCACCGTAGCCCGCAGATGATTGTCGCCGATCACCAGAGTCACCGGTGACTCGTCGTCATCGAGCAAGCGCGCCAATTCCAGAATACCTTTACGCGGCACGATCACCTGTCGAGGTTCCTGGCAACCGGTTTCCATATCGAAATGCGCCAACGCCAATCGATGGCCATCGGTTGCAACTGTGCGTACATGCCCGGCATCCACTTCCAACAGCAAGCCATTCAGGTAATAACGCACGTCCTGCTGGGCCATTGCAAAAGCAGTGGCATCCAACATGCGGCCGAGTTCTTTTTGAGGAAGCTCCAAACGGAAACTTTCCGGCTCGTCTTCAACGTTCGGAAAGTGCTCAGCCGGCAGGGTCGAAAGCGTGAAATGCGAGTTTCCGGCGCGAACGTGCAACCGGTCACCTTCCTGAGCCAGATCGATTGGCGCTTCATCCCCCAAAGCGCGGCAAATATCGGCCAGCTTACGCGCCGGTACCGTAATTCTGCCCGGTTGGTCCACGTGCACCGGTGTTACCCGGCCAACCAGCTCGACTTCCATGTTGGTACCGGTGAGGGTCAACGTATTGTCTTCGGCTTCCAACAACACGTTCGACAGAACCGGCATGGTTTGTTTCTTTTCCACAACGCCAGCAATGCTTTGCAGCGGAGTAAGCAGGGATTCACGGCTGATTGTCAGTTTCATGGCACTCGGCTTCAGTTATCGGAAGTGAATGTTATTAACTTGCCACCCTTCGCATCAGGTGGTCAGTAATCTCATAAAGTTTTGGTAGTCCTCCCGGATGCCCGGGTCGGTTTCCTGCAGTTCGCGTATCTTCTTGCACGCGTGCAGTACCGTGGTGTGGTCGCGCCCGCCGAAGGCATCGCCGATTTCCGGCAGACTGTGGTTGGTCAGTTCTTTGGAAAGCAGCATGGCCACTTGCCGCGGGCGGGTGACCGTGCGGGTACGACGCTTCGACAACAGATCGGACACTTTAATCTTGTAATACTCGGCAACCGTTCGCTGGATGTTATCCATGCTGACCTGCTTTTCATGCAGAGCGAGCAAATCTTTCAAACTTTCCCGGATAAACGGCGGAGTAATCTCGGAGCCCGTGAAGTGAGCATTCGCTATCACCAGACGTAAAGCACCCTCTAGCTCTCGGACGTTCGAGCGTATTTTTTGGGCAATGAAAAAGGCGGCTTCGCTGCTCAGTTTTACGTTTGCCTGGTCGGCCTTTTTCATCAGAATCGCCACTCGGGTTTCCAGCTCGGGCGGCTCGACCATAACCGTCAAACCCCAACCGAACCGGGACTTCAGGCGTTCTTCCATATCCACAATTTCTTTCGGAAAACGATCACAGGTGACGATCACTTGCTGACCACCTTCCAACAAGGCGTTGAAGGTGTGGAAAAACTCTTCCTGCGAGCGTTCTTTCCGGGCGAAAAACTGAATGTCGTCGATCAACAACGCATCCACAGAACGGTAATAACGCTTAAATTCGTTGATGGCGTTCAGCTGCAATGCTTTAACCATATCCGCCACAAATCGTTCCGAGCGCAGGTAGGCGACTTTTGCCTTCGGGTTGCGGCGAACGATTTCGTTCCCGATCGCATGCATCAGGTGGGTTTTACCCAGACCAACGCCACCATATAGGAACAGCGGGTTGTATGCGCCGCCGGGATTCTCGGCAACCTGCATGGATGCGGCACGGGCTAGCTGGTTCGATTTACCTTCCACAAAGGTATCAAAGGTAAACGTCTCATTTAGGAAGCTTTGATGTTTGATGTCACCTTCTACCTGCACCGATCGGCGTTGGTTGCCCGATGACGACGGCGCGGGAGCGGTCGTCGGGGCCGGAGCAGGAGGATTCACAGGTTCACTGGGTTCGGCGCTACGCTGAACCGCGGTAGCGGCAACACTCTTTTCTTCCTCGGTAACCGCATGACCCGTCTCGTCCACTTCAGGAACAGATCGAGCCACCGTATCGTCCGGCTTGGGCGCAGAGCCTACTTTCATCTGAACGCGAGGCGCCTGACCTCCGTTCAGATCTTTCAACACTTCCTCTATACGACGGAGATATTTCTCGTTGACCCAGTCCATCACAAACCGGTTTGGAGCAAACAGCATCAACAAGCCGTCCCGATGATCGGACTGGAGAGGTCGTAACCAGGTATTAAACTGTTGTGCGGGAAATTCATCCCGAAGTACTTCAAGACATTGATGCCACATACTATTAGGCAAGACCGCCTGCTCCCAACTACCCGACTATGCTCTCAACGGGGAAAACACACGCCCGTTATTCAAGATGACCACGAATTCTACCCCGCCCAGTCCCTCAGTAAAAGAGCGTTCATCTAGGTAATGAACACCCTGTGGAAACAATAAAACCACGCTTTCAAGCTCTTACAGACATATCTACAGCCTTGTGTACAGAAATCCCTTAAAAAATAGTTATACACAGAACCTTGTGCACAGCCGGGGTAGAGGCCTGTGTGAAAGCTCTGCACCGATCAAGGCATAACTCCATCCCGAATCAAAAAACGCACTTGTTCACAATCCGTCTTGGTTTTACACACAGGGCTCAGCCACAGATGTCACAACCCTTATCATTATCGCAACCATCTGTAATTAATGCTTTTTTAATCCTTTTCCACAGAAATCATGGTGCGTAATAACAGTAATAATTAATCTTTAAAAGAAATTTAAAAGAACCTAATACATTTATTATTCATCGTTGCGGTATCTACCCACATAGAAACTTTGATTGCCAAGACAGTCTTCGATTGATCTTCCCCTCAGATTTGACTAGAATGCCGCTCCTGTTTCAGCTGTCTATTTTGCAGCCAGTTACAAATTTCAATTTACGATTTGTGAGAACATCATCATGAAAAGAACATTCCAACCGAGCGTCCTGAAGCGCAAGCGTGTTCACGGCTTCCGTGCCCGTATGGCGACTGCTAACGGCCGTAAGGTGATCTCCCGTCGTCGTGCCAAAGGCCGCGCACGTCTGTCTGCGTAAGCTGATTTCTGCCTCATGAAGGCTTTGACGTTTCCAAAATCCGTTCGGCTGCTAAAGCCTGCAGATTACGGCAAAGTCTTTGATGACGTGCAGCTGAAGGTTCCGCACAGGAATTTTCTGATCCTGGCTGCCCCGAATAATCTCGGTCACGCCAGGGTCGGTCTGATTTTCTCCAAGAAAAACTTGCGTCATGCGGTTCAAAGAAACCGAATAAAACGCCAGGTTCGGGAAACATTCAGACTGCAGCAGGATTTACCCAGCCTCGATATCATTGTTCTAGGCAGGCAAGGGCTGAATAAGCTTGAAAATCCCGATGTTCGTTCTTCTCTGAACGACATTTGGCGCAGGGTGAAGAAAAAATATCGCCAGGTTGCCATTACCCAGTCGGATGCTAACGCTCAAGGCAACGAGTAATGCGTCAACTTCTGCTGCTACCGATACGATTCTACCAGTACGCTATCAGTCCCATGATGGCCAGCCATTGCCGACATACTCCTACCTGTTCACAATACGCCGTCGAGGCTATTCAACATCACGGGGCACTCAAAGGCAGCTACTTGGCTGGTGCACGTTTGTTGAGGTGTCATCCATGGGGGGATGCCGGGTATGATCCGGTACCAGGCACTGAATCAAACGGGAAGTCCTGTGCTGAAATGACAGCTAGCCCAACTGAACCGCTCCAATCCACTACTCAGACCAGACACTAAGTTTATGGATATTCAACGCATCGTTTTGTTTGCCGGACTCGCGATTGTCAGTTATCTGATGGTGCTAGCCTGGAACGAAGATTATCACCAGCCACAAACTGAACAGGTAGCTCAGACAGAAACACTGGCCAAAAGCAATCAGTCTGCAGACAGCATGGTGTTGCCTGAGAGTGGATCGTCCAGTAACAGTGCTGATGAGTTTTCAACTCCGGAAACCGGTGGCGTTGCATCCGTAGCTACTGCAGCCGATGAAGATGTAAGCAATCGGTTCATTGCTGTACAAACCGATGTATACAACCTGAAAGTGGATCGTATCGGCGGGAACATCGTTGAAAGCTCACTGCTCGATTACGATGAATCACTAAACAGTGAACAGCCATTAAAACTCCTGTCCAACACCAATAATCGCACCTATTTCCTCGAAAGTGGATTAATCGGACGAGATGGCCCTGACGGTCGCAGTGCAGCCAAACCCCCGGTCTTCGAAGCAGCAGCCAGTGAATTTGTTCTCGAAAAAGGCAGCGATGAGCTGACTCTGGATCTCAACTTCACCACCGATGCCGGCGTTAAAATCACCAAACGCTACGAGTTCAAGCGCGATAGCTACCAAATCGGTGTGCGTTACCTGATCGACAACCAGTCAGACAGCGCCTGGCAAGGTAATTTCACCGGTAAGATTGTTCGGGATCAGGCACCTGACCCTACTTCTCAAGCCAGCATGGGTATCAAGGCCTATCTGGGTATGGTGATGAGCACACCAGAAGATCCCTATGAAAAATACGACTTCGACGACCTGAAAGAATCTCGTATCAACGAATCCGTAACCAATGGCTGGTTGGCGTTCCTGCAGCACTATTTCATTACCGCGTGGGTGCCGGATTCCGAAACTCCGGCCCAGTTCCAGACAACGCGCCGTGGTCCTTTGCATGTAATGGGTTTTGTTTACCCGGCAACCACCGTGGCGGCGGGTGAAACTACGGAAGTGGGCGCAACCGCTTACGTCGGCCCCAAAATCATTGATCGACTGGAAGCCTTGGCGCCGAACCTGGACCGCACCGTTGATTTCGGTTGGTTGTTCTTTATCTCCTTGCCACTGTTCATCATTCTGGAATGGTTCTATGGCCTTGTGGGTAACTGGGGTGTCGCGATTATCCTGTTGACGGTGCTGGTAAAAGCGGTGTTTTTCCACCTCTCTGCCACCAGCTACCGCTCCATGGCGAAAATGCGTGCCGTAGCCCCGCAACTGACCCGTTTGAAAGAACTATATGGCGACGACCGCCAGCGCATGTCCCAGGAAATGATGGCGCTGTACAAGCGGGAGAAAATCAACCCGCTGGGTGGCTGCTTGCCGATTCTGGTACAGATGCCGGTATTCATTTCGCTGTACTGGGTACTGTTCGAGAGTGTTCAGCTTCGCCATGCTCCGTTCATGCTGTGGATTCAGGATTTGTCCCAGATGGATCCGTACTTCATCTTGCCAATCCTGATGGGCGCCAGCATGTTCATCCAGATGAGCCTGAACCCGACACCGCCTGATCCTATGCAGGCCAAGATCATGAAGCTGATGCCGCTGATCTTTACCGTGTTCTTCCTCTGGTTCCCGGCGGGTCTGGTACTGTACTGGCTGGTGAACAACATTCTTTCAATCTCGCAGCAGTGGTACATTACCCGCAAGATTGAAGCGGAAACCGCAGGCAAGAAATACTGATCCGTTAGTATTTCTGACCCGACAAAGGCTCCCTTGTGGAGCCTTTGTCAGTTCTAGTCAGGAAAGAAATTATGCAGCCAGCTACCGACACCATCGCCGCTATTGCTACCGCTCCGGGCCAGGCCGGGGTAGGGATTGTCCGGGTTTCAGGCCCGAAAGCATCGGCTATTGCCCGCGCCATGTTGGGCTTTGATCCCAAACCAAGGTACGCGCATTTCGGTCCTTTTCTGGATACCCAGGGCGAGCTGATCGATGAGGGGATTGGCCTGTATTTTCCCAACCCGCACTCGTTCACCGGCGAGGATGTGTTTGAGCTACAAGGCCACGGTGGCACGGTGATTCTCGATCTGTTGCTGCGCGAGGTCTGCACGTTAGGCGCGAGGCTGGCGCGCCCCGGTGAATTCTCCGAACGCGCCTTTTTGAACGACAAGCTCGATTTGGCCCAAGCCGAAGCCATTGCTGACCTGATTGAAAGCAGCTCCGAACAAGCCGCCCGCTGCGCGGTGCGTTCGATGCAGGGTGTGTTTTCCCGGCAGATTGACGATCTGGTTGATGCGGTCACCCATCTGCGTATTTACGTGGAAGCCGCCATCGATTTTCCGGAAGAAGAAATCGACTTTTTGGCCGACGGCAAAGTTGCCAGCGATCTGGATGGTCTGTTGCAACGTGTGGAAAAGATTTTATCGGAAGCCCAGCAAGGCACCATTCTGCGCGACGGTATGAAAGTGGTGATTGCCGGTAGGCCGAACGCCGGAAAATCGAGTTTACTCAATGCCTTGGCGGGCCGGGAAGCGGCGATCGTGACCGCCATCGAGGGCACCACCCGGGATGTGCTCCGGGAACATATCCACATCGACGGTATGCCGTTGCACATCATCGATACCGCCGGGCTTCGGGACAGCCCCGATGAAGTCGAGCAGATTGGCATTGCCCGGGCTTGGGACGAAATTCGCCAAGCCGACCGTATTCTGTTGATGGTGGATGCCACCACCACCGATAAAACCGAACCCCATGAAATTTGGCCGGATTTTATCGACCAGCTGCCTAAGAACGCACCGGTCACGGTGATCCGTAACAAGGTGGATTTATCCGGCGAACAAGTGGGCATTTGTGATGAACCCGGGCAAGTTGCCCCAGTTGTGCGGCTGGCAGCCAAAGAAGCCGAAGGCCTGGATATTCTTCGGGATCACCTGAAAGCCTGTATCGGTTTTGCCAGCACCACCGAAGGTGGCTTTTTGGCGCGCCGCCGGCATCTGGACGCATTGGAGCGGGCACGGGATTCGTTGGTGCAAGGGCAATCCCAGTTACAAGGTTACGGAGCCGGGGAGTTGTTGGCCGAAGACCTGAAAGCGGCACAGGATTCATTGGGCGAAATTACCGGGCATCTGACTCCGGATGAACTACTGGGCAAGATCTTCAGCTCGTTCTGCATCGGCAAGTGAGACGACCAACGCCTCACAGGGTTTTAACTTAACGATTCGTCCAGGAAGTCCAACAGCATTCGCACTTTTGGGGATAAGTGACGGTTATGTGGATAAACCGCCCAGATGCCATCGTCGGCTTCCTGGTAGTGCTCTAGCAAGCTCATGAGTTTTCCACAGGCCAATGAGGGCTGAACGTAGTAGTCGGGTAATTGCACGATCCCGATGCCCTTCAGAGCGGCATCCAGCAGTGCCCAGCCGCTGTCACACTTCATATTGCCTTTGATTCGGACGTTGTGGGGTTTGCCTCTGTCCTGAAACCGCCAGTAATCCAGATTACCTTGCAAACAGTTGTGTTGTTCCAGTTCCGATAGCGAGTGAGGCACGCCGTAGGTGGATAAATAACCGGGCGAGGCACACACGAACAACGTTCTAGACGACAACCGCTTGGCCATCATGGTCGAATCTTCCAGTTTGCCCAGTCGAATCGCCAGATCGTAACCGCCGCCGACCAGGTCCAGCTTCTGGTTGGTCAGATTCAGCTGCACCTCCAACTCGGGATAGCGCAGAATGAAATCGTTCACCAAGGGAGCGATCACCTTCTCGCCATAGGTCACCGGTGCGGTCAGCCGTAATTTTCCCTTGGGGATAAGTTGCAGGTTGGTCATGGCCCGCTCGGCTTCTTCCAGCCCATCGAGTACCTGGCGGCAATACTGGTAGTAGGTTTGGCCGGCTTCCGTTACCGAAACCTTGCGGGTGGTGCGATAAAGCAGTTTGGTCGAAAGCCGGGATTCCAGTGCGCTGACCTGCCGGCTCACCTGCGCGGTGGAAATGCCCAATCGTTTCGCCGCAGCGGTGAAACTTTCGGCTTCGGCGACCGCCACAAACTCACTGACCCCTTCCCAGATAAACATGCTCGGTTCCTTGCGTTACGAGGTGGGTAAGCTTAGATACAAGGTACGTCGTACAAAAAGCGCAATCATTATTACTATACAGTAAAAGTGAATTGACTGAATGGTGGATTATCTACTCCAAGAATAACAATACAATGGCGTCATCATCATGGCAGTAGCCTCTGCCCAAGCCCGACAAAAATTGGAGCACACAACATGACTCAGACCATCAAATCTAAAGCAGCCATCGCCTGGGGCCCGAAACAACCCCTGTCCATTGAAGAAGTGGATGTGATGCCGCCACAGGCTGGCGAAGTCCGTATTCGGGTGATTGCCAGTGGTGTGTGCCATACCGATGCGTTTACCTTGTCAGGCGAAGACCCCGAAGGCATCTTCCCGACCATTCTGGGCCACGAAGGCGGCGGTATTGTTGAGTCCGTCGGCGAAGGCGTGACCAGTCTGAAAGTGGGCGATCACGTTATTCCGCTGTACACCCCTGAGTGTGGCGAATGTAAATTCTGCACCTCCGGAAAAACCAACTTGTGCGGGAAGATTCGTGAAACCCAGGGCAAAGGCCTGATGCCAGACGGCACCACCCGCTTCTCCTTGAACGGTGAGCCTATTTATCACTACATGGGCTGCTCAACCTTCTCCGAGTACACCGTACTGCCCGAGATTTCGCTGGCAAAAGTGAACAAAGAAGCGCCCCTGGAAGAAGTCTGTTTGCTGGGTTGCGGTGTAACCACCGGTATGGGTGCGGTAATGAACACCGCCAAAGTAGAAGAGGGCGCCACCGTGGCCATCTTCGGTATGGGCGGCATCGGCCTGTCGGCTGTGATTGGTGCCACCATGGCAAAGGCCAGCCGCATCATTGCCATCGATATCAACGAGAGCAAATTTGAGCTGGCCCGCCAGTTGGGTGCGACCGATTGCATCAACCCGAAAGACTACGACAAGCCGATTCAGGAAGTGATCGTAGAACTGACCGACGGCGGTGTGGATTACTCCTTCGAGTGTATCGGCAACGTGGATGTGATGCGGTCTGCATTGGAATGCTGCCACAAAGGTTGGGGTGAGTCGGTGGTTATCGGTGTTGCCGGAGCTGGCCAGGAAATTTCCACGCGTCCGTTCCAGCTGGTGACCGGCCGGGTCTGGAAAGGTTCCGCTTTTGGTGGCGTGAAGGGCCGTTCCGAGCTGCCGGGCATCGTTGAGCGTTACATGCAAGGCGAGTTCAAGTTGAACGATTTCATCACCCACACCATGGGTCTGGAAGATATCAACAAGGCGTTTGATCTGATGCACGAAGGCAAGAGCATCCGTACCGTTATTCACTACGACAAGTAATGAATTCAGGTCGCCTGTGGATAACACAGGCGACCGTTTTATCGAGAGGTTGCAATGACTATTGAAAATCTGAGCAGTAATAAAAGTTTTGGTGGTTGGCACAAGCAGTACAGTCATTACTCCAAGACCCTGAACTGTTCGATGCGGTTTGCTATCTACCTGCCGCCGCAGGCCTCCAATGGCAAAAAGGTACCAGCGTTGTACTGGTTGTCCGGCCTGACCTGCACCGATGAAAACTTCATGCAGAAAGCCGGCGCGCATCGCATGGCGGCCGAACTGGGCGTGGCCATCATTGCCCCGGACACCAGCCCGCGCGGTGACGATGTCGCCGATGACGAAGGCTACGATTTGGGCAAGGGCGCCGGGTTCTACGTGAATGCCACCGAGGCACCCTGGAGCAAGCATTACCGCATGTACGATTACGTGCTCAACGAATTACCGGCATTGATTGAAGATATGTTCCCGGTGAGCGATCAGCGTTCCATCTCTGGCCACTCCATGGGCGGACATGGTGCATTGGTACTGGCATTGCGCAACCCGGAGCGTTTTCAGTCCGTTTCGGCGTTTAGTCCGATCAGTAATCCGGTCAACTGCCCGTGGGGTAAGAAGGCCTTTGGCGCTTACCTGGGTAAAGACACCGCCAGCTGGGCCGAGTACGACGCCAGTTTGCTGATGCAAAAGGCAAGCAAATTTGTACCGGCGTTGGTGGATCAAGGCGAAGCGGACAATTTCCTGACCGAGCAGTTGAAGCCGGAAATGCTGGAAGCCGCTGCCAAACAAAGTGGCTATCCGCTGGAACTGAACCGGCATGACGGCTACGACCACAGCTATTACTTCATCGCCAGTTTTATTGAAGGGCACCTTCGCTTCCATGCGAAGTATCTGAATTCGTAAGAGCCATCGGCCCCGCAGGTGACCACCTGCGGGGTCTTTTGTTACGGCATCAGCCTGTCTTTCTCATCACATCCGGCGTCACTGGCGCCAGGGCTTCCGTATTGCTGCGATTGCCCAGGAAATCCGGTCGTTTTTTGTTCCCACAGAAAGGCGCCGCAAGTTGGTTTTCCACACTGTTGTAAACGAAGAACAGATTGCTTCGCGGCCAAGGAGACATATTGGCGTTGGATGCGTGCAGTGTGTTGCAGTCGAATATAATCAACGAACCTGCCGGTCCCGTGGGGGCCTTGATACCGTGCCGGTTGGCTAAGCGTTTCAGATCGCTTTCATTAGGCACACCCAAGTCCTGCTTTTTCAATGACGACCGGTAATTGTCCTCCGGAGTACGTCCTACGCACGGGATAAAGGTTTTGTGAGAGCCGGGGATCAACATCAGGGGGCCGTTGAAGGGCGTGTTATCGGTCAACGTGATCGAAAAACTGACCGCCCGCATTCTCGGCATACCATCCTCTGCGTGCCAGGTTTCAAAATCGGAATGCCAGTCAAAGCCCTTGCCATGAAACGCAGGTTTGAAATTGATCCGGGACTGGTGAATATAGGCATCACTGCCCAATATCTGCTTTACCATATCCAGGATTCGCGGGTCCCGGGTGAGTCGGTCGAATCGCTGTGACAGTTGGTGTATGCCGAAAACGGATCGTATTTCCTGCTTGCCGGGCTCGGTAATGGTCCCTTCAGCGCGCAGGATACGGTCATCGTTCTCGTATGCTGCAAGATCTTCCTGAAACAGCCGGACAGTTTCGTGGTCGAGAAACTGATCGAATACCAGAAACCCATCCCGTTCATACCTGGCTAATTCGGCCTCACTTAAAGGGCCGTTTGTTCGGTTATCCCCACAGCTGTGGATAACCGGCTCTATCCGGTCTATCGGAGCCATTGGGGTTTCGAGACGTGTGGGATAAAAGTCGTCAGCACGAGTGTCCATTTCGAACCTCCTTCTTTTAAAAACATCACGATGATTGATGATTCGCGCTTACTTGCTAGTAAACGAGCAGGGTATGGAAATTGTAAATTCCTCAGAGGGTTAACAGTTATTAGAGGTACCCGGGAGGGGATGTGAGGTCTGAGAAAGGAATTTCAAGCCTGGGCTGAATCCGCAAGACTAAGCCGCCAGCATCAATGTCGAATTTTCGACCTCGATATAAATAACTGATTTTGTGAACTATTTTTCTCTCATTAAGTTGTTGCAATATTTAAATGCAAAGGATTATCATTTGCCATCGATATTTATTTTCAACTTAAGGAGTGGCTCATGCAGTTCAGGACATCATTGGCGACATCGGTTGCACTGTTATCTTTAGGCTATACCCTTCAAGTGGCAGCCCAACCAATGGAACTGGACGAACTGGTGGTATCCGCTGCCGGTTATGAGCAGAAAGTGACCGATGCGCCCGCCAGCATCAGTGTATTGAGCCAACAAGACCTGCAACAGAGTCAATTTTCGAATTTAGCTGAAGCCTTGGATACCGTGGAAGGTGTGGATATTCGACAGAGCACTGGTAAAACGGGTGGATTGAACATCAGTATCCGTGGCCTGCCCAGCGAATACACCCTGATCTTGATAGACGGACGGCGTCAGAATCCTCCGGGCAACGTCACGCCGAACGGTTTCGGTGATACTTCCACCAGTTTTATGCCGCCACTGTCTGCCATTGAGCGGATCGAAGTTATTCGTGGGCCCATGTCTACGCTTTATGGTTCAGATGCGATTGGTGGTGTTGTTAATATCATCACCAAGAAAGTGTCTGATGAGTGGGTGGGCTCTGTAACCTTGGAGCACACCTTCCAGGAAGACAGGGATTTTGGGGATACTGGAAAAACCAGTTTCTATACCAGCGGTCCGCTTATTGAAAATGTCCTTGGCCTGAGTGTTCGAGGCAGCGTATACGATCGTGAAGCGGCTAATCTCGAGTTTGAAAACGGTTCTGCAGCTCCGAAGCGTGGGGTGGCACCGGTTGATGGCCGAAATCATACCGTAGGTGCCCGGCTGACGTTTGAGCCAGCTCAGGGGCACGAATTCTATCTGGACGCTGAGCAAGGCAAGCAGGTTTATAATAATGACGCCTGCCAGCTGGGAACGCTGGACGGTAAAAGCCGTAGTTGTGAAGATAAACCGGGCGTGGCTAACGGCTATGGCGATGAGTTGCGTTTCAACCGCGAGCAGGTGGTACTAGGGCACTCCAGCAAGCTTGGTTTCGGCACCTGGAGCAATGATCTGAGCTATAACGTGACCGAAACCGAAGGTCGCACTCTGCCTGGTACCATCGGCAAGGCGTATGATGCTCCCTATCAGGCTTTAGTAGGTGGTGCTGATCGAGAGCTGGAATCGAAAGACACGATCTTCGATACCAAATTGGTTGCACCTGTTACGGATAGCCAAATTGTGACTCTTGGCGCTCAGTACCGAGACACCGAACTGACCGATGGTATCGCGAATACCACGTTTGAACAAAATTCTTGGGCCGTTTTTGCTGAAGATGAGTGGTACCTGAGAGACGACCTGGCATTAACACTAGGGGGGCGTTATGAAGACCACGATGCGTTCTCTGGCCATTTTACTCCTCGGGCTTATTTGGTTTGGAATTCCTCTGCCAACTGGACCCTTAAAGGTGGTGTGAGTAAAGGTTATAAAACACCGGATATCAACGACTTGCACAACGGGGTCAACGGTGTGACCAAACAAGGTGAAAAGCTGACCATCGGCACGCCAGACCTCGAACCTGAAAAAAGCACCAACTATGAATTGGGTGCATACTTTGACAACCTGAACGGTTTCAAAGCCAATGCAACCGTTTTTTATACTCGATTCAGTGACAAGATCGATAGAGGAAATCCCGTTACGATCACTGGTGATTCGTTGATTCCGGATGGCACCTACGATCAGTTGGCGAACATCGGAAAGGCGGAAACCCGAGGGGTTGAGCTGGCATCAAACTGGGAGTTTGCGCCGGCGTGGACCCTGCGGAGCAGCTACACCTATACCGATACGGAGCAGAAAAGTGGTGTGAATAAGGGGGCTCCCTTGACCAATACCCCCGAGCATGTGTTGCACGCACGTCTGAATTGGCAAGCTACTTCTCAACTGAACCTGTGGCTGTCGGGTGAGTATCGTGGTGAACGTACCCGTTATGTTAGCCTCAAGGAAAACCTGAGTGCTGAAGAAACAGCGATTTATCAACAACTCGGTGATCTGAGCGACTACGCATTATTCCACTTGGGCGGCTCTTATCAGGCCAGTGAGAACCTGAAGCTTACAGCGACCATCTATAATGTGTTTAACAAAGATTTCCTGGAAGGCAGCAGCTACACCTTTGTTGATAATAACGGCAACGAGGTAACTGACTGGGCTTCTGAATACATTTATGTGAACCGGGGTATGGCCGCTGGCGGAATGGTGGAAGAAGGCCGCCGCCTATGGTTATCCGCGAACGTTACCTTCTAACCCAAGCTTAACGTGGCACCATTACGAAAACTAACAGTTTAATGCTCAACGAATGACCGGCAATCGGGTACTCTCTAGCCTCTAACATCCTATATTCGCTCAGGTTTTTTCTGATCGGCAATAGGTTATAAACGAGAAAGGAGAGTATCCGTGCGTAAATTGGGTCAATTCATAGCGTTGGTGGGCGCCCTTGCATTGGGCAGCGGAGCCGCGCCGGTGTCAGCTTCTGACAAGCTTTACATCTATACCGAGAATTTCCCTCCATACAACATGAGTGCCACCGGCCGTGCTTTTGAGCATAACGGTAACGAAGTGGACGGCATCTGTTCCGAGATGGTCAAAGCGATTCTGGATAAATCGGGTCTGGACCACGTTATCAAGCTGCGCAATTGGGATTACGGTTACAAACGTGCCCTGAGCAAACGAAACCACGGCATCTTTTGCACAACCTACACCGAAGAACGGGCGCCCAATTTTAAATGGGTGGGGCCGTTGACGAAGAACCTGTGGACAATTTTTGCTGCCCCGGGAACCAACCTGAACATCGACAAGCTGGAAGACACCAAAGGCATGTTGTACGGGGGGTATCGTAACGATGTGATGACCAACTACCTGCTGGATCGGGGCTACAAGGTGTCGGAAATGGAAAGTGATGACATCAACCCGAAGCGTTTGGAGCTTGGGCAGGTAGACTTGTGGATAGCCGACCGCCTGGCGGGGCCCTACTTTGCGTCGCAGCAGGATGTGGAAGGGTTGGAGCCGGTTTACTCGTTTAATGAAACCGAGCTGTATCTTGCGATGAATCCGAACACGTCAGATGAGATTATTGAGAAGTTGCAGGAGGGCCTGAAAGCCATCAAAGACAACGGGATGTATCAGGCTATCGAGACCAAATACGGACTCTGATGATCAAAAAACCCGGGTAGAACGTGCTACCCGGGTGAGAGGTTACCGGGAGAGTTATCCGGTAAAGGCCAAATTATCGGCTTCGATCTGCATCAGGTTACGGGTCGGGCTCAGCATGCTGGTGGCATGGCTTTGAGCACGGGGCAACAGACGCTCGTAGTAGAACTCGGCAGTGCTGATCTTGGTCTGGTAGAAGGCGTCTGATTCCTCACCGCCGTTCTCCAGCTTGTCAGTCGCGACCGCAGCCTGACGCAACCACATATACGCCATCGATACATAGCCGCTGTACATCAGGAAGTCATAAGCCGCTGCGCTGACAACATCCCGGTCTTTGCGAGCTGAAAGCATCACGCGAACCGTCAGCAGGTTCCACTGGGCGGTCAGTTTCAGCAGTTCTACGGCCATCGGGCGCAGAGTGCTGTTGGTCAGGTGCTTACGAGCAAAGTTCGCAACCTTCAGAGTGAACTCGCGTACCGCGCCACCCTGTGTCATCAGCAATACCTTACGGCCCAGCAGGTCCAGTGCCTGAATACCGGTGGTGCCTTCGTACAGTGTGGCAATGCGGGTATCCCGGGCGATCTGTTCCATACCGTGCTCACGGATGTAGCCGTGGCCACCAAATACCTGCATGCCCAGGCTTGCGGCTTCGTTGCCCAGCTCGGTCAGGAAGCCTTTCAGAATAGGCGTCAGGAAGCCCAGTTTGTCGTCGTGCTTTTTCGCGGCTTTTTCATCGTTGGCGGTGTGCGCTTCAACCATGTGGTCGGCGAATTTGGCTGCGTAGTACAGCATGGCGCGGCCGCCTTCGGCGATGGCTTTCTGAGTCAGCAGCATGCGGCGAACATCGGCATGGTGAATCAGGCTATCGGCCACCTGGTCCGGTTCTTTCTTGCCGGACAGCGCGCGCATGGAACGGCGGTCCTTGGCGTACTCCAGTGCCCACTGGTAAGACAGTTCGGCCGGGCCAACACCCTGAATGGCAGTACCGATACGAGCCGTGTTCATGAAGGTGAACATGCACTCCAGACCTTCGTTTTCGGGGCCGATCAGGTAACCGGTGGCGTCGTCAAAGTTCATCACGCAGGTGGCGGAAGCTTTGATGCCCATTTTCTTTTCAAGGCTGCCACAGTTCACGCCGTTGCGTTCACCCACGCCGCCGTCTTCGGTGGGCAGGAATTTCGGAACGATGAACAGGCTGATGCCGCGGGTACCGGCCGGAGCGCCCGGAAGGCGGGCCAGCACGATGTGGACAATGTTTTCGGTCAGGTCGTGATCACCGGACGAAATAAAGATCTTGGTGCCGGTCAGCTTGTAGGTACCGTCTTTCTGAGGCTCGGCTTTGGTTTTCACCTGGCCAAGGTCTGTACCGCACTGGGGTTCGGTCAAACACATGGTGCCGCCCCAACGGCCTTCCGTGAGGGGAACCAGATACGTTTGCTTCTGCTCGTCACTGCCGTGCAGGTAGATGGTGTTCATCGCACCCAGCGACAAACCCGGGTACATGGCGAATGACCAGTTGGCGGTACCCATCATTTCCTGTTTGAACAAGCCCATGGAGGCAGGCAGCCCCTGACCACCGAATTCTTCCGGCGCCGACAGACCCTGCCAGCCACCCATCACATACTTGTTATAGGCTTCTTTAAAACCTTTCGGTGTGGTTACTTCGCCGTTTTCCAGCTTGCAGCCTTCTTCATCACCGATCTGGTACAAGGGGCTCAGCTCTTCTTCACAGAATCGGCCGCACTCATTCAGGATGGCTTCAACAATATCCGGAGTAGCGTTCTCGCCAGAACTCAGGCCCGCGTAATGACGTGGATAATCGAACACGTCGTTCATCAAAAACTTCATATCCCGCAGGGGGGCTTTGTACTGAGGCATATCCAATCCTTCCCGTGTGCATTAGAGGGCTCAATGACCCTGATGCCTTTAGTTGTACGGCATTCGACGAAAGCTGCCATTGACGAAAAGCAGCTGGCGCAACGTCAGATTGGACAATTGGCTGAAATGACGGATAAGGAACCCGGCTCTAAGTGTGTAAATATTATGCAAACCCCTTTGGTTTCGAACGAGGCACATGGCGTGCCTCAGAAGACTCTTATAAGGTAAGTGGAACTGAATCCGTCAGTACCGGTCAGTCTGGATTCGGGGTGTGGATAACTCCAAACTTACATTGTCAACAGGTAGTGAAAGCACATGTGGAAGCAGTGGTTGGTTGGGCTGGCGGTTATCGTCACAGTGCTGGTGGGAGCGGGTATCTATCTGAACCAGCAACCCGTTGCGGAGGAGCAAAATCAGCGGGTGAAGCTGACGACTGTCAGTATCAGCAAACCGCAACTGCGCCAGATCAAAGACCAGATTTCTGCGGTCGGCAATCTGCGCCCGGTTGATTCTGTTGAATTAATGACCGAAGCCAGTGGTCGGGTGGTGGAGTTGAATCTGAGATCCGGTCAGCCGGTACAGCAAGGGCAGGTGCTTCTTCGCCTGGACGACCGGCAGGCCCGGGCCGATCTGGCGGTACTGAAAGCGCGTTTGTCGGACGCACGGCGGCAGTATGAACGAACCCGCCGTTTACGGGCCAACAACAGTGTATCCCAGGCCCAGGTGGATGAGTTGCAAACGTCTGTGGCCGTTGCTGCCGCCGAACTGGAAGCTGCCAAAGTACGGCTGGAAAACCATCGCATCGAAGCCCCCTTTGCCGGAGTAATCGGGCTTTCGGACATTAGTCTTGGCGCATTTCTGCAAGCCGGCAGCAGCATCACCACGCTGGATTCCAGCGGTCAGCTGGAATTGAACTTTTCAGTACCAGAGCGCTTTGTCGGTCAGGTCAGGGTTGGCCAACCAGTATCAGCGGTATCGCCAGCGTTTCCGGGAGAGAGTTTTGACGGCCAATTGGTACAGCTGGCTACCCGTATCAGTGAGCTCAGCCGCACCTTGGCGGTGCGCGCTGTGATAGATAACCCCGGCGGCAAATTACGGCCCGGTCAGTTTATGTCGGCCTCACTGACGTTACAGGAGCGGGAAGCGTTGGTGGTGCCGGAACAGGCGGTGATGGTGCGGGGGGATGAGAAGTATGTGTTTGTTGCGGAAGACGGCGTTGCTCGCCGCGTCCCAATCCAGATTGGTAATCGCATGCCAGGATGGGTGGAAATCACGGAAGGCCTGAGTCTCGAGGATGCTGTGGTGGTCACCGGGCAAGACCGGCTGAGTTCAGGGAACCGTATTCGCGTGCTTGAATCTGAGCGGTCGATTCCGGAAAACCGATTTGAATCTGTGCGGGAGTCCTGATTTATGGTGCTGTCCGATATTTCCATCAAGCGCCCGGTGTTCGCCACCGTTCTCAGCCTGTTAATCGTTGTCTTTGGACTCTCGGCGCTGTTCGGTTTGCCGGTACGGGAGTACCCGGACATTGACCCTCCCGTGGTGTCGGTTTCAACCGAATACACCGGCGCCGCGGCAGAGGTAGTGGATAGCCAGATCACGCAAGTGATTGAAGGAAGTATCAGCGGGATTGAAGGCATTCGGTCGATCGAATCGTCCACCGAGCAGGGAGAGTCCCGCACCAACATTGAATTCAACACCTCCCGGAACATCGATATCGCCGCCAACGACGTGCGGGATGCCGTATCGCGAATCTTGAACCGGCTGCCGGATGAAGCCGATCCCCCGGTAGTTCGTAAAGCCAACTCCGACGCGCGCCCCATGATGTGGGTCACCCTGACCAGCGAGGTCTGGGATGCGGCCGAACTCAGTGATTTCGCCGATCGGGTATTGAGCGATCGCTTTTCGGTGCTCGACGGGGTGGCCGACGTGCGTATTGGCGGCGAACGCCGTTACGCCATCCGGGTGTGGCTGGACAGGGAAAAGCTGGCGGCTCGAAACCTGACCGTCGCCGAAGTGGAGCAGGCACTTCGCGCCAACAACGTGGAATTGCCGGCAGGGACGGTGGATTCCGCCACTCGAAACTTCACCGTGCGTGCGGAAGGCCGGTTATCCACAGTGGATGAGTTCCGTAATCTGGTGGTACGCCGGGATGGCAACGAGCTTTTGCGTTTGGGGGAAGTGGCCAACGTACACATGGGGGTGGAATCGGATGTTGGCCGACTTCGCGCAAGCGGTCGGACCGCCATCGGTATGGGCATCATTCGCCAGTCGAAAGCGAATACCGTGGCCGTTTCCGATGCAGTGAAAGCGGAGCTGGAATCGATTCGGGAAACTCTGCCTCCCGAGGTGTCGATCGCCGAAAGCTATGACGAATCCATCTTCATCCGCGCCTCCATCAAAGAAGTGCTGATTACCTTGGCGATCTCGGTGTCGCTGGTGATTCTGGTGATTTTCCTGTTTTTGCGCTCCTGGCGCGCCACCTTGATACCGGCGGTAACCATACCCGTTGCGGTTATCGGTGCTTTCATCGGATTGGGTTTTCTGGGCTTTTCCATCAATGTGCTGACACTGCTGGCGGTTATTCTGGCGATTGGCCTGGTGGTGGACGATGCCATTGTGATGCTCGAGAACATTCAGCGCCGAATTGATGAGGGAGAACCGCCATTGCTGGCGGCCTATCACGGCGCCAAACAGGTCGCCTTTGCGGTGATTGCCACCACATTAACTCTGGTCGCGGTGTTCGTGCCGATTTCGTTTATGGGCGGTAACATCGGGCGGTTGTTTGCGGAGTTCGGTTTTACTCTGGCCGCCGCCGTCATTGTGTCGAGCCTGGTGGCGCTGACGTTAGCGCCCATGCTGTGTTCGAAATGGCTCAGGCATAGTCCGCAAACGGCAGAAGGGCACCGGTTGTGGGCATTCAGCGAAACGGTTTTGAACGGCCTGACGCGCGGCTACGAGAAAGCACTGCGGTTTGCTTTGAATCAGTCTGGCTTGCTGTTGGGGCTAGGTGTGGCCGGAATTGTAATTGCCGCAGTGATCTATCCCAATCTGCCGCAGGAACTGGCTCCGACCGAAGATCGCGGCGTGATCATCATGCCGGTGGGTGCGCCACGGGGATCGACGGTGGAGTTTACCGATCACTTTGTGCAACAGGCGGAACAGGAGCTGCTTGCCTATCTGGATGAAGGCATTGCACAGCGTTTTCTATCGATCGTCGGGTTTCGCAATGAAGAAGACAGCGCGTTTATGATCATGGGTCTGGTGCCTTGGGAGCAGCGCTCGGTCAAACAGCAACAGGTCACCAGCGAGATACGTAAAAAGATTGGGGATATCTCCGGTGTCCGAATTGCTGTGATCAACCCGCCGGGACTAGGGCAACGAGGGTTCAGTCAGCCTGTGGAGTTTGTCGTCGCTGGCCCGGATTACGAATCAGTACAAGCCTGGAGTGATGAAATCGTTGAGCGGGCCAAAGAAAATCCGAACCTGCTGAACGTAGACACGGATTTTGAGCTCACCCGTCCGGAATTGCGGGTCAACATCGACCGGGATAGGGCTGCCGACCTCGACATCACCGTGGAAGACGTCGGCCTGACGCTACAAACCATGCTCGCTTCTCGTCAAGTGACTACCTATATGGACCGGGGCCAGGAATACGATGTCATTGTTCAGGCGGAGGATTCCCAACGCGCAACGCCGGACGACCTGGAGCAGATATTTGTGCGGCCGAGGGCAGGGGGGCAACTAATTCCCTTGAAAGCCTTGGTGACTGTGGATGAAATCGGTGCCAATCCGGATCTCAAGCGTATTGATCGGTTGCCGGCGGTGGTGATCAGTGCCTCGCTGGCCGAGGGGTATGATCTGGGTACGGCGCTCAGTTATTTGAACAATCTGGCTGTGGATAACTTGCCGTCGGAAGCACGGGTGTCGTTCCGGGGCTTGTCACGGGAATTCGAGGAATCGTCATCGGCCATTCTGGTTACCTTTGCGTTGGCCTTCGTGATTGTCTTTTTGGTATTGGCTGCCCAGTTTGAAAGCTGGATTCACCCGCTCATCATCATGTTGTCTGTGCCCTTGGCGGTTACCGGTGCTCTGCTGGCGTTGGCCTGGTCGGGGATCAGCCTGAATATATACAGCCAGATCGGCATCATTATGCTGTTAGGACTGATGGCCAAGAACGGAATACTTATTGTTGAATTTGCCAACCAGCTTCGTGATCAGGGGTATCAAGTGCGGGATGCCATTCTGGAAGGTGCTATTCTCCGTTTTCGGCCGGTGTTGATGACCACGATATCCACAGTCTTCGGCGCAGTGCCCCTCGTGCTCGCCACCGGCGCCGGGGCGGAAAGTCGCGCCGCGATAGGTGTGGTTATCCTGGGTGGGCTGATTTTTGCGACCACGCTGACGCTGTTCATTATTCCCGTGCTGTATAACTTGTTGGCCCGATTTGCGAAATCCTCCAATGCTGTGGAAAAAGAGCTGGAACGCCTTTCTGAAGGCTCGGTTAAGGCGCAGGAGGAGATTCGTGCGTCTTGATCCACGCCTATGGCCCGAATTGCCTGTATTGTTTTGTGGATAACTTGTTTGATAAGTTCTGGAAGAGATCTGGATCTTTGATTTAAAAGTATTATATATCAGTGTTTTAGGGTTGTTTTTGGCGGATTTTTTGACCCGTTTTTTCTGTGGATAAAACCTTTGAAAACGTGTAAGGAGCTATTCACAAGCCACTGAAATACCGCTGATTTCCGAAGGTTTCGGTTGATGATAAAGCTGACTTTTTGTCGCGTTTTCGGATTGATCAGGGTTGGTGATTTGGGATTACACGTAATCTGGTCAAAAATTGCACATTTTGACTGCAATCTCTCCGTCGAAGCGGTATACTCCCGCCCCTGATTTTATCCCCCGATTCCCGAGGTGTAGTGTGGATTTTCCAACCCGTTTCGATGTCATAGTCATTGGTGGTGGCCATGCCGGTACTGAAGCTGCTTTGGCGGCCGCGCGCATGGGCTCGGCAACCCTGTTGCTTACCCACAACATTGAAACTTTGGGGCAGATGTCCTGTAACCCCGCCATTGGCGGTATTGGCAAGAGCCATCTGGTGAAAGAGATCGATGCTTTGGGCGGTGCCATGGCCCGTGCCACTGATCAGTCCGGCATCCAGTTCCGCGTACTGAATGCCCGTAAGGGCCCGGCCGTTCGTGCCACACGTGCTCAGGCCGACCGTGTACTGTATAAAGCCGCGATTCGCCACACTCTGGAAAACCAGCCAAACCTTACGCTGTTCCAGCAAGCGGCCGACGATTTGATTGTGGAAAACGATCAGGTGGTCGGTGTGGTGACCCAAACCGGTATCCGTTTTAACGCGAAAACCGTGGTGCTCACTACCGGTACTTTCCTGGGCGGAGTTATCCACATCGGTATGCAGAATCATGCCGGTGGCCGAGCGGGCGACGCGCCCGCCAACGCCTTGGCCAAGCGCCTGCGAGAACTGCCTTTTAATGTAGGGCGCCTGAAAACCGGAACGCCGCCGCGCATTGATGCCCGCACGGTGGATTTTTCGGTCATGCAAGAGCAGTGGGGCGATACCCCGGCGCCGGTTATGTCCTTTATTGGCAGCCGCGACGAGCATCCGGAACAGATTTGTTGCTACGTTACCCGCACCACCGAAGAAACCCACGACATCATCCGCAGCGGCTTCGACCGCTCGCCCATGTTCGCGGGCAATATTGAAGGTGTTGGGCCGCGCTACTGCCCGTCGATTGAAGACAAGGTGAATCGCTTTGCCGACAAGGATTCACACCAGATATTTGTTGAGCCGGAAGGTTTGACCACCAACGAGCTGTACCCGAATGGTATTTCCACCAGCTTGCCGTTCGATATCCAGCTCAAAGCGGTGCAATCCATTCCCGGATTTGAAAATGCCCACATACTGCGCCCGGGCTACGCCATTGAGTACGATTACCTGAACCCGCAGGATCTTCGGCACACCTTGGAAACCAAGTTTATCCAGGGGCTGTATTTTGCCGGCCAGATCAACGGTACTACCGGGTACGAAGAAGCCGGAGCGCAAGGTTTGCTGGCGGGCATCAATGCGTCGTTGCGCGCGCAGGATAAAGACGAATGGTACCCGCGCCGGGACGAAGCGTATCTGGGCGTGTTGGTTGATGATTTGATCACCATGGGCACCAGTGAGCCTTACCGCATGTTCACCAGCCGTGCCGAATACCGTTTGATTCTGCGTGAAGACAACGCCGACCTGCGGTTGACTGAAACCGGACGCAAGCTGGGGCTGGTTGATGATGACCGCTGGCAGAAGTTCTGCGAAAAGAGCGAAGCCATCGTCAGCGAGCGTCGTCGTCTGGAAGAAACCCGTATTCACCCGAACACGGAAGCGGGTGAGCGCGCTAACGGATTCCTTAAGCAGCCGATGACCCGTGATCAATCGCTGGCCGAGCTGCTACGCCGCCCCGAAATCGTGTACCAGCACATTGCCGATATTGGCGGTGAGTGTGCGGAAGACCCGGTTGTGGCCGAGCAAGTGGAAATTGAAGTCAAATACGAAGGCTACATTTCCCGCCAGGCCGATGAAATCGAGCGTCTGCGCAAGAACGAGAATACCCGGTTGCCGGTAGACCTGGATTACGATGTGATCGGTGGTTTATCCAACGAGATCAAACAAAAGCTGCAGGAAGTGCGCCCGGAAACGGTTGCCCAGGCTTCTCGCATCCAGGGCGTGACCCCGGCCGCGATCAGTCAGATCCTCGTTCACCTGAAAAAGCGGGACCTTCTCCGCAAGCAAAGCGCCTGATCCAACTCTATGACTTATCCACAGTGGCAGAGCCAGCTCGAAGACGGGCTGGCTGAAATGCAGCTTTCTTTGAGTGATGGCCAGCAACAACAGTTGCTGGCTTTTCTCGCTCTCCTGAACAAATGGAACAAAGCCTACAACCTTACCGCTGTCCGCGATGAGCGGGTGATGGTGTCGCGCCAGCTATTGGATAGCTTGAGCATCATGCCTTGGGTAACCACCGATCACTTGCTTGATGTCGGTGCCGGTGGTGGTATGCCCGGTATCCCCCTTGCCATCGTATTTCCCGACACACGCTTCACACTGTTGGACAGCAACGGCAAGAAAACCCGATTCCTGAATCAGTGTGTATTGGAATTGGGATTGAAGAACGTGGAGGTTATTCACGGCCGCGCCGAAGATTGCCAGCCTGAGCAGCCGTTTCAGCAGATCAGCAGCAGGGCGTTTACCGCGCTTGAAAATCTGGTGTCCTGGTGTGGACAACTTTTGGCGCAAGACGGTGAGTTTCTTGCGATGAAAGGTCAGTATCCGGATGATGAAGTAGCTGCCCTTCCAAGCCAATGGCAGGTAGAATCCAACCATTCTCTGAAAGTGCCCGGTGCCGATGGTGAACGACACCTGTTGATCGTCACCCGACACCCATCATCCCGGTAACCCGCAATAGCAGGAGGCAAAGCATGACGCGCGTGATTGCAGTGACCAATCAAAAAGGCGGTGTGGGTAAAACCACCACCTGCGTCAATCTTGCTGCGTCACTGGTCGCTATCAAGCGCCGGGTTTTGCTGGTCGATATGGATCCACAGGGCAACGCCACCATGGGCAGCGGTGTGGATAAAAACGCCCTTGAGCTGTCCGGCTACGATCTTCTGACCAAGCGGGCAACGGCAGACGAAGTTTTGGTGAAAACCGATCCAGCCGGGTTCGACCTGTTGCCAGGCAACGGTGACCTGACCGCTGCCGAAGTTGAATTGATGAACGAGATCGGTCGTGAACACCGGTTGCGCCTGGCGTTGAGTGACGTGAGGGACAATTACGACTACATTCTGATCGACTGTCCGCCGTCACTGAACCTGTTAACCGTGAATTCACTTTCGGCGGCTGATTCTGTGCTGATCCCGATGCAGTGTGAATATTACGCGCTGGAAGGTTTGGCGGCTTTGATGAACACCGTGGAACAAATAAAGGAAACGGTGAATCCCCAGTTAGAGATGGAAGGCATCCTGCGCACCATGTACGATCCGCGCAACAGCCTGACACTGGATGTATCCGGGCAGCTGCGGGAGTATTTCGGCGATAAGGTCTATCGCGCGGTGATTCCCCGTAACGTGCGACTGGCGGAAGCGCCGAGCTATGGCATGCCGGCCCTGAATTACGACAAAGCGTCGAAAGGCGCCATTGCCTACCTGGCGATGGCCGGTGAGATGGTCCGCCGGCACGGAACAAAAAAGACATCCAGCGCCGTTGCGGTGTAACATAGTTCGCCGTCAGGCAACCATGCATCCATTATTTCACTAGGAAGAATGACTACTACCATGGCGGCGAAGAAGCGAGGCTTGGGCGAACGTGGTTTAGGAGCTCTGTTGCAGGGTTCCAAAGTGAACCTCAATCAGAGCAGCGAAAGTGCAAAGCGCGACGGCGAGATGCAGGACATACCTGTTGATCTTATTCAGCGTGGTCGTTACCAGCCGCGCCGTGATATGGATCCGGCCGCGTTGCAGGAACTAGCAGACTCCATTCGCCAACAAGGTGTCATGCAGCCGGTTGTGGTACGTGCCATTGACGATGGCCGCTATGAGTTGATTGCCGGTGAGCGTCGTTGGCGCGCCACTCAGCTGGCCGAGTTGGACAGCATCCCCGCCATCATCCGTGAAGTGCCGGATGAAGCCGCCATCGCCATGGCGCTGATCGAAAACATTCAACGTGAAAACCTGAATCCCATCGAAGAAGCCTTCGCGCTACAGCGTTTACAAGACGAGTTCGGTCTGACTCAGGCCCAGGTGGCCGAGGCTGTGGGTAAGTCCCGTACCACCATTACCAACCTCCTGCGTTTGATCGGTCTGACCGAAGACGTCCGGACCATGCTGGAGCACGGCGATCTCGAAATGGGTCATGGCCGGGCCATGCTGACGCTGCCACCGGAGCAGCAAATGCAAGTGGCGCGGCAGGTTGTTGCCAAATCCCTTTCTGTGCGGCAGACCGAAGCACTGGTTCGGCGGTTGCAGCAGGAATCCCCGGAAGAGAAGGGTGAAGAAAAAGCAGCGCTTGATCCTAACATTCGCGCCCTGCAAGACGATCTTTCCGAGCGTTTAGGCGCACGGGTATCGATCGCTCATGGCAAGCGGGGCAAGGGAAAGCTGGTAATCGAATACACATCGTTGGATGAGCTTGACGGAATATTGGGCCATATTCGCTGACACCCGAAAATTTCGCGAAATCATCCGAAAGGCCTAGTATCACCAGCAAACACCAGATGTGGTTGTACCATAGGTTGCAGACCACAACTTGTGTGAAATTGAAGCGTCTGACATCCGGCGCTGATCAAAAAACGCCCGAATTTTCCCAACGACTCAGTTGAACAGCTATCGGTTAACACATATAATTCCGCGCGCTTGGAATGACAGTAGGTGATATGACCCGTTATAGGAAAGCCATCACGTACGTGCCGCTGGCGAAGTGGCTCACCATAGAGATGGCCACACTGATCATTCTCAGCCTGTTTTGGTTAACAGAAAGTCGTTTGGCTGGTTATTCCGCGTTTATCGGCGGTCTTATTTTTGTCATACCAAACGCGTATTTTGCCCACCGGACCTTTCGGTATCAGGGCGCCCGCCAAATTCATGTGGCGGTTGGAAATATGTTCAGGGCCGAGAGCATTAAACTCGCCCTTACCGCAATTTTTTTTGCGGCCGTTTTCACTTTAATGGAGCCAGTACATGTACCGGCTCTGTTATTCACTTTTGCTGTGATGGTTGTGTTGGGTACGGCATTACGCTGGCTCATCCGGCCGCAACCACAGCGATGACTGGACGAGAGCAGTATGGCAGCTGATACCCCAGTAGAGTATATAAAACACCACCTAACCAACCTTACCTATGGCAAGCTTCCGGCTGGCTATGAGCGGGCTGACGGCAGTGTGATGCAGGAGGCCGGCTGGTCTTTTGCAACCACCGCTCAGGAAGCTGCAGACATGGGTTTCATGGCGATCCACGTGGATACCATGGGTTGGTCCCTCGCAATGGGCCTTCTGTTTCTGGGCTTGTTCCGTTTTGCCGCTTCTCGGGTAACCGAAGGTGTGCCGACCGGACTGCAAAACCTGGTAGAAGTGTGTTTCGAGTTTATCCAAGGGCTTGTCCGTGACGTATTCCACGGCAAAAACCCTCTGATTGCGCCATTGGCGCTGACGATTTTCGTCTGGATTTTCCTGATGAACGTCCTGAAGCTGATTCCTGTGGATTTCATCCCGTCTCTGGCGCACGCCATGGGTCTGGAATACTTCAAGATCGTACCGACCACCGATCCAAACGCCACCTTTGGTATGTCGTTTGGGGTGTTCCTGCTGATCTTGTTCTACAGCTTCAAGGTGAAAGGCGTCAGTGGCTTCAGCAAGGAGCTGGCGTTTAACCCGTTCAACCATTGGTCCATGATTCCGGTCAACCTGATGCTCGAGATCCTGGCTTTGATCATCAAGCCAATCAGTCTGGCACTGCGTTTGTTCGGTAACATGTACGCCGGTGAAGTTGTGTTTATCCTGATTGCCTTGTTGCCGTTGTGGATCCAGTGGACGCTGAACGTACCCTGGGCTATTTTCCACATTCTGGTTATCCCGCTTCAGGCGTTTATTTTTACCGTGCTGACTGTGGTTTACCTCAGTGCGGCGCACGAAGATCACTGATTTACCCTTAAATACACAAACCCTTAACTATCTGAAAAAACTGAGGAGTTCTCAATGGAAATGGTATTTATCGCAGCTGCGTTGATCATCGGTCTGGGTGCTTTGGGCGCCGGTATCGGTTTCGGTCTGCTGGGCGGCAAGCTGCTTGAATCTACTGCTCGTCAGCCAGAAATGGCTAACCAGCTGCAAACTAAAGCCTTCATCATGGCTGGTCTGCTTGACGCCGTTCCCATGATCGGTGTTGGTATCGCGATGTACCTGATCTTCGTTGTTGCTGGTTAATTAGACCGCGAATGCAGGGCGCTGGTGCACAACACCGCGCCCTATTTCCGGAAACCAGGACGCAACGAATAGCAAGAGGTATATTGCCGTGAATATAAACCTTACGTTGATAGGGCAATCAATTGCCTTCGCTATTTTCGTCTGGTTCTGCGTCAAGTATGTATGGCCGCCGATCACGGCAGCCATGGAAGCGCGCCAGAAGAAAATTGCAGACGGCCTTTCCGCCGCAGACCGTGCATCCCTTGATCTTGAGCTTGCTCAAGAGAAAGCGGCGAAGGAACTGCGCACAGCGAAGGAAGAAGCTGCAGCCCTGATTGACCAGGCCAACAAGCGTGCCGCCCAGATCGTCGAAGCCTCCAAGGACGACGCTCGCAAAGAAGGCGAAAAGCTTATTGAACAGGCCAGGGCAGAAATTCAACAGGAGCGTGTTCAGGCTCGCGACGCACTGAGAAATGAAGTAGCAGCTTTGGCTGTTGCCGGTGCCGAGAAGATTCTGGAAACCTCTGTCGACGGCAAAGCTCACAGCGAGATGCTGGAAAAGCTGGCCGCAGAACTCTAATAGAGGGTCATCATGGCAGAACTAACTACGTTAGCCCGACCCTACGCGAAAGCCGTTTTTAAAGCCGCGCAGGACCAGAACGCCGTTGATCAGTGGGATCAGGCTCTGGCTTTCGCAGCTCAGGTTGCGGCTGACCAAGAGGTAGTGAACATCCTGGCCAATCCTGGCCTGTCTGAGCAACGCAAGGCGGAACTCTTCGCAGACTGTTTTGAAGAGCCGCTGCCTGAAGCACTCAGAAACTTCCTGTTGATTCTTGCTGAAAACAAGCGTCTGGCCCTGTTGCCAGAAGTTTCTGCGTTATTCGCTCTGTATCGTGCAGATCTGGAGCAATCCGTTAAGCTGACAATCGATACCGCATTCGAGCTGTCAGGCGACGAGCAACAGAAACTGATTGACGCATTGTCCAGAAAGCTGGAGCGCAAGGTTGAGCTTGAAACCGCAGTGGATCAGTCTCTGATCGGCGGCGTGGTAGTACGCACAGGCGACCTGGTTATCGACGCTTCAGTCCGTGGCAAGCTGGCCAGAATGGCCAAGGCTCTGGGCTCCTGATTTCAGCACAAGGTTTGAGGACAAAGGCATGCAGCAACTGAATCCATCCGAGATCAGTGACATCATCAAGAAGAGAATCGAGAAACTCGACATCTCTTCCGAAGCAAAGAACGAAGGTACGATCCTTTCCGTTTCTGACGGTATCGTACTGATTCACGGTCTGGCCGACGTTATGTACGGCGAGATGATTGAATTTGCCAACGGCACTTACGGTATGGCGCTGAACCTTGAGCGTGATTCTGTTGGTGCGGTTGTTCTGGGCGACTACCAGGACCTGGCCGAAGGTCAGAAAGTCCGTTGTACTGGTCGTATCCTGGAAGTACCGGTTGGTAACGAACTGCTGGGCCGTGTAGTAGACGGTCTGGGTAACCCGATCGACGGCAAGGGCGAGCTGGGCAACACTCAGACCTCTCCGGTTGAGAAGGTTGCACCGGGCGTTATCGCTCGTCAGTCCGTTGATGAGCCGGTACAGACTGGTCTGAAAGCGATCGACACCATGGTTCCAATCGGTCGTGGTCAGCGTGAGCTGATCATCGGTGACCGTCAGATTGGTAAGACCGCAGTTGCGATCGACGCGATCATCAACCAGAAGAACACTGGCATCAAGTGTATCTACGTTGCGGTTGGTCAGAAGCAGTCGTCCATCGCGGCGGTTGTGCGTAAGCTCGAAGAGCACGGCGCTATGGACCACACCATCATCGTTGCCGCCGGCGCCGCCGATCCTGCAGCTATGCAGTTCCTGGCTCCGTACTCCGGTACCTCCATGGGTGAATTCTTCCGCGACCGCGGTGAAGACGCTCTGATCGTATACGATGATCTGTCCAAGCAGGCTGTTGCTTACCGTCAGATTTCCCTGTTGCTGCGTCGTCCGCCAGGACGTGAAGCATACCCGGGTGACGTTTTCTACCTGCACTCCCGTCTGCTGGAGCGTGCTTCTCGCATCAACGCTGAAGAAGTAGAAAAGCTGACCAACGGCGAAGTGAAAGGCAAGACCGGTTCCTTGACCGCTCTGCCAATCATCGAAACCCAGGCGGGTGACGTTTCTGCGTTCGTTCCGACCAACGTGATCTCCATCACCGACGGTCAGATCTTCCTGGAAACCAACCTGTTTAACTCCGGTATCCGTCCTGCCATGAACGCAGGTATCTCGGTATCGCGGGTAGGTGGTGCAGCTCAGACCAAGATCATGAAGAAGCTCGGCGGTAGCATCCGTCTGGCACTGGCTCAGTACCGTGAACTGGCGGCATTCGCCCAGTTCGCTTCTGATCTTGACGAAGCGACCCGTAAGCAGCTTGAGCATGGTCAGCGCGTAACCGAGCTGATGAAGCAGAACCAGTACAGCCCGATGACTGTGGCTGAAATGGGTACTGTGCTGTTCGCAGCAAACGAAGGCTTCCTTGACGATGTTGACGTAGACAAGGTTGTGAACTTTGAAGCACAACTTCTGGACTGGATGCGTGCCGAGCAGAAAGAACTGCTCGACCAGATCGGTCCTGAAGGTAAGTTCAACGACGACATCGCTGCCGGCCTGAAAGCTGCTCTGGAGAAATTCAAGACCACTCAGAGCTGGTAAATCCATTAGGCCCGCCGATAAGCGGGCCTGCTGGTCCCTTTGAGTGTCTAACTTGAAAAGGCAGTGACTTATGGCCGTCGGAAAAGAAATACGTAACCAGATCGGAAGCATCAAGAGCACGCAGAAGATCACTTCCGCCATGGAAATGGTGGCGGCGAGTAAGATGCGTAAAGCTCAGGAACGCATGCAGGCGACTCGCCCGTATGCGGAAAAGATGCGTCAGGTAATCGGACATATTGCCAAGTCCAATAAAGATTACCGTCATCCGTTCATGCAGGAGCGTGAGGTCAAGCGGGTAGGCTACATTGTAGTTTCCTCAGACCGTGGCCTGTGTGGTGGTTTGAACACTAACGCGTTCAAACTGCTCGTGCGCGAAATGCGTGAATGGAAAGAAAAAGGTATTGAGACCGATATCTGTGCCATCGGCCAGAAAGCCGCCTCCTTTTTCCGCAGCTACGGCGGAAATGTGGTGGCAGCCCTGACCCACATGGGTGATAACCCAAGTGCGGAACAGCTGATTGGCAGCGTGAAGGTGATGCTGGACGCGTTTGAGGAAGGCAAGATTGACCGCCTGTTCCTCATTAGCAACGAATTCGTGAACACCATGACGCAAAGCCCGAAGTCAGAGCAGCTCTTGCCTCTGCCGGAAGGTTCAGATGACGACATCGGTCGCCAGTGGGATTACATCTACGAGCCGGACTCACGTCCGATTCTTGACGGGTTGATGCCACGTTATATCGAATCCCAGGTGTATCAGGGTGTGGTAGAAAATCTGGCCTGTGAACAGGCCGCCCGGATGATCGCTATGAAGAGCGCGACTGACAACGCTGGTGGCATCATTGATGAGCTCCAGTTGGCCTACAACAAGGCCCGTCAGGCAGCGATCACACAAGAGATTTCGGAGATCGTGAGCGGCGCAGCATCTGTTTGATAGCGCTCACTAACCTACTGGTTTTATTGACTACTAGATAACGAGGAACCGAGCATGAGTAGCGGACACATCGTTCAGATCATTGGCGCGGTTATCGACGTGGAATTCCCACGTGACTCCGTGCCAAGCGTTTACGACGCACTGCTGCTTGAAGGTGGCGAAACAACTCTGGAAGTCCAGCAGCAGCTGGGCGACGGCATTGTACGTACCATCGCCATGGGCAGCACCGAAGGCCTCAAGCGTGGCCTGAAAGCAGAAAACACCGGCAAGCCGATTTCTGTACCTGTTGGTACAAAAACTCTGGGCCGGATTATGGATGTTCTGGGTCGTCCCATCGACGAGGCTGGCCCAATCGGTGAAGAAGAGCGTTGGGGCATTCACCGTAAAGCACCGGGTTATGCTGATCAGTCAGCCTCTGCCGACCTTCTGGAAACCGGCATCAAGGTTATCGACCTGATCTGCCCGTTCGCCAAGGGTGGTAAAGTTGGTCTGTTCGGTGGTGCCGGTGTTGGTAAGACCGTTAACATGATGGAACTGATCAACAATATCGCGAAAGAGCACTCCGGTCTCTCCGTATTCGCCGGTGTTGGTGAGCGGACTCGTGAAGGTAACGACTTCTACTACGAAATGAAGGAGTCTAACGTTCTGGATAAAGTAGCGATGGTCTACGGCCAGATGAACGAGCCCCCAGGAAACCGTCTGCGTGTAGCACTGACCGGTCTGACCATGGCTGAGAAGTTCCGTGACGAGGGTCGTGACGTACTGTTGTTCGTTGACAACATTTACCGTTACACCCTGGCCGGTACTGAGGTATCTGCACTGCTGGGCCGTATGCCTTCAGCGGTTGGTTACCAGCCGACTCTGGCCCAGGAAATGGGTGAGCTTCAGGAGCGTATCACCTCCACCAAAGATGGCTCTATCACTTCTATCCAGGCGGTATACGTACCTGCGGATGACTTGACTGACCCGTCCCCAGCCACCACCTTCTCGCACCTTGACGCGACCGTGGTACTGAGCCGTGACATCGCTTCCAAGGGTATCTACCCGGCGATCGATCCGCTCGACTCCACTTCCCGTCAGCTGGATCCGCTGGTGATTGGTGAGCAGCACTACAACGTTGCTCGTGGTGTTCAGAACGTTCTGCAGCGTTACAAAGAACTGAAAGACATCATCGCCATTCTGGGTATGGACGAGCTGTCAGAAGACGACAAGCTGATCGTATCCCGCGCACGTAAGATTGAGCGTTTCCTGTCTCAGCCTTTCCACGTTGCTGAAGTATTCACCGGTTCCCCCGGTAAGTACGTGTCTCTGAAAGAGACCATCGCCAGCTTCGAAGGAATTCTTAACGGCGACTACGATGACATGCCAGAGCAGGCGTTCTACATGTGCGGCGGCATCGAAGAAGCAATTGAGAAAGCTAAGGCAATGAAGGAGAAGGAAGGTAAGTAACACCTTTCTTCACTTTCAGACGCAAGAGGCGTAAGAAATGGCTATGACCGTACATTGTGACGTCGTAAGTGCCGAAGAGAAAATTTACTCCGGTCTGGTGGAGATGTTAATCGCCACCGGTACCGAGGGTGAGCTTGGTATTCAGTTTGGCCATGCTCCGCTACTGTCTGCGCTCAAGCCGGGCGCAGTGCGGATCATCAAACAGGGTGGCGCTGAGGAAATTCTGTACGTATCCGGTGGATACCTCGAAGTACAGCCGAACCTCGTGACCCTGATGGCCGACTCTGCAATTCGTGCGAAAGATGTAGACGAAGCTGCAGCTCTGGAAGCCCAGAAGGAAGCCGAGAAGGCACTGGCAAACAAATCAGGTGAGTTTGAATACTCCCGGGCCGCAGCAGAGTTGGCAGAAGCCGCCGCTCAGCTGCGCACTATCCAGAAACTGCGCAAGAACCTGCGATAAGCAGTGCTTGCGTCAGTGCCCGGACAGGCCTGACAGTGAACCGCATCCGCAGGTGGCGGGCGCTGGTGTTCCGAAAGGAAACCAGCCGCCCCTCATCGGGATGCGGTTTTTTACTATGAGATGACCAACGAATTTGGAGTTGATCGCCCCATGAATCCGTTACACGTTGTTATTCTGGCCGCCGGTCAGGGTTCAAGGATGAAATCCGCACTGCCGAAAGTGTTACACCCGGTAGCCGGCAAAGCCATGCTGCATCACGTTGTTGAAACGGCGAAACAGCTGGGCGCAGAAAAAATACACACAGTGATCGGTCATGGTGCGGATCAGGTACGGGCATCCCTGCAGGACGACAGCGTCAACTGGGTGCTGCAAACCGAGCAATTAGGCACCGGCCACGCGGTAGCCCAAGCGTTGCCCGACTTGCCGGACGACGCCCGGGTACTGGTGTTGTACGGCGATGTACCGCTAACCAGCAAAGACACCTTGCAAGGCATGGTGCAAGAGCTCAACGACGAGCGCCTGGCCTTGCTCACGGTCGATCTGGACAACCCGCAGGGTTACGGTCGGATTGTGCGCAGTGCGGAAGGGCAGGTACAGGCGATCGTTGAGCAAAAAGACGCCACCGAAGAGCAGCAGGCGATCAAAGAAGTAAACACCGGCATCTTGGCGGTTTCCGCCAAGCACCTGAAGAGTTGGTTACCCACGCTCTCGAACAGTAACGCCCAGGGTGAGTACTACCTGACCGACATCATTGCCATGTCGGTAGAACACGGTTTGAGCGTGGCGGTATCCCAGCCACAAACGGCTTTTGAAGTGCAGGGCGTGAATAACCGCCTGCAACTGGCCGAACTGGAGCGTTGGTATCAGCTTCAGCAAGCCGAACGATTGATGACCGAGGGCGCCACTCTGGCTGATCCTGCCCGCGTTGATGTGCGTGGCGAGCTTATCATTGGCAACGACCTGTGGATTGATATCAACGTCGTTTTTGAAGGCAAGGTTAGCCTTGGCAGCAACGTGAGCATTGGCCCGGGCTGCGTCATTAAAGATGCCACCATCGCCGATGGTGCCGAGATCAAAGCTAATAGCGTGATCGAAGGTGCCGTAGTTGGCGCTAACGCCCAAATCGGACCCTTTGCACGACTGCGCCCCGGTACCGAGTTGTCAGCCAATACAAAGGTGGGCAATTTCGTGGAAACTAAGAAAGCCATCGTGGGTGAGGGCAGCAAGATCAACCACCTTAGTTACGTGGGCGATGCCTCTCTTGGCCGTAATGTGAATGTAGGTGCAGGTACAATCACCTGCAATTATGATGGGGTGAACAAGTTCCGCACCGAATTGGGTGACGGCGTGTTTGTCGGCTCCAATACCTCCTTGGTGGCCCCCGTAAAAGTCGAGGAAGGCGCAACCATTGGCGCGGGCTCGACCATTACCCGAGACGTTGCCGAAAACGATTTGGCCGTAGCTCGTGGCAAACAACGGAATATTTCAGGCTGGGAACGGCCGAAAAAAGCGTAAAGACCGATTAACGAACAGGTGATAGCAGCATGTGTGGGATTGTAGGAGCGGTTTCTGAACGGGATGTCCAGGGAATTCTGCTGGAGGGTCTGCGCCGACTCGAGTATCGGGGTTACGACTCCGCCGGTATGGCCGTTGTAAGTTCCGAGGCTCAGGTACAGCGTGCCCGGGAAGTGGGTAAGGTGGCTGCACTGGCCGACGCGATCGAAGCCAACCCTGTTGCCGGACACATGGGCATTGCCCACACCCGTTGGGCCACCCACGGTGAGCCGTCGCAGCTGAATGCCCACCCGCATATGTCGGGTGAGCGCCTGGCCATCGTTCATAACGGCATCATCGAGAATTATCAGGAACTGCGCGATGAACTGATCGCCGAAGGCTACGAGTTTACCTCCCAGACCGATACTGAAGTGGTTGCGCACCTGATCAACAAGCACTATCAGGCTGACAGCAACCTGTACAAAGCGGTGAAA
The DNA here is from genome assembly GCF_016427555.1 of Marinobacter litoralis. Taxonomy (GTDB): domain Bacteria; phylum Pseudomonadota; class Gammaproteobacteria; order Pseudomonadales; family Oleiphilaceae; genus Marinobacter; species Marinobacter litoralis_A. Next base: position 547,883 of record NZ_JAELVS010000001.1, read on the forward strand.
ACGGCAATGACCCGCTTGCGCGGCGCCTACGCCCTGGCGGTTGTCCACGCCGACGAGCCGGATCACATGGTGGTATCCCGTGAAGGCAGCCCGCTGGTTATCGGTGTGGGTATTGGCGAAAACTTCATTGCTTCTGACCAGTTGGCTTTGTTGCCGGTAACCGATCGGTTCATGTTCCTGGAAGAAGGCGACATCGCCGACATCCGCAAGGACAAGATCGCCATCGAAGACCGCGATGGCAACGTGGTTGAACGCAGCATCACGCGCTTCGAGCACGCTTCGGATTCGGCCGATAAAGGCGAATACCGCCACTACATGCTGAAAGAAATCTACGAGCAGCCCAAGGTGGTCAAAGCCACCATGACCGGCCGCATCACCGACAGCCGCGTTCTGGAACAGGCTTTGGGTACCGACGCTGCCAAATTGCTGGAAAACGTTCGCCACGTTCAGATCATTGCCTGTGGTACGTCTTACCACGCCGGTATGGTGGCCCGTTACTGGATTGAAGAACTGGCCGGCGTGCCCTGTTCGGTTGAGGTGGCCTCCGAGTTCCGTTACCGCAAGCACGTGATCCAGCAGGACACCTTGTTCCTGTGCATTTCTCAGTCTGGTGAAACCGCAGACACCCTGGCGGCTCTGCGGCAGGCGAAAAAAGCCGGCTTCCGTGCGGCACTGGCCATTTGTAACGTACCGGGCAGCTCCTTGGTGCGCGAATCCGACCTGGTGATCATGACCCAGGCCGGCCCGGAAATTGGTGTTGCGTCTACCAAAGCTTTCACTACTCAGCTGGTAGCCTTGTTGTTGTTCTCGGTGGCTTTGGCCCGTCATAACGGCCTGAGTGAAGAGAAAGAAGCTGAAATCGTTGAAGCCTTGCACCTGGTGCCCGGCCAGGTGAGCGACGTTCTGGCATTGGACGCTGAAATCGAAAATATGTCCAAAGCCTTTATGGACAAGAACCACAGCTTGTTCCTCGGCCGTGGATCACAGTATCCGGTGGCGATGGAAGGAGCCCTGAAGCTGAAGGAAATCTCCTACATCCACGCCGAAGCCTATCCGGCCGGTGAGCTGAAGCATGGGCCTTTGGCGTTGGTAGACAGCGAGATGCCGGTAGTGACGGTCGCGCCGAACAACGACCTGGTTGAGAAGCTCAAATCCAACCTCGAAGAGGTGCGTGCCCGCGGCGGAGAGCTGTTCGTGTTTGCCGATAAAGAAGCCGGCGTGAAGGCCGAGCCCGGTATTCATGCAATGCAGCTGCCCTCGGTGCACGAAATTACCGCGCCGATCGTTTACACCGTGCCCCTGCAGCTGCTGTCGTACCATGTTGCGGTACTGAAGGGCACCGACGTAGACCAGCCTCGTAACCTGGCCAAGAGCGTCACGGTGGAATAAGCTCCCACCGTGATGTCTAGCAACGGCCGGTTTCCGGCCGTTGCGCACCCGGCAAACCTGCAGCGAGCCAGAGCATCGCTGCAGAGAGTGTGGCGATCACGATAGCGGGCCCCACCGGTACATCGAAAAGCACGGAACACACGATGGCCGCCAGGTGCCCGGCAACCGCACAAATGGCGGCGGCCAATGGTGGCTTACCCTTGAGCGAGCCGGCAATCAATGGTGTGATGATCAACGTTGCGAACACCACGTAAATGCCAGCCAACGACACCGAGTAGGTCACTGCAATCGCAAACACCGGCATGAACGCTGCGCCGGAAAGCCACCCAGACCACTTCCAGGTAAGTAGCCAGACAAGTGCGGCCAGTATCGCGGTTGCCACGACCAGCTCCCGACTCGCCCATAGCAGATCGCCGGCGGCTGCTCGTTGCAGTGCTTGGGCGCCATGCGGATCGTCACTTACCAGCAGTACTGCCAGACTGGCACCCACCACATACAGCAGGCCTATCCAGGCCTCTTTGCTTTCACTGAACAGCCTGAAAATCAGGTGCACGGCCATGGCCGCGAGCAGGGCAAATATCAGACTGCTCACCGGCGCTCCGGCCAGCGTGTGGTTCGGCAGCAGATACATGCCCGCCAGAGTGCCCAGTGCAGCCCATTGCGCGATCGCAAGATCGGCGAAGATCACCCCTCGGGCAATCACCTGATAGCCAAGCGGCACCAGCAGCAGGCACAGTAGTGCACTGCCGAACACCGGTAGAAGCAGCCACTCAAAACCCGCCATCAGAAACCTCTGCCACGCTTGTTTCAAGACGGTTCACGATCATGGAAATCAGCTCGGCCAGCGTGTCGGTTTCCGGATCGTCAGTGACCGTGCCCGGTAGCACAACAACCGGCTTTCCTGTTCGCTCGGCCAGCCACTGCGCAGGTTTTCGGCTCTGGTGGCTGGCAATCAGGATCGCCGATGCCTTGTCCAGCGCCGGATCGGTCAGCAACTGACTCAGATGACTGGCGCTGGGTGGCAGCCCCGGTTTCGGTTCTAAATCCACGGTGGAGCCCACACCCAGCCAGTTCAACAGGTAGATGAAGCCGGTGTGCTGGACGACAACGGAGTGCCCTTCCAAGGTTTTCGCACTTTCGCGCCATTGTTCCCGGTGGCTGTTCCAGTTCACGCGCCACGTTATGTAACGAGCAAAAATATCGGCCGAGTGTTCAGGCCTGAGTTCGCCGAGGCGCTGGGCCAGTGCTTCGGTAATCTTGGGTAGCTGATCCGGCGATAGATGCACATGGGGATTGCCCTCCGGGTGTACGTCCCCCATGCTGCGGTCTACGTGATCATGAGGCGCATGCAACTGGGCATGATCGGCCGCAAAGAACAGGCCTGGGCGGCCCGGCTGAACCTTTCGATTGCCCGCCCGCTGCAGCAACATTGGCAACCAGCCAGCCTCCAGAGAAGCCCCCGTGCACACCGCGATATCCGCCCGGCCAATGGCCGCGATCAGGCTTGGCCTTGCTTCAATGTAGTGGGGGTCCTGCAGGTAGCTGGTGGCCGTTGTAACGTGAGCGTCTGGCATCAATGCTCGGGTCAGGGTTGCCCACTCGGGCTCACAGGCAAATACATGGAAATCTGCCCGGGCTGGCAAAGAAACCAGCCCGATCAGAACACACAGAATGAGGGGTCGTGATTGGCGCATATCAATAGCCATGAGCGCCGTGGGCGCCGAGCGACATTACATATTGCACCGCAACGGTGTTATCCGCCTTGCTGAACCCGGTTGCCGACTGATGCGTGTACTGCAGCCTGACGGTCGAAAAGTGAGAGCGCGACCAGCTCAACATCACGTCTGTTTCTTGCAGGTCCTGCTTGTGGAAGTGGTCACCGTGGGCTTCACTCAGTTCGACCTCACCATATCGGAGCCCCGCAGACCACTGGGGTGAAAATTGGTGAACAGCCGACACGTACCAGCCTTCATGAACGTCATCGGAGGTCGCGAATTCGTTCAGGTCATCGGCATACAGGTATTCTGCACTGAGCGTCACCTGCTGCTCACGGGTGTTGCCATTCGGAGACCACTTCCAAACGGCATCGGCGATGTAGAGATTCTCACCGGTGTAAGAGGCGCCATGACTGTGAGCGTGACCGGCTTCATGGCTGTGCCCGTGATCATGATGATGACCCCCTTCATCAGCCTCGGCACTGGTCTGGCGGTTGTGCAGATAGGACAGCCCCGCTTGCCAGCTTTGAGAAACAGACAGGTCTCCGCCAACTCGGGTATTCACGGTGTACACGCCAATATCCTCGTCGCCTTCAGAGAGCTGATTACCACTGAACGCCTCGGCTCCGATCTGCCAGAAAAATGGTGTGGGCAAAAGGGCGTTCAAACGCAGGCCGGTGTCGTAGTAATGGCTGCCCAACAGCGCGCGATAGGCGGCAGGGCGCTCCACAAAGTCGTCTTCGTGCAGGTGTCGGCCATTAAGATAGCCGACTTGCGAAAGGAAACGACCGGCGCGGACACTCAGCCCGGCGGGTAGGCCATTGGTCTGCAGGTAAGCTTCTTCAATCAATACTTCGCTCTCGCCGTCGTGCTCCTCGAAAACGGCGGTGAGTCTCCCCGAGAACAGGTCATCGATGGGGGATGAGAGCGACAGTTCGGTATGCCCCAGCCCAAAGCCTTGATCACGGTGTGACAGCGCGGTGTCGTTCTGCTTGTAGTAGCCATCCAGTGTCAGGCTGACATCGGGGTTTAGTTCGTTTGCCATGGCGCCGGTTGCCGGCAGTGCGAGCGTAAGGGTGGCCAAAGAAATAGTAGGGCGAAACCTAAATACTCGACGAAGAGCAAACGAGAAAGGCAGGGATGGGTAGGGCATACAATATCCTATAGATGTTATAACATTGCGTTCAGGGTTTGAAAGAATTAATTGAGCAGCACATTTGGTGTCAGATGACTCGAATTCTGTATTCTTAAGGTGTGTCTACGAATCTCCGAGAATGTTATGTTATAACATATTTATTGTAAAGCTCAGTTGCAGCTGCCCCAATACTGACCCCCACATACATTGATTGACCAAAGAAGCACGATCCCATGACAGATAATCCGACACGCATTCCCACCCATTTGGTACTTGGCTTTCTCGGAGCGGGCAAAACCACCGCAATACTTAATCTGATGAAGCAAAAGCCAGCAGGCGAGCGCTGGGCGGTGTTGGTCAACGAGTTTGGTGAAGTGGGTATTGATGGCGCCATGCTGTCGAATCAGGGCGTGGCGGTGAAAGAGGTGCCCGGCGGCTGCATGTGCTGCGTGTCGGGGCTGCCCATGCAGATGGGCCTCAACAGCCTGATCAGTTTTTCACGCCCGGACCGGTTGTTTATCGAACCAACCGGACTGGGCCACCCGGCTCAGGCGATTGAAACGCTGACCGGTGAGTTCTACAGGGATGTTTTGCAGCTTTCCACGTCTGTTTGTCTGGTCGATCCGCGTCGTCTTGAAGACGAACGAGTGCTCGCCAGCCGGCAGTTCCATGATCAGGTCGCCGTGGCGGAGCTGTTGGTGGCGAGCAAAGCCGATCTGTGCACCGATGAGCAGTTAGCCCGGTTTGACGCTTGGGCAGGCGACTGGCAACCGGCAAAGCGGCGCATCGGACAAATCCGTGGTGGGCAGCTCCCGTTTGAATGGCTGACAGGAGATTCAGACCGGCTTTCGCCACAGTTCCCGGAAGCTCACCACCATCACCACGGCAAAACTCTGGCTGAAAAACCTTCCTTGGCGGACGAGCCCTGGCAGTCGTATTGCAACACGGGCGATGGCTACACCAGCATGGGCTGGCGCATTCACAAGGACACTGTGTTTGACTCGATCGCTCTGCAAAGTCTGGCCAGTAACGAAGACTTCGAGCGCTTAAAAGGGGTGGTGCACACAACCGATGGCTGGTGGATGTTGAATGCCGTGCAAGGCTCCATGACGCTGCTGGAAACGGAGCCTGCTGAGGAATCACGGCTGGAGATCATTAGCCCGATCCTGCAACCCGATGACCTGGATCATCAGCTTCGATCAGCTTGCTTTATTTCTTAGGCGAATGACTTTAAGGTACGGCTTCCTGATTTACTGGAGCGTCGTTGGCCCTGACCTTATAGCGACTCCAAGTCCTCTGCATGGCGCCCATGCAGAGGCGTTTTAGCCAGCACCAAGCCGACTAATATCAAGGAAAGTATGGGCGCAACCCCGTAACCTACAACCGCCCACTTTCAGAAGAATTCAGCAATGCCCAACTCCATCGTGTCTGGCTTTAAAAGTAATTTCCTCGGCAACGCCCCCGTCTGGTACAAACAAGTCATCCTGTTGTTTTTGATCGCCAATCCCATCGTGATGTACGTGTTCGGGCCGGGTGTAGCGGGCTGGTTGCTGATAGGTGAGTTTATTTTCACCTTGGCAATGGCGCTCAAGTGTTATCCATTATTGCCGGGCGGGTTGCTGGCGGTGGAAGCCTTGCTGATAGGCCTGACCACCGCCGATGCGGTTTACAACGAAGTGCTCACCAACTTCCCGGTGATTCTGCTGCTGATGTTCATGGTGGCGGGCATCTATTTCATGAAGGAGCTATTGCTGGTTACCTTCACCCAAATACTGGTGGGTGTGCGCTCCAAATCGGCACTCTCGTTGCTCTTTTGTATTGCCGCTGCGATCTTGTCCGCGTTTCTTGACGCACTTACCGTTACGGCAGTGATCATCAGCGTGGCCGTCGGGTTCTACTCGGTGTATCACAAGGTTGCCTCCGGTAAGGGCTATCAGCAAAAAGATCACAACGCCAACAGTGACGATGACGTGGTTGAACTGCACCGGGAAGATCTCGAAAACTTCCGTGCCTTTTTGCGTAGCCTGCTGATGCACGGGGCCATCGGGACCGCGCTCGGGGGTGTCGCCACCATGGTCGGGGAGCCGCAAAATCTGCTGATCGCCAAGGTGGTGGGCTGGGATTTTGCGGGCTTCTTCTTGCACATGGCGCCGGTGAGCTTGCCGGTTCTGGTGGCCGGGCTGTGCACCTGTTGGGCGTTGGAGAAATTGCGTTGGTTTGGCTACGGCGGCCGTTTGCCAAAACCCGTGCGCCGCGTGCTGGAAGAGTTTGCTGAAAACGAGCGCACCAGCCGTACCGCCTCCGATAAAGCCGCATTGTGGGTTCAGGCCGCTGCCGCCGTGGTGCTGGTGTTGGGGCTTGCGCTGCACCTCGCCGAGGTAGGGCTGATTGGCTTGCTGGTGATCATTCTGATTACCTCGTTCACCGGCGTAGTTGATGAGCACAAAATTGGTAAAGCGTTCCAGGAATCGTTGCCTTTTACGTCCTTGTTGGTGGTGTTCTTTGCCGTGGTGGCGGTGATCCACGAACAACATTTGTTCAAACCGATTATTGACTACGTTCTGAGCCTGCCGGAAGGCCAGCAGCCGGGCATGTTTTTTATTGCCAACGGCATCTTGTCGATGATCAGTGACAACGTATTTGTCGCGACGGTCTACATCAGTGAAGTAAAGCAGGCGCTGGATAGTGGCAGCATCAGCTTCGAGCACTTCCAGACCTTGGCCGTAGCCATCAACACCGGCACCAACCTGCCCAGTGTGGCCACACCCAATGGCCAGGCGGCGTTCCTGTTTCTGTTGACCTCGGCGATCGCGCCTCTGGTGCGCTTGTCCTACGGCAAGATGGTCATTATGGCCTTCCCTTACACATTGGTGATGGGGGGTGTCGGGTTGTATATGGTGACTCACGCTTTCTGAACCAGTCTGAGCATTGCGTTGCACAGACAATCCTGTGATCTGTTACCCTTCTCTATCGTCTAAGAGATTTCAGAGGGTTGTTATGCGCTTTAGCTTTCTCATACCCGAGACTTTGCACCGCTTACTTTTGTTGTTGAGCGGGCTTTGTCTTTCAGGGGTTATGAGTACTGCGCAAGCAGAGAAAATACAGCACGCCGAGCCCGCCACTCGCACCCTGCGGGTAGCCTACATGGAGTTCCCGCCGGTTACCTACCAGAATGCGCAGGGTGAGCCGGAAGGCGCGATGCTGGATGTCACGCACGAGGTAGCCCACGAGGCCGGCTATGAGCTGGAATTTCTGTACCTTCCCGTCAGTCGCGCATACCTCTATCTGAAAAAGGGCAGCATCGATTTCGCATTGGGTTTGACCAACGTGCCGGCACTGAAGGAAGCCGTGATCGACAGCGAAATCAATCTGGTGTCCGTTGTACTGAGTGCCTGGTACCGTGAAGACCAAGCGCCGGTCACGCGCATCGACGACTTTCGCGATCAGGTGGTGATACTGATCAACGGGTTCACCTATGGCGGCCTTCGGGCGTGGCTGGAGCAGCAGGATGACATCCGGATTACCAATGCCCCGAGCCACCGCTCGGCAATAGACATGCTCCAGCGTGGCCGAGGGGATTACCTGCTGGATTACCGTGATCCGGTGCGGGAAGAATTAACGGTTTTTTCGGATGCGATACTCCGGGAAACCGAAATCAGAACCCGAACCGGGGCGTGGCTGTTTTCGGCCGCCATACCCGAAGCGAAAACCCTAAAAGCCGAGTTTGAAGCGGCCTATCACCGATTGGCGGAACGCGGTGAGCTACCGCCGGCCGACACCGGCGAGAAATCCATCCTGCTACCGGGCTTTCCGGCCCTTTGAGGGGCAAGCCGGCCCGGATCTTGTTTCTCTATGAGTTCGTGTATATAGTTGTGGTGTCTCTGGCTAGCTACCAGATGTTGTGTTTTGAGCGAATTTCAAACACATCGTTCAAAAGGTAGCCGGGAATCCGGTGAGAATCCGGAACTGACGCGCAGCGGTATTGGGGAACGAGCGTGGCATAACGACACTGGCAAGCGCCGGGAAGTCGCCACACAAGGCCGAACCACAAGGTTCACGCCCCTGAGTCCGAAGACCTGCCAGAGACGTGTTGTTTTCTATCGCCACACAGAAAACAGCTCGACTGCACCTTCGCGACTCAGGCGCCTGCATATTGGCACCCTAAGGTGAGCAGCAACGAACATGGCACAGCGACAGCCCGCATGGGTTGATGCTTTGTTCGTCCTGCGTACGCGAAGGTTTTATAACTCACGCGTATTCAGGAGATAACGGTATGTCTGCGACAGCTCTGGCCGAGCCCCGGCCCGCCTCACCATCCGACACAGAAGCCCTTCAGGTTATCAAGCGCAACGGCAATCTGGTCAGTTTTACCCCGTCTAAAATCAGCGTAGCCGTTACCAAAGCCTTTCTGGCCGTTGAAGGCGACCAAGCCGCTGGCTCTGCCCGTATTAACGACGCCGTACACCGCGTAACTGAACAGGTTGTTCAAGCCATTAGCCGCCGTTTGAAAGCCGGTGGCCGGGTACACATCGAAGACATCCAGGACCAGGTAGAACTGGCCCTGATGCGCGCCGAAGAACAAAAAGTGGCCCGTGCCTACGTACTCTACCGTGAAGAACACGCCCGTGAGCGCGCCCAGCACGAGCCGGTGGAAGCGCATCCGCATCTCACCGTAAAACAAGCCAACGGCCGCACCGTACCCCTGGACTTGGGCCTGATGAAACGCCAGGTTGAACAGGCCTCGCAGGGGCTGGAAGGCATTGAAGGCGATTCGCTGGTGGAAGAGGCCATTCGCAACCTCTACAACGGCATCGACGAAGCCGAAGTGCTGAGCGCCCTGATTATGACCGCCCGTGGCCGTATCGAGCGCGAGCCCGACTACAGCGCCGTGACCGCCCGCCTGCTGCTGGAGCAACTGCGCCTTGAAAGCGTGACCGCTCTGAATCTTGATACCAGCCGCACCCTTGCCGAGATTTATCCACAGGCCCTGAGCGCCTTTATTCACGCCGGCATCCGTTACGAGTTACTGGACGAAGCCATGGCGGCGTTTGATTTGGAAAAGCTGGGGGCCGCCATCCAACCCGAGCGTGACCACCAGTTTGGTTTCCTCGGCCTGCAAACCCTGTACGACCGTTATTTCCTGCACTGGAAAGGCGACCGCCTGGAATTGCCACAGGTATTCTTCATGCGTGTGGCCATGGGGCTGGCGCTGCGTGAAGACGACCCCAACAGCCGCGCCATCGAGTTCTACAACCTGTTGTCGTCGTTCGACTACATGGCTTCCACGCCCACGCTGTTTAACAGCGGCACCCGCCACTCCCAGCTGTCGTCTTGCTACCTCACCACCGTGGGCGACGATCTGGAAGACATCTACGGCGCCATTCGCGACAACGCCATGCTCTCGAAATGGGCGGGTGGCCTGGGCAACGACTGGACCCCCGTGCGCGCACTGGGCTCCCGTATCAAAGGCACCAACGGCCAGAGCCAGGGCGTAGTGCCGTTCCTGAAAGTGGTGAACGACACTGCCGTTGCCGTAAACCAGGGCGGCAAGCGCAAAGGCGCCGTATGTGCCTATCTTGAAAGCTGGCACCTGGACATCGAAGAGTTCCTGGAACTGCGCAAAAACACCGGTGACGAACGCCGCCGCACCCACGACATGAACACCGCCAACTGGGTACCGGACTTGCTGATCGAACGCATGCGCCAAGACCGCGACTGGACCCTGTTCAGCCCGAGCGACGTACCCGATCTGCACGACCTGTACGGCAACGAATTCCGCGAGCGTTACGAGCACTATGAAGCCCTCGCTGCGGAAGGCAAAATCGAGCTGTTCAAAACCATCCCGGCCAAACAGTTGTGGCGCAAAATGCTGACCGTGCTGTTTGAAACCGGCCACCCGTGGATCACCTTCAAAGACCCCTGCAACCTGCGCTCGCCGCAGCAGCACAAGGGCGTTGTTCACAGCTCCAACCTGTGTACCGAAATCACCCTGAACACCAGTGCTGATGAAATCGCCGTGTGCAACCTGGGCTCGGTGAACCTGGCGGCCCACATCCACAATGGCGAGCTGGATGTACAGCGCCTGGAGCGCACCGTAAACACCGCCGTGCGCATGCTCGACAACGTGATCGACATCAACTTCTACGCCGTGCCGCAAGCGCGTAACTCCAACCTGAAGCATCGCCCGGTGGGCCTTGGCCTGATGGGCTTCCAGGATGCGCTCTACGCACTGGGCCTGCCGTACACCAGCCCGCAAGCGGTGGAATTTGCCGACATGGCTATGGAGCAGTTGAGCTACTTCGCCATTCGCGCATCCGCCCAGCTGGCGGCCGAGCGCGGCGCGTATGAAAGCTACGAAGGGTCCCTGTGGAGCCAGGGCATACTGCCCATCGATTCCATCGAGCTGCTGAAAAAGGCCCGCCGGGAAGGCGATATCAGCGTGAACACCGACAGCCGGCTGGACTGGGCACCGGTGCGCGAACTCATCGCCAAGCACGGCATGCGCAACAGCAACGTGATGGCCATTGCGCCGACTGCCACCATTTCCAACATCGTGGGTGTGTCGCAATCCATCGAGCCGGCGTACCAGAACCTGTTCGTGAAATCGAACCTCTCCGGCGAATTCACCGTGGTGAACCCGTCACTGGTGCGCGACCTCAAAGCCGAAGGCTTGTGGGACAACGTGATGGTGAACGACCTCAAATACTACGACGGCAGCGTGCAGCAAATTGACCGCATACCCACCGAACTGAAATCCCGCTACGCCACCGCGTTTGAAATTGACGCCCGCTGGTTGGTGGAAGCCGCCTCTCGCCGCCAGAAATGGCTGGATCAGGCCCAGAGTTTGAACCTGTACATGGCCGAACCCAGCGGTAAAAAACTGGACGAGCTGTACCAGTTGGCGTGGGAACGTGGCCTGAAAACCACTTACTACCTGCGCTCCTTGGGTGCCACCGGCGTGAACGAACAAGCCGCCCCGGTTGCCGCGCCACAGCCGCAAGTGTGCAGCATCGACGAACCCGACTGCGAAGCCTGTCAGTAACCACTTACTTATCCGGAGAGGCACAACCATGCTGAATTGGGACGACGAAACCAAACCACAAAGCCAGCCCGCTGCGCACAGCAGCGTGGCCCCGGTGAACGTAGACGACAAGCGCGTGATCAACGGCGAAACCGACGTAAACCAGTTGGCGCCGTTCAAGTACCCGTGGGCCTGGGAGTTCTTCATGAACGCCAACAAAAACCACTGGACCCCGCTGGACGTGAACATGGCGCAAGACGTTCACGACTACCACCACCGCCTGAACCCGGCGGAAAAGCACGTGTTCGAAAACGTGGTGGCCTACCTGACCACCTCCGACATACTGGCCATGCGCAACATCGGCCTGGCGGTGATGGAAAAAATGACCGCGCCCGAGCTGCAAATCTACCAAGCGCGCCAGGTGTACGAAGAAGCTTTGCACACCTGGACCTACCAGCACTGCATTGAAACCCTGAACCTGGACCAAAGCGAAATCTACAACCGCTACCGGGTGGTGCCGCAGATCAACGCCAAAATCCAGATGGCCAACCGCCGGCTGGACGCCGCCATGCGCCCAGACATCAACCTGCGCAACAAGGACGACCTGCAGGAATTCATCATGTCGTACCTGTTCTTTGCGGCGGTGTTTGAAGGCTGCTGGTTCTACAACGGCTTCAGCCCCATATTCGCCCTGCAGCGCAGAGGTCTGATGCGCGGCACCGGCGAACAACTCCAATACATCCTGCGGGACGAAGCCATGCACTTCTCATTTGGCTTGAAAGTGGTCAACCAGATTCTGGAAGAAGAGAAAATCACCCTGGACCCGAAAGCCGTGCGCGAGATGTGGGACGAATCCGAAGCGGCGGAAATGGCCTACGCCAACTACGTGCTGCGGGACCCCATCCTGGGCTACTCGGCCGAATACCACAGCGAGCAGTTCCGATTTGTGGCCAACCGCCGGGCCCGCACCGTGGGCCTGGAAGAACCCTTCCCCGGGGCGAAAAACGTATCACCCTGGCTGGACGAGCAGGCTACCCTACGCAAAGAGAAAAACTTCTTTGAAACCCGGGTGATCGAATATCAGACCGGGGCGCAGCTGGAGTGGTGAGTGTTTGCGAATATAAGGTAAGGCGCCTTGAGGCATACCGGGAGTCAGGCTGCTTCCGGTTCAGGAAGCAAAGCTTGCCAGAAACGCCCGGTATTCCCGCAGCACAGATTCACTGCTGCGGGCGACCAGCCTGACTTCCTGCCCGGGCAGGCACTGGGCCAGCCGGGAGACAGACAGCGGCGAAAGCGCACCCAGTCTCGGATAGCCTCCGATGGTCTGACGGTCGTTGAGTAATACGATCGGCTGGCCATCGGGTGGCACCTGGACTCCGCCAAGGTTGATGCCCTCTGAAATCAGCGATCGGATTCGGCACTGTAATTTGGGGCCGGTGAGGCGCACACCCATGCGGTCTGCCCGGTCATCCACCCGCCACCAGGTGTTGAAAGCGTCAAACAGGCTGCGACCGGTGAATTCGGCAATCTGCGCACCTGGCAGAAGGTCGAGCTGCGGCGGCTCCCGGAAATCTGGGCGGGCGTGCGGCGGGGCCTGGGTGATGCCCGTTGCTGCGGTGATACCCGGTTTGAACGTGCTTAACCTGTCGTCATCCGCCAGCTTGCGGCCGTAGCCATCAAAGCCGCCCAGTTGCTCCCGGGCGACACAGGCTACGCTGCCCATCGCTGGCGGAGCCGCAAAGCCACCGCGTACAGACAGATACGTCCGCAGCCCGCTTACCGGGGTGCCAAACGTCAGTTTCTGGCCTTCGGACCAGCGTACCCGTTGCCAAAGCGGAACCGGATGGCCCTCCAGCGTGGCGCCAAGATCGGCTCCGGTGATGGCAATATCAAGATCGCGTTCCGCCACCAGTTGCAGTCCGCCAAAGGTGATTTCAAGGCTTGCCGAGCCCCAGGGATTACCGGCCAGCCGGTTGGCCCAGGCCCATGAGTACAGATCCGCCGGACCGCCTTGAGTGACCCCCAGGTGCCGGACACCAAAGCGGCCGCGATCCTGAAGCAGCGCAAGCGGCCCGGCCCGGAGCACCCGGATCGCGATGTCGCTCTGGGGCAGGGTGGTCATTGGCATGCCTCCATGGGGGTAATGTCGCCTCCGCTACGTTCAAACGCCTCTCGAGAGGCCGGAACAAAGCGTACCTGGTCGCCCACATTCAGCAGGCTGAAACCTTCTCTTTTTCGGTCGAACAGGCGGGCACTGGTGCGACCCAGAAGGTTCCAGCCGCCTGGGGTGGCGGTGGGGTATGCGGCGGTCTGGCGCGCGGCAATGGCCACGCTGCCCACCGGGACTTTCTTACGGGGCGTGTCGAGCCTCGGGCATTCCAGCTCTGGGGCCGTCAGGCCCATGAAGGCAAAGCCTGGCGCAAAGCCCAGGGCAAAGACGCGGTAGGTTTTCTGGCTGTGGCACGCGATGACCTCAGCCACCGACAGTCCCGTATGTTCCGCGACCCGCTCAAGGTCTGGCCCAACGCTGGCATGGTAGAACGTTGGCAGTTCATGTATCTGGCTGGTGCCGGAGCTGCCCTCCGGTGTCAGGTCCGTGAGCAGGCTGGTGATCTTCTGTTGCGCTTCCAACGGACTCAGTTGCACGGGATCGAAAACCACCAGCAAGGTGGTGTAGGACGGCACTAGGTCCACCACCGCCGTTCCGAACGCCGATTCGCAGCGCTGCAGCAAGGCGGTGATCCAGGGCAGGTTGGTTTCCTCAATGCTATCGAACAGTCTTACCATCCAGCCGTCCAGGCCCGCAGATTCCAGCCGGGGCAGGGTTGTGACGGAGCCTGTGTTCATGTCTGGCTTCCAAGCGCCTGAATGGCTTCCCGAATGGACTGGATGGCAGCAATGGATTCGTTGTTGTCACCATGCACGCACAAGGTGTCGGCTTGCAAAACGATCTTGCTGCCGTCGCTGGCGGTGAGTGGTTCACCTTTAGCGATCGTAATGGCCTGTGCCAGGATTTCCTTCGGGTCTTCATGAACGGCACCGGGCTGCCGCCTGGACACCAGATGCCCGTGCTGATCATAAGCGCGATCCGCAAAGGCCTCAAACCAGAGGTTTATGCCATATCGGTCGGCAATTTCCTGTGCCATCGACGTGTCACAGGCTGCCATAGTCATCAGGGGCAGAGAGGCATCGAAATCTTTGACCGCCCTGACCACGGCTTCAAACAAAGCCGGATCCCGGATCATATCGTTGTACAGTGCGCCGTGGGGTTTCACGTAATGTAGCCACAGACCTTCAGCCCGACAAAGCCCGGACAGCGCCCCGATCTGGTACAGCACAAGGTCTTCCACTTCAGCAGGTGAGCAAGCAATAGAGCGTCGGCCAAAACCCACCAGATCCGGATAGGATGGGTGAGCGCCGACCTTCACCTGATGGGCTTTGGCCAGGCGCAGGGTACGCCGGATAACGTGAGGGTCGGATGCGTGAAAGCCGCAGGCTACGTTGGCAAGATCCACGTGGGGCATGACATGCTCATCCATTCCCATGACCCAGGGGCCGAAGCTTTCACCCATATCGGCATTGATCAAAAGCGTACTCATATAGCCTCTCCTGTTTTAACCATGCGGTAACGCCACTGGCTTAAGACAAAAATTCCCAGGCTCACTGCCATCGAGGCAGCCAATGCCACGGCAAAAGTGGCCATAGGAGGCAAAGTGTCTACCACCAGTGCCAGCGCCAGTGCAAAGGCTACGAGGCTGAGCATGCCTTTCTGGGCCATGCTTACCGTTGCTCTTGCCACTTCCGGACCGTAGCGCTCGTAGAGTGTCCAGCCAATCGTGAACAAACCCACAGGAAACCCCACCAATATACCGGAAAGGAACGGGCCGGTTCTCGCCGCCAGGGTTGTTGCAATACTTACCAGAATGCCAGCCAGCAGGCCCCGTAATAGCAGATCGAACCAGCCTGATCGAGCAATTACGACGGTGTGCCTTAGTTGCAGCCTGTGGCGTATGAACTCAGCCGTCAAAAGCACCAAGCCGTACGCCAGAAGGGCTCCCCATACGCCTCCGGGTAGCAATGAAGATAGAAGCGAAGCGGGTATCCAGCTGCCCGTTGCCAGTGCCAGGCTGGTGAATACGCCCAAACGCCCGGCGGACAGCACGAAGCTGATAGCGAAGATAAGCGTTGCGATCAGTGCGTGCAGAGTCGACAGTGCGGCGGCTTGCAGGAACTCGGTTGAGCGCTCCTGAAGCATAAAGAAGTAGCCGGGGCCAAGAATAATCGGCGTGCCTGCCAGAATGCCGCCAAGCCGGGGGCCCATCTTGCCAACCGCCACCGACACCCCAATCACCACTGCGGCGGTTGCCACCAGTTTGACAATCAGAACGCTCAGCATAGGGTTGAGAGTATCCTCTCAAGGCCTGCTGCCGTGTTGAGCAATTGCCGATCCGTTCCATTTCGGCCAACCAGCATTAGCCCGGATGGCAGCGCGCCCTGCGGGTGATTCGGAATTGTAATGGCACATAAATCCAGCAGGTTGGCGACGGTCGGGTTGCGCAACACCAGCAGGTTCAGCTGGCCATAGCTTTCATCATCAACGAGTTCCTCAAAACGTGGCGGGGCAATTGGCACGGTGGGCGCCAACAGTCCGTCGTAGGCTGACAACCACTGGTCGGCCTGTTGTTTGCGATTCTTTCGGCGGTGCAGCAGCTCGATGTAATCGGAGGCGGTGAGAGAGGCACCGCGCTCGATGCGGGTACGGACTCTTGGGTCATAGCGATCTCCGCAAGCTGCCAGCCAGTCCCGGTGCAGATGGTAGCTCTCGGCAGCGGTAAAACCGCCGCCCTCCAATAGCTCTGGCAGGGCATCCAGTACCGGAACCGCGACCTCATCAATTATTGCGCCCGCGCCGCGAAGAGCCTTCAGGCTACGGCCGAAAGCGTCAGAAATTTCGGCTGAAACATCGTCGAGCATGTAGTTGGTAGGGACGGCAAAACGCAGGCCAGCCAGTGAACGAGGCTTTAAAGGTGTCGCCGGTTGCCCTGCCAGAACAGCATCAATGCGTGCACAGCAGTCTACGGTTCGGGCCATAGGGCCGATAGAGTCGAGGCTATCGGACAGCGGGAAGGAGCCCGTGCGTGGAATGCGGCTTTGCGACGGTTTAAAACCGACCAGGCCGCAGAACGCTGACGGAATACGAACTGAGCCGCCGGTATCGGAGCCGATAGCCGCTGCGGCCATGTATCGGGCCACGGCGACGGCGGCGCCCGAAGATGAGCCGCCGGGAATCCGGCCGGGAGCGACAGGGTTATCCGGTGTGCCGTAATGGGGGTTTATGCCAAGCCCGGAATAGGCGAATTCGGTCATGTTGGTGTGCCCGGTAATCACGGCCCCGGCACGGCGCAAGCGAGATACGATCAGCGCATCGGCTTTGGCTGGAGTGTCCCACCATTGGCTACCGGCGTGGGTAACTTCTCCGGCCACGTCGAACAGAACCTTCAATGCGATCGGTAAGCCAGCCAGCTCACCAGTGGGTACACCGGCGCCTCGCAAGCCGTCTATAGCCCGGGCTTCGGCTTTTGCCTGGCCATCGAACCGGCGGGTATAAACCTGCCGATCCGGGTGATCATCTTTATCGATGTTGGCCTGGCAGATATCCAGTAGCTCACCGGCTTGCCAGTGGCCAGAGGCCAGGCCAGTCAGTAGGTCTGCCAGAGATTCCGCTGGCAACGGCTTGAGCGCTGTAGTTTCGAGTTGTGTCATTTTATCACCGACAGGGTCTCAACGTTGTAAGCATGCTCCAGAGAGCGGCCTCTGACCGGATCCGTTAACACCATCCGAAATGTTTCTGCCGGGCGAACACCTCCGATCACGGGT
The DNA here is from genome assembly GCF_016427555.1 of Marinobacter litoralis. GTDB lineage: Bacteria > Pseudomonadota > Gammaproteobacteria > Pseudomonadales > Oleiphilaceae > Marinobacter > Marinobacter litoralis_A. Next base: position 565,020 of record NZ_JAELVS010000001.1, read on the forward strand.
AGTGTGCCGCAAAGCATGGCTTGTCCGGGAGCCAGTTCGGTTGTTTCCAGGCCAAATCGACGCAGGAGATCCTCCGGATGCAGTAGCCCGGTAACACCGCCTTGCTGGTAGGGTACTTCCTTGCCATCAATGGTGGCGAAAGAGGCCATTTGTAGCTTATCCCAATGGTCAATTACATCCGCCAGCCACCAGATCTGACGCCCTACGGGTTTGGCACACACCTGTTTGGAATGGGCGACCGACCAGGCTTCGGCTTCCCGATCCGTGTGATCCGAGCCCAGGCCAACAACCGTGCCCTGTTCGGTTCCGATCAGCAGAACCTCGATTTCACCACTGGTTTCGTTGCCCAGAAATTGAACCTGATTGGCGGTGGTCACCAGTCCTGCTGATGCCCGATAAAACAGAGGTGTGCTTGACGGGGGTGCAACTCCGAGGGCCTTGAGCTCTTCAATGTGTTCATCAATGCCAGCCTGCTCGCGCCCCGCCCAACCAGCAATAATCAGCTCTTTTATTTCAACGTTCAGGGTTTCGCCAGTCTCTGCAAATTGAAATTCTGTCATCACGTATCTCCTGTTGTTATGCGTTGGTTAAGGGGTTAGTTGAGCAGTTCCGGCAGGAAAAGCGCGATTGAAGGAAAGAGGACAAGGGCTATAGCCATTAGCAACATCATGGCGACGTAAGGCAATGCGCCAACCATGACATCGTTGAACGAGCCACCCTGACGAACCCCCTGCACCACATAGAGGTTGAGCCCGACCGGAGGTGTAATCAGCGCCATTTCGATCAGCAGAATCAGCAAAATGCCAAACCACACCGGGTCAAAACCCATACTGATAATGATTGGAGCCACAATCGGAATGGTTATAACCATCAGTGACAGGGTTTCGATGAAGAAGCCAAGAATGATGTACATGGCGATGATCATCAGCAGGGTGGAGTAGGGGCCAAGGCCGGCAGACTCAAGAAACGAGGTAAGCTCCCGGGTGATACCTGCAGAGGCCAGAACAAAGTTCAGGAAATAGGATGCCATGATAATCAGCATGATCATGCCCGTGGTGCGCATGGTGCCCTCGAGAGCTTCCATGACAACGGATTTGCTGAGCTTGCCCATTGCTGCCGCGATCACCATGGCGCCGATAACCCCCAGCGATGCAGCTTCTGTTGGGGTTGCCCAGCCAGCATAAATAGAGCCGACAACAATACCGAACAGGAGCAGTACCGGAACCAGATGCCACAAACCTGAGAAACGCTCAGCCCACGAGTGGTGCGTGCTCGGCCCACCCAGTGAAGGACGCCATAAACAGATCAGAGCGGTTCCGACAACAAACAGCAGTGCCAGCAACAACCCGGGAATCATCCCAGCGGCAAATAACTGTGGAATAGAGGTTTCGGTCAGAAAACCGTAGACGATCAGGTTGATCGACGGTGGGATCATAATGCCGAGAGTACCGCCTGCGGCAATGGAGCCCGTGAACAGGCGCTGGTCGTACTTCAGGTCTTTGCCTTGCGGGATGGCAACTGTGCCAATGGTGGCAGCCGTCGCCACGCTGGATCCGGATGTTGCGGAGAACAGGGTTGCCGTGGCTACGTTGGCATGCAACAGGCCGCCGGGTAACCAGGAAAACCAGCTCTCCAATGCCCGATAGGTTCCTTTGGCGATGCCGGTGCGCACCAGAATTTCGCCCAATAGTATGAACAGGGGAATGGCGATCAGGAGAAAGCTGTTGGAAGCTGTCCAGAGGACGTCTCCCATGGCATTAACCAGGGGAAACGGCGAGAAGAACTCGTCCAGAAACAGCCCCAGCACAATCAGTGTAGCGGCCACCGGAACACTCAGCAGCAGAAGAACAAGCAGAACGGTCAGAGTTAGCACAATCATCAGTTGGTTTCCTTGTTCTCTTCGCGGATCTGTTCATCCAGTGTCGGGCTGCCAGCCAGGCGCTGTACGTCATTCATCTGGCCGCTGAGCAGGCCGAGCAGTACTCGCAGAGACATCAGCACGACAGCGACGGAGAACCACACCAGACCTAGCAACCACAGTGCCTGGGGAATCCATACGGGTGTGCCCAAAGGCGTATTTGCGCGGGCTCCGCCCGTATAGGAGTGCTCTGCCACATCGAATGCGGCACCCACAACCAGAACGCAGAACAAGGCCAGAGACAACAGGGCGATGAGATCAAGCACACCGCGTGCGCTGACGGGCAATTTCACATACAAAGCATCAATGCGGATGTGAGCTTTGCGCATCAGGGTGTAGGCAAACGCCCAGCTTGTGCTGATAGCCATCACGTATCCGGTGATTTCAGTCGCGTGCAAATTTGAGCGGCCGATCAGCTGACGGGACAAAATTTCTATGGTCACCAGAGCGACTGTCAGGAGAATCAGAACGCCACCGGCCCGGGCCAGCCAGAGCGAGCCGGACTGGACGCCCTGAAGAATCCGGTCGAGCCCGGAAGTTATCTGTTCCAACATAGGGTTCTCCAGAACGGGTTGCCGCGCACAACCCGTTCTTCAGTTATTGCAGGATGATGAAATTTACTTTGAGGCTTTCAGGCCTGTGACACTGCCGATGGTTTCATTCCAGCGATCAACCCAGCGCTGATCAACCCGGTCGGCCCAGTTTGGCAGCAGCTTTTCTTCCAGGTGGCGGGAAACTGCTTTGAAATCGCTCTCCGTTGCCTGAACCAGTACCATATTGCCCGGCTCACCACGGGAGCATTCTCCTTCACCGGTCAGGCAGGCAATCCCTTCTTTGGTTTCGTCAACTGCTGTGGCCCATACTTTTGCTTCGTAGTTCTCTTTCAGTTCTTTGAGCAACCACTCCTGGGTATCTGCCGATAGTGACTGCCACTTTTTACCGTTCATGGCGGTTACAACGTGATCCCACCCGCCAACTGGAAGCGGGTACAGGTGAGTGGCTACTTCGTACCATCCGGAGCTGTAGCCGGAAAGTGAACCGGTGACCGCACAATCAATAACGCCACGCTGAAGTGCTCCGGGCACTTCGCTGTAATTCAGTGTGATACCTTCGGCCCCCAGAGCTTCCAGGAACTCCGCAGTTGTTCGGCCACTGGCACGTACTTTCTTGCCTGCGAGATCCGAGAGACTGCTGATTTCGGCATTGCAGAACACAACCTGAGAAGGGTACGGCGCCACTGCAAGCACCTTGGCGCCATCGAAACGCTCGCTGAAGGCTTCGTCCAGAACCGGCCAGTAGGCTTCGGCAACCTTGCGGGCAGTTTCAACATCCGGTGCCATCATGGGCATATCAAGCCCTTCCAGCTCAGGTGCATCCTGAACCGCGTAGTCGGCAACCGTTGAGGTAACCTCAATGACATTGCGAGCCATCAGACGGTAGACCTCACCGCCACCCAACCCCATCTGGTCGAACGTTGTTACATTGGTAGAGATATTGCCGCCGGATGCCTCAGGAATATGATTGCTCCAGAACGGGTTCTCGAAGTTTTTATACAGCGACAGGCTGCTCCAGCTGCCAACGTATGAAAAGCTGGTGTTATCAATGTCCTGAGCGGTGGCATGGCCTGCCATCAGAAGGGTAAGTGCAGTGGCTGCGGCGCAAACCTGATTCTTGTTCATCATGTCATTTCCTCTTCTCTTCTCTTTGTTGTTCACCAGGTACTAAAGCAAGGTAACTTGGCTTTCGGGAATGTCTGTTACCAGCATGTGGCCCGGGCTATGAGTAATCGCAAAAGGCACGCCTGCATCCATCAATACTTGCTGAGGGGTCACGCCACATGCCCAGAAAACGGGTGTCTCATTACTATAGATGGACACGGGATCACCGTAATCCGGTTTCATCAGATCACGAATACCAATCAGAGCCGGATCGCCAAAATGCACGGGGGCACCGTGGGCCAGAGGGAAGCGTGTGGTGATCTGAATGGCACGGATTGCCTGCGCTGCCGGGAAGGGGCGCATGGATACCACCATATGACCGGAAAACCCTCCGGCAGCTTGAAGTGGGATCGAGGTTTTGAACATAGGGACGTTGCGGCTTTCGTCTATATGGCGAACAGCCACACCGTTTTGCATCAGTGCATGTTCAAAGCTGAAAGAACAGCCCAGGGCGAAGGTTACAAGATCGTCGCGCCAAAGATCAGAGACATCCCCTGCTGTGCCGGAGAGTTCACCGTGACGGTAGACGTGATAGGCCGGAACATCCCGTGCAATATCCAGATCGTTGCCCAGCAATTCGCAGGTTCGCTGCCCCGGCTCACTAACGGCAATCAGTGGACAGGGTTTTGGATTCGCCTGGCAGAAACGCAGGAAACCATTGGCCTGTGCCTCGGGAAGCACTACCAGATTTACCTGAACAAAACCGTTTGCCAGGCCAGCGGTGGGGCCGGTCAGGCTGCCATCTCGTGCCCTTTGTCGAACCGCTCTGGCCTCGGAGGGATTAACGCTGATCATTTTTTCGCCTTGTAATGGTTTCTACTTAAATTAAGGCAAAAGCAATGATTAATTCCAATTGATATTTAGAATACAGACTGATCGAAAAATGTGATCAGTTGTATGGCTAACGTGATTCCCGGGATTCTGATGACACCAGATTCAGCGCTAGATCGGCGATTGCACGAACAATGTAGCCGCCAGGTGCTGTGGTATAAGCGACGTTGAACACAAGATCAGGTACATTTGCCTCTACCTGCAGTTCTCGAAGTTTTCCGGACTCAAGCTCGCTGGTAACAATCTCACTGGGTAGCGCACTGACACCAACACCATCGACCGTCATTCGAATGATGGTTGAGAGTGAGGAGCTTGAGTGGATCTGGATCGAGCGACTCACAGGATTGATCAGCGAGCGAATGTAAATGTGTGGTTCGCTCATTCGTGGGTAGGTGATGATAGGCACCTGGGCCAGAGCAGAGACGCTCAGAGGTTTTTCGTGCAGCAACAGCTTTTCACTGGCCACCCAGGTGAGGGAATAGCTGCAGAATGGTTTGGTGACAAAGTCCTCATGCCGTACCTCACCGATCAGAAACGCAATGTCGATTTCTCGCCGGATGAGTTTTTCGGCAAGACTAACGGAAATATCCACATCGAGTTCGAGATTGATGGCGGGATAGGTTTCATTGATCCTTTCGATCAGCCTGGGCAGCCAAGTATAGGCAATGGTTTCTGCAACGCCTAATCGTATGGTGCCATGGATGGAGTCCGGGTCGGCGACTTTCTCCAGAAGTTCCTGATGAAGTTCAAGAATTTTTTCGGCGTAAACCAGCAGCTCCCGGCCTTTGGTTGTCAGCACTGCACTGCGCCCGGATCGGTCAAACAGTTTAACGCCGAGCTCGTCCTCCAGGCCGGAAATACGTGCAGATATGGTCGGCTGGGAGGCGTACAGCTTTTCACCGGTGGCCCGAAAACTACCCAGCTTGGCTATCCAATAGAAGGTTTCAAGGGATCTGATATTCATAATTTTCCGGAGCCTAATCCGTTTTCTGGAACGACAGCAGAGTCTTGCCACTGGCATTTTTCAGGTGCAGTTTCAGGCCCTCAAGCACATACCCCTCAACCTTGCCCAGCCGCTGCCGGAACCGGTCTGCAGTGGCCATATCGGTGCAGGCCATCATGGTGGCCGCGATCGGGCCGAGCGACAGCGTGTCTGGGGTGACGGCGTGCAGGTTGCCAAAGACGTTATTGCAGCCATCGGTGCCGGTGAAACGCATTTCCGTGAGGTTGAATTCCAGGCGCGGCCGCTGGCGCTCGCTGGTTAGTGCAAGCGGTTCGCCCTCAATGGCTTCGAGCACCCAGATATCGTGCAGCCGCAACCGGCTGTCGGCTTGTTTGTCCAGAACTTCAACCAGTTCGTAGGCAATGGATGACTTATCCGCAGGCACCTGATGTGCGGGCAGCTGCGTTTCCTTCACCCTCAGCTTGTAGATATAGCCCGGTACGTACTCAAAGCCGTGAATGGGCGCGTAGAACAGCTGCCAGTTACCGGCAGACAGCTCCTCGCCCTTCTGCACCTGCAGACATTGCATGGGGCCGACGCCCACGCACCTGGCATTCAGGCTGTTCACCCAGTAGGTGCTGGTGGTGGAATTTGCGCCGGTATTATCCGCCGAGGAAGGGCTGAATGCTGAACAACCAACCAGCAGTGATGCTCCCAGAGCAATGGCAATAGAACCTCGAAGCATGCAGTTACCTCTCATCATCAATCCTGGGTCATGGCCGGGCTGGCCTTATCGCAGCTTTAATGAGGGTAGCACTAAGTTGATGAACGTATGATAGGAAGATAACGAATTGACGGATACCCCACCATCCTGTAGACGATGAGGTATCTCGATGGTGTTCAGTCTGGTACGTCAGCTACCGACGGCACCACGGCCGAGGGCAGATCCGACAGCGCAGCCAACGCGGCTTCCTGCACCTGCTCTGAGGGCACGGCTTTGCCAGACGCCCGGGACGGCAAGGAACGGGTAGCGGTGGCTGCGGCAACCACCGTGGGGTTGTAGCCCAGCGAGAAGGCGCCCCGAGCGGTGGAGTTCACGCACATATGGGACATAAAGCCCGCCAGAATCAGATTCTGCACGCCCGCGGCTTTCAGTTGGTCATTCAGGTTTGTCTGGGTGAAGGAATTCGGGAAATTTTTGGTGATCACCGGCTCGCCATCCATCGGGGCAACCACATCGGCGATCTGTCCAATCGGTGCCGTGAGGTCGTAGGGTGAACCGGCACCGGCATCGTGCTGAATGTGGAATACCGGCCGACCCGCCGCCCGGAAGCGCTCCAGCAGTGCCTTGCACTCCTGCAGTGCGGGCTCCACGCCGTCCAGTTTCATAATACCTTCGCGGTAGGTGTTCTGGGCATCGATAATCACCAGCGCGGAATCGCTGATCGGGCTGGCCTGATTCCCCAGGCCAACAATGTCCCGTAGGGTTGTCAGATCACTCATGATGTTTCCTTATGGTTGGCAACGGCAAAAAACTTCTGTGTGACGGCGCAGTTGCAATGGCTCACCGGTTATAAAAACCGACCGACACTGGCAAGTTACCCGGCCCCTGCCAGCAAGTGAATCAACATAAGGGAGGATTGCCCCGCGCCTTGGGAGCCAGTACCAAAGTGCCGTGTTGCCTGCAGTGGCATCCGGGCTACGGCCTCCTTATCATAGCTCCATGCAAAAAGACTTTTATCGGCGCGGCCCGGACCACAGAGCCGGGGCCCGCGTCGGGTTTTTGGACGTGCGCCGCCGTTTCCAGTTCCGCAGTGTGGAAATCGGCCGCTGGGTAACCGAGCCGGAAAAGCAGCGCAGTGCGGGCCTTTTCTACGACGCCCTGTGCGACCTGATGATCATTCTCGGTGGCACCGAAAGCCTGATCTCGCTGCGTGGCACCCTGGCCCTGCAATATGGTATCGGCGGCCGCCCGGGGGTGTCTGCCCACTATACCCCCGCAACCCGCAGTTTCGCCCTGGCCAAAAATGCGGGCCCCGGTAGCATAGCCCATGAATGGTTTCATGCATTCGACCACTACATCAGCAACAAGCTGTTCACCCGTGTACCCGGGGGCCAGTTTGCGTCCCGCCAATGGCTGCACCGGCAAGACGCCATCCCGCACCCGCTGAACCAGCGGCTTGAAGCCTGCTTCAAAGCCATCCTGCTGGACGAGCAGGGCAACCACCCCAGTACCCTGTTCAGGGTGTCGGCAAAAGCCGACAAGGCCGCTGGCGTGCATTATTACAGCCAACCCGAAGAACTCTGCGCCAGAGCCTTTGAAGCCTTCGTTCAGGATGCGGCGGTAAAAAATGCCTTTCTGGTGAAAGGCACCAAAGAAAGCGAAGACGCGAAACTGGGCCTTTATCCACAGGGGGAACAGCGGGAGCGGGTGAATCAGGCATTTTTTGCCTACTTCCAGATGCTAGGGCGTGCGCTGCAAAAGGCAGAAAGCTGACATGCTATCCGAGCGGACTGCGAACCCCGGCAAAGCCCTGACCAAGAACGTGCGTATAGATCTGGGTCGTTCGCAGATCCGAGTGGCCGAGCAGATCCTGAACGGTGCGAATATCGGTTCCGCGTTTCAATAGCTCGGTTGCAAACGTGTGCCTGAACGTATGACAACCCGCCTGCTTGCCAATGCCAGTTTGTTTGACGGCATTGCGTACGGCCTTTTGAACAGAGGTAATATGCCTATGGTGACGAACCACGTTGCCAAGATTATCAGTGCTAATCGATGGTGACGGAAAAAGCCATTGCCATTCCAGAGTCCGACCTGCATTCGGGTATTTTCGGGCGAGTGCGAACGGAAGGCTGACAGGATGAAGAAACGCTTTGTCCTGCTCCCGCCAGGCTTTTCGAATGGTATCGATATGACATTGCAGCGGAGCCAGCAAAGGGGCGGGTAACAGGGTTGTTCGGTCTTTGGCGCCTTTGCCGTCTCGAACTGTGACGACCTGTTGTTGAAAATCGAGATCTTTAATACGTAACCGGCAGGCCTCCGTAATTCGCAGGCCTGCACCGTATAGCAGGGAAGCAATCAGGCGATCTGTTTCCCCCAGCCGATTTATGATGGCCATGGCTTCATCATGGGTGAGAACTACCGGCAATTTACGTGGTTTTTTCGACCGGATAACCTCGCCGATATCGCCCATTGGTTTGTCCAGTACTTTGTCATACAGGAATACCAGCGCATTCAGTGCCTGGGCCTGAGTTGCCGCTGCCACATTGCGACGAACGGCAAGCCAGGTGAGAAACTCATTCACTTCTGGCGCACCCATTTCGTGCGGGTGTTTCATGTTTTGAAAACGAATAAAAAACCGAATCCAGTACCAGTAGGATTTTTCTGTACGAATACTGTAGCGATTCACTCTGATAACGGCACGGACTTGATCTCTTAGCCGAGGTTCGTTTTTCTGCATAGCGGTGGCTCCTTGCCATTGCTGTGTTTTTATACAGTATTATTGGTGGCGTAAATCACAGATGTCAAACGATTACATGGAAACAGAGTGCGAGGTGAGATAACCTGTTGTTTTAAATATTAATGGCCGATTCGCCCAATTGAGTAGAAAGCGGAATATCGAAGCAGTCAGATTTCTGCAATCGCGAAGCGGCCTGTCTAGTTGCTGTTAGGCAAGTACTAAACCTTAGGAATCTTAATGGAAAACCGTGTTCCATTGCCGACGGATAACATTTACAAGTTCTATGCGTTGTTCGGCCTTCTGCTGATTATTTTCTCAATCGGTGCAATGCTTTACGTGAACCAGTCAACCAACGATTTGGCTTTCGAGGTGGCGGTGGAATACGAAACGTTAAAAGCTGACCCGATGCGCTCCGTGGCAGATGAGGCTCGATTTACGGTACTGGAAAGGAAGCTCGAAATTGCAGGGCTTAATAAGAAAACCTTCATGATATGTCTTTCGGTGATCATCGCTGCCGGAAGCTTCATGGTCTGGTATGGATTTAAGAAATGGCACACCGAAGTCCAGCCTGTGCAAGATGAAATTGCAAGACTGAACCTCGTGAAGCTACGACGAGAACTTGGGGAAGACTGTGATGCCTAACCATCGCAGGCACGGCGACGGCTTTTCCATTGCGGCTTCGCCTTCATTCCAAAGCCGCGCATGCTGCGGGCGTTAGGCAAGGAGAGTAATTTGTTCTTTCGTGCTCTGAACAAGGCCTTGGAGAAGCCGGCCCCTGAGCGGATAACGCTCAGCTCGCCGGGGGCAATGGATAACGACTTCTACTCGGTCAAACTGGAGGATACTGAGTCAAACACACGCATATTGATCCGGAAACGTAAAAAGGCCGGATACGAGGCGTTGGTTTGGAAAGGTGAGCAGTCCGGGAGGGAGAAAACCCTTTCAGAAGACGATATTGACCCAGCAAAATTTGATCTGAGAATAGAGCACTATTACCAAGGGTACCAGTTCGACTATACCGACCCCGGTAAATTTCTACTGATGGATCTTGCCCGTTGGCACAAAATTGTTAAGTTACGAGACCGGGTAAGCCAGTCCTTATACAACAAAAAGCGCCTGGTTCGCGAAGAAAGAATGGAACTTCTTCGTCATCTCGTAGAACGTAAAATCGATAACCCACGAGATGAGATATATCCGCTTATGCTGGCAGTGCAGAAATATTCGCGTAAGTGGCTTTATCATCCAGATAAGGATAAGCACAAAGCCCACCTTGAACTTGTCCTTGATTCATTTGTGGATTCCGGAGAGTTGACTAAGAAAGGTACGAACTATGTCGTGACCGGTAAAGCTCTGGTTACCCTCTCGGAATTCGAACTGAACGTTCAGCGCCACCAAGATCAGATAAAAACGGCCAAGGTAGGTAATCGATTAACCTGGGCAATCGTCTTTGTGGGTATAGCAGGGATCTTGTCTCAAGCGTGGATGTGGGCTATCGAACAAGGGGTAATCTGATGCCTAACCAGTGCAGGCACGGCGACGCCCACTACATTGCGCCTTCGGCTCCATTCCGTGGGCGCGCATGCTGCAAGCGTTAGCACGCATAAGCTGAAATTGGAGACAAGATTGAACCCTAAATCACACACTCTTTTTCACTTCACAAAAAGTAGCGAAACGCTGAAGCTAGTTTTAAAAAATGGATTCTGGCCGAGATATTGTTTAGAGGATGTAAGTTGGCTGGGGTTAAAGAAATATGACTTTATTGCTTATCCAATGGTTTGCTTTTGCGATATACCGCTTTCTCGCGTAGATGAACATGTGAAATTTTATGGTGAGTTTGGGTTGGGGCTAACTAACGAGTGGGCGTTGAGTAATGGCCTGAATCCTGTGCATTATGTTTCACAGAACAACAGAATTCCGTCTGTATATAAAGAGCTTACTCGTATTGTTGGGCTGGGAGAGGAAGACAGCAGCGAAAAGGGCCGCGAACTAATTCGACATCTGTTGGCCCATACCAAGCCGGTTGAGGGCAACATGGTTGTTGCATCAGAGCTCTTAGAAAAAGAGTTCCACCAGGAATCTGAATGGCGATACATTGCTAACCATAAAGACGTATTGGATCACCTGTCTCGATCAAGTTTCGAGAGTGAAGATAAGCTTGAAGAAAACAATAATAAAACAAAGCAAAATTGTATGCTTAAATTTTCTCCAAATGATGTAAAGTATATTTTTGTTAAAAAGGACTCAGATATACCAGATATAATTAATTTTATTCAGGCCGAGCTTGATGATTTCCCTTCATCTGAGGTTAAGGTTCTCTTGTCAAGGGTCACGTCACTTGAGAGCATTAGGCGTGATATGTAGTGCTAACCAGTGCAGGCACGGCGACGCCCATTACATTGCGCCTTCGGCTCCATTCCATGGGCGCGCATGCTGCAAGCGTTGAGGCTGTAGAAAAACCCTAAACCGGACTGGTTTTGGTAGCATTGAGCAAACAGACAAGGAGTCGTCGGGATGCCTCGTTTCAAGCACTACAACTACGACCAGGATGCGATGGTCGTGATCAATTACCAGGAGCAGCTCCAGCCGGGCACCTTTGAACACGCCGTTCATTATCTGATTGAGCACAAGTTGGATCTGTCGGTGTTTCATCCCAAATACCGCAACGACGACACCGGCCGCATGGCCTACGATCCGGCCATTCTTCTGAAGATCATCCTGTTCGCTTATTCCAAAGGCATCACTTCCAGCCGTGAAATCCAGTGGTGCTGCGAAACCAACATTATATTTAAAGCACTGTCCTGCGACACCGTTCCGCACTTCACTACCTTGGCCAAGTTCGTTAGCAGCCACGCTGAGGAAATCGAAGAGTTGTTCGAACAGGTGTTGCTGGTGTGTCACGAACAAGGCTTGCTGGGCAACGAACTGTTTGCCATCGACGGCTGCAAAATGTCGTCGAACGCCGCCAAAGAATGGTCGGGCACCTTTAAAGAGTTGGGTGAAAAACGAGACAAGCTGAAGCGGCTGATTCGCCATCATCTGCGTGAACACCACCAACGGGATGAGGCGGAAACCGAAGCCGAACTGGATAGGGATATTCGCCGTGCGAAAACCATCCTATCGCTAGACGAAGCGATGACCAAAGTAGACCGATTCCTAAAGACGAGCAGCCCAAGGATGGGCCAAGGGAAACGGCGCAAGGAAGTGAAGAGCAACCTCACCGATAACGAAAGTGCCAAGATGACCACCAGCAAAGGCACGATCCAGGGCTATAACGGGGTGGCCACGGTGGACAAGAAACACCAGGTCATCGTTGATGCCCAAGCCTTCGGGGAAGGGCAGGAACACCACACGCTGCAACCCGTACTGGAAACGGTCGAAGCTCGCTTCAAGAAGTTGGGTATTGCCGACAATATCTACCAGCAAGGTACTGTCGTTACGGCGGACACCGGCTTCGCCAACGAAGCCAACATGAAATACCTGCACGAACGACAGATCAACGGTTACATCCCGGACAATCGCTTCCGCAGCAGGGATCCTAAGTTCCAGAACCAGAAAGACAAATACGGAAAACGGCACCAGAATTTGCCCAAAACCGGTTGGAAAAACATCATTCCGGCTAGCGAATTTCAGTTCGATCCGGTGAGCCTCACTTGCATCTGTCCGGCTGGCAACGCCATCAGTTACCAAGGCGCACGGGAAACCGAGAACGGAAAAACCCGGGTTCAATTCGAAGGTCGTCTGCTCCAGTGCCGGCACTGCCCAAAGAAACACCGATGCATGCAGAATCCGGCGTCAGCCAACCACCGCAAAGGGTCTGGCCGACAAGTCTCTTTTACCATCGAAAATAAACGGCTCCCGAACTACACGGATTGGATGAAGCATCGGGTAGATAGCCCGCAAGGCAAAGAAATCTACAGCCACCGCACGTCGGTGGTGGAACCGGTGTTCGGCAACATTGGCACAACCAAACGCCTGAACCGTTTTAGCCTGCGTGGAAAGCGAAAAGTGCAGGGGCAATGGCAACTGTATTGCCTGGTGCACAATATTGAGAAACTGGTGAATTATGGGCGGATGGCTGCGTGAACGGGGGGAGGCAATGCGCCCAGAAATGCCCTTGCGCACAAGGCTAAGAGCGCCTGAACACTGAAATAGCGGGATTGAGGTCTATAGCGGGCAATCAATCCGGAAACTGGAAATTGCTGGGCGAACTGGCCGGCTAAAACAAACGAGATCGTAGGCGGTGGAATGCTCGCTCATTTTTGGGTTTTTCTACAGCCTCGTTATGCGAGAATAGAGGAGCAAAGATGCTAACTTTCATCCGGAAATATTTCGGCAAAGCTCCCGCAAAGGAAATTTCGGGTCAGCAGAAAGGCCCGGACCAGTATCTATTGCGAGAAGTTGAGAAAACCGATCTGATTCGCAAAGATCAGATAGAGGTCGTACTCCAGCATCTCAGCAATGAGATCAATCTGAACAAGACGGGAAACAAACTCTCAGCAGATGAAAAAAAGGAGCTGGGAATAAACCCTCGCTTACAAATCACCCATGAGTTACTTGCTGTTTTAAATGAAAAGGGTCGATCTCAAAATGACCCCAAGAGTGTTTTGTCATCTATTGCGATGAAGGCCAATTTTGCCCGGTCCCACGACGAAAATATTCAGAACTATAAAAGCATGGGGCTCAAAAAGTATGAAGTGGTTGCCTGCCGGGATCAGCGAGATTGTTCGTGGTGCAAGTCAATGGATGGAAAGAAGCTATCGGTAAATCAGAGCATCAACGAACTGATAGAACAAAATTGCAGATGCGATAGTCACTGCAGATTAGCCACGGTCGCGGTGCTTGACTGAGGGCAACCGCATAACAAGGCCAGGCACGGCGACGTCTACTACATTGCGGCTTCGCCTCCATTCCGTAGCCGCGCATGCTGGCGAGCGTTAGAAGGAGGTCTCAGTATGTCAGAGAACAGCGAACACATTACGTCAGCGCAAGAGTGGTCGGTACGATTCACTAGTCAAGGAAAAGAAAAATTTCGCGCGCTCGGTGGAAGCCAGCAATTATCCGATTGGAGCTATGCTGTTTCTGTACCTGCGCGGGAGGGACGTACCGAGAAAGAATTGGTTGAAGAGGTTCGGGCGCTGGGGTCGAAAAAGATTTTCCAGGAATGCCAAAAAGACGGTCTTGAGGTCTCTCTTGAGGATATCCGTACACTGGAAACACACGAGAATCTCGAGGGAAGTAGGCGGTGAAGGCGATAGTCAGCCCTTCTAACAAGGCCATTAAATTCGCTCCCTACGGTCGCCGGACGCTCGTTCCTCGCGCCGTTTATGGCGGGCGTTAGGCATTCAATGAGGGAGGTTAAGTGAGAGTTTTTCATTTCATGCAAAAGCAATATGCAATAAGCAACCTTGAGAGGTCCCGACTTAAAGTTGCTACCTTGGATAGCATGAATGACCCATATGAACTCTTCCTGAATTTCGACGGGGCTTCCAGAGACGACATTGAAAAATTCAAAGAACACTTTACTTTAAAGTCTGGATTTCTGTGTTTCTCAAAAAACCTAAATGATCCTGTTCAATGGGCGCACTATGCAGATAACCACAGAGGTATCTGTTGGGAGTTTGATATTCCAGCGCATCTCTTAAACAGAATTGAGTATGGAGAGGAACCGATAAACCTTGCACAGAGAGATGAAGACTGGCGAGATAATCTGGTGAAAGCCACTCTCCGAAAATACGATGGATGGTCTTACGAGCAAGAATATCGAATTCTGGTGGACTTAGAAGCTGAAGAGGTTATTCGCGAATCTGGGCTTCATTTTGTCAAACTCGAGAAGATTGTTTTTCCAACTCGAGTCTATGCTGGAATTCGCTGCGAACTATCCGCCGAAGAGAAGGAGCTTTTCTACCGTAATGATCTTGAAGTTATTCAGATGGCTCAAGATCATCGGTCTTACTCCATCATTCCGGCCTAACAATGCAAGTCACGGCGATGTCTACTTCATTGCGGCTTCGCCTCCATTCCGCAGCCGCGCATGCTTGGCGGCGTTAAATTTACAACCACTATGGAGCAAACCTTGGAAATTGTTCGCCAGTTAATACTTGATTGGGCTCTTTTTATTGATCTTTTCGCAGTAGCATTGTTGGTAATGACCAAGTTTTTCTCAAACACAACAGGTACATGGTTTGGAGTCGGTTGCATTCTGCTGATAATCGCGCTCGGAAATGCGTCAGTGATGTGGAATATGGACATGAATCCTGCACAGTTTTTGCCCACGCTATTCGGACTGGTCGTATTAGGTGCGCTCGGTGTGCGATTTATTGGGAATTGGCTTCTCGACGGTGTCAAATAAAGCCTGTCGCCAATTTAACAAAAGCAGGCACGGCGACGCCCACTACATTGCGCCTTCGGCTCCATTTCGTGGGCGCGCATGCTGGCTGGCGTTAAGCTTGGTTGTTGCGTGATGCGCAGCGCGTTATTATTCCCTCATGATTAAATCATTCCGTCACAAAGGACTGAAACGGTTCTACTCGACTGGCAACATATCTGGCATCCAGCCGGATCACGCCAAGAAACTACGTATGCAGTTGACTGCTTTGGATACTGCTACTTAGGTGGACGACATGGACATCCCAGGCTTTCGGCTTCACCCATTGAAGGGGAAAGACAAGGGTCGGTGGTCGATTCGGGTTAACGGAAATTGGCGTATGACGTTCGAATTTCAGGACGGCAACGCCTACATTCTTGATTATGAGGATTATCCCTGATGACTATGCATAATCCGCCGCATCCAGGTGAGTTCATTCGGGAGGTGTACCTGGAGCCTTTCGGTATCAGTTCCCGTCAGCTGGCTTCCAGTCTGGGCGTATCACCTTCCACTTTGTCTAGGCTGCTCAAAGGGGATAGTGGTATTAGCCCGGAAATGTCGCTTCGGCTATCCAAGGTTCTTGGGCGTTCTCCTGAGAGTTGGTTGGCGATGCAAGATATGTACGATCTATGGGTGGCCCGCAACACGGTCAACCTGGATGGAATCCATCCTCTGGACTTCGAGGCAGCTTAACCAATGGCTGTTGTCGGACGCGCCTACGCTGCGCTTACCGGCACGTCTCAGAGCCAAAAGTCAGGTCAATCTGGATAAGCACGGTATTGATTTCGTAGCCGCTCAATCGTGACGCCGCAGGCGGCGCACATTAGCGGAGCTGGTCGCCTTGGCTGAGCCAGGAACCCGAGTGCCCGGTGCAGATCGAGGGCGTCCCCGGCAAAACCGGCCACAAGATTTGAAAATCACGATAAGCCAAGTGGCTGTTTTGATCCTGGTGATTCTGTTCCTTGAGCAGGCTGTCGAGATTGGCGCTACGATCGAAACGCTATACCTTGGTTCTGCCATCGGTATCGTTGTTTTGGCGTCGGTATTCGCGTGGAAGAATATGAAACACTGACGAGCACTTCAATGACATTGAACATTAGTTATTTCTGCATTGGCTTGGTGCTGCTCATTGCTGGTGGTGAAGCCTTGATTCGGGGCGCGCTTGCTTCCGCGCAGCGTCTCGGCGTTTCACCGTTGTTGAGCGGACTGGTGATCGTGGGGTTTGGAACCTCAGCACCTGAATTGGTGGTTTCCGTGAATGCTGCGGTTGATGGCCAGCCGGATATCGCAGTTGGCAATGTGCTAGGGAGTAATATTGGCAATATCTTGCTCATACTCGGGCTATGCGCATTAATTACGCCTTTAACCGTCAGTCCTTTGGCGTTGCAAAGAGATGCCGTCACGGTTGTTGGGGCAAGCGTGTTGTTCCTGGTTCTAGCAGGCGGAAGTGCACTGGGGCGCTTGGACGGAGCTCTGCTAATCGGAGCCTTGATAGCGTATCTGGGTTGGGCTTATTGGAGTGAACGTTTCCGCTCTGCACCCTCGGGAGAGTTGCACAAGGCGGAATCTGAAGAACTTACGGCCATTCCAAAGTCGGCTAGGTCGGCAGCCGTTTCCTCGCTGCTCGGGTTGTTGTTATTAATCGGTGGTTCACAAGTTTTTTTGCTCGGTTCAACGGGCATAGCACAGCACTTCGGGGTGCCTGAGGCGGTCATTGGCTTAACGCTAGTGGCGGTTGGTACTTCTCTACCTGAGCTATCTATATCGGTGATTTCAGCGATTCGGCGTCACGCTGATGTGGCTGTCGGTAATATTCTTGGTAGCAATATCTTCAATTTGCTCGGCATTCTCGGCGTATCGGCGCTTCTTCAACCTCTCCCGATCTCTCCAAGAATGCTCCAGTTTGACCAATGGGTCATGCTTGTAACTTCGGCATTTCTGCTTTTGTTCCTCTATACAGGACGGCGATTGAGTCGAGCCGAAGGGGGAGTGCTATTAGTTTGTTATGTCGCGTATGTGTGGTTGAGTTTTTCTGTATTCGGTGGCTGAGTGGGTCGCTCTTCGGCTCAGGTGATATTCACGATACCGTTATTCCGAAAATCATCATTGCGGTGGACATTTACCTGATTGCTATCGTCCTTCTGATTTTCGGTTCTGGAATTTATCGCCTTTTCATCTCACCCATTGACCAGTCTGAAGACAGGACCCCTAGCCATCCGTTTAACGTTGGCTCTTTTGATCAGCTTAAAGACAAGGTTGCATAGGCCTTTATTATCTAGGATCCTATCCCTTATCTCATGACAGGGTGCAGAACGATACACTCCACCTGACCGCTACGCAGCTGTGGCGAGCGTCGTTTCACGCAGGGTTTCCAGCTTGGGGTCTGATTTATCGGCTGAGTTCGAGGTCTATTTAACGACATTGTTTGAACAAGCAATCAGTCGTGGAGAGCTGAACAGCCGTGTGTCGGGGCTGGAGTATGCGCGTTTTTTTCAAGTTCAATTTACAGGTTTGCGCAGCTACTTTAATCGTCCGGGCGTAGATCATTTGGCCCAGCCAATGATCGATCGAATGTTTGCCTTGATGGAGTCGTTATAGCAATTTCTGAACGCCAAACGGCGCCCACGTGAACATACGGTGCAGCATGTGTTGATCGATAAAAATACGATAAAAATCAGTGCTTGCACCGTGTTCGCACTTCTCGCATTTGCGGGAAATTCCGTACTTTGCCGCTTAGCCTTGGGCGGAAACGCCATTGATGCAGCCAGTTTCACGATCATAAGGTTGCTGTCAGGAATCGCCGTTCTGATGGTCGTCATTGCGATCACGAAGAGGCCAAAGAAAAGCCAATCCAGGGGGAGTTGGTTGGCCGCATGTCTATTGTTTGTCTATGCGTTGGCTTTCTCTTACGGATATCTTTCTCTAGACACCGGCACCGGTGCGTTAATTCTGTTTGCGGCGGTCCAGATCACCATGATTGCCGTTGGCATTGTCTCGGGGAACCGGCTCCATGTTGCCGAGTGGCTGGGGCTATTCGTTGCGTTCTCAGGTTTCGTGTATTTGATTATTCCGAGCGTCACCACGCCATCGCTGGCGGGTTTTCTTCTTATGACGGTGTCGGGTATTGCGTGGGGCGGGTACACGCTTGTTGGACGGTCTTCAACGCAGCCGCTTGCAGATACAGCTTATAATTTCCTGCGAACCGCGCCGCTTGTGCTGGCTCTGCTTATATTCACGTTGCAGCACGCTGATCTAACCCGGCAGGGTGTTCTGTTAGCGGCCGTGTCCGGGGCCATCGCCTCTGGTGCGGGGTATGCGGTCTGGTATATTGCGCTACGAGGGTT
The DNA here is from genome assembly GCF_016427555.1 of Marinobacter litoralis. Classification (GTDB taxonomy): domain Bacteria; phylum Pseudomonadota; class Gammaproteobacteria; order Pseudomonadales; family Oleiphilaceae; genus Marinobacter; species Marinobacter litoralis_A. The sequence continues at coordinate 583,599 of NZ_JAELVS010000001.1, forward strand.
GTCTGTGACTCAGGCGGCGGTAGTTCAGTTGTTTGTTCCAATCATCGCTGCGGTGGGAGGAGTCATCGTTACCCAAGAGCCGATTACCCTTCGCCTGGCTGAATCCTCGGCTTTAGTGCTGGGAGGTATCTTAATGGTCATCTTGGGTAGGCACTACTTTGTCTCGCGAGCAGTCGTTTCTCCATCCGATTGAGCGTTTGTATTCTTTCCGCTACCAGACCGAATTGCATTTAGTCAGTGGGCGGAAAGCGTTCGAAGGCCGGTAGTTCGTGGGCGCGCTCCATCCAGCTAATTCGCTCTGCAACCTGAATATGAATCCGCGCTGGAATCGCTTCCGGTGTATCGTAAGTACCGCTTTGAACATCGATCAGGCCGGGCAGCGTCTGGGCATTGGAATAGAACAATCCGGTGCCGCAATGACATCCACCTGAGAGTTCCATAGCGCATTCCTCGTTTCATGGGTCGATACCGAAGGGTCTTTATCAAGCTTAGCAGAATCCTCATTAGTGGCAGCCAACACAGAGGCTTGAAAAATTGCTCGCGCGACCCTATTTCGGGAGTAGGGGAAAGGCGTCTCGATGAGAGCATGACTCCAAATTGATTGTTTTTATTTCGTATTGCTTCTAACGGAGGATGTGTGATGAATACAATTGATTTCACCCCACTTTATCGCAACAGCGTCGGCTTTGACCGCATGGCGTCGCTGCTTGATTCGGCTTTGCGCAGCGAACAAGGCTCGGCAGGTTATCCGCCTTACGACATTGAAGTGCTGGACGATAACCAGTACTCCATTGCCTTAGCGGTGGCCGGTTTTGATCGCAGCGAGCTTAGCATCGAGGTCGAAAGAGGTGTTCTGACCGTCCGCGGAAAAAAACAGGACGATCAAAGCGACCGCAAGTTCCTGTATCAGGGCATCGCCAGCCGGGCCTTCGAGCGCAAGTTTAATCTTGCGGATCATGTGGAAGTGACCGGTGCCGATTTGAGTAATGGTCTGCTGACTATTAGCCTGGTGAAAGAAATCCCAGAGGCCATGAAGCCTAAGACCATTGAAATCAAAGGCGCAGGCAACGTCCTTGAGCACCGAGAACACGCAGTCGAAAGCGACGGTGACAAGGCCGCCTAATGAACCGGGCAGAGGCGAGAGCCTCTGCCCTTTTTTCACACTCAATTCCTCAGGCAGCACATTATTACCACTTCACTACACCGTCTGTACTCTTTCCGCCGCTGTCCCTACGCCATGCGCGCCCGCCTTGGTCTGGTGTTTGCCGGGCTGCAGGTTGAGCTGCGGGAAATCGTTCTGAAAAACAAACCCGCGCAAATGCTGGCCATCAGCCCAAAAGGCACGGTGCCCGTGCTGGAACTGGTTGAGGAAAATGGCAGCCAGCGCCGGGTGATCGAGGAAAGCCGGGACATTCTTGAATGGGCGCTGCAGCAAAACGACCCACACGGCTTGCTCAACACCGATCTGGCCAGCGCGAGTGCCCTGATCGAACGCAACGATAACGAGTTCAAGCACTGGTTGGATCGTTATAAATACGCTGATCGGCATCCTGAGCGAAGCCAGCTGGAATACCGCCAAGAGGGTGAGGCGTTTTTGCAGGCTTTGGAGGATTTGCTGGGCCAGAACACGTTCCTGATGGGAGAACGCATCAGCATGGCGGATATTGCCGTAATGCCGTTCGTGCGCCAGTTTGCCCACGTCGATCGCGATGTGTTCTACAGCCTGCCTTACCCCAAGCTACAGAAATGGCTGACCACTTGGCTGGAGCATCCGGTGTTTCAGCAGGTGATGGTCAAATACCAGCCGTGGCAGGAAGGTGACGACGTTGTGATTTTTCCATCCCAAATTGAAAGAGGCGGTCTATGAGCATTCAGGAACTGTTGGGTATCGAACTGCCCGTTATCCAGGCACCGATGGCGGGGGTGCAGGGCAGTGAGCTTGCGATTGCGGTATCCGAGGCCGGAGGCTTGGGATCGCTTCCGTGTGGAATGCTCGGTGTAGACGCCATGCGTAAGGAGTTGGCGGCGATCAAGGCTCGGACGAACCGGCCCTTCAACGTGAATTTCTTCTGCCATACCCAACCCGAACCCGATGCGGAACAGGACGCAAAGTGGAAAGCTTCTCTGTCGCCTTATTATCGGGAGTTTGGTATCGACGAAAGCAAGGTGGCCTCAGGAGCGGGGCGATTGCCCTTCGGCGTAGAAGCCGCCGATGTGTTGGCGGAGTTTGAACCGGCCGTTGTCAGCTTTCATTACGGCCTGCCAGAGCAAGATTTACTGGACCGCGTGCGCACATGGGGCGCAAAAATTCTGTCTACGGCAACCACAGTCGAAGAGGCCCGTTGGCTGGAAGCTCAGGGTGTCGATGCCATTATTGCGCAGGGTTTAGAGGCAGGTGGTCATCGCGGAATTTTTCTGTCAGAAGATCTCAATAGCCAGCTTGGAACGTTTGCGCTTGTACCGCAGATTGTTCAGGCCGTGAACGTGCCAGTGATTGCCGCCGGTGGGATAGCAGATGCAAACGGGGTAGCGGCTGCTATGACACTAGGGGCCGCGGGTGTGCAGGTGGGGACCGCTTATCTGTTGTGCCCGGAAGCCAACACCAGTGCGCTTCACCGTGCGGCCATCAAAAGCAATGCCGCAGCCGTGACGGCTTTAACGAACGTGTTTTCCGGGCGCCCGGCTCGGGGCATTGTGAATCGCATTATGAGCGAACTCGGGCCAATCAGCCCGGCAGCGCCAGCATTCCCGCTGGCGTCGGCGGCTTTGGCGCCTCTACGTGCGGCGGCGGAGCAGGCTAATTGTGGTGAGTTCTCGCCGTTGTGGGCGGGCCAGAATGTCAGCGGTTGCAAGGAAATTCCCGCGGCGGATCTCACTCGGGCACTGGCAAAAGGCGCATAGAGCCCGCATGATGGCGCCAACTGACACCTGAGCCCTGTTTGAAAGGTTTTTCTATGAGTTACGTTTACCTCGCCCTGGCCATCATTGCCGAAGTGGCCGGCACGGCTGCCCTGAAGTCATCTGAAGGCTTCACCAATTTGGTCCCCAGCATCATCGTGGTGCTGGGTTATGGCATGGCGTTTTACTTTTTGTCGTTAGTGCTGCACGACATTCCGGTGGGTGTCGCCTATGCCATTTGGGCCGGCGCCGGAGTGGTGTTGATTTCGGTGGTGGGTGTAGCCATGTTCGGCCAAAAGCTGGACCTGCCTGCCATCGTGGGTATGGCGCTGATCGTGAGCGGGATTGTGGTGATGAATGTGTTTTCTTCGTCGGTTCAGCATTAATTCGATAGAAACTGAGCGCCGGGATATTAAATGGCGGATTTTCTGCGCTATGCATTAGAAGTAGGTGGTAAGTCGCCCAGTCAACCGAAGGTCTGAGTCTTTATAGGCGGAAGCTGTGGTCAACGGTTTACCCATTTCGATGTAGGCGGATACCTTACGATTCAGGAAGCGCAGCCCTGCACCTGCGGCGGCACCTGATTCGCGATCACCACTCTGGTTTTGGAAGGCACGGGCAACGCCGAAGTAGACATAGGGCACCCATCGAGAGCCTGGCATCCATTGTTCACTGCTGAAGCCGCGGCGAAGTTCAAGCTTTGTGCCCAGCCCGGAATCTCCACTGAACTCGCCTGGCTCGTAGGCCAGGGCTATGTGCCTGCCACCGATAGAGAAACGTTGAGAGTAGGGTAGGTTGTCGCCAGAATATTGGCCAGACACGTCAAGCTTCAAAGAGAAATCCGCAGGCAATTCCTGCCAAAGGGTGTAGAAGGCGTGGAGAATCTGGAAATCCAGTTCCAGAGAATCGTTGGTGCGAGAACCGCTGCGCTTTGCGCCAAAGTTATCCACACCCACTCGGCCCGAAACGCCGAATCTTGACAGATTGCCTGTACTTTTTGCGTAGGCGAGCGCGCCCACACTGGCCATACGCAGGTTCTCATCCACCTCGATGTCGTTGCCCCGTTCGCGCGTGTAATCCCGCAGAATCAGGCTGCTGTTCAGGCTGAGTGTGAAGGACGTGGAATCCAGCAGACGGTGGCGCCACCGTACCTGGGACCAGATACGCTCATACTCCCGTTCGGGACGTGTGCGTTGATCTCGCGGTACCGCTCGCGAGCTGCTGACATCGGCATAAACGGTATCTGTGTCGGTCGCATGATAAGACAAGCCAGCTCCTAGATTGCGGTAACCACTGGACTCGAGGGTATGAAGCCCAAAGAGGTAGATCTCGCGAATCCCTGCGCCCAGTCCTGTAACACGGAGTTTGCCGGCGACCATATGCTTGCCCAGGGTCTGGCTGCCTTCGGCGCTGTAGGTCAGTTCGCCATGAATCTCCGGTTTCAGGGTGTAGGTAATTCGATGTTGTCCCGGAGAGGTTTCGTCAATTGTAGTGGCTAATCCCACTCCGACCGCCTTTTCCAGCGTTCGATTGAAGCGTTCTATATCAAGGCGGGAAATGGGTACGCGTTGCCTCAGGGGGGTAAGGCGGTCGCGAACGGCATTTCGTAGATCTTCCGTCCCACCAGTAATCTGGACCTCAACGATACGGGGCTCGGTGATCTCGGCAATCAGAATGTGCACGTTGTCCGGGTGTGTGCGGATCGTTACAGCTGGGGAAAGAAAGCCTTGCTTAAGGTAGTATCCGCTAATGCGTGTGTGCAGGCCTGTTTTCAGCTGTGGGGTAATGGATTCGCCCACGTTATTTTCGTACAGGGGGATAAGCTGAGGCGCGCTGAAGGCGGATACACCCTCAAAAACCACTGCACCCAGAACGGGTTTTCCAGCAGAAGCATAGGCCGAGGGCATAAAGAGTACGGCGAAAAGCAGAAGCGCGTGAACAGCCATGTATCGCAATTTATGTGTGTCCATTAATTTTACAGCCAGCGGACCAGGGTCTTTAATAGGTTTGTGTAGCCCCCGCTAATACAAACAGTCCTAGCATAGAACATTATGAGCCGTTGCAGTATCGAACTGAGATAACGGGAGAAGAAATGGACATTCTAGTTGGCCCAGCCAAAAGCAAGATGTATCGCTGCATTCTGGGCTTGTCCCTGATGATGCTGACCCTGTTCGCGATGGCCGCAGAGCCTATCCGCGTCGAATCTTTTAACGGCCAGGTGCAGTACCGGGCCCATGAACACGAGGCGTGGAAGCCCGTACAGGCGGGATTGGCTGTCGAAGCCCCGGTTGAATTCCGGGCCCTGGCCGATGCATCGGGCCTGATCAGTCAGGCCGGTTCGGAATTCGAGCTGAAAAGCGGGTCTCACGTTGTTTTACAAGCCAATACCGCTGAATCGGATGGGCTGGTAAACCGGATAAAGCAATGGTTTGGCACGGTGTTTTATCGAATTGAACGTCAGCCGGATGAGTTTAGTGTGGAAACGCCCTTTTTGGTGTCTACGGTCAAGGGGACGCGGTTTGTGATTGTCACGACCGATACGTCTTCGCTGGTTACCCTGACGGAGGGCTCGCTGGAAGTGCTCGATCTTGCCAGTGAACAAACCCAGATGATGTCGCCCGGTGATGTTGTAGGGGTTGGCGACATGCAGGCCGGCATCCAAACGTTCCAACAGTCAGAGCAGTCCGTCTCGTCAGCGAGCGCCGAGCCGGCAGCCGGGGCGGTTGCGGTGACAGAAAGTGGCGCAGAGAAGCCTGCCAGCTTCGATGTTCAGTTGCAGGAAATGGTTGATCTCGGGGCTGGTTCAACAGTGGAATCGGGTGATACAGGCGATGAGGTGGCGTCCGAAACTGGTGATTTGATTGGGCAGGGAGTCGAACCGGCAGGGGATGAAGGTCTAGGCCTTGGCGCAGAAATCGGATTGGATGATCGGCTCGATTTGGGGCTTGATGCCGATGTAGACGGTGGGCTGGGGCTGGACTTGGGCGTAGATGATGTTCTGGATCTCGATGCGGGCCTGGAACTCGATGACGATCGAGACTTCGGGGTCGATGATGGCCGTGATTTTGATCAGGATGATTTCGACGACCCGGAGTTCGATGAGGATGATTTTGATGACGACGATTTTGACGATGACGACGATGATCAGAACCAGGGTGCATTGATTGATGGCCTGATAGAGCCGCTGAACCCGATTCTATGAATGCGAAATCGAGCGGCGTGTTCGGTCGATCCCGCTCGGCCCTGAAGGTCATGCTGGCCGCCTTTTTAGCTGGGGTGGTGTTCGTAATGCTGCTTTGGCAGGGCATTTTGGAGCGCCCGGAAGCCGGGCTGCGGGACCGCATCATCAGCCATCTGGTCAAAGAGCAGTCGAGCAATCTGCTGATTCTCGAAATCGATTCCGCCAGCATCGAGGCCATAGGGCAGTGGCCGTGGCCTCGGGGCGTTCACGCGCGTGCCATTCATAAACTGGAAAGCGCGGGTGTTCGCTCGCTGATGATCGATGTGGATTTCAGTTCTCCCTCCAGTATTGGTGGCGATCGGGAATTGGAGCAGGCAATCCGGTCGATTGCGAAAGACATCCCCACCTATTTGCCTGTCTTTGTGCAACGGCGCAGCCAGGCCGAATCCGCATTGATGATCCGCCGCCCGATAGCGGCGTTGGCAGACAGTGTGGAATTGGTCTCTGTGAATATGCACCCTGCCGGCGACGGTCTGGTACGTTATCTTTCCGTCGGATTTCGTTGGCCGGATGAATTTTTCCGCGGGGCCTGGAGCGCGCTGGCAGAGCAGTCAGACAGCGGAACCTGGGTGGATTACACCATTTCTCCCCGGTCTTTCCGGTATGTTCGGTTTATCGATTTGCTCCAAGACCGTGTGCCAGATGAGGTGCTACGCGGCCGGGATGTGTTGATAGGGGCAACCGCCATCGAGTTGGGGGACACCCTGGCAACGCCGATTCATCAGGTGCTCCCCGGCGTAGTGATTCAGGCATTGGGCGCGCAAACCCTTCGCAATGGTGGTTTGCATTCCCCTCCACCGTTAATCGGCTATGCCATCCTTGCTTTGGCGCTGTTCGTGGCGGCCGTTGTTTTTTCTCGTTGTCATTGGCGACAAGGCCTGTTGATGTTGGCTGTGGCCATCGGTGTTTGGTCTGGCATCTTCGTTTGGGCCTATCTCGAGGCGCAGCTTTTGCTCGATGTGTTCAAACCCATCCTGTTGAGTGCTTTGGTGTACGTGGCGGTGAATCTTGCGCGGCTCGATGCGGTTACCCTCGAACGGCTGTGGTTGCAGATCAGCCTGAGCGATAACGAAGCGCTGCTGAATCGTATTGTCGCGACTACCAATGATTACATTTTGTGCGTGGATCGCAGCGGCCGGATAACCAAAGCAAATCAATCGGTCCAGACCCTCTGTGAGCTCTCCGAGAGTGAGATGGAAGGTGCGAGCCTTGAGGAAATCATGCCGGATGCCCGGCATGGCGTGATGGAGTTGCCGGAGGAACCGTTCGATAGCTATCTGGTGACGCAGGGTGGGCACCACATTCCTGCTCAGGCGACGGTGAGCCGGGTGGCAACCTCCGGGGATGCGATATTTACAGTGGTTCTGAGGGATCTCAGAGAGCGGGTCGAGCGTGAGCGTGAGCTGGAATACCGAGCCAGCTATGACGCGTTGACCGGCCTGTTAAACCGGTCTGCATTCTTCGATAGGGTCAATGAAACACTCCAGAATCATTCGGCAGGCTGTTTGGTTTGCCTGGACATTGATTATTTTCGGGACGTCAACGATACCTACGGGCATGCTGCGGGGGATACGTTATTGGCGGCAATTGCGGGCCGCATTACCCGGTTCGTTGGCAACCTGGGATATTGTGCACGAATCGGTGGAGACGGTTTTGCCTTGTGGCTGCCGGGACTGCGTTTTTCAGCGGGTGGAAGCGAATTCTGTGAAAGCCTTCTGGAGCACCTTGAGAGGCCACTGGTGCTGGCGGGTGTGGATGGCCCTGCGGTAGAAGTGTCTGCAACGGTGGGGGCTGCCGACTTTCAAGGTAAAAATAGTAGAGCCGGTAAAGCAGCAAACGAGAGTTCGGCCACGCCGGCCGAAATCATGTTGCGCCAGGCCGCCGATGCGATGCGTTTGGGAAAACAGGAAGGGCTTGCGGTTCGTTGTTATAACGAGAACGACCAGCAGGCGGCGTTGCACCGATTGGAGCTGGTTCCCGCGATACGCACCCACATTCAGAACAACGCGTTTGATCTTGTGTTTCAACCGAAGCTGGAATTGAACACGCTGAGCCCCATCGGCTGTGAGGCGCTGTTGAGGTGGCCGGCTTCTGACGGCGAGTCTATTTCCGTGGCTCAGTTAATTGAAGTCGCTGAGAACTCGAGGCAAATCGTGCCGTTAACCCGCTGGGTGGTCGAAACGCTGCTGGAGCAAGAAGCGGAGTGGGAGAAGGCCGCTCGCCCGAGACATTTGGCCCTCAACCTTTCCCCACGCTTATTCCTGGACCGCGTGTTCTTCGATGGCCTGAAAGATCTGCTGCGTTCGAGCAGGGGTTATTTCGACATTGAGTGTGAAATAACAGAAACCGCACTACTGGACAACGAAGGCTTGGCGCGGGACATGGTCAGTGAGTTGATTGACAGCGGCGCCAGCATTGCCATAGACGACTACGGCACCGGGTATTCATCGTTGGCCTACCTGCAGAGCTTGCGAGCTTCGGTGCTCAAGATCGATAAATCGTTTGTGTCACACATTCAGAGTTCGGCCAACAACCAGGTCATTGTGCGCTCAACCATCAACATGGCCCACGACCTTGGCATGACCGTAGTGGCAGAAGGCGTGGAGACGGCCGGCGACGAGCAATTCCTGCAGGCGAATGGCTGTGATTTGGTACAGGGCTATCTGTATGGAAAACCTATGGCCTTGGCGGATTACGATCGCTGGCTGGCGGACCGCCGGCAGGCCCGAAGCCGGCCCGTAGCCTCCTCCTGAAGCCGGTAACCGGGGGATTGGCAAGTCTAGTGGTTACTGTCCCTATTGCTAATATTTGCGAAACTCCTACCATAGCTCTTCACGCTGACGTTGAGCTTGGAGATAGGGCTAACCTATCTTGATCTTTTGAATAATCAATTTTACTAAAAGCGTCTCGTTGCCTAATCTAGGCTCCGTAGATTCATCAACACGCACGTGTACCAACAGGAGAAATTCTGAGATGGGAATTATTAACAGCGAAATCAAACCGTTTAACGCAACTGCATTCAAGCAGGGCGAGTTTGTAGAAATCTCTGAAGCCGACGTTAAAGGCAAGTGGTCGATTTTCTTCTTCTACCCGGCCGACTTCACGTTCGTTTGCCCGACTGAGCTGGGCGACGTTGCAGACAAGTACGAAGAGCTGCAGAAGCTGGGCGTAGAAGTGTTCTCTGTGTCTACCGACACCCACTTCACCCACAAAGCATGGCACGACAGCTCTGAAACCATCGGTAAGATCAACTACTACATGGTTGGCGACCAGAACGGCACCATCACCAACAACTTCGGTGTGATGCGTGAAGGCCAGGGTCTTGCAGACCGCGCTACCTTCCTGATCGATCCGGATGGTGTTATCCAGGCGATGGAAATCACTGCTGAAGGTATCGGCCGTGACGCAGACGACCTGATGCGCAAAGTGAAAGCCGCTCAGTACGTTCGCAACCATCCTGGCGAAGTTTGCCCGGCTAAGTGGAAAGAAGGTGAAGCTACTCTGGCTCCGTCTTTGGACCTGGTTGGCAAGATCTAAGTTTTGCCTGCAAGGTAAAGCTAACGAAAAGGCCCGCCATGCGGGCCTTTTTTTTGGAGTTTTGCCAAGGAGGCCGGCAAATCCATGAATAGGTATTTGCTATCAAATGGTTTCGGCTAATTAATTTGAGCTTTTGATAGCGAGTCTTTATCTTAGAGACATATTCAGTTTGCGATCTTTAATTACGCAGACATCTGATTTCACCTGAGTTGAGGGGATGAGCCACTATGTTAGACGCCAATATCAAACAACAGTTGAACGCCTACATGGACAAGCTGCAACAGCCGATCGAGCTGGTCGCAGCGTATGACGACAGCGACAAGTCCAAAGAGCTGAAAGAGCTGCTGGAAGAATTGGCCGGCATGTCAGACAAAATCAGCCTTCGGGATGAAGAGTCTGCAGATGTGCGCCGCCCATCGTTCTCGATCAATCGAGTGGGTACGGATGTCGGTGTTAGTTTTGCCGGTATCCCGATGGGACACGAGTTCACCTCGTTGGTGCTGGCGCTGCTGCAGGTGGGTGGTCACCCGTCCAAAGCGTCTCAGGATCTGATTGAACAGATTCAGGAACTGGACGGTGAGTTCGAGTTCGAAACCTACTTCTCCTTGTCTTGCCAGAACTGCCCAGACGTCGTGCAGGCTCTGAACCTGATCAGTGTGCTGAACCCGAGCATCAAGCACACCTCCATTGACGGCGCCCTGTTCCAGGACGAAGTCGAGCAGCGCGAAGTGATGGCAGTGCCCAGTGTGTACCTGAACGGTCAGCCGTGGGGCCAGGGCCGGATGACGCTGGAAGAAATTGTTGCCAAGCTGGACACCAACGCCGGTGCGAAGGAAGCGGAAAAGCTGAACCAGAAAGACGCCTTTGACGTATTAGTCATCGGAGGTGGCCCGGCAGGCTCCGCCGCAGCGATTTACGCTGCTCGTAAAGGCATTTCTACGGGCCTGGCGGCTGAGCGCTTTGGCGGTCAGGTGGGCGACACTATGTCGATTGAAAACCTGATCTCTGTGCCTTACACCGAAGGGCCGAAGCTTGTGTCTGCCATGGAGCAGCACGTGAACGAATACGACGTAGACGTGATGAACCTGCAGCGTGCCGAGAAGTTGATTCCGGCTCAGAGCAAAGGCGGTTTGCACGAAGTGCGTCTGGCGAACGGCGCCTCTTTGAAATCCCGGACGGTGATTCTGTCTACCGGTGCCCGCTGGCGCCAGATGGGCGTACCGGGTGAGGAAGAGTACCGGAACAAAGGCGTGGCTTACTGCCCGCACTGTGACGGCCCCTTGTTCAAAGGTAAGCGCGTGGCGGTGATCGGTGGCGGTAACTCCGGCGTAGAAGCAGCCATTGATTTGGCGGGTATTGTCGGCCACGTCACTTTGATCGAGTTTGGCGAGCAGATGCGCGCCGACGAAGTGCTGCAGAAGAAACTGCGCAGCCTGGGCAACGTGGACATCATTACTTCCGGACAGACCACTGAAATCGTGGGTGAAAACGGCAAGGTCAGCGGCCTGAACTACAAAGACCGCACGACCGGTGATGAGCACCACGTAGAATTGGAAGGTGTGTTTGTTCAGATTGGTCTGGTGCCGAACACCGAGTGGCTGAAAGGCGACATCGAGTTAAGCCAGCACGGCGAGGTTGTCATCAACGAGCGCAATGAAACCTCGATTCCGGGTGTATTTGCGGCCGGTGACGCCACCACGGTGCCTTACAAGCAGATTGTGATTTCAATGGGCGAGGGTTCCAAGGCGTCGTTGAGTGCCTTTGACTTCCTGATCCGTAACGAAGCTCAGTAAGTGTGAGCCAAGCCTGACAAATTCAGGCTGACCCCCTGAAACCGGTACCCGCAGGATGCGGCTACCGGTTTTTTTTATGAGCGCCCGGAAATGTCTTTCTCAAGGCTGTAATTGTTCGGGCCGGCTTCTTCTTCAAACAGATGGCCGTAGGCCGCCATAATGCCGTCCAGAATAAAGCGGTGAGGAACATCGTCGAACACGCCGTGGTTGTTGATGTATTCCATGTGAGCCGCGCCGGATTCAGTGTATTCCTGAAAGATGGAGTCGTTCACGCCGTCAAATTCCAGAGGGTCCACGTTCATCAAGGTACAGAGTTTTTTGTTGAAGGCGGGCGTTGCTTTGACCCAGCGGCCGTTCAGGTAGAGTTCGATAAAGCCGTGCATGCGGAAGACATCGGATTGCAGCCATTCAATCAGTTTGGGGCTCGACAGATGGTTGCGAACATCGGCAAGGCCCAGCCGGCTGGGGATCCCGATCGCACGAGCTGCGGCGCCCAGCAATACCGCTTTGGGAATGCAGTAGCTTTCGCCCACCGTCAGAGCGTAACTGGCGCTGAACGTCTCTGGGTCGGGGCTGAACACATAAGGGTTGTAGCTGATGCCATCGCGCACAGCCAAATAGAGCGCTTTGATTTGTTCGACCGGATCGTCTGACACGCCTTCAAGCTGTTGCTGCATCCAGGCTTGAACGGTTGGTGATTGGTAATCGAAAAATGGCGTCGGCTTCAGGTAGTTTTCCATCATTATTATCCTGATTGTGCGTGTCGATTGCGTCATCATCTCGCAGTTAGCTAGCTATGGGAAATACTATTTTTGTTGGACGATTTGACCGGATTTTGGAGAGGCGGTGGGTTTGCGGCCAATCGAAGTCTGCGACAAAGTACGTAGTGTTGGAGGTCGTCAAAGAACAAACAACAATAGAGGGCGAGCACCCATGGATGAGCAACATTATGATGTCCTGATCATCGGCGCGGGCGTTTCCGGTATCGGCATGGCCTGCCATCTCAAAAAATCGTGCCCGCACAAGCGCTTTGCCATTCTGGAGCGGCGACAATCGCTCGGTGGCACCTGGGATTTGTTCCGCTATCCCGGCATCCGTTCCGATTCCGATATGTTTACCTTCGGCTACAAGTTTCGGCCCTGGTCAGGCGGTAAGGTGCTGGCAGATGGCGCCTCGATCAAGCAGTACCTCGCGAAGACCGCCCGAGAGAAAGGCGTTGATAAGCACATCCATTATGGTTTGGCGGTGAAGGAGGCCAACTGGTCCAGCGAGGACAAATGCTGGAAACTGATCGCCGAGAATGCCGAAACCGGTGAGCTCGAAACCTGGACCACCAACTTCCTGGTGGGTTGTACCGGTTACTATGACTACGATCAGGGTTATATGCCGGATTTCCCGGGCGAGGCCGATTTCAAGGGCCAGATTGTGCACCCTCAGCACTGGCCGGAGCATCTGGATTACACCGGCAAGAAGGTGGTGGTGATTGGCAGTGGTGCAACCGCCATTACACTGGTACCAACCATGGCGGAAGACGCCGGACATGTGACCATGCTGCAGCGTTCGCCGTCTTACCTGATGCCGCTTCCATCGACCGATGAAATCACCCTTGCCCTGCAAAAAGTGCTGCCTGCAAAGCTGTCGTACAAGCTGACCCGATCACGCAACCTCTTTATCTCGCGGCAGCTGTATAAACGCTCCCGCAAAAGCCCGCGAGCTATGCGGCGGCTGCTGTTGTGGATAGTGAAGCGCGAATTAAAAGGCAAAGTGGACATGCGCCACTTTACGCCGAACTACAACCCCTGGGATCAGCGTTTGTGTGTGGTGAAGGACGGTGATTTGTTCAAAGCCCTTAAAGCCGGCAGGGCGTCTATCAAAACCGACCACATTGATCGCTTCACCGAAACCGGCATCCGCCTGAGATCGGGAGAGGAACTGGCCGCCGATATCATCATCCCGGCCACCGGTTTGAATCTGCAAATTCTAGGCGGTATAAAACCGACCCTGGATGGCCAGGACGTTGTGATCAAGGAAAAGGTGCTCTACAAGAGTGTGATGGTGGAAGGGGTGCCAAATGCCGGTGTGATTATTGGTTACACCAACGCTTCGTGGACGCTGAAAGTTGATATAGCGTGCAAATACCTGTGTCGGTTGATCAATTACATGGATAACCAGCAATACAAGGTAGCAACACCGGAGGGCGCTGAAGGCTGTCGCAGCGAGGGCACCATGATGGACTCACTGGGCGCGGGTTACGTAAAGCGCGCCGCAGATGAGTTGCCCCGCCAAGGCACCCGTGGCCCATGGCGAACGGTGCAGGACTATCAGCGAGATTCCAAAGTGTTGTGTTCAGATGCGATTGACGATGGTTATCTCGCGTTCCAGTAATTAATGGCTTTCAGGGCGAGCATCTGTTTAGTCGAAGCGCTCCAGGCTTCGGGCCAGGCTGGCGTGGGAGAGTTCGCCCATGTGCGTATCCACCAGCGTTCCCTGTGCGTTATAAAACAGGGTGGTGGGCAGGCCCTGGCTACCGACAACACGGCCAAAACTGCCCGACCGGTCGCTCAGTACATGGCTGAGGTTCAGGTTCTGTTCCATCAGGAATTTTCGAATCGTTTCCGGGTGCTCGCCCTGATTGGCAAACACAAAATTGATGCCGGAGTAGCGCTGTTGGGCTTGCTCCAACACCGGCATTTCACGGATGCAGGGTGGGCACCAGGTGGCCCAAAGGTTCACCACGGTTGGGCGGTTCTGAGCGATGGTTTCCAAGTTGACCGGTTGCTCGTTCAGATTGGTCAGCGCCACTTCCGGGAACCCTTGGGTTTGCTGATGGATTAGTGCGATCACACCGCTGGTAAACCCCCAGGTGATCAGGCCCGCGGCTACCGCAGAACCCAGCGCACGCCGGATAGCGGTGTGTTTCCACATCAGGTAGGCCGTGAAAATGAGCGCAGCCATCAGGCCGGTGACCATATCGAAACCGCCATCGCGGATATCGATGATGCCCCATAAATCACTCTGGTAATGCTCGAAGTAGCGCACCACAAAGCCAATGCGGGCCGTGACCATGGCCACCAGAAAAATATCGGCCAAGGTGCCCGATACCGGCGTTTGCCGTTTGCGCCCAATAAGAGCGCCAACAATCAGCGCGACCACAAAAGCCAGCACCAGTAGCAGGTGCCCGATTGACAGGCTCAGAGGGCCGATACCAATGCTGATCATGACGTCTCCTGTTTCCATTGATTAAATAATTGCTTACAAGCGGGTACTGACCTCAAGACCGGGCCCGAGTTCCATTGCGCGAGGTAAATCGTGTGGTAGCTAACAATAAACACTTATGGCTATTTCAAAGGGGCTCTGTTACCGTGCACGCATCCTGCCTCTAGGGATTCCGCAGTTTTCGGCTTTAAGCCGCTTTGCGAACACTCCATACGACCTGTCAGAGGACGTCACCCCATTATCGGCGCGTGACCGTAGTCGTCTTTTATTCCATGAGCTTTCATGGCATCTGCCCGCATTCGCCGACGACGGTGTTCGTGGAGGCAGAATTAATCAAGAGTACATCGTTTATGAGTTTTTCTTCCCTCGGTTTGTCCGAGCAGCTGGTCCGTGCCACTTCCGATCAGGGTTACGATACCCCGTCTCCCATTCAGCAGCAGGCGATTCCTGCCGTTCTGTCGGGTAAAGACGTCATGGCGGCGGCCCAGACCGGTACCGGTAAAACGGCCGGTTTTACTTTGCCCCTGTTGCAGCGTTTATCGGAAAAGCCGCGCACCGGTAAAGGCCCGCGCGCGCTGATTCTGACGCCTACCCGAGAGCTGGCCGCGCAGGTTCATGACAGCGTGAACCTATACAGCCGATACGTGCCAACCAAAGCCGCCGTGGTGTTTGGTGGTGTGAAAATCAATCCACAGATGATGAAACTGCGCAAAGGTCTGGACGTTCTGGTGGCAACACCGGGCCGTTTGATGGACCTGTATCAGCAGAACGCGGTGCGCTTCAACGAAGTGGAAATTCTGGTGCTGGATGAAGCCGACCGCATGCTGGACATGGGCTTCATCCGCGACATTCGCAAGATTCTTGCACTCTTGCCGGCCAAGCGTCAGAACCTGTTGTTCTCTGCAACTTTCTCGAACGAAATCCGAAGCCTGGCCCAAGGTCTGCTGGATAATCCGGTACAGGTTGAAGTGGCAGCGCGTAACACTTCGGCAGAAACCATCAAGCAGTCTGTGTATCCGGTGGACCAGAGCCAGAAAACGGCCCTGTTGAGCAAGCTGGTGCGTGATAACAGCTGGGATCAGGTTCTGGTGTTCACCCGTACCAAGCACGGTGCCAACCGTCTGACTCAGAAGCTGGAACGCGACGGCATCACCGCTGCAGCCATTCACGGCAACAAGTCACAAGGAGCTCGTACCCGTGCGCTGGCGGATTTCAAAGCCGGCGAAGTGCGTGTATTGGTGGCAACTGACATCGCCGCCCGTGGCCTGGACATCAAACAGCTTCCACAAGTGGTGAACTTTGAGCTGCCTAACGTACCGGAAGACTACGTGC
The DNA here is from genome assembly GCF_016427555.1 of Marinobacter litoralis. Classification (GTDB taxonomy): domain Bacteria; phylum Pseudomonadota; class Gammaproteobacteria; order Pseudomonadales; family Oleiphilaceae; genus Marinobacter; species Marinobacter litoralis_A. Next base: position 599,616 of record NZ_JAELVS010000001.1, read on the forward strand.
ACCGTATTGGCCGTACCGGTCGTGCCGGTGAAAAAGGCCATGCCTTGTCACTGGTCAGTGCCGACGAAGGCAAATTGCTAGCGGGTATCGAGCGGCTGATCAAAAAGCAGTTGCCGCGTAAGGAAATCGAAGGTTTCGAGCCTAAGAACAACCTGCCGTTGAAGCCGAAAGCCAAGGCGGACCCGAGTAAGGCGCGCAGCCGTCGCCCGCAGGGTGGCAATGGCAAGAGCTTCGGGCCTAAGCCCGGAGGTCGCAGCGGTGGTCGCGGTCGTCAAGGCCAGGGCCAAGGGCAAGGCCGCAGTGGTCGCCCGGCTCAGCGCCAGAGCGCGTAAGCCAAACCGGTTTTCCGGGCATTAAAAAAGCGGGGCTGAAAAGTCCCGCTTTTTTGTTTGCTCTGAAAACGTAGCAGCAATCAGAACTTGTAGGTGAAGCCGACCATGTAGACCATGGGGTCGATTTCTACATCGAGCTTTTCGGTCACACCTTTGATTTCCGCTTCAGTATCAATATCTGCCCACCAGATAGCCGCGTTCAGCCCGAACTGTTCGTTTAGCATGTAGTCCACGCCCACTTCTGCTGCCACACCTACACTGTCATCCAATTCCAGGTCGCCCAGAGCAGACTTCTCTTCGAAGAAAGTGGTGTAGTTAACGCCAATGCCCACATACGGTTGCACGCTCCCGGTGCTGTTCATCGGGTAGTACTGAAGCGTAATGGTGGGAGGCAGGTGTTTGGTTTCGCCAATATCGGCACCATCAAGTGCACCACCTTTGCCCGAAATGTTGTGCTTGAACGGGGTGGCGGCCAGTACACCAAGGCCCACGTTCTGAGTGAACATGTACGTGCCGCGGATACCCAGCTGTGTATTGGTGTCTACGGCAACTTCAGAGCCGGTAGCCGCGCCGCCGGACAGCAAAACCTGATCGCTGGAATCATCCGGTGCAACATGGATAGCACCTGCACGAACAATAAAATCACCCGCTTCAAAGGCCTGAGCGGCCGGTGCTGCGGCCAGTACGGCTGCTGCCAGAACACTGAGTTTGAAACTACGAGACATATCCATCTCCAGAATTGCGCCATTAATTGATGGCGTCAATGTACCTGTGACGGTCAGTGTGTTCTTGATTTAGCGCAAAAAACGCCAGGTGAGGGAAAGGAGAGAGGCGAGAGATTGATATAGCTCAAAAAGCCACACGGCATGTGGCTTTCCACACTGTTCAACCCGTGTTTTTTGCTGCTTTCAGGTCGTCGGCCACTAATACATCGCGAATGGTTAAGGGCTCGCCGTCGCTGTTGCGCACGCTAACGGGCTGAATGGGCTGGCCGGTTGCACGGTCGCGCAGGTCCAGCTGCTCGCCATCGGGCGCGGGATTCCACTTGTCACCCCACTGGCGCAGGGCAACCACCACCGGAAACAAGTCCCGGCCTTTTTCGGTGAGGCGGTATTCAAAGCGGGAGCCGTGCTCGCCGGCTTCCACCTTGCGCAGCACTTCGTTGTCCACCAGTTTGCTCAGCCGGTCGCACAAAATGTTTTTCGCAATACCCAGCTGTTGCTGGAAATCCACGAACCGGCGCGTGCCGTACATTGCGTGTAGCACGATCAGCAGGGACCACCAGTCGCCTACTTCATTGAGTGCGCGGGCAACGGAGCAATTAGAGTCATCAAAACGTTTTCTGGCCATGTAGGTGAGTGTACCGAATAGGGTTGCATTATGAAACCAATTTGAATAGGGTTGCGTTAAGAAACCAAATTAATGAGGTTGCACCGAATTATGAGCATGAATCTAGGCCCGATGTTTGAACCGTTTGAACTCCACAACCTCAAGCTGCGCAACCGCGTAGCGATGGCGCCGATGACCCGGAACTTCTCACCCAAGGGTGTACCGGGTGAAAACGTGGTGGATTATTACCGCCGCCGCGCGGAAGCCGGGGTTGGCTTGGTGATCACGGAAGGCACCACCGTGAACCATTCCGGTGCCAACGGCTACCCGAACGTACCGGCGTTCCACGGCGAAGAAGCTTTGGCCGGCTGGAAAAAGGTGGTGGATGCCGTGCACGAAGCGGGCGGAGCCATTTTCCCGCAGTTGTGGCACGTAGGTGCGGTGCGTAAAGAAGGTACCGAGCCGGATCCGTCTGAGCCAGGCTACAGTCCGTCCGGTTTGTTTGCGCCGGGTAAGCCCAACGGCAAGGCGATGAGCAAAGAGGACATTCAGGACGTGATCAAAGCGTTCGGTGATGCTGCTCAGGATGCCAAGGCGCTTGGTTTTGACGGCGTGGAAATCCACGGTGCTCACGGTTACCTGCTTGATCAGTTCTTGTGGGAAGGCACCAACCAGCGTGACGACGAGTACGGCGGCAGCATGGAAAATCGTCTGCGCTTTGTGGTCGAAATCGTTGAAGAAGTGCGCCACCGCGTGGGTCCGGAATATCCGATCATGCTGCGTTTTTCCCAGTGGAAGCAGCAGGATTACGAAGCTCGGTTGGTAAACAGCCCGGAAGAGCTTGAGCAGTTCCTGAAGCCGCTCGTGGACGCCGGTGTGGATATCTTCCACGCCTCCACACGCCGCTTCTGGGAGCCGGAGTTTGAAGGTTCTGACCTGAACCTGGCCGGCTGGACCCAAAAGCTGACTGGCATCCCGACTATGTCAGTGGGCAGTGTTGGCCTGACAGAAGACTTCATCAGCGGCACCTTCGCCAGCAAGAAAGAAGCCGTTGAGCAATCGGGTATCGATGAGCTGGTTGAGCGCATGACCAACCACGAATTCGAATTGATCGCGGTAGGCCGTGCCCTGCTGCAAGATCCGGAGTGGCTGGTGAAAGTGAAAGAAGGCCGCCTGGACGAAGTGGATGCTTTCGCCAAGAAGTCACTGGCCAAGCTTTACTGATCGCCCCTTCGATTCTGCGATCTGTTTTAGCCGCGCGCCTTCGGGCCCGCGGCTTTTTTACGCCCGGTTATCCGGTCAGTTACATTTGTCCACAGGCTTCGTACCGGTGGTGCCAGCTTAAAGCTTCGTCCAGCAGGTGCGGGGTGTGCATGCCGCGTTTGCTGTTGCAGGCGCGCTCGAAGTAGTCACGCAGCTGGGGACGGAAATCCGGATGGGCGCAGTTTTCGATGATGTTCAGTGCCCGCTGGCGGGGTGGCAGGCCGCGCAGGTCTGCCAATCCTTGTTCGGTAACCACAATCTGGACGTCGTGTTCGGTGTGATCCACGTGCGACACCATGGGCACAATGGTGGAAATGGTGCCGTCTTTGGCGGTAGACGGGGTCATGAACACCGACAGGTAGCCGTTGCGGGCGAAGTCACCGGAGCCGCCAATGCCGTTCATGATGCGGGATGCCATCACATGAGTGGAGTTCACGTTGCCGTAGATGTCGGCTTCGATCATGCCGTTCAGTGCGATCACGCCCAAGCGCCGAATCACTTCCGGGTGGTTGCTGATTTCCTGTGACCGCAGCACGATGCGTTCGCGGTAAAAATCGATGTTGTTGGCCAGTTCTTCGTTGGCTTCCGGGCTCAGAGAAAAGGCGGTAGCCGAGGCTTTCGCCAGCTTGCCGGATTTCAGCATGGCCAGCATGCCGTCCTGCAGCACTTCGGTGAATGCGGTCATGTTATTGAACGGGCCTTCGTTCAAGCCGGCCATCACCGCATTGGCGATGTTTCCAACACCGGATTGCAACGGCAGCAATTCCGGCGGCAGGCGTTTGGCTTCCACTTCGCGGCTGAAGAAGTCCAGCAGGTGGTTAGCAATGCGCTTGGAGTTTTCATCAGGCGGGCTGAACCGGGAATTACGGTCGGGTGCGTTGGTTTCCACCACCGCGATGATCTTTTCCGGCGGGCATATCAGGTACTTTTCGCCAAAACGCTCTTCGGGGCGGGTCAGCGGAATCGGCTTGCGGCGTGGGGGAAGGGCGGTTCCGTAGTAGATGTCGTGCATGCCTTCGAGCCCGGCACTCTGGCCGTGGTTCACTTCCAGAATCACCTTATCCGCCTGGTCAATCCAGGTTTTGTTGTTACCCACTGAGGAAGAGGGAATCAGCCGGCCATCTTCCGTCACGCCAACCACCTCAATGACGGCGATATCCAGCTTTCCGTAAAAACCGGACCAGGCGTGCTGGGCGACATGAGACAGGTGAATGTCCATGTACTCCATGTGGCCGTCATTGATTTTCTGGCGGCACAGTGGATCGCTTTGGTAGGGCAGGCGCATTTGAATGCCATTGACCTCGGCCAGTGCACCGTCCAGCTCCGGTGCAGTGGAGGCGCCGGTCCACACGCTGATGCGGAAGTTCTCATCCCGCGCTTGTGCCGCCCGAATGTGTTCCGCCAGTGCTCCGGGTACCGCTTTCGGGTAGCCTGCGCCGGTAAAGCCGCTCATACCGACGTTCACGCCGGAGGGAATCAGGGCGGCCGCGTCCCGGGCGCTCATGATGCGTTGACGGAGTTTCGGGCAACGAATTCGGGATTCGGTGGACATGATCGACCTCACGTTTAGGAAAACGGCTCGGTAGGGGCGAGCAGATAAAGTACGCTGACAATTAGCGAGCTACAAAAAAAGCGCTCTATTTTACCAGCGAATTATGAAAGTTTTGTGAAAAATATTAGTGAAATTGCGTAATCATTTGGTCTAATTATAGTAAGCATTCTATATCTGTTCGCCGCTGCCTGTGGACGAACGCCCTTGGGCGGTTGCCGTGCCCGCATCTCGGTGGGATGATGCCCCTTTGTGCAGACTGCGTTTCCGTTACTCAACCACCATCACCGTCAGGACACCATGGCCACCAAAACATCCACCCGTTTGAACAAATACATCAGCGAAAGCGGGATGTGCTCCCGGCGGGATGCGGATCGCTACATTGAGCAAGGCAACGTCCACATCAACGGGCGCCGTGCACAAGTGGGTGATCAGGTGATGCCGGGCGATACCGTGAAGGTGAATGGCCGGGTGGTGGAGCCGCGGGACGAAGACGATCTGATTTTTATCGCGCTGAACAAACCCGTGGGTGTGGTGAGCACGACCGACAGCGCAGAACGCGACAACATTGTCCGCTTTGTGGGCCACAGCGAGCGGATCTTCCCGATTGGCCGGCTCGACAAGGATTCCCAAGGTCTGATTTTTCTGACCAGCAACGGCGATTTGGTCAACAAGATTCTGCGCGCGGGTAATAACCATTCCAAGGAATACATCGTCACGGTGGATAAACCGGTGACGAAAGAATTTATCAAAGGCATGAGCAGTGGTGTGCCGATTCTCGGCACCGTCACCAAGCCTTGCCCGGTGGAGAGAATCTCCCGCTTTGTTTTCCGCATCACGCTGGTGCAAGGGTTAAACCGCCAGATCCGTCGCATGGCGGAGCATTTCGGTTATGAAGTTACTCGCTTGGAGCGAGTGCGGATCATGAACGTCAACCTTAGCGGTTTGCCGGTGGGGGCCTGGCGTGATTTGACCGAAAAAGAGTTATCCACGTTGCTGGATGCGGTGCGGAATTCTTCGTCCGAGGCGACAGAACCTGCGCAGAGCAAACCTAAGAAGAAACCGGCCCGTTCCGGGGCCGGCGGAAAACCACCGCGGCCGGGTGCCAAGCCCGGAGGACGACCGGCCGCTGGCCGTGGCGGGAAGGGCGCGGGTGGTGCACCCGGCAAGGGCCGAGGTAAGGGGCCAGGACGGCCCAGCAAGCCCGGTGGCAAGCCGGCTAATGGGCCGAAAGCGGGCGGACGTAACCCAGCCGGACCAAAGGGGCGGCCTGCAAAACCGAAGAAACCGCGTAAGCCGTCGATCAAGCGTTAAGTGCTTGATGGGCGGGAAATAGGTTCAGTTCCTTACGGCAGAATTCGGCGCTAAGCGCTATCCTTACCGGAACAATTCTCTGCCGGATTTCCTTGGATGCTCGAAACGCTTTTCTCCACCTACCTCAGCAGTACTATCCGCTTTTGGTTCCTGATTGCACCCTTCTTCGTGGTGACTATGTTTCTGGCGCTGACCCGGGGTTTACCCGCGTCGGAGAAAGCGTCGATCATTCGTCGCGCCTGTATTTCAGCACTGATTCTGGGCCTTATTCTGTTCTTTGCCGGGCCGCTGCTGTTTAACGCCATTGGCATTACTCTGAACTCGTTCCGCATTGGCGCGGGTGCTTTGCTGTTCCTGACCGCCATCAGTTTGGTGACCAGCGGTACGCGGAATCACGCGACCAGCCTGCCAGACGAAGATCGTGAAGACGTTGCGGTGGTCCCGCTGGCAATTCCGGTGATGATTGGCCCGGCGACCATCGGTGCGATTCTGGTTTACGGTGCCGAACTGAAAGAGGTGCCGGAAGTGGTCGGTGGCCTGCTGGGACTAGTGACCAGTTTGTTTTTTCTGGGCGTGTTGCTGAGGCTATCGAGCTATCTGGAGAAGGCGCTGGGTAAAACCGGCCTGAACATCATGTCGAAAATCAGCGGCTTGATCTTGTCTGCAATGGCCGCTGAAATAGTGCTGACCGGTATCGCCGGCTTTATTGCCAGCACCCAAACCGCCTGAAACACTGCGTTGGATGTTAAGACACGAGGATAAGCATGGCCGCCAATACCATTGACCACAATCGTACCCGCCACAATTTCGAGGGCATTGATTCGGTGTGGTTGTTTGGTTATGGGTCTTTGATCTACAAGGTGGATTTTCCCTTTCTGGAGCAAAAGCCGGCCACCATTCGAGGTTGGGCGCGCCGGTTCTGGCAAGGTTCTCACGATCATCGAGGTACGCCGGAAGCCCCGGGCCGGGTGGTTACCTTGATCGAGCAGCCCGGAGCAGTCTGCAAAGGCATGGCGTTTCGGGTAGCGCCGAGCGTGTTTGAGCATCTGGATGTGCGGGAAAAGAACGGCTATCTGCGGTTCAGTACCACCATGACCTTCGACGACGGTGGGCAAGCGGAAGGTTTGGTGTACATCGCTACGGAAGATAATGAAGCGTTTCTGGGCGACGCCCCGCCCGCGGATATTGCCCGGCAGATTGCGCAAGCATTGGGGCCCAGTGGCCCCAACACCGATTACTTGCTTCGGCTGGCCGAATCACTCCGCGAGCTGGGTGATCAGTGCGATCATACCTTTGCGATTGAGTCCTGCTTGAAAGAGCAGCTTTCCTCAGAACGCTGAGGTGCCTGGTGGCTAACCGAACGCTCACGATCTCGCGGCGCGGGGTTAAAGCCCCGAGCCGGTGAACGCTTACGGTTGCGCAGGCCGATCAGCACCAACGGTACGATGATCATCAGGCTGCCGACAATGAACCACGCGTCGGGCACTTCGCCAAACCATATCCAGCCAATCGCAACCGCCCAGATCAGTCCGGTGTATTCGGCACTGGTGACCTGGTTGGCATCCACCTGATGGTAGGCCAGCAGTACGGCGATGTTGTAGCCCAGAATGAAAAACGCCGAACCAGCGGCGCTGATCAACATTTCCGGGTGCCATTCGGCGCCTTCCCACAGTGCCAGAGCCCCGGCCGCCGGAATGATCAACAGGTAGTTCAGAAACAGCTTGTGCACCGTGCTCTGCTCTTGAGGCAGCTTGCGCACCAGCACGGCGTTGATCGCCAGGGTCAGCGCTGATACCAGTGCGGCGATAGCGGCCCAGTTGAATTCCACCGGTCGCAGGATGACGATGATGCCGGCAAAACCGCTGATCACCGCAGCCATGCTCAACCGCGTGAGCTTTTCACTGAACAAGATCGCAGACAACGCCATCACCATGATCGGCGCGGCATAAAACAACGCGTTCGCGGTGGCCAAGGGTAAGTTGGTCAATGCGATGACCATCACCAGGATACCGGCCAGGTGCACGTGCGCCCGGAGCGCGTGTATGCCAAAACCGCTGAACAGGTGCTCACGGTTCAGTTTACCGATCAGCGGCAGCAAGAATACCAGCGTTAGGACAAGGCGCAGAAACGCGAACTGAAAGATAGATGTCCCGGGCTCCAGCGTTTTAATAAAGATGTCAGAGAGGATGGCCATCGCATTGCCAATGACCAGTAATAAGATAGCGCTATTGACGGTTTTGCCTGACATTTAATCCCCCCCTTTTTTCTCGTTGATTGGTGACGCAGAGGCGGATGCCTCGATGAACTGTGAACTCAAGTCTATCTGTGATTTACTATCCGATAAAATGATGAATATTCTACCACTATTAGAAATTTAGATAGATGAGACTCCCGCCTCTGAAAGCGCTACCGGTGTTCGAAGCGGTTGCCCGGCTGACCAGTTTTTCCGCGGCGGCCGAGGAACTGTCGATCACCCAAAGTGCCGTGAGCCACCAGATCAAACAGCTGGAAACCTATCTTGGTGAGCCTTTGTTCTGGCGTTCCGGACGGGTGGTAACGCTGACGGACGAAGGGCGCCAGTATTTCGATGCCATTGGCTCGGCGTTGCTGCAGATCGAACGGGCCAGTGAGCAGTTGTTGGGGCATGAAGAGTCGCGGCTGCGGTTGTCGGTATTCAGTTCTTTTGCGGTGCGTTGGCTGGTGCCCCGGTTGCCGGATTTGCAGCGTTTGCACCCGCAGATTGATCTGGCGCTGGAGATGAGCAGCCAGAATCCCGTGTTGTCGGACCGAGTCGCGGATTGCTTTATCACCATTTACACCTCGGCACCGGCCTACAGCTACGAACATCTCTACACCGAGCGACTGTTCCCGGTGTGCAGTCAGGATTACTGGCAGCGGATACAACGGGAAATGGGCTGGGACGCAGAACCCGACGCCCGCAGTGAGTTGGTTATTTCTCCGGAGCAGATTGCGCAATTTCCTTTGTTATCGACTCACAGTATTTTCAACAGGCCGGCCGGTGATTGGGCCGCGTGGTTTCGCGCGGTGGATCAATCTCTGCCCGGCGGCACCCGGGTTCAGCACTTCAGCCACATGTTGCTGGCTCTGGAAGCGGCACGGTTTAATCAGGGTATCGCGCTGACTAACGATTACATGCTCAGCACCCGCCAAGACTCGGAAGACTTCGTGCGGCTACCGGCCCATGCGGTCGTGACCGGCGATAAGTTCTATTTTGCCTGGAAGACCAGTCGCCGCCGGGAGCGGGGGATTCAAACGCTACGGCGTTGGCTGGTGGATGAAGCCATCCGGGGAGGATTGAGGGGCGAGTGAACGCCCCTCGATCAGGACTTAGTGCTTTTTCTTGGGTCGTTCGACTACTTTGCGCTTGCCCTTGGCGGTTTTCGCCAGAGATTTCAGGCCATCCGGTTCAAACGCATCGACCCGAATCACGTCATACAGCGCGGTCAGCGCCTCTTCCAGTTTCGGGCATTCGTCGGCGGTCACGATGCCTTGGGCGCAAGCCCAGTCCACCAGTTCTTTGCGTTGGTGACCCATCAGCAGCGCAATGCCATCCAGCTCATCCTCATTGCGGTTGCGAATGGCTTCGTGCAGGCGCTGGCGCATTTCATGGGTTTCGTTAGCCAGATTGTAGGCATTCAGCACGCGCCCTAACGGATCGTTCGGGTCTTGAGTGGTGAAGGTGCCACGGCTCACCCGCTGACGCGCCGGAGTGTCATCCACGATGCTGGCGGCCACTTTCGCGCCCAGCTTGTCGTCCGGGCCATTCAGGCCCGTAGCGCCCAGCGGGAACACCAGAATGCGCAGCGGCCAGCGCAGTGCCGGCACCGGGAAGTTGATGATGGCTTCGCGCATGGAATTTTGCAGATCATGCAGGCAGGTTTGCAGGCTCCATTCCACAAGATCCCGCTGATTTTCCGGGTAACCTTCTTCGTGCCATTGCTTGATCACCGCCGTGGCGTAGTACAGCTGCACCAGACAGTCGGCCATGCGGCCAGAGAGCCGTTGCCGGGCTTTCAGGCCACCGCCTACTGTCAGCAGCGTGACATCGGTCATCATGGCGAAGGCGGCCGAGAACCGGCCAAGCTGGCGATAGTAACCCTGGATATCACCCTGTCTCGGGGTGGTTTCCAGCAGCCCTTTGGTGAGGCCCAGTACGAAGGCCCGCAACGAGTTTCGGGTGGTGTGGGCCAGGTGATTGTAGAAAATACCGTCAAACTTCCGGGTGGCGGCCTCTTGATCTTCCATGCCGGCGGCTTCGATTTCGTCCACGATGAACGGGTGGCAGCGAATGGAGCCCTGGCCAAAGATCATCAGGCTGCGGGTCAGAATGTTCGCACCCTCTACCGTGATGCCGATCGGCACCGCTTGATAGGCGCGAGCGAGGAAGTTGCGGGGGCCGGTGATCACGCCGCGGCCTGCCACAATATCCATGGCGTGGTTAATGACTTCGCGCATCAGATCGGTGTTGCGATACTTCAAGACCGCCGAAGGCACGGCCGGGCGCACGCCACGGTCAAGCATACCGACGGTGAGCAGGCGCGCGGCATCCATCATGTAAGTGTAGCCTGCGATGGGTTCGAGAGCTTCCTGAACCCCTTCAAACTGGCTGATGGTGCGGCCAAACTGCTCCCGGGTGAAGGCGTAAGAGCCGGTGGCCAAACTGGCAAGCTTGCCGGCACCGGTACCCAAGGCCGGAAGTGAGATCGAGCGGCCGATGGACAAGCATTCCAGTAGCATGGTCCAGCCTTTGCCGAGCATGTCCTGGCCGCCAATGACCTGTTCCATCGGAATGAACACTTCGGTGCCCCAGGTAGGCCCGTTCATAAACACGGTGTTCATGGGCAAGTGACGTGTACCGGCATTCACGCCCTCGGTATCCCGGGGCACCAGCACACAGGTCACGCCGATTTCGTCTTGTTCGCCGAGCAGGTGTTCCGGATCGTAAACCTTGATGGCGAGGCCAATCAGAGTGGCGACCGGTGCCAGCGTGATGTAGCGCTTGTTCCAGGTGACCTTCAGCCCCATCACTTCTTCGCCGTTCCACTGCCCTTTGCAGACGATGCCTTTATCTGGGATGGCACCGGCGTCGGAGCCGGCGATGGGCGAGGTCAGGGCAAAGCAGGGAATTTCGTCGCCGCCGGCGAGGCGGGGCAGGTAATGTTGCTTCTGGTCTTCGGTGCCGTAGTGCATCAGCAACTCGCCCGGGCCCAGAGAGTTAGGCACCATCACGGTGACGGCAGCTGACACACTGCGGGTGGAGATTTTCATGACGATTTCGGAATGGGCGGTGTTAGAGAAGCCCTTGCCGCCGTCTTCTTTCGGGATCACCAAGCCGAAAAAACCGTTCTTGCGTATGAACGCCCAGACGTCCTCGGGCAGATCGTAATTTTCGTGGGTGATCTGCCAGTCATCCAGCATTTTGCAGAGTTCTTCCACCGGGCCGTCGAGGAAGGCTTGTTCTTCGCTGGTGAGGTGTGCCGGTGCAGCATCCAACAGTTTGTTCCATTCCGGTTTACCGGAAAACAACTCGCCGTCCCAATCTACCGAGCCGGATTTCAGGGCTTCTTCTTCTGTAGAGGACAGCTTGGGCAAACGGCCACGGACCCAACCCAGCAACGGACGGCTGAGTTTTTCCCGGCGCAGGTCACTGGGCAGAACCACCAACAAAGCGAGCGCCAGTAACAAACCACCGATCAAAAAGCTGAGAATGTGCCAGTCGTCTTGCGCTACCCCCACCAAGGTGGCAGCCGACAAAACAATCGCAGCGGTTTTCCCGCCAATGCTGAAATAAATCAGCACCAAAGCACTGAGAACAAGAAGCAGAACGCTCAAGGGAAGACCTCCGTATCGGTTTTGAAATCAGCAAGCTGAGCTCTAACCATCGGCCATAAAAAGCGTTGTTGCAAGTTGCCTAGACGTAACCTGCAGCGAACACCAGGCCCAGTACGACCGGCATTACCACCAGGCTGCCCAGATTGCTGATGAGCACCAGCGACGCGACTTTGTGAGGCTCCTGGCGATACTGTTCGGCCACCATATAGTTCAGAACCGCCGGTGGCAGGGCCGCAAAAACCCAAAGCGCGGCGACCTGCAGGCCCGGAAGGTCGAGCAGGGCAATGAGTGGCCACGCCAGTACCAGCCCGCTGAGAGGGCAGGCAATGGCGCCGATCATCCCGAGTTTCCAGTCGCTGAAATCGACATCCAGCATGCGTACGCCGAGGGCGAACAACATCAGCGGAATACACACGCCGCCGAGCATGTTCAGCGCTTCCAACAGCCAGCTGGGCAGCGCCACGCCGCTGAAATTCACCACTAGGCCGGCGATGCTGGCAAACACGATAGGTTGGCGCAGGCGTTTCAGTACGGAGGTGTGCGGGTCCAGCATGTACAGACCGACGGAGAAGTGCAGCAGCATTTCCACAATGAACAACACGATGGCCGCAGGCAGTGCCGCTTCGCCAAAGGCCAGCACCAGTAGCGGAATGCCCATGTTGCCCGAGTTGTTGAACATCATGGGTGGCAGAAAGGTTTTCAGGTTCAGATCCAGTACCCGGGCTAACGGGTAGAGAATCAAGCCCGAGCCCAGCACCACTACGGTTGCGGCCAGCGCCAGCCAGCCGTAATCCTGCAGGGGCGCTTGCTGGTCGGCCAGTACCGCAAACACCAGCATGGGCACAAACAGCTCCATGTTGAGCACATTAAGGCCCTGAATATCTGGCGTGCGGTAACGCCCGTACAAAGCTCCGCAGCCTGCAATCAGGAATACGGGTAGCATGGTGGCCAGTATTTGCGCGATCATAAATTTTCCGGTGCGGGCTGCGATAAAACCAAGCAGGTTCGCAATTCTGAACGGTTTCGACAAGTAGCGGTTAGTAACGCTGATGGGGAATGACAGTAGCTATGGATTTTGACCAGCCGATACAACGAGAAAACACCGCCTCGGTGAAGTTTGACGTACGTAAGGCAGTGTTTGGCCGCGACGACGTGATTCCGGTGTGGGTCGCGGATATGGATTTTCCCGCGCCGGAGGCGGTCACCACCGCTTTGAAAGCCCGGGCTGAGCATCCGGTGTACGGTTACACGATTTTTCCGGACAGCCTTTATCAGTCGATCATGGATTGGTTTGCCCGGCGTCACAACTGGCGGATCGAGAAAGACTGGATTCTCATGGCGCCGGGCGTGGTGCCTTCGCTGCATGCGGCCTGCATGGCCTATGCCGCCGCCGGTGAAGGGGTGATCATCCAGCCGCCGGTGTACCCGCCGTTTTTCAGCTCTGTCAAACAGAGTGGCCGCGTGGTGATTGAGAATCCCTTGGTGCAGGACGCGGAAACCGGCCAATACCGCATGGATCTGGCGCATCTGGAGCTATGTGCAGCCCGGCCGGATGCCCGCGTTCTGATGTTTTGCTCGCCTCATAATCCGGTCGGCCGGGTGTGGACGGAAGACGAATTAAAGGCGGTTCTTGAGATCGCCCGCCGGCATCAGCTGACGGTGCTGACCGACGAGATCCACTGTGATCTGGTGTATCCGGACAAACCCGCTCATACCATGCTGGCCCGGTTGGCGGATGACGGGGATGCTCTGGTAACGGCCATTGCCCCAAGCAAGAGTTTCAACATGCCCGGCTTGGGATTGTCTGCACTGGTGATTCCAGACGCTGAACGCCGAAAGGCCATGAAGGCGGTGTTCGACTCTTTGCATTTGCCTCAGTGTAATCCGTTCAGCGTAGCGGGCTTTGAAGCGGGTTACCGGCACGGTGGTGAATGGCTGGATCAGCTTATGCGGTATCTGCAGACCAACCGGGATTATGTGATCGAGCAGGTTGCCAAACGCTGGCCGGATATCCGGGTATCAGCGCCTGAAGGCACTTACCTGATGTGGCTGGACTGCCGGGAGTTGGGGCTGGACGATACCGGGCTGAAACGGTTCTTTGTGCAAAATGCGGGGGTGGGCATGAACCCGGGCATTACCTTTGGTGAGCCGGGTAGCGGTTTTATGAGGCTCAACATAGGTTGCCCGCGGGCGGTACTGGAACAGGTATTGGCTCGGGTGGAGTCGGCCCTGGCGCAGCGTTAAGGCGAATTAAACCGGCAGGCGCCGCCCCACTCGGGTTGCCAGCAGCAACCCGGATAGAATCAGCGCGCCGCCAATCAGATGAGGCGCACCCAGCGCTTCATCCAGAAACACGCTGGCCAGAATAGAAGCAAACACCGGCACCAGATACATGAAAATGGCAGCTTTGGCGGGGCCAATCTGCTGCACGCCATAGTTCCAGAAACCGTAGGCCAGAATGCCGGGGAAGATGGCGAAGTACAGCAGCGGCAGCGCGGTGTCTCCAGACCAGCTGAAACCGCCGGAAAAGAACACAACATCGGCGAGATAGAATGGGAACAGAACGCCACTGCCCAGCAGAATCTGGGTGGTAAGAAAGGTCAACGGAGGCAGTGGTACGGCCTGCCTCCGGAGCAGCACCGAAAACAATCCCCAACTGGCTACTGCCGCGACCATAATCAGGTCGCCCGGTTGCGCCTGCAGATTCAGCAAAATCGACAGATCGCCCTGCGCCACCACCGTAACGATCCCCAAAATGGCCAAACCAATACCCAGTGCCTGCAGGGGGCGGGTTTTGTCGCCCAATAAGATCCAGGCCAGCAGTGCCACGAAAATGGGAATGGTGGAGTTGATCAGTGCAATGTTGGTGGCGGTGGTGGTCAGCGCTGCGTAGTAAAGCAAGGAATTAAATGCCGCCACACTGAAGGTGGCCAACGCCAGCATGGAACCAAGGTGCTGGCGAATCACGTGCCGATGTCGCCAAACGCCAGGCAGGCCGAAAGGCAGCAGGATGCACAGGGCGATCACCCAGCGCCAGAATGACATGGACAGCGGCGGAATGCTGTCTACCGTTCCCCGCGCGATGACCGCATTCCCGGCCCAAAACAGGGGCGTGAGTACCAAACCGATATAGGCCAGCCCCGGTGTGCGGGGCGCGATGCCGGCGTTCTCTGCAGCCACGTAGTCATCCTTCAGGCTCAGTGCATTAAACGCCTAGCATACTACTCTCCCGGAACTTCTGCCTCTGTACCAATGTGGTAGGCCGCAAAACCTGCCATCACCACTTGATCCACCGCCATACCGATCACGCGGCCATTGGCATTCGAGCGAATCGGGTATTGCTCGTTGGTGATGGGGTCTGACACGTAACCAAGGATTTCCCCTTCGGACACGCGATCGCCCAAGGCCACTTCGCTGAACAGAATGCCGCCGTGCTGGGCACGAATCCACAACGAGTCGTAGTACACCGGTTGTGGGTCGCCCCAAACAAACATGCGAGAGATCATGCCGTGCTTTTCCATCAGACTGTTCAGGCTGTTGACGCCGGCTTTGATCTGGTGCTCCTGAATGCGCAGCGACTCGCCGGCTTCCAGTGTGACCGCGCGGATGCCCGCGTTGACCGCGGCGGTTCGCAACATGCCTTCCGAGCCCGAGCTGTGTACCACCGCCATGCGGTCAAAGCCCTTGGTGAATTCTGCCACCTCCGGGTTGTTCATGTCGGCGCGCAGTTGCGGCAAGTTGGTGCGTTTCAGCGATCCGGTGTGGATATCCACCAACATGTCGCAATGGCGAATGACACTGTTGAACAGCGAATGGGCGATGCGGTCGGCCAGCGTACCGTCGGGGCGGCCCGGGAAGTAACGGTTCAGGTCGCGACGATCGGGCAGGTAGCGGCTGCCTTGCTGGAAACCGGTCAGATTCACAATGGGTACACCAACCACCTGGCCGCTCAATTTGGCCGGGTCCAGGTCGTACATGGCGCGCCGTACAATTTCGATGCCGTTCAATTCGTCACCATGGATTGCGCCGGTCAGGCACAGGGTCGGCCCGGCGTGGGCGCCGTTCACCACCAGAACCGGTGTAATCTGGGACAATCCGGCGATCTGGATGTTGGGCGACCAGGCCAGACGGGTCGAGGTGCCGGGCAGCACTTCTTTGCCCAAGATGGTGAAGGTTTCCGATGGAATGGGCTCGGATTCGGTAACTTCCGGCTGGCTTTCCTCGGTTGCCGTTGATTCGTCAGGCGCGGCAGAATCTGTGGCCGCAGCATCCGCCGGCTCCGTGTCAGGAGCGGGTTCTGGCTCCGGCTCCGGCATGGGCGCGACTTCTTTCAGATCCACATTGGGCGCGATTTTCCGCGGCTGCTGTGGTTTGGTTGGCGCGGGTTCTGCTTCAACGCTTTTGGTTGTTTCAGGCTCTGCGGGCGCTTTGGCCTTTGGCGATGTTTTCTTGGTGTTGTGCAGGGGTTCAGACTGAACCACATCTTCAACACTTTCATCCTCCGCCAACTGAGCGACCAGATTAACCGGCGGTTCCGAATCCGCCTCTGCATTTTGGCTATCGGCCGCTGCACCCGCCGATGTCATGGACAGAACCAAACAGGCGAGCCATGTGGGGGTGGTGCGGTTGTGATGACGTTGAAACAGCATAAATCCTCGAGTACTTTGACCAAACGGCCCTAGGATAGGGCTCGCAGCGAACAATGAATACGGCTGTGAAGAAGCTGTAATGCCAGTTTCATGATTCCGGGCCGAATTCAAACCGCTGGTTGTGTATAACTAAACTATCTTTCAATCATAAGACCGTTATACCGAGACGAAGGAGAGAACTGTATGGACCTTTTGCGTATTTTGATTGCGATTCTGTTACCGCCCTTGGGCGTGTTTTTGCAGGTGGGCCTTGGAAAACACTTCTGGATCAACATTCTGTTGACCATTCTCGGTTACATTCCGGGCATTGTTCATGCGGTTTGGGTGATCGCCAAGAAATAGCCCGGCGGTTAAGCCGGGCCTGTGATATGCCAGAGATCGTCTTTCTGGTAGGCACGGTGCTCGGCTTCCAGTTTCAGAAGGTGAGCCAGTGCGGAGCGGGCGGCGAGCCCATGGATGGCCGCTGGCACATCGTCGTAGGCTTTTGCCGTCAGATCCTTCAGGGTAACCGGAGCCAGCGCTTCCAGCGCCCGGAACACCTTGTGTTCCCGTGACAGCCGGTGGGTAATCAGATAATCCACCACCGCCTCTGGCTGCCCCATCAGAAACCCGTGCGCGGGGGCGATGAACTGAATCTTCTCTTCCAGCAATTCGTACAGCGATTCCACATACGCCTTCATGTCGCCGTCTGGCGGATTAATCACCACCGTTGAGCCCTGCATAATGTGATCACCGGAAAACAAAAGATCCTGGTCGGTCAGCAGCAAACACAGATGATTCGAGGCGTGGCCAGGAGTGTGTAACACTTTCAGCACACCGGCTTCTGTGGCAATCAGTTCCCCGTGTTCGGGAATGTCATCCGGTGCGAAGGCACGGTCCTGGCTGGCACCTTCCGGCGCTGGCCAGCCGAACACCCGGCAGTTGGTACGTTCTTTCAGTAATCGGGTGCCGGGTGAGTGGTCAAGATGGGTATGGGTAACCACCACCTGATCCACCGCACCGTCGGTTATCTCCAATATGCGTTCGATATGGCCTTCATCGGCCGGCCCGGGATCAATCACGGTAAAACGGTCGAATCCCAGTATGTAAGTGTTGGTGCCGGGGCCTGTCATCATGCCGGGGTTCGGTGCGGTCAGCCGAACCACTCCGGCGGCGACTTCCACCGGCTCACCCGGTGTAATCTGCGCCTGCACCGAACCGGCTGCTTCCGGGTCCAGTTTTACGGCTTCGTCGTAGGCGGGTGCGTTCGGCTCCAGAAGAATCGGTTTGCCTTTTCGGATCGCCGGCCATGGGTCCGTCGGGAAGGGTTCTGGCGGATTGGCGTGGGCGTAGCGCATCAGTTCGGCGGTGGTCTCGAAGTCGCACAGCACCCGCAACGTGCGAATAGTGGGAAGACCTAGCAGGCGTTGTCCGGCCTTGTGTTCGGCCAGTGCCTGCGCCGGTGATATCCATACGTGATCAATGGTTTCCGAGCCGTCGTGGCTGGCGACTTGCCCTTCGGGCGCGGCGGCAACAAAGAAGCGGGTATCAAACCGGCGCGGTGGTCCCGGTGGTGTGACCCAATGGCTCAGGTACGCTAAATGGTCGAGCGGTATGGTTAATTCGTACTTTTTGCAAAGCTCGGCCAGACACACGGTTTCCTGGAACAGCGCGTCGCGCTCTGCGTGAACCGGGTGGTCCGGGCCGATCAGTTTTCCGGTTTTGTCCAAGGCCAGCAGAACGCCGGACTCTTCAAAGCATTCCCGAACCGCAGCCAGCATATAATCCACTCCGCCACCTTCCACCAAGCTCATGGTCTGGCTGATGGCGGAGTCTTCCACGCCGATCGCATGATCCCGGCATTCGGGTTCCTCTACATTTACAGCCCCGCCGGGAAAGACGAAATAACCGGGCAGAAAGATCGCCTCCCAGGTGCGTTGCAGCAGGAGGACTTCAATACCGTTCTCGCTATCACGAGTCAGAGCCAAAGTGGCCGCAGGACGAATGCTCATAGATCACTCTTTTCGTTATTTTCGGCACGTGCATAAGTTACCGGTATGGCTTGGGGGAAGGCTTTCCAAAAACCGCTCCTTCGGCACGTCCATGTGACGCTTCTGCTCCGCCATCCATGGCTACGCACATTTTTGGAAAGCCTTCCCCCAAGCCATCCCTGCTTCTGAGTCAGAACGCAGAAACAGAAACCAAGATACCCGATACCAACGTAGGATGAGAAGTCACAAGCGCAGGGGTATGATGCTCCGACATTAAAACGATCGTAAAACAGGACACCACCGTGGCAAGAATCAAACTGGAATTCCCGGACGACGCCTTCAGCTTCGAAACTCTACTGCCCGTTAGAATCAGCGATATTAACGGTGCTAACCATTTGGGCAACGATGCACTGATTTCCATGCTGTCAGAAGCTCGAGCGCAGTTCCTCGTGGCAAATGGCATCAAAGAAGCCGACCCGAGCGGTAATGGCATTATTGTTACCGACCTCGCCACCATGTATCAGGGCGAATCGTTCTATCCGGACATGCTGCGGTTTGAAGTGGGGCTGATGGATTTCAATAAATACGGTGGCGACTTTGTATTTCGGGTCACAAAAGCGGAAAGCGGACAGCCGGTTGCGTTGGCGAAATATGGTTTTGTGTTTTTTAACTACAACACCCGTGAAGTTACGCCGGTGCCGGAGAGCTTTCGCGCGCGGTTTGAGTAAAGGGTTAGATCATAAAACAACCGATGGTGCAGGGTGCACCATCGGTATGGGGTCAGCCATGTGAACAAATGATTAGCTGGAGAGTTTGTTCCACTCTTTTTCGGCTTCGTCTTTCTTCAGGCCGTATTTTTCCTGAAGCTTGCCGATGAAGTTGTCTTTCTTGCCGCCGATCTGGTCAACATCGTCGTCGGTCAGCTTGCCCCATTGTTCGCGCACTTTACCTTTTAGCTGTTTCCAGTTGCCTTCCAGAATGTCGTTATTCATAACCTTATCCTCATCTTGAAAATAATTGCATGAATTCAGAGCTAAAGGGGTAGGTGTTCCATCAACCTTTACCTCGAGGTAAAACTTTGCTGCTTCGTTACTGAGCTCTACAGCTCGGTAATCAGGCTGGCACAGGCGTGTTTTGTTGACAACCGGTGAACGGAGCGTGGCGCTACATCGGCGGGGGCGTATTCTTTTATCTATATGAAAAATAAGAATTATTTTTCACTGTTACGACTTTGTGAGCTGTCGGTAACCTGGCGGCTACAAGGGTTGTGGCCGCCGCTAAAATCTTTCGGGAGCTCAGTCGCGGGCGCGTTGATCCAGAGTTTTCTGGCCCTGACGATACAGGCTGTAAGCCATGATGCCGGCGAGCAGGTTGCCGATCAGCGCGCCGGTCATCAGGCCGGTCAGCCCCCCGATTTGGGAACCTATCCAGAGCATGGGCAGGTAGCAGCCAAACAGGCGTAGCACCGAGATCAGAAGCGCGCGCATGGACATGCCGAGGGCGTTGTTGATGGAAACCATCAGGATGCACACCCCCAGGCCGCTGTAGCTGAGCGGCACGCGCAACAAGTAGCTGACCAATACGTCTTGTACGTTGGCGTCGGAGCTGAACAGGGTGGATACCACGCCGGAGGCGCCTAGCCACACCAGCCCGATGAATAGTTGCCAGCCGATGATAAACCTCACGGCAATACGTACCAGTTTACGGATCTGTTCAATTTCTCCTGCGCCCAGCAAGCGTCCGACCATGGGTGGCATGGACATGGTGAGGGCGAGCACGACTACGATGGAGAAAAACTCCAGCCGGGTGCCCAGCCCCCAGGCGGCTACGGCGGCGGAACCGAAGCCGGCGACCAGTGCGGTGGCCAGTATGGCGGCCAGTGGCGGCATGAGTTGGCTGACCATGGCTGGAGCCATGATGCCGCCCAGTTGTTTTGCGGCTTTGGCTAATTGCAGTTGCAGCAGATCGAAGCGAAGCCACTGGCGCTTGAGCAGCATGGGGTACATGACCAGACCGCCAATGGTGAAGGCGGTGATGGTGGCCCAGGCGGCTCCGGGCAGGCCCCAGCCGAAGACGAAGATGTAGAGGGCATCCAGTGCGATGTTGAGCAGGCTACTGACAATCATCATGTAGCCGGGCAGTTTGGTGTCGCCGTTGGCGCGGCTGATGGAGTAGCTGAAGTAGACCATGGCGCCGACCCAGGCGGAGGTGAGCCAGGGTGCCCAGTATTCGCGGATGACCGGGCGCAGTGCCTGCTCGGCACCGAGCAAATCGAGTATGACGTTTTGCAGTAGCCACACGGAGATGCAAAGTGTTAGTGCGAGGCCGGCGCCGACGGCGATTACGAGCCCGCCCAGGCGTTGTGCGCGTTGGTTGTCGCCTTGGCCGAGTGTACGGGAGATGATGGCGGTGGTGGCGATGCCCAGGCCGACGTACATGCCGCTGACGAGTTGTTGCATGGGTACGGTGAAGCCGAGTGCCGCGAGTGGGTCGCGGCCGAGTTGGCCGACGAAGGCGCTGTCGGTGAGTTGGAATGTCATCAGTGAGAGGACGCCGAACAGCATGGGCCAGGTCATGTGGTAGAGCTGGCGGCCTAGGGAGGCGTTTTGCAGGGCTTGTTGCACGTTGGTTTTGGGGCCTTCGGTTGGGTGTTTGGCGCAGATTCTAACAGGTCATGAGGTTGGTGCATGCCATTAGGCTAGGTCGCTTTAGCTAATGGAGTATGCAGCCATGCGGGGAGGGCCTTCCAAAAAACGCTCCTTCGGCCCATCCTTGGGGCGCTTCTGCTCCGCCATCCCTGGCTGCGCACATTTTTGGAAGGCCCTCCCCGCACGGCTGCTTCGGCACCGGAGTAGGTTGCCCCGGTGCACGAGCTAGATTGCAGGTGTTCTCAAGCGATTAAAGAACTTTTAGAGCCGCTTCGTAATCTGGCTCGTTTTTGATTTCACTGACCAGTTCGCTGTGGATAACTTTGTCGTTTTCGTCCAGAACCACAACCGCACGGGCGCACAAACCGGCCAGCGGGCCATTTTGGATGCCTACGCCGTAGTCTTGCTGGAAGCTGTAGTTGCGGAAGGTTGAGAGGGTTTCAACGTTGTTCAGGCCTTCTGCGCCGCAGAAGCGTGAGGCTGCGAAGGGTAGGTCGGCGGAGACGACCAGTACGACGGTGTTGTCGAGGTTGCTGGCTTTTTCGTTGAATTTACGGGTGCTGGCGGCGCATACGCCGGTGTCGATGCTGGGGATGATGTTCAGGATTTTGCGTTTGCCAGCCCAGTTGTCGAGTTTGACTTCTTCCAGACCGCTGGTAGTCAGGGTAAATGGGGCGGCGTTGTCGCCCTCTTTGGGGAAGGTGCCGCTAAGTTCGATCGGGTTTCCGTCCAGAGTTACGTTGGTTGGCATGTGTTGCTCCCTTTTTGGTTTTGAGTTCGTGTACTTACCCTGTTTAGCTTAAATCGGATGAGTTTTCATCTTTGTCAGCTTTGATGCATCCGTTTTGGGGGTAGCATGGTTGGGTGAGGCTTTCCAAAAACCGCTCCTTCGGCACGTCCATGTGACGCTTCTGCTCCGCCATCCATGGCTGCGCACATTTTTGGAAAGCCTCACCCAACCATGCATTAGGCCTTGGTGCCGGGCATTTGAGAACTAAACCTTAGAAGGGGTTATGAATTGGCACTCTGCGCTTCAAAGTCTTGCGCCGGGTAACGCTGTACAAGAAACAGGTAGGCGAACAGGGCCAGTGCCGCGCAGGCGGTGATGATGGTGGCCATGACCAAGGGTGTGCCGTCGTGGAGGTGGCCGACCAGGGCCCCAGCGGCGGCGGCTGCGGCCATTTGGGTGAAGCCTAGTAAGGCTGAGGCGGAGCCGGCCATTTTCGGGAAATTGGCCAGCGCTCCAGCCATGCTCTGGGGCAGGATCATGCCTAGTGAGGCCATAACGGCGGCTTGCGGCAGTACCACGGCCCATGGGCTATAGAACTGGCTATAGGCCAGTGCTGTCATGATGGCTCCGGAGGCAAGGCCGCCCAATAAGCCATAGCGCAGGATTTGATCGGGCGTGTACCGGCTTGCCAAGCGAATCGAGGCGATGTTGCCGATCAGGTAGCCAGCGGCCGTTACGGCGTTGTATAGGCCGAAGTGTTCGGGGGCTACGCCAAGTACATCAATCAGCACGAAGGCAGAGCCCGACAGGTAAGCGAACAGGCCGCCATAGACGGCTGCGCTGGTGAGGGCGTAGCCGATGAACGTGGGGTCGGTGCTGACAAAGCGGTAATTGCGCAAGAGGCTGCACATCCGGAACGGCTGGCGGTTTTCCGGCCGTAGTGGCTCTGGGATGCCAAAGGCGATGACGGCCACCATGATCAGGGCATAGGCGGCCATGACGATGAAGATCCAGTGCCAGTCAAAGATCGCGACGATGAAACCACCCAAGGTGGGTGCTATGGCGGGCGCTAGCGCCATCATGCCGGCCAGCATGGCGAGGATTTTTGTGGCGTCTCGGGGGGTATACACGTCTCTGACAATGGCACGGGCAAGAACCGGCCCTGCGGAGCCGCCCAAGGCTTGCAGAAAGCGGAATAGCTGCAACGTTTCGATGTTTGTGGCCAGCGCACAGCCAATACTCGCCAGAGCGAACAAAAGCATGCCGCCTATCATGATAGGTTTGCGCCCGAACCGGTCGGCCAATGGCCCGCAGATTAATTGTGCTAAGGCAAAGCCGCCGATGTAAATGCTCAGTGTTAACTGAACTTGCGCGGTGTTCGCACCAAAGTCGCTGCCGATTTGCGGAAATGCAGGCAAATACATGTCGATGGCCATAGGCGCGAGGGCGACGGCAGCGGCCAGTAATACAGTTGTCCAGATACTTGTCAGTGCGAGCATTACGATTTTGACGCCACGTTGATGGTTGCGAGGCGAGTGTGGGGGTGTCCTTCCAAAAATGTGCGCAGCCATGGATGGCGGAGCAGAAGCGCCACAGGGGTTCAGCCGAGCGCATATGAAGCAAAGCTTCATGCGAAAGCTGAACGACCGCAATCTGTGATTGCGGGCCGGACCCCGCAGGGGGGCCGAAGGAGCGGTTTTTGGAAGGACACCCCCACACTCGCCGTCTGCTGAGGTGATGAAGTCTAGGGGGCGAAGACAGAAAAAATAACGCTCAGATTTTCATTTAATATATGAATGAAATCGATTGATTAGTCGTTCAAACCATTCATGGTGGCCGCGACCGAGTTTACCTGGTTGCGAAGCCAGCGGTGGGCGGGGTCGGTTTGGTGGCGGCGGTGCCAGAGCATCAGCAGGGTGAAGGGATTGTATTCGAACGGCAGTGGCACGTAAGCGAAGTCTCGCATCAACTGGGAACTCATGCGTTCGGGGGCGGAGGCCAGCATGTTGGTGCCTCGCAATAGCTCGGGCAGGCCGGAGAAATTAGACACGGTTACCATGCTCCGGCGCTGAACGCCGCGGGTATCCAGCGTGCTGTCCAGGCCGGGCTTTTCACCGGCGGAGAACAGCACGGTGATGTGATCAGCTTTCATGTAATCGTCCATGCCAACAGGGGCTTCGCGCATGTTCTGGTCGTAGAACACCACAATGCGATCGGCCATCAAGCCCCGTTGCATGATGTCGGTGGCCTCGGGGGCGTGGGGGCTGATGACCAGATCACAGGCTTCTTTTCTGAGCATGTCGGGATTGGGAATGCCCGAAGGAATCACCTGCAAATGAATGCCCGGTGCCTGTTCGCGCAGGATCTTCACCAATCCCGGTAGCAGCAGGTCCCGCTGGTAGTCGTTGGCGGCAATGGTGAAGGTGAACTCGGCGGTGGCCGGGTCAAAAGGTGGGCCCGAGGGCAGAGTGCGAAGGTCGTCCAGCAAGTGGCGGATATGGGGACCGGTACGCAGCGCGTATTCGGTGGGGACAATGCCTCGCCCGGATTTCACGAACAGCGGGTCGCCGAACGCCAGGCGCAGGCGGTCCAGGGTGTGGCTGACGGCAGATTGGCTGACGCCTAAGCGAACGGCTGCTTTCGAGACGCTGCTTTCGTCCAGCACGGCAATGAAGGTGGCCAGCGATCGAAGATCGAGATTTAATATATCAACGGATTTCATCGATTGGAGTTTAGGGCAGGGTGCCCGGATTGTCACGGTGCACCCTTAAGCCAAACTCCGCGAATGACTCAATCCGAACGTGCGGCCAGCCAGTCGGCCAATTCAAGCCAACTGGCTTTTGGTGCTTTGCTACCGGCCAGGATGCCCATGTGCCCGCCAGGTGTGACCTTGAAGGTTTTATCCACAGAACTGACGTGATCCATGATGCGTTTGGCTGCGCCCGGGGTTGCCAGCGTATCGCTTTCGCCTGCGATGGCTAACAGGTTGGCGTTTACGTTCTCTAAACGCGCAAAGTCGTCGCCAATCTGTATTTGCCCTTTTGCCAGTTGGTTATCAATCCAGACCCGAACCAGGGTGTCCTGAATAACACCGCCCGGGTAGGCCACCATTTTGTCCAGAAACGCCGAAGTGGTGGCGTGGTTAGTAACAAATTCGCGGTCGCCCAAACGCACCAATAATTCCCAATAACCCATAGCGCTGCCAATCGGATTAGAGAGTTTGAAGCCAATGGTGTTGGCCCAGCCGGGAGTGTGGAACCAGTGGGGTTTGACCTTGTGGATATGAAAGCCTGTGCGCCGGTACACCGCTCCGGATATATCGGCGAGGCGCTGGTACATCAAACCGAGAACGCCAGAGGCGTGGCTGTCGATCGGCAGGCCAACCACGATGGCGTTGCGAATGTGCTGGTCCTGGCTGAGTGCTGAATAAAACATGGTGAACATACCGCCCATGCTCCAGCCGTGCAGCGATAGTTCTTGTTCGCCACTGTGATCCCGCACACGGTTCAGGTATTCAGGCAGCAGTTCGGCAACGTAGGTGTGCATGTTGTAGTGGGTGTGCTCGCGCTGAGGAATACCCCAGTCGATTAAATACACCTCAAAGCCCTTGGCGCGAAGGAAACGCACCAGACTGCGGGCCGGGAACAGGTCGTAGATCAGCATGTTCACCGCCAGCGGGGGAATGATCACGATGGGTGTCTTGTGCGCGGTACGCTCGACGGGGATGGACATGCCGTCAATCTCAATCAGCTCGTCTTCCAGAGGCGGGTAATAGCGCAGGCTGACGAGCCCATTGGTGTGCAGTGTTTCGAACGGTGTCTGCCCGGCCTGCACCAGACTGGCGGCTTTAAATACGCGATCGAAGGCGTTGCCGGCATAGTGCCGGCTTTTTTGGGATAGGTCAGATGCCGTGTGGACGGCTCGCTTCAGTGGCTTAAACATAGGTGTTTCCGTAGAGCGCTAGAGTCAGAATGCAGCCAGCGTATGGCTGAATCCGTATTCAGTCCATGGCGAAACTGTCATTGAGAGTCGGCGAAAGGGTCACGTTCCGCCACTGCCCAAGGCCGCCGCGGATTGCTATGATGGCGCATCTTTTGGCGACAACAATCAAAACAGGACCACCATGCTCAGTTTTCTGCCTGCTCCCGTTATCGGTGTGATCAACTCCGTTCTGCTAGCCATCAATACGGTTTTCTGGTGTGTGCTGCTGTATATCCCGGCACTGCTCAAACTGGTCGTTCCTCACCAAGGTTTCCGGGTGCTGTGTACCAAGCTGATTATCTGGATTTCCGAATCCTGGGTGGCGTGTAACACCGGCTGGATGAAACTGACTCAAAGCACCCGTTGGCAGGTGAACGGCGCGGATAATCTGAAACGGGAAAGCTGGTATCTGGTGCTGAGTAACCACCAGAGCTGGGTGGACATTTTCGCCATGCAGCGGGTATTCAATCGTCGGGCACCGTTTCTGAAGTTTTTCCTGAAACAGCAGTTGATCTGGGTGCCAGTGATAGGTTTGGCCTGGTGGGGGCTCGACTTCCCGTTTATGAAGCGGTACACACGAGAATATTTGATCAAGCATCCGGAAAAACGCGGTGAGGATTTGAAGGCCACTCGCAAGGCTTGCGAGAAATTCCGCTACACGCCGGTCAGCGTAATGAATTTTGTGGAAGGTACCCGCTTCACCAAGGCCAAGCACGACAAACAGAATTCTCCCTATCAGCACTTACTGGTGCCCAAAGCGGGCGGTGCGGCGTTTGTGCTGGATGCGATGGGGGATTCCATCGAAACGTTGGTAGACGTCACCATTGCTTACCCGAAAGGCGCACCCAGCTTTTGGGATTTCCTGTGCGGCAAGGTGCCTGAGATCCGAATGGATATTCGAACCCAGAATATTCCGGAGCACCTGAACGGGCGGGACTACACCAACGATGCCGAGCATCGCCAGAACATGAAAAATTGGTTGGGTGAGATCTGGAAGGCGAAAGACGCCCGCCTGACCCAAATGCTGGAGAAGTAAAACGGGGCGGTATTAACCGCCCTCGTTGTTTTGGCCGGTGGTGATTTCCTCGGCCTTGACCAGTTTGAAGTTGATCTGCCTGCGCTCGTCGTCCACACCGACAAAGCTGACGGTGACACGCTGCTCGATCTGAAAGATGCGTCCGTTTTTGTTGTGCACCAGGCGCAATGTGATCGGATCAAAGCTGAACTTGCCGTCCAGATCCCGGCAGCTGACAAAACCTTCCAGGCCGTTGCAATCCAGGCGCACGAAGAAACCAGCCGGCACGGTGCGGCTGATGGTGCCTTCCATGGGTTCATCCGTGAGCGTCTTGGCAAAGTCGGCTTTCAGCCAGGTTTCCAGTGAGTTAGCCGCTTGGCGTGCCTTGAACTGGGTGGCCTGCAGCGTTTCGAGCTGATCTTTGTTCAGCGCGGTGATGGGCGCATCCCACAAAGCCGCTTTGATCAGCCGGTGCACGTAGTAATCCGAAAACTTGCGCAGCGGCGAGGTGAAGGTGGTGTAAGCCGCCAGACCCATACCTTGGTGCGGTGCAGGCGCTTCGCTGAGTTCGGCGCGGGCCAGCTGGCGCGACAAAATGGATTTCACCGGTACTTCCGCGTCCAGCTGCTCGCATTCTTTCATCAAGGTTTTGAAACCGTCGGCGCTACTGGCGTCGATGTCGGCCAGATGCGGTGCATAGCCCTCCAGCAGTTTGCGGATGTTGTCGGCCCGGTCGTCCCTTAGGCCCGGATGCTGGATGAACAATCCCTTGCCCTGGTGGCTCAGGAAGTCAGCGGCACAACGATTGGCGGCCACCATGCACTCTTCCACCAAGCGGTGGGCTTCGTTCTGCACCGATGGTTCAATCAGGCGGATACGGCGATTTTCATCCAGTCGCAGGCGGAATTCCGGTCGATCACTGCTCAGCAGTGCGTGTTCCGAGCGCCATTTGCGCAGGGCAGTGGCAACCTGATGCAGTTGATCCAGACTGTTGCTGACGTCGTCTGGCAAGGCGTTGATTTCTTCGTCCTCACGGCCTTCGATCAGGTGGGCAACCAGTTCATAGCTGAGTTTGCCTTTGGAGCGAATCACCGCTTGATGAAAACTGTATTCACCAAGGCTGCCGTCGTTGTTTACCTGCAGATCACACACCAGAGCCAGGCGAGGAACATCCGGCATCAGCGAGCACAAGCGTGTGCTGATGCTGTCTGGCAGCATGGGCAAGGGCTCACCGGGAAAATAGATCGCGGTGGCGCGATGGAAGGCTTCCTGCTCGGCCGGGCTGTTGGGCTCGATCAAGGCCGAGGGGTCGGCAATGGCGATCGAGAGAGTCCAGCCAGTGGCGTTCGGCGTTGCCTTGAGCGCATCGTCCATGTCCTGGGTGCCCGGGCTGTCGATGGTGACATAAGGCTCGTCGGTACGGTCTTCCCGGGTATTGGCAGCGGCGGTGATGCTGTCTTCTGACAGCTTGTCAGCCTGTTGCTGGACGTTGTCGGGCCAGGAGTCGGCAAGATCGAAGTTGGCCAAGGTGAAGGCACGTTCTATACCCGGCTCGCCCGCTTTACCGATAATGCGCAAAACCTTGGCCTGACCTTTGCCGTCTTTGATCGGGTGGCGGTGGATCTGGCAATACACAAAGTCGTCGGGTTCGGCGCCCATGCGCTCTTTCGGCGGAATAAAAATCCAGCGATTGATGCCCGGGGTTTCGGGGGCTACGAAGTGGCCTTTGCCTTTGACCAGATACCGGCCCACAAAGGTGTTCAGGTTGGATGCGAGAAGCTCGTCGATAACACCCTGGGTTTTGCCTTTGTCGGCTTCTTGCTCAACAACGTTGACCCGATCGCCCGGTAGGACTTTCTGCATCTCCTCGGGGGGCAGGAACACATCCCGGCCTTCATCGAGGGCAACGAACCCGAAACGCCCGTTGGTGGACTTGACCGTTCCGGGGAAGACCACCTTGTTTTCTTTGATATCGGTTTTCAGCTGGCGCAACTGATTGAGAGCGTCGGCATTGAGCATGAAGAAGTAACCTGGGCTTAAAATGAATGATGCTGCGAAGTATAACGGTTCTGTTTGTGTGAGTCAGATTTGTCGGCGCAGCATCGGTTCAATTAATTGTGTTCAGCGAATACCCGGGTTTGACCTTGTTCGTTGAACAGAATCACCTTGTAGTGGTCCTTTCGATCACCCATTTCCATTCCGGGTGAACCCACCGGCATGCCCGGAACGCTCAACCCGGTGGCCTTGGGAGCTTCACTGAGCAAACGCTTGATGTCGTCGGCCGGCACGTGGCCTTCGATCACGTAGTCGTTAACGATGGCGGTGTGGCAGCTGCCCAGTCCGGGAATCAAACCGGCTTCGGCTTTGATTCTGCCCATGTCGTTGCTGTTGGTGGCGGTCACGTCAAAACCGTTTTCTTCGAGATGGTCTATCCAATCACCGCAGCAGCCGCAGGTCGGTGATTTGTACACGTGAACGCTTGGGGCCCCGCCGCCGGCTAGGGCGGTAGTTGAAAATCCGAGAGCGGCCATCAGGCCGAAGGCCAGAGTGTGTTTTTTCATGGTGGTTACCTCAGTGATGATGTTGGTTATCTGTGGAGTTTTTGTCTGAACCGGGCAGCCAGAACCACCACACAATGGCGGCCATCAGCGCGAAACCGCCGATATTGACCAATAAAGTCGTCATTCGTTCGCCTCCTTGTGCTGAGCGGGTTGTTGGCTGGTTTTGAACAAACGCAAGCGGTTGGCGTTGGACACGACGGTCACGGACGACAACGACATGGCTGCGCCTGCCAGAATCGGGCTCATCAGAATGCCCCAGATCGGATACAGCAAGCCTGCCGCCACGGGAATACCCAGCGTGTTGTAGACAAAGGCGCCAAACAGGTTCTGCCGAATGTTGGCGACCGTGGCCTGAGAAATCTCGATGGCATCGGGTACGCCGTGCAAGGAACCGCGCATCAGGGTGATGGACGCGCTTTCGATGGCCACGTCGGTGCCGGTGCCGATGGCAAAGCCGACATCGGAAGCGGCCAGAGCCGGTGCGTCGTTGATACCGTCACCGACCATGGCCACGGTATAACCCTGTTTGCGCATCTCGTTCACCACGTCGGCTTTGTCTTCCGGCAGCACCTCGGCGCGGAAATCGTCGATGCCGGCGGCGTCAGAGATAGCGCGGGCGGTGGCCTCGATATCGCCGGTCACCATCATCACTTTGATGCCGGAGTCGTGCAGGCGTTCAATGGCTGCTTTGGAATCGGGTTTGATGGCATCGGCAACTCCGATCACGCCGAGCACGTCATTGCCAAGCGCCAGATACAGCGGCGTGCCGGCGTTGTCGGTGATGTCTTTCGCAGCCTCAGCCAGGCTATCCACAGATAAGCCTTCGGCTTCCAGCCAGCGCCGGTTGCCCAAGCGCAGGGTTTGGCCATTGGCTTGCCCGAGCACCCCTTTGCCATTCAAGGACTCAAAGCCGGATACCGTTTCAGGGGTAATGCCTTGGTCTTTGGCTTTGGCCACAATGGCATCCGCCAAAGGGTGTTCCGAGTGCTGTTCCAGCCCTGCGGCCAGTGCCAGCAGTTTGTCTTCATCGCTGTCGAGCGCGTGGATTCGGGTCACCGCCGGATGGCCTTCGGTGATGGTGCCGGTTTTATCCAGAATCACCAGATCAATCTTGCCGGCGGTTTGCAGGGCATCGCCCTGGCGAATCAGAATGCCGTATTCCGCGGCTTTACCGACGCCCACCATCACCGACATCGGTGTTGCCAAACCGAGTGCACAGGGGCAGGCGATGATCAGCACCGTAGTGGCCGCTACCATCATGTGCACCACCGCGGGCTCCGGCCCGACGTTGTACCAAACCAGCGCTGCTGCCACCGCGATCAACATGACCGAGGGCACGAACACCGCTGAAATCCTGTCTGCCAGCCGGCCAATCGCCGGTTTAGAGCCCTGAGCCTTCTTCACCAGCTTAATGATTTGCGCCAGCGCGGTTTCACTGCCCACCCGCGTGGCTTCATAAATAATGGATCCGTGGGTGTTTAACGTGCCGGCGGACACCTCATCGCCTTCGACTTTGCTGGCGGGCATGGGTTCACCGGTGAGCATGCTTTCGTCAATGCGGGTAGAACCTTCAACAATCACGCCGTCCACCGGCAACTTCTCACCGGGCCGAACCCGAATGCGGTCACCTTGCTGAACGTCTTCTACCGGAATGTCCTGCTCGTTGCCGTCACGAATCACCCGAGCGGTTTTCGCCCGCAGATCCAGCAACCGCCGCACCGCTTCCGAGGTTTTACCTTTGGCACGCAGTTCCAAAGCCTGCCCCAGATTGATCAAACCAATAATCATCGCCGACGCTTCAAAATACACATGCCGCGCCATCTCCGGCAGCGCCTCGGGAATGCTCACCACCACCATGGAATACAGCCACGCTGTACCGGTACCCAGCGCGATGAGCGTATCCATATTGGCGTTGTGATGCTTGAACGCCTTCCAGGCTCCGGTATAAAAATGCCCGCCGGTCGCAATCATCACGCCCAACGTCAGGATGCCGAGATTGAGCCAGGTGATCTGGTTGTCGTCGGACACCGTCATCGAGCCAAAGCCCATGCCCCAAACCATCAGGGCAATACCCAGCCCCAAACTGATGGCCATCTTGACCAGCAAGGTTTGATACTGCTTTTTGTCTTCCGCTTGCTTGCGATCGTCGGCGGCGTCTTCATCCTCGATCTCACTGGCCCCGTAACCCGCACTCTCAATGGCCTGAATCAAACGGGCGGAATCCGCAGCACCAGTGGCGGTTGCGGTATTGTCGGCGAGATTCATGTGGGCATGAGAAACCCCGGGCACCGACAACAGCGCCTTCTCAATGGTGCTCACGCAGGACGCACAAGTAGCCCCCGTCACCGCCAGAAGCACCCGTTCGCCGCTGGAAGCCTCGGCTGATGCGGCTTGAGCATCACCTTTGGGCTCGGTTTGCTCTGACTGAACTGACGACTCTTCAGAGGCGTCACTCTTCTTCGACGCACAACAGCCCGACGAGGGTTCCTCAGCTGCGATTGGCTCCGCCGGATACCCGGTATCCGACACAATCTTCGCAGCCTCGGCTTTATCGACACTCTCGGGCAGCGCAACCGTTTGCGCCTCCAGATCGACCTCAACCAGATCGGTATCTCCGGTCAACGGCTCCAGGGCGTTACGAATTTTCTTCACGCAACCCTGACAGGAGGCTCCGGAAATACTCAGAGCGGTACTCAAACCAGATGCTTCGCTCATAACTCAATGCTCCTTACCTGGACAAGTCGCAGGATCGTCCCAATGCTCAATCAACCGACAAATCGTATGCCCGTCCGGCGTACCATCCGGCATCTCCTGCCACGCCGACAACGCCGACACCATCCGGGTGCGCAACTGCTGCAACTCGGCAATCTCCCGCTCCACTTCCGCCAACCGCTGCTCAAACACATCCCGAACCATCGGGCATGGGGAATGATGTTCGTCTGCCTGCCCTAAAATCTGCCGAATCTCCGGCAACGAAAAACCCAACTGCCGAGCCTTCCGGGCAAATCGCAACCGCCGCAGATCCTCGGCATCGTAGTACTGATAATTGTTGTCCGGATTACGACTGGGCCGCAGCAAACCTTCCCGGGTATAAAACCGAACCGTATCCGGGGTGACATCGGCCGCGGTGGCGAGTTCTTTGACTTTCATAGGCGGCACCCAATGAATAATGACCAGCCGGATTCATCAGAATCCACGAATCAAGTCAGCGGAGTGCTGGTGCGGGGTAAGTGCTTCCGAAAATGTTCGGAGCCATGGATGGCGGAGACAAGCGTACACGGACGTACTTGCAGCGGTTTTCGGAAGCACTTACCCCGTGCCAGCACGGAAAACACGCTACTTGGAGGATAGACTAGAACCTATGACCAACTCACAGGTCAAAGGTTTCAGGAAGAAGAGTTTTTAGAACGCAGAAAAACACCGCAAGACTTACACTGATCCGGCGCCATTAACTTGGCCTGCCAGCCAATTTTCGTCCCACACGCCGGACAAGACAGCCGCAACTGCAACACAATGATCGGAATCACCAGCACCACCAGAAGCACCCCAAGGCCGCCCCAGTCCTCACCCGACGAAATCCCCAACTGACTGCTGAACACCAGCACCAGAATTAACGCAAAAAACGCAAAAACGAAATAGTTGCGGTTCCAGCGCTCCCAGCGGCGCAGCTTGGCATCCTGCTCCGACGATAAATACCTGGCAGACATACACATCACACCCAAAGAAAGACAGGCCGCAAAGTTTGCAGCGCATCAGCATTAATTACAATGCAGAAGCGATCTGCTGACCGGTAAACAAAGAATCTTCCCGAATCGCCTTCTCCAGCTCAGATCCGGGAACCGGACGACTGATCAAATACCCTTGCGCCAGATTGCACCGGTGGGCCTGCAGGAAATGCAGCTGATCTTCCGTCTCTACACCCTCAGCCACTACCTGAATACCCAGATTATGGGCCAGATTGATCACCGCCCGGGTAATCACCGCATCGTCATGGCGCTCCGTCACATTGGTAATAAACGAGCGGTCAATCTTCAGCAAATCCACCGGGAAATCCCGCAAGTAGCCCAACGACGAATAACCGACGCCGAAGTCATCGATAGCCAAACGTGTGCCAAGCTGGTGCAGCTGCGTGAGCTGACTGCGATTCTGGGCGATGTTCTGAATGAAAATTTCTTCCGTTAATTCCAGCTCAAGCATGTGCGGGGCAATATTTTCAGCCGCCAGCGTATCCCGCACGTGGTCAACCAGAGTGGCATCCTCCAACTCCCGGCCGGATAAATTCACCGCAATGCGAAGGTGTTCGCAGGCGGTGCCTTTCCAGCGTGCAAGCTGCCGGCAGGCCGCCAGCACCACCCATCGGCCGATCTCGGTAATGCGCCCGCTTTCTTCCGCCAACGGAATAAATTCAACGGGCGACAGCAGGCCGCGCGTTGGGTGCTGCCAGCGAATGAGGGCTTCCACGTTATTGATTTCACCCGTGTCGAGATTCAGCTGGGGCTGGAAATGCAGCACGAATTCATCGTTCGCCAAGGCCTCGCTGAGATCCTTGTCCAGCTCCAGGCGCATCATCTCTTTCTCTTGCATACCTTCGGTATAGAACTGATAGGTATTACGGCCCTGATCCTTGGCCCGGTACAGGGCAATATCCGCATTGCGAAGCAGAGTGTCGGCATCGTGGCCACTCTGGGGATACACCGCAACGCCCATGGTGGCGGTGATCTGCTGCACCTGCCCCAAGGCCTCGAAAGGCTCGGCAAAGCACTGTTTAATCTCGCCAATCAGATGGATGACATCGTCTATGTCGCCCATCTGTTGTTGGCAAATCATAAACTCGTCGCCACCTGAGTAGGCCACCAGAACGGTTTCGCTGCTGAGGCCGTTCAGTCTTTCGGCAACCTTGATTAACAGCTCATCACCGAACTGGTGGCCAAGGGTATCGTTAAGTACTTGAAAGCGGTCAAGGTCAATCATCACCAATGCCACTTGGCGTAACTGGCGTTCGGCAATGTTCAGGGTGTGAGACAGGTCTTCCATGAAAAAACGCCGGTTGGCCAGACCGGTCAAGGTATCGGTGGATTCCAACCGCTCCAGATCGACCTGCACCGCGACACGTTCGTCGACTTGCCGCTCCAGTTCAAGCCGTGTTCGAAGCAGGGAGTGCGTGCGTTTGGATGTGACCTGCCCCAGCAGTATGGTGAGGCTGGCCAGAATGCCCATTAAAATCAGGCTAATAAAGGTGATGCGTGGCCACTGGCTGCGCTGACTCTCGACCCAGTCGTGGGTGGGGCTAAGGGCAAGACGCCAATCCAGTAAAGGGATATCGACGGGCATGGTTGCGCGAAAGGCGGTGTTGATATTGCCTGATGTGTTCAGGGCGTAGCTGAGGTTATTGCCGTTCAGTATTTCAACCTGGAACTGGTCGATTATTCGCCGGGTCAACAGTTGTTCGGCCAACACCTGCATTTTGAAGACACCGGCAATAAACCCATTATTTTCCGCACCTTGACCGACAGGATGGTAGGTGACAATACCTTTTGGCCCTTGGCGCAGATCAATAATGCCGGAGATATCCGGTTGTCCGGTGGCGGCTGAGTGTTCCAAAGCTTGGCGGCGTTGTTCATTGAAGGCTACGTTGTAACCGAGAACTGCTTGGTTTTCGCCGGCGGGTTCCAGCCAGCGAATGACAAACTCTTTATCAATCCACTCAATGGCCTGATAGATGCCGAAGTCGTTGAGGTAGGTGTTGGCATCGGATTGCCAAATCTGTTTGTTGGCGTAAGCGCCGTTTTTCATGCGCTCGGCCATCCGGCCCAAGGCACCCGCCTGAATGGCAAATTCCCGTTCCAGATTGTTGGCCAGAGCGTGGGCTTCGTCAGTCAGATTTGCCCGAATCTGTTCGGTGTCCTTTTGAATCAGGCCAGACCGAAGCGCCCAAGCTAACGCGAAAAAAACCAAAAAGACAACGGCCGCGAAAAACGGACTCTTAAGGACGCGGGTTACAAACGGCATGGTGCGTTGTGCTGGGGTCACGCTCTGCTCCGAGTTTACCTTGACGTATTACTAGGGGTAACGGCAGAGTCCTTTCTATCGTGAATCGCTAGTTGTGAATTCGCTCGTTTATTGTTATTCCGAATGCACCGTCGGCCAGTGGATTACGAATCTCACGAACTTCCCCATCTTCTGTTGTCTGTACGCTCAGGTCAAGAACATAGGGTGTCATTCTGTGTTTGTTTTTATCCAGCACAATTTCAACTTTGGGTTTGAGCTTGCGCCCCGGGTGGGTGCTGACCACCCAGGCGACTTCACCGGTGTTGAGCTCGACAAGGGTGCCCGGCGGATAGATACCGATCATCCGTATGAACGATTCGACCAAGTCGGCATCAAATTGCTGGCCGCGATTCTGATAGAGAATTTTAAGCGCCTCGGCCGGTGATCGCCCGTTCCGATAGCAGCGGTCGCTGGTAATCGCATCGTAAGTATCGACGATGGAAATCAATCGGGCAAAGCGGCTGATCTGGGATTCTGGCAGGTGTGTCGGGTAGCCTTTGCCGTCCACCCGTTCGTGATGGTGCAGCGTCACGTCGCGGATAATGGGCTCCAGGCTTTCATCCTGCTTGAGCAACTCGAAGCCGTGAGTGGTGTGGGACTGCATGATGACGTATTCGTCCGGCGTCAGCGGGCCGGGTTTGTTCAGGATGGCGCCGGGCACCTTGAGCTTGCCCAGATCGTGCAGCAGACCGCACATGCCGGCGGTTTCGATATCTTCATCCGGCATGCCCAGAAAACGGGCGAACGCGATGGCGTAAACGGCCACCCGCAGACAATGCTCGGCGGTGTAGGCATCCCGGTTTTTGATCCGCCCCATCCAGAGCATGGCGCTGGCGTTGGCCTTGACGCTGTCAACGCACGACCGGATCAGAGTACGCGCTTCGCCGAGTTCCAGGGTGTCGTTCTGAATAATATCGACGGTGATCTTGTCGACAAAGGCCTGAGTCTGGCGCCAGGTTTCTTTCGCCCGCGGAAACTCCTGTTCCAGGGTACGGGTTTCCTTCATCGGTTCGGTGGTTTTCTGGCGCAGCTGGGGAATTTTGCTTAGTACCGGGGCCAGCTTGGTTTCTTCATCTTCTACAACAACCCACGAGCAATATTGGCGCAGTACTTTCGCTTCGTCGGGCGTGGATAGGGTGAACCCCTGAAACAGAACGGGTACATCGTTCCACGGCCGATCGAGTTGTACGACTCGCATACCGAGCTTGAGTAAGTCGACAGGAATGCGCGCCCTGTGCAAAAACGTCTCTGCACGGGCACCGGCATGTTCTGGCTTGTTCGGGGGCGCTTGCCCGTTCCCTGGATGATCTTTGAACGACATAGACCAGCTCATTTATCCTAAAGTCTTTTCAGAATAGGGCAGGTCCGTTTATCTGGCAATGTTGAGTCTGGGAATTTCCCGTTTCGGGCAGCGGTCCATAACCACTGTTAAGCCAGCCCGTTCGGCCCTTGCGGCACCAGCTTCGTTGATGACGCCGATTTGCAGCCAAAGTACGGGAATCTTCTGTGCAATAGTCTGGTCGATGATCGCATCGGTACGTTCGGGCGCCAGAAAAAGTTCTGCCATATCGACCGGCTCGGGAATCGATGCAAGGTCAGCGTAAACCGTTTCTCCGAGTACTTGCTTACCTTCAAGCCGCGGGTTGACCGGGATAATCCGGTAGCCCTGGTTCTGCAGATACTCCATGACTTCGTGGGCTGGCCGGCTGGTTTTCTCGCTGGCACCTACCAAAGCGATGGTGTGGACAC
Organism: Marinobacter litoralis; assembly: GCF_016427555.1. Lineage (GTDB taxonomy): Bacteria > Pseudomonadota > Gammaproteobacteria > Pseudomonadales > Oleiphilaceae > Marinobacter > Marinobacter litoralis_A. The sequence continues at coordinate 636,607 of NZ_JAELVS010000001.1, forward strand.
TGGTTAGAATGTCGCGAAGGTCTTGATCGTTTTCAACGGGCAAAAGGGTTCTCCTTGAAATCGCGATGGCGTGGTTACAAAAGAATGTCCAGCGCCTCAATGAGTGGCGGGTTCTTGGCCGCCAGGGCGTCGAGCACGGGTTTGTGCAAACGCCTTTTGTGCTCGGCAAAAATGGCACGGCCCTTTTTGAAGGTTTGCGCAAACTCTAACGCGCCATCGTTCAAGGCTTCAACCGAATCGAACGTTCTGTCTATAAACCTGGCGTCGGCCAGAGTATCCGCCGTCACGCGCCGACCGGTCAGCATCATTTCGTTAAAAGTGTGCCGAGGCATCGCTTTCAGGATCACATCGATCAGGCCGGGCAGGAACGGGATGTTCATATCAACCTCCGGAAAGCACACGTAGCCACGGTCGCTGCGCATGTAACGGAAATCGCAGGCAGCTGCAATGACGATCCCGTTGCCAAAGGTGTGGCCGTTGATGGCTGCGATAATGGGAATCGGGTACTGCAGCATGGTGTGGTAAGTTTCATCCATGGTGGATAGGAAGGTTTTGACGTCTTCTTGGTTGCCATTTTGAATGCTGCTCATTAGCCAACTGACATCAATGCCCTGACTCCAGTTTTTTTCATCACTTGACGCCAGAATCAGCGCTTTATAAGACTTGTCGTTAGAAACATGGTTGAGCAGAGCCAGCAATTGCTGGGAAAAGGCGAGGTTATTGGCATTTTTGCCATTGTCCATAGAAATAATCGCAACTTTGCCATCGTTGCGTAGGCTCAGTAAGGGCATAGCTAGAAACTCCGATATACCATAACTCTCTACGGCAGCCACAGAGGGGCAACGCGGCTCTGTGACCGTCGATTTCCGATGGTTGCTATTCTTCTCCGGAGAAGCCCGCCAGTGGGGGAACTGCGTTATGGGCGTAAGCGTCTGGAGCTTGGACAAATAAATCTGGCATCAAGTCCGGTTTATTACTCGCCGGGTTGGCACGGTATTGTTCGAAGTCTTCTACGCCTTGGGTGCGCAGGAAGTCTTCGTCAATCAGCAGTTGGCCGGTGATTTCACGGTTCTCGGTTTTCAGCAAAGCGAAAGCGGCATCGGCCATGATCTTGGGAGTGCGAGACCGGTCGAACGATTGCTTGCCGCCGAAAGCCGTGGCGGCGGTGTGAATGACGGTGCGAGGCCAAAGGGCGTTGACCGCAATGCCGTAGCGTTTGAACTCGTCTGACATGCCCAATGTCAGCATCGACATACCGTATTTTGTCAGGGTGTAGGGAGCGTGGTTCCGCATCCAGCGACGGTCTAGGTCCAAAGGAGGTGAAAAGCTCAGGATGTGACCGTTTTCAGATTTTTTTAGATGCGGTAAAGCCTTTTGGCTGAGTAGAAATACCGCACGGAAGTTAATCTGCATCATTAAGTCGAGCTTTTTTAGTGGCGTTGATTCAACACCGGACAACGCGATGGCACCTGCATTGTTGATGATGGCGTCAATACCACCAAATGTCTCAGCGGTTTGAGCAATCAAATTGTCGACGTCTTCCTCGCTGCGCACGTCCACTTTAACGGCCAGGCTTTGGCCGCCCGCTTCCTGAACTTCTTTGGCTACGGAGTGAATGGTGCCTTCAAGTGTTGGGTGGGGCTGATCTGATTTCGCCGCGATGACGACGTTGGCGCCTTCCGTTGCACAAACTCGCGCAACTTCACGACCAATGCCACGGCTAGCGCCGGTGATGATGATGGTTTTATCTTTTAGTGAACGCATGACGACTCCGGAACGGTGAATGCTCGCTAGTACGCAGCGCACCTCCGGATAGGCGGACAAATTTGTGAGCGGCTATCGGGGGTGAGCTGTTATTCGCGGATACCGGTCTATCGTGTCGTAGCCGTGGCTGTTTTTCAGCAGCTAAAAACGCCAACATCAGTAGGTGAATGTGCCAAATTTATCCGCGGTTGTTCGAAATCAAGGTGAGGAACTCGCTACGGGTCGCTTGTGATTTGCGGAATTGACCCAGCATCATGGAGGTTTTCATGCGGCTGTTTTGCTTTTCGACACCGCGCATCATCATGCACATGTGCTGTGCTTCGATCACGACACCGACCCCTTTCGCGCCGGTTACGCTTTCAACGGCTTCGGCAATTTGTCGGGTCAGGTTTTCCTGAATCTGAAGGCGGCGGGCGTACATGTCCACGATGCGCGCAAACTTGGACAGCCCCAGTACTTTGCCCTGCGGCAAGTAAGCGATGTGGCATTTGCCGATGAACGGAAGCATGTGGTGCTCACACATGCTATAGAGCTCGATGTCCTGGACCACCACCATTTCATCCATGGCCGACTCGAACACTGCGTTATTAACAAGGCTCTGCAGGTCCTGTTGATAGCCGCGCGTTAAAAATTGCATGGCTTTAGCAGCACGGGCTGGGGTGTCGATCAGGCCTTCGCGGCTGGGGTTTTCACCCAGGCCTTCCAGAATTGCGTGGTAATGGCCGGTGAGATCATCAAGAGGTTGAGACATAGTGGTTCCCGATAGTGTGCCTGTCAAAGTGTGAAGCTTAAGGCAAATCGCGCTTCACCTCCATGATTTAGGCTGTTTGGCGGCCTTTATCCGAAGGGGGCGCCCGGTGAAGGTGGCCAGTAGTTGTGGTTTGCACTAAAGTTGTCTGTTCACAGGGTGTGTCGAGGCAAATCATGGGACAGATTATGTCTGGGGCGATGGCAGGAACGTATGAGGTGGCTGCCACGCTGGAGGCTTGGCAACAAGCAGGAAAATGGTTCAGCTATGGTGGCCACGCGGTGTTCAGCCGAATGGCAGGGCAGGGTGAGCCTTTGGTTCTGCTGCACGGATTCCCCTCTGCCAGCTGGGACTGGAGTCGTCTTTGGCCGATGCTTTCCCGTCACTATAAAGTGCTGGCGCTGGACATGTTGGGCTTTGGCTTTTCCGATAAGCCGCAGAACTATCGTTACAGCATCGAAGACCAGGCAGATCTGGTTCAGGGCTGGCTGGAGGGGCTGGGGTTGCCGGAGGTGCACCTGATGGCGCACGACTATGGCACCTCGGTGGTCCAGGAACTGCTGGCCAGAGATCAGGAAGGTACGCTGGGATTTCGGATCAGCAGCGTATGTTTGTTGAATGGTGGCCTGTTTCCCGAAGTGCACTCCCCCTTATTCATTCAGAAAATCCTGAAGAGTCCGCTGGGTGGGTTGATCAGCCGGGGGCTAACAAAAGCGACCTTTGAACGGAGTTTCCGGCGGTTGTTCAGCCCAGATGGTCAGCCGGATGCTGACGATTTGTCGGATTTCTGGCACCTGCTGAACTACAACAACGGGCGCGGGATTCTGCACGGGCTGATCCAGTTTATGGAAGAACGCCGATGCCACCGCAACCGGTGGGTGGGTGCATTGCAGCAGGCAAAGCAACCCATGCGACTCATTTCGGGGATGGCGGATCCGGTTTCCGGGGCAGCTATGGTCAGACGTTACCGCGAGCTGGTGCCGTCTGCGGATGTGGTCAGCCTGAGGCGTGTGGGCCATTACCCGCATTTCGAGAAGCCGTGGGATGTGTTTACGGCCTACCGGGAGTTCAGAAAAACCGTTTAATATCGGAACCGGCGGATCACGCCACTTCGCCGCCTTTGCTGATTGGCGGCGAGGGCTCTTCATCGACCCTTGCTGGTACCACTGCGTGGGGCTTCGGTGCGTTTACAATCTGATTTCGACCTTGGTGCTTGGCGGTATACAAAGCCTGATCGGCCCGGTTGAGCCAGATTGACCAGGTTTCACCCTGGCTGACCTCCGCTACGCCGGCGCTGGCGGTCACCCGGATGTCCTCCAGAAAGGGGGTGGCGCTGATGCTGCTTAATAACTGATGGGCCAGGCTGTCTGCATCTTTCTGGCGGGTTTCTGGCAGCACGATCATGAATTCTTCACCGCCAATGCGAAACAGTTGATCGTTCTCTCTGAGCCGCTTCCGAATGCGCAGAGCGAGTTCTTTCAGTACCTTGTCGCCCGCCAGATGGCCCCATTGGTCGTTAATCACCTTGAAGTAGTCGAGATCCACCAGTACCAGGCTTGAAACCCGTTCGTAGCGCTCGCGCATCTGGATCTGGCTATTCAGAATATCCGCGAGTTGAGAGCGGTTCAGGCAGCCGGTTAGCGGGTCAGTGGTGGCCAGTTTGGTCAGTTCCTGTTGCATGCGCCCTACCAGCCAGGCGAATACCATGGCAAAGATGCAGCTCAAGCCCAGTGAAAAGGTGATGCGCCAGAAGTCAGCTTCTGAAAATTTCAGAAACGACGTTACCGCCATGACGGCGACAAACAGGATGTTGAAAGCGCTGGCTTCTTTGATCGGGAGCAGGAAAAACAGCGCGATGGCGGCTGGATAGGCCCAGTAGAGGCCGGAGTGCCCATTGATGGCGGTGGAGTAAGCGGCCGAGACCACGGCCAGAATGGGAAACAACCAGCCTTTCAGAAAATACCGTCCGGTCAGTCTCAGGCAGCCGATGACGAGCACCGCATTGGCGCAGAAAAGCGCCAGAAAAGCGGCGAGCAAGTGATTGCCATGCTGCCACTGAATCAAAATCAGCGGAGCCACGGCGATTAACGCCCAGAAATGCAGGTGGTAAACCAATTGCCGCCGGAAACCCAAAACCGCAAGATTAGGGTTAGATTGCATCGTATCTGGCGAGGTCAGAAGATTCACAGCTCGGCTCCGGCTGACAATTCACGGCACGCACCCTGTGCCATCGTTGGTTAGAGTCTAGCATGGCATTTTTTCCGAAAAAGTCGAAATTTGACCGGTCCCGTGTGAATATCGCCGGTTCATGCACAATACCAATGGGTGCCATGAATTTTGTTCAGTTGGCTGGCCCCCTGAGCCTTCGTTAAACTCCAGCCAGCTATTGAGAGGATATTGAATGACTGCAGTTCATACCCGTGCCCCGGCACTCACGATCCGCGCTGGCCGCCGAGCTTTGGAGCGGCTGCGACAGAAATCATTGGAAGCTTCCGATGTGCATGTCATTCCGGGTGCCGCCGGAGGCCCGAAGGCGCTGGGCATCAGTGGTCTGGACAAGGCCATATTTGGAGAATGGCTGGCGGATGCCGAACAGGAAATTGCGCTGATTGGCTCATCAATCGGGAGCTGGCGTTTCGCCGCTGTGGCGTCCTCGGATAACCCTCGCGCGCAATTGAGCAAGTTGGCAGAGCTCTACACTCAGCAACGTTTCAGCAAAGGTGTCAGTGCAGAGGAAGTCAGCCGTAAAAGTGTCGCGTTTTTGCGGGAGCTGCTGGGGGGCCGGGAAGATTATCTGCTGGCCCATCCGGTCTATCGCCTGAGTGTTGTGGTGGTCCGGAGCCTGGGGTTGCTTCAGCACGATTCGAAAGGGCGCTTGAGTATGGGGCTGATGAGCGCCATCAGCGCCAATATGCTCAGCCGTCGCCATCTTGGCCGCTTTATGGAACGTGGCTTCGTGCACGATGCCCGGCAAAAGACGCCGATCTCCACCCACGCCGAGTTCCCGCGCCACGAAGTTGCACTCAGCCCGGACAATTTGCTGTCAGCCTTATTGGCTTCGGCGTCGATCCCGATGGTGATGTCTGCTGTGCATAACATTCCGGGCGCGCCAGCCGGGGTGTACCGGGACGGAGGGCTGCTGGATTATCATCTTGATCTGCCCTACGAGCAGCCCGGCATTGTGCTGTACCCCCACTTTACCGACCGGGTTGTGCCGGGTTGGTTTGACAAGACGCTGCCCTGGCGCAAAGGCGATGCGACTCGCCTGCAGGATGTCCTGTTGGTGTCGCCGTCCCGAGACTATCTGGACGCCTTGCCGGATCGCAAACTACCGGATCGTAAGGATTTCGAGAAGTACCTCGGGGACGATGCCGGGCGGGAAAAATCCTGGCGCAGGGCAATTGCCGAGAGCGACCGGCTGGGGGATGAGTTTTTGGAGTTGCTTGCGACCGGACGGCTTCTGGAGCGGGTTCAGCCTCTGTAATGCCTAATCCGGCTCCTGAACTTTTATCTGTGCGCTGAGCCGGAATCCTGCGATGCCTCTTACCGGATCGGTGACCGCTTTCAAACGAAGGGTGACCGGCACAGAGTGCCCGGAATGCGGGCCTGCCAGCGCGAGGTCGGTCTGTATGATCTCTTGCTCAACGCGGGCCGCTTCAAGGGTTTCAGCAAAACGCTGCTGATCGGACTGTGCGATAAGTTCCTGAAAGGGCAGTTGGTCCAAATCCGACGGTGCTTGCCTGAAAATATCGGCGGCCAAGGCCGAGACGTAGGCAATTTGCCCTTGATCGTCCAACTCGGCAATCAGGTTGCCCGACAGATTGATCAGATCCCGTGATCGACTCTCGCTGTCGTTGAGGGCTTGTCTTAGAACGAGTTTTTCAACGTTCAGGTTGGCGATTTTCTGTTTTTGGATTTTCAGTTCTTTTTGCTGCCGCCAGGTTTGCTTGCGTTGTTTTTGATTGCGCCAGCACAGGTAAAGCGACAGCACAAAAGCCAGCAAAGAAAGAGCCACCCCACCGACAAGAATCAGCCAGCGGGATTGTTGGGCGGGAACCGAGAGTAACTGGGCATCGGGCAGTGTGGTCACCATGGAGCGATTGCCATCGACATTCAGTTCGCTGCGCAGAGCGTGGCGTTTCATCGGCGAGTGAACAGAACCCAGTTCCAGTAACGGTTTTTTGGTGTGTCGGTCCAAGGTATCAATGCGCAGGCGCAGGTGCTGAGGCATGGCTTTGGCCAGTGGGACTTTCAGCAGGGAAACGTCGTTACCGTGCCGATATAGCTGATCAAGCACCATGAGAACCAATGCCCGGTGTTGCTGCTGATAGTGTTGGTAGGCAAGGGCTTCGGCCTGGGCCCCAACCCGTTGGGCGACCGATATGCTGAGTGTGCTTCCCACCAGCAGGATAACCACAGGAACCCATAAGCCTGGCCATAGAGCCCTGCGGATTTTTGAACCTAGTGTCGTGCTGTCCGGGCTGCTGCCCATGCCAGGACCCTCCCTCAGGCTTTCCGTTGGTCAGCCAATCCACCATAGACCAGTCTGCGCCATCCGGAAAGCCAGAGGAATTCAATAACGGGTCTTGCGCGCGCCTCCGTAGACCAGCAAAAACGCTAAAAAGGCAGTGACGACAACCGATGGTCCGGCCGGGGTGTCTAAGTGCCAGGACAAGGTCAGGCCACCGGAAACGGCGATAAACCCAAACACAATGGCCAGACCCAGCATGTGTTCCGGTGTTTTAGCCAGCCGGCGGGCGGTGGCGGCGGGAATGATCAGCAACGCGGTAATCAGGAGTACACCAACGATCTTCATCGCCACGGCAATCACCAGGGCGAACATCAGCATCAGCGCCAGACGCAGCCGCTCTACCGGAACGCCTTCCACCCGTGCGAGTTCTTCGTGGATGGTACTCATCAATAACTGGCGCCACAGCAACGCCAACAGGGTCAGTACCACAGCGGCGCCGCCGTATATCCAGAACAGATCCTGGCGGCTCATCGCCAGTAAGTCACCGAACAGCAAGCCGGTGAGATCAACCCGGATATCCGGCATAAAACTGAGTGTCACCAGACCGATGGCCAGTGCGCTATGAGCCAGAATACCCAGCAAGGTATCCGTAGCCAGAGCCCGGGTACGGGATAACAGCACCAACGCGAGCGCAATGAGCAAGCAGGTGATAATCACGCCGAGGTTGAGCGGAATGCTGATCAGAAAACTCAAGGCAATGCCGAGCAGGGCTGAGTGGGCCAGGGTATCTCCGAAGTAGGCCAAACGCCGCCAGACCACAAAGCAGCCGAGCGGACCGGCTACCAGAGCAACCCCGAGCCCACCGAGCAAGGCGCGCCAGAAAAAATCACCCAGGATCAGATCAATGATGTTCATGGGCGCAGGCTCCGTGAGGTTCGCTTCCGGTGACGACATCGCCGTGCAGGTCGTGGCTGTGATTGTGCCGGTGGTGGTAAACCGCCAGTGATTCCGCAACCTGATGACCGAAGGTTTCGATGAAGGCCGGGTCGTGGGAAATGTCTGCCGGATGTCCGCTGCAGCAAATGTGCTGGTTCAGACAGATAACCTGATCCGTGGCGGCCATCACCAGATGCAGATCGTGCGAGATCATGATCACGCCACAGTGCAGTTCGTCTCTGAGTTCCCGGATCAATTCATACAAAGCGGCCTGGCCATTGATATCCACCCCTTGCGCGGGTTCGTCGAGCACCAGTAGGTCCGGCTGTCGGGCGAGAGCGCGCGCCAATAACAAACGCTGTTTCTCGCCGCCGGACAGGTGATGTACCGAGGCGTTCAGAAGGTGGCCCACGCCGGTACGTTTTAAGGCCGCTTCACAGGCCGTCAGTGGCCGCCCGCTCAGCAGCATGAAGCGTTTTACGCTTAACGGCAGCGTCGCTTCGAGAGAGAGATGCTGGGGCACGTATCCGATCACCAGATCCGGTGCCAAGGATACCTGACCACTGGATGCTTTCTGAATGCCCAGTATGGTTTTGATCAGGGTGGTCTTTCCGGCACCGTTGGGACCGATGATGGTGATGATATCGCCACGGCCAACCGCAAGATTGACGTGGTCAACCACGATCCGTTCATCAAAGCGCACCGTGAGCTGATTCAGCTGTACCAGGTGATTAGGCATGGGTGGTGCTTCCCTGACAGGTGGGGCACAAACCGGAAATTTCCAGTGTAATGTCTTCAACCTGAAACGCTTCCGCCAGCGCTGCAGACTCGATCGCTTGGGTAACGGAGTTTTCGGCCAACTCCAGAACAATGCCGCATTCGCGACAAATCAGAAAAGTGCTGCGGTGATGCTCGCCGGCATGGGCGCAACCGACGAAGGCATTCAGCGAGGAAATGCGATGCACCAGGCCGTATTGCAGGAGAAAATCCAATGCCCGATACACGGTGGGCGGTGCGGCGTTGTGCCCTTCGGCCCCAAGCTGGGCCAGTATGTCGTAAGCACCCAAGGGCTTGTGTGACTGCCAGATCAGCTCGAGTACCCGTTCCCGAATGGGGGTCAGGCGGGCATTTTGCTCACGGCAAATCGCTTGTGCGTCCGTCAGAGCTTGGCTGACGCAGGCTTGATGATTGTGAGGGCGGTACGGAAGCGCGCGCTCTGGCATGGGGAGGCTCCTGCAAAGTTTGCAACATTATAACATTTGCAGCCTGTCCCGCTATGGGGGCACCCCGTAACGTCAGGGGGTGGCGGTTACTGCCAGAGATTCCAGATACTCCAGGTTCGGAATCCAGGCGGCTTCGCCTTCCACCTCAACCTGCATAAGATCAGCTGGGCCGGGTTGCGCGTCCACTTTCTTGATCTCGGATTCGGTCAGACGGGTTTGGCTGGGAATACCTTGCGTGACAAGGGCCATGAACGGCAATTGGCCGTGGTTGGGGCCAATGGTGTTGACCACAATGATACGACCCCGGTTGCCACCGGGCACCACCAGTTCGTTGCCGTTGGCCGCGTCATAGGAAATCACGGGCAGATTCAGGCCGCGCCAGTCGATGAAACCAATCAGCCAATCGGGGGTGCCCCGGTCCGTTTTCGTGTTGTTTAAATCAACAACCTCTGCGATGGAAACGTTCGGTAGCAGCAATTGCCGGTCGCTGACCGGCACCATAACGCAGGATAGGGATTGGCTGTTTTCATTCATAGCGTGTGTCCTCAGGCGGAATCCCGTTTATGCCGGCTCTTGAGCAGGCTGTTGTTCTTGATGGTTGTAATCAGCTCTTCGGCCAATTGTTCCGGTGTGCCCCGAAAACCGGTGCAGCCGGTCGCTGCAACGGAGTCCGGCATGGAACTGTTGCCGCAGCTTTGGCTTTCCTGTGCCCAGATCCGGCTACCGTAAGCTTTCAGCATAGGGGCCGCAAGGGCGCCGTCGTTGCCCATGCCTGAAAAGAGAATGGCGTGGCAGCGCTTGCCGAAATGGTCGGCCACATTGAGCAGCACTTGGTCAATAGACGGGCCGTAAGGGCCGGGCCAGGGTGTGTCCAGTTGCACGAGGCGGCCTTCCGGGTCAAAAGACCATTCGTGATCCACTGGCATCAGCACCACATCACCGTTCTGTATCCGGTAGCCGTGCTCGGCTTTTTTAAGTTGGTAATGAGCGTGACGGCCCAAGACGCGAGTCAGGACATCGGTGAAATTGCCATCAATGTGCTGTGCGTAAATAAAGCCTACCGGCAAACCCGGTGGCAACTGGTCCAGGAAGGCTTTCACCGCGGCCGGGCCACCAAGAGACGCGCCCAATATCCAGATTTCGTTGGCCAGTGAGCCGGGCGATGCGGGAGTGACCGAGCTGGGTAGGCTTGGCGGGCCTTGTGGCGCAGGCTCGCAATCAACCAGTTGTTCCAGATCGCGGGCGCTATCAAGTGCTTCCAGAGGCCCTAGCTGTTTTTCCAGTTTATTCTGAAGGCGGCGCTCCCATCGAATGAACTCTTTGCTGTTCGGCTTCGGGGCGAGATCAACCCCAAACAATACCGGCGCATCGGTATGATCGAGCAAATGATCGAAAAAGGTCGGGTGATCCGCTTCGTCTTGTAAGGTGACCAGCCACAATGCCGCTTCCGGAAACTCCGGGTAATCGATCAACCGATCGGGGTCACCCGCAAAGCAGCTGTCCAAGCCAAACTTGCCGGCGGCTTCCTGAAGCCGCCGGCGCTGTAACGCGTCATCAGAAACGATCCCGACCGCTGGTCGGCCGGTCTGGCCGGCCATCACTCGCTCTCGGTCAACCGTTTAATGGTTTCAAGCAGCACGGTTTCCTGGAACGGCTTACCAAGGTACTCGTTAACGCCGATGGCCAGAGCCCGTTCGCGGTGTTTTTCACCGGTTCGGGAGGTGATCATGCAAATTGGCGTCTCTTTGAGAGTGTCATCATGGCGCACAAAGCTGGCTACTTCGAAACCATCCATACGAGGCATCTCAATATCCAGCAGGATGACATCCGGTCGGTGGTCTTGCAGCTGCGCTACGGCATCCAAGCCGTCTTTTGCGGTGATCACTTCCATGCCGTTTCGTTCCAGCAAGCGCGATGTGACTTTCCTTACGGTGACCGAGTCATCCACCACCATGACCGTGGTTACTTGTTCTTCGAAGCGCCCGGATGTGCGCTCTTTGGCCAGGTTGGCGATGCGCTGGCGGTCAGACAGTACGTCTGAACGGATCATGGCCGGCAAGTCGAGAATCACCACTACGTTACCGTCACCCAGAATAGTAGCGCCGGATACCCCACGCACCGTACTGAACTGCGGACCGAGGGACTTAACAACGATTTCACGGCTGCCCATCAGGTGATCCACCTGCAACGCCAGTGGCTGCTCGGCCCCGCGCACGAGAATGACCGGCAGCGGCAGCGCCTGGCCTTGCAGCTTCGGATGGTGGTCGCTGTTCAACAAGTTGCCGAGGTACTGCAAACGGTATTGTTGACCGGCGTACTCGTACAGAGGCGCATCGGGTTTGTAATACTCTTCGAGTTCGTAGGTGCTGACCCGAACGATACCCTCGATGGTGTTCAGCGGGATGGCGTAGAAATCTTCGCCCGTTGCCACCATCAGAGCGCGGTTCACCGATACCGTGAACGGCAAGCGCACGGTGAAGGTGGTGCCGCGACCCAATGACGAGTCAATATCGAGGCTGCCACCGAGCTGCTTGATCTCGCTCGCGACCACGTCCATACCAACGCCACGGCCTGAAATCTGGGTGACCTGCTCGGCGGTGGAGAAGCCAGGCTGCAAGATAAATTGCAGGATCTCCCGTTCAGAGAGTGCTTCGTTTTCGTGCATCAAGCCCTGACGAATGGCTTTGTCGCGAATTACGTCGGCAGGAATGCCTTTGCCGTCATCGATCATGCGAAGCACTACGTCGCCGCCCTCGCGGGTTAGTGACAGCACCACTTCGCCGGTTTCCGGTTTACCGGCCTGGCGGCGTTCCTGCGGAGTTTCAATACCATGATCCAGAGCGTTGCGGAGCATGTGTTCCAGCGGCGCGATCATGCGTTCCAGAATGCTTCTGTCCATTTCGCCTTCGGCATTGCGAACGTCGAAATCGACTTTCTTGCCCAGCTCGCCACTGATCTGACGAACGATCCGGCGCAGCCTTGGCACGGTAGAGGCAAACGGAACCATTCGGGTCTTCATCAGACCTTCCTGGAGCTCGGTATTGATGCGCGATTGCTGAACCAGCAACGTTTCCGTATCACGCACCCGGTCCGCCAGGGTTTCACGCAGGTCGGCAAGGTCAGACGTGGATTCTGTCAGTGCTCGGGATAACTGCTGGATGGACGAATATCGGTCCATTTCGAGGGGATCGAAATCTTCACCGTAGTCGGCACCGTGTTCCTGTTCGGCACGGAACAGGATTTGGGTTTCGGTTTCTATCTCCATCCGGCGCAGCTGCTCGCGCAGACGCTCGATGGTGGCGGCCATTTCGTCGAGGGTGTGGCTGAAGTCGCTGGATTGCTGCTCCAGCCGGCCCCGGGTGATACTGGTTTCGCCGGCGAGGTTAACCAGATCGTCCAGCAGTGGCGCCGATACCCGAATGGTTTCCTGGGCAGCGCGCTGGGCTTCAGCGGCTTTCTGGCTGCGGTGCTTCGACGGCTTGCGGACAACCGGCTTGGCTTCGGGCGGTTCGGGTGTAACCTCGGCCGCCAGCGGCGCCGGTATCGCGGCGGATGAGGACTGTTCCGGCTCGGCCGGCGCTGCTTCTGCCTCTACCTGTGGCAGTGCTTCGCCCTGTTCGAAACGGGCCCGTATTTCGGCGACGGCTGCGATGATGTCGTCATGCTGACGGCCAATTTCCTGCCATTGGGCTTCGGAGGGAGCATTGCCGCCAAGATCAATCAACAAGGTTTCAAAGGTATGGGCTTTGTCTCCCAGTCCCGAGAGCTGAGACAAGCGCGCGCCCCCTTTCAGGGTGTGCATGGCACGCTGGGCTTCTTGATTGAAGTGGTGGTTGTTCGGTTCTTTGTGCCAATCGGCCAGCAGTTGCTCCAGCTGGTCCATGATTTCATTGGCTTCTTCGAGGAATATCTCCAGAACTTCCGGATCCGGGGCTTCCTGTTGTTCGACTTCTGCCTCCGGCGCGGGCATCTCGGTGCCCGATTGGCCGAGGGCATCGATGAGGCTGAAATCGAGCTCTGGCTGCTTGCCGGCTTCCATCGCGTTTAGCATGGTGCGGAGGTTGGCTTGCGCTCGATCGCTCAGCGCCAGTGCGGCCTCTGCCGGCTTGTTACCGGCAAGCGCATCGTCAAGCAATTCCGACCAGGCATCGGCCAGATCCGCGATGGCATCGAGGTCTGACAGGCGCGCGCCCCCCTTGAGGGTGTGGAGCTCCTGCCGCATTGACATCAGTGCCGTCAGTTCATTCGGTTGTTCGCGCCAGAGCTCCAGGTTTTCAGCGATGGCATCGTGAATTTCGAGACCTTCATCCAGGAAGATACCCAGAATGTCTTCAGCTTGTGACTCGTCTGCCGATTCGGCATCGAAGGCAGACACAAGTTCCTCGTGTTCGCGGTCACTTGCCGCTTGTTCCGGTAACGCCTCTCTGTCGGAGGCAGCGTCAACGTCAGAGGCCTCGTCACCCCGGAGGATGGCTCGTACTTGCGCTTCCAGCTCCTGCGCGGGTGGGCATGGCTGTTGAGTAGCCACTTGTTCGACCATTTGTGCCAGCCGGTCATGACAGGCAAACAGCCGGTCGATCATGCTTCCACTGGCGTCCAGGTGACCTTCGGCAACCTTTTCAAACAGGTCTTCAAGCACGTGGGTCAAGTCGCCGATGGCGTCCACGCCCGCCATGCGGGCACCACCCTTCAGGGTGTGCACATCGCGCTGCAGTTCCGCGGCAATGCTCCGGTCGGACGGGTTCTCGCTCCAGTTATGGAGCGCGCTGCCGGTGGAGTTGATCAGGTCGTAGGCCTCTTCCAGGAAGATGCCGAGCAATTCGGGGTCCAGATGAGACAGATCAGCCACGCCACTGGCTGTGTCGTCGTTGGCTACAACATCTGCGGATTCTGGTGTTTCGGTATGGTCGTGACCAGTTTCGGTTTGCGGGCCGGTCTCCGGCACAACATCGGTGACCGATCGAACACCCTGGGCTTCGCCCATGTACTGTTGGATTTCATGCACCAGATCGGGCGCCGGTTTTGGCTGATTCTGTGCCTCCAAGGCATCGACCATACCTGCCAGACGGTCATGGCACCGGAACAGCAGGTCGGACAGCGTACTGTTGATGGAAAGCTGCTTTTCGGTCAGGCCTTCGAACAGGTTTTCCAGTTCGTGAGCAAGATCGCCTACGGCTTCAATATCGGCCAGACGCGCGCCGCCTTTGAGGGTGTGCAAATCTCTTTGCAGCAGACGCAGAAGATCGATATTGCCGGTGTCTTCACTCCAGTTCTGAAGCGCTTCAGCGGTGCTGTCGATGAGGTCCCTGGCTTCTTCCAGAAAGATGGCCGCCAGTTCGGCGTCCATATCAGCGTCATCGGAGGCTTCTGGCAACGCGGTATGTTGCTCGTCAGCGGTATCCGGAGCCGTTAACTCATTGTCTTCGAGGCTGAGGTCGATCTCTTCCAGATCTTCGGTGAACTGTTGCTCGAATTCGTCGGGTTCGTCGTTGCGGTTAACCGCGTCGGTCAACGCATGAAGTTCGAGAATGATCTCGTCACAAGGGTCTGTCGCCAGCCCGGCCGCGACCTGATCCATCTGATTGATGAGTTGTTCCTGAGCCTTTCGCGCGGTCTCAAAGAATGAAGCACTGGCCGGCAGGCCATATACGGTCACTGCACCGTAGAGGCGCGTCAGGGCGTCGGCAAGATTGGCCACGTCGGCGAGGCCGGCATCCGCTGCGCTGTCGGTGAGGGATTCGAGCTCGCTGCGCAGGGTGGACAAAGCACCGGTCTGTTGTGGATCGCTCGCCCATTCCTCCAGAATGGTCTCGGCATCCAGAACGATGTCGAGGCCTTCACCCAGAAACAGCTGGATCAGTTGTGAAGATACCTGATTTGCCGGAGCAACATCGGCATCAAAAGCTTGTCCCTGGAACGTCGAGGTGCTGACTTTCTCGAGTTTGTCCAGGTAATCCACGGTACCGTCAAGTTCGGCTTGCGGATCATCGTGAATTTGTGCCAAACCTTGGGTCAGGAAATCACTGGCTCGGGATATTAATTCGAGTACCTCGTGATCGGCCCGCTTGTTCTGCGCCCGGGCTTCTTTGATAAAGCGTTCCAACGGCGTAATGATGGCGGCAATAGGCGCAATCCCTGCCGTATTGGCGCTGCCGCGCAGGGTGTGCAGGGCACGGGACAGGTCGTCGGTATAGACTGCCGCTGGATGCTGATGGGCGGTCAGCAAGTAATTCTGCAGGGTTTCCAGGTGGGTCTGCGCTTCTTGCTCGAATATGTCGAGCAGCACTTGATCGGCGTCGTCAGGACTTTGCTGATCAGAGTCGTCGCTAGCTGACGTCTCGGGGCTCGGCTCGGGCGTGGATTCCGGCGCTTCCGCTGCTGGCATCGCTGAGGTATCCGGGAACTCACCGCTGGCCAGTGCCTGGGCCCGGGCTTCGAGGGGGGCTGTGTCAACGCTTGCCTCGATGCGTTTCTCGAAATCTCTGACCAACGTCGGAATGACATCGGTCACGTCCTGAAGCAGCTGGGCCAGATCGTCGTTCATGAAGATGCTGCCTTCGATAATCCGGTTCAGCACGTTCTCGACGGACCAGGACAATTCGCCGATCACTTCGGCTCCGACCATGCGGCCACTGCCCTTGAGGGTGTGGAAGGCGCGTCTTACTTCCGCCAGCGCACTGCGGTCATCGTACTGCCGCAGCAGCATTGGCAGGTATTCGTTAATGGTTTCGAGTACTTCACCTGCCTCTTCGATGAAGATTTCCAGAATCTCATCATCGATGAGGTCTTCCGCGTCGTCTGCGGCCGGCTCGGGCGACGCGTTGACCTCGGTGACGGCAGGCTCTGCGGGAGTGGCGGCAACCGGTGTAACGTCTGGAGTCTCGACAGGGCGTTCAGTCGCGTCAGCCGGGCTGGGGGTTTCCAGAGTGGGCGTATCGGTGCGGCGGGTGGTGGCCAGTGCTTCAGCCCGGGAAATCAGAGCATCGACATCACCGGCGGTTTCGCCTTGTCGGAAGTCCTGGATAAGCTCCGGAATACGCGCATTCACATCGTCAAGCAGCACAAACATATCGTCTGTGGCTTTCAGCGTTTGGTCAATAACCCGATTCAGCAGGTTTTCAACTGACCAGGCCATCTCGGCAAGGCTTTCCGCACCGACCAGACGGCCACTGCCTTTCAGCGTATGGTACGCGCGACGCACTTCAGTCAGGGCGTCTCGGTCGCCGTGATCCCTGCGCAGACGGGGGTAGTATTCCTGAATGGTCGCCAGAACTTCTTCCGCTTCCTCGACGAAGATGCTGAGAATTTCATCATCCAGCAGTTCGCTGTCGGAGCTCTTCTGAGATGAGCCCGGTTCTTCCTGTGCTGGCTGCCCCAGAACGGGGACATCCTCGGTTTCAGCGGCCTCGTCTTGACCTGTTTCGTTCCAGGTGGGCTCTTCACCAACGGGGAAGCCCAGACTTGCAAGACTTTCATTGGCAATGCGAAGAATGGTGCTGTTATCGGTAATGCCCTCGGAAACCCGTTCGAGGTAGTACTCGATGCTGGTGATGGCATCGGCCAAAGTGTCGAGCTGGCGCCAGTCAGGAACCTGCTGGCTCGACAGCAGAACGTCCGAAATATAGCGCTCGGCCGAATCGAGCATGTCCGGTACGTGTTCCAGAGGTACCAGTCCGAGGCCGCCACGAATGCTGTGAAGCAGTGCCGGCACGTGCTCGATTTCCTTGGTATCCCATTGCGAGGCGATGAAGTTAACGATGGCGGATTTGGCTTGCTCCAGCGTATTCCGGGATTCCCGAATCAGTGCTTCGTTGGCCTCTGACAGTTCACGAGAGCCGATGTTTGTCGGTTCGCCACTGTCGGCGTTGTCGGACACTTCGGTATGGCGATCTACGTCGAGGCCGGCCAGGCTGGCTTCGACATAGAGCAGGGCGCCTGCGATGTCCATCAACGTGCCGTCGTCGATGGTTTCGAGTTGGCCACACAGTTTGCCAATCAGCTCAATCTGTTCGGTCACCACTTTGCGAGGGATGCCAAGGCCAAGCACCGCCAGGGTATTGCCCACCTGCCGCAGACCCGGGAGCAGTTCGTCCAGCTCGTTGTTCTGGCGATGCTCGGCACGGACGAACAGATCGAGTTGGTCTTTCAGCCGGCCAAGCTCTTCATTGAGGGCGCTGACCACAGACTGAATGGCATCGCGACCGGGGCCGGAAACCCGAGTCCGGGCCTCACTGACATCATCGTCGGAGGGCAGGGCGTCGGTGAGCTGGTACGCGCTGCGCAGGTAATTGACCTGTGGCCGGTCCAGATGCCTTGCCAGGGCAACGTAGTACAGCAGATTCTTGAGTAAGGCTTCGGGAACAGGCTGCAGAAGAATGTCGGCGTGTTCGTCGGTGAGCTTGCGGATCTCGCCGTCCAGTTCGCGCAACAGTGACTTAACGGCAGTGTTGACCGGGTTTACCCGGGCTTCGAGGGTTTCAACAAACGCGCCGGCGGCTTTCCAGAGTTCGCCCCGGGCGGTGTTTTGGCATAAGCGCGAGAGCCGGTCGATGACTTTCTGCATGTAGCCGAAATGGGCATCCAGATCCTCTTCGCGAACCACTCCGGCCAGAGCGAACTGGTACATCTGGCGCAGTTTGCGAAGGTGGCCAAGCACTTTCGGGCCCTGCAGGCGTTCCGAAACTTTGCCGGTTACGTTGAAGCGGGCGGCGTTCAGGTTCGGTTTGAACAACGAGGTATCCGACAGCAACGACTCGCCCCGTGCCGCGCGCAGATCGTTGAGCAAAGGCAACAACACCATAGGGAAGTCGTCGTTGCTGCTGCCCAGATGCTCCAGATACTGGGGCAACTGGAGAATGGCCTGCATCAGAACTTCGATGGCGTCATCAACGTTAACGACGGTTTCGTTCAGAATGGCCTGGGTAAGTTTCTCCATCTCTTCGGTGAGCAATGCCGCACCGTAGAGCTCCACCATTTGTAAGGTGCCGTGCACCTGATGAAGGTAGTTCAGGCAGAAGCGAAGGCGTGCGGTATCGTCACGATTATCAACGTACGCTTCGAGTGCATGCTGGCCCTGGGTCAGCGTGTCCTGTATTTCGCCCCGAACCCAGTCGAGGGCGATACTGTCATGGTGATTGCCCATAACCACTCCGGTTATTCTTCGTCGGACTGGCGTTTGATCCACGCCAGTACATGTTCCGAGGGAACCCTCTGCAGGCCCGGTGGCTGCCAATCGGTCAGCTCGCCTTGGCCTAACACCAGTAACCCCCCCGGTGCCAGACGTTCTGAAAGACGTCTGACAATCTCGCGCCGGCGCCAGCGGCGGAAGTAAATCAGCAGGTTCTGGCAGAAGATGATGTTCATGCCGTGCATGGGGGCTTTGTTCAGGTCCAGTACATTGAGCCTGGCAAAGCACACCCGCTCACGGATGCTGTTCACAATTTCTACGGTATTCCGCTCGGCAGGCCGGAAGTACCGGGATTTCAATGCCTCATCCATACCCAGCAATTTGCGGGCACTGAACAAACCGGATTTGGCTTTCACCAGTGCGGGCTGGCTGATGTCCGAGCCGGTCACTCCGTAAAGCGGCTGCAAGCCAAGCTGTTCCATGCACTCGTTCAGCACCATGGCCAGGGTGTAAGGCTCTTCGCCGGTCGAGCAGCCAACACTCCAGGCCTCCAGTGCCCGGCTTTTCAGCCCATCCCGGGGGCGGGTCATCACATAATCTGACACCAGCTTGCAGGCTTCAGGGTCGCGGAAAAAGCGGGTCTCCTGAACCGTCAGGCGATCTACCAGCGTCGCCCACTCCTGAATGGCGTCGGGGCCCGATACGATCTGCTCGTAATAGGCCTGATAGCTGTTGCAGCCTATTTCCCGCATCCGGATACCCAGGTTGGTTTCCAGAAACGATCGCCGGTCGGGG
This sequence comes from Marinobacter litoralis, assembly GCF_016427555.1. Lineage (GTDB taxonomy): Bacteria > Pseudomonadota > Gammaproteobacteria > Pseudomonadales > Oleiphilaceae > Marinobacter > Marinobacter litoralis_A. The sequence continues at coordinate 655,671 of NZ_JAELVS010000001.1, forward strand.
GTCAGAGTCATACCTGTCCGGTGTTCCAGCAGGGTTTGCCATTGACCGAACTGCGCATCGTCCATTTCCGGAAGTTTGCGCAGCGACCAGATTCCGTCTGCGGGTGCCGTTTGGTTATGTGTCTGAACCATAAACCTTCAGCTGCCCCGGGCCGGTGATCAGCTGACCACCGATTCGTCGTAACTTTCGTTTTCTTCGCTGAGTGCGTCTTCATCCGGCAAGGTAAAGCCGGCAACAGAAGAGCGAAGCTCGGAGGCCATTTCTGCCAGATTTCCGATCGACTTCGCGGTGGCGTTGGTACCGGAAGACGTCTGCGAGGTGATTTCCTGGATGACGTTCATCGTGTTGGAAATGTGCGACGCAGAAGAGGACTGCTGGCGTGCCGCGTTTGAGATGTTCTGGATCAGTTCCGCAAGACTCATGGATACGTTCTCGATTTCCTCGAGAGCGATACCCGCGTCCTGAGCCAGACGAGCACCCCGTACTACCTCGGCAGTGGTGTGCTCCATGGAAATAACGGCTTCGTTGGTGTCGGACTGGATCGTCTTAACCAGTGCTTCAATTTGTTTGGTGGCCGCAGAGGAACGTTCCGCAAGGCGCTGAACTTCGTCTGCAACAACCGCAAAGCCTCGACCCGCGTCACCGGCCATGGAGGCCTGAATCGCGGCGTTCAGCGACAGAATGTTGGTTTGGTCGGCAATGTCGTTGATCAGAGATACGATGTCACCGATTTCCTGGGACGATTCACCCAGACGCTTGATCCGCTTTGAGGTTTCCTGGATCTGTTCACGGATGTTGTCCATGCCGCGAATGGTGTTCTGTACCACTTCCGCGCCTTTCTTGGCGATGGCAACGGAACGTTCCGCAACCGCAGACGATTCCGCCGCGTTGGAGGATACCTGGTCGATGGATACAGCCATCTCGTTGACCGCTGCAGAGGCGCCGGCAATTTCCTGGGCCTGGTGCTCGGAGGCGTCAGCCAGATGCATGGCCGTGGCCTGCGATTCCTGGGCTGCAGAAGCAACTCGAACCGCCGTACCACGAATGGACTGTACCAGTCCGCGCATTTGGTCGATCGCGAAGTTGATGGAGTCGGCGATGGCACCGGTGAAGTCTTCGGTTACGGTCGCCTCGGTGGTCAGGTCACCATCAGCCAGGTCGGCCAGTTCGTCCAGCAGTCGCAGGATCGCGTTCTGGTTCTGCTCGTTCTGTTCCTGAGTGGTGGTCAGGCGGGACTGGGTTTCGCGGTATAGGGCAAAACCGATGAACACTACGATTGCAACCATGGCGGCCAGGATGAAGAAGGCCAGGGTTGCGTTAACCAGACGTGACTCCGCTTCGGTGCTGAAGTCATTTGCCAAAGAGGACAGTTCGGTCAGCAGCACTTCCGAGTTCTGGAAAATGTCGCTGGCCGCCAGACGTACCTTGAACAGGTCGGGAGAAGCTTCAAGGATGGCGTCAACGTTTTGGGAAACGAATTCGAACAGCTCGTCAACCGCTTCAAGGCCGTAGATGGCGTCTTCGTCTGCTACTTGCGAGATGCCCATGCCGGGATTGCCGTTCAGCTGACCGTCGAGTACCCGCCCGAACAAGCTGGCGTCACGACCGAAACGGTCGGCGGCAATGACGGCGTCTTCGTCACCGGACAGAACGTTGTTGACCGAGCGGACGATCCGTTCTGCCAGCAGGGATTGGCGCTGTGCCAGGGCGATCTGCTCGGCCGGTGCTTCGTTTTCCAGCAGGATCTGTACGATGTCGTCGTACTCAACCTGCAGCTGAGGAATGGTTTCGTTCAGGGTACGGGCCACTTCGTGCAGACCAAGTACCGCTTCCTGAGTGGACAGGATGCTGTCCGCGTTTTCGCGCACGCGGTTCCAGAGCTTCTGGGTGTTGCTTTGCTGTGCAAGCTCGCTGGGCGGAAGGCCGGTTTCCGGATTACCTTTGGTGACGCTGGTCCACAGGAGCTGGAATTCATCGCGGGAGCGCCGCAACTGGTCGAACGCTTCGGCTGTACCGCCGGCCGCTTCGGTCGCGTTTTTCGCAATCTCCTGGGATAACACGCGCATTTCTGCGGTATTGGCGATGTACTCCTGATCGTTCTGGCTGTCTTTGTTGATGATGAACAGCACCACAACGAGCAGGATAGTGAGTGCAATCAGTGCAGCGATCAGGCCGGCAATCAGCTTGTTGCCTCCCTGTCCCATACTGAGTTTTCCGGCTCTGTTTTTCATCTTCTGGCTCCCGGCCTTTTTCTTCTGGAAATGGCAAGTTGTTGTATCGGGTTGCAGACGGTCAGGGTGACGTTCCTGCCAGTACCATCACCCTACCACTGTGCGACATCAAGAAAGCGCTCGTCGTCCACCAGATCGGCGGCGGAGAACACGTTCCAGATCTCTTCGTTGCGCTCGTAACCGCCATCTACAAACGGCCGAACGTTGTCGGGCACCCCTTGCGGGCTGCTCCGGAAACTGTCTTTCGAGAAATACTGCATGCCCATAACGCTGTCGACGACCAGCCCACTGAAGATGTCGCCTTGTTCGATCACCAGGACCCGGCGCTCACGCGGACTGCGTGAGGAACGAGGGATGTCGAAGAAGCTGGCGAGGTCTATCAGGGGGAGAAGTCGGCCACGAACGTTGGCGGCACCCATCATGAACGGGCGTACTCCGGGGATGTGAGTAAACCGGGGTACATGCAGGATTTCTGTTACGTCGCCCATTGGAGCAACATAGCGTTGGCCGGAAAGAATGAACCCGATGCCATTCCATAGCTCAACAGCTTGTTCCTGTTCTGGAAGGCCCGAGGCCATGGCCCGGCTACGCTGGGCGATATCCGTCAGAACGGCGAAAGGGGCGGCCTCGGCGGACATGCTTAACTCCACGGCGAAGGATCAGGCAATCAGGTTGTTGATTGTTTTGATCAGGTCGTCTTCGTTAACTGGCTTGACCAGATAACCCTTGGCACCCTGACGGGTTCCCCACACTCGATCCGTTTCCTGATCTTTGGTGGTGACGATCACAACCGGAATGGATGCGGTTTCCGGCGCGCGAGTCAGTTGACGGGTTGCCTGAAAGCCGTTCAGGCCGGGCATTACAACGTCCATGAGCACCAGATCCGGAGTTTCTGCACGGGCTTTGGCAACACCATCAGCGCCGTTGTCCGCAGTCAGCACTTCGTGTTGGTGCTTTTCCAGAATGGTGGATATCTTTTTAACTTCTGTTGGCGAATCGTCAACAATCAAAATGCGAGCCATGGTTTCCTCGATGGTTCTGGGTGGCAGCAGGATTACTGTTCCGCCTGAGGCGTGTACTGGCGGATGGTGTTGAGCAGTTCATCCTTGCTGAACGGTTTGGTCAGATATTGGTCCGAGCCAACGATGCGCCCTTTTGCTTTATCAAACAGGCCATCCTTGCTCGAAAGCATAACGACCGGCGTGTTCTTGAATGTGGAGTTGTTCTTGATCAAGGCGCAGGTCTGATAGCCGTCCAAGCGAGGCATCATAATGTCTACGAAGATGATGTCTGGTTGGGAATCAGCGATTTTGGCCAGAGCGTCAAAGCCGTCCGTAGCGGTGATGACTTCACAGCCAACCTTTTTCAGGAGGGTTTCCGCGGTGCGACGAATGGTCTTGCTATCGTCGATCACCATGATCTTCAAGTTCTCGAAGTTGTCATCCATTGTCCGACTGCCTTGCGCTCGAGCGGGTGTCATTATTTTAGAGAGGGTTTTAGCACAAACCTTAAGGTTGTTCTATAAAGCCCTCTCATTTATAGAGTATCCATGGCTGGATAAAAAGTATTTGTTTGTGACCAAATGTACTTCTGCCTCCCTTGTCACGTAATTGCCACAGGATTTCTGCGGATGCATTTGTGACTGGGGTACAATACCATCAACAGCATAGCACTTTATCAGCGGTGCACTCTGCTGCCTGGTTCGTGTTTTCAATGGTTTGTTTGCAGATTTCCAACTTGATATTCCAGGAGACTCTATGGCAATTCGGCTCGGGATCGTGATGGATCCGATCGAGGACATCCAATTCAAGAAAGACAGCTCGCTGGCCATGTTGCTGGCAGCGCAGAACCGAGGTTGGGAACTCGAGTACATGGAGCTCCAGGATATGTATCTGGCGGGTGGTCAGGCACGGGCCAATACCCGCAGCCTGACGGTGCGAAACGACCCGTCCGACTGGTTCAGTTATGGTGACAGTCAGGACCGGGCCCTGGGTGATCTGGATGTCATCCTGATGCGCAAGGATCCCCCGGTTGATCGTGAGTTTCTGATGGCTACGTACATACTCGAGGCTGCCGAGCAACAGGGTGCGCTGGTGGTCAACCCGGCTTCAACGCTTAGGGACTGCAACGAGAAACTGTTTGCCGCCCAGTTTGAGGATTTGACGCCGCCGCTGATTGTGACGCGCAGCTCGCAGCGGTTTCGGGAGTTCTACGCTGAGCACGGCGATATCATTATGAAGCCGGTTGACGGCATGGGCGGCCGGTCGATTTTCAGGGTCAAAGAGAACGACGCCAATCTGGGTGTGATTATCGAGACCCTGACCAACTATGGTGAGCATCAGGCAATGGCTCAGAAGTTCATCCCCGAGATCTCGGACGGCGACAAGCGTATTCTGCTGATCGACGGCGAGCCGGTCCCCTATGCGCTTGCCCGAATTCCTTCCCAGGGTGAAAATCGCGGCAATCTGGCGGCCGGTGGTCGGGGAGAAGGGCGCGAACTGACTGACCGTGACCGTGAAATCTGTGCCCGGGTGGCGCCGGTGATCAAGCAGAAAGGGCTGATGTTTGTGGGGCTGGATGTGATTGGTGATTACCTCACGGAAATTAACGTAACCAGCCCAACCTGCATTCGGGAGCTGGATGCGCAGTTTGGAATCGATATTTCAGCAATGTTGATGGATGCCGTTGAGCGGCGGCTGAACCCGTAAGCTGACGAAATCCCGGTGGGCTCCGAGATGCAGAATCAGGACACGTGATGGCAGTTCAGGTAAGCGATTTTGATCGACTTTCTTTTACCCTTTTTATGGCGGTGGCGCTGCACGCCATCATCGTGCTGGGTATTACGTTTGCGCCGGAGCTGCCCAGTTCCGTGGCGCAAACCATGGAGATCACACTGTCGCAATTTGAGGATGAGCAGGCCCCGGAGCAAGCCGATTTTCTGGCGCAGACCAATCAGCAAGGCAGCGGCACGGAAGACAAGCCACTGGAAATGACCTCGCCGCAACCGGCCGATGTGCCTCAGCCAGAGGTTGCCGAAGTGCAGCCGGAGCCGCGAACCACAACCGAACCGCAGCCGAGCCAGAGCCGGGCAGTGGTCGAGACCGAGAACGCGCGCCGGAAGGTGTCGCCGCAGAATGACCGGGTCGCGCCGGAGCCCTTGCCCCGGGCCAAGCGCAAAAGCCTGATGGAGCGGAGTCTGGAAATCGCCAGTCTGGAAGCCAGGCTCGATGCCCAGCAGCAAGCCTACGCCCGTAAACCTCGGGTGATGCGCGTGACGGCGGCGTCCACCCTGAAATCCAGTAACGCGTGGTATGTGCAGGACTGGGTCGGCAAAGTGACCCGGGTAGGGAACATCAATTACCCGACCGAGGCACGCAGAGCGGGCATATACGGTGATTTGAGAATGCTGGTTTCTATCCGGAAAGATGGCACCATAAAGGAAGTGGCGATTTTGCAATCGTCGGGCAGTTCGGTGCTGGATGATGCGGCGATTCGCATTGTTAGGATGGCCGCGCCTTTTGCACCCTTCCCGGAAAGCATGCGTGAGAAGGCGGATGAGTTGGAAATTATACGAACCTGGTCGTTCCAGAAACGGGGGCTCAGTTCAGGATGATTGAAAATACCAGTGCTGCAGGTAGCTTGAAGCACCATTTTCTGGTGGCCTCACCGTGGCTATCCGACCCCCGGTTTCACGGCGGTGTGATTTACATCTGTGAACACTCCGAAGACGGTGCACTGGGCTTGATGATCAACCAGCCTCTGGGCATCCATCTGGGGGAAATACTGGAACAGCTGGATATGCACGGCGGCGAACTGGATATCCCGGTATATACCGGTGGCCCGGTTCAGCCCGAACGGGGGTTCGTTCTGCATTCGCCGGGGCGGGAGTGGCAACACACCGCGCGGGTGACCGACGAGGTGTCCTTAACCACCTCCCGGGACGTGCTGGAAAGCATTGGACAGGATGATGGCCCTCAGGAATTTTTGGTGGCGCTCGGTTATTCAGGCTGGGGCGAAGGGCAATTAGAGGAAGAGTTGGGAAGCAACTCCTGGTTGACCTGCCCGGCAACGGATGACGTGTTGTTCCGCACGCCCATTGAGCAACGGTACGAGGCCGTTCTCAAATTAATCGGCGTCGATTTAAGCCAGCTAAGTGATTCGGTGGGGCATGCCTGAGATCGGTAACAGACGAGTGTTGGCGTTTGATTTTGGTACCCGGCGCATTGGCGTTGCGACCGGCCAGGAGATGCTGGGAACCGGCCAGCCGCTGGCCATGATTCCGGCGAGAGACGGTGTTCCCGATTGGGCTCAGATCGAAGCACTGTTGGCGGAATGGCAGCCGAACCTGGTGTTGGTAGGGTTGCCGCTGAACATGGACGATACCGAAAACGACATGTGTGCCAGAGCGCGGAAGTTCGGCAAGCGCATTCATGGTCGCTTCCATGTGCCGGTAGAAATGGTCGATGAGCGATTGACCAGTTTTGAAGCCAAGGGCCAGGTAATGGCCGAGGGTGGAAGTCGGGATTTTGGCCGTCACGGTGTTGATGATCTGGCGGCGGTATTGATTTTGGAAACCTGGTGCCGGGAACAGACCGGCCGAGTGGATTAACGAGGCTTTAATGACCGCATTGCTTGATATCAACCAGTTGCTTGATGAGCTGGAAACGGGTTTGCGTGAGGTTCTGGAGCGCCGGGGTATCGACAATCCTGCGCTGATTGGTATTCGTACCGGGGGCGTTTGGATTGCTGACATTCTGAATAAGCGTCTGGGCCTGAAGCAGGACTTCGGTGAGCTGGATATTTCGTTTTATCGTGACGATTTCAGCCGTATTGGTCTGAACCCGACGGTGACGCCCTCCAGTTTGGCGTTTGATACCGAAGGCCGGGACATCATTCTGGTGGACGACGTGATCATGAGTGGTCGTACCATCCGGGCTGCCATGAACGAGATCTTCGATTATGGTCGTCCTGCCAGTATCATACTCGCCACATTGATTGATCTGGGTGCCAGGGAGTTGCCGATCCAGCCGGATGTGGTTGGTAAAGTACTTGAACTGGAAACCTATCAGAGAGTAAAACTGCGCGGCCCCGAGCCGTTGCACATTGAATTTCAGGAAACCGGGCAGTAAAACCTACCCATTGATAACAGGCGAGCCATGACCGCGATTGACCCTTCCCCGAACCATTTGCAACTGACCCGGGGTGGTCAGTTGCGACATTTTCTTACCCTTGATGGCTTGAACCGCGAACTGCTCACCGACATTCTCGATACCGCCGATTCATTCATCGAGGTGGGTGAGCGCAGCATCAAGAAAGTGCCCCTGCTGCGAGGGCGAACTGTCGTCAATCTGTTCTTTGAATCCAGTACCCGCACGCGAAGCACCTTCGAGTTGGCGGCCAAGCGGCTGTCGGCCGACGTACTGAACCTTGATATCTCCACTTCGGCTACCTCCAAAGGCGAATCGCTTTCTGACACCTTGCTGAACCTGGAAGCCATGGCCAGCGATATGTTTGTGGTGCGGCATAGCCAGAGTGGCGCTCCACATTTCATCGCGGAGAACGTCACCCCCGGAGTGGCGATCATCAACGCGGGCGATGGCCGTCACGCACACCCGACGCAAGCCATGCTGGATATGTTGACCATTCGCCAGCATAAGGGCTCGTTTGCGGGCCTGAAGGTGGCCATCGTGGGCGATATTCTGCATTCGCGGGTGGCTCGCTCCCAGATTCGTGCACTGAACGAGCTGGGTGCGGAAGAGGTGCGCGTGATTGCGCCCGGAACTTTGCTGCCCAGAGATGTGGAAGATTTGGGGTGCACGGTGGAATACGACATGGCGCGGGGCATGAAAGATCTTGATGTGGTCATCATGTTGCGACTGCAAAAAGAGCGGATGGAAGGTGCGTTGCTGCCAAGTGAGCGGGAGTTCTACCGCTTGTACGGTTTGAATCAGGATAAGTTGGCGCTTGCTAAACCCGATTGCATTGTGATGCATCCAGGCCCCATCAACCGCGGTGTCGAGATCGAATCGGCGGTAGCCGACGGCCCGCAATCGGTGATTCTGAACCAGGTCACCAACGGCATTGCCATTCGTATGGCGGTGATGTCGATGGCCATGGGTGGGCAGATGGCGGAGCGGCAGCAAAAGCAGATGGAACGAGAGGGGGGCCGCGCATGAACGCAGGTTCGCAGTACGAAAGCCTGAAAATTACTGGCGGTTCGCTGTTCGGTTCAGAGGGCGTCGAGAGCGACAATCCGGGGTTGTTGATAAAAAATGGCAAGATCGTCGCCATGGGCGCCGAGGCGATCAGTGCCAATGCGGATACAACGTTCGATGCCAGCGGTTGCGTAGTGACACCGGGGTTCATCGACCTATGCTGCAATCTCCGCGAACCCGGAAATGGCCAGAAGGGCAACATTGCATCCGAGACGCAGGCGGCTGCTCACGGCGGTTTTACAACAGTGTGTGCCTCTCCGGAGACATCGCCGGTAAACGACTCGAGCGCGGTGACCCATCTCATTCGTGACGGCGCGTCTTCCCGTGGCTCTGTGCGAGTCTTGCCTGTAGGTGCGATTACCCGTGGTTTGGACGGCGAGCTGCTCAGCGATCTGGCGGGCCTGAAAAACGCAGGCTGTGTTGCGGTGAGCAATGGTTCGCGTGGTATTAAAAATGCCCGGATTCTGCGCCGGTGTATGGCCTACGCGCAAACCTTCGGTTTGACCGTTATGTTCAGCCCAGAGAACCAGTCTCTGGCAGCCGATGGCTACGCCCACGATGGTCAGGTAACGACACGCCTCGGTTTGCTGGGGATACCGGAGGTGGCGGAAACAGCCGCTGTCATGGAAATGCTGCTGTTGGCCGAAGAAACCGGTGTGAAGTTGCATCTTAGCCAGCTATCCAGCGGTCGCAGCGTTGAAATGGTGGCCGACGCCCGGCGGCGGGGTGTGCAGGTAACGGCGGATGTCGCCATGCACCAGTTGTGTTTCACCGAAGAGGCGCTGGCGGGTTTTGATAGCCGGTTCCACGTTCGGCCGCCGCTTCGTTCTGAAGCCGACCGGCAAGCTTTGGTGGCGGGGGTTGAGTCAGGCGTGATTGATGCCATCGTCAGTCAGCATCAGCCTCACGATAGCGCGGCCAAGCAAGCACCGTTGCCCGCGACCGAGCCGGGGCTGTCCAGTATCGAGAGTGTACTTTCGCTCGGTTTGGAGCTGGTCAAAAGTGGTGAGCTGAGTCGGGAGCGCCTGCTGACTGCGCTTACCTATGGCCCGGGGCGTATTGTGGGTTTGTCGCCAGAACTGGTGCCGGGTGCCAATGCGGACCTGTGCATCTTCCGTCCCACCGCGAGCTGGCAGCCCAGCGAGCAGAGCCTGGTGTCCACAGGGAAGCATGCGCCGCTTCTTGACCGGGCACTGCCAGGAACGGTCGAGTTGACGCTGGTGGCAGGTCGTCCGGTTTGGGTGGGTAACCACTAGCCACAACGAAGGATTCGACAGAGGCATCACCCCCTCTGTCGAATTCATCACAAATTGCAGCCTGCATTCCCAAAAAGCCTTGCGAACAGTCACCTCAGCCAACGTATCCTAGATCCCTTCGAACTAACATACGCCGTTAAAGCGAATGAGTTACTGGTGCCAAACCAGATCGTGCTTTAGACAATAATAATCAGGAGTCATCCCGTGAAACCCATTCGATTCACTCGCCGTGTTGCCGCGGCGGCCGCGCTCTGCGCCAGCTTCATCACGCCACTGTCTGCGCACGCCCAGACGGACATCATTGAACGCTCTTTCTGTGTTTTTGACCCAGTCGGTGCCAATGGTCCGCTCTTTTCGATCACCAAAGAATTTCAGCCGGTGGCTCTGCAGCGAGGCATCAAGCTTGATTTGCGTGCTTACACCGATGAAAAAGTGGCGGCTGAAGATTTCAAGGCCGGCCAGTGTGATGCGGTCTTGCTAACCGGAACCCGAGCGCGGGAATTCAACAAGTTTACCGGGACCCTTGAAGCCATGGGGGCGATTCCGGGCGAGCAGGAAATGCGTTTGCTGTTCAACACCCTGAGCCAGCCCAAGGCACGCCCGTTCCTGGTTGAAGGCCCCTACGAAGTGGCCGGCGTATTCCCCGGTGGTGCGGTGTATCTGCATGCCCGCGACCGGACTCTGGATACGGTTGAAAAGCTGCAGGGTAAGCGGGTGGCCACCCTGGACTACGACAAGGCGTCGGTGCGCATGGTTCGACACGTGGGCGCGTCGGTTGTCGGCTCTAACTCCGCCAATTTTGCCGGTAAGTTCAACAACGGCAGTGTCGATTTTGCTTATGCGCCTGCGGTGGCATACCAGCCTCTCGAACTCTACAAAGGTATTGGCGATCAGGGCGGGGTGTTCAAATACGCGCTGGGTTACATGAACTTTCAGGTGATTATCAACACCGAGCGCTTTCCGGAAGATGCGGGCCAGATGGTGCGTGACGAGTCCATCAAGCGTATCGACGAGGCTTACCAGATTATTGCCGAGGCGGAAGCCAGCATTCCCGATAACGTTTGGGTGAATCTGCCCCGCGAAGACACGGCCGAATACGACAAAATGCTGCGTCAGGTTCGTATGTCGCTGCTTGAGGACGGTGTTTACGACGAGCGCGCGATCAAACTGATGAAGGCGATACGCTGTCGGGTAGATGGCGCCAGATCGGAGTGTGCGTCCTGAGGTAGAGGGAAGAGACAGCCCGCATCGGCGGGCTATCACCAAATCAATTGACGGCGTCTTTCAGGGCTTTGCCGGGTTTGAAACCGACGGTCTTGCTGGCGGCGATCTGGATGGTTGCACCGGTTTGCGGGTTTCTGCCATTGCGAGCTTCCCGTTTTCGAACCGAAAAGGTTCCAAAACCGATGAGACTGATGTCGTCGCCCCGGGCGGCTGCCGCGGTAATCTGATCGGTCACCGCGTTGATCACCTCGCTGGCTTTTTCCCGGCTTAGCCCGGTCTGGTCGGCGATGGCAGCGGAGAGTTCAGGTTTGCGCATTAGGTACTCCTGTCTTTTGTTTTGGTTTTTGTCTTTGTTTGAGCTGCCAAGCGCAGGCGGGCAGCGTATGCAATCTATAGTGGGTTTGGCACAAATGTGCAAACCCGAGCGTCAGTGGTCTGCGAATACGCATAAGAATAAAAGGATGTAGTTGATATGACAGTTTTCCGGAAAAAGATGGCTTCAGGTGCGCGGTTGCGCGGTTTCGTGGCGGCGGTTGCAGCCAGTGTCGCGTTAAGCGGCTGTGGGGTGGTCAACCACATGGTTTACAAAACCACCGGTGATGTGATGAAAGGATTTTCCCGTAATCACACCGTGCCGTATCTGATGCAATCAGACGACCTGGCGATGGGGTGTGCCATGAGTGAAGCCACCGCACCGTTGTTGATGTCGTTCGGTCGTGTAACCAGTGAGCCGGATCAGATTGCCGTGATGCTGTACCTGTCCGCCGGAGGCTGTGCTGAAGAAAGGGCGACCGGCCACGAGCTGGAAGGCATGGCCAGACTGTATGCCAATGACGGCCTCGGGGCTGAAGATGCCTTTATTCAGAAAAAGCGCGCCTACACGGTCGCAGCCAAGCGGTATTTCCAGGGTTGGAAGCATCACAACGCCCATTACGGTAATCCGGACGGCGGCGAATGCCCGAGCTTTGACGACCAGGCCGACGAGTTTATCTACATGGCTGGGTTGTTGTCGGGTATGCAGGCTCTGAGTGCGCAGATTCAGGCGGCTTCCTCCATTGGCGTGCCGTTCAACACCGGCTCGGTGGTAGGGCGTGCCAGCCAGTGTCTGGACAACAATAAATGGTGGGGCGCGCCAATGGGTCTGAGAGCCACCGTATGGGCCATGATTCCGGGCACTCAGCCGCAGGGTGAAGATGCTTTCGAGCGCTTGGCCGCAGCTCAGGAGCAGGGCAAGCAAGCCGGCGTTCGCCTTGGCCATGTGTTCCACGCCATCGCCGCCACCAACAAGAACGACACTGGGCTTGTGAAGGCTATCATTCGTGATTTCGCCGAGTCAGAGGATACGGTTGAAGTTAGCGAAGACTGGCGTTTTATTGATGCTATGGCCAAAAACATGCTGGTGACCATCTCTGACAGGTTGTGGATGGAAAACACCGGGCACCGGACGCCGATCGGCCGATTCGGCTCGTTCTGGGATGATCAGAGAGCGCCCGTTGAAACCATGGATCTCGACGATCTGCTGTAAATCCGTCCTTTTCCAGAGTGGATTGTCATGATTCAGGGCCGAATGAAACGTAGTGGGCTGGAGTGGTTTTCGTCGCTGCCAGCTTGTCTGCTGTTGCTTGCTGTTGTTCTTTTCTCTACCAGCAGTGATATCCACAACCAGATGCTCCGCGGTGGCGAGCAGCTTTGGAGTGGCTATTACAAGCTGCGGATGGATCCGGTAAAACCGCAATGTGAGGTGGTGCAGGATGTGGATGCGGCTGTGGCCAAGGAGATGGCCGAAGCGCCGCCGGCTGACGACCCCATGGCTGCATTACTCGGGGATTTTGAGAAAGACCCCGCTGAAGTCCGGCTGGCGATAGAGCGTGCTGCCGCGGATTGCCAGGCGGCGCACACCAGTTTCGCAGAGTTGCAGGACAAGCTCACACCGGATGTGAAGGCTTACCGGGCCGTTGAGCTGTTCGTGGCGGACCTGATAGCGTTCGGGCTGGCAGCACAGCGCTATGTTCTGATTATTTTAGTGATGTTGTGTGCGGTTACTGCCACGCTGACCCGTCACCACATCGCCATGCGCGCGATGGAAACTCGACTGGATTATACGGTTTCCATGACCCTGCAAACCATTGCCAACGCGATGCTGCTCGGCTCCAGCGTCATTTTTCGGCAATCTACTCTTACCAGTAGCACCGCACTTTCCAGTGAAGAAATGCTCCTTCACAACTTCTGGATCGCCGGTTTTGCCTGCCTGACCCTCGCCAGTCTGTATCGCCTTGTTCGGGTGCCTGATGGCCTCGAGCCCGGCGGTAGCCCGAGCAAAGCCTTTATGGCCGTGCCGTTGTATACCGTGATGTGTTTGATCTCGGGCACCTATTTTGCCTTGATTGGCCATTCGTCCGGCATTGGTATCTATCTGGGCAAGATGGTCGAGTTGGCAGACATGTTCCTGAATGTCGGTCTGTACGTTTGGGTGGGCATGATGCTCAAACAGACCAGGCTGGCTAAATTGGTGTTTGATGTGTTCCGGCCATGGCGCATGCCACCGGAGATGCTGGCGGTGGTTGCGGTGTTGGTGGCCGCCATTCCGACGGCTTACACCGGCGCTTCCGGTATTTTCGTGATCGCGGCTGGTGCCGTCATCTACAGCGAATTGCGTGCCGCGGGTGCGCGACGTCATCTGGCGTTGGCCGCTACCGCCATGTCAGGTTCGCTGGGGGTGGTGCTACGGCCGTGTTTGCTGGTGGTGGTGATTGCTTATCTGAACCGCGAGGTCACCACTGATGAGCTGTTCGGTTGGGGTATTTGGGTGTTCGTGCTGACTGCCACGTTGTTTGGCGTCGTCGCGACCACCATTAACCGCCAGAGCGAGTTCAATCTCGCGCCCGGTTCAGAAGCTTTGCCTGCCAGCATCCGGGCCCTTCGGCCATTGCTTCCCTATGTGCTGGTGATTGTGTCGGTGGTGTTGCTGTACCGTTTTGCGCTCGATGTGAAAATGGACGAGTTTTCTGCGCCGCGGCTGCTGCCGGTGATCATGTTGTCGATATTGCTGTACGAGCACGTGAGCCGAAAGCGCGAGAGGGCGATGGCGTCCGGCGAAAACGCCCATCAGGGGCTGGAGCCAAGCGTTCGCAATGCCACCAATGACACCACGGCGGAAATCGGCGCCTTGCTGTTGTTGCTGGGGCTGTCGGTGAGTATCGGTGGCGTGATCGAACGCTCCCACATTATGGAAGCCTTTCCCCAGGCCTTTGACAGTGCCTGGTCAGCGATGCTGTTGATGGTGGTCATCCTTGTCATTCTGGGAATGATCATGGACGCCTTTGGCGCGGTGATCCTGGTGACGGCGACGGTCGCAACCATTGCCTACTCCAGCGGTATTCACCCGGTGCACTTCTGGATGGTGACGCTGGTTGCCTTTGAATTGGGGTACCTGAGCCCGCCGGTGGCGCTGAACCATCTGCTGACCCGGCAAGTCGTCGGGGAAGCCGAGGTGCTGGCGGCCCAAGCGGAAGAGGGCACCTTCTATCAGCGTCATGAACGTATCATTATGCCATTGATTGCGATGGGTATTTCGCTGGTGCTGGTGGCGTTTGTACCCTTGCTATTCTACGCCCGTTAAACGCCAACGAGCCACAAAAAAAGCGCCGTGCTTTCGCAGGGCGCTTTTTTTTAACGGGTTGAAACTCAGTTGAGTTTCGGGCCCGCCTCAACAATGGCATCCGCCACGTCGAACTTCTTGAAGTTCTCAACGAACTGACCAATCAGCTCCTGGGCCTTGCCGTCGTAATATTCCGGGCTGGTCCAGGTGTTGCGCGGGTTCAGCAGCTCGCTGTCTACGCCCGGGATGTGCTTGGGCACGTCCAGGTTCAGCGCGTCCAGATGCTCGGTTTCCACGTCGTCCAGATCGCCGTTCTGAATCGCAGCAATAATGGCGCGAGTCGTCGGGATACTGAAGCGCTTACCTTCGCCGAACGGACCGCCGGTCCAGCCAGTGTTGACCAGGAATACCTTGCTACCGAACTCATCGATGCGCTTCATCAGCAGTTCAGCGTAAACACCCGCCGGACGCGGGAAGAACGGTGCGCCGAAGCAGGTCGAGAAGGTGGACTTCAGTTTGGACGAAGAACCCATCTCGGTGGAGCCAACCAGTGCGGTGTAGCCGCTCAGGAAGTGGTAGGCCGCTGCTTCACGGCTCAGGATAGACACCGGAGGCAAAACGCCGGTCATATCGCAGGTCAGGAAGATGATGTGCGACGGCTCACCGGCACGGTTTTCCAGAACGCGCTTCTCAACGTGCTCAAGCGGGTAGGCACAGCGAGAGTTTTCGGTCAGGGAAACGTCGGTGTAATCCGGCTCGCGAGTATCCTGGTCGATCATCACGTTCTCGACGATCGCGCCGAAGCGGATGGCATCCCAGATGATCGGCTCGTTTTTCTGGCTCAAATCGATGCACTTGGCGTAGCATCCGCCTTCGATGTTGAACACAGTACCCGGGCCCCAACCGTGCTCGTCGTCACCGATCAGGAAGCGGTGCGGATCAGCAGATAGGGTGGTTTTACCGGTGCCAGACAGGCCGAAGAACAGGCAGGTGTCGCCGTTTTCGCTGACGTTGGCAGAACAGTGCATTGGCAGTACGTCTTTCTCTGGCAGCAGGAAGTTCTGGACAGAGAACATGGCTTTTTTCATCTCGCCGGCGTAGCGCATGCCTGCCAGCAGAACCTTGCGCTTGGCAAAGTTAATAATCACGCAGCCATCGGAGTTGGTGCCGTCCCGCTCGGGAACGCACTGGAAGTTAGCGGCGTTGAGGATTTGCCATTCCTGCTTGTCGGCCGGGTTGTAGGCTTCCGGGCGAATGAACAGGTTGCGGCCGAACAGGTTCTGCCAGGCCGTTTCGGTGGTCATTTTCACGGCCAGGTAATGCTCAGGGTCTGAGCCTACGTGAACGTTTGAAACGAATTGGTCTTTTTCGGCAATGTAGGCTTCAACGCGATCCCAGAGGGCGTCGAACTTGTCGGCATCAAAGGGGCGGTTAATCGGGCCCCAGTGAATATCGTCAGCCGTGCTGGGCTCCTGAACAATGAAACGGTCCATCGGAGACCGGCCGGTGCGTTCACCGGTGGTGACCACTAGAGAACCGTTCGCTGCCAGTTGGCCTTCGTTCCTTGCCAGTGCTAGCTCGACCAGCCGTGCTGTATTCAGATCAGTATAAGTGTTGCTCACTTCGACCTCGCCCTCGGGATGTCTTAGTGACTGTCCAGCCCGCCTCAGGAAGTTGGCGGAATTCTGAACAATCGGGTCAATTCAGGCGCGCTATTATGCCAGAGACGCCGGTAAAAAACGACTGCTCCGGAGGCCGCGTCTGGCGCGGCTTCCGGATAATTTGGTCGGGTGTCAGTGTAATGTATGACCGGTGAAAAGATGGTCAATATCGTTTCGATCGAAGCGATAGTTCGCGTGGCAGAACTGACAGTCCATCTCGATGCTGCCTTGCTCTTCCAGGATGCTGTAGCACTCTTCTTTGCCTATCGATTCCAGAGCGCCGAGGGTGCGTTCCCGGGAGCAATTGCAGCGAAACGCCACCGGTTCCGGGTCGAACAGGCGCACGGTTTCTTCGTTGAACAAACGGTGCAGCAGGGTTTCGCTGTCCAGTTCGAGCAGCTCTTCCGCCTTAACGGTACTGGCGAGATGGTTTACCCGGCTCCACAGCTCGTCGTCTTCTTCGGTATGCCCGGGCAGGCGCTGAAGCAGCAGCCCCGCCGCCGTACCTTCGTTGGCAAACAGAAACAGGCTGGTGGCCAGCTGCTCGGAGCGCTCGAAATACTCTTCCAGGCAGCCCGAAAGAGTTTCGGCTTCCCGCGGAACCACACCCTGGTAACGCTGGCCCTTGTCTGGCGTGATGGTGATCGCCATGCGACCGCCGCCCAGCATTTCATTGAGGGTGCCGCCGGTCATGGCCTGTTCGTCGAAGCGGGCCAGACCGCGTATGTTGCGGTCGTGGCTGCACTCCGCCATCAGGGTGCGCAGGGCTCCTTCACCAGCGGCTTGCAAGGCAACGGTGCCTTCAAATTTGAGCGTGCTGCTCAACAAAACACTGGCCACCAGTGTTTCGCCAAGTAAGTCGCGGATGGCGTCCGGGTACGGGGCTTGCCCGGTGATCTCGTTGTAGCTGTCGCCCAGCTGCACCCAGGCACCCCGAACCTGGCTGTGCTCAAAGATAAAACGCTGGAACTGGTCTCGGGATGCCATGGTGTCTCCTGAAAATATTGGTCAATTGGTTGTCATCGCCCACGTGGGGCCGAGCATTCTCTAGGCTGATGTCGCGCGTTCGAGTCTGCAGTGGTGGATTACAGATCGTTCTCTTCCCGAAATCGTTGAATTTTCCGGCGATCTTTTTTGCTGGGCCGGCGCGCGGGCGGTAATTGCGCTGCCTGCATGGTTTTCCGTTGCCAGGCCATTTCTTCCCGTTTTTTGGCGCTTTCTTCGGTCTCGTGGTACAGCTTCTGCGCTTCCGGCGCTCCGCGGCGACGGTCGCTGATGCCATCTATGATGACGATTTTTTCCTGCCAGCCCTGCCGAAGGGTGACCTTGGCGCCAGATTCGACGATTTTGCCCGGTTTGGTTCGCTGACTGTTGTAATGGACTTTGCCACCTTCTATGGCTTCTTTCGCCAGAGAGCGGGTTTTATAGAATCGGGCGGCCCACAACCATTTGTCGAGTCGTACCTTTTGATCTTCAGTATTTGTCGCCTTCATATCTCTTTACCTGATGAGCGCTCCGGGCAATCATCTCTCGAATTATAACGGCCTCGTCAGGCCGATGGCAGTGTCCCGCGAGCCTGCAGAGACGGCAAAATTTCATCGAAATGACAAATGCCCGGAATATCAGGGTGATGAGGGTTTGGAGCTTGGGTACTGTCGGGTGACAGAATGGCCAGACACTGGCCAATACCGGCTTCGTGCGCACTCTCCAGCACAGGAAAGCTGTCATCGACCATCAATGTGCGCTCACGTTGATAACCCACTCGCCCGGACAGGTCGTTCCAGAACTCCCGGTCCTCTTTGGGCTTACCCAGTTCGTGGCTGGAGATGATCATATCCACGTGTCGGTCCAGACCGGTTCGCTGGAGTTTCAGGGCCAGAGGGTCGGGGTGGCAGTTGGTAACGATCACTGAATGCAGTCCGGCCTTGCGAAGACTACCGAGAAAGTCTTGAACGTGCGGGCGGTAGCCGATCCGGTCGCCAACTTCCGCTTTCAGCCGGGTAATGTCTACGGATAGCCGCTCGCTCCAATAGTCGGTGCAGTACCAGTTCAGTGTGCCGCGCTCAGCCATGATCATGCGGAACAGCTGGTCTTTGGTTTCCTGTGGGTGCAGATCGAACTGCTCGGCATAGCGTTTGGGCAGGTGTTCCAGCCAAAAGTGGGAGTCGAAATGCAGATCCAGCAGTGTTCCGTCCATGTCCAGAAACACGGTGTCGAGTGATGACCAATCAACCATAAAAAAGCAGCCTGAAGAATTCTGCTTCAGGCTGCCTTAGAATCCGGCCACTGGCAAGCCGGAATTATACGGAGAGAACGGCGTGCTCAGTCGTCAGATTGCGAGACTGCGTCTTGCTTGCGGCCGCTGCGGGTGCAGCCCAGACAGCGTACAAACGTCGCCTTGGCAGGGCCCACGACCAGCACCTCACCGGCCTCACCAGCGTTGCCACCCAGAGCCGAAAACGGCAAAGACACCAGATAAACCGCAGTGCCGACAATGGTGGTGGCCAGCAGTGCCGGGCGCAAAAGCACCGCGTCGGTCGTCATCGCGAGGGCTGAAGGGCTTTCATCGATTGCACGGGCGTGGCCCATGGATGAAAACGCGAGAAGGCAGGCGGCGACAGTGGCTACCAGTGTGCGGGAAAACTTGCGAATCATGGCTAATCTCTCCTGAACGAATCGCCCGGCATAACCGGAACTTCTAGCCCGAAAACGTTGTGCGCATTTCAGTGATGTAAGCGATAAGTATAGCGCACGGTCATGAAATCTCTGTTAACTATGAATCATATTGCCGCAATTTCAAACGCTTTCTGGTCAAAAAGCGGGCTTATTTACCCATGCCGCACACGGTTAGCGCTGACACCGGGGGCAGTAGACGGTTGAGCGGTTGTTCATGCGGATTTCTTTCAGGGTGGCCTGGCATTCCGGGCAGGCTTCCCCCGCACGGCCGTAAACCAGCAAAGACTGGGCAAAGTACCCCGGTTTGCCATCGCTGTTGACGAAATCCCGAAGCGTGGTGCCGCCCATCAGTATGGCGGCACTGAGCGTTTCCTTTATGGCTTCCGCCAGTTTGTGATAGCGGTCCAGACTGATACGGCCGGCTTTCCGTTTAGGGTGAATGCCCGCTTTATAGAGGGCTTCGTTAGCATAGATGTTGCCCACGCCGACCACGACATGGTTGTCCATGATAAACGACTTCACCGGTGTTTGTTTGCCACGTGAGAGCCTGAACAGCGCGGCTCCATTGAAGTCCTGCGACAAGGGTTCGGGACCAAGATCCCGGATCAAAGGGTGGCTGCGATAATCTTCACTCCAAAGCCAGCAGCCAAATCGACGGGGGTCGTTAAAACGAAGAATCCGACCGTTGCCAAGAAAAAGCTCGACGTGATCGTGTTTCATCGCGGGACTGTTGTCTGTAATGACCCGCAAGCTTCCCGACATGCCCAGATGAATGATGACCGAGCCTGCATCAAGGTGAAGAAACAGGTATTTAGCGCGTCGATCGACTGCACGGATGGTTTGATTCTGCAGCACGGCGGGCAGGTTGTCCGGAACCGGCCAACGGAGTTTTCCGTTATGAACAAGAACCTGGTTTATGGTTTGGCTTTCGCAGTGGGGCGCAATGCCTTGCCGTGTGGTTTCAACTTCAGGTAATTCGGGCACTGAGCCTCCGCCGTTTGCCGTTCGCGAAACGAATAAGTGTAAACGGTAACAAAAAGTCCACCAAATATGGTTGTTCTGGCGTACAGCTGTACGCTAAAGTGTGGGTCGAATAATTCCCTTCGAATGCCCGCAGTAGTGCTCTCGTGCCGTAGGTCGAAGTAGATTGATTTTTGAGGAAATTTTATGTGGTTTAATGGTCTTTTAGACCTTTCTGTCTGGCAGTTGATTGCGGCTGCTCTGGTGATGACTCACATCACAATCGTCAGTGTAACGCTGTATCTGCATCGGCATTCGGCTCATAACGCTCTGGATTTGCATCCGGTTCTGAAACACTTTTTCCGCTTCTGGTTGTGGCTCACCACCGCTCAGAACACCAAAGAATGGACGGCCATTCATCGCAAACACCACGCCAAGTGTGAAACCGAAGAAGACCCCCATAGTCCGGTTGTTCTCGGTGTTCGTAAGGTGCTGTTTGAGGGCGCAGAGCTGTACGCGGCGTCTGCAACGCCCGAGATTCTGCAGCGGTATGGCCAACGTACGCCGGAAGACTGGATTGAGCGCAAGGTGTATACCCCGCACAAATTTTTGGGCATCACGCTGATGGCGGTGATCAATCTGGCGCTGTTTGGTGTCAACGGTATCTGGATCTGGGCGTTGCAGATGATGTGGATCCCGATTTGGGCCGCAGGTGTGGTGAATGGTCTGGGTCATTATCTGGGTTATCGTAACTACGAATGTGCCGATAATGCCCATAACCTTTCACCGATCGGTATTTTGATCGGCGGTGAAGAGCTGCATAACAATCACCACACCTACCCGAATTCGGCGAAGCTGTCTCGCCGTTGGTTCGAAGTGGATATTGGTTGGGGCTACATTCGTCTGTTCCAGCTGTTTGGTCTGGCCAAGCCGAAAGGTTATCGCCCGATTGCGCACCGAGTGCCCGGCAAGCTGGACATGGATGTAGAAACTGTACAGGCCATTGCCAATAACCGTTTCGACATCATGCGCCAGTACCGAAAGCGGGTCATGAAGCCGGTGTTGCGTCAGCAGCGGTCATTGATGGACGAGGAAATTCGTCCGATGTACCGCAAACTGAAACGCTTGTTGCACCGGGAAGAAGCGCTCATCAAACCGCGTGAAAAGGCGCACCTGGAGACAGTTCTGGAGCGCAATGACATTCTGCGTCAGATCTATGAAAAGCATCAGGAGCTGCAACTGCTTTGGCGTCAGCGTGGCCTGAAGCCTCAGGAAAAGCTGCAGGCCTTGATGGAATGGTGCAAGGATGCCGAAGCCAGTGGCATTCGGTACCTGGAAGAATTTTCAGCGCACCTGCGAGCCTATTCGCTGCGCCCGGTGAGCTGATTAGCCGCTGCATTTAAAAAGCCCGAGTGACCTAGTCATTCGGGCTTTTTTCGTTGAACACCGACGGGTTGTTAGCCAGTTTTATTCCGGAACCGTCTCGGTGGTTACCTGGTACAGGCTATAGGTGACCTGTCCCGCAGTTTTCTGGCGGTGCAATTCCCAGCTTTTCGGGGTTGGCGGGGTGCGCAGCTCACTTTCGTGCTCTACGTACACCCAGCCTCCGGGCTTTAACCATTGCTCCGAATCCAGCAGCGGGAACAGTTTGTCGAGCCAGCCCTGGCGGAACGGCGGGTCCATAAACACGATGTCGAACGGGGGTTGCTGGCGATGTCGCAGAAACTGCTCAACGTCCTGGCAGATCACCGCGCCTTTGTCCGATTTTAAAAGTCGAAGGTTGTCCCGCAGAGATTTTGCCAGTGCAGGGGTATGGTCCACCAGTGTCGCTTGCTCGGCGCCGCGAGACAGAGCTTCGAGGCCCAGCGCACCGGAACCGGCAAACAGGTCCAGGCAGTCGCTTCCGGCCACGTGGTAATTCAGCCAGTTGAACAGGGTTTCCCGAATGCGGGCCGGGCTCGGGCGCACGCCGCCCACACCCGGGAAACGCAGCTTGCGGCTGCGCCAGTCGCCGCCGATGATTCTCAGCTCGCCATTGCCGCCTTGGTCAGCGCTTTTGGGTGCGCCAGAACCTGGTTTTCGGGGGGCTGGTTTGCGTTTCGCCATGATCTGCTCCGCGAACTGGAAGACGTGTGAATTGGCCGGTAATAGTACCGGAAAGCCGGAACCAAGCGATAATGCTGCGCCCCATCACTTAGCGCCGGCAGTCTGCTAGAATGTGCGCTTTCTTTCGCGCGCCCATTTTCAGACAGATGGTAAGACTATGACGGCAGAGTGGATTTCAATTGGCCTGTTGGCCCTTCTTGTTCTTTTCTTCGTGCTGGATGTTGCCGGCAATCGTAAGCGGATTCCGCGCCCGAAGCCGGTCCCGCAGCGCAAGCCAGAGATCGCCAAAGGTCCGGCACCCCTATCCGAAGCAGAGGAAAAGCCAGCTGAACCGGCCGCAGACATTGCCCCGGAAGCGCCGGCAGAAGAGCCTGCGGTTGTGGAGCCTGATGTCGCTCCGGCGCCGGAAGTAAAATCTCAGCCAGAGCCAGAGCCAGAGCCAGAGCCAGAGCCAGAGCCAGAGCCAGAGCCAGAGCCAGAGATCAGTGTCTTTGAGCGCATCAAGAAAGGTCTTGGGAAAACGCGCGCCAGCCTGACCGGCGGCCTTGCTGATCTGTTCTCCGTCGGTAAGAAAATTGACGAGGACTTACTGGAAGAAATCGAAACGTCCTTGTTGATGGCGGATGTGGGTGTCACGGCCACATCGGAAATCATCGAATCATTGACGGAAAAACTGGAGCGCAATCAGCTCAAAGACGGCGAAGCTCTGCGTAAAGCGCTTCGGGAAGAGTTGCACGGATTGCTGAAAGATGTCACCAAACCACTGGAAATTGACTCCGGTAAAACGCCTTATGTCATTCTGGTGGTGGGTGTTAATGGTGTGGGCAAAACCACCACCATTGGCAAGCTGACCCGCAAGTTCCAGAGCGAAGGCAAGTCTGTCATGTTGGCCGCCGGCGATACCTTCCGGGCGGCTGCGGTGGAGCAATTGCAAGTTTGGGGTGAGCGTAACGACGTGCCGGTGATCGCCCAGCATACCGGAGCCGACAGCGCGTCGGTGATCTTCGATGCCATCGAATCGGCAAAAGCCCGCGGTACAGACATTCTGATTGCCGATACGGCGGGGCGCCTGCAGAACAAAGACAACCTGATGAACGAGCTGAGCAAGGTTGTTCGGGTCATGAAAAAACTGGATGAGTCAGCGCCTCACGAAGTGATGTTGGTGCTCGATGCCGGTACTGGCCAGAACGCCTTGAGCCAGGCCCAGGTGTTCCAGCAGGCGGTTGGTGTCTCCGGCATTACATTGACGAAACTGGACGGCACTGCGAAAGGCGGTATCGTATTTGCCATCGCACGTCAGCTGCAGCTGCCCATTCGTTACATCGGTGTGGGTGAGCAGGCGGAAGATTTGCGCACGTTCGATGCAGAAACCTTCGTCGGCGCACTGTTTGACGACTGATACCCAGGCCCGGGAGCCTAAGCCCAGATGATTGAGTTTCGTCAGGTAACCAAGCGCTACGACTCCGATCACACTGCTCTGCGCCAGGTGAACTTTCATCTGGGGCGGGGTGAGCTGGCGTTTCTTACCGGCCATTCCGGTGCGGGTAAGAGTACCTTGCTGAAGCTGATTATGGTGATGGAGCGGCCGACCGCCGGTGAGGTGGTGGTAGGCGGTCAGCGCCTGAACAGCCTGCCGAAACGACAGATCCCTTACATTCGCCGCCACATCGGTGTGGTTTTTCAGAATCACCAGCTGTTGTTCGACCGCACCGTGTTCGACAACGTGGCGATGCCTCTTGAGGTCATGGGCGTGGCGCCCAGAGATATCGGTCGTCGGGTGAGGGCGGCCCTGGATAAGGTGGGGCTGCTGAGTAAAGAAAAGATGAATCCTATGCAGCTTTCTGGTGGTGAGCAGCAGCGAGTCGGTATTGCCCGGGCTGTTGTTAACAAACCACCGGTTCTGCTGGCGGATGAGCCTACCGGTAACCTGGACCCGCAATTGTCGGCGGACATCATGCAGTTGTTTACCGAATTCAGTCAGGTGGGTGTCACCGTGTTGATTGCCACGCACGACATTGCCTTGATCAATCAAATGGGCCGTCGCCGACTGACGCTGGACCACGGTGAGCTGATCGCAGGCGGCAGCGCTCCGGTTGGAGGAGGTGTGCATGGCCGTTGATCCGCAGCAAAAACCGGACAACCCCCGTGGTGCCGCCGCCCGTTCGAAATCTCCGATTAATAACCAGGCCAGAAGTTATCTGGATCATCATCGCAAGGTAGCGAGGGCATCGGCCCAGCGTTTGCTGAAAACGCCGGTTGCCAGTTTGATGACATGGACCGTGATGGGAGTGGCACTGGCTTTGCCGGTTGCCTTGCTGTTGTTGCTCACCAGTTTGCAGAGTGTGAGTGCCGGTTGGGAAAGCAGTGCACGGATCACGGCGTATTTGAGTTTGGATACCTCCGTAGAGCAGGCGCGCGAGCTGGCTCGGGACATCGACAGTGACGGCCGGATAGGGTCGGTCGAGCTGGTGGAGCGGGATCAGGCGTTGGCCGAATTTCGGGCGGCCTCTGGTTTGGGTGATGCGCTGGATTTTCTCGGTGATAACCCGTTGCCCCATACTTTGCTGATTACGCCCGAGGAAAGCGCGCGCACAGCGGCGAGTGTTCAGGCACTGGTGGATTTTATTGAAGGTATGGGACGGGTCGATCAGGTGCAGGTTGATCTGGGTTGGTTGCAGCGTTTGAATGCGATGACCGATATTCTGGCGCGAGCCGTGTGGGCTTTGTCGCTATTGTTGGGTGCGGCAGTGATCCTGGTGATCGGTAACACCGTACGTTTGGCAATCGAGAATCGCCGCGATGAGATTTTGGTGGCGAAACTGGTCGGCGGCACCGACGCATTCGTGCGCAGGCCGTTTCTGTATACGGGCGCCTGGTTTGGCGTAGGCGGCGGTCTGGTTGCCTGGCTATTGATTCAGGCTTCGCTGTGGTGGCTAAATGGACCTGTCGAACGCTTGGCCGGGTTATATCGCAGCGAGTTCGCTTTGCAAGGGCTGGGCTTCGAGGGCGCGGCAGCATTGATTATCATCGCAATGCTGTTAGGCTGGTTGGGCGCCTGGGTGGCCGTGAAGCGTCATCTCGACGACATAGAGCCGGGCGAGATTGCTGGTGGGTGACGCGGATCACGGGAATACCGTATTGAATTTAGAGCTTGATCTGGCGTAGTTTGGAGTGATTAGGGTAGCGTTTCAGACAGGCAAGGTGAGTTTTCCAGGTTGTTGATAATGAACGTTTTACTGGGATTCTCGGGAACTTATTGAGATCTTGGCGGTCTTGCAGTTTGTTGTTATATTTTAGGTCCGTCAGGTTCGGAGGTTAATGCATGGGTACGAGTTTACAGCTGGCTGACAGACTGGTTCCGGGCGCGAATCTAGAATCCTATATTCAGGCGGCAAGTCGCATACCTGTTCTTACCGTAGAGGAAGAGCGGGATTTGGCGGAACGGCTGCATTACGAGGGTGATGTAGAAGCGGCCCGTCAATTGGTGCTTTCGCACCTTCGGTTCGTGGTTCATATTGCTCGCAGTTATTCGGGCTACGGTCTGGCTCAGGCGGATTTGATTCAGGAAGGCAACGTCGGCTTGATGAAAGCCGTTAAGCGCTTTAATCCGGAATACGGTGTGCGCTTGGTGTCGTTTGCCGTGCACTGGATCAAGGCTGAGATTCACGAGTTCATTTTGCGTAACTGGCGCATTGTGAAAGTGGCGACCACCAAGGCACAACGTAAGCTGTTCTTTAATCTGCGCAGCCAGAAGAAGAAGCTGGCGTGGTTGAATCACGATGAGCTGAACGCGGTGGCTGCAGATTTGGGTGTGGAGCCCAAAGTGGTTCGCGAGATGGAAGGCCGTTTGGCTTCTCGTGATGCGTCGTTTGATGGTCCGATGGACGATGATGACGATGCGGTTTATCAGGCACCGGCGCATTATCTTGAAGATCGTCGTTCTGATCCGGCGGTGCAGCTTGAGAATTCGAATTGGTCGGAAGACTCCAATGGTCGTCTGATGCATGCCTTGAGTGCGTTGGATGAGCGCAGCCAGGATATTCTGCGCGAGCGCTGGTTGACGGATAGTAAGTCGACGTTGCACGAATTGGCGGATAAGTATGGTGTCTCCGCTGAGCGTATTCGCCAGTTGGAAAAGAATGCCATGAAGAAGATTAAGGCTCAGATGACGGAAGTGGCTTAGTCGCCCTTTTGCTTTGAGTGTTTGATGAAAGCGCCACCACCGTTTCGCGGTTGGTGGCGTTTTTGTTTGTATAATCCTGATACCTATATTAATTCACGCCTCCGGGGTGAAGGGGTTGGGGCCGCCTTTCCAAAAACCGCTCCTGCGGCACATCCATGTGGCGCTTCTGCTCCGCCATCCATGGCTGCGCACATTTTTGGAAAGGCGGCCCCAACCCCTTCCTCGGACCTTTGAGTGGGATTCCATAAAATGACTACAACACTTCCGCGTATCGCTTTTCTTGGCATTGGTCTGATGGGCGCGCCTATGACCCGAAACCTGCTGAACGCGGGTTATCCAATGACGTTGTGGAACCGCACACAGAGTAAGTGCGAGCCGTTTGCTGGCGAAGCTACGATCGCCAAGTCACCCGCTGAAGCGGTTGCCGATGCGGATGTGGTTATCACCATGCTTGAGAACGGGCAGGTGGTGGATGATGTGTTGGTGTCGCAAGGCGCGATTACGGCGTTGAAGCCGGGTGCGCTGTTGATTGATATGAGTTCGGTGCAGCCGTCGGTGGCGCGTGCCCATGGGGCACTGGCGGCGGAGCAGGGTGCGGGGTATTTGGATGCGCCGGTGTCGGGCGGCACGGTGGGAGCGGCTGAGGCTCGGTTGAGCATTATGGCGGGCGGTGCCGAGGCGGATGTGGCTCGGGCTCTGCCGGTGTTTGAGGTGCTGGGAAAGTGCACTCGCATTGGGCCGGTGGGGGCCGGGCAATTGGCTAAGCTGGCGAATCAGGCGATTGTCGGGATTACCATTGGTGCGGTGTCTGAGGCTTTGCTGTTGGCGGCCAAGGGTGGTGCGGATCCGGCAGCGGTGCGTGAGGCGTTGATGGGTGGGTTTGCCGGGAGCCGGATTCTGGAGTTGCATGGTCAACGGATGATTGATCGGGATTTTGCGCCGGGTGCGCCGGCGCGGATTCAGTTGAAGGACTTGCGGATGATTCTGGATGAGGCTCGTGCCGAAGGGCTGACGTTGCCGCTGTCGCAGCAGGTGCATAATGAGTATCTGTCGCTGGTGGCGAACGGTCAAAGCGAGGTGGACCACAGTGGGCTTTTGCTTGAGTTGGAGCATGTGAACGGTACGTTGATGGGTTCTCTGGGCCGTGGGCCCAAGGAATAAGATTCAGTTTCAGGAGATTGCTATGCCCCGTTTTGCCGCCAATTTGTCGATGCTGTTCACGGAGGTGCCGTTTCTGGAGCGGTTTGCCAAGGCCCGTGCTGCCGGTTTTGATGGTGTGGAGTTTTTGTTCCCCTATGAGTGGCCGGCGGAGGTCATTGCGGCGGAACTGAAGACTAATGAGCTGACTCAGGTGTTGTTCAATCTGCCGCCCGGCAATTGGGACGCGGGTGAGCGCGGGATTGCTTGTTTGCCGGACCGGGTTGATGAGTTTCGCGCCGGGGTTGAGCAGGGTATTGCTTACGCGAAGGTGTTGGGCTGCAAGCAGTTGAATTGCCTGGCCGGGCTGAAGCCGGAAGCACTGAGCGAAGACGAAGCCTGGCGCACGTTGGTGGCCAATGTTCAGTATGCCGCGGAGCGTTTTTCAGAAGCCGGGTTGACCCTGTGTTTGGAGGCGATCAACTCGAGAGTGGATATGCCCGGTTTTATGCTGGATACCACCGGCAAGGTGATGGCGCTGATTGAAGAAGTAGATGCCGATAACGTGCGGTTGCAATACGACATCTACCACATGCAGATTATGGAAGGGGATTTGGTCCGGTCTATGGAGTGTCTGCTGCCGTGGATTGCTCATGTGCAATTTGCCGATAATCCTGGGCGGCACGAGCCAGGCACCGGAGAGATTAACTTTTCGAATGTTTTCGAGGCGTTGGATAGGATGGGGTACGAGGGGTGGGTCAGTGCCGAGTACCGGCCTTCTGCGGCGACCGTGCAATCCCTGGGGTGGATGGGCGGCGGTGTCTGACCGTCGCCAGACGCGACACCCTCTTACAAGATCGTAACTGGCCCGGGCTGCCGGTTCTTCGTAACCTTAGAGTTAATGTTATCCGCTATCAGGAGGGCTCACCGGTGAAGGCACTGGTAATCGAAGACGATCAGGATGTAGCAAGTTACCTGGTAAAGGGGCTGAAGGAATCCGATTTCGTAGTAGATCATGCGGCCGACGGTAAAGACGGCATGATGATGGCTGCGAGTGAAGAATACGACATCATGATTGTGGATCGTATGCTGCCCGGCATGGACGGCCTTTCCATCATCAAGACAGTGCGAGCCACCGGTAATCAGGTTCCGGTCCTGATTTTGAGCGCGCTGGGTGATGTGGATGACCGCGTTGAAGGCCTGCGGGGCGGCGGTGATGATTACCTGACCAAGCCCTTCTCGTTCACTGAATTGCTGGCACGCATCGAATCGCTGGTTCGCCGTAATCGTCAGGCGGCCGAAACCGAAACGGTATTGAAAGTGGCTGATCTGGAGATGGATCTGCTTGCGCGAACCGTCAAGCGTTCCG
Source organism: Marinobacter litoralis (assembly GCF_016427555.1). GTDB lineage: Bacteria > Pseudomonadota > Gammaproteobacteria > Pseudomonadales > Oleiphilaceae > Marinobacter > Marinobacter litoralis_A. The sequence continues at coordinate 684,287 of NZ_JAELVS010000001.1, forward strand.
GCCAGAACATTGATGTCCAGCCCCGTGAGTTCCGGTTGCTGGAATATTTGATGCGCAATGCCGGCCAGGTGGTCACCCGCACCATGCTGCTGGAGAAGGTTTGGGACTATCACTTTGACCCCCAGACGAACGTGATCGACGTGCACATCAGCCGCTTGCGCGCGAAAATCGACAAGGAATTCGACACCCCCTTGCTGCAAACGGTCCGGGGTGCGGGATACATGTTGCGTGAAACTGCTTAGTCAGCTCAGAACGTCGTCTTTCCAGCTGGCACTGCTGTATATGGTGGTGTTTGCCACCTCGGTATTTTTGCTTCTGGCATTTATATACTGGCGTACAGCTGGATTCATGACCGCTCAGACTGATGAAACCATCGAGGCAGAAATCACTGGCCTCGCGGAGCAGTATCGGGGGCGGGGCGTTAACGGGCTGATAACCATCATCCGGGAACGTGTCGCAAGAGACCCCAACGCTAAAACGGTTTACCTTCTTTCTACCGACGATTTGCTGAAACTGGCAGGCAACATTGATGCCTGGCCAGAAGGTAGCCGCTCGACGGACAGCGGCTGGATCAACTTTACCCTGGACTCCAGCGTCGGCTGGAAAGGCCCGGAACGGCTAGCTCGTGCCCGTATTTTTGATGTGCAGGGCGGTCTTCGGTTGTTGGTGGGGCGCGATGTTGATGAACTGACCAGCCTCAAGCGTGTGATCGAAGGCGCAATCAACTGGGGCATGGGCATTACCCTGGCGCTGGCGCTGTTGGGCGGCTTTTTAATGAGCCGAAGCACAACCCGTCGTATTGAAGTGATCAACAACACCTCTCGCCGTATCATGAACGGCCATCTTTCGTTGCGAATACCCACCCGCGGTACCGAAGACGACTTCGACCAACTGGCAGAAAACCTGAACCAGATGCTCGACCGCATCGTGTATCTGATGGAAGGTATCCGGCACGTTTCCGACAGCATTGCCCACGATTTGAGAACTCCGCTCACACGCCTGCGCAACCAACTGGAAAGAACCCTGATTTCTGTGGATAACGACGAAGCCCGGGAGCAAGTTGGACGCGCTGTGGGTGAGGCGGATCAGTTGCTGGCCACCTTCAACGCGTTGCTGAGGATTGCGCGGCTGGAAACCCGAGGCAATACCGCCGACATGAAAGTGATTTCTCTGGATGAGTTGGTCGGCGATGCCTGTGAACTCTACGAAGCGCTGGCCGAAGACAAAGATCAGCAGTTCAAGCAGGTGATGGAACCCAAGGTGATGATTGAAGGTGACCGGGATCTGCTGTTCCAGATGGTCAGTAATCTGATCGACAACGCGATCAAGTACACGCCGGAGCATGGCGGCATCGTGGTGGTGGTTCGTAAAGAGGGAGCCAATGCGATTTTCGAAGTTCAGGATTCCGGTATTGGTATTCCGGATGATGAGAAAGAGCAGGTGTTTCAACGCTTTTACCGGGTGGGCAAAAGTCGTTCATTGCCGGGCAATGGCTTGGGCTTGAGTCTGGTCAGCGCCGTGGCAGAGATTCACCAGGGAGAAATCCTGCTGAGTGATAGCCACCCCGATGCGGAAATGCCTGGGCTGACGGTGGCAGTGAAAATGCCGGCGTTCACAGGAGTCAGAAAACGTATCAAAGCCGCTCAGGTTGAGCACAAACCCGACGGCGCGGATGAGGCTCGCTCATCCGCAGACAGTCAGGCGTAACGCCTCAGTGGCTGGCGCGGAAACGGTTTACCTGCGCCAGTAACGGGCTGAAAACCGCCTCAGCACGCGCTTCGACTTGCTTGGTCAATGCTTCGAGCTGGGCACGACGGTGATCAACTTTCACCTGCAGGCTGTCCCACTCACCTTCCAGATGCTTCTGCTCCGCCATCATCAAGGCAGCAATATTGTGGCGATTTACCTTATTGGTGATGCCCAGTTCTTCCAGTTTAAAACCCAGACTATCAACGCCTTCCAGCGCCAGATTCAGAATCTTTTGAGTGTTCATGGTGTGTCTCCACAAAATGGTGAGTAAGGGGTAGTGAGGGGGAAATTAGCCGTAGTGTCTAGAGTGTGCAACCTAATTTCCCTCTGAGCGGTGGCCATTCGGCTCTTGCCAAAAGGTAATGAGGTGGCCACTGGGAGGTAATGGTCAGTCTGCATAATAGATAATGTAGACGAAGAAGCCGTCCCAATGAGGTTGCTTCTTCCTCCAGCACAGCGCTAGCCTTATACCCCGTGATTCACGGGGTTTTTTTATGCCCCCACATTCTTCAGTCAGGTTGAGCGCAAACGTACCATGGTAAAAACCACATCTTCCGGACATCCGCCCCGTTACATTACTCCAGAGGGCGAGCAGGCGCTGCGAGAAGAGCTTCAGTATTTGTGGAAAATCAAGCGACCCGAGGTCACCCAGGCCGTGCGCGAAGCGGCCGCACAAGGTGATCGTTCTGAAAATGCGGAATACATCTACGGTAAAAAACAGTTGCGAGAGATTGACCGCCGGGTGCGTTTTCTCAGTAAACGGCTGGATGAAGTGACCGTGGTAGACCGGCTGCCGGAAGACCAAACCCGCGTGTATTTTGGCGCCTGGGTAACAGTCGAGGACGAAGACGGCGAGGAACAGAGCTATCGTTTGGTAGGGGCGGACGAGTTTGATCTCACCAAAGGCTATTTGAGTATCAATGCACCGTTGGCGAGAGCGTTGATTGGAAAACACCTGGACGACGAAGTATCAGTGAAAACACCTGATGGCTGGAAAAACGTTGTCATTACAGGCATTCGGTATAACGCCAACACGCCTGGTAAGTGAGAGCTGTCACATAATTGTCTAATCGATGAGCGATTCGTCAATTTAGGCGATACACTGATCAAAAATTGTCACTCCAAGTGAGTGCGCGATCGGATCAGGATGATTGCCATGAATGCCGCTAACGACACCATCGGAAAAACGCCAGGCCACGGCTTTTGGGGAGCGTGCATCGGATTGATGCTAGGGCTTGGGCTATCCTTGCCAACGTTCGGACAGGCACCTGTCAACGATGCCGATGCCCCGGTGTTTGAATACGAAGAGCGCTCCACCATCGATACCATCCCTTTCCGCTCAATGGATGAAGAGGTATTGGCAAACACCGTTATTGAAGGGGGGCTGGCGGCTCCTGCAGCGGGTGTACCGGTGCAGTCAGGCAAAGACGCGGACTTTTATCTTGATCCACTGGCCCTGCAACCCAGGGACGAACGCACGGATCTGGGCCGCTCTGAAATTCCGGTGGATATTCGTTTTGCCAACCCGAAAGTCGTGCCGGGGCAGACCCACAGTAATAACTACGTCATCCGCCCGCCCCAGAACCGAGCCTACGACGCGCTTAACGTGAACATGACCGAGCGGCCATAACCTCCCCCCGTTGGCCTATGGCCTAGGCCGCTGCGCTGTCTTGCTGCTCCGGCTGGCCCAGCACGTCTTCGTAGAAAAACTCGAGGGCTTGTCTCGCTTGGTTGAGCCGGGCCCGTGACACTCGTAGTTGTTCGTTCAGATACGAAAGAAAATGTGCCTGATCCTCGTCGGACAGGGTTCCCGGGTCTTTTAAATCGTGAAACAGTACGTAGCGGCTGATCCAGTGCAGGTAGGTCTGCTCTGCCCGCTGGTTGAGTTCGCGTTTGTGAATAGCAGCTTGAACAAGGTTCACCAAGCCGGAACGTGACTGCTCCAGCGCTTCAGTAATGTCCATGTATAAAATCTTCCGAATGACTTGTTTTTGTTATGGTGCGCGCATCATATGACAAACGTTTGAACGGCGCAAAGATGAGGCGAAATCGAGGGGGCTAAAGAGAGGGAGCAACCGCTGGCACTGACCAGCGGCTACGACGGTAGCGGCTTACTTCAACGATTCGAGCTTGTCGATGTACTGCTGCATGGCTTCTTCGCTGGAGGTGCCTTTCAGCTTATCCCACGCGTCGTACTTGGCGCGGCCAACGAAATCCATCATGCCGGGGCGCTTGCCTGAAACATCACCTTCGGTGGCTTGCTTGTACAGGGCGTAGAATTCCAGCTTCAGTTCGTTGGACGGTTGAAAATCGCCTTCGGCAGTCTGGATGTAGTTTACTGACTCTTCAAACTTGGCTTTCAGGTCACTCATCGTTGTGGTCCTTGGTGTGAATGGTTGTTTCCTATGAGGATTACCGAAGTATAGCTTTGAGCTTCAGGCCCGTCATTGACTAAAACCGCGTGCCACTTGGCATTACGGCAATCTGGCAAAAGTTTGCCCGAGTACACATTTTGAGCCAATTGTGGCCAAAGGCTTATTGAGCTGACCTGAACACCGGTGTAGAGTCTCGCCTGTTGTTTGCCAGGATGGCAGACACAAGGGAATGAAATACGTTGCAAATGAATTGCACAGGGAGCACGTCATGTCTGGCAAAGAAGGTTCTGTCGCGCCTAAAGAGCGCATTAATATCAAGTATGTCCCCGCCACCGGCGATCAGCAGGCTGAAACCGAACTGCCGCTGAAGATGTTTGTGGTCGGCGATTTCAAGGGCCATGCTGAAGAAACCCCCATTGAAGACCGTAAAGCCATTTCTGTGGATAAGAACAACTTCCGTTCTGTGATGAAGGAAGCTGGTCTTACGCTCTCAACCTCCGTATCCAACAAACTCGAAGACGGCGCGGATGACCTACCGGTGAATCTGCAGATCGAAAGTCTGGAAGACTTTTCCCCTGACAGCATCGCCCGCCAGGTTCCTGAGCTGAAAAAGCTGATCGAACTGCGCGAAGCGCTTGTTGCCCTCAAAGGCCCGCTCGGTAATGTGCCGTCTTTCCGCTCCAAGCTTCAAGAGCTGCTGGACGACGAACGCGCGCGGGAATCGCTGCTGGCGGAACTGGAACTGGCAACCGAAAACGACGAATAAGCGCGTTTCCGACACCGGTTACACCCAACACCAATTATCAATTACGTACTGAAGGGATGTGGTATGTCTGATACTGCTGTGCAGCAATCTGCTGCCTCCGAATCCGTGGCAGAGGGCTCTCTGCTTGACCAGGTTATGGCCAACAGCCGCATGGCGCCGGCTGATGAAGGTTACGATGTTGCTCGCAAAGGCGTTGCAACGTTTATTGCCAACCTGCTGAAAAGCGACGAAAAAGGCCAGCCGGTCAACAAGGCTCTGGTAGACCAGATGGTGGTAGAGCTGGACCGCAAGATCAGCGCGCAGATGGACGAAGTTCTGCACGCCCCCAAACTGCAAGAACTGGAATCATCGTGGCGTGGCCTTAAGTTGATGGTCGATCGCACTGAATTCCGCGAAAACATTAAAGTAGACATCCTGCACGCCACCAAACAGGAACTGCTTGAAGACTTCGAGTTTGCTCCGGATGTGACCCAGACCGGTTTTTACCAGCACGTATACTCGGCCGAATACGGCCAGTTTGGTGGTGAACCTGTCGGTGCCATCGTGGGTAACTATGCCTTCAGCCCTTCTACGCCGGATATGAAACTGCTGCAGTATGTGTCGTCCGTAGGTGCTATGGCCCACGCACCGTTCCTGTCTTCCGTGGCACCGTCGTTCTTTGGCGTGGACCGCTACCAGGAACTGCCAGCCATAAAAGAGCTGAGTGCTGTTTTCGAAGGTCCGAAATACGCCAAGTGGCGCTCCCTGCGTGAATCCGAAGACGCTCGCTATCTGGGTCTGACCGCGCCGCGCTTCTTGCTGCGCACGCCCTATGATCCCACGGAAAACCCCGTGCGCAGCTTTAACTACAAAGAAAATGTGTCCGGCGATCACGAACACTACCTGTGGGGCAACACAGCCTACTTGTTGGGTACCCGTTTGACCGACAGCTTCGCCAAATACCGCTGGTGCCCGAACATCATCGGCCCGCAAAGCGGCGGCGCGGTGGACGACTTGCCGGTGCATACCTTCGAGTCTTTCGGCCAGCTGGAAGCGAAGATTCCGACTGAAGTGTTGATCACCGACCGTCGTGAATACGAACTGGCTGAAGAAGGTTTCATCGCCCTGACCATGCGTAAGGGCAGTGACAATGCCGCATTCTTCTCAGCTAACTCCGTGCAAAAGCCCAAGCAGTTCCCGAACACCAAAGAAGGCAAAGAAGCGGAAACCAACTACAAGTTGGGCACCCAGCTGCCTTACATGATGATCGTGAACCGACTGGCTCACTACATCAAAGTGCTGCAGCGTGAACAGATCGGTTCCTGGAAAGAACGTCAGGATCTGGAACGTGAGCTGAACACCTGGATTCGCCAGTACGTAGCCGATCAGGAAAATCCGCCAGCGGAAGTTCGCAGCCGTCGCCCACTGCGCGCCGCGCAGGTTGTGGTGTCGGATGTTGAGGGCGATCCGGGCTGGTACCAGATCTCGTTGGCGGTGCGCCCGCACTTTAAGTACATGGGTGCGAACTTCGAGCTTTCGCTGGTTGGTCGATTGGACAAGGATTAAACCGTGTTCGGCGACACAGCTGCTGAAGGTGTTCGCAACACCGGCAGCCTGTTTGAACGGCTCGAGCAGGCTGCCGCCCCCACAGGGCAAGGCATGGGAGAAGTGACCCATGTGGTGGAATCCATCAAGCGCCATTTGGTGCGTTTGCTAAATGCTCATCCGGGCAACAGCGCAAGCGTTCCGGACCTGGGCTTGCTGGATTTCAACGACGCCACTTTGGGTACTCACGACCTGAGTATCCAGATTCGTGGGGCGATCCGTCAGTGTATCGAGAAGTTTGAGCCCAGAGTGAAACGGGTGGACGTGGTGGCGCTGCCGCCGGGCCCGAACCCGTTGCAGTTGAAGTTTCAGGTCACGGTTTATCTGAGCGTCACGGGAAGTGATGACAGAACCACGATCGATCTGGTGTTGGATGAAAAGCGGTACTACCGGGTTGTTTAAGCTTGGTGGTTGGAGGAGATGGGGATGCTTTTCTGGCGGGAAAAAATAACTCGCTTCGCTCAGACATCTTTTTTCCCGCCAGAAAAGCATCCCCATCCCCTCCTGCAAACCTGAGTGGAATGCGGCCGAGTTTTTGAAGGTAGGTATGAGAGTCAGGATGAGGATAGCCATTCCAAAAGTGTGCGGAGCCATGGATGGCGGAGCCCAAGCGCCCCATGGATGGGCCAGAAGTGTCTTTTGGAACGACTATCCTCATCTTGGCTCGGAGTCAGACCGAGCAGTCAAGGTGCAGTAACATGAAGTTAAATAGGTTCTACAGGGATGAGTTGAGCTTTCTGCGGTTGCAAGGCAGGGAATTTGCCGATGCACACCCGCAGCTCACCCGATTTCTATCCGAACAAAGCACCGACCCAGACGTTGAACGCCTTCTGGAAGGCTTTGCCTTTCTGACCGGCAAGCTGCGTGAAAAAGTGGAAGACGAATTCCCGGAGCTGACGCACTCATTGCTCAACATGCTCTGGCCCAACTACCTGCGCCCCGTGCCCAGTTGCACCATCATGCGCTTTGATCCCCAGCTGCATGCGATCAGTGAACGCCAACGGGTGGAGCGCCATACCGAAATCAAAAGCCGGCCAGTGGGTGAAAGCACCCGCCAAACCCAGTGCCGGTTCCGTACTTGCCGGGCTGTGGATATCTTTCCCGTTAGCGTGGCAGAAGCCCACGCCGAGCATTCCCGCGAAGTGTCTTCAGTGACGGTCGATCTGGCGTTGCACACCGACCAGCCACTGAGCCAACTGGGTATGGAAAGCCTGCGTTTCTACCTGGGCGGCGACAACCACACCGCGGAAACGCTGTACCTGTGGCTCAATCACTATCTCAGCCGCATGGAGTTGGTGGTGGGCGACAACGTATACAGCCTGCCCACCTCGTTACTCAAGCCGGTGGGATTTGCGGCCGATGAAGCCATACTGCCGTACCCGAAAAATGCCTATTCCGGCTACCGGATTATCCAGGAGTACCTGAGCTTTCCCGAAGCCTTCCGGTTTATCGATGTCACCGGATTGAAGCAGCGCCTACCCGGGGTTCAGGCCGACGAGATCAGCCTGCGCTTCCACTTCAGCCGCATATTGCCGCCGGATACCCGTGTTACCCGGGATTCGCTGCAGTTGTATTGCACACCAGCGGTTAATTTGTTCAGTCACGAAGGCGAACCGGTGGATCTGAACGGTCGTGAAACCGAGTACCGGATTTCGCCATCCAGCCGCTGCCCCGAACACTATGAGGTGTTCAGCATTGAACAGGTTGAAGGCTGGCTGGAAGGTCGCTCGGGCCGGGGCGAACCCCGCCTATATACGGCGTTTGAGAGTTTTCAGCACGAAGTGGAGCGGGACCGTGGCCGCACCGCGTTGTATTACCGCGTGCGCACCCGCGAAAGCGTTCGGGGCGATGGCTTCGATCACTATATCTCCTTCGTGCGCGCCGACGAATCCGATTGCCTGAATCGCCAGGAAGCGGTTTCGTTAACGCTTACCTGCACCAACCGGCAACTGCCGCAACAGCTGGCGGTGGGTGAGATCTGCATGGCCACCGAAACCACACCGGCCTTCGCTTCGTTCAGCAACATTACCCGGCCCACCGCCACTCTGCGACCCACGTTGGATGGCAGTTTGTTATGGACGCTGATTTCCAACTTGTCTCTGAACTACCTGTCGATGCTCGATGTGGATGCCTTGCGCACCGTGCTGCGGGTATACGACTTTCGGGCACTGGTAGATCGCCAGGCTGAGCGGGTGTCTCAGAAGCGGCTGGCGGGCATCAGCGACATCAGCACGCAACCGGTAGACCGGATGGTGCGTGGTTTGCCGGTGCGGGGTATCCGGTCAGTGCTAAAACTCGACCAACAGAATTTCGCCAGTGAAGGCGATTTGTACCTGTTTGGCACGGTGTTGAGCCAGTTCTTTGCGCTCTACGCCAGCATTAACGCCTTTCACCAGCTGGAAGTGGTGAATACAGAGAATCAGGAACGGTACACATGGACGTTACAGCAAGGTCAGCAGCCGCTGATGTAGCCGGGCTGGAACCCGTTCTGGGCAACGCGCGGCGCTACAGTTTTTTCCAGCTGGTGGATTTGATTCACCGGCACCATGGCGATGATCTGGAACGCTCCGGCTCGGGTGATTCAGTGCAAGAGCGCATCCGGTTTTCCGCCTCAGCCGGGCTGGGGTTTCCGGGCAGTGATGTGGTGTCGGCGTTATCGCCGGAGCACGAGCATGCGCCCTACCAGATGGAAGTGAGCTTTCTCGGATTACACGGTTCCCAGTCGCCGTTACCGGGGTATTACCTGGAGGATCTGGCGTGGGAAGCGGGCCAGAATCTGGGCGTACGCCGGCATTTTCTGGACTTCTTTAACCACCGCTTGGTGACCCTGTTTCACCGGGCCTGGCGCAAGTACCGCTATTACATTCGATTTCAGCCGGGTGCCAGTGACGGGTTTTCGGAACTGGTGTTTTCCCTGACGGGGCTGGGTGATCGCCGCCTCCGGGAGGCCACGCCGGTGAACTGGTCGAAAATGCTGGCGTATGCCGGTTTGATGGCGGGGCGTAGTCGGTCTCCGGAAGTCGTCAGCGGGATCGTTGCTCATTGCTTTGATCTGGATGATGTCAGTATTGAACAGTGGGTGCTACGAAAAGTGGCGATCGCAGAAGACCAGCAAACTCGTCTGGGGCAAGCGAATGCCAGCCTCGGCCATGACACGTTGATAGGGTCGAGCATTCGGGACCGCAGCGGCAAATTCATACTTCGGCTACGTAACCTGAGCCGACAGCGCTTTGCCGATTTCCTGCCCAACGGTGCTGAGCATGAACGGCTGGTTAAGCTGGTGGAGTTTGCCACACGGGAGCAGCTGGCCTATGACCTTGAGCTGGAAATGCGACCGAAAGACATACGGCCCATGCAAATGGGGCAAGAGGTGCGTTTGGGGTGGAATTCGTTCGTGACGCCAGAGCGGGCGAGCAAACGCCCCGCTGTTCGAATCCAGATCAGACGTTAAGGCAAGGAGCCAAGAGTGACCACGCAAACAGCAGAATTAACCTTGGTGATCACCAACCCCACGGAAGCGGGAGGTGGTGCCAACATCGAACACCGTTTCAGCGCAACCGGGGGTTCGATAGGCACCGCGGCCAACGATACCTGGCGTTTATCGCCTCACCGTACCGGTGCGGTAGCGGGGCATGCCGAGGTGCGTTTTTTGGATGGCGGTTTCTGCCTGATCGATCGCAGCGGCCGAACCTTTATCAACAGCAGCACCCAGCCCGTAGGTCGTGGACGGCGAGCGCGCCTGAACCATGGCGATACCGTCAGCATTGGCCGGTATCAAATCCGGGCGGAGTTGCAGGGCGGCTTTGCAGGGCAAAGCGAGTTGAACGAGCCCAACGCCGAAGATCATCGGTTGGTGAATGAGGATGAAGGCGAGCTGTTGCGTTCAAACCAGCGCCAAATATTGCCAGAAGGCCGCGAGCCTTTGGCGGGACTGAAAAATTCGGCCGACGCGCCTCAAAGTAACGACCCACTGGCCCCTTGGCAGAAGCCAGAGGCATCGGGTGAGCAATCATCGCCAGAACTGCTGGCCAGTGAGGAACGCTGGTTTGCCGGTTCTACCGATGTGGATGAGGAATATCGGGAAAACCGGGATGTGGCGATGGGGCTGCCGGTGAACCGCACGGCCCGTATTCAGATTGATCAGGAAAAGGAGCGACAGGGAATGTCAGACACCCGAGCACCCACCCGGGATGCCAGTCGTCAGCACATCAGCGGGGCGCCCTTATTGCGAGGGCTGCAGGCGAATATTGAATTTACCGACAGCGAAGACATGCAGCTGTTTCTGGAAGAAGCCGGGCAAACCCTGAAAGCCGTGGTGGATGGCTTGCTTACGCTGCACCAGAGCGAAGATACCCGGCATCAGGCGCTGCGTACCCGCTTGCAGCCCCTTGAAGACAACCCGCTGCGACTGGGAAACGATTACCACGGCACCATTCAAACCCTGTTTGCCGCCGAACGTAGCCCGGTTCACCTATCTGCGCCTGCTGCGGTGAGAGAAAGCCTCGACAGCTTGAACCACCACCAGCGGGCCACGCAGGAAGCCATTCGCGAAGCCTTGGACGCGATTCTGCATGCCTTCTCGCCGGAGGCGTTGCTGAGAAGATTTCACGGTTACCGCCGTGGGCTCAAGGACAACGAAGACGAAGGCCGTTGGGCCTGGGACATGTATCAACATTACTACCAAGAACTTAGATCCAGTCGTCAGCAGGGTTTTGAACGTCTTTTCCAAGAGGTGTTCGACCAGGCTTACGACCAACACTTGCGCCAATTACAGAGGGAGAATGGCTAGTGAAGTACTGCAAATGGAGCTTGCTGACGATGGTTATGTTGCTGGTGGGGTGCAGCACCCCCTACAACGCCGTTACCAAAACCGCCAAAGTGTTGTGGGACCCCGATATTCCTGTGGGCTACCCGGAAGATCAGCCCAGCCGGGTAGATCTGACCATGCTGGCCGAACCGAGTGTCAACCCGAACCAGTCATTGGCCCCTACGCCGATCGCATTTCAAATCATTGAACTTCGCGACAGTTCGCTATTGATGGCGGGTGATTTCGACCAGTTACTGAATAACCTGGAAGACTCGCTGGGCCGCAACTACGTGGACCACAGCGACTACACCCTGGTACCGGGCCAGTTCAAGTTTGTGGAGCCGTTCGAGATCAGCGAAGACACCCGCTTTATCGGTGTTATCGCCTTCTACGCGTACCCCAACTTATCGCAGTGGAAAAAGGTGGTGAAGGTAGACCCCATTGGTGGCACCTACCACTTGCTGGTCAACCTGCGTGAGCGGGAAGTAAAACTGACACGTTCGGATGAAAGCTGATGGCTGTTAGCAATCGAGTGGTCTGGAGTGATGGCCTGTTCATCAAACCACAGCACTTCCAGCAGCAACAACGGTATCTGGAACATCAGATCAACGAGCGCGCGCTGGCGGTTTCGGACTACCTCTACGGCTTCAGTGATCTGGAACTAAACGCCGAATATCTGAGTTTTGGCCGGGTGGGCTTGGTCCGCGCGACGGGATTGTTCCCGGACGGCACGCGCTTCAATCTGCCACAAGACGATGTGATGCCAGAGCCTTTGGAAATTACCGATGCTTCGGTGGCCAATCAGGTGGTGTATCTGGCGTTGCCTCTCGGGAGTGATTCCTTGGCGGAAGTGGAGTGGCCGGATGCGCCGGTTGCCGGGCGCTTCAGGGCGTTGTCTGTGGAAATTCGCGATTTGCACTCCATTGATGGCGATGCTCACAGCATCGATGTCGGGCGAGTCGCACCGCGCTTGATGCTGGAGCGTGAGGATCGCAGCGCCTACGCGGCCTTGGCCATTGGCCGAATTCTGGAGAAGCGGCCAGACGGCAGTTTGGTGATGGACCCTAACTTCCTGCCCACCATGCTCAGCGTGCGTGCAGCGCCTCGCTTGCAGCGATTTGTCGGCGAAATGGCCGGTTTGATGCAGGAGCGTGCCCGCAACATTGCCGAGCGAGTAGGCGCGCCGGGGCAGGGCGGTGTGGCCGATGTGTCGGACTTCATGCTGCTGCAAATGCTGAACCGGGCGCACCCTAAGTTCATGCATTTGGCACGCTTGCGCCAGTTGCACCCCGAGCGCTTGTATGAAGCCTTGCTGGAACTGTGCGGCGAGTTGGTGACGTTTACCGACGAGAGCCGAATGCCGCGGGAATACACCCCCTACGATCACGATCTGCCAGAAGGCTGTTTTAGCCCGCTGATGCAGGTGCTGCGACAAGCCCTGAGTACCGTTCTGGAACCGCGAGCCTTGTCTATTGCTCTGCAGCAACGTCAATACGGGCTGACGGTGGCACCGGTTCAGGACGGTCAGTTGATCAAGGATGCCGAGTTCATTCTGGCGGTAAAAGCCGATATGCCGCTGGACGACCTGCGCAAGCAATTCACCCAGCAGTGCAAAGTGGCGTCGGTGGAAAAAATACGGGATCTCATCAGCTTGCAGCTGCCGGGTATTCCGCTGTCGGCGTTACCCGTGGCACCGCGCCAGTTGCCGTATCACGCCGGCTTTGTGTACTTCCGGTTGGATGACCAGAGCCAGGCCTGGCAAATGCTCGACAACGCCAGCGGCTTTGCTTTCCACGTAGCGGGAAGCTATCCGGGGCTGGAAATGCAGTTCTGGGCAATCAGGAGCTAAATAATGACCAATGCACCGGTAATGGATCGACCAAATACCACCACGGACACGGGTGATAGTGCATTCAGTGAGTTGTTGTTCGCGGACACCGATAACACTGGCCGCCGCACCGAGTTGGGTGATACCCACTTTCAGCTGCGCGGACTGGAAGAAAATCGCCTGATTGATGCCGCCACACCGTTATTGGGGCTGGTTATCCGGGTTCGCCGGTTGGCCGATTTTCACGATGTCGAAAGCCTGTACCAGCAGGTTGTCGATGAAGTGGCGGCTATTGACCGCGAACTGATCGAACAAGGCTATGAACGGCCTATCGTGGTGGCGTACCGCTATGTGCTTTGCGCTTTTATCGATGAAGCCGTATTGGGCACCGACTGGGGGGCGCACAGCGTGTGGTCGCAGCACTCGTTGCTTTCGCGTTTCCACAACGAAACCTGGGGCGGCGAAAAAGTGTTCGCGATTCTGGCTCGCATGGAGAAAGAGCCGGAACGCTACCGCGACATGCTCGGCTTCATCTATCTGTGCCTGTGTCTGGGCTTTGAAGGCCGCTACAAGGTCATGGAAAGCGGCCGTGATGAGTACGAGCAAATCGTTCGCGGGTTGTATGAACAGCTGCGTGATCTGCGCGGAGATCGGGACCCGAAGCCGCTGGCCGATGCCTCGGAAAACGTCGTGCCGGCACGCAACCGTTTGCGAACGGGCTTGCCCATCTGGCTCATCACCGGCGCGTTTGCCGCGGCCATGGTCGGGATTTATCACTTGTATAACGTAGCGCTGAACGAACGCATCAGGGATGTGCTCAGCGTACTGGAACAACTACCGAAATAAGGACATCACTGTGATTCGGGTAGAACTACCGGCGCTGATCGGGCGCCTTAACGAGATTTCCCGTCAGGCTCTGGAAGGGTCTGCCGCGCTGTGCATCAGCCGACAAGGGGCGGAAATTACGCCGGCACACCTGCTGTTCAAACTGCTGGAAACGCCGTTTTCCGATGTGCGTCAGATTCTCGAACAAACCGGTATCAACCATCAGCAACTGCAGCCTCTGGTGGGCGACAGCCTGAACGGCGAGCCACAAAGCGCCGAGCCATACCCGTCCTTTTCACCCTTGCTGGTGGAACTGATGCAGGACGCCTGGTTGCTGGCCTCAACCGAACTCGGCCACAGCGAATTGCGTTCTGGCGCCTTGTTCTTGGCGTTGTTGATGAACGCCGACCGCTACCTGATGCCACGAGTTGCCCAAGCCTTGGTGGACATTAACCGTGAACAACTGCGTAAGCAGTTCGACCGGGTAACCGAAGGCTCTGTGGAACGCCCACAGCTGGCAGAGAACGGTGCGGCCAAGCCAGCGACCGAAGCCGACATGGACCCGCTCACGCGCTACGCCACCGACTTCACCAAACTGGCCCGGGAAGAAAAACTCGACCCCGTGGTGTGCCGGGATGCCGAAATCGATCAAATGATCGATATCCTTTGCCGCCGCCGCAAGAACAACCCCATTGTGGTCGGCGATGCCGGTGTGGGTAAAAGTGCCGTGGTAGAAGGACTGGCCCTGCGGATTGTGAGTGGCGATGTGCCGGACCGCCTGAAAAACGTTGAACTCTGGACCCTGGACATGGGCGCGCTGCAAGCCGGTGCCTCGGTGAAAGGCGAGTTCGAAAAGCGTCTGAAAGGCGTCATCGAAGCGGTCAAAGGCTCGGCCACCCCGATCATCCTGTTCATCGACGAAGCCCATACCTTGATCGGCGCGGGTAACAGCGAAGGTGGTTCAGATGCCGCTAACCTGCTGAAACCCGCACTGGCCCGTGGCGAGCTGCGCACCATTGCCGCCACCACCTGGCGCGAGTACAAAAAATACTTCGAAAAAGACCCGGCTCTGAGCCGCCGTTTCCAGCCCGTGGCGCTGGACGAGCCCACGCCGGGTGAGGCTGTCCACATTCTACGCGGCCTGCGCACCGTCTACGAAAAAGCCCACAAAGTGCTAGTGGCCGACAGCGCCTTGAAAGCATCAGCTGAAATGTCTGCCCGATATCTGGCCGGCCGCCAACTGCCGGACAAAGCCATCGACGTACTGGACACCGCCTGCGCCCGGGTCAGCCTGAACCTGAGCACCCCGCCTCGTCGATTGAGCCACGTGCGCAGCGAATTGCACCAAATGGCCATGGAACAAGACTTGCTGAGCCGGGAACACACGCTTGGCCAAGCGGTCGATAATGAACGAGAGCAGGCGCTGGAGCAGCGCATTGCCGAGCTTACCGCTGAATCCGAAGCCTTGGAGCAAAGCTGGAACGACCAGCGAGAGCTGGTGGCTCGTTTGGTCGAAATTCGCGAACAACTGCTCACCGGAGAAGTGTCGGAAGCTCTGGAAGCAACGACCGACGCCGACAACGAAGAGCGCCCGGACCTGAAAAGCGAAGCTGCGGCTATTGAGCAGGAACTGGCGGAACTTCAAGCCGACGAACCGCTGGTTCACGCCCGCGTGGATGCCCGTCAAGTGGCTGAAGTGATCGCCGACTGGACCGGCATACCGGTCAACCGCATGACCACTGACGAGCTGGAAAAAATCACCCACTTGCCGGCATACCTGCAGGCCCACATCAAAGGCCAGGACACCGCTATCGATTGCCTGCACCAGCACCTGCTCACCGCCCGCGCCGACCTGCGCCGGCCCGGCCGCCCCATGGGCGCCTTCCTGCTGGTTGGCCCAAGTGGCGTGGGGAAAACCGAAACCGTGGTACAACTGGCCGAACTGCTCTACGGCGGCCGCCAGTTCCTAACCACCATCAACATGTCTGAGTACCAAGAGAAACACACCGTTTCCCGCCTGATTGGCTCACCCCCGGGGTACGTTGGCTTTGGCGAAGGCGGCATCCTCACCGAAGCCATCCGTCAGAAACCCTACTCTGTGGTGTTGCTGGACGAGGTCGAAAAAGCCCACCCGGAAGTCCTCAACCTCTTCTATCAGGCTTTTGACAAAGGCGAACTGGCAGACGGCGAAGGCCGGTTGATCGATTGCAAAAACGTAGTCTTCTTCCTGACCTCCAACCTTGGCTACCAAACCATCGTTAACCACGCTGAAGAGCCGGAAAAGATCGAAGAGGCGCTTTACCCGGAACTGGCCAACTTCTTCAAACCGGCCTTGCTGGCGCGCATGGAAGTGGTGCCCTACCTGCCGTTGGGCGAAGACACCCTCAACCGCATCGTGGGCGATAAACTCCAGCGCCTTGCTGACCAAATCACGGCCCGCTACCACACCGAAGTGGCGCTGGAAGACGGCCTGGTAGAAGCCATCCGCAGCCGCGCCACCCGAAGCGAAAACGGTGCACGGATGCTGGAATCGATCATCGAAGGTGAATTGCTGCCACCGGTGTCCCTGGCGCTGCTGGAAAAACTGGCGGCACGAGAACCGGTGACCAAGGTCACGCTGGGCGTGAACGACGGAAAGTTCACCGGGGTCGTTGCCTGACGGCCAATAGAAATGGAGCGTAGCCTGCGGGGTGGCTTTCCAAAACCCTGCGGAGCCATGGATGGCGGAGCGGAGCGTACAAGGATGTATTCACAGCGTGTTTTGGAAAGCCACCCCGCAGGATGCGCGGGCGACAATCTCCTAAGTCACTGTTCTGGGGTAGAAAGCATGGGACGGATGCAGATGGAACTGCACACCGGTATAGAACTGGCGGTAGCACTGATCAAGCAGGACACACTCCCTGCCTTGCTCGACACAGCCACCCGCCAACTCGAAAACGCCTTTGGCCTCAGCAAATGCTGGGCCCTCGAACTCGACCTCAGTGGCCGAACGCTCCACTGTGGCCAGTTAGGTGATGCCAGCGAATTCGACTGTGGCGACTTCAGCCACCCCTTCGCCCACGTACTGCAAACCGGAAAACCGCGCGAACTCACCCGCGCAGCCAGCTACCGGCTCGACCACACCGGCTTCCAAACCCTGTTCGAACACAGCGACTGCCCCAGAAGCCTCTGGCTCGAACCACTCACCGGCGCAGACGGCCGCACCCTTGGCGTACTCGCCCTGTGCGGTGACCACGACGACTGGCAAAGCATTCTCGGCCAACCCTTGTACACCGGCCTGAAACAACTGCTGGTGCATCAATGGATCAGCCAACTGCAAACTCGCGACCAGGTCTGGCAGCGGCGCATGCTTAAACGCTCGCTGGATCACCTCCACGATGCCGAAAGCGTACGCCAGCGCTGCCAGCAACTGTCCCACACATTGGTGGGCAACTCCGAAGCCATGACCAACCTCCGGGCACAAGTCGTGCGCGCGGCCAGCAGCCAGCTTTCAGTGCTAATCCAAGGTGAAACCGGTTGTGGAAAAGACGTGGTCGCCCGAGGTGTCCACGATTTGTCCGAACGGGCGAAAGGCCCGATGGTCGTGGTGAACTGCGCCGCCATCCCCGACACCCTGCTGGAAAGCGAACTGTTCGGCCACACCAAAGGCGCCTTCTCCGGTGCCGATCAAGCCAAAGAAGGGCTATTGGCGCAGGCCAACGGCGGCACCCTGTTTCTGGACGAAATCGGCGACATGCCTATGGCCCTGCAATCCAAATTGTTACGGGTTCTGGAAAGCCGGCAGTTCCGCCCCTTGGGCGCTCGGGAAGAACAGTTTTCAGACTTCCGCTTGGTGGCCGCAACCCACCAACCGCTGCAGCAAGGCATTGATGAAGGCCGGTTCCGCCGGGACCTGTTCTATCGCCTCAGCCAGTTCCCGCTGCGAGTGATCCCGCTGCGCGAACGTACCGACGATCTCGAAGCGCTGAGCCGGCATTTCATCCGGCTCTACGTTGAACGCGAAGGCAGTGGGCCGCTGGGCATCAGCAGCCACGCGTTGAAGCGACTGGCGGGCTATGACTTCCCCGGCAACGTGCGGGAATTACGCAACATCATTGAACTGGCTTGCCTGCAAACGGCCGCCAACGGCGACATTCAGCCCGAGGCACTGCGATTGGATGACCTGCTGATGGACGCCGGACAAACTGCCGCCGAGATCGCAGACGTAGCGGCGATTCCGGGCATTCCGGTGGCCGAGGAAATTCGGGATCTGAAAGCCGCCGCACAGGCATTCGAGGCCGCCATCATTCGCGAACGCCTGCAACAATACCGCGGCAACCGGGCCCAGGCCGCCGAGAGTTTGGGTTTACCCAAGCGAACACTGGCCCATAAATGTCTGAAGTATCAGGTAACCGACGTATGACCCTGAAAGACCAAACCCGAGCCCAACTACTCGGCCTCGCACTAGTGCTGATGAGCAGCGCCGGGCAAGCGGATACCCGCCTGAGCGATGCCCAAACCTGCACCGAAGAAGCCAATCGGCTGGTCCGCTTGGCGTGCTTTGATGAGGTGTTTGACACCCCCTTGGCTCGATACGAAACCGGCACCAACGGCGCGGTGATTCGCCAGCCCGAACGTTGGCGCCAGGCCTTTGCGCAAGCGGGTCAAAGCGATGCCAGTGGTCCGATCTACCGCAATACCGGCTCGGCTGCCGGACACATGGTAACGGTAGCCGCTTTGGGGGCTCAGCCTCCGCGGCCGGTGCTGACACTCCAGTGCCACAACAACATCACGGAATTGACGGTGATGTTGCCGAAACCGATCAACCGGGAGCGGGTGGACGTCGCGTTGGCGTCGGCACCCAGTCAGTGGCGAGTGCGGGATGAAGGGCTGGTGGTGAGTGCTGGCCGTGGCCTGCCGGCGATACGTTCAGTGCTTGATATTGTACACCAGCCTGATGTCCGCATTCAGGCCGGTGCGCCGGAACTGGATGGCTTGTTGTTTGACCTGACCGGTTACCGCGACGCCATTCGCCCTCTGCGACAAGCCTGTGGCTGGTGAGGAGAGTGCTATGCAAGTGATTGAACAGCACCCATACGTTGATCAGGTTCTCAGCGCCATCCCAGGAGATTCCGGTGTGGGTGACAACCTTGCCGACGATTCCGTGCTGGAGTTTCTGGAAGACGAAGTGATGAAGGTGGGCTCGCTGGCTCACAACGACATCAATTGGCAAAAAGTGCAGAGCGAATCTCTGCAATTGCTGGCAGACCGAAGCAAAGACCTGAAAGTACTAGGCTTTTTCATGCTGAGCTTGCAGCAGGGCAAGGATGGCGAGCACTTCGCCTTGTCCTTGTATCTGCTGCACCGGGTGTTGGATGACTGGTGGGAAAACGCGTGGCCTTACCCGGGAGCCAAGGGACAGCGGGCCCGAAAAATGCTGTTCACCCAGATTGTGCAGCGTGCGGTTAAAAGCGTGGACGGTCTGGGTTTTGATGCCAGTGTGGGTGATGGGCGGCAGTTTTGCCTGAACCTGATTGCCAAGCTGGATGAGCAGGCGCGGAACCGGGATTTACCGGATGACCCGCTGTTCGAGTTGAAACGGGCTGTGGATAAGTTGCCAAAGCCGGATCAAAGCAGCAGCCAGCAACTGGCTTCAACGGTTGCATCGGCAAGTCCCGCGCAAACGCAGCCTGCTCAAGCGCCGGCACAGCCAACCGCAGCTCCGGCGGCCTTGGGCAATCTCACTCTGGACCCTGGCAACGAACGAGCAACCCGCCAAAGCTTGCTGAAAGTGGCGGAGTTGTTGACCAGTACCGAACCGGACAACCCCTTGGGCTATCAGCTGCGCCGTTACGCCATTTGGCAAAACATCACCAGCCTGCCGCCGACACGGGACGGCATTCGTACCGATTTGGCCGCCGTCAGTGCAGACCGGGTTGCGGACTACAAAGAAGCGCTGGAAAAAACGCCCGACAACGACTTGTGGCAGCGCATTGAGCAAAGCTTATCGGTGAGCCCGTTTTGGCTCGATGGCCATTGGCTGAGCGCCCTTGCAGCCCAAGCTCTGGGTCATAACCGCTGTGCGGAAGCGATACGAGAAGCGTTGAAAACATTTGTTGAACAGTTACCGAAACTTGCCGAGTTGACCTTCAACGACCAAACACCGTTTCTCAGTGAACAAGCGGCAGAGTGGATGCATACCGTCCCGGCTTCGGCCAAAGCCGGTGGCGGCAGTTCAAACCCCTGGGAGCAAGCTCTGGAAACGGCGCTTGAGTTGGTGCAGCAGAACAAGCTGTCATCCGCTCTGGAGTTGTTGGAGCAAGGGTTGGCCGACGCTCGCGAGCCTAGGGAGAAATTCTACTGGCGCCTGGCGACGGCAAAACTGATGAAAGAAAGCGGCCTGAAAGCCATGGCTGCACAACAGATTCAGGACCTGCAAGGGCAGGTTCACGGGTTGGTTCTGGAAGACTGGGAACCGGCTTTGATCAAACAAATGGAACGGCTGGCATAACCGCCACACGCATTAAACGCAGGAATGGAAACCATGTGGAGAAAATCATTACTCATTGGTCGATGGCTGCTGCCATACCTTCGTAACGCCGCCCCGGTCACGCTGACCTTGGGCGTGATCGCCCTGCTGGTTGCGACTTGGTGGTTAGGGCCACGGCTGGAGATCAACGGCGAGTACCCGTTGATGGCGTGGCAGATGCGGGCGCTGGTGACTCTCGGTGTTGTTCTGCTGGTGGTCATATTCTGGGGCATGGCGCTGGCTCGCCGGTTAAGCAAGGTCAATAAGGCCAAAGCGGCCGAGCAACAAGAGCAAGAAGACCCGATTCTACCGATGGAGCGCCGGCAACAACGGTTGCTGGATCGCCAGTTACAGGCACTCAAGAGCAACTTGCCGGGCCGAAAAGGTTTGTATCGCCTGCCGTGGTATTTGGTGATGGGGCTTGAAGATGCCGGTAAAACAAGCCTGATTCAGCGCTCGGGGCAAACCTACACCCTGACCAACGTCACCCGCAATAACCGGGGCGATCGCAACCCCTTCGGTTTCGATTGGTGGATTGGTGATAACGGCGTTCTGATTGATCCAGACGGCGAATTGCTAAGCCAGAATCAGGGAGAAGGGGCCTCGGGTGAAATCCAGAACCGGTTGTGGAACCACTTCATCGGCTGGCTGGAAAACAGCCGCCCGCAAAGACCGCTGAACGGCCTGATCCTTGCCGTCGATTTGGCGCGATTGAGCACGGCCAATGAGCAACAGCGGGAAACCCACGCCATTTTATTACGCACCCGGATAAGGGAGCTCATGGAGCAGTTGGGCTCGCGCCTGCCGGTGTACGTCACCTTCACCAAAATGGACTTGATGTACGGCTTTGCCCCGTTCGTTAGAGCCATGTCGAAGGCTGAAAAAGATCAGGCGCTCGGCTTCACCTTCCAGCTGGATAACCAGCAAGATCACGACGAATGGCTTGAACAGTTCGCGGAACAATACAGCGAGTTGGTGGATGAGCTGAGCCAGCGCTTACCAGACGTGCTTGCCGATACTCGGGACGCTGAAGAGCGGGCGGCAGCGTATTCCTTCACGCGCCAGCTGGCGGGCCTCAAGCCGGCGGTAGAGCAGTTCCTCAGCGACTTGCTGTCCGCTGACGCTTTCTCGACACCGGCTTTGGTGCGGGGCACCTATTTCACCTCCGTTCTGCAGGAAGGGGTGCCTGAAGATGCCTTCGTGGCTGCCGCTGCCCGCAATTACCAGATGAGCGGTCCGATTCAACCGGCGCAGCGGAATGCCCAGTCAGTCAGTTTGTTCACCAAGAACCTGTTCCCGGGTGTGATCTATCGCGAGGCCGGTCTGGCCGGTGATAACCGAAAAGTGATCAAAAAGCGCCACCGCAAAGTCGCGATGGCTTCAATTGTCGCTCTGTGTGCCGGCGCAGGTATGACGGCCGGCTGGCAGCACTATTTCATCAAGAATGCCGAAGCTGCGGCGCAGGTGGAAAACCGGGTTAACGCCTTCCTGAACGATTGGCAGCCGGTTGGCTACGAGCCGGACACAACCGGCCGCAACCTGCTACAACCACTGGATGAGCTTCGAGAAGCCACCCTGGCGTTCGGCGACTACCGTAAAGAGTGGCCCCTGGTCACCGATATGGGCCTGTATCAAGGCCATAAAGTTGGGCCGGAAGTGGATGCTGCCTATCTGGATATGCTGGCCTATCAATACCTTCCGGCGCTGATGTTCGGTGTGATGGAAGAGATGGGGCAAGCGCCGGATAACAGCACTGAGCGGTTGGAGCACTTGCGGGTTCTGCGCATGATGTATGACGAAAGCGGCCGCCGTGGCGACATCGTATCGGAATACATGCGCGAATATTGGCAAGCGCGTTTCCCCGGCCAGCGGGAAGTACAGAACCGGCTGCACAGCCATCTGCAGTACGCGATGGCGCACACCAACCTTGCGGGTATGGCCGCCGAAGGTGATCAGGCGGCGAGCATGGCACTGGCACCTTTCCGGAGCAGTGTGCAGTGGGCGCAGCACGAATTGGGTCGGATCAGCACCCCGGACAGGGTGTATCGTGATCTGAAAGTTGAAGCCGGTCGGGATTTTCAGTCGCCGCTGGAGTTGGCGCGTAGCTCTGGCCCGGCCTTTGCCACCGTCTTCACTTGCGTGGATGCCTACGGCGAGCCGCAGGGCGACGCCTTGCCGGCAGAGGACGACCCGCTCTCCATTCCGGCACTGTTGACCCGGGACGGCCTGGAAAAATGGTTCCTGCGTCAATCAAGCTCGGTAACGGAACTGGCCTTGGTCGATGCCTGGGTGTTAGGGCGCCGGAACGACGTGGATTTCAGTAAAGCTGATGAAGCCGAGTTACTGTCGAGCTTGCAGACTCTGTATGCCGAAAACTACGCCAACGTGTGGCGCACCGCGCTCAGCCGAATCGATGTGCACCGTTTTGAAGACTTGAATCATGGCGTGCGTATCCTTGAAAGCTTGACCAGCGGCCATCAGCCATTGGCACGCATGCTTGGCCAGGTGCAGGCCAATACCAAGCTGATTCCTGCCGGTGAAGGTGAGGCCGAAGTGGCTCGAAAACTGCTGCAGGAGTCGCCGCATTACCGAATGCTGCAGGACATCGAGCGCCAGTTTGACGACCTGAACCGGCTGACTCGCAAAAACAGCGACCAGCCCAGTGGTCTGGAAGAAGTCATGGTGGTGGTAGCCGAGTTGCACGAGTACATGCGCAGCATTCAGGAATCACCGGATTCCGGCAAAGCCGCTTTGAGCGCCGCCCGCGCTCGCATGGCTTTGCAGGGCTCCGACCCCATCTTTACGCTCCAGCGTATGGCTAGTCATCAGCCCGAGCCGCTGAATCGCTTGTTAAGCCGACTGGCTACCGAAAGCTGGCGAGTGGTGCTTGATCGTGCCGTGGCCCAGCTTGAGCGGGAGTGGTACCGGGAAGTGTATCAGCCGTTCCAGCAAACCCTCGCTCGACATTACCCGTTTGCGGCAGACGCGAACCGGGACGCAGCGTTGCAGGATTTCGAGCGCTTCTTCGCCCCGGACGGTATTTTGGAGTCTTTCTACAACAATAATCTGAAGCTGTTTTTGGAAGACCACCCTGAACAGGTCGGCGATGCCCGTCGCGCGAGCTTGGTGCGCCGCGATGTGCGAGCCGCCTTGGAACGGGCCCGCCAGATTCGCCAGGCGTTCTTCACCCGCAGTGGCACGCTGGATGTCGAATTCGCGCTAGAGCCACTGAACCTCACCAACAACAAGCGCCGCGCCGTGGTGAATATCGATGGGCAACTGGTGGAGTTCTCCCATGGACCCCGGCAAAGCATCCCGCTGGTCTGGCCGAACACGCTGCGTGACAGCGTCGAAAGCCGCATTACCCTGGTGCCGATACAGGTGAACCGCTCACCGCGCAGCATTTCCGAACGTGGCCCCTGGGCGCTCTTCCGGCTGTTGAACAAAGCAGAAATCACCGGAGTCAGCAGTAATGCGGTGGATGTGATGTTCAAAGTGGACGATGGCGAGATGCGTTACCGCCTGCATGCAGCCAGTAATACCAACCCGTTCACACAGCAGATGCTTGCAGGGTACCGAATACCCCGCAGCTTGTATTAGACTGTGTGCCGTCGCCCGGGCATGAACGCTCGGGTTGGCGGGAGCCGGCACCCGGATGGCGCTGGCTGAAAAGGAAATGTTCATTCTTCAGGGACTGAAGTTATGCCCCAGGCAAGCGGATTGCAGTTCACCGCCCGTATTGGCGAATTCCCCTCAGACCATTTCGTGGTCGCCAGCTTTGTGCTCACCGAAGGTCTATCCACGCTCTCCCAGGGCCGTTTGAAACTGGCCAGCACCGACCCGGACGTGCAAGCAGCGGATGTATTGGAACAGCCCGTTGATCTGGTGGTGTGGCAAGACGGCCAGCCTCTGCGCCGCTTTACTGGCGTGGTGAACGAATTTGTACGGGGTAACACCGGCCATCGCCGTACCCATTATGAGGTGGTGATCCACCCCCCGGTGTGGCGTTTGGGCTTAATGCACAACAGCCGGATTTTCCAGGCCCAGACCACCGATGCCATTGTGCGCACGCTGTTGGAAGAGCGGGGCATTGTGGATACGGTGTTCGACCTGAAACGCGCGCCCGAAGAACGGGAATACTGCGTCCAGCACCGGGAAACCGACCTGCAGTTCCTGGAACGCCTGGTCGCCGAAGAAGGCTGGCACTACCGCTACCAGCACGGCAGCGTGGATGGCGAAGAACAACCGGCACTGATTCTTGCCGACCACCACGGCGACGCCCCGAAACTGGAGCCGGTTACCTGCAACACCAAAGCCGGTGGCAGCACCAAGCAGGCCTGCGTGTTCCAGTTTGCCTACGAAGAACGGGTGAAAGCCGCCTCCGTGGCCATGAAGGACTACACCTTCAAGAACCCCGCCTACGCCCTGATGCATGAGCAAAGTGCCGGCGGTGTTAACCACCGGGAAGACTACCAGCACTACGACTACCCCGGCCGCTACAAAGCCGACGCCAGCGGCCAGCCGTTCACCCAGAGCAGACTGGATGCGCTCAGAAACGACGCGTCCATGGCCAACGGCAAAAGCAACCGCCCGGACTTCACCCCCGGCGCCAAAGTGGAACTGCAGGACCATGACAGCCAGCCCCTGAACCGGGAATGGCTGCTGACCGCTATTACCCACACCGGCAAACAGCCCCAGGCCCTGGAAGAAGAGGGTGGCAGCGAACCCACCAGCTACCACAACACCTTCAGCGCTATCCCGGCCGACAAAACCTGGCGCCCGCTGTGCAACCACAAACCCGTGATGGACGGCCCCCAGATGGCGCTCGTCACCGGCCCCGAGGGTGAAGAAATCCACTGCGACCAGTATGGCCGGGTGAAAGTAAGATTTCCGTGGGACCGCTATTCCAAGAACGACGAACACTCAAGTGCCTGGTTGCGCGTGGCCCAGGGCTGGGCCGGTGGCCAATACGGCTTCATGGCCCTGCCCAGAATCGGCCACGAAGTGATCGTGTCTTTCCTCGACGGCGACCCGGACCAGCCCATCATCACCGGAAGAACCTATCACGCCACCAACACACCGCCGTACGCGCTGCCGGAACACAAAACCCGGACCACCCTGAAGACCAAAACCCACAAGGGTGAGGGCAGCAACGAACTGCGCTTTGAAGACGAAGCCGACGAAGAACAACTCTACGTGCACGCCCAGAAAGACCTGGACCTGCTGACGGAAAACAACCGTACCGAAGTCATCAAGAACGACAGCCATCTGACGGTGGAAAACAACCGCTTCAGCCACACCCAAGGCAACAGCCACCACACCGTAGATGGCGAGAAGCGCGAGCTGACAGGTAAAGACCACAGCTTCAACGTAAGCGGCACCTTACACCTGAAAGCCGGCACCGCCTGGCTCAGTGATTCCGGCACCGAACTGCACATTAAGGCTGGCCAGAAAGCGGTGATCGAAGCCGGTGCCGAAATCACCTTGAAGGCCGGCGGCAGCTTCGTGAAGATCGATCCCGCCGGTGTGGCTATCGGTGGCGCGAGCATCAAGATGAATGCGGGTGGAGCTGCAGGTAAGGGCAGCGGGCAGAAGGTGCAGGTGCCGGAGATGCCGGGGTTGGTGGATGCTGCCGGTGGCGTTGTGGAGTCGGTGGCGTTGGCGGAGGATGGGCTAAGGAAAGATGCTGAGCCCAAAGCCATCATGGTGCATCGTTTACGACAAGCAAAGCAGGACCGTTTCGCTGTGGTAGAGCAATGCCAAGAGCAGCCGGATGGTACTTGCCCCCTGTCGCATTGCCCTTGTGGCAAGGCACAATCGGTCTGAGGGGCTGGAACTATGAACAATCACCCTCTAAAAGAGTCAGGTATTCGTTACTTGGTGCTGGAAAGTAGAGAACGGAAGCCGCTGGTACAAGCACTTTATGAAAATTCAGAATCTCCAGTCTGGGAGTATCTGTTTGCAGAGACAGAATGGCAGCCATACCTGAGCGAAAGCCCCCTTGTTATTGAGATGCTGGCAAATAGTGCTGCCTATAGCTGGGCCATGGCGATGCTTGAAGGTGGTCGATTCAGTGGGTTGATACTGGAATCACGGTATGGCCTGCGGGGAGTGACCGCTTGGCTGCGGGAACGGCTCACCGTGCGCTTTGATGAGCGCCGTATGGGGCTTCTACGACTCTATGATCCACTAATCTGGCACCGACTAACTCCAGTAACCAGGAAAGAAAATAGTGCTATTGAGTGTGTGTGGTATTGGCACGGCAATCCAAATGAGCAGCGTTGGCTTGTGAGCAAATATCCTGAACCAGTCACGATGCTGCCAGTGCCGTCACTGGAAGAAAAGCAATGGCTCGCATTGAACTCGGAAAACGCCGGATCATGAACCCGACATACGAAGAAAGGAGTGACAAGGATGTCTGAGTCAGAAGCAACCCGAAACCAAGGAAATTGCGGGCCTGCCTGTGAGGGCGACACGCTCATTGTGGAAGTGTTGGGAACGGATCACCCGCAAGGACAGGAGCTCTGCATCCTAAGTAACGAAGGTTCGACTCGCTACACCCCTATTGATGACCAAATTGATAAAGAAATCCTGGACTCCAGCGTGCTTCGCGTATGGCCATGGGAAAATGCACCACAGGCTGACGTGGCATTAGAAATTATGGCGGAGAAGGGCGACCCCTTGCTGATACCGCTATATAGCCTTCCGGAGGTAACACCACGGGAGCTGATTCGCCAGAAGTTGATTCTTGCGCCATTTGTGCCACTAACGCTGGTGGAACGTGAAGAACCAATCGTCGGTGTGCCGGCACAACAAATAGTCTCGGCGCGATCGGGTTATCTTTATTTGTTCCGGAATAATCGATTATGGCGAGAAATCCATATAACCCAGAGTGACGATGGGCAACTCGTTTTTCGAGACATTCCGCTGAGCAGATATAGAGAAGAGGGGCAGCAACATTTGATTGCAGACAGGCGGCCAGCTGTGACCGTGCCCTTGGGAGAGATTTGGGTGCCGGTGAGCTATCACCCCTCAAGTTTCACATATAAAAGTGATGTCCGAGTAGCCTGGTCTGAAGTTCAGTGGTCCGCTGCGCGCATAGCTTTTCTGGAAAGTGATGAAACCGCACTGGACGAACGGACCCAGAGGATTGTGCAGCGCCCGGATGCCCGCTGGCACTCGAAGTTTGCAGAATTGGTTTCACTGGATGAAGTGGGGCCTCAGCGTGGCCGGCAACCGTTACTAGAAGAACAGCTACCTTGTACCTTTGAATTTCTCAGCGATCTTGATGGCCGGTATGGGCTGGAATGTTATGACCTGGCAGTTGAAGAACAGAAAGGCTTTTTTGCCGGGGGAGACGATGCTGAAAGCGCATGGCGTGAAAGTCAGTATCAACATACAGACTTGGGTCCCACTGCAGCAACCAGGAGCATGGTGTTACAGGATCTTGTTGGGGGAGGGGGTAACACCGCAACTGCGGATGCCAGTACTCGCGCAGTGTGGGAGAGTATTGGTGAATCCAGGGATATCTTTGAAGATTGCCGTAAAAGAGGCGTACTGGGCATTGTCGTTTACGATGAATTGTATGAAATCCGCAAAGCTCTGGCCCGCGCCAACGCTGGGGTGATGTACCAAAAGAATTTGCGGAAGTGGGCCAGTCGGCAGCCCCATTACCAAAGCGCTGAACTGGTCGAACAGACGATACTGCCCGAAACGCTGGGAGGGCAGTCCAATCCTTTGAATAAGCATACGGAACATCTTGATATCTCAGTGGCTGGTAAGCTCGGGCAGGCTCTTCACGCAGCTTATCGGGCGCATGGGATCAACACGATCAAAGTTGCCCAACGACGACTACTGGACTTAATAAAAGACAGCCATAACCAGACCCGGCTGGCTGACCTGTTTTCTCTGGAAGGGGGTGACTACCAGAGCGGTTTCGTTTTGGTGGGGCAGTTGTTCAGCACTTTGCAGCATGATGCCGAGGCTGTTGATAAACCCTGGCTGGCCGCCAGTAACCCAGATTGCGATACCCGTTGCAGCGGTCGCCTGACCGATGCGGATGATAATCCGGCCCTTACAGCTTCACGGTTGGTTATCAACATTGCAAAAGAAGATTCAGATTACCCGTTGCATGCAATGCTGTATCCGGAAGTTGAAGCTGTGCCGCTGAACCGGCCCTATGAGTCACCAGAACCAGAAATCAACACGGGTGACGGCCGATTCCGGCCAGTTGCCTTTGCGAAGCTGGATCAGGATGACCAGTTGCCGGCCCGGGAAAACCTGCAAACTTTGGAGGCCTTATCAATGGTGGCCCTTACTGAGCAGGGTGCTTTCAACTCTCTTGGATTTTTGAGGATGACAGCCAAGGCCCTTGATGGAATAAGTGGCCAGCTAATGAACCAGTTCAATAAAGCTCTGCAACGAGTTTATGGCGAAGTAATGCGCATCGATCTGGATATTCATGGCCCGATGGTCCGGGCCCTTAAGGCTATGAACCCCACTTTGCTAGGCGAACTTCATCTCCTGCCCCAAGGGTCTCAGGGGATGAATATGATTATGCTGGGTGTGGAAGATCCCGAAATTGGTTTGCGTAATGGGCTGACCGAGGCAGAGCGTGATTACTTTAATCGCAATAATCATAGTGGCCGGTTCCTGGGAGAAATCCAAGACAGCGAAGGGCGCATCATTGGAAGCACCAATCCGAATAGAGTGCCCGCCGGAGTGAGTGTGGGGGAGTCCGGTCGGTTTTACGCGTTTATGGCGCCCGCAAACTCCGAACTGGTCAAGAATTACCGCGAGGTGCGTAAACAGATAAGTCGCCAGCGTAGTCTTGGTAAGACTCTGGATGGGCTTGGATTACCTTATGTGGTGTTGGGGTTTGAACTTTGGAATTTAAATGGTGTGGCTGCAAGTTACGAAGAATTGACTAGGTTGCGAGGTAAGGGGCGTGCTCGAGCAGAGTATGTATCAGCAATATCGGATCTGGCTTTCGCTTCAATTGCTGTCTTAGAACAATTGTCCAAGAAAATGATGGACAACACGATTATTGCTCGCCAAATGAACCGGGTGATATTTGACGTAGAGAAAGCAGTTGCTGCAGGCCGAATCTCTCAAGCGTTTGGGAGTCAGTTGCCACGAACGGTAACCTTGCGAATGGCATCAGTGTCTATACTGGCCCTGCTAGATGCGAGTATCAGAGCAGCGGACTCCATTTACTACCTGAGAACTGGCCAAACGGCTTCAGCCATTGTCATGGGAGGCTCGAGTATTGGCGCGTTAATGACGGGCTGGGCCAGCGTGTCGTTGATGAGCTCCGGAACCGCAGCGGCATCCGGCACGGCGGCGGTGCTGGGACTTAGCAATCCAGCGGGATGGATTGTTATGGGAATTGGTCTGACTCTGATTATTGGTGGATCGGTGGCGGCAAGCCTTTTGGAAGACGACGAACTGGAATCCTGGCTTAAGAATGGACCATTCGGAGACTATCGCAATGCATCATACGAACACTTGTGGGGAAAGGCTCCTGAAACAGCCCCAATTGCGCTGAGTGAAGAAGCTCATACAGGGGCATCTGAGGGCAGTTGGTCCTGGCTGCCCTGGGCGGATGACACGCCCGAAATGCCAGCACGGAAACCGGTGCCGGAGCGGGAGGCTTTCTACCGGCTTGCCAATATCCTGGCCGGTGTGCGGATCGAGGAATCGCTACATCACGTAAACTCAGCTGAGGCACGCCGGGTGGCTCAAGCCCGGCTTGGTCGCCAAGGGGTAAAACCTTCCCGTGAGGAGATAGATGCGCTGCACGATGAGCTGATAAAGACCAATTTCCGCTTGGTGGTCAAAAGCAATTTGGTGAGTGTATTGGGGAACGGTGCATTCAATGTTCACATTCGTCGTCTTAAAGAGCAACGACGGCCTAACCCACCTGCGGGGGGCAGCACAGTTATTAAAAGAGAATATCAGAAGCCCTCTTCTGACCATTGGTGGACCCACAGCAAAGACTTACCAAATGGAATTGAATACTGGTTTCATACGCCCAAGCCAGAAGGGTTGGTCTATTACGAGTGGGCAGTAAGGGCTAGGCTGGTTGCCAAACTGGGTTCAGCTCAGGACTATGTGTTTCCGGCTCCGCCTGTCAGCGATCCCATGGTTTATCAAGAGAGTAAACATGGCAACCACGATGAGCCGGATTTTACCCGGGATGATACTCCTTTCTGGGCGAACCTGACCACAAACCGGGTAGCCTTGAACATTCGTGCTCACCGGAACCGAAATACTATGGAGACAGCTTCCAATGGCTGAGAGTAGCTACTACAGCCCAACTGCCTGGCAACCTGGGCGGGATAGTAAACCTCGTCGTAAAAGACAACAGGACATTCGCTCCCGGAGCTTTCGGTTTCAGTGGGCAGCGGGGCAAAAACTGTCTAAGGATTACTTCCCTAATATAGTGCCCGGTGACTTTCTGGAGACTTGGCCGCCTAATCAGGATGAGGATACGAACTGGTACGTTAAAAAAGAGCACGGTAAAGAGACAAAGAAAGTGCCGATTGCCTGGATCAACCAAGAGAGTGTTCGCTACGCTACTCTGCCAAGTTCATCTTGGCGATGGTTAATAGTGAAAGCTTTTGCGAAATTTCTTTCGACTATAGGTGTCCTCGTCTTTACCCTTATAAACATTACAATGCTCTTTACAGTTGAAGATAATTGGCAGTCTTTACTTAAAGAATTTTATATTCCTGTAGTGTTTTATGGTGGGGGTGGTTGTGCTCTTGTTTGGGGTGTTATCAGCCTGATCGAACGCCTCTTCCCCAGTGTGATCTACAAAGACCCAAAAGGCCCCCTTTGGGAGTTTAACCGCCGCACGGGGCTAGTCACGGTTTTCCGCAACCCAAAAAAGAAACGAGATGCCGGCCAGATTGCCTGGCAGTCGCCGTTTTCCGAGTTTGACGGCTATGTCCACAGCGGACCCACCCACCAGGGGTTACCGCTCTACTACGGTGCAATGGTTCACCGATATCGGGAGGAAGCCCTGACCCTCACTGCCTTTCAGGCAGCTTCTGCTAACGATGAAGATCACAAGGCCCTATGGAATTTCTGGCTTCAATACATGGACAGCACGGCCCCTTTGCCGGACATTCCCTTGTTTGAACCCCATCGTGACAAAGACCCCGTAACCGCCGAGCATGACAAGCGCACAGGCCGGGATCCTCGTTACTGGCGGGACATGGACAGTGCCACGTACAAGCAGAAGACAGACGAGATGTACAAACGCTGCCTCAAAATATTTGGCTGATTACTGCACAGGGGCGTAAATCCTAACGCCGCAACTCAGCCTCCGACCGATTCAGCATCGCAATCAGCGGATTCTTCCTGAACACATAATCCCGCAGCAGATAACCCAGCAATAGGCCAAGCGCGAAGCCGCCCAAGTGGGCCACCCAAGCCACACCGCCTTGGCCGGATAGCATGCCGAACAGATTAATCAGGCTCCAGATCAGGAAGTACCAATGGGGTGCGAGTTTCTTCTGGTAAACAATGATCATGAAGGTAAGACTGGCGTGGCGGAACCACATTAAGTAGAGGCCGAATAGCGCGGCGATAGACCCGCTGGCCCCCACCAACAGCAGCGGGCCTTGGCTGCTGTCGAACAATAGCAGTTCCGCCAAAGCCGCCATCACGCCGGCAAACAGGTACATTACGAGAAAGGCGCCATGCCCGAGGGCGTCTTCCAGGTTGTCCCCAATGATCCACAGAAAATACATGTTGCCGGCCAAGTGCATGAAACCGCCATGGACGAACTGATAGGTCAGGAGCTGGATGGCAAAATGTGCAGGGCTCTGGTTTTCAGAGTTGAGCCCCCAGTATGCGAACACCCAGTCGTTGATTTCGGGGGAGAGCAGGCCGGCGATAAATACGAGGCTGCAAAGTGCAATTAATGCTCGGGTGACCCAAGGTGTGCGGTGGGGCTTAATGTTGTATTCCACGGGCATGGCCGTAAAAAACTGAAATAGCCAAGACTTCCAGCTCACCTTTTCATTGAGGTTTTTCAGCGCCCGTTTCAGTTCCGGGGAGTGCATCACTTGGTCGACTTCGTGCTTATCCAGCCAGACTCCGTCACAGCTCGGGCAGCAGTCGATTTCTGTCGTGTAGTGTTTCAGCAGTTGGTAATGAACCATGGAAACCCGGCAGCGCCGGCATTGTCGGTCGCTGGTTCGTAGAGCAGAGCCCAGGTGTTGCTCATGGTCATAGTGGTCGATGTGATCATGACTATTGGCAATGGCTTGGTTCAGCGCACCGTCTTCAAACCACATGCCGTGGCAGTGTAGGCAGCTTAAAATCGACGGGTTGCTGGTGGTTGCCAGACTTAGGTTGGCGCATGAGGGGCAAGTGTGGGCTCGTGGTTTGGGCATGAATTCCTTTTCCTGAATCTACAGCGTCCTGATGAGAACGGCTTTCCGAGGATGTAGATCTTATCAACCTCAAAATAGGATTCTACCGCACCAATCACGGGTTGATTCATTAAGAGTCCGTCCCGCGGTCGCGGCTCGGAAAGGAAGATCAAAAAACGCACCGTCCCTGGTGCCAAGATGCAAAAGAAAAAACGAAAAGTTGACCGTATTAATCCGAGACGATTTCACCCCGAATGACGGTTTGGCCGCTGTACGGGGCCGGTTCGGTGGTTTCTACCCGTGCGTTGTCTGACTCGCGGTCTGCAAGGCTTGCGTGTGCCGGTACGGCAGCAATAACAACGAGAGAAGTTAAGGCGGCGAGGATAAAGTTACGCATCATCTTGCTCCTATTCGGTATGAGTATGGATCGTCAAGCCGGAAGCGGCTCGGGATCAGATGGCATGCAGTATGCGCCCCATGGATGGCTGTGAATAATTTGGAAACGGTATGGGATACATCACTGAAAATTATGTGACGGAGCCTGCTGCAGTTGTCCTTTCGAGCGCTTGCCAAGAAAGCTTCAGCCAGCCACCCGTTAGAGACGAGGCTGGTATCAGATTGGTGAATGTGAATCATACAATTGGAAAATTGGTATTGCCGGTCATTCAGTCGCAAGGTAGCGATCAGCAGTTTATTCTTTAGGAGCAATAACGATGACTGACATTATCCATGTAACTGACGCCGATTTTGATAAAGCGGTGCTGGAGAGTGATAAGCCCGTTCTGGTTGATTTTTGGGCGCCGTGGTGCGGTCCCTGTAAAGCGATAGCGCCTCTGCTTGAAGAACTGGCCGAGGAATTCGACGGGCAGTTGACCGTTGCTAAAGTAAACGTTGATGATAGCCCGGAAGTGGCTGCCAAAATGAGCATTCGGGCCATCCCGACTCTGGCGCTCTTTAAAGACGGTGCCCCTATCGCTCGCCAAACCGGTGCAGGCAGCCTGAGTGAGTTGCGCACGTTTGTAAAAGGCAATCTGTAAAAGTCTGAACCGAATAACTCGGAGTAACTGTCGATGAAGAACCAAGAGCTTCAGTTGCTCTATATCTTCGACGCCATCATGACGGAGCGGTCGGTCACGCGTGCGGCTGACCGTCTCGCCATGACCCAGCCGGCGGTGTCGAATGCCATCTCCAGAATGCGCCAGATCTGGAACGATCCGGTGTTCGTGCGCAAAGGCAGGAACATCGAGCCCACGTCTTATGCGTTGAGCTTGTGGGATCAGGTGGGTGGGCCTATGTATGCCCTGACGAACGCCGTGAGTGCCACACAGTTTGATCCCCAAACCTCGAAGCGGAAATTCCGGCTAGCGGTGACCGACGTCATCGTAGAGATGGTCTGGCGCCCTTTGATCAAGCTGCTGGAGCAGGAGGCACCAGGAGTCGATATCTATGCCGTGCCCTATACGCCCGAGGGCACCCATGACGGCTTGCGGGAAGCAAACGTCGATTTGGCGGTGGGAATGTTGCATCACCACGATCACAGTTTGCGCAGCACCTGGCTGTTTGAAAGCGGCTACGTGTTGGCCATGCGCGAAGATCACCCCCTTGCCGGGCGGCCAATCACGCTGGAGGAATTTCTGGAAGCTCGTCACTTGCTGGTGACCATGTCCGGAGATGTTCACGGGTACGTGGACAGTTATCTTGACCAGAAAGGCCAGAGCCGCAGAATTGCAGCAACGGTTAACCAGTTTTCGATTGCACCCGAGCTTCTCAGAGAAACCGATCTGATTGCGGCCGTGCCTGAATTGATCAGTCAGGACTGCGGCTTCGTCAACGGACTGTGGATGGGCGAGCTCCCGTTCAAAGTAGACCCGACCAGCCTCTACTTGATTTGGCACGCCCGCCACGACCGTGACCCCGGGGTTATCTGGATCCGGGGCCACCTTGAGCGGCTCCTTCAGGAGCGTTGGCATGAAATCATGACCGCATCGCCATGCTCTTCACGTTAAATTGTGGGGCTGGGGATTGGTTGATGCCTGTTTTTTAGCCCGAAGAAGCTTTACCAAGCTCCTATGTATGCTTTCTAGACAATTGGTCTAATCCCGCTTAGAATTTCGCCATGCAAGCAAAAGTAGCAACTCAAGATGTGCGCAGCCACATCCTCGAAACCGCCCAGGTCATCATCAGTGGCAAGGGATTCAGTGCTGTGGGATTAAATCAGATCCTGCAGGCTGCCGGTGTGCCGAAAGGATCGTTCTATCATTACTTCGGCTCCAAAGAAGCGTTTGGGGAAGAGTTGCTCAAGAGTTATTTTGCCGATTACCACGAAACTCTGAACACTATGCTGTCGCGTCCGGGCCTGAACGGTGCCGAGCGCCTGATCAGCTATTGGCAAACCTGGCTGGAAACGCAATCGGCCTGTGATCCGAAAGGTAAATGTCTCACGGTGAAGCTGGCCGCCGAGGTCAGTGATTTGTCTGAAACTATGCGAGCGGTTTTAGCGCGGGAAACCTCGCGGGTTGTTACACGGTTGGAGCAGGCGGTTGCAGAGGGCATAGAAGATGGTTCCCTGCCAGCGACTCTGAACGCCAAAGTCACCGCTTCCACTTTGTACCAGTTGTGGCTGGGCGCAAGCCTGCGCAGCAAAATCACTCGGGACCCGGAGCCCATGGAGTGCGCACTGGTGGCAACCAGAGAAATGCTCGCTCTATAGCTCTGCGCTGGCCATAGTCTGCTTCCGGTTTATTTACACCTGCCCTGACTCCTAAGCCTCGTATCACTGCCAGTGATATGAAAGATACGACTTACGAATTATTTTTATAGTCGTTGCCCACCAATAATAGGCCTTCCTCCGACATTGCTCGGTAACATCCATCAAAAGGAAGGCGGAATGAGTTCTTGTAGTGGCAGTTTTGTCGATTGTTTTGATGTGGGTGCAAAGTGCGGTGGAAGCCGTGAGCGTGCCAAGCGTTGGCACAAGCCGGTAACCGTTGTTGCCGAGAACCCGGCGGGGGTAAAGCAGGTGGTGAAAACCTATCCTTCTTTTATGTTTCCGCTTACTCAATACTTTCGAATGCTGGCCAGGCATGAATACCGAATGCTCAAGGCTGTCGAAGGCCTTCCGTTTACCCCTAATCACGTTTATCGGTGCGCTGACTGCAGGGGTGCTCTTCAATATCAGCACGTTGAGGGTGTGCCCCTTAAAGAGCTGGGCCGGCGCGGCGGTGTTCCGAACGACTTCTTTGTGAAACTATACGCCTCGGTGCAACAGATGCATGGAAGCGGTGTGGTGCATTTTGATCTGGGTAATTCCGGTAACGTGCTGTGCTCGCCTTCGGGCGAACCGAAAATCATCGATTTCGGATCTGCCGTATTTTTCCGTTTATTGCCGGGAGTGATAGGAGATTGGGCCCGCCAGAAGGATCAAATGGGGGTATTAAAACTCTGGTACCGCTTCGACCGGGACAGCATGCCCCAAGAAATGCAGGCGTACTACCAGGCTAACTACCGGAAAAACATCTACACCCCCAAGCGTTTTCTGAAAGCGTTGAAGCGTAGCTTGATGAAACCGACGCAATCGGCTGCAGAGGCCCTGCCCATGGCCGCGATTATCGGCTTGTTCTTTGGGCTGTTGGCATTGGTGTCGTTGGTTTAGGCCCCATGGTATCCCGATAGGATCTTTGAATTTTCATTTGAGTGTAGACGACTGGTCTAATCATGTTTTAGACTGAGAGCAGATGTTAAAAACTAAGCCGATCTGATCGGCTTTTTATTTACCCAATCACTAGACGACTGGTCTAAGAGTGAGGCGTTATGAATAATTTCGAGTTCTACAATCCCACCCGAATCGTATTTGGTGAAAGTACAGTGGCTCGCCTTGATGATCTGGTGCCGGCCGATGCGCGGGTGCTGGTACTGTTCGGCGGTGAAAGTGCCCGAAAGACCGGCACTCTTGATGAGGTAAAGCAGGCCTTGGGCGACCGGCACGTGGCTGAGTTCGGTGGCATTGAGCCAAACCCGACCTACGAAACCCTGATGAAAGCCGTAGCGCTGATCGAGCAAGATCAGTTCGACTTCCTGCTGGCCGTGGGTGGCGGGTCCGTCATTGACGGCACCAAGTTTGTTGCCGCTGCCGTAAATTTCGACGGCGACCCATGGAGCATTCTTGAGAAACGCGGGCGGAATATTCGCCATGCGATTCCGTTTGGCTCTGTATTGACCTTGCCCGCCACCGGTTCCGAGATGAACAGCGGCGCGGTCGTGACCAACAAGGCTCTGCAGGCAAAACTGCCGTTTGCCAGCCCGTTGGTGTATCCCGCGTTCTCCATTCTGGACCCGGTGAAAACCTTCACCTTGCCGGCTAAGCAAGTCAGCAACGGCGTGGCCGATGCGTTTACGCACATCATTGAACAGTACCTGACGTATCCGGCGAATGGCATGGTGCAGGACCGTTTTGCAGAAGGTCTGCTGCAAACGCTCGTCGAGATCGGCCCGAAAGTACTGGAAGACCCGGAAAACTATGAGCTGAGAGCCAACCTGATGTGGGTCGCGACGCTGGCATTGAACGGTTTGATCGGTGCGGGCGTACCACAGGACTGGGCAACGCACATGGTGGGTCATGAACTCACGGCGTTGTACGGTATCGATCATGCCCGGACCCTGGCCATTGTCTTGCCCGGCATGCTGGAGGTGCGCCGCGAGTCAAAGGCCGAAAAGTTGCTACAGTATGGTGAGCGGGTTTGGAACATTCGGGAAGGCTCTGAAGCTGAGCGTATTGAGAAAACGATCCAGGCCACGCGCCAGTTTTTCGAAAGTCTTTCTATCCCGACTCGTCTACCGGACTACGGACTCGATGAGAGCTCCATCGACGACATCATCAGCCAGCTTGAACGCCACGGCATGACGAAACTGGGTGAACATGGCGATGTAACACCAGACATCAGCCGTCGTGCCCTCGAAGCCAGCCTGTAACGGAGGAGAAAAGATCATGGAGAATGTACCGATGAAAAATCGTCAGTGGGTATTGAACCAGCGCCCGAAAGGCGCACCAACCCCGGAAGATTTCAAACTGGTGGAAAGCGACATCCCGAGCCTGAACGAAGGTGAGGTGTTGCTCAAAACACGCTACCTGTCTTTAGACCCTTACATGCGTGGCCGAATGAGCGACGCGCCGTCCTATGCACCGTCTCTGAACATTGGCGAGGTGATTGTAGGTGGCACCGTTTCGGAAGTGGTGGAATCCAGAAATCCGAAGTTCGCCAAAGGCGATCGGGTACTGGCGGGTAGCGGCTGGCAGGAATACGAAGTGTCTGACGGCACGGGGCTGATGTCGGTCGAAGGTTTGCCCGAGCCTTCTTACGCCTTGAGCCTGATGGGTATGCCCGGTTTCACCGCGTATCACGGTTTGCTGAACATCGGTGAGCCAAAACCGGGCGAAACCGTTGTCGTGGCCTCAGCCAGCGGAGCGGTAGGCTCAGTGGTAGGGCAGATCGCTAAGCTGAAAGGCTGCCGGGTGGTTGGCATCACCAGTGGCGGTGAAAAGCAGCAGTACGTGAAAGACACACTGGGCTTTGATGAAAGCCTGGACAGGCATTCGCCGAACTTCGAGGCAGAACTGGCCAAGGCCGCCCCGGATGGCATTGATGTGTATTACGAGAACGTAGGTGGTGCGGTGTTTGATGCGGTATTGCCGCTGCTTAACGATTTCGCCCGTATCCCGGTGTGCGGTGTGATCGCTCATTACAACGCGACGGAACTACCGCAGGGGCCGGATCGCGTGCCCATGCTGGCCGGTATGATTCTGCGCAAGCGCATCCGCATGCAGGGCTTCATCATCATGGACCATTATGAAACCGGGTACGCTCCGTTCGCTAAAGAAATGACCCAATGGCTACAAGCCGGCCAGATTCGTATCAAAGAAGACCGGGTGCAGGGTTTTGACTCCGCCCCGGAGGCCTTCATCGGCCTTCTGGAAGGTAAGAACTTCGGCAAAGTGGTGGTGGATTTCGGAGCCTAACCTTCGGGACTTTGACCCAAAAACCATTCAGATCAGGTGAGGAAAGACTATGAACGTATTAATGGTACTGACATCCCACGATCAACTCGGCAACACCGGTGAAAAGACCGGTTTCTGGCTGGAAGAACTCGCTGCACCCTATTACGTGTTCAAAGACGCGGGTGCCAAGGTGGTTCTGGCGTCGCCTCAGGGTGGCCAGCCACCGCTCGACCCTAACAGCAGTCAGAAAGACGCGCTGACCGAAGCCACCGATCGTTTCGAAGCCGATGCAGAAGCCATGGCCGCATTAGCTTCAACCGCCAAGTTGGCGGATGTCTCGCTGGAGGACTTTGATGCTGTGTTCTATCCCGGCGGCCATGGTCCGTTGTGGGATCTGGCGGAAGACCCCACGTCCATTGCGTTGATTGAAAACGCGATTAAGGCAGGCACCCCGGTAGGGGCAGTTTGTCACGCGCCCGGCGTGCTGCGCCACGTCAAAGGCCAAGACGGAAAGCCTCTGGTGTCTGGCAAAAACGTCACCGGCTTTACCAACACCGAAGAAGACGCGGTTGGCCTGACCGACGTGGTGCCATTTTTAGTTGAAGATATGCTGAAGAGTAATGGTGGTCATTACAGCAAGGGCGATGACTGGCAGTCCTACGTGGTCACCGATGGCTGGTTGGTCACCGGCCAAAACCCGGCGTCTTCAGCCGCGGCTGCAGAAGCTTTGCTGAAGTTGATGGCCTGACGCACGTTCTTGTGCGCCGGGCTGCGGGTTACCGGCCAGTGCCGGATAACCCGCAGTGAACATCCGCAGGTATTGGCGTATTATCCTCGGTTCAAAGCCTTTCAATGCCTACAGGAGAGCATAATGATCTGGACTGTTTACCTATCCGGTGAAATCCACACAGACTGGCGTGAGCAGATTGCAGCCGGTGCGGAAGCCGCTGGCCTGCCGGTAGAATTTGTATCTGCCAATACCGATCACGATTCCAGCGACGCCGCCGGTGATTTTCTGGGCAAGCCGGAGAACAACTTCTGGCGCGACCACCAGTCTTCCAAGGTGAATGCGATCCGTACCAAGACCCTGCTGGAACAGTGTGACATAGCGGTGATTCGATTCGGTGACAAGTACAAGCAGTGGAACGCGGCGTTTGATGCCGGTTATTGCGCGGCCATGGGTACGCCTTACGTCACCCTGCACGATGAAGACATCGTTCATCCGCTGAAAGAAGTGGATGCCGCGGCCATGGCTTGGGCGCAAACCCCCGAGCAAGTGGTTGAGCTGTTGAAGTACGTTACTGCGTAATGACGGCGGTCTAACCGCCAAGCTATCAACAATCGGACAGCTGGTGAGCCCTTACAATCGAATTTCTTGATTGTAAGGGCTTTGTCTTATCGGGCCGCGGTTTGATCGCCGGCTCTGCGCAGCTGCTCCATGGCCCCCAAGCTGGTGAACACTTCCAGACTGCTCACCGGGCTACCTGAGTCGTCACCGCCCACGTAATAATCGGGCATGTCGATGGTGACACCCTTCAGCGCCGGGTACATTACCTGAGCAATATCCCGCTGGATCTCAGCCATGTAGATGTCCCGAGCGGCCTGCTTGGCCAACAGATGAGCCTTGGCAACTTCGGCCTCCGCCATACCCTGCTCACGAATGGCTTTGGCGGCGTAGGTGGCGGCTTCTGCATTGGCTTTTTGAATGTCACGCTCGGCGACAGAAATCTCCAGCTGCTTCTGCTTTTCCAGAACGGCCACGGCCTTTTCCTTCTCTTTACGAACCGTTTCCAGCTGAGCTTGCTGGCGCTCCATCTCCACTTCTTTCTGCTTTGAAATGATAGCGAGCTCTTTGCTGCGCTGGGCATCCTGAATAGCCCGGGCTTTTTCGATCTCTTTTTCCAGTTGCGCCGTTTTGGCTTCCGCCCGGGCGGTTTCCTGTGCCTGAATGGCGGTTATGCGCTTTGCTACAAGATCCTTTTTCTTGATCAGCAGTTCGTCCAGACGCTTTTCCGGAAGTGGCCGGCCGATGGTGACTTGGCGCACCTGAATGCCGTAGGAGTCTAGGGGGTTGGCAATTCGCTTGGCTTGCCCGGCTTTGTCTTGAAGAATGATGTTCTTCCACACCAGCTGCACTTTCCGTTCAAGGCGGTCGCCGTCGTCGTTAGAGGACGAGACGGCCGCTAGGTCGGTTTGCTCGATTTCAACTTGTCGTCTTTCCGTTTCGTACAGGCCGTTCTGCAGTTGGTCTTCCAGCTGCACTTTGAACTTGTTCAGGCCACCTTGGAAAAATTCCTCACCGGTGTACTGGGTCGCGGTAACCACGGTTACGTTTTTAGCGTTTTTGATGAGCAGGGAGTCGATCAGATTGTCGTAGCTCCGGAATTCGCGGTGCATGGCCACGATTTTTTCCGGGTCAGCCGACAATCGGAAACGAAAAGTAGCAGGGATGCGGGCGGTATAGGTGTCTGCAAACTGAACTTCAACTTCGGTCAGCTGGCGGGTGGATTTGATTTTCTCACCACTCTCCTGATTACCAAAGCTGAGGGTCATCGCCTGATTGTAGGTGTATACGTTGGAGAACAAAGGAACCTTGAAGTGAACCCCGGGCTCTGTGAACACGCGGATGCTGCCAAACAGGGTGTCCTGCACCACATAGGTATAGCCGAGCTGCGTCGTAAAGAACGACGACATGGCGAGAAAAACCGCGAATGCGACACCGACGATCGCGAGTATGTATTTTTTCAGACTGGCCAGCACAGGGCTCAGCCATTGTTCGGTCCTTGAGAGTGTTTGGGAATCCATTCGATACTCCAGATGGGTTTTGAGGCGGCTGAAAGTACCTTACCTGTGGATATTGTTTGTAGGAGCATTCCGGTTGGCTTTGTGAGATATCTCTGTAGAACTGAAAAGCGCTAGGCGGATCATGAAAATGACGGGGCTGAGTGCGTTAGCGTTACCCTTCGAGCCCAGTGCTGGCAGGCACCTCACAGAACGTTATAAGGCAAAGGACGATGCCACTTTTCCCCACCCGGTCCGTCGGAGCCAGAACTCTGGCCAC
Organism: Marinobacter litoralis; assembly: GCF_016427555.1. GTDB lineage: Bacteria > Pseudomonadota > Gammaproteobacteria > Pseudomonadales > Oleiphilaceae > Marinobacter > Marinobacter litoralis_A. The sequence goes on from NZ_JAELVS010000001.1 coordinate 726,168, forward strand.
CGGTTTAATCATTTTGTTGAGCGCATTCATGCACTCATCGCCGGCACCGGCGCAGCCGCCGGCTATTCCGCTGGCGAATGTTTATCAGCAAGGCGTGGATCTTCAGGCCTATTGGGTCAGTGAAAAACTGGATGGTGTGCGTGCCTATTGGGATGGGCAGCAATTCTGGTCTCGTGGTGGGCACGTTTACCAAGCCCCGGCCTGGTTCACCAAACGGTTTCCGAATCAGCCGTTGGACGGCGAGTTGTGGAGCGGGCGAGGGCAGTTCTCGGCCTTATCCGGTACGGTTCGCAAGCAGCAGCCGGTTGCGGAAGAGTGGCAGGCAGTGCGCTTTCATGTTTTTGATCTGCCGATTAAAAACACACCGTTCAGCATTCGTTATCAGCGCTTGAAAAGGCTGGTCGACGAGTCCGCTTCCAGCTATCTGGTGCTGGTTGAGCAAAGCCCGATCAAAGACCATGACTCGCTTATGAAGAAGCTGGACGCAATCGTTGCGGCTGGCGGTGAAGGCCTGATGCTCAAACGTAAAGCCGGCCTTTACCAAAATGGCCGTTCGGACGATTTGCTCAAGGTGAAAACCGTTCAGGATGCCGAAGCGGTGGTGGTTGGCCACTGGCCGGGTAAAGGCAGGTATCGGGGCATGATGGGGGCGTTGGAAGTGGCGCTTGAGAATGGTCGCCGGTTCCGCATCGGTACTGGATTCAGCGATGCAGCCCGGCACAGCCCGCCGCCCCTCGGAGCAACGGTAACCTTCCGCTATCGGGGCTTGACCGCAACGGGCTTGCCTCGTTTTGCCAGCTTCCTGAGAGTTCGGAATGACGAGCCGGATAAGGTTCCGACAACGGATTAATCTGAGCGTTTGAGTGCTTCTGGTCGTTCCGCCAGTTCCTCGAGTGTCCGGTATTCACACTCCTGGGTTGCCATAAAACTCTGGGCAGAATCGGTCAGAATGTTGTCATCGCGCATAAAACGTCGGCCGAGCAGAACCGGATAAGAGAAGCGCCCCCGGTCAGTCAAAGAAAACTGCGTCTCGTGCAACTTGCCTGAAATGCAGAACTCCATGTTCACCACGTACCGTCGTTGCGAAGGCGCGCCTTTTCGCTTGATCAGCACGGTGCGATGCACCGGACGCTCAAACTCCAGGATGACATCTTCGTGGTCCAACTGGCCTTCACTGGGTTGGTCTTCATGATCTCCCAGCGGCAGTTTGAACCTAACCCACTCTTCATCGTTCTTTTCAAACGGTTCGACGTTAATGGCGTGCAGGGATGAGGTCTTGGCGCCCGTGTCCAGCCTCCCTTTAAGCCGGACTTCCGTGTCGTCCATCACCACCCATTCCACGAAGCCCAACACCTCCGGTTCCTTCGCTGAGGGATCTGATGGCGAAGCTGCGTGGATGTTTGTGATAAAGAAAACACTCATCAGAGCGGTGATCATTAAGGCAGAACGCATTCATCAACTCCTGAGTTTGCACGGTAATAGGCTGTATTGGTGGGTGAATTGCCGTAAGCCTAACAGCACTGTTCTGATGTCAGGATTGCGACGCTATTAAGAATAGTTGAAGTGGCTGAAACATTATTGTCGGAATGTTTGCCTTGCGCGCGCAGCACCATTGCACCTGGGCCATATCGGAAGCCGGGGTAGCGCGTACACTGCCATTATAACGAGGAGATGTTCATGGTGGTTTCGGTGTCAGCAGGAAAAATTCGACAACACATTTCAGCCATTGCCAGTGGGTTTTTAGGGGATTGGTTGGAAGCGCGTGGCAATGGGCTGGCGGTGCCTATGACTGTGTTTGCCGGTGGCAAGGTGCTGGATGCAGACAATCCGGAATTGGCCGAGCCGGGCAGTACGCTGTGCCTCTCCCTTCATGGCTTAATGGAGTTGGAATCGGTTTGGGATTTTCCGGGCCGGGCTAAAGAGCATTACGGCTCTCAGCTGGCACGAGCCCTAGGCGATACCTCCGCTTTGAAACTGCGTTTCAACTCCGGGCGGCCCATTTACCGCAATGGCCAGGACCTGGCCGACCTGATGGAACGGTTGGTGGTGGACTGGCCGGTGCCTGTGAAACGCGTGATTCTTCTGGGTCACAGTATGGGTGGCTTACTGGTTCGTAGCGCCTGTTATTACGGTTCCGCAAAGGGCCACAGCTGGGTGGGTAAATCGTTGGATTGTGTCTACATCGGCTCGCCTCATGACGGTTCCTGGCTTGCCATCGGGGCCCATAAGGCTGCAGGCAAGTTGAATAAAGTGCCCAGGGATTATGTGAAGGTTGTCGGTGAGGTGATCGATTTACGCAGCGAAGGCATCCGAAACCTTTCTCGTGGTGAGGTTTTTGAACCGGGAACCGAGGAGCAACCCTTGCTGTCTGGCGCGCGCCACTTTGCGGTAAGCGGGTTGTTGGTGAAAAGTGAGCGCCACCCCGTGAACGTTTGGTTCGGTGATGCGCTGGTGCATCGATCTAGTGCTCACGGTGTACGTCGGCAGGGGTGGGAGTTGACGGGAAAAGTTAATTTCCCGGGGGTGGATCATGTCCGTCTTGCTCGTCATCCAATAGTGAGTAAACAACTGCAGGAGTGGCTGGTATGACCGATACGAACAACAATCTGCAATGGTGGCTGGGCTTAGCGGATGTACTCGGTCACGGTGTGCAGCATGGTGCGGCACAGCTCAAACGTGTGCATTTATCGGTTGCTGATGAGGCCTTTCAGGTGCTGGATACGATCCCGGTGACCCGCCCCGCAAGCCGCATAGTCAGGGCTTTCCACCACGGTATTTCTACGCTGAGTTATGACAGTGTGTCACTGGCGGGGCGGGCGGCGGTTGGGCTGGCGGGTGTTACGTCCAGCACAGGCGTTGCCTCTCGAACAGATGACGAGAGCATGAACAAATCTTAGTCAGGGGGTAACCCAAACACGCGATTTTCCTTGGTAGGGTGAATTTATTGAACCAAACCACGGAGGAAAACGCGTTATGAGTTATAAGTCTCATTTAGTGTGTGCCACGGTTCTAAGTGCTGCTGTCCTGAGCGCACCGGCAGTTTGGGCTCAAGATAATACCACTCGCGATCATTCCGGCCCGTACATCAGTGGTAGCTACGGTGGCTATAAGTCCCACGGCGGTGAATTCGACGATAAAAACGACATGCTGGGTGCCGCGTTGGGTTACCAGTTTAACGAGTTCTTCGCGCTGGAGGCCGAGTACATTGACTTCGGAAACTTTGGTGATGACGACGTAGACGGTAAGCTTAAAGGAGTAGGGCTGAGCGCCATAGGCCGTTTACCCTTAACGCAAAGCTTTGGTGTGTATGCGAAAGCGGGCGCTTTCGCTTCGGCGTTTGATGTAGAAGCGTTCGATGACAGCGAAACCTACGATGACGTGAGCCCGTTTGTGGGTGCCGGTGTGGATTTCCGAGTGACGGAACAACTTACCGCCTTTGCGGAATATAACCGGTACAACGTTGATATCGATGAAGACGATTTTAACGGTCAGGTGACCAACAGCGGTCCGGATTTCGATACCGGTCGGGTTGGTCTGAAGTTCCAGTTCTGATCCGTTAACGGAGAAAGCAAAAAGCGCAGCCAATTTCGGCTGCGCTTTTTTTATTACTGCTGGTTTTCCAGTTCGCCAAAGGTGTCAGCGAACAGTGCGCTGGACAAGTAGCGCTCGGCCGAGTCCGGCAGAATTACCACAATGTTCTTACCTTTGTGTTCCGGCTGTTTGCTGACTCGAACGGCTGCAGCAACTGCGGCTCCGCAGGAAATACCGCATAGAATGCCTTCTTCCTGCATCAGGCGATGGGCCATGGCCATCGCATCTTCGTTGGATACGGCTTCCACCTGATCCACCAGGTCCATGTCCAGGTTGCCTGGTATAAAGCCGGCACCAATACCCTGGATTTTGTGAGGCGCAGGCTTCGGTTCCTGTCCACTTCTCACTTGGCCAATAATCGGCGAGTCGGTCGGCTCCACCGCGACGGTGGTAATTGCTTTGCCCTGAGTGCCTTTGATGTAACGGGACACGCCGGTCAGGGTGCCGCCGGTGCCTACGCCTGCAACGAACACGTCAACCGCGCCGTCGGTGTCATTCCAGATTTCCGGGCCGGTGGTGTCTTCGTGAATCTTGGGGTTGGCCGGGTTCTCGAACTGCTGAGGCAGGAAGTGGTTTTCGGGATCGGCTTCCACAAGTTCTTTCGCCTTGGCAATGGCGCCGGCCATACCTTTCGCTGGCTCGGTCAGCACCAGGTTTGCACCCAGTGCTTTCAGTACCTTGCGTCGCTCCAGACTCATGGATGCCGGCATGGTCAGCACCAGCTTGTAGCCGCGGGCGGCGGCTACGTAGGCGAGGGCGATGCCGGTATTACCGCTAGTGGGCTCAACAATGGTCATACCGGGCTTCAATACGCCACGTTTCTCGGCATCCCAGATCATGGCCGATCCAATCCGGCACTTGACCGAATACGCCGGGTTGCGGCCTTCAATCTTTGCCCAAATGGTGGCCCCATCGTTTACCCGGTTCAGTTTAACCAGCGGGGTATTGCCGATGGAAAGGGAGTTGTCGTCGTAGATACGTGCCATGTTTTGCTCCTGCTGTCTGGTAAGATTTGTAGATCCTACCCCCGAGCGTCTGGCAAAGGCCAGATGTAGGCGAACAAACGTAAGAACCAAATGGAGTAAGGTTATGAGCGAGACCTCTTTTGACTGGCAAAATACGCCCGCGGCTTTATGGCGCCGCCACCGGTCAGGCTTGAGAGCGATCCGTCGGCTGGACCCGATCAGCTGGAATGACCTGACGGGTATTGATTCGCAAAAGGCCGCTTTGGAGCGCAACACCGAGCGCTTCCTGAACAAGCAGCCCTCTAACAATGTGTTGCTCTGGGGCTCCCGTGGTACTGGAAAGTCATCTTTGATCAAAGCGTTGTTGAACCGCTATCAAAGCCAGGGCCTTCGGATGATCGAAGTGGATAAAGACGATCTGGTGAACCTGCCGGAAATTGTTGATGACATTTGCGATCTGCCGTTCCGGTTCGTGATTTTCTGCGATGACTTGTCGTTCGATGTGGGAGAGTCGGGTTATAAGGCGCTGAAAAGTGTGCTGGAAGGTTCGTTAGAGTTGCCTCCCGAAAACGTGCGGGTGTACGCCACCTCGAACCGACGCCATCTGATGCCCGAGTTTATGAGCGACAACCTGAAAAGCGAGGTGCGCGACGGCGAGCTTCACCCGGCGGAAGCCATTGAGGAGCAAGTGTCGCTGGCGGATCGTTTCGGGCTGCAGTTGTCGTTTTATCCCTTTTCTCAGGACGTATACCTGCAGGCAGTGGACGCTCTGTTCCCATCGGTGGCCGATCGAGAACAACTGCATCTTGAGGCAGTCCGCTTCGCCACCCGAAAAGGCGTGCGCAATGGCCGCTCGGCCCAGCAGTTTTACCGCCAGTTTGCGGGCGACCCCCGTTTTATCTGAGGCGTATCACTGGTGATCTGCCATACGAATAAACCGATGGTGGATCAGCCGGATGGCAATAAACACTGTCATTAGAACCACAGGAATGGCGATGCCCAGAGCTACCGGTTTGTTAATCGAATAACCGGCCCCGACGAGTGCGTTCAGCCCCAGGCTGAGCAAGCCGATCAGGTAGTAAGAAATGGCAACTACCGAGAAGCCTTCAACGGTGTGCTGCATCATCAGCTGTATGCGCGAGCGCCGATCCATGGAACTGAGCAGTTCCTGGTTCTGGCTCTGAATGGCCAGCTCCACCCGGGTGCGCATCATGTCGGAGGCTCTGTCTACCCGGCGCGACAGGTCTTCCAGCCGAACACTCACCGATTCACAGGTTTTAACCGCAGGGGTGAGCCGCCGGGTCATGAATTCGGTAATGGTGAGGTGGCCGGACACTTCGTCTTCTCGCAGTTCTTCCAAACGGGTCAGTACCAGCTGGTGGTAGGCTTTGGTAGCGGAAAACCGGAAGGTCGAGTGGGCCCGGAAGGCTTCGATTTTGGCAGCAATGTTGGTGAGCTTGGCCAGAATGGTTTGCTCGTCCAGGCTTTCGTTATCCGCCAGCGCTTGGGTGATGGTGGCCAGTTGTTGGTCCATGTCGTTCAGGGCCGGGGTGATGTTCCGCGCGACCGGCAACGCCAGCAACGACATCAACCGATAGGTTTCAATCTCCATCAGGCGCTGCACCAATCGGCCCAGCTGGCTGTCCGACATGCTGTCGTTGATCACCATGAATCGGCCGAAATTGTCGCTGTGCAGCTGGAAGGTGCCCAGCACGCGTGCGGCCCCTTCCTGAGGACTGCTGCCCACCAGTCGCATGCCCTCAAAATGCCGGCGCATGAACGCCGGCTCGTCGCGGGCATGTGCCGACGAGGGGCTCACGTCGATATGAAAGGCCGCAACCACCGTGCCTTGAAGTTGTTTCAGCCAGCCATGGGGCAGTGCGCTGATCCCGGTTTCCTCGAATGGCTCTGCGTCGGAAGGCGCCAGATTGGTGAACGTGTACGCAGTAAACTCCATGTGCACTTCGCGGCGAATGCGCAGTTGGTCAAAGGTCTGCTCGTAGCAGGTCACTTCTTCTTCCGGCCAGGGCTCTCCCAGCTTTCGGTGCAGGCTTTGCAGGTGTTTGAACTGGTTTTGGCGCTGCTCCGGCGTGGTCACAACCGCGATGTGCGTCACTCTGGCCTGTGGCGGCAGCACCTGAAACGGCCGTGAATGCAGCTCCTGATAGAGGTCGGCTCGCAGGGGGTGAAAATCCAAAGCGACGGGCTTGGCTGTCACGGGGCAGTCCTTTGTTCGTTGGGAAGTCTTGGGATAATAACGCGGAAGGCGACACCGTCAATGCCATTAAAGTGCTGGTTTTGGGCGTCAATTCGGCCACCATGGAACTCAGCAATCAAGCGAACAATGAGCAAGCCCTGGCCCAGATGCCCCTCGGCTTTACCTTCGCGTTTCGACACAAACGCCCCGAAAATGTCCACGCCCGGGTTGACGGGCAGGCGAGAGCCTTCGTTGAACACTTCGATAAGGTAGTGCTCGGCGTCTTGCTCAAGGCGCAGCAGAATCTGGCCGCCCTCCGGGGTGAAGTCCCTTGCGTTATCAACCAGTTTGTCGAGCATTTGCACCAGCATCTCCGGTGAACCATGCAGCGGGCAGTCGGTGTCAGGGGTCTGGCAATGGTGCTGGTGGTGCGGGTCCAGTTGTTGATAGGCCGCGCTGGCCTGACGGATAACGTCTGCCAGATCGAAAGGTTCCTTGTCGGCCTGATCAAAGCTCTGCTCCAACCGCGCTGCTTCGCTCATGCTGTTCAGAATGCGCCTGAGCCGTTCAGCGGCGGAGGATGCGCGCTCCAGATATTGCTGGCGTTCATCTTCGGAGTGACTGTGCGCCAGATTCTCCAGCGATGACCGAACCACGGCCACCGGTGTTTTCAGTTCATGGGAAAGCTTGCGAGAGAAGCTTTCCAGATAATGGTTGTAGCTTTGCAGGCGTGACACCATGTGCCCGAAATGTTGCTGCAGTTGCCCCAGTTCGTCCCGGGATCGCGCGGGTGGCAGGGGCTCGAGAATACGGCCATCGTCGTCAACGCTGGCGCTGACCAGTTGTTGCAGGCGGGCGATGCGCCAGGACAGCCAACTGGCGTAACCGAGCAGGGCCAGAGTCAGAGCCAGAATAATCAGCAGGCTACGAGCCAGTACGCTCCCCAGCGCTGAGCCGGATACGCTGAGCAGTTGTTCCATTGATTGTTTGAGCAACAGAGTCCGGCCACCAAAGAACGTGTGTTCCGTCGCCAGCCAGGTGGTGCCGTCTTGCTGAATCAAATGATGTTCGGGCAGGCTACCGGTGTGCAGTTGATGGTGCGTTATCGCCAGCGGCTGCGGTTTGGGTTGATACATCTTGACCAGCCAGCTCAGTGCATTGAGGGTGATCTGTTCCAGGATCTGGCTGGCCGAGAGATCATCGAAATCGGTGGTGGGCGCCGGATTGTCTGATTGGCTGTCCGCCACGATCCAGCCGGCGGGTTCCAGCAAGGTTGCATGCTGGCCGTCGCTGAGTTGCCGAGCCAGCGCGCGCTCAAGGGCGGTATTACGTTGAACCAGAAGCGGTGGTGGCGTGAGCGGTGTGCCTTCAGCGTTTTGGCTGTCGTTGGACAACCCGGCCTGAAAGCCCAGCCGGCTGCCCGGCTCGGGCTTCGGCATTCTCAGCTCCAGTTGCCAGCGAGAGCCCAGATCTTCCCAGGCCACTTCAAGCCGACGGTCGGTTCGGGCAGGGTCGCCATCAACCAGAGCGGGTACGTTGGTGCCCGGAGCCGTTGTCCGGATGAGCCATGTCGTCGTCTGGCTGTCTTGGAGTTGGCCGGGAGGAGGGGCTAAAACCAGTTCAACGCGGTCGTGAGGCTGGTTGGGCTGGCTCGGATTGAAGGGGCGCAGGCCCCGATTACGCTTTTGTATCAGCAAATAGAGATAACGGTTGTTGCTGGTGACCAGCCATCGTAGATTTTCCTGACCGGGGCGGGATTGCCAGGGAAGTTGGTCTTCGTGATCGCGAAAGCCGGGCCAGGTGGTGGTGAACCCGTCTACTTTCGGAAATTGCCGGGTGCTGTCGGCATAAAGTGCGTTATGGTCTGTGACCACGGGCGTTCCCAGCATGAAATCGCCAGCGAGTTCGGCCAGCCGGGCGCCTTTTTCTTCCAGTTGTTGCAGGGCTTGTGCGCGCAGAGCGTTGTCCAGTTCCAACACAAATTTCAGGCCGGCCCACGGGATCAGCAGCATCAGTACGCTGGCCAGAAATAACTGGCGCTTGAGACTCACGGTTTAAACCTCACGAGCGTTCCACCGATACCCCATGCCGTAGGCGGTTTGAATGCCATCGAAGCTGGCATCCAGTTGCATGAATTTGCGCCGGATGCGTTTGATGTGAGAGGTCACGGTGTTGTCGTCGAGTACCGTGCTGGCTGCTTCCATCAGTTGTTCACGGCTTCGAACATGGCCGGGGTGTTGCACCAGCGAGTGCAGCATCCAGAATTCGGTCACGGTCAGATCAACCGGCTGCTGGTCCCAGCTCACCGTCATGCGATCGACGTTCATTTCCATGCGCCCCCGCTGCACCACCTCATCGGGTTTTTGCAGGGCTTCAGCCCAGGCCTCGGCCCTGCGAAGCAGCGCTGTAATCCGAGCCAGCAAGTGGTCCAGACTCATGTCTTTGGTGACGTAATCGTCGGCGCCCAGGCGCAGGCCGTGCACCGTGTCGATGTCGCTGTCCCGGGCGGTCAGAAAAATAATGGGCAGGGTGGCGGACTGGTCACGCAGCGCCTGACACAGGGCGAAACCGCCTTCCGGCTCATCGCCCAACCCCACATCAATGACAGCCAGGTCAGGCAGGCTCTGGCGCAGCACTTGCCAGGCCGAAGGCCGGTCACTGTAGGTCGATACCCGATACCCCCGACGTTCAAACGCCGCCCGGTAGTTGTCTCGGATGCCTGGTTCGTCTTCTATGAGCGCAATGTGTTTTTTCATAACCCGTTGTTCAGCGATATGTCGCCCCATTAAAGCATGCTCAAGGGCCGGTTCAAGCAAGCGCGGCGGGATTGCCATAATTCATCATAGTTTTCCGTTGGTTTGCCCGCTTTTGCCACGGTAGCGCCGTGTCGAACTGTTGCAATGGCATCACTCACTGCCACAAAAAGGATGACGTGATGATGTTGCTAACGCTGTTTGCCAATCCGGCCGCCAGAGCCGGTTTCACTACCTCCCGCCGGTTAACCCCGAAATTCGATGCCCGAAAAAGGCTGCGTATTGCCGAAGGTGTCAGCCTTTGGCTGGCGGTTTTGATGATGCTGTTTGTGCACCCCTTGTATGCTGAAGCCAGCGAGGGCAGTGAACAGGGGGCAGGGCAACTGTACCTGATGAATGGGCGAAGTGCCTGGCAACAACCGGCGTTGATTCTGGACAGCGACTTCAACGTGCAGGTGTCGGGCATGCTGGCTCAAACACGGCTGACCAGAACCTTCAAAAACACCAGCGACCAATGGCAAGAAGGTGTGTTTGTGTTCCCGTTGCCGGACAAAGCCACGGTCTACGATTTGGTGATGAAGGTAGGCGAGCGGCGGGTGGTCGGGCGCCTCGAACCTAAGGCGCAAGCTCGTAAAACCTATGAGAATGCCAAAGTGAAAGGCCATCAGGCGGTAACGCTTGAGCAGCAGCGCCCGAACCTGTTTACCAGCCGAATCGCCAACATCCCGCCAGGGGAAACGGTTCAGGTAGAGGTTCGTTATCAACAGCCGGTCGGTTATCGCCATGGTGAGTTTGAACTGCGACTGCCCACCACCTTAACACCGCGCTATATGCCCGGCGAAACGATCACGGAGGCTCCGAAGAACTGGCGGTCTGGCTGGGCCATGCCGACCGATCAGGTGACTGATTCCGACCAGATCAGCCCATTTACGGTTCGTGCAGACGATGTATCGCCGCAAAGCCACAGAGCAACCATTGCACTGGACATTGAAAGCGGGTTTCCGCTGGCCGAAGTCACCAGCCCGAGCCATAGCCTGTACACCCACATCGACGGTACCCGGGTGAGCGTAAGGCCTGAAGGTGATCGGGTGCTGATGGACAAAGATTTGATCGTGCGCTGGCGCCCGGAATCCGGCCGGGAGCCAGCTGCCGCCGTGTTTCAGCAGCAGTGGCAGGGGCAGGATTATCTGATGGCGATGGTGCTGCCTCCGGATGCCGCTGGCCCGGTTTTGCGCCGAGAATTACAGTTTGTCATTGATACTTCGGGCTCCATGGCCGGTGAATCGATGGTTCAAGCGCGCACCGCTTTGCTTCGCGGCCTCGATACTCTGCGCCCGGGTGACTACTTCAATGTCATCCAGTTCAACAGTCAGGCCCACGCGCTGTTTGCCCAGCCGGTGCCAGCGGAGCGGCATTACCTGGCCCGAGCCCGCCACTATGTGCACAACTTGCAGGCAGACGGCGGCACCGAAATGGCCGGCGCTCTGTCGCTGGCGATGACAATGGAAAAGGCCCCGGTAGAGGCGCTGGTGCAGCAAATGGTGTTCATCACCGATGGTGCCGTGGGCAACGAATCCGCGTTGTTCGAGAAAATTCGCCAGGGCTTGAATGAGCGCCGCCTGTTCACCGTGGGCATCGGTTCGGCCCCGAACATGCACTTTCTGCGGGAAGCTGCCCGTTGGGGACGCGGAGACTACACCGCTATCCACAACAGCGGCGAGGTGAATCAGGCTTTGAAGAAGCTGTTCTCCGCCATGGAAGCCCCCGTGCTCACCGACATTGATGTGCGTTGGCCGTCTCAAGGCTCCGAACCGAATAGTGTGCCCTCCAAACCCGGTGATCTGTTTCGTGGCCAGCCATTGGTGCAGACGATTTCGGGCGTGCTGGCGGCCGGTGAGCTGGAAGTCTCAGGCACTTTACCGGGCGGTCGTCGATGGCGCACACGATTGCATTTGAGCCATGCGGCACCGGCCACCGGCTTGAACCGGCACTGGGCCAGAGGCCGAATTGACCAACTGATGGATGCGGCCAGCCTGAAGGGCGAAACCCCGAACGAATCCAGCATCATCAAATTATCGATGGCACACCAAGTAATGTCGCCGTTCACCAGCTTCGTTGCGGTGGAGGAGAAGCCGTTGCGGCCAACGTCTGAGAAACTGGAAAGTGAGCAGTTACCTACCTTGCTACCAGCGGGTAGCCACGCCGACATGCTGCGGTATCCGCAAACGGCCACCATCTGGCCATTGCTCAGTGCCCTGGGATTGGCTGGCTTAATGTTTGCGCTGGCGGCGGCACTGCGGAACCGGAGGGCATCCGCATGACGCGTTTTCTGGTTTTGCTGGCCAGTGCCTCGCTGATTCTGTTGGTGTTTGGATTATGGATACCGTTCAAGGCGTTGGTTGCTCAGGAGCTGTTGGAAAAGGCCTGGTCAGACAGCCAGACTCAACAAACAGCACAACGACCCTGGCCGTGGGCCGATACCTGGCCGGTGGCCAAGCTGGAATTGCCCGAGCTGGGTGTATCCATGATTGTGCTGGAGGGTGGCCACGGCGAAAGTTTGGCCTTCGGCCCGGGGCGGGTGTTTGGCGGTGAGCGGGGCCCGCTGGTTCTGGCAGGGCATCGCGATACCCATTTTCGCCATTTACAGGATGTGCAGCCGGGTTACCGGCTGCGGGTGCAAAACCAGAACCGGCAATGGCGACAGTATGAAGTCACTGATGTCGGTATTGTCGATAGCCGCAAGGAGGTGATAGATACCCGGCAATTGGAGGACGATTCGGTACTTTTAATTACCTGTTATCCCTTTGACAGCCTGGATGCGAGAGGACCCCTGCGCTACGTTGTAAAGGCGCGGCCCACGCAGCAGAAGGGGCCAAACAACGCTGTTGCGATTTTATAATTTGGCGTACACTTGTACGCCAAAATTTTGAGATCCGGAAACACAGTATGGGTGTGGTACGAAAATTACTGGCATGGTTGTCGGTTGCCGTTATCTGTTTATTTTCATTGGTGCTGTATCTGGCACGTCCTTTTAACCCGGACAACAATCGCTTGTTAGCCGGGTTCATTGCTCGTTTTTGCCGGCGGGTGCTGGGCATGGAGCGCCCTTTGTATGGCGCCGAGAACATGCCTCAAGACCGGCCCACCGTCATTGTGGCGAACCATCAGGAAAACGACGATTTGATGGTGCTGGGTGATCTGTTGCCTCCGCGGACCGTTGCCGTGGGCAAATCCGCATTGCTGTGGATCCCGTTTTTTGGTCAGGTATTTTGGTTAGGAGACAACATCATCCTCAACCGCAAACAGTCCCATAAAGCCGTGGCCATCATGAAGGCCACCAGCGACGCCATTAATAAAGACCGCAAAAGCATCTGGGTGTTTGCTGAAGGTACCCGCAGCCGGGGGCAGGGGCTGGGGCGTTTTAAAAAAGGTGCGTTTCACATGGCCATTGCTGCGGGCGCGCCGATCACCATGGTGTGCGTGGCCAATTACCATGGCAACACAGAGGGTGTGCTGGGGCGCCGAGGTGCCGTGCCCGTACGCATTCTTCCGCCGATTGAAACCGCCGGTTTAACCACCGCTGATGTCACGGACCTGATGGAACGCTGCCACAAGCAAATGGCTGAAGCGGTAGATGAGTTATCGGCGGCCTCCGGAACTGCTTGAACAGCCTCAATAAACAGGGCAGTCTTTGACCCATACCGTTAAACGTTTAAACGACAGGAGAACCGATTGATGAGTCTGATCTGGTTTCTGATTATTGGTGGCCTTGCCGGCTGGCTGGCGGGACTGATCATGAAAGGCAAAGGCTTTGGTGTGCTGGCCAACATTGGTATCGGTATTGTCGGGTCGATTATTGGCGGCGTGGTTTTCGGCCTGCTGGGGCTTGCGGTGAAAAGTATGGTCGGAGAGCTGGTGACAGCGACGGCTGGCGCGGTGCTGTTACTCGCGGTTGTTAACAAGATAAAGCAGGGCTGACATGATCATACCCGTTACGGCTGTTTTTGCTGCTGTCTTAGGCATTTTGCTGTTGGTTCTGTCGGCAATGGTGGTCAGGTGTCGTCTGAAGCATCAGGTTGGTATGGGGGTGAATGAGAATCGTGTGTTTCAGGCGACGGTTCGGGCTCACGCCAATCTGGTGGAATACGCTCCGTTTGCTTTGATTATGCTGGCCATCGCTGAATTGAATGGCGTGTCATCAACCTGGATCTATTGGTCTGGAATGGCGTTGGTGGTGGGGCGAATTCTGCACGCCTTTGGCATGATCAAGGGAAAGGGCAAAACCCACATGGGACGTTTGGTGGGCACGATACTAACCTGGTTGTCGATTCTGGTAACGGCGATTTTATTGCTCTGGAATGTGGGCACGGTTTACGGCTAATACCGGCTAGGATGAGAAACGGGGCCTTTGTCAGGCCCCGTTCTTGTATCTGCGATCTTAAAGCGCCTGAGCGATGTCCATCGACAGGTATTCCAGCTCAACCCTGCGATTGGCCGCGCGGTCCTCGGGCCTTGCCAGAGGCCGGTCAGCACCCCAGGTCGCCATGATGATGGCCGACGGGGAAACCCCTTCCTTCGTAAGCAATCTCGCCACCGAGTGGGCTCGCAGACGGGCCAGAAACTGGTTGTAGTCGCCAGAGCCAAAGTTGTCGGAGTGACCGTGGATTTTTATCCGCGTGCCCGGGTGCCGCTTCAGATAGGCCGCGTGCTGTTTGAGAATCTCGGTATCGGCCTCATCCAGCGTGTGCTTGTTAAAGCCGTAATGAAAGCGAGTGCGGTGAGGGCGACCTGCTTCTTGACCCTGCTGGGCTGCGTTAAATCCGGAAAGCAACGCCGCTTCTGCCAGCATTTGAGGGTTGTCTAAAACGAGAGTCGTCATCGGCAGTATCCTTGCAATCAAAGTCAGGTTCTTTTTGTTATTGCTCAGGTACTATTTAGTTATAGAGCAATAACAGCAATTGGCGAATAGTCGATACAAGATCCGCGGGTACGGCTACCCATTGAAGAGCGCTTGTATGACCGCCTGATGACATTACACCGCGAAAATAAGGCACCGCTGTGGTAAAAAAGCAGCCTATCAAGGACCGATTGTGATGAATAGTGACCGCCTATGTTGATTATCCCCGCCGAAAACTCCGTGAACTGGAAGCGCCCACCGTGGGTAACGTTAAGCCTGATCATGGCCTGCCTGCTGGTGTTTCTTTTTTATCAGGGGGGCGACGACCAGAAACTGGATCATGCGCTGGAGCAATACCTCGAGAGCGGATTGCTCGAACTGGAAGCGCCGGCCTACGAAGACTACCTGCAACGGGAAATTCGCTTTGAGGGTGATCAGCAGAGCGTGCTGGAATTGCAAGACTTTCAGCAGCTTCAGGAGCAAAACAATGAGCTCTGGCAAGCGATTACCTTATTGATGGACCGGGAGTATTACCAATATCTGCAAGACAATACCGGCATCATCTGGGCTCCTGCCGAACGTCGGGTATGGCTGCAGCAGCGCACGGCCATAGAGGACCAGTGGATCAGCCAGATGAGTGCGTTTCAGCTGGGGTTGGTGCCGGCCGAACTGTCGCTCTACACCCTCATCAGCTACCAGTTCCTGCACAGTGGCTGGGGTCACATCATAGGTAACTTGGTGTTCCTGTTTTTACTGGGGTTCACGGTAGAACGGGCGTTGGGTCCGGGGCGGTTTCTGGTGGCCTATCTGGTATGTGGAGCGCTGTCGGGCTTGGTGTTTACCGCGTTTTCTTCCGGCAGTCAGATCCCGCTGGTCGGTGCATCGGGTTCCATTTCAGGCCTGATGGGTATGTACGTGGCCATTTACGGCCTGCAGAAAATCCGCTTTTTCTATTTTCTGGGTGTGTACTTTAATTACTTCCGCGCCCCCGCCATTGCCATGTTGCCGGTGTGGCTAGGCAAGGAAATCTACGATTACTGGTTCGCCGGAGCCACCGGTGTTGCCTACATGGCTCACGCGGGCGGTTTGGTGGCGGGCGCTGGCTTGGTGTGGTTGCTAGGAAAAAGCTGGCTGCAGGTAAAAGAAGAATTCTATGAGCCGGAACCGGACGAACAAGATGCTCGTTTTACCGCCGGATACGCCCAGGCGATGTCCAGCCTCGGCCGCATGGAATTTGAGCAGGCCCGGCGTCAGTTTGAGGCGCTCAGAGAACATTACCCGGAGCGTTCGATCCTGCTCGAACATCTGTATCAGATCGCTAAACTTCGGCCTGATCTGCCGGCTTATCGGGATCGAACCACCGAGTTGATGTCCGATGCCTTGGCTCGCCGCCAGCCGGAACAGCTGGTGGCGATCTGGCAGGAATACCTCAGCAAGGGCGAAGCCCACCATCCGTTAGCCGGAGAAGATCACAATCGGGTGTTGTTCGCCAGTTTGAAGAACAACGACCTGAAAGCCGCCGAGAAAGCGTTTGAACGGATGCGCACGCGGGCCGAACCGGAAATGGTTTATGAAGCTTGCCAGCTGTTAGTGAGCGAGTTTGATAAGTTGCAGATGGCGCCAAAAGCCCGCCACTATCGGCAGCTACTGCAGAGCCTGACCTGAGCGCCAGGCCCCCTGCACGCGTTGCTATTCGGCGATCTCGAAACTCGCCTTCGGGCCTTTCAGAGGCTCCCGGTTGTTCACTTGCTCTAACCAGACGTCAATGTGCTGGTGGGCAGGGTGTCCGTGACACCGCTTCTGAACATAGGTAACAAACGCGCTCGCTTTTTCCCATTGTTGCAGACCGTTCGCCAGTACCTGGGCTGCCAGCAGGTAGGCCGGTGCCAGCTGTTCACTGTCCGGAAAGCGCTTGTGGAAATCCTGCAGCAGCCGAAGCGCTGGTTTGAAGTGCTGGCGGTGGTAAAGCGTGGTGGCGCACTTCAGGGCAAGCTCGGCATCGTCCACCTGAAAGTTGGGCTCGAGTGTCTGCAGCGATTGAATCAACTGATTCAGCGCGTCACCATCGTTGCGTTCGGCCAACCAGCCCATCAATCGCGGATGATACCGGTACAGCTCTGATACATCGTTTCGAGCAGTAAGCAGCAGGTACAGCTGCTCCAGACGGCGCGGATCGGTCCGGTCTTTCTTGAGTGCGTCTTTGAGGATGGCCAGCGCGCGGTCGTAGTTGCCATCTTTGATGTTCATATCCAAATCCGCATCCAACCGGGTGGAACGGTCCCGGTGCTGGTGGCCGGCGGATTCGTCTTCATCCTGCAGGTCCGACGCAAAGCCCAGTTCTTCCTGATATTGAAATAGCAGGTAGCCCAGCATGTGGAACAGAATCAGCGTGAAGGTACTGTTTAAAAAGCCTGCCAAAGGCTGCGCCACCCACAAGGGAAAGTGAGTAACCGCAAAATCCTGTGCGGCGCCCGAGGCCAGCGTCAGCAGGATCAAATACCCATACAGCAAGAAATAAGGCGTGCCGATACGGGAGATAAGCACCGCCAGATTGAGCGGGTTCACCGCCGCGCCAACCGAGCGTTCCATGGCCAGAACCATAATGCTGGCGGGTAACCCCAGCACCACAAATGCGATGGCCAGCATCATCAAAATAGAGCCGCCGACCATGGCAGCGGCGGCTACCAAGGCGCCCATCAATACAAACACCAGCAGCTGCAGAATCACGATGTTAAAACCACTGCCTGAAAACGCTTCCGACACGGGCGGCGGTTTCAAATGCCCTTCTGCCGTTCGATTGATAACCGCGTAGGTGTATTTGAACAGGGCCAGCGCCAAAACCACCCAAATGATCAATCCGATGAGATTTGCCGGCGCAACAATCGGCACCAGCGTGCAGATGGCAATAACGATCAGTGGGTCACTATGGAACGGGTAGCGGAAGAAGGCGCCAATCCTTTGCCAGAAGGGCACCACTTCGGTGGCGGCACCCAGATAGCGCATGGCCTTACTGCATTTCGGGCACAGCCCCTGGCGCTGGCGTGTATCGGCATCGGGCATACAGCGGCTGCAATAGTGCATCTGGCATTCGCTGCAGTGCCATTTTGCGGGGTCACCCGGGTGGTAATGACAATCGTGTTTCAAGGCTAATGTCCTGGTCCGTCAGAGGTCAGAACAAATAATGACAGATGTACCGAACCATCGCATGCTCCGAAGCAAAAAACGTGAGTGGCTTGGCGAGATTAAGTTATTTGTAATTTGGCGACGTTTGGCGACAAACGCGGGTTTTACCTAGTGTATTTCGGGCATTTCGGTGAAGAGTTGGAACTCTTTGTCAATAGGCGGATCTTACACGGTTGAAGTCTGAGTTTTCAGTGCGATAGTTAAGTATAAGGAAACAATCGAGAGCGTAATTAGAGGAGGCAACGCATGTCGAATAAATCGTCAAGTTCCAACAGTCTGAGTACTCTCTCCACCCTCGATGCCGGTGGCAAGACGTTTCATTATTACAGTCTGAAAAAGGCCGAAGAATCTCTGGGCGATCTGCAGCGCTTGCCCTTCTCGTTAAAAGTGTTGATGGAAAACCTGCTGCGCAACGAAGACGGTGTTACCGTTGATCGTTCCCACATCAACGCCATGGTGCAGTGGCTGAAAGACCGCAAATCCGACACTGAAATTCAGTTCCGCCCGGCTCGCGTGCTGATGCAGGACTTCACCGGTGTGCCCGGTGTGGTGGATCTGGCCGCCATGCGCGAAGCGGTCAAGAAAGCAGGGGGCGACCCAGCCCTGATCAACCCGCTGTCGCCGGTCGATCTGGTGATTGACCATTCGGTTATGGTGGATGACTTCGGTTCTGCCTCGTCGTTCGACAAAAACGTCGAGATCGAAATGCGGCGAAACCAGGAGCGCTACGAATTTTTGCGCTGGGGTCAGCAGGCCTTTGATAACTTCCGTGTGGTTCCGCCCGGAACCGGTATCTGTCACCAGGTAAACCTGGAATATCTTGGTAAAACCGTTTGGCAAAAGCAGGACGGTGACAAAACCATTGCCTACCCCGATACGCTGGTCGGCACCGACTCCCACACCACCATGATCAACGGCCTCGGTATTCTGGGCTGGGGTGTTGGCGGTATTGAAGCGGAAGCCGCGATGCTGGGGCAGCCGGTATCCATGCTGATTCCGGAAGTGGTTGGTTTCAAAATGACCGGTAAGTTGCGCGAAGGCATTACCGCTACTGACCTGGTATTAACCGTGGTGGAAATGCTGCGTGAGAAGGGCGTTGTCGGTAAATTTGTCGAATTCTACGGCGATGGCCTGAAAGACATGCCCGTGGCAGACCGCGCTACGATTGCCAACATGGCACCGGAATACGGCGCTACCTGTGGCTTCTTCCCGGTAGACGAGCAAACTTTGAAGTATTTGAGCCTGACCGGTCGGGACGATGAACAGATTGCACTGGTTGAAGCCTATGCCAAAGCGCAGGGCTTGTGGCGGGAGCCGGGCCACGAACCGGTCTACACCGCTACGTTAGAGCTCGACATGGGCGATGTTGAAGCCAGCATGGCGGGACCGAAACGGCCTCAGGACCGGGTTGCCCTGAAAAACATGAAAGCGGCGTTCGAGTTGCTGATGGAAACCAACGAAGGCGGTCCTGACGCACCTGAAAAACGTGATGATGAGCTAGAGTCGGAAGGCGGGCAAACCGCCGTAGGCGTGGATAAAAGCTATCACCACCCTTGCAGCCGACCATTGACATTGAACGGGCAGGACACTCGGTTGGATCCGGGTGCCGTGGTGATTGCGGCCATCACCTCCTGTACCAACACCTCCAACCCCAGCGTGATGATGGCGGCCGGTTTGGTGGCACGAAAAGCGGTAGAAAAGGGCCTGAAGACCAAGCCTTGGGTGAAAACCTCGCTGGCTCCGGGTTCTAAGGTCGTAACCGAATACCTGAAGGCAGGCGGATTTCAGGATGACCTGAACAAATTGGGTTTCGATTTGGTGGGCTACGGCTGCACAACCTGTATCGGTAACTCCGGTCCGCTGCCGGATGCGGTCGAGAAAGCCATCGAAGATGGTGATATCACCGTGGCATCCGTGTTGTCAGGCAACCGGAACTTCGAAGGCCGGATTCATCCGCTGGTGAAAACCAACTGGCTGGCTTCGCCCCCCTTGGTGGTGGCTTATGCGCTGGCCGGTAACGTGCGGGTGAACCTGCACGAAGATCCGCTGGGTAAAGATCAGGATGGCAATCCGGTGTATCTGAAGGATCTATGGCCCTCTCAGGAGGAAGTGGCGCAAGCGGTGGAGAAGGTGAAAACCGGCATGTTCCGCAGCGAATACGCGGCCGTGTTCGATGGCGATGCCACCTGGCAGTCGATCGATGTGCCGAAAACCAAAGTCTACAACTGGTCGGAGGAGTCTACTTACATCCAGCACCCGCCATTCTTTGAAGGCATGGGGCCAGAGCCTGAGCCGGTGCAAGATATCAAGGACGCTCATATCCTCGCGATGCTGGGTGATTCGGTCACTACGGACCACATCTCGCCCGCGGGTTCATTCAGCCCGGACAGCCCTGCCGGAAAATACCTGCAGGAGCGCGGTGTCGAGCCGAAGAACTTTAACTCCTACGGTTCTCGCCGGGGTAACCACGAGGTGATGATGCGGGGTACCTTCGCTAACGTCCGTATCCGCAACGAGATGCTGGACGGTGTTGAAGGCGGCTTCACCAAATTCGTACCGACTGGCGAGCAAATGCCGATCTACGATGCCGCCATGAAGTATCAGGAGAAAGGCACGCCATTGGTGGTCATTGCCGGTAAGGAATACGGCACCGGTTCGAGCCGGGACTGGGCCGCCAAGGGCACGCGGCTGCTGGGTGTCCGGGCCGTGGTGGCGGAGTCCTATGAGCGGATCCACCGCTCCAACCTGATTGGTATGGGCGTGATGCCCCTGCAGTTCCCGGAAGGCGAAAACCGTCAATCGTTGAAGCTGACCGGTGAAGAAACCATCAGCATTGAAGGCTTGTCTGGCGACATCAAGCCGGGCCAAACCCTCACCATGACGGTGACCTATGCGGATGGCTCCACCAAGACCTGTGATTTGAAATCACGGATTGATACCGCCAACGAGGCGGTGTACTTCATGCACGGCGGTATTCTGCACTACGTCGTGCGTGAAATGCTGAAATCGGCATAACGCCGCACCGAAGCAGGCCAATGGCCTGCTTCGGTCACTTTTCTTCGGCCGGGCCGTGTATCGGCACTGATAGCCAGAACGTGGCACCGGCGCCTTCCTCGGATTCGTAGCCGACATCGCCACCCATCGCCAGCATAAGCTGTTTAGTAATCGCAAGACCCAGACCGGTGCCTTCTTTTGCCCGGGCGGATGAGCCGTCTGCCTGCGCAAACTTCTCGAAAATACGGTCCCGAAAGCTTTCGGGCACGCCTGAACCTTTGTCGGAAACCTCAACCACCGCCTGATCGCCAACCTGGCGTATCTCGATGGCGACCTCGTCGTGAGCGGGCGAAAACTTCACCGCATTGGACAGCAAATTGGCGATTGCTTGCTGAAAGCGTTGCGGGTCTATGTTCGCTTCAATGCCTTTGGAAAATTCCTTCAGGTGCAGCTGAACGTGTTTCTGGTTCGCGTAGGACTGTATGTGTTCGATGGCGGTTGAGACAATATCGACGATGGGGTGGGGCTCCATAACGATCAGCATGTTCCCGCTGGCGAGCTTCTCGATATCCAGAAGATCGTCGATCAGCGCGCGGAGTTGATCTGCGTTACGGCGTGTGATGTTTAGCATTTGCCGGGTTTTTTCAGTGATGTCGCCGGTGACGCCGCCCAGAATTAACCCCAATGAACCCTCAATCGAGGTGAGTGGCGTCCGCAGTTCGTGACTGACCGTTGATACGAACTGGTTTTTCATTTCTTCGGTCTTCTGCCGTTCATCAATATCGACAATATAACCGTGCCATAAGATACTGCCGTCAGGAAGCTTTTCAGGGTTAGCTTTACCCTCGATCCAGCGCCAGTGCCCCGCTGGGGTCATGAGGCGATATCGCGTTTCCCAAGGTTCGAGAGTCTCGGCTGAATTTTGGATAGACTCGAATACCCTTTTCATATCGTCGCGGTGAATGCGTTTAAATGCGGGGGTGGCGTCTTCAACAACGTCGTTGGCGGTCAGGCCGAATATTCTTCGGATACCCTCGCTGGTATACGGAAAGCTACTATGGCCATCGGGCCACAGGCGGTATTGATAGAGCATGCCGGGAGCATTTGCGACCAGCTTGTCGAGTGTCGCTGCCTGGTCTTGCTGCTGAATAAGGTCGGCGACCCAGCGGGCAAGCAGGCTGACGAAGGTCTTCTCGGTTTCGGAAAATCCCGGCAACCGGGGCTCGGTTGAGGAAAAATTCAGCGTGCCAACGGCTTCGCCGCTCACCCAGATGGGAGCCGCCAGATAGCTCTCTAACCCGAACATCTGGTAACAGGGCAAATCGCGGTAGGGCGAGGCTGCCATATGATCAATCGCCAGTACGTCGGGCTGATTCATGAGAATGGCGCAATAGGTTTGGGCCAGAGGTAGCGTCAGACCATTCTCCAGCGAAGGCGTTTGCCGCTCGTGATGCCAGAGTATGGTGTAGGCTTCGCCTTCAATTTGGCTGACGATCGCGGTATCGATGTCCAGGTACTGGCAGGCGATGGACAGTGCACGTTCAATCCGGTTGTCCAGGTTGCCGCTCGTATCCAGCGCGATGTCGTTGAGAATGTTGAGCGCTCGCGTACGGTCTGTGTAGTAGCTATTGAGTTCCTGATAGCGAAATTCCCGCTCCACGATATCGGCGAAATCCCGTAAGGTTTGTCGCTGCTTGTCCGAGAAAGGCCGTGGTGCGCTGTCAATCAGGCACAAGGTGCCTAGACGGTAGCCTTCAAGATCGGCCAGGGGGGCGCCCGCATAGAAGCGTATGTGGGGCGCGTCAGTAACCAGAGGGTTGTCGGCAAAGCGTTCATCCGAGAGGGTGTCTTCCACCACGAAAACGTTGGGCCCGAGTATGGCATGCCCGCAAAATGAGATGTCTCTGCCGGTTTCCGACGAATCAAGGCCGTAACAGGATTTGAACCACTGACGGTCGGAATCGACCAGTGACACCAGGCAAATCGGCACGTCGAACAACTGTGCGGCAAGGCGGGTAACGCGATCAAAGCGCTCCTCCGGTGGGGTGTCTAGCAGCAGGGTCGCTTGCAGTGCCGCAAGCCGGCTGGCTTCGTTCGACGGGTAATCTGGCGCTTTCATGACGGCTTCCTTGCGGACGGGTTGTTTGCAGGCAGTTCAAGCCAGAAGTGGGCACCGTGATCGTAAAAGTAGCCCACGTGGCCATCCATGAGCTCTGCCAGCTCCTTGCAGATCGCCAGCCCCAACCCGGTTCCGGATTTGGCCCGGGACGATCCGACTTCTGCTTGTGCAAATCGTTGAAACAAATTTGGTACGAAGTGCTCGGGTACGCCGTCGCCCTGATCGGTAACCGAAATGCGGACATAGCCTGCCGGGTTGGCCTGGGCTTCTACCTTGATCAATCCGCCTTGGGGCGAATATTTGATAGCGTTACTGATGAAGTTGTTGAGGATTTGCCGCAGCCGCTCAGGATCCGCGAAAGCGGTCAGATTTTCCGAGGGTTGATGTGCCAGTTGAACGCCGTAATGGTTCGCCATTGCCTGGTTGTCCTCGCAGGCTTTTTGTACGGCTTCTTCCATCTGAATCCTGGTGGCCTGAATGCTCAGTTTACCCGATACCGCTTTGTCAAAGTCGAGCAAATCTGTGATCAAACCCTGTAAGTGCTCGCCATTGCGCAGCGCCACCTTAATTAAGGCGTTGGCCTTATCGGGAAGCTGGCCGGTTGCACCGGAGTTCAATAACTTTAAAGACCCGTTGATAGACGTAAGCGGGGTGCGAAGTTCATGGCTAACGTTGGAAACAAACTGGTTTTTGAGCGTATCCAGCGCTTCTCTCTCGTCCATTAATGCGTTGAAGGCGTTTGCCAGGTTTTGGGTTTCGGTTGTGCCAGAGACGCTTAGCCGCGCATTGAGGAGCTTGCCTGTGGTCATTTCGTGGATTTTTTCAGACATGCTGATAAGACTGCGGGTTGCGGCTCGGGTCAGGAGGTACACAAAAAACAGCAAGGGCAACATCACAGCAACACTGGCCCAAAGGAAGTTGCTAAACCAGGCACCGGCGGGTTGCGTCGCCTGAGCGTAGGGGGCCGCGCTGAGAATCAGCCAGCCGAGCCGGTCGAGGTGTTGGGTTGCGTACACCCAACGTTCTCCGGCCCGGTCGGTCACAACCCCGGCATTGACCCCGGACAAGGCTGAATCAACGAGTATGTCCGAACCAGGCGGCGGTAAGTCTGGGGCAGGCAAACCTGGTTTCAATGCATCAACCTGAATGAAGTGACCGGTATCGAGCACTTTCAGCAATGTGCCGGGTTCGGGGTTGAGATCATTCGGAAGGATACCCCGTTGTTTCAGATTGATGGTGCCGCCGGCCAGACCCAACAGATCGCCTTCGTCGCTCCGTATGGGAGCCAGAAATGAGAGCAGGGGCAATCCGGTTCGTCTGCCAATAATCGGACGGCTGACAATCGGCATGTCGGATGCCATGGCGCGTTTGAAGTGAGACCGATCCGCATAGGAAGTGCCCAGTCGGTTCGGTACGTACCGGTTTTCAGAAATGGCTACGCCGTTACTGTTAAAAATGAGCAAATCGCCCTGAAACAATTGTTCCAGGCCCGGTTGTCGCCCAATCGCAAATCGGAGTTGTTCCATCGGCAGCAAGTTTTCACCGTCGGTGAGCGTGCTGGCGAAGGCGCCCAGGCCATTCAGTCGTATAGATAGTTCCTCATTGACACGACTGGCGATCGAGCTGGCCTGAAGTGTTTGCCGCTCTGTCAAAATGTATTCAAAGTCTTTCAGTAGTCGGCCGTATGCAATAAACAAAATCAGACAGACGCTGAAAATAATGCTCAGGCTGGTAATCAGGACAACGCGGGTACCCAAGTTTAGTGTTTTCAAGGAAGACTCTTATCGTTGTGGTCGTAATGATGAAAACATGCTTACATAAGTGAGGATAGTGGAATTCTTCTGCTGAATGAACTGGTGAGGGTATGCTTTGACCACCGCAGCCAATGATCAACTTCAAAAACGCCTGAAACTGTTGCAGGACCGTTTTGTGGAGCGGGCACAGGGAGACGTAGAAACCTTGGGCCATTTTGCCCGCCAGATCGAGCAACAGCAATTAAGCCGGACCGATTTGGTGGAATGCTATCAGTTGCTGCATCGGATGGCAGGGTCTGCGGGTACGTTTGGGTTACCTGAACTTGGTTCAGCGGCCCGTTCGATCGAGAATCAGCTTAAACCCGTGGTTGAAGCGAAAGCTCGGAAAATAAGTGGGCATGAGGGCTCCGTGGCTCTGCCGGCCGATGTGGCGATGCAGATTCACGAATTGACGGCACTGGTTCAAAAGGGTGTCTCTCAATCGAAGGCTAAGCCAGTTGATGCGAAGTCCCAGCAGCCGGACGATACCTATGAAGGCTCTCATGGTATGCAGGTTCAGGTAATGGCGCTGGCGCATGACACGGGCTACCTGTCGGGCTTGATGGCGGATCTTCAAGGGTACGGTTTTGCCACTGAGGTGGTGTCGTTTAGCGAACCGCAGGCGGCGATTGACGAACTGAAACAGCGCTCGGGTGCCACCATTCTTCTATGCCGCGACTTCGACTTGAGCGATGTATTAGGTTTCCGTACCGCCCATCTAGAAAAGAACGAACACCGCCGTTTTCCGGTGGTCGGGATTGGTCGCCAGAATACCTTCGAGAGTCTGTATCGAGTTGCAGAGCAAGGCGCGACGGCTTATTTCAGCGAGCCTCTGGATCTACCGGCGGTAGCGGAACGCATCGAGTCGCTTGCACTGGAGCGTGGCGCCCGACCTCAGGGCCGGGTCTTGATTGTTGATGACGATAAAGAGTTGGGTGAGCGTTATTGTCTGGTGCTAAACAATGCCGGCATGAAGACCAGACTGGTGTCGGACCCGACAAAGATGATGTCGGCCTTGTCGGCCTTTGAGCCGGATATCGTTCTGATGGATGTGCAGCTGCGAGCCCACTCCGGCGTGACCTTGGCCCGAATGATACGTTACGAGCCCCGTTGGTTAGGATTGCCAATCGTGTATTTGTCCTCAGAGGACAACCCCGAAACCCAGCTGGATGCTCTGGCCAAAGGGGCGGATGAATTTCTGGTAAAGCCGGTCACAGACGAATATCTGGTTCGCTCTGTTCGTATTCGCTGTTATCGCGCACGCCAGCTGTCCGATTTGATGAACCGTGACAGCTTAACCGGCCTGTTAAAGCATTCACTGATCAAGCAAGAAGTCGAGCGAGAGCTGTCCCGGTGCCGTCGCACCGGCCATTTGTCCTGTGTCGTCATGTTGGATCTGGATCATTTTAAACGGGTAAACGATACCTGGGGCCACGGTCAGGGGGATGTCGTGATCCGAACGCTGGCGCACCTGTTGCGCAATCGCCTAAGGGAGTCCGATACCATCGGGCGATACGGCGGCGAGGAATTTTTGGTGGTGCTTCCCCACTGTGACCCAACGGAAGCCGCCGAGTTGATTGACGATATTGGGAAGCGGTTCTCGGAACTGCTGTTTACTTCGGGCGATGACAGTTTTCAGGTGACCATGAGCGCGGGCATTGCCGCGATCAACGATTTTCCATTAGCCAGTGAGGCTATCGAGGCTGCCGATCAGGCGCTTTACGCACGAAAGCAGGCGGGGCGTAATGGTGTGACGCTGTATGAGCGCCAGGACGTAAATCAGGATGATTGAGGAGAACGCCTTTGAAAGCCTTGGTGCTGGAAGACGACGAGCTTGTCGGCGAATTGGTTGAAACCATTGTAGCCGGTTTCAGTGGCTTGAATGTTACCCTGGCCCGATCGTTGACCGAGGCCAAACAACGGCTTGCAGAAGGTCCGTATGGGTTGTTTCTGGTGGATTGGGAGTTGCCAGACGGATCGGGCCTGGAGTTTTTGAAGCTGATTCGAAAAACCGATTCGGTGGTGCCCGTTGTCATCGTGTCGGGGCGCACGGATCGGGAGTCGGTGATCAAAGCGGCCCACTATGGCATCAGTGGGTACGTTACCAAGCCGCTGGATGTGGAGCTTCTGCATCGCCGTTTGGCTGATCTTATTCCCGCTCACCGTGTTGAAAACGCTTCCGTACATGAGTATATGGCCCGGTCTTCGAATACGGTGGTGCAGTTGCCCACCGACCTGGATCCGGCCGACATAATCGAACTGATCGGCCGGGCCGATACACTGTCGGCCTCGGAACTGGCAGAACGCTGGCGCGAGCAGATCGGATTAACGGCCCGGATTCTGGATGTAGCCAACAGCAACTCGTTCCGGCGGACAGGCAAACCGGTGGAGTCGCTCAGGGCTGCAATCGCCAGCATCGGCGTTTCCATGGCTTTGAGTCAGGCGTTGGCATTGTCATTGGATGTGAGTGCCAAACTGGTCCGGCCAGAGCTCAAAGCATTCGCTGACCGCTATCAGGACATGTCGTTTCGGGTCGCTCGGGAGGCAAACCAGATCGCAACGCGGTTGGGCAGTGTATCCACTATGTTTCGAAGTGCCGGGTTGCTGAGTCGTTTGGGTGAAATGGCGGTGCTTAAAGTACTGAATCAGTTCGACACCGCCGGCGGATCACTGGAGGACGCCGAGATCGAGCAGTGCCTGGCCCGTTGGTCCGAGGAGTACGGCAACCGTTTGAAGGTGCACTGGAAATTCCCTCTGGGTTTACGGGAATTGATCGGTGCGGTGCATTTTTTATCACACGACAACCACCGGGACGGTCCGATCATTATGCGCGCTGCCGCCTTGATTGCTGAGGATCGCCATGCGGAGCCAGAGTGCCAGCGCTTGTTGCGCCAGCTCGGTTTGGATAGAAGCGAGTTCGTCAAGGAGGAACCGAGTGATGCCCTATAAGGAAAACGATTTGAATAAAGTGTTGTATGTGGAAGACGATGCCGACATACGGGCCATCGCGGAACTGGCTTTGCAGGATGTTGGAGGGTTTTCCATCGCCCTGTGCAGCTCTGGTGCCGAGGCCATCGAAGTCGCTCCGGACTTTCAACCGGATCTGATCCTTTTAGATGTCATGATGCCGGAAATGGATGGCCCCCAGACCTTGCAGGAATTGCGCAAGATCGAGGCGACGCAAGACACGCCGGTAATTTTCATGACGGCCCGGATTCAGCGAACAGAAATTGATGAATACCTGTCGTTGGGTGCGCTGGGCGTGATTCCAAAGCCGTTTGATCCGATGACGCTGGCGGATGAGATTCGCCGGATACACCAGGCGCATGCCTGATTCCGGCCCCGTGGTGACGATGGTCTCAGGTGCGAAGCGCCGCATTTTGATATAGGCTGTCCGCTTTGAAACAAGCGCACGATTTATCGAGGATTGCATGTCATCGCCGGACGAATTGAAAGCCAAACTTAATCTGGAAACCTCTCGCATTCATTGGCATGAATTGCAGACGTATTACGCCCGGGGCCACGTGGTGCGCGTTGAGCCAGAGCTGGATCTTCTTGAGGTGGCGGCCGAGCTGACCGCGGACAACAAAGCACAGTTCGAGCAGTGGCTGGCCGCCGGTTCGGTCGGTGATGTTTCGCCGGATCTTGCCCGGGCCTGGTACGAAAAAAACAGCGAGTTATGGGCTGTGGTGGTTGCACCTTGGGTTTTGGTTCAGGACCGCTCCGCGAATAAGCTTCACTGAGTTTTTCTCCGATGGCAGACGTTCGTCTGCCTGCTCTCTTTTTGATGTCTGTTTTTCAGAGGCTGTTATGCTGACCGGCGCTTTGCTGATTCTGGCCCCGTTGTTTTTGGGTTTTGCGTTCGCCCTTTCCAATCGCCGCCTGATGACGGTGATTCACTACCTTGTGGAAGGCCTGGTGTATTTCATTCTGGTTTTGCTCGGGCTTGGCCTTGGGCAAATGGAAGGCTTGCTTACGCATCTGGGCACTATGGCCTACCAAGTGTCCGGATTGGTGCTCGCCATGCTGGTGGCAAATCTGGCGGCGCTATGGCTGTTCCATCACTTTCTTCCGCTCGACATCGGCCCTACCGAAGACAGTGCAAAACCGAGCTACCGCCGGCTGTTCATGGCGGGCCTGAAACCATTGCTGGCAGTGGTTGTGGGGGCATTTCTGGGTTATTTCTGGTTCTCCGGGTTGCCCATGGTTGAAGATGTCGCCACCTGGGCACTGATGCTGCTGTTGTTTTTGATTGGCCTTCAGCTTCGCAATGCCGGTTTGTCGTTGCGCAAGCTGTTAATGAACCGTCAGGGTCTTGGGATCGCGCTGACAATGGGGGCGAGTTCGCTGATCGCCGGACTGGCGCTTACGCCTTGGCTGGGGGTGTCCTGGAATCAGGCGCTGGCGATTGCGTCGGGATTCGGCTGGTACTCCCTGTCTGGAATTATGATCGGCGACGCCATGGGGCCGGCGTGGGGCGGAGTTGCGTTTCTCAACGATGTGCTGCGTGAAATTATTGCTCTGGCACTGATTCCGGTGGTGATTGGCGCCCGCCCGGCCATGGCAATCGGGTATGGGGGGGCTACGTCTATGGACTTTACCCTGCCGGTGATTCGCAGCAGTGGTGGCTTGGCGTGTGTGCCGGTGGCCATTGCCTCGGGCTTCTTGCTGTCTTTCCTGTCGCCCGTGCTGATGGGGGTCTTTCTGTCACTGGGCTAAACCAGAAACTTATCCACATCAATTTTGTATAGTTTGGGATCCACCGCTCGTTTGATTCTGTCCTGATTACCCGGTTTAGCGAGGTCAACGCTGGTGACCGGGATCGGCGAGCGGAATTTGGTGTGGTAGACCACCCGTACAACCGGTAGGCGCAAGTCGTGCTCATTTGGTTCGGTAACAATGCCTAGCCGGCCACTTTCCAGCAACACCAGAGAGCCTACCGGGTACAGCCCAACACAGTGAATAAACTCTTGAACCAGAGTGGTATCGAGGTGTGAACCACTCCACTCCAACAATTTTTTCAGACCTTGAGTCGGGGTCATTCCTTTGTGGTAAACGCGATCAGCGGTGATCGCATCGTAGACATCAGCAATGGCCGCCATGCGCCCGTAGATAGAGATCTCATTGCCTTTTAGGCCTTCGGGGTAGCCGGTACCGTCGATGCGTTCGTGATGCTGCGCAGCAGTAATCACCGTGAGTTCTCCGATACCCTCGGTCGCAAGCAGAATGTCTCGGGATTGGCGGGCATGGAGCTTCATTACTTCGAACTCCTCCGCCGTCAGCCTGCCGGGTTTGTGCAGTATATCGTCTGGCGTCAGGATTTTACCCAAATCGTGTAGAAGGGCACCCACCACGGTTTGGTGCAGAACGTCCGCAGATAACTTTCGGTATCGCCCGAACAGTGTCATCAACACACTCAGATTAACGGAGTGTTCAAGCAAATAGTTGTCTTTGTCGCGGATGCGGCCCAGACATCCCAGCGCGTTGGGGTTTCTGATGACAGAACTTTGCAGCTCATCAGCCAGTTGGTGAATGGGGGTGATATCAACGGCGCTGCCGATTTTGACGTTACCCATGAAGCTGTCCACCAGCCCTTGGGCCTGGGTGTGTATACCCCTTGCTGTTTCCATTTCCTGCTCGAGCGGGACTTTGGCAGCAACCCCCGGTTTATGCTCGCCTACGTTCTGCAGGGCTTCTTCGTTGCGCTGATCGACTTCCGAGGCGGTTTCGTAATCTTGGGTATCCCGGCCTTTTTCGGCATCAATGTAAACAAACTGCACACCCATCGCGCGTATCTTTTCGATGGTTTCTTCGTTCCGAATCACACCGCGCTTTCTTTGGGTGTTATGGGGTATCCAGTCGTTGTTCAGGTCGGTGATGTACATCCCGACCTTCAGCGCGGCGATAGGAATGCGTTTGATCATCGCTCGGGGAAAAACGTCCGTAGGCTGTTGTGATAGGTTTGAACAATCACTTCTTCCAGAGGCAAATCCTTCACCTCGGCAATTTTCTCCGCGACAAAAGGCAGGTAGAACGGCGCATTCTCTTTACCACGGTAGGGCACCGGGGTCAGGAACGGGGCGTCGGTTTCCAATAGAATCTGGCTGATTGGCGTCATGCGAACGATATCCCTTACGTTCTCCGCTTTATTGAACGTGGTAATACCATTAAAGCCCAAGTTCCAGCCTTGATCCAATGCGTACTGAGCCAGCCCCGGGCCGGATGTGAAACTGTGGATCACGCCCCGGCGTTTGAGTGATTGCTCGAACTCTTTCAGAATGTCGATGGTTTCCTCATCCGCCTCCCGGCTGTGGATAACCACTGGCCGGTCACTGTCACAAGCGATCTGCAGCTGGCGGCGAAACACCTCGCGCTGGGTGGCCCGATCGGCCTTGTCGTAGAAGTAGTCCAGCCCGATTTCACCTACGGCGACGATCTTCTCGTCTTGGGCATGGGTACGTATTTCTCCCTCTACCTGATCGGTGTATGTTTCGGCTTCATGAGGGTGAATACCTTGGGTGCCGTACACCCAGTCTTTGGCCTGGCTGAGTTCCCGGACCGCGGCAAGGTTATCCGGCGATACGGCAATGGTGATGACCTTTTCGATGTTCACCTGCCGGCTTTGCTCGAGCGTATCTTCCAGAGGACGATCTTTCAGATAATCCAGATGGCAGTGGGTCTCGATAATAGGGTGGTCAAATACGGGAATTTCGCGGCGTTTTTTGCTCATGTCCGGTGTCCTGACTCCATCTCGGAAGTTGAGTGGGTGCTATGCTGAGAGCGACTATGGTCGAGTTTACCAGTTTGCACCGAGCGAAGAGAGTAGGGCGATAATTCAGAAGCGGTGATTAGGGGATGAACACCATGCATATTGTGGTTGTGGGTGGCGGTGTGGTTGGCGTAACGACAGCCAGGGAATTGGTGCGACGCGGTCATCAGGTGACGGTTCTGGAGCGCCATGCGCTGGCGGGTAATGAAACCAGTAAGGGCAACGCTGCCCAGCGCTCTTACGGCGTGGTTTACCCCTGGGCCGATCCGTCGATGGTGTTCAAGGCGCTGCCCTGGCTGCTGAAAACCGATGGCCCCCTGAAGATGCGGATGCCACCCTCGCTTGCGGCGACCCGCTTTATGTTGGCAACGCTTCGCTACGCGTGGTCGCCCGGATTGTTCGGGCTCAATAAACGGGCCATGCTGAAATTGGGGGCTTTTAGCCGTGAGCGGTTCTTGGCACTGGAGCAAGAGCACGATTTGGCATTTGACGGTCAGCATGCCGGGCTTTTGCACTTGGCCAGTACGCCGGACGCTTTGGACGAATTGCGCACGACCCACGAGTTTTTGAAGGAGGTGGGGATTCCCTCGCATCTGCTTTCGCCGCAGGAGGTCCGGGACGTGGAGCCGGGTATGACGGGCGGCGGGCCGCTTTACGGTGCTTTGAGGTATGACACCGATGGTACTGGCGATTGCCATTTGTTTTCCCG
The DNA here is from genome assembly GCF_016427555.1 of Marinobacter litoralis. GTDB lineage: Bacteria > Pseudomonadota > Gammaproteobacteria > Pseudomonadales > Oleiphilaceae > Marinobacter > Marinobacter litoralis_A. The sequence continues at coordinate 758,138 of NZ_JAELVS010000001.1, forward strand.
TGCGCTGGCCAAGGTGTGTGAAGACCTGGGCGTGACCTTCCGCTATGAGGTGGAGGTGGAAGCCCTGTTGGCCGACCATAAGCGTGTGAACGCGGTGCAGTTTCGTTCGGCAAACGGTAAGCCCGAACGACTGGAGGCGGATGCGGTGGTGGTGTCGGCGGGCTGCTGGTCGCCAGAACTGGTCAAACCGTTGGGGCTAACGCTGCCGATCTATCCGATCAAGGGATACAGTATTACCGTGCCCCTAAGCAACTCGGACAAAGCGCCTACGGCAACGGTTCATGATGATAACTACAAAGTCGTTTCAACCCGGCTCGGCGATCGGTTACGAGCCACAGGGTTCGTTGAACTGGCTGGTTTTAATCGGGATATTCCGGAAGCCCGGATTGCCACTATAAAAAAATCGGTGCAGTCCCGCTTTCCGGGCTGCGCCGATCTGGATGCCGCTGAAACCTGGACCGGTTTTCGCCCGATGACGCCAGACGGCCCGGCTATTATCGGGAAGGGCCCCCGCGACAACCTGTACCTGAACACCGGTCATGGCACCTTTGGCTGGACCTTGTCCGCAGGCAGCGCGGCGGTGATCGCCCAGGTAATTGACGGTGAAGAGCCCGCGGTGTCTTTGGATGCGTTTCGCCCGGGCCGTTTCGCCGGAGGACTGTAAGATTTCCACATCGTACTTTCGGCAATGGCGGGCGCTGAATGACTGGCTGGTTCGCCATGAAACCTTGTGGCGACCGGTGCCGTTTATGGAGCCGAGGCCCGGTTGGACCCAGCAGTATCCGGATTTGGCGGACTGGCTTGAGCAGCTGTCAGAGTCGGAATGCGACCAATGGGACGAGCATTTGTCCGCGTTTGCGCAGGAGGTTGCCCGATTAGTGCCAGCCCTGTCGGCATACGACACTTTGGTGTCTGTGCCGAAATTACCTGGCCATAATCGTGGCTCGCAGGCTGCTTTACGAGAAGTGCAGGCGGTGGATATGCCTGGCCGAAAACGGCTGCAGGCCGGCGCCTTTGCAGCATCCGTTACGCCATTGAGCAGTCACGTTCTGGACTGGTGTTGTGGCAAAGGGCATTTGGCGCGCACGTTGGTCGGGCAGGGCGCAGAGGCGGTTTTTGGCTTCGAGTGGGACGGCGCATTGGTTCAAGACGGCAATCGTCTTGCGACCAGATATGGCGATCCGGTGAAACTCATACAGCAGGACGTGATGGCAGACGGGCTGTGCTGGCCGGCTGTTGATCATGGAGCTGCCTTGCATGCCTGTGGTGATTTGCACCGGCAGCTGCTGATGGCCGGCAGCGAAGCTGGGTTGGCCCGGCTGAGTGTTTCGCCTTGCTGTTATCACCTGGGTGGGCGCGGCCCTTACCGTTTGCTGTCGCAGCAGGCTCGCGATGCTCACGGTGTTTTGGACATGGACCGAACCGGGCTTCGGTTGGCCGTGCAGGAAACAGTGACGGCCCCTGCTCGGGAGCGAGCCCAGTCGGCACGCATCCGGGCCTGGCGGCTGGGCTTCGATGCCTTGCAAAGAAGCTTGTCTGAACATGGGCGGTACTTGCCCGTGCCGTCGCACCCAACGCGGTTGAACAGCGGGTGTTTTGAAGAATTTTGCCGGTGGGCGGCGGAAAAGAAACGCGTGGTTTTGCCCGCAGAAGTTGACTGGTCATACTGGCTGGCGGTTGGGCAGCAGCGGTCCCGACAGGCTCGCCGGCACGAATTGCTTAGGCATCTGTTTCGGCGGCCGCTAGAGCTGTGGTTGGTATTTGATTATGCGGTGTATCTGGAAGAGCAGGGGTATCAGGTGAATCTGGGGACGTTCTGCGAGCGTTCTTTGACGCCCCGAAACCTGCTGCTGGATGCGGTGCACGTGAACAAATGATGAAAAGCACAAACAAAGAAGGCGCCCGAGGGCGCCTTCTTTGCTATGACCGAATCAAAGTGCCTTAGCGGAGCACCTGGATACGGGCTTCTACACGACGGTTCTGGGCACGGCCAGCCGGCGTGTCGTTGGTGGCAATCGGCTCAACCTCACCGTAACCAACCGCTCTCACACGATCTTCATCAACGCCCAGGGCAGTTACCAGACGCTCGGCAACGGCTTCAGCGCGACGCTGAGACAAGAATCGGTTGTACTCGGCTTTACCGGTGTTGTCGGTGTGGCCGGCAATTTCAACCGTGGTGCCCGGGTGCTCTTCCATGAACTCGGCAACCTGGCGAATTTCGATGTCGTAGGCATCGTCAATCACTGAGCTGTTGAGCGGGAACTGAACACGCAGGTTGATGGTTTCGATGGTGTCGGTAACACCTTCACACCCTTTTGCGTCAACTTCAGCGCCAGCAGCGGTGTTCGGGCACTGGTCTTTGCTGTTAACCACGCCGTCGTTATCGCTGTCGAGCTCACAGCCGCGGCTGTTCACCTGAGCGCCAGCCGGAGTGCTCGGGCACTGGTCTTTGCTGTTGGCCACGCCGTCGTTGTCGCTGTCCAGCTCACAACCGTTGCTGTCTACCTGAATACCGGCCGGCGTGTTCGGGCACTGATCGCGGGTATCAGGCACACCGTCGTTGTCTGCATCGGCAGGCGCTGGCTTGGCCGTGGTGCGGTGGAACGCGAAACTCAGACCCAGAGACGCCATGGTGTCGAAGGTGCTTTCGTCGATACCGTGGAACTCACGCAGATCAGCGCGCAGAGAAATCATGTCGCTGATGTTGTAACGAACACCGGCGCCCACGTTAACCCGGGTTTCGTCGTGATCTGTACCCGGAGTGCGAAGTCCTGCCGGGCCTGAACCAAAGTCAGCATGGCCGGCACCTACAGCAAGGTACGGGTTCCAGGCATTGTCTTGACCAGCGAAGTAATAAAGGCCATCCAGGCGGAGTTCTTCGAATTCGGATTCGCCAGAGTTGTACTTGCGGTCTACGTCGGCACGGGAATAAACGGCTTCTACCGCCCAGTGCGGACGAAAGCGGTATTCAATACCCACACCGTAGGTGTCGCTTTCACTCAGGTCGCGCTTGTCACCGAAGTACTGGTAACCGGCGAACGGGTTCAAATAGATGGTTTGCTGGCTTTCGGCCAGAGCGGGAGCTGTAAGGGTTGTAGCAAGGGCAGCCAGGGCCACCGGACGCATGAGCTTCATGCGGAACCTCCTGTTTCGATTTTTTTGAGTCCGACTATCGTTCGGATAAAAACTACCCGAATGAATATCTTTAGTCCTCTAAACAATAGGTCAATCGTTTTAAAAACACAAAGATATTACGGGGCCAGCGGCTTGCGAGTTCTACGGATAGTGCAGCTACTTACTCGCTGTGAAGTACAAATGAGCGCTCTTCTTACTGAAGTTCAGGGTGTCTGAGTTGTCAAAGCGAACTTCAAACGAGCTTTCGTCCTCACTGACCACTTCGCCGGCGCCGAATACCGTATGGGTAATACGACGGTGATGCCAGACCGGTTCCATTAAATCGGAGTCATTATCGGGCTTGGTGCCTTCGAGTTTCAGGCCTGCGCGGGCTGCATAGCGAACGCTGACGGCGGTTGTGGCGCGGCTCAGAGACAAGGGGGCTGCGGTTGCCACCGGGTGCTCATCAAGGTGCGACCCCAGCTCGTGTGACAACTCATAGCAGAGTTCCGACACGAAGCGGCTGGGCCCTTGGTCACCGTCCAGATGAGGCCGTTGGCTGGCTGGGCGAGTGATCAAGTGCAAGGCTTTGCGGGCGCGGGTCATGCCCACGTACAACAGTCGCCGTTCGCTCTCCAGCAGAGCTTGAGCGTCGTCTTGCGGGCGTGGACTGTAGGGCAGGTACTTTTCTTGTAATCCGGGAATAATCACCACCGGCCATTCTAAGCCTTTTGTGCGGTGAATGGTGGACAGCAGTACGCCGCGGTCGGTGTTTTCACCGGCTTGTTGTTTCAGGGTCTTGAGGTGATCCAGAGCGCCACTGGCGTCGGTGTCCAGGCTCTTCAGATAAGCCCGGAAGCCTTGGATAGTGTCGATACGTTCTTCGGCGCTGTCGTGGGTCAGTGCCAGGCTTCGGATGCCGTCATAAAGGTCGGTGTGCTCGGCGTAAATTCGGATCAGGCCTGCAACCGGGCCCTGGTAGTCGGTTAGCTGAGCCAAAGCTTCGCCGAGCTTCCTTAATTTGCGGGCTGCCATCGGCTGCAGGGCATCGAAATCCATGGCTAGCAAGCGCTCGTGCCAGTTTTCCCCGAAACCCGCGATAAATTGAGCAAGGTTCTCGAGTTCCGGTTCTTTCAGGCCCACGTGGGGGAAACGCAACAGCTGCCGCGCGATGTCCAGTCGGTCCGAATCGGGCAGGTGTTTGATGCGGCCGCTGACCACCATCAACAGTGAGGTGATGGCTTGAACTTCCCGGCTGAACAGGGCGCCTTTGCCGGCATCAATTCGATAGGGAATGTGTCGTGCAAGCAGTTTCAGTTCAATGGGCACGCTCTGGCTCCAGACCCGGAACAGCACGGCAGTCTGGTTGTTTGCTTCCGGGCTTTGGCTCTGCAGAATTTTCAGAACTTCATCGCCATCGTTCTCGGCCCGATGCAATTCGGCACGGGTCGGCGGGGTTGAGGGATGAGAATGGCAAAGCACGTCTTTTCGGCCGGTGTTGTGGCAGATCAGGTGGTTGGCGAGCAGAGCAACCTGATGGCCGTAACGGAATGTGAAACTCAGGGTTTGTTCGAGCGGGCTTTCGAATTCGTCGCTGAACCGGCGCAAAATGAATTCCGGTTTGGCACCGCGGAATTCGTAGATGGTCTGGTCTGGGTCCCCCACCACGGTGACTCTGGCCCGGTCGCCTGCCACGTAGCGCAGCAACAGGTGTTGGATTTCGTTGGTGTCCTGGTATTCGTCTACCAGAATCAGGTCCATTTTGTTGCCCACCAGTCGTTGCAGTGGCGGGTTCTGGTGGATGGCCATAACCGGCTCGTAGATCATGTCGGCGTAGCTGATTCGGCCCTGGCTTTTGCGCCATTGTTCGAAGCTGTGGAAAAGATCGATGAGGTATTTGTGCTTGTCTGAGTACCCCAGTTCTTCGAAGACGATTTCGGCGGGTGACAAGCAGGTTTTGACCAGATCGATGAAGCCGGTGGCGGTTTCGACATAGTCTTTTTTGTTGCGGCGGATTTCGTCGGCCAGGTCTTCCGGAGCCAGTCTTCGGGTGAGCATCCAGGCCTGGTAGCCGATTTCTTGTTCGGTCAGGATTTTGTCCGAAAAGTTCGGCAGGTAGCCTTCCCGCACGAAGCGTTTGTAGAGCCGATAGCCCATGGCGTGGTAGGTGCGGATTTCAGGTGGGGCCAAGCCGGATTGGTCGCAGACTTGTTGGAGTTTGCGTTCGAAATCGACCCGGGCGCTGCGGTTGAACATGAGTACCAGCATGCGGTTGGGGTCGTGGCCCTGTGCCAGCAGATAGCGGATGCGCCAGGCGAGGGTGGAGGTTTTTCCGCTGCCAGCGACGGCGGTGATCACCGAGTGTTCGTAACCGGCGGTGATGATGTCCCGCTGTTCGTCGGTGAGGTAGTCCGGGAGGAAGCTGGTGTCGGGTGTTTGGGGATTGGTTGGCATGGTGGGTATTGTACTTGGCAACTGGCGGTGGGGGTAGTTGGGCTCCATAATGGTTGCCTTTACGTTCATTTCTCGTGCTATGGGCCCGTACCTTGTCGAGGAACGCCTTCCAAAACACGCTCCTTCGGCACGTCCTTGTGACGCTTGGGCTCCGCCATCCATGGCTGCGCACAGTTTTGGAAGGCGTTCCCCGACAAGCTACTACTTGGGGCCGGCCTTGAGCTTCGTATTCTCTTGGAGTCTGTTTTTGACGATGACATCTGTTACTAAAAGGGGCTGGCAAGCGCTTGCCGACAGCCTGCGTGTTGCTGGTGAACGCCGTTTGGTGCTGGTGGAAGGTGAACCGGAGTGGTGTCGCTCATGGGTGTCTGGTTGTCTGGAAACGCTGGAAGCTTCTCTGGCGCTATGGGTCGGTCGCGCCGAAGATGCGGAGTTGGCGGGTGTGACCGGTATTGCTTCGAAGCAGTTCAAGCGCTGGCTGGGGCGGGAAACGTCCGTTTTGGTTTGGGACGGTTGGCAGGGGAATCCGCCGGATGGGTTGGCGGCGTTATCAGGCACCTTGCAGGCGGGTGGTGTGTTGTTTTGGTTGATGCCGCCCTTGCAGAGTTGGGCCACGTTTAACGATCCCGATTATGTGCGTACGGGGCTCGATCAGGCAGAGCGCCATGCCTTTGCGGCGCGGATGGCTGGTGTGTTGGCGGCGGATTCGGATGTGATCCGGGTTCGGCAGGGGCGTGAGGACTCTTTGATTTTGCCGGTGGTGGAGTCTGGTTCGTTGGTGTTTGAGCCCGCGACTACGGCAGAGCAGGCGCAGTTGGTTTCGCAGCTGGTGCGGTTTGGTTTGGGGCGTCGGCGTCGGCCATTGGTGGTGACGGCGGATCGGGGGCGCGGGAAGTCGGCGGCGCTGGGTATGGCGGCGGCGGAGTTGTTGCTGGCAGGGCGGCAGCGGGTGTTGGTGACTTCGCCTTCGGTGGACAATCTGGCGAGTTTTTTCCGGCATGCGGCCGAGACGCTGGGTGAGCGGCTGGCAGAGCGTCGTGATGATGCGTTGGTGATGGAAGGCGGGTCTTCTATTCGGTATCTGGCGGTGCAGGATTTGTTGGCAGAGAAACCCGATGCCGAGGTGGTGATGGTAGACGAAGCCGCCGGCGTGCCAGCGCATTGGTTGCGGGAGGTTCTTCTTGGGTGGCCGCGGGTAGCGTTTGCCAGCACGGTGCACGGTTACGAAGGTACGGGCCGGGGTTTTGCTATTCGGTTTCGCCAGGTTCTGGATCGGGAAACGCCACATTGGCGGTCAATCAGCCTGAACCAGCCGGTTCGGTGGGCGGCGGGCGATCCATTGGAACGATTGGTTTCGGAGTTGTTCCTGCTGTCGGCCGAAAGCCTGAAACCGGCAAGCCCGGCGGCAGGCGATGTGGTGATTGAGCGTTGGCACCCGGCCAAGGCGGGCGAGCAGGAACTCTCGGAAGCCTTCGGGTTATTGGTGGACGCCCATTACCGGACGACCCCGGTGGATCTTCGCCAGTGGCTGGATGATCCGGGTGTGCAAAGTTGGCGCGCGGTGGTGAACGGTGCAACAGTGGGGGTGCTTTGGGCCTCGGTGGAGGGTGGTTTGGCGCCGGAACTGGCGGAGCAGGTGGCGCAGGGGGTGCGCAGGCCGAGGGGCCACATGTTGGCGCAGTCGCTGGCAACTCACGGAGGTTTTCCCGAGGCGGCGATACAGCGCACGCTTCGGGTGGTTCGGGTAGCGGTGTCGCAAGAGTGCCGTCAGTTGGGCATCGGCAAACAATTGGTGACTGCGGCTGCACAGGCGTGCGCGGAGCAAGGGTTGGATGGACTAGGCACCAGTTTTGGCGGTGAGCCCGGTTTGCTGGCGTTCTGGCGGGCGTGCGGTTTGCGTGTGGTGCGTTTGGGATTGCGGCAGGAAACCAGTACCGGGGAGTTCCCGGTGCAGATGTTGTGCGGGTTATCGGATTCGGGAAAACAGCTGGCTCAGGGCCTGCGTGAACGGTTTGCAAAACACTGGCCGGTGCTGATACCCCGGCATTGGGCCGGATTGGCGCCAGAGCTGGTAGCTGCAGTAGGTGCTGATCTGCCTGCCTGCGCTCGGCTGGATGCCGGAGATCGCCGCGAGCTGGTGAACTTTTCCGAAGGATTCAGGGGTTTTGATTTAACCTTGCCGGTGTTGCGGCAGGTAGAGCGCTGCCCCGGTGTGACAGCGTGGCTGGCGGTTCGGCCTGAGCTGATCGTGTGGTGCCGGGCGGTCAGTCAGGGTTGGACCTGGGACGAGATTCGGCTCTCCGGCATGTGTGCGGGTCAGAAAGACGGTGAGATGCAACTGCGCAACCTGGTGCGCGAACTTCTGAAAAATGGCCCGGAGTTGTGATCGGTTCGATTTAATTGCCATAGGTTGCCGCCCAAAATAGCTGAACGTTTATCAGGGATTCAAAACGATGGTCATGGACGCAGGCAAGTTGAAGTACCTCTTGGGTTTGGCCTTAGTGTTGCTGGTTGGCTGCAGCTCGATGGAAATGGAGCCGGAAACGGCAACGAGCGAGCATTCTGATGCCTTGATGCACGCGGTGGTAGCTAACGAAGACCGCGAGGTGCTTGATCTGCTGACCCAAGGCGTTGATCCCGATCCGAAAACAGCCGAGGGCGAGACTGCGCTGATGCTGGCTTCGGCCAACGGAAACCGGCGCATTGTCCGGCTTTTGCTGGCGGCCGGCGCAGATGTGAACGGTGAGGATTCGGCCGGCTATACCGCCGTTATCCATGCTTCGGAGAGTGGCCATTTATCGGTGGTACGGGCGCTGCTGGCGGCGGGCGCGAATGTGAACGTCAGCCAGAACGGGGAGTCACTGTTGATGAAAGTGGTTGGCAGTGGGGATCTTCTCACCGCCGAGATGCTGTTGGCCGCGGGAGCCGATGTCAATTATCGAAGCGATGACGGCCGCACGGCGTTGGATCTTGCCCGCGCTCGCAACAACCGCGATCTGGAAATGCTGTTGGTGCATGCGGGTGCCACTCGGTAACACCCGCTCATGTCGTTACTCCAGCCCCATGGGGTCGGTTTGATCGTCCCACTCGGGGTGGAAGTGTTGCTCCACCACATTCGAAGGCACGTCCGCGACTGACGCATAACTCCACTTTGGCGATTGATCCTTATCGACCATCAGGGCACGAATGCCTTCGGCCAGGTCAGGCCTGCGGACACATTCCAGCGCCATGGCCAGTTCCATCCGGAACACGTCTTTAAGCGACATTTGCTGCCCCCTCTGCAGTTGATGCCAGACTAGCCAAGCAGTAACCGGAGAGCCGTCGCGCAGGGATTGTATGCAGTTGTGCCACCATGGGTCGTCACTTTCGCTGCCAAGCAGTTGTTCAACCACGGTTGGCAGTTCTGTGCCTGCGGTGAGTTTGGCAATGCGCTGTTCGTGTTGTTCCAGGTGGCCCGGTGGTAGTGCTCGATAATCCACGGCTTCCACTTGGTTTAGCAGCCGGAACAGACGGTTGTCGTCGGCTGCGGGCTCGCCTCGCCAATATTCCTCTTGCAGCTTTTGCAGCAATAGCTCGATGTGATCCGATTCGATAATCATGTCCGCGAGGCCCACGCGTAGTGAATCGGCAGCGTTCAGGCGGGCACCGGTCAGCCCCATGAACAGACCAAGCCGGCCGGGCAGACGGTTCAGGAACCAACTGGCGCCGACATCCGGAAACAGGCCAATGCTGATTTCGGGCATGGCCAGGGTCGCATCGGGTGTGACCAAGCGATAGCGGCAGCCGGACATCAGCCCCATGCCTCCACCCATTACAATGCCTTGGACCAAACCGATCACAGGTTTCGGGAAGCGGTGCAAACTGTAGTTCAGGCGATATTCCCGGGTAAAAAACCGTTCGGCGGCTTCGCTGCTGCCCTCGGACTGAATGTCTTCGTAGAGGGCGCGGATGTTGCCCCCGGCGCAGAAGGCGCGGTCACCACTGCCTCGCAGGACGACCAAACAAATGCGGCTGTCTTCGGCCCACCGATCAAGTGCGTCCTGTGCCTGAACGACCATTTCTTCGGTCAAGGCATTGAGCGTTTTCGGCGAATTCAGGGTTAGCAAGCCGATGCGGCCTTCACGGCAAGCGAGTTCCTGGACCTCTACTGGCATGAGCTATGTCTCCGGTGATCGGGTGATTCTTCGAATGGGCATTTTTGTGATTTATTTTGTCAGTTGCTTCGTACCGTCTGGGGTAAGGCAACATTATGAGGGTATCAATGTCCTTGATCTATCACATTTGTCCGCGGCAATGGCTGTGTTATAAGTAAAACCTGTATTTGGATCGGTGATTGGCCGACTATAAAACCTAAAATGATGAGAGGGTGACCCCTATGAAAATGAAATCCTTGGCAGTTGCTGGATTATTCGCGCTTGGTGCCATTGCGCCAGCGGCCTCTATGGCGGCTGGAGATGCGGCGGCCGGCAAGGCGAAAGCTGCGGTATGTGCTGCGTGTCACGGCCAGAACGGCATCTCCCAGATTCCAATCTATCCGAATCTGGCTGGCCAGAAAGAACAGTATCTGGTATCTGCCCTTAAGGCCTACAAAGCCGGTCAGCGTCAAGGTGGTCAGGCCCCGGTTATGCAAGGTCAGGCCGCTGCCCTGAGCGATGCTGACATTGCCAACCTGGCCGCCTACTTCGCCAGCCTGCCGGCCGGCGGTAAGTAAGCGCCAAGCCAGCAAGTGAATGTCGGTGGTGCGGCTCAGGCCGCGCCGCTGACAATTCGGTAGCAGGGTTTGTAGGCCGATGAACTGGGCAGCTTCATTCGGTTTTGCTCGATAAACTGCGCCAGCATTTCTTCTAACGGCTCGATCAGCGCCGGGTCCCCTGAAATCTCGAACGGCCCTTTCTCCTGAATTTTCCGAATACCGCTTTCCTTCACGTTGCCCGCAACGATTCCGCTGAACGCTTTGCGCAAATTGGCGGCGACCATGTGCGGCGGTTGATCACGGTGGAGCTCTAACGCCCGCATGTTGTCGTGATCAGGCTCGAACGGCAGCTGGAACACCGGGTCAATTTTCAGCATCCAGTTAAAGTAGTAGGCATCCTGCATGGCGCGCCGGAACGTCTCTACGTCTCTCATGCCTTGGCTCATGGTCTGCGCCACCCGCACAGGGTCATCAATGATGATGTCGTATTTGCTGGCGGCTTCATCGCCCAGTGCATCGCGGATAAAACGATCGATCATCTCGAAATATTCGGCGTTTTCCTTAAGGCCGGTGAACACCACCGGGAATGGCAGGTCGGCATTATCCGGGTGCAGCAGTATGCCCAGCAAATACAGAATTTCTTCTGCTGTACCGACACCACCGGGGAAAACGATCACACCATGACCGGCGCGCACAAACGCTTCCAGACGTTTCTCGATATCCGGCATGATCACCAGTTCATTGACGATCGGGTTCGGGGCTTCGGCACCGATAATGCCCGGTTCGGTGATGCCGATGTAGCGGCCGTGTTTGATGCGCTGCTTGGCGTGGCCGATGGTGGCGCCCTTCATTGGGCCTTTCATGGCACCCGGACCGCAGCCGGTGCAGATGCTCAGCCCGCGCAGACCCAGCTGGTGCCCGACTTCTTTGCTGTATTGGTATTCGTTGTGGCTGATGGAGTGCCCGCCCCAGCAAACCACAATGTCGGGCTGACGGCCCGCTTCCAGTACCCGGGCGTTGCGCAGGATGTGAAACACCAGATTGGTGAGGTCTTCCGGATTATCCTTGCGAAAGCCTTCCACAAAGTTGGGCAGAGAGTGGCTGTATACAATGTCTCGCAGTACGGAAAACAGGTGCTCCCGGTTGGCGCGCAGCATTTCGCCGTCTACAAAGGCGTGGGCCGGTGCGTTGACCAGTTCCAGCTTCAGGCCTCGGGGCTGGGGTACAAGATGCACGTCGAAATCCGCGTGGGTTTCCATTAACTCTTTGCAGTCGTCCGTTTCCACGCCGGTATTCAGAACCGCCAGCGCGCATTGACGGAATAATCGATACAGTCCTCCTTCGCTCTTATCCTTGAGCCTGTTGACCTCGTGACTGGATAGAATCTCGAGGCTGCCTTCGGGTGAAACCAGTGCATTCATGGTGGATTCTGTCATCGTTTGGAGAGCTCCTGAGTGTTTCGGCTATGACGGATTTTGATCATAACGGTCTAAAGGTTACACTAAGCCCTTTCCCGCTAATTCGCTACCCGACGTTTCTCCAACCAACGTCTCTATCTATTTGAAGTCCTTATCTTATGAAATTGCTGATTCGCCCTGCCTCTGAAGTCGCCATCAAGAGTAAACCCGTTCGTAAGCAGCAAATGCGGCATTTGCGGCAGAACATCCGGAAAATCCTGTCACGGTTGGATTCGGACATTCGGGTGGATGGCAGCTGGGACCGCATTGATGTGGATGTGCCGGAGGAGCGGGGCCTGGCCGGGCCGGTGATTGACGAGTTGGTGCGCATCCCGGGTATTTCCACCATTCAGGAAATCGGCGTGTTTCCGTTTGTTGATATTGAGGATGTGGGCACCAAAGCCATTGCAGCGTTTGCTGACCGGCTTGATGGTAAAACCTTTGTTGTGCGTGCCCGGCGAATCGGCAACCACGAATTCCGGTCCATTGATCTGGAACGCACCGTGGGCGGTATGCTGCTGCAGACTACCAACGCTCGCGGTGTTGATTTGAAGAATCCGCAGGTGGAAGTGCGCATCGAGGTCAAAAACGACCAGTTCCACATTGCCCATCGTCGCCATGAAGGCGCAGGCGGATACCCAATCGGCGCCGTGGAAACCGTCATGACGTTGATCTCCGGTGGCTATGACTCCTCGGTTGCGGCGTATCTGATGATGCGTCGGGGCATGCGCAGCCACTTCCTGTTTTTCAATCTGGGAGGAGCGGCTCACGAGGTAGGCGTTCGACAGGTCAGTCATTACCTGTGGGACCGGTACGCGTCTTCACACAACGTGAAGTTTATTTCGGTACCGTTTGAAGGCGTGGTAGCCGAAATCATGCGCAGCGTGAACCATCGCCACTGGGGTGTGGTGCTTAAGCGGATGATGCTGAAAGCCGCGGCCGAGATTGGCCAGTATTACAACGTGGGTGGCCTGGTGATGGGGGATGCCGTGGCCCAGGTGTCGAGCCAGACCCTGACCAACCTGAATGTGGTGGATCGCGCCAGTGATGAAGTGGTGCTGCGCCCGCTGATTGCCATGGACAAGCAAGACATCATTCAGATTGCCAAAGACATTGGCACCGAGCCCTTTGCCCGTACTATGCCGGAATATTGCGGTGTGATTTCCAGCAAGCCGGTGACCCGGGCCAAGCTGCACCGGGTTGAGGAAGAAGAAGAGAAAATGAACCCGGAGGTTCTGGCCAAGGCCATTGAGGACCGTACCGATGTGATGGTCAACGAGCTGCTCGACAGCGTGGTAACACCGGAAGAAGTCGAGCTGGTGGAAACACCGTCGGTGGGTGATGTGATTATCGATATCCGCCATCCATCCGAGGAAGAACGGGCTCCGCTGACGTTGACCAGCAACGACGTATTGAAGATTCCGTTCTACGAAATCAACCAGAAGCTGGCAGACCTGCCAGCCGATAGCCAGTACCTGCTGTACTGCGACCGAGGCACCATGAGCCGCATGCACGCCGGCCACCTGAAGGCCGACGGGCACGCCAATGTGAAGGTTTACACGCCGGCGCGCTAGCCGGTCAGCCCCCTCATGAACTGCTGGACATTCTCGCGGAGCGTGTCCAGATCATAGCCTCCTTCCTGAATCACCAGTGTCGGCAGCCCCAGCTGACGTATGTGGGTGCTGAGGCGGCAAAACCCTTCGCTGGTAACCGACACTTTCGCCTGCGGATCGTCTTTGTAGATATCGAAACCCAGCGTCAGAATCAGCACGTCCGGTTGGTACAGCCGGATAGCGGCCAGAGCGTCCTGTAGCTTGGCAAAGAAGTCATCTTCGCTCGAGCCATGGGGCATGGGTAGGTTGATGTTGTAACCCAGCCCATCCCCTTCGCCCCGCTCGTCTTCAAAGCCCGTTACCACCGGGTAGAAGTTGGTGGGGTCGCCGTGGATGGATATGTACAGCACGTCGCTGCGGTCGTAGAAAATCTCCTGAATACCCTGGCCGTGATGCATATCGGTATCCAGTATCACTGTGCGTGGAAAACGGCTTTTCAGGTGTTCGGCGGCAATGGCGGCGTTGTTCAGGTAACAGAAGCCACCGGCGGCATCTTTACGGGCGTGGTGTCCAGGTGGCCGGCACACCGCATAAGCAGACCGCTCGCCGCCCATGATTGCATCGGCAGCGCCGAGCGCGGTTTGCGCCGACCAGTAGGCGGCTTTCCAGGTGTTTTCGCCAATCGGGCAGCTGCCATCCGCAAGATAGCGGGCGGCTTCCGCCAAAACACCGCGCAGGGCATTGGGTGAGCGCACGAAGATATTCGAGATGACTTCGTCGCCCCAGTCATCCATTTCCTTCCAGCGGCGGTGGGCGGATTCAAGGAATCTCAGATAACCAAGATCATGCACCCGGGAAATGGGCGCTGTGCCTTGGTCAGCCGGTTGCAGCACCGGGACACCCAGCTCTTTCAAACCCTCCAGCATTTGTACGGTTCGATCCGGCACCTCCTGAGGCTGGCGCATTTGCCCCCGTGTGAAATACGTTTTAGGGATGTGCAGATCCTGCGAGGGATGGAAGAATGCTTTCATATCCGGCCTCCTTGGTTAACTCCTTCGAGTATAGGCACGAACTGTGTTGGGTCAAAAACACGCGGGCACTTTACAGGGTGGCAGTCAGCTACCACTATGAAGGGCAGGTACGAACAAGCCGTTATGCCCCTTATGGGGGGAATGCGTGATCGAAAAGGAGCCGAGATGATTGAGTCAGCATTGCTGCAAAATGTTAAGGGCTATATTGGCGGACGTTGGGTAGAAAATGACGGAGGCAACACCTTTGAAGTGTTTAATCCGGCGACTCGAGAGTGTATTGCCAAGGTGCCTTCGATGCCGGAAAGCGATGTGTTGGCCGCGGTAGAGGCGGGGAAATCTGCGCTGAGATTATCGAACCCATGGCCCATTGAAACCCGCAGAAAGTGGTTGGAAGGCATTCGGGATGCATTGAAAGAACATAAAGCCGAAATTGGCCGAATTCTGTGCATGGAACACGGCAAACCCTTGGCCGAAGCTCAGGGAGAAGTGGAGTACGCCGCAGGCTTTTTCGACTACTGTGCCAAGCACATCGAAGCACTGGACCCGCATACCATTCCGGAAAAGCCCAAAGACTGCACCTGGACCGTTCATTACCGGCCGGTGGGTGTGGTGGGGCTGATTGTGCCCTGGAACTTTCCGATCGGCATGATCGCGAAAAAACTGTCGGCGGCGCTGGCTGCAGGCTGTCCCTCGGTGATCAAACCCGCCAGTGAAACGCCGCTGACGATGGTGGCGCTGTTTACGCTGGTGGACAAGCTCGACCTGCCCGAGGGCATGGTTAACTTGGTCATGGGTAAAGCTAGCGTGATCGGCAAGGTGTTGTGTGAGCACCAGGACGTGCCGATGATCAGCTTTACTGGCTCCACCGAGGTTGGCCGGAAGCTGGTTCTGGATACGGCCGAGCAGGTGAAAAAACTGGCCCTGGAATTGGGCGGTAACGCGCCGTTTATTATCTTCGACGATGCCGATCTGGATGCTGCGGCGGATAACCTGATCGCCAATAAGTTCCGGGGCGGCGGCCAAACCTGTGTGTGCGCCAACCGGGTGTTTATCCACGAGGACGTGGCCGAAACCTTTGGCGAAAAACTGGCGGAGCGAATCGGCCGCATGACCGTCGGTGACGGCATGAAAGACGGCGTCGACATTGGCCCGCTGGTGAATCAGGCTGGCTTCGACAAAGTAAAGCGTCATCTTGAAGATGCCTTGAACAAAGGTGCGACTCTGGTCGCAGGTAAACAGCCCGGGGAACTGGGCGATGGCCTGTTCTTCCCGCCAACGGCGGTGATGGGCGTTACCCGAGACATGTGTTGCTACCGGGAAGAAACCTTCGGCCCATTGGTGCCCATGGCGTTGTTCCGCACGGAAGAGGAAGTGGTTGAAGCGGGCAACGACACCGAATTTGGATTGGCTTCTTATGTGTTCACAGCAGATGCCGAACGGGCCCAACGTGTGGCGGCGGGACTCCGTTTTGGTCATGTGGGTTGGAACACCGGCACCGGGCCGACACCGGAAGCGCCGTTTGGGGGTATGAAAGCTTCTGGCATTGGTCGTGAAGGCGGCTTGGAAGGTTTGTTTGAGTTTGTTGAAGCGCAGACGGTTCCCAGAGGTTTTTAAGACGGCCGTATCCTAACGTTAAACAGCGCACGGGCGGGTCAAGCTTTTTAGGACTATTGAGGGCCAGGGACGGCCCGAAATAAGCCCCATGGATGGCTCGTAGCGTGTCCTGAAAAGCTTGACCCGCCCGTGGGCGTCCGCACCTGAGTCTGAGCCGGACCCTAAGGCTCCACAGAAATCCCCGTTATCTCCTGTTATACTTTCAAACCTGTTTATTTAACCAGTAGAAAAGCTAGGTGCTATGGACGTTTCCCACATCATTGACCCCCTGAACGATGCCCAACGCGAGGCTGTTACAGCTCAGAACGACCACCTGTTGGTGCTGGCCGGTGCAGGCAGTGGCAAAACTCGGGTGCTGGTTCACCGGATGGCGTGGTTGATGACCGTAGACCGAGTGCCGCCTACGGGCATTCTGGCGGTGACCTTTACCAACAAAGCCGCCAAGGAAATGCGCTCCCGCATTGAGCAGATGATGAACATCCCCGCTCGCGGCCTGTGGTTCGGCACCTTCCACGGTATTGCTCACCGTTTGTTGCGCTCCCACTGGAAAGATGCCGGCCTGCCGGAAAACTTTCAGGTACTGGACAGCGACGACCAGCTGCGTTTGATCAAGCGGGTGATGCGGGAGTTCCAGATCGATGAAAGCCAGTGGCCCCCCAAACAGGCCCAGTGGTTCATCAACAGCCAGAAAGACGAAGGGTTGCGGGCGGATCACATTCAGGAAAATCCGGGCGACCACTTCACCAACACCATGCTGAAGATCTACCGCCAGTACGAAAAACTGTGCCAGCAGGGCGGTTTGGTGGATTTTGGTGAATTGCTGCTGCGCTCCCACGAGCTCTGGTTGCACCGGCCGGAATTGCTGGCCCATTACCAGGACCGGTTCCAGCACATTCTGGTGGACGAGTTTCAGGACACCAACACCATCCAATACGCCTGGCTGCAGGTGCTGGCCAGCAACCGCGTGCCACTGACCGTGGTGGGTGATGATGACCAGTCAATTTATGGCTGGCGTGGCGCCAAGATCGAGAACATTCAGCAGTACCAGCGGGATTTTCCTAACGCTCGCATGGTGCGGCTGGAGCAGAATTACCGTTCGACACAGATGATCTTGAAGGCCGCCAACTCGGTGATTGCCAACAACCAGGGCCGGTTGGGCAAAGAGCTGTGGACCGATGGCCCCGATGGCGATCCCATCAGCTTGTACGCGGCGTTTAACGAGCAAGACGAAGCCAATTACATTGCCGATTCCATCACCGACTGGGTGAATCAGGGCAATTTGCGCAGCGAGGCCGCGATTCTTTATCGCTCGAATGCCCAGTCCCGGGTGCTGGAAGAATCGTTGATGCGCCAGGGCATCCCGTATCGGGTGTACGGCGGTTTGCGCTTTTACGACCGCCAGGAAATTCGCAACGCACTGGCGTACCTGCGCTTGGTTCAGTACCACCGGGACGACGCGGCGTTTGAGCGGGTGGTGAACATCCCGACCCGCGGCATTGGCGCCAAGAGTCTTGCCGAGATTCGCGCTTACGCCACGGAGCAGGGCATTTCGTTGTGGGAAGCCTCCGAGCGCCTGCTGGCGGCGGGTCAGGTGAAAGGCCGAGCCCGAACCGGTTTGCAGTCGTTCCTCGATATCATTAATGGCTTGTCTGAAATGACCGGCGATGCCTCGCTTCAGGGTTTGATGAAGCAGGCGATTGAGGTCAGTGGTTTGAAGGATTACCACGCCAGCGAAAAAGGCGAGAAGGGTCAGGCCCGGGTGGAAAACCTGGAAGAGCTGGTTAATGCCTTGTCGGATTATGAAGTGGAAGACGGAGTCGATCCGCTTGCAGAGTTTCTGGCTCAGGCGGCGCTGGATGCTGGTGAGTCGCAAGCGGCGGACCACGAAGACAGTGTGCAGCTGATGACCCTTCACTCGGCTAAGGGGCTTGAGTTCCCGATGGTGTTTCTGGCCGGTGTTGAGGAAGGTTTGTTCCCTCACAGCATGTCGCTGGAAGAGCCGGGGCGTATGGAAGAAGAGCGCCGGTTGGCCTATGTGGGGATTACGCGGGCCATGAAGAAGCTGGTACTCACTTACGCGGAATCCCGCCGTTTGTATGGGCAGGAGAAGTTTCATGCGTTGTCGCGGTTTGTGCGTGAGATTCCGGCGGATTGCCTGCAGGAAGTCCGGTTACGGAATACGGTGACGCGTCCGGCTATGGTGGGGCGGCCTAATGAGAGTATGTTTGCTCAGGATTCTGCTGCCCAGTCTGGCTTCAGTTTGGGGCAGCGGGTGCGGCATCCGAAGTTTGGCGAGGGTATTGTGATGAACTCTGAGGGTACTGGGCATCACACTCGGGTTCAGGTGAACTTCGATGAAGGTGCTAAGTGGCTGGTGTTGGCTTATGCCCCGTTGGAGGCCTGTTAGCTTTGGGTTAGTTGGGTGGTATGTGCGGGGTTGGGGGTGTCCTTCCAAAAACCGCTCCTTCGGCACGTCCATGTGGCGCTTCTGCTCCGCCATCCATGGCTGCGCACATTTTTGGAAGGACACCCCCAATACCTGCCACTCCCAAACCTAGAAACCCCGAAGATCAGAGCTCCCAAGCCAAAACAATCACATCAAAACCGCGTAAATAACCCCAGCCAAGGCAATCCGGTAGATTACATAAGGCCACATACCCACGTTGTTAAGCCATTTCAGGAAGAAGTGGATCGCGGTAATGGCCATCAGGAACGATGTGACCCCGCCAATCAGAAAACCACCCCAATCGACGATCACATCAGAAGTTGCTACTTCGAGTAACTTCACGGCAGATGCCAGCACAATGATGGGAATAGCCAGCAGAAACGAGAAGCGGGAGGCGGTTTCGCGGCTCATGCCCAGGAACAGGCCGGCGGTGATGGTTACGCCCGAGCGGGAGGTGCCTGGCACCAAAGCCATGGCTTGGGCGATACCCACCAGAACGGCGTCTTTCCAGTTCAGGGAATCCAGTGTGCGCTGACGTTTGGGCAGCCAGTCCGCGACCCCCAGCAGCAGGCCGAAGATCAGGGTGGTGAAGAAGATGACTTCCACCGCTCTCAGTTCGTTATCGATCATGTCCAGCAACGCCAAACCGGCCAAACCGGCAGGAATGGTGCCAATGACCAGATACCAGGCGAGGGCGCCTTGGCCGACAATTTTGCGTTGGGCAACGGAGAGTAAGCCGTCTCTGGCGATGCCAAAGACATCGCGACGGAAGTATAAAACCACCGCCAACAGTGTGCCGATGTGAACGGACAGGTCGAATCCTACGCCCTGATCGTCCCAGTCGAAAAACGCGGGGGTCAGGATCAAATGGGCAGAGCTGGAAATGGGCAGAAATTCAGTCAGTCCCTGGAGAAGGCCAAGGAAAAGGGCCTGAAAAAAATCCATGGTATCGGTTCCGTTCGTGTCAGCGTTGGCTGTTCATGGTGATAGAAAGGTGGGCGGGATATTAGCAGGGTGTGGGGGCGGATAACAGGTAGCCTCGGCTCGCACATCGCCGGGAGCCGAGGCTGTTCGGGGCTACTTGGGGAAGTGGTCTCGTGTGGTGTTGGCGATTCTCACCAGTGCCAGCATGAGCGGGACTTCCACCAGCACGCCCACCACTGTTGCCAACGCAGCACCGGACTGTAGGCCGAACAAAGCGATGGCCGCCGCTACCGCCAGTTCAAAGAAGTTGCTGGCACCAATCATTGCGCCCGGTGCGGCAATACAGTGGCGCACTTTCCACAATCGGGCCCAGCCGTAGGCGAGAAAAAAGATGAACACGGTCTGGATGATCAGCGGCACGGCAATCAGGGCAATGTGCAGCGGGTTTTCCAGGATGACCTCGCCCTGAAAGGCAAACAACAGCACCAGCGTGATAATCAATGCCGCCGGCGTGACGGGGCCAAGGCGTTTCAGGAATACGTCGTCGTACCACTGCGAACCATGGCGGGCGATGAGAACGCGGCGAGTCAGGTATCCGGCGGTGAGGGGGATGACGATGTACAGTACAACCGACAGGATCACCGTATCCCAGGGCACCTGAATGTCGGAAATCCCCAGCAGGAGCACCACAATGGGCGCGAAAGCGAACAGCATGATGATGTCGTTCAGAGAAACCTGAACCAGCGTGTAGGCCGCGTCCCCTTTGGTCAGGTAACTCCAGACAAATACCATGGCGGTGCAGGGAGCCGCACCCAGCAAAATCGCACCGGCCAGGTATTCGCTGGCCAGGTCCGGTGCAATAAAGGGCTTGAACACTACCATCAGGAAAAACCAGGCAATGGCGAACATGGTGAAGGGCTTGACCAGCCAGTTCACGACGGTGGTGATCGCCAGGCCCTTGGGTTCTTTGCGCACACCAACCACGGCGCTGAAATCAATCTGCGCCATCATCGGGAAGATCATCGCCCAAATCAGAATAGCGATGGGGATGGAAACCTGAGCGTACTCGAAACGGGACAGGGCTTCCGGTACAGACGGCGCAAGTTGCCCCAACGCTACACCGGCGACGATGGCCAGTGCGACCCAGACCGACAGGTACCGGCCGAATAGATCCATTCCTTCCGAGCTCGTTTCATTCGCCGTGGCTTCGATGTTGTTGGTCATGGTGGGGCCTTAAATAGAGCGTTGGTTAACACGTTTTGATAGCTCGGCGGCACTTTCCTTGCGTTCGGAGTAGCGGTCGGTGAGGTAATCGCTGCGGTCGCGCACCAGCAGCGTGAACTTCACCAGCTCCTCCATCACATCCACCACCCGGTCGTAGTAGGGTGAAGGCTTCATGCGGTTGTTGTCATCGAACTCCATAAAGGCCTTGGGCACCGAGGACTGATTCGGGATGGTTACCATGCGCATCCATCGGCCCAATACCCGCAACTGATTGACCACGTTGAAGGATTGGGAGCCGCCACAGACCTGCATCACGGCAAGCGTTTTACCTTGAGTCGGGCGAACTGCGCCCATGGACAGCGGGATCCAGTCGATTTGCGTTTTCATGATGCCCGTCATGGCGCCGTGGCGTTCCGGTGAGCACCAGACCATGCCTTCCGACCATTCGGCCAACTCCCTCAATTCCTGCACTTTTGGATGTGAAGCATCTTCAGCATCCGCCAGTGGCAGGCCGTGAGGATTATATATGCGGGTTTCAGCGCCCATTGCCTCCAATAGACGAGCCGCCTCTTCTACGACCAAGCGGCTGAATGAGCGTTCACGCAGCGAGCCGTAGAGTAGAAGAATGCGTGGTGCGTGCTCGCAAGGTGCGTTGGCGAAGAGCTGTTCTTTGGTGGGTGCCTGGAACAGATCTCGGTCGATGTTGGGCAGGTTGGTTGGCGTCATAAGGCAGCTAGAAAATCCCGAAAGTTCGATAAGCGAAAGCGTGGCTCGGTGTCTTTACTTTGCCACACGTCACTCCTAATATTACCTAAAGCATATATATGGATAATCGAATATTCAATGGCGTGGAACGTTTGTCCGATGGAAACAAAAAGCATGGCGCCTTTACCTGAAGCTGATCAACGAGCGGCCGAGCTTAGTCCGGTCAGCTTGTTCCGAGCGTTAAGCGATGAGCTGAGGTTGACCTCTCTGCTGCTGATTCGGCGTGAGAAAGAGCTATGCGTCTGTGAGCTGACGGAGGCCTTTGAAGTGTCCCAGCCGAAGGTCAGTCGTCATTTGGCGATATTGCGAGATTCCGGGCTGGTGGCAACTGAGCGGCGGGGCCAGTGGGTCTATTATTCTATTAACCCTGGTTTGCCCACGTGGGCTCTGCGAGTTCTCGATGAGACAGCTGCGCACAATGAGGCGTTGATTCACACACCGCTGGCAAAGCTTGGGGCATTGGCTGAGCGTTCAGAGCCTAGCTGCACCTGAAGATTGATCGAATGGCCATTCATAAAAGGAGACTGCCATGAGCAAGATTAAGGTAGGTATTAACGGGTTCGGCCGCATTGGCCGGTTGGCATTGCGGGCTGCTTGGGAGTGGCCAGATCTGGAGTTTGTGGCCATCAACGATCCCGGTGCCGATGCGCAAACGTTGGCTCATCTATTGAATTTCGACAGTGTTCACGGGCGCTGGAGACATGAAGCCGAAGTGAGCGGTAACGAGCTGGTGATTGAAGGGCAGCGTATTGCCGTTTCGCACAACCGGACTATCGGCGATACTGACTGGTCTGGCTGTGACCTGGTGATTGAGGCCAGCGGTGTGAACAAAACCGTTGCGGTCTTGCAGGCCTACCTGGATCGGGGCGTGAAGCGAGTGGTGGTCACGGCACCGGTGAAAGAAAAGGGTGCTAAAAACATTGTGCTGGGCGTGAACGAAGATATCTTCGATCCGGCCGTTGATCGAATCGTGACCGCGGCTTCGTGCACCACGAATTGCCTGGCGCCGGTGGTGAAGGTGATTCACGAGAAACTGGGCATCAAGCACGGTTCGCTGACCACCATTCACAGTCTGACCAACACTCAGACGATTATTGATGCGCCCCACAAAGACCTGCGCCGGGCCCGTGCCTGTGGCAGTTCGCTGATTCCCACCAGCACCGGCTCGGCCACAGCCATTATCGAAATTTTCCCGGAACTGAAAGGGCGGCTGGATGGCCACGCGGTGCGCGTTCCGCTCACCAATGCTTCGCTGACTGACTGTGTGTTTGAAGTGGAAGCGCCGACTGATCGCGACACGGTTAACCGGTTGCTGAAAGAGGCCGCCGAAGGCGAGTTGAAAGACATTTTGGGCTATGAAGAGCGTCCTCTGGTGTCGATCGATTTCAAAACCGATCCGCGTTCCTCCATCGTCGATGCCTTATCCACTCTGGTGGTCAACGGCACCCATGTGAAAATTTACGCCTGGTACGACAACGAATGGGGCTATGCCAATCGCACCGTAGAACTGGCGCGCAAGGTGGGTCTGGCCTGATATGACTGCCTCCATCCGCCAGTACCTCGTGATTACCGGTAATTACTGGGCGTTTACCCTGACCGATGGCGCGCTGCGCATGCTGGTGGTGCTGCATTTTCATCAGTTGGGGTATTCGCCGCTGGCCATTGCCCTGTTGTTCATTTTTTATGAGTTTTTCGGGGTGGTAACCAATCTGGTGGGGGGCTATCTCGGTGCCCGGCTTGGCCTGAACCGCACCATGAATATCGGGCTGTTTCTACAGATTGTTGCTCTGGTGATGCTGGCGGTGCCAGCCGCCATGTTGACCGTGCCTTGGGTGATGGCGGCGCAGGCTCTGTCCGGTATTGCCAAAGATCTCAATAAAATGTCGGCCAAGAGCGGTATCAAAATGTTGGTGCCGGACGACCAGCAAGGCCAGCTGTATAAGTGGGTGGCCATTCTCACCGGCTCCAAGAACACTCTGAAAGGCGTGGGTTTCTTCCTGGGTGGTGTGCTGCTGATGTCAGCTGGCTTCACCGGAGCCGTGGTGCTGATGGCTGTGGTACTCGGGCTGGTGTGGTTGGCCAGCCTGTTTTTGCTCAAACAGGAGTTGGGTAAGAGCACAGCAAAACCCAAATTCCGCGAAATCCTGTCCAAAAGCAAAGCGATTAACGTGCTCTCGGCAGCGCGGATGTTTTTGTTTGGCGCTCGGGATGTCTGGTTTGTGGTGGCGCTGCCGGTGTATATGGCGACCGTATTCGGCTGGGATCACTGGAAGGTGGGCGGATTTATGGCCAGCTGGATCATTGGTTACGGCTTTGTTCAGACCCTTGCGCCCCGAATAACCGGCCATACCGATGGTAAATCCGGCGCGGTGCTGTGGGCGGCCCTGCTGGCGGTGATTCCGGCGTTGATTGCCGGCGCTTTGATGGCCGGGTGGTCGGCGCAATTGGTGGTCATCGGGGGATTGTTGTTGTTCGGCGTGTTGTTTGCCATCAATTCATCCCTGCACAGCTATCTGATTGTGAGTTATGCCCGGGGCGACGGCGTTTCTTTGGATGTGGGGTTTTATTACATGTCCAACGCCGCTGGCCGATTGCTGGGCACGGTGTTGTCCGGCTGGGTGTATCAGGCTTACGGGCTGGAAGCCTGTTTGTGGATATCTTCTGCTTTGGTGGCCGTTGCGGCCCTGCTGTCGGTTTGGTTACCCGAACGAACGGCTCACCGGGCGGTGGAGCAAGGAAGTGCGTGATTCCAAACCCCGCATTTTGCTCCTGTCCGCCTACGATGCCGCCAGCCACAAACGCTGGCGGGAGCAGTTGATTGAGTTGTTGCCGGATTACCACTGGCAAAGCCTGACCTTGCCGCCGCGCTTTTTTCAGTGGCGAATTCGCGGCAATGCCCTGAGCTGGCTCGACGAGCCCTGTTTGCAAGAGCACTGGGACTTGGTGGTTGCCACGTCCATGGTAGACCTTGCAACCTTGCGGGGCCTTCACCCGCGATTGGCAGGTACGCCGTGCCTGTTTTATATGCACGAGAACCAGTTCGCTTTCCCGCTCAGCCAACAACAGCAGAATCGCGTGGAACCCCAGATGGTGAATCTGTACAGCGCGGTGGCGGCGGATCGTGTGGTGTTCAACAGTGCGTGGAATCGGGACAGTTTTTTAGCGGGTGCCCAAGCCTTGCTGAATAAACTGCCGGATGCCGTGCCAGACGGGATTATCGAACGTATCCGGTGCAAATCCGACGTGATCCCCGTTCCGATCGAAGACCGCTTGTTTACCGACGGTTCTCGCGCCACAAATCGAGTCGATCGGCATTTGCTTTGGAACCATCGTCGGGAAGGTGGTCCAATTCTGATCGTGTGGGCTGCACGATGGGAGTATGACAAAGCTCCGGATCGGCTGTTAGCTATAATGCGAGAGCTCGAAAGGCGCGAGACCGACTATAGAGTTTGTATTCTGGGAGAGAGGTTCAGAAACGCGCCTGTGGAATTCGAGGCCATTCGCAAAGAGTTTCATCATCGGCTCGAAAAGTTCGGCTATGCTGATACCAGAGAGGAGTACTATCAGTGGTTGCAGCGGGCCGACATTGTGTTATCGACGGCTATCCATGAGTTTCAAGGCCTAGCGGTTCTTGAGGCCGTGGCCAAGGGGTGCATCCCGATTCTGCCCGACCGACAAGTTTACCCGGAGTTATTCGGCAGACATTATGTCTATATGGATTGTGGAGAAGATATTGAGGCTGAAGCTATCGAAGCCGCAAATCTTATCGAATTGCAGGAAAGAAAACTTCAAGACGGAACCGCACGGGTGCCGTCCGTCGAAGGTTTTCGAGGAGAATTACTAAAACAAAAATACGAAGGAGTGATCGAGCGGATGACGGCCTTCTACGATAGCTAATCAAGCATCGTTGTGTCTCAGCTCGCCAAGAGAACACTCATTTAAAAATCGCACCGTGATATAGAAAAGCTCTCTTTATATGATCCCTAATTTGTTGATCGTCCCAAGGTTTCGTCAAGAATTTGTAGATCGCCCCTTCATTAATTGCGTCTGTGACAGATCTTAAATCGGTATAGCCGGAAAGCACGATGCGCACTGTATTGGGGTAGATGTCTTTCACTTGACTCAGGAACTCCGTTCCGGACATTTCTGGCATTCGCTGGTCTGAGACAATAACCTGAACGTTGTTGGCGGCAAGCATTTCGAAGGCTTCTTGAACACTGGTGGTAGACAGAATTCGATAGCCGTCCCTGCGGAGTATCCGGGTCATTGCCCTCAAAATGTTGGCCTCGTCATCCAAGAGGAGTAGCGTAGGTTTATCAGATTCGTCATTCTCGCCCTGAAAACTTCTGTTCTGGCGTGCAAGGAAAGCGGAGAGTTCTTCGAACGGCATGGGCCGTGCAAACAGGTAGCCTTGCAACAGGTCGCAACTGTGTTTGCGCAAAAAGGCCGCGTGGGCTTCCGTCTCGACGCCCTCGGCGACCACCTCAAGGGACAGGCTGCGCGCCATTATCAATATACCCTGCGTGATAGCGGCATCGTTTCGGTTACTGATCACTTCTTTTACAAAAGACCGGTCAATTTTGATTTTGGTTGCGGGCAAAACTTTCAGATAACTCAGACTCGAAAACCCGGTGCCAAAATCGTCAATGGCGATACCCAGACCCATCTTGCGAAGTTGATGAAGGCGTTCAACGACCTGATCTGTGTCGCGAAGCACAGCCGACTCCACAATCTCGAGCTCTAACAACATCGGCGAAAGGCCTGTTTGCTGGAGGATCTGTTTCACCATCTCTACAAATCCTGGCTGCCGCAGCTGGAGCGGAGAAACGTTAACCGATATTTTGTGCTCTCGGTATCCCATACCCTGAAGACGCACGGCATCTTTGCACGCCTGCCGAAGAACCCACTCACCCAGCCTGATTATTTGTCCGGTGTCTTCCGCCAATGGCATAAATTGGATCGGCGGCATCAGACCTCTTGCGGAATGGCGCCAGCGTATCAGTGCCTCTGATCCACGGATATTCCCTGTGCGCCCATCAATAATCGGCTGATAGAACAGCTCCAGCCCATTACCCGCGTGATCAAGAGACTTTTGCAATTCGTTGCGGAGCTCAACCCGTTCATTTGCCTCTTCGTTAAGATCAGATGCGTACCAGTGATAGGTATTTCGCCCTGCCTGTTTTGCACGATACATTGCAAGGTCTGCCTGTTGCACCAGCGACATCGGGTCATGAATCTCACCATCATCCAGTGCAATACCAACACTGGCCGTTAGATGAAGTTGATGCGACTCAATCTCGTAGGGTTCGGCAATAGCGCTGAGCAACTCCTCAACGACACCGATCACATCATTACCGTGGGCCAGATCCGGCAAAACGACAATAAACTCGTCACCGCTGCTGCGCGCGACGGTATCACCACTGCGAACCCCAGCCTCTATTCGAGTAGCGACCTGCATCAACAGTTGGTCACCTACCTGGTGGCCAAGGGAGTCGTTGATTGGCTTAAACCCATCCAGATCAAAAAAGAGTACACCAACCTTGCGGCCATATCGGGCCGCCACCTGACAGGCCTGAGTCAACCGGTCCTGGAGCAAAGTACGATTGGGCAGGCCGGTGAGCACGTCGTGGCTGGCATTGTAGGCAAGTTTGCTTTCGGCTGTTTTTTGCTGTGAGATGTCGTTCTGGATACCGACAAAATGTGTCAGGGTACCGTCGCTATCGCAAATGGGAGCTATGTATAGGTCATTCCAGAAAGGGGTGCCGTCTTTGCGATAATTTCGCAGAACTTCAGAAACGGGTTGTGTTGCACGCAACGCCTCACGTATGTTGATCAGCGCATCAGCATTAACCTGATCACTTCCCACGTTGTTGCTCTGCTGGAGAAACCGGCAGTTGCGCCCGATACTCTCCTCGGACCGATAACCCGTAATACGCTCAAAGGCCGTATTTACAAATACGAGTGGCATGTCTGGCTGACGAGCGTCCGCGATCAAAATGCCATTAAAACTGGACTCGATGGCCTGTTTCATCAAGCGTAACTCGCGGCTTTTTTCAACCCGGTCGGTAACGTCCACCACCATGATCAGCTCAAGTTCACGACTACCCACTACAACCGGTTGGCGCTGCACCTCCACATAAAGCTCAGCACCCTCTCGACAGCGGTGAACCTCCAGCGAACCAGATGTCGAAGTAAGAAGCCCCTCCACGCGGGTCAACGAACTGGCATATGTTTCCTGATCCGCGATGAGTTGATCTAAGCGGGGAGGTGGCGCTTTTACATCCGAGATACCGTAGAGATTTCGTGCCGCTTCGTTCAGGGATACCAGCTCTCCCGATTCTGGTTCAACTAGCATCATGGCGGCCGGATTATGATCAAACATCACCCGGTGGCGGGCCTCGCTCTGTTCCAGCTTGGCGGTCGCCACAGATCGGTAAATGGCATAGCGGATACTTCTCATCATGGAAGCGGCATCGACCATTCCCTTAACCAGGTAATCTGCAGCGCCGATTTCTACCGCACGGGCGTCAAGGTCCGAGTCGCCTTGGCCGGTGAGCAGAATCATCGGTGTATTGATCGCTTCATTTCGGGCCTGCCGAATCAACTCGACACCCAACTCGGGGCCAAGGCGATAATCGACGAGGGCGATATCATGGCGATGCTCCCGCAGAGCCTCCAACCCCTCTGGTGCGTTATCAACCCAGTCAAGCTCTACGGGCAAAGTGCTGCCTTCCTCTAATAAATCGCGCGTGATCAGAACGTCGTCTTCATCGTCCTCGATCAGAAGAATGCGTAGGCTGCTTGGAGTGTCGGTCATATTATTTCTTCGTCCCCGGCAATTCAGTGGTTTCAGTCCAGTAATCCTTCAATGAGCGGGCAACTTGAAGCAACTCGCTGTATCTGGCCGGTTTGACGATGTAGGAACTGGCCCCTAGCTCGAAACACTTAACAATGTCTTGTTCGCTGGACGAGGTGGTCAGGATGATCACCGGAATGTGGCAAATCGCCGGGTCGGCCTTGAGATCGCGAATCACATCACGCCCGTTCGTACCTGGCATGTTCAGATCGAGTATGATCAGCTGCGGCAGCATCTGGGCGTGGGCAGCCTCTTTCAAGGCAGCCAACAGCGCATCGCCCTTATCAAACAGCGTGAGGAGCAAGGAGTCACCGCTCTCCTCGAAGGCATCCTGTATCAGCAGGAGGTCGTCAGGGTCGTCGTCAGCGATAAAGATTCGAACTTCAGATGGATGCTTCACTGTGATGGCATTCTCCCGCCAGATGTGGCAATTGGTGTTTGCTGCCTCGGAAAATGGACACGAAAGATCGCTCCGCTTCCGGGCTTACCCTCAGCCTCAATACATCCCCCGTGGCGTTCAATAATTTTACGGACAATTGCCAGCCCTATTCCGGTGCCTGGGTAATCGCTTCTGCTATGTAAACGCTGGAATGGCTGAAACACCCTGCCAGCGTATTTGGGGTCGAAACCAGCGCCGTTGTCTTCGACAACCAGCACCCACGCTTGGTCAGACGCCATTTCCGCATAAACTCGAACAATCGGCTGCGCATCAGGGCGCCGGAACTTGATCGCATTGCTTAGCAGATTTTGGAAAACCTGCCTGAGCTGGGATGGGTCCCCCATCATTTCCGGCAAGTCCGACACGTCAATACGGGCGTTACTTTCTGCAATGGCAGTTTCGAGATCGCCAAGGACTTCGTCAAGTATGCGATTGAGGTGACATTGTTGAAAAGGTTGCCCGCGGGTAGATATCCGAGAAAAAGAGAGCAGGTCTTTGATCAGAGTTTGCATTCGGTTGGCTGCACTTTCCATGCGCCGGAGATAATCCTGTTCTCGTTCGTCAAAGTTCTTGGAATTGCGCAGCAGTCGGTCACCGAATGCCTGTATCTTCCGCAGGGGTTCTTGCAGGTCGTGGGAAGCGACAAATGCAAAGTCTTGTAGTTCCCGGTTGCTTCGTTTCAGTTCTGCCATGCTGGCATCCCGCTCTTTTTCCGCCTGTTTACGCTCGTTAACACTACGGAAATAGATCGCCAACCCCTCTTCTGAAGGATAAACGTTGACTTCGAGCCAAAGATTCCTCGGCTCGAAGTAAGCCTCGAACGAAGCGGTTTCACCCGTTTCCATCGCCGCACGGAATTGCCGATGAAACTCAGAGTCGACTAGCTGCGGGTAGACCTTCAATGCACTTTTACCGATAGCCCGATGCCGTGGAACCGCTACCAACTGCTCGGCCTTTTTGTTAGCGAACGTGATTAGCCAATCTTTATCCAGAGTGAAAAAACCGTCGGTAATACTCTCGAAAATGGTTGCCTGGCGTTCGGCTAGTTTGCGGATCTGTTCCGTCGATTCTTTGCTTTCGGTAATGTCCTGAAAAGCTCCCTGGAGCGCGACAATCTCATCAGCCGCGCTCCTGACTGCTTGCCCCATTGCTCTGACCCAGCGCAATCGCCCCTTGGCGGTGACAATCTGAGCCTCAAGGTCAAACGGCAATCCCAGTTCGATGGCTCGCTGGATTGCCTCCTCGATTTTTGGTCGGTATTCGCTGGTGTAATAGGAAAGAGCCTTATCCAACTCTGGCGCTTCTCCACGGGGCAAATCATGAATGTCGCAGACGGCATTGGTCCAGATCGTCTGCCGGGAGTCTAAATTGAGCACCCACCCTCCTAGCCGCCCCAGTTTCTCGGCCATGCTGAGTAGATGATCCTTTTCCCTCAGTGCCTTCTGGATCGCCTTTTCACGAGTAATATCACGAGCCGAGCAGTGAATGCGATGGTTTTCCAGGGCAGCATTGAGACGCAGCCAACACAGATCGCCGTGTCTGTGGAATACCTGAATCTCCAACTCGTAAATCGGTTTTCCGCGCCACAGTTCGTCCATAGCGTTGGTGATCACATGGCGGTAGCCTGGGTGTATAAGGTCAAAATACGACCGACCGATGAGTTCTTCGCGGGAGTAGCCAAGCGCAGCCAGAAAGGCGCGGTTAACCTCGATAAACCGGTCCTGTGAGACAATACAGAACATCTCAGGCGTCAGTGAGAAGAAGGCCTCACGCTGCTTGGCAAGCTCTTCAGCTTTCAACTCGACTGTGACGTCACGACCTACACAAAAAAACGCGCCATCGTCCGACGATAGCCGTGCTTTCCAGTCGAGGGTGATAAGCTGGCCACCCCGGTGCCAGTAGCGATTACGCAGCTGGGAAACACCTCGGGAATCACCCTTCTGTAACTTCGATAAAAACCGCAAGGTTTTGTCCCAGTCCGCTTCATGGATAAATGTCTGGATAGGGCGGTTTTCCATCTCCTCCGGGGGAATACCCAGGATTCGGGTGCTGGCAGGGCTGACGAATCTAAAATTGCCTTCGCGATCGATACTGCATAACAGATCACTGGTGGAATCGATGATTCGCTGATTGCTTATCCGCAGTTCTTTCTCAAGCTCAAGGTGGTTTTCGAGTTCATGGTTGCTTTGCGCAAGCAACTTGTTTCGACTGGTCGCGATAGCACCGAACAGGTGGCTGACCATCAAAAGTGCGGTCATCACCAGCCCTCCAAACAGAATAAGCGTCGAAATCAGGTATTGGGCCAGGTAGCTCTCATGACGTGGGCGGGAGACCGTAAGAGTCCAGGCATCGTGAGGAAAGTCGATGTGTTTCCGTAACAAAATCTTTTGCTGCTCAGAAGAAATGTTGCCGCTATCAAAAAGTGTCCGCTCACCGCTAGACAGCCTCAGGTTAAAATCACCGGTCTCGCGATTCGAAAGCCGTTCCAGTGTTCGCTCTAGGTCGGCCAGGACCAGCAAGGACCAGTGCCGCTTATCGCTGAGCCTGATCGGCGCCGAGAAAAAGGCCCACGCCTGATCATCCGGGCCCCGAAAAATCCCGCTGGAATGCACCTCAGGCTTTCCGTGCTTGTGAGGGTGGTTATACCAATCACGAAATGCCGGAGTATCAAAGACATCACCAAGCCAGAAGCGAACGTTGAATTCCCGTGTTTCCAGGCGCTGTATCCCCATTCGGTGGTCCAGTATGGCAACCATCTCCAAGAAAGGGAGATCGCGAAAATAACTCGCTGTCTCTTGGCGCCACAAAGCCGCTGGGATACCGGCACCTTGATTTTCGAGGCGCTCTGCCATTCGGATTACACTGCTTAACTCATCTTCATAAAAATGCTCAATGGATTTAATTGTGCCATCAGCAATCAGGTTCGCTTGCCGGTCTAGTTCTTGAAGCTGTCGACTCAGGGAGACTTCCCAAATAACCAATGTAATGCCAATTCCAATGGCGCCAACCCAGAACACTGGCCGGAATAGTGAAGTAGGGCGAGTTCGATACATAGCCGGCAAAAACGGCACCAGGGCTCCAAACACCACGACGAGCATGGCCGTGGCAGCCTCAAGATTGGGCGTGATTGTCAACCCGGCCCAGAACGGCATAACCTCTCGCGGAACGATCAAATGAATTGCACCGCTAGTCACCACAACGAAGGTCAACACTGCAATTAAGGGGCGAGGCGGATGATCTTTCATTCCCAGAAGTGCTCCGAGACAACCGATAATAACCAGCGCGGGTAGGGCGGGGAGGGTAGACACAGAAGGTAAAGAAAGGCCGGCCCAACCTTCGGGAATAATGGTAACCAGAAGAAGCAATCCGGACAGTATCATGACGAACACGGTGCAGAGTTGTACCCACCGCTTTGCTGCAAAAGCGAATGTAAGAACCTCAGCCCCCATGGCCATGGTTACTGGGCCACCAAGCTCAACTAGCCCGGGAAGACCGTTGGATGCAATGCGTACGAATAGCTTTGCAGTGACTAGAGCCCCGAGTCCGAACAGGCTCAATCCGAGCGCCAGAAGAAGACACCACGCTAGCGCCTGTCGATTACGGAGGTCAGTCATATTGTTCCTGAGGGCCGAGCACACGGTAGATTTCTTCCGCCGTCGTCAGTTCTTGGGTCAGCTTTTCAAGTGCGTCGTCAAGCAGTACTTTCATGCCCTGATCTCGAGCCATGGTCTCAATTTGCATGGCACTCGCCCCTTCGGTGATGGCGATGCGCATTTTCCCGGTCATGGTGAGCACCTCGTGCAGCGCCACACGTCCTTTGTAGCCTTGGTGGCAGCGCTCGCATCCCTGTCCGTGATAGTGGATGAGATTCGTTTTCTCAAACGCCTCTCCTAATTGACGCAGGATTTCACGAGGCGGTTCCACCTGTACTTTGCAATGAGGACACAAGCGCCGAACCAGTCGTTGGGCAATAATGGCCTCCAATGCAGAGGCGAGGACAAACGGTTTGAGGTTCAGGTCCAGCAACCGCGCGACCGTAGCTGCTGCAGAGCTGGTATGTAACGTGGAATAAACAAGGTGGCCGGTCATGGCAGCGTGAAAAGCCACATCGGCGGTCTCGCTATCCCGAATCTCCCCAAGCAGGATCACGTCGGGATCCTGGCGTAGAATCGCTCTTAACACCGTTGAGAAATCCAGCCCGATCCGATCTTTCACCGGTACTTGCCCGGCCATGTCCACGTGGAATTCGACGGGATCTTCAATGGTCACGTAGTTACGCTCAGGTGTGGCGTTGTGCTGCAACAACGCATAAAGCGTGGTTGTCTTACCACTCCCGGTCGGCCCCGTGGCAAGGATGATGCCTTGGGGTTTGTCCACCACCTGGGTCAGCCGCTTCCGGTTGTGATCCGAAAGCCCCAACTGAGCCAGAGATTGGGCAGATGACTGCCTCTCCAGCACTCGCATGACGACTTTCTCGCCGTTGATGGTTGGCAATGTGGATATGCGAAGGTCAACAATTCGCATGGGGGTTTTCACGGTTATGCGACCATCCTGCGGCCGCCGGCGTTCGGTAATATCCAGTTCAGCCATCACCTTTATGCGCGACACCACCGACATCAGCAAACTGGTCGGAATGTGGATCTTGTCCTGAAGCACCCCGTCAATACGGTATCTGACAACCAGTGATTTGGTCCGGGGGTGGATATGAATGTCGCTGGCGCCCAGTCTCAATGCTTCCAGGATAATGCCATTGACCAGCCGGATAGCCGGTGGCTCTTCTGAGCTACCCAGAAGTTGCTCGAGGCTCTCGTTGTCGTCATCATCCAGAACGATCTCGATACCCTCGTAAGGGTCGTCGGTACTTATCTGAGTGGTCAGTTCCTCAATGTCGTTGCTTGGCTCGCCAAAGATCTCGGCCAGCTTTGCCTGCATCTGCCCGGCTTCAGCGAGCACCGGATGGATTGTGTAGCCGCTCATGAACCCAAGTTCGTCAATCAAGGTAATGTCCATGGGATCAACCATAGCCAGGCGGAGCCGCTTGCCCTGAACCCTCAGCGGCAGAATCAACTGACGCAAACACAGCGATTGGGGAACCAATGAAAGCAGACTGGGATCGACCTGGAATTCTCTTAAATCGAGTTCCTCAAACAACAGCTCATCCCGAAGCAGTTTGTGAACCTTTTTAAAGTCCAGCCAATCGTGTTTAAGCAGTTGCTTGACGACCGGAATCTTATGGTTCTGCATTTCCCGATGCAGTTGCTGAATTTGCTGAGCGTTCAACCAGCCCTTTTTGTGCAGCATAATGGCAAGCTGACTCCGGTTCGTGGCTCCCAGCTTGGCAACCGTTTCCAGGTCTTTGCTTTGCTGCTTGTTCTGCTGCTGTAACTTGTTCGTTTTCTGGATGAGCTCATACTGCTCCAGCGCAAGCGCAATGGTCAGTCTCAAATCGTCATCATTCCAGGGTTTTAGAATGAACCGGTAAACTGCGCCATCTTTGATAGAGCCCATCACCGCATCCGTGTTGGCATGGCCTGTGAGCATAATTCGGATGGTGTTCGGCCAGCGCTCGCGGACAGCTCGCAACAGTTCACTGCCCTTCATCCCCGGCATCATGAAGTCCGTCATGATGAGTTCGATTGGATTTTCTTCGAGTATGTTCAGGGCTTCACTAGCGCTGTTGGCAAAGAACAGTTCGTAGTTCTCCCGCTTGAAGACTCGTTTCAGGGCGGACAAAACATTGGGTTCGTCATCCACCAGCAATAGGCGATAGGGTTGTCGCTTGGCAGTACTTGCACATTCGTCAACCATGCTCTGAGCATCGCTGGTGAAAAGAGAGGCGTAGCGTTTTGCCATAGGGATCCTGATTGCGTTATGAGTTACGAGGCAAAAGCATGGTGACGCGGGTGCCGCGCCCCTCACGGCTGTCCAGCCGTAGCAGGCCTTTATGAGCCCTCAACGTATCCTGCGCCACTGTCAGGCCTAACCCTGTGCCGCTCCCTACAGGGCGACTGGTAAAGAAAGGGTCAAAGACTTGTTCCTGCTCGGTAGCAGGAATGCCGCACCCATTGTCCTGAATCACCACTGCGACGTTACCGTTGCTGTCCGTGGCGGTCTTGATGATGATCTTGCCACTCTCGCCGATTGCTTTGGCTGAGTTATCCAACACATTGAAAAAGGCTTCGGAAAGACGCGCCGGATTGCCGGGAATGTCTGGAATGTCACCAAAACGTTTGTCGATTACGAGTTCACGGTCGCTGTGACTTGTAAGCAACATGTGCAACGATGCTGTGAGCAGCTCGTTAATATTGCACTGAGTGTAATCAGCATGATCAATGCTCGAGAAAGTCTTCAGATCCGCAACAATTGTTGCGATACGACGCGACCCGTCGATCGACTCGTCGAGCAGGTCGCGAAAATCGGCGAGTAGCTCGAGGGTTTCCTGATCATCAGGCAACTTCGCTTCCAGCTCGTTCACATAGTCACTGGCGACTTTCAGATTGCTCTTGATAAAGCCAATGGGGTTATTGATCTCGTGAGCCACACCGGCTGCAAGCTGGCCTATCGCACGAGTCTTGGCGCTTTCGTACAGTTCCCTTTGCGCTTTCTGGATGGTTGCCACTTGCTCAGTGACACGTTCTTGAAGCTGGTCAGATAATGCCTTGTAGCGTGATTCAGATTCCTGAAGTGCCTTGTGTTTTTTCTGTAGTTCCGCGTAGCCCGCTTCAGTCGAGGTGCGGTGAACATTGGCCGCCAAGCGATATTTAGCAACAAAAAACAAGATAAAGCCGACGAGCTCTGCCATGGCGGCCAAAGTATCAGGATGGCAATCAGCGTTAAGCCAACCAACGGTTTCCAGGTTGAATTCAACGGGAACCGCACCCTCACTGAACGTCGCAGTTAGCTTTGCGTGACGGGCCCCCAGTTTAGCGAGACTTGTTTCAAGTCTCTTTATCTGAGAGGCGTCGAGCAGCTCACTTAGTGACGGGTCATCCTCAAACTGCCGCATCATGTCGTCTTGCACTCAGTCGGTTTACGAAGTCCGCTCGTTCAATGCCGTGGTTCAGTGATAGCCCGTGCTCCTTGTCAGCAACGCGGTACAATCGTTCAAGCAGAACACGAAAGGAATCGACGACGCCCTTGCCATTGATTGCGCTTGCCATTTGCAGAGGGGCCCATGGCGTGTGGCCCCATCGCATCTGCAATTCCTCCTCCTGCACGACTCCGGCCATATCACGCTTGTTAAACTGAATAGCCATGGGCAGAGTTTCGATGTCCAAACCTACTTTCTCGAGATTCTCCTCCAGATTGCCGAAAGCAATGGCATTGTTGTCTTGCTGGTTAGGTTGAGAGTCCGCGATGAACAGAATCCCGTCAGCCCGCGACAAGACCGCCTTTCGAGTGCTGTCATGCTTTACCTGACCGGGTACCGTGTAGAGTTTCAATCGCAAATCTAGACCGTGATCTGAGCGAAGCCCGATGGGCAGCATGTCAAAGAAAAGCGTTCGGTCGTCTTTGGTTTCCAGCACCATCAGTTCTCCCATGCGCTCGGGAGAAAGCTGATTGTGCAGCTGCATCAGATTGGTGGTTTTACCGCTCAGGGCCGGGCCGTAAAACACGACTTTGAGATTCAGCTTGTTTTGCTCGGGATTATATTCCGCCATATCGACCTTCAGAGTTCATCATCGATGATAATGGATCCATCCTTGTCCCGGCGCACCCGCGTGATTCCGGGGTTGGCCTGCTCAAGGCGGAGCAATTCTTCTTCGCGCTGACGTAGCAGGTTGTTTTGACGTTTTATCTGGTCCAGCAAGCGGCGATTTTCAATCGTGACCTGATATAGATCTACCGCCGAGCGCATCGCCGCCTGAATTTCATAGTCTTCCCAGGGTTTAGACAAAAACCGATATATCTCAGCTCGATTGATGGCAGTGATCATCGATTGGCGGTCACCATGCCCGCTCAACATCATCCGGATCGTATCGGGCTGTATTTGGCGAGCAAACTGCAAAAACGTGACCCCGTCCATCCCGGGCATTTTGTAATCTGAAACGATAACGCTGTAGCTGTGGGTTTGCAGCGCACTTATTGCGTCTTCGGCATCTGCGAACGCGTCTAATTGCCAGTCTTCTTTTCGCAACAAACGCTTAAGAGCCGTCAGAATATTGGTTTCATCATCCAATAGCAGAATACGAGTCATGGTTAACCGGCCTCTGGGTTTTTCTCGTCAGTATCTGTGAAAACGAACACCGTGTACCGGGTTCCTTCAGGTTCGCCTGCCTCGAAGGAAATCAGTTTTTCGATCAGCCGATCCGACAAAACTTTGCCTTTGTTCAGTAAGAGCATACCCGAGGCGGCATGGAGGTCTCGGGCGAGTACCATGCCCGGCTTGAGAGCATGGGTAAAGACTGTCTCCACCGAACTATCACTTGGTTCCTGATCTGCCTCGCTATGCTCCAGAAAACGGGCGAATGCTTCGCACAGATCTGGTGGGTAGAGGAGACTTTTTTGTCGTCGGATCACTTTGATAGCTTCGTCTCGTGCCAGTATGCGCCGGACAACCATGCCCGCCTGCAACTCAACAAAATCAACGGCCAAACGAATAACGCGCGAACCCAACGGTATTTCGTCTCCTTTTAAACCATCGGGATAGCCGCGACCGTCCCATCGCTCACGGTGATGGCGAATCAATGTAGCTGCTTCTTGCAAGGGGTCAAGAGCCATCAATAACTGCTCGCCGGCTTCCGGGTAGCGTTTGAAAAGCTTTTCCTGCTCTTTGGACAGGCTGTCCGAAGGGGTTCTCAGCATGTCGTCCGGCCAGGCCATTTTGCCAAGATTGTGCAAGGCAGCAGCCATTTCCAGGTCCCGCATGGCATCAGGACTCAAGCTCAGGGTGCTGGCAAACGACTTTACCAACGCACTGACTTCGGAATGGGTTTGCAGGTTCGGGGGCAGCCTTTGATTGAACAGGGATGCGAAGACTTCGGTCGTCGTTACATAACTTTTACGGAGTTCTGTCAGCGTTGCATCCAGCATATCAGCGGTCTGCCGTAATTCCTCGGTTCTGGCAGCCACTTTCTCTTCTAGTGATTGGTTGAGCGTTTTCAGCTCTTCGTTCTGTTGCCGTGTCACCTTGACCAAAGCCAGTCGGCGGCGCTCTGAAAACTGGAATGCAAGTGCCTGCCGTATCACCAGGCGCAATTCGTCATCGTCCCAGGGTTTGCTGATATATTGAAAAATCTTGCCATCGTTTATGGCCTGGATGGTAGAGCTGATATTGGCATAGCCAGTGAGAAGTATGCGGATGATCCATGGCCACCGGCGTCGGGCAGCGCTCAACAATGTTGGGCCGTCCATGCCCGGCATGCGGGCATCAGAGATGATCAGGTCTACCCGCTCTTTCTCCAATAAAGCGATTGCTGCGTCACCGGATTTTGCAGTCACCACTTCATATGGTTCTTGACGCAAGGTCCGCTGAAGACTGCGCAATACGTTCTCTTCGTCGTCAACGAGCAGCACACGTAGATTGCTTGGCAGCTCGAGATTTTGTGCTGCAGCGCCGGAAACGTCAGTCATCTGCAGGTTCCTGTGGTTGGTGGACCGGCAGCCGCACGCGGAAGGTTGTGCCTTGGCCGGGCGTGCTCGTGGCGCTGATCTCTCCACGATGTTTTTCAATAATGTTGAAGGATAGTGACAATCCCAGGCCCGTACCCTTACCCACAGGTTTTGTCGTAAAGAAGGGCTCGAATATTCGGTTGAGTGTGGTGGCGTCGATCCCGGGCCCTGTGTCTTCTACCTCAAGAATGACAAAGTCACCATCCCGCCAAGTGCTAATAGTGATAGTGCCAAAATCCTCAATGGCCTGTGCAGCGTTCACCAACAGGTTCATGGTCACCTGGTTCAGTTGAGAAATAATGCACTTTATTTTGGGTAGCTCCCCGAACGCTTTAACGATGTTTGCTTTGTATTTGAGTTCGTTATTTACCAAATTTAGCGTTGTGTCTATTCCGGCGTGTAGATCCGCATAGCGAAATTCTTCTTCTTCGGTATGGGAGAAATCTTTCATGGCTGCGATGATGGTTTTTACCCGCTCGATGCCTTCTTTGGATTCCGCCAACAAGTCTTCGAGATCGCCCCTCAGGAAGTCGTAATCTATGCTCTTTCGAATTTGATGAAGGTCCTCGATTGAAGCTGCCGACTCGACGGCATCGGTCAAGCGAAAAAGGTCGGACAGGTACTCGCCCAGGCTCTGTAGATTTGAATACACGTAGCCAACAGGATTATTGATCTCGTGGGCTACACCGGCCGCAAGTTGGCCAATGGCCGCCATTTTCTCAGAATGTAAAAGCTGACGATCTATGTGCTCACGGTGTCCAGGCGGGTTTTCTGCCGGCTGATTTGTGTTTGGCGAGTATTCTGAATTTTCAGTCATTTCTTAACCCGGTTCGTCAAGTTCTTTCGATTGTCTGAGGGAGTACACGGATCTATCTAGCCCACCAAAAGCGTTGTTATTTTCGAGATATTCCGGCTTGCGCACCAACGACCTAGCCATGACTTGATATCATTTTCGGGGGTCGATTTGACGTATTGAAACCCTTGAATCGTGTCTACATTCAGAAATTGAGGAATTAGTAGTCTGTGCGGTCGTCTCGAATTGCTGCGCAGCAAACACACTGATTCAGGGGCGAGGCTACCATTGAAGATTTGGTCAAGCCCATCGATCCCCGTAGACAAGCGTTT
Organism: Marinobacter litoralis; assembly: GCF_016427555.1. Classification (GTDB taxonomy): domain Bacteria; phylum Pseudomonadota; class Gammaproteobacteria; order Pseudomonadales; family Oleiphilaceae; genus Marinobacter; species Marinobacter litoralis_A. Next base: position 797,445 of record NZ_JAELVS010000001.1, read on the forward strand.
CACGGTAGCTTTCCCTAAATATCTCTTGCGATGCACAATATGGTTGTTATTGATTAGGGAGCGTAGAACATACAGGTGCGGGCGGCAACTATCCAAAAGGACCAGTGCTTACAGGATGAACTGCTTTTGTCAGGTTGGTCGCCCACAGAGGGAATAGCCTTGCGGATATACCTTTTTGTCAAATCACTCGCGTGACTCAGGGGCAGGGCAAGGCTTCGACGGTCGATCGTTTATTACGGTTGGTCTGGCACTTCCCGAATGCGCCCCTGATCATCAATCGCCACATAGACAAATAAGCCTTCGGTGACCTTTCTCGGGGTTTTGGCGAAGCGGTCCAGCATCCACACTTCCACATTGATCTTCATGGAGCTGCGCCCGATGTCCACCAATTCACAATAGCAGCTTACCTGGGAGCCCACGCGCAGTGGCGACAGGAATTCCATCCGGTCCATGGCGACTGTCGCGCTGCGGCCACGGGAAATTCGCCCGGCCATGGTAGCGGCGGCAATATCCATTTGCTTGACCAGCCAGCCGGCAAATACATCGCCATTCGCATTGGTATCGGAAGGAAGTGGCACTACCTGAAGGGTCAGTTCGCCGCGGGGGTTCGGTTTATCATCATCAAACGCTGTCATGAGTTGGCCTGTTACTGCTTATGTTATGAGTTGTTTTGACAGCATGGTAACGCCGTAGCAGCGGTCTGCAAGCATATTCGACCAATGGTGGTCATAGTGCGAAGCAATATTAATCAAACGTTGTAACAAAGTTGTCACAGAGTCTCCTTAGGATGCAGTCATCGAAGAACGAAATGCGTACACAGCGTCCACCCATATTGGAGACAAATACGTGATGAAACTGAAATCAGCTCTGACGTCTGTTGCTTTGGCAGGAAGCCTTGCCGCCGTGTCGGTGCCAGCCATGGCCCGCGATACCGTGAACATTGTCGGCTCCTCGACGGTCTACCCGTTTGCGACCGTGGTGGCCGAGCGTTTTGGTCGCAACACCGATTTCCCGACACCGAAACTTGAATCGACCGGTTCGGGTGGTGGCTTGAAATTGTTCTGCGCCGGTATTGGCACCCAGCATCCGGATATTACCAACGCATCTCGTCGCATGAAGAAGAGCGAATTCGAGATGTGCCAGAACAACGGGGTGAAAGACATCACCGAAGTGAAAATCGGCGCTGACGGCATTGTGATTGCCAACTCCAAAGATGCGGATCAGATGGATCTGAGCCTGCGCCAGGTGTTTCTGGCTCTGGCCAAGGAAGTCCCGGACCCGAAAGGTGGCGACAAGCTGGTTGCCAACCCTTACCAGAAGTGGAGCGACATCGACGCCAGTCTGCCGAACAAAGAAATCAGCGTAATGGGCCCGCCTCCAACCTCCGGTACCCGCGATGCGTTCGTTGAAATTGCCATGGAAGGTGGCTGTAAGACCTTCGATTTCATCAAGGCGATGGGCAAGAAAGAGATGCGCAGCGTGTGCCACAGCATGCGTGAAGACGGCCTGTTTGTTGAAGCCGGCGAGAACGACAACCTGATCGTCCAGCGCCTGGCCCAGGATAAAGACACTTTGGGCATCTTCGGCTACAGTTTCCTGATGGAAAATGCCAGCCAGATTCAGCCAGCTACGATCAACGGTGTTGAGCCGACGCCGGATAGCATTGCTGATGAAGACTACCCGGTCGCCCGGTCGCTGTTCTTCTACATCAAAAGTGCTCACGTGAGCGTGATTCCGGGTATCAAGGAATACGCCGAAGCGTTCACCAGTGAAAGTGCTTGGGGTGACAACGGCTATCTGGTGGATGTTGGCCTGATTCCGAACCCGCGCAACGTGCGCATGGAAGTGGCCAAAAAGGTACGCAACCTGACGCCGATGACCGGTAACGAACTCTGAGCATCGCTCAGAATCATCAAGGAAGATGAGAGAATGCGAACCGAGAGGTTCGCGTTCTTTTGTTGTATCTGACAGAAACTAATTATTCACCTAACACAGAGAATTCTATGCAAACGGCCAATCTATTGCCCCTGATTCTGGTGATTGCCGTCATAGCCTATGGATTGGCGTACATGCGGTCGCGAACGGTTGCTGGCCCGATGGGTGGTATCCGTAACCTCAAGGCATTGCCCTTTTATTACGCTGCCCGGGCAGCATTGTGGTGTGCCATTCCCGCCTTGATTGTTCTGAGCGTTTGGGCTGCGTTTGAAGGCAAGGTCATTCAGAATCTGGTCGTGGGCTCGTTGCCGACGGAGCTGCTGCCGCAATCGGCGGGCGAGGCCAGTTTGATTATGTCCCAGATCAACAACGTCGCCGCGGGTAAGCTGAACCCGGATTTTGTGCCGGCAGACGTGGTCAGTGCCGCCGATAAACTGGGCGCTTTGAAAGCCCAGAGCAGCCAGTTTAAAACGGTTCTGGTGGTGTTGATTGCCGTGCTTGGTGCCGCTTTTGCCTGGAGCCGGGTGCAGCCGCAGATTAACGCCCGGGAAAACGTTGAGCGGACACTCCGGTGGATCTTCTTCGCCTGTGCGGCGGTGGCGGTACTGACCACGGTGGGCATTGTCTTCTCCGTGATTTTCGAAACCGTCCGCTTCTTCGGCAAGGTGCCGATTACTGAATTCCTGTTTGGTACCTCCTGGAGTCCGCAAACGGCACTTCGCGCCGATCAGGTGGGCTCGGACGGCGCCTTTGGCATTATTCCTTTGTTTACCGGCACCTTGCTGATCTCCGCGATCGCTCTGCTGGTGGCGGTGCCAACTGGCCTGTTGTCTGCGGTCTACTTGTCTGAATACGCCTCGAAATCGGCCCGCTCCGTCATCAAGCCGCTTCTGGAAATGCTGGCGGGCGTGCCGACGGTCGTTTACGGTTTTTTTGCCGCGTTAACGGTAGCGCCCTTTATCCGGGACCTGGCTGAAGCCGTCGGGTTAGAGGCGTCTTCCCAGAGTGCTCTGGCAGCGGGTCTGGTGATGGGCATCATGATTATCCCGTTTGTGTCGTCGCTGTCGGACGACGTGATCAACGCAGTGCCCCGCACTCTGCGCGATGGTTCCCTTGCGCTTGGCGCAACTCAGTCTGAAACCATGAAGAATGTGATTTTCCCGGCGGCCTTGCCCGGCATCATGGGCGGGATTTTGCTGGCGGCATCACGGGCGATTGGTGAAACCATGATTGTGGTCATGGCCGCGGGCCTTGCCGCCAACTTGACCGCCAATCCGCTGGATTCGGTCACCACCGTCACGGTTCAGATTGTCACGCTGCTGACCGGCGACCAGGAATTCGACAGCGCCAAGACCCTGGCAGCCTTCGCTCTGGGCATGATGCTCTTCATTATGACCCTGGCCCTCAACATGATTGCCCTGAAAGTGGTTCGCAAATATAGGGAACAATATGACTAATCAACGCACGCAGGCGGAAATTGTCCGCCAGTCGCTGAAGCGACGCTACCGCAAGGAGCGCAGGTTCCGGCTTTATGGCATGACCGCCATCGCCGTTGCGCTGCTGTCTTTGGTGGTGCTGTTCACCGATATCATCGGCAAGGGCTACACCGGTTTCATCAAAACAACGATGACGCTGGAGGTGGTGCTGGATGGTGAGCAGATGTATCTGGACGATCCGACGGATAAAGACCAGATCGCCATGGCGGACTTCCAGGCGCCGATCATCGCGGCCCTGCAGCGCTATTTCCCGGAGGCGCAGTCCAGAAAGGACGTTCGTGAGCTGAGCCGGTTGTCCGGAAACTACGCCAGCAACCAGATCCGTGATTTGTTGCAAGCGCAGCCGGACTTGCTGGGCTCCACCCAGACGCTGGAGTTTCTTGTGCACGATACCGTGTCGGTGTACGTCAAACATGCCGACAACCCGGCCTACAGCATTCGCCTGTCCGAGCAGCAGCAGCGCTGGGTGGATGAACTGGTGGAACAAGGCGTGGTTTCAACCAGCTTCAACGACGTGTTCTTCAGTCGGGGAGATTCCCGGGAGCCTTCCAACGCGGGCATTCTCGGGGCCATCGTGGGGTCGCTGCTGACCATGGTGGTTACGCTGGTGATCGCCTTCCCGACCGGGGTGGCTGCGGCGGTGTATCTGGAAGAGTTTGCTCCGCAAAACAAACTGACCGATTTCATCGAGGTGAACATCAACAACCTGGCCGCCGTGCCGTCGATCATTTTCGGCTTGCTCGGCCTGGCGGTGTTTATCGGTGTGTTCGGCATGCCCCGGTCGGTGCCGGTGTTGGGTGGTTTGGTATTAGCGTTGATGACCCTGCCGACCATCATCATTTCCAGCCGGGCGGCCATCAAGAGTGTTCCGCCGTCTATTCGTGAAGCGGCGGAAGGCATCGGTGCCTCCAAAATGCAGGTGGTTCTGCATCACGTCATTCCGCTGGCGATGCCCGGCATGATGACTGGCTCCATTATTGGTATGGCGCAGGCGTTAGGCGAGACGGCACCTTTGCTGCTGATCGGGATGGTGGCGTTTATCGTCGAAGTGCCGGACGGCTTCTTCAGCTCTGCCACTGTGCTTCCGGTGCAGATTTATCAGTGGGCCAGCAGTGCCGAGCAGGGGTTCGTCGAACTGGCCTCCGCCGGCATCATGATTTTGCTGGCGTTTATGATTTCCATGAACGGTTTGGCCATTTGGTTGCGTAAACGTCTAGAGCGCCGGTGGTAAGGAGTACAGCGATGAACAGTATGAATGCAACAGCGATACGTACCGAGAATATGTCTGAAAAGGTGGCTAAGCCCGTGATTAATGAACAACCGGAAAATGCAGTGATAACCGAAGGCACCACCGTAGGCCAGCCTTTTTCCGACGATCCGAAGTTCAAGCTGCGCAATGTGGAAGTGTTCTATGGCGAGAGTCCGGCGATCAAGAACATCAGCCTGGATATCGGCCGGAATGAGGTGATTGCGTTTATCGGGCCGTCAGGCTGCGGTAAATCCACCTTTTTGCGTTGCCTGAACCGGATGAACGACAGCATCGATATTTGCCAGGTGAAAGGTTCGCTGATGCTCGACGATCAGGATCTCTACGACCCCAAACGGGATGTAGTGGAATTGCGTGCCCGGGTTGGCATGGTGTTCCAGAAACCGAACCCGTTCCCGAAATCCATCTACGACAACGTGGCTTACGGCCCGCGGATTCACGGCTTGGCGAACCGCAAATCAGACCTGGACGACATCGTTGAAAACAGCCTGCGCAAAGCCGGGTTGTGGGATGAGGTAAAAGACCGCCTGGATGCCAGTGCAACCGGTATGTCCGGCGGCCAGCAGCAGCGGTTGTGCATTGCCCGTGCGATTGCGGTGAGCCCGGAAGTGATCCTGATGGACGAACCCTGCTCGGCTTTGGACCCCATTGCGACCGCGAAGGTAGAAGAGTTGATCGCCGAAATGTCGGAGAGCTACACCATCGTGATTGTAACCCACTCGATGCAGCAGGCAGCCCGGGTTTCAGATCGTACCGCTTACTTCCACCTTGGCCATCTGGTCGAAGTAAACGACACCGACAAGGTGTTTACCGCCCCTGATCACCAATTGACCGAGTCCTACATTACCGGTCGTTTCGGTTAAACCGGTCTGGCACAGCTGGAGAAAGAAAGCATGTCCAACTCAAAAGATGACGTATACGGCGACCACATTTCCGCCAAATTCAATGACGAACTGACCGAACTGAAAACCCAGTTTCTGAACATGGGCGGTATGGTGGAGAGTCAGGTTGAACAAGCCATTGAGGCCCTCACCGATAACAACAGCCAACTGGCCGAAGATGTCCGGCAGAACGACAAAACCGTTGACCGCATGGAAATGGACCTCGACGAAGAGGCCATTTTGGTCATCGCCCGTCGCCAGCCCGCGGCGCGAGATCTGCGTTTGGTGATTTCGGTGATCAAGATGGTGGCTGACCTAGAGCGGGTGGGCGATGAAGCAAAAAAGATCGCCAAAATGGCGATCAAGCTGTCCGAAGAAGGACAGGCACCGCGTGGCTACGTGGAAATCCGCCACATCGGTAAGCACGTGCAAAGCATGCTGCACGATGCGCTGGACGCGTTTGCCCGGTTGGATACCGATCAGGCATTACGCGTTATGAAAGAAGACAAGCAAGTCGATGAAGAGTATCAGGCCGCCGCGCGGGCTTTGCTGACCTTCATGATGGAAGATGCCCGTAATATCACGCGTTGCATGATGGTGATGTGGGTGTTGCGCGCTTTGGAGCGCATTGGCGATCACGCATGTAACATTGCCGAGCACGTGATTTTCATGGCCAAAGGTGAAGACGTGCGGCACGCATCCATGGAAGAAGCTGAGCGGGTGCTTGGGCGCTGAAGTCTGGGGCATCGAGCTGGGAGGCGGGCTTTAACTGAAGCCTGAAGCAAGTGGGCCGGTGGTGCTGTTCGGGACTATCTTTCGCCAGGGATGGCGAAAGCTAAGCGCGCAGGGATGCCTTGAGCGTGTCCCGAACAGCACCACCGGCCCGCTTGCTTACTCCAATATCAGGCCTGCTTCATCTTGTCGGTATACGGCGGCCAGCCCAGTGGTTTGCCAGCCAACAGGTGCAGATGGATATGGAACACCGTCTGCCCTGAGTTCTCGCCGCAGTTCATAACTACCCGGTAGCCATCGTCGGCAAAGCCCATTTCCTTGGCCAGCTTTGCGGCCACCCAGTACAAATGGCCCACCACTTCCCGGTCGCCTTCTTCGATGTCGTTGATCGTCGCGATGTGTTTCTTCGGAATAATCAGCAAATGCACCGGCGCTTGCGGGTTGATGTCCTTGAACGCCAGGGTCAGGTCGTCTTCGTAAACGATGTCGGCCGGGATCTCCCGGTTGATGATCTTGGTAAAGAGTGTTTCAGACATAATGGCTCCTTGGTTGTTCTTTGAGTCCGTTGGGTGTCGGTTTAAAGCCAGTTTGGCATAGGTAAACGGTTGCTGATTTCCCGAAATATCGCCGGCGGCTGACTGTCCAGCCCCATCGCGTAGCGTGCCACTTTGTTGCGAGCGAAGGGTAGGGCGCGGGCTGCACCAAGGCCCAGGTTGCGGGCCAGGTGCAGCGGCGGAATGGTGTTGCTGAACAGGTGATAAAACAGATCCATGGCCAGCATCATGCGCCGGTTGGCCGGGCGGCGCTGTTGTTCATATAGCCCCAACCAATGTGCGCTGGCCAGATCATCTCCGCCGCGGCGCGCTTCTTTTAACATCCCCTGCAAACATTCAGCGTCCTGAAAGCCCAGATTCACCCCTTGGCCCGCCAACGGGTTGATGGTGTGGGCGGCATCGCCGGTGAGTACCACCCGGCCCGAATAATAGTGCTTGGCGTGTTGTCGTGCGATGGGGAAGCTGCCGCGCTCTTCAACATGGGTTAAGGGTGGCAGTTCCTGGGGGAACGCTTTTTGAATTTCGGCCATCAACGCCTCATTGCTCAGGCTTTTCAGGCGTGCAATCTCAGCGGGAGAGTCGTACCAGACCAAAGACCCGCGACTTTCACCCGGATACTGGGCTCCGGCGCTATACAAGGGTAAGAACGCTCGGGGGCCGGAAGGATAGAACCCCTGCCAGGTGATGTCCTGCACGTTGCCTTGGTAGCGCACGGAAATGATCATGGCCTGTTGGCTGTATTGATCTTTGGTGATGCCGATGCCGGCCATGTCCCGGACTCTCGATTGGCCGCCATCGGCACCAATCACCAGCGCTGCCGTCAGCTCTTGGCCGTTCTCAAGCGTCACCGTGGCCTGTTTTTCGGTTTGGCCAATACCGGAAACACCGTGGCCTGCCAGTATAGAAACGCTGGGTTCTGCCTCTGCCGCTTGCCATAGTCCATTCTGGGTTACGGAGTTTTCCACAATGTGGCCCAGATGTGTGGCACTCAACCCGTCGGCGGTGAACTCAACGTGATTGGCGGTTCTGGGGAGCAGTTTGCTCAAGGGGTGGGGCGCTTCGTCCCAGACTGCGAGCCTGCGGTAAGGCGTGGCTCGCATCGCGAGTATGTGATCCCAGGCTCCGAGGCTTTGCAAATAGGCTTCGCTTCCGGCACTGAGCGCAGACACGCGAATATCGGGAGCGGCCTCCGGGTCGAACGCCGGCGCCGGAGCGCGATCCACCATGGCTACATTGAAGCCCTCGCGCCCCAGGCCGGTGGCAAGAGCGGCGCCGACCATACCGGCGCCGACGATCACAATATCAAAAGCTTGAGTCATATCGGGTTCCTGTCTGATGCCCACAGTTTACGCGAAGGCAAAGAACAGACAAGCGATGGAACGCAATCGACTCCGTCGGTTAATGAAAGCGGTCAGCCGGTTATACCGGTTACCCGTTGGCGTGACGGTTCAGTGGATTGCTGGCGCCCTTTGAGCATCCAGGCCGGTTTTTGTGCACCCGGCTTTTTGAAACCGCGAGTCAGCACCAGCGGCTGCACTAGATTCAGAAAATCTCTGGTCTTCATATGCAGGGTTTCGGTATGGCTGCCCGCGGCGAACGCCAGGTCTTCTTGTTCGGTCAGTGCTTCAGCGCAGTAGACGGTCATGTCGAAAAGGTTGCCGAAGGGCGGCATGGCTCCTACTTCACAGTTAGGAAAACGATCCTGAAAGGTTTGTTCGTCGGCGAGATCCACGAAGTCCGTATCGAGAATGCTGGACAGACTGTCCCACCTAATGCGCCACGTGGCTGGCATCACCAGCATGGCCATTTTGCCATCGAGCTCGAGAATGACGGTTTTAGCCACTTTGTCGCCGGCAATCTGTACGTGGTGAGCAAGTTCCTGTGCGGTGAAGGCGGGAGGGTGATTGAGGCACATGTATTCGGTGCCGGATTGGTCCAGGAAATCTTTAAGCTGTTGTACTGGCATAAATACAACCTCCTGACAGTACGGACAGGATTGTAGAGCCTTCCGAAAAAAAATCCCGGGCCGGCTCCGGTAGCAGGCAGAGCATTGTTTGCCCGCCTTACCGACAGCTTAGCCCAGGATTTTTGCTTTGCGAATAATCGTTCGCCCGGTGTGACAGGGTTCCGATTAATCGGCTTTGATCATGTGTACATCGCGCTGCGGGAACGGAATAGAGATGCCTTCCGCATCAAACGCTTTCTTCACACGTTCTTGCATGTCCCAGTAGAACGGCCACAGATCCGCAGAGTTGGTCCAGGCGCGAACCTTCAGGTCAACAGAGCTGTCACCCAGCCCACCGACAACGATGAGTGGTTCCGGATCTTTCAGAGCACGCTCGTCTTCTTCGATCAATCGCTTGCAAATGGCTTTCGCTTTGTCGATGTCGTCGTCGTAACCGATACCGAACGTCATATCGCAGCGTCTGGTTTCGTAAACGCTCATGTTGGTCAGGCTGGAATTGGACAGATCACCGTTGGGGATTACGATGCGACGGTTATCGAAGGTGTCCACAATGGTGTAAAGAATGCTGATTTCGCGCACAGATCCCATAAAGCCCTGAGCCTCAATGACATCGCCGACTTTGAAAGGCTTGAAGATCAGGATCAATACGCCGCCAGCAAAGTTGGCGAGGCTGCCTTGCAGTGCTAAACCAACGGCCAGACCGGCGGCACCAATAATCGCCACAAACGAGGTGGTGGCAATGCCGACCATCGAGGCGACGGAGATCAACAGCAGGATTTTGAGGATTGCGCCGATCAGGGCACACAGGAATTTATTCAGGGTGGGGTCTTTCTTGCCGAGTTTGTTGTCCAGAATGGTCACAAAACGGTTGATCACCCACAGGCCGATGATCAGCGTGATAATGGCCAAGAGTACTTTCGGGGCATAGGCCATAACCATCGCGATGCCTTGCTCCAGTAACTCGGAAGCTTTGCCGCTATCGCTGAAAAGTTCTTCCATAGAAACGCTCCTTAACTTTGGGTGCTTGAAAAAGCTGGGTAACTTGCTGTCTTAACAGACTTAACCTGCTCCAGTATAGGTAGGTATCCTAGAGTCAGCGAACCGCGTGATGCAAATCCGGCTCAGTTTGGCAGAAGGTTGTGATGAGATTGGGCGTACTCGATGATCTCGCGAGGGCCGCCACGTACCAGTATCCGGCCTTGTTTCTGGCTAAGCTGGTAGTCGTACATCGGGTCGTAATAGTCGTTGAGCAGATTTTCAATCCAGCGGTCGTGTGCGGCAACGCACCCTTTTTCCTGTTGTTCCAGCGCCTGTTCCATCTGAGTGCGTAATTGCTGATGCCGTTCACCGCCCAAGCGCTTACGGATGCGGTCCAGCGCACTGAGCAGGTATTCCCGGAAATTCAGCCAGCCGGCTTCTTCTCCGTCGCGAGCGACGTAATCGGCCAGCATGTTTTCCACGTAATCGGCCCGGATGATGGCGATGCGCTCTTCCATCGGCTGTTCCAGAATCAGCAAGCCGGATTCGCTCATTCTGGCGCGCAAGCGTTCAGGCATGGCGCAACGCCCGATCAGGCGGCTTTCGTCTTCCAGATAGACCGGACCGCCGATCTTGTGGTGGGCCTTCAGCATGGCCACTGCCAAGTGGTTCTCGAAGTCGATTTGGGAAGGCTGAGGGCTGACTTGCCGGCCAAAGCTTGAGCCTCGGTGATTGGCAAGCCCTTCAAGATCGACGGGATTGGGGAGGTCGAGCAGAACCCGGGTTTTACCGGTGCCGGTGCGGCCGCTGACCACCTGAAAATCCTGCTTTTCGATGAGCGCATCGAGGCTGTCGATCAGGAATCGACGCAGGGCTTTGTAACCGCCTTTGACCAGAGGGTAATCAATACCCGAATCCTTGATCCACTGCTGGGTCAGGCGTGAACGCAGGCCGCCACGGAAGCAAAACAGATAGCCGTCCGGGTGTTGGGTGGTAAAACGCTTCCAGGCTTCGATTCTTTGAGCCTTTAGGTCGCCGGACACCAGTTGGTGACCAAGTTCGATGGCCTTGTCCTGTCCTTTTTCCTTGTAGCAGATGCCGATTCGGTGGCGTTCTTCGTCGTTCATCAGGGGCGCGTTGACGGCACCGGGAAAGCTGCCTTTGCCGAATTCAATCGGCGCCCGCACATCCATGAGCGGCACATCGTTCAGGAACAGGTTCAGGTAATCATCGGTATCGGGTCTGCTGGCCATGTCCTCGGTTCACTGTGGTTTTGAGTGAGCCGGCAGTATACCGGACTGCCATTATCCCGACATCATGGCTAAGGGTACAATGTCGTCCGTTTTTGTACCTGAACAGGATCTATGATGACGCCAGAACATCTCAACCAACACCTTCGTAAGACCTTGAGCCGGGGGCGCGTTGCGGAATCGGCACCGGCGGGTTGCCCGAGTATGCCGCTGTATCTGTTTGATCCAACAGTGCTGGAAGGCCCGCTTAGTCACGATGAAGCGCAAGCGGTGGTTGCCGAGCCTGCTTATTGGTCATTCTGTTGGGCCAGCGGTCAGGTGCTGGCACAGTGGATTCTGGATCATCCAGAGCTGGTGCGTGGCAAAACGGTGCTGGATTTCGGGTCCGGATCAGGGGTGGTGGCGGTTGCCGCGGCCAGGGCGGGAGCCGACCGCTCGATCGCTTGCGATATTGATCCGGCCGCGCTGGATGCGGCAGCCGCCAATGCAAGGTTGAACGGTGTGCATGTGGAGCTGTGTGACGATTGGGCAAATAGGCCGCAACATCTGGATCTGGTGACCGCGGCCGATGTGCTCTACGACCCTGAAAACCGGCCGCTCTTAACCGCTTTCCAGGCCGCGGCGAAACAGGTGCTGCTGGCAGATTCCCGGGTGAAGGATCTGGGCAATGCCGACTATGTTCGCCAAGGCATGGTTGAGGCACGAACCTGGCCAGACCTGAATGAATTCGAGGAGTTTAATAAGGTTCGGATCTATCTGGCAGAGGGTAGGGGTTAGCAAGCGGGGTATCCGAAAAAATAAAGGGCGACTCGAAAGCCGCCCTTTACAGGTACTGAACCGCCATCCTGAGCAGTTCACAGTCGGAACAAATAGCGCGTCCTTGCGCGGTGAGCAACAGCCTTGTTGCTGGATCCTTTGCCTTTCCCTGGTGCCGGCGTCCGAGCCGGCAATCCAATTCGGTTTCCCTTAAGCGAAGCGTCCGTGTGTCCTTGCTTCTCCCCTCAATCCTTGTGGGGGTGCGTCCTTTGCGTCGTCCATTTCCCTGTCATCCCTGACGAGAAACACTATACCAAGGCTTTTGTTGCAAGCCTGTGACCCGGGCACGAAAAGTTGGATCTGTTTTAGGTGAATTGCCAAAAAATTACGTAAAATTAATGGCTTATGAGTATTTTTCGGTGCGTGAAGATAAGCTGCGCACGCCATGAAGCCGAAAGTTCTTACGGCCTTGTGAGATATATCGCACAAGCATTCGGGCTTTTGTCTTACGTGGTTGCCCCGACGCGGCGAATGCCGGGCCAAGGCAGCATGCCGATGGCAATGCCCAAGGCGTCGGCCAGCACATCCGCTAACGAGAAGTCCCGATACGGCAAGGTTGCCTGGATTGCTTCAAGAGCGAAGCCGAAACTCAGTAATGCCGGTACATACCAGTAAAAACCGAGGCGTGGCCAGGCCAGTCGTGTGACGATGGTCAGCTCGGCAAAGGCGATCAAGTGATTGATCTTATCGTTGGCCGAAGACGGGATGGGGTAGCTTTGGCTGGTGGTCGCCAGATACAGGATAGCCGCGAGAGAGAGGAAGAATACGGTCTGCCAAAGCCGGGTTTGGCGCAAGAGTGAATCAAGGAGTTGTCGAAAACGACGCATAGGGAAATCCGAGAGTAGTTGCAGGCTGTGGGATCGTGCCTGACATGATATGCTTTGCGCCCCGTTATTGTCATGGCAGCGGAGGAACACCAGCAATGCTCAAGGGAAACTTTTTTCGAGGACTGGGCTACCTGGGAGAGGGGTTCAGGCTGATTCGCCAACCCGGCCTTCGGCTGTTCGTGATCATTCCACTTGTGATCAACATTCTGTTGTTCGGACTGTTGTTTTACTTCCTGGCTGAGCTGTTCGCGGTCATGATTGCCGGCGCGATGGCCTGGCTGCCGGACTGGGCCTGGTTGCAGGCTTTGGACTGGCTGTTTTGGCTTTTGTATGGCGTGGTGATTTTGCTGATGCTGGCCTATGGGTTTGTCATCATAGCCAACCTGATTGGATCGCCCTTTTACGGCTATCTTTCCGAATTAACAGAAAAACACCTTACTGGCCAAGAGGTCAGCACCGACGGAAGCTGGGCCGCGATTATCAAAGATATTCCCCGGGCCCTCTGGCGCGAGGTGCAGAAAATAGCCTATTACCTGCCCCGGGCGTTGGGCTTGTTTATTATTGGCCTGATCCCTGTCGTCAACCTGGCAGCGGCCGTGCTCTGGTTTCTGTTTAACAGCTGGATGATGGCTCTGCAGTATGTAGATTTCCCCGCCGACAATCACAGGGTCAGCTTCCCCAAGCTGCGTAAAGACCTTGCAGCCAGCCGGTTGTCGGCTCTGGGGTTTGGTTTGCCGGTCGCGCTGGCAGCCATGGTGCCCATACTGAACCTGATTGTGGTGCCGGCTGCTGTGTGCGGTGCAACCGCGTATTGGGTTCGCGAAAACGATTCTAAACATCAGTAATTTTTATCGGAGGTTTCTTGGAAACATCGGAATTTGCCATCGGCCAGCGTTGGATCAGTCACAGTGATACGGCTTTGGGGTTGGGTATTGTTACCGACATCTCCGGTCGCCGGGTCACACTGGGATTTCCTGCGGCTGATGAAGAACGCACCTACGCCATCGATAACGCACCCTTATCCAGAATTGTGTTTCAGTTGGGTGAGGAGATTGAAACCTTTGATGGCAGCAAATATACCGTGCGTGCCGTAGAAGAAATTGGCGGCATTCTGATGTACCACGCCGACGACGGCGAACAAACCGTACAGGTTTCGGAAGTGAAGCTGGCGGGTTCGGTGAACTTTTCGGCACCTCATCAGCGGTTGTTTGCGGGCCAGTTTGACCGCAATGGCGCCTTCCGTTTGCGTGTGTCCACGCTTGAACACCAGGACCGGCTCCGGGCGTCTGCCGCGCAAGGGTTGATTGGTGCCCGCACCCAACATTTGCCGCACCAGCTGTACATCGCCCATGAAGTGGCCCGCCGTCACGCCCCACGCGTGTTGCTGGCAGACGAAGTGGGGTTGGGCAAGACCATCGAAGCGGGCCTCATTCTGCACTATCAGTTGCATACCGGTCGGGCGCGCCGTGCCTTGATTGTGGTGCCGGATTCGCTCATGCATCAGTGGCTGGTGGAAATGCTGCGCCGCTTTAACCTGAGGTTCTCGATTGTCGATCAAGGCCGTTACGATGACATCAAGGCCCAGGAAGACGATGTGGATGCATTGGTTAACCACATCTTCGGTGATGACGACGATGGCGAAAATCCGTTCGAATCGGACCAGCTGGTTCTGTGCAGCCTGGATTTCCTGGTCAGCAGCAAGAAAGCCCGTAAGCACGCGTTGGCAGCGGGTTGGGACCTGATGGTGGTAGACGAAGCTCATCACCTGGCGTGGGCACCGGAACAAGCCAGCCCGGAATACCAGGTGGTTGAAGAGCTGTCGGCCGCCAGTAAAGGCCTGTTGCTGTTGACTGCAACTCCCGAACAGGTGGGTATAGCCAGTCATTTTGCCCGTTTACGCTTGCTGGACCCGGCCCGTTTCCACGATTTGGAAACCTTCCGCGCGGAAGAGCAGCAATACGAAGCCATCAACTCGGTGGTGCGCAGACTGCAGGCAACGCCAGGTCAAATCGCGGAAGAGGATCAGGCCGCGCTGCAAAACTGGTTGGGCGACGAGTTGCCCGAGTTACTGAAACAGGACGATGCGCACCTAGCCATTATCGACGCCCTGCTGGACCGTCACGGAACCGGGCGAGTCCTGTTCCGAAATACCCGCGCCGCGATTAAAGGATTCCCGGAGCGCCAGCCTCTGCCGGAGCCTCTGCCGTGTCCGGAGCTCTATGACGAGGCACGCTACGGCGATACGGGTCTGGCACCGGAACAAACCGCGTCGGAAGAACAGTGGCTGGCGGAAGACCCCCGCGTGGCCTGGCTGGAGAAAAAGTTGGCCAGTTTACGCCCGGCGAAAGTGGTGGTTATCTGCGCCCGTGCAGATACCGCAATGGCGCTGGAAAGTTATCTGCAGTTACGGGCAGGCATCCGCAGCGCAGCCTTCCATGAGCACCTGAGTCTGGTCGAACGGGATCGCGCCGCGGCCTATTTCGCAGACACCGAGCAGGGCGCGCAGGCGCTGATCTGTTCGGAAATCGGCAGTGAAGGCCGTAACTTCCAGTTTGCTCATCACCTTGTGTTGTTTGATCTGCCGTCGAACGCCGATTTGCTCGAGCAGCGGATTGGTCGTTTGGACCGCATTGGCCAGACTGAAGCCATCAAGATTCACATTCCTTACCTGCAGGGCACCAGTCAGGAGGTCCAGTACCGTTGGTTCCATGATGGTTTAAATGCCTTTTCGGAAAGCTGTGCCGTGGGCGTTGCCGTGCATGAGCACGTCAGTAACGATTGGCAGAAGGCTCTCGACGGGGATCAGGCGGCACTGGAGCCGCTACTGGCGGCCAGCGCAGACGAAACAAAGCGCCTTAAAACCCTGTTGCATAACGGGCGGGATGCGTTGATTGAGCTGAATTCCTGCCGCCGGGACGAGGCAGAGGCTCTGATCGCGGAAATCGAAAAAGAAGAAGGCTCGGCCCAAGTACGTGATTACATGGTGCAGGCGTTCGATATTCTGGGTGTTGATATCGAAGACCACAGCGAACACGCCGATGTGCTGAAGCCTGGCGAGCAGTACCAGTCCGGCCATGTTTCTGAGCTGCCGGAAGACGGACTGACCGTAACCTGGGAGCGGGAACAGGCGCTGCAGCGTGAAGATATGGCGTTCATGAGCTGGGAGCACCCGATGGTAACGGGGGTGATGGACTCGGTGACCAGTTCCGGTTTGGGTAAGGCCGCGTTGGCCAATCTTTCCGTTAAAGCCCTGCCGCCGGGCACACTGCTGCTGGAAGCCGTTTTCGCCGTGCATTGCCCGGCGCCCGAAAGTCTGCAATTGACTCGCTACTTGCCGGTATCGCCGCTGCGACTGGTGGTTGACGTGAATGGCCGTGATTTGTCGAAGGCACTGCCCCATGACCGTCTGAACGAGTTGTGCTCGAACATTCGACGGCGCACAGCGCAGGCGATTGTGCCGAAGATCCGGGCTGAAGTGGAAACCATGGTGGATCACGCAGAGCGGCTGTCTGATCCGCATCTTGGCCCGCTGAAAGAGCAGGCGCTGGCTCAGGTTGAAGCGGGTTTTGAGCCGGAAATACGGCGCCTGGAAGCGTTGAAGAAGGTAAACCCGGCGATTCGTGACGAGGAAATTGACTTCCTGCGGGAGCAGCTCTCGGCAGCCCGAGAAGCCGTGGGCCATGCCAGTTTGGCACTGGAAGGCATTCGGGTGATCGTAACATCGTGAGGTAAGTGTGAATTCGGCTTTGTGGTTATCTGGCGCAAGAACACCTGTTAAGGTAAGTTGGATAAACGAATCATTAGCCGAAGCCTTCGGTCAATACGACGAAGGCTTTAATCCATGGAAGACAGAGAGAACCTGAAATG
This sequence comes from Marinobacter litoralis, assembly GCF_016427555.1. Lineage (GTDB taxonomy): Bacteria > Pseudomonadota > Gammaproteobacteria > Pseudomonadales > Oleiphilaceae > Marinobacter > Marinobacter litoralis_A. The sequence goes on from NZ_JAELVS010000001.1 coordinate 814,014, forward strand.
ACTTTGATTCTTTTTCTGGCGGCAATAGCCGGCTTGCTGTTTGTGATGCGTCGAGAGTCAGGCGCCAAGCATGCCATTGGTGTGATGTTGGTGGTGGGTGTGTTATCCCTGTTTGTCGGCTCGGGCTGGTTAAGCCTGGTGCTGTTCATCGGTGCAGCGATTACGGCGGCTGCGGGTTTGCCTCAATTCCGCATCAACTGGCTGACTCCTCGGGTGTTCGCAACCTTTAAGAAAGTGGCGCCCAAGGTTTCGGAAACAGAGAAGGTCGCGTTGGAAGCCGGCACCGTGGGTTGGGATGGTGAACTGTTCACCGGTCGGCCGGACTGGCACAACCTGTTGATCAACCGTCACAGCGGGCTGAATGAAGAAGAACAAGCTTTCGTGGACAACCAGTGCACCCAGGCTATCAGCATGTGTAATGCCTGGGATCTGGCGGTTGAGCGTGCCGATCTGCCCAAAGAGTTATGGGATTTTCTGAAGAAAGAGAAATTCTTCGGCATGATCATCCCGAAAGAATACGGCGGTTTGGGCTTCTCGGCGAAAGCCCAGACGGCGGTGCTGCAAAAGTTGGCCGCCAATGAAATGTTGATGGTCACCGTTGGCGTACCAAACTCTCTTGGGCCTGGCGAGTTGTTGCTGAAATACGGTACCGAAGAGCAGAAAAAACATTACCTGCCTCGTCTGGCCGATGGCCGCGAGATTCCCTGCTTCGGTTTGACCGGGCCTCGTGCCGGTTCTGACGCTACCTCGTTGCCTGACACCGGTATCGTGTGCAAGCAGGAAGTTGACGGGAAAGAAGTGTTGGGTATCCGTCTTAACTTCGAGAAGCGCTGGATTACCTTGGCCCCGGTGGCCACGGTGGTTGGCCTGGCGTTCCGGATGTTTGACCCTGACGGCCTGCTGGGCGAAACCGAAGATCATGGGATTACCTGTGCATTGATTCCTCGTGATACCGAGGGCATGGAAATTGGCCGTCGTCATTGCCCGATTGGTTCTCCGTTCATGAACGGGCCGATCAAGGGTAAGGATGTGTTTATTCCGCTGGATTACATCATCGGTGGTCAGGAAATGGCCGGCCAGGGCTGGCGCATGCTGGTTGAATGTCTGTCGGTTGGTCGTTGTATCACACTGCCCTCCGGTGCTGCCGGCGCAGCGGCATACTCGGTAGGTACGGCGGGTGGCTTTACCCGTGTTCGCCGCCAGTTCAATACCCCGGTGGCTGAAATGGAAGGTGTGCAGGCGCCTTTGGCGCGAATTGCCAGTAAGACCTACATTGCTCAGTCTGCGGTTAATCACACGGCTAACATGATTGATAAGGGTGAGAAGCCGGCGGTGCCGTCTGCCATCCTGAAATACCACCTGACCGAGTTCCAGCGTGACATTCTGACCGACGCCATGGACGTTCACGGCGGTAAAGCGGTCACCTTGGGGCCACGCAACTATCTGGGAATAGGTTACAGTGGCATGCCGGTATCCATCACGGTGGAGGGTGCCAATATCATGACCCGCAGCCTGATGATCTTCGGGCAGGGTGCTATTCGTTGCCATCCATATGTGTTGAAAGAGCTGGCCGCCAAAGACAACGACGACCTCAAAGCCTTTGACGAAGCCTTCTTTGGCCATGCCGGACTGATCTTCGGTAACGCCGCGCGTGCCTTCACCCAAGCTTTGGGTATCGGTAAAGCGGATGTGCCTCTCGACAGTGCTTCCAGCAAATACGCTCAGGCGTTGGCGCGTTTCAGTTCTGCCTTTGGCCTGTGTGCCGATGCGGCTATGTCCACCCTGGGTGGCGAGTTGAAGATGCGTGAGCTGCTGTCTGCGCGTTTGGGCGATATGCTGGCGAACCTGTATTTGGGCTCCATGGTGCTGAAGAACTGGCACGAAGGACAGCCGGCTGAAGGCGAGAAGGAACTGATGGAATACAGCATGACCTTGCTGTTGAACCGCACCGAGACTGCCCTCGACGAGTTCCTCAAGAATTTGCCGAACCGTCCGGTGGCCATCGCGCTACGGGTTATTACGCTGCCGCTCGGCCGTTGCTGGGCAGAGCCAAACGACAAACTGACCCGGGCTTTGGCTCAGGCCATCTCCAAAGATACACCGCTGCGCAACAAGTTGCTGGCGGGTACCTGGACCACTGACGGTGACAGCGATGTGCCGAATCCAGTAGCCCAGTACAACCACCTGCTGAAAGACTACGACAAAGCGGAACAGTTGTATCGGAAGGCCACCAAAGCCTACGCCAAAGGTGATCTGCCGATGACAGCCTTGCACCCGGAAGAGCGTTTCGAGGCGGCTCTGAAGGCGGACGTGTTCACTCAGGAAGAGGCCGACTTTATGCGTGAGTATGAAGCCTTGGTGCTGGAAATGCTGACCGTGGACGACTTCCCGTTTGATGAGTTTGCCCGCAACAAGGACACGCTTATCGACCACAACCCGGCTTGAGGAATTGAGCTGAGATGTGGCTGTCTGCCCTTGCCGTAAGTGTTGGTGCCGTCATTGGTGCCAACCTTCGGTGGGCGTTGGGGCTGTGGTTGAACTCGTCCTACCACGTTGTACTTTGGGGCACCCTGGCAGCCAACCTGAGCGGTGGCTGGCTGGTGGGCGTACTGATTGGTTTTTTCACACATAACAGTTCGCTGGCTCCAGAATGGCGTTTGTTCGCGATAACCGGGCTGTGTGGTGCCCTGACAACCTTCTCGACCTTTTCCCTGGAAATGTTTGCCGCGCTTCAAGGCGGTAAGTGGGCTGCGGCCTTAACCGGCATCGTGTTGCACGTTGTCGGCTCGATATTGATGACCGCTTTGGGTTTCTGGACCTTCGCATTGTTTAGAGGCTAATGCTCGAAAACACGCCGATTCGGGCCTGTGTATCTTTACCTACACAAAATTCTACCAAGACCCTTGGCAAGCCAGATTTTCCAGAGTAGAGTGTTTCCTGAAGGAAAGATTTGCAAAGCAGTTCATGAATAAGACGTACCTCCGCAGTTAGTAGTGCCGTCCTGTTTTTGATCCCGCGAGTTCAGTTTTTCCGTATACACGCTGACCAGCACCAAAAGGGTGCGTGGCAGCAGATAAAATGATTGATTTCAGGAAGTTTACGTATGTCTACTGTTACCGGTACTGTTAAGTTCTTCAACGAAGCAAAAGGTTTTGGCTTTATCACTCGTGAAGGCGGCCCGGACGTATTTGTTCACTACAGCGCCATCCAAGGCTCAGGATTCAAGACTCTGGCCGAAGGCCAGCAGGTCGAGTTCACCGTAACTCAGGGCCAGAAAGGTCCTCAGGCGGAGAACGTTGTAGCTCTGTAATCTGTAAGATTCAGGCACAGCATTGAAAAGGCAGCTTCGGCTGCCTTTTTGCGTTTCTGGCGATAGCTAAACCGTTGATTTGGCCGCTCACAAGAACCAAATGATCTGACCGCGCGGGGCTATGAACGAAATAGAATCAAATGTTTCTGTTGCGCGCCTCGTTCTTGACTATAGTTAAGATTACAAACGGCAGAAAGCCTGATTGGTTTCAGGTGCCGTGTGTCCCGATACTAACAACAGTAAAATGCGGGGTAGTCTATGCTGCTTTCTCATGCGTTCGGTCTCTTTACCCATCCCGATGAGGAATGGGCATCGATACGTAAAGAACATGAAAGTCCGATGAAGCTTTACGTCGCCTATGTGTTGGCTTTAGCTTCCATTGCGCCAATCTGCGCCTATATCTCCACCGCCTATTTCGGCTGGACAGTCGGTAACGAGCGGTTGATCAAGTTAACCGAAATCAGCGCCCTACAGCTGAGCATTCTGACCTACATAGCGATGCTGGTGGGTGTGTTTGCTCTGGGCTATGCCATCAACTGGATGGCTAAAACCTACGGCGCGAAGGAAGAACACGTGCCTTCCAACGGCATTGCGCTTGCGGCTTATTCCTGTACACCCATGTTCCTGGCAGGCTTCGCGCTGCTGTATCCGGTTCCCTGGTTTAACGCCTTTGTGTTCTTGGGGGCCGCTGCCTACAGTGCGTGGCTGATGTACGACGGCTTGCCCATTGTTATGGGGATCGAGAAAGAGCGGGCGGTCATGTATGGCGGTGCCTTGTTAACGGTTGCGCTGGTGATACTGGTCTCAACACGCGTTGGCTCGGTCATTCTGTGGAACCTGGGGGTTGGTCCGGTCTTCATCAGCGGCTGAGTGTTCTCCGGTAATGTGCGGCACGTCTAAGGATGAACGTGCCGGCTTGGGTTGGGGTCGCAATCATTATAGGATGGCGGCCCCGAACTCTATTTTGAAAGGAATCAGATGATGAGTAAGCCCATTGTGCTTTTGGGTGATCTGGGCATGGATCACGCTGGCTTTCCACCCACGCCTGTTATTGCAGGTTCTCCTGATGTTCTGGTTGACGGCAAGCCCGTTGCCAGGTTAGGCGATCCTTTAGCGCCTCACTCCAAACCAAAACACCCACCCCATCCCCGGGCCATTGCCGCAGGCTCAGCGACCGTGATGATCAACGGGCAGCCCGCGGCAATCACTGGCAGCGCTGTATCCTGTGGCGGGGTAACGCTCGGCAGCGGCACCGTTATTATCGGTAGCTGATGGCTTACTGAGCCGGTGAGGAGGCTGCCGATCCGGCCGTGGTGGTTTCAGTCGACCAGAGCGGATAAGGAATGCCAGCGAGCCGGTTCATGGCAAAAGCATGAACGAGCAGCAAAGCGACGCCTGCCATCAACACGGGCAGCTGGGCCGGGTCTGGCATCAAGCCCAGGGATACGATCAGGGCTGTTGCGCCCGCTGGTGGGTGCGCAACATTAAAGAGCACCATCAAGCATCCCGTTAACCCGAGTGATAGGGCCGCGGCTCCAACGCGAGGAAGGTCCACGCCTGTCAGAAACGCCGATGATTGTTCTTGTAAACCGAACAAATAGAGGCTGAGCAAACCCATTAATGCGCCAATCAAATGGCCGCATAAGGTGTTTTTTGGCGAGGCGGGTTGAGCCATCGGAATGTAAAAGAGAATAAACGCCGTGGCACCGAGCGACGGAAATATAAACGCTTCCTGGGTAATCAGAGCGACAAAGGCCACCAACGCAATGCTCAGGCCACCGTTAATCAGATTGAAACCGGCAAGCACCGTCTTGCGGCTGTATCGTTGCGCCAGATTCTCCAGATGAAGCGCTTTAAGCAATCCGAATGCGAGCTTCCAGCGCAACCTTTCGTTACGAATACCCATACCAGTCCTATTGCACCAAAAAGGTGCGCCATCTTACGGTTGAACGAAAAATAAGACAAACAAGGATTTTCGATATGGCTTAAGGGGCTTATGAATAACCGTATTCCGGGCCTGCGTCGCAGGCGTCGCGCTGATATAGTAGCGGCCAGATCCGATGAACAGTGAAATCGAGTAGCCTATGATTCAAATACTGACCACTGGCGGTACCATCGACAAAGTGTATTTTGATGCCAATAGCCAGTTTGAAATTGGCGATAGCTTGTTGCCGGAACTGCTGACAGAGTCCAACATTCATGGCGGTTATGCTCTGCGCGAACTGATGCGCAAGGACAGTCTGGAGCTGACAGATGACGACCGTACGCTCATTCTTGAGGCGGTCAACAAAACTTCCAGTCAACGGATTCTGATCACCCATGGTACGGATACCATGGCCGAAACCGGAGAGGTGCTGAAGCAAGCTGCCGGCAAAACGATCGTGCTGACGGGGGCCATGCAGCCTGCGAGGATGCGCCGCACCGATGCAATCTTTAACATTGGCTTTGCCTGGTCGGCGGTGCAGCTGCTGCCGCCTGGCGTCTACATAGCGATGAACGGAGAGATCTTTGAGGCCGGTGCGGTGCGTAAAAACCTGGCTGCTCAAAAGTTCGAGCGTACGGATGACGCCGGTTAGGCACGTTCGGCAATAGAACGAATTTCGTTCTCGGTCAGCTCCCGGTATTGGCCCGGCGCCAATGCCGGGTCCAAGGTGATTGTGCCGATTCGCAATCGGTGTAGCCCGGTCACGTGATTGCCCACGGCCGCCAGCATTCGCTTCACCTGATGGTAACGCCCTTCTTTTATTGTCAGCTCAATCACGGTTTCTGAACACTCCACCACCGACGCCGGGAGGGTAGGTTTGTCTTCGTCTTTGAGCACAACGCCCGTTTCAAGCTGGACCTTGGCCTTGCTACCAAGCGGTTCGGCCAATTGAACCTGATAGGTTTTCGGGCAGTCGCGCCGGGGTGATGTCACCTGGTGTGACCACCGGCCATCACTGGTCAGAAGCAACAATCCGGTGGTGTCCTTGTCCAGACGGCCAGCGATATGAACTTTCGAAGCCAACGAGGAAGGAAGCAGATCAACCGCCGTAGGTTGGCTGCTATCGGAGGTTGCACTGATGACGCCATCGGGTTTGTTCATCATCAAATAGACCTCACCCGGCAAACGCAGCGCGGAGCCATCCAGTTCGACGTTCGCGTCCGTAGCCACCTGCAAGTTCGCAGAGCGGGCTGATACACCTTCCACGCTTACCCGTCCTTGGCTGATGGCTTTTTTCGCTTCTTTGCGTGAGAGCGCGGTGCTGGTGGAAAGGTATTGATCCAGTCGCATTAACAGTTGCCTTTGTCCAGCGGCACACTGAGTGTACGCAGGCACAGTGCCGGTGTTCGACCCGTGAGCCGAGACCAGAGCAAAGGCAGGGCGGCGGGGTTCATGGCCGGGCGGGGAAGCTGTCCGCTGGGCAGTGGTGTGAGATCGGCACCGTCTACCTCGGCCAGTACGAAGGTGAATGGATGTGCACCGGGTATACCGAGGCGGACATCGGTTGCCGTTATCTTTTGCCCGTTGAGCTCATAGTGGAGGAATCCTTTGGTAAACCATTCCAGACGTTGGGCTTCCGGAAGGTGCGAAACCGACTGCGCGAGCTCAGAATTGCGGGGAAACGACTCCAGTGTTATTTCGCTGTCACCGTCGAAAAAGCCTGTCACGATTTCCACCCGCAGGTCATCGTTGATCGCGGTTGCCCGCCACAGGACCGTATTGAGCGGCGTCGGCTGCACCATTAATGCGGCATCGTTCAGGCCGGCAGCGGCGAGAGCCGGCTTGACCCGCTCGGTGATCAGGTACTGAGCGGTAACGGTCCACCCCAGATACAGCGATGATGCCAACAAACCCAGCGCGAGCGCTTTAGCGGCGGGTGGGCGAATCAGGAAGCAAGCGCACCCGAGCAGCAAGGGCAGGGTGTAGAGTGGGTCAATGATGAAAATGCTATTGATCGCCAGTGGCCCGCCGAATGGCCAGAACAATTGGGTACCGTAGGTGGTAAAGGTGTCGAGCAGTGGGTGAGTGAGCAGCACCAGCCCGACCAGCGTTAGCCATCGGCGGAAGGACAACTGAGGCTGCCAGCGGGACAGTCCCCAGGCAATCAGCAGAGACAGCGGGGCCAACACCAATAGCGAATGGCTAAAACCCCGATGTTGGGTGAAGTTGGCAACAGCGGTGCCATAGTCGATCAATATATCCAAATCAGGCAGGGTGCCGAGAGCAGCGCCGGTCAGAAGAGCCGTTCGGCCAAGGGTCTTGCCTGCAACCGCACCGGCAATTGAGGCACCTAGCGCTATTTGGGTGATCGAGTCCATGGAGTCCGGATAATATCGTTGGTGTAGGTGCTAATATTATGCGCGGATTTGATCAGGACTTCACGCGGGAGGGAAGGACCCACTGGCGACAACGAATGCCACCAGTGGGTCAGACTGCGTATTCAGGCTTTCTTGCGCCGGGACAGGCCGAGTCCGGCCAAGCCTAACCCCAACAGCGCCAGTGTGCCGGGCTCAGGGACAGAGGCGACAACATTCTTAGCTGTAATTTTTGCTCTAACGGTTTGGGCTAAGGTACAGCCTTTGCCACGACATGAATCTCCAACCGTAGAAAATTCGACCCCGAACACAGAGCCATCAGCCAAGGTAATGTCACTAGGTTGTCCACCAAGACCAAAGGTCAGGCCGCCTGTTCCACCAAATCCGATCAACCAGCCCCAGGCAGCCCCTCCCAGACCGGTTCCATTTGCATCAACTGCAGCGGGTGAGGAAAAGGCTAAAGTTGCATTAACAAAACCACCAATGGCACCCCAGCCGGAAGCGGGGCCATAAAGAACTGCATCAAAGAAATCAAAGGTGTAGCTGTCGCCAGCCGCCAAACTGAAGATCTGGTTGTCCAGATTTCCGTCGAGCGTCAGGTTGACAGAGCATCCTGAGCAGAGTGAAAGGCCTGCTGAATTCACTGAGGAATTCGGGCCGTCGACATCAAAGTCCAGAGTGGGTACAGCAAAGCTGTTGGCGCTAAAAGTTAATGCGGCAGCCATCAGAGCGCTGCCAATTAAACGAAATATCATGGTAAGTCTCCTCCGTGACGCCCCATTTGCTTGGGTTTGTAAAAGCTCGGGGCATTCCAATCTACTGCAGACATGATTGGGGTGTTTGTTTTTACTGCGAGTCGGAGGGAGCAATACTCATGCCGTTATATGCAAGCTAATGATTTTTAGAGCGTGAGCGTTTTTTGTGGCAGCACTGGATTATCGGAGTGTTAAATATGCTGACGCTCGAACTCAGGTGCCAGCCTGGATTCCGAGTTTTTCAAGCAACTGCGCCGAGGGAAAACCGTCCGCAACCATGCCCTCCGATTTCTGGAACGCACGAATGGCTTTACGGGTGTTCGAGCCCAGAATGCCGTCGGCTTTTCCGCTGGGGTAGCCTTTGTCGCTCAGGGTCTCCTGCAGCTGAATGACCTGGTTCCTTGACAGTGCTGGCTGATCCTCCGGCGGTGGGTTTTCCAGTCCGCCGGCACCGGCAATGCGATCGGCAAGGTGGCCGACGGAAATGGCGTAAAATTCGGAGCGGTTCCAGCCCATGATCACACGGAAGTTGTTGTACGCAAGAAAGGCCGGGCCCTGGTGCCCAGCGGGAACCACCAGCGCTGCGTTAATGGGTTCGTCGTCAAGAGCGTGACCGTATACGTCGGTGATGCCGAGTTTGTTCCACTGGCTCAGTGGCAGGCGGCGGCCATCGGCCAGATTGAAATCGAAATTGCGAGGAATCAGCACTTCGCGCCCCCATCGATAATCACCGTCCCAGCCCATCGACTGCAGGAACCGACCGGCCGACATCATGGCATCCGGCAGGCTGTTCCAGAGATCTCGTCGGCCATCACCGTCGGCATCAACTGCGTGCTGCAAAAATACCGTCGGCATAAACTGCACGTGGCCCATGGCCCCTGCCCAGGAACCCTCCATCTGCTCGAGCGGAATGGCGCCTTCGTCGATGATTTGTAACGCGGCGACAAACTGTTCGGTGAAAAAGCCACTGCGCCGGGGATCGCAGGCCAAAGTGGCCAAAGCGCTGGGTACCTGCATTTTCCCGAAATAACTGCCGAAATTGGTTTCCAGACCCCAGAATGCTAAAAGGTAAGGGGCGGGTACGCCAGTTTCATCGGTGACGCGTGCAAGCAGGTCGCGGTGCTCCTGGAGCAAATCCCGGCCCTTGGTAATGCGGGCTTCGTTGACCCTGCGGTTGAAATAGTCCGCAAAGGTGGTGGTGAACTCGGGTTGGCGGCGATCCAGTTCAATCACTCGCTCCAGGTATTCAACGTCTGCCAGTACAGCTGAGGCTGTTTTTTCGCTTACGCCTCCTTGAACGGCCTTGTCATGCAAGCTTGCTTTGCACTCAGCGAAGGCGCTTTCGGACTTTGTGGGTTCGGCTTCCGACACGGTGTCCGCTTGCGTTGTGATAGCCAGAGCAGAGAAGGTTAAGACGGTAATTGCACTTCGTAATGTCGTCCGTGTCATAAGCTGAGCCACAGTGAACCTCGTAAGCCTGAAATAAAGATATCGGAACGGCCATGGTAGCGTGTTTTCCGGCCAAGGAAACAGCGCCGTCATGATGGACAGGTGACAATTGTTTAATGGGGAGGTGATCGGTTCTGGATTGTTGTGTTTTTGTACGGCCTCCGCCACAGGGCCCGGTGAATGCACTATAGTTGAAGGCATTTGGTAGCTTCGGAGCGATGGCGGTTATGGTGAGTCTGAAGGCGTTGGTGGTGGATGATGCCAGCTTTGTGCGCGACCTTATCAAGCGGACCGTGCGACAGCGCTTTCCGATGATTGAAGCAACCGATGCTCAAAATGGTCGCCGGGCGCAGTCGCTTATGTCGCGAACCACTTTTGATCTGGTGTTATGTGATTGGGAAATGCCCGAAATGTCGGGCCTGGAGCTGTTGCAGTGGATGCGCCAGCAGCCGCAATACGAAAAAGTGCCCTTTATCATGATCACCAGCCGGGGCGATAAAGGCCATGTCATCGAAGCTGTTAGAGAGGGCGTGTCTGAGTATCTGGGTAAGCCGTTCAATCCGGAGGGGCTCAGCAGGAAGATTCTGAAGGTGATGGGACCTCGGCTGCAATTGGCAGGCGGGCAAAAGGCTTCGCCACCCAATGGTCCGGCTGGAGCGTTTTCAGAATCTGCAGATCTGCTCACGCAGAAGCGGGATGTGCCTGATACAGAGCAAAAAGCTGCGCCGCCGAACCGGACTCCGCCCCGAGCGGCGAATGTAGCGGCGGTGAGATTTTCAGACAGTACGCTCAAATCAGTGGTAAAGGATATCAGTCTGACCGAAGTGCGGGTGGTCGCCAAACGGGATCAGGACTTCCCGGGCATCCTGGATCAGGCGGTTGTGGATATCGATATCGGTGAAGGCGCGATGGCGCGTCTGAACGGGTATGTGCACCAGTTGCAGGCGGTCGATAAGCGGCAAGACACGGATTTCGTCAGCGTGATCATCCGATTCGTGGATGAAGATCCGAAAAAGCTGGAGGACTTGTCCCGATTCGTCGCCCGGTTCCGTTCAGGAGCCGTTTAACTCGGTGTGTCCTCCGGCGGACGCTCAACCAAACGCTCCTTGGGGAAATGGCAGATGAATCGACTGCCCTCGCCGAGGTTGCTGCGAATTTCCAGATGGCCATCGTGGTTGATGAGCACGTGTTTGACGATGGCCAGCCCGAGGCCAGTGCCACCGGTGCCCTGATGCCGGCTCGGGTCAGCACGATAAAAACGCTCCGTTAGCCGAGGAATGTGCACCGGATCAATGCCTATGCCGGTATCTTCAACGGTCAGGTGAGCACCGTCCCGATCGCTGTTCCACGTCACCGTAATGTGACCGCCCTGGGGTGTGTATTTCACCGCGTTGAAGATCAGGTTGGAAAAGGCGCTCCGAAGCTGACTGCGGTCGCCCTTGAGCAGGCGTTGGTCGGTCACCTGGATGTCGATCTGGTGACCTTTTTCACCGCTGAGCGCTTTGGCATCGTTTCGTATCTGGTGGAGCATAACGTCAACGTCGGTCGGCACCTGATCAACGGTATGTTCGCCGGTTTCAATCTTCGATAGCAGGATCAGGTCGGTAATCAGCGCTTCCATCCGTGACGACTGTGACTGCATGGTATGGATCGCCCGGCGCCATTTCGGCGGCAGTTCTTCCAGGTGATCGGCGAGCGTTTCCAGGTAGCCGCTGATCACCGTTAGCGGCGTGCGCATCTCGTGCGAGACATTTCCGATAAAGTCACGACGCATTTGCTCAAGCTGGAACAGGCGGGTGACATCTTTGGCCACGATTAAGCGGTCGTCATCGCCAAATTGGTTAATCTGGAACTCCAGATGAATATGCGGCTTGGCGGGTGAATTCAGCTCAAGAGGCTCCGCATAATTTCGGGCTTCGAAGTAGGTCTTGAAGGCCGGAGATCGAATCAGGTTCTGTATGTACTGCCCGCGGTCGGTGCTACGCTGGAAGCCCAACAGGTATTCGGCCGCATCGTTCCACCATTCCATTTCACCCCGGGCGTTGGTCATGATTACGCCTTCCCGCATGGAGTTGGTGGAATCCTGCACCCGATTAATGCGCGAACGCAGTGTGTCCTGCTTGCTCAAATGGCCCTGGTGCAGCTTGTGAAGGCTGTCGAAAATATGCCCCCACATGCCGATGCTTTGGGGTGGCTCGTCAGACGCGCTGGGATTGCCCAGCCACTGGTAAAGGCGGCGGGCCTGTAACAAGGTCCACCACAAATAAAGTATCAGCCCGGTAAGCAGGCCGTACAGCGGGAAGCCAAAGTACCAGCCAACCAGGGTGGTTCCGGCGAGCCCGGCCAAAATCAGTCGCAAATATCGGGACCAGTTATACCGCATCAATACCCGCCTGGCCGTGGCGCTTCTGAGAATTGAAAAAGTGGCACGCGTCAGGCCGCTTTGGTTGAAAAACGGTAGCCCGCGCCGCGAACGGTTTGAACCAGATGATCGTAGTCAGAGCCCAGAGCTTTACGTAACCGTCGGATGTGGACATCCACTGTGCGCTCCTCCACGTAGACGTTGCCACCCCATACCTGATCCAACAGTTGGGTACGGGTATAAACCCGCTCCTGATGGGTCATGAAAAACTGGAGTAAGCGGTACTCGGTTGGCCCGATGTTGAGGGGGCCGGACGGTGTCGAAACCCGGTGGCTGACCGGATCCAGTATCAGGCCCTCAACATCAATCGGGCTGTCCACACCCGCAGGGGTAGCCCGGCGCAACACGGCCTTAAGGCGAGCCACCAGCTCCCGGGGACTGAAGGGCTTGGTAATGTAGTCGTCCGCACCGACTTCGAGCCCCTGGATTTTGTTGTCTTCCTCGACTTTCGCCGTGAGCATGATAATAGGAATGTCAGCGGTGGCCTCGTCCTTTTTCAGGCGTCGGGCAAGTTCTACGCCGCTGGTGCCGGGCAGCATCCAGTCCAACAAAACCAAGTCGGGCTGCTTATCGACGATCAGGGTATGCGCTTCGAGGGCATCGGCAGCCTCCAGGCAATTGTAGTCGGCCATCTCCAGCGCGACGGCAATCATTTCTCGGATTGACGCTTCGTCGTCAACAATCAGCACAGTTTTTCCAATCATGAGCTTCAACCTGTATCAAGCAGGGGAGTCCTTTCGTTGCTCCCGGAATTGTTACCGACCCATTACAGCGTGCTTTGGTTACAAGTTTATGACAGGCGATGATGGTTACAACGCGAGATCCAGAATCAACCCGGCGAAAACCGCCAGCCCGGCCCAGTTGTTATTCAGAAACGCCTTGAAACATCCGTCCCGGGCGCGATCTTTCGCCAGATATTGTTGATAAACGAACAAACAGGCCATGGCCACCAAACCCAAATAATAGAAGCTGCCGAGGCCGGCCTGTTGGCCAACCAGAATCAACACCATAACCACCAGAGTCTGAAGCACGCCAAGAATGGCGCGGTCGGCATCCCCGAACAGAACCGCGGTCGATTTTATGCCCACCTTCAGGTCGTCATCGCGATCCACCATGGCGTAAAACGTGTCGTAGGCGACGGTCCAGAGCACGTTGGCTGTGAACAACAGCCAGGTGAGCTGGCTGAGCTCGTTGGCTTCGGCGGCCCAGGCCATCGGGATAGCCCAACTGAACGCCGCGCCAAGAAAGAGCTGGGGAAGGTGGGTATAACGCTTCATGAACGGATAGATGAACGCCAGAATCGCGCCGCCAAATGACAGGTACAAGGTGAGCGAATTGGTGAACAGCACCACCATCAGGAAGGAAACCAGGCACAAGCCGCCGAACAACGCCACGGCCTCCCAGGCTTGAATGCGACCTGTTGTCAGGGGGCGGTCCTGAGTGCGTTCCACGTGCCGGTCCCATTCCCGGTCGGCAAAGTCGTTAATTGCACAACCGGCAGCCCGCATCATGAAAACACCGAGGGTAAATATAATAATGTTGGCGACTGACGGGCTGCCCTCGCCAGCCAGCCACAAGGCCCAATAGGTTGGCCACAACAACAATAAGGTGCCGATAGGGCGATCGATACGAAGTAGCTTGGCGTAATCGGTCAAGCGCGCTTGAACGTGCTCAGGCAGAGCATTTTGCAACATGGTGGTGATCATCCGTTCGTCGGGCGTAGGGGTGAAGGCCTGATTATAGCCACCACAACGATGCGGGTTAAAGCGAAGGATCGGTGTTATACAGGGCAGGTAAAAGAAACTCGCAGACCATGAGTGCCGTTTGGCCGCAGTGGAAAAGCGAGCGGCGGGCGAGTTGAGGCTGGTTTTCGAGTTCCGTTTGGCAGAGCCCGGTTTCCAGCGGGCCGCGCTCCCAATCCGGACTGCTGAACAGATACGCGCCCAAGGGTTTGTTGCCAAGGTTCAGCAGTCGGCGGCCACGGCCTTCAAGGCAGCTGACGGGAATGATGGTGCGGGCGAGCACCCAGGGGTGGCCATCACCGCACAGCTGGACTTCCCGGATCCAGGCTTTTTGCCGGCGGGGAATGGATAGGCGCCGGGCTTCTTCGTCAGACGGCTCGGCAAACCCTTCCCGGATGACGTCTACCTGAAAGCTTGAGCGGCATTTTTTCTGCAGCGCTTTGGTAAACGAACCTTCCACCTGTAGCCAATGGCGGGCCGGGCCATGAACGTCCGGGTTATGGAGTCCGGCAGCCGCCAGTGATCGATACCAATGGGTAGGGGGGATGGTTAGGCCGGGTGCTGAATCAAAGTCCTTTGACAGCATAAATACCGGGGGCGTTTCGCCAGTACCCTTTGTAATCCATGCCGTAGCCGAACAGAAAGCGGTCTTCGACAGACAGGCCAGTGAAATCGGCCTTCAGATCGGGCTTAGCCTTACGGTTGTGATCTTTATCGACCAATACGGCGGTCAGAACTTCCCGAGCGCCGTGCGCTTTGCAGTAATCGGCGATCGCACACAGGGTGGTGCCTTCGTCCAGAATGTCATCAACAATCAGCACGGTGCGGTCTTTCATGTCGGCTTCGGGTTGAAGCTTCCATTCCAGAATGCCGCCGGTGGTTTCCTGCCGGTAGCGCGTGGCGTGCAGATACTCGGCTTGAACGGGAAATTTAAGCCTGGGCAGCAATTGGCCTGTCAGGATAAGGCCACCATTCATGACACAAAACAACAGCGGGTTGTTGTCTTTCAGGCGATCAGTAATCTCATTCGCCATTTTGTCGATCGCTGCACTGACTTGCTGGTCATTTACCAGGCAGTCAGCTTCAGCCATGACTTGGTTCATTTCGGCGACGGTATCGGTCATAACGGTCGGTCCTGTCTCAAAACGGCAGATTATACCGAACCCAGAGGCCCGAAGGGAGTGCGGATGCCATGATCGATATGTGTAATTTCAGCTATTGGCCGGTAAAGTGGCTGAGCCCTTAGCATCCGCCATTGGTCGGTGGGGGCGAGGCGGTTATGATGACGGCTGTTTTTAGTTCGAGACAGTGCCGGGTAGCCCGTTCTCTTGAAATTTTGAGCTATTGCTGTATTGTCGGACAAATTTTAAGTGGTTTGATTGAGGAGCGATCATGAAAAAGTGGCAGTGTGTGGTTTGTGGGCTGATTTACGATGAAGCGGAAGGCTGGCCGGAAGACGGTATCGAGCCCGGCACGCTTTGGGAAGACGTGCCAGAAGATTGGGAGTGCCCGGACTGCGGCGTGGGTAAGGAAGACTTCGAGATGATCGAAATCAGCTGATAAACGGAGCACAGCCATGTCACACCAAGCGCCCATTGTCGTCGTCGGAACCGGACTCGCCGGCTATTCGTTGGTGAAGGAGCTGCGCAAGCTCGATAAAGAAACGCCAGTCATTATGATCACCGCGGATGACGGCGTGAGTTATTCCAAACCGATGCTCTCCACGGGGTTCACCAAAGGCAAAGATGCCGAAGGTCTGGCTCAGGCTGAAACGGCGGCCATGTCAGAGCAGCTGAACGTCACCGTGCGTACGTTTACGACTGTGACAGGAATTGATACCCCGCGTCAGGAGCTGGTTCTGGGCGATGAGCGGTTGGCGTATGGCAAATTGGTGTTGGCCTGGGGCGCGGATGTGATTCGCCTGGGCATTGAGGGCGATGGCCAGGAGCATATCTACTCCATTAACGACCTGGTTGATTACCGCGCGTTTCGAAAAGCTCTTCATGGCGGCAAGCGCGTCGCCATTATGGGGGCAGGGTTGATTGGTTGCGAGTTTGCCAATGACTTGCGCAATGGCGGTTACGAGGTTGATGTGATCGCACCGGATGCGAACGTCATGCCCAGTTTACTGCCTGCGGCAGCGGCAGAAGCAGTCCAGCATGAACTGACCGAACTGGGTGCACGGTTCCACTTGGGAACTGTGGTTGAGCGCGTGGACCGGCAAGGGCAGGGCGTTCGCCTGACGCTTGGCAACGGAGAGCAGTTGGACGCGGATCTGGTGGTTTCGGCCGTGGGCCTTCGTCCGCGTGTTGAATTGGCGAAAACGGCCGGTCTGAATATTGGCCGCGGCATCGTGGTGAATCGTGCGCTGGAAACGTCGGCAGAGAACGTGTTTGCGCTGGGAGACTGTGCCGAAGTAGATGGCCAGGTTTTACTGTACGTGCTGCCGTTGATGGCAAGCGCGCGGGCGTTAGCGAAAACCTTGACGGGCCAGCGCACAGAAGTACGTTACGGCACCATGCCGATTATGATTAAAACACCCTGCTGCCCAACGGCGGTGTGCCCGCCACCAAAAGACGCAGAAGGTGAGTGGCAGATCGAGCAAGATGGTTCCGATGTGAAAGCCGTGTTCACAGCTCCCTCGGGCGACATTCTTGGATTTGCGGTGACCGGCAGGTTTGCTGTTGAGAAGCAGGCGTTGGCGAAACAGGTGCCGCCTATCCATCAGGAATAGATGAACGCTTGCCCGGGTAATGGGGCAGCGCCGGAGCACTTCTTTTCCCGATTTCCATTGCGTAAAGCCCGCGCCTGAGGTAGAAAACTATTCGTAAGCTAAAGAGCTACGAAAAGCTCTAGAACGATGTGACAGGAGCGGGCATGCTGGAAGTAACCAAAAAACTGGTCGAATTGCTGGATTTATCTCCGATCGGAGACGACCATTTCCAAGGCGACAGCGAAGACTTGGGGTTTCCCCATGTTTTTGGCGGACAGGTGCTGGGGCAGGCGTTGATGGCTGCCAGCCGCACTGTTGAAGACCGGCTGTGCCACTCTTTGCACGCGTATTTCCTACGCCCAGGCAACCACCGCATGCCCATCGACTACGAAGTGCAGCGAGTGCGGGATGGCGGTTCTTTTGCTGTGCGTCGGGTGATTGCCCGCCAGGACGGAAAAGAGATTCTGACCGGCTCCATGTCGTTTCAGACCGCTGAAGAAGGATTGAGCCACCAGTTCGAAATGCCGGATGCACCCGCGCCGGAGACGCTGCGTTCCGAACAGGATCTTGGCAAATTGATTGCCGATCAGCTGCCGGAAAAACTGCGTGATATGTTTACTCGTGATCGCCCCATTGAAATACGCCCGGTCAATCCGGATGATCCGTTCAACCCTCAGAAACGGCCGCCATACCGGCAAAACTGGTTCCGGGCCGCTGGCCCTCTGCCGGACGATCCGGTATTGCATCGCTGTCTGCTCACTTATGCCTCGGATTTCAGTTTTCTGGGCACCTCTATGGCCCCTCATGGACGTTCGTTCATGAACAGGAACATGCAGGTGGCGAGCCTTGACCATTCGATCTGGTTTCACCGGGAATTTCGGATGAATGAGTGGCTGCTATACGACAAAGACAGCCCAAGCTCTTCGGGTGGCCGTGGTTTCAATCGCGGTAATTTCTACACCCGGGACGGGGTGCTTGTGGCGTCCACCACTCAGGAAGCGCTGATCCGCGACCGGCAAGGCTGATCGGCTAACCATTCAACAATCTCGTCAAACGGCAAAGGCCGGGTCAGGAAATAGCCCTGAACCTGGTCGCAGCCCATTTCGGCCAGTAAGTCCAGCGTGGCTTCGTCCTCGACCCCTTCCGCCACCACGGTGTAGCCCAGGTTATGGCACATGCTGATGGTGGTTTGTACGATCACCCGGTCTTCGTTGCGCTCCGATAAGTCAGTGATCAGTGAGCGGTCGATTTTAATTTCATTGGCTGGCAACTGTTTGATATACGACAGCGACGAGTAGCCTGAGCCGAAATCGTCGATGGATAACGGAATGCCGGCCTGATAGAGCGAATTCAGCGCTTTCAGAGAGTTGGCCGGGTCCTGCATCATTGAGGTTTCGGTGACTTCGAAAATAATCGCGCCGTGGTGCGACGGGTTGTTCTGCATCTGCTGCCGTACGAACAACGCAAAATCCGGCTCCCGCAGGTTATTCGGTGAAATGTTCACTGCGATGCTGACCTGATTGCCAAGTTCGACAAGTCTGCCCCGTATCTTTAACGCTTCGGATATCACCCAACGCGTCAACGGCTTGATCAGGCCGCTCTGTTCTGCGACGGCAATAATCTCATCGGCGAATACGCTTTGTTCCCGTCCCCGCCAGCGCAGCAGCGCTTCAAAACCGACGATCTCACGGGTTTTCAAGGCAAGTTTTGGCTGTAAATACAGCGCCAGCTCATCGTTATCGATAGCATGGCGCAGTTCTGAAACAAGTGTCAGCCGGTCGGCGCTGTAGGAGTCACGGGACGGTTTATAGAAGGCCAAACCGCGCTCGATGGCGCGGCCTGAGCCTTCGGCAATGGCTGCCCGGCGGATGAGCGTATTGGCATCGTTGCCGTTTTCCGGGTGCACCGCGATGCCAATGCGAGGCTCGAGTGGCACTTCCATGCCGTGAAACTCAACTGGCCATCGAATCTCGTCCAGGCTCTGGATCAACTTTCGCTGGGTTGCTGCGGATTGGTTGGCATCGACGATGCAGGCGAAGGTTTGTGGATCGAAGTGTGCCAGGTAAAAGTTGGTGTTACTGCTGGTCTCAAGTATTTGCGCACCGGGCACTTCGCGCGCCACGGCATTGAAATGCTTCGATGCTCTCATCAGGATGGCATCGGTATTTCGATGGCCCAAGGTCTTGGTGACCGGGTCCAGATTGTTGAGGTGCAGCAACACAACCCCATACCGTTTGCTGGGGTTGCTGTGGATCAGCTCGTTCAGCAGCATTTCGAAACTGCTGCGGTTTGGCAGCCCGGTTAGCGGATAGTGAAGGGCTTGATCCATCAGCTTCAGCTCCGCCGAGCGCCGGGCTTCCAGAGCCTTGATTTCCGCATCTCTGGCGGTCAGCTTATCTTGCCGCTCATGGTAGAGCCGAGAGGCCAAAGCAAGGTTCAGCAGCATGGCTTCCAGAACCGAGCCGATTTGCATGCCATAGGCGGTGAGAAAGCTGTTGGGGATGAACCCCATTTTATTCGCGCCGGTAATAGCGCTGCCCAGAGTGAGGGCGCCCCAGGCCAGCGTGTAGTAAGAGGCTTGCGGATTGCCTTTGTACCACTGAATCGGCCCGAGAATGGTCAGGAACAGGCAGCTGGGGATTGCAAAGGCCACATCCAGCCGAATGGCCGTGCTGTAATCGCCAAATAAACTGTACACAGCCAGTCCGAGATTCAGGCTGATGACCAGCATCAGAATTCGGTTCAGGAACGGGCTTGATTGTTTAAGCCGCAGAAATACAGCTGAGAACATGGAGGAGAAGGCAACGGCAAGCGGCACAACCACCGCCATGGCAACGCCCTGTATGTCCGGGCTGTTGGGCCACAGCAGTTGGTAGGTGCTGCCGTTCAGACTGGCAATCAGGATCAGGTAGCCTAACGTTGATAGCACATACAGCAAGTAAACTGGTTCGCGCAGGGCGAGAAAAACAAACAAGTTGAAGCAAATGACGGTTAGCAGTATGCCGTAATAGCCCGCGTGCATCTGGGTTTCAATGGACGCGTGTTCGAAGTATTGCTGGCGATCCCACAGTTTGAGAGGGATTTGCATGGCCCCTTGCGTCTGCGCCCGGACCAGAATGTGGTAATGGCCGTCGGCTTGAAGATGAAGTGGAAACAGGAATAGCGGGTGCTGTACCGCTCGTTCGGAGAACAATTGCTGGTCACCGGTGCTTTCCTGCTGGATTAGCTCGCCGTCTTCAAAAACGTACAGATCTATGTGGTCGAGGGCGGGGTAGCTGATTTCGACCAGTTGGTCGCTGGCGGGCCTGGAAATTGTAAACCGAAGCCAAATCTGGTCCTGCGTGTAGCCAAAGTTGGCGGTTTCTTCCGGCAACCGCTGCCAGCGCCCTGTTGCAAGAATGTCTGCGGCGGTAACCTCGGCGTCCGGTGCCAGTCGTACGTAGTCCATCTCCGGAATATAAGGCGCTTTGGCTGCGAATGCCGAAGACCAGGTTCCCAGCATTAACAGCAGAATGGCCAAACATTTTGCCGAGTTCGGTAATTTCACGCGTTGCTGCTCTTATCATTATTTTCGTTGTGCATCGAGTATGAACGCTAGCGCAGGGTGGCTCAAGGCAGAAAGTGTAGTGATTTGATGCCGGTCCGAAAATCCATCAGATTTGTGTTACCCATTGCCTGGCCCATTCCAGGGCTTCGGTTTCCGGCTCAATTGTTTCCAGTGCATCGATTTTAAGCGTGTCACCAACCTTGCGCGCACATGTCTCGTACAGCGCTTCTTCCATCAATTCGCCGGCACCACAGAAGGTGTCACCGTAGGAACTGTCGCCGAGAACGATAACGCCAAAAGGCCGACCGGGTTGCTGCGGTAGCTGGTCTTTCAGTTCGATATAGAACGGCAGCAGGTTGGGAGGCAGCTCGCCTTGTCCGGTGGTCGAGGTGCAAACCAAAAGGGCATCGTCATTGGCGGTCATGTCTTCAAGACTGGGGTTTTCCAGCACGGAAACTTTGTACCCCTCTGATTCCAGTGTGGTCTTGATGGTCTTGGCTGTCTGTAACGCCCCGCCGTAGACGCTGCCGGTTAGGATGCGGATTGCTGCCATGATTCTGCCTTTGCCTGAGAGTGTGGGTCATATTTGCTGGCGAGATCATAGCGGCCGTGAAGGTTGCGCTCAAGTTGAGGGTGCCAGGGTTGTGTTTTGGCTGCGAACGCGAGGTGATATCTGATTTCTGCCGCTGCCCTTGGCGGTATAGAGTTGGACATCGGCTTGTTTGAGCAGCTCATTGACTGAGGATGCGTTTGAGATTGAGCAAACGCCGGCACTGAGTGTTACCGGTATCGAGACACCATTATGGGTGAACGAGGTGTTTGCGATCTCGGATCTCAGCCGCTCTGCAAGAGCGAGGGCCTGAAGCAAGGTGGTGTCCGGTAACAACAACATGAACTCTTCGCCTCCCCAGCGGGCGGCAAGGTCAGTTTGGCGTGTGACCCCAAGCGTGATCTCGGCAAAGCGCTGCAAGACCAGGTCGCCGGCGTCATGGCCGAAAGTGTCGTTGACCTGCTTGAACAAATCCAGATCGATCAGGGCGATGGAAAAGTGATGGCCGGCTCGTTGGTAGCGTAAAAATTCGGCGTTCAATCGATTCAGCATTTCTCGCCGGTTGGCCAGTCCGGTCAATTCGTCTGTCCGGGCGGCATGCTCGTGCGCCCGGGCGAAGCTGACTAATTTATTGCGGGCAGATTGTCGGGTCGTTTCTAGAACAAAACAGAAAATGGATTCCAGTGTCAGTGTCACGAAGAAGCGGATTTTGAAGTCTACACTGTATTGTGCAGACACCCAGGATAAATCCGGAAACTGAAAAACGATGACCGCCGCCAAATAACAGAACAGCAGAATGGCGGTGCCGGTTTTCAGGCTGGTCAGGTAAAACAGCAGCGGCGGCAATGCGTAAAACCAGAGCGGGCCGGTACTGCTCTCCCCCCCGGAGGCAATCAGGTAAAAGAGTAACAGTACAACGAGGATGATCAGCCCCGCTTTCTGAGTATTTCGGTTCTTGGTGCGTGCGAACCAGATCATGTTGGCGATAATGGGGAGGTTAAATAGCCAGAGAACAATGCCGTGGGTCTGGTTACCTGAATACCACGCCTTGGTGCCAATGCTGAACAAACACACTAAAGCCACAATCGACACAGCCGTCAGCAGACGAGAAACCTGTTGGTCCTCGTGCTCCGTATATAGAGCTTGGCTAAGGGTTAGATTTTCAGGCATTTGTGTTGTTCTTTTTGACACATTTTTCGCCAGTATGCGCCAAAATTGCCAAAGATTGGAGGTGAACTTGGCTACAATGTGAAGGGTGACCGGAATCGCACTTTTGTTTCATTTTTTGGGCAAAAATTTTATAGTGCGCGCCCGACGATCTGTCAAACTCATAATGGTTAACGATAAAGAGAGCACAGCGCTTATGGCTAGTTCCAGCGGTTATCTGGATAACCTTCTCAGCAGCCCAACCACCGAAAGGTACCGCGTGGGCTTAAGTTTGCTTTTCCTGCTCGGTATCTGGTTGTTGGTTGGGTCGTTCAGTCATGATCTGCCGAACGGCATGTTGCTGATGGCGGCCGCCGTAATCGGTGGTTATATGGCCATCAACATTGGGGCCAACGATGTGGCCAATAATGTGGGCCCTGCGGTGGGCTCCGGTGCGTTATCACTGGGGGCAGCGGTTATTCTGGCCGCTATTTTTGAAGCGGCGGGTGCTCTGATTGCCGGTGGTGATGTGGTGTCCACGATCAAGGGCGGTATCATTGATCCGACCACGCTGGACGATCCTCGTTCTTTTGTCTGGCTGATGACCGCGGCGTTATTGGCAGGTGCGCTCTGGTTGAATCTTGCCACCTGGATGGGCGCTCCGGTGTCCACCACGCACTCGATTGTTGGTGGTGTTCTGGGCGCGGGTATCGCGGCCGGTGGCTGGCAGATCGCGGATTGGGCGGTGATGGGCAAAATAGCCGCCAGCTGGGTGATTTCGCCGGTGCTGGGTGGGCTTTTAGCGGCGCTGTTTTTGTTCCTCATTAATAAAACCGTGCTGTATCGCCAGAATCTGGTGTCGTCAGCGCGCACGTTTGTCCCCTGGCTGGTTTCGATCATGGCGTGGGCCTTCACCACGTATCTGATGGTCAAAGGCGTCAAGAAAATTGTAAAGGTCGATATTATTGATGCGTCTTTGATCGGCCTGGCGGTGGCCGCCGCCGTTTTCTTTGCCATGCGTAATCTGGTGAGCCGCCGTGCGGCGACCATGGAGAACAGCACTGATGGTGTGAATACGCTGTTCACCTGGCCACTGATTTGTGCCGCTGCCTTGCTCAGCTTCGCCCACGGGGCCAACGATGTGGCCAATGCGATTGGTCCGCTGGCCGCCATTAACGATGCCATTCAGGCCGGTGGTGGCGTAGTAACGTCGGCCAGCATTCCGCTTTGGGTGATGCTGGTGGGTGCGCTCGGGCTTTCGGTCGGTTTGATGCTGTTCGGCCCCCGTCTGATCAAGACCGTGGGTAGCGAGATTACTGAACTCGACAAGACCCGTGCCTTCTGTATTGCGTTATCTGCTGCGCTGACGGTGATTTTGGCTTCCCAGTTGGGGCTTCCAGTCAGCTCGACCCATATTGCTATCGGTGGTGTCTTCGGGGTGGGCTTCTTGCGGGAATACCTGAAGTCCAATTATGCGTCTCAATTGCACAAGATTATCGAAGCCCACGAGCCGGCCGATCAGGAGCGCCTGAAGCCGTTTCTGGATGACTTCCGCAATGCCACGCTGGAAGAGATGGAAAGCCTGCTAAAGCGCGCGAAAAAGAAGAAGCAGCAGGTGCCGTTGTCCAAATCCGAGCGTAAGCGTCTGAAGAAGATCTACAAAGAAGAAATGGTGAAGCGGTCGCATCTGACCCGTATCGCAGCGGCGTGGATCATCACTGTGCCGGCATCTGCCTTGATGGCAGCCTTCCTGTTCTTTGCGCTAAGGGGCATGATGGTCTGATGTGGCAGGTAGGGGCTGGTTAGTGCCCCGCGCTTTGCCATACTATAGGCGAAACGTTGGCGGAGTGGCTTTGTATGCTCCGCCGCTATTTACTTTCGGGAGTCAGGAATGAGTTCATCTGTTGAAAGTCATCAGGCGAAAATGATTGGTGAGCTGAGAGTTTTCATCAAGAAAGTTCTGAGTGATCCGACCATTGCGGTTAAGTCGGTGGATATTGCTCGCAACTATAAAGGGCAAGCCGATGCTGATGAGTTGATCGCTCGGGAGATCAGCGCCAATACAACGATCCGTATACCGGAAGCGTGGAGTGACGCGGATAAGATGTTTCTGGAGATCCTGCACGAAGTGCTGGATGACGAAGACGCGCTGTACTGATTCCTTCCCCGGTTAGTCCGGAACCGGCTGTCAGGTATAGCCTGACAGCTTCTCGTTTTATACCTATCCTTTGAGTTTAGCCTGAGCCGGCTTTAGCACGGCATTCGCCATCTGGTGCAGAATGTTGATTTCGTCGGCGATACCTTCGGCACTCGACAGTTCTTTTTGTTCTTTGAGAATGTCTTCCAGAATTTCCGGTGTGGTCAGAGGGTTGGCCAAAACTACCCGGAATACAATGCAAGGAAAACGGTAGTAGTGTGCCGGTTCCAGCCGGGTTCGGGAAACGAAAGCTTTACCGTGTTCACGCTGGGTTTTCTGAATAAACTTGGTGATCCGGTTCAGGCAGCTGTTCATTTTCTCGGCTTGCAGCTCATCAGCTACCGCCAGGGCTT
The DNA here is from genome assembly GCF_016427555.1 of Marinobacter litoralis. Taxonomy (GTDB): domain Bacteria; phylum Pseudomonadota; class Gammaproteobacteria; order Pseudomonadales; family Oleiphilaceae; genus Marinobacter; species Marinobacter litoralis_A. The sequence continues at coordinate 838,497 of NZ_JAELVS010000001.1, forward strand.
GCTGCACGATATCCGGGCAGTAACGATAGGTCAGGATGTTCAGTTCGGGCTCGGTGACCAGTTCAAAGTCCGCTTCCTTGGTGATCATGTCGGCGAACAGTTTGGCTTTTTCGATGCCCTGATCAATCAGGATTTCATACCCTTCTCGGGCCAGAATTTTCAGACCGGAGTGGATCAGCATGGACATGCCCGGGCGTGAGCCTTCGAGTGTGGTGCTGCCCAGATCACGGGAACCTTTCCGAATAATGTATTGCGCGTGATGTTCAACCGCACTGGCGAGGCTGGGGTCTTTGAACACCACCAGACCCACGCCCATCGGTACGTACAGCTGTTTGTGGGCGTCAAAAGTAACCGAGTCGGCTTTTTCGATGCCGCGCAACAGGCCTCGGTAGCTGCGGGAGAACAGGGTTGGTCCACCCCAGGCGGCATCCACGTGGAAATGTGCACCGAACTCCCGGGCGATATCCGACATGGCATCGAGAGGGTCAACGTTGCCGGTTTCGGTGGTGCCGGCAACGCCACAGATTGCCATGACTTTGATTTTCTGCCTCTGCAGTTCTAGGCACTTGTCGCGCAGAGCGTCGGTCTGGATGCGGTTGTTATCGTCGGTTTCGACCGCAACCAGTGCGTCCCGGCCAAGGCCCAGTACATCGGCGGCTTTGCGCAGGGAATAGTGCCCGCGCTTTGAAACCACGATAGCCGCGCCTTCGTAGCCGTAGTACTTCAGTGCTCTGAACAGCCCTTCTTCGTGCAGGCCGCGGAAGCTGCCTTCGGCCGGGAAAGCCCGGTTGCGGGCGACCCAGAGGGCGGTCAGGTTGGCTACGGTGCCGCCAGAGCACATGGCGCCCAGAGAGTGGCGGGGGCTGTGCATCCATTTCCGGTAGAAGGAGCCGTCCTGGTCGTACACCAGCCGGTGGATCATCCCCAATACCTGGCGCTCCATCGGCGTGAACGCTTTGGAGGTTTCGGTTTTGACCAGGTTCTGGTTCAGGGCAATCATGATTTTGGACAGCGGCAGCATGAAGTAGGGCAGCGCTGAGGTCATGTGTCCGATGAAGGCCGGGGATGCGGTGTGTACGGAGTTGGCAACCAGTTTGTCGAGCAGGAATTGGGCTTGCTCGGAAACGAATACGGGTTTTTCCGGGATGGCCGAATCGGCGAAGTTCTTTTCTACGTCAGACAGGTCCCGTTCGACGGCAACGATGTGTTCCTGAAGGAAGCCGGCGAGGTTTCGGGAGATGTTTTGGTCGATGCGGCTCAGCGTGGATTCCGGCGCTTCTGGCACCGTAAATACGCGATACATGGCCTCGACTGAGGCTTGGGCGGATTTTTTATTTCCGGTCATAGAGCCACACACTTTCAGTGATTATCCGAGGGTTGGTTCCGGAAACCCTGCGGATGGGGGCCAGGCTTGGCCTGACACATGTACTTCTGACCTGTCTGGTAGTAGGTCATATGTCCCTGCGGGGCCGTAGTATAAGGCTTGATCTGCGTTGACGCTATGCCTTCAGCGCTCGGGATTCTCTGAGGGTGGCGGTGAGGTCAGAGAATTTCCCGGTGGATGTCGAGTATGGCGGCGTCGATGCGGTCCTGGATGTCTTTTTCGACTTGGTCGAGGCGCTGGGTGATTTGTTGCGCGGAGTCGCCTAAGGCGGCGATGGTCCAGGTGGCGCAGTCGATGGCGTCGTGGTCGGCGGTTTCGTTGACGGCCAGATCGGATTCTTTGCCCCAGAGGGCTTTCATGGGGGCGAAGGCTTTGCGTTTGGCTTTCAGGTCTTCGCAGCCGTACAGCTGGAAGTGCAGGGTTAGCAGGCCTACGTGGGGGGTGATGGTGTGTGGCTGTTGTTTTGGGGTTTTGCCTTCTTTTAACAGCTTTCTCAAAGATTCAGACATTTTCCATTGGGCCTCTGTGCAGGAGCCGATGAGGTGTTGCCTTCCAAAAACCGCTCCTGCGGCACCCCTACGGGGTCCGGTCCGCAATCGCAGATTGCGGTCGTTCGGCTGTCGCATGAAGCTTTGCTTCATAAGCGCTCGGCCGAACCCATGTGGCGCTTCTGCTCCGCCATCCTTGGCTGCGCACATTTTTGGAAGGCAACACCTCACCGGCTCGCCAAGTTCTCAGCTGGATTCCTGTTGCCTGAATCAGGGCATGGTCAGGAGATCCGCACTCTTTCCCTAGCCTACTATAGGCGTTGCCCGTTTGATAATAGCCGCGGCGTTGGTGCCGGACGGGAGGTTGCCGTAGTTCATGCCGCCGTTGTTTTGCAGTCGGGAGGCGCAGAAGGCGTCGGCCACGTTTTGGTTGCCGAAGCGCAGCAACAGGGAGGCCTGCATGGCAAGGGCCAGGCGGTCAACGAGGTTTCGGGCGCGGTACTGGAAGTCGCTGATGTCGGAGAAGTCGGTTTGCAGTTGGGCCAGGAACTGGTCGAAACGGCGGTCGGTGCCTTTGGCTTCGGCGGCTTCTTTGAAGAAGGCGTCGAGGGTTTCGGGTTCTTTTTGGATGGCGCGGAGGGTGTCCAGGCATTGGACGTTGCCGCTGCCTTCCCAGATGGCGTTAACGGGGGATTCCCGGAACAGTCGGGGCATGATGCAGTCTTCCATCACGCCGCTGCCGCCGATGCATTCCATGGCTTCGTAGGCGTGGTTGGGGGTGCGTTTGCAGATCCAGTATTTGCCGACGGGGGTGGCCAGTCGCGCTAGCAGGCGTTCGTGTTCGTTGTTCTGGTTGTCCAGTGCTCGTGCAATTCGCATGGTGTAGGCGAGGGCGGCTTCGTTTTCAAGGGTTAGGTCGGCCAGTACGTTTTGCATCAAGGGCTGGTCGCTCAGGCGGGCACCGAAGGCGCTGCGGTTGTGGCAGTGGTGCGTCGCTTGGGCGACGGCCTGGCGCATTCCGGCGGAGCTGCCGATCATGCAGTCGAAGCGGGTCATGGCGACCATTTCGATGATGGTGGGTACGCCGCGGCCTTCTTCACCGACCATCCAGGCCATGGCGCCGCGCAGCTCAACTTCGCTGGAGGCGTTGGCGACGTTGCCCATTTTGTTTTTCAGTTGCTGGATTTGCCACGGGTTTTTGCTGCCGTCGGGGCGCCAGCGCGGCATAAGGAAGCAGGACAGACCGCTGGTGGTTTGGGCCAGTACCAGAAAAGCGTCGCACATGGGGGCGGACACGAACCATTTGTGGCCCACCAGTTCGTAGGCTTGGCCGGGGCCTTCGGCACCGATGGGATAGGCGCGGGTGGTGTTCGCGCGTACGTCGCTGCCGCCTTGTTTTTCGGTCATTGCCATGCCGATGGTGACGGCGGTTTTTTCGCTGTCTGGCAGGTTGCGGCCGTCGTAGGCGTTGGTCAGGATTTTGGGTTCCCAGAGCTTCGCCAGTTCCGGTTGTTTACGGATCGACGGGATAGCGGCGAAGGTCATGGTGATCGGGCAGCAGTGGGCGGCTTCTACTTGCGAGTGCATGTAGTACTTGGCGGCTCGCGCGACGTGTGCGCCTTGGCCGGGGTTGGCCCAGGGGGAGCTGTGTAAGCCGTTCTCCAACGCGGCGGTCATCAGTTCGTGGTAGGCCGGGTGAAAGGTGACCTCGTCGATTCGGTGGCCGTAGCGGTCATGGGTGCGGAAGCCGGGTTTGTTGTGGTTGGCCTGATGGCCTAGTTCGATGGTGTCGGCTTTCCCGGCCCAGGCGCCAAAGTTGTTCAGGCTTTCACTGGCGTGGCCGGCACCTTCGCGTAATACGGCTTCTCGCAGGGCAATGTCTTGTTCGAACAGGTTGTAATCCGCCAGCGCTTTCGGCTGGTTAATCACCTCGTGGGTGGCGGCCAGGTAGCGATCGGTTTGTGGCGCATCGGTGTTGTGAACGCGGGTGTCTAGCGGCTTGCTCATAGTTAGCTCCTGGCGCCGGTCAACCCCCTCACGCAGTAGCGGACGATGGTGTTGATCAGCGCTTCTTGATCGGTTTTTGTTGTTGGCAGTGAGGCTGTCTGCGCTGGTGACAGCGGTCCGACTAATGATTCGGATATGGCGCCTACCAAACAGGTGCTGGTGATGCGGGCATCCTGGTCGGGAATGGAGCCTTCTGCGATGCCTTCCTGAATGGTTTGCTCGAACAGGCTGGCGTAGGCTTTTCTGTATAACAGTCGTTCTTCTTCAACTTTCGGGTCAACCGGTTCGGCAATCATTGCCCATGCCCGGGTGGGGCCTTTCAGGGCGCGTCTGGCGAACTGGCATAGGGCATTGTTCAATCGGTGCACGGCATCGCCTTCGACAGCCAGCGCTTCGGCCACCTTATCGACTTCCCGCTGCGTGGCCAGCCGGAAAATTTCGGCAAACAGGTCTTCGCGGGACTCAAAATGTCGGTAGATGGTGCCGGTGGCTACGCCCGCCAAATTGGCAATGGTCGTGATACGAGCGCTGCGGAATCCGTTTTCAGCCACGCACTGAGACGTGCATTTAAGGATATTTTGCCGCGCTTCGGCTTTACGCTGACGCATTTTGTCCGTTTCACGATAGGCCATGCTGCCTTCCCAAGTAGTGAATCATTGTTCATTCTTTGTGTCAATTTCAGACGGCTTGATCGAGCCTAATTATGAGCTACAAAATCAATAAGTTAATACAAATTACAAAATGTTACAAAAAATATTAAGTGGGCAAATAGCGCGGTTAAAAAAAGAGGATTATAAAGACGCCAAGACGAACCCGTTGTGGGCTGTTCGTCGAGGCAGGTTGTGCTGGCCGGCGCGCGTTCAGGGCGCTGGCGGCGGGTTTTCGTTGATGGAGAGAAACGATGAGTGAATTCGACGAAGGCAGTTTGGAGCAGTCAGTAAGCTGGGCCGGAGAGGGCGACGACAATCATTCTGTTGCCAGCCGTGCTCGGGTCAGAGCGCAATTGCAGGCCGACATGGAAGCTTTTTTGCGATGTGGAGGCAAAATCGAAGAGGTTGATACGACATTGAAGTCGAACTCATCCCGCAAGGTGGATGCCGGTTTCAATAACCGCACGCTTTAAGGGGTTTTTGCTCGGGCGGTGTCAGGTAAACCGCCCGAAATCGTGATTTGTTGCCTCCTGCCAATGGTGTGCAGGACCGCAGGCCTGCAACAGGCCACCTCCGAGGTGTATGATGGGGACTCTTCCCACGGTTCATGTTCAGGAGGTTACCTGTGTCAAAGCCGCACCAGCCGCTTTCCGGTCGAAGCTTTCCCTTTACCCGTCTACGACGTAATCGCGCCAGTGATTTCTCCCGCCGTATGGTTCGCGAAAAACAGCTGACACCGGACAATCTTATCTATCCGGTCTTTGTGTTGGAGGGCGAGAATCAGCGGGAAGCCGTACCGTCCATGCCGGGTGTTGAGCGTCTGAGCATTGATTTGCTGGTAGAGCAGGCGGCAGAGCTGGTGGAGCTGGGTATTCCTGCAATCGCCCTGTTCCCGGTGGTGCCAGCCGAGTTTAAAAACCTGTCCGGTTCCGGCGCTTGGGACTCTGATGGGTTGGCGCAGCGCGCGGTGCGGGCTATCAAGGCGGCCCACCCGGAGTTGGGTGTGATTACCGATGTGGCGCTGGACCCGTTCACCACCCACGGCCAGGACGGCATCATCGACAACGACGGCTACGTGCTGAACGACGTAACTGTGGAGGCGTTGGTCAATCAGGCGCTGTCTCACGCCGATGCGGGTGCCGATGTGGTGGCACCGTCAGACATGATGGATGGTCGGGTCGCGGCGATTCGTGAAGCATTGGAGTCGGCCGGTTACGTAAATACGCGAATTCTGGCCTATTCTGCCAAATATGCGTCCAGTTACTACGGGCCGTTCCGGGATGCGGTCGGTTCGGCGGGTAATCTGGGCAAGAGTAATAAATCGACCTATCAGATGGACCCGGCTAACAGCGACGAAGCCATTCACGAAGTTGTCATGGATTTGGCGGAAGGTGCCGACATGGTGATGATCAAGCCGGGTATGCCGTATCTGGACATTGTGCACCGGGTCAAAACCGAACTTCAGGTACCGACCTTTGTGTATCAGGTAAGTGGCGAATACGCCATGCACATGGCGGCTGCGCAAAACGGCTGGCTTGACGGTGACGCGGTGATGATAGAAAGCCTGATGGCGATGCGCCGTGCCGGTGCCGACGGCATTCTCACGTATTTTGCCGTGCGTGCCGCCAGGTTGATGAGAGAGCGCCAGCGGGCTTAAAGGACGAATCGGCCGTTCGTGCCGTCAATGGATACAGAGAGCGATGACTACTGAAACAACAAAAGCAAAATCAGTCACCAGCGACGAACTCAGTGTGCCGGCCCCGGTTGAGGTTCCGCCCGTTGGTGAACACGTTAATCTGGATGCAAGCGAAAACTGGTTCAACCGGGAGCTGAGTCAGCTCCAGTTCAATTACCGGGTGCTGAAGCAGGCCATGGATCCGGCGCATCCGCTGATTAACCGGCTGATTTTTTGCTGTATTTTCAGTAGCAATCTGGATGAGTTTTTCGAAATCCGGGTTGCCGGCCTGCGTGAACAATTAAAGTATGGGCGGGAAACCGTCGGTGCCGATGGAATTCAGCCCGAGCAGGCGCTGGCCGAGATCAGTCGTGTCGCTCATGAGTACATCGAAGAGCAGTACGACATTCTCAACAATGTGCTGTTTCCCGAGCTGGAAAAACAGAATATCCACTTTATTCGCCGGCGGGAATGGACGCCGGCGCAAGCGGAGTGGGTCAGAAACTACTTCGATGAAGAAATCCTGCCGGTGGTCAGCCCGATCGGGCTGGACCCTTCGCACCCGTTTCCACGCCTGGTCAACAAGAGCCTGAACTTTATTGTTGAGCTGGACGGCAAAGACGCTTTTGGCCGGGAGACCGGCATGGCTATCCTGCCGGCTCCGCGCTCGTTGCCTCGTTTGGTGCGCCTGCCAGACGAGGTTTGTGATGGTGGCGAGAACCTGGTGTTCTTGTCATCGATGATCCACGCCCATGCCGACGAGCTGTTCCCGGGCATGGAAGTGAAAGGCTGCTACCAGTTCCGCCTGACCCGCAACGCGGATCTGGAACTGGAAGATGATCTGGAAGATCTGGCCTCTGCACTTCGGGGTGAATTGCTGAGTCGTCGCTTTGGTGACGGCGTGCGTTTGGAGGTGGCCGATAACTGTCCGGAAGAGCTGGTGCACTTTCTGTTGCGAGAGTTCGGGCTCGGCGAGCGAGATCTCTACCGTGTAAATGGGCCGGTCAACCTGACCCGGCTGCTGGCGGTGAGCGGCCTGGTGGATCGGCCGGATCTGACCTATTCCAGTTTCTCGCCGGCCATTCCGCGCCAGATTCGCACTAAGGAGTCGATGTTCGAGGCGATTCGCAAGCGTCCGATTCTATTGTCCCACCCGTTCGAGAACTTCAGTTCGGTGGTCGATTTGCTGCGACAGGCGGCGAAAGATCCGCAGGTTTTGGCCATCCGGCAGACCCTATACCGGGCCGGCACAGGCTCGGAAATTGTCGAGGCGCTGGCCGATGCTGCGCGCCGCGGCAAAGAAGTGACCGCGGTGATCGAGCTGAGGGCGCGTTTCAGTGAGGCCGAAAACCTGGAATTGGCCAGCCGGCTGCAGGAAGCCGGCGTCATCGTGGTGTACGGCGTTGTCGGGTATAAAACCCACGCCAAGATGTTGCTGATTGTCCGTCGGGAAGAGGGTAAGTTGAACCGCTACGTGCATCTTGGCACGGGTAACTACCACGCCGGCAATGCGCGGCTCTATACCGATTACAGCTTCATGACCTGTGATGAATCTATCGGGGATGATGTTAATAAGCTGTTTCAGCAATTGACCGGTATGGGCAAGGCGCTGAAGATCAAAAAGCTGTTCCACGCGCCTTTTTCCATGCACAAGCGTTTGATCAGTCTGATCGAGCGGGAAACCGGTTACGGCGAGGAAGGCCGAATCATTTTCAAATTCAACGCGCTGACCGATGCCCAACTGATCAAGGCGCTGTATCGGGCCTCGCAAGCGGGTGTGCAAATCGATTTGATTGTTCGGGGTATCTGCTGCCTGCGCCCGGGTGTGCCGGGTTTGTCGGATAACATACGGGTGCGCTCGATTGTGGGGCGTTTTCTGGAGCACACGCGTATTTACTACTTCGACAACAAGGGCAAACCGGATGTCTATTGTGCCAGTGCCGATGGCATGGAGCGCAATATGCTGAGCCGTATCGAAGTGGCGTTTCCGATTGAAGAGCCCGCGTTGATCGCGCGCTTGCAGGAAGATCTGGACGCTTACCTTGCCGACAATTGCCAGTCATGGATGTTGCAGCCCGATGGCAGTTACATCCAGAACCAGCCTGCCGAAGGCGAACCGCGAGTGGCAGCGCAGCTGGTGTTGCTGGAGCGGCTGACGGGCAAACCCGGCTCATAGCGTTCAGGCAACGAACAGCAACTCACAACGCCTTGTGCGACAAAGGGAAGACACATTGAAATTGAATAAATGGACGATGATTGGCTCAGCCGTATTGCTGGTTGCGGGTGTGGCACCTTGGGCCGTGGGTTACGTGACGGAGCAGCAATGGCTGGAGGCAACCGAGGAGGTGAACCAGTCGCAGCCGTTTGTTCGATTAGAAACCGATCGCTACGAGCGGGGCGTGTTCAGTGCCGAGGCCAGCGGCACACTGGCGTTGATGGATCCGAAAACCGGCGAAACGGACCAGATCGGGTTCAAGGTAGCCATTTCCCATGGCGTAACCGGAAGTTTGTTGGCTTTCAGTCCGAAGGGCGGCTGGCAGCATGAGGGTGCCCGATGGTTGGAAGATGAAGAACCAAGCCTGACTTTGGAAACCCGGCTGTGGGGGGCCGCCGTTGTCGAGTTTCAGGCCCCGCCGGTGTCGTTTGAACAACCTGACAGGCCCGAATCGGTCAGTGCCAGTGGCGGCTTTGCCCGGGTCGAAGTTGGCCGTATGGGCGAGCAGGCTGAGGTGTTGGTGGTGTGGCCGGAGTTGAGCATGCTGGGCCCCCGGGCTGAAGTAAAGCTTCAGGATCTGCACGTCGAACAGAGCATGGCGCTGCTCAGCGGTGATGTCTGGACCGGTAGGGGCACGATGTCGCTGGGGGCTCTGGTGGTTGATAGCGCGGAACTTCCCGCGGTATCGGTCAGCAATGTTTCTTTTGAAACCCGTAGTGAAGCCAGCAACAGCGGTCAGACGCTTGATTCAGAGGCGGTGTTGGCGGTGGACTCGGTCAGCATCGAGGATGCCGAATATGGCCCGCATCGGGTGGCGGTGTCGGTTGATCATTTGGATGTTGCGAGCTGGAACGAGTTCAGTTCGGCCATGACGGATATGCAGTTGCTGGCAATGAATGCGGGGGCCGATCCGCGTTCGAGTTATCAGCAGCAAATGGCAGTAATGCAGCGGTTTAACGAAGCCGTGAGAGGGTTGGCGGCCAACGGCTTTTCCGTCGGTGTTCGGGAGTTGAGTCTGGCTACGCCAGAGGGCGAGATTCAGGGTTCTCTGGATGTTTCACACCCTGAATTGTCGGAAGATGAGCGGGCCAATATGCTGATGGTGATGCAGCGTCTGGTCGGTTCGGTGGATGTGACAGTGCCGTTGGCGCTGGCTGAGCAATACCCGGCGGTGCGCATGCAGTTGTCGCCATTGATCAAGCAGGGGTTGTTGGTTCGCGACGGTGATGAGTTGGTGATGAAGGGCCAGATGGAAGATTTGGTGCTGGATATTAACGGCGTTCAGATTCCGCTGCCGCCGCTGCTTTAAGTCGGTTTTGGCACCACCGCTGGCCGGTGGTGCTTTTCCTTTCTTTTCTTTGCAGAATCAGGCCTGGCTGAATTTCTGCTTCAGTGCTTCCGCAACCGCAGGATCCACGAATTCTGATACATCGCCGCCCAGGGAGGCAATTTCCCGGATCAGGGTGGAGGAGATGTAGGACAGGTGGTTGGATGGCGTCAGGAACACGCTTTCAACTTCCGGTGCCAGTCGGCGGTTCATGTCGGCAAGCTGAAATTCGTATTCGAAATCTGAGACTGCCCGCAGGCCGCGCAGGATAACGGTGGCCTGTTGTTCCCGCACGAATTCGGCCAGCAGGTTGCTGAAGCCGGTGACGGTGACGTTGGGTACGTGGGCTGTGGCTTTTCTGACCAGTTCGCAGCGCTCGTCCAGGTTGAGCAGAGGCTGTTTTTTGGGGTTGTAGGCGACGGCGACGACGATTTCATCAAACATGCGGCCGGCTCGTTCTATGAGGTCGGTGTGGCCGTTGGTGATGGGGTCAAAGGTGCCCGGGTAGATTACTTTTGGCATGCACAGCTCCTTGGTTTTTATGCTTGGTAGCATATCAGTATTGGTTTTCGGGCTGTAGTCCTGTGCTTTTGATCCGCACCGGAAGGAGAGGGGGAACCTGCCTGCGGAGCATGCGCCAACCAGAAGAACCTTCCCGGGAAACGCTACGAGCACATCCATGTGCGCTTGTTTCGGGCCGTCCTTGGCCCTCAACATTCCCGGGAAGGTTCTTCAGGCCGGCGCTCCCGGCTTGGGTGCTCGTCTCCCCGATCACAATCCAATGTTTTTTGATATCAGCTTTTCGCTGCCAGCTTCTGCGCCAGTCTGACGCTGTTTCTTGCCGCCAGTGCGTAAACCGACAGTTGCGGGTTTGCGCCGATGCTGGTGGGGAAGATGGAGGCATCGTGGATGCTCAGGTTGGCCACGTGGTGGTGTTCACCGAAGCCGTTGACCACGGATTCCTCCGGGTTGCTGCCCATGCCGCAGCCGCCCATTTGGTGTGCGGTGAAGATACGGGCCCGGTGGGGTTTCATCGGGAGTTCGTTGATCGCGGCTTTGGCTTCTTTCCAGCTGGTGTGCCAGGCCGCGTCCATGTGGATGGCTTGCACGGCTTCGGCACCGGCGGCGAATTGGATTTCGGCCATGTCGAGATAGGACTGGCGGATGCCTTTCCACAGGTAGTCGGTCATCGGGTAGTCGAGTGCCGGGCTGCCGTCGTCGCGCAGGCTGACGGTGCCGCCGGGGCTTTCCGGGTGGAAGCCGTCCCGGAGCAGGGCAATGACCGATTGCAGCCAAGGCAGTTGGCCGAGGTTGTCGCGCTGTTGTTGGCCGTGGCCCGGTACTACGCCGGCGGCCATGCCGGGGTGTAACGGTGGTACTTCGAGTTTGTAGCCGATGGGGCCGTCGTGGCCGTTTTTGAAGTTGAATTCATCCGAGTAAATGGACTGCGGTGCGCCGTAGAAGGGCTCTACTTTTGCCGGCATACGGGCGACGGTGGCGCTGACCGGGTGGATGAATGAGCGCTTGCCTACGCGGTTGTGTGGGTCCGGCAGGTCGGAACGCAGCAGCAGCCCCGGGGAGCCGATGGCGCTGGCGGCGACCACGAAGTGGTTCGCTTTCAGGGTGACGGTGACTCCGGATGGGGTCACGCCGTCTGAGCCCATGGCGGTGGCTTGCAGGTGGTCAATGCGGTCTTGTTTCATGACCAGCCGCTCGGCGCGCAGGCCGTGGAACATTTGGGCCTGGTTGTCGAGTGCACCGGGGATGGTGGTCATCAGGGAGCCCAGCTTGGCATTGGTGGGGCAGCCTACGCCGCAGTAGCCCGAGTTCCAGCACCCGTTCACGTTGCGGGGGATGGTTTTCCAGGAGTAGCCGAGCGCATCGCAGCCTTGTCGAAGTATGTCGTTATTAAGATTTGGCGGGGTCATCCATGGCGCCATGTTGTGGCGCTCTTCCCGGCCCTGGAACCAGGGGGCCATGACGTCGGGAGCAAAGCCTTCCAGACCGAACTTTTGGCTCCAGTAGTTAAGGGTTTGGTCCGGTGTGCGGAAACTGCTGGTCCAGTTAACGGTGGTCGAGCCACCTACGCAGCGGCCCTGCAGAATAGATATGGCGCCATCAGCAGTGGTGCGGCTCATGCCTTCCTGGTAGAGCGTGGCGTAGGCGGTTTGCTCGTCCATTTTGAAGTCTTTCTGGTAATACAGGCCACCTTCCTCGACCAAGATTATTGAAAGGCCTTGTTTGGACAGGATTTCCGCGGTGGTGCCGCCGCCGGCACCGGTGCCGATGACGACCACGTCGGCTTCGACGGTTTGGTTTTGGGTCAGTTTTCGGGCGTCAACCACGTTCCAGCCAGAAGCCAGGCCCCGGGCGATTGGATCATTCATGGACATAGTGCTCTCCGGTTTCCGGGGTCATCAGGCATTTTTGAATTGGGGCAAGGCATCCATCATCCAGACAGGCGGTCCCGGGTAACCCGAGAGATGCCACTGGTTTTCATGGCCATAAAAGGCGACGTTGGAAATCTTTGTCAACGCAATGTAGCCATTATTCAGAAGGCCAATACTGCTGTCGCGCCAGCGGTTCAGGAAAGCATCGGCTTCTTTGGTGGTGACCGATGGCCAGTCCGACCATACCCGCGCCAAAAGGATGCGTGTGGGCGCAAAGTTCAGCAGGTCAAACAGTTTGCGCAGTTCTTTCTGATTCGGCGCGCCGAACTGGACGATGCCTTGGTCAATCCGTTCGATGGTGGCTGCCATCTCGAACTGGCGTTCGCTGGGATCTTCCGGCAATGCACCGACGAACATAGCGGGCAGCAAGGCTTCAAACAGCGCGATGTCGTCCTTACTCAGAAATTTGAACTGGTAGCCGGCGTCCATTCGGCTGTCAACGGCACTGATTCGGCCTGCCGGCGCGGTAGCGCAACCAGACAGGCCTGCGGTCATGCTGACCGTGCCCAGAAACAAGGCGCCGCCCACGCCGGTTTTCAGAAAGCTTCTCCGGCTCAGTTGAGGGGTGTTTTCAGCAGAGTGGGTTGGCTGATCGAGCATGTGGCACCTGTGCTGGTGGTGTTTGAAGGTTGGTCGGGCCCCGAAGGCTGGCACAGGACCGGGCGGTATTGATTACCCGGTGCCTGTGCCGGTCAGGACCGTTTAACGAATAAACAGCTTGTAGATCATCCGGTGCGCGGCAGTGCCGTGCGGTGCATAAACGAACTTGCCGCTGTTGAATTTCTGTTTGCTGAAGATCGACCGGTGGTGAGAGAAGGTCATGAAGCCTTCCTTGCCGTGGTAGTGGCCCATACCGGAATCCCCTACGCCACCGAAGGGCAGATCATCCTGGGCTACGTGCATCAGGGCATCGTTGATGCACATGCCGCCGGAGTGAGTCTGGTCGATGATGTGCTCTTGCTGGTCTTTGTCATAGCCGAAGAAGTACAAGGCCAGTGGGCGAGGGCGATCGTTGATGTAATGGATCGCATCGTCGAGATCGGAATAAGTGACGATGGGAAGAATCGGTCCGAAGATTTCATCCTGCATGACCTTCATGTCCCCGGTAGTGTTGAGAACCAGGGTCAATGGGATCTTGCGAGTGCCATCTTTCATGTTTTCGTTGGCAGGATTGATTTCGATAACCTCGGCGCCTTTGGCTCGGGCATCTTCAAGATAGCTTTGCAGGCGGTCGTACTGTCGTGCGTTGATGATGGCGGTGAAATCGTCGTTGTCGCGCAGGCTCGGGTACATGGTGGAAGCCTGAGCGCGGAATTCATCCACGAAAGCCTGCACCCGGTCTTCCGGACACAGCACGTAATCCGGTGCCACGCAGGTTTGGCCGGCGTTGATCGCTTTACCGAAGGCAATGCGCTGGGCGGCATCGGACAGCGGCACATCGGGCGATACCACGGCGGGGGATTTACCGCCGAGTTCCAGTGTAACCGGAGTCAGGTTTTCGGCCGCAGCCCGCATCACCAATTTGCCCACGGACGTCGAGCCGGTGAACAGCAGGTGGTCGAACGGTCGCTGGGAGAAATCGGCCGCCACATCGGCTTCACCTGTCACGACCGCGACCAGATCTTCCGGGAACATGCTTTCGATGATCTCTTTAAACAAAGACGAGGTGTGAGGCGTGAACTCGGACATTTTGACCATGGTCCGGTTACCTGCGGCCAATGACGCAACCAGCGGACCTACGGCAAGATAAAGAGGATAGTTCCAGGGCACGATGACACCAACCACGCCTTTTGGCTGGTAGTGAACCTTGTTGCTGGCGGGCTGGAAAAGCACCGAGACGTGGCGCTTAGAGGGCTTCATCCAGCTGTCGAGATTTTTCAGGGTGTAATTGATACCCTGAATTGATGGCATCATCTCGGCAATCAGCGTTTCGTCTTTCGAACGGCAGCTGAAGTCGCGATCAATGGCTTCCAGCAAGCGATCCTGGTTGGCGAGCAGCGCTCGTTTCAGTCGCTTGAGGTTTTCTTTGCGTTCAGACGCAGAAGGCATCGGGTTTTTCCGGAATGCTTTTTTCTGGAGTTCGTGAACCCGGTGGGTGTGCTGAATCTGCGTTTTGCTTTCCGTCATCTGAACGACAGTGGCTACCATGGTGCTATCTCCTTGAGCTGTCCAGTCAAGGTGCTGGAAGCTGTTGTTGTTGGCGCTGGGTGTATGAAATTTGCGCTAACGGCTATTATTAGAGTATATACTCTACTCAGTCAAGAAATGCGGGGTGGCCTAATGGGCCATCCTTAATTTGATAACAACAAACTGCGGCGTGAGCATGAAGACCAGAGACAAAATTCTGTTGGCGAGCCTTGAGCTTTTTAATGAGCGAGGGGAACGGAACACAACAACTAATCATATTGCCGCCCATCTGGCGATCTCTCCGGGGAATCTGTATTACCACTTCCGGAACAAGTCGGACATCATTTACGAGATCTTTCAGGAATACGAAAAGCTGGTTGATTACTACCTGGATATTCCCGAAGACCGGCCTTTGACGGTTGCTGACATGACCTTCTATCTCGAGTCGGTGTTTGATGGCTTGTGGAGCTACCGGTTTTTCCACCGGGATCTTGAATACTTGCTGGATTGCGATCCCCGGTTGCGTAGTGATTACCGTGACTTTACCAATCGGTGTCTGGCGGCGATGAAAACAATTTTCCAGAAGCTGGCGGAAGCTGGCATCGTGCAAACGCAGCCGGAAGAGTTGCGTGAAGTCATGGCGCTTAATATCTGGCTGGTGGTGACCAACTGGATGGCGTTTTTGAAAACGGCCCATGCCAGCACTGGTGATGAAGGCTTAAGCCTGACGGCACTCAAGCAAGGTATCTATCAGGTGTTGACCCTTGAGATGCCCTATTTGATGCCGGAGTACCGTGATGAGGTGATGGCGCTCAGAGAGAAGTATCGCCCGGCTCTGCCAGAACAGTGTGCGGCGGTTGTCGCTTGAGTTGAATGAATATTGAACTTCTGCGATTTGCCCCGGTCGAAGGAATTACAGCGGAAAACCGGACTTTTCTGCTGCTCCTGAGTGAGTTCTCAGGTTGCCCCCTTTTGCGGGGCAAAGCACGTCGCAAACCCTGACGTTTTACCGGCCTACCAACGGTAGGCCGGCTTTTTCTGCGAAGCAATCAGTCTTCGGCTTCGTCAGGGGCTTCCAACCAGTTCGTCAATGCCGCCCGGCACTCATCGAGGCCCAGTTTCGACGTGGCCGAGAACATTACCAGATGTTCCACGCACTTATATTTCTTCAGTTTATTCCCGATGCCCAGCATCGCCGTTTTGGCCTGGCCGAATTTCAGTTTGTCGGCTTTGGTGGCCAGAATCATCAACGGCAGCCGGTTGTGCTCACACCATTCAACCATCATCTGGTCGAATTCGGTCAGCGGGTGACGGATGTCCATAACCAGAACCAGTCCGCGTAGGCAGCGACGTTCGTTCAGGTAGTGGCCCAGGTGTTTTTGCCAGTCATCCTTCATGTCCCGGGAAACTTTGGCGTAGCCGTAGCCCGGTAAATCCACCAGATGCATGTTCTCTTTGTTCAGACTGAAAAAGTTAATCAGTCGTGTGCGCCCGGGTGTTTTACTGGTCCGTGCCAGTTTGCCGTTGACGGTGATGGCGTTGAGTGCGCTGGATTTACCGGCGTTAGAGCGGCCGGCAAAGGCAACCTCGGCACCGTAATCGGGCGGGCACTCGTCCAGCTTGGAAGCGCTGATTAAAAATCGGGCGCTGTTGAATGAGACGCTTTTTTGAGTGAGATCAGGGTCCACGACGGGTGCTGTTCCTTTGGATTTCAGTTATCGACGATTAATGTATAATGCTACACCAAATTCCGGCGGCACGCTGCGCGTTCCGCTGTCAGTCCCGGTGAAGAGCCTGATTCAACAGGGCCATCCGGCGAATAACCAGAATACCTTCAAGATTCTAAGATGAGAGAAGCGGAGCGGGCATGAAAAGACTGATCGCAGGAGTGGTTCTCGGAGTTAGCTTGTCAACGATGGCTCACGGGGCAGGAGATCCGGCAGCGGGTGAACAGAAAGCTGCGGTGTGTGCGGCCTGTCACGGCCAAGGTGGCGGCAAGCCGATGATGGCGAGTTACCCGAAACTGACCGGTTTGGGTGAAAAGTACCTGTACCGTCAGTTGGCTGACATTAAATCCGGAGATCGTGCTGTGCCGGAAATGACCGGTATTCTGACCAACATGACGGATCAGGACCTGAAAGATCTGGCGGCCTACTTCAACAAGCAAGAGCTGGTGGTGAATCAGGCCAACGGTGACGCGGAGCTGATTGCACAAGGCCAGGCCATTTTCCGTGGCGGTAACATGGCGTCTGGCGTGCCGGCTTGCGCAGGCTGTCACAACCCGAGCGGCAAGGGCAATGAGCCTGCAGGTTATCCGGCTCTGGGTGGCCAGAATGCCGAGTACATCGCCAAGCAGCTTCAGGCCTACCGCGATGGCACGCGTGCCGGCACGGCGAATGCCGGCATCATGGTTGATGTGGCTTCCAAGCTGACTGACGCTGAAATCGAAGCAGTTGCCAATTACGTATCAGGCCTGCACTGATTCCGGTCAGTTCGGTCAGATCAGAAAACCCCGCTTCGGCGGGGTTTTTGTTTTTTGGGATAGGCCAGAGGCTTAATCTTCCGTAATTATTTCCCGTTGCGCCCGGTGGAACTTTTGAGCGCGGCTGGGTCATAATCAAACGCCTTAAATAGAACGAATAACCACGTTAAAGTTCGGAGAGTTTCATGATCAGAACCCTAAGCCTGATAGTAACCATGGCCGCATCGCTGGCTCTTAGTGGCTTCGCCAGTGCCGACACCTGGCAAAACGGTGTGCACTACCGCACCTTGAGCACGCCGGTCAGTACGGCCTCCGACAGTGGCGTCGAGGTGGCTGAAGTGTTCTGGTATGGCTGCCCGCACTGCTACAACTTCAAGCCGCTGTCGGAAGCTTGGGAAAAGCAGGCGCCGGATTACGTGAATTATGTTCGTTTGCCGGCTGTGCTTGGCGAAAGCTGGGCGCCCCACGCCTTTGCTTTTTATGCGCTGGAGTCTATGGGCGAGCTGGATAACGTGCACGACGCCTTGTTTGAAGCGTTGGCGAGTGAGCGTCGTCCGCTTAACTCGGCGGAATCACTGGCGGATTTCGTAGCCGGTTACGGCGTGGATGCCGAAGCCTTCGTGGATGCCTACAACAGCTTTGCCGTCCGCTCGCGCGTGCGCCAGGCACAAACCAAAATTATGGGTGCGCAAGTTACCGGGACTCCGACTATGCTGGTTAACGGAAAGTACGTGGTCAATGCAACCATGGCCCGGGGGCATGAAAACGTGTTGAAGGTTGTTGACTTCCTGGTCGGCAAAGAGCACGGAGCATCGGAATAAAGGAGTTGTCTGATGCGTGGGGCTTTCAGGGTTTCGGGTCAGCTTACGGGCAATTATGTATAAACGGATTCGTAGCCAGATTAACGGCATATTGAGATCACAGGAAGCCGCCCCACGAGGTGCGTGTTCGGGCAGCGAGCACGTGCCTGACTTCGAGCCCCATCGCCATATCCGGCTGTTAACGTTTAACATTCAGGTGGGCATCAACACCTCTTCGTACCGCCACTACGTAACCCGCAGTTGGCAGCATTTCCTGCCCAATCGTCGTCGATTCGAAAACCTTGATCGCATTGCCACGCTGTTGCGACAGTACGATGTTGTCGCTTTGCAGGAATGCGACGGAGGCAGCTTGCGCAGTGGCTACGTGAATCAGGTTCAGTATCTGGCCGAGGCTGCCGGGATACCCTATTGGTATCAGCAGCTGAACCGGAATCTTGGCCAATTTGCCCAACACAGCAACGGGCTCCTGAGCCGCTATCGGCCCCTGGATGTGACCGAGCACAAGCTGCCCGGGCTGATTCCGGGCAGGGGCGCGATCGTCGCGCGCTACGGTTTGGAAGAAGATCCGTTGGTGCTGGTTCAGATGCATCTGTCGTTGAGTAAATCCGCACAACAACGCCAACTCGGCTTTGTTCGCGACCTGATTAGCAAATATCAGCATGTGGTATTGATGGGCGATATGAACGCTCATGCCGAACAATTGCTGACCCAAACGCCCCTTCGTGAAACCGATTTGGTACCGTTGCCGGCAACGGCGCACAGTTTTCCGAGCTGGCGTCCTGAAAAAGCGCTTGATCACATTCTCGTCAGCCCGTCACTGGAGATTCGTCAGTCCGGCGTGGTGAGCTATCCGGTCTCTGACCACCTGCCAATCTCTCTCGATATTGCCTTGCCAAAGGGCTATCTCGAAACCTTCTAGCTGCCCGGCTGTGTCCTGTTAAGCGACCGATTTTGGTAAAAATCTTGTAACTTCGGGCGAACGTCTTATGCTTAGAAGTCTAAGGATTGTGATGGGTCTGGGTGGGCGTGAGGCCTGTACCAAGGTGACCACGCAATCTGGGCTTGCTTCGATAGTCCAAGTTATCTTCTTGTTCGTAATGGCTATTACTGCCCTCAATCCAAGCGGCCGCATACATTATAAAAACCGGGAGTGAGTCATGAGAAAGCTTACCTATTCAGCAATACTTTGTGCCCTAACGATGCCTTCGCTGGCAAGTGCCGATTGTGGTGAGGTGTCGATCACGGAAATGAACTGGGCCTCCAATACGGTGGTGACCAGCGTCGCCAAGTTCATCATGGAGCAGGGTTACGGTTGCGAGGTGACCGTGGTGCCCTCCGACACCGTGCCCGCCGTAACCTCGGTTGCCGAGAACGGCGAGCCGGATATCGTGACCGAGCTCTGGAAAAACTCGGCTGGTGAGGCATACGAACGACTGGAAGCCGCTGGGAAAATCAAACCACTCACTAAAGTACTGAAACCGGGTGGCGTTGAGGGTTGGTGGATCCCGACCTATCTGGCAGAAAAGCATCCCGAATTGACCACCATTGAGGGGATCATGGCTAACCCTGAATTGGTCGGTGGCCGTTTTAACAATTGTCCTGATGGCTGGGGCTGTCGCGTAGCGAACGACAATCTGGTGCGGGCGCTGGATCTGGAATCAGCGGGTATCGATGTATTCAATCACGGCTCGGGTGAAACCCTGGCCTCGTCGATGGCATCCGCCGTACAGAAGCAGGAGCCTTGGTTCGGCTATTACTGGGGCCCAACCGTTCCTCTTGGAAAGTTCGACATGACGCGGGTCAAGTTGGGTGAATACAAGCCAGAAGTGCACGCGAAAAACCAGTCGCCTGATGCTGATAATCCCACGGTTTCGGAGTTTCCGGCCGCGACGGTGCTGACCACCGTAACACCGGATTTCGAAGAACGTGAGCCAGAAGTGGCAGAGATGCTGGCTCAGCTCAGTTTTGAAACCGAAACCATGAGTGCGCTGCTGGCATGGATGGACGCCAACAATGCGACAGCTGAGGAAGCCGCCGTGTACTATCTCACCAACTATGGCGACGAGTGGTCGTCGTGGCTGAATGACGATGCCCGAAAGCGTCTGAGCCGCGTGCTGGGAGACTAAAACGCTAATCCATTGTCCGGCTTGCCGCCGTCAGGTGAGTCGGGCATATACCGATTCTTCTATTTCTTATCGACGGTTTTCTAACACAGGCATAGCCGATGGCAACATACGATTGGTTATTCTCAACCCTGGGTCTGAAGGAGTGGTGTGGCCAAAATAAAGACTCGGGGCCCCTATCCATGGCCGACTTACTGGCCAAGAGCAAAGGGCAGGAGGCTGAGTCCGAATCTCTCTGGGACTTGCCGTTTCCCTCGATGGATGCGCTGAACGAATCGTGTGCGGCATTCCCTAA
This sequence comes from Marinobacter litoralis, assembly GCF_016427555.1. Lineage (GTDB taxonomy): Bacteria > Pseudomonadota > Gammaproteobacteria > Pseudomonadales > Oleiphilaceae > Marinobacter > Marinobacter litoralis_A. Next base: position 858,541 of record NZ_JAELVS010000001.1, read on the forward strand.
ATCCCGGGATTTAACCAAAGGGCTCGAACGGGGCTTTCTGGAAGTTAAAGACAGCCTGAGCCTGGTTTTGGATCCGCTTACCCAGCCACTAAGCTGGTTTCTTGATGGCTCGCTCTACGTCATGCTCAACACGCCGTGGTGGATCGTGATTCCGGTGATGTTGGCGGTGGTGTTTTTGGTGAGCAAGTCCTGGAAACTGGTGGCCTTCGTTGTGTTTTCCATCGGCCTGTTAGCCTTCATTGATTACTATGAATACGCGATGCAAACGCTCGCCATTATTTTTGTCTGTGCCTTCCTGTGCGTGCTGTTGGGGGTTCCCATTGGCATCGCCATGGCGCGGAACGACTGGTTACAGCGGGGCACCATTCCGGTTCTGGATATGCTGCAGACCTTGCCTCCGTTTGTATACCTGATTCCGCTGATCTTTCTGTTCAGCGTGACCGAATCCAAACTGTACGGCATTGCGATCATTCTCTATGCCATTGTGCCGGTGGTTCGATTGACCGACCTTGGCATCCGGTTGGTGGACAAGGAGGTGATCGAAGCCGCCGATGCGTTCGGCATGACACCCCGGCAAAAGCTGTTCAAGGTACAGATCCCGTTGGCGCTGCCGAACATTATGGCGGGCGTAAATCAGACCATCATGATGAGCCTGGCAATGGTGGTGATTGCGTCTCTGGTGTCTGCGCCGGGTTTGGGCGTATTGGTGTTGCGCGGCATTCGGAACCTGGAGTTGGGTGTGGGGCTGGTTTCCGGCCTTGGCATTGTGTTGCTGGCCGTCATTCTTGATCGCGTCACCAAGGCCTCGCTGGCCCGGGTCAATTCCGCACAGAAACAGTGAGGCAGTATCGTGGCAAAGAATGTCAAAATCGCGATTCGCAATTTGTACAAGATTTTCGGGCCAGAGCCGGAAGCTGCGCTTGAGCACGTAAAGCAAGGGGCAACGAAAGCCGGGCTACAAGACGAGCACGGGCATGTGCTCGGCCTGAAAGACATCAATGTCGATGTGCACGAAGGCGAAGTGACCGTCATTATGGGGCTGTCCGGTTCCGGGAAATCGACTTTGATTCGCCATCTCAATCGCCTGATCGAGCCCACCACGGGTGAAATCCTGTTCGATGGTGAAGACGTTTTGGCGTTGGGCGAAGACGGCTTGCGCGCATTGCGGCGCCAGAAAATGTCCATGGTGTTCCAGAAGTTCGCGTTGCTGCCCCACAAGACCGTGCTGGAAAATGCCGGCATGTCCTGGGAGATTTCCGGGCAGGGCCGTGATGCCTATGAAGAAGAGGCCCGAAAGTGGTTGGCCCGTGTCGGACTGGAAGGCAGTGAGGAGCAGTATCCCCACCAATTGTCCGGTGGGATGCAGCAGCGGGTCGGAATTGCCCGTGCGCTGGTGTCCAATTCTCCGGTGATGCTGATGGACGAAGCCTTCTCGGCATTGGACCCGCTGATCCGGTCCGACATGCAGGATCTGTTGCTGGAGTTGCAGGCTGAATTGCACAAAACCATTGTCTTTATTACTCACGATCTGGACGAAGCGTTGAAGCTGGCAGACCATCTGGTGATTCTCAAAGATGGTGAAGTGGTGCAGCAGGGGGACCCTCAAAGCATATTGTTGCAGCCGAACGATCCCTACATTGTTGACTTCATCAGTGACATCAATCGCGCCCGAGTGCTGCGGGTGCGTTCGGTCATGGAGCCGGTTAAGGATTCCGAGTCGTTTGCCGGTGATGTCTTGGAAACCGATAACCTGGAGACGGTGCTGGCGAAATCGGGTGGCGATGTGCGGCAGGTGTTTCGGGTTGTGCGTGACGGCCGGCCGGTCGGCCGTCTTGCGATGACCGAGCTGACCAAAGCCTTGGTGCCGACAGAGGGAAGCGGGGCTCGAGTGTCTTAGATGGGTGCTCGATGTAAAGGCAATAAAAAACCCGGCTCGAGAGCCGGGTTTTTCGTGGAGGCAGGACCAATTACTTGATCTTGGCTTCCTTGTACGCAACGTGCTTACGGACAACCGGATCGTACTTTTTGATCTCGATCTTTTCCGGGGTGTTACGCTTGTTCTTCATGGTCGTGTAGAAGTGACCGGTGTTTGCTGACGATACCAGCTTAATTTTTTCGCGCATGATGCAGCTCCTTAGAATTTCTCGCCGCGGGCACGAAGATCGGCCAGTACAGCGTCAATACCTTTTTTATCGATGATGCGCATGCCCTTGGTGGATACGCGCAGCTTCACAAAACGCTTCTCGGACTCAACCCAGAAACGGTGGTTCTGCAGATTCGGCAGAAAACGACGACGAGTGTGATTCATCGCGTGGGATACGTTGTTACCGGTAACCGGACGCTTACCGGTAACCTGACAAACTCTGGACATACATGCCTCCGACCTGAGCACTGGTCTATCAATGCGAATTCGTTATTTAACGCGTCTCTGGTTGCTCCGGAGCTAACTTTGCTACCGGTTCGCGCCTGTAAACTGGGCGCAACACGCCAGATACCGCCAGAAAGGGACGCTTTTATACCAGAACCGGGGCCCCAACGCAAAAAATTGTTGGGATTTTGGCCAGTTTTTCGGTGGCGACCTCATGGCGGTTACATCAACCCTCTTTCAGCGAGGGATATTACCTCACCGTGACCGATAACCATATGGTCAAGAACCCTGATATCGACCAACCCCAGCGCCTCTTTCAGGCGACGGGTCAGTGAAATGTCTGCCTGACTCGGTTCGGCCACTCCGGAGGGGTGATTGTGCGCGAAAATCACCGCCGCTGCATTATCTTCCAGGGCCTGCCGAACCACCTCCCGTGGGTACACGGCGGCGCCGTCGATGGTGCCCCGGAATAACTCCCGGTATTGAATAACACGATGGCGGTTATCGAGAAACAAACCGGCAAACACTTCGTGCGGGTAAGTCGCCAGGCGGCTGGTCAGAAATCGCCGGGTATCGGCGGGTGACCGCAGGGGGTCGCCTTGCCGCAGAGGTTCATCCATCACCCGTCTGGCCATTTCCATCGCCGCCTGTACCTGTGCGTACTTTGCGGTGCCCAGGCCTTTTACCTGACAAAACTGGCGGCGGGAGGCGGTCATCAGGCCACGCAGGCTCGAGAATTCATCGATCAGGTGGCGAGCCATGGCCATGACCGGCATGCCGGCGGTACCGGTGCGCAAAAATATCGCCAGAAGTTCAGCGTCGGATAAAGATTCGGCGCCGTGGGCGAGCAGTCGTTCGCGTGGCCGCTCGTCGCTGGGCCAGTTGGATTCGTTCATAGGGCTTCCTTGCGGATGTCGTTAACCCGTGCGTCCTGCACGCGGTTCTCAAAGTTACAAAGGGTACTCGAAAAGGTAACATTTGGTAAACGGAACAAAGGTGCGCGCAGGCTGCGCTGTCAGGGCTCGCGTGCTATCTTACAAGTCTTTCATTTTACGGGAATACGGAGCCCTCATGGCCGTCAGACGAATACTGCTGGGAATCACCGGTGGCATCGCCGCCTACAAGAGCGCCGAACTGGTTCGGCAGCTGAAGAAAGCCGGTCTGGACGTTCGTGTGATCATGACTCAGGGGGCGGAAGCCTTTGTCACTCCGCTGACGTTTCAGGCGTTGAGCGGCGAGCCGGTACGCACGTCATTATTGGACCCGGAAGCCGAAGCCGGCATGGGCCATATTGAGCTGGCAAAATGGGCCGATCAGGTGGTGATCGCGCCAGCCTCGGCAGATTTTCTGGCTCGACTGGCTCATGGCATGGCCGACGATCTGCTTACCACCGTATGTTGCGCCACCGAAGCGCCCATTGCGGTAGCGCCGGCCATGAATCAGGCCATGTGGAAAAATCACCGTACCCAGCGCAACCTCCGGTTGTTGTCGGAAGATCCGCAAATGACGATTTGGGGCCCGGATCAGGGCGAACAGGCGTGCGGCGATAACGGCCCCGGCAGAATGCTGGAACCTTCTGCGCTTGCCACGCTGATCCTGACCGAGCAGGTACCGCAGCCTGCCGGACCATTTGCCGGCAAACGGTTTGTGATTACCGCCGGCCCCACCCGGGAGCCTATCGATCCGGTGCGCTACATCTCCAATCACAGCTCCGGGAAAATGGGTTACGCCATTGCCCGGGCTGCAGTAGCCGCAGGTGCGGAGGTTACCCTGATCAGTGGCCCGGTCACGTTGTCCGCCCCCGAGGGGGTAGATGTGCGCTCGGTGATCACCGCGGAAGACATGCTTCAGGCCTCGCAACAGGCCGTCAGCGAAGGCTGCGATGTTTTTATCGCCACGGCTGCCGTGGCTGATTATCGCCCTGAAACCTGCGCCGGAGACAAGATCAAAAAAACCAATGATGAAATGAGTCTTTCTCTGGTGCGTAACCCCGATACTCTCGCCACCATCGCCGCCCGACCCGATGCACCTTTTACCGTGGGCTTTGCGGCGGAAACCACCGACGTTGCACGCTATGCGATGGATAAAATGCAGCGCAAAAAGTTGCAGATGATTGTGGCCAATGACGTATCAGCCCCCGGGTTGGGGTTCAACAGCGATCAGAACGCGGTCACTGTATTTTGGCCAGAAGGTCAGGAATCCATCGGCCCCGACAGTAAACAAACCATTGCCAACCGTTTGGTGGCACTCATTGAAGAACGCAGCAAGAAGGCCGACGAGTAATGACGCGAAAAAAATTGCAGGTAAGAATTCTGGACGATCGTATTGGTTCGGCCATTCCGTTTCCTGAGTATGCAACCGAAGGGTCAGCGGGTCTGGATCTGCGTGCCTGCCTGAAAGAGCCCCTTACCGTGGCCCCCGGCGATACGCATCTCATTCCAACAGGGTTGTCAGTACATATAGCCGACCCGTCTCTGGCAGCCATGATCCTGCCACGCAGTGGCCTGGGCCATAAACACGGCATTGTCTTGGGGAATCTGGTGGGACTGATCGACTCGGATTACCAGGGCGAGCTGATGGTCTCGTGCTGGAACCGTGGCCAGACGGAGTTCACCGTTGAAATTGGCGAACGTCTCGCGCAAATGGTGCTGGTGCCGGTGGTGCAGGCAGATTTTGAAGTGGTGTCCGAGTTTGACGCCAGTGATCGCGGCGAAGGCGGTTTTGGCTCGACAGGAAGCCACTGATCGGGTGGCCGCATGATGGCGGCGCGCTGCAAGTCTGACGACTATACTGCGAAGGCAAGTGTTTGTCCGGAACAAGAAAATAACGATGGGATGCGCTATGAAATTCGGTAAAAAAAAGGCCAACAACAATGCCGCCGAAGAACAGCAGGTAACAGCCGCACCGGAAGCCAAGGCAAAACGCAGTCGGGCCGGTAACGGGCTGAAAAAGCTCAGTTCGGTGGCGGCTACGCAGGCGTTGGTGGTGGTTCTTGCCGGTGTGATTTCAACGGCGTTGCTGCATTTTCTGGTTTCGGTGCCTGTCGCGAAGGAAGATTTTCATCAGGCGGTTAGCGTTGAGGCAAGCAGCGCGCAACAGCGGCTCAACCATTATCTGAACGCACTGCAAGAGCAGGTTCAGGCGTTGGCGAGCCAGCCGTTCGTGATCGACAAGGTCGCGAACGAATCGGATCTTAGGCCCTTGTCGCGCCAGCTGGTGTCGGCGGTGAATGGCGCTGAGGCGGTGTTTGTTTTCCCGCGCCGGGGCATACCCAGAACCGGCAACGGCGAGAACCTGCTGGGTTTTGCCGGTCTGGAGTTAGCGCAGCGCGCAGAAAATGGCCAGCCCATGTTACCGGACGCGTTTCCTCGGGATAACCAGTGGTATCTGCAATTTGCTGCCCCGGTCAGAAGCTCGGTCAGCAAGGCGGTGATCGGCACGGTCTTGGTGGTGTTCAAATCCGACCACTTGGCACCGCTGCTGCAAGTGAGCAACAACACGCTGGGTGGTCGTCTTGCGCTGGTGCAGACGGCCGCAGGTAGTAAACGACCGGTTATCAGCGTCGGCAGCGGTAGCGGAACGGAAGTATCACGTAATCTGATGAATCCGGACTGGGATGTGGTGTATCAGCCCGGCTCCATACCGGCCCCTCCTGTCAGCCCGGTTCTGTTGGCACTGCTCGTTCTCGTTCCTGTGCTTTTGGCAGCCGTGGTCGTCTGGATCTTGTTAGGCAAGGCTCAACGGAGCGTGCGTGAAGACGTCAGTGCCATGACACAATGGGCGTATAAAGTGTTCAGTGGTGAACGCCAGAAATTGCCCAGCACGCAGTGGGATATGGTCGCGTCTACCGGGGAAGTATTGTCCCGGGTGTCACAGGTCGTCGAGAAGCGCGTGTCGCAAGCAAAAGCCACGGCTGCCCCGAAAGCGGCCTCGGCGCCTGCAGCGAAGCCAGGTGAAACATCCGAGCCGCTGTTCGAAAACGATAATTCGCTCGGCATGGACATGCTCGACGGCGACGATGATGTGTTAGGGCTTGGCAGCGCTGATGCGCCTCTGTTTGATGAAGACATTCCAGAAGTGCTTGAAAGCGCTGTGCCGGACGTTCAGGTCGAATCCGAGATCTTTCGCGCGTACGATATTCGGGGCATTGTCGGCGAAAACCTATCGCCGGGCGTTGTGGAACTCATTGGTCAGGCAATTGGCTCCGAGGCCACTGAGCGGGGTGTCGTCTCTCTGTGCATTGGCTACGATGGCCGCCATTCCAGCCCCGAATTGGCGGACGCCTTGGCAAAAGGCGTGATGTCGGCTGGCTGCAACGTGATTCGTGTGGGCGCGGTGCCCACTCCGGTGCTGTACTTTGCCACCCATCACTTGAACACCGGTTCGGGTGTCATGGTGACCGGGAGCCATAACCCGGCCAACTATAACGGTCTGAAGATCATGTTGGGGGGCGAAACGCTTTCGGGTGATGCGATCCAGAAGCTCTATCAGCGCATCCAGACTGGTGACTTTACGTCCGGGCCGGGCGAACAAACCGGCGACGATGTTCGTCGCGCTTACCTTGATCGCATCGTGGGCGATATTGCGGTGGCCGCTCCGCTGAAAGTCGTGGTGGACGCCGGCAACGGCATTGCGGGCGAGCTGGCGCCTATTCTGGTTGAAGAGTTGGGGTGCGAAGTGGTGCCGCTGTTCTGCGACATTGACGGTGATTTCCCGAATCATCACCCGGACCCCGGCAAGCCTGATAACCTTCAGCATCTGATTGCAAAAGTGCAGGAAGTTGGCGCCGACGTGGGCATTGCCTTCGATGGCGACGGCGATCGTCTCGGTGTGGTCACCAATAAAGGCAAGATTATCTGGCCAGACCGGCTGATGATGCTGTTTGCCCGGGATGTAGTGTCCCGCAACCCCGGGGCCGACGTGCTGTACGATGTGAAATGCAGCCGCCGCCTGGCCGGGGTGATTTCCGAAGCCGGTGGCCGCCCCGTGATGTGGAAAAGCGGCCATTCCCTGATGAAGGCCAAAATGAAGGAGACCGGCGCATTGCTGGCCGGTGAACTCAGCGGCCACGTGTTCTTTGGCGAACGCTGGTACGGCTTTGACGACGGCCTGTATTCGGCGGCCCGGCTACTGGAAATCCTGGGCATTGAAGACCGCCACAGCGACGAAGTATTCGAGGATTTCCCGGAAGACCTCAGTACTCCGGAGCTGAATGTCGAGGTGACGGAAAGCGATAAATTCGCGATCATTGAGCGTTTTGGCGAGCTGGGTGATTTCGGTGATGGCAACGTCAGCGATATCGACGGCATTCGCGTGGATTACCGCGACGGTTGGGGCCTGTGCCGGGCCTCCAATACCACGCCTGTTCTGGTGCTGCGTTTCGAGGCAGAAACCGAAGAGGCTCTGGAACGAATCAAGACCGTGTTCCGCGAGCAGCTGCATAAGGCGGCTCCGGATCTGGTCGCAAGTTTCTGACTTTAACCATTCTCTGACAGAAAGGATCAACACATCATCATGGCTCTGAATCGTGAAACAGCCATGCAGGTCGCGTCGGTATTGAGCCGTGGCCTGCCCTATATCCAACGGTTTACCGGCAAAACGGTGGTCATCAAGTACGGCGGCAACGCCATGGAAAATGAAGACCTGAAAAGCAGCTTCGCCCGCGACGTCGTGTTGATGAAGCTGGTGGGCATCAACCCGATCGTGGTGCATGGCGGCGGGCCGCAGATTGGCGGGCTACTTGAGCGTTTGAACATCCAGTCCCGTTTTGTCAACGGAATGCGGGTGACCGATGCCGAAACCATGGATGTGGTCGAGATGGTGCTCGGTGGTCAGGTCAACAAAGAGATTGTGTCGCTGATCAATGCCCAGGGGGGCACGGCCATCGGTTTAACCGGTAAAGATGCCAATCTGATTCGCGCCCGCAAACTGGAAGTGGTTGACCGTTCACCGGAACTTGAACGCCCCGAGATCATCGACATCGGGCACGTAGGTGAAGTTGCCAGCGTGAACGTTAACGTGATCGACATGCTCACTCGCAGCGATGTTATTCCGGTAATTGCGCCCATTGGTGTGGGGCCGGACGGCGCTTCGTACAACATCAACGCCGATCTGGTGGCCGGTAAAGTGGCCGAAGCCATGAAGGCCGAAAAGCTGATGTTGCTCACTAACGTGGCAGGCTTGAAGAGCAAAGATGACAAGGTCCTCACCGGCCTTACCGCCCAGCAGGTCAGCGAATTGATCGAAGACGGTACCATCCACGGCGGCATGCTGCCGAAAATCCGTTGCGCCCTGAGCGCGGTGGAAAATGGCGTGCGCACATCGCACATCATTGATGGCCGAGTCGCTAACGCCTGCTTACTGGAAATCTTCACCGACGAAGGCGTCGGTACTTTGATTTCCCGTAACTGATCTGCCTGACCCGGAGCCATTGGATGAAGCGCCTGCTGTCTTTTCTGGTTGTATTCAGTTTGCTCGCTTTTGCCGGCTACAAGGCCGGCGTCTGGTGGCTGGCGGATCAGCGTTTGGCGGACGCGCGTACCCAGCTGTCCAGCACGGGTGTTCTCGAGCGAGGGCAGATCGGTTCGGCACTTGACGGGCGCCTGCTGCTGAAAGACGCCAGCTGGCTCGATTTCAGATTAACCCAGCCGCTGAGCATGGGGCTGGTCGAGTTGGATGCTCATTCTCCGGTTGCGCTGGTGACCGGGCTGGCCAATCCCCAGCGCATTGCAGGTGACTGGACCTTGGTCGTTGAGCAGGCGCACATGGTTCTTGAACCCACCATGTTCCGAAACTGGGTGACCGAAGATGTTGAGGAATCCTCAACCAAAGCGCCCTTGGTTGCCTTAGCCTGCGCGCCCGATCCCAGACAGCATTTGGGCAGTGGCGACCTGAAACGCATGGGTATTGATTCGATCGGCGGTGATTTTCGCCTGACCCAAAACCGTGGCGGCCTGCAGGCCGAATTGCACACTCTGGAAATGGGCAGCCTGGAGCTGAATTGGCCCGGCGCGCGCTTGCACCTATCCCGTGAGGGCGTCGATGTTTCCGGTCACGAGCAGCCTGCGGACATCACCGTGCGGGACGGAGGGTTGATGCGCCGCATTTCAGCCTACTGCTCACGGGAAACCGGCCTGACCGTCAACGAATGGAGCGTAACCGCAGCCAAAGCCTTGGCGCGCGCGCTGGAGGGGCGAGGGTATCAGGCGAGTGGACAGTTGATCGCCCTGTACCGTCAGTGGCTGACCGAAGGTGGCGAGCTGCGTTTCCTGGTTAACATTGGCAGCGAGGCCTATGGCGTTCCGGTTCGCGACGGCGAGAACCCGGGCGCCGCCTGGCCGGTTACCTATAACGGCTCTCAGGTTCCGGACGTTTATCTCAGCAGAATTCAGCCGGCCGTGCCGGAAGTGGCTCCGGAGGCCTATGAGCCCGTTACTCACCCGGAAACATCACTCCGGCCGCAGTGGTTTGCAGAGCCTGTGGAAAATGCGGGTTTGTGGCAAGGGCAAACCGTGCGGGTCACGCTGTCGAACGGTAAAACGGTTGAAGGTCGATTGGTGAGTGTGGGTGAGCGAGAACTGGAAGTGGCTCGCATGATTGCGGGTGGCGAAGTGGCGTACCCTATGTTGATTCGCGCCGTTGCGCGCTTTGAAGTCTGGCGGAGGGGCCGGGCAAACTGATCTGACGCCGGGAGGCAGGCATGGTTCAAAGTACGGATACGAAAAACCGGGTGCCGGGCGTTCACGATATGTTGGCACGGCTGATATCCTTGCCTTCCATCAGCAGTGCATCGCCGGATTGGGATCACAGCAACGAAGCCGTTGTGCGCACGTTGGCCGATTGGCTGGAAACGCTGGGTTTCGCCATAGAGATTCTGGAAGTGCCGGGGATGCCCGGCAAGTACAATCTGATCGCGACCTTGGGCAGTGGCCCGGGTGGTTTGGTGTTGTCTGGCCATACCGACACCGTACCGTTTGATGATCAGCGCTGGCAGACCGATCCCTTTACCCTGACCGAGAAAGACGGCCGCTGGTACGGTTTGGGCACCTGCGATATGAAAGGCTTCTTCGCGCTGGCGATTGAAGCCGCCAAGAGCTTTCTTGACCAGCCTTTGCAACAACCGTTGATCATCCTGGCAACCGCCGACGAAGAAAGCTCGATGAACGGTGCCCGGGCGTTGGCCGAAGCCGGTAAACCGAAAGCGCGCTATGCGGTGATTGGTGAGCCGACCGGGCTCCGGCCGGTTCGGATGCATAAAGGCATCATGATGGAGCGGCTGAAATTTGAGGGGCAATCGGGCCATTCGTCTAATCCTGATCTTGGCCGCAATGCGCTGGAAGGCATGCACGAAGCCATGACCGAATTGCTGGCCTTGCGGGCCGAATGGCAACAGCAATACCAGAATCCGAATTTTGCGGTGCAGGTACCCACCCTGAATCTGGGCTGTATTCATGGCGGCGATAACCCCAACCGAATCTGTGCCCAGTGCGAACTGCATTTTGACTTGCGCCCGTTGCCGGGCATGAACATGGAAACTCTGCGTCAGGCAATCCTCAGCCGTGTGCAGCCGTTGGCCGAGCGCCGCCAGCTCAACCTGACGTTTGAGCCACTGTTCGATGGCGTCCCGCCGTTTGAAACCCCGGCCGATGCCGGATTGGTGAAAGCCTGTGAAACTCTGACGGGCCACAAGGCACACGCGGTTGCCTTCGCCACCGAGGCTCCCTGGTTGCAGAAGCTGGGGCTGGAAACCTTGGTCATGGGGCCGGGCTCGATTGATCAGGCGCATCAGCCCGATGAATTTCTGGAGCTGTCGCAGTTACAGCCCACCATCGATGTTCTGCGCGGGCTGATAAAGCAGTATTGTTTGTAATGAGTGTTGGCCGATTAATCGGCCACAAAGGATCGATAAGGGAGACCGGATTGAAATCAAACGACTGGCTGCATGGGTTTCGCCACTCATCTCCGTACATCAACGCCCATCGGGGCCGTACCGTGGTGTTGACCATGCCCGGGGATGCCATTGAGCATCGGAACTTCATCAACATCATCCACGACATCGCCTTGCTCAGCAGTTTGGGTGTGCGACTTGTCGTGGCGTTTGGTGGCCGCCCGCAAATTCAGTCCCGTTTGGAAGATGCCGGTCTGGAAACCACCTTCGAACGGGGCCTGCGGGTTACGCCGGACGATCACTTGCCACTGGTGATGGAGGCGATCGGTGGCTTGCGTGCCTACCTGGAAAGCCAGTTGTCGATGGGGCTGGTGAACTCGCCCATGCACAACGCCAGAATCCGTGTCAGCAGCGGTAACTACGTCACCGCGAAGCCGGTGGGCGTGCTGGACGGCATTGATTTCGGTTACACCGGTCGGGTCCGCAGGATTGACACCCCGGGTATCGAGCGGCTGCTCGAACAGGGCCACATTGTGCTGCTGCCGCCTATGGGCTACTCGCCCACGGGCGATGCTTTTAATCTGTCCTACGAGGATGTGGGCAGTCAGGTTGCGGCTGCTTTGAAGGCCGAGAAGCTAATTGTCTTTATCGATGACGAAGGTTTGTTGGATGAAGACGGTTCACTGATCCGGGAGCTGGGCGCGCATCAGGCAACGGAGCGTCTGAACGCCAACAACGTGACCGGTCACGACGCGGTTCTTCTGAAAGCGGCCTGCGATGCCTGTGTGAAAGGTGTGCGCCGTGCTCACATCATCAGCTACGCCGAAGACGGTGCATTGCTGGAAGAGCTGTTCACACGGGATGGTTCCGGCACCTTGGTCAGTGGCGACCATTACGAGCAGATTCGCCCCGCCCGGGTAGAAGACATTGGCGGTATTCTGGAATTGATTCAGCCGCTGGAGGAGCAGGGCATACTGGTGCGGCGCTCTCGCGAAATGCTGGAAACCGAGGTAGATCGCTTCGTGGTCGCCGAGCGAGACGGCACCGTGGTGGGTTGTGCGGCGCTGTATCACTACCCGGAGGAAGCGGCGGGTGAGTTATCCTGTTTCGCGGTGGATCCATCCTACCGGCGCGCAGGGCGCGGCGACGACATCCTGATGATGATCGAAAAACAGGCGCGAGGGCAGAGCATTGAAAAACTGTTCGTACTGACCACCCAAACCGAACACTGGTTCCGGGAGCGAGGCTTTGAGCCAACCGCTGTGGAAAACCTGCCCGGTCCCAAGTTGGCGACCTACAACCCGCTTCGCAAATCAAAAGTGTTCGTGAAACCGCTCTGACAGTCTGTTCAGAGTGGCCCTGCGCTCGGTGCCCGGTAATTCGGACAGCCGGGCCACCGCCTCGTAAAACTGTTCGAAGTTGAAAGCGGATTCCTTCAGTAATTGCCGGAAGGCCGGAACATGTTGGTTGTATTGCTGAAACAGCGCCAGCTTGGCGTTGTTTAGCTGCACCGGCGCCGACCCCAACGGCCCGGGTTCCGGGTAGTTCGACGACAGGGCTGCGTATTGGTCGGCCAGATCATCCAACGCTAGCTGTTTACGAACCCGGAGTTGTTCGGGCCCCAGCTCGCTCTGTTGTTGATAAAGACGCCGCAACACCTTGCTGGTCTCGCCCACCAGCTCAAGTGTGCGATTGCGGTGTTCAAGCCGCAGCAGAGCCCTCTCGAATACGTCCGGTTGACCCTGTCGCTCCAGCCACAAGCGCAAACCTTCCAGCTCTACCGCCGTGGCAAAGCTTTCATTGAATGCGGTATCGCCATTGAGATAGACGACGCGGTGCGCCAGCTCGTGAAACATCAAAGCCACCATCCGGTCTTCCGAAAGGCTGGTGAAGCCGGTGTGCAGTGGGTCGTCGAACCAGCCAAGCGTGGAGTAAGCCGTCACCGCACCAATAAACGTATCGTAACCATCGTTGTCGAATTGCCTTTGGGCCTGTTTTGCCTTGGCGAGGTCAAAATAGCCCCGGTAGGCTTGGCAGCCGACAAACGGATAACACCACTGTTTCGGGTTCAGGGAAAACTCGGGAGCAGCTACCAGATTGACCACCACCCACGAATGCTCGAGCGGAACAAAACTGGAAAATGCGCCGCCAACCGGCAGCTTGAGTGTTTGCTCTGCAAAAATGCGGGCAGCCTGGGCCACCGATAACCGGTGTGACAATTCGGGCGGGGTGTCGGGCCGTTGCAATACCTCATTAACCGGCTTGCTCCGCACCATTAACGACACATGGCCGGAGATGGCCTGGGTGTAGTAGCTTATCGATGAGCAGCCTTGAAGTGCCGCCAACAGTAGCAAAATGAGATATACCTGACTAAGCTGTTTCATGAATCATCATGCTATGGTGAAGTGGAATCGCGCATTCGACATTTCGTCATTGTGCAAGTGCAGTAATCGGTTATTTCTTCAACCACTGTAACCGATTTTTTTGTGGGTGGTACGTTCCACCTGAACAGGGAGATGTACCGGGTATCTACCTCCCGGTGACGGAACCGGCTTTATAACTGGTCAATAATTAATGGATCCGAGAGAACGTCGCAGTAGCCCCCGACAGCCAATTAAACTCGCAGCCCAGATTAATGTGGGTAGCGGCGAATCATTACCCTGCCAGATAGCAGACTTCTGCGCTGAAGGTTTGTTCATCCGCTATTCCGGGCAAACCTCCAACAAGCTTGAGCTCGCACTGGGTCAGCCCGAACCGAAAGAGGTGATTGTTCGCTTTCGCGGCCTGGACAGCAGCGTTCACCACGAATTGCATGTTCGTCCGGCCCGGCGAATCGACCGCGCTATGGGCGTATCCTTTGTCCGGTCAAACCCGGAGGCGATCGAGGCGCTCATACGGCTATGCGGCGGTGGCAATAACCAAGGCCGCTCATCGTTGCAGGCGCCCAGCGACAGGGTGCAGTTTGTCTTGCACCAATGCGCCCGGGTAATTACCCAGTTCATTGAGCCGTTAATGGACGCCTGTTTTGTCAATACGGTGGAGGGGTTGAAGGCCGCGGCTCAAAAAGCGCCAAACGATCAGCTGGCTAATGAATATATGGATGCCGCCGGTCAGGTCGAAGGCCGCCAGCGTATCTTGTGGCACCACATGGCCCGGAGCCTGGAGTCTCCGTTAAAGCCGGAGCAAAAAGGAGCGCCGGGCGGGCTCCTGTCGGTCGTCGATAAGGACGAATTCGAGGACTGGCTGGCGGTTAAAGTCATGGTTACGCGCGCAGACACCCTGTACAGGGGGGATTTGCTCGAGCTTAAACTGCGCTTGGACCATCTCGGCATCTCCAATCGAACCGGACACCATAACCCCTTGGGGCCTGCGCTGGTTTGCGAAGGTTTTCATCATGCCTTGGTGCAGCTGAAGATAAGCCGCGAAGTCGAAAAGGTGTGCCTGAAGGTTTTTGAGCAAGCCGTGATCCGTCAGTTGGCTCCGCTGTATCGTGAATTGAACAACATTCTGATCCGGCACGGGGTGCTGCCTGATCTTGACCTGACGAAGTACCTCAGCGAACAAGCGGCAGAGCGGGTTACGCCGAAACGTCCAGAGCCCAAAGCCAAGGACGAGTCACCGAAGGCTCCGCCCACGGAAACCGAGGACAAGGCAAATTCTCGGGCCTCCGGAGAGTTCAGGGGATATTCCAGACATGCCCAGAACGCCTTCGCAACGGTTCGAAACCTGTTGTCGTCGCTGAAACTGAGTCGTTCCACAAGGGGCGAGCCAGCGTCAGAATCGTTTGAGCCCGATGCCCGCCCGCTGACCAGTAGTGAGCTGAACCAGGAATTACAAGAGTTGCAGATACAGGCCGCCGATCTTGATGAACCTGATGTTCCTCTCAAGGAACGGGTTGTGGCCAAAGTAAAAGACAGCACCGAAAACGCTCGTCTGAATGAAGACAGCGAAGATGCGCTGGACGTGGTAGACCGGTTCTTCCGGAGTGTTACCGAGAACCCCAAACTCAGCCGTTACGCCCAGACCAAGATGCATCAGTTGCAGGTGCCGGTGCTGAAAGTGGTGATGCGTGATCCCGGTTTTTTTGAGGATCAATCCAGCCCGGTGCGAAACGTGATTAACCGTCTGGCGCAGATCGGTGTTAAAGGGGCTCGCCCAAACCCCATGGTGCAGCGCAAAGTCGATGAGGTGGTGCAGCGAATTGCAACCGACTTTGATCAGGACACCAGCATATTCGACGAAGCCGTCGAGGAGCTCGACACCCTGATTGAACGCCAGAACCTGGCCTATCGCCGCAACGTAGAACGCGTGACGGCGGCGGCACAGGGCTCCCAGAAGGTTGCCGAATCCAAAGCCGCGGTGGCCGCGGCGCTGGATGAAAAACTGGGTGGCCGCAAGGTGCCCAAGGCTGTGGTCAGTTTGCTGGAAGGCGGCTGGCGTGATCTCTTGTCTCTGACCTGGATACGGCAAGGTGAAGAAGGGCAGCTGTGGCAGGATTATCTGGCTGTTATCGATTCGTTGATGGCCTATGCGGAAAGTCCGGGAAACAGCAGTAATTTGCCCGAGCTTCTTCGTTTGATTCAGGACGGCCTGGCATCGATATCCAGCAATCGCACGCCGTCGTCCCAGATACGGGATGAGTTGAAACAGCTGATGGTGCGTCAGCCCGGCGAGCCCCTGGAACTGGTTGATATGCCGCCGTCCCAGCCTGAAAAACCCGCTGAGCCGGTTGTCGATGAACGGGAAATGAAGAGCCTCGAGCGTTGGATCAACCGCGCCCGGCAATTGCAGGTTGGCGACTGGTTTAAAGACCAAAGCAAATCTGACGATCCGCAATACGTTCGGCTGGTTTGGATTGCCGACAACTTCTCGCGCTATGTGTTCGTGAATCATCAGGGCATGCGCGTGGTTGAACTGGAGCAGACGGCTCTGGCGCGCAAAATGCGAGAGGGCGCCCTTATACTCGACAGCCAGTACGAAAAGCCCCTGGTGGACGAAAGTATTGATCGCATGGTGCGGGATGTTTATGACCAGCTGTCGTGGGTCTCAACCCACGACGACCTGACACGTCTGCTGAACCGGCGGGAATTCGAGCGCATGTTGGAGCAGCAACTGACTCACAGTGAAAGCACCCGCACGCTTCTGCATCTGGATCTGAAAGGCTTCCGTCTGCTCAGTGATGTGGCGGGTCACAAGGCCGCCGATCAGACTCTGAAACAGGTGGCCGAGATACTGTGCCGGCACGCGGAGGAAGGCATGCCCGTGTCGCGTATCGAAGGTACAGAATTTGCGATGCTGGTGTCGGACGAGCAGGCTGGCCCGGTTGCCAAATCGCTGGTCAATGCCATTGAAGCCGAAGAATTCAACTTTGATGGCAGAGCTTATGAACTGACCGCCAATGTTGGCATCGTGCCGACTGTGCCGGCGGTCACGTCTGCGGAACGCTGGCTGAGAACGTCTGAACAAACACTGTCTGCCGCCCGCCGTGGCGGGGCTGGGCACGTGTCTGTCTACAGTGAGGATAGCGAAGATCAGGCGCGGCAGGAGCAGATTGCGGCCCGTGTCGCCAACCTGGGCGACCCCTCCGACGATCGAATGCTGTTGCGGTGTCAGAAGATCATCCCGCTGAATGTCGATGCCGTAATGTCGGCCGCCCAGTACGAGATCCTGATCAGTATGTATGACGACAACGGTGAGCTGGTGACCGGTCGCGATCTTGTTCGGATGGCCGAACGCTACGACCGGATGCAGGCGGTAGACCGTTGGGTGGTTGGTCATATGCTGGACTGGCTGCGAGAGAAGAAACCCGATGCCCGTGATGTAGGCGGAATCTGTATCAATCTCTCGGGCCACTCATTGAACGATCAGGCGCTGCTTGAGTTTATTTATGAAAAGCTCAGCGAAAAAGATGCGCCCATCGAGCGTTTGTGGTTTGAACTCACTGAAGCATCGGCCATTAACGACGTGCAGGCCGTCGCCCGTTTTATCGGCGAGATGAAAGAGATCGGATGCAGGTTCTGTTTGGGCAACTTCGGAACCGGCCCGAATTCCTTCGAGTTCATGCGTTCGTTGCCGATTGATCTGATCAAAATCGACAGCGCGTTAACCCATCAGCTGGCGACAAGCGCCAACGATCAAGCCATGGTCAAATCGATGGTCGATATGGCGCACTTTATGGGGCGGGAAGTGGTCGCCACTCAGGTTGAAACCCGTGAGGTTCTGGATAAGCTGACGCAATTGGGCGTGGACTATGCTCAGGGCTTTGTGATCGAGAAGCCCAAATTACTAAACAGTTTGATCTGACCCTCAGGAATTTAGCTTTTTATGTCCAAGCGTCATCCGATTATTGCGGTGACCGGCTCCTCTGGCGCCGGCACCAGTACCACCGGTCAGATTTTTGCCCGTCTGTTTGCCCGTGAAGGCATCAATGCTGCGATGGTCAGCGGTGACAGCTTTCACCGCTATACCCGGGAACAGATGGCTCGTTTGGCGGCGAAAGGCCAGTTTGGTGAACGCAACCATTTTGCCCTTGCTGCCAACCACATCGACCGACTTGAAGCGTTGATGTACGACTACAGCCACACGGGCAATGGCCGGTGCCGCCAGTATGTTCATGATGAAGATCACCACCTGATTGCCGCTGGCCATAAGCCGGGCACCTTCACGCCCTGGAGTTCATTGCCGGCGGATACGGATTTGCTGTTCTACGAGGGGCTGCACGGCGGTGTGGTGAGTGAAAACTTCAACCTGGTTCAGTATGTGGATCTGTTGATCGGTGTTGTGCCGATCGTGAATCTGGAATGGATTCAGAAGATCAACCGCGATACCAACAAACGGGGTTACAGCCCGGAAGCGGTTGTTGAAACCATCATCAATCGTATGGATGACTACGTTAAAGACATCGTACCGCAGTTCTCCCACACCCATATCAACTTCCAGCGTGTGCCGTTAGTGGATACCTCGAACCCATTCATAGCCCGGGAAGTGCCGAGCGAAGATGAAAGCATGATCGTGATTCACTTTCGTGAAGTTGCCGATGTGGACTTCAGTTGGCTGCTGCAGGCGATTCCCCAAAGCCGTTTGTCCCGGCACGACACGCTGGTGATCCCCGGTACAAAAATGCCATTGGCGATGGATTTGATTGTTCGCCCCATGGTGCAGAGGCTGATGTCAGGTAAGGCGTTTGCCTGAGAGGCAGCTTGGAATAGCTGCCTCTCGAAGCGATCATTCCACGTTGCGGGAATAGAAGATTTCCAGCATCTCCCGGCGTAGCCGGTCTTCGATGGATTTGGCTTCGGCAGGATCGAGTTCTTCTGCGTTGGTGCCAAACACGTAATTATCCAGGTTGAATTCCTTCAACATCATCTTCGTGTGGAACAGGTTTTCCTGATACACGTTCACGTCGATCATCTGATAGGCGTTCTGGGTATCTTCCGTGAGGTAGTTCTGAATCGAATTGATGTCGTGATCAATGTAATGCTTGGTGCCATCGACATCGCGGGTAAAGCCCCGTACCCGGTAATCGACCGTCACCACATCCGAATCGAAACTGTGGATCAGGTAGTTCAACACCTTCAGCGGTGAAATCAGACCACAGGTGGACACGTCAATGTCTGCCCGGAAGGTGCTCACGCCGTCATGCGGGTGGCTTTCCGGATAGGTGTGAACGGTCACGTGACTCTTGTCCAGGTGCGCCACGATGGTATCTGGCAGTGGCCCCGGCGATTCGTCGTAATTCTCTTTGCAGTCTTCCACGTCATGCTCGGCAATCAACATGGTGACAGACGCGCCGTGAGGCTCGTAATCCTGACGGGCGATGTTGAGAATGTTTGCGCCAATGATTTTCACCACGTCAGACAGTATCTGAGTCAGACGTTCGGCGTTGTACATCTCGTCGATATAATCGATGTAGGCTTCACGTTGCTCATTGGTCTGCGCGTAACAGATGTCGTAGATGTTGAAGCTCAGGGATTTGGTCAGATTGTTAAAACCGTGCAGCTGGAGTTTTGATTCCATGCTCAGCCCCTCCTAGGATTGGAGATGAATGGTGACAGGGTGAGGTTAGTCCCCCTACCGAGGCCGCCACCGACTACTGACCGGGCAAACAAACTGTTCACCTTTTGCGCAGACCGGCGGAGAAAGGTGCGTATTATGCATACGGCTTATGGCGATGGATAGTGTTTGCCAGGACTTTTTTTAAACACCCGATTGTGCCCCGCAAAGCTACGGCTCACGGGGCTTTTCGAACTTACTCTGCCGCCCGAATTTCGAAGCTGTGGGTGATCTCCACACCGGCCGCGCCCAGCATGATAGACGCCGAGCAGTACTTCTCAGCAGACAGGCTAACGGCCCTTTCCACCTGCTTTTCTTTCAGGTTGTGACCGGTCACCACGAAATGCAGGTGGATTTTGGTGAAAATAGCCGGCACAGCATCGGCCCGCTCGGCTTCCAGCTCGGCGTGGCAGGCGGTTACGTCTTGTCGGCTTTTCTGCAGGATAGTCATGACATCAAAGGAAGAACAACCGCCGACACCCATAAGCAGCATTTCCATGGGGCGCGGCCCCAGGTTCTGCCCGCCAAGATCAGGTGGCCCGTCCATCTGTACTCTGTGGCCGGTGCCGCTGGTGGCTTTGAAACTGACATTGCCTGTCCAGTCTACGGTTGCTTTCATTACGGTTTCTCCGTTGTTCGATCAGTGATGAGAACGGATGCTAGCACAGACTTTCGCAATTCCACGCCTTTGCATTCAAGTTGCCCCACGGGGCCCATCTTGCTATAAGTTGCGTGGCTGAATAGAAAAACCCGTAACCTGCAGGGAAAAGCGGGGATATAACAAAGATCAGGATCGGCATTTCGCTGAGGAGGCACGTCTCGCATTATGGCTACTATCATCAAGCCGGTTGAGCAGAAAACTAAACATCTGGATTACTTTCTTTCCCAATGCCATCGCCGGCGTTACCCGGCCAAGAGCACGATTATTTATGCGGGCGACAAAAGTGACTCTCTCTTCTACATCGTCAAAGGATCGGTAACCGTCATTATTGAAGACGACGATGGCCGCGAGATGATTATGGCGTACCTGAACACCGGTGATTTTTTCGGTGAGATGGGGCTGTTCGACAACATGGATTCCCGCAGTGCCTGGGTCAAAGCCAAAACAGAATGTGAAGTCGCCGAAATCAGCTATACCAAATTCCGTGAAATTGCTCAGCAAGATCCTCGGGTTCTGTATTTTATCGGCGAGCAAATGGCCTCGCGCTTGCGCCAAACCACCCGCAAAGTGGGCGATCTGGCCTTCCTGGATGTGACCGGTCGGGTCGCGCGCACCTTGCTGGATCTGTGCAAAGAGCCCGATGCCATGACCCACCCGGACGGCATGCAGATCAAAATCACCCGTCAGGAAATCGGCCGCATTGTCGGTTGCTCCCGCGAGATGGTGGGCCGGGTACTGAAAACCCTGGAAGAGCAAGGTCTGGTTCAGGTGAAAGGTAAAACCATGGTGGTTTACGGTACGCGCTGATGGCCGTTAGAAGCACCATCAGAAAGCCGCTGCACCGCAGCGGCTTTTTTGTGCGCGTCAGTCTGCCAAAGCCACCGATTTGATCTGCAACCAAACCCGCAGCCCCGGCGTCAGTTGAAGCTGGTGAGCCGAGCGCGAGGTCAATCGGGCGAGAAACGCGGTGTCTCCGGCCAGCAGGCGAACCAGGGTGATGCCGGGCACGACCTCCCGGGCAATGTGATCCACCGTGGCCGGCAGCAGATTCTGAATGCTTTGGCCCCGGTGCTCGTGTAACGCAATACTGACGTCCCGGGCCAGCACCTGCACCCGCACCGACATGCCCATAGTCAGATGATCGTGATGCCGCAGCCACAGTTCACCGCCATTGAACACCACTTTGCTCAGTTGCCACTGAGCATCCACTTCAGCGATTTCCCCATCCAGCACCACCCCTGCATCCTCTTCCAGCCGAAACGGTTGATCCGTCCGAGCCAGAGTTTCCTGCAACGGTCCCTGGGCGATCACCTGTCCGCGATCCATCATCACAATGTGGTCGGCCAGTCGGGCAACTTCTGAGGTGGAGTGGGACACATAGAGTACCGGTATGGCCAGGCTATCCCGGAGGCGTTCAAGGTACGGCAGTATGTCCTGTTTACTTTGGTGGTCGAGTGCCGACAGGGGCTCGTCCATCAACAACAGGCGAGGGCTGGTCAGCAAGGCTCGCCCAATGGCCACGCGCTGGCGCTCACCCCCGGACAGACCTGCCGGCATGCGTTCCAGCAGCGGCTCCAGGCCGAGCCAGTCATAGACTTGTTCCGGGGTGATCTTGCGTTGCCCGGCAGGTACCCGGCGGTAGCCGTATAGCAGATTTTTGCGAACCGACAAATGCGGAAACAAGCTGGTGTCCTGAAACACATACGCCAGCGGCCGCTTGTGTACCGGCCAGCTTTCCTGAGGGGTTTGCCAGGCTTCGCCCAGCACCGAAAGTTGTCCTTGGGCAGTCTGTAAGCCGGCAATGCACCGCAGCAGAGTGGTTTTGCCGCACCCGGAGTGACCAAAGATGGCGGTAATGCCGGAGCCGGGCAGGTTCAGATCCACATCGAGAGCGAACTGATCGAAGTGGCACTGAAACCGGGCTTGTAGGGTGTCCGGTGAAATCATCGCACCACTCCCGGCTGAAAGCGCCCATTCAGGGTATACAGGGTGACCAGTACGACAAAGGAAAACACCAGCATACCGGCAGAGAGCCAGTGCGCCTGCGCGTATTCCAGAGCTTCCACGTGATCGAAAATGGCGACCGACAACACCCGGGTTTCACCGGGAATGCTGCCTCCGATCATCAGAATCACGCCGAATTCCCCAATGGTATGGGCGAAACTCAGCACCGCGGCGGTCAGAAAGCCGGGCCGAGCCAACGGGATCGCGATGGAAAAGAACCGATCCCAGGCAGAGGCGCGAAGCGTCGCGGCGGCTTCCAGCAGGTTCTCGTTGAGGCTTAAAAAAGCAGTTTGCAGGGGCTGAACCGTAAACGGCAGCGAGTAGATGACAGACGCGACCACCAAGCCTTCGAAGGTGAAGGGCAACAGCCCTAAACCAAGACTGTCAGTCAGTTGGCCAATCGCGCCATCAGGCCCCATCACGATCAGCAGATAAAATCCCAGAACCGTGGGTGGCAGCACCAGAGGTAGTGCCACAATCGCGGCAATCGGTTGGCGAAGCCAGTGTTGAGTGCGGGCCAGCCACCAGGCGATAGGGGTGCCGATAAACAGCAGCAGTAGGGTTGTGATGCCAGCCAGCTTCAGGGTCAGCCAAACGGCTTGCCATTCCGGGCTCATGAAATCTCCGCCAGTTCAGTGAGTGGACTGTTGCGGAATATCGTACCCGTCTTCACGGATGATCGCCTGTGCTTTTGTGCCATTCAGAAAGGTCATCCAGTCCCGAGCTGCGCTGTTGGCTATGCCCCGGTTGAGCAATATCGCATGCTGGCTGATAGGGCTATGCAGTGTTTGGGGCACCAGCCATGCCGAGCCTGATGCGCCTTGAAAGGCTCGCACCTGGGCTTGCGCCACAAAGCCGGCGTGAGCATTGCCGGTGGCAATAAACTGGAAGGTCTGCGCTATGGAATCGCCGCTGACCAGCTTGGGTGTCAAGGAATCAGCCAACCCGAGGTTCTCCAGAACCTCGATGGCGGCGATGCCGTAGGGCGCGGTTTTCGGATTGCCGATCGCCAGGCGCTGGGGTTCGCCTTGCAGATACGGCAAGCCGTCACGGAACAGGTCCGGGTTGCGGCTCCAGAGTACCAACCGACCTTCGGCATAAGGCATCTGTGAACCGGCTACCGCCAAGCCGTTGTCGGCCAGCAGGCGAGGGCGCTCGGCATCGGCAGCCATGAACGCATCGTAGGGCGCACCGTGCCGGATCTGAGCGTACAGCTTACCTGTAGAACCGTAGCTGGCCTGGATCTGATGCCCGGTTTCCTGCTCGAATAGCGCCACCAGCCGCGTCATGGTGCCCGTGAAATTTGCCGCGACAGCGACCGAGGCCTGCCCGGCCTGAGCCGAACCAGAGCCCACGAACAAACAGGCCGTGATCAGGCCGATAAAGGCTCGGCGCACTCGGTTTGAGCGGTGGGAATACATTGCAGCAGGTGTTGCCATACATCCTCGGCGTTGAGTTCGTTCAGCATCTCGTGGCGACCGCCGTCGAAAAGCCGGAAGGTCACTTTCTGAATGCCGGCTTCGCGAATGCTCTGGAAATGCTGGCGGATACCTTTACCCATTTCTCCCACAGGATCTTCGCTGCCGGAAAACAAATGCACGGGTAGATCCTTGCGCCACAACGTCGGGTTGATGGTGAGCATGCCGCCGAGGAAATCATGCCACAGCCCGACGGAGCATTCGAATCCACACAACGGATCGGCCAGATATTGGTCAACCTGCTGTTCGTCCCGGCTGAGCCAGTCGCACTCTGTGCGGTTGGGCCGGAACATGCGATTGAATTTGCCAAAGGTCAGGTTGGCTACCAGTTTGCTCTGGTGGCGTTTGCCTCGCGCTAGTTTGATCAGCCCGATGAGTGAGCGCGAAGGAATCAATTCCGCTTTGTTGATGCGGTTGGATGCGCTCAGTATCAAAGTGTCAATCGAAGCATCGTGTTGCTGTGCATAACTTTGGGCAATGAACGAACCCATACTGTGGCCCAGCAAGCTCACGGGCCGGCCTGGAAAGGTGCTTCTGGCGTGGCCAACAACAAGCCTAAGATCATCGACCACCTTGGCCCAGCCTTCACGATCGGCGTAGTAGCCGAGGTTGGCTGGGGCGCAGTCGGGGCCGTGGCCCCGATGGTGATAGCTGATCACCGCAATCTGATGTTCGTTCAGCCACTGCGCCAGCCCGGCGTAACGGTCGCCGTGCTCGGCCATACCGTGGCTGATCACCAGGCAGGCAAGGGGCGCGTCAGGCTGAAACAGCGTGCCGGTAATCCGGTGGCCGTCAGTGGCGGTCAGGTTCAGAGTGTGCTGGTTCATAGTTCTTAACCGGTTCCTGTATAACCGGGCGTTGCCACTCCGGCGGTTTCCACAAATGTTTTAAACGAGAGCTTAGACTGCCGGGTTTGCCCATGTCGCGGAACATATCCACATATTCGTGAGTCCACAATACCAGCAGGTTGTTTGAATGCACCTGGCGGGGAATGCCGTAGGTTGGCGGCAGATCGTCACTTTCGGGCACAAAACTGTTAAACAGCCGATCCCAGATGATCAGCACCCCGCCATAGTTGCGGTCGATGTACTGCCGGTTACGACCGTGATGGGCACGGTGATGGCTGGGGGT
This sequence comes from Marinobacter litoralis, assembly GCF_016427555.1. Lineage (GTDB taxonomy): Bacteria > Pseudomonadota > Gammaproteobacteria > Pseudomonadales > Oleiphilaceae > Marinobacter > Marinobacter litoralis_A. Next base: position 883,122 of record NZ_JAELVS010000001.1, read on the forward strand.
ATTAAACACGAATTCGACGGCTGCCGGCAGGCGATGGATCAACGTAGTGTGAATGAAGAACTGATACACCAGCGACAGCGCATAGGCCACGCCAATCCACACCGGGTTGAAGCCCAGCAACGCCATGGGCAGGTAGAACGCCCAGTTTCCGTTGAAGATGTTGGTGGCGCTCTGACGCATGGCGGTGGAAAAGTTCAGACGCTCGGAGGAGTGGTGCACCACATGGGCGGCCCAGAACCAGCGAATTCGATGGCTGGAACGGTGCATCCAGTAATAGCAGAAATCCACACCAATGAAGGTTAGCACCGCCGTGAAGCCGTTCAGCTCAATCTCGAACAGGCGGTAGTGGTAACAGAGCGCATAAACCGGGAAGGCGATAATCCCGGCAAACAGCAACTCAGTGGTCTGATAACCCGCGCCCAGCATGAAATTCCGGATGGCTTCGGGCACATCCATCAACTTCGGATCATGGCGGATTTTCAGGTATTCCCAAACCGCCACCGCGATGAAAACCGGTGTGGCGACTACGAAAATCAGTTGCCGCTCATCCAGTGCCAACCAAGGGGCCAGCGTCTCCCAAAGAGCGAGCAGTCCGCTGTTCTCAAACACCGAGTGCATCATGTCGATCAGAGCCATAATAAAACCCATGCTGGTTATTGTTCTGGGTTTATCATGGCACGGACTGGGTTATATACGATGTCCTATAGCGCCATTGTGAGTGTCGCTTTGCGACAGCCCGGCGGGTTAACGATGTTTACGGTACATCGCTTCAACCGGTGCGACGATGTTTTGCCACTCGCCTAATACGGCTTGAACCGGTTTCGGAATTTTAGCGGGCTTGGGCCAAGGCACCGGATATTGTTCAGGCTGAAACAGCGGTGCCAGCAAGGCGCCCGCGGTCAGGTCCGCTCGGGAAAACTGGTCGCCGGCCAGATACGGCTGCTCGCTATAAATCTCGGCCAGCTCGGTGAGCACCGCTTCGAGGGTTTGCTGGGCGGCATCCGCGGTGGTCTGGTTGATCTTCATCCACTTACGCATGATGTCATCAACCCGGCTGAAGGCGAGGCTCAGCATGAATTTGTTGTAAAAGGGGGTGCCCGCAGCCAGCAATGGAATCACCACCTTCGGGCGCTGCAAGAAGTAATGGTACACCCAGGTGCGAATGGCCGGGCCGGCCAGGTCGTCCAGTTTTTTCTCCCAGGCCAATGCTTCGTCCCGCGCTTCCCCGGATTCGGGTGTGAGCGGGCGTTCCGGAAAAGTCTCGTCGAGATAGTCCAGAATGGCGGAAGAACCCTGAATAATGTGGCCGTCGTGATCCAGCACCGGCACCGACGATTCGGCTTTGGTCAGCTGCTTGATGGTTTTCACGTGCTGGCCGGGCAGCAAGTTCACGGTTTGATAATTGATGCCTTTGTAATCCAGAGCCCAGCGTATCTTCTCGGCGTAATGAGAAATGCAAAACTGGTAGAGTTTAATGGCCATGAGAAGTCTTCCGTAAAATGTTTGGCCAAGATTACCCGTACTTTCCGCCAATTCCCATGGCAGGAAAGGCAACATCGAAGATCGGCCAGACAGCTGACAGGATGGTCATGGTGAAAACCCGTGGGAATCACTAAACTAGCTTGCTACAGTCTGTCATGCCAGAGGATGTCTTTATGTTGTTACGTCGCGCCCTTTCTGTTTCTGCTGTCATCGCGGCAGGTCTAGCGGTATCAGCCTGTGCCACCAAACCCGAAGTAAAAAGCTTGTCAGACTACGGGGTATACCAGTGTGGTCAGCTGGATTTGAAGGTTGCCGGAGTTGAAGAAAGCGGGCTTCTTGGCATCGAATACCTGAACCGGCGTGTACTGCTGAAGCCGTCTCCGACCGACGAAGGCGCACTCTATGTTGCGCCGGGCGACACCCAGACCCGATTCTGGGCCAAGGGTGAGCGCGCGACTCTGACTCTGAAAGGCAATGCCCTGCCGGAATGCCTCGAGCCCGGTGCGATCGAATCTACCTTTAAGGCCATGGGCACAGAGCCCAACTGGTCGGCTGAAATCGAAAACAACCGAATGGATTTGACCCTGCCTTACGATGGCGAAGTTCTCGAAGGCGTATGGCTGCGTGAAACCGTTGCCAACCGCCACGGTCGAGTTTACGAAGGCAAGGTCGAAGAGCGCGAAATCGAAGTGTCGGTCGCTCACCAGTTGTGTGAGAACCCCATGTCCGGCGCCCAGTATCCGGCGCAGGTACGCCTGACGGTGGATGGCAATACCTTCGAAGGGTGTGGGGGTGATCGTGAACGGCTGTTTCAAGGCGCCGAATGGGTTGTGGACGATCTGGCCGGCGACGGCATCATTGACCGTTCCATGATGACCATCCGTTTCCATGATGAAAACCGAATCAGTGGCCGCGCTTCTTGTAACCGCTACATGGGCAGCTATTCTCTGACCGGTGAGAACCTTACGTTCGACCAGATGGGCAGCACCATGATGGCGTGCCACGATTCTTTGATGAACCAGGAGCGCAAGTTCCTGACCCTGATGTCTGAAGTGGTTTCCGGCCAGATTGGTCGTCACGGAGAACTGTTACTGAAAACGCAGTCCGGTGACACCATCAAGGCCTTCAAATCGGATATCGAAAACCCCTAAACCGAAGGTAACAACAATATGAAAATCTTCGAAACGAAAAGTGCACCGAATCCGCGCCGCGTCCGCATCTTCATGGCCGAGAAAGGCTTGCTGGATGAAGCCGAGTTTGTGCAGGTAGACATCGAAAAGGGTGAAAACCTGACCCCGGAATTCAAAGCCCGCAACCCGATGAAAAAAGTCCCAGTGATGGAGCTGGACGACGGCACATGCATCGCAGAAACCATGGCAATTTGCCGTTTCTTTGAAGAGAACTACCCCGACGCACCGAAGCTGCTGGGTGACAACGCCTTGGAAAAAGCCCAGATCGAGCAATGGCTGCGCTGGATCGACTTCTACTTCTTTATGCCTACCGGCATGTGTTTCCAGCACACCACCGGGTATTTCAAAGATCGCATGAACCCGATCAAGGAATGGGGTGAAGAGTGCGGGCAGGGTGTGGAAAAGTTTTTGCACTTCCTGAACAAGCACCTTGAAGGCAAGGAATACGTTTGCTGCGACAAATTTACCGCCGCCGACATTAATGCCTTCACCACCGTGGCCTTCGCCCGAGTGGTCAATATTCGCCCCACACCGGAGCAAACCAACCTGCAAGCCTGGTACGACCGCATCAAGGCACGGCCGTCCTCTCAGGCATAAGCCATAAGCGGCTGCATCCGCTTGTTATAAGGATTTGAAATGACGCAAAACACAAAACTGACGCAGGCCCTTGAAGCCATTGATCGGGCTAACCGGGCCGATCCGAATGTAGAGCAGGTAGAAGGCGAAAGCCTACCCAAGGAATACGCCTACAGCCTGCACATGACGCGTTGGTTGTTTGCTCTGGAAGCAGAGCCTTCCGAGCGGATGCAGATTGCCTGCCGTGCTCAGCACATTGAACGCTGGACCATCCCGAGAAGTGATTTCGGCGAAGGCAGGAAGAACTATTACCAGTGGCGGCAGGCGTGCGGCCGCATGCACGGGCGGCGTGCGGCGGAAATCATGGCCGAGTGCGGTTATCCACAGGAAGAGTGCGAGCGGGTAGAAACCATCCTTACCAAGCGGGAGTTGCGCAACGATCCGGACACTCAGTTGCTGGAAGACGTGGCTTGCATGGTGTTTCTTGAGCGCTACTTCGCCCGGTTTTACGCAGAAAACCCGGACTACGACAAAGACAAGTGGCTCACCATTGTCCGTCGCACCTGGGCCAAAATGACCCCGAGAGGCCACGAGGCTGCGCTGCAGCTGGCGGGCAATCTGCCGCCCCATCTGCTGGCCCTACTGCAGGAAGCGCTGTCTGAAACGAGCGAATAATTACGACACTTGAGGCAGGTGTTGGTGCTGCGTATGATATTCATTATCATTTGATAGTGGATGTCAGTAGATGGCCGTGCCTGCCAACAACACCCCCAAGATCCTGATTGCTGAAGACGACCCGCACCTGAGTGAGCAACTGGCCAGCCAGCTGACTTCCCGCGGGTATCAAGTGCTGCAAAGCCATCAGGGCGATCACGCGTTGGTGGCTGCACTGGGGCAGCGGTTAGACATCATCCTGCTGGACGTACTACTGCCCACCATGAATGGTTTCGAGGTGCTGAAAAGGCTTCGCAAAACCTGTCAGACACCGGTCATGATGCTGACCAACGATGGTTCCGAAGACGAGCGCATACGGGGTTATCAACAGGGCGCGGATGACTGTCTGCCCAAGCCGTTCAACTTCACGGAATTGTTGCTGAAAATTGAAGCCTTGCTGCGGCGCACCCGAGGCGCGCTGGATCACCGAGCCGAACCCGCAACGCTCTCCGTGGGAGAATTGTGTTTAGACCGCCACACCATGCAGGTGCGCTACCAGGAACGCCCGGTGAGCCTGACCCCCATTCAGTTCCGTTTGCTTTGGATTCTGGTGCTGCACCAGCGAGAACCGCTGACTAAACCCTACCTCTACCAGGTTGTGCTGGAAAAAGAGTTCAGCCGGTACGACCGCAGTCTGGATATGCACCTGAGCCGTATTCGCCGCAAGCTGATGGACGCTGGCGTGGCGGGCGATCGGCTGCAAACGGTGCATGGCAAAGGCTATTGCTTCTTGTAGGCCGGTTTACGGTATTGGTTCACGGCGAGATGTAACAAATGTAAAACCGGTTCCCTTTGCGACACAAGTTATCGAGAATGCATGCCAAATACGAATCATTATCATAACGGAGTGTGATCGTCATGGCAGTTTCATCCTCGCTTGGACAACCCAAACAGTTTCGCCGCAGTGCGCTTTGGCTCGCGCTTTTAGCCGCGCCCCTGGCTCACGCAGAACCCACCACCCTGGATGCCATTGAGGTAACTGCCGAGCGTTTGGCTGAAGCAGATACAGTGGTAGGTGAGCAAACTCTTGAACGTTTTCAGGCCGACGATCTTGAAGACGTATTCGCCGGCGAACCCGAAGTCAGTGTCGGTGGTTCTGTAGGCGTGGCCCAGAAAGTCTACGTGCGCGGTTTCGAAGACCCGCTGCTGAACGTCAGTGTGGACGGCGCTACGCAGGCGGGGGTGTTGTTCCACCACACCGGTCGCATTGCGGTTGACCCGGATTTGCTGAAACGTGTTGAGGTTGATACCGGCGCCGGCAAAGCTACGGCTGGCGCGGGTGCGCTCGGCGGTGCCATCCGCTTTGTGACCAAAGATCCCGAAGACCTGTTGCGTGAGGGTGAAGACGTAGGCGCTCTGGTAAAGCTGGGTTCCTTCTCGAACACCAAAGGTTACAGCGTGAACTCCACGATTTTCGGTCGTCTGAACGATCAGTGGAGCACCTTGGTATCGGTCAGTCAGAGCGATCACGAACGCTATGAAGACGGCAATGGCGACGAAGTCCCGGGTACCGATGCACGCCAGCAAATGGGTATGGCTAAACTGGTGGGGCATTTTGGCAACGGCCAAACCCTGCGACTGAGCCACGAAGTGCGCACCGATGAGGGTGAGCGCCCACAGCGTCCGCAGTGGGTAGTGAGCAGCTTCAACAAACTCTACGATCTGGACGGTCGCCGGGATACCACCACGCTGAATTACGCCGTTGCGCCGGAAGGTAACCCCTGGGTGGATGCTGCGTTTACCCTTTATCAGAGCGAGTCGGAAATCGAGCAGAACGTAGAAGATCGCTGGGGGCGCTATTACGGCTTCAGTCGCAGCATTGGTGGTGACCTGCGTAACACCAGCCAGCTAGGCAGCCACAGCGTGACTTACGGTGTCGATTATCGGGAAGACAAGGTCAATGCCGGCGGTGAAACCGATAAGCGCGCTGAAGAGGAAACCGGTGATGTGCTTGGCGTTTATCTGCAAGCCGACCTGTGGCTCACCCAGCAATTGCTGCTCAGCACCGGTGCCCGCTACGACGACTACAAGCTGCGTGACAACAATGACCAGAAGTTCAGCGAAGATGCTGTAAGCCCGAACGCCAGTCTGGCTTGGCATGTTCTGGATGGTCTGACCCTGAAAGCAGGCTATGCCGAAGCGTTCCGCGGCCCCATGCCTCACGATGCGTTCAAGATTGACCGGGGCCAGAACGACCCGGACTTGAAAGGTGAGAAGGCGAAAAACACCGAAGTCGGCTTCGATTACGTGTATCAGAACTTCAGCCTGTCGGCTGAGGTGTATCGTTCTGAAGTAAAAGATGCCATCGCGGATGCGCTATTCGGACCGGCCATTTACGAGAACATCGGTGACCTGGAGTCCGACGGCTACCGCATCTCCGCCGGCTACCAGTGGAATGCTCTGAGCGCAGGCTTGAGCTTCCACAGCAACGATGCCGAAGTGGATGGCCAGCCCCTCACCGTGTATGAGCATAACCTGCTGGGTAACACCATCGGTGACACCTGGGTGGCCGACCTTGCGTACCGCTTGAACCGCAATCTGGAGTTTGGCTGGCAGGGGCAATTCGTTCAGGGCATCGACAATCTGGAAACCTCAGTGGGCACGATCGACAAGCCGGGCTACGGCGTGCATGACCTGTTCGTAAACTGGTTGCCCACCGGCAACGAAGATCTGCGTCTGACCCTGGCGGTTAAAAACGTGGGCGACAATCAATACCTGGATCATGCCAGCAACGCCGACTATGAGCATATTGCCGGTTACGAAGGGGTCGTTGGCTTGCCCGCCCCGGGCCGCGATATCCGCCTTGGTCTGGCCATGCGTTTCTGAGGCTCCTGATGTTACGCACTCGAGTTATCGCCGCCCTTTTGGGCGGCCTTCTCTGTTTGTGGGCCGACCTCTCGTTGGCGGCCCGCACGGTGACCGATCTGGCCGGGCGTTCGGTTGAGCTTCCCGATGAGGTCAACCGCATTGTGCTGGGCGAAAGCCGCTACATTCCCGCCCTTGCCATTCTGGAGGGTGATGCCTTGCCCGAGCGTCTGGCAGGCATGTTGCCCGATTTCGAAATGACCGACCCGGGCGGTTACGCCCAGTATCTGAAAGCCTTCCCTGAACTGGCGGATGTCCCACGAGTTGGCCACACCTCCGCCGACAGCTTCAGTCTGGAAAGCGTACTGGCCATGGGTGCAGATCTGGCGATTTTCAGTCTGGAAGGCCACGGCCCCGGCGCGCATAACGGCCAGCTGATCGACCAGCTGCAGCGGGCGGGCATTGCCGTGGTGTTCATTGATTTCCGGCAGAACCCGCTGGTGAACACGCCGAAAAGCATGGCGTTACTGGGTGAAGTGCTTGGCCGCCAAGAGCGGGCGCAAACCTTCAATCAGTTCTACCGCCAACAGCTGATGAAAGTGACCGACGTGGTGGAGCAGATTCCGCAACCGGATAAACCCACCGTGTTCCTGCACAGCCGGTTGGGCCTGCACGACAGCTGCTGTGAAACCATGGTCGAAGGCATGATGGGGATCTTCCTGCAGGCAGCGGGTGCGCGCAACATTGCCCAGGACAAGGTGCCCGGGGTCAGTGGTGTGTTGAATCTGGAATACCTGATCAGCAACCCGCCGGATTATTACGTGGCCACGGCCATCGGATCGCGCAAGTACGCCCGTTCTGAAACCAACTACAGCTACGTTATGCTCGGCGCCGGAATCGACGCAGACTTGGCCCGAGCGTCGCTGGCACAAGCCACCGACCGCCCCGGTTTGCGAGCCGTAGAACCCATTCGTGAAGGCCGGGCTATGGCCATCTGGCACCACTTCTACAACACCCCGATGAACGTGGTTGCCGTGCAGGCACTGGCCCGATGGTTTCATCCGGATGCCTTCGCCGATCTGAGCCCGGAAGCCACGCTGGCAGAGTTCTACCAACGCTTCCAGCCCATCGATCTGCAGGGTGTGTATTGGATTAACGCGCAGGAGCCCGCCGAATGAGCAGTGTCCGGTCGTCTGTTGCCGCTGTGGATAACTCTGCCAACGGTGGGTCACTGGCCAGTCAATACCGCCGCTTTGTCTGGCGCAGGATTGTTTGCCTGGCCGCATTGGCGGTGACTGCGGTGATTGCTTTGCTGGTAGATATCGCCAGCGGGCCGTCGATGCTGGGCCTTGGCGATGTGGTTCACGGCTTGTTGAACCCCCAGAGTATCGATGCCGGTACCCGGGTGATCATTGAAGACATTCGTTTGCCCTATGCCGTGATGGCCGTAGTGGTAGGCGCTTGCCTTGGCCTTGCCGGTGCCGAGATGCAAACGGTGTTGAACAACCCGCTGGCCAGCCCGTTCACCCTGGGCGTGGGCGCGGCGGCTACGCTGGGCGCGTCTTTGGTGATTGCTTTTAACATCTCTTTTCTGGGGCTGGCGGCCCATGTGTTGCTACCGTTGTCGGCGTTTGTCTTTGCCGCCGTGGCGTCTTTACTGATTCTGGTGCTGTCGCGCACGCTGGGTGCGTCGGTACACGCCGTCGTGCTGTTTGGTATTGCGCTGTTATTCGGCATTAACGCCGTCGTGGGTTTGATCCAGTTTGTCGCAGACGCCGAATCGGTTCAGCAAATTGTGTTCTGGACCATGGGCAGTCTGGCCCGGGCGAGTCTGGATAAGGTCATGATCGTCGCCGCGGTGCTGGCGGTCTGCGTGCCTTTCTCGTTGCGCAATGCCTGGGCCATGACACTGCTGCGCAGTGGCGAAGAGCAGGCTCGCAGCTTGGGCATCCGGGTGGAACGCCTGCGATTGACGGTGTTGATGCGGGTCAGCCTGCTGACCGCCGCCGCTATGTGTTTTGTCGGCGAGATCGGTTTTATCGGCTTGGTGGCGCCACACATTGCCCGCCTGATGTTGGGTGAAGACCACCGCTTTCTGCTGCCGGGCAGTGCGCTGGCCGGTGCGGTGCTGCTGTCGTTATCGTCCATCGCCAGCAAACTGTTGGTGCCGGGGGTGGTCCTGCCTGTGGGTATCGTTACCGCCTTGGTAGGCATTCCCTTGTTTATCCTGCTGATTATTGGCCGAAGCCGGAGGGCCGCGTTGTGACACTGAAACTGCAATCCGTCACCGCCGGTTACCGGAACCGCACCGTATTCAACGATCTGTCTCTGCCGGAAATACCGGCAGGTGCCCTGGTGGCGGTGATCGGGCCGAACGCGGTGGGTAAATCCACGTTGCTGAAATCCATCGCCGGTTTGCTGCCGATTGCCGGAGACATGACCTTTGCCGGGGAAAATCTGGCGGCGCTGAGCGCCCATCAGCGCACCCGTCGCATTGGTTATCTACCCCAGCCGTTGCCACAGGCCATTCCGTTGGTGGCCTACGAAACCGTGTTCAGTGCGTGCCGGTCGGCCCGGGGCGACTGGACTCGGGAGCAGACCGAACAAGCCATTGAAAACGTGTTCGACACCTTGGGTATTCGCCAGTTGGCCTTGCGGCGACTGTCGGAAATGTCTGGTGGTCAGCGGCAAATGGTGGGCTTGGCACAGGTGCTGGTACGCCAGACACCGTTGATGTTGCTGGACGAACCCACCAGTGCGCTGGATTTGCACTGGCAATTGAACGTGCTTAACGCCGTGCGCGATGCCACCACCCGCGACCACTCGGTTGCGTTGGTGGCGTGCCACGACCTCAACCTGGCGCTGCGTTATTGCGACCAGGTGTTGGTGTTGTCGCCCGGCGGCCAAGCCGAGCTTGGCACCCCGGAACAGGTATTAACGCCAGACCTACTGGCGCGCACATACGGCATTGAAGCCCGTATTGAACGCTGCTCTCAGGGCCAACCCATTGTGCTGGCGGATCGCCCATTGCCCGCCAGTGTTCGCTGAAACCGAGGAGAATGTTATGCCGTCTATGAACGCACGCGTATCCACCGACAACCCAAGCCGTTTGATTAACCGCTTGTGCAAGCATTTCAGCCATAAAATCGAAGCCGAGTGGAGCGAAACCAACGGATTCCTTACGTTCTCCATCGGCGAATGCCGGTTGAGCACCCTAAACGGCGCATTGGCGCTGGATTGCCAGTCTCCGACTGCAGAAGAATTGGACGAGCTGGGGCAGGTGGTGGCGTCCCACCTCATCCGCTTTGCCGGCGATGAGGTGGCCGAGGTTCAGTGGAACCCCGCAACCGCCTGAGTTTGGGTATCGCGCTCTGCCAGCATCTTACGGAGCTGGCGGAGATCGCTGTTCAGCACCCGGTAGCTGTCTGCGCCAAACCATTCCAACGACACATCCATATCGATGCCTTGCGATTGCCAATCGCCCAGTTCTGCCAGTATCGGCCGGTAATCACAGGCACCCTCCATAACCGGCACCATGCCCTCTCGCGTGCCCGCTGGTGAATACACGTTTGCAGGCGCAAACACGCCAAGCTGACTGTGTTGTTGAATATTCTTGAAGTGGCAATGGTGTACCCAGGGGGCCAGTTGTTTCATCGCGGCCAGCGGGTCGGCACCGGATTCCCAAACATGCAGAACGTCGAAGTTGATGCCAAGCGCCGGGTGATCAATGTCGCTCAGCAGTTCCAGTGTGGAACCCACCGTGTCAGCCAGTGTGCCGGGGTGCGTTTCCAGCATCAGCGACAAACCTTCATCGGCCACACATTGGGTCAGGGTTTTCAGCCGCCGGGTCATAGCCTGGCGCTGGCCGGGCGAAACCTCGTCACTGCCCAGCGGGCCGGCAAACGTGCGAACCTTGCCGGCGTGCCATCGCTTGGCAAGCCGGCAGGCCTCCCGGGTCTGGCGAATGGCGTCCGCTTCGCTGCCATCCAAGGGCAGGTAATCGCTGACCATAGGTATACGCAGCCCTTGCCGCTCAATCCAGTGGCCATCCAGCGCCGGTTGCCGGTCCAGATGGCGGGCATGCACGGCCCAGAGTTCTATGCCGTCGAACCCGTTTCTCCGGGCCCAGTCGGCCAGCTCCGGTAACGACACCAAATGGTGCCTGAAAGAAATGGTACACAGGTGAAAACGAATCATCACAGCACCTCCAGTGGAGCTTGTTCGGGGTCGGGGTTCGGCACGCCGATGTTGCGATAACGCTGCCAGTCGTCGAACAACGCCCGCAGGCTGGCTTTGATCGCGAACTCCCGCTCGTCCTGCTCATCCAACAGCTGTTCAACGCTCGCCAGTAAGGCGTTATTGCCAGACATCACCAGCTTCAAAGCGCGAAACTGAATCTGCGTGTAAGTTTTCACCAGCCGCTCAATGTCTTCACAAATCGCCTCAAACCAGGGCGCGCCTTCCGCTTGTTTGCCCTGATCTTCCAGCAGCCAGGCGAAGGCGTGTTCATAGGCGTACTTGCGAATCGCCATCACCGGAATTTCCCGGAAGGCATGAGGCAGGTGGGCCAGCGGCTGGCTGGCGTCGGGGCCGGTATGGGCGCGAAGGATGCGCCGCAGGGCATCGGTGAACGGGTTGTGGTCGGTCTTCATGCATTGCGCGAAGTAGGCGGCCACGGTTTCCGCCGGCGTATGGCGTATGTTCAAACCATCAAAATAGAAGCCGCCGGCGGCGGCCGGAGACCGTACCGAATCCAGAATCCGGTCTTTCGGCAAGATGCCTTCCCAGCGAAAATCCGGGTCAGACATGAACCATTCATCGGGGTTGTCGGTGGTTTCCAGCATCACGTAATGCGGGAACGGATTCTGGTGAAACTTGTTTTCCCGCTCTGGCAGCCGATACAGATCCAGCATCACCATCACTTGCCGGTCCGAAGGCCGGTTTTCCACCAGCGACACCAGGGTTTGGATGTTGGTTTCCTTATCGGCGTCGTGGTCGTACCACGGTTCGATGCTGATGCCATACAGCAGCTTATACCAATCGCGGAACTCGTTATGCCGGGTGTGGGGCGAGTGGTACGACAGCTCCATTTGATCGTTTACTGAAAAATCGGCATCCCAGACCCCGAAGTAAAACGGCCGGTGATCCACCCCGGGCGTGCGTTTGATGATTTCGCACACGCAACTGACAAAACAGTGCACCTTGATCACAGCGACGGCTCCTTCTGATCGTTGGCGACCAGCAGCCGGGCCAGATCATCCACGGTTTCGAGTTCCTGCGTCAGCAAGGTTTCCTCCGGCAGGCTGAAGCCGTGTTCCAGTTCCAGATGCACAATCAACTGCAGCAACATGATGGAATCAATGGCCAGATCGGCATTCAGCCGGGCGCTACCTGCGAAAGCGGAGAGTCGCGCATTGGGCAGGTGCTGCTGCAGAACCGACTGGATGGCGGTGTGGCGGTTGGTGCTCATGCGGGCACCTCCGCCGCAAGGGTGTGGGCCGGTGCTTCGCTCAGAAGGCGACGGCTGACCTTGCCGTTGGGCAAACGCGGAATGGTTTCCACCTGCTCGATGAAGGCGGGTACCTGATGGGGCGACAGGTGATCCCGGCTCCATTGTTTAAGCTGATCGATATCCAATTCGGAATCCGCCACAAAACGCAGGCACACTCGTTCGCCGGCAAAGCTGTCGGCTTGCTTGTAGGCCACCGCTTCCCGTATGCCCGGGTAGTTCAGGTATACATCCTCGACTGCGCCGGGGTACACGTTGATGCCCGCCACATTGATGGTGTCGTCGGTGCGCGCCAGAAAGTGCAACTGGCCGTGGGCATCGAAATAACCCAAATCCCGGGTATTAATCAGCTGGCCACTGCCTTTGATGGTAATCAGAACATCGTCAGGCTGTTCTTCAGAGGTGCCCGCATCCAGCGTCACATGGGGTAAGGGTGTGCCCAGCAATCCGGGTGTGGTCACGTTTGGGGTGAGTGCAACACAGCCGGCTTCCGAGCAACCGTATTGCTGGCACAACCGTTGGCAACGCTCCCGCAGCTGGTTTAACACCGGGGCGGGCAAAGGCGCGCCGGACAGCATCACGGTATGCAGTGTTTCGCTTGGCGGCAGTATCCGGATTAACAGACTGACCAGTGTGGGGGAAGCATAAAGCAGATGCTCCGGCACCGAGCGCAGCTGCGACAAAATGAACCGGGGGTTCAGATTGGTGACCACGTGCGGAGTGGCTCCGCGTTCCAGCGCGGCCAACACCCCGCAGATCAAACCGTAGGAATGGGTGACCGGGCAGGCCACCACCGGTGTAAGTGGCTGGGCTTCGGTGAAGTGGTCAACGTAGGCGCTTAGTTCCCGGTCGATATCCCGCCAGGAGCGGGCAATGGTTTTGGGCTTGCCGGTGGTGCCCGAGCTGAGCTGAATCAACTCGCCGCCCTTGCTCTGGACGGGAGTTGCGGAACTTTCGATAGGCTCGGGAGCGGCATCGCGCAGATTGTCACCGAACAGCAAATGGCTGCAGCCGGTCTCTTTTGCCAACGTTTGTGCCGCTTGCCGGGGCGTGCCGGGATGAATGGGCAACACACTGGCTCCCAGCGGTTTCAGCCAAAGGCACAGGGCCAGCCAGTGGGCGGTGTCTTGCAGGCAAACCGCCAAGCGGCAACTGGCCGGGCTTTGAAACGGGCCGGAGCCGACCAATGGCGCCACAATGCGGTCACAATCGTCCTGGCTGTAGGGAGTGTTATCAACGTAAAACAAAGGGCTGGTCACGAAAACCTCGCTTGCTGGTGATCGGTGAAAGAAGTGGTGGAACCGGGCGGGGTAACGGCCAAAGGATTGGGTACCCAGTGGCTTACATTGCCGGTGTCCGGTTGCAGTTTTCGGGTCAGTAGAGATTCGGTTTTCAGCCTCGGCTGGGCCCAGCCGAGCTGCGATAACCGGCGCTGAAGCTCCGGATGTTGCTGTGCGTATTGGTCCAGCAACCTGCGCACTTGGGCCCAGAACCGGGTCTCTGAAAATCCGTAGGCGTCTTCAAGCAGCAGCGCCAGTTCGCTGAGGTTGTAGATAAACAGAGTGTCCACGGCCAGCTCGCGCAGGGCTTCGGGCCCGGTCATACGGTAATACAGATCATCCGGTGCCCGGTCATAGCTGGCCTGGCGTTCGCCCAGATCTGGCTCTGGCGTGGTGGGTGCGAGATAGTTAAGGGCGTATTCCACACTGTCGTGAAAATCCCGCAACAACAGCGCGTTGGGCCAGCCCTCGCGCATAATCAGCAGGCTGTTTTGGGCGTGGGCTTCCAGGCCAACACCGTGGGCGACCAGCATATGCCAGACCGGCAGAATCAGGGCCGAGAGCGTGGCGTTCAGCCAAGGCTCAAGGCCGTAACGCTGCACCCAGGGATCAATGAACGGCTGGCCGTCGGGTTGCCACTGAAACAGCGCATTCATCGGCACCGTCTGTTCCCCGTCGTTCAGCCGGGCACCCAGACTGGTGCGCCAGATGGCGGCCAGCTCACCCTCAAGCGGGTGTTGCCCGGGTAGAGTGCCGGGCTGCGCAATGAAACTCAGGCTGGCGTACTCTGGCAACAGCCGCAGCGGGTAATCCCCAGACAGCCTTGGGTCTGACTCAACAATCGCTTCCAACCACCGGCTGATGGCGGGTGCAGACGGCACCGAATGCGGTTCCAGATGACGGCGGGATGAGGTGTTGTGAATGCCCAGCGGCAGTTTGACGCACGCCTTGCAGGGACGGTTCAGGTTAAACAGCGAACGCAGTGACTGGCTCGGCTGATAACGGTCGCCCAGCGGCCCAAGGTAGCGGATGTCGAAATTTTCAAGTTGCCCGGCCAGTGCGCCGGAACTGAGGTGCCGCCACTGCCAGGGGTGAACGGGCATCGCACCGTAGTCTTGCCAGTCTATGCCCACCCGGTGAAATGCCGCGCGCAGCAGAAAAGCCATTTCTTCGCCCAGTTCCGCTTGCCAGAAATCCAGATCTGACGCGGGCAATTGGCTGGCCAGATGCCGGCGGGGTACGGCTACCCAGTGCAGCCGAAAGCCGGTGCTGGTTTCCGGGCTGTAGCGCATCAGATCGTCGGCTTCGAACCCCAGCCGGCTTTTGAAACACGGGTGGTAGGGATGCCCCTCGTGAATAGCCCGGTCCAGCGCCTCGCCGTGCAGGGCGCGCCGGTCATGCAGCGTGCGGGTTTGGTGGCTGGTTCGCAGCTGCTCCTCGTTGGCGATGGTCGCGTGCAATTCTTCCAGTAGCCGCTGGTGCTGGGAACGAGAGCCGGGCAGCTCCTGAATCAGGCCGGGTAAATCCACGGTCACCGTGCGCTGGTTGCGCCGAAAACTCAGGGATTCGATGTCCAGGCGAACGCGACTGAACCCTCTTATCCGGCCCCGGCAGCGGGCCTGCAACGTGCCCACCGGAAATTCCAGCCACTGCCAGCCGCCGCTGCGGGAATCGGCTGTGTAACAGGGCACCAGGCCTTCAAACAGTAAGGCTTCCAGCAATTGCCGGAGCACTCTTTGGCGCGGAGTTTCCGACAATGCCGGGGCCAGAATCGTTTCGGCCACCGGATTACGCAGCGCCATGGTGTACCTCCGCGGTGTGTTTACGAAGGTCGCGGGGCGCGGTGGTTTGCACCCGGCGGCACAGCGGGTTAGGAATGCTGGTATACACCGCCATTTCCAGTTCGGCGTTCAGCTCATCAACATCGTGCACGCGGGTCAGCAGGTTGCCTTTGTAGGGCAGGCAGCTGTCTTCCAACAACATGGCCACCAACGGGCGTGCCGGACCATCAAGTCGCGCCAGTTCCGCCTGCAGAAAACCCCGCAATTGCCGTAGCAGCACCGCCTCTGAAACCAGCCCGTCGGCACCAAAACGCGCGATCACCGAGAACAGCTGATTCACAATCAGGTAATAGCAAAAACGATCGCGGATCATCGCGTCCCGATAGAACAGCTCTGGGGTTCGGATAACGTCCGGGCAAAGTTCGGTCAGCGCTGCGCGCCGGCTTTCCGACAGGTAGTAGCCTTGGTTATCCCGGTAGTAGTAGATGTCCGGGTAACCGCCACGAAGATCCAGCAGGCTGTTCTGTTGGTGGGCTTCCAGGGCAATGCCGTGCTCGTCATAGAGCCGAAGTGCCGGCGCAATCGCGCAGCTGAGGTAATGCTGGAACCAGTCCTGGCTGACCGAGGCCAGACTGCGGTTTTCGTTCAGGGCCAAACCTTCAATCAAGCTCAGTAAACGGGAATTGCGCCCCGGCAGAGGGTCTTGGGTGAGGGCGGCAATGCTGACGACATCTTCGTTCTGCCCCTCGATGAACGGGTTTTCCCGGAAAATCACTTCAAACCCGCTTTCAGTCTGCCCGGGCAGGTTCACCGTTAAGTAGGCGGGGTCCTGCAGGATACGGAACCTGGGCTCGCTTTCGGCAAAACCGGTTTGCGCCAACAGTCGTGCCATCACTACGCCAGCGCGCAGCTCGGGCACCTTGTTCACCCGCAACGAATTGGTCACCTTGACCGGAATGGAGAACTTCAGCATCCAGTCTGCCTGGTCGCTGTATAACGTCCGCACCGAAGAGGTGGCTGCGAACTCTGGCCCCAGCGCCCCAAGGGGCAGAATCACACCGTCCTGAATGGCATTTTGTACCGCCGGTTGCAGTAATAACCACTGGGCCTGCAGCGGGTGGGCCGGCAGCAGCAGGTAGTTTTCGGGCAGGTTCAGCGAGGCGTGGCTGCCGTTTATCAGTAACTCTGCCATCGTGCTGGCGGGCAACGGGGTGGCGGAATCTTCCACCACACAGGATGTGTGCGCCATGAAGTAGTGCAGCTGAAACCGGCCTGCCAGTTCCGGGGCGTAGGCATCTTGCTGCCATTCCGACATGCCTTGGCGGCTTTTCGGGGTCGGGTGGCTGGCGTGGCCGAACAACAGGGATTGCTCGGTTTCAAGAAAGTGGTTCAGGTAAAGGCTCGGGTCGTGCCGGCGTTTGTCAATGTAGCGGGTCATCACCCCGTAGCTGTCGGTCAGCCGGTGCAGCAACTCCAGCTCCCGCAGTTTGCGCAGCTCTGGCACCATTCCGGCAGAACGGGCGTAAAGCTCCCGCACCAGCAGGCACATGGCCTGAAACGGCTCAATCTCGGCCCAGCAATAGCGACCGTTCAGCCACTGGTACACCTTGCCGTAGCGGTGGCGGCCCAGGTCGGAATGGTAAAGGATGTCGATGGCAAGGCGAGAGCGCTGGCTTTCAAGCGAAAGCTCGCACGTCCATTGGCTGGCTTGGCGGGTAGAGGCTTGATTTTCCCGCCACTGGCCGGGGTCTACCTCCTGCAGATAACCATGAAGAAAAGCCTGAAGGCTGGCCTGTTCGGCAATCGCGCGGGCGGACGGTCCCATGTCGGCACTCCAAAGTCAGAATTTGGAGTCAATCTAAATGAGAATTATCCGCAATTGAAATGTATTTACATCTTTTACATTTGCCGTCAGGCCGTACCGGACATGACCAAACGCTGGGGCCGGAAGCGCAGAAACAACGCCAGCGCGAGCCCAAACGTCAGCCATTCGGCCATGGGCAGCGCCAACAGCAGGGGCCAGTCTGGTGCAAAACGGGCGATGCCTACCAGCAACAGCGCCGGCAGAACCAAACTGCGGGAGAAGGCCACCACCGCTGAGGGCAGAGGTTGGTGGGTGGCGGTCAGATACACCGACAGCAACACGTTGATGCCGTTCACCAAAAACAGCGGCCAGAGAATGGTCAGATACTGATCGGCCAGCTGTGCCGTGGCCGGGTCGGCCGAGGTGTCGAGGAACAACCGAACCACATCGTTGCCGAATAACCACACAACACCCACAAGGGTTAATGCCAAGGTCAGAATCACCGTGGCCCCGCAGCCCATGAACCGGCGAATGCGCTCGGCGTTACCGGCGCCGAGGTTGTGGCTGATCAACACGTGCATGGCGTCTGAAATGCCGTAAAACACCATCAGGCTGAGGAAGATCAGGTAATTCACCACCGTAAACGCGGCCACACCGGCCAGCCCCTGAGAGGTCATCAGCAGCCAGTTGATCAACAGCATCACCAAGCCCACCGACATCTCGTTGATCCACTCCGACACACCGTTGGCGAAGGCTTTAGCCACTTCGCGCCAGTTCTGTTGCCGCAGCCGGAACATCAGCTTGCGCGACGGTTTGGCAAAGTACCGCGCCAACACCGCAAATTGCAGCACCTGCGCCATACCGGTGGCGATCGCGGCACCGCGCAGACCGTAGTCCAGATAGCCCACCAGCAGAGCGTCCAGCACAATGTTGGCGGCTGCGCCCAGCACCAGCGCTGTGGTGGCCAGCCCGGGAAAACCGTCTACCCGCACGAAGTAATACAACACCATGGTGAACAGCTGCAGCACCATCACCCAGATGATCACCAGGTAGTACTCGGACATCAGCGGGAAGACGTCGGGGGAGGCGCCGAGTACCCGGTAGATGGACTCGTGAAACAGCATCCCGGCCAGCGCGCCGGTCAGCGCCAGCACCAGCGTGGCCGTCAGGCATTTACTGAAGATCGCGGAAGCTGCAGGTTGATTGCCTTCGCCCAGATAACGGCCGGCCCGCACGGTGCCGCCAATGGCCAAAGCCAGCGCCAGCCCGAACAGCAGGGTAAACCAGGGAATCAGCAGGTTCAGTGCGGCCAGTGCATCAGCACCGGCAAAGTTGCCGATGAAAATGCCATCCACAATATTGGCCGTGGTCAGCGCCAGCAGCCCGGCCACCGAGGGCAGGGCATAGCGGAAAAAGGCCGGCCAATAAGGGCCGGCCAGAATTGGGTCGTTGGCTTCTTCGCTGGGGCGGGTCATTGCACTTCCATGGCTGGAGGAATCAGCTGAACAGTTCTTGCAGTTTTTCTCCGGGGTCTGGCGCACGCATGAACGATTCGCCAATCAGGAACCCGTAAATGCCGCGCTCGGTCATCGCCTGCACGTCTGCCCGGGTCATGATGCCGCTTTCGGTAATGGCCAAACGGTCAGAGCCAATGCGCTGATACAGATCGAAGGTGGTGTCCAGCGACACCTCAAAGGTGTGCAGGTTGCGGTTGTTGATGCCCACCAGAGGTGTGCTCAGGGTCAGGGCATCGTCCATCTCTTCGCCGTTGTGCACTTCCACCAGCACATCCAGCCCGATCTCGTGGGCGATGCCTTCCAGTTCCTGCATCTGGTCTTTGGTCAGGCAGGCGGCAATCAGCAGAATGCAGTCGGCCCCGATGGCGCGGCTTTCGTACACCTGATAGGGCGCGACCATGAAATCCTTGCGAATCACCGGCAGGCTGCAAGCCGCTCGGGCCGCTTTCAGATAGTCTTCGTGGCCCTGAAAGAAGTCTTGGTCAGTGAGCACTGACAAGCAGGCCGCGCCGCCTTTCTCGTAGCTTTCAGCAATGGCTTCTGGCTCGAACGGGTCGCGCAGAATGCCCTTGCTGGGGGAGGCTTTCTTGATCTCGGCAATCACCGCCGCTTGCTGCTGTTCAATGCGCGCACGCAGAGCATTCGCGAAGCCCCGCGCTGGCGGCTGATCACCCGCCATGGCTTTGAGGTCTGCAATGGTGGTTTTGGGTTTGCGCTCGTCCACTTCCTGCCATTTGCGGTCAACAATCTTGCGCAGAATGGTGGGGGTACGGTCATTGTGCCTATTGGTCATTGCAGCCTCAGAAACATTGGGAGAAATCGGCAAGTTCAGACATCTTGCCCGCAGCCAAGCCAGAGCCCATGGCATCCAGCGCCATCTCTACGCCCATTTGTGGCGTGTTGGCCAGCCCGGCAATATAAATCGCCGCACCGGCGTTCAGAGCAATCATATCGCGGGCTTTCTCGGTGGTTTCGTCGTGCTGACGACCGAAGGCGGCGCGGATCAGTTTGAGGGATTCTTCAGAGGAATCCACGGTCAGGCCCACCAGAGTCTGGCTCTTGATGCCCAGATCTTCCGGGGTGATGCTGTATTCGGTGATGGCGCCGTCTTTCAGTTCGGCCACGTAGGTCTCGGTGGCCAGGCTGATTTCATCCAGCCCGTCTTTCGAGTGCACCACCATGATGTGCTCGGCGCCCAAACGCTGCATGACTTCCGCCATCGGGCGGCACAGGGCTTTGGTGAACACACCGATCAGCTGGCGCTTGACGCCCGCCGGGTTGGTCATCGGGCCGAGGATGTTGAAGATGGTCCGGCAACCCAGTTCTTTACGGGGGCCAATGGCATGCTTCATGGCGCCGTGGTGAGACGGAGCGAACATAAAGCCCACGCCGATTTCTTCCACGCAGCGGGCAACTTCTTCCGGTGACATGTTCAGATTTACACCGGCTTTCTCGATCAAATCGGCACTGCCGCTTTTGGATGAAACACCCCGGTTACCGTGCTTGGCCACGTTTCCACCGGCCGCAGCCACCACAAACGAAGCCGCCGACGATACGTTGAACAGGTTTGCGCCATCGCCACCGGTACCCACGATATCCACAAGTGGTTCGGCCTTGATATCCACCTTGGTAACCAGCTCCCGCATGACTTCGGTAGCGCCGGTAATCTCGTCGATGGTTTCGCTCTTCAGGCGCAACCCCATCAGAAAAGCGCCTACCTGTGCATCGGTGGCTTCGCCTTTCATCACGATGCGCATCACATCCTTCATTTCCTCACGGGACAAATCCAGATTGGCAGCAATGCGGTCTAGGGCTTGTTTCATATCCATGCGTGGGTGTCCTTTCTTATGATTTGAGGAAGTTGCGCAGCAATTCGTGGCCTTGCTCGGTCATGATCGACTCGGGGTGGAACTGCACGCCTTCAATCGGCAAAGTCTTGTGGCGCACGCCCATGATTTCTTCGATAGAGCCGTCTTCGTTGCGGGTCCAGGCGGTCACTTCCAGGCAGTCCGGCAGGGTGTTCTGATCAATCACCAGACTGTGGTAACGGGTGGCCTGCAGCGGGTTGTTCAAGCCCCGGAACACGCCTGTGTCTTTGTGGTAAACGGGGGATACCTTGCCGTGCATCACACGCCCGGCGCGAATGGTGTCGCCGCCAAACACCTGCCCGATGGACTGATGACCCAGGCAAATACCCAGAATCGGAAGCTTGCCGGCAAAATGGCGAATGGCTTCCATGGAAATGCCTGCTTCATTCGGGGTGCAGGGGCCGGGAGAAATCACCAGCCGTTCCGGGTTCAGCGCCTCGATTTCCTCAATGGTGATCTCATCGTTCCGGTGCACCTGAACCTCGGTACCCAGCTCGGCCAGATACTGGACAATGTTGTAGGTGAAGGAATCGTAGTTATCAATCATCAGCAGCATAGCGATCGGGACCGTATGTTCTAGCAGTGGATGTGTTCGCCATGCGGGCGGTGCTGTGTATAAACGCGATTCACAGCGCACATTGCCGGAGGTTTGGCGCAAACAGACTGGGGATTATTGCAGCCCACCGGCTTGGGTACAATATGGGGCCGGCGGGGAGGCCGGCATTAAAGCTCGGCCTGAAGGTCAAAATGCCGTGCCGAGGCGCGCAGGGTTTCCACATGCACGTGGCGGCAATCCAGCGCAAAACGTTTCGCTGCCTCGGCCAGTGAGGCTTTGATTTGGCTGTAGGCTTCTTCCTCATTTTCGGGCAGTACCGACAGCATCAGGCTGATCACCGGCTCTTTGTGGATAACTCCCTCATAGGCGGTTTTGAATTCCTGGCCATCCTCGGCCCAGAACCCGGTTAGCGTTGCGCTGTCGGAAGAGTGCAGCACCGTGGCCCCACCAAATCGCCGCGACAGCTGGCCCGCCACAAAGTCGCCGACCTCGGCCATTTTCTCCGGGCTGATCGAGAACAGCACCAAAAAGCGGATACGAGCATTGTCTGTCATGGTTGAAACCTTATTATTCGCGAATCAGCGTTTGGCCAGATAAATATAGATGAAGATCGTCACCAGCAGGGCAGACGACAGCGCAATGGCCCCATTCGGCGGCAACCACAAGAACACATCCAGAATGCCGGGGAAATCGTCTCTGGGCAGGTTGCGCGAAGCCGTGGTCAACGAGATAAACAGCTCCACCAGTGCCACACCCCCGATGCCGGCCAGAATCAGCTCAACGGTTTTATCCACACGGGATTTACGCGCTTCCAGCAGCCGGGCAATGCGCGAACGAATCAAATCGGTACGCTCCAGCGCGCTGCTGATGAGAGTATCCAGCTGCCAGGCTGCACAGGTGTCTTCCACGATGCGGGCCCGGTTGGCCTGCACCCCTGCACGGGCTTCTTTAAACTCCAACCGGCTGAACTCAAGGTGGTCCAGACTCACGGTAATGTTCGCCATTAACCGGTTCAGCTCCCCGTTACGGGCGCGCTTCGCGCCCAGCAAATCGGTGAGCTGTGAATAACTGGATTTCAGAATGGCGCCGTAAATAAACAAAATGGCGTTGTAGAACTGGCAGATGGACAAACCCCGGAACCAGTCATCACGGCAGTCCTGTGGCTGGTCACTCACCACCAGAATGTTGCCGGAACCCACATAGTGGCGCGCCTGTTTGAGATCGTCGAGGGAGCCGGCGTAAGACGCCCACTGGCGCAGCAGCTCACCCACAGGCTGATCCAGCTCATCCGGGCTGGCCACAATGCTGCGCCCGGTCCAGAGCACATGGCTGGCAGGGGCGGTGGCTTCGCGGAATTCTACATCTTTAAAAACCGTCAGCTTGTTCGGGTCCCGCAGTTGTTGCTCATCGCCCGCTTTGCTCTTGCCAAAACGTGACGAAAACTCCCGGCAATAAGTCTGAAAAGCCGGATAAATCAGCGCCCCGTAAACATCCCCTGCCGCATCCGACAGGGTGCGGTCTAACTGGCCGGTTTCAACCAGGGTTGCCAGCGTGGCCTCGTCCACCTGGATCATGACATCCAACCGCAGCAGTGCCACCGTGTCGTCGTACAGAAACAGCTGGCACGACTCGATCTCGCCGTTCCAGTCATCACAAATGCGCGCCAGATTCTCCGAACGCTCCCGAGCGGCCGCATGATCAATCTCGTAGCAATCAAACGGCTGGAAGAACACCGGCAAACTGTCGTGGGCCAGCGTGCCGTAACCGTTGGCCCAGGGCCAATCGAAAGGGAGAAGCGCATCCGAAGCCGGCAGCAGACGCCTGCGAGCTTCCCCCGAACCACCCTGCAACGCCTTGGCCGCGCGGTGTTCGCTGTTGGCACTGATGGGCGAGCGAACCGGAGAAAGGGTGGCAATCCGCAGTGTGGTTTTGTGGGTCATTGAAGGCCTTACGGAATTTAGCTCGGGGTGGAGAGGTGATGGCTTTGGAGTATAGCGGGATTGGGTAGGGTTATGCATGGGGTGGGGCAAAGCCTCGGATGTGCCGTCGTGCATTGTGCGTTGATTGGGAAGCGGTTCTCGGAATTTTTTGGGAAAAAGCGTGACTGTTAGTAAGCTTTTGATATGGTTGCTGAAGAGGTTCTGCGCAGATCTCGTGACGGGTTAGTTCATCGGGATAGGGCGTATAACTCCGAGTATGGTTGGCGGGGAGCCGTGTGCGGCGCCGATTTTTATTAGAAAGGACGGAGTTATACGAACGCGTTCGTATAACTAGCTGTTATGGGTATGGGAGTATTCGTGAAAACTTATAAGTTGCTTTCAGCAGATGGAACTACAGTCATCAGTAATACGCCCGGAACTCTGGGTGGTAACTCCAAAGCCAGAATATACGGTCGCTTAGATTGCTCAGCAGCAAATGGGGCACTTGCAAAAGGCTACGCACAACACCGTGTCTTTTTTGCGAATGAGCAAGATGCTATTGGGGCCGGTTATAGGCCCTGCGGACGGTGCATGATTTCGCAGTATAAGGTATGGAAAGCTGGGCCACAGGGCAAGGAGGTTTACCCATGGAAGCCGCTGCCCAAGTGACACCCCATAACAAGTGCAGGCACGGCGACGCCTACTACATTGCGCCTTCGGCTCCATTCCGTAGGCGCGCATGCTGCAAGCGTTAGTTGATGTCCATTCCCTGAAATGTTCAATTTTTAAGGTAAGTTTGATGCCAAATAGAAAGGAAATCACAGAGGTGTTTACACCACGTCAGACTGACGTAAATACTTCGATGTATGTAGACCGACCTCAACACGAAAAGGTGTTAGCTAGGTCATTAAAAAGGAACTCTCATACATTAATATTTGGTGATAGCGGAAACGGAAAGTCTTGGCTATACAAGAAAGTTTTAAAAGATAATAAGATTCCTTTTGTGGTTGCTAACTGTGCTAATGCATCAAGATTACAGTCTATTACTCAAGAAATTTGTAATAGTATTGTTGAGCCCGGTACGGTAACAAAACTAGGGTTTAGTGAAGAGAAAGCTGCTGAAGTTAATGCATATTTTGCCAAAGGTGGGTTAAAGCATAATGGAAGCTATACACTAGCTCAAGAAGAGCCTCTACTGCGCGCGTTTAGATTATTTTCAGAATCGGTGTCAGGGAAGAAAATAGTAGTTTTAGATAACCTTGAGTCGATATTTCAAAATAAAAAGTTGATGGATGAGCTCGCAGATATCGTTATTCTTTTGGATGATGAACGGTATTCGGAAAGCAATATAAATATTTTGATAGTTGGTGTTCCAAATGGAGTTTTGCAGTACTTCAACGAAACCAAAAACGCCGAATCGGTTTCTAATAGAATACAAGAAATAGAGAAAGTGTCAGGATTGGATTCTGGTCAGGTTTCAGAGATTATAAAAAAAGGTTTTGATCAGTTGCATATAAATCTTACTGGACAATCTTTGATCGATCTTTCTAACCATGTATGGCATGTTACTTTGGGAATTGCTCAAAGAGTCCATGAGTACTGTGAGTGCCTCGCGTATGAGATAGAAGACAATGATTGGAAGTATGATAAGAAATTGTTAAAAGATGCGGACGTTGCTTGGCTGAAGCAGGGTCTTCGACAAAGCTATCAGGCCATAGAATCAAACCTGAATAGTCGTGAAACCGCTGTTGCAAGAAAAAATCAGGTTATTTTTTGTATTGCCAAAATTAGAAGTCATCAGTTTGACTCAAACGATATTGGGGCAATGATAGAGAAAGAGTTTCCGGGAACAATACCTGAAACGAACATGGGGATTGGTGCAATTCTTTCGGAGTTGGCTAAAGGAGAATTGCCATTACTAAATAGGAATAACAAAATGAACACCTATTCAGTAAAAGATCCGAGGTACTTGATGTGCATAAGGGTTGCACTTTACAAAGATAGAGAAGCTGAAAAAGTCATAGTGAAAAAATTTATGCGATAGTACAACTAACCAGTGGCTGTTGTCGGACGCACCTGCGCTAGCGCTCCGGTACGCCGCAAAGCCAAAGCGTTGAGGCTGTAGAGAAACCCCAAATCGAGCTGGTTTTGGTAGCATTGAGCAAACAGACAAGGAGTCGTCGGAATGCCCCGCTTCAAGCACTACAACTACGACCAGGATGCGATGGTCGTGATCAATTACCAAGAGCAGCTCCAGCCGGGCACCTTTGAACACGCCGTTCATTATCTGATTGAGCACAAGCTGGATTTGTCGGTGTTTCACCCCAAGTACCGCAACGACGACACCGGCCGCACGACCTACGATCCAGCCATTCTTCTGAAGATCATCCTGTTCGCTTATTTTTGGGTTTTTCTACAGCCTCATTGCACCACACGCTCTAGATCTTGCGAGCTGAGTAAAAAAGGAATAATTTATACTCATGGATGAATTTGAGTTCGACGAAGCTAAAAGTCAGGCCAACCTTGATAAACACGGTATGGATTTCGTGGCTGCTCAAGAGCTATGGAAAGACCCGTATCTGCTGGAAATACGTACAAAATCAGAAGGTGAGCCAAGGTTCGTGCTGATAGGCAAAATTTGCGAAAAGCATTGGTCGGCTGTCGTCACTTACAGGGAAGCTCGTATTCGGCTGATTTCAGTCAGGCGTTCTCGCAAGAAGGAGGTTGAGCTCTATGAAAGCTAAAGATTTCGATAAAAAATTCGACGGAGGTCAGGAAGATATTGTCGAAGACCTTGATCTATCCACGGCCCGTCGTACCAACCTGGAACAAAAGCGAATTAACGTGGACTTTCCTGCTTGGGTCGTAGAGTCGTTGGATCGTGAGGCCGCGCGCATCGGCGTTACTCGCCAATCAATCATCAAGGTGTGGCTGGTTGAGCGCCTACAAGCGGAATCTGCTAACAAGCCGCTCAATGCTGATGCCGCAGGCGATGCTCATTAGCGGAGCTAACAGCAAAAGCTCCTGATCGGCAAAGCTGATTTCGCCCGGGTTGGGGCACATATCGAACTGTGCGTTCAGAACTCCCTGAATTCGTCGCCAAAGCATCCATGTTGTTCGATGAAATCGTTGTAGGTTGTTATCGCAGAAAATCTAAGACGAAATAAACAAGGAATGTACAAAAATCATGGCGAATAATCGCAACCAAGGCGGGCCGATAGAATCAAGGTTGATCAGTCTCTTCGCATCGTTGTTCTTCTCTATCCCAACGGCAGCATTCGTTTGGTTCTGGGTAAACCTGGAACTGGCCGTGTATTGGGATGGTTTTCTCAGTAGTCGTTACCTCGTCACCTGTATTATCGTTTTTGCCGTGTTGGCCCTGCTGCTCCCGAAACTGTTTCCGTCAATTCTCGGGGGCATCTGGCGCGGTATCGGCAAGATCTGGAATTGGTGGGGGGTTTAGCTCTCTTTCTGTGCAGTAACGACCCGTTGGCAGCGCGCCCCTTTGCCGACGGGCCCAATTAAATTCGGGGCTTAAAAGGACTTTAAATGAACTGGTATCTGGAAGTATTAAAGAAATACGCAGTATTCAGCGGCCGGGCGAGACGAAAGGAATATTGGTTCTTCATCTTGTTCAATATCATCATCAGCCTTGTGCTTGGTGTAATCGACGGATTCACGGGGAGCTATAACGAAGCTGCCGGATTAGGGTTGCTGGGTGGTATCTACTCGCTCGCCGTTCTAATCCCGGGATTAGCGGTTACCGTTCGTCGGCTTCATGATACGGGGCGCAGTGGCTGGTGGTTTTGGATTGTGCTTGTGCCGGTTATCGGCGCACTTGTGCTGCTGGTGTTTATGGTTTTGGACAGCAAGCCGGGGCAAAACCAGTACGGCGCGAATCCGAAGGAGGCCGCCGCCTGACATAGTATTCAGCGGGGGGCGTTTGTCCCTCCGCTGAACAAAGCACTTGGTGACAAGGATAGGCCCAATGAAAAACAAACGATCAGTAGGTGTTCTTCTCTTCCCCGGCTTCGAACTTCTCGATGTGTTTGGCCCACTCGAGATGTATGGCCAGGCTCCGGACCATTTTGAGATTCAGTTGGTTTCAGAACGCGGCGGTGAGGTTGCCAGCGCCCAAGGGCCAAGGTCCGTCGCTGATCTGGCATTTTGCGATGCTAAGAGCTTCGACATTGTTTTGGTGCCAGGTGGCATAGGAACGCGGGCTGAAGTGTCGAACGAGGTATTGCTTCAGTGGATTCGGGATCACGCCGAAACGTCGGAATACCTAACTTCTGTGTGTACCGGCAGTGCCTTGCTGGCAAAGGCCGGAATACTGGACGGCGTGAGGGCCACCACCAACAAGAAAGCGTTTGATTGGGCCAGCTCACAAGGCGAGCAGGTTCACTGGGTAGAGGAAGCGCGCTGGGTTGAAGATGGTCGGTTTTTGACATCGTCAGGCGTGACGGCTGGCATCGATATGACCCTGGCTCTGATTCAGAAAATGCTTGGCTCCCAATTGGCGATGGATATCGCCACTTGGACAGAGTACGAATGGCATAGCGATGCGAGTTGGGATCCGTTTGCCCGGATCTATGGGCTTGCTTAATGCAAGATCGTCAGAGCCCCCGCCGGCTTATCTATGTTCAAGCTCCGCGGCTTCAGCGCGACCGGCGCGCCATTCTTCGATAGCTTCACGCATAACCTGCCAGGCGGAGTGCAGGAAGAGCGCGGCAATGGCGAGACCCACAATGATATCCGGCCACAGGGTATTGGTGAGGGCAACCAGGCCGGCGGCGATGATGACGCTGGTGTTGGAGACCAAGTCGTTGCGGGAGCATAGCCAAGTGGAGCGCATGTTGAGGTCGTCTGCACGGTGGCGGTAAAGCAACGCGAAACATATGCCGTTTGCAATCAGAGCCAGAACACCAATCGCACCCATCCATTCGGCTGCGGGCACTTCCTGTAGCACCAGTTTGCGAATCGCATCGGCCACTACAACCAGCCCGAACAACAGCATAAAGCCGCCCTTGAACAAGGCTGCCCCGGCCCGTGCCTGGCGGCTTCTGTCTAATACGAACAAGGTCAGCGCATACACCGAGGCGTCGCCAAACATGTCGAGAGAATCACCCAGTAGCGCGGTCGAGCTTGCGATCCAGCCAGCGGCGAATTCCACCACAAACATCACCGCATTGATGGCAAAGGCAATGTAAAGCACCCGGCTTTGATTGGCCCTCAGTTGTGCCAGTTCACCGGCTTTATTTTCACAGCAGCTGTCCACGGCGGAGCCTCCTAAAATTAGCATTTCATCGGTACACTAAGGGTTATAGTAACTATAAGGTCAATGATGATGAGCGAAAAAAGTTACACAGTCGGCCGGCTGGCCGCTGATACGGGCATCAAGGCCGTGACCATTCGCTACTACGAAAAAATCGGGCTGTTACCGAAAGCCAGCCGGTCGGAATCGGGCTATCGTTTGTACTCCGAAGCCGACTATTCGCGGCTGCTGTTTATCCGGCGAAGCCGCGGGCTGGGGTTTAGTCTTGATGATATCCGTGAACTGCTGTCGCTGGCTGATCGGCAACAGGATTCCTGTGCCGGCGTAGATGCCAAAGTGGAACAACAGTTGGAGCAGGTGCGCTCTCGGCTCAAAGATCTGCGTGCTATGGAGCAGGAGCTGGAAAGACTGAGCGCGTGTTGTGACGGCGGGGCGATCATGGATTGCCGCATTGTCGAGACGTTGTCTGGCGAAGCGGCGCACAACCGGAGAGCGAAATGCTCATAGCCGAATCGCTCCACTTGGATTTGCTCGACGCTGGCTTCGGGTTTCAGCCGAAAGCCTGAGAGCAACCATCACGGCATAAGCACATCGGGCGCACCCACGGCCGGCAGTTCGATCAGGGAATGGTTTTTTGGCCCGCTGCCCATCAGCGCTTTAACCAGTAACTTGTAAGAGTCCAGGTCAAAGGTGACTGACTGGCCAGACAGCGACAGATCATCAAGCTCTTGTTCGTCGTGCACTGTGGTCACGTGAATCCAGTTGTAGATCACCAGAATATCCGGCTGCGCCCCATCACTTCGATGCTCCACAATCGCGACCGGGCCTTTCCATGGCCAGGTTTTCAAGCGCAGCTGGTGAAAGGCAATTTGCACTCGCAGATTGTACCGGGTTACGTCTTCAATCCCTTCACAGGCGCCTTTGCATCGCCCCAATGTGCGTTGAAAACAGGGGCCATCCCGTTCGGGCTCCAGCCCTAGCAGCTGGTTGCACAGCTCGTTTTTGGCGGCGATGCCGGTCAACGCGCGCTCGGCATCGCGCTTGCTGCGAAACAGACCGAAGTAACTGGCAAGGCGATGCGGTTCTATTTCCCGAATCAGGCGCGCCTGCAGGTAACCGGACGCGTTCGGTGTCAGCTCGATGCTCACCAGATTTTTCGCCGCGCGGGACCGCCGGTTGAACAGCGGGCTAAGGGTTTTGATTTGCCGAAGCTCCAACAATAAGGCACCGAGCTCGCCGGCGGTTTCGGTGTAATCGATGCGGCGCAGGCTTTCAGAAATACGCACTCCTTTGCTGGTGTTGTGGTCGCCGGAGAAATGCGACGCCACGCGCTGGGCAATGTTGGTGCTTTTGCCCACATACAGAAGCGCATCGTTTTCGCCATAGAACCGATAGACCCCCGGGCCCCGGGGCAGGTCACTCAGGATGTCTGGCGGCAAGTGTGAGGGAATGCTTGGCTTTTGCAGCAGGGTGGCAATGGCCGCTTCCATTTGCGCATCGCCTTTGTCAGCTCGGGCGCGGGTGAAAAACTCGAGCATGGCGGCCACATCGCCCATGGCCCGGTGCCGTTGTACCTGGGCCAGGCCATGGCGTTCGATCAGCGAATCCATGTTGTGCCGGCGAAATTCGGGGTACAGACGCCGGGACAGTTTTACGGTGCAAAGCACCCGCGCCGAAAACAGTCGCCCGAGCCGGCGGTATTCCGATTTGATGAAGCCGTAATCGAAGCGTGCGTTGTGGGCAACAAATACAGTATCTCTGAGTTTCTCTTCGAGCGTATCCGCGATGGCTTCAAACGGCGGTGCATCGGCGACCATGGCGTTGGAAATGCCAGTCAGTTGCTCGATAAACGGCGAGATGCGCATGCCGGGGTTGAGCAAGGTTTGCCACTCGTCCACAACCTCGCCGGCGCGCCAGAAGCGGATGCCGATCTCGGTAATCCGGTCGTGGGATGAGTTTCCGCCGGTGGTTTCAATATCGAGAAACGCAAAGGTGGTTTGTTCGAGGTAGCTGGTTGTCATCGTCTCACGCGAGTAGAGTTAAATGCCGCAGTTCCAAAAGAGCTTGGCCTCAATCAGGAGTAACAGCAATGAAAGATGAAAAAATCGTTCTGATCACTTGTCGCCAAGCCCGACAAGCTGGACCCTAGCGATGTGGCGGATGCTGTTTTATAGGCCATGTCGGCCGACCCAAGGTGCGATGTTCGGGAAATCACCTTGATGCCGACTCAGTAGCGGTTTAATGGCGCGAGTGTATAAGCCTGCCGGAACTGTAGTAGAGTGCTTTCATAGGCTTCTTACACTAGAGTTAAAGCAAAATGAGCACAGCAGTACCTAAATACGGTGACGGAGATACATCTTACCGCGCCGCCGGCGAGCTGGAAGGCATTACCCGGTTGGTGAACGCGTTTTACGATTACATGGAAACGCTGCCAGAGGCGCGGAAAATTCTGGCGATGCACCGGCCGGATTTAACCGAATCCCGCACCAAATTGGCTTACTTCTTGTCGGGCTGGTTAGGCGGGCCAAGGCTCTATGCGGAGCATTTCGGTAGCATCAACATTCCGATGGTTCATCGGCATTTGCCTGTGGGTGAAGAAGATCGCGATGCCTGGATGCTGTGCATGCAGAAGGCCGTGGCGGATCAGCCGTATGATGAGTCGTTCAAAGCGTATCTGATTAAGCAGTTGTGGGTGCCGGCCGAGCGAATCAGAAGTGTTTGTAGCGCACCGGTTTCGCGCTAATCATTGTTGGAGTGTGAGTCATGCAGCCGAAAGAAATTGTGGCGCAATTTATCGCTGACGTAAGTGCTCAGCGCTTGGAGAAAGCAAAAACGCTGCTGGCTGAAGAGGGCTTTGAGTATGTTGGCCCGAATATGCGTTTTCTGAACCGGGATGACATGGTGTCGTACCAGTTCGGTATGGTGGCTATTCAGAAGGATCTGGTGCTGCGCCAGCTCAGTGCCGATGGCGAGCATGTGTATGCGATTCTGGATTACCAAACCTACTTCGAGCAGATCGGCGATGTGCGGTTGGCGGTCTGGTTCCGGGTTCGGGACGATAAGATCCAAACCGTGGAAACCTTCTACAACGCCGCAGTGGTCGAGAATATGTTGGGAGGCAACCTGCCGTCAGCGAACTGATCGGCAGGTGTTCTGTACCGGGTGTTAGTGGTCGTAATCGTTGTAGGTCATGGCGACCGCTTTGAAAATGGCCCGGCCCTTGTTCATGGTTTCTTTCCATTCCAGGCGAGGTACTGAATCGGCGACAACGCCGGCGCCCGCCTGAATGTGCAGGGTGTTGTCTTTGATCACGGCGGTGCGGATTGCGATGGCGGTGTCCATGTTGCCGTTGAATGACAAGTAGCCCACAGCCCCGCCGTACACGCCCCGTTTTACCGGTTCCAGTTCATCAATGATTTCCATTGCCCGGATCTTCGGAGCGCCGCTCAGGGTGCCTGCGGGCAGCGTGGCGCGCAGTACGTCCAGGCAGCTGGTGTCTTTGTCCAAACGGCCGGTGACGTTCGAGACGATGTGCATCACGTGGGAATAGCGCTCCACAATCATCTTGTCGGTCAGGCGCACGGTGCCGGTTTCGGACACCCGGCCAGCGTCGTTTCGGCCGAGGTCGATCAGCATCAGGTGCTCGGCGATTTCTTTCGGGTCGGCCAGCAGCTCTTTTTCCAGTGCGTTGTCTTCAGCATCGGTGGCGCCGCGTTTGCGGGTGCCGGCGATGGGCCGCACGGTCACTTCTTCGTCTTCTACCCGCGCCAGAATTTCCGGGGATGAACCGACAATGTGGAAATCGTCCAGATCGAGGAAGTACATGTACGGCGATGGGTTCAGTACCCGCAATGACCGGTACAGGTTCAGCGGCGGCGCTTCAAACTGAATGGACATGCGCTGGGATATGACGGTTTGCATCACGTCGCCATCCAGCACATAGCCTTTGATTTTATCCACAGCCGCTTCGAACTTGTCCTGCGAGAAGCCGGAAACAAAATCGCTTTCGTCCACTTCTTTGCCACGCAGGTGTTCCGGCGTGCGCGGTGCATCGGCGGTGGTGCGGTGTAGCTGGTTTTCCAGTTCGTCGATGCGGGCCTGGGCCTGTTCGTAGGCACCTTCAACCGCCGGGTCTACGTGTACGATCAGGTGCAGCTTACCGCGCAGGTTGTCGAATACCACGATTTCGTTCGACACCATCAGCAGGATGTCCGGGGTGCCGATTTTGTCCGGCGGACAGCTCTTGCGCAGGCGCTTTTCGATGTAGCGCACGGTGTCGTAACCGAAGTAACCCACCAGCCCGCCGTTAAAACGAGGCAGTTCCGGCAGGTCTGGCGCGTTGAAGCGTTTCTGGTATTCGTCCACAAAGGTGAGCGGATCTTCCACTTCGGCTTGCTCTACTACCTTGCCGTTCTGGCTCACTTCAATGCGGTGATCGTAGACTTTCAGCACTTCTCGCGAGGGCAGGCCGATGATGGAGTAACGGCCCCACTTCTCACCACCCTGAACGGATTCGAACAGATAAGAATACGGGCCACTGGCCAGTTTCAGGTAGGTGCTCAGAGGTGTGTCCAGATCAGCCAGAACTTCGCGATACACCGGTATCCGGTTGTAGCCGTCTTGGGCCAGTCTGGAGAAGTGCTCAGGTGTCATTTTGTCGTTTCCTGAATTCGGGTCTGCGTGTTTATAAAAGCTCGGTCAGCGAATCTACCACCGCATCGGCGCCAAGGCTGTCGATGGAGGCGCCGAAGTTGTAACCATAGCGCACGGCTACACAGGGCATGCCTGCTTTCAACGCCGCGTTTACGTCTGCCGCGGAGTCACCCACCATTACGGTCGTGCCGATGGTGCTGCCCAGTTTTTCCATGGCGTGCAGCAACGGAGCCGGGTCTGGTTTTTTCACCGCTAAGGTATCACCGCCCACGAATAGGTCGAAATAGGGCGCCAGTCCGGTTTGTTCCAGCAACGGACCAACAAACTGATCGGGTTTGTTGGTGACCACGGCCATGCGGCAGCCATTGGCCTTCAGGTGCTCCAGGCATTCGAACA
Organism: Marinobacter litoralis; assembly: GCF_016427555.1. GTDB lineage: Bacteria > Pseudomonadota > Gammaproteobacteria > Pseudomonadales > Oleiphilaceae > Marinobacter > Marinobacter litoralis_A. The sequence goes on from NZ_JAELVS010000001.1 coordinate 916,447, forward strand.
CACCGTCAAAGACCACCGCGTTTTGACCGTTCAGCTCGGCGTAGCTCTGGTAAAAAATACCCAGTGCATCCGGGTGCAGGGCATCGTCTTTCGGCGACGCGGGCTCCCAGTCGGTTTTGCCAGCCAGTGCGCGGCGCACCAGAACGCTGGCGCCGTTGCCCACCCAGTTGCGTACGTTGGCAAGCCCGGCGGGGCTTCGGCCCAGTTTGGTGAGCATGTCGTCAACGGCCGCGGCTAAATCCGGCGCGCTGTCCACCAATGTGCCGTCCAGATCAAACAGGGCGGCCGCTGGCCAGCGGGGGTTGAACAGGCCTTTCAGGCTGCTCATCCGCCAATCACCTTGCGGGCCTGTTCCAGTTCTTCGCGCATGGCGTCGATGGTGGCCTTGTAATCCGGCGTGTTGAAGATGGCAGAACCGGCTACGAAGGTGTCGGCACCGGCTTCGGCAATTTCACGAATGTTGTCGATTTTCACGCCGCCGTCGATTTCCAGACGGATGTTGTAGTTGCTGTCGTCGATGCGCTTGCGGGCTTCGCGCAGCTTGTCGAGGGTGCCGGGAATGAACTTCTGGCCGCCGAAGCCCGGGTTGACCGACATCATCAGCACCATGTCGAGCTTGTCCATCACGTAATCCATGTAGCTCAGTGGCGTGGCGGGATTAAATACCAATCCCGCTTTGCAGCCGCCGTCGCGAATCAGTTGCAGCGAGCGGTCGATGTGGCTGGACGCTTCCGGATGAAAGGTGATGTAGCTGGCGCCAGCGTCGATGAACATGCGGATCAGGTCATCCACCGGAGACACCATCAGGTGCACGTCGATGGGGGCAGTCACGCCGTGCTTGCGCAGGGCTTCGCATACCATGGGGCCGATGGTGAGGTTGGGTACGTAGTGATTGTCCATAACGTCGAAGTGCACTACGTCGGCACCGGCAGCCAGTACGTTATCGACTTCCTCACCCAGGCGGGCGAAATCGGCGGAGAGGATAGACGGAGCAATCAGGTATGGGTTCATCGGCGCACTCTCGGTCAGGTGAATTACGGCAGCTGTATTAGCTGGTAAGTCTATCAGCTTGTTGAGGGTTTTCGCAGCGCGTGGCGGGTGGTTTTGTTAACGGTTATGCCGTTTGATCAACTCCCAGGCCTGTTGGTAGCGCAGAAGCTGGTCTTTGGCGGCGGCCAGTTCGTAATCCGACAGGTTTTGTTGCGCGATTTTGTCCGGGTGGCAGGTGGACAGACGTTTGCGATAGATGCGCTTGATGGCCTCGAAACTGTCTCGGCGGGTAACGCCGAGGATCTCGCAGGCCTGTTCGTAGTTTTTGGGTTTTTCGGCGGTGCTGGCGGAGCGTATCCACACTTTGCTGGCGTAGCTGGCAAAAATGTCATCGCTGATTTCCATCGGAAGGCCGAGGTTGTCGATGGCGTCTTCACAGCGGTAGCGCCGTTCTTTACTGGGTTTGCCGAGTACCTGGGCGCCGTGGCACAGGCACATGGCCATTTTGATGGCGGCACCGGGAGACAGCTTGGCGACAATTCGGTTCCAGAGCCCTCGGTGGAACGCCACGCCGCTGGCGTCTTTGCCACGCTGATAATATTCGATGGCTTTTTTGCGTTGCCGGGAGGACAGCCGCAGCGCTTTCATCAGCAACTCGGCGTAGCGGATGTCGTTTTCCATCACCCGGCCATCGGCTTTGGCGATGTAGCCCAAAAAGAAAAACAGCGGCTTGCGGCAACGGCTCGGCAAACGGGCGCGTTCGATCAGGGTATTGGCCTGATGTCCGCAACTGGACAGCTCGTGCAGCAGATCCGAGAAAACCGATTCAATGCGTGCCGGCAAAGACGGCCCTTTGGCGTTGGTCATGGTTGCGGTGCGTGTTCCGTCAGCAGAGTGTCCAGTTGTTCCAGTCGGGCCGGCGTGCCCACATCCACCCACAGGCCGGAGTGTTTCAAACCGCGTACTCGTTGTTGTGCCATGGCATCGCGAAGGACCGGGCCGAGTTTGCCGGCGGTGTCATCAAGGCCATCAAACAAGCGGCGGCGTAGAAGGCTGATGCCGGTGAAGGTCAGTTTGCGGTCGCCTTCGGCGCATAGCCGGCCATCCGGTAACAGCCGGAAATCGCCATCCGGGTGGTGCTCGGGATTGTTGGTGAGCACCAACAAGGCATTGCAGTTTGGGTCGGCCGGCGGCTGCAATTGGCCGAGTGGAAAGTCGGTCCAGATGTCGCCGTTGATTACCAGAAACCACTCGTCAGGGTGCTCGGTAAGCAGGGGCATGGCGCGCACGATGCCGCCGGCGGTTTCCAGCGGTTCGCCTTCGGGCGAATATTTCAGGGTTAGCCCGAACTGTTGGCCATTGCCCAGCTGTTGCTCGATCTGCTCACCCAACCAGGCATGGTTGATCACCACGTGCTGAAAACCGGCCTGCTTCAGATTCTCCAAGTGAAACACGATCAGCGGCTTGCCGCCGGCGCGAAGCAGGGGTTTCGGCGTTGTTAGCGTGAGTGGGCGCATGCGTTCGCCCTTGCCTGCGGCGAGGATCATGGCTTTCACGATGTGCGTTTCTCCGGAGCCGGTACCGGGCCGATCTTACTTTCAATCGCGGGGATAACGGTGCCACACAACCACTCGTGGAAATGCCGGAGTGCCGGTTGGCGGGCGCTGGCATCGCGAAGGTAACTGACGGTGCGAGGAATGTCCCCCAGATAACCGGTTTTGCCATCGCGAATCGCCAGCCTTGCAAAGATACCGGCGGCTTTCAGGTGGCGTTGCATACCCATCAATTCGAACCACTGGCGGAAGGTGTCCGGGTCGGCCCGGTGCAAGCCGGCGTTGAGGCTGGCTAGGCGGTAGTGTTCCAGCCACTCGACAATTTTATCTTCCGGCCAGCGTATGTAGCAGTCTTTGAGCAAGGACACCGCGTCGTAGGTGACTGGGCCGATAACCGCGTCCTGGAAATCGATCACGCCGGGGGCATTTTGGCCATCGCGAATCAGCAGGTTGCGGGAGTGGTAGTCGCGGTGCACGGTGACTTCCGGCTCGGTCAGGGCGCTTTCTTTCAGCAGGCTGAAAGTGGTGTCCAGCAAAGCGCGTTGCTGATTGCACAAGGTCAGCCCTAAATGTTTCTCCAGTAGCCAGTCGGGGAAGAGGGCCATTTCACGGTCGAGCATGGCATCGTCGTAGTGCGGCAGCGCGTGCTCTGCGGGTGCACTTTGCTGTGCGATGCGCACCAACTCATCCAGTGCTTGCCGGTAACAGGTGTCTGCGTTTTGTTCGGTGACCGCGCCGAGCATCAGGTTGTCGCCGAAATCTTCCAGCAACAGGAAGCCCTGGTTCAGGTCTTCGCCTGCGATGTCGGGTACGTGAATCCCATGCTGGTGCCAGTGTTTCGCGATGGCCACAAACGGCTCGCAGTTTTCATGCTCGGGCGGTGCATCCATCACGATGAACGGCGTGCGCGCTTGCCCGGACGTTTCCCGCCATACCCGGAAGTAACGGCGGAAGCTGGCATCACCGGAAACGGGTTCCGGGCTGGCGCTGTCAAAACCGGGAAATTGCCTGACCCAATCGGTCAGCTGCTGCAGACGGGTATCCATGATTTTATGGTAATTCCTGAGTTGTTCTGTTGTGTAGCAACGTTAGCAGAGGAGTATAAAGAGCGTAAAACGGATTTGCAGCGGTGTTTCCGTTAACAAGCTCGGGGGGCGCGTGTAAACTAGGCAGCTGTTCTTGAAAACAGCCACCATTCATCTGAAACAGGAAGCCTGCCGTCGTGCCCAGCCGTTACCGTCAGCAGTTGTGGTTTAAGCCCCGTTTAACCGGGCTTTTGCTGGCAATGGTTGTTGCGCCAGTGGCCTCTGTGGCAGAAGAGCAGGCTAGCCACGCCCCGAGCGCGGCCGAGATGGATTGGCGGCCCAGAAGCGAGCTGCCCCCGGAAGTTCAGGCTCAGGTTCCGGTGTTCTGCGGCGGCGGTTATTTGCCGTCTACGTCTGCGAGTAGCCAGGTGCCGATGTTGCCGGGTGGTGCGGTAGCCGACCAGCCTCTGGAAGCCAGCGCGCTGGATGCCCGTTACGAGGTGGATGCCGAACTGTATCTGAAAGGCGATGTACGCCTGCGCCAAGGCAGTTTTCAGGCCACGGGTTCTGAAGCCCGCTATAACACCCAATCCGGGCAGTTGAGTCTGCAAGGCCCGATGGTCAGTCGCGGCGAAGGCTTTTTGCTGACCGGTGAAAATGCCCGTTATTCGGCCGATTCTGGCCAGCTGGATATCAACACCGCTACTTTCTTGCTGCACCAGTCCGAGTTGCGTGGCCAGGCGTCTTCGTTATCGCGGGTGGGTGAGAATCAGGTGGTGATCACCGATGGCCTGCTCACAACCTGTGGCCCCGGTGAAAACGACTGGGCCATTGTGGCTTCCGACATCGAGCTGGATCAGGCCGAGGGCTTTGGTAGTGCCAAGCACGTGCGGCTCGAAGTGCTGGATGCACCGGTGTTCTATTGGCCTTACATTACATTCCCCATTGATGACCGCCGCAAGACCGGTTTTCTGTACCCGCAGTTCGGATCTTCAAGCGCGGGCAGCGGTGCGTTTTTTGCGCTGCCTTATTACCTGAATCTGGCGCCCCATTACGACGCTACGCTTACGCCCCAGTACATTCATGGCCGTGGTCTGTTCACCGAGGCAGAAGGTCGCTATCTGAGCAGGTATGGCGAGTCTGTGCTGCAGCTGGGCTACATCAATGACGATTCCGCTTATAAAGATGAAGTGGCCGGTGCCGACGGTGAACGCTGGGCATTGGATTTCTCCACCCGCGCCAGTTTCGGTGGTGGTTGGCGCGGCTACGGTGATTTCTCCGTAGTGTCCGATGACGATTACCTGAGCGATTTGAACCGCTCGCTGGAAATTGACCAAACCACGCATCTGCAGCGCCGTGGCGGGGTCAGCTACTCCGATCAGTACCAGTATTTCGATGCTTATCTGAACGACTACCAAACCGTTGCCGAACGCATTGCCGACGTGAATAAACCCTACGCTCAGTTACCGGAGGTGCTGTACGCAGGAGCGGTCGATGTGGGCGCGTTCCAGACCGGGATCGAGAGCCAGTACACCTGGTTCTACCGGGATAACGACAACCTGACCGGGTTGGATAAGGCCAACGGCCACCGGCTTCGGGCCATTCCCGAACTGGCGCTGCCCATTCGAGCGCTGTGGGGCTTTAGCCGGCCTTCGGTGAGCCTGGACTACACCCGTTACGAGCTGGAAGATTACACCTTGGCGGACAGTAGCATCGACCGCACGGTGCCGGTGTTCGAGTGGGATAACGGGTTGTATTTTGATCGCCGCTCCAGCCTGTTCGATATTCCTTACAATCAAACGTTGGAGCCGCGCCTGTACTACGCTTGGGCCGATGCTGACGCGGATCAGAATGACATCCCGGATTTCGACACCGATGTGAAAAGCTTCCGCTTTGATCAGTTGTTCGAGCGCAATCGGTTCAATGGCGGCGACCGGGTAGGCGACGCGAACCAACTAACAGTGGCCCTGACTAGCCGTTTCAACGATCTGGTGACCGGTGCCGAGCGCGCCCGGATCAGCATTGGCCAGATCCGTTACTTCGATGATCGGGAAGTAAGCTTGTTCGGAGCAGGGGCGGCGGACCGCGCCAATTCACCGCTGGCGGGCGAGCTGGTGCTGAACCCGCTGGACAATCTGGAAATTCGCACCTCGGGCCTGTGGGACCACGACACCCGGAAAACCGAAGAAGGGCGTAGCCAACTGATCTTCCATTCCGAGGATTATCGTTATCTGGCTACTTTGGGGCACACCTACAGCCGCCCGGATGAGATTGAACAAACCGACATTGGCACGGTATTCCCGGTAACCAATAAACTCAGCGCCATTGGCCGCTGGGTGTGGGACTCGGAACTCGACCGCACGGTGGGGTCGCTGGCGGGTCTTGAATATAACAACTGCTGCTGGAGTTTCCAGGTGGTGCACCAGAACTACCTGACCGATGACCAACAACTGGATACCCGTTTGCTGTTCCGTATTGAGCTGAAAGGGCTTGGCGGCAGCGGCGGCGCATCTGACAGCATCGGTGATGCGATCTACGGTTATGACGAGCGCGAACGCCGCCGTTTTGGAACTACGTACCGTTAAAACGAACTAAGGCTGTTAACCCTGACACACGTCGGGGCGGCTGAGAATTTATAAACCAAGAGGTGACTATGAAGGCGACTGTACGCCACGGACTGACACTGCTGTTGGCACTGACCATGATGGTCGTAGCGGTAGCTGCTCAAGCGGAACGCAAGGTATTGGATCGTGTGGTAGCCATTGTCGATGACAGTGTGATTCTGCAAACCGAGCTGGAAGCACGGTTGAACACCATCATCGGCCGTTTGAGCACCCAAGGCACAGGCTTGCCACCTCGCAAGATGCTGGAAGAGCGAGTGCTTGAACAGTTGATTGTAGAGTCGGTTCAGCTACAAATGGCCGACAAGATGGGTATGCGGATCAGCGATAACGAGCTGAACGAAACCCTGCGCAACATCGCCGCCAGCAACGGCCTGACGATGGCCCAGTTTGAAGAGCAGTTGGCGGAAGAAGGCGTTACCTACCGCCAGGCCCGGGAACAGATTCGCAATGAAATGCTGACCAGCCGGGTGCAGCAGAGCCGGGTAGGCAACCGCATTCGGATTACCGATCGCGAAGTGGAAAACTACCTGCAGGCTCAGAAAGCGTCTGGCAGTCAGGGTGCAGAATACCGTTTGGCGTACATCTTTATTCAGGTGGACGATCCCGGTAACGAAGCGTCTGTGAGCGAGGCCCGAAATACGGCTCAGCGTTTGCGTGAGCAAATCCTCAATGGCCGGGATTTCCGGGAAGTGGCGGTAGCAGAATCCGACGCCAGCAACGCCCTTGACGGTGGTGACATGGGCTGGCGTGCCGAAAGCCAGCTGCCTTCGCTGGTGGCACCGGTCGTGCCGAATCTGGAAGAGGGTGAGCCTTCTGAAGTGTTGGAAAATAACAGCGGCTTCCATCTGGTGATGGTGATGGACAAGCGCGGTGGTGAGCAGCAAACCTTTATTGAGCAGCATAAAGCTCGCCACATTCTGATCCGTCCTTCCGAGGCGGTGACTGAAGCCGAAGCCGAGCGCAAGATTCGTGATATTTACCAGCAGCTGAAGAACGGCGCGGATTTTCAGGAACTGGCTCGCAAAGAATCCGATGACCCGGTATCCGGCTCCGACGGCGGAAATCTGGGCTGGGTCAGCCCCGGCCAGATGGTACCGGAGTTCGAGAAGGGCATGATGGACGCCGAGATTGGCGAAGTGTACGGCCCGGTTCGTTCCCAGTTTGGCTGGCACCTGATTTTGGTGGAAGAACGCCGGAATCAGGACGTGACTGCAGAGAGCAAGGCTTCCAAGGCACGCCAGGCAATTTATATGCGCAAGTTTGAAACCGAACTGCAGAACTGGTTGCGGGAAATTCGCGACGAAGCCTTTATTGAATTCAAAGGCGAGTACGCCGATATGAACGAAAGCAGCGAGGAAGAAAACGCATCATGACGAAACCGGTCATTCTGGCGCTGACCGCCGGCGAGCCGGCCGGAATCGGGCCGGAGCTGTGCTTGCAGCTGGCGGGTGAAAACCGGGCTGCCGGCATTGTCGTGGTTGCCGGCAAAAACCTGATGGAGCAGCGGGCCCGGCAACTGGGCCTTGCGGTGCACCTGCACGACTGGCAGCCGGGTATGCAGCCGGAAACCCGCGCGGGGCACCTGTCGGTTTGCCACGTAGACGGTTGTGATTTTACCGAAGCGGGTGAGTTGAATACCGGCAACAGCCAGTACGTGCTGGATACGCTAACGCTGGCGGCCCAAGGCTGCCTGAACGGCGATTTTGATGGCATGGTCACTGCGCCCGTCCACAAAGGCGTGATCAACGAAGCCGGCATTGCCTTTAGCGGCCATACCGAATTCCTTCAGGATTTGTGCGGCGTTGAACGGGTAGTAATGATGCTGGCCAGCGAAGAGCTTCGGGTGGCTTTGGTAACCACTCACTTACCCCTGAAAGACGTATCGGCGGCGATTACCCCGGAACGTTTAACGCAGGTAACGCGCATTCTGAACGCGGATCTGAAAACCTTCTTTGGCATTGAACAGCCCCGCATTCTGGTCACGGGGCTGAACCCCCATGCCGGTGAAGGTGGGCATTTGGGCCGGGAAGAAATTGAAGTGATCGAGCCCACGCTGGCTCAGCTTCGCGAAGAAAACATTCAACTGACCGGCCCTCTGCCGGCAGACACGTTATTCACACCGCATTGGCTGAACGACGCCGATGCGGTACTCGCCATGTACCACGATCAGGGCCTGCCGGTGCTGAAATATCAGGGCTTTGGCCGTGCCGTTAACATTACCCTGGGGTTGCCGATTGTGCGCACCTCGGTAGACCACGGCACCGCCTTGGATCTGGCGGGCACCGGCACAGCCGATGCTGGCAGCCTGCACACCGCCATTCGCGTGGGTGAACACATGGCCCGTTGCCGTCAGGCAGCTACAGCCGGAGAGCATGCATGAGTAACCAACACGGCCATAAGGCCCGTAAACGCTTCGGCCAGAACTTTCTGCACGACCCGGGCGTGATCGAAAAAATCGTCCGCTCAATCAGCCCGAAGCCTGACGATGTGATTGTAGAAATTGGCCCGGGGCTGGGAGCGATCACCGAAGAAATCCTGGCGATCAACCCGCGCTTGCAGGTGGTTGAGCTGGACCGGGATTTGATTCCGGTTCTGCGGACCAAGTTCTTCAACTACCCGGATTTCAAAATTCACGAAGCCGATGCGCTCAGCTTTGATTTCAGCCAGCTGGCAACCGACCGCCCGCTGCGCATTGTGGGCAACCTGCCGTACAACATCTCGACACCACTGATCTTTCATTTGCTGGCTCAGGCCGGTGTGGTGCAGGACATGCACTTCATGCTGCAAAAAGAAGTGGTGCAGCGCCTGGCCGCCGTGCCGGGCGATAACAACTACGGCCGTCTGGGGATCATGGCTCAGTATTTCTGCAAAGTGCAGCCGTTGTTCGAGGTTGGGCCGGGCGCGTTCCGGCCGGCACCGAAGGTAGATTCCGCCATTGTCCGGTTGGTGCCCCACAAAGAATTGCCACACCCCGCCAAGGATCTGAAAATTCTGCAGTCGGTCGTGCGCACGGCATTCAATGCTCGCCGTAAAACCCTGCGCAAGGCGCTGGGAGCGATGGTGACGGTAGAGCAGCTTCAGTCGCTGGATATCAACGACGGCCTGCGCCCGGAGAACCTGAGCCTGGCCGACTATGTGCGAATTGCCGACCTGCTGGCAGATGCAAAATCTGCGAACGGTGGTGCCGACGAGGTAAGTAATGACTGACTACGCCATTGGCGATATTCAGGGTTGTTACGAGCGATTGCGGGATGTGTTGGCCACGGTCGATTTCTCGCCCTCGCGGGACCGGTTGTGGGTAGCTGGAGATTTGATCAATCGGGGGCCTTCCTCGTTGGCTACCTTGCGCTATCTCGAAGGTTTGGGCGATGCCACCAAGGTGGTGCTGGGCAACCACGACCTGCACCTGTTGGCGGTGGCCTTGGGTGGCCATAGCCCGAAGAAGAAAGACACGTTGCACGACATTCTTGAAGCACCGGATTGTGACCGCTTACTACAGTGGCTTCGCCAGCAGAAATTGTGTGTCCACGATACCGACCGCAACCTGATTATGACCCACGCCGGGTTGCCTCACATCTGGGGAGTAGGGCAGGCCGTTGGCTACGCCCGTGAAGTGGAAGCCGTCATCCAGGGCAGCGACGCCGACGAATACTTCAGCCAAATGTATGGCAATAAGCCCGAGCGCTGGTGTGATACTCTCTCTGGTATGGACCGTTGGCGAGTGATTACTAACTACTTCACCCGTATGCGTTTTATTGCGCCGGACGGTAGCCTTGAGCTAACGGCAAAAGAATCGGCAGATACCGCACCCGAAGGGTACGCGCCCTGGTTCAGTTACCCCCGCCAAGATGACGTGCGGGTTGTTTTTGGCCACTGGGCCGCCATTGAAGGCGACACCGGTAGCGACCGGTTTATTGGGCTGGATACCGGCTGTGTGTGGGGCGGTGCCCTGACGCTGATGAACCTCAATAGCGGGGAGAAAGTTCACTGTGATTGCAGTTAGCCCCAAAACCATTGTGTTGCGCTGGGCCTTGATAGCCGGTGCCTTTGCTGGCTTGTTGGCGGTGATGGCCGGCGCCTTTGGTGCTCATGGCCTGCGTCATATTGTCAGCGAACGGGGGTTGGAAGTGTTCCAGACCGCTGTCAGTTATCAGATGTACCACGCCTTGGCGTTGGTGGTGGCGAGTATGATGCCCGCACTACGCCTGAATCACCGCTTGCTGACCATTGCCTGTGGTTTCTGGTTGGCAGGTATTTTTCTGTTTAGCGGCAGCCTGTATCTGTTGGTGATGACCGGTGCTCATTGGCTTGGGCCGGTTACTCCGATGGGTGGGGTCTGCCTGATGATTGGTTGGGCGCTGCTGGCTGCAGCAGCGTTGAAGCGATGATGGAGAAAAGCAGAGCTATGCAGGTTCAGGTTAACGGAGAAGTGATGGAACTCCCGAGCGGAGTGACCATTTCGGCTTTGATAGAGCACCTTGCGCTGACCGGAAAACGGGTCGCGGTCGAGGTGAACGAGGACATTGTACCCCGTAGCAAGCATGCGGAATTTACCCTCGGCGAAAACGATCGGGTAGAGCTTGTGCATGCCATCGGTGGTGGTTGACTCCACCACCTTTGTGGTCAGCCCCGCCAGGTTCACAAACCGTGAACACCCCTCTTTTTTCATACAACTCAGGTAGGTTATGACAGATACACCGGAAATCCAGCTTCCCGAAGATAAGCCTCTGGAAATTGCAGGCAAGGTATACCAGTCCCGTCTGTTGGTGGGCACCGGAAAGTACAACGATCTAATGGAAACCGGCCACGCCATTGAAACCAGTGGAGCGGAGATTGTGACGGTGGCGGTGCGCCGTACCAACCTCGGTCAGAATCCGGATGAGCCGAATCTGCTGGATGTGATTTCGCCGGACAGCTATACCATTTTGCCGAACACCGCCGGCTGTTACACCGCGAAAGATGCCGTGCGCACCTGCAAGCTGGCCCGTGAATTGCTCGACGGCCGCGATCTGGTGAAATTGGAAGTGCTGGGTGAGCACAAAACCCTGTATCCGAACATGCCGGAAACGCTGGCCGCCGCTGAAGAGCTGATCAAAGACGGCTTCAAGGTAATGGTGTATTGCTCGGACGACCCGCTGTTGGCGATGCGTCTGGAAGAAATGGGCTGTGTGGCCATTATGCCGCTGGGTGCGCCGATTGGTTCCGGCCTGGGCATTCAAAACCGCTACAACATTCGTTTGATCGTGGAAAATGCCAAAGTACCGGTCCTGGTTGATGCCGGTGTCGGCACGGCTTCGGACGCTACCATCGCGATGGAACTGGGCTGTGACGGTGTGTTGATGAACACCGCCATCGCCCAGGCCAAAGACCCGATCAGAATGGCAAACGCCATGCGCTTGGCTATCGAATCTGGCCGCGAGGCGTATCTGGCTGGCCGTATGCCGAAGAAGCTGTACGCCAGTGCGTCTTCGCCCATTGACGGTACCTTCTTCTAAGCCTTGTCTTTACCGACCCTCTCCCGTTCGAGGAGAGGGCGTATAAAATTAAAACCAGAATTCCAGAGCGCTGTAATCCCTATATGACCAAACCAAAACCCAGCCGGCGGGAGACCATCCTGCAGGCTCTTGTTGAATTGCTGCAAAAAGATCCGGGTGCCCGCATTACTACTGCTGGCCTCGCCAAGTCTGTGGGTGTGACCGAAGCAGCCCTGTATCGGCATTTTCCCAGCAAGCGGAAGATGTTCGAAGCATTGATTGAGTTCGCGGAAGACGCGGTGTTTTCCCGCTGCCAGCTGGTCCTGCAGGAGCAGGAAGATGTGCGGGTGCGCCTGCAGCAGATCGTGCATCTGGTGCTGGTGTTCTCTGAGCGGAATCCGGGCCTGTGTTGTGTGCTGACCGGCGATGCGTTGATGGGCGAAGACGAATCCCTTCGTAAGCGCGCGTCCCAGTTTTTTGAGCGGTTGGAAACCCAGTTGCGCCAGTCGTTGAAGGAAGGCGAAATCCGCCAGGGCTTGCGCCCGCGTACCAGTGCCGCCCGCGGGGCGGACTTTGTCATGGTGTTTCTGGAAGGGCGCGTTCAGCGCTTTGTGCGCTCGTCGTTCTCCCGGCTGCCCAGCGCAGACTTTGATGAAGCCTGGGCACTGGTTGCCGAGTCCGTCTGGGGCTGATCCCGCTCCGGCTTATTCGTAGCCGGAGGCGGTGCGAAGAATCGACCGCACCGGCTGCCACACCTCGGGTGCCGAGATGAGAATGTCCCGGCCCCATAGGTCGGCGGGATAGTCCGCCGGCACATCCCCGAAATGACCCACGGTTGCGCCCGCTTCCCAGGCGATCAGGCGCGCCGCCGCGAAATCCCACGGGCTGACGTTCTCGTAGTAAATATCCAGCCGGCCACAGGCCACCCAGCAAATATCCAGTGCGGCAGAGCCGATGCGGCGCAGATCGCGACACTGGTGAATCATGGCGTCCAGCCGTTTGATCAGAGGTTCCAGATTGTCTTTGGTGTACGGGAAACCGGTGGCGAACAGGGACTGCCTTGGTGCGGTGGCTCCGCTGTGCTGGATAGGCTCGCCGTTTAATGTGGCGCCTTCGCCTTTGGTGGCCCGGAAGGTTTCGCCGGGGAAGGGCGCATGCACCACGCCCACTTGCACCTGACCGCGTTCGGCGTAGGCAATGGAAACCGCCACCTGCGGGTGCCCGTAAGCGTAGTTCACGGTGCCGTCGATGGGATCAATGATCCATAGCGGAGTGTCCAGATGCTCGGCCTGAGTCAGGTCCGGCATGGTTTCTTCAGACAGGATACGGTGCTCCGGGAAGCGCTCCCGGATGGCTTTGGTAATGAATTCGTCGGCCAGAACGTCGGCGTGGGTGACCAGTTCGGTCTGGTCTTTGTAATCGGTACGGAGGGTGCTTTCTTCCCGCTCGCGGCGGATCAGCTCTCCGGCCTCTTTGGCCAGCGCTTCGGCGAAATCGGTTATATCGCGCAGAGACAGAGAATCAGACATGGCACCCCCGTGATGATTAAGTGAGGGTGCCAGTCTAACACGCCGGGGGTACTACAAGCTGTTCAGCCACTGCTCCATCTGGTCCATGGCCAGAACGATGCGTGGGCATGCCTGATGGACAAAGTCGTCGGCCAGTTCCTGATCAGCGTAGTCGCCAGCGGCGAGCGTCAGCGCCTGTGCGCCGTCAAAATCGACAAACGCCAGACGAGCCCCCATGTGATCCGGCACAAAACCGAAGTCACTGGCCGGAAGGATGGCCACGCCGGTGTGTTCCAGTAATGCGGAACAGAATGCCTGCGAGGTTTTGATGTCGCGGTTTGCCAGGCGTTCGCTGAAGTTCGAAAACTCGGGGAAGACGTAAAACGCGCCCTCCGGCTTGCGTACGATTGCACCCATGTCGGTCAGGCGGCGGTGAACGTATTCACCGACCACTTTGAGTACCCGTCGGGAGTCGTTCAGGTAGCTGTTGATGTCGTCACCGCCGTTGAAGGCGGTGATGGCGGCATACTGGATCGGCGCAGCCGTTGAGGTGAAAGTTTCGCTGGCAATGATGGCCATGGCGTCTTGCAGCGGGCGCAGTTCGGATGGGAAGATAAAGGCACCCAAACGCCAGCCACCGGCACCCAGCCATTTACTCATACCCGTACTGATGATGGTGCCTTCCGGGTAGTAGCGGGCAATGGATTTATGCCGGCCTTCAAAGTGTACTTCGCCGTAGATTTCATCCGACAGCAGAATCAGATTGTACTTGCGTGCCACGTTGGCGATGGCCAATAACTGGTCATCGGTGTAGGTGCAACCGGTCGGGTTGGACGGGTAGTTCAGAATCAGGATACGCGGCCGTGACGGGTCGTCCCGGCAGATAATGTCCAGTTCTTCGGCGGTCAGTTGCCAGTTGTTTTCGGCGTGGGTTGGCAGCCAATGAACCGAGCGGCCGATGATGCGGGCTTGCGGCGCATAGGAAACCCAGCTCGGGCGCGGGATCAGCAGGTCACCGTAGTAGGCCAGCTGCAGGATGAACAGCAGCTCCTTGGAGCCCGGGCCGATCAGTACGTCTTCCCAGCTGGAGCGCATACGTTCGTTGCGATTGATGTAGCCGGAGATGGCTTCACGCAGACCTTTCAGGCCCTTCACCGGAAGGTAGTCTTTCTCGTGGGCGTGTTCTTTCAGCGCCTCGACCACTCGCTCTGGCACCGGAAACGGCGACTGCCCCAGGCCCAGTTTGATGATGTCTTTGCCTTCAGCGCGTAGCTGGTTGCTCTGCTCGTTGATACGAAGCGTGGCGGAGGGTTGAATGCCACGAACGTTCAGGTTTATCGCGTAACGGTGGTCGCTTTTGATGTCCATTGTCCCTGTCTATTGGTTGGTGGTGACAATGGCAGTATAGGCCCGCTGTGCGGGCCTGTGTTCGGCCTGCGCGTAAGGATTTCCCGCTACGCTGCTCGATGGGTCTGCCTTACCGGGACTTGATCCACACTTCCACACGCCCATTGCGCTGACTGCCTGAGCCGCCAACCGGCATGTAGTCGCCATAGCCGGTGTAGGGAACGTACCGAACGCCTACGTGATTCAACGCGCGGCGCACCGACACGGCTCTCAGTTCGGAGATCATTTGTGCGCGCAGCTCATCACTCTGGGCATCGGCAAAACCGATGAGCAGCAGGTCGTCGGCAGAGCGATTGTGTTGCTTGAGAAAGTGTTTAACACGCAGCAAATCACGGTGCGCCTTGTTGTCCAGTTTGGTGCGGCCTTCCGAGAATCGAAAGTTGACGGTCAAGCGTTGGTAACTCTGGGTCAGGCGTTTGAAGCTTTCGGGCACAGTGGCATCCAGCTCGGGTTTAACGGCGATCGGATTCTGGGATACGAATCCGGAACCGGCCACCCGAGCCTGACCTTCCGGGCTCAGCGCATACTCAATCAGCCCTTTGGCCAGATCCGGTGTTTGCTCACCCAGGGTGTACATGAACAGGCGGCGGGACAAGGGGTAGTCTTCGCTGGCGACGGTAAGTTGGTTTGGCTTCAGAGCCGGGGCGTTCCCTTCAGAGATGGCGAGCAGTTTGCTGTTACGAACCGAGGCCAGTCCGGTAAAGCCAATGCTGTAGGGATCTCTGGAAACGTCATCGGATAGCAAGTCGTTGGATTCGTAGCGCAGTGCAGAGGCATGCAATGGCGCGGATTTGTTGAGTACCAATGTTTTGAACGTGTCCCAGGTGCCTGACCGTTCATCTCGTGCGTACAGGCGAATAGGATTGTTGCTGCCGCCCAGTTCTGACCAGTTTCGGAT
This sequence comes from Marinobacter litoralis, assembly GCF_016427555.1. GTDB lineage: Bacteria > Pseudomonadota > Gammaproteobacteria > Pseudomonadales > Oleiphilaceae > Marinobacter > Marinobacter litoralis_A. Next base: position 931,926 of record NZ_JAELVS010000001.1, read on the forward strand.
TTCGCCGCTAAACACTTTCCGGAGCGTGTCGATGCTCATTCGGCTGACCGGGTTGGACTGATGAACCAGAATGGCAAGTCCGTCAATGGCAATCACGTGCTCGCTGGAAAGGCCAGTAAGGTCTGCTCGATCACTGACTTGCTCCACCTCACTTACCCGTGCCGGACGGGAGGAGGCCCAAATATCGGCGCGGCCATCGGCGAGCGTGCGAAAGCCGGTACTGGAGCCATGGGCGGCTACCAATACGGACAGCTTTTTGCTTTGCTGGTGGGCCACCAGTATCTGCTCGTTTTCCCGGGTTGTGGATTGGCGCATGACCGGGCCGTTGCTTAATTGCTCCAGGTAGCCTTTGACCAGCGATGGCGCTAATGCGGCTCCCACGGTATTGGAGCCGTGAATCTCCAGTTCATGGGCCGAGCTCAGTGCGGGGAACGCCAGCACTGAACAGACGAGAATAAGAAATAGAGGAATTCGATTAGAAACAGCCATTTAAGAGCATCCATACCGAGCAGTTGCGATAGAGGTAGGATGCTACATAAATATGACAGTTGTGTTTCAGGTATCAGAATTTATGGGGTTCCAGTTCCATATGGATGATCTTGCGACCGAGCATGATGATCCGGCCGGTGTAGCGTTCTTCACCGGTGGTGGTGAAGTCAAACAGAAACCGACGCCAGACCCGAACGCTGCCGGTGTCGTCACGCTTGAACCATAGGCCCCGGAGAAACACGGCGTCGTCCAGTAGCATCACGTCCATGGATTTACAGTAACGGCGAGCGGCATCGAGTACGAAGTCTTTGATGGCTTTGGCTTGCCACCAATACCATGCGGCAAAGCCCGCAGTGAAAAGCCAGAAGAGAGTGCCAAGAGTCAATGTGCTGGTGGCCCTGTTGGTGGTTTGGAGTGCACGGTCAAGCAGACCGGTAAAGCGCCAGACTACCTTATTGCGCGGGTTCGGGGAATTGTTGCGAGGAAGGGCGTTTAGCCGCCACCCGGAACGATCAGCTCAGGTGGCGGCTAAGCATTCGGTCAGCTGGTGCTCTTGGCGACCTCTTTTTCATCCTTGTATTCGTCACCGGCTTCGCCGTGGTGATCACGGGCCAGCAGGATGTAGAATGCCGGCAGCACGAACACGGTGAACAAGGTGCCAATGCCCAGACCAGCGCTGATGGTCAGGCCGATGGCAAAGCGGCTTTCTGCACCCGGGCCGACGGCGATCAGCAGCGGCACCATGGCAAAAATCAAGGCCAGTGAGGTCATGATGATCGGGCGCAGCCGGATGGCGGCGGCCTCGATCACGGCATCGACCTTGTTCAGGCCCCGCTCTTTTTGCAACTGGTTAGCGAACTCCACGATCAGAATACCGTTCTTGGAGACCACCCCGATCAGGGTAATCAGCCCCACCTGGGTGTAGATGTTCATGGTGGCAAAGCCAAGCACGATGAACACCATGGCTCCGGCCACCGACATGGGCACAGACACCAGAATAATGATCGGATCGCGCCAGCTTTCAAACTGAGCGGCCAGTACCAGATAGATCACCAGCAGCGACAGGAAGAAGGTCACCACCAGAGCGCTGCCCTGATTCGCCAGTTGGCGCGAGGCCCCGGTGTAATCAAAGCTGAAGCCTTGAGGGAACACTTCTTCTGCGGTCTTCTCGATGAACTCCATCGCGCTGCCGGCGGCAACACCCGGCATCACCACGCCTTCCAGCGTCAACGAGTTTTGTTGGTTAAACTGGGTGCGGTTCGACGGCTCTACTTCTTCGGTGAAGCTGGCCACGCTGGAGAGCGGAACCAGGTCTCCGCTGCCACTGCGAATGTAGTATTCGTCGAGTGCTTCTTTGCTCGGGCGGAACTGATCATCCACCTGCGGAATCACCTGGTAAGAGCGGCCTTCCATGTTGAAGCGGTTGATGTAACCACCGCTGAGCATGCTGGCCAGTGTCTGACCGACTTCCTGCATTGACAGGCCCAGATCGGCAACGCGGTCACGGTCGATGTGAATTTTAGTCACCGGCTTGTCGAAGTTGATGGACTTCTTCAGGAACATGAAGTTGCCGCTCTGCATCGCCTTGCCGAGGATTTCATCGGCTACCTGATCCAGTTGCTCATAGGTGCCACCGGTACTGATCACGAATTGGAACGGCAGGCCGCCGCCGGAACCCGGCAGTGACGGCAGCGGGAATACGGCTGTTTGCAGGCCAGTGACCTTTTTCAGTTCGGCGTCCAGCTTTGGCTGAACCTCAAACTGGCTGACTTCACGCTCACTCCAGGGCGCCATTTTGAAGCCGCCAAAGACGGCGTTCGGGCTGGTGATGCCGATGATCATAAAGTCTTCTTTGTAGCCCGGTAGCTCTGTCATCCGCTCTTGCACTTCCTGACCGTGTTCAAGCAGGTAGTCGAGCGTTGAGGTCTCGGGCCCCAAACCCTGATGGAACAGGATGCCCTGATCTTCGGTCGGGGCCAGTTCGCTCTGACTCATCATCTGCATGAAATAGATAGAGCCCAGCACCACCAACGCGAAGAACACGACCACAGATTTGGTTTCCATCAGCGACGACAGCGCGGCTTTGTAGCCGTTGGCTATGCCGTTGAAGAACTTCTCGACCATCTGCTCAAACTTGCCGGGCTCGCCGTGGGGCTTCAGCACCTTGGCGGATAGCATCGGCGAGAGAGTCAGGGCCACGATGCCGGAAATTACCACGGTGCCGGCCAGCGTGAACGCAAATTCGGTGAACAAGGAGCCAACCAGCCCGCCCATAAAGCCGATCGGCACGTATACCGCCACCAGAGTAGTGGTCATGGCAATAATCGGAGTCGCCATTTCACGGGCGCCGTTAATGGCCGCTTCGAAGCGAGATTCCCCTTGCTCGATGTGTCGGTGCACGTTCTCCACCATGATGATGGCATCATCTACCACCAGACCGATCGCCAGAACCATCGACAACAGGGTCAGCAGGTTCAGTGAGAAACCGAACATCAGCATGATGAACGCACCGCCGATTAGTGAGAGCGGAACGGCAACGGAAGGCACTACCGAGGCCCGGATTGAGCCGAGGCACAGGAATACCACTACCAGTACGATGATCATGGCTTCGATCAGAGTGCGTACTACCTCGTTGATGGAGTCTTCAATGAAGTCCGAGGCGTCGTAGGCCAGGCGTACACCCATGCCGCTGGGCAGCTGGCTTTCGATATCCGGCAATTCGGATTTCACCAGGTCGGCCACGGTCAGCGGGTTGGCGCCTGGAGCGATTTCGATAGCGACGTAAGTGGCGGGCTGGCCTTTATACAGCGCAATGTTGTCGTAGGTCTGTGAGCCGAGCTCAACACGGGCGATGTCCTGCAGGCGAATCAGAGAGCCATTGGACTGCTTGACCACCAGATTGCGGAACGCATCCGGGTCGGCGATGTCGGTGTCACTGGTCAGGCTGATTTCGGTGTATTGGCCGCGGGTTTTGCCCACAGCGGCCTGATAGTTGTTGGCTCTGAGTTTGGCGGCAACTTCGGTGGGCGTCAGATCCACCGCGGCCAGGCGCTCAGGGTCCAGCCAAACCCGCAACGCAAAGGTGCGGCCAAGCAGCTGGGCTTTACCCACTCCAGGCAGGGCCTGCAATTTTGGCTGCACGACACGGGTCAGGTAATCAGTAATCTGCGGGACATCCAGCTCGGTGCTGTAGAACGCGATATACATCAGCGCGGTGCTGTCGCCGGTGGTGGAGGTAATGACCGGGTCCTGAGCCTCTGCCGGCAGAACGTTCCGCTGACTGGCCACCTTGGCCTGAATTTCGGCCAGCGCATCGTTAGCGTCGTAGTTCAGCTCCATTTTGGCCTGAATGGTGGACACGCTTTGGGAGCTGGTGGAGGTCAGGTAATCAATGCCGCTGGCTTCTGCAATCGCCTGCTGCAGGGGCGTGGTGATAAAGCCCTTGATCAGATCCGAACTGGCACCGGGGTACGCCGTAGTGACGGTGACTGTGGTGCTTTCCAGTTTCGGGTACTGGCGGATTTCCATTTCCATGGCGGCCCGGGCACCCACCAACAGGATCAGCAAGCTGACCACCGTGGCAAGAACCGGCCGATGGACGAAGATATCGGTGAAACGCATTATTCAGACGCCTCCTTGTCGGATTCGTCCTGAATCTTGACGCGCTGGCCGGCGCGCAGTCTCAGCAGGCCTTTGGAGACTACCGTTTCACCCGCTTCGAGGCCGGATGTGATGGCCGTGCGGCCATTGCGAACCTCGCCGGTGGTGACCGTGCGACGTTCCACAACCTGCTCGCCCTTGTCGTTCTCGGTGACAACAAACACGAAATTGCCGTAGGTGTTGTAAGAGATCGCGGTACGCGGAAGCGTGACAACTTTGTTGTCTCTGGGCTGGCCGGTCTGGATAGTTGCGAACATACCCGGGCGCAGCAGGTGATCTTCGTTGTTCAGGGTGGCACGAATCCGTACGGTACGGGTTTCCGGGCTCACGGAGGTGTTGATGGCGCTGACTTTGCCTTCAAAGGTTTGTTCCGGCACGGCGGCAACGGTCACAGATACAGGAAAACCGCTTTCGACGTTGGCGAGGTGCTTCTCGGACAGGGTGTAGTCCACGTAGATGGGGTCCAGCATGTTCACTTCGACAATCGGGCTACCGGTCGGCAGATATTCACCTTGGTTGACCATGCGAATGCCGAGCCGGCCATCAAACGGCGCCCGAATGATTTTCTTGTCGAGCTGCGCCTGCGCTTCGTTAACCCGGGCACGGGCGGCGTCGTAGTTGGCTTTTGCGGTGTCGTATTGAGACTGGGACACCGCACGCTTGGGCAGCAGGTCAGAGATGCGTTTGAAGTCCTGATCGGCCAGCTGCGCCTCGGCGCGGCGCGTGCGCAAAGCGGCTTCATCAATGGCGGCATCCAGTTCGATCAGGATGTCGCCTTTCTTGACGTTGTCGCCGGATTCGAAGTTGATGGTTTTGATGACGCCGGGCACTTCGTTGGAAACAGCAATGCCGTTTACAGCTTCAATGCTGCCGACGGCCTTGATAGAGGGCTGCCAGTTCTCGGTGGTCGATTGGGTTACGGAGATGATTGCTGGTGGTTGTGGCTGTGACAGCATCTCTTTCAGTTGGCCAAATTGCATAAATTTGTAGCCGAAGATACCGCCGAGGACGAGACCTAGAAAAACGATGGCGATGACAAAGCGGGATGCGGTGCGCATAGATGAGTTCCTGGGGCTGGGTTCCTGATGCGTATTCCGTCGCCAAGACTATGAAAAGCGGATGCTTGTTATGGCGAGCTCAGAGCTGGTGACGTTTGCATGTAAAGCAGGCGCAAATAGTCAGCAAGCGTAGCGCGTAGCATGCTACAAAAGTTGTACTGTTTTGTCATTAACTTGGTTGCTTTATAAGACCATTTTTTTGAGCGAATTCACGCAAGTTTCAACAATAGTAGGTGTAATTACAGCATTTTGCAGCAGGCGCCCAAATTGATTCGTGCGTGACTTTGCTGAACGCAGTACATTGGCATCAATCCATGGTGAAACGATCCCCAGGCAGGGGCAGGAGAAGATTAAATCATGCAGCTGGTACTTGGCCTGGCTTTGGCCATCGCCGTGTTCGTTGTGCTGAAAAAGTGGGGGGCGTTGTCTCCCCAAGGGCAGAAAGCGGCCATCTGGAAGATCGTATTGGTGGCGGGCGGTGCGTTGCTGTTGTTTATGGTGCTGACCGGTCGCGTGCACATTCTGACAGCCGCGGTGGCGGCGCTTGTTCCTTTGCTGCGCAAACTGCCGGCGTTGCTCCGGTATGCACCTTTGTTTCGCAAAATGATGGGGGATTCGTCGGGGCCCCGAAACGATGAAACGTCAGGCCGGAATGATTCGTCGCGCGGGCAGAGCGCCACGGCGGGAGGCACAATGTCAGAACAAGAGGCCTGCGACATATTGGGGGTTCAGCCCGGATGTTCCCGGGATGATGTTGTATCCGCTCACCGCAAACTGATGCAGAAACTGCATCCGGATCGCGGCGGAAACGACTACCTGGCGGCCAAATTGAATGAGGCCCGCGACCTGTTATTAGACAAGCACCGGGTGTGAATCAGGGCAGAACGTCCACTTTTACTTCAACAGATTGGTTATCGGCTCGTTTGCTGTTAACCCGGTACAGAATACCGTTCTGTTGACGGGTTTCCTGGGTGCGGGTGCCGCCGAGCGATACCCATTGCCCGGGTTGAACGCGACGGATGGTCATGAGCGCTTCGGTTTCATAACCTTCCAGGGCGGCCGGGTCTTCCTCGAACGATACAATGTTCAGTTCAATGGCTTGGTCCGATATAGCTTGTGGGCTCACTACGAAGCCGCTGCGGGTCTCAACCTTTTCAAGGATCGCTGCCGGATTTCGACCGCCTTGCACGGCGAATGGCAAGCTGCGTACATTGCCCGAGGTGATGTGTGCAGATTGGCCGTCCTGAACAACCAGTTGGCGTACCGTGTTGGAATTGGTGCTATAGGTGCGGCTCTGCACGCTGGCGTTTGCGGTGTTATTGCGAATGCTGACGCCCCCGCCTGATTGTTTGCCCCCGATATCTTGCCGATAACGTACGCTGATGCGCATTTGAACCGGCGGCACGTCCAAGGTGTTCACCAGTGTGCCAATTTCGTCCAGCAGGTCCGGCTCACCGCGAACCACCAACTGCAGGCCTCGGGCGGTCACGGTGACGGGGGCTTGTTGGTAAAGTGCCCGAATCTGCTGGGAGATGTCTTCTGCGGTCCGGTTTTTGAGTTGATAAATGCGGGCTTCGGGGGCCGCCTGAACGCTGGCGGCAAATACTGACAAGGCCAACAGAAGAACGGAGCCGAGTGCTGACAAGCGCGCGAGTCGGCTCAGTTTTTCGATAACCATGAAGACCTCCTGTACCGGTTCTGCCGGGCGATGACGATAAAATAATCAGAATTGCCGGTTGCCAACTCTAAAACCGTGGGTATATAGTAAAAAGCATGAAGACACTACACGCAGCCTGTCAATTGAATGTTCTGAAAGCTTTCGGTGAAAAACTGATGGCTTCCGGTTCGGCTGTGTTTTTTTGGTGGTTTGGTTATGGCTTTTATTTTAGCCAGAGCTCGGGCCGCCCATAAGATCTTCATCGACCGAATTTAGCGAGGAAGGCAGCCCGGCAAACAACCCAGGCTGCCACCGGACTCAAAAAGCCCCGACTGGTAGCCCAGCCGGGGCTTTTTTGATTCTGACATAGGGATAACGGGAACACGGATATGAACATGCCTCTGAAAACTGAAACGTTGGACACAGTATCGTCGACCAATTGCCAGCCTCGCCAGGAAGCGAAGCTGCCAACCGCTAATGAACTGCGCCAACAGTTTCCTGCCGGTGAGCCATTGACCCGGGCCATTGCCGGCTACCGAGAGCAGATTCGCAACGTGCTGAATGGCCAAGACCCGCGCACTCTGATCGTCATCGGGCCTTGCTCGATTCATGACGAACAGGCCGCGCTGGACTACGGCACCAAGCTGAAAGCACTGGCGGATGAAGTCAGTGACCGGTTCCTGATTGTGATGCGTGCCTACCTTGAGAAGCCTCGCACGACAGTGGGCTGGAAGGGACTGTTGTACGACCCGGCCCGTACCGGTGCGGGTGATCTGAATCAGGGCCTGGTGCGTTCCCGTAAATTGCTGCTGGCTCTGTCTGAGTTGGGGTTGCCGTTGGCCACCGAAGCCTTGAGCCCGTTCGTGATGGATTACCTCGGCGATCTGGTGAGCTGGACTGCTATTGGTGCCCGCACCACAGAATCACAGATTCACCGAGAACTTGTCAGCGGTTTGCCCATGCCGACCGGTTTCAAGAACGGCACCGACGGTGGCGTGTCTGTGGCGATCAACGCCATGAAATCGGCGGCGCACAGCCATCATCATATGGGCATTTCCCACTCGGGCGCGCCGGCGATGATCACCACGGCTGGAAACCCGGATACCCATCTGGTGCTGCGTGGTGGCCGAGGTGTCACTAACTACGATGAGACAAGCATTGCCCGGGCGGTGAAGGAATTGCAAAGCGCCGGTGTGTCAGCTTCCGTGATGGTAGATTGCAGTCACGATAACGCCTGCAAACAGGCGGAGCGGCAAGTCGAGATTGCCCGTGAGGTAATGGCTCAGAAGCGCAACGGCAACACCCACATCAAAGGCCTGATGCTGGAAAGCTTCCTGGCCTTCGGCCGCCAGGATGACGGCGAAGACCTGATTTACGGCTGCTCGATTACTGACCCGTGCCTGGGCTGGGAGCAGACAGAGGCTCTGATCCGCTCACTGTAGAGAACAGAAGCTGCCCGGCCAGCAGCACCAATACTCCGCCCATGACCCTGTCGAGCCAGTGTCCGAACCGGTTGAATCCCCGGCGGACACGGGGGTGGGTGAAGAACAACGCCACCAAGGTAAACCACAAGCCGGTGGCCACTGCCATATAAAGGCCGTAGCCGGCCTGAAGCAGTACGGGCGTGCCCGGGTTGATAACCACGGAAAACAACGATACGAAAAACAGCGTTGCTTTCGGGTTAAGCACATTGGTCAGAAAACCGAGGCGAAACGCGCCCCAGCCCGATTGTACCTTTCCATTCTTCGCTTCTACGTGAATGCCGCCGGGTTTGGCCCGCAGGCAATGCCAGGCAATCCACAACAAATACAGCGCACCAATGACTTTCAGCACGGTAAACAGCATCACCGATTGCTGGATGATCAACCCGATGCCCAGCAACGAATAGCCAACGTGTAGCAAAATCCCCAGGCCGATACCCACGGCACTGAGCAGTGCGTTCCGGCGAGTCTGAGTGATCGCCTGACGCAACATCACGGCAAAATCCGGCCCCGGGCTGGCAACTGCCAACAGGTGAATCAACGCCACGGTAAGAAATTCCAGCCAGTAATCCTGCACCTGTTGTCTCCATCTTAGTGAAAGCCGAAAGCATAGGGAGATTTTTTATCGTTTTCACCTATCATGGGTCAATAAGCTTCTATACTCGAAGCGTAAGTTATAGAAAAATCAGTGAAATGTTGGTTGAGGAGGCCTGATGGAAAAGCGTGAAGTCGATGTGGCCATTATCGGTGCCGGCACCGCCGGTATGGTGGCTTACCAACGGGCACGAAAGAAAACTGACAAGGTGTTGCTGATTGAAGGTAAACAATACGGCACCACCTGCGCGCGGGTAGGCTGCATGCCCAGCAAATTGCTGATTGCCGCTGCCGAAAGTGCTCACAACGTCGGGCGGGCTGGCCAGTTCGGGGTGCAGGTGGGTGACATCCATATCGACGGTCGGCAAGTGATGGAGCGGGTGCGCACAGAGCGTGACCGGTTTGTGCAGTCGGTGGTCCGGTCCATGGAGAATCAACCGGAAGCGCAGCGTTTGATCGGGCACGCCCGATTCGTGGGCCCGCACCGGCTGGTGGTGGGTGAGCACACTGAGGTCATCGCAGATCGCATCGTAATCGCGACGGGCTCTCGGCCGAATGTTCCCAAGATGTTTAGCGATGCGAAAGATCGCTTGGTGGTGAACGACGACATCTTCAGCTGGGACGATTTGCCGGAATCGGTTGCGGTGTTTGGTCCCGGCATCATTGGGTTGGAGTTAGGTCAGGCATTAAGCCGGCTGGGCGTTCGTATTCGAATGTTTGGTGTTCGTGGTGGAATTGGCGGCATTCGCGATGAAAAGATTCGCGACTATGCGTTGAAAACTTTCGGTGATGAATTTCCACTGAGCGCGCAAGCTGAGACCAAACGCATCGAGCGCACCGAGCAGGGTGTGCAGATTACGTGGGTAGAAAACGGGCAAGAGCATAAGGAGTCGTTTGAGTATTTGTTGGCGGCGACAGGGCGCCGGCCGAATATCGACAACCTTGATATTCAGAATGCCGGTATCGATCTGGATGACCGTGGCATGCCGGACGTCGACCCCAACACCATGCGCTGCGGTGATAGCCATATTTTTCTGGTCGGCGACGTCAACAACGAGCGCCCTCTACTGCATGAAGCCGCGGACGAAGGCCGCATTGCCGGAGACAACGCCGGCAGCTGGCCTGATGTACGCGCGGTCATCCGAAAGGCCTCGATGGGAGTGGTATTTACCGATCCCCAGATTGCTTCTGTCGGCTTAAGCATTCACGACGTCGATAAAAAATGCGAGGGCTGTTTTGCCGTTGGAGAGGTCAGCTTTGAAGATCAGGGCCGCAGTAAGGTGATCGGTAAGAATCGCGGCTTGTTGCGGCTGTACGGCGAACACCGAACCGGATTGTTTCTGGGTGCCGAGATGTTTGGCCCGGCAGCTGAACACATCGCGCATTTGTTGGCCTGGTGTGTTCAAAAACGGATGACCGTTAGCGAGATGCTGGCGATGCCGTTTTACCACCCGGTTATTGAAGAAGGGTTAAGAACCGCCCTGAAAAACCTTCTTTACCATTTGGAGGAAGGGCCGGAAGCGGTCGATGAGTGCATGGACTGTGGCCCGGGCAGTTAGCCCGGGTTTGACACTGGCGACCAGCCGGATTGTGGCGTGGGCTGAAAACGGTTTTCAGCTGAAGTGGTTGAATTCTGGCTGTGGCGTGCCCACATCTTTTCATGGAAGAAGTAAGCAACGGTATTGATGGCCGGCTCCACCATGGCGATCAACCCACCGATTAAAAGATCGCCGGTTAACAGGTAAGCGACGGAGAACGCAACGGTGAAGTGAGTGACCGCAAACGTGATGGTTTTCAGCAGCGATTGGTCAACGTGTGATCCGTGATTGTGAACAAAGTGTTTTAACGCGCTCATGACTTTCTCCGCGAGGATGATGTGTTAACGTCATTACAAGATAAATGAGAGCGTTTCTCAAATAGAATGTTTAAGTGAATTTGATAGTGCAGGCCTATAGGTTTTTGGCTGAGTTTATGGCCATTCACTATCGATGCGATTGGAGAACTAAACTTCAATAGCGCAACAAATGGGCTTATTGTCTTAGTTATCGAAAGCCCAAAATAAAACCAGGAGGTTCATCATGGGTAAGAATTTTATCGGTCTTGATACAGCACAAACGCAGAAGCTGGCGGATTCCCTGAACGGGCTTTTAGCGAACTACCAGATTTTTTACATGAACGTTCGCGGATACCACTGGAACATCAAGGGCGAGAACTTCTTCGAGTTGCACGCAAAATTCGAAGAACTGTACGACGATTTGCTGCTCAAAATTGATGAGATTGCGGAACGGGTTTTGACTCTGGGCCACGTGCCGGCTCATGCCTACAGCACTTACATCGAGCAGTCGGAAGTGGTCGAGCGCAAGAACGTCTCTGACGGCAAAGAAGCCGTGACCAATATTGTGGATAGCTTCAGCAAGCTGATCAGCAAACAGCGCGAGATTCTGAGCCTTGCCGGCGAAGCCGACGACGAAGGTACGTCTGCGCTGATGAGCGATTACATTTCAGAGCAGGAAAAAACAGTCTGGATGTACCGGAGTTACCTGGGCCACTGATTCCGGCGAAACAACGATATCTGAACGGGCGGCTCTTGGAGCCGCCCTTTTTTATCTGAGCACTTATCATTTTAATGTCTGATAAAACCGCACCTTAACGTGCGGTTTTGTTTTTTCAGGGTGCCGGGTAATAAAAACGGCCTGCCCATATCGCGTTGTAATAGCGCTGTCATACCCCCCCTCCATAGTGTCATTCCAGTTGATTCAACACCGATACCGGTGACCACTAATTGGATTCAGAGCGTGACGAGATTTACCCGCATTACCTTTTTGACGATTGCCCTGTTGCCTCTGCCGGCTCTGGCTGAGGTGCAGCTGACGCTTGGGCCTTGTGTGAACGTGCAGGCAGTGCAGGGCAGCGAACAAACCGCCTCCTCCGGTCAGTCCCTTACGCTGGCTGACGGCACACAGCAGCTGGTGGTGGAGTGCACCACCGAAATCGGTCGGGAAGAGATCCGGGAAACCAGCGATGCCTTTGTTGTGCGCTTCAGCGCTGAGGACACCGAGCTGAAGCTAAGTGCTCCGGGGATCGATACCCGACATGAAATGGCGAACTTCAACCAACAGGGACGTTGGCAGCTGACTGATGGTCAGGGCCGGGCAGTGGCGATCACGACCGATGTGCTTGAGAAAGAGGGCTTTCAGCTGGTGCGGGACTACCCGCAAGAGCTGGCCGCTTATAACCGGTCTGGCGCAATTGCGGCGGTGGCTGTGAGAACACAGACCACCGGTGCAGAGCTGCAAATGAACCCAGAAGGGTTATCGCTGGATCCGCAAGCCGATCCGGATCAGGAAATGGTCAGCAGGATGCTGCGCTACTGGTATCTGAAAGCTGACGAACAAACCCGAAAAGAGTGGGGCAGCTGGGTCGATTCCAGCAACCGACAAACACCAAACCAAAAATGAACGTGGAGTTGTAAATAATGAAGAAGCTTCTACTGGCTGTTGCTGTGTCTACTGTTGCTGCAGGTTCTGTAAATGCGGCGACTGTTTATGAGAAAGATGGTTTTACTTACAAGCTGAACGGTGATTTCCAAGTTCAGTTGCGCAAGAAAATTGGTGACGACACCAATGAGTACGTAGATTTTGATGACCTGGAACTGAAGAACTACGTGAGCTACGACTTGGGCAACGATATGAAAGCCTTCGGTCGCCTGGATTTTGATTTCAAGGACCACGCCAATGGCAAAGACGTCGATGAGCCGATTGAAGAAGCCTACGTTGGTATCCAGTACGGCGTAACTTCGCTATCCATGGGTAAGCAAAACTTTGCGACTGACGAATTCGGCATCGAAGAAGCTTATGAATCGCCGTTGGACGAAGATCAGTTTGACGCCGTAAAAACGGATGGTGACGATACCTTTCGCGTTGATGTAGAACTGGACAACGTTTACCTGGTTGCTTCCTACGAACTGGAGGCCGAGGACAAAGGCGGCATCACCGGCGAGTTCTTTGATTTGTTTGCCTCTACGGAAATTGCCGGCCTGGAACTGGCTGCTGCCTACCAGCGTAATACGCCCATTGGTCAGGACGACAAAGATACATGGGGGCTGAGTGCCGGTTACGACTTCGGTATGTTTGGTCTGGCCGCTGACTACAGTGTCACCGATGACAGCAACACGGACCTTGAGACGACGTTGTACAACATTGCAGCGACCGTCGACGTTACTAGCACCACTGCTGTGGCACTCGGCATGCAGAATCAGGAAGAAGACAAGAGCGACGACGTGACGGCCTGGTACGCGAACGTGACCTACAAATTCCCGACGGCCAAGAACGTCAGCGTGTTTGCTGAAATTGCTGACACCGATGAAGACGATACTGACATGGGCTTCCTTGCCGGTATGCGTGTGAAGTTCTAAGCAACACTTCCAAAACGCCAGCCGTGGCCACACCAACGGTTGGTGCGAGGAAAAACAAAGGCCGGGCACTATTGCCCGGCCTTTGTGTATTTTACACCGCGATCTGCAGCGGCGGTATCTGCTGATGCAGGAACCAATTTTCCGTCACTACTTTCTGGGTAAACCAGTGTGAGCGCATCAAAGTGCTGGCAAGGGATCGTTTGAGCCAATCCGGCATTTCGAAGGCGGTTTCCCGTTCATTGGAGCGGTGGCCAAAGCGTTTGGCGATCTGCTCGCCATAGTGGCGAAGAGATAAGGCGGAGTAATCCGGTGCATCAAGAATGACTTGGGCCGCAATCAATGCGGATTCAATGGCGGGGCGAATACCTTCCCCGCTTTGGGTATACGCCAACCCCGCCGCATCGCCCACCAATAATACCCCGTCATCGACCAGTGGCCGTCCGGCGTGGTCATACAACAAATAAGCATGGCCTTTGAAACGGTCGGGCAAATCACCGGGAATGCGGCCAGCTTGTTTCATTTCCTGAACAAACTCCTCCAGATGATCGGTGAGCTTGTGGTTGTCTTCGCGTCCCAGGCCGATGTTCAGAAAGTTGCCTTTTCTGAATACCCAGGCATAACCTTTGAGATCGCGGCAGAACCAAAGTTCCGGTGTGTCGCCCCGAGCTTCGCAGGCTTTGGCTTGCGCCGGGGTCATTTCGAATTCCACTTCTTTGGCGGCTACGACGGTTTCATGTTTGCCCGGGCCCGAACCGATCTGCTTGGCTACCGGGCAAAAGTGGCCTCCTGCCCCGACCAGCAGCGGCGCTTGCCATTGTCCGTTTATCAGCCAAAGGTTGTTTTCGCGGACGATGGATTTTACCGGAGTGCCCAGTTGTTTGCGGGATTGGACCCGGTCCAGCAGATAGGCATCAAATTCGTAGCGCCGGATGCCATAGCTGACCACGCCGCCGTGGCAGTTTTCCACCGGGCTCTGGCCCATCATGCCGATCCGGAACCGGCTGATGGATTGCAGCGTTCGGTGTTGGCGGTAATCGTTGATATCAATATCGAGGCTTTCAAGAACCGCCGGTGTTACCCAGCCAGCGCAGGTTTTGTCTCTGGGAAACGACGCCTTATCAAGGAGCAAAACGTTCTTGCCGGCATTTTCCAGAGCATGGGTGAGGGTGGAGCCGGCTGGGCCTGCGCCCACGACGATGACATCGAAGGTATCCATTATGAGTGCTCCGGTGTGGTCGGGGTGGCATACAAGTCCTGACGGGTTCGCGGCAGCTGATTGTTATCGCCATGGCTGAAAACAACCTGAAACAGTTGTAATGAGCCAGCTCGAAATGCCGCGATCGAGCCTGCCAGATAGAATCGCCAGGCCCGGGTGAAGCTTTCATCGTACATCTCGATCACGGTGTCCTCGTGCCGGGTGAAATTCTCCAACCAGTGGCTTAACGTTTGGGCGTAGTGCAAACGGAGGTTTTCCACATCCAGTACCGAGAAATCATTGTGCTCGCAGATCTGCATGAACTCGGCAATGCTCGGCGGGTAAGCGCCAGGGAAAATGCGTTTTTCGATCCAGGCGTTCATCAGCATTGGCCGGTTACGGCCGATGCTGTGAAGCAAGGCAATGCCGTTGGGCTTGAGGCAGCGCTTGATCAAATCGGACAGCGCCGGGTAGTGGTCCTTGCCCACGTGTTCCAGCATGCCCACGGATACAAACGCATCGTACTCGCCTTGAATGTTACGGTAGTCGTCTTCGATGTACCGGATTTGATCATCCAAACCTTGTCGTTTAGCTTCCGCTTTGGCGTAGTCGAGTTGTTCCCGGGAAATGTTGTAGGAACAAACGGTCACGCCATAGTGGCGCGCCATATAGCGGGCCAGACCGCCCCAGCCACAGCCGGCTTCGACGACGGTCATGCCCGGTTTCAGCCGCAGTTTGCGGCATACGTGTTCCAGCTTGGCCAGTTGCGCCTGTTCGAGAGTGTTGTCCGGGTGTTCGTAGTAGGCACAGGTGTACTGCATTTCCGCCTGATCAAGCCACAGTTTGTAGAAATCGTTGCCCAGATCGTAATGGTGGTGGATGTTTTCTTTGGCTTGCGATAGCCCCGACGAGCGCGGGTTCGGGTTCTTCCAAAGGTTATCCAGCCATTTCGGCCACTGCTTGCGGGCGTCGTGAACCGTGCGGTAAACGGTTTCCAGAAAGTCGGTGAGGTCACCTTCTATGTCGAGTCGCCCTGAGCTATAGAGGTCGCCCATGGCCAGGTTCGGGTCGGTGACCAGAGCATAGAGTGCTTTGGAATCGTTCAGGGTCAATGTGAAGCGAGCGGTTTGGCTTTCCGGATTTATCCGGTCGCCATTCCACAGCTGGAATCGAATAGGGGGCGAGCCGGCCAGACGAATGAACTTGTCGAGCAACCAGCGCTCGTAGCTGTGAGGTTCTCGATCACGAAGAGGTTCCTCATGAGGAATGCTCAAGAGGTGCGGAGCGTCCTTGCCGGGATGGGTAGCTTTGCGCGCGTTACTGCTAGACATGTTTCAGGCTCCCGTTGGGTGCAATGCCAAGCGGTCTCGACGGCCAGACTGAGAGTCGCACTCTTCAGATTGTATATAAAATGATCAGATTTGGGCAAGCTGAGAAGCAGGGGGAGGGCAGGCCGGGAGCTGTCCGGCCTGCCTATTATGAAGGGAACTAGTAGGTGGAGCTCATCCCGAACCATTCCGGGAAGATGACGATCAGCGCCAACACCAGAATCTGTATGAGAATGAACGGAATAATGCCTTTGTAGATGTCGGTCGTTCTCACCTCTGCAGGGGCAACGCCCTTGAGGTAGAACAATGAAAACCCGAAAGGCGGCGTCAGGAAGCTGGTTTGCAGATTCATGGCGATCAGAATGGCAAACCAGAGCATGTTGATGCCCATGGCTTCGGCGACTGGTGCCAATATCGGCACGATGATGAAGGAAATCTCCACGAAGTCGATGAAGAAGCCCAGCACCAAAATCACCACCATGGCCAGAATGATAAAGCCCCATTGCTCGCCCGGCAGCATCATCAGCCATTCTTCCAGCAGGTAGTCGCCGCCGGTGTAACTGAACACCATGGAGAAGGCCGTGGCGCCGATCAGAATAGCAAACACCATCGCGGTAACTTTTACCGTATCTTTAGACGCATCCCACACCATTTTGAAACTGAATTGGCGATAGATAATGGCCAGAATCACCGCGCCGACACCACCCAATGCCGAGGATTCGGTGGGGGTGGCAATGCCGGTGAAAATAGAACCCAGAACCACCACAATCAACGCCAATGGCGGGATGATGGCAAACAGCGCATTGCGGATTTCCTTGCTGCGACTGATGCTGTCGTCGGGCGGCATCGCCGGAGCAGTCTGCGGTTTCAAGCGAGTCAGGAACAATATGTAAACAATGTACAGGCCAATCAGCACCATGCCCGGCCCAACGGCGGCTTTGAACAAATCACCAACCGGCAAGCCCAGTACGTCACCCAGAATGATCAGGATGATCGAAGGCGGTACGATTTGGCCCAGGGTGCCGGAGGCGCAGATGGTACCTGTTGCCAAACGCTTGTCGTAGTTGTGGGCCAACATTACCGGCAAGGAGATCAAGCCCATGGCCACCACGCTGGCACCGACCACGCCGGTAGAGGCGGCCAGTAGCGCGCCCACCAGAATGGTCGATATGGCCAAACCACCCGGCAAACCGCCGAACAAGCGGCCCATGGAGGTCAGCAGTTGTTCGGCCAGTTTCGTGCGTTGAAGAATCACGCCCATAAAGATGAAGAGCGGCACGGCCATCAGTACAGTGTTTTGCATGACGCTCATGATGCGATACGGCATGAAGGCAAACAGATCCATGCCTTCGGCGAAGATGCCAAAAAACAGCGCAACGCCACCGAAAGTAAAGGCAACGGGGAACCCGAACATCAGCATGACCAGGGCCACGAGGAACATAATCATTCCGATCATGCGAGGCCTCCTGCACTGTGCTCATTGTCATAGGATTTTTCACCGGCCAGTACGCGGATGGCGAAAGTGATCATGTTCAAACCAGCTGTCCCTATAAAGAACGCGCTGACCGGAATGACCGATTTGATGATCCAACGATGGGGCAGGCCGCCCGGATCGCCGCTGCCTTCGCCCATCTCGTAGGCGTCAACCGCGAAGCTGTAGCCGTACACGCCGATCAGATACGCGAAGGGAATGACAAAGATCAGCGCGCCGATCAGGTTGATCCAGGCTTTGGTGTTTTGCTGCCAGTTGGTGTAGAACACATCCACGCGAACGTGGCCATCGGTGCGCAGGGCGTAGGGGATGCCCAGCAGAAACACCACCGAGTACAGGTGCCATTCCATTTCCTGCATGCCAATCGACACATCGCTGAACACGTAACGTGCGACCACGTCGTAGAACACGTTGGCGGCCATCAGGATCATGGCCACGCAGGCGATCCAGCCGCAGAGTTTCGAAAGCCAGGCCAGGCCCTCGTCCAGTTTGATAATCCAGCGCATTAAACCTCTTCCTCCGCTGAGCGGATGTTTTGTATGGTTTTTTCATGAAAAAAGCCGGAACCACTTTTACGAGCGATCCCGGCTCTGATTCAGCATGACCTAGAGTTTACTCAACTTCTCCCATGGTGTTGAGGTAGGCGCGTTCAGAAATCTCGGTATAGGCGCGACTCTGCTTCTGGTAACTCAGCTGAGAGTCGATGATTTTCTTCGCCATCGGGCTTTCTTCCGCGGTTTTTTTCAGCAGCTTCTTGTTGGCATCGTACATGGCCTGGAAGATGTCAGCCGGGAACCGTTTGATCTGTACGTTGGGGTATTCTTTTTTGATGTTTGCCCAGGCTTCCGCGTTGGCGTGCTGTGAGTGTACCAGCATGTCGTAGGAGGCGGTGCGCATGGCCACGCGCATGATTTCTTGCAGGTCGGCTGGCAGTTTTTCCCAAACGCGCTTGTTGATCAGGAACTGCAGCTCGGTCGCAGGCTCGTGCCAGCCGGTGTAGTAATAGTCAGCGATTTGCTGGAAACCAAGGCGCAAGTCCAGCGCCGGCCCGACCCACTCGACCGCATCAATGGTGTTGCGTTCAAGTGCTGTGTACAGCTCACCCGGGGCAATGTTGGTGGGATTAACGCCCACTTCGGCGAAGACTTCTCCGGCAAAGCCCGGAATCCGCATTTTCAGGCCTTTCAGGTCGTCCAGTGATTTGATCTCTTCACGGAACCAGCCGCCCATCTGAATGCCGGTGTTGCCGCCGGGAAACGACAGCATGTTATGGGGCTCGTACACTTCCTGCATCAGCTCCATACCGCCGCCGTGGTAGAACCACGCATACTGTTCCATCGCGTTCATGCCGAAGGGCATGCTGGTGAAGAACAGGGTTTCGGGCACTTTGCCCTTCCAGTAGTAAGAAGCAGAATGGCCCATGTCGTACTGGCCGGCTTTCACCATGTCGAACACACCCAGCGGAGCTTTGTGCTTGTTGGCCGAATCGATGCGGATGCGCAGGCGGCCGTCGGACATTTTCTCGACGGTTTCGGCAAAACGCTTGGTGGTGTCACCAAAGATCGGGAAGTTGGGGCCCCAGGTTTCGGCCAGTTTCAGTGTGAATTTTTCTTGGGCCAGAGCTTGCGAAGCTGAAAACGTGGTGGCTACAGCGAGCACGGTCGCTGATATAAGCGTGCGGATTTTCATGGTTTGTCCAACCTGTTGTATTGTTTTAATTGTGTGTCAGGGCGCTGAGCAATTGCACCAGCGGGTACTGCTGAACAGTTTAGTTCAGGTTTGCATGCTTGGCGGGCAGAGTGCATCAAAAAATGTGCGAATTACGACATATGTCTAGTGCGGGAACGGGGTTAGCAAAGCGCGTTCAGGCACTTTCTCCGGAGCTGACAGCCGGGGTTCGGGTGCGATAGTTGCGCCACAGGCGGAAGGCCCTTAAGGCCGGTTTTTCTACGCCATAATGCAGGGCTGCAGCCAAAGCGATTGCGGCAGCAAGCGCCAGAGCAACACCTGCAGGCCCGGGCACGCCCCATTGATAAAACAGCGTAATCAGCCCGTACCCGATATTCTGATGGACCAGATAGAGGGTGTAGGAAATGCTGCCTAGCCAGAGTAACCCCGGCCGTGACAGCATGTTCAAACGACCACTCGCGGCCAGAATGAATACGCCATAGCACGCCAGTAAGAATAGGCTGTAGGGCGCGTTGTACGCGATCAGGCAATGGCCAATCGTCAGCACCAGCAAAGCAACGTCGGTGGCAGGAGGTTTGCCATACTTGTGCCAGCGAAAGAGCAGCATGCCACTCATAAACAGCGGGGCATAACGCACGAACAGAAGGTCCTTCACCAGAAAGTCCATTGGTTCGGGGATGGCCTTCCACCAGAAAACGCCGATATAGCTGACGGCGGTCCAGCACCAGAGCACGGGCCTGAGTCGTTGCCAGCTTTTCAAGCCATAGAAGAGCAGGGCGATCCAGACGTAGAAGGTGGCTTCAATCACCAGACTCCAATACGCCCCATCAACGTGCGGGTGTTCCAGATATTCGTGCAGAAGGGTCATGTTCAAGAGCGCCGAAACCGGCTTGACGGCACGGTCGTCGGGCCCCAGCCAGTGCACGGAAAGAAAGGTCAGCGCGATGCCCGCCCACAATGCAGGTAAGAGCCGGAATGCTCGGGCAAGGCCGAACCAGCCGGCGGTTTGAGTGCGCTCCAGTGTCATGAAAATGACGAAACCGCTGAGCATGAAGAACAGGTGCACACCGTAACGCCCGAACTCCAGAAAGGAAGGGCTGTCAAAATTGTGGCCGTACAGTTCGTTGTAGTAAGGCAGATAATGAAACAGAACAACGCCGAGCGCGGCAATGCCGCGAAGTGCATCCAAGGCGGTCAGGCGACTTTGAGTGTTCTGCATGGCGCTGGCACATTCCGGTGACGATGTAGGTCCATGATAGCCGGCCTGAAGGCGGGCAAGTATACAGTTCGGTTGCCCGCAACTGACCATCTGTTCATGGTTGAAGGTTCGTAGAGAGTTTCAGCGCGGGTGTATGATGTCTAAAAGCCAGTGTCAGGGAGCAAGCATGGTATGACAGTTGAACTCGGTGTGATTGAGGGATTTTATGGCCCGATGTGGAGCTGGACCGAGCGACGCAAGTTGCTGAAAACGCTGGCAGGGCATGGTTATGGTTTTTATTTGTACGCGCCCAAGGCCGATCCTTATTTGCGCAGACGCTGGCAGGAACCGCATCCGGCGGACGAGTTTGCCGCTTTGGTCGCGTTTGTCGAGTTGTGCAATCGCGAAGGCGTGCGCTTTGGTGTGGGCTTGAGCCCGTTCGAGATTTTCAACCAGTTCGACGAGAATGCGCGCCACGCGCTGGCTGCAAAACTGAAAGCACTGGATCGAATTGGCGTGCAGGAACTGGCCATTCTGTTTGACGACATGCACTCGAACACGCCGTCTCTGGCCAGTACTCAGGCGGAAATTATGCGCTGGGTGAAAGCCCACAGCGATGCCACCACATTCAGTATTTGCCCGACTTATTACTCCGACGATGCGGTACTTGACCGGGTGTTTGGTGAGCGACCAGCGGATTATCTGGAAACCTTGGGTGCCGAGCTTGATAAGGATGTGCGGGTGTTCTGGACCGGTGAAGAGGTGTGCTCCCGGGAAATCTCTTCGGGGCATCTGAAACGGGTGGGCGACCGGCTGGGCCGAAAGCCGGTGTTGTGGGACAACTATCCGGTGAACGATGGCGATCGAATGTCACGGCACCTGCACCTGAGGGCGTTCACCGGCCGGCCGGCAGCAAATGCGGCGCACTTGGCCGGCCATGCCATTAATCCGGCTTTGCAACCTACGTTAACGGCAATACCCGCGCTGACATTGCTGGAATCCTATCGGCAAGGGCCGGACTATCAGTACGGGCAAGCGTTTCATCATGCCGCCCGGGAGTTGCTGGGCGAAGCCTTGGCAAATCAGATTCAGCGGGACCTGTTGAGTCTCCAGGATGCAGGATTGGGGCGCTTGAGTGATGAGCGCAAGCAGGCCTTGGCACACACCTACGATGCGTTCGATCATCCGGCGGCCAGCGAAATTATGCGCTGGCTCGCCGGCGACTATCTGGTGACCGATGAGATGGTGCAAACCCAGTAACAGGTTATTCCAGATAGTAGTTGAAGGTAGAAACCACTCGTACGGTTTTCACCGGTTGCTGCTGTTCGGAAATTCCGGGTGCCTGATCCCGGGCAAGGATTTGGAATACCCCCTGATTGGCTCTACGCAAACCGCCGAGACTGGCGTTGGCATCCCGGGCAAACTGGCTTGCCGCCTCGCGGGCTGATTCGGTGGCTTCGGCGATCATTTCCGGCTTGATGGTGTTCAGGCCGTTGAATAGATAGGTTGGGCCGCCGGGACCGTAGTCGGAAGACAAGAGGACGCCGGAGTCCACCAGTTCGCTGACATTCTGGGCGGCATGGCGGATGCGATCGATCTGCGTACTGCGCACCATCAGGGTTTGATTGACGATGAATTTCTGCTCGCCTTCACCTTGATACGGATTAGCCCGGGTATCGGTGACGTCGAGCCTTTGCAGCTCCACCGCGCTGCTCTCAATGGCTTGGAGCTTCAGGAATGCCATGATGGCTTCCCGACTGCTTCGGGCTTTTGCTTGAGCCTGTTCCAGGGTTTTACCGCTGGCGACAAAGCGAATAGGCCAGAGCGCGAGGTCGGCGTTCACTTCCCGTTCCGCGACACCTTTGACGGTGACATAGCGGTCTCCGGTTTTCAGCCCGGTGAGACCATCCTTTAATAGTGAGGCCGAGATAACGACGCTCAGCCCAAGGATGACTGCAACGAGTACTTTCATGGATCCATTTCCTTTTGGTAGTTGCTCACTATTCGGTGGTACAGTGGGTGTCTGATCGGCCACTAAAACGCTGTTTCATGGCTTTGTTCTGTCGGTCGGGATCACGATATTCCTTGGGCAACGGTTGGATCAAGTATAAGAAGTTGCCCTTGCCCAATTGTGACTCCAGAGAAGGAGGTGCTTCCTCTGCAACCCAAAATACGGGGCTCAGTACAACAACAGACAGCTCTGGCGCACGTTTTTTCAGCAGAGCTACGGTGCCGAGACTCTCTTCACTGTGAAAAGTGCCAGTCAGGTGTAGTACCTGATGCCCCGGGTGTTTTTTTCTAGCCTGCAAAATGCGGCTGGCCATGGTGTTGTCGCGCAACAGCTGCGCCTTGTAGACGCTTGCCATGCGTTCTGAAATCGCCGGGTCATTTGAACCGTGGCTACCGGAAATGGCTTCAATAAACTTTTCCCGATACGCCGGCGTGTCCAGAAAGGGATGAGCGGGCAGTTGTTGCCGTTGATTATCGGGTAGCGCATTGAGATAAGCCGGCCCAATCCGACCGACACAGCGAACCGTTTGCGCAGGGGCATTGGCCGCGATCACCGGAAGATTGTGGTTGCGCGCGTATTCCACTATAGGCCGGTATGAACCGCGATAATTGTCCCATGCATTGGTATCTTCGATCATCTCCGCTTCACCCGTTTCGCCGGCGAGGTAGTCGTCCAGATCGCTTTGATGGTCCAGATTGAATTGTTCCAGAGTCAAGGTGATGTGCGGGTTCTGGTTGTGCAGGTGTTTTAACAACCGGGTCTGAAGCAGGTGGGAGCCCGGGTGTCCGTGATACTCGCCAACAATAACGACGTCAGCTTTGGACAGTGCGTCGGCGACGTATTCAAGTGATACCGGCTGGCGAGAGTTTGAGTCAATTACTACGCTTTCGTATAGCGTTGCCGGTGCCGGGATGCTTGATTCGCCCTGTGTCTGCGTCAAGGCGCAGCCTGATGAAATAAGCAGGGCGAGGGTGATCAGTGCAGCAACTGAAAGCTTGATCATCGGTGCAGGGTGTCTTGCTTAGTCGCGCTTTTGGTTACGTTGTTCACGCCAGTCTTCCCCCAGTTTTTGCTCCACGTATTCGCGGATGAATTGCCGGACCTTCTGAGAGGGGGTGACATCATCCTGTTTGCAGAGTTCCTCGAATACGGCTTTTTTATCCGGGTCGATCAGCAGGGTCAGTCGCGCGGTGCGGTTTTCTTTTGTCATGACTCAAAATGCCTTTCATGTTAATTTTATTAACATTGAATGTTATCTGGGTGAGCATATAATTATAAGATTGTCTTCGCAACCGGGAGTCCGTTCATGCCGCATCGCGCTCATCTTTTTTCCTTGAGGTTTGCCCACGCACTGCGCGAAGCCTGTATTGATGAGCGGTACACCAGTTCCCGGTTTCTGAAGGACTTGATGGCCGGCGTTACCGTCGGCATCATCGCCATACCGCTTGCTATGGCGCTGGCGATCGCCAGTGGTGTGGCCCCTCAGTACGGTTTGTACACCGCTTTTATTGCCGGCTTCATCATCGCGGTGTTGGGTGGCAGCCGATTCAGTATTTCTGGCCCCACCGCCGCTTTTGTTGTCATTTTATACCCCATTGCCCAGAACTATGGATTGGGCGGCTTGCTGCTGGCCACGCTGATGTCGGGTGTGCTGCTGGTGATGATGGCGCTGATGCGTTTAGGGCGTTTTATCGAGTACATCCCGGAATCGGTCACGTTGGGTTTTACCGGTGGCATCGCGGTGGTTATTGCGACCTTGCAGGTCAAAGATTTCTTTGGCTTGTCGGTTGAAAGCATACCCGAGCCTTATTGGGACAAGCTGGCGGTGCTGGCCCAGCAGATGCCGGCGCTCGACGGCATGAGTACCCTGGTCGCGGCCGCAACCTTGGCGGTCATGCTGCTTTGGCCCCGGCTCAAAACCCCGGTGCCTCCACATCTTCCGGCGGTGGTGATTGGTAGTCTGTTGGCGCTTTGGCTCAACGCGAACGGGGCAGCGATCGAAACCATTGGTTCCCGCTTCAGCTACTTGCTGCCAGACGGCAGCACAGGCGCCGGCATCCCCCCGTTCTTGCCTGAATTTACCTGGCCGTGGCAGCAGTTGAATGCACAGGGCGAGCCGGTGGGGTTGTCGTGGGCGATGCTTCAGGCGTTGTTACCGGCGGCGTTTGCGATTGCCATGTTAGGGGCCATTGAGTCGTTGTTGTGTGCGGTGGTGCTGGATGGCATGACTGGCAGGCGTCACAGCGCGAACAGCGAGCTGATGGGGCAGGGCATTGGCAACATTGTGGTGCCATTTTTCGGAGGCATTACCGCAACGGCCGCAATTGCCCGTTCCGCTGCCAACTATCGCGCCGGTGCTGAGTCCCC
Source organism: Marinobacter litoralis (assembly GCF_016427555.1). Taxonomy (GTDB): domain Bacteria; phylum Pseudomonadota; class Gammaproteobacteria; order Pseudomonadales; family Oleiphilaceae; genus Marinobacter; species Marinobacter litoralis_A. The sequence goes on from NZ_JAELVS010000001.1 coordinate 956,559, forward strand.
GGTGTCGGCGATGATCCACGCTTTGGTGGTTTTGCTGGCGTTGGTGTCTCTGGCCGGCGTGCTGGCCTACCTGCCAATGCCCGCGATGGCCGCTTTATTAATCATGGTGGCCTGGAATATGAGTGAAGCGCCGAAAGCCGTGCACCTTCTGAAAACCGCGCCGCGCATGGATGTCCTGGTTTTTCTGACCTGTTTCAGCCTGACCGTTGTGCTGGACATGGTGATTGCCATAACCGCAGGGGTGCTGCTGGCGGCGGTGTTGTTCATGCGGGAAATGGCGCAGATGACCAAGGTTACTGACATTTCCGGCAGTAAGCGGGTCAAGCCGTTCGGTTTATCGGAAGACTGGCAGGTGTTCAAGATTAATGGTCCTCTGTTCTTTGCAGCGGCGGACCGGATCTTCGGTGATTTGGCGGGCCTGTCCCGGCAAACGCACGGTATCATCCTGTACATGGATGGCGTGACCGTACTGGATGCAGGCGGCTTGTCGGCACTCAATAAACTAATTGCGAGTTGCCGCGAGGCCAACACTCAGATTTTTATTGCGGATCTTCAGTTCCAGCCTCTGCGCACTCTGGCCCGTGCCGGTCTGCAGCCGGAGCCGGGTGTCAGCCAGTTCTATCCAACGTTGGCGGCAGCATTGGAAGCGGCCGCTTCTGGCTCTCTGCAGAATCTGCGTTAAACTGCCCTCAAAAGAGGGTCATCATGCTGCCATTTCGAATTATCGATCGAATCAAATTTGTTCTGGAACGCCAACTGCTTAAAGGCGCGGGTTTTCAATTATTGGTGGTCGGGCTTTTTATCGGCCTGATTTCACTGATTGGTGGCCTGTTGGTGGTGCCTCAAGGCGGTGAGTTTGAAGATCCGGGCGCCGCGATCTGGTGGGCGTTTCTGCGCCTCACTGACCCCGGGTATCTGGGCGACGACGCAGGTGCCTGGCAGCGAATTGTCTCAACCCTGCTGACGTTGCTTGGCTATGTGGTGTTTATGGGCACCCTGGTGGCCATCCTGACCCGCTGGTTGATTGCCAAGATGACGGATCTGGAACTGGGTCTGACACCCGTTACCCTGAGAAATCATGTGGTCGTGCTCGGTTGGACTGCACAAACACCTCCTTTAGTCGCCGAGTTGTTTGGTTCATCCGGCCGTATGCGGCGTTTTCTGGAGAAACACGATACCCAACGCTTGCGCCTGGTGGTGCTGGCGGAACAGGCCAGTGTTGAACAGGTATACGAACTGCGGAACGAGCCGGGGGTGGGCCGCCGCGCCCGTGAGGTGATCCTGCGCAGTGGTTCAGCGATTCAGCCTGATGCTTTGCATCGGGTGGCCTGTTTGGATGCGGCCGCCGTGATTGTACCTAGCCAGGGTTACGATGCCGACAGCCCGGTGACCTCCGATGTGGAAACCGTCAAAGCGCTGTTGTCGATTGCGGCCCAGGCCCGTCACTTTGGTGTGCCGCTGCCGTATGTGGTTGCCGAAATTCAGGACATGCGCAAGTTGTCGGTGATTGAGCGGGCTTACCCCGGGGCCGTTGAAGTGGTCGCGGGTGATTCCACCATCAGCCGCTTGATGGTGCAAAATGTCCTGCATCCGAATCTGTCAGAAGTGTATAACGAGCTTCTGACAGCTGGTGAGGGCAGTGAGATCTTCGTCCGGGGTGGTGAAACGGCCGAGGGGCTAACGCTGGGTGAACTGGCCTCACAAAGGCCAAATGCGATTGTGTTGGGGCTGTTGCATCCGGCTCAGTCTGGCGGTTGGGCGGTCAATCTGCTGGCGCCCTCTGATACCGTTATCCGAAGTGACGACCGGGTGGTGCTGCTTGCAGGAGATTATGCGCATACAGGCCCGGATCCGAAACTGGAATCTTTGCCGCGTGTCGAACGCATGCCGGCCCAAACCAGTAACCCCGTGGCTAGAGGCAAGCATCGAGTATTGGTGCTGGGCTGGAATCGAAGGGTGCCGGGTTTGGTAGAAGAATTCGGTAGCTACCCTGACCGGGAGTTCGAGCTGGACATGGTGTCGGCTACCCCCCTGCAAAATCGGCAACGCGAGATGTCGGGCTATGGTGTTGACCTAGAGAGCGTGAACGGGCGTTTGCTGGAGGCCGATTACATGGTGGAAGACGAGCTCCGAAAGCTCGACCCGGCGTCATACGATACGGTGATGCTGTTGAGCAGCGACCGATTGGGCTCGGACGAAGAAGCCGACGCCCGTGCAATGGTGGGGTACTTGCAGCTGGAAGACATACTGGCGGAGGCTCGGTGCAGGCCACAGGTTTTGCTGGAGCTGAGTGATCCCGATAATCGGCATTTGATGCATAACCATCGGAGCGAGATGCTGATCAGCCCGATGATTCTCAGTCACGTTTTGGCGCAAGTCGCGTTGCGCAGGGAGCTGAGGGTGGTGCTCGACGAGCTGTTTACCGTAGGTGGTGCTGAAATTCAGTTCCGTGATCCTGAAGATTATCCCTTACCTGCCAGTGCGGATTTTCAGTTTCTCGAGAAAACGCTGGCGACCCGAGGAGAAATCGCTCTGGGCGTACGTCGTGAAGCTGCCGATGAGCGTGGTCGGCATCTGCAAATGAACCTGCCCCGAAAGCAATACCTGGATCTTCGAAAAGGTGACCAGCTGCTGGTGATGAGCCGAACCTGAGTGGGGGTCAATTCATTCGTGAGTGTGTGAATAGTGCAAGTGTTTGAGGTAAAAGTGGTTCAGATCACCATTCACCAAGAAAATGCTGGAAATACACGATATAAATTTCAATTATAAGATTGAACGCAGTAAAGTGTCGTCCAACGTCAACCTTAACCCGTTTTGGGGCTCCGGTTGGCAGCGGTTGGTGCCTGGCAGCACTGGCCCATACCTTTTGAACACAAACGTAGAAAGGATAGAGATCATGCCCTACTCACAAGACGTTGATCAGATCGCTTCCATCGTCAAGCAAAACCCGACTTGGAACGCCATCAACCCTAAGCACGCTGCCCGCATGCGCGCCCAGAACAAATTCAAGACTGGTCTGGACATCGCTAAGTACACCGCGAAGATCATGCGTGAAGACATGGCCGCTTACGATGCCGACACTTCCAAGTACACTCAGTCTCTGGGTTGCTGGCACGGTTTCATTGGTCAGCAGAAGCTGATCTCTATCAAGAAGCACTTCGGTAGCACCAAGCGTCGTTACCTGTACCTGTCTGGCTGGATGGTTGCCGCTCTGCGTTCTGAGTTCGGTCCTCTGCCTGACCAGTCCATGCACGAGAAGACTTCTGTATCTGGCCTGATCGAAGAGCTGTACACCTTCCTGCGTCAAGCTGATGCCTGGGAACTGAACCACTTGTTCCGTGACCTGGAAGCCGCTGAAAAAGCTGGCGACACTGCGAAAGCCGAAGAGCTGATCAAGCAGATCGACAACCACGAAACTCACGTTGTACCGATCATTGCTGACATCGACGCTGGTTTTGGTAACGCTGAAGCGACTTACCTGTTGGCCAAGCAGATGATCGAAGCGGGTGCGTGCTGCATCCAGATCGAAAACCAGGTTTCTGACGAGAAGCAGTGTGGCCACCAGGACGGTAAAGTAACCGTTCCTCACGCCGACTTCCTGTCCAAGATCAACGCTGTTCGTCTGGCGTTCCTTGAGCTGGGTGTAGACGACGGTGTTATCGTTGCTCGTACCGACTCTCTGGGTGCTGGCCTGACCAAGCAGATCGCTGTAACCAACGAGCCGGGTGACCTGGGCGACCAGTACAACAGCTTCCTGGACGGCGAATACATCGAAGACGCTTCTCAGATCGAGAACGGCGACGTTGTGATCAAGTCTAACGGCAAGCTGCTGAAGCCGAAGCGTCTGGCTTCTGGCCTGTTCCAGTTCAAGCCAGGTTCCGGTGAAGACCGTGTTGTTCTGGACTGCATCACTTCCCTGCAGAACGGCGCAGACATGCTGTGGATCGAAACCGAGAAGCCTCACGTTGGTCAGATCGCTGGCATGGTAAACCGCATCAAGGAAGTTGTTCCCGATGCCAAGCTGGTTTACAACAACAGCCCGTCCTTCAACTGGACTCTGAACTTCCGTCAGCAGGTATTCGACGCCTGGAAGGAAGAAGGTAAAGACGTATCTGCGTACGATCGCGACCGTCTGATGAGCGCTGACTACGACGGCTCTGAGCTGGCTGAGCTGGCTGACGAGTGGACTCGTAACTTCCAGCGTGACGCGTCACGTGAAGCGGGTGTATTCCACCACTTGATCACTCTGCCGACTTACCACACTGCCGCTCTGTCTACTGACAACCTGGCGAAAGGCTACTTCGGTGACGAAGGCATGCTGGCCTACGTTGCTGGTGTTCAGCGTCAGGAAATCCGTCAGGGCATCGCCACTGTTAAGCACCAGGACATGGCTGGTTCTAACATCGGTGACGACCACAAAGAATTCTTCGCAGGTGAAGCTGCGCTGAAGGCTGGCGGTAAAGACAACACTATGGGTCAGTTCGAGAACATCTAATCTCGACGATCTAAGCAGTGTTGAAAAGCGGCCCCGGAAACGGGGCCGCTTTTTTTGTGTCTGGAATAGCGTCAGGAAGGCTGACAAGTGTTCAAAAGCTAAGGTTCTGAAAGTTGGAGTTTAGCTCTACTTTGGCAGAGGGTCGTCCATATAAATGCCTGACACCTTGTAGGCGAATCTCTCGTTTTGAGCGCTTTGTTGTATGCTGCAAGAAGGTCGGCAAAAGGAGCGCGCTATTGAACGTTGAGCAAGGCACGGTTTTTTTAGTGCTGGGTGTCACGCTGATCCTGTTTGTATGGAACCGCTTGCGTTTCGATGTGGTGGCCATGCTGGCGTTGTTGGCGGTCGCGGTTGCTGGCCTGGTGCCTGCCAGCGCCCTTTTTGCAGGTTTTGGTCACCCCGCGGTGATTACCGTGGCAGCCGTACTGGTGATTAGTCAAGGCTTGGTCAATGGTGGGGTGGTCGATGCAATTGCCCGGTATCTGGCCAGAATAGGGCATAACCCGGTGTTGCAGGTGGTGACGTTAACGGGGGTTGTTGCTCTGTGTTCAGCGTTTATCAATAACGTGGGGGCGTTGGCGCTGCTGATGCCGGTGGCCATCTGGATGTCTCGAAAGTCTGGCCGCTCACCGTCGTTTCTTCTAATGCCTCTGGCCTTTGGTTCGCTGCTGGGAGGCACCATCACACTCATTGGTACTCCGCCGAATATCATTATCGCCAGCTACCGCGAGGGTGGCACTTTCGGACTGTTTGATTTTGCGCCCGCGGGACTGGCCATTACGGTTGCCGGGGTTGTCTTTATCGGACTCGTCGGTTGGCGCTTCACCCCCAAGCGGGTCAATCCTGCCGATGACGAGCCACTGTTCAACGTGGGGGACTATGTCACTGAGCTTCGAGTACCGGATGGCAGCGGTTATGCCGGTAGCACTTTGCATAACTTGCTGACCTCCGGTGAAGAAGAGGAAAGTGTGGCGGTGCTAGCCCTCATTCGAAGCGAGAAAAGTTCACCCGCGCCATCTCCCTATCAGGTGTTGCGGGAGGATGATGTTTTGTTGGTACAGGCGGATACCGAAAGTCTGCAGGAATTTGTCGAGAAAACCGGGCTTACATTGGCGAATACCGTTGAGGACTCTGAAGACGAACGCGATGAAAACGCAGGTGAGGGCGAGCCGGCGCGGATCAAGCAGGCCCGGGCGGAGCGGGAGGAGGACATTGCGACCGGCGATGTCCGGCTTATGGAAGCGGTGATAACCCCGTCCTCTGCGCTGATCGGGCGCACAACCAACCGTCTGAACCTTCGTGAGCGATATGGATTGAACGTGGTGGCCATTGCTCGTCAGGGGCACCGTTTGACCCAACGGGTGTCCGATATTCGGTTTCGCTCCGGCGATATCCTGCTGGTTCAGGCCTATGAAAATAATTTGATGGCGACGTTGCAAACACTCGGCTGCCTGCCTTTGGCGGAGCGTGAGCTGTCATTAGGGCGGCAGAAGAGCCTCTGGTTAGCGGGCGGTTTGTTCCTTGGAGCCATCGGCGTGGTGTTAGCGGGGCTGTTGGCGCCGCCAGTGGCCTTGGTGGCCTGTGCAGTGGCGATGGTGGTGTTCCAGCTACTGGATGCCAACGAGGCTTATCAGGCGATTGATTGGTCTGTGATTGTCCTGCTTGCCGCCATGATTCCGGTTGGCCAGGCGTTGGAAGCAACTGGCGGGGCAGATGTTATTGCTGCGCAAATTCTGGGCGTGGCCCACGGGCAGCCAAACTGGGTGGCGCTCACCATCATCCTGACCGGATCGATGCTGTTGTCCAATGTGGTGAATAATGCAGCGGCCGCGGTACTGGTGGCGCCCATTGCGCTGGGCCTGTCAGCACAATTGGGGTTGCCGGCAGATGCCGCGTTGATGGGCGTTGCTGTAGGAACCTCCTGTGCTTTCCTCACTCCCATTGGGCACCAGTCCAATGCCTTGGTGATGGAGCCGGGCGGATACCGCTTCAGCGATTACTGGCGGTTGGGGCTGCCGCTTTCTCTGGTCGTTATCGGTGTTGCGGTACCGGTGATCCTTTGGGTGTGGTCCTAGTTGTCCAGGAGCAAACCATAAAACACGGTTTCGATAAGTGTGGGGGCTATTTCAGCCAGAGGCCATTGTTCCGGAGCGGTCAGCCAGTGGAAAAACAGACCGAGCATTTGCGTATGCAGCAAGTAGGCGGCCTGCTCGGGCGTGAGGTGGGACCGCAGGCGCTTACGGTTTTCCGGCAGTCTCATCACCTCAATCAATTGTGCGATCGCACTGGCCGATAATTCACGGTGGCGAATCAGTGCCTGATCCGATTCGTTGCGGTGCAGCAGGATGTAATGAACCCGAAAGTAGTGTTTGTCATTGGCCAGCTTTCTCAGTGCTAAAACACACATCGCTTTGAGGTTTTCAATGCTGCCGCCGCCCTCGCGGGCACTCTCCAGCAATTCGCCCAACGGTGCGCGGACTCGTTCAAGCATTGCATCGAGAACGTCCTGTTTATTGCGGAAATGCCAGTAGATCGCGCCTCGGGTTACACCGGCGGTATGGGCAATTTGTTCGAGCGACGCGCGCGCAACGCCCTTGTCGAAAAATACCTGCTCAGCGGCATCGAGAATGGATTCGCGAGTGGCTGCTGCTTCTGCTTTCGTTTTCCGTGCCATGGTCCCGTAACTATAGTGTCGGTATAAACCGTCAGTATAGCGGAATAAATGTTTACATACATACACGAATGAATGTATGTTGGCGTGCTAATTTTGCAGGCCGTTCTAACCTGCTTATTTACCCGGATTGATTTGCCTCGTGTTCAGGAGAACGCACATGACCATGGAATTATCTCATCGCCCAGCTGCCCGCGCCGGGCTGATTATTGCAAGCTTATCGACCTTGTTGATGTTCGCTGGCTGTAGCAGTGAAGACAGTGCCGGTCAGCAGGGGGGTGGCGGTTTCCCGCCGGCAGCGGTAACGGTAGAAACGGCTGAGCTGAGCGATGCCACCGTTCGCCAGGACTATGCCGGACGGGCACGGGGTGCTCGGGAGGTGCAAGTTCGTGCACGAGTCAACGGGGTGCTCGAAGAGCGGCTTTATGCGGAAGGGCAAATGGTGCGGGAGGGCGACTCCCTGTTCCGTATCGACCCTAAACCGGCGGAAGCCGCGTTCCAGCAGGCCAAAGCACAGCGTCAGGTAGCGGAAGCCAATTTGCGTCAGGCCGAGCGGGAATGGGCCCGGATCTCATCCTTGTACAAGCGTAAAGCGGTGAGCGAGCGGGATCGTGATTCTGCGGAATCGGCTCTGGAGCTGGCCAGAGCCAATTTGGCCGTTGCCGAAGCGGGTATGACCAAGTCGGAACTGAACCTTGGTTACACGCAAGTGACCGCGCCGCTCAGTGGCGTGACCAGTCTTGAGGATCTGCCGGAAGGCAGCTTGGTGGACGCAGGCACCTTGTTGACGACGATTGTACAGCTCGACCCGGTTCATGTGCGCTTTGCGTTGCCTGAAAACGACGCCAGTATTCGCCGTGCCGCAACGGAAGGCATGGCCCGTTCTGATGAGGCGCAGGCCGTATCCGCCCGATTGGTGTTGGCGAATGGTGACGAATACCCATTGGAAGGCCGGATCGATTTCACTGCGTCCACGCTCGACCCACGCACCGGGTCGGTATCGGCGAGGGCGGTCTTCCCGAACCCGGAGCATGTGATTGTGCCGGGGCAGTTTGTTCGGGTGCGGGTTGAGCTGCAGAACTTCGAGAACGTGATCACCGTGCCCGAAGCAGCCATTGCCGAGGGGCCCAAAGGGCCGATGGTTTACGTGGTGGACGACGAAGGCAAAGCCCAGGCGCGTGGTGTCGAGTTGGGTCCTGTCACCAACGGCCGTCAGATTATTCTGAAGGGCTTGGAAGCCGGCGACCGGTTCATTGTGACCGGCCTGACCAACCTTCGCCCGGGTGCACCGGTCAAGATTACCAATAGCAAAGCCGGGGAGGGGGCGAACTGATGTTGCGCACATTCATCGACCGGCCGATTTTCGCGACGGTCATTTCAATCATTATTACCTTGGGCGGTGCGCTGGCACTGCTCGGATTGCCGGTGGAGCAATACCCGAACGTGGTGCCGCCGCAAGTTGTGGTGGACGGGCGATTCCCGGGTGCCAGTGCCGACGTGATTTCCGATTCCGTGGTTGCACCGCTGGAGCAGGAGATCAACGGCGTTGACGACATGATCTATCTGGAATCCAGTGCAACCGACTCCGGCAGTTTCCGGATCTCGGTGTCATTCGAGATCGGTACCGATCCGGACCAGGCGACCATCAACGTAAACAACCGGGTTCAGCAAGCGCTGGCGCGACTGCCGCAATCCGTTCGTAACCAAGGCCTCAAAGTAGAGGCCCGGTCCACCTCGATTCTGCAGGTGATTGCGCTGTCGTCTCCGGATAATTCCATGGACGTGGTGGAAATCTCCAACTACGCCTTGTTGAACGTGCTCGACGAGCTGGTTCGGTTGCCGGGCATTGGTAATGCCTCGTTGTTTGGTGCGCAGGATTACTCGATGCGAATCTGGCTCCGGCCGGACAAGCTGGCTCAGTTTGAATTGACGCCGGGTGATGTGGCGAACGCATTGCGTGCGCAAAACGCCCAGTTTGCCGCGGGTCGAATCGGCGCGGAACCGGCTCCGAAGGGGCAGGCCTTCACCTTCAGTGTGTCGGCCCCCGGCCGCCTGACCAGCCCGGACGAGTTTGGCGAAGTGATCTTGCGCAGTGACGAGCAGGGCGCTGCCCTGCGTTTGAAAGATGTTGCGCGCATTGAGCTGGGCGCTCTGAACTACGACTTTGCCGCCATCTATAACGGCGATGCGACGGTGCCCATGGGTATCTATCTGCAGCCGGGTGCCAACGCGCTGGATGCTGCGGAAGCGGTGAACAAGGCCATGGCGGAAATTTCGGACCGGTTCCCGGAAGGTCTGGAGTACAGTGTTCCCTATGACACTACCCGCTTTATCGATATCTCCATTCAGGAGGTGTTCAGCACCTTTATTATGGCGGTGGTGTTGGTGGTTCTGGTGACCTTCCTGTTCCTGCAAAACCTCAGTGCCACCCTGATACCGCTGATGGCTATCCCGGTGTCTCTGATTGGTACGTTTGCCGGCATGCAGGCGCTGGGCTTCTCAGTGAACTTGTTGACCTTATTCGGGTTGATATTGGCCATCGGGGTGGTGGTGGATAACGCCATCATCATCATGGAAAACGCCGAGCGGTTGATCAAAGAAAAAGGTATGACTGCCTACGATGCCGCAGTGACCACCATTGGCCAGGTTTCCGGTGCGGTAGTTTCGTCAACGCTGGTACTGGTGGCGGTGTTTGCGCCGGTGGCGTTTCTGGGCGGGCTCAGTGGCGAATTGTACCGGCAGTTTGCGATCACCATAGCGGTGTCGGTGGTTATTTCCGGCGTTGTGGCGCTGACGCTTACGCCAGCCATGTGTGCGATGCTGCTGGGTAAAGAAAGCAAGCAGCTGACCGTGTTCCGCTGGTTTGATGCCGGCTTCAATAAGTTGACTGAAGGCTTCTCCGGCGTGGTGGACTGGCTGCTGAAACACGCGGTTGTGGGTGTGCTGTTGTTTGCGGCCATGCTGGGCAGCGTGGTGTTCCTGATGAACAAGATGCCTTCAGGGCTGGTGCCGCAGGAAGATCAGGGCTTTGTGCTGGCGGCTTATGCATTGCCTCCGGTGTCGGCCATGAGCCGCACGGAAGATGCCCGGGATGAATTGACGGCGAAAATGAAAAGCCTGCCGGAAGTGAAAGATGTGGTGGCCTTTGCCGGTTTCGACATCATCTCCAGTGCACTGCGCACCAACAGTGGTGTCGCGTTTGTGACGCTTGAAGATTGGGCGGAGCGTGAAGGCGAGGGCCAGGGTGCCGCCGATATAGCCAAGAAGATCATGGGCATTGGCTTTGGTATGCCCGAAGCCTTCGTGATTGCCTTTACGCCGCCACCGATCCAAGGGTTATCGACCACCGGCGGTGTGGAAGGCTACATTCAGGCTCGCGGTGGCCGTACCCCGGCGGAGATCAAGGCGATGGCGGACAAGTTCACTCAGGCGGCGAATGCGCGCCCGGAGCTGACCAACGTGCGAGTGACGCTGGACACCGGTATTCCCCGTTACAAGGCGAATGTGGACCGTGAGAAGGCTCAGGCGGCCGGTGTACCGATCGACCAGATCTTTACCACCATGCAGAGCACCTTTGGTGGCTTGTATGTGAACGACTTTACGCTGGAGGGCCGCAACTGGCAGGTGAACCTTCAGTCGGAAGGCGAGTTCCGCAGCCATCCGGGCGATTTGCGGAAGGTGTTTGTGCGCTCCAACTATGGCGAGATGATTCCGCTCAGCTCGTTGGTTGAATTGGAGCGTACCAGTGGGCCGGATATTCTGAACCGCTTTAACGTGTACCCGGCGGCGAAGCTGCTGGCTGACCCCGGCCCGGGTTATACCACCGGTGCGGCGCTGGCTGCGTTGGAGGCGGTTGCGGCTGAGCAGTTTGATCGGGACACCTTGGTTGGCTGGACCGGTGAAGCCTATCAGTTGCAGGATTCCGCAGACTCCGGTGCCATGGCGTTTGGCATGGGGTTGTTGCTGGTGTTCCTGATTCTGGCGGCTCAATATGAGCGTTGGGGTTTGCCGGTGGCGGTGGCAACCGCGGTTCCGTTTGGGGTGTTTGGGGCGGCCTTGGCGTCTTTGTGGCGTGGCTTCCCGAACGATATTTATTTCCAGGTGGGGCTGTTGGTACTGATCGGGCTGGCGGCGAAGAACGCGATTCTGATTGTGGAGTTTGCGGCTCAGAACCGGAAATCGGGTATGAGTTCGTTTGAGGCGGCCAGTGCGGCAGCGCGACAGCGTTTCCGGGCGATTATGATGACGGCGTTGACCTTTATTGTGGGGTCTTTGCCGTTGGCGTTCAGTTCCGGCGCGGGTGCGGTGAGTCGTCAGGAGATTGGTACGGTGGTGGTTGGCGGGATGCTGGCGGCCAGTACCTTGGCGCTGTTTTTTGTGCCTTTATTCTATAAGTTGATTGAGGACTTTGGGGATTGGCGCAAGCAGCGTAAGAAGGCCTGACGATTCGAGCTGACTTCGGTCAGTTCTTCGTGAATGTCATTGAACCGCCTTGGGTTTCTGCCCTTGGCGGTTTTTTGTTGTTATGCTGCTTTTGGAGTAAGAACCGGCAGAGGGAAGGCGCTTCCAAAAACCGCTCCTTCGGCACATCCATGTGGCGCTTCTGCTCCGCCATCCATGGCTGCGCACATTTTTGGAAGCGCCTCCCCTCTGCCGATTCCCCGACGCAGGGAGATATTTTCAGTGGAGCAAAACTCGATGTCTGTTTCTGAGACAAAAGCCCAGTTGCTTGATGAACTGATGCTCGCCCGAATTCGAACAGAACAACTCATCAATTCGTTATCCGACACCCAGTTGGATGTTCCCTATCACCCCGGTGTGAATCCGCCGCTGTGGGAGATGGGGCATTCGGCGTTTTTCTATGAGGTGTTTGTTTTCAAGCTGCTGGACGGTTTGGCGAGTTATAACCCGGCGATGGATGATCTGTGGGATTCGTTTCATGTTCAGCATCGGGATCGCTGGCGGCGGGATTTGTTTCCCGGGCGGGAGGAGACGCTGGCGTATTTTCGTACGGTTTATGACCGGGTGGCGGAGCGCATTCGGCAGTGTGAGCTGACGGATCAGGAGTTGTATCTGTATCGCTATGCGATTTTTCACCAGAACATGCACATTGAGTCGTTGATCTGGTGTCGCCAGACGGTGGAGTATCCGGCACCGCCGGATTTTGTGGGTGATCGGCCAGCGCCGGGTGAGGCGGTCGCCGGGGATGTGGAGGTGCCGGCGGGGCGTTGGGTGATTGGGATGCCGGGTGCTTCGGAGGCGTACGCGGGGGCGGATTTTGCCTTTGATGCGGAAAAGCCGCGGTTTGAGGTGCAGTTGCCGGGGTTTGCGATCAGTCGCACGCTGGTGACGAATCGTGAGTTTTTGGCGTTTGTGAAGGACGGCGGTTATCAGCGGCCGGAGTTGTGGTCGTTTGGTGGGCGGCAGTGGTTGGAGTCGTCTCCGGGCCACCCGGTATATTGGCGGTGTCATGAGGGACAGTGGCAGGTTCGGTTGTTTAATCGCTGGTTGCCGTTGAATCCCGATGCACCGGTGACGCATGTTTCTTATTGGGAAGCCGAGGCTTGGTGTCGCTGGATTGGGCGGCGTCTGCCAACGGAGTATGAGTGGGAGGTGGCCGCTTTGGCGAACCGGCCGGGTGAGCTGTTCCGGCGTTACCCTTGGGGCAATGAGGCGCCGGATGCGTCACGTGCGGATATGAATGGGCGTTCGATGGCGCAGAATCGGGTGTTTGATTATCCGGCGGGTGACAGTGCGTTTGGCTGTCGGCAGATGCTGGGGTCGGTGTGGGAGTGGACCAGCGATCAGTTTTTGCCGTACGACGGCTTCAAGGTGGATATGTACCCGTTTATGTCAACGCTGCAGTTCGGTGACCACAAGGTGACTCGTGGCGGGAGTTGTGCCACGACTTCAAGCCTGATTCGTGGCACCTATCGGCAGGCGTATCTGCCTCAGAGGAACGATGTGTTTACGGGTTTCCGTACCTGCGCTTTAGGTTGATTGCTGATTGGACTGAGAAAGTGTTACCTCGGGTTCGGAGAATTCCGGGGCTATTTGCTCCAGGTGGCTGGCCAAGGCAACGCCGGTTTCGCTCATGGTGAGGTAGGCTTCGTTGGCACCGGCTTCGCGAATGCGTTCGGCTTCGTCCTCAAACATGGTGTGGGCGACAATGTAGCCGGTGAAACCGAGCTTTCTCAGCATGCGCGCGGCGATCAGTTTGGCTTCGATATCCCCCATTGCGAGAATGACGGCTTCCACCGAGGGCATGTGCAGGGCTTCCCAGAAAGTGTTGTCTTCCGCGTCGGCGTAGACCACGTTACGCCCCTGTTTTTGGTGTCGCGCAACTTTGGCTAAATCGGAATCCAAAGCCATAAGCCGGGCTTCGGTGTCGCGCAGTGTATCGTAGGCGGCGGTTCCGGTTCGCCCCATGCCCATTACAACAACCCGGGTATCACCCAAGGATATCGGCAGTTCATCCGGGTGCCGTCGGTCGTTTTCGAACGGCACGAGGCGATGGCTCCAGCGCTCATACAGTGGGTGCGCCAACCGGTTGAGCGGCGCGGATATCAGAAAGGACAAGGCGACCGACAAGGCCAGTGGGACCAGCCATTCGGGCAGGGCAACGCTGGCCACAATCAGGCCAAATTCGCTGTAGTTGGTCAGCGCCAATGAGGTCAGGAAGCTGCTGCGCGCACGCAGGCGGAAAAGCAGCATGAGGAAGAAGAATAAAATACCCTTCAAGGGCAGGATCAAGGCCACAACAACGGCGAAGAGGATGGCATCTTTGCCTGGCAGGCCGTCAATGCCGATTTGCAGAAAGAACCCCACCAGGAAGATTTCTTTCACGCTCCACAGGGACTTGGCCAGTTCCTGACTTCTCGGGTGATTAGCGAGAATGGCTCCAAACACCAGAGCGCCCAGTTCCGAGCTGAGCCCGACCGCCTGAAAGCCCAGGCCCCCCAGCACCAATGCCAGCACAAGCCCCAGCAACACCAGAAGTTCTTCGTGGCCGCTTGCGTCCAGCAGCTTGTAAAGAACAGGGCGAAGTAACGGCAGGCCAAACACGATCAGTGCCCATTGCGACGGTGTTTGCCCGGCGGCGAGACTCATCACCACCAGCGCGATCAAGTCCTGCATGATCAGGATGCCAATCGACACCCGCCCGTGGAAAGCGCGCAGTTCACGTTTGTTTTCCAGTACTTTTGCGGCCAACACGGTTGAGGAGAACGATAGGGCGATCGCCAGCATCAGCGCGGTGTACCAGCTCACTTCGAGAATCAGATAAATGCCGGGGGCGAACACCAGAGCGGTGATCGAAAAGTGCAGCAGGCTGCCGCCGATGACTTCCGGGCTGAACACCGATTTCAGTTTCAGTTTGAGCCCGACGGTAAAGAGCATGAGCAGAACGCCCAGATGGGCGATGTGATCCAGCACGGCGGTGGGTTCTGGCGAGATCGGGATGGACGGGTTAGCGGCCATGGCGCTGAGGATAAACCCCGCGGCGAGATAGCCGATCAGCGGTGGCAGGTGCACCGTTTTGATCAGCAGGCCGAGGCCAAAGGCAAATGAAATCCAGATCGCTTCAGGCATGAAAGGCCCTTACCGGGGAACAGAGCAAGAAGGCTACCTTGTTTTTTCCCCGTGTTGAAGTCGATTAACGGCTAACGGGCTGCCATTTGATCTGTGTCTTTTTCTGACCGGTAAGGTTTGGAGAACTGGAGAAACAACTCAGCGGATTCTTTCGGTATCTCGATCATCGGTGCATGGCCAATGCCCTCAAGGACAGTGAGCTCAGCGCCGGGAATGTCTCGCTTGAACAGATCGCCGTTACGGTAATCCAGAACGCGATCTTCTTTGCCCCAGACAATCAGCACCGGATCTTCGATACGCTTGATCGCATCACGAAAATCGGTATTCAGGCCCGCTTCTCGGATGTCGGAGAAGATGACCTTGTTGATGTCTTGATTGGCAATGGCTTTTTCTTCCATCACACCGAGGATTGGCCAGGGGATAAAGGGCTTCTCTTCCATGGCGAAGTCGATCAAGCGTTCGAAGTCTCCCGGTTTGGATGGGATGAGGGGGTTTTCTCCGTCGAGCACCAGATCCGTGAGTTCGCTCGGGTATTCCAGGATGCCGGCGGGGTTGAACAGAACGGCGGTTTTGATCTGTTCGGGGTAGGTAGCGGCATAGAGTGCGGTAATTGCGCCGCCCATGGAGTTGCCCATCATGTGCGCTTTATCGATGTTCAGCGCCGAAAGTATGCGGGCAAGGTGGCTGACTTGCTGCTCCAGCCGGTAGCCAAGATCCAGCGGTTTGCTGCTGTCGCCGTGGCCCGGTAGGTCGATGGCGTATACGTTGAAATCATCGGTGAGTTCGCCAGCCATGCGGGTCCAGTTGTCTTTATTGGCGGCAAAGCCGTGTACCAGAACGATGGTGTCCCCGTTGTTGGACTCAATATTTTTCAGATAGGCAATTTCCAGATCACCCACGGTTATCCGGCTGGCTTCCAGTCCGGCGCCTGTGCGTTCCCAGTCAATCGCGGCGTCGTAGATCTCCTGCCGCGAGCAGGCAGTGGTTAGCAGCACAGTTAAACACAGCAGCGCTAGCGTTAGCGGTGATGATTTCAGCATAGGTCTGGCCCCCCGGGGTGTCTGGCCGTTCGTTCCATGGAAGGGGGTATACATTAAGGCATAAAAAAGCCCGGTCAATGACCGGGCTGACAATGCGTGTGAACGGCGTTACAAATCAGCCTTGTTCACGGGCGATGGCCCGATATGCAATGTCTTTACGGCAGAATACGCCGTTCCAATCCACTTTTTCGGCCAGTTCGTAGGCGCGTTGCTGAGCTTCGGTGACGGTGTTGCCGAGGGCGGTGGCGCAGAGTACGCGACCGCCGTTAGTGACCACTTCACCGTCTTTCAGGCTGGTGCCGGCGTGGAAGACTTTTTCGCCGTCTACTTCGGTTTCGGGCAGGCCGGAGATTACATCGCCTTTGTTGTAACTGCCGGGATAACCGCCGGCGGCCAGAACAATGCCCACCGAGGCGCGCTCATCCCACACGGAATCACACTGATCCAGAGTGCCGTCCACCGCTGCCAGAGACAGCTCGACGATGTCCGATTTCATTCGCAGCATGATCGGTTGGGTTTCCGGATCACCAAAGCGACAGTTGAACTCGATGACCTTGGGCGCGCCCTGGGTGTCGATCATCAAGCCGGCGTAGAGGAAGCCCTTATAAGGATGGCCTTCTGCCGCCATGCCGTTAACGGTCGGCATGATCACTTCGTCCATGATGCGCTGGTGCACATCGGGTGTGACCACGGGAGCAGGGGAATACGCACCCATACCACCGGTGTTCGGGCCGGTGTCGCCGTCGCCCACGCGTTTGTGGTCTTGGGAGGTGGCCATGGCAAGAACGTTCTTGCCATCCACCATAACGATGAAGGAGGCTTCTTCGCCGTCGAGGAATTCTTCGACAACCACACGGCTGCCGGCCTCACCAAAGGCGTTGCCTGCCAGCATATCGCGGATCGCGTCTTCGGCTTCTTCCAAAGTCGTGGCAACGATGACGCCTTTGCCGGCAGCCAGGCCATCGGCTTTAACGACAATCGGTGCGCCTTTTTCACGAACGTAGGCGAGGGCTTCGTCAACGTCGGTGAAGTTGGCGTAATCAGCCGTCGGGATCTTCTGGCGCGCCAGGAAGTCCTTGGTGAAGGCCTTGGAACCCTCAAGCTGGGCCGCACCGGCGCTCGGGCCGAAGATGCGTAAACCGCGTTCTTCAAATTTATCGACTACGCCAGCCACCAGCGGGGCTTCCGGGCCAACGATGGTCAGGCCAACGTTGTTCTGTTCGGCGAAGTTGGCCAGACCGTCGAGATCCATAACGTCCAGATTGACGTTCTCCAGACCGGGCTCGCGGGCGGTGCCAGCGTTACCCGGTGCGACAAAAACCTTCTCAGCCAATGGTGATTGGGCGGCTTTCCAGGCCAGTGCGTGCTCGCGTCCGCCACTGCCGATAATCAGAATGTTCATGTTGTGCTCCTGAATGCTGTGATCAGTGACGGAAGTGGCGCATGCCGGTGAAGACCATGGCGATGCCGTGTTCGTTGGCAGCGTCGATCACTTCCTGGTCGCGCATGGAACCACCGGGCTGAATTACTGCGGTGATTCCTGCAGCAGCGGCCGCATCGATGCCATCACGGAACGGGAAGAAGGCGTCGGAGGACATCACCGAACCTTTTACTTCCAGACCTTCGTCGGCGGCTTTGATGCCGGCGATCTTGGCGCTGTATACCCGGCTCATCTGGCCGGCGCCGACACCGATGGTGCGGCCGGCTTTGGCGTAAACGATGGCGTTGGACTTAACGTACTTGGCCACTTCCCAGGCGAACAGCAGGTCGTTCAGTTCCTGTTCAGTGGGTTGGCGATCGGTTACTACCTTGACGTCTTCCATCGCGACCATGCCCAGGTCGCGGTCCTGAACCAGCAGGCCGCCGGTAACGCGCTTGTAGTCCATGGTCTTGGCGCGGTGGCTGTCGAATTCGCCACAGGCCAGCAGGCGCACGTTCTTCTTGGTCGATACGATTTCTACCGCTTCGGGCGCGATGCTAGGGGCAATGATGACTTCCACAAACTGACGATCAACGATGGCCTTGGCGGTTTTCGCATCCAGTTCGCGGTTGAAGGCGATGATGCCGCCGAAGGCTGAGGTCGGGTCGGTGGCGAAGGCCAGGTCGTAGGCCTGAAGAATGTCGGCACCAATGGCAACGCCGCAGGGGTTGGCGTGCTTAACGATAACGCAGGCTGGGTCAGCGAAAGGCTTTACGCACTCCAGCGCAGCGTCGGTATCGGCAACGTTGTTGTAGCTCAGCTCTTTGCCTTGCAACTGTTTGGCAGTGGCAACACAAGCTTCACGGGGGTTGGTCTCGGCGTAGAAAGCGGCGCGCTGGTGCGGGTTTTCGCCGTAACGCATGTCCTGAACCTTCACAAACTGGGTGTTGAAGGTGCGCGGGAAGTCAGCGTTGTCGTTGTCGGGAGTGCGCCCGCCCAGATAGTTGGCGATGGCACCGTCGTAACCCGCGGTATGTTCGAACGCTTTGACGGCCAGATCGAAACGGGTGTTGTAGGTCAGGTCGCCGTCGTTCTCTTCGAGTTCTTTCAGCACACGGCTGTAGTCCGTCGAGTTAACAACAATGGCGACGTCGTTGTGGTTTTTGGCCGCAGCGCGAACCATGGTCGGGCCACCGATGTCGATGTTTTCGATGGCGGTCGCCAGATCGCAATCCGGTTTCGCCACGGTATCTTCGAACGGGTAGAGGTTGACCACCACCATGTCGATCGGATTGATGCCGTGCTCGGCCATGATCGCGTCGTCAGTACCGCGACGGCCCAGAACGCCACCGTGAATCTTCGGATGCAGGGTTTTCACCCGGCCGTCCATCATTTCCGGGAAACCGGTGTAATCAGACACTTCGGTGACCGGTACCTTGTTTTCCTGCAGCAGCCGGAAGGTGCCGCCAGTAGACAGCAGCTCAATGCCGCGTTCGGTCAGGGCACGTGCGAAATCGACGATGCCGGTTTTATCACTCACGCTGATCAGGGCGCGACGGACGGGGGTGTTAGCCTGGTTTGCCATGGTTCAGTTTCTTCGCTGTTCAGATAAGCCGGGGGTTAGCCTGAATATAAAGAACAAAGGCCTCGCGAACGAATCCGGGAGGCCCTTGAGGGTCGTGTCTGATTATAGCAGACCGTATTGCTTCAGTTTCTTGCGCAGGGTTCCGCGGTTCAGGCCAAGCATCGTGGAAGCTTTGGTCTGGTTGTTGCGGGTGTACTTCATTACCTGCTCGAGCAGGGGCGCTTCAACTTCAGAAAGCACCAGTTGGTATACGTCGGTGACGGGCGCTCCGTCCAGTTGCGCGAAGTAGTTCTTCAAAGCAACTTCTACGCTGTCGCGCAGGGTGACGCTATTGCCGCTGCCGTTTACCGTGTGCAACTGATGTGATTCATCGTTGGCCGGGGTGCTCAGATTATCGTGTGCCAAAGTCTCAGCGGTCATGCTGCGAATACCTCTCCATTTCGTAAGCGTGCAAAGTACTGTGCGATGCTGTCTTTTTGCTCCAGTGGGTCTTCGATCCCATTGAAGCGACTGCGGAACTGTTTGCTTTCATCGTGGGTCTGCAGATACCAGCCCACATGTTTTCTGGCGATACGCACGCCCATCTTTTCCCCGTAGAAGCTGTGCAGTTCGGCGAGATGCTCCTGGAGAATCTGCTCCACTTCCGTCAGGGGCGGTGCTGCAAGGTGTTCGCCGGTTTCGAGAAAATGCATGATTTCCCGAAAAATCCATGGCCGGCCTTGCGCGCCTCTGCCGATCAGTAACCCGTCTGCGCCGGTGTAGGCCAATACATGCCGGGCTTTTTCCGGTGTGGTGATGTCGCCGTTGGCAAACACCGGAATACCCACACTGGCTTTTACTTCGGCAATGGTGTCGTATTCGGCATCGCCCAGGTATTTGTCGGCTCTTGTGCGGCCGTGTACAGCGAGGGCCTGAATGCCTGCGTCTTCTGCCATTTTTGCAATTGTTTTGGCGTTACGGTTGTCGCGATCCCAACCTGTGCGCATTTTCAGTGTCACCGGAATATCGACGGCGCTGACCACCGCTTCCAGAATTTCCTGAACCAGCTTTTCGTCTTTCATCAAAGCCGAACCGGCGGCCTTGTTGCAGACTTTTTTGGCTGGACACCCCATGTTGATGTCGATGATCTGGGCACCAAACTCGGCGTTTTGCCTTGCGGCATCGGCCAGCATATCTGGGTCGCCGCCGGCGATTTGCACTGACCGGGGTTCGGGTTCGCCCTGATGGTTCATCCGGGTGCGAGATTTGCGCGTATGCCAGAGCTTGCTGTCCGCTATGACCATTTCCGATACCGCCAATCCAGCGCCCATTCTTCGGCACAACAGCCGAAACGGGCGATCGGTTACACCGGCCATGGGTGCAACTATCAATGGGTTGGGCAGGGTGTACGGCCCGATTTTTGCCGTTGGCAGCATGATCTGAGTCCGTGTCACAGCGGGTTTAGCAAGGTTCGGTTTCTAGTCGTTGCTCAAAAACTGAACGACTGTTTCCCGAAGGGCGGTAATGATACCGCCGAGGGCAGTTTGATTGAAGGGATAAATGAGCGAAAAAACTGATTATTTTTCGCTCTGTCTGGTTGACTTTTGCTCTACCGGCTGAAGGCCGTCGTCAGGGCTCTCGGTATCTACGGACGGAAAAGCAGGTTGTAGTTGACCGCGTCCCGCCCGGGGTCTCGAATCCGGATGGCGATCTTCACTGGCGTATCCGTGGGCATGTTCTCCAGAGCTTCTCCGTCGCCGGCGATGTACTCGTCAGGGCTGAACACACTTTGCGCCACCACATCCCCATTCAGGTTGGAGAAGGTCAAGGCGATAGACGGGAAAGGTTGTTCGAAGTTGGCACGATTGATGATGACTGCATCGACAATCAGCTGGTTGCGGTTGTCCGGGGCGGTGCGAACCACCAGTTTTCGGCTTTGTATGGCATCGATATCCACCAGTGGCTGCAGTTCGCAACCGGCCAGCTCACAGCCTTTCTCGTAAAAGGGGCGCAGCTGAGGGATGGCCGATAGTCTGTCGAACTGGAACCAGGTGGCCTGTGCTACCAATAGTCCGAACAGCGCCAGGGTCACCAGGCTCCACAGTACCGTTCGAAGGCGACTGCCGCGACCACCGACCGACACGGGGTCCCGGCGTAAATCCTGGTATAAGGTCGCGGTTTGTTGCTCCGGGCGGGCCCGGTTGATCAGCGGGTCGCCCACCTGCTCGGCGCTATCACCTGTGGGTTCGTCGCTAACGGTTGGTGAGTCGGTCTCGACCGCAGAGTGCGGACGGGAGGATGCTGTTTTAGGCTCAGGCTCAGGCTCAGGCTCAGGCTCAGGCTCAGGCTCAGGCTCAGGCTCAGGCTCAGGCTTCTGTGTGGAAGGCTTGGGCGCTTCGGCGGGATCACCGGAAAGCATGGCTTCAGCCCAGCTTTCGTCAACCTGTGAATGGCTATGGGTTGGGTCGTTTTCGGCGAAGCCGTCATGGTTTCGGTCGTCAACCGAAAGAAAACTGTCGCTCAGTTCGTCTTCGGAAAACGTCAGTTTGTCGCCCGCGTAAAGCCCTTCTTCGGCATCTTCTTCGGGATTATCGACGAAAACGAAATCATCTTCGATAACGCTGCTGCGAGTCTCGGTCTGGGGGGGCGCGTCAGATGAGGAGGATTCAGGAGCACGCTGGGAGCTGGAGGTCGTGCTGTCACCGGAAGGGGCTAGTCGGTGCTCTTTTGCATTAAAGATGGCCATGCAGTTGCCGCAACGGACTTTGCCTCCGGCCACACTGAGCTGTTCATCAGTTACCCGAAAACGGGTTGCACACTCTGGGCACTGTGTTTGCAGGCTGCTCTGGGTCATGCTGTTATCCTGAACGCTTAGTCACTGCGTGATTGCTAGGAACCACGCAGTTTAGACGTAAACGTTTGATTCGTCACTCGCCCTTGCGCCGTCCTGTGAGGCGAATCCACTCTTCTTTCTGCTCCGGTTCGTCCATGATAAACCAGGGTTCGTAGGCCTCCATCACCTCTCTGGCCTGGTTTGACAAAATACCCGAGAGCACGAGACTGCCGCCGGTGCGAGTCAGCGCGGCCAGCCGAGGGGCCAGGCCGATTAACGGTTGGGCCAGAATGTTGGCGAGCATGACGTCGGCTTGGGTATCGGGATCGCTGCCGGGCAGGTAGAGATCCAACCGGTCGTCTTCAACGTTGTTGCGTCGGGCGTTTTCCCGACTGGCTTCTAAAGCCTGAGGATCGGTGTCTACGCCAATGACGTGTTTCGCGCCCAGAAGCAGAGCGGCAAGACCCAGAATGCCAGAGCCACAGCCGTAGTCGATCACTTGCTTACCATAGACATCCTGGCCGTCCAGCCACTGAAGGCAAAGCGCGGTTGTCGGGTGGGTGCCGGTACCGAACGCGAGGCCGGGGTCCAGCAGCAGGTTGGCGGCATCCGGGTCAGGGGCGTCGTGCCAGCTGGGAACAATCCAGAGACGCTCACCAAAGCGCAATGGATGGAAATCATCCATCCAGGCCCGCTCCCAATCCTTGTCTTCGACCAGCGTGACGTCGATTTCGGCCAGCGTTTGCTGGGTTTGTTGATGCCAGGCGTCCCGGATGTCAGAGCACAGCTGCTCGATATCCCGATCCGATTGAAACAAACCGGTGACGGTGGTTTGGCTCCACAAGGGGGTTGTGCCCGGGTCGGGTTCGTAGAGGGGTTGGTCGGCGGCGTCTTCCATGGAAACGGCATCCGAACCCATTTCCATTAGCAGGTCTTCCAGCTGATCCGCAGTGTCGGGATCAGCTGGAATCTGGAGTTGTAACCAGGGCATGGTTAATCCTGTATCAGTTTTTCGAGGTAGTGAATCGTGAAGTCTACCTGTTTAAAACCTCCATCGCGCACCAGTTTTCGGTGCAGCGGCTGATTCGTCTTGATGCCCTCGACCAGCATTTCATCCAATGCGTTCTTCATGCGCCTGCGTGCGATGTCCCTGTCCGCACCCCAGGTGATCAGTTTGGCCACCAGAGAGTCGTAGTAGGGCGGCACGGTGTAACCGCTGTACAGGTGCGAATCGACACGCACACCATTGCCGCCGGGGGCATGGAAATGCTTGATTTTTCCGGGGCTGGGCGCAAAGGTTTTGGGGTCTTCGGCGTTCACCCGGCATTCCATCGCGTGGCCGGAAATTTTGATCTGGTCCTGGCTGTACTCCAGTGGCAGACCACTGGCAATGCGCAGTTGCTCCCGGACAATATCGACGCCCGTCACCATCTCGGACACCGGATGTTCCACCTGCACTCGAGTGTTCATCTCGATGAAGTAGAACTCGCCGTCCTGATACAGGAACTCAAAGGTGCCGGCACCGACATAGCCAATTTCCTTGCAGGCATCGACACAGGCTTTGAGTGTGCGTTCCCGGGATTCAGGGTTCAGGTTCGGGGCAGGCGCTTCCTCGATGACTTTCTGGTTGCGGCGCTGCAGCGAGCAGTCCCGGTCGCCCAGATGAATCACGTTGCCGTGCATGTCTGCCAGAATCTGAACTTCCACATGGCGAGGCTTTTCCAGAAACTTTTCCAGATACACCGTCGGATCGCCAAAGGCGTTTTTCGCTTCCGTCTGCGTAATCTGAACCGCTTTCAGGAGCGCAGCCTCTGAGTGGACCACCTGCATGCCGCGACCGCCGCCGCCAGAAGCCGCTTTGATCATGACCGGGTAGCCGATTTTCCGGGCAACCTGCAGCGTGCGCTCATCGTCATCGGTGAGCGGGCCGTCTGAGCCGGGTACCGTGGGCACGCCCGCTTTCTTCATCGCTTCGATGGCTGATACTTTGTTGCCCATCAGGCGGATGGTTTCAGCGCTGGGACCGATGAAGCGAAACCCGCTTTTCTCGACTTGTTCGGCAAAGTCGGCGTTCTCTGCCAGAAAGCCGTAGCCGGGATGGATGCCAACAGCGTCTGTCACTTCCGCAGCACTGATGATTGCCGGGATGTTCAGATAGCTGTCTGTCGGGCTGTTCGGGCCGATGCATACGGTTTCATTTGCCAGGCGAACGTGCATCAGGTCGCGGTCTACCTGTGAGTGGACCGCCACCGTTTTAATGCCCAGCTCTTTGCAGGCGCGGAGTATGCGCAGGGCGATTTCACCGCGGTTTGCGATCAGAACTTTTTCTAACATAGCCATGGGTAGCAATCACCAGATTCAGGAAATGACGACCAAAGGTTGGTCAAACTCCACCGGCTGGCCATTTTCGACCAGAATTTCGGTGATGGTGCCAGACTTGTCTGCTTCGATCTGGTTCATCATCTTCATGGCTTCAACAATGCAGATGACATCGCCAGCCTTGACCGATTGGCCCACTTCAACAAAGGCCGGTGCAGACGGTGACGGTGACCGGTAGAAGGTGCCCACCATCGGTGATTTCAGCGCATGGCCATTAATGGCAGCAGATGCGGCAGGCGCTTCTTCAGGCGCAGGCGCACTGGCAGGTGCCGGAGCTGCTTGCGGTGCGGGGGCTGCGTAATGGCTGACAACCTGACCGGCGGCGGCTTGCTCACGGCGGCGGGAGATGCGAACCGAGTCGTCCCCCTCGTGAATCTCCAGCTCCTCGACGTCAGATTCCTCGAGCAGTTCGATCAGTTTTTTGATTTTGCGAATATCCATAACTATTCCAGTCCCGTTGTCTCTGGTCTATCAGTGAATTTTTTTCAGGGCAGCCTGTAAAGCAAGATCGTAACCCTGGCTGCCTAAGCCGCAGATAACGCCTTGGGCGATATCTGAAAAATACGAGTGGTGCCGGAACGGTTCCCGCGCGTGCACGTTCGACAGGTGCACTTCAATAAACGGGATACCCGAGGCCAACAGAGCGTCCCGCAAGGCGACACTGGTGTGGGTGAAAGCGGCGGGGTTGATGATGATGAAGTCCACCCCTTCAGCCCGGGCTTCGTGAATGCGGTCAATCAATTCGTACTCTGCATTGGATTGCAGATGCAGCAGATGATGGCCTTGTTCCGAAGCTTGTTGGCGCAAGCGGTCGTCAATGTCTGCCAGCGTCTCATGGCCATAAACCTCCGGCTCGCGTGTACCGAGCATATTAAGGTTGGGTCCATGTAGCACAAGTATGGTCGACATGATGAAATTTGCCTTGTTTGTTTTTGACAGGATCGCCGAAGATAACGACAGTTTGGTTGAATGGTGCGTACTTATTCGCTTCAGATCAACACTTTTTGACAATCTTCGGATACGACTTTTGATCCTGAAAAAGATTACACAGCAATTGCCTCACGCGCGATGACATTTCGTTGATGGCTAGCATTGTCGGCGATGGCGATCAGGGCGGGTATTCGACATTGGTTTCATGGACCGGGCAGAAAGCCCGGTCCGGGGATGGATTACTCTTCGGCCAGTGTGACGCAGTTTCGACCGTGGGCTTTCGAGACGTACAGGGCCCGGTCGGCCCGCTCGCACAAAGATTGGGAGCTCTCGCCTTGCCAGGCCGCCAGTCCGCAACTGAACGTGACCTTGAACTGGCGGTCCCCGGCTTCTTGCACCAGATCGGAAAACCGCTCCCGAATTTCATTCACCACATTGCGGGCATCGCCGGGCCGGGTGTTGGGCAGAATCAGAGCGAATTCTTCGCCACCATAACGCCCGATGTGATCGGTTTTGCGCAGCCGCTGCTTCAGGAACATGGACAGGCTCCGCAGAATGCGGTCACCAATGGGGTGACCAAAGGTATCGTTCACTTTCTTGAAGTAATCCAGGTCGATCATGGCGAAGCACAGTGGCTGGTCTTTCTGGCGCGCCCGCACGATTTCCTGTTCCAGCAGGTACAAGGTGTGGGTGTGATTAAACAGCCCGGTCAGGCTGTCGCGAATCATCAGGGCCAGCAATGACCGGGCGCGGCGGCCCCGATTGTGCAGCGTAGCGATCAGGTGCTTGGGATCAACTGGTTTGGTCAGGAAGTCGTCGCCACCCAGGCTCATGGCGTGCAGCTGCTTGCCAACGTCGTCTTCGGCCGATAGGTAGATGATCGGCACGCTGTGAAATTTGTCTTGTTGACGAATCACGCGGGCGATCTCCATGCCGGTGCAGCCGGGCATGTACATGTCGAGCAGGATGATTTCGGGGGAGAATTCATCCAGCGCGGTAATGATTTGCATGGGGTCGGTGATGATGTGGGCGTTCATACCGGCTTTTTTCAGCACCGTTTCCATGAATTTCGCCTGGGCCCGGGAGTCGTCCAGCACCAGCACCCGATAGGGCTCCACCGTGTTGCCGTGGGTATAGGATTCAATTTTCTCGATCAACTGGCCGGGATCAACTGCGGGATAGAAGAATTCTTCGCCACCGCACCGGGACGCTCGTAACCGGGTTTCGATCGACCCGTCTTCATCGCTCATGAAGATGATGGGAATGGGAGTGTCGTGTTGCTCCTGCAGATGCTCGATGGTGGTTATTCCGGAAGATGCTCCGCCGCCGAAGTTGATGTCGATCAGGATAGTTTCGGGTTTGCTCAATGCACACGCCGACATCAGGTCGTTCGGGGTTTTAAAAGAGGACGCGCGAAAGCCGAAAAATTCGAGTTGTTTGATCATTCGGGCTGCGGATTCGTCGTCCGCCAGTGCGATGTAGACCGGTGTCCGGCGGAAAGGGTGGGGCGCGTTATTGTTCTCGTCACTGCGGCGTTGAGTGCTGTGACGAAGCGTTTCCACGGACTCTTCGAGCGTTTGCTGATGCGCGGTACTCAATGGTGTGTCCGGCTGCCAGTGAGCAAGCTTTGCAAGAATGCCCTCTCCGGCGCGCGCGTGGCTTTCCATCTCGAAACGGCGGGCGTACCGCACCAGCTTGTCGGCGGCGGCTTCCAGGGCATTCCGGTATACCTGAGCTTGCGTCGGGTCTTCGTGAATTTTTTGCCAGGTATCCAGAACAACGCGCGCCTGAGTGGTGACGCGCCGGGCGAAATGTTGTCTGAGTTTTTCCTTCTGGCTTTCGTCGCTCATTGTGTTCGGGCCTTTCTGTTATCGGTTGTTCTGTCCGGCCGGACGAACTTTTTTCTCGGTCAGGTAATGCCGAGGCTCCATAGTCCTTGGGTAGAGTCTATAGTGTTTAATGTTGTTGACGTAGGCAGCACTTTGTAAATGTTTGTCAACTCTTGAAGGGGATCACAGAGTTGGTTGTGCCTTTAGAGGCGGCTCCGGAGTGAGGGGCGCAATGGCAGAGGGACAGGTTATGAACAGCCGCCGGCAATCTGGCGTGATGAGCCTTCGGGCCTTGTTGTTGGTTTTCACCGGCAGTCTCTTGGCGCTGATTTTGTTGACCATTTTTTTGGTGACTTTCAATACGTTCCGCAATTACGTGTCGTCGCAGCATTTGGAGCATGCGCGAGACGCCGCAACCGCCACAGGCGTGGTGCTTTCCAAAGCCGTTGATGCGTCCGATATCGTTGCCGCGTCGTCGTTGATCGACGCGGTGTTCGATAGCGGCAGCTACTTGTCGGTGAAATTCTTCGGTCATGGCAGGATCCTGCTGACGGGCAGGGAAATGCGGCTGCGAACCAGGGTGGCGCCCGACTGGTTTGTTCGTGCGGCGAACTTGCCAAAGCCGGAAGGCCGAGCCCAGGTTGTGCGGGGTTGGGCACAACTGGGAACCGTAGAGGTGGTGAGCAACCTGGGCAGAGCCTACGACGACCTTTGGCGAATTACGTTGGGATTGCTGGCGGCCGTGGTGTTGATTGGCGGTGTCGGCATGCTGGGGTTGTGGTTCCTGTTGAGGCGTTTGCTGAAACCGTTGAGCGAACTGGAGAAACAGGCGCGGGCATTGAGCCGGAGGGACTTCAGAGAGCGCGTGGAAGTGCGTTCCACCCGGGAACTGAATCAGGTGACGGAAGCCATGAACCAGATGGCAGATGATCTTGGGCAGCTGTTCGCGGGCCAGGGGAAACTGATCCAGCATTTGCGCAAAGTGAACAATGAAGATCCGGTAACCGGTCTGGCGAGCCGTAGTGCGTTTGATCAGCGCCTGAAGGTGGAGGTGGAGTCCGAGGAGAAATCGGCGCCGGGGGTGCTGATGCTGGTTCAGCTGAGCAGTTTCGGTGAGTTCAACCAAAACCACGGTCGCGAAGAAGGGGACCGGTTGCTTAAGCAGGTTGCCAAGGTCATTGATGGCTTTGTCAGGAAGCACGGCGGCGCCTTTGCGGGCCGCAGGACGGGAGCGGAGTTTGCGGTGTATCTGCCCGGCGCATCGGCGGTGGATGTCAAAGTGTGGTGCGAAACAATGGTCGAGAAGCTGGACGGACTCTATTCGGACTTGGCGGCACCGATGGAAACCCGTGTGCACGCAGGGATGGCCGTTGCATCGCCGGAAGTCAATATCCGAGACTTGTTGGCGGCCGCAGATACAGCCTTGCGAACCGCTCAGCAACGGGAAGACTACTGTTGCTGGATTAAGGATGCCAGTGGCAACAGTTACCACACGATGGACACCTGGCGAGACATCATCAACGACGCAATCCGCAATGAGAACTTGTCACTCTGGCTGCAACCCATGGTGCAAGGATCGAATCAGGAGTTGCAGTACTTTCAGGTATTCTCGCGAATATGTGCGCCCGAGGGGGTGCTGAAAGCGGGGGCGTTTGTCCCCATGGCGGAACGCCTCGGCCTGATTGCCGATATTGATCGGGTGCTGGTCACCAGTGTCCTTGAGCGCCTTGAGAGTAAGCCGCACGAGAAACTGGCGATTTCATTAGGTTCCGCCTCCGTGGCCGATGAAAAGTTTCGGGAAGATCTTCTGGCAATGCTGGGTTCGGCCGGCACTTTGGATCGCCGGTTATGGGTGGGTATTTCGGAGATGACGCTGCATCACCACCGGGCGAAGGCGAGCCAACTGATTCGCGCGCTGGTCAAGCTGAAAGTGCCGGTTCTGGTGGACCGCTTCGGAGTCGGGGGGGTGCCGTTCAATTATCTGAGAAACCTGCCTCTGAGTGGTTTGCGGATCGATAACAGTTTTGTTCACGATCTGGATAGCCACGAGGACAACCGGTTCTGGCTTGAGTCTGTGATCGGTATTGCCCGAAGCAGGGGCGTGAAAGTTTTTGCTACGGGTGTAGAAAGGAGTGAGGAATACTCGGTACTCTGTAAATTGGGTATCGATGGTGCCATGGGCTACTATCTTGGACGCCCCTTCGAGGCCGATGAGGAATCAACAGGAGAGTAAACGTTTTATGCCAGGCAAAATCAGACAGTACTTCAAGGACAAAAAAGAAGATGTTCAGGATTACACCGGGGGCAGCGGAGTAATCGGAAAGTTTATCCTGGCGCTGCTGGTGGTGTACCTGCTGATTACCATTGTGTTGGGTATCATCTGGAGTAGCGAGCCGGACAGTTTCTCGGTGCGGGAACATACCCGGACGCTGGCCAGCTCTATGGATCGGGAGCCGGTAGCCGGATTCGCCACCACTGCTACCATGATTCGTTTGGCGGAGACGCTGCTGGACAAGCCGGGTGGCTACATTTCCAATGATATCTTCCCTCCCGGGCTGTGGATGGACAACATGCCAAACTGGGAATACGGCGTGCTGGTTCAGCTGCGAGACTTGTCCCGCTCCCTTCGCAAAGACATCAGCCGATCCCAGAGTCAGTCTGCAGAAGACCCGGACCTGATCATTGCCGAACCGCAGCTGCACTTCGATAGTGAAAGCTGGGCGATTCCGTCTACCGAAAATGAGTACCGCCGGGGTATCAATGCACTCAAACGATACCTGAACCGCTTGTCGGACCCCGAACAAAGTAATGCCCAGTTTTTTGCCCGTGCAGATAACCTGAACAACTGGCTGGCGGATCTGGAAACCCGTTTGGGCAGCTTGTCCCGAACCTTGAGTGAAAGCGTGGGTAAAGCGTCGGTTAGCGAATCTCTGTCGAACCTGGAAGACGGTGATCCGTTGTCGGAATCGAGCGAAGGAGAGGATGTGAAAACCGACTGGACCAAGATCGATGATGTTTTCTATGAGGCGCGCGGCACCGCGTGGGCGTTGCTGCATATCTTCCGCGCGATGGAAGTGGATTTCCGGAAGGTGCTGCAAGACAAGAACGCGATGGCCAGTGTGCAGCAGATCATTATTGAGCTGGAGGGTACCCAGGCGTCGATGTGGAGCCCGGTGATTCTGAATGGCAGCGGATTTGGTTTTCTGGCCAATCACTCGCTGACGATGGCGGCTTACTTGTCGCGGGCGAACGCAGCAATCAGTGATATGCGGGATTTGCTGTCGCGGGGTTGATGCCCGATTGAAGGTTTAGAAAACAAAAAACCGGGTCGCTCTCAGAACGACCCGGTTTTTTTATGCCCGAACTGCGATTAGCCTTTGTAGGCGTTAACCGAGTCTACGATGGCTTGTTTGGCTTCGGCAGCGTTGCCCCAGCCTTGTACTTTAACCCACTTGCCTGGCTCGAGAGTTTTGTAGTTCTCGAAGAAGTGACGAATCTGCTCGCGCAGCAGCTCTGGCAGGTCGTCAATGTCTTTTACGTCGTGGTAGATAGTGGTCAGCTTGTCGTGAGGCACGGCAACCAGCTTGGCGTCACCACCGGCTTCGTCTTCCATGTTCAGTACGCCAACCGGACGGCAGCGAATAACAGAGCCGGCCTGGATCGGGTAAGGGGTCACAACCAGTACGTCCAGCGGGTCGCCGTCGTCTGCCAGGGTGTGAGGGATGAAGCCGTAGTTGGCCGGGTAGAACATCGGTGTGGCCATGAAGCGGTCTACCAGCAGGGCGCCCATGTCTTTGTCGAGTTCGTACTTGACCGGGGAGCTGTTGGCCGGGATTTCGATGGCGACGTAGATGTCTTCTGGCGGGTTTTTGCCCGCTGGGATGTTGTCGAATTGCATGTGAGTTCCTTCCTGATACGTTAGGTTCGTTTAACGGTGTTCGAAAAGTGGGCGCAATTATACGGGACTCTACAGGCATTCGAAACTAAACGTTGGTGGTTTGGGTGCAAGCGGGCCTCTGGCAGCCCTGTCCGAAAAACGCCCGTGAATACGTCCCTGTAGGGCTCGGTCGCGCCATCCTTGGCGCTCCACGTTGTCGGACAGGGCCACCAGAGGCCCTTTTTAGCTTTCTGAGAAGCCTGATTCAGTAATTTCCGAAATCTACAGTCGAATCTGTTTAGCAATCAGTTCTTTCATGATTTCGGTGGTGCCGCCGCCGATGGAGAGGATCTTGGCATCGCGGTACAGGCGATCGACTACGGATTCACGCATGTAGCCCATGCCACCAAACAGTTGCACGGCTTCGCGGGTGACTTTTTCGCAGACCTCCACCGAGAAGTTTTTCGCCATGGCCACTTGTTTGATGGGGTTTTTACCCGCTTGCATGAGGGCTGCACAGCGGTAGGTGTACTCCCGGGCGATGTCGATCTGGGTGGCCATGTCCACGAGTTTGTGGCGGGTAACCTGGAAGCCGGACACGTTGCGGCCGAAGGCTTGGCGCTCCCGGGTGTAGTCCAGTGCGGCTTCGTAAGCCAGTTGGGCGGTCATGTAGGCCATGATGGACAGGCTCAGGCGTTCGGCCAGGAAGTTGCTCATGATGGCAATGAAGCCGGCGTTTTCTGCGCCAATCAGGCGGTCCGCAGGAACCCGGCAGTCTTCGAAGAAGAGTTCGGCGGTGTCGCTGGCCCACCAGCCCATTTTGCGCAGCTTGTTGCCGCTGGAGAAGCCGGGCATGTCGCGGTCGATCAGCAGCAGGCTGATGCCGCCGTGGCCTTCGCCGCCGGTGCGTACGGCAACGGTGTAGTGGTCGGCGCGGGTGCCGCTGGTGATGAAGGTTTTGCTGCCGTTAACGATGTAGTGGTTGCCGTCACGAACCGCGCGGGTTTTGATGTTGGCGACATCGGAGCCACCGCTGGGTTCGGTGATCGCAAGGGCGGAAATCTTTTCACCGCGCAGTACCGGCGGGACGATTTGTTCCTGAATTTCTCTTCTGGCCCATTTGGCGACAGGGGGCAGGCCGATATCGAGGGAGCCCAGGCTGGCTACGAAGCCGCCGGAGGTGGAGCGCATCAGCTCTTCGGAAGTGGCCACTTTCATAAAGATGTCGCCTTCACCAATGCCGCCGAGTGCTTCCGGAAACCCGATGCCGAGAAGGCCAGCCTCGCCGGCTTTTTGATAAATGTCTCGTGGAAACTCACCGGCTTCCTCCCATTCGTCGATATAGGGGCGAACGTGAGTTTCGATGAATTTGCGGGCGGTCAGGCGCACCTGTTCGTGGGTTTCGTTGAAATAATCAGACACGTTGACGTTCCTTTTTGTTCTTGGATGGTCTGAGTGTCTCGCAATTAAGATTGCCAAGCAAGCGCTTGGTTTTGGCGTTGTCGGGGCATAAAAAAGCCGGCAGAAACGCCGGCTTGCGAGGATTGCTCAGTGGTGTCAGCTGTCTTGGCGTGGAATGCTTTTTACGCCTTCGCTGGTGCCCAGCAATAACAGATCGGCAGGGCGGCGTGCGAACAGGCCATTGGTAACCACGCCGACGATGTTGTTGATGCGCTCTTCCACCTGAATCGGGCGCGAGATGTCCATGTTGTGGATATCGATGATGATGTTGCCGTTGTCGGTGGTGACACCATCACGGTATACCGGGTCACCGCCGAGTTTCACGATCTCGCGGCCAACGTGACTGCGGGCCATGGGGATAACTTCAACCGGCAGGGGAAATGCGCCCAGGATATCCACTTTTTTCGATTCGTCGGCAATGCAGATGAAGGTTTTAGCCACCGCTGCGACGATTTTTTCACGGGTCAGGGCTGCGCCGCCGCCTTTGATGAGCTCTAACCGTTCGTTGGTTTCATCGGCACCGTCTACGTAGTATTCCAGTTCGTCGATCGCGTTCAGGTCGTACACCGGGATGCCGTGCCCTTTCAGGCGCTCAGCGGTAGCTTCGGAGCTGGCGACGGCGCCGTCAAACTCGTTTTTGTAGTCGGCCAGAAAATCGATAAAGAAGTTGGCGGTGCTGCCGGTACCGACCCCGATAACGCTCTTGCGGTTCAGGTGGGGGGCAATGTGGTCCATAGCGGCTTTTGCCACAGCTTTTTTGAGTTCGTCCTGAGTCATGGTGGCGCTCCGGGTGAGATCGGATGAATTTAGACGCATTATACGCCTGCAGTCGTTCTGCTTATAGACGGCAGCCGTGCAAAGTTCCTAAACTGTACGTTTTTTCAAGCCGATCATTAGCAACCGGAACCATCATGCCGCAACGTTACATCAAGAAGATCCTCGATGCGCGAGTCTACGACATCGCCATCGAAACACCGCTCACTGAAGCCCGTAGTTTGTCTGCACGTTTTGGCAACAATATTATGCTCAAGCGTGAAGACCTGCAGCCGGTGTTTTCCTTCAAGATTCGTGGCGCGTACAACCGGATTGCGCAGCTTTCAGACGAGCAAAAAGCCAAAGGTGTGATTTGCGCGTCTGCCGGCAATCACGCTCAGGGCGTAGCGATGTCGGCGAAAAAGTTGGGTATCAAAGCGACCATCGTGATGCCGCAAACCACGCCGGACATCAAAGTGAAATCCGTTCGCGAGCGGGGTGCCAAAGTGGTGCTCAAAGGCGATGCCTTTGATGAGGCGGCTGCCCATGCTCAAGAGCTGATTGCCAAGCATGGCTATACCTACATCCCGCCATACGACGACCCGGACGTAATTGCCGGGCAGGGCACCGTTGCCATGGAGCTGATGTGGCAGTTTTCCCAACCGTTGCATGCTGTGTTTATACCGGTTGGCGGTGGTGGTTTGATCGCTGGCATGGCCGCCTACATCAAATACCTGCGCCCCGATATTAAAGTCATCGGCGTAGAGCCGGAAGACTCCAATTGTTTGCAGGCCGCCATGGCCGCCGGTGAACGGGTGGTGCTGGACGAAGTAGGCATCTTCGCCGACGGCGTTGCGGTTAAGCAGATTGGTGAAGAGCCTTGGAACATCTGCAAAGACAACGTCGATGAAGTGATCACCGTCAGCACCGATGAAATCTGTGCGGCCATCAAAGACGTGTTCGAAGACACCCGTTCCATCGCAGAACCCGCGGGTGCGTTGTCTGTGGCAGGTATCAAAAAATACATCGCGCGGGAGCAGCTCGAAGGCGAAAATCTGGCCGGTGTACTCAGCGGTGCCAACATGAACTTCGACCGCTTGCGTTATATCTCCGAACGCACCGAAATCGGTGAAAAGCGCGAAGCCGTGCTGGCGGTGACCATCCCGGAGCAGCCCGGCG
The DNA here is from genome assembly GCF_016427555.1 of Marinobacter litoralis. GTDB lineage: Bacteria > Pseudomonadota > Gammaproteobacteria > Pseudomonadales > Oleiphilaceae > Marinobacter > Marinobacter litoralis_A. The sequence goes on from NZ_JAELVS010000001.1 coordinate 990,580, forward strand.
CGTTCAAAACCTTCATCAAAGCGTTGCACAAGCGCAGCATCACCGAGTTCAACTACCGCTACGCAGATGCCCAGCAGGCGGTGATCTTCGTGGGTATCCAGATACAAGCTGGTGGACTCGGCCGGGAAGAACTGCTGCAAGACCTGCGCGAAAACGGCTATTCCGTTACCGACCTCACCGACAGCGACATAGCGAAACAACACATTCGCCACCTGGTCGGCGGCCACGCGCCCTCGATCACCAACGAAGTGGTGTATCAGTTTGAATTCCCAGAGCGCCCGGGCGCTCTGCTGAAGTTCCTCATGTCGCTCGGCACCCGCTGGAACATCTCCCTGTTCCACTACCGCAACCACGGCGCAGCCTACAGCCGCGTTCTGCTTGGCGCGCAGGTGAACCCTGATGAAACCTCGGCGTTCGAAGAGATGCTGGAGAAGGTCGGTTTCCGTTACGAGAACATGACCGACAACGAAGCCTACAAGCTGTTCTTGGGAGCCGGTAACGGCAAGTCCGAGTAAAACGCTAGTTTGCAGGCAGGAGCCCTAAGTAGAAGTAGTGGCTGAACCCCCTGTCGAAACTGTGCGGAGCCATGGATGGCGGAGCCCAAGCGCCCCAAGGATGGGCCGAAGGAGCGTGTTTCGACAGGGGGTTCAGCCACTGCTTCGGCCGGCCAATCGCCGTTACCATAGCTTTTGGGTTTGTCACGCAAACGTCATCAAACCCTTACGTAATCGTAATCCGTCAAAAATTGTAAAACTGAAATTAGATGTTAGTCTTTCGTCTAATTCTTGATATCAAGAATAGCCACCTGATTTTCCAGCCATTTAGTTCGAAGAATAACGGGAATGCGCCCCATGGGTAACAAGCCAGACATCATCCGCACCATTGTGTTCATCTTTGCTGTCGGTCTGGTGATTACCGGTGTGACCACAACCATTCAGGCCTCTGAAGACAAGCGCTCGGCCCGAGACGTTCCCGCGACCAGCTTCGTACAGTCAGCCGACTACCGCCGGAACTGATAACACCGCTTATCGGTCACAACTCCGTGCAGAGGCACATCCCACGGCTCGATGGGTAACGACTCCACCTTCTGAAACTCATGGGCGAGCCCGATCAGCTTCGGGGCCATCGCCGGGCGAATTCTGCTGAACGCAAACGTGCGGTCATAAAAGCCGCCGCCCATACCCAGTCTGCCGCCCTGTGCATCAAAACCCACCAGCGGAAAAAACACCGCATCCAATGACCACGCAGGCCTGCGCCTCGCTTCCGGAAATGGGGGTTCGGGAATGCCGAAACGATTTGGTGTTAGTTCGGTGCCATCCCGATAGGGGCTGAACACCAGCTTGCCGGGATAAACCGGATGCAACACCGGCAAATAGAAGTGGATGTTCTTACGCCGCCCCAGATCGATGAATAAATGCGGGTCGATCTCGCCATCATTAGCCAGATAAATACCAATGTGTTTCGCGCGATACAAATCCGGGTGACGAAGCAGGTTCAGTGCGAGGTGCTCTGAGGCTTGTTGCTGTTGTTCAAAAGAAAGGTTGTTGCGCCGGCTGCGCAGTTGTTTGCGGAGATCGCTTCTGGAAAGGGTGTTCAAAATAAAGCTTCCCGGGCTGCCGTTATCGGATGTAGCCCTTGAACCCAAAGTTCAAGGTCGGCGACCGCTGTGACATATTAGGCTTTCCCCCGCAGGGGACATGCTCACAATGCCCTGAAGTGGTCACCTGGGTAAAGCGCATCGGCTCGAGGACGTACCCGACCAGCGAACAGCCCAGGAAGTTGGTCCATTATAGGGCCAAGGCCGGCCCCGATTGCAACCCCCATTGCCGAGTCTTTGTAAATTACCGGTCGGAGGGTTCGCCTAAAGCTTCGTCCAGACGGTTGTCCATGGCCTTGAGCAGGCTGCTGGTGGCCTCCGACATGGTGTCTCTTTCGAGCAGAGAGTGCGTGATGTTCAATGCGGCCATGACCGCGATGCGTTCGGTGCCGAACACTTTGCCGGTAGAGCGGATTTCCCGCATCTTGTTGTCCAGATGCCGTGCGGCACGCAGCAACGCCTCTTGCTCTTCCTGAGGACAGGCCACCAGGTATTCTTTGTCGAGAATTCTGACTTCGACGGTGGTTGACTGCTGTGACATCAGTGTTGCTCCAGTGCCCGAAGGCGGCCAATCATGGCTTCAATCTTGTTTTTGGCAAGATCGTTTTTTTGCATAAGCTGGGCTCGCTCACGATTCCAATCGTCCTGCGATTCACGCAGCAAAGCGTTGTCTCTTTCGAGCTTTGCGCAGCGCTCGATCAACTTGTCCAGCTTGTCCGCTAACAACTGTACTTCGGACTGTTCCATGACGTGCTCAGTGTGAGTAATTTTGGTTGCAGTAACTATAAGTGCCCGCACCACAACGGTCAATTTACCGCATTGTCATGGCGCGGGCTCCGTGAAGTGTGTCACCTTTGGTGTCAGGTCAGTCTTGTGCGCTGCTGCCAAATGACTGTTTTCGACTTTTCCGCCAATGATGCCAGGCCGGAATCAATGAAATAGCGAAGGCGACGACAGGAACCAAACCGAGCAGCAGCCATTCATCAGCATTCAGGCTGCGCGCTCCGATGTGAATGCCGTAATGCTGCAGCAGCCAAGGGCTGAGGGCCGATATGGCACTCGCTCCAAGGAGCAAGCTGAGCCCACAGGATGCGAGTGCCAGCAGCACGCATTCCAGGCTGTAGAGCCCGGCGACAAGGCGTGGAGACGCACCCACCGCACGCAAAATGGCGACTTCCCGTTGGCGTTGGGCCTGAATGGTTAACAAGACCGCCACCAGACCAATCAGGCTGGTGGCCACCACAAATACGCTGATTCCCAACAGTGCTTGCTCAAATTGGCCCATCATGCGCCATAATTCGCTCAGCGCAACGCCGGGCAAGATGGCCGACAGGGGTTCGGCGGCGTATTGGCTCAGTTCGCGTTGCAACTGGAAGGTCATGATTGGATTTTTCAGGCCGAGCAGCATGGCCGTGATCGCGTCCGGTGTAAACGAGCGGGCTTCGGCCGTCTGTGCTGACAAGGTTCGGCCCGGAATTGCAACGCCGGATTCCCAGCCCACATGCATGGCTTCCATCGCCTCCAGACTGATGTAAACCGCTTGATCGACTGGTGTGCCGGTGGTTTCCAGAATGCCGGAAACCCTGAAAGGTAGGTCAGTGTGGTTGGAAAAGCTGGTGCGACCGCCCCCGTGAGACAGCACGATCTGGTCACCCAGCTCATGCTGAAGCTGTCGTGCGACGTCAGCGCCAAGGGTGACGTCAAACAGTTGTGAGAACCATTGGCCCCGGGCAAGCGCCAGTTTTTGGTCGTCGCCATACTGAAACTGCTCCAGAAACTGATCGTTGGTACTCACAACCCGGTAGCCCTGGTAACTGTCCCCCAGCGAAATAGGCACCGCCCAGTCCACGCGGGGGTCGTCTTTGATGTCATTGAAACTGGACCAGCGGATGTTGTTGGTCGCGTCGCCAATGTGAAACACCGTATACAGCAGCAGGTTCAGCTGGCCGCTGCGCGCGCCGACAATCAGGTCGGTGCCGGAGATGGTGCTGGTAAACGATTGCCGGACTTCGGTGCGCAGGTATTGGATACCCAGTAATAAAGTAACACTGAGCGTGAGTGTCAAACACACCAGCGCCAGTACCCGGCGGCGATACCAGAGGCTGGCGGTTGCCAGTGACAGGGTGAGACGAAATGAGTTCACGATTCATCTCCCAGTGACAATTGGTGGTGGAAGTGGTGTGCCAGACTCCGGTCGTGGCTAACGAATACGACGGAGCTATGGTGTTCATGGGCCAGCGTCAGCAGGAGCTCGATAAACCGGTCCCGATTCTCGGCATCCAGAGCCGAGGTGGGTTCATCCGCCAGGATGATTTCTGGTGAGCCGATCAGGGCCCGGGCTGCAGCTACCCGCTGTTGCTGGCCGATGGACATTTCGGTTACTGGTTTGTGCCATAGGACTTCGGGGATTGAGAGTTTGCTCAGCAGCGCCGTTGCGGCTGCATCCGGGGTGTTCTGGGTTTGTTGATGACGCCTCGTGGATAAGCGGCAGGGCAAGGTGACATTGGCCAGTGCGCTTAGATAGGGCACCAAATTGAATTGCTGAAAAATAACGCCCATGTGATCGGCCCGGAACTGGTCCCTGGCGCCGCCTTTTAAGTGACGAAGCTGGGTGCCGAGCAGGTTCACCGAGCCCGATTCCGGCAACATCATGCCGGCCAGCAGGCTAAGCAATGTGCTTTTCCCGGTGCCACTGGGACCGCGCAGGAAGAGGTGCTCGCCGCGGTTAAGCCGGATATCGGGAAACTGCAGTGGGATTGTTTGCTTGGGCCAACGAAACCCGAGTTGATGAGTTTCAATGGCGTGTGAGCGCGAAGAATGTGGTGCTGTCTCGATGTTCATGTCGGCTGTCTGGTTTCCGTTGTATGATGGCCGCAATTGTCTGGTATACCCCAACTGGAGCTGTGTTTCATGGTGTTGACGTTAAATGCCCGAGCAACGATTGCGAGCCTTGGACTGTTGGTCCTCGTTTTGGTTTCCGGATTGGTTGAGGCAGAGCCCAGAGAAATCGACTGGCTTGAATTAATGCCTGCGGAAGATCTTGCCCTGCTTGAAAGTCTGCCTGAAGTTGAGCACGAGGGGGATGGTCCCGCGTTGCTTCCGGATGAGATCATGACCGGTCGGGTGGTGCCCGAGATGGCCAACGTAGACGGCCGGATTCCCGGTTTTGTGGTGCCGCTGAAAACCACGAAAGATATGCGCATTCTCGAATTCTTTCTGGTGCCCTATTACGGCGCGTGCATTCATGTGCCACCGCCACCACCGAATCAGATTATTCACGTGAAATACCCGGAGGGTTTTACCTTGCAGGCGCTGTATGATCCGGTCTGGATTGAAGGTCAGCTGACCATCGAAAAAACCGAGAACGCGATTGGTGCGTCTTCGTATTCCATCAACGCCCGCGCCGTTGAACCCTACACTGAGTGAACCTAGCGAGCGATCTTGAAACGATGCTCGCCGGGTGTCAGGCGGGCAGCGTTCTGGCCGTTCGGGCCGACCCATTGCGTATTGAGCTGTTCCAAGCCAGGAAAGCGCCCGAACAACCCGGTTTCCAGTTCTGTTGCGTCTGTTAGCCCGGGGCAGTGCAGGCGCTGGGTGATTTCTATATCGCTGTGGCCAGCGTGGTCATGGCCATGGTCGTGGTGTTCGGTGTGTTCATCGTTCCAGCTAGTCTGTACATCCGATTGCATTGGGGCACATTGTTGCTTGTCCGTGTTCACCAGAGCTGTACGCTCTAGCCAGGCAGTAGCGGAGTCCACCGTTTGATGCTGCTCGGTAGAGCGGGGGGGATGCTCGAAGCCAACCAGGTTGTACGCGGGCGTTAGCAACAAGAGGTCGATTTGTTCGCCGGCAATCGCGAGTTGTAGCTCGGCTCGACCGTGTTGGTGCGCCTGCAGGTTTTGTTGAGCGAGGGCCGGAACGCAGTGGAAGCCCAGTGCGAAAATGCCGGCAAAGGCTAGGGGAGCGCTAAATTTCATCGTATACCCTTTGCGATCTGTTGATATGTTATAACATCTTCATCTTGCGCGGGCAGAAAAGCAAGTCGCCAAGGGTCGCTGACAGTGCCACACGTGCCTCGGAATGCTAGGATATAGCCCTAAATATTACCGGAGTTGCCTGCCCCGACAGGTGCGCTCCCCCGATACAGGAAGCTGCTGTTTCATGTCTGAAACCGATACCACCGCTGCCGCCCGAGCCGCAGAGTTCGAACAATGGGCCAATGTGTTCACTGCCCATAAGGCCTTCAGTCATCCGTCCGAATTGCACGGCGTATTATGTGGTCAGTTGTCGGCAGGCTCGCGTATCGCCGAGCAGGAATGGCTGGCAATGGTCTGTGATCACATGGGCTTGGCAGAACAGGCGTTGGAAGAGTCCGAAGAGCTGGCACCCTTCATGAACGGTGCTTACGCGAAAACGTTGGCGCAGCTGCAGTCGTCGGATATGAGTTTTCAGCCGTTGTTGCCGGATGATGATTATGCCATTGAACAGCGTCTTGAAGCCCTGGTGTCTTGGGTTCGGGGCTTTCTGGAAGGCATGGCGCTGGCGGCCGGAGCATCTCTGGGTCAGGCACCGGATGAAATCCGTGAACTGATCGAAGATCTGGTGGCCATTAGCCAGCTGTCAGACGAAGAAGAAGCGGATGAAGAAAGCGAACAACAATTGCTGGAGATCACCGAGTACGTTCGTCTGGGTGCGTTGACCGTTTTCACCGAGTTTAACGAGCCAGAGAAACCCGAAGGCAACGCGCCGACTTTGCACTGATCAGGAGACATCATGGCTGTATCGATTTCGACCAAAGAGTTCGCTGAGCGCCGTCGCAAACTGATGGGGTTGATGGCGCCGGACAGTATCGCGATCTTACCGGCGGCGCCGGAGCGGGTCCGAAATCGGGACGTGCTGCACCCATTCCGCCAGGACAGCGATTTCCAGTACCTGACGGGCTTTGGCGAGCCGGAAGCGGTGTTGGTCTTGATCCCGGGCCGCGAGCACGGCGAAGCGGTGCTGTTCTGTAAAGAACGTAACCCCGAGAAAGAACTCTGGGACGGTTTTCTGATCGGGCCTGACGGGGCCATCGAGCATTACGGCCTGGATGATGCCTTCCCGATTGCTGACATTGACGACATCCTGCCGGGCATGATTGAAGGTCGAAGCCGTGTGTATTACCCGCTGGGCAAAGACGATGCGTTCGATACGCGGGTGATGGACTGGGTTAAAGTGATTCGCAGCAAAGTGCGCGCAGGAGCGCACCCCCCCGGAGAATTCGTTGCTTTGGAACACTTGCTGCACGACCTGCGGCTGTATAAGAGCGCCGGTGAAATCAAGGTGATGGCCAAGGCCGCCGAGATCAGTGCCGAAGCGCACTGCAGTGCCATGAAGCGCGCTCGAAAGGGTGGCTACGAATACAATCTTGAAGCCGAATTGATTCGTACCTTTATGGACCACGGTGCCCGTTCAACGGCGTATCCCTCCATCGTCGGTGCCGGTGCAAACGGCTGTATTCTGCATTACATCGAGAACAGCGCACCCCTGAAAGAGGGGGATCTGGTGCTGATTGACGCGGGTTGTGAACTGGATTGCTACGCCTCAGACATTACCCGAACCTTTCCGGTCAGCGGCAAGTTCAGTCCGGAGCAGAAAGCGCTTTATGAGGTGGTATTGGAGGCCCAGTACGCCGCCATCGACGCGGTTCGCCCCGGCAATCACTGGAACCACTCCCACGAAGCCGCACTGCGAGTCCTGACGCAAGGACTGATCGATCTGGGCCTGTTATCGGGCAACGTGGACGACGCCATTGCTGAAGAAGCCTACAAACCGTTTTTCATGCACCGGACCGGCCATTGGCTGGGGCTGGATGTTCACGATGTGGGTGACTACAAAGTAGGCGACGCCTGGCGCGAGCTGGAGCCCGGTATGGCGCTCACGGTTGAGCCGGGTCTGTACATTGCGCCGGACAACACCAGCGTTGATGAAAAATGGCGTGGAATTGGTATTCGTATCGAAGACGATGTGGTGGTGACCAAAGACGGCTGCCGGGTATTGACCGACGGTGTGCCGAAAACCGTAGCCGATATTGAAGCATTGATGGCGGACTGAACCTGTGATGGATACCGATCTGATCATCGCCGGCGGCGGCCTGGCGGGCGCAACGTTGGCGCTGGCCGTGGCGCGCGTGGTGCCGGAACTTCGGGTGACCGTGGTCGAGAGTTTTCCGTTGTCGCCAGACGCGCTGCCGGAAGATTATCAACCCAGTTATGACGCCCGTTCGACCGCTCTAGCCTGGGGCTCCCGGGTTATTTTCGAAGAGCTTGGGCTATGGTCTGCTTTATCGGCACACGCCACGCCAATCCGGCATATCCATGTTTCGGATCGTGGCCGTTTCGGGGCGACGCGTCTGCACGCCAAGGATCATCAGCAGGAAGCCTTGGGTTATGTCGCTGACAATCGCTGGATGGGGCTGTGCCTGATGCGCGCCCTGCTGGCGGCCAATGTCCGCTGGGAAGCGCCGGCGGAGGTAACCGGAATGACGCCACTCCACGAGGGGGTGCGTGTCAGCATCCGCAAGGATGGCGAAGAGCAAATGTTGACCGGGCAGTGTTTGGTGGTGGCCGATGGCGGCCGCTCTGGCTTGCGGGAAAAACTGGGATTTCAGCCGCGTACCGTGGATTACGGCCAGAATGCTTTGATTGCTAACGTGACCACCAGCGAATCTCATCAGTTCACGGCCTTTGAGCGTTTTACGGCATCAGGCCCTATGGCTATGTTGCCTCAAGGCGCAACGGACCGTGCCGGGCACGATTCTGCGCTGGTCTGGACCCTGGCCGACGAAGAGCTGCAAACCTTGCTTGAACAGTCTGATGAAGACAAATGCCGCGCCTTGCAGGAGCGCTTCGGTTGGCGTTTAGGTCGCATCACCCGTATCGGACAATGCAATCATTACCCCTTGAAGTTGACCACCGTGGACGAAGCGGTGCGCCCGGGCGTGGTACTCGTCGGGAACGCTGCCCACGCATTGCATCCGGTCGCCGGGCAAGGCTTTAACCTGGCATTACGGGGTTTGATGGCTTTGGTCGAACAGTTCCGCTTGGCCACCGATAACCGTGTATCGATCGGTTCGTTATCCGTGTTGAACGAATACCAGCAGCGCCACTGCCAGGATTGGCAGCAAACCGTGCAATTCTCGGATTCGCTGATACGGGTATTCGGGCAATCTCTGCCGCCTTTGGCGCTCGCTCGTGACGCGGGGTTGATGGGGCTGGATCTGGTGCCCGGTGCCAAACGCTGGTTCGCCCGTAAAGCCATGGGCACCGGTGGGCGAAAGGCTGGCATTCCGTCCGCGAGAGCCGAAGGAGAGGCGGTTCGTCATGAGTCATGAGTCTGGAGTGCAGCGCTTCGAGGTGCTGATAGTCGGCGGCGGTATGATCGGTTCGGCGCTGGCGTTGGGGCTGTCCCGGCAAGGTTGGCAGGTCGGGTTGGTGGAGAGTGCCCCGGTTGATCGTTTGCTTGCGAAACCGGCGCCCGCCGCCAACGTCGAAAGCTTCGAGCCAAGAGTGAGTGCAATTTCACTGGCGAGTGAACGCTTACTGCAGAATTTGGAAGCCTGGCCTCGTGTGCAGGCTGGCCGGCACTGCGGTTACCGGGAAATGATCGTGTGGGACGGCGACGGCACAGGTCGTGTTCATTTCGATGCGGCCGAGCTTCATGCCCGCTCCTTGGGCACGATTGTGGAAAACCGGAATATTGTTCGGGCTTTGTTCGAATCTCTGGCCGAGAGCGACGTCACTTTGATGGATGGCGTGCGGGTTAAAGGTTGGGTTCGTGGTGAGGGTGTGGAGCTGGACGACGGTCGTTTGTTGTCAGCCGATCTGGTGGTCGGGGCCGACGGTGCCATGTCCCGACTCCGCCAGTGGAGCGGGTTGGCCACCCGGGAATGGGATTACGACCAGCAGGCTATTGTGGGCACAGTGCGTACCAGCCAGTCTCATCGCTTTACCGCCTGGCAAAGTTTTACTCCCACCGGGCCACTGGCGTTCTTACCGCTTAATAACGAAACCGGCGATGAGCATTTTTGTTCGTTCGTCTGGTCGCAGGATACGGACGAAGCCCGCCGGTTGATGGCGTTAGATGCCGACAGCTTCCGGCAAGAGCTGGAAGTGGCGATTGAGCGTGAGCTGGGCGAGGTATTGGAGGTTTCCAAGCGATTCTCCTTTCCTCTACGCCAGCGCCATGCCAAGGATTACGTCACCGACGGATTGGCATTGGTGGGCGATGCGGCTCATACCATTCATCCGTTGGCGGGGCAGGGCGCGAACCTCGGTTACGGCGATGTCCGGGTTTTGCTGGAGGAGCTGGGCCGTGCGAAGGAGTTGGGCCTGAACCCGGGCGATAATCTGGTTCTGGCCCGTTACCAGCGTCGCCGTAAGGGTGAGAATCTTACGATGATGGCCGCAATGGAGGGCTTCAAGCAGCTCTTCGCCAGAGACGAACTGCCTGTGCGCTGGCTGCGCAATGCCGGCATGCGCTGGTTCGATAAGCTGGCACCGCTGAAAAATCGCATTGCGGCCGAAGCCATGGGCATTGACGGGTAGCGCTGAAACAGACTATTCCGTAAACTTTTCCTGATCGAATCCGACCCCGGCAGACAAAGGAATTGTTTATGGCAGGCGCCAGCCTTCTCACCCTTCTCGATGACATCGCGACGATGTTGGACGATGTGGCCTTGATGACCAAGGTCGCCGGCAAGAAAACCGCAGGCGTGCTGGGGGACGATCTGGCGCTCAATGCGCAGCAGGTCGCCGGTGTAAAACCCGCTCGTGAATTGCCTGTAGTTTGGGCGGTTGCCAAAGGCTCGATGCTGAACAAATGCATTCTTGTACCCGCGGCAGTCGCAATCAGTTTTTTCCTTCCTTGGTTGGTTATTCCGCTTCTGATGCTGGGTGGCGCATTTTTGTGCTTTGAAGGCTTCGAAAAAGTGGCTCACAAATTCTTGCACGGCAAGGAGGAGCAGGCACACAAAGAAAACCTCCGGGAAGCGTTGAAAAATCCTGACGTGAATCTGAAAGACGTGGAACGGGAAAAGATCAAAGGCGCTATTCGAACCGATTTCATTCTGTCCGCCGAGATTATCGCGATTACTTTGGGCATTGTGGCCGAGAAAAGTCTTGGAATGCAGTTTGCCGTGCTTACGGTCGTCGCGGTGATGGTGACTGTCGTGGTCTACGGTTTGGTGGCCGCTATCGTGAAAATAGACGATGGAGGGTTATACCTGAGCCAGAGAGACTCCGCGGCACTTCAGCGTATCGGTGACGGCATACTTTGGTTGGCGCCTTACATGATGAGGACCCTGACCATTGTTGGCACCGTTGCCATGTTTCTGGTGGGCGGCGGTATCCTCACGCACGGTATTGCGCCCGTTTATGAGGCCATTCGAGGGTTTGCGGCAGAGGTAGGTGGTATCGGCGCTGTGTTGATCCCCACATTGGGTGACGGCCTGTTCGGGCTAATTGCCGGAGGTGTGCTGGTGGCGGTGCTGACGCCGTTCATCAAGCTTTGGCAAAAGCGAACCGCTTAAAGACAGGCGTCGAATAAACGGCTGATCAGCACAGGAACCGCGGTTTCCACCCGAAGAATGCGGGGGCCAAGGTGCACACTTTGGCAACCCGCTTCTTCCAGTTTTCTGACCTCGTAATCGGTAAAACCACCTTCGGGGCCGATGCATATTGCCGCGGGCTCATTCAGATGTGTTGGGCACGGAATGGCGGTGCCCGGATGGGCCACCAAAGCCCGTTTGCCGGCCAGAAGGGCCGGTAGCTCGTCTTCGACAAACGGCTTGAACAGTTTTCGAATGTGTACGTTCGGCATCAGCGTGTCTTTGGATTGCTCGAGCCCCAAAGTCAGGTTGTCACGCAGATTGTCCTCGGACAGCCAGGGCGTTTGCCAAAAGCTTTTCTCGACCTTGTAGCTGTTGATCAGCCAGATATCTTTCACGCCCAGTGAGGCGCAGGTTTGCAGCGTGCGCCTGAACATCTTGGGGCGGGGCATGGCGAGGATCAGGGTCAGGGGTAAAGGCGTGGGTGCAGGCTGCTCCAGAAAGACCTGCAGCTCAGCTTCGGAGTCCGTTAGATGAATGACCTCTCCATAACCCATGGCACCGTTCACGCGGCCCACAGGCAGTGTGTGGCCTGCGCCGGCCTTGAGTACGGTTTTCAGGTGGTCAAAGCGACGACCGCGCAACCGTACGCGATCTGAATCGATGAAATCTTCGTCAAACAGCAGTGCCAGGTTCATTGGCTGTTGCCCAGCTCTTCCTCGTCAGCATCCTGCCGCTCTTTGTAGGCCAGCCGGCCGAATAGAATGCCGAACTCGAACAAGATCCACATGGGAACCGCCAGCAGGGTCTGGGAAATGATATCAGGCGGGGTCAGCAGCATGCCGATGATGAAACAGGCAACCACCACATAGGGCCGTTTGGCGGCAAGATCTTTGGGGGTAGTTGCGCCGGTAAGGATCAGCAGCACTGTGGCAATAGGTATCTCGAAGGCCACGCCGAAAGCGAAGAACATTTTCAGAATGAAGTTCAGATAGCTGGCAATATCCGGTAATTCGATGATGCCTTCCGGCCCGATGGCGGTAAAAAAGCCGAAAACCAGCGGAAAAACCACGAAATAGGCGAAGGTGGCGCCGCCATAAAACAGGATGACGGAGGTAAAGAGCAGCGGAAAGGCCAGGCGTTTTTCATGGGCATAGAGGCCCGGCGCAACAAAGCTCCAGAGCTGGTAAAGAATGATGGGAATGGCGGCAAATACGGCCAATACCAACGCCAGTTTCAACGGCGCGAAAAAGGGCGAGGTGATGTCGGTGGCGATCATCATCTGGCCTTCCGGAAGCAGATCCCGCAACGGCTGTGACAACAGCAGGTAAAGATCGTTGGCGAACGGGTAGATCACCGCAAAGCAGATGATGACGGCCAAAACCATTTTCAATAAACGGTTGCGGAGCTCGAGCAAATGCTCAATGAGCGGCATTTCTGGCGCTTGCTGACTTTCTGGTGATGAACTCATGAACGGTTTTCCGACGAATTCCCCGAGGTTTGGTCCGTATTGCTGGTTGGCTGGTTATCCGGGCTGGAGCGTTCAGGTTGCGCGGGTTGGGTCTTTACCGGACTGTTTTCCGGCAAAATCATGTGCTCGTACTTTTTCGCTTCGTCCAATGCGCCCTTTACGGTTTTTTCCACATCTTCCAGGCCTACGTCACCGGCCTTTCGGAGCTGCTCCCGAAGCTCTTCTGCTTTCAGTTCGCGATCCAGCTCTGAGGTGAACTGTCGGACCATACGGCGCGCGCCGCCTACCCACCGGCCAGCTGTCCGGGCGGCAGAAGGCAGCCGCTCCGGGCCGAGGACGAGCAGTGCGATGATGCCGCAAATCAATAGCTCAACAAAGCCAATATCAAACATTCAGGGGGGCGCTCAGCTCTTTTGCTTTTCCTGAGTTTTCGCGTCAGCCTGAGCTTGTTCGGCCTTTTGGCTTTCCAAGGTGTCTGATTCGTCTTTTTTCTCGTCTTCTTCATTCATGGACTTCTTGAATCCACGAATGGCGCCACCGAGATCGGTGCCAATATTACGAAGCTTCTTGGTTCCGAACAGCAAAATAACGATGCCGAGCACGATGAGAAGTTGCCAGATACTGATACCCATGAGGGATCCTCGTTCTAATGGTTCTGTTTGTCATATTGTACGCCAATGACAACCTTGGGGAGAAATTCTCCTTGGAGGTGTCCCTTCAGGATTGTCGTGACGCTTTTTCTTCCAAACCGGACAGATCAAACCGGCGGGCCAACTCGTCGGTTACGTCTTTTGGGCTCAGGCCGAGGCGAGACAGCATCACCATGGTGTGAAACCACAGGTCGGCGGTTTCGTAGATCACATCCTGAGTATCTCCGGAGTGTTCTGCGTCTTTCGCCGCCAGCAAGGTTTCAGTGCACTCTTCTCCGACCTTTTCCAATATCTTGTTCAGGCCTTTGGCGTGCAGGCTGGCGACGTAGGAGGTGTCGGGGGCCGCTTCTTTGCGGGCCTCAAGAACCTCGGCCAGGCGTTCCAGTACATCACTCACGGGCTTCGCTCCTCAGTTACTGCCATAAATCGCATCAGGGTCTTTCAGTACCGGTTCGGCACTGATCCACTTGCCATCTTCCAGAGTCCGGTAAAAACAGCTCCGGCGGCCAGTATGACAGGCAATGCCGCCCTTTTGCTCCACTTTCAGCAGGATCACGTCGGCATCGCAGTCCAGGCGGATGTCTTTGAGAACCTGCTGATGCCCGGAGCTTTCGCCCTTGCGCCAGAGCTTGCCGCGGGAGCGCGACCAGTACACGGCCTGACCTTCTTCAACTGTGAGCTGAAGGGATTCCCGGTTCATCCAGGCCATCATCAGGATATCGCCGGTTTCGGCGTCCTGGGCAATGGCGGGTACCAGGCCGTCTTCGGTCCAGAGGATGTCGTCTAACCAGCTGGAGCCGCCTAGATTATTCGCTAAATCTTTCATTTCGATGAATCCTGAACAGGGTAAGTGCAAGGGCGAAAGGCATGCGGTTCAGCTCGCGCATTGAGCTTGCACCGGTAGTTTTACAGGCATGAGACTGGCCTTCAAGTAGAGCGGGTGAGCCGGCTCGCCCGATTTGTTCATTCGGATGCAGTGAAGGTCCGGTAACAGGCGATGAATTTCGTCGGAGCGCCCCCTGTGGCTACCGTGATTACCCCACGCCGCAACCGTTAGCTTTGAAGCCTTGGCCAATTGCAGCAACCACTTGTCGTTGTCGTCGCCAACGGGGTCCGGGGCCGTGATCAACTCATCGGGCGTCGCAGCCCGAAAGGCGAACAGGTTGGTCACGTGTACGCCGCCAAAACCCCAGCTTTTGGCAAAATTGGTGCAGCGGGTGATGGTGGGGTTGTCATCGGTCAGAGACGGATTCAGCCCGATAATCATGACGCTTGGCTTATCTGCCTCCCAGGTTCGGCTGAGGGCATAACGGTAGCGTCCGCAGGGCGAATAATGGGTTTGCGTTTCCATGTCGGCTCAGCGGTTGACGGTATAGGGCATGGTTAACGACTGCCCCGAAGCACCAGTGCGCCCGCGCCGGCAAACAGCGCCCACGACCACAGTGGAACGTTCTGAAGCCATTCCGTCGTGCCCGGTTGGGTTCCGGCGATGGCTACGCCAACCAGTGCCAATGCAATGATGCCTCGGCGCCAACGGCGGTCAGTTTTACGCTGCTGTTCGCGTAATAAGGCGAGCGTGTCCTGATTCTGTTGTTCGGTCGGGCCGGCACTTCGCAGTTGCAGTAACGCATCGTGAACCAGTTGCGGCATTTCCGGAGATTGCTCCAGCCAGGAAGGCAAGTGCGTCTGTAAGGATTTAATAAGGCCTGACGGGCCAATGCGCTTACGCATCCAGTTTTCCAAAAATGGTTGTGCCGTGCTCCACAAGTCGAGATCCGGATAGAGCTGGCGGCCCAGCCCCTCAACGTTCAACAGGGTTTTTTGCAGCAATACCAGCTGAGGCTGGACTTCCATATCGAACCGGCGAGCGGTCTGGAACAGGCGCAGCAGAAAATGCCCGAACGAGATATCTTTGAGTGGCTTCTCAAAAATAGGTTCACACACGGTGCGGATCGCCGCTTCGAATTCGTTGATGCGGGTTTCCGGCGGGACCCAGCCGGACTGGATGTGCAGCTGGGCAACCTGCCGGTAATCGCGGCGGAAAAAGGCGAGCAGGTTGCGAGCCAGATAGCTTTGATCGTCCGGCGCCAGAGTGCCGACAATGCCGAAGTCGATGGCGATGTATTGCGGATCCGCCGGATTGGACACATCCACGAAAATGTTGCCCGGGTGCATGTCCGCGTGGAAGAAGCTGTCGCGGAATACCTGGGTGAAGAAAATCTCCACACCCTTTTCGGCCAGCACTTTCATGTTCACGCCGGCAGCCTTCAGCGCTTCGACATCGGCGATGGGGATGCCGTGGATGCGCTCCATCACCAGCACCGATTTGCTGGTGTAATCCCAGTCGATAAACGGGATATAAATCAACGGCGAGTTCTCGAAGTTGCGGCGTAACTGGCTGGCGTTGGCAGCCTCACGCTGCAGGTCCAGTTCGTCGTGGATGGTGGCGTCGTAATCAGCAACCACTTCCACCGGGTGCAGGCGCTTGCCTTCGGACCAGTATTTTTCCAGCAACCCTGCCATCAGGTACATCAGCGCCAGATCCTGGCGAATGACTTTCTCGATACCCGGACGGAGCACTTTGACCACTACTTTCTGGCCATTGCGCAGTGTCGCGGGGTGAACCTGCGCGACCGAGGCGGAGGCCATGGGGTCTGCGCCGAACTCGGCAAACAGTTCCGAAACCGGGGCGCCGAGCGAGCCTTCGATGATGCTCCGGGCCTGATCACTGGGGAAGGGCGGTACTCGATCCTGCAGCTGTTTCAATGATGCCGCCATGTCATCCGGCAACAGGTCGCGCCGGGTAGACAAAATCTGGCCGAATTTGACAAATACCGGCCCTAATTCTTCCAGCGCCAGGCGTAAACGGTCACCTCGGCTCAGTTTGGGCTGAGGGAACAGGTGCCAGGGGGCCAACAAAAAGAAGATCTTCAGAGGCGCGGGCAGCTCCGCCAAGGGCAGGAAGGTGTCGAGCCGGTAGCGGCAAAATACCCAAGCAATTCGGAACAGGCGTTGCAGGCGTGTCACAGGTTCTCCGTATCGGTATCGCTACCAGACAATTCCAAGTGGTTCAGGCGCGCCTCAAGGCGCTCGACCTGCAGATTGAGTTCGTCGATGTCCTGAAAGGTGGCTTCCAGTTCGCGGCGCCCGGGCAGGGCCCGGCTTTCTTCGTGGAGGTATTCTTCAACGTTGGCGTTCATGGTGTGGAACGCGTTTTGGCTCCACTGCACGGCATTGCGGATGCTTTTACCCAGTAGGTGGGCGGGCACGTCGCCAATGTGCCGGGCCATCGCCGCTTCCCAATCGGGTTGAAGCTGATCCATTGCTCGCTGCAACTGATGGGCCAGAGCCGTGTCGCCGGTCACCTGTAGCCGTTCGTCGGCGAAAACGCGGTCGTCGCCCAGAGCCAAAGCCGCAAAGGCGACCGGTTTGCCGGAAATGCTCAGCACAGCTTCGTCATCCGGCTGGCTTCGCACCTGAACCTGATGACCGCCCCGGCCCAACGTCCAGCTGGTGGCGAACGGAGCCGTGATGTTGAACTGCACGGGGCCCGCAAGGGCGCGCAGTAATGCTTCACGGCCAGCCGGGTCCAGCGCCAGCGCCCGGTTCAACGCGGCTTCGACAATGGCGCTGGCCGCCGACAAGAGCGTAGGGCCGGGGAACATCAGGGTTTAATTCCCACGTGCAGTGCGACAATGCCGCCGGTCATGTTGTAGTACTTGCAGTTCACCAGATCTGCGTCTTCCATCATGCCCTTCAGGGTGTCCTGGTCCGGGTGCATACGGATGGACTCGGCCAGGTACTTGTAGCTTTCGCTGTCACCGGCAAAGAGTTGACCCATCAGTGGCAGAGCGCTGAATGAGTAGGTGTCGTAGGCCTTGCTTAGCAGCGGGTTGGTGGGCTTGGAGAACTCCAGCACCATCAATTTGCCGCCCGGCTTCAGGGTGCGGGTCATGTCACGCAGGGCCTGATCTTTATCGGTGACGTTACGCAGGCCGAAGGCGATGGAAACCGCATTGAAGCTGTTGTCGGGGAACGGCAGGTGCTCGGCATCGGCCTGCACATACTCGATGTTGCCGGCATAACCACGGTCGGTCAGGCGGCTGCGGCCCACCTGCAACATGGAGGCGTTGATGTCAGCCAGAACCACTTTGCCCGATGGCCCCACCAGATCGGAGAACTTCATGGTCAGATCGCCAGTGCCGCCGGCAATGTCGAGCACCTGATGGCCGGGGCGAACGCCGCTCAGCTCAATGGTGAAGCGTTTCCACAAACGGTGGATGCCCATCGACATCAAGTCGTTCATGAGGTCGTACTTGCCCGCGACGCTGTGGAAAACTTCGGCCACCTGGCTTGCTTTCTGGCTCTTCGGCACGTTCCGGAAACCGAAATGGGTCACGTCGTCCTGGCTGTCGCCGGGGGTGCCTGGCGTTTGCTGCTCGCTCATGGGAGAGGGTCCTGTCAGAAACTGAATGCTGTATTCTAACTGTTGAGGTGTTGGCTACAAGTTTATTACCGGCTTACACTGTAAAACCGTTTCCAAATAGCTGAGAAAACTGATTCATGTCTGTTATCGATATCCACCGTGCCCATGAACTGGACAAAGAACACGCTCGCGATGCGGCCGAAACTCTGGCCAAAGACCTGTCGCAGAAATTTGATTTGAACTATCTGTGGGAAGGCGATCAGCTGAAGTTCAAGCGCAGTGGCGTGAAAGGCCAGCTCAACATTGCGGAATCTGATCTGCACATTCATTTGGAGTTAGGGTTGATGCTGCGTCCGTTTAAGTCTCGCATCGAGCAGGAAATTCATACCCAGCTGGACCAGATCGTCAAGGCGTAAGCCGCCTTACAGGTCACCCGACAGCGAGAAAGGCTCCGGGTGGCCGGCCAGTATATTGTCCATCACTCGTTGTTCCCGGCTGATCAGCCGTTCGATCAGCACATCCACCTTGTCCATTTTCCGGAACGCCGTGTAGCCACGGTGAATAAAACCGTGCAGATCGGCCAGCTCGGCTCTTTCCGCAGCCCCCCGAGTCATCGACAGCAACCACCCCAAACTGCGGTTGCGCACGTAGCGGTCCATTTGCCGACCGGTGATCGAGACCAGTTCCAGCTGACGTTTGCGAATTTCCAGCTGGCCGCTGGCGCGGTAGCCCTCACACCAATCTTCCGCGGTAATGTTCGCGAAGCTCCGGTCATTCCCGTGAAACCACTCGGCCAGCTCAAGATCGAGGCTTTGGGTGACCAGGTTCAGTTCCACCAATCCGGAAAAGGTGCCCAGCAGGTTGTCCGGTAACCACTTCACCATTTTAGGGAAAATTCGGTCTACGTTGTCGTCGCGCCGGGTCATGCCGGCCGGTGCGTACAGGTCAGACAGCAAAAATTCCAGCCCGGTGTGGTAGCCCGGGTGTTGGTAGAGGTCCTGGTGGGTGGATTTCAAGCGTTCGGCTTGCCAGTCCGCGAGCTTGAGGGTGCCTTCTTGCAGCGGGTGATTGGATTTGAGCTGGCGGAAATCGTGGTATTCGAGCAATAAGCGTTTAAGCCTGTGCGCATTTTCCGTATGCACTTCGGTTGTGATCAGGCGGTCACGATACATGCCAGAGCTCCACTAAGCTGAACTTGAAAGCGCTCAGTTTAGCGAAGCCACGCCACCGGTGCATCTGCAGCGTGCGAGCAGCGATCAGGCCTGGGCCGTATTGGGAAGCGGCTCGAAGTCTGGCAGCCACTCAACGCTGTCGAGGGTGACAAAATGACTGGGAGCCGAGGTTTCGACAATGCGCATGGTGGTCGGGCTGGTTCTGGCGCTGGCCAGCATCGCGGTGCGGTCAAGGATGCGGTCGGTGGCCGGAATCAGGAAGGTGCCGTAACGGATGTGTTGATATACCGAGCAGTCTGTGCGATCCATCCATTCCATGATGTCTTCGATGTTCCGCACAATGGTGAGATGGTCTTTGGTGGCACAGAACAGCTTGCTCAGCAGCTGGCGTTTACGCGGGTTCATCTTGCCAAAAAAAGTCTGGCCGTAGGCCGATTGCGGCGCACTGTTAATTAACCGGATGATCCAGGGCCACATGCCATGACTGACCGGCTCCAGCAATGTGGTTACCAGCGCGTGCAGCTTGCCTTGGGGCAGAACGGGCGCTTCCAGAACAACTTCAACCTCTTCGTACAGTTCAGGCCACTGACGAATCGCCTCCAGAATCACAGCGCCGCCCCGGGAATGCCCGTGCACGCGGATATTCCGGGTTGTGGGAAGATTCTGCAGAGCCTGATTGAGAATACAGGCATCGTATTCGATGGTGCCTTCCAGATACTTGATGGGAACTTCCCATTCTGCTTTTTCAGGCGTCACGCCGTTAACCGGAATGTGGTAGTTGCTGCAGGTCAGCAGGATCAGCTCGGTGGTGGACGCATCATAGGTTTGCGTGAAATAACAATGGTTTTCCAGAAAGCCGTGCACGCCGATAACCGTGTGCTCTGCGCTGCTGCTGTGGTTGCGTGTAGAGACCGCACCTTTGCCGACTCGATATACATGGCCCGAGAACATCTCGGAGTATGCGATATCGATCGGTTTAATCAGCTTGCGAATGTGACTGGCTTTCATAGTTGTTTCTCCCGGCACGGCTACTTGTTGTTGGATTATTCGTAGCTTGTGTCCCAGTTGTAGCTCGAATGCTCTGTGTGTGGAATTGCCCGTCTGCCCACACAAATGACGAATTTGGGCCAAGCGAGTGTTCGCTTGTCGTTTGTACAACAATCGCACTAAGTGATATCTCCAGTATAGAGCGAAACCATACAGTAACGTAACTTTTTGTAATTATGTGCGGTGGTTGGAATATGGAGACGGTACCCTGACTCTGGCACAATGCAGAGCTCGCAATAATAAGACATTCAATCGGGGAACTTCAGGTTTGAGCCAAGAGCAATCGCATCTCATGTTGCCTTCGGATTCGGCCTGGCTGGCTTTGGAACAGCCGGATAACCCTATGACCATTACCGTCATGCTTCGGGTTGAAGGCCTTACCGCGGCCCGTTTCCGGGAATTCCTTAACGTATATTGGGTGGCCTGGGAGCGTTTTTTATATCGCCCTGTGTGGCGTGCCCCGGCGTGGTATTGGCAGGCAGACCCTACCTTTAACAGTGCTCGCCATCTGGACGTTGTGCAAGACAGGTTTGACCCTGCTCAGTTGAAGGACTGGGTTTCCACGCGTCTTAACGACCCCTTGCCCGTTTATCGCCCGCTCTGGAAGTTTTGGCTGGCACCCAATGCAGAAGGTGGTGCGGCGTTGCTGCTGAGAATTCACCATTGTTACGCCGATGGTTTAGCTCTGCTGGATGTTTTTGACCAACTGTGCCCCTCGTCACCAAGGCAATACCCCGCCTTATACGGTGCCCCGGAAGAAGCCAAACTGGGTCAGTGGACTGAAGTGGCCCAGCAGTGGCTGGGATCCATGCTGGCCCAAGTAGGAGCCACTGCTGTGCCCGGTGCAGGCGCAGGTTCGGGCTCGCCGCAAAAGCATGTGGGTAAGGCCGTGCAAAGCGGGGCTCGCCTGGTGCACAAGATCAGCGAGTTTCTGATCGAGGATGAAGAAACACCGTCTGACCTTAAGCGGCCCTTACTTGGGCGCCGGCGCTGCAGCTGGTCTGCACCGGTTGAGCTCGAACGCTTCCGCAAGATCGCGAAAAGCACTCATACGACCATCAACGATGTGTTACTGGCTTGTGTGGCGGCCGCTGTGCGCCCGAAACTTGGTTTGGCTCCGGAACAACTGGACAACGCGGTTATGCATGCGGCGGTACCGGTTGATGTCCGCGTGCAAATGCCCAAAGGCATCAAGCCGGAGGCGGGCGAGCTTGGCAATTGCTTCGGCACGGTCTTCGTGCCACTGCCCGTCGATGGGGAGAGCGCGCTGGAGCGCTTGTTCCGGGTCAAGCACGAAACCCGAAAACTCAAGAAAAGCATCCAGCCGGGGCTGGCCTGGGGCCTGACGGCGTGCGCGCCATTGTTACCGGAAGTGGGAAGAAAACCTCTGGCTGATTTGTTTTACCGAAAAGCCTCAGCGGTGGTTTCCAATGTGCGGGGCACCGCGGAAACGCGTTATCTGGCCGGCTGTGAGATTAAAGAACAGATGTTCTGGGTGCCGCAAGCCGGCGATATCGGCTTGGGCGTAAGCGTTGTCAGCTATGACGGCCAGGTGCAGTTCGGTGTGGTGGCCGATGACGCGGTGTTAGCGTGTCCTGATGACTTCCTGGACGATTGTTTGGCCGAATTAGAGCAATTCCCGGGTGAGTCGTAACCCGAAAGTTTGATATCCGATGCCTCCCAAATGAGCAGGCAATCTACTCTCACGAACAATATTCCCGAAGATGCCATTCCCTGACTATGGGCTTCAGGCACCTGCAGGTGCTTGTGGTCGCCGCACCCTGCGGTGGCTTCTGATCCCAGATTTCAAACAACAACCGGGGGATGTATGACCATTAAAATGAAACCTTCAGGGTTAGTGCTGGTGGCAGGCGTATCAATGGCGTTCAGTGCAGGTACCCAGGCGGCCGTTGAGATATACAATCAGGACGGAACCGCGTTTTCTGCGGATGGGTATTTCAATGCGTTTTATGTGAATCGTGATGATGATATCGGAGATGTGCGCGATTCCGATGTGAAGATGGGCTTCTTACCCAACACGATTGGCTTCAACTTTAGCAAAGAGATCGGAGAGCTGACGCTTGGCGGTCGTTCTTCATTCTGGAGCACCATCAACGACAGCCTGCAATCGCCGACGGACACCAGTATTGATGTGCGCCAGCTATACGCGACGGTAGACGGCGCCTTTGGGCAGGTGCTGTTTGGTAAGGATTTCGGTTTGTATGCGCGCTCAAACATCTTCCGGGACGAATTGCTGATGGGGTTTGGTTCTCCCGGCGCTGCGACGGGTGTCTCCTTCGGTAACATCCGTTCAGGTTATCCCTACCCAAACCCCTCCGCCCAGATTACCTACCGGTCTCCGAGTATGGGTGGGTTGGAAGTGGCTGCGGGTATTTTTGAGCCCGCAAACACAACCGGTACAGGTTCTGAGCAAAAACTGCCGCGATTTGAGGCTGAGGTTACCTACAGCGTTGATGTTGGAGGGGTGGCTATGGCCGGTTGGATAAGCGGACGGCACCAGAGTTCAGAGAGTGCAGCGGCGGAGATTGACAGTCAGGGTGTCGGTTACGGTTTGACGGCGTCGGTGGCAGGGGTTTCGGTGACAGCGTCCGGTTTTCAATCGAAAGGGGATGTTCCGGTGTTGATCAGCGATACGCGTCTGGCCTCTGAAGAGGATGCGGAAGGGTACCTGTTGCAAGGTTCGTACACTTTGGGGGCAAACCGGTTTGTTGCGTCTTATGGCGAAACAGAGTCGGATCAGGGCGATTTTGACACCGAAAACACTTCGTTGGCCGTGTTCCATGAGGTGAATAGCCATTTCAAATTGGTGGCCGAGTACAACCTGTTCGAGCAGACGACTAAGACATCGGGTGCCGCCGTGGCCGATACTGGCACTTTGGCAGCAGGGGCGATCGTCACGTTTTGATCCGCAGGGCAGGTGCTGATAGCGGTGCCAGCATCTGTCTTTTCCGACTAAAGTGCCTTATTAAAAAGCACCGAAGTCGAATTTTACTGTGATGGCACCAGCGTAGAATCAAAACGATCTACCTTTTCGCTCGAGAGGCGCGTCAATGCAGCCAGATATTCAGGAACCAGCGGTCCGAACCGCTAGCGTTAGCTTGAGTGAGCCTGAACTGGCTGCGGCGGAACTTTCCCGCCAGCTCCGTCATGGAAATCTCGGTTGTGTGCTGTTCTTTTGTTCGGTTGAATTTGACCTGGAACGCTTGGGACCCGCTATTCAGACAGCATTTCCGAGTATCCGCGTCTATGGCTGTACGTCTGCTGGTGAACTGACCGAGCGGGGCTATGACCGCGGAAGTATCAGCGCGCTGGGTTTTGATGCCCGTTACTTTGCCATCGATTGTGCGCTGATTAACGAGTTTGATGGTTTTACCCTGCAAAACGCCCAGAGCGTGATAGACGGTTTGCTGAATACCTGTCGCGAAGCGCGCTTGGCACCGGTGAGCGGCAATACCTTTGCAATCACCATGCTTGATGGGTTATCGAGCCGTGAAGAACTGGTACTGACGACCCTGAATGCGGCTTTGGGCTCTATTCCCCAGTTCGGAGGTTCCGCCGGCGATGATGAGCGATTGGCCGGCACCCATGTGTATTTTGGCGGCCGCTTTCACCGTAGTGCTGCAACGGTGCTGCTGGTAAATACACCGCTGGATTTTCGCGTGTTTTCTACACACCACATGCAGGAACTGACTGAAAAACTGGTGGTAACCCGCGCCTGCCCGGAAACCCGTACCGTCTTCGAATTGAACGCAGAGCCCGCAGCGGAGGTATACGCCCGCACAGTGGGGGTCTCTGAAGACCAGCTGGACCGGAGGGTCTTCGCTTTGCAGCCCTTGGGAGTAAAGGTTGGCGGGAACTGCTTCGTTCGCTCCGTGCAGAGGGTGAATCCAGATGGCAGCCTGACATTTTATTGCGCGGTGGAAACCGGAATTGTGATGACGGCCCTGAGCCGGGGGTCATTATTAGAGAGTGTCCGGGCACAACTTGCAGCCTCGGAACGGGTAGTGGGAAAACCCTTGGTGACACTTGCGTGCGACTGTTTCTTGCGTCGGTTGGAAGCCGAACTGACCGGGCAGGCGGAGTCTGTCTCGGCATTCTTGCGTGACCACAAGGTGGTGGGCTTTAACTCTTACGGCGAGCAATTTAACGGCATGCACATAAACCAGACGTTTACGGGGGTGGTCATTGGTCAGCCTGAATTCCCTGGTTAGCGCGGGTGGTCGCTCAGAGGCGGCGGCTAAAGATCGTCGTATTGCAGAACTGGAGGCGGAGAATGAACGGCTTCGACGCATTCGCGACGCTTTGATTGTCCGGGTGGAATCCGGCTCGACGCACAAGCCAGCGCCTTATGCGGCGTTCGAGCATTCGGTCATTCTTGCAGAGCAGGTGCGGGAGCGTACCGAAGCGCTTAACCTCGCAATGGATGAATTGAAGGCTAGTCATAAGGCTCTTAGCCAGGCCAGAGAAGAGGATGCAACTTCCAGACAACGGTTGAGTGACGCAATCGAAAATATCGCCGATGGCTTCGTGCTTTTCGACAGCGACCACTGCTTGATTCAGACCAACAGTCGTTTCCGGAGTTATTGGGAGCATGCCGGTGCGCCTGTGCCGGAAGTAGGCACTCACATTGATGCCATCAAGGCTCTGGCTGTGACCTCGGGGTTAATCGTGGAAGAGCAACGCCATGAAGATGCTGAAGGTGTGCTCTTTCTGTTGTCGAACGGTCGTTGGGTACAGATGACTGAGCGACTAACCCGAGAGGGTGGGCTGGTGGTGTTGTACTCGGACATCACTGACGTAAAAAACAGTGAAATGGCCCGTCGAATCAGAGCGCTGGAAGAAAGCGAGCGCTGGATACGGGTGGTAACCGACCATGTGCCTGCGTTGATTGCCTACGTGGGTGCAGACCTTCGGGTGCAGTTTTGCAACAAGGTCTATGAGGCTTGGTATGGCCGCAATGGGGGCTCACCGTTAGGTAAGCGCCTAGAACTCGTGCATTCTGACGAGCTCTATCAACGCCTGTTGCCTCAGATTTTGGAAGTGCTGGATGGCCACAATGTAACGTTCGAATTCGAAGAGGAGACGGAGCAGGGAGAACCTCGCTATATGTTGCGGTCCTATGTGCCCAACCGCGATGAAACCGGCGCGGTTACGGGTTTTTTTGTACTGATTCGGGATATCACCGATCGGCGCAAGACCGCGATGGCACTGGAACAGGCATACGATGATCTGGAACACCGGGTTCGTGAACGTACCGCGGCATTGACCGGGCTGAACCAGAAACTTCGAGACGAGATCGCCGAGCGTTCTGCGGTAGAAGCCCGGTTAAGAGAGGCCAAGCAAGAGGCAGAGCAGGCGAACTTGTCCAAAACCAAGTTTCTGGCTGCGGTCAGCCACGACCTCTTGCAGCCATTGAACGCTGCCCGGTTGTTTACCAGCGCCTTGCTGGAGCATAGTTTCGGGCCGAAAGCCGAAGGGTTGGTACGTTCTGTTAGCTCGTCACTCGATGATGTTGAAAATCTGCTGGGAACCCTGGTAGACATCTCGAAACTGGATGCAGGTGTTGTTACACCGGATGTCACTGCTTTCGACCTGCGGGATTTGCTCAATAATATCGCCCGGGAATTCAGGCAAATGGCTTCAGTGGAGGGGCTGGCTCTGCATTTTGTGCCCAGCTCCATGGTGGTCCGGTCTGACTCTCAGTTGCTGGCCCGCATCCTTCGAAACTTTCTGACCAATGCGATCCGATACACCGGGCAGGGCCGGATTTTATTGGGATGCCGCCGCCAGCGTGATCATGTGCTGCTACAGGTGTGGGATACCGGGCCTGGCATTCCCGCCGATAAACTTCCCGAGATCTTTCAGGAGTTCAAACGAATCCGGCCAAAGGGCGCACAGGTCGACAAAGGTTTAGGGCTTGGGCTGGCGATTGTCGAAAAGATTGCCCGAATTCTGGGCCACGACATTTCGGTCTCATCGGTTGAGGGCAAAGGCTCGGTGTTTACGGTTAGGGTGCCTATTGGTGAAACCGGGCACAGACAGCCGGCTTCGCCCCGGGCGCTGGCGCCGGCGCAGGATAGGAGTCTGTTCGGAGTGCGAGTTTGGGTGATTGATAACGATCGGGCTATTTGCGAGGGCATGCAAACGTTGCTCGAAGGCTGGGGTTGCGAGGTTATTACCGCGGTGTCGGTTGAGGACCTGGCGGCTCAGGCCGATATAGCCAGTACGTCCGTTGATCTGCTGCTGGCGGATTATCACCTGGATGAGGGGGCAAATGGTGTGGATGCTGTTGCCGAGATTAACGGCCAGCGAGCTGAGCCGGCGCCGGTGTTGATGATCACTGCAAACTACACCAACGAGTTGAAACAACACATTCGAGAGCTGGGCTATTTGCTAATGAACAAGCCGGTCAAACCGTTGAAGCTTCGAAGTGTGTTACATCACGTGGTGCGTCAATAAGAGCCGTAGTGTAACTGGCCGGCTCTGTTCAGCGCTTGAGGTACTGGCTGAAGTCCACATCGCCAGCAGACAAGATGGCCTGTACCCGGTTATGCACGCCCAGCTTTCTCAGGATGGCTGACACATGGGCTTTCACAGTGGTTTCGGCGATATTGAGGTTGTAGGCAATCTGCTTGTTGGATTCCCCTTTAGCCATGCGCTCAAGTACAAGTAGCTGGCGTCGGGTCAGAGAACTCAGCAGTTCCGGCGAAATCAGGTTTTCTTCGTTGCGGGTGCGGCGTTGAGTGTTTTCTTTGCCGGTTCGGATAATGTCTGAAGGCAGATACACGTTACCGTTCAGTATCTGTTGTATCGCTTCAGTCATCTGAGGCCGAGGCGAGGATTTTGTAATGAAGCCGACCGCACCGTATGTGATTGCCTGAAGCACCACTTGTTTATCTTCTTCTGCAGACACGATTACCACCGGAATAGTGGGTGCTTCGTTACGCAGGGTGATCAGACCGTTCAGACCGTGCATGCCCGGCATGTTCAGGTCCAGCAGAATCAAGTCAAGGTCGTCGTTCTTCCGGGTGAGTTCAAGGGCGCTATCCAGATCATCGGTTTCGAGAATGTCGCTGCCCTCGAAACCGGAGGCGATTACGCTGCTAATGGCTTCCCGGAACAGAGGGTGGTCGTCGGCAATCAGAATCTTGTAGGCCGGCTCCATGGGCGGTTCTACCTGTTTGTTTTCATTCTGAGGGATGGCTTCCGAGTGATGATACCGGTTTTCGGAAGAGAGTGCGGCATCGAGCTTGTTCAGCATGGCGACCTCCGGTGCAGAGAATCTACAAATGGAATGCGACTCTCTGTTTATTATTGTGATGGTTTCATTACACGGCATCCGCGCTTGGGGTTGAATGCGACCATCGCACCAAAAAACCAGTACTAAAGTAGCATTCCGTGCAATTTAGGTTCCTGGACCCGGCAGGATTCGGGTTCTCTGGGGGCGAAAACTGGTTGTCGCTAATACCGCCAGAAAGACGGCCGTACCGGCCGTGATGCCGAAAGTCAGAGGGTCCCATTGCAGAGAAAACGATCGCCGTATGGCTTCAACGGCATGGGTAAAGGGGTTGATCTGGCAGGCCCAATAAAGCCAGGGACTGGCATCGCGCATCGGGGCCAACGGATAAAGTGCCGAGGAAAGAAAGAACACGGGAAAGATCACGAAGTTCATGACACCGGCAAAGTTTTCGAGTTGTTTTATCCACGTAGCGATGAGGAGACCCGCGGCGCCCAGCATGAATCCCGTCATGATCATGGTGGGCATGGAGGCCAGGTAACCAAGCCATGAGGGCCCCGTCCCGGCGAGTGTTGCGATGGCCAGAAAGACGAACACCTGCATCATCGAAACCGTACAGATAGCAAATAACTTCGCCGACAGCAGGAACGGGCGTGGTAAAGGACTGACGAGCAATGCCCGCATACTGCCCAGCTCGCGATCGTAGGCCATCGACAGCGCACACTGCATGCTGTTGAAAAGAATGACCATGCCGCACAAACCCGGCACCAGATACGCCTTGTAGCTGGCCACTGCGTCGAGGCTTTCGGCAGTGTTGTTTTCGGCGGTCACGCCGAATCCGGTCGCAAAGACAAACAACCAAAGCACGGGCCGGATCACTGCGGTAGCAAATCGATTGCGTTGCTGCCAGAACCGGGAGAATTCCCGGCGCAGCACGCCCATCAGA
Source organism: Marinobacter litoralis (assembly GCF_016427555.1). GTDB lineage: Bacteria > Pseudomonadota > Gammaproteobacteria > Pseudomonadales > Oleiphilaceae > Marinobacter > Marinobacter litoralis_A. The sequence continues at coordinate 1,018,733 of NZ_JAELVS010000001.1, forward strand.
CAGTGCCGATAAATATTGATCGTCATACCGTGGTCCCACCATGCTTCGGGATGAGCCCCAGCACTTGTTCTTTGTAGGCAGGGATCAGGGTTCGTGCCGGGCCTTCTTTCAACAGTTGACCGTTGTCGAGAATGAAGACGTTGTCGTCCGGATGTATTTCGTCAAACAAATGAGTAGCCCAAAGTACGGTGATTGCTTGCTCGGAGCACAACTCGTGCACATGCCTGACCAACAAATGCCGGCTTTCAGCATCCAGACCCGCCGTGGGCTCGTCCAGAAGCAGAAATGAGGGTTTGTGAATCAACGCCCGCGCGAGTTCAATTCTTCTTCGGTGGCCGGCGTTTAACGTGCGAACCAGCCGATGCTGGTGTGATGAAAGATCAAAGCGTGCAAGTTCCGAATCGATTCGCGCGCGTGCAACTCCCCGGCTGAGCCCATGCAAGGCCGCGTGATAGTGAAGGTTCTGATCAACACTCAGATCGAGGTCGAGCGCATTTTGCTGAAAGACAACGCCTAGCTTTTTCATAACCTCAGCGGCATGGTGCGTCAGGCTAATGCCGTCGAAACGAATGTCGCCGCTCTGAATGTGTAGCAGGCGGGTCAGCAACCCAAACAGAGTGGTTTTGCCGGCGCCATTGCGACCCAGCAATGCGTGAAACTGGCCGGGTTTCACTCGTAGGTGTATGCGAGTGAGCGCCTGTGTGGGGCCATATCGGTGACTGAGCGATTCCACGTCGAGCTGCATAGGCATTCCGGATTGGTGATTCTACTGGAAGCCTACTCAAGTGAATTGACAATCAACATATGAGAAAAGTAGCAAACAGCCAGTACCAAAGAACGATTTTCCATGACTGGCAGACCCGTAGGATGGATGTTGGAGCAGCGCCACTCTAATACTCTAACCCTATCTAACGTTGAGGTGTGCTATGAAAGTCATCGTTGCAGACGGCCAGCGTTTTGTGCGCGAGGGTACAGTATGCCTTCTTCGCAGCCTGATGCCGGGTATCATCGTGGAAGGTGTGGGAACGGGCGTGGACGCTGTCAGCCTGTATACGGACCGCAAACCTCAGCTTGTTATCACGGAAATGATGCTGCCGGATTTTTCGGGGCTGGAGTTGTGTCGCCGAATTCGTGAGCGTTGGCGCCGGGCCAACATCTTGTTTCTCGCAGACCTGGATGATGTTGACGTGGTGCGGCATGCACTGGAATCCGGCGCCATGGGATATGTCAGTAAGCAGTGCCGGCCATCGGAACTGCTGGCAGCGTTTCGCCAGATTTCTGAGGGCGAAACGTATCTGGAGCATCGGCTGGCCACCCGACTGGCACTGGGTCAGTCTGAGGCAGTGAGTCATCGAATCAGAGAAATAACCCCGCGGGAGCTGGAAATCCTGATGATGATCGCCAAGGGCCAGTCCAATGAGGGCATCAGTGCTCGCCTGAATATCAGCGCCAAAACGGTTGCCAATCATATTGCACTGCTGAAGAACAAATTGCAGATTTCCACACCGTTCGAGCTTTTGCATTTTGCGGTGGAGGCGGGACTGGCCAGCTATGGTCGCGCCGGAAGCAAGCCGGCGCTCGATACGCACAGTGCGCGCTACCAGTCGGTTGGGCAGCCTGTGCAGCCTTCCATGTAAGTCCCTTCAAAAGTGGCGTAGTGAATTCTTGTCTGTTTCAGGTTGGCTTCTGACAGGTTGGCGTGCCCGAGTTTGGCCTCCTGCAGGTTCGCCCCGAGCAGGTTGGCTTTGTGGAGATTTGCCTTGGGAAGCCAGGCAATTTCAAAACTGCTGTAGGCCAGGTCGGTATCGATGAGTTTGGCGCCGGAAAAGCGGGCGAAATCGAAGTTGGCGCCCGTCATGTTGGTACCGGAGAAGTCCGCGCCCTGGGCGAAGAGGTACTGGCCCTGTGCACCCTGTAGTTTTGCGTTACGCACGTTCGCGCCTCGGACGTTCGCCCTGTATAGGGTAACCCGAAAAGCTTGGACGCTTTCAAGATTGGCTCCACCAAGATTGGCACCGCGCAGGTTGGTGTGACTGAGATTGGCCCCGGACAGGTCTGCGCCACTGAAATCCGCCAGTTTCAAATCAAGGTTGGAAAGGTCGGCTCCGGAAAGGTTTGCGCCTTTACAAACCGTTTTAGGTTCCAGTTTGCAGCCATTGAATTCCGGCACTTTCACCTCAGCCAGATAATCGCCCGCAAAGACTGGCCCGATGAAAGCTGCCAGGCACAGGGTTGTGATCGTTCTCATGATACATCCTCTCACAAGCATCACCGGCCTGAGTGCCGGTGATGCATCCGCCGATTGGTTTAGTTGGACGCGGTTGCCCACGAGGGCACCTTGAACACCCAGAACGACCCGCCTTGCGAGATAGGCTTAGTTAGCTCGGCCATATCGCCGCCCCAGAGTGGCACCGCGCCACCGTAACCCGAGGCAACGCCAACGTATTGCTCACCGTCCATCTCCCAGGTCACTGGAGATGAGATGATTCCGGAGCCGGTCTGGAACTTCCAAAGTTCCTCGCCCGTCTCGGCATCGAAGGCTTTAAAGTAGCCATCACCGGTACCGGTAAAGACCAGGCCGCCTTTGGTGGTGAGCACGCCGGCCCACAACGGCATGGGCTCCTTGTGCTCCCATTCAATCTCGCCGGTAACCGGGTTCATGGCCCGTAAAATGCCTACGTGGTCGTCGTACATGCGTTTGATGCGGAAGCCTTGGCCAAGATAGGCGGCGCCTTTCTTGTAGCTGACTTCTTCAGTCCAGTAGTCCTCTTTCCAGTGGTTAGCCGGGATATAGAACAAACCGGTATCCTGACTGTAGGCCATCGGATTCCAGTTTTTGCCGCCAAGGAAGGGGGGAGAAACTTCGATGGCTTCGCCTCGGGTTTGACCTTCTGCGACAGGTGGTGGACGTTGTCCAACGGCTTCAACAGGGCGGCCATCGTCTCCGATTCGTTTGGCCCAAGTGATGTTGTCTACAAACGGGAAGGCTTTCTTGAATTCACCGTTGGCTCTGTCCACAACGTAGAAGAAGCCGTTACGGTCGGCGTGAGCCGTAGCCTTCACGGTTTCGCCGTTTTCATCGTATTCAAACAGCACCAATTCGTTGTTGCCGGAGAAATCCCAGGCATCGTTCGGGGTATGCTGATAGAACCACTTCACTTCACCTGTGGTCGGATCAACGCCCACTTGGCCAGAGGTATAGAGGTTGTCGTAGTCCTGAGGGTTGCCGCCGGGAGAAGTGCGCGCCCAGGTGTTCCACGGAGCCGGGTTACCCGCACCGATGATGATGGTGTTGGTCTCGGCATCAAAGCTGGCGCTTTGCCAGGGGGCACCACCGCCGTGGCTCCAGGCTTCGACTTTTCCGGTTTCAGAGTTAGGGTCGTCCGGCCAGCTTGGCGCGCGCGGATCACCGGTTGGCGTACTCTTTTTGCCGTTCAGCCGTCCGTAATGACCTTCTACAAACGGCCGCATCCACACTTCTTCTCCGGTGTCTGGATCGCGCGCAAACAACTTGCCGACCACGCCGAACTCGTCACCGGAAGAGCCGTGAATAAGCAATACTTTGCCGGTTTTCTGGTCTTTCACCAGCGTTGGTGCACCGGTCATGGTATAGCCGGCTTCGTGATCGGCGAATTTCTCACGCCAGACCACTTTGCCAGTGTCTTTGTTCAGGGCCACGATTCCAGCGTCCAGTGTGCCGAAGAATACCTTGTCACCAAAAATAGCAGCACCCCTGTTAACCACGTCGCAGCAGGGACGGATGCCCTCTGGCAGTCGGTGGTTGTATTCCCAGACTTTTTTGCCGGTTCTTGCATCCAGTGCGAAGAGACGTGAATACGATCCGGTGATGTAAATCATGCCGTCATGAACCAGAGCCTGGGATTCCTGACCACGCTGTTTCTCGTCCCCGAAAGAAAAAGACCATGCAGGCACCATACGTTCCACATTGTCTTTGTTGATGGTGGACATCGGGCTGTAGCGCTGGGCTTTGGGTCCGATGCCGTAGCCGAGCACATCCTGAGTGGTCTGTGCGTCGTTTGCGATGTCTTCCCAGGTAACTTCTTTGGCATGGATCTGTGTTGCCAGGCCTGTTGCGCAGCCAAGAGAAAGAGCAAGGCTGATACTTCGCAACAGAGGGCGTTGGTTAAATGTTGTTTTCATGACGTTCCCCTTGGTTGTTGTTGTGACAATCGCTCAATTTTGCGAATTGACGATCGTAGTATTAGCGTCGATCAAGGTCCTGAGCGACGGAGAAAATCACGTGAGATTCGGGAAGTTCACGGAGCGATTCGGGAATTCGTCCTGATGCGCTGATATCTATCTGAAAGATAGGGGAGTGTTGAAGCTTACCGGTACCTGCAGTGCTTTGGCTGCTGGTCGAGAGAGCCACTACCAAGGAACTAGACCCGAACCGCCAAAGTGGAATTCAGAAGGCTTTCCTGATGGTCTTAAAGTGGTTGCATCGCTGCCTGCAGAACAGGTGGCCCAAGCGAACCACCCAGATGAAAACAAGAGGTAAGCCGATATGTATGCTCTACGTCCTTTGATGAAAGTGATGATGGCTACTGGACTTATGGCCTGTGCGGCCACTGCAATCGGGCACGGAAACGTCACACCGCAACCCGTTGATACGGGCGACCTGCCCGATCTGGGGCGCGAAGCGCTCAGCGAAAACCCGTTTCGCGAAGGGAATGAATTCGGCGAGTTGAAAAGCAAAGCCATCGAGGTGGGAGAGAGTGCATACGCGGGAAATTGCGCAGGTTGTCACGGTATCGAGGCGCAATCAGGCGGCTTGACGCCAGACCTCAGAGAACTGACCGAGTGGGATGACGGCTATTTTATCGGACGCGTCATGAACGGAACCGATCGGGGTATGCCGTCCTTCAAAGACAACCTGGGACAAACCGCGATCTGGTCTATCAGAACCTACGTGGAATCGGTTTCTGGGAACTGATGCGTAGCGGTATGAAGGGGCGCTTTGCGTGTACTACCAAGGTACCAGTTGTTCCCCTCCATTGACCCATTCACGGGCTGAAACCTGACGATTACATTGGGAACGAGAACGCGAAAGGCCGCGTTGCCAAGCAACAACCACAACAAAGAGGTCAACGTCATGATCTACGCACAACCCGGTAAAGAAGGCTCCGTTGTTTCATTCAAGTCCCGCTATGATAATTACATTGGCGGTGAATGGGTGGCGCCGGTGAAAGGCCAATACTTCGAGAACATCACTCCTGTTACAGGCGATGTTTTCTGCGAAGTCGCGCGTTCCGGCGCAGAAGATATTGAATTGGCACTGGATGCGGCACATAAGGCGGCCCCGGCTTGGGGTAAGACATCGCCTACCGAACGCTCGAACATCTTGCTGAAGATCGCGGATCGTATCGAAGCTAATCTGGAAGCGCTGGCCGTTGCAGAAACCTGGGATAACGGCAAAGCCATTCGCGAAACTCTGAATGCCGACATCCCTCTGGCGGCAGATCATTTCCGTTACTTCGCCGGGTGTCTCCGGGCTCAGGAAGGGCACATGGGGGAGATCGACCAGAACACCGTGGCCTACCATTTTCACGAGCCGCTTGGAGTCGTTGGGCAGATTATCCCGTGGAACTTTCCGCTGCTGATGGCCGCCTGGAAATTGGGGCCCTGTCTTGCGGCGGGAAACTGCACCGTACTTAAACCCGCTGAGCAAACACCGGCCAGCATTCTGGTGCTGATGGACATTATTGGTGATCTGCTACCGCCCGGTGTCATCAATATCGTCAATGGCTACGGCATTGAGGCCGGTCAGGCTCTGGCGACCAGCAAGCGCATCGCCAAAATCGCGTTTACCGGGTCCACGCCAGTGGGATCCCATATCCTGAAGTGTGCGGCGGAAAACATCATTCCTTCGACCGTGGAATTGGGGGGCAAATCGCCGAACATCTACTTCTCAGACGTGATGAAGGCCGAGCCTGAGTTCATTGACAAGTGCGTTGAAGGGCTGGTGCTTGCGTTCTTTAACCAGGGTGAGATTTGTACTTGCCCATCCCGAGCTTTGGTTCAAGAGGACATGTTCGACGAGTTCATGCAGAAAGTGGTTGAACGCACTCAATTGATTAAGCGCGGTAACCCGCTGGATACCGAGGTGCAGGTGGGGGCTCAGGCGTCCAAGGAACAGTTCGACAAGATTATGTCGTACATGGAAATCGGTCGTCAGGAAGGTGCGCAAGTACTTACCGGTGGTGACCGTGAGCATCTGGAAGGCGAGTTTGACAACGGCTTCTACATTCAGCCGACTCTGTTCAAGGGCGACAACAAGATGCGGGTGTTCCAAGAGGAAATCTTCGGCCCCGTGGTGGGCGTCACCACCTTCAAAACCGAGGAAGAAGCACTGGCCATTGCCAACGATACAGAGTTTGGACTGGGTGCCGGCGTCTGGACTCGTGACACCAACCTGGCCTACCGGATGGGGCGCAACATTCAGGCGGGACGGGTCTGGATGAACTGTTACCACGCCTATCCGGCTCATGCGGCATTCGGTGGCTACAAAAAGTCTGGCGTTGGTCGTGAAACCCATAAGATGGCACTGGAACACTACCAGCAAACCAAGTGCATGTTGACCAGCTATGACATTAACCCTCTCGGGTTCTTCTGATCGGCAAGCGGTAGTGGGGGCCTGTCCATGCAGGCCCTGTTTTTGTGTGACCGCACATGGATAGTGCTTTTGATAGGCCCGGCGCCTGCCGGGTAGCTCTCCGGAGCACGGGAATCGAATTGCCTCTGTTTTTGGCCCCATCCCAGGGCCTTTTTTTTGATTTAATAGACGATCGGTCGTATACTTTTGTTAATTAATTAGACGGTCGGTCTAAATTGTGGGAGGGTATGTGAATACGGTTCCAGTAAAACGCAAAAGGGGGCGGCCCCCTAAAAGTCAGAACACCGGTTATCAGGACACTCGGCAGGCCCTGATCGGAGTTGGGCTGGCGGCGTTAACGGAAAAGGGCTATTCCTACACAGGGCTTGATGAGATTTTGCGTCAGGCCAAGGTGCCGAAAGGATCTTTCTATCATTACTTCGACAACAAAGAAGCTTTTGGAAAAGCGCTCATCGAGGCATATGGCCGGTTTTTCGCAAACAAGCTGGAGCGTTCGTTAACCGACAACACGTTGCCACCGCTGGAAAGAATCCGCGCGTTTGTGGAAGGGGCGAAGGCCGGTATGGAAAAGTTTGATTTCAGGCGCGGTTGTCTGATCGGAAATATGGGGCAGGAAATGGCGGCGCTGCCTGAAAGTTTCCGGAACCTGCTTCGTGAGGTCTTTCGGGATTGGGAAGCCCGGATAGCCCGGGTACTGGAAGAAGCCCGTCAGGCGGGCGATATCTCCGAAGATGTGGTGCCAGAACAGATGGCACAGTTTTTCTGGATTGGTTGGGAAGGCGCGGTGTTGCGTGCCAAGCTCGATCAGTCCCCGCAACCGCTGGAGCAATTTGCCGATGGTTTTATGGCGTTGGTGCGAGGTGGTTGACTCAAGCAGTCTGATTTAAATCACAAAGCAGAATCGTGGGAGGCAATATGTTTAAAGGTATTTTAATCGAAGGCAGCCGGGGCGATCAGCAGGTCTCATTGAAATCCATTGACGAAGCTTGGTTGCCGGACGGTGATGTGACGGTGGATGTCGCCTACAGCACGCTGAACTACAAGGATGCACTGGCGATTACCGGCACTGCTCCGATAGCGAAATCCTACCCGATGGTGCCTGGTATCGATCTAGCCGGTGTGGTCACCGAGTCATCCAATCCGGAGTTCAACGTCGGCGATGAAGTGGTACTCAACGGCTGGGGTGTTGGCGAGAAACATTGGGGTGGTCTTGCCGAAAAGGCGCGCTTGTCAGGTGATTGGCTGATACCACTCCAGGCTCCATTCACGTCTCGGCAGGCCATGGCTATCGGTACAGCGGGCTATACTGCGATGCTGTGTGTGAATGCTCTGGAGAAGCACGGCGTTATGCCGGATTCCGGTGACATTCTGGTGACCGGCGCCACCGGCGGTGTTGGAAGTGTTGCCGTCGCGATTTTGGCCAAACTGGGCTATTCAGTAACGGCTGTAACCGGTAAGCCGGAAGAAGAGAGTTATCTGCGATCTCTGGGGGCCACACAGATTATGGATAGGGCAGAGCTGAGCGAGCCAGGTAAGCCCCTGGCCCGGGAAACCTGGGCTGGTGCGATTGATGTTGCAGGCGGGCAGGTTCTGGCCAACGTGTGTGCCGGTATGAAGTACCGGGGCGTGGTTGCGGCTTGCGGATTGGCTGCAGGTATGGATTTTCCTGCGACGGTTGCGCCTTTCATTTTGCGAGGTGTTACGTTGTGCGGTGTCGATAGTGTAATGGCGCCGAAAGAAGACCGGCTATACGCCTGGCAGCGGCTGGCACAAGACTTGTCGCCGGAACTGCTGGACAGCATGATCACAGAAGTGCCTTTTGACGAGGCCATCGAAGCTGCAAGCCAGTTCATGGATGGAACGATCCGAGGGCGAGTGGTGATTCCCGTCGCCTGATAGCCGCGGTCGCAGGATCAGCGCGCGAGTGACGTGTCGCGCGTTGCCGCATCGGTGGCCAGAATCCTGGCGTGTTTTTGTTGCTGTTTGTTGCGCACGATGGCATCCACGCATTGATTCTGGTCACGCAATATCACTACGCATTCCAAGCACTGAATGCACTCATCGTAATCCACTCGACCGTCTTTCCGGATGGCGTTGATGCCACACTCATTCTTGCAGTGCTGACAGGGCTGACCGCATCGTTTGACCCGATCCAGCCAGCTGAACAGGCGGAAGCGGCCCAATACCGCAAGCCCGGCGCCCAGCGGACACAGATATCGACAGTAGAATTTGTGGACAAACATGCCAATGGCCAGCAGGGCGACGGCATACACCACGAAAGGCCAATACCGAACAAAGTGCAGGGTGATGCTGGTTTTGAACGGCTCGATTTCGGCCAGCTGCTCCGCGAGAGTCAAGGAATAAAATGCAGTACCGACCAGTGCCAGCAGGATCGGGTATTTCAGCAGGATAAGCTGACGGTGCAGGCGTTCGGGTATTTTAATCTGACGCAAACCGAGTTTTTGTCCAAGCCAGGAGGCCATTTCCTGTAACGCCCCGAACGGGCACAGCCAGCCGCAAAACAAGCCGCGTCCCCAGATAAACAGGGTGGCGAAGGTGTAAATCCAGAGAATGAAAATAACCGGGTCCAGCAGGAATACGTTCAGGGAGAAACCGTCCCAAAGGGCGAGGAATAGCGTATAAATATTGACCACCGAAAGCTGCCCTTGGGCGTAAAAGCCGATAAAGAAAATCGTGAAGAACAAAAATGCCCAGCGGAACCGGTGTACCAGTTTCGGGTGGCGGGTCAGGGTTTTCTGGCGGGCAAAAAAGACCGTGAGTACGGACAGGGAGGTTAGCAACAAAGCTATTTGCCATCCCCGTTCTTTCCATAAACCTACCCAAATCGGATCGCGATTTTCGTGGGGGTCCGCTTGCACCTCCACGGCTTTAAAGAGCTCGTCGGCAAACGCAGCGGGCACGGTGAAACGGGCCTTGTCAGTCATCAGATGATTGCGTGGTAGAGCAATATCCAGATGCAAACTGGTCTCGGCCCCAGGGTTGAAGCCGGCGTTTCCGCCAAGCCGGAATAGATTCACCGCCTCGAAGGCAGGCGCCCCGGGCGCTGCAATAGTTTGATCTGGTGCCAGCCAGTTGAGATCTCGCATCTCGATCGCCAACGGCCCCTGATGCAGGGTTATCCGGCTGGGGATACTGCCAGGGACAAATTCCGGCCCGACATGGGTGAAAACGCCCCGAGACATCACCATCATTGCTTTACCCTGGTCGCCCAGACGCCCCATGAACACTTCGTAGGCATCATCGCCCAGAAGGTTGCGGCCGACTATGGGGGCGTTCATATAGGCGTAGTACAGTTCAGTGAAAGGTTCGCCAGGCGCGGGCTCGATGACCTTAGGGTAATGGGCTAGTGGGCGCTCAATCTTCGCTTCGACCTCACTTGAAGATAGGGCGAAGCTGTTGATGTAACCCCGTTCCAGCAGTTGCTGCCAACTCAGAGGCTCATAGAAGTCTTGCCGAGCTCGTATGGGAGCCACCTGAGCAAAGCCTTCCAGTTTACGTCGAGCCACCTGAAGCGCGGAGGAAAGAATAGTGTCGTTGATAATGAGCACCGAAACAGTTGCCTTGCTGACTCCGTCGAAATACACCTGGTCGCCCGCGGCACTGCGGGCGGAATGGCTGGAAGCCTGCACGATAATCTGTTCTGTCAGGGACCTGCCTTCGTATTGATTCACGAATTCGGTGAGGGGCGCTTCGCCTAAGCCATGGAGGAAAACCGGCTCGTGATGGTGCACAACTTTTACTCCGGTGAACCGGCCTTTGGTGTCCAGGCCGATCATCATAGTGATCGGCTTTCCGGCAAAGCCCTGAAGATTGATGAAGTCGGTGGAGAGGTACGCGTAGCCCAACAGCTCCTGCAGTTGGTACACCGGGTAAACGGGAAAGTCGGGCAGCTTGTCTTCAATGACGGTTGCTGACGGAAACAGCGCCTGAATCACCTCTTTAGTTTCCTGGGGGGCTTCCGCGGTGTGCCCTGATAAGGGGAGTGTCATCAAGATAATGAGCAGTAAGCGCCCGACCATACGACTTCTCCTGACATTATTGTTGTATCTGTCACATGTTAGGAGCATGCCGCGCAGCCTCAATTGAACCTGCGAGCCAAAGCGTTGGTACTTTAAGGCGGCCTAAAACAGTTCCAAAGTACCATATAGGTGGCAGGCCTCTGTCATTAGCATGAAATCGTACCCTCTAGTTTTCCAAGGGTACCGATACATGCAACGCACTAATAATCATGACAAGAGGTGATCATCATGTGGACCAAACCAGCTTATGAAGACCTGCGTATCGGTTTCGAAGTTACGATGTACTTTGCAAACCGCTGAGTAACAGATAGCCAGCCATGGGCTGGCTGTTTGATTCCGGCTCAGGAGGTTTCGTATGCACATCCGTATTCTGGGTTCTGGGGCGGGAGGCGGTTTTCCGCAGTGGAACTGTAATTGCCGGAACTGTTCCGGGTTCCGTGACGGCAGCCTTAATGCCAGTGCCCGCACTCAGTCATCCATTGCCATCAGCGAGGATGGAGAACACTGGATACTGTTCAACGCCTCACCTGATATCAGGGCGCAACTGGCGGAATTTCCGGCCATGCAACCGGCGCGAGCGCTTCGCGATACGGGCATTTCGGCCATCGTGTTGATGGACAGCCAGGTCGACCACACCACGGGATTATTATCCCTGCGCGAGGGCCTTCCTCTTGATGTTTGGTGCACGTCGCAGGTTCGGGAGGATCTGAGCAGCGGTTTCCCGTTGTTCGAGATGCTCAAACACTGGAACGGCGGGCTCAACTGGTGTGAAATTCATGCGTCGGAACAACACTCTTTCGTCATTCCTTGCGCACCCTCACTGGAGTTGACGGCCGTACCGTTGCTTAGTAATGCGCCGCCATACTCGCCCCGCCGTGATAATCCGCACCCGGGCGATAATATAGGCCTTTTCATTCGTGATCGCGGCGAGAGTAAATCCTTGCTTTACGCACCTGGACTTGGTCAGCCGGACGAACGGATTCGAGCCTGGATGCAACAAGCGGACGTTTTACTGGTAGACGGTACCGTCTGGCACGACGATGAAATGATTCGCCAGGAGGTGGGTACGCGAACCGGCCAGCAAATGGGGCATTTGGCGCAAGCGGGGGAAGGCGGCATGATTGAATTGCTCGATAGCCTGCCCGCCAGCCGGAAAATTCTTATCCACATCAACAATACAAACCCGATCCTGAACGAAGACTCACCGGAGCGTGCCGAGCTGGCTGCGCACGGAATCGAGGTGTCGTGGGACGGTATGCAGATTGAGTTGTGAGGCCTGTCATGAACGCTAAAGTCACCACCGCCCTGCGCCGTGAGGATTTCGAAAAAGCATTGCGGGCGAAAGGCGCCTTTTACCACATTCATCACCCTTTCCATCGGGCCATGTACAGCGGCGCCTGCACACCGGAGCAAATTCGGGGTTGGGTGGCAAATCGTTATTACTATCAAATCAACATTCCCCTGAAAGATGCGGCCATTTTGGCCAACTGCCCGGATGCCGTGGTGCGCCGGTCATGGTTGCAGCGGATTTTGGATCATGACGGTGAAGAGGGTTTGACCGGCGGCATTGAAGCCTGGTTGCAGCTGGCTGAAGCCGTGGGGCTGACGCGAGAGGAGGTGATTGACCAGCGGCACGTATTGCCGGGGGTGCGCTTCGCTGTGGATGCTTATCTCAACTTTGCCCGTCGAGCGACCTGGCAAGAAGCGGCTTGTTCATCGTTAACAGAATTGTTTGCGCCGGAGATCCATCAGTCTCGGTTAGACAGGTGGCCGGCCCACTATCCATGGATTGAAGAGAGTGGCTATCGCTATTTCCGAAAGCGCTTGTCTGAAGCTCGTCGAGATGTAGAACACGGTTTAGAGATCACTCTGGAGCACTGCGTAACAGTGGAACAGCAACGGCGGGCGCTGGAGGTATTGCAGTTCAAGCTCGACATTCTCTGGAGCATGCTGGATGCCATGTCCATGGCGTACGTCCATGACACTCCGCCCTATCACACGGTCACTGACAAACAGGTTTGGCATCGTGGTCTGTAAGGAGGTTGTTGTGGCAGATATCCCGAATTTGAGAAGAGGTTTTCGCTTCCAGTGGGAGCCGGCTCAACAAAGTTATGTGCTGTTGTATCCCGAAGGCATGGTTAAGTTGAATGCCAGTGCCGGTGCTATTTTGGCAGAGGTAGATGGTGTTCAGTCTAAACAGGACATTATCACTTCGCTTGAAAGCCAGTTTCCAGAGGCCGGTTCTCTGTCAGGCGATGTGGAACAGTTTCTGGCCGATGCCGCAAACCAACACTGGATTGAATGGTTATGAGCTGCTCTGATGCGACTGCCGGACCGCCCCTATGGTTACTGGCTGAACTGACCTATCGTTGCCCGCTTCAGTGTCCATACTGTTCAAACCCGCTGGATTATGCCGATCGTGAACAGGAACTATCAACTGATCAGTGGCTGGATGTGCTTCGGCAAGGGCGCGCCATGGGCGCCGCCCAATTGGGTTTTTCGGGCGGCGAGCCGTTGGTGCGCCAAGACCTGCCTGAATTGATCGCGGGTGCGCGTGAATTGGGTTATTACACCAATTTGATTACTTCGGGTTTAGGGCTTACAACAGCCAAGGTTCAGGCCTTTGCTGAGGCCGGACTTGATCATATTCAGGTCAGTTTTCAGGCCTCAGACCCGGAACTCAACAATGCCGTTGCGGGTTCAAAGAAAGCCTTCGAGCAAAAGCTGGCGATGGCCCGGGCGGTGAAAGAAGCGGGCTATCCGATGGTGCTTAATTTTGTCATCCATCGCCATAACATTCATCAGATGCAGGATGTTCTCACGCTGTGTGAAAGTCTCGGGGCGGATTATGTCGAGTTGGCGACCTGCCAATACTATGGCTGGGCGTTCGCCAATCGTGAGGGCTTGATGCCCTCCCGAGGTCAGTTAGAGGCTGCCGAGGCAACGGTGAATCACTTCCGGGACGATCTGCGCGAACGCGACCATCCCATGAAAGTGATTTTCGTGACGCCGGATTATTACGAGGAGCGCCCCAAAGCGTGCATGAACGGTTGGGGAAATCTGTTCCTGACCGTTGCGCCTGACGGCACCGCCTTGCCGTGCCACAGTGCCCGGTTACTTCCCATCGATTTTCCGAATGTTCAGTCCATGTCACTTGACGAGATTTGGTACCACAGCCCCGGTTTCAACCATTACCGGGGCGACAGCTGGATGCCGGAACCTTGCCGCTCCTGCGATGAAAAGGGCAAGGATTTTGGCGGTTGTCGCTGTCAGGCCTATTTGCTGACGGGCAGTGCCGACAACGCGGACCCGGTGTGTGGGAAATCTCCGCATCATGACCGAATTCTGGCCGCGCGAACCGCCGCAGAACATGCCACAGCCGGATTGGACGATCTTGTTTATCGCAATACCAAGAACTCCCGTGTCTTTTTCCGAAGGTAACCTGATCTCGGCGCGTGAAGCCTGTGCCGGGGCGCAACAGTATGCCGAGTTACGAGTCAGTGGCGGGGGGCTTTTCTGGTTGGCGACGGCGCCCGAGGACGGCTCTGTCAGTCTTTGGCGGTATGACGCTCAACGACCAGAACGTCTGAATACGGGGACCAGTATCCGTAGCCGGCTGAACGGCTACGGAGGCGGCGCTTATGCGGTCACGCCGGAGTTCGTATGTTGGGTGTCTGAGGATCAATGCCTTTGGAGTATGAATCTGCATAGCGGCCAACGCCACCTGTTGGTCTGCGACCCATATTCTACATGGGGCGGTCTGACCCCGGATCCGCTCCGCCAGCGTTGGATTGCCGTGCGGGAAAAACAAGGCAAGCAAGCCTTGATGGCCATTGATTACCAGGGCTGTTTGTCGGTTCTAAATGACCACTTCGACTTTTATGGAGCGCCAGCTGTCAGTCAGAATGGACAGCAGATTGCGTGGACAGGCTGGTTTTCACCCTATATGCCGTGGGACCAGTCCTGGATTTGCCTCGCCGGACTGGACAGCGTCGGTCAGCCCGTAAATCTTGTCAAAGCCGAACCGCCCGGAGGGGGCAGCGTTCAGCAGGCGCAATTTGTAGCGCAAAGCTTGTGGGTTGTCTCGGACCATGGCGGTTGGTGGCAGCCGTATCGGGTGGTCCGACAGGACGGAGACCTGCATTGGTTGCCGGCACTGTCGCCCAACAGGGATCACGCAAATGCACCATGGCAGCTGGGAGAAAGGCACGCTTGCCCTTTGCCGTGCGGCGGGTGGGCTCGAGTTCGCTATCGCCAAGGCATCGGTGAACTATGGCTGGAGCAGGCAGGCGAGATCAAGCAAGTTGCCAGCGCGTACACCGATTTTAGAGATCTCGTCGTCAGCGGGGGTGATCTTTACTGTGTTGCGCGTAGACCCGACCTGAGCGACACAATTTTGCGACTGAATCTCTGGGCCGGGCCGCGAGCTCAACCATTGTTCCGTGCCCCTGCTCCATTAGCGGGCAGGAACTGTGTATGGCCAGAGAGCATCGTACTCCCATTTGGGGGCGAGCATAGATATGCGTTGCAAGGATTTGTGTACTTGCCGGAGCGCTCTGAGAAAAAGCCTCCGCTTATTCTGATCGCCCACGGCGGGCCAACGTCGGCGGCCTACGCAGCCTTCAATCCCCAAGTGCAATTCTGGTGTCAGCGGGGCTTTGCGGTGGCAGAAGTGAATTACACCGGCAGTACCGGCTTTGGCCGCGAATTTCGGCAGGCGCTGGCAGGTCAGTGGGGCAAAGCCGATGTCGCAGATATGTTTCGGATGAAAGATGCGATCGTCGAGGCCGGCTGGGTTGATCCTGACAGGGTGTTTATTCAGGGCCGAAGCTCGGGAGGTTATACCGCGCTCATGGCGGCCGTTGTTCCGAAAGAGCATCTGAGAGGACTGGCGAGTTTGTATGGCGTGACCGATCCGTTCACGTTGAAGGCAGCCACTCATCGTTTCGAGTCCGGTTATCTGGATTGGTTGTTGGGTGAGCCGGGGCCGGAAGGACGGTACTGGAATGCCCGAACACCGGCCCGGCTAGCTAACCAAATCGCTTGCCCTGCAGTGTTTTTTCAGGGCGGACGTGACCCTGTTGTTGTGCCCGAGCAAACGCTTGCAATGGTAAAGGCGCTGGAAGGCGCAGGGCAGCAAGTGGAGCTCGTATGGTTTGACGAGGAAGGGCATGGTTTCCGTGCCTTGGATAGTCAGGCCGAGGTACTCGACAGACTTTGCCAGTTCTACACGGGCTTGGCGCGAGGCTGACCCTGCTTACACCAAAAGGCCTGTGTCGCTCTCAGCCACATGGGGTAGTATGTCAGCCATACCTATAACAACAACTGAGTTGGTAAGGCCGCCATGAGTTATGACATTTCGTCCCTTCGCAAGTTTGTTTCCCCTGAAATTGTATTTGGCGCCGGTTCCCGGCGATCGGTCGCGAACTTCGCCGCCAACTATGGCGCGAGACACGTTTTTCTGGTGTCCGATCCGGGTGTGCAAGCTGCGGGTTGGGTGCGCGAGATAGAGGCGTTGCTGGCAGAAGCCGGGCTTGAAAGTACAACCTTCACGGCCATTTCACCCAATCCGAAAGTGGATGAGGTGATGTCGGGGGCTGAGCTCTATCAGGCCAATCAATGCGACGTAATTGTCGCCATCGGCGGCGGTAGCCCAATGGATTGTGCCAAAGGCATAGGCATTGTCGCGACTCACGGGCGCAATATTCTGGAATTCGAAGGCGTGGACACCATTACCAATCCGCCGCCGCCGCTTATCCTGATTCCTACCACCGCCGGCACGTCGGCGGATGTCTCTCAGTTCGCCATCATTTCGGATCCGGATCGTCGTTTCAAGTTTTCCATCATCAGCAAAGCTGTGGTTCCGGATGTGTCCCTGATCGACCCGGAAGTGACGGAAACGATGAGCGCGTATCTCACCGCCTGCACCGGCGTAGATGCCCTGGTCCACGCGATTGAAGCGTTTGTGTCTACAGGCAGCGGGCCGCTCACCGATACCCATGCCCTGGAAGCCATTCGGCTGATTAATCGCAACCTCGAGCCTTTGGTGGCCAGTCCGGCGGATCCGGTGCTCAGGGAACAGATTATGCTGGCGTCCATGCAGGCGGGCCTGGCGTTTTCCAACGCGATTCTTGGCGCCGTGCATGCCATGTCTCATAGCTTGGGCGGTTTTCTCGATCTGCCGCACGGATTGTGCAATGCGCTTTTGCTGGAGCATGTTGTTGGTTATAACTTTGCCTCGGCGGAGGATCGCTTTCGCCGAGTGGCTGAGGCGATGGATATCGATACCCGTGGTATGGCCAATGCGCTGGTCAAAAAGCGTTTGATGGCCAGAATTATCGAGCTCAAGAAAACGCTGGGTTTGGAGGCACGATTGCAAGAGTTGGGCGTGAGCGTGTCTGACATTCCTTATCTGTCAGGTTATGCACTAAAGGACCCCTGCATACTGACCAATCCGCGCAAGTCGTCCCTGAGGGACGTTCAGGTGGTCTATGAAGAAGCCCTCTGACAATGATCCGAACGAGTACGGCATAGGGGATTTGCTGGGTTTAGGGCGTCAATCTGTCCGGAAAAATTACTACCCTGCGTTGCAACAGCGAATTGACGAACTCGAACAGGAACGGAACCGGTACAAGTGGCTGTTCGAGAATGCGCTCCACGGCATTTTTCAAGCCAACCTCAGAGGCGGTTTTTTGGCCTGTAATCCTGCCATGGCACGCATCTGTGGATACGACAGCGCGGAGCAGCTGCAAAATCGTATTATCCGTTTGAGGGAGCAGCTGTTCTTTAGCGCTTCGGAATTTGACGTGCTTCGTCAGGAGCTACTGGACCGGGGCAGTCTGAATGCGCGGGAAACCCGGTTTCGGCGCGCGGACCAGAGTCCGGTGGATGTAGCTATTACCATGTTGCGGCGGCCCGACCTGGGGCCGGAAGTTGTTGAAACCTTCGTTGCTGATATTTCTGAGCGAGTTCATGCCCGCCAAAGGCTCGAACAGTTAAATGCAGAGCTGGAACATCGGGTTCTGGAACGCACCGAAGCGTTGCAGAACGCCAACGTTGATTTGCGGTATCAGATTGAAGAGCGTGAAAAAATAGAGAAGGAACTGGTGGTTGCCAAGGAATCCGCGGAAGAGGCCAATCGTAGCAAAGACAAGTATCTGGCAGCGGCCAGCCACGATCTGCTGCAGCCATTGAATGCCGCGCGTTTGATGGTGTCGGCGCTTCAGGAAAGCTCCCTGCCGGAGAAAGAAGGGCGTATGGTTCGGCAAGCGCACCGAGCGTTGGAGGGGGCAGAAGAGCTGCTGGCGGATCTCCTCGATATCTCCAAGTTGGACCAGCAGGCAATGAACCCAGACTTCATTCATCTCGATATCGACGAGCTGGTGCGGGATCTGGGGGAAGAGTTTGTCGCCGTGGCCACCAACTCGGGGCTGGAGTTTCGTATCCGAAGCACCTCTGCTGTGGTGCGCACCGATCAGCGCATGCTGGCTCGCATTATCCGGAACCTTTTAAGCAACGCGTTCCGCTATACGCAGCAAGGCGGCGTTTTGTTAGCTGTGAGGGTTCGGAGTGAATGTGTGCGGCTGGAAGTCTGGGACACCGGTGTGGGGATCGCGCCCGAAAAACTTAAGGATATTTTTGCCGAGTTCCATCAGGTGCTGCCGAACGGTGCTGGTGGGCGCCAAGGCGCGGGCCTTGGGCTGGCTATTGTGGAGCGTATGGTGGGTGTGTTGGGGTGTCAAATCGATGTGGTGTCCGCGTTAGGCCGGGGCTCGCGTTTCACGTTGACGCTGCCGCTAACCACCGCGGCCCGGTTTGAAAAGACTCGGCAGCCAGCTGCCTTCTCTGCATTGCGTGAAGGCTTTGATGGCGCTTTGGTATTGGTCATCGATAATGAGCCTTCGGTGCTCGAAAGTATGCAGGCGCTCTTGGAGCGCTGGGGCTGCGAAGTCATGGCTGTACAAGGCCGGGATGAGGCGTTGTCGGAACTTGCCCGAACCGGAAAATGCCCTAAAGCTATCCTGGCGGATTACCATCTGGACGATGAAAAGACGGGATTTGATGCCATTCATCAAGTGCGAAAGTATCTGGGGCAGGATGTGCCCGGCGCGATCGTTACGGCAGATCGAAGCGATGAGGTTCGGACCCTGTTACGGGCGCAGTATCTGCCTGTCTTGAATAAACCCGTTAAACCGAATCGTTTGAGAGCGTTGCTCACCAGTTTCGTCACAACGTTGTCCACCTGACGGGCGGTTCGTCGTGCGGGCAGTAATCTTATTCGAGGCTGCATAGCGACTACACTGATAGAAAGCATCATTTGTAGGAGCGGCATATGTCAACGGAGAACAGCAGTCTCACCAACCACGAAGTCACCGTCTGCCTTGCTGGCGGCGCCGTGCTGGGCCCGTACAACGCTACCTGGAGCCAGAATGAAGGTGGCGATGTGCGGGAGCTGGTACGAGAGTACGATGCGTTTCTGCAGGGGGAGAAGCAGCGACGTTTCAAATTTCATCTGCACGATACATACACCTTGACGGTGCACACCTTGATTCTCAACTTTGAGCAAGTCACCGGTATTTGCGACCATGTCCGGTTAAAGTCACCGGCACGCGGAGGCTAAGTTCAGGCTCGTGTGCAGATAAAGAATGGCACAGCATAAAGAGGGAGGGTGTGATGAGCGATTACCGTGTGGAAAAGGACAGCTTGGGTGAGGTGATGGTTCCCGCCAATGCGCTTTGGGGAGCACAGACCCAGCGGGCCATTGATAACTTTCCCGTGAGCGGCCAGCCCATGCCCGCGAGCTTTATCAAAGCCCTGGCGCAGGTTAAGCGTGCTGCTGCCCAGGCCAATGCGTCACTGGGACTGCTGGACGGGGAGCGTCGTGATGCCATTGCCGATGCTTGCGAGAAGCTGATCCTGGGCGAGTACGCCGACCAGTTCCCGATCGACCGCTACCAGACCGGGTCGGGCACCAGTACCAATATGAATCTGAACGAGGTCCTCGCCTCGATTGCCGCCAAGCAGGGGCACGAGATTCATCCGAACGATCACGTCAACATGAGCCAAAGCTCTAATGATGTGATACCAACCGCCATCCATGTGAGCTCATTGCTGGCGGTCAAAGGCCAGTTGCTGCCGGCGCTGTCGCACCTTCAGGGTGTGATTTACGAACGCGAAGCGGAATTCAGCAAGCAGGTGAAAACCGGCAGAACCCATCTGATGGATGCCATGCCGGTGACGCTCGGCCAGGAGTTGAGAACCTGGCGTGAACAACTGGCAGCGGCTGAAAAGCGTCTGGAATCAGTGCTTGATGACTTGGCGTATTTGCCGCAGGGCGGAACGGCGGTGGGCACCGGTGTGAATGCTGCGTCGGAGTTTGCCAAGCAATTTGTCAAGTTTCTGAAAACGAATACCGGCTTTTCGTTCAAATCCCTCGAGCACAAGTTTGTCGGCATCAGCGCGGTGGATGCACCTTTGTCGTTGTCGGCCCAACTGCGGGGCGTGGCGGTGGTACTTACCAAAATTGCGAACGATCTGCGCTGGATGAACAGCGGTCCTATTCATGGCTTGGCTGAAATCAGCCTGCCGGCGTTGCAGCCGGGCAGCAGCATTATGCCCGGCAAGGTGAACCCGGTAATCCCGGAATCCGTGGCCATGGCTTCGGCTCAGGTGATGGGGTTGGACGCCGCTGTGGCCATCGCCGGCCAGTCCGGTAATTTCCAGCTCAATGTCATGCTGCCGCTGGTGGCGGGAAACCTGTTGGACATGATTCAGCTGATGACGGGTGCCGCGGGTATTCTGGCGGATAAATCGATTCAGGGCTTTACCGTCAATGCCGACCATTTGAGTGATGGGGTCAGCCGTAACCCGGTGCTGGTGACGGCGCTGAATCCGGAGATTGGCTACGCCCTGGCATCCGAGATTGCCAAAGAGGCCTACAGCACCGGGCGCCCGGTGATCGACGTGGCCGAAGAACGAAGTGGATTGAGTCGTGAGCGGCTGGAAGAGCTCATGGACCCACTGAAATTGACCCGTGGAGGTCTTGCCTGAGCAAACATGGCCGGAGGTGAGTTCTTGTTGTTATCGCTGGAACTCTTTGTGTTGTTGGTGCTGGCCAACGGGGTTCCGGTGGTTGTGGCCCGGCTGCTGCCGAATAATACGGACTGGCCGGTGGATGCCGGCCGGACGTGGTCAGATGGCCGGCCGCTGCTCGGGCCGAGTAAAACCTGGCGAGGCCTTGTCTCTGGCACGTTAGCGTGCGCATTGTTTGCACTCTGGTTGGATCTTGGGTGGCTGTTTGGTGCCCTGTTTGGCGCATTGTCTTTGTTCGGGGATCTGCTCAGCAGCTTCGTGAAAAGGCGGATTGGTATGGATTCCAGTGCCCGGGCGGTGTGGCTTGATCAGCTCCCGGAGGCCGCGTTACCCATGCTCATGGCCTGGTTCTGGTTTCCGCTACCATTTTGGGAAATTGCGGCAATTGCGGTTCTTTTCGCTTTATCCAACATGCTGTTCTCACCTCTGCTTTACCGCTTGGGTATCCGCAAGCAGCCACACTGAAGCCTAGCCCGGCCCTCGCGTCAGAGTATGCAGCGTGATCTCCGGCGGGCAATTCAGGCGAACATTCAAAACTGACGTGCCGGCTCCTGGCGAGGTATAGCCCTGCATACCGTTCACACGCCAGAATCCCCGCCCGAGATGGCGAGGGCAATCGGAATCCAGTGTCACAGGAATACCGCCGGGCAAACAGAGCTGGCCGCCGTGGGTATGGCCGCACAGGAACAGGTCGTAACCGGCATGGGCCGCCTCACGCCAGACTTCAGGGGTATGGCTGAGTAACAGGCTCACGCCACCGACCGGAATGTCATCGCCGGCTTTGTGCAGGTTGTGGGCCTTGTAGTAATGGGCGTCGTCAATGCCCGCCAAATAAAGAGTGTCTCCGCAGCGTTCCAGCGGTGTCATCTCGTTCAACAGCAATCGATAGCCCATGTCTTCCAGCGCAGGCACCATACGCACACTGTCATGGTTTCCCAGTACCGCGTAGGCCTCGCCCCGGATGGATTCGCGCAGGCTGGCCATGCCTTCCAGAGACGCTTCAATCGGCCCCCAGGTGAGCTGGCGATAATCGCCGGTGAGCACGCAGATATCGTAGTCCACGGATTGAATCTGCCGGATAACGGCCTGCAGGTTCTGTTCGTCCATGTCCACGTGCAGATCGGTCAGGTGGAGAATCCGAAAGCCCTCAAATGCAGGCGGCAGGTTAGCAACGGTGAATGTATTAGAGACGGTGCGAAGTTTGCGGCTGTTGGCCTGTGCCCGGCCATACAGGCCAATGGCTTTGAGGCAAAAACGGATCAATCGCGGGGCGTTAGCAAGGTTTTCCAGATGAAACGAGCGCTTATCCCGGCCCAACAGCAGGGCTTCCGACTCCTGCTCGATACCCAGGCGCTGGCGGGCGTGAACCGGCCCTAGTCGCAGGCTCAGACGGTAGAGTAATAGCTCTTCCTGATTCTTGGGTTCGCGAACCTTCGCTGTCATGCTGATTCCCTGATGCCGAGTGGGACCTTATGCTGACCCCTGATGTCATTATGGTTGGTCGCTGGGCATCTGCAACTGTCGCGATACAATGTTCATGTTTATCGAAGATGTATCCGGAAGCTATCGGGAGATGGGCAATGACAGAAGCAGTCTCGTCTGATTCTGAGTCGGGCTGGCAGATTTTCAAAATATTTCTGCGTTTGGGGCTGACCTCATTTGGGGGGCCGGCTGCGCACCTTGGTTTTTTTCACGACGAGTTTGTTGCCCGGCGAAAATGGCTGTCCGCTGAGGCCTTTGGTGAGGTCGTGGCGTTGTGTCAGCTGCTGCCCGGGCCTGCGTCCAGTCAGGTAGGCTTGACCATTGGATTGCTGCGCGGGCGCTACCGGGGCGCCTTGGCCGCTTGGTTGGGATTCACCCTGCCGTCAGCGCTGTTAATGACTTTGTTCGCGTTCGGGCTTACGTTCTGGCCAGAAGCCGGTTCCGGTGGTTGGGTGCACGGGTTGAAACTCTTTGTTGTTGCCGTGGTCGCGCAGGCTGTCTGGCAGATGGGGCGAACACTCTGTCCCGATCAGCCACGACGGGTGATCGCACTGCTGGTGGCGAGTGCCTTGTTGTGGGTTGGTACGGCCTGGGTGCAACTCTTACTGTTGGCACTGGCGGGGTTGGCTGGAGTGAGTTTGAGCCTGAGCTCAGGCAAGGCGGTTGAGCCGATGACGGTCGGGTTACAGGTTCGCAAGCCCTGGCTGTTTGCAGCGTTATTTGCCTGCCTGTTGGTGTTTTCGTTTCTGCCGTTGACCCCGGGGTCTTTGGCCTGGGTTGGGGCAGAGCTGTATAAAGCCGGAGCACTGGTGTTTGGCGGTGGGCATGTGGTCTTGCCTTGGCTGCAGGAGGGGTTTGTCGAAACCGGGCAGATGCCTGCGGATACCTTCCTGGCAGGTTACGGGGCGGCGCAGGCAGTACCAGGCCCGTTGTTTACCTTTTCCGCGTTTCTAGGCGGGGTCGAAGCGGGTATGCCGGGTGCGGTGACTGCGGTACTGGCAGTGTTTTTGCCCGGAACCCTTTTGGTGTTTGCCGGTCTGCCATTGTGGCGCTGGGTACGAAAGCATTCAACGGCACGTGCGGCGCTTGCGGGTGTTAACGCCGGTGTGGTTGGCCTGCTTCTGGCTGCACTGTACGACCCGGTGTGGACCTCTGCTGTGGAAGGTTCGGTGGATTTTGCAATGGCTCTGCTGTTTTGGCTGGCGTTAGCTGTCCTGCGCTGGCCCGTTTGGGGCCTTGCCCCGGTAAGTGCCATACTGGGTGTAGTCTTTTTTTGATGAAAGGATAAGATGATGAGCGAAGCATGCAACATCCCGGGGCTGAATGTGCCCCGTAGCCGGTTTCCGACGCCGGACCATGAATTACAGGAAAGCGAAGGCAGCGCTCATGTTGTTTTGGCCGGAGGCTGCTTCTGGTGTGTCGAAGCGGTATTCCTCGCCATCGACGGCGTAACCCGGGTGGAATCCGGTTACGCAGGAGGCTCAGCTGAAACGGCCAATTACGAAGCTGTCTGCACAGGATCAACCGGACATGCGGAAGTCATCGATGTGCACTACGACCCGGCTAAAGTCGGTTTTGGCGAATTGTTGAGGGTGTTTTTCTCGGTAGCTCATGACCCAACGCAGCTGAACCGACAGGGGAACGATGTGGGTACCCAGTATCGGTCAGCCGTGTTTTATGAAACCGAAGCGCAAAAAGCCCTAACCGAAGCTTACATTCAACAACTGAATGAGTCGGGCGTCTATTCCGCGCCGGTTGTGACAACGGTGGAACCTCTTGACGCCTTCTATCCGGCAGAGGCCCATCATCAGAACTTTGCTGCCCGTAACCCTTGGCAGCCGTACATTATGGCCGTTGCCGCACCGAAAATGGATAAGCTGGCCGCTGCCTGGCCTGACCGACTTAAACCCGAATTCAGTCAGGATGACCCTGACCTCGCGTGAGGAGAACCCTATGAGTAAGTCTGCCGCAGGCTATGACGTAACGCCTTTGAGCAAAGCCGAGGTTGAAGAGAAGGCTGCCGGACTGAGCGCCGAAGAAAAGCGGGTGCTGCTGGATCACGGCACCGAACACCCGTTTTGCGGTACCTTGCTGGATAACAAAAAAACCGGCGTTTACCACTGCCGTCTGTGTGATCTCCCGTTATTCGGCTCCGATGCCAAGTTTGATTCAGGCACCGGCTGGCCGAGTTTCTTCCAGCCGTTTGACCCCGACCACCTTCGTTATATCGAAGACACCAGCCTGGGCATGACCCGCACGGAAATTCGATGTGCCCGCTGCGACAGCCATCAAGGGCACGTGTTTCCGGACGGCCCGCCGCCCACCGGGCAACGATATTGTCTGAATTCCATTTCCATGGTATTTCACGAAAACGAGTAATTGCATCTTCGGCAGTGCTTCGGCGCTGCCGGCATGGCATGCCCTCGCAACAGAGCTGTTTCCTGCCTCAGCTAAGACCTTTGTGCGTTATCCCGAAAATAGCCGAGCCGATATAATCAGGCGTATGTATTCGCTGTTTGCCTACGGGAAAGGTGTATCTGATGAATCGTCTGAAATTGAGTCCCCTAACCGAATCAGCAACGTTGTTGCGCCGCATCGCGGTGGTATTGGGATCAGTGGGTTTGACCGCCATCTACTCGCTGTTGATTTTGCTGCGTGCGTTGTTCGGCAAACTGAACCGGCCGATTGTGGATAAGTATTGCCGGGAGTGGTCGGCAACCTTGCTGAAATTGGTTCGGGCCAGTCTGACGGTTCGGGGCGAAGTGCCGGATTTCAACGATGGCCGCCGCTACATCATCATGTGCACCCATGCCAGCCATTACGACATACCCATCAGTTTTGTATCGCTGCCGGGCTCGATTCGAATGCTGTCGAAGCAGGAATTGTCTCGTATTCCTCTGCTCGGGCAGGCTATGGCGGCGGCGGAATTTCCGTGGATCAACCGCTCTAACCGCGCCGAGGCTGTCAGAGATTTGCAAAAAGCCAGAGCGATGATGGAAAGCGGCATTGTGCTTTGGGCTGCACCCGAGGGTACCCGTTCTCCGGATGGTCGGCTGTTGCCTTTCAAGAAAGGCTGCTTTCATTTGGCCTTTGATACCGAAGCGGTCATCGTGCCGGTGGCCATTCGAGGTGTGCACAAGGTTCTGCCGGCGCGGAGTCTTCAGATTAATCTGGGCCAGCCGGTGGATGTCAGGGTAGGTGCCGCCATTGATACGGCCGGCAAGAGCAAAGACGAACTGCCGGAGGTGATGGAGCAGGTAAGGGCGCGCATGCTGGAGTTACTGGGTGACGGTGAGCCCGAGTAGGGCTCGCCGTTACCCATAAGAGGAATCAGGCGGCAGCAACCACTGTGGACAACAGGTAGCCCGTGTAAGCCACGTAGACGGTTACCAGCAGAACACCATCGACTCGTGAGATCAGCTTTCGCCAGCCAGTGATGCCGAAACCCATCACCAGCAATGCGAGGGTCAAACCGAGCATCAGGGTCCAGTCCCGATACAGCACTTCGGGGTCAACCGACAGAGGTTGAATAGCGGCTGCCAGCCCCACCACTGCCAAGGTGTTGAAGATACCAGAGCCCAGAATATTGCCGAGAATGAGATCATGCTCGTTCTTTTTCACCGCGGCGATGGCAGAAGCCAGCTCGGGCAGCGAGGTGCCAATGGCAACAATGGTCAGGCCGATCACCAGATCACTGATGCCCAGAGCCTGTGCGATGCTGACCGCACCCCAGACCAGCATACGGGAGCTTGCGACGAGTAAAATCAGCCCGACCACCAGCCAGATAATCGCGTGTTTCATCGGCATGGGATGGCTAATCAGCTCGGAGTCTACGCCCTCCGCGAGCGGATCCTCTTTACCTTGATAGCCCTGATAGATCGACCAGCCCATGACCGCGGCGAACACCGCCAGCAAAACCCAGCCATCCAGCCGCGACAGCTCGCCATCCAATAACTGAACGCCCGCGATCAGTGTCAACACCACCAGCAAAGGAAGCTCCTTGCGGATGACCTGCGAGTGCACCGCAATGGGCGCAATCAGGGCGGTGAGGCCCACGATCAGTGCAATGTTGGTGATGTTTGAACCGTAGCCGTTACCGAGTGCCAGGCCGGGGTTGCCATCGGAAGCGGCCATGGCCGACACGGCAAGTTCCGGTGCGGAGGTGCCAAAACCGATGATCACCATACCGATCAGCAAGGCGGGCATGCCTAAATGCTTGGCTGTAGCTGCCGCACCTTCAACGAATTTGTCCGCACTCCAGACCAGTAAAATCAGCCCCAGAATAATGGCGCCAATAGCCATTAACATAGAAAAACCTCGATTCAAATGTCAGATCACTGCGCGCGTACTGCGGGCAAAGTATGGATGGCGCACAAGATACAGCAAGTCTGTATTTCAGGTCAGCCCCGGAAGTGCAGGATTTTCGGATATAAGCAATGATCCGCATTAACATGCGCTCAGTATCAGACTAAAGTGGCGCTGTTATTGTTAACAAAAGGCGAGAGAATCGCGCCTTGTAACAATCTTCAGCCCGGCTGACATGTTCCAAAGCAATTTGCATGCAGTTGGCAAACGCAATTTATTATTTCGGCAAAAAACGGGATAATGCGCGCAAATTCGACAGGAAGCACAAGGCTGCGCCCTTTACCTCGCGCAGTGACGGCTTTCGACAGACCGCTTTGCTGATCGTGGAGCGGTTCCAAGCTCAACACTAGCTAAGGTGGGAATCAATGGCCGTTAGACAGGCAGATGTAGTGCTGGTCGGTGGGGGCGTCATGAGCGCAACCCTCGGCGTGATGCTCAAGCAGCTTGATCCGTCTCTGGATATTGTCATGCTGGAGCGCCTGGACCACGTTGCTCACGAGAGCACAGATGGATGGAACAACGCAGGCACGGGCCATGCGGGTTACTGTGAACTGAACTACACACCTGAAACGGACGATGGCGACGTAGAAATCGCGCGAGCGCTGCAGATCAACGCGCAGTTCGAAGTATCGTTGCAGCTTTGGTCTTACCTCGTTGAGCAGGGCATTCTGCCCGAACCGACCTCTTTTATTAACCGCACGCCGCACCAGAGCTTTGTCTGGGGCGAAGAAAACGTGGCTTTTCTGAAACGCCGCTATGAGCGCCTGAAAGACCATCACCTGTTCCGGGAAATGGAGTACACCGAGAGTCCGAAGGAACTGGAAGAGTGGATGCCATTGGTGGTGGGCAACCGCAATCCGATGGAAAAAGTCGCGGCGACTCGCATCAAACATGGCTCGGATGTGGATTTTGGCTCTCTGACCCGGAGCATGGTCAAGTGGCTGGAAGCCCAGCCTAACTTTGAGTTGATGGTCAACTCACCGGTTTACTACATCGATCAGCGCGACAACGGCCGTTGGAAACTGCGTGTCAAAAACCAGAAAACCGGCGAAACCACCAAGCTGGAAGCCGGTTTCGTCTTCCTGGGCGCCGGTGGTGGCGCGCTGCCGCTGTTGCAAAAGTCCGGCATTGATGAAGCGCGCGGATACGGTGGCTTCCCGGTCAGTGGCCAGTGGCTGGTGTGCCAGAAGCCGGAAATTGTTAACCAGCACCACTCCAAGGTGTATGGCAAAGCGCCGATTGGTGCGCCCCCCATGTCGGTTCCGCATCTGGATACCCGTATTATTAACGGCGAGCCGGCTTTGCTTTTCGGGCCTTTTGCAGGCTTTACCACCCGATTCCTCAAGCAGGGCTCCATGTTTGATCTGTTCGGCTCGGTTCGGGCCACCAACCTGCGCCCGATGCTGTCGGTTGGTAAGAGCAACATGGACCTGACCCGCTATTTGATTGGGGAAGTGTTCCAGTCTCACGCAGACCGTGTGGAAGCGTTGCGCAACTTCTTCCCGGATGCGAAGGAAGAGGATTGGACCTTGCAGATGGCCGGCCAGCGCGTGCAGATCATCAAGCAAACCAAAGAAGGCGGTGGCAAGCTCGAGTTCGGTACGGAGATTGTGGCCGCAAAAGACGGTTCTCTGGCAGCCTTGCTGGGCGCATCTCCGGGCGCGTCCACGGCGGCAAACGCGATGTTGAACGTGCTGGAGCGCTGTTTCCCCGAAAAAATGCAGACCCAAGAGTGGCAGGAGCGCATGAGAACGCTGGTGCCGTCTTACGGTCAGTCATTGGTGGAAAACGAAGAGCTCCTGAACTCCGTTCGTGAGCGCACCCTGAAGACGCTTCAGTTGAACTGAGGCGTTCTGCCAGGCCCGATGCAGGGAAGCATCGGGCTTGTTGCGCAGATACCGTTTTGATTGATCAGAGTTGGCCGAAAGCCGCGTCGAAATCTTTGGCGGCCGCATCGGTAAACTCGAAGTTATTCCGAATATACCCCAGCGTCGCTTTTTCAGTGTCGGTTACGCCCTGCCCATCCTGGGCCGACTTGAACAAATCCGCCACCTCGTCTTTTGACAGTTTGCCTTCGCCCTTTCCCGTAGTGTGCTTGCGCGCGAGTTCCAGCAGTTCTTTTTCGTATTTTTGACCATCAATTGTTTCGTAAGCCATAGCTGAGCCAACCCCATTGAATAGTGATCGCAAGATGCCCGGAGCCTTGTGGCCCCGCTGCGGGCAGGCAAACGAACGCGAGCGTCCTACGGCAAGCCTGATCTATTTATACAAGCATAAGCTTTGGGGTTGCGCAAATAATGATCAGTCTCGCGGTTAGGGAACGACCGCATAAGCAACAATCTCGACCAGCATTTCCTCTCGGGCAAAGCCTGAAACGATGATGGCAGCGCGGTTCGGATAAGGCTCAGACACGAAGTCGGCGTACACGCGGTTCACTGTCGCCAGGTCTTCACGGTCGGTCACGTAGATCACCACCTGCGTGAGGTCGGACACCTGACTGCCTGCACTTTCCAGCGTGTGTTTCAGGTTGGCCAGCGTTTGAGTGATCTGGGCTTCAATGCCGCCTTCGACCACTTTGCCGTCGGCATCAATGGGGATTTGGGCCGTAAACAACAGGCCATTGCCGACCGTGGCCCACGCAAGCGGGGATTTCGAGGCGGGCAGGTTGGTGGTTACCGGATACGGGTTCATAGGAGCTCCTTAATCGTTGTCGTTGGTGCCGGCGCCAGCGCCTTGGCGTGA
The DNA here is from genome assembly GCF_016427555.1 of Marinobacter litoralis. Taxonomy (GTDB): domain Bacteria; phylum Pseudomonadota; class Gammaproteobacteria; order Pseudomonadales; family Oleiphilaceae; genus Marinobacter; species Marinobacter litoralis_A. The sequence continues at coordinate 1,048,088 of NZ_JAELVS010000001.1, forward strand.
GTCTTCCGAGGATTCCACCAGCATCTTTGTTGCCAGCAGTTTGAGGCGATCCCAAAGTTCCTGATCCACCTCGATGCCGTCCACCAGTGACCGTTCGTGCCAGTCGAGCATGGCGGCTTGATTTTGCAGAATCAGATCATTGGCCGGCGCGTCGGGTTTCAGGTTGGGTAGCAGGTCCACGTGGTTCACCATCACCAGCGTGATGCCGTTATTGGGTTCGGTATCGTCGGGGATGGACGGCAGCCCGTACATGCAAATCTCGGGTTCGGCCTCGCCGGATTTAAAACTCACGATAATCTCGGTCAGTGGCTCGTGGGAATTGCGCCAGAACGCCGTCACGCTCATGCCGCGTCGCGCGATGCGAGACAAATAACCCACGATCAGCATGCGGTTGTGGCAATGGCGTATCTTGGTGACCGACAGCCCTCGGGCACGGCACTTGGCGTATCCCAATTCAATCGCCAGGCTGGCGTGGCCGAGCACGGTTTTGTTCTCGGCATCCACCACACATAAATCCGCATCCTGATAGATCAGCTTGGGCGGGTGGGATTTGTCTTCATTGAGCAGAAAATCCAGGCCCTTGCGCAGGGAAGTGACACCATCTAACCCATGAGCTTCCATCCAGGCCACCATATCCGCGGCATCGTTGGCGTCGCCTTCGTCAAAACCAATGGCGATGAAGGCTTTTCGGGACAGTCCCTGCAGTTCGTTGAACGAGACTTTCATAGGTGTTCACCTTGCACAGCGTGGTTGGTATCGAGGTTCGGTTCCACCGGGAAACCCCAGTCGTCCAGCTGTTCCAGTGAACGTCCCGGGCGGCAAAGTTCCCGCGCTAGCGGCGCGCCCTGGAACAGGGTAATGCGCACCCAACGGTCGGATTTCGGGTCAAAACGGCTGGCACCAAAAAACGAGAGCTTGGTGCGCAACAGGTGCATCGGCTTCATATTCCGGTGCCATAAGTTGGCGCGAATCTCGCCATACGGCGTTTCGCCCATGGTTTGAATGCGGCGCACACAATCTTTCTGGCCCGGGTGAGCCAGCAGGAATTCCACCACCATGGCGTTTGGATTGTTGGCAACAAACGGCTCAAGCTTGGCATAGCAGCGGCTGATGCGCGGGCCAATGGCCAGAGCCAGCTCTTTCTCGGCACCAGACTCGGCCCCTCGAACACCAAGCCGGGGCTCTTCTTTTTCAATGGAGCGGTACCAGAACCAATAATTGTCTTCGTGGCAGTCCTCACGGTAGTGCAGAGCCCATTCAAATTTTTGTTCGATCAGCGCTTTCAGCTGCCGGGCTTTCATATCTGGCTGCAGGTCCATCGATTCCTCGCAGCCGAGTTCATCGTCCAGTTTGTCCACCAGGTTCGGGTACAGTTCAATCAACAGAGTGTTGATGAGCTCCTGCGCCTCCAAAGAACATTGGCCTTCGGCCCAGGAAATCAGCTCTTCATACAGCCCGGGGTGTGCCAACGTTCGGTCGAGCCAATCAACGGTTTCGGCGATGGATTTGGCAGTGCTCTGGTTGCGCAGGGTTTGTTCCGGATCTTCTGTTTTAGTTTGTTGCAAGTGCGTGAGCGCGCGCGCCATCAACTCTCGCAGTTTGGCGTGTGTTTGTTCGGTAGCGGGTTTTTCCCGAACATAGGCGAGCGCCCGCTCCCGGGTATACACCCACTGCTGGATCAGCTGTGGGTGGTTGATCAGAAAAGGGGCCATACCCAGACCTGTGGAATTGCCAATGCCCAGATAACGCTCCAGTTCCGGGTGCAAAGGCACCGCCTGATCGGGGGCTTTAGCTCGGGCCAGATGATTGAGCTGATCAATCGAGAACTGACGCAGCACGTAGACGGCCAGCATTTGCGCCGCGAACGGCCGGTTGAAATCCGAGTTCCGCTGCAGCCGGGCGAAATCGGCAATGCCGAACTTGCCATTGCCGTAAACTGCTGTGGTGCGGTACAGATATCCGACCGCCGTCAGCCAGGCCGGATCGGGCTGTTGGCCGGCGGACAAGGCTTCGACAAACTGGCTGAAGTTGCGCAGGCTTTTATTGGCCCGGGAAAGCACCAATACCCGCGGGTGCTGCCGCCCCGCTTCTTGAAGCGGGACATTGGCTTCCATTTGTTCCAGCAACGAGTTTTCTACTTCGCCTTCTACCATGGCAAAGGTGACATCCCAGGCTTCGGCGATGACCCGGTCCGATCGCAGCTCTGCGGGCAGGTCCCGGCAGAAAATTACGCAGTGGTAGCAATTTTCCGGGGTGCTGATGCGATATACCGCCAGCCCGTGGCCTTGGCCATCCAGATCAAACTGTGTGTTGACCACCTGCCACCGTTCCGCAATCATTTTGCGCATCAACGACCGGACAAAGCTCAGCCGGCTGGCAAACATGCTGCCCAGTCGCTCCAGCTTCATCACATCACTGGCCGGGCGTAAGTTGTTGGGTACGGATGAAGAGGTTGCTGAAATCATGATGTCACCCTTGCCTGTTTGGCCTACTGTTCATTCTAGCTAGTGTTGGATGAGATTCTGCTCGCGAGCCATGGCATAGGCCGCTTTGGGGCCAAGCCACAGGGATGGCAGCAGAATGAGTGAAACCGGAATCGCGGTTAGCACAATGAATTGCTGCAGCACGCTGATCTGGCCCGCCCCCATGAACAGCAGGATGGCGGCCATGCCGGCCATGGCGAGGCCCCAGAACGCCCGCACAAAGGTGTTGGGTTGGTCGTGGCCAGAGCTCACGACAGCGATGGAGTAGCTCATGGAGTCACCGGTAGTGGCCACGAACACGGTTGTCAGAATCAGGATGGCCAGCGCCATAAAACCGCCGCCGGGAAGTGCTTGCGCGACAGTCAGCGTGGCGACATCAAAGCGGAAGTTATTCAAGGCGTCCGCCAGGTCGATCACGCCGGTTGACTGGTAATAGATGCCTGAGCCGCCGAGCAGGGTAAACCAGATGGTGGTGGCAACGGGGGCCATCACCGCGACCGCCAGAATCATGCTGCGGATGCTCCGGCCCCGGGAAATCCGCGCCACGAAAATCGCCATCAGCGGGGCATAACCCAAAAACCAGGCGAAGAAGAACACGGTCCACCACTGCATCCACCAGCCCGGCGCAGTCTCGGCGGTCATGGTGGCCATGGTCATGAAGGAAGACACGTACTGGCCCATCCCCTGGATGTAGGTGTTGGTGAGGAACAGCGTGGGGCCGAACACATAAATAATGGCTGCGACCGCCAGGGCCAGAAACACGTTCATGCGGCTCAGGAACTGGATGCCGCGATGGATGCCGGTCACCGCCGAGGTCACGTAGATAATGGCGAGCGCAATGAGAATCGCCATTTGTGTCACCAAACCGTCGGCCAGCCCGAACAGTTCACTGAGCCCAAAGCTCATTTGTGTCGCCAGAAAACCGATGGGGCCAACGGTGCCAGCCACTACTGCGATCACACAGCAAGCATCGACAACGCTTCCCAGCCAGCCGCTCATGATGTGTTCGCCAAACACCGGGTAGAGCAGGGTGCGCGGTTGCAGCGGTTTGTCTTTCACGTAGTGCGCGTGAGCCAGAACAATCGCGGCCAACGTACCCAGAACGGCCCAGGCGAGGAAGCCCCAGTGCATGAACGACTGTGCCATGGCGTTGGGGATGGCTGCGGCGGTGCCGGGTTCAGAGCTGAACGCCGGCGGGGTGACCACATAATGGTAAATGGGCTCGCCGGCAGCGAAGAAAACGCCGCCTCCGGCCAGCAAGGTACACATGATGATGGAGAGCCAGCGAAAGGTGCTCATCTCGGGCTGCTCCATGTTGCCAATTCTGGCTCGGGCAGCCGGTGTGCAGGCCACGCCGATGGCAATGAAGAAGGTGGCCAATAGCAACAGTTGGAAGTAGGTGCCGAAGACTTTCGCCGTCCAGCCAAACCCTTCGCCGATCACCTCCGCAACAGCTTTGAGATCAAACAGAGAAAATCCGACGAACAGCACGATAAAGCCAACGCTGAGGGTCAGTACCACCGGATCGCCAAGTTGGGCTATGGAGTAGTCTCCGCCTGACTTGATGTTGTTGTTTTTCATCACGCGTACCTTTTTTGTTTTAGCGCTTATCCGTTTACAGGGTGCCGGGCATTAAGCACCCCCGAGGGCTCAGGTAAGAGCCCGGGTGCCCATTTCCAGTTGCCGCAGCCAGTTAAGGCCCATGATCTTTTCCACGTCTTCTTCGCTGAAACCTTTACGGCGCAGGCCTTCAATAATGGCTGGGAAATCCCGGTTGTCTTTGAACCACGACAGTGGCCTGGGCCAACCCGCGTTGTTTTTGTTGCCTTCGCCAAAATCCATTTCCTTGGACCAGCGGCCATTGCGCATCCAGTCCAGAACGGATTGGGGCTGGCCCTGGCACAAATCGGTGCCAATCCCGATGTGATCAATACCCATCAGTTCCGCGGTGTCGGCCACCATGTTGCAGAAGCTTTCCAGCGTGCAGTCGGGCCCGTCTTTCAGGTGAAACGGGTACACCGAGAAACCGAGTAACCCGCCACTTTCCGAGATGGCCTTCAGCACCGTATCTGACTTATTACGCTTCGCCGGATGAAACGAGGACGGGTTGGCGTGGGAAATAATCACCGGCCGGCTTGATAGTTCGATGGCGTCTAGTGTCGAACGTTCCGAACTGTGGGACATGTCGATGATCATGCCCACCCGGTTCATTTCCGCGATGGCCTGGCGGCCAAACCGGCTCACGCCGCTGTCTTCCGCTTCGTAACAACCTGCAGCCAAAAGGCTTTGGTTGTTGTAGGTCAGCTGCATGATCATCAAACCGAGCCTGCGCATGACTTCGATCATGTCGATGTCGTCTTCAATGGGTGAGCAGTTTTGCGCGCCGAAGAATACGCCCACACGATTGGATTCTTGTGCCCGCCGGATGTCTTCTGCCTCGTACACCGGCATGATCAGATCGCTGTGCTGTTCGAAGCGGCGATTCCAGTCGCCGAAGCGTGACAGCGTCTCGCGGGTGTTTTCGTGGTACACCAAGGTAGCGTGCACCGCCGACACACCGCCTGCGTGCATTTGCTCAAAAATCTCCCGGGACCAGTTGGAGTATTGCAGTCCATCGATAGTCAGCATGGTGCTTCTCCTTTGATCAGGCCCGCACGTAGCAGGTTTTGACAACGGTGTAGAACTCGCGGGCGTACTGGCCTTGCTCGCGGGGGCCGAAGCTGGAGTTTTTGCGGCCGCCAAAGGGCACGTGGTAATCGGTACCAGCCGTCGGCAAGTTCACCATTACGCAGCCGGTTTGCGCCCGGGCTTTGAAATCCGAGACAATCTTCAGGGAGTTGGTGATGATGCCGGCGGTCAGGCCGTACTGGGTATCGTTCAGGGTGGCCAGCGCCGTTTCGTAATCAGGCACCCGGATGACACAGGCAATGGGGCCGAAGATTTCATCCCGGTTGATGGCCATGTCGTTGGTGGTGTCGGTGAACAGCGTGGGGGCCATGTAGTAGCCATCGGTTTCTGCTTCGACACGCGAACCCCCGAAGGCGAGAGTGGCACCATCGGCTTTCGCCCGCTCAATCCACGCCAGGTTGGATTCCAGTTGGCGCTGATCTGCAATGGGGCCGATCTGTACGCCGTCTTCCAATGCGTGGCCGACTTTTGCCAGTTCCAGCCGTGCCTTCAGTTTGGACACGAATTCATCATGAACGGCATCGGTTACGATCAGGCGTGAAGACGCCGTACACTTCTGCCCACTGCCGGAGTAAGCGCCGTTAAAGGCTGCTTCAACCGCCAGATCCAGATCGGCATCGTCCAGTACGATCAGCGCGTTTTTGGAGCCCATTTCCAGCTGACATTTGACCAGATTGCCCACGGTAGCTGCCGCAACCCGACGGCCTACGTCCAAGGAACCGGTGAAGGTGATCGCTTGCACTTTCGGGCTGTTGATCAGGGTTTCGCCAGTTTCACCGCCAGAACCCATCACCAGGTTAAAGGTGCCCGCAGGCAGATCCTGCTTGCTGATGATCTCTGTGAGTGCCCAGGCACTGGCCGGTACCAGGTTGGCAGGTTTGAACACCACCGCGTTACCAAACGCCAAAGCCGGCGCGATTTTCCAAACCGCGGTGGCCATCGGGAAGTTCCAGGGGCTGATGATGCCCACCACGCCCAACGGTTCGCGGCGAATGTCGATTTCAACGCCCGGGCGAACCGACTCAGCGCGTTCGTCAATCTGGCGCAGCACCTCGGCGGCGTAATAATGGAAGAACTGGCCAGAGCGGTACACTTCGCCTTTGCCTTCCGCCAGAGGCTTGCCTTCTTCCCGGGACAGAAGTTCACCCAGCTCGTCCTGGCGGGCAATCAGTTCGTCGCCGATGGCCATCAGCACTTTATAACGCTGCTCCAAGCCGCTTTTGCTCCACTGAGCGAAGCCGCTCTGGGCCGCATTAATAGCGTCGCTGGTCTGGTCGGCACTGGCCTGATCAAACTCGCCGATCGTGTCGCTCAGATCAGACGGATTTACGTTGGTGATGGTCTTGGTGCCGGTAACCCACTGGCCATTGATGTAAAGCGGATGAGAAGTAGTCATGAGAGCCTCCTTGATTTCGATGCATTCATGCTAGTCAAGATGCCATAATAAGGATAATCAATAATTGAGATGGATTGATAAGGTTTCCTTATAGGGTGTTGCCATGTTGCCAGAGCTGAAAATTCAGCAACTCCGCTATGTGATTGCGGTTGTAGACGAAGGTGGTTTCAATGCGGCGGCCAAACGTGTTTTCCGTTCGCAGCCGGCGCTGTCGATGGCGGTTCGAGAGCTTGAACAGCGTTTGGGGCAAAACATTTTTGAGCGCGGCGGTAAGGGCCAGTTGACGCCTTTTGGCAAGTTCTGTTTGCCACGGTTTCGCGAGTTATTGGGTCAGCACGGCCGGTTGGTAAAAGATCTGGTGAACCAGGCTGATGGCAAACAGGGGCATGTTCACATCGCAACCGTGCCATCTGTGGCCACGCGCATTATGCCGCCCTTGCTGGCGGAATTTATCGATCAATTTCCGAATCTAACCATCAGTTTGCACGACGAAAATGCCCATTACGTGTGCCAGATGGTGGCGCATGGTGAGGTGGATCTGGGGATCACTAGTCTGTGGCAAGGTGAAGACGAGCTCGATTACACGCATTTGTTTGAAGACAAGGTGGGCGTGGTGTGTCACCGGAGCCACCCGTTGGCGAACCGGTCATCGATAGATTGGCGCAGTCTGCAGGGTGAAAAGTTGATTCGAAACGGCACGTCCCGGCTTTTGATGGGCACCGAAGCGTCAGCACTGGTCGAAAACAGCGCGTTCTATATTTCCAATATGATTTCGTTGATCGCAATGTTGGAAGCGGGCGCGGGCATCACCACCTTGCCGCAACTCGCTTTCCCCGAAAATAACCAGAATCTGAGCTTTATACCGCTGCAGGAGCCTGATGTGGTTCGCAGAATAGGGTTGGTGAAGGCCAGTAACTGCACGTTGTCGCCGGCGGCGCAGATTATGGATGCGTTTTTGCTGAAGAGTCTCAGGGGCGGGGAGAAATAAAACGGCGTGGCCGGGTAAACCCGGCCGCGCCGTGTTGCAACGGTGTTTAGCTGTGCTTTAGCACCACTTTTTCCGCAATCAGGTTCTGCTCGCGAGCCATGGCGTAGGCGGCTTTCGGGCCGAGCCACAGTGAGGGCAGCAAAATCAGTGACACAGGAATGGCCGTGATCACGATGAATTGCTGCAGCACGCTGATCTGACCTGCACCCATGTACAGCAGAATGCCGGCCATGGTCGCCATTGCAATGCCCCAGAAAGCACGCACGAACGTTTTCGGCTGGTCGTGACCAGAGCTGACTACCGCAATGGAGTAACTCATGGAGTCGCCGGTAGTTGCTACAAAAATCGTGGTCAGAATCAGAATGGCCAGTGCCATGAATCCGCCGCCAGGCAAAGCTTGCGCAACCGTCAATGTGGCTACGTCAAAACGGAAGTTGTTCAGGGCTTCAGCCAGATCAATCACACCCGTCATCTGGTAGTAGATACCGGAACCGCCGAGCAGGGTGAACCAGATGGTGGTCGCAATCGGGGCCATCACCGCCACGGCGAGAATCATTTCCCGAATGCTTCGGCCGCGGGAAATACGGGCAACGAAGATCGCCATCAGCGGCGCATAGCCGATGAACCAGGCGAAGAAGAACACAGTCCACCACTTCATCCACCAGTTAGGTGCGGTATCTGCTGTCATGGTCGCCATGTCGAGGAAGGACGACACGTACTGCCCCATGCTTTGCATGTAGGTGTTGGTGTAGAACAAGGTGGGGCCAAAGACAAAAATGATGGCGGCAATTGCCAGTGCCAGGAAAACGTTCATGCGGCTCAAAAACTGGATGCCGCGGTGTACACCGGTAACGGCTGAGGTTACGTAAATGGCGGCGAGAGCAGCCAGAATGGCCATTTGTGTACCCAAACCATCGGTAAGACCGAACAGTTCGCTGAGGCCAAAACTCATCTGAGTCGCCAGGAAGCCAATCGGGCCCACGGTGCCGGCTACGATGGCAATCACGCAGAAAGCATCGATAACACTGCCAATCCATCCGCTCATGATGCGTTCACCGAATACGGGGTACAGCAGAGTGCGCGGCTGCAGGGGTTTGCCCTTCACGTAGTGGGTATGCGCCAGCACGATGGCGGCCAAGGTACCGAGTACAGCCCAGGCCAAAAAGCCCCAGTGCATGAACGATTGAGCCATGGCGCTGGAGACGGCCTCGATGGTGCCGGGCTCGGTGTCAAACGCCGGAGGCGTGACAACGAAGTGGTACACAGGCTCGCCAGCTGCAAAGAATACGCCACCGCCGGCCAGCAGTGTGCACATGATGATGGATAGCCAGCGGAAGGTGCTCATTTCCGGGCGGTCAAGGTTACCGATCTTGGCTGCTGCCGCCGGTGTGCAGGCCAGGCCGATTGCAATAAAGAAGGTGGCCAGAAGTAACATCTGGAAGTAACTGCCGAACACTCGTGCGGTCCAGGTGAAGCCGCTACCGATTGCGTCAGCAACGCCTTTGAGGTCAAACAAAGAAAAACCCACAAACAGCGCAATAAAGCCAACACTGAGCGTAAGTACTACCGGGTCACCAAGTTGAGCTATCGAATAGTCTCCACCTGATTTTTGGTTACCCTGAGCCATAAAATAAACCTTTTTTAATGCATCTTAAAAACTTGGCGCGGGACAGTGCCATAAATGGCTGTCGAATACCAATGCCTATCCGTACTTTTTCTATACGCATGTCACGAAAGCCAAAAGCTGCATCCCGTGCAGCTTTTGGCTCATTTCAGTGTGGTTGGTAATCCCACACAGAAAAGGACAGACCGCCAGAGAGCTTTGTCTCATGCAGGGATGTGCAGTTTTCCGTGACGGGCTTCGCCCACATAGAACGCGGGCTTGGCACCCGGAAATGCCCAGAATGGGGTCATCTCGGATGACGGGAAGATGTTCGGAAAACGAGGGTCGCGCCGGGACGGGCCGGCAATGGTTTTTTCCTGAACCATGGAAATGTACTGGTCAATTGAATTTTCGAGGGTATTGCCGTTGATGATGACCTCGGTTCCGATTGTTTTGGCGTATTTCGCTACGCCGCTGGCGGCCGAAAGGTGCGGAGCGTAAGAGTCCACGCTGACACCGTTCTCGCTGGTGACCCACAGGCCTTCATCGGTGTGAACAACAATGGAGTGATTGCCCTCGGTGTGCCCCGGCGTGTGCACCAGCGCGACGCCATCGCCCAGCATGATCGAGCCGTCAAATTTGATGACCTTGTCTTCGGGCACTCCGGCAATGCCTGACGGGCAATACCAGTCTGCTTGGTATGGATTTAAATCCTGGGCAGATTCCCACTCCCGCCAGTGCACCAGCAACTTGGCATTGGGGAATACCGCCTGCTCCTGATCGGTACCCAGCCAGCGGCGCACATCCTGAGTATGCAGGTGGTCGTAGGTGATGTAGTCGATGTCCTCCGGCTTCAGGCCTAGGCTGGAAACAACCGCCGGCGCGGTGGTTTGCCGGTCCACAATCATGTTGGTGAAAAGACTTGGCGTGTTGTCCTGCAGTCGCCGGAAAAACGGCGTTTCGCCGTTGCGCTCGTAGTCGGATGGCGACACCAGCATGGTCTTTACGCCTTCCTCAGTATCAAACTGCACCACAAAAACGCGGTTCTGGATATGCACGTACTCTACGAGCCGTTCGCGAGAGAAAGCGTTGCGCAACCCATAACGGGCGGGGTAAGGCACCTTCACGAGATCAAACGACCGGAAGTAGCGCGCTTTGGGGCCTGCCAGCATGGTCTTCCGGAAACCTTCTGCGGCGGCGCGGGTGTCTTCAACGCGAGCTTGCTGGCCGTAGGCACTGCGTGAACTGTCAAAGTCGGTGATCTGTTTGAAAAGTGTCATCGGTTATCTCTTGTTGTTCTCAGCGGAAGTTGTCGGATTCAAAGTTTTTGCGGCCACGTTCCATGGCGCGTCGCGTCATGCGCAGAAAAAAGGTTGGCACCGCATTGGAAAGCCGGCCCAGCAGCTTGTCTTGCCAGGGCAGGAAGTATTCCAAAGGTTGTTTTTTCAGAACCGGCCCGAGTACGGCTTGGGCGACGTCTTCAGGCGTTAGCGCGCGGCTGCTGGCGAAGGTCAGTGCGGAATTTTCGTCGCCACGCTGCTGTTCCAGCATGGCGGTTTTGACCGGGCCAGGGCCGACCAGTGACACCGCAATACCGTGACGACGAAGGTCACCAGCCGCGGCAATGCTAAAACCGCGCACGGCAAATTTACTGGTGGCGTAAACCGCATTACCCGGAACCGCGCACAAGGAAGCCAGTGAGCCGATGTTAATAATATGGCCGCGATGGCCGCTGGATAGCATGTGCGCGGCAGCTGCGTTGGTGCCAAAAATCACGCCTTTCACGTTCACGTCCAGCGTCAGATCGATGTCTTTGCTGTCCAGGTCACCGGTACGGCCGCTGCGAAGCACCCCGGCTCCATTGATTAGCACGTCTACTTTCGCCTGATCAGAAGCAAGGCGCTGGAATAATGCCTGCCATTGATCGTTGTCCCGAACGTCGAGGATTTCGCAGCGCACCGCGCTTTGGTTTGCCCAGCGCTTGGCGAGCCCCTCGGCGTTCATGTCGGCGGCGATGACGCTGTGGCCGCTCTGAATCGCTTGTTCAATGATGCATGCGCCTATGCCGCATGCGGCACCCGTTACCATTATTAGCATCGATGTTCCCCGTGACCGGACCGGTCATCATTGTTCGACGGATTTTTAATGACAACGATGACAAGCTCTCCCGTCGCCTGCTTGACACAGGCTGCCATGTTTTTAACACTTTACGCCAGCCCCGCGATGTCGAGAGTGATATGACCGTTCACCGCCGATCCATTCCGGCCAGCTTTGCCCTTGCGCTTTATGAGTATCTTGACCAGCGTGGTATCGATGCCGACGCGCTTTTGCCGGTGCCGAGGCCGCCGCAGGACTCCCTATTAAATGCAGATATACCGATAGAGCTCTGGCGGCAGTTGCTTGAGTGCGCCGCGCAGCATTTGGATGATCCACAGCTGGGGCTGCACCTCGGGCAAACCATCATACCGCGCCATGCGGGGGTGCTCGGCTATGTGATTATGGCTTCTGAAAACCTCGGGGAAGCCATTGCCCACTTCCATCGCTACCAGCGACTGATCTACGACGTGACTCCGCTGATCGTCCGTCAGGATGAGCAGGCGATGGAGCTGGTTTGGGATGCGGACCATGGCCGTCCGGGGGCGTTGGTGGACGAAACGGCCGTTACGGCGCTGGTTAATTTCATCCGACGCCTGACGTTTTCGGGCCTTGTGCCGAAGAGGGTGGATTTTATAAATGCCACGCCCGCGAATATTGACGCCTACACCGAGTACTTCGGTTGTCCGGTCAGGTTCGAACAGCCAGAAACCGTACTCCGTATAGCGGCCGACAGCTTGGGCCATCCGCTACGAACCTCGGACCCCGCGATGCTGACGATGCTGGAAGCTCAGGCCGATGCGCTCTTGGCCCGCTTGCCATTGAAATCGCCGTTGGTCGATGACGTGCGCCGGCGGATAGGGCGGTTGTTGTCGGACCAACAGCCGGATATTGGCACCGTTGCCGCCAATATGGGGGTGTCTACGCGCACGTTGCAACGACAATTAGCATCGGAAGGCACCAGTTTTCTGAAAGAAGTTGCGGCAGTGCGTCGCGAAATTGCTGAGCGCTATTTGCGGGAAACCAACTTAGGGCTGGTCGATATTGCGCTGGTACTGGGTTATTCGGAGCACAGTGCGTTTACGCGCAGTTTCATACGATGGACCGGGATGACGCCGATTGCGTATCGGCGCGGAAGGTCTAGGAGCTAGCTCCCCGCAGCATGGCTTGCAGTAATTCCTCGGCATCAAACTTGGTTAGGGCTTCGTTGGCTCCGACTTGATTGGCGTAGCTGAGGCTCATCTCGCTGTTCAGAGACGTGTGCAGAATAATGTAAGGCTGTTCGAGTGAGGAGTTGTCCCGCACATTGAACGTTAGCTCGTAACCGTCCAGCCCGGGCATCTCGATATCGCTCACCAGTATGTCGATCGGATGCCCCGAATCGTGTTCTTTGAGCAATATTTTAAGCGCCTCACTACCATTGCTGGTGACATGGTAGTGAATGCCTTTGCTATCGAGGACATCGGATAGTTGCTTACGGGCGACCTGGGAGTCGTCGACCAGCAGAATATTCAGGGAACTGAGAGTTTCGCCCTGCACATCCGAGAGCGTCACCTCTTGAGTGTTGAGAGACTCCGGGTATACCTTGGCCAACAAAAGCTCCAAATCCAAGAGCTGAATAATGTCGCCGCCCACATCGAGCAGGCCTGTAATAAAGACGTTAGTGCCAAGCGCCTTAGGAGGCGGCATCACGCTCTTCCAGTCCGTCTCAATTATTTGCTGAACGCCGCGCACCAGAAAACCGATTTCCTGCCGTTGGATGTCGGTCACAATGATGGAAGCTGTCTCCTGCTCCTCTTTGGTGAGGGCCGGGAAACCGACAGCGGCCGACATGTCGATCACCGGCACTGCAGAACCCCGGAACGTTGCCGTACCGATAACAGCATGGTGGCTGTGGGGCAGCTTGGTCAGGCGAGGAAAGGGCAGTATTTCGCGGATTTTCAACGTACCGATACCGAAAAGCCGAGAACCGAACAGGCGGAACAGCAGAAGTTTCTGGGACTGCTTCGCTTGGCTGGACATAAACGGATCCTGAGACGAAAGAAAGCTCCGGTTCGGAGCTCTTGATGTGCTTGGGCTTTATGAAGTTAAAAACGAAAAAAGCCCCTGAAATCAGGGGCTTTTCTCTGGTTATTTGGTGGAGACGGCGGGAATTGAACCCGCGTCCGCCAGCACTATGCCTTGAGATCTACATGTTTATGTCCTTCTATTGATTTAACCTCAAGCGACCCGAAGGCCAGGGTGCAGGAGGCGAGTTCTTTAAATCTTAGCCGTTAGCCAGTGAACTCTGGATAACGGAGCGTCCCGTAAGCGATGACGTCCTGAGATGTTGCTTCCGGGCTACGGGCGACCCGGTCAGGACGACTAGCAGCTTACGCTGCTAGTGCGTAGTTTTCGTCGTTTGCGACTATTGCATTGCAGCTTTGGATTTACGAGATTCGCTGCCATCTCGACATGCACCCAAGGGTTCGCCACCAGCGTCGAAGCCATGTCGTCCCCTTATCCACAGTATATGTGGGCGCCGTGCTTAACTTCAAGGCTTGTTTGTTGCGGTTTCTACGATCAGCCGGCGTTTTCCCGCATAATCCGTTGCTTCTGACGGTTCCAGTCACGCTCTTTCTCGGTGGCGCGTTTGTCGAATAGTTTTTTGCCTTTCACCAGAGCAATTTCACATTTTACCTTGTTGCCCTTCCAGTACAGCGCCAAAGGTACGCACGTATGCCCCGCCTGACTGGTTTCCCCGATCAGTTTTGCCAGCTCTTTGGCGTGCAAAAGCAGCTTTCGCGTTCGGGTCGGGTCCGCGATCACGTGCGTAGAGGCGGCTGTCAGAGGCTGGAAGTGAGCACCCAGCAAAAACGCTTCGCCGTCTTTCAGCAACACGTAGGCATCGGTGATCTGGCCTTTGCCGGCTCGCAGGGATTTAACTTCCCAGCCGAGCAGGGCAATGCCCGCCTCGAAGCGTTGCTCTATATGGTATTCATGTTTCGCCTTTTTGTTGAGGGCGATGGTGCTGCTGGGCATACCAGGCTTTCTCTTGCTCATGAAACCTTCTCGGAATCTGAAAAATGAATTTGCTGGCCAAGTGTCTGGTCGCCGGCAAAACCGGCATTGTAGCCCAGTCGGGCCAGACGGGTCACGATTTGGCCTTACATGGCCTGTTGGCATTCGTACCCGGGCCACAGTGTCGGCTACAATAACGGGCCTTTTGACATTAGGGATCACAATGTCGAGTAAGTATCAGACATCTATCGGGTCGTTTACCCGAAAATCAACCTTCTTCTGGGCCTCGGTGGGCGCAACCGTCGGGCTCGCCAATCTGTGGCAATTTCCCTATCTGGCCAGCGTTCATGGTGGCGGGTTGTTTGTGTTGGCGTATCTGGTTTGCCTGTTGGTGGTCACGCTGCCCCTGATGGTGACTGAAGCGGCAATTGGCCGTCACTCCCGCCACGGCATGGTGTTGGCGATGGATGGGTTGGTTAAGACGGCCGGTGGTTCATCGGTGTGGCGGTTGGCTGGGCCGTTAAGCATTCTTGCGTCGTTCTTAGTGCTTTCGTTTACCGCGGTGTTTGGCGGAATTGTTGTCGCTTATATTTTCTTTGGTGCGACGGACAGTTTCGGTAGTGCCGATACCGCTGAGGCCACGGGGCTTTTGGCGGAACTGGTGTCGAGCTCCGGGCGTTACCGGGAGTTTATGGGCTGGCATGCTTTCTTTTTGTTGTTGGTGGTTTGGGTGTCAGCTCGGGGCGTGGTGAGCGGAGTCGAGCGGTCCTTGCGGATGATTGTCCCGGGCGGTCTGGTGTTGATGTTCGGGCTCTTCGCGGTGGCCGTAACGCAGGGGCAACTGGCCTCGGGCATTGATAGTATATTGGTTCTGCGCCCGGCGCAGTTTGGTCTGGAAAGTCTTCAGGCGGCATTCTTCCACGCCTTTTTCACCTTGGGCTTAGGGGTGGGTGTTTGGGCCATCTTCGGAGCCTATAGCACCTCCCATACCAGGCTGAAGCGTTCGTTGTTGGCGGTCGTGCTGATGGATACGCTCATTGCCATCGTCGTGGGTGTGATGATGTTCTCGGTGGCATCGGGCAGCGGCAGTCTGGACGGGCAACACGGGTTTGGCCTGCTGTTTGTTTCGTTGCCGGTTACGCTCGCCCCGGCTCCGTTCAGTCAGGTTGTTATTACCGCGGTGTTCCTGGCGGTTATGTTGGTGGTTTGGGCAACATCGATAGCATTGTTGGAATCGGTCGTCGCTTGGTTCAGGGAATGGACAGGGGCACCTAGAACCTGGTCGGTCATTATTGTGGGGGCCGCTGTTTGGCTTGCCGGATTGGCCTCTTTGTTTTCGTTCAACGTATGGTCTGAATACCGGCTTGCGGGCGCCACAACCTATCGCTGGGTTGAGTTGGTTGCCGGTGGCGTGTTGATTCCTTTGGTCGGCATCCTGGTCGCAACCTTTGCCGGCTGGGGGCTAACCAAGCGGTATTCAGCCGGTATGCTGGGCGATGCACCCGTGTGGTTTCGCAAGGCTTGGCTTTGGTCAATGCGCCTGATTCTACCGCTGGTGGTGGCGTGGATCGGAATCCAGTACACGGCAGTATCATTGGCAAACCTGTGCGAAAATGGCAGTGCCGCAGTCTGGTGCTCGACTGGTCAAAGTTCGGTGGCTGAAGAACCTGCAGCGCCAGAGCCAGGCTCGGATGCCACGCCGGAAAGCGGGGTTGATGAGGGTGCGAACGTAACAACCTCGACGAAAGCGAGCGCCCGTGAAGACGTAAATCAAGAGTCAGCAGCTCCCAGCGACGAAGATATCCTTTATCATAGCGTTTAGCAGAACGGCCTGGTTCAGTTTGGCGCGAATACATTGACAGGTAGGAATTCCGGTTTTATGGCCCATCAGATAGACAAAACAGCGCTGGTCATGCACTCAGCGGAGCGTATGTTCCACTTGGTTAATGACATAGCCCGTTACCCCGAATTTTTGCCATGGTGTGCCGGGGCCGAGGTGCACAAGCAAACCGATCAGGAAATCATGGCGTCTCTGGAAATCGCCAAAGGTGGTGTTCGGCACACCCTGACAACCTGTAACCAGCTGCTAATGCCGGAATCCATTGAAATGAAGCTGGTGGAAGGGCCGCTTAAGAACCTGACCGGGCGCTGGCATTTTCGGTCACTGGATTCCAACGCCTGTAAGGTGATTTTGAGTCTGGAGTTCGAGTTTTCCGGGTCGCTGGCTCGTATGACATTCGGCCCGGTGTTAAATCAGGCCGCGAACACCATGGTGGACGCTTTCTGTCGCCGCGCCGATGAAGTGTATAAAGCAGGGGAGCTTTGCTGATGCGAGTTGAGGTGGCCTACGCCCGGCCCGATAAACAACAGATTCTGGAAGTCGCTGTGCCGGAAGGCACCACGGCGCTCGACGCGGTAAAAGCATCTGGCATAGTGGACGTGTTCCCTGAGATCAACCCTGACGACATTGATATGGGTGTTTTTGGCAAGGTTATCAAAAAGCCGGAGAGCCATGTCTTGCACGAGGGTGATCGTGTGGAGCTTTACCGGCCTTTGATCATAGATCCCAAGCAGGCCCGGCTAAACCGAGCCAAGAAAAAAGCTTGAGCGCTTAGTACGCGGGGGTTTCTTCCAGCAATTTGGCGTCGTGAGAGCGGTAGGTGTTGCCATCGTAGTACACAACAATGCGCTGCTCTTCGATGTCGCCGCCACGGCGCTGGAAGGTATAGATGTAGTATTCCTGTGAGGGGTCTACCGGGTTCAGCATCAACGGGGTTCCCAGCAATGCATGCACCTGGCTCCGTTGCATGCCTTCCGACAAGCTTGCCAGCTCCTCGTCAGTGACAATGTTGCCCTGTTGGACGTTGATTTTGTAAACGCCCGGGAAAACACATCCCGCCAGAGATATAATGCTAATAAGAACGATAGCGGTGAGCTTTTGCATCGCTTAGGGAAATCCTCTATCTTGAGTTCGCCTGCCTGGAGCAGGAGTGAAACGGGCTAACCGTTGAACGGCGGCTTCATCATACCGGAAGCCGTAAGGCACACCAAAGAGTGAATACTAGCATGTCATCTGAAAACACCGAATTACGAAAAGTCGGTCTTAAGGTAACTCTTCCGAGAGTTAAGATCTTCAATATCCTTGAGAATGCTAAAGAGCATCATTTGAGTGCCGAGGACGTCTATAAAAAACTGTTAGACCAAGGCGACGACGTGGGATTGGCAACCGTATACCGGGTGCTGACTCAATTCGAAACTGCCGGGCTGATTCTTCGCCACAATTTTGAAGGCGGCCATGCCGTGTTCGAAATGGCGGGTGAAGACCACCATGACCACATGGTGTGTACCGAGACCGGCGAAGTTGTCGAGTTTGTCGATGAAGTGATTGAAGAGCGCCAGAAGAAAATTGCTGCAGAGCACGGCTACGAGATCGTAGAGCACAGCCTGATCTTGTACGTTAAGCCGATCAAATCTGGCGACAAGTAAGTAAATAGAAGCAATAAAAAAGGGGCCGGCATAAGCGGGCCCCGAAAACTCTCGAATCGAGAGGGGATTCTCTACTCAGTGATGGGTTGCCTGACCTTTCACAACCATCTCTTTAGCGTGTGCGATTGTTTGTTCGGTCATATCCACGCCGCCCAGCATGCGGGCCACCTCATCTATTCTGCCCTGGTCGTTCAGCGTTTCGATTCGGGAGAATGTCGCTTCTTTCTCGGTAAATTTGCTCACGAATAGGTGCTGATGGCTTTGTGCAGCTACCTGGGGCAGGTGAGTCACGCAGAGCACCTGTCCATTGGCCCCTAGCGATCTCAGCAGGCGACCAACCACTTCAGCAGTGCCACCACCAATGCCAACGTCGACTTCGTCGAATACCAATGTTGGTGTTGTCGAGGTTTGAGCAACCACAACCTGAATGGCCAGGCTGATTCGGGATAATTCACCACCAGAGGCGACTTTTGCCAATGGCCGGGCCGGTTGCCCGGGGTTGGCGCTAACCAGAAACTCAATGTCCTCCAGGCCATGGGGTGCCGGCTCGCCGTCTTTGTCACGGTTCAAGTGCGTGACAAACTGTACGGAAGGCATGCTCAATTGTGCCAGTTCGTGGGCGATTCGTTGGTCTAATTCGGCAGCGGCCTGCGCTCGCTTGGCCGACAGTTGTGTTGCAACTGCGTCAAATTCGGCTTTGTATTGTTCAAGTTCTGCCTCGAGTTGCTCCAGGCTGCCTGCGCCGCCGTCCAGTTCTTCCAGTTCATCACGAAGGCGCTGGTGCAGGTCAGGCAGTTCTTCCGGCCCGATGCGGTGTTTGCGCGCCATCTGATAAACAGCGCTCAAGCGCTCTTCAACTTCCGCAAGCCTTGCCGGGTCTGCCTCATAATCATCAACAAAGCGCCGCAAGTTATCGCCTGCTTCGGAAATCTGAATTTGGGCTTCGTTAAGCATCTGCAGGGTGTCGGCCAACTCCGGCACTTCTACAGGCATTTGTTCCAACAATTGCAGCGCATGGCGGAGACTGTTTGCGGCACTGGATTCTTCCTCAGTGCACAGCTGCGCCGCTTGATGACTGCTGTGCAGAATAGCGTCGGCCTGGCTGAGCTTTGTTTGTTCCTGTTCGAGCGCTTCCTGTTCACCCTCTTCCAGTGCCAGGCGGTCCAGTTCTTCTACCTGATACCGCAACAATTGCAGCTTGGCTTCGGTTTCGTCGGCGTTTTGCTGGCGCTGGATGAGTTTCTGCTGGGTTTGGTGCCAGTTTTTCCAGGCCGTTTTTGTCTGCTCGGCAAGCTGTTCAGCGCCCGCAAACTCATCCAGTAGTTTGCGGTGAGTATCTTTGCGAAGCAGGGACTGGTGTTGATGCTGGCTGTGGATGTCCATCAGCAGCCCGCCCAGTTCTTTCAGTTGTGACAGTGGCGAAGGTTGGCCGTTGATGAAAGCTTTGGAGCGGCCGTCCTTACTGATGGTGCGGCGCAGTATGCATTCGCTTTTCTCATCCAGATCGTGACTTTCAAGCCATTTGCCCGCCTCGGGGATATTGGAGATGTCGAAGCTGGCGGTGATGTCGGCACGCTTGGCGCCGTGGCGCACAGCACCAGCGTCGGCGCGACCGCCCATGGCCAGGCCCAAGGCATCCAGAACAATGGATTTGCCAGCACCGGTTTCGCCGGTCAGTGCTGTCATGCCTTTGTTGAATTGCAGCTCAACGCGTTCGGCGATGGCGTAGTTGGAAACGGTAAGTTGTGTAAGCATGCCGATACCTCTGCTTGGGCCCCGTAAGGGTTGCTGAAATCAAAAAAAGAATACTGTTCGCCTATACAGTTGCTGTGAATATATACAGTGATTTTTGGGTTTGCAAATTTTGGTCGGCAAAAAAACGAAAGAATCCGATGTTGGAAAGGTTGAATCTGAATCTCGGAACCCCATATCGGTTCGCAAAGCATATTTTCCCGCCGTTTTGATCGGCGGGCTCTATTCGCCGCGTGCCTTTGGGCGCTGGAAAACGTATTGGGAGTGATCATGAGTGCTGACGATAAGCGCAACGAGCAAGTAGAAGAACAGGTAGAGGTAGAAGAGGCGACTGCGAACGCAGAAGAGCAGGCTGCTGAAGAGCCGGTTGAAGCTGGTGAAGTCTCTGAGCTGGATGCGCTGAAAGCACAGCTACAGGAGTACCAGGATCAGGCTTTGCGGGCTCAGGCTGAGATGCAGAATGTTCGTCGTCGGGCAGAGCTGGATGTTGAAAAAGCACACAAGTTTGCTCTGGAAAAGTTCGTCAAAGAGCTGTTGCCGGTGGCCGACAGTCTGGAAAAGGCGGTTGAGAGCACCGAAGGGAACGAAGAATCCGGTGAGCTTGTGGCTTCCATCCGTCAGGGCGTGGAGATGACCTTGAGCCTGTTCCTGGGTAGCCTCAAAAAGTTCAACGTTGAACAGTTGAACCCGGTTGGCGAACCGTTTGATCCACAGCAGCATGAAGCCATGTCGATGGTGCCTGCGCCTGATGCCGAGCCCAACAGTGTCGTGGCGGTTGTGCAGAAAGGTTACCTGCTAAACGGACGCGTGGTTCGTCCGGCCATGGTGGTGGTGGCGAAGGCAGAAAGTGCACCAAAAATCGACGAGCAGGCTTGAAAAGCCGAATAAAGCGCCAATATAGCCATTAAACAGAAGCAGCCGGGGTGTAAGTGCTCCGGACAGATTTCAGCAAGATTTGGAGTGAATGTATGAGCAAGATTATCGGTATTGACCTCGGAACCACCAACTCCTGTGTGGCCGTAATGGACGGCGACAAGGTGAAGGTAATTGAGAACGCCGAGGGTGATCGCACCACCCCGTCCATCATCGCCTACACCGATGATGGGGAAACGCTGGTTGGGCAGTCAGCCAAGCGCCAGGCGGTAACCAACCCCGACAACACTCTTTACGCCATCAAGCGTCTGATTGGTCGTCGCTTTGAAGACGACGTTGTTCAGAAAGACATCAAGATGGTGCCTTACAAGATTACCAAGGCAGACAACGGCGATGCGTGGGTCGATGTTAAGGGCCAGAAAATGGCACCGCCGCAGGTGTCTGCTGAAGTCTTGAAGAAAATGAAAAAGACCGCTGAAGACTATCTGGGCGAGAAAGTTACCGAAGCGGTTATCACCGTGCCGGCGTACTTTAACGACAGCCAGCGTCAGGCCACCAAAGACGCCGGTAAGATCGCAGGTCTGGAAGTTAAGCGGATCATCAACGAGCCGACCGCAGCTGCTCTGGCCTATGGCATGGATAAGCAAAGCGGCGACCGCACTGTAGCCGTATATGACCTGGGTGGCGGTACCTTCGACCTGTCCATCATCGAAATCGCTGACGTAGACGGCGAACACCAGTTCGAAGTTCTGGCCACCAACGGCGACACCTTCTTGGGTGGTGAAGACTTCGACCTGAAAGTGATCGAATACCTGGCGGACCAGTTCAAGAAAGACAGCGGTATCGACCTGCGTGGCGACTCGCTGGCGATGCAGCGTCTGAAAGAAGCGGCCGAAAAAGCCAAGATCGAACTGTCCAGCAGCCAGCAGACCGACGTGAACCTGCCTTACGTAACTGCAGACGCAACCGGTCCTAAGCACATGAACGTCAAGCTGACCCGTGCCAAGCTGGAATCTCTGGTAGAGGATCTGGTTCAGCGCAGCCTTGAGCCGTGTAAAGTGGCGCTGAAAGATTCTGGCCTGAGCGCTTCTGAAATTGATGAAGTGATCCTGGTTGGTGGTCAGACTCGTATGCCGCTGGTTCAGGAAAAAGTGAAAGAGTTCTTTGGCAAAGAGCCGCGTAAAGACGTGAACCCGGATGAAGCGGTAGCCATGGGTGCTGCGATTCAGGGTGCGGTACTGTCTGGTGACGTAAAAGACGTTCTGCTGCTGGACGTAACTCCGCTGACCCTCGGTATCGAAACCATGGGTGGCGTAGCAACTCCGCTGATCGACAAGAACACCACGATTCCGACCAAGAAGTCCCAGACTTTCTCCACGGCGGAAGACAACCAGACTGCAGTGACCATCCACGTTGTTCAGGGTGAGCGTAAGCAGGCGGCGCAGAACAAGTCGTTGGGTCGTTTTGACCTGGCCGACATCCCGCCGGCGCAGCGCGGTGTTCCGCAGATCGAAGTTACCTTCGATATCGACGCCAACGGTATCCTGAACGTGTCTGCGAAAGACAAGGCAACAGGCAAAGAGCAGTCCATCGTCATCAAGGCTTCTTCTGGCCTGAATGATGATGAAATCGAAAAAATGGTACAAGACGCCGAAGCGAACGCTGAGGAAGATCGCAAGTTCGAAGAGCTGATTCAGGCTCGCAACCAGGGTGACGGCATGGTTCACGCTGTGCGCAAGACCCTGAGCGAAGCTGGCGACAAGGTAAGCGATAGCGAGAAAGAGTCTATCGAAGCTGCGATCAAGGATCTTGAGGAAGCTCTGACTGGCAGCGATAAAGACGATATCGAAGCCAAGACTCAGAAGCTGACCGAAGTATCCTCCGAGCTTGCGCAGAAGATGTACGCGGATCAGGCTGAACAAGCCGCCGGCCGGGAAGGCGAAGAAGCTCAGGCAGCCGACGATGCCGTCGATGCCGAGTTTGAAGAAGTCAAAGACGACAAGAAGTAAATCCTAAGTACATCAGGTAGTTGGAAAGCGCGGGCCGATGTCCGCGTTTTCCGCGTTATAGCAACAGGATTTTAAGCATGGCCAAACGCGATTATTACGAAGTACTTGGGGTCTCCCGGGGCGCGGAAGATAAAGAAATCAAGCGGGCGTACCGAAAGCTCGCGATGAAATACCATCCCGACCGTAACCCGGATGATGCAGACGCCGACGACAAGTTCAAAGAGGCCAGCGAAGCCTACGAAGTGTTGATGGATGCCAACAAGCGCGCAGCCTATGACCAGTTCGGACACGCTGGCGTAGACGGCCAGGCCGGCGGTGGCGGCGGCTTCGGTGGTGGCAACTTCTCAGACATCTTCGGGGATGTATTTGGTGACATCTTCGGCGGTGGTGGCGGTGGTCGCGCCCGCAACACCCGAGGTTCCGATCTGCGTTACACGCTGGAGCTGGATCTTGAAGAAGCGGTCAAAGGTAAAGACGTCAAAATTACTATTCCAGGCCATAAGGAATGTGACAGCTGCGAAGGTAGCGGTGCTGAAAAAGGCTCCCGCCCGGAAACCTGTGGAACCTGTCAGGGTATGGGGCAGGTGCGTATGCAGCAGGGTTTCTTCACTGTGCAGCAGGCTTGCCCAACGTGCCGTGGTTCGGGTCAGATCATCAAGAACCCGTGTAAGGCTTGCCATGGTCAAGGCCGCGTAAGACAAGAGAAAACCCTGTCGGTGAAAGTGCCGCCGGGTGTTGATACTGGTGATCGTATTCGGTTGTCCGGTGAAGGCGAAATGGGTGTGGATGGTGGTCCTCCCGGTGACCTGTACGTGCAGGTGGCGGTGCGTGAACATGCAATCTTCACCCGTGATGGCCGCAACCTGTATTGTGAGGTGCCCATCAGCATCGTGGATGCCGCCTTGGGTGGTGAGCTGGAAGTGCCGACACTGGATGGCCGCGTGAAACTGAAAATCCCGGCCGAAACCCAGACCGGCAAACTGTTCCGCTTGCGCAACAAGGGTGTAAGCCCGGTACGCGGCGGTCCGGCTGGTGATTTGCTGTGCCGCGTCATAGTTGAGACGCCGGTAAATCTGACCAAGCGCCAGAAAGAATTGTTGGGCGAATTCCAGAAGACACTGGACGATTCCAACGGTTCCGAGCATGCTCCGAAGAAAACCTCTTGGTTTGAGGGTGTGAAAAGTTTCTTTGACGAAATGAAATTCTGAGGACAAAGCTGATGCGGGTAGCAATCATTGGCGCCGCCGGGCGCATGGGTAAAGTGTTGATCGAGGCAGTGGACGGCACCGAAGGGCTTGAGCTGGGTGCAGCGATTGTCGAGCCAGATAGTAGCCTTATCGGCGCAGATGCCGGCGACATGACGGGGATTGGTAAAACCGGCGTGAAGCTTGCCGCCAGTCTGGCGGACGTGAAAGACGACTTCGATGTGTTGGTCGATTTCACCTTCCCGGATCTGACATTGGAAAACGCCGAGTTCTGCAAAGCCAATGGCAAAATGCTCGTGATCGGCACCACCGGTATGACCGACGCGGAAAAACAGCAGCTTGCCCAAGCGGCTGAGTCAGTTCCCGTTGTGTTCGCGCCCAACATGAGCGTGGGCGTAAACGTGGTGCTGAACCTGCTCAAAACGGCAGCGGCAACACTGGGTGACGACTACGACGTAGAAATCATCGAAGCCC
Source organism: Marinobacter litoralis (assembly GCF_016427555.1). GTDB lineage: Bacteria > Pseudomonadota > Gammaproteobacteria > Pseudomonadales > Oleiphilaceae > Marinobacter > Marinobacter litoralis_A. The sequence continues at coordinate 1,072,139 of NZ_JAELVS010000001.1, forward strand.
ATCACCGCCACAAAAAAGACGCACCTTCCGGTACCGCACTGCGCATGGGCGAAGTCGTTGCCGACGCACTGGGGCGTGATCTCAAAGAGTGTGCGGTCTATGGTCGTGAAGGCTTCACCGGTGAACGCACCCGAAAAGAAATCGGCTTCGAAACCATCCGCGCCGGCGATGTTGTGGGTGATCACACCGTGCTGTTCGCCACCGAAGGCGAGCGCATCGAAGTGACTCACAAAGCCAGCAGTCGCATGACGTTCGCTAAAGGTGCGATGCGCGCTGCCCTGTGGTTGAAAGATAAGCCGGCAGGCTTGTACGACATGCAGGATGTGCTGAATCTGAAGGGTTGATCCTTCGGTAGATTTGGCAGGCTAACTCGGAGGCGGTGGCTTGCACGCTTGCCTTCCGGAAATGTCGTAGGCCATGGATGGCCGAAGAGAAGCGCACAGGGATGTGCTTGTAGCGGTTTCCGGAAGGCAAGCGTGCAAGCCGCTGCCGGAGTTCGAGTTTGTTGGAGTTGAAGTTTGCCTATATCAAGCCAAGCCGTAATTCGCGATGGACAAAAAGCGACAAAATTCGTAGAATAAGTCGATTTTTTTGCACCAAGCGTACCTTTGAAAAGTTTCTAGAAAAGCGGGACCGAGCCACCACTCAGTCTCGCTTTTTTGCAACCTGACTTTGCGCTTGCGTTCCTGTTCGTGACGAACTTACGCCACTCGATGAGGATACAAGCCTTGAGTACACCAGCAATCCTTGCACTCGCAGACGGAAGCCTGTTTTACGGCACCGCCATCGGCGCAGACGGAGAAACCAGCGGCGAAGTGGTATTCAATACCGCAATGACCGGCTACCAGGAAATCCTGACCGACCCGTCCTACTCGCGCCAAATCGTCACCTTGACGTATCCCCACATCGGCAACACCGGCGTTAACGAAGAAGACGTGGAATCCGACCGCGTACACGCCGCAGGCTTGATCATTCGTGATCTGCCGCTGATCGCCAGCAGCTGGCGCAGTCAGGGTAGTTTGGAAGATTACCTGCGAAGCAACAACATCGTTGGTATTGCTGACATCGATACACGCCGCCTGACCCGCATTCTCCGGGACAAAGGTTCCCAGAACGGAGCCATTCTGGCCGGCGAAAACGCCACAGCTGAGCGTGCTCTTGAGCTGGCGAAAGCCTTCCCCGGCCTGAAAGGCATGGATTTGGCGAAAGAAGTGACTTGCCAAAAATCCTACCAATGGAAGCAGGCCGAATGGGACCTAGCCAACGGCTATGGTGAGCAAGCGGATGCCAAGTTTAAAGTGGTCGCCTGGGACTATGGCGTCAAATACAACATTTTGCGCATGCTCGCATCCCGTGGTTGTGACATCACCGTTGTACCGGCGCAAACTCCGGCTTCGGAAGTGCTCGCCATGAATCCGGACGGAATCTTCCTGTCTAACGGCCCTGGCGATCCAGAGCCCTGCGATTACGCCATCAGCGCCATAAAAGAAGTGCTGGGTACCAGCATCCCGGTATTCGGTATCTGCCTGGGTCACCAGCTATTGGCTTTGGCCAGCGGTGCCAAAACCATGAAGATGAACCACGGCCATCATGGTGCGAACCACCCTGTGCAAGATCTCGACAGCGGTGTCGTCATGATTACCAGTCAGAACCACGGTTTTGCGGTGGACGCGTCCACATTGCCTGCGAACATTCGGGCCACCCACAAGTCATTGTTCGACGGAACGTTGCAGGGACTTCGCCTGACCGATAAGCCGGCCTACAGCTTCCAGGGTCACCCTGAAGCCAGCCCCGGCCCCGGCGATGTAGCCCCCCTGTTTGACGAGTTTATCCAGTTGATGGAAGCGCGATCCGCTTAACGCAGGGTCACCACGGATAACGACAGGCGCTGCGTTCTGCGCTGCAAGAATTCAAAAGTTGCTGACAGGTTTACCAAGACATGCCAAAACGTACCGACATCAAAAGCATCCTGATCCTGGGCGCAGGCCCCATCGTGATCGGGCAGGCGTGCGAGTTCGACTACTCCGGAGCCCAGGCTTGTAAAGCCCTGCGCGAAGAGGGCTACCGGGTAATTCTGGTGAACTCCAACCCGGCTACCATCATGACGGACCCGGTCATGGCCGATGCCACCTACATCGAGCCCATCAACTGGAAAACCGTCGAAAAAATCATCGAGAAAGAAAAGCCGGACGCGCTGCTGCCGACCATGGGCGGCCAGACCGCGCTGAACTGCGCGCTGGACCTGGAAAAATACGGCGTTCTCGAAAAGCACGGCGTTGAAATGATCGGCGCGAACGCTGACACCATCGACAAAGCCGAAGATCGTAACCGCTTCGATCAGGCCATGAAGAAAATTGGCCTTGAGTGCCCGCGTGCATCCATTGCCCATTCCATGGAAGAAGCCTGGGAAATCTCCAAAGAAATCGGCTTCCCGTGCATCATTCGTCCGTCGTTCACCATGGGTGGTTCCGGTGGCGGTATCGCCTATAACAAAGACGAATTTGAAGAAATCTGTACTCGCGGTCTGGATCTCTCTCCGACCAACGAACTGCTGATCGACGAATCCCTGATCGGCTGGAAAGAGTACGAGATGGAAGTTGTTCGTGACAAAAACGACAACTGCATCATCGTCTGTGCCATCGAAAACTTTGACGCCATGGGCGTGCACACCGGTGACTCCATCACCGTTGCCCCGGCTCAGACCCTGACCGACAAAGAATACCAGATCATGCGGAACGCCTCCCTGGCGGTGCTGCGTGAAATCGGCGTTGAGACGGGTGGTTCCAACGTTCAGTTCGGTATTAACCCCAACACCGGCCGTATGGTTGTCATCGAGATGAACCCGCGGGTATCCCGTTCTTCGGCGCTGGCTTCCAAAGCAACCGGTTTCCCGATTGCCAAAGTGGCCGCCAAGCTGGCGATTGGTTACACCCTCGATGAATTGCAGAACGAAATCACCGGTGGTGTCACTCCGGCCTCGTTTGAGCCGAGCATCGATTACGTGGTCACCAAGATTCCTCGCTTTACTTTCGAGAAGTTCCCGCAGGCAGACGCCCGACTGACCACTCAGATGAAATCCGTGGGCGAAGTCATGGCCATTGGCCGGACCTTCCAGGAATCGGTGCAGAAAGCATTGCGTGGTCTGGAAGTGGGTTCCGAAGGTTTCGACGAGAAGCTGGAAGATCTGGATTCAGAAAACTCCCGCGAAACTCTGACCACCGAGCTGAACGTACCGGGCGCTGAGCGCATCTGGTACATCGGTGATGCCTTCCGCGCTGGCATGACAGTTGATGAAGTTTTCAAGCACACCAAGGTAGATCCTTGGTATCTGGTGCAGATTGAAGACCTGATCAAAGAAGAAACGGCCCTGAAGACCGCAGGCAAGGCGGATATCGATCATGCCACCTTATTCCGTCTGAAGCGCAAAGGTTTCTCTGACGCGCGTTTGGCCAAGCTGCTCGGTATCTCAGAAGCAAGCATGCGCAAGCTGCGCCACGATCTCGGTGTGCGCCCGGTCTATAAACGCGTGGACACCTGTGCCGCCGAATTCGCCTCAGACACCGCTTACATGTACTCCACCTATGAAGAAGAGTGCGAGGCGGATCCGTCGGATCGTGAAAAGATCGTGGTTATCGGTGGTGGGCCTAACCGGATTGGCCAGGGCATCGAGTTTGATTACTGCTGTGTTCACGCCGCGTTTGCAATGCGCGAAGACGGCTATGAAACCATCATGATCAACTGCAACCCGGAGACCGTGTCTACCGACTACGACACCTCGGATCGCTTGTACTTCGAGCCGATCACTCTGGAAGATGTTCTGGAAATCATTGATGTTGAAAAGCCGAAGGGCGTGATCGTTCAGTACGGTGGTCAAACACCGCTGAAACTGGCGCGCGGCCTGGAAGCGGCCGGTGTGCCGATTATCGGTACCAGCCCGGATGCGATTGACCGTGCCGAAGACCGTGAGCGTTTCCAGCAGATGATCCAGCGCTTAGGTCTGAAGCAGCCGGAGAACGCCACCGTACGCAGCCACGAAGAAGGCATTGTGGCCGCTCGCGAGATCGGTTATCCGCTGGTGGTTCGTCCGTCCTACGTTCTGGGCGGTCGTGCCATGGAAATCGTCTACGACGAAACCGAACTGGTTCGCTATATGCAAAGTGCTGTGTTGGTGTCTAACGACAGCCCGGTACTGCTGGATCACTTCCTGAATGCGGCCATTGAGGTGGATATCGACGCCATCTCTGACGGCACCGATGTGGTGATCGGCGGCATCATGCAGCACATCGAGCAGGCGGGTATTCACTCCGGTGACTCCGCGTGTTCACTGCCGCCGTATAGCTTGCCGGCCGACGTTCAGGATGCCATGCGCGAAGCCGTCAAGAAGATGGCCATCGAGCTGGAAGTGATCGGCCTGATGAACGTGCAGCTGGCCTGGCAGGGTGGCGAAATCTACGTGATCGAGGTGAACCCACGCGCCTCCCGTACCGTGCCGTTCGTGTCCAAAGCCATTGGCTTGTCTCTGGCCGCCGTTGCGGCTCGGGTGATGTCCGGCAAGACTCTGAAAGAACTGGAATTCACGCAGGAAATCGTACCGACTTACTACGCGGTGAAAGAGTCTGTGTTCCCGTTCAACAAGTTCCCGTCGGTTGACCCGATTCTCGGGCCGGAAATGAAATCCACCGGTGAAGTCATGGGGCTGGGTGACAGCTTTGATGAAGCTTTCGCCAAGGCATCTTTGGCCGTTGGCGATAAATTGCCGACTGAAGGCACCGCGTTCATGTCGGTGAGAAATGTCGATAAGCCGGGCGCCATTGAAGTGGCCCGTGAACTGATCGACGCCGGCTTCAAGATCGTTGCAACCACAGGCACCGCAAAAGCGCTTGAAGAAGCGGGCATTGCCGTTGAGCACGTCAACAAGGTACGTGAAGGCCGTCCGCACATTGTGGATGCAATCAAGAACGGCGAAGTACAGCTGATTATCAATACCACCGAAGGCCGCAAGGCCATCTCTGACTCGTCGCAAATCCGTCAGTCGGCGCTGCAGAGCAAGGTAACCTATACGACGACTCTGGCAGGTGGCGAAGCCTACTGCCGAGCCATTAAGTTTGGTCCGGAGCGCGCTGTTCGTCGCCTCCAGGACTTGCACGCAGGGAAGTAACGATATGTCTAATGATAGAGTTCCTATGACCAAGCTGGGCGAAGCTCGCTTGCGTGAGGAGCTGAAGAAGCTGAAATCCGAAGATCGTCCGCGGGTTATTCAGGCGATTTCTGATGCCCGCGAACACGGCGATTTGAAAGAAAATGCTGAATACCATGCTGCGCGTGAGCAGCAGAGCTTCATTGAAGGCCGCATTCAGGAAATTGAAGGCAAGCTGTCAGTGGCTCAGGTCATCGACGTGACCGCCATGGAAAATACCGGAAAGGTGATTTTCGGGACCACGGTCGAGTTGGTGAACATGGATACCGATGAAGAGGTGACTTACCAGATTGTTGGCGAAGACGAAGCCGACATCAAGGCTGGCAAGCTCTCGGTCTCGTCGCCGATCGCGCGGGCTTTGATCGGTAAAAGTGAAGGTGATGTGGTGGCCATCCGCATCCCTTCAGGCACTGTTGAGTACGAAATTGCCGAAGTGCAGTACATCTAAGGTACTGCAGGCAAAGAAAAGCCGGCCGGAGGGGAACCTCGGGCCGGCTTTTTTGTGGCCGAATGCTTATTTATTTCTGATCAGGTTTGAAAGCTTCGGGTTCGGCTTTTTCGAGCGGCGCAGAATCACAGCAATTTTGCCGATGGTCTGCACAAGCTCGGCTTTGGCGCTTTTGCACAGAGCCTCGATGGCTTCCTGGCGGGCTTCCCGATCCTGGCTGGCCACTTTGATCTTGATCAGTTCGTGGTCGTTCAGGGCTCGGTCCAGTTCGTCTTGAAGTCCTTCGGACAGGCCTTTGTCGCCGACAATGATGACGGGCTTCAGGTTGTGGGCGATGGCCCGGTACTCCCGGCGCTGTTCCGGTGACAAGCTCATGATGTAATCTCTTTATCAATGCTATTAACAAAAGGTCAGCGGCTTAAATGCTGACAACGAAGTATAATGGAATGATTGTAACAGATAGAGGCCCTCTAAGAATGGCTGTAATCACTTACAGGGGCGTTCGTAAGTTTAGTGGTCGGGAACGATTTCCCGAACTCTGTGTCTTTTACGGATAGGCCACTTCTGGTTTACGAACGTACATTTGGTGTAAGGTGTTCGAAAAGGGTAGGCGGTCAGGCCGCGGCTCTGCAATTCACAGGTGATGATCCTTGAACGATATGGCAAAAAATTTAGTTCTCTGGCTAGTAATAGCCGCTGTGCTGCTGATGGTGTTTCAGAATTTCACGCCCACCACCAGCGGGCAACAAGTTAATTATTCCCAGTTTGTCGAAATGGTCCAGCAAGGGCAGGTTCGTCAGGTGACGGTCGATGGGCTGGAAATTCAAGGTGTTCGAGGCGATGGCTCTCAGTTTCAGACCGTTCGTCCTCAAGTGCCAGACAACAAGCTGATGGACGATCTGCTTGCCAATCAAGTAGAGGTAATTGGTAAAGAGCCTGAGCGCCAGAGCCTGTGGACTCAATTGTTGGTGGCCGCGTTCCCGATTCTGATCATCATTGCGCTGTTTATGTTCTTCATGCGCCAGATGCAAGGCGGTGGCGGCGGCAAAGGGCCGATGTCCTTTGGTAAGAGTAAAGCCCGTCTGCTCAGTGAAGATCAGATCAAAACAACGTTCGGTGACGTAGCCGGCGTTGAAGAGGCCAAAGAAGACGTCAAAGAGCTGGTTGACTTCCTGCGCGACCCCAGCAAATTCCAGCGTCTGGGCGGCCGTATCCCCAAGGGCGTTCTGATGGTTGGCCCTCCGGGTACAGGTAAAACGCTGTTGGCGAAAGCCATTGCCGGCGAAGCCAAAGTGCCGTTCTTCTCCATCTCGGGTTCAGACTTCGTCGAGATGTTTGTGGGTGTTGGTGCGTCACGTGTCCGGGACATGTTCGAACAGGCCAAAAAGCAGAGCCCCTGCATTATCTTCATCGATGAGATTGACGCGGTCGGTCGCCATCGTGGTGCCGGTATGGGTGGTGGTCACGATGAACGTGAGCAGACCCTGAACCAGCTGCTGGTCGAAATGGACGGCTTTGAAGGCAACGAAGGCGTTATCGTAATTGCCGCAACCAACCGTCCGGACGTACTGGACCCGGCCTTGTTGCGCCCCGGTCGATTCGACCGTCAGGTGGTTGTCAGCTTGCCCGACATCAAAGGGCGCGAGCAGATCCTGAAAGTGCACATGAAAAAAGTGCCACTGGCAGACGGTATCGATCCGGCTGTGATCGCACGCGGTACACCCGGATTCTCCGGCGCTGATTTGGCGAACCTGGTGAACGAAGCTGCGTTGTTTGCGGCTCGCCGCAATCTGCGTCTGGTTTCCATGGAAGAGCTGGAGCTGGCGAAAGACAAGATCATGATGGGCGCCGAGCGCAAGTCCATGGTGATGAATGAGAAAGAAAAGCTGAATACGGCTTATCACGAAGCAGGGCATGCGATTGTGGGGCGCTTGGTTCCCGAGCACGATCCGGTCTACAAAGTGAGTATCATTCCTCGTGGCCGTGCCTTGGGTGTGACCATGTTCCTGCCCGAAGAGGATAAGTACAGCCATTCCAAGCGTTACCTGATCAGCTCAATTTGCAGCTTGTTTGGTGGTCGTATCGCGGAAGAGCTCACGCTGGGTGCGGATGGTGTCACCACGGGTGCATCCAACGACATCGAGCGCGCGACCAGTCTTGCGCGCAATATGGTGACTCGCTGGGGGCTCTCCGACAAACTGGGGCCGCTGCAGTACGATACAGACAGCGAAGAGCCATTCCTGGGTCGCTCGGCTGGCCAGTCTCACACGGTGTATTCACCCGAGACGGCGCAGCGCATCGACGAGGAAGTGCGCAACATCGTGGACACCTGCTACGAGACCGCCAAGCAGATTCTGGTCGAGAATCGTGAGAAGCTCGATATGATGGCTCATGCGTTGATGAAGTATGAAACCATCGATCGCTTTCAGATTGATGACATCATGGAAGGTCGCGAGCCTCGCCCGCCCAAGAGCTGGGGTGACGGCGGTTCATCCGCAGGTGGTGCGCCAGAGAGTGCCGAGCCGGCACCGGAGCCCAAAGAATCGGGTGACGGTGGTCAGCCCGGAGTCGGGCGTCCGGCTGGCGAGCACTGATCGGCACGAAAGTCGCAAGTAATATCCGACGCCGCCCACAATCTGGGCGGCGTTTGTTTTTGTCCCTTCGATACAGTTTTCCGGAATTTGCCCTATGATCGTTAATTTTGCCGGCCGCCAACGAAATCTGTCTGAATGTCATGTTATGGGCATTCTCAATGTCACGCCCGATTCGTTTTCCGATGGCGGCCAATTCAACAGCGTGGACGCCGCCATCCTTCGAGCGAAACAGATGGTGGCTGACGGAGCCACTTTCGTAGACGTTGGTGGTGAGTCCACGCGTCCAGGCGCCGCGCCTGTCTCGACGCAACAAGAGCTGGATCGGGTTTGCCCCGTGGTAGAGGCCATAGCACGGGAATTGGATGTGGTTGTGTCTGTGGATACCAGTAACCCGGTAGTGATGGCAGAAACCGTTAAGGTCGGCGCTGGTTTGATCAATGATGTCCGGGCGCTTCAGCGTAAGGGTGCGCCTAAGGTGGCTGCTGAAGCGGGAGTTCCGGTGTGCTTGATGCACATTCAGGGAGAGCCGGACACCATGCAGGATTCGCCGATCTACCGGAACGTACGGCGGGAAGTCAGCTCGTTTTTGACGGAGCGGGTGCGAGTAGCCGAAGCGGCTGGTGTGTTACCGGAAAATATCATTCTTGATCCCGGGTTCGGTTTTGGTAAGACGGTTGAGCACAATGTTCAGTTGTTGGCAGGCTTGGAGCAAATGCACATGCTTGGCCATCCGCTGTTGATTGGCATCTCGAGAAAATCGATGCTCGGAGTCATCACGGGCCGCGATGTGAACGAAAGGTTGTCTGCGAGCCTCGCAGCCGCGACAATATCGGCCATGAAAGGCGCGAGCATTCTGCGGGTGCATGACGTCAGGGAAACGGTGGACGCCGTTAAAGTGGTAACGGCCATTAAGGAGGCAAGGTAATGTCCCAGCGGAAATATTTTGGTACCGACGGCATTCGCGGGCGTGTTGGCGAACGGCCCATCACCCCGGAATTCATGCTTCATCTTGGTTGGGCGGCCGGGCAAGCGTTTAAAAAGGCCGGGCAGCGCAACAGTGTGTTGATCGGTAAAGACACCCGGTTGTCAGGGTATATGTTTGAATCAGCGCTTGAGGCGGGGCTTTCTGCCGCAGGGGTGGATGTCAAACTGCTTGGTCCCATGCCGACCCCGGCCATTGCCTATTTGACGCGCACGTTCCGGGCGTCGGCGGGTATTGTGATTAGTGCCTCCCACAATCCTCACCATGACAACGGTATCAAGTTTTTCTCGGCTGCCGGCACCAAGTTGGATGATGCACTGGAATCGGAGATCGAACGCTGGCTGGATAAGCCGATTGAGGTCTGCGAGCCGAAAGAGTTGGGTAAAGTCAGTCGGATCGATGACGCGCCTGGCCGCTATGTCGAATTCTGTAAGAGTACCGTTCCGAACGAATTCACGCTGGAAGGGCTGCATGTGGTGCTGGATTGTGCCCACGGCGCAACTTACCACGTGGCACCAAAGGTGTTCCGCGAGCTGGGTGCCAAGCTGACCGTAATTGGTGCCGAGCCGGATGGGCTGAATATCAACCTGAACGTTGGCTCTACCCATCTTGAAAGCCTGAAACAGACGGTTATCGACAAGGGTGCTGATTTGGGAATCGCTTTCGATGGTGACGGCGACCGGGTCCTCATGGTCGATCGGGACGGATCTGAAGTGGACGGTGACGAACTGCTGTATATTCTGGCATCCCAGCGGCGCGCTGAGGGGCGTCTGGAAGGTGGCGTGGTTGGCACGTTGATGACCAATCTGGGTGTCGAGTTGGCACTAAACGAGCTGGATATCCCGTTTGAGCGTGCAAAGGTTGGCGATCGCTACGTGATGGAGCGGTTGCTGGCCAATGACTGGCTGGTTGGCGGCGAAGGCTCCGGGCATATGGTCATTCGCGACTGCATCGGTACGGGCGATGGCGTGATATCGGCCTTGCAAGTGCTGTTGGCGATTGGCAACTCCGGAAAAACGTTGTCAGAGCTGCGCAGTGGTATGAACAAGTTGCCGCAAACCATGATCAATGTGAAAGTCGCCCAGCGCTTTGACCCGCTGAGTCGGGACGATATCGTCAGCGCCATGCGCGAGGCTGAAGAATCGCTTGGCGATTCCGGGCGTATTCTCTTGCGAGCTTCAGGGACTGAGCCTTTGATCCGGGTCATGGCAGAAGGCAAAGATGCCGCTGAAATTGCTCGCGTCGCTGAGAGCCTTGCAGAGGTGGTAGAGCAGTCAACCCCCTGATTCAAAACGGGGCGGTTGTGCAGATGAAATCTCTGCTGTATAGTTCGCCCTCGCTTACGCTCGGGACATTTGAGAGTTCATATGCGCCGTAAAATTGTAGCCGGAAACTGGAAGATGAACGGGTCGAAAGACCTTGTGCAGCAACTGGTCGGCGTGATTTGTGATCGTGCGGTCGGGCTGGATGACGCTGCAGAGGTGGTCGTCATTCCTCCAGCGCCTTACGTCCCCCTGGTTCAGCAGCAGTCCGATGGCAAGCTTGCCGTCGGTGTGCAGAACGTCAGTGAATGGCAATCCGGAGCCTACACGGGTGAAGTGTCTGCGGATATGGCGAAAGACCTTGGCTGCAGTTTTGTGCTGGTGGGTCATTCCGAGCGTCGTCAGCTGTTTGGTGAAGGCGATGATGTTGCAGCTCGCAAGGTTGCGCGCGTGCTGGAAAGCGGTTTGACAGCGATGCTTTGTGTCGGTGAAACGCTGGAGCAGCGGGAAGCCGGAGAGGCTGAGCGTGTGGTTGCCGAGCAGGTCAGAAGCGGTCTGGCCGGAGTTGCAGGTGATCAGTGGCAAGGAATTGTCGTAGCTTATGAGCCTGTATGGGCTATAGGTACGGGCAAAACGGCTACGGCTGAAGATGCCCAGGCGATGCATGCGGAGATTCGAAACGTCCTGAAAACAATGGGCGCACCCGCAGAAGAGGTTTCGGTACTTTACGGCGGCAGTGTAAAAGCGGATAATGCAGCCGCTCTGTTTTCAGAGCCCGATATCGATGGTGGTCTTATAGGTGGAGCTTCCCTTAAGGCTGACGAGTTTATTAGTATTTGCCGGTCTTTCCCGGCGGGTAACTAAGTCGAAACGAATACGAGAGTCTGTATGGATTGGATCGAAACACTGGTAGTTGTTGTTCACGTCGTTATCGCCGTGGCGCTGGTTGGTGTCGTCTTGATCCAGCAGGGCAAGGGTGCGGATGCCGGCGCGGCGTTCGGTGGCGGTGCTTCCCAGACCGTTTTTGGTAGTCAGGGTAGTGGCAGCTTTTTGACCCGTGTAACCACCTTGATGGCGGTTGTGTTTTTTGTGACAAGTTTTTCGTTGGCGATTTTCGCCAAGCAGCGCGCGGAAGTGGCTGGTGAAGCCGGTATCCCGGTGCTTCAGGAGTCCTCTGCAGAGCAGGTTCCGGCTCTGGATGAAGGCGCCAGCAGCGACACGAAAGAAAACGAGCTTCCCGAGCTCGAGTGATAGAGTTTTTGCCCAGGTGGTGAAATTGGTAGACACGCCATCTTGAGGGGGTGGTAGCGAGAGCTGTGCCGGTTCGAGTCCGGCCCTGGGCACCAATTTTCAACAAAGACGGCTTGGTTTATCCAGGCCGTCTTTGTTTGGTCAGTCCTTGACCGATCCGCTTCGTATCTCTATACTTCCGCGGATATTGGAGTCAGTGTTTCATCCTGACTTCCAGGCAGGCCAGGTGTCTGTCGGCAGTTAGCCGTTTTGGGTTTGGCTTTCTGCGAATTCTTGCAACAAAAAGCCCCGTTCTAAGGGGCTTTTTGATTAAGGGGCCTGGCGCAAGGGCCCTAGTGCATAAAAGGGCTGCTCAACAGCCCTTTTTTTGTTTTTGTACATTGAAAATTCTCAAGACGGAGGCGGCGACACTTGTCAGCCAAGCTTAATCAACTCGAAGAGATACTGCGCCCGGTAGTCGAGGGGCTCGGATATGAGTTTTGGGGTATCGAATTTCGTTCTCGCGGCTATCAATCGATGTTGCGGGTGTTTATCGATGACGCCGAAAACGGTATTGGCATTGAAGACTGCGAAAAGGTAAGTCGGCAAGTCAGTGGCGTAATGGATGTGGAAGATCCCATCCAGAGTGAGTATACGTTGGAGGTTTCATCCCCGGGGATGGATCGCCCGTTGTTTCGTCTTGAGCATTATCAGGCGTTTGTTGGGCATAAAGTCCAGCTCAAGCTCCGTATGGCTTTTGAGGGCCGCCGAAAGTTCCAAGGCCTGATCAAAGGTGTGGAAGGTGACGAGGTGGTTATCGTGGTAGACGATCACGAATACCTGTTGCCGTTCGACAGTATTGATAAAGCCAATATCGTTCCGGTTTTTGAATAAGTGTATTCAAGAATTCTTAGATGTATTGATTATTTTGAAGGCAGGGCAATCGCATGAGTAAAGAGATCTTGCTGGTAGTGGAGACCGTCTCGAACGAGAAGGGCGTCGACAAGGACGTGATTTTTGAGGCCATCGAGCTTGCGCTCGCCACTGCTGCCAAAAAGCGTTATGAAGATGAAGAAGCGGACATCCGTGTTTCTATCGACCGCCGTACCGGTGAGTACGAAACCTTTCGCCGTTGGTTGGTGGTAGACAACGACGCGGTACCCGCGCTGGGTACCGAGCTGACCATGCAGGAAGCGGAAGAAATTGATCCGTCTCTGCAGCCGGGCGACATGTACGAAGAGCAAACCGAGTCAGTTGCTTTCGGTCGTATCGGTGCGCAAGCGGCCAAACAGATTATTTTCCAGAAAGTCCGTGAAGCCGAGCGCTCCAAGATCGTAGATAGTTACCGCGATCGCGTAGGTGAGCTGGTTTCCGGTACCGTAAAGAAAGTGACCCGGGACAACGTGATTGTGGATCTGGGTAGCAACGCTGAAGCTTTGCTGCCGCGTGAACACCTGATTGCTCGAGAGACCTTCCGCATGGGCGATCGTGTGCGCGCTCTGCTGCTGGAAATTCGCGTTGATCATCGTGGTCCGCAATTGATCCTGAGCCGTACTGATGCCCAGATGCTGATCGAATTGTTCCGCATCGAAGTGCCAGAGATTGCCGAAGAGCTGATCGAGATCCGTGGCGCTGCCCGTGATCCCGGTTCGCGCGCAAAAATTGCTGTGAAAACCAACGACCGTCGTATCGACCCGGTCGGCGCGTGTGTGGGCATGCGGGGTTCCCGTGTTCAGGCTGTTTCCAATGAGTTGGGCGGCGAGCGCGTTGATATCGTTCTTTGGGACGACAACCCGGCACAGCTGGTTATCAATGCCATGGCTCCGGCAGAAGTGGCCTCCATTGTGATGGACGAAGACCGTCACACCATGGACGTAGCCGTGGCTGAAGACAATCTGGCCCAGGCCATTGGTCGAAACGGACAGAACGTTCGTTTGGCCACCGAGCTGACCGGCTGGACATTGAACGTCATGACTGAAGAAGAAGCGGGCGAGCGCCAGGAACAAGAGCTTGGCCGTTTGCTTGAACACTTCACCAAGCACCTTGATGTTGATGAAGAGTTTGCAAGTGTCCTGATCGAAGAAGGCTTTTCTTCTATTGAAGAAGTGGCCTACGTACCGATGGAAGAAATGCTGGCCATCGATGGTCTGGATGAAGACACCGTGACGGAACTTCGTAAGCGTGCCAAAGATGCCCTGCTGAATCAGGCCTTGGCCGGTGAAGAGGCCCTTGAAGGTGCCGAGCCTGCGGAAGACCTGCTGGAAATGGAAGGTATGGAGCGGGCACTGGCGTTCAAGCTTGCCGGTATGGGCGTTCGCACGATGGAAGATCTCGCAGAGCAATCAGTTGATGATCTGCTTGAGATCGAAGGTGTTGATGAAGAGCGTGCAGGTCAATTGATTATGACGGCACGTGCACCCTGGTTTGAAGACCAGGCCTGATTCGGGAGAGGAGGACCAGTATGACTGATGTAACGGTAAAACAACTGGCCGCAGATGTAGGCGCTCCCGTGGATCGTTTGCTGAAGCAGATCGTTGAAGCCGGGCTGAAAGCCCGTAGCGAAAACGATGCTGTGTCTAGCGATGAGAAACAGCAGTTGCTGGATTATCTGAGAAAGAGCCACGGCGATGGCGAAGCAGAGCCGCGGAAGATTACGCTCAAGCGCAAGACAACCACCACGTTGAAAGCGGGTAAAGCGAAAACAGTAAATGTGGAAGTGCGCAAGCGTCGTACGTACATCAAGCGTGCAGAACTGCAGCCCGAGCCGGAAGCTGAAGCGCCTAAACCGGAAGCGCCAGTAGAACAACCGGTAGCGCAAGAGCCTGCGCAGCAAGAAGCGGCACCAGTGGCTGCGGAGCAAGCGCCAGTCCAGCCAGAAGCTGAGGCACCGAAAGAGCAGGCTGAAGCGGCAGAAGCGCCCCAGGCGCCTGAAGCGAAAGAGCCAGAGCCGGCCGTTGAAACTGCGCCAGAGGACATTCCAATGCCTCCGCCAGAAGACGACGGGCGAGATCGCAAGCCGAAGAAAAAGAAAGAGAAAGGGCGTGAGCGCGGCGATGATGATGAAGGCAAGCCTAAGAAGAAACAGGCTGGCCATCGCGGTCCACGTAGCCGACCAGAGGAGCCTCTGGTGATTTCCGAGGATGACGATACTGTTCCTCGCAAACAGCTACGGGCCAAAAAGAAAACGAAAGAAAAGCGTCATGCTTTCGAGAGGCCAACCAAGCCCATGGTAAGAGAAGTACAGATTCCAGAAACGATCACTGTTGGTGATCTCGCCCAGCGTATGGCTGTTAAAGCCGCTGATGTCATCAAGACTCTGATGGGTATGGGTGTGATGGCCACCATCAACCAGCCTCTGGATCAGGAAACTGCGATCCTGGTGACTGAAGAGTTGGGTCACAAGCCGGTGAGTATCAGTGATGACGCGCTTGAAGAAGAAGTGCTGAGCAACATCACCGATCAGGACGAAGGCAAAGAGAAGATCAAGCGTGCTCCGGTTGTGAGCGTGATGGGTCACGTTGACCACGGTAAAACCTCGCTGCTTGATTACATTCGTCGCACCAAAGTGGCGGCTGGCGAATCCGGTGGTATTACCCAGCACATTGGTGCTTACCACGTTGAAACCGATCACGGCATGGTGTCCTTCCTGGATACCCCGGGCCACGCAGCCTTCACGGCGATGCGTGCTCGTGGTGCCCAGTGCACCGATATCGTCATTCTGGTTGTCGCAGCTGATGACGGTGTAATGCCACAGACGAAAGAGGCGGTTGAACACGCCAAGTCGGCCGGTGTTCCTTTGGTTGTTGCCATCAACAAGATGGACAAGGAAGAAGCGGACCCGGATCGCATTAAAACTGAACTGGCAGCTCTGGATGTTATTCCGGAAGACTGGGGCGGTGATGTCCAGTTTGTACCTGTATCGGCGCATACCGGTTCCGGTATCGACAGCTTGCTAGAAGCGGTTCTGCTGCAGGCTGAGGTTCTTGAGCTTGAAGCGTCTCCAGACGCGTCGGCAAAAGGCGTTGTGGTTGAGTCCAGCCTTGAGCGTGGTCGTGGTTCTGTTGCGACCGTTCTGGTTCAGAACGGTACCCTGCGCCAGGGTGAAATGGTTGTTGCGGGTTCCTTCTTCGGTAAGGTTCGTGCCATGACCAACGAAGCTGGCAAGCAGGTTAAGTCTGCCGGCCCTTCTATCCCGGTTGAGATCTTGGGCTTGAACGGCACGCCGGATGCCGGTGATGAGTTCTACGCCGTATCTGACGAGAAGAAGGCGAAAGAACTGGCCGAATTGCGTCAGACCCGCGAGCGTGAAAACCGCCTGCAGCGTCAGCAAGCCGCCAAGCTTGAGAATATGTTCGAAAACATGGGCAAGGATGAGGTTAAGACCCTCAACGTTGTTCTGAAAACCGACGTGCGCGGTACCCTCGAGGCCATCACCAAAGCCTTGCGCGACATGGGTAACGACGAAGTTCAGGTTAAGGTTGTGTCCTCCGGTGTCGGCGGTATCGCTGAAACCGATATCAGCCTGGCCATGGCCACCAACGCGGTGATCTTCGGCTTTAACGTTCGTGCCGATACCGCTGCGAAGCGTCTGGTGGAGAAGGAAGGTCTGGATCTGCGTTACTACAGCATCATCTATAACATGCTGGATGACGTTAAAGCGGCTCTGACCGGCATGCTGAAGCCAGAATTCCGCGAAGACATCGTCGGTATTGCCGATGTGCGTGATGTATTCCGTTCACCGAAGTTCGGTCAGGTTGCCGGCTGTATGGTTACCGAGGGTAATGTATACCGCAACAAGCCGATCCGCGTACTGCGTGACAACGTGGTGATCTTTGAAGGTGAGCTGGAATCCCTGCGCCGCTTCAAAGACGACGTACAAGAAGTACGTAACGGTATGGAATGCGGTATCGGTGTTAAGGGTTACGATGTGAAAGTGGGCGACCAGATCGAAGTGTTTGATCGCGTTCGCGTTGAACGTCAGCTCGAGTCTACGGGGGCCTAATGGCACGGGATTACAGCCGCATCGATCGCATTGGCGATCAGATGCAACGTGAGCTGGCCCAGATCATCCAGCGCGAGGTCAAAGACCCTCGCGTTGGTATGATCACGGTGAACGATGTCAAAGTCAGCCGTGATCTGGGCTATGCCGATATCTACGTTTCGCTGTTGTCGACCGAAGAGCTGACCGAGCAATCTCCGGAAGTTCAGGAATCCCTGAAAGTGCTGAATAAAGCGTCCGGATTTTTGCGAGGCCAAGTGGCGCGTGCGATGAAGTTGCGCGTTGTGCCCATGCTGCGGTTCCACTTCGACAGTCTGCTTGGCCACAGCCGCAAACTGGATCGTTTGATTCGGGAAGCTGTGGGTGATCAGCCTGCCGTTGGGCAGGACGACAGCGACGAAACTGACACGGACAGTTCGGAGCGAGACGCTTGAGTCGAAGACGTAAAGGCCGTGATGTAAATGGCATCCTGGTGATCGATAAACCCCAGGGGGTCACCTCTAACGGTATTCTTCAGCAGGTAAAACGCCTGTATGGGGCCGCAAAAGCGGGCCATACCGGTGCGCTTGATCCGTTGGCCACTGGCGTATTGCCTTTGTGCTTCGGTGAGGCCACCAAGTTTTCCCAGACGATGTTGGACAGCGATAAGGCCTATATCACCACGGCCCGTTTAGGTGTTCGTACAGAGACCGGGGATTCCGAAGGCGCGGTGGTTGAAGAAAAAACCGTTCCCTCTCTTACAGAAGCCGATGTAGAAGCCGTTCTGGAAAACTTCCGGGGCGAC
Organism: Marinobacter litoralis; assembly: GCF_016427555.1. Taxonomy (GTDB): domain Bacteria; phylum Pseudomonadota; class Gammaproteobacteria; order Pseudomonadales; family Oleiphilaceae; genus Marinobacter; species Marinobacter litoralis_A. Next base: position 1,089,635 of record NZ_JAELVS010000001.1, read on the forward strand.
ATTCAGCAAGTTCCGTCGATGTATTCCGCGCTTAAACATCAGGGTAAGCCTCTGTATGAATACGCCCGGGAAGGCATCGAAATCGAACGCCCGGCGCGTCCTGTTACCATCTATGAGTTGAAGCTGCTTGCGGTTCGTGACAATGAGCTCGATCTGGCGGTAACCTGCACCAAGGGTACGTACATCCGCTCATTAGTCGAAGATATCGGCCAAGAGTTAGGTTGTGGTGCTCATGTAGTAGCTTTGCGCCGTACTTTGGCGGCAGGTTACACCCTTGATAACGTTCAGAATATCGAAACGTTGGAGGCCATGCGTGAGCGTGACGAAAGCCTTGACGGGTTGTTGTTGCCGCCCGAAAGCGCGTTGACTATGTTCCCGGAACACCGGCTTTCAGGCCCGGCGCTGGTATCGATATTGAACGGGCAACCAGTTAGAATATCCGGTCAGCCCTTTGAAGGTTTTGTGCGCGTATACGGCAATCATTCCTTTGTCGGGCTGGCAGAAGCTCAACCGGAAGGCGAAGACACCGTGCTGGTGCCTCGTCGTCTGGTCAAGAACAACGGCAGGTAAGCTGCCGCTGTGTAGCCGGGCTGTAGAGATGCGCGGTTCGGCCGGATTTTTCAGCATCGCAAACAATGAGGTGTAATATGGCACTTTCTGCCAGTGAGAAAGCTCAAATCGTTACCGATTTTCAGCAAGGTGAAGGCGATACCGGTTCCCCTGAAGTTCAGGTGGCTCTGCTGACCGCTAACATCAACAAGCTGCAGGATCACTTCAAGGCCAACAAGCAGGATCACCATTCCCGCCGTGGTCTTATCCGTATGGTAAACCAGCGTCGTAAGCTGCTGGACTACCTGAAGCGTAAGAATGCTGACCGTTACCTTGAGTTGATCAAGCGTTTGGGTCTGCGTCGCTAATCGGATTTAGTGACCTGAAGGCTGGCCCGGGGTTTCCCGTGGTCAGCCGAGTTTTCTCCTCCGCTGTCTGCGCTTGCCGGTATGGCAACCAGATGGTCATCTGCTGCAGTTGATTTGTCCGTGACACCAAAGGATTTTCCCTGTCGTAATGGAAAGCCGATATTGAAAGCAGGTTGTCGAAAAGCCGGGGCGTTGCCGGGTTTTTGCGACAGCCTGTTAGCTTTCAGACGGGTTGCCTTTTGGTTCACAGTTCAGACTGCTGCGGCATAAATGGAAAACACGGGCTATGATGAATCATTCATCAGCTACGTATTAAACAGTTGAAAAGCAGGAGTAAATTGTGGATCTGCAACCACGTACGAAAACATTTGAAATGGGTGGGCACACCTTCACACTGGAAACCGGTCGCGTAGCGCGTCAAGCAACGGGTTCCGTTGTGGTTACTTGTGGTGATACCTCCGTTCTGGGTACCGTTGTTGGTGTCCGTGAAGCGAAGCCGGGCCAGCCTTTCTTCCCGCTGACCGTTAACTACTCCGAGAAGACTTACGCGGCGGGTAAAATCCCCGGTGGTTTCTTCAAGCGTGAAGGTCGTCCTTCCGAGAAAGAAACTCTGACCTCGCGTCTGATCGACCGTCCTATCCGTCCTCTGTTCCCGACCGGCTTCATGAACGAAGTTCAGTTGATTCTGACGGTTATGTCTACTGACAAGAAGCAGGACCCGGACATCGCCGCCATGCTGGCCGCTTCTGCTGCCCTGGCTATTTCCGGTATTCCTTTTGACGGCCCGATCGGCGCTGCGCGCGTTGGTTTTACCAACGACAAAGGTTACTTCCTGAACCCGTCTTTCGAAGAGCTGGAAACGTCTCTTCTGGACATGGTTGTTGCCGGTACTGACGAAGCCGTATTGATGGTTGAGTCCGAGGCTAAAGGTCTTTCTGAAGACCAGATGCTGGGCGGCGTGCTTTACGCCCATCAGGAAATGCAGGCCGCTATCAACGCCATCAAAGAATTCGCTGCCGAGAACGGCAAGCCGCGTTGGGATTGGCAGCCAGAGCCGGAAGACACCGGACTGCTGGACGCGATCAAAGCGGAGTTTGTTGGTCAGATCGAAGAAGCCTACACCATCCGTGACAAGATGGCCCGCTACGAGCGCTTGGGTGAAATTAAAGCCGCCGCGGTAGAAAAACTGGCTGGTGAAGAAGAAGGCGAGCCTTCTGCTGACCTGGTTAAGAAGTACTTCGGCAAGGTTGAGAAGTCTGTTGTTCGTCAGCAGGTTATCGATGGCAAGCCGCGTATCGACGGTCGTGACAACAAAACCGTTCGTCCGATTGAAGTGGAAGTGGGCATTCTGCCTTCTGTTCACGGTTCTGCGCTGTTCACCCGTGGTGAAACTCAGGCCATCGTGACCACCACTCTGGGTACCACCCGTGACGTTCAGACCATCGACGCACTGGAAGGCGAGCGCAAAGACCCGTTCATGTTCCACTACAACTTCCCTCCGTACTCTGTCGGTGAAGCCGGCCGTGTAGGTACTCCGGGTCGTCGTGAAGTGGGCCACGGTCGTTTGGCCAAGCGTGGTGTTCTGGCGGTTATGCCGACGATTGAAGAATTCCCGTACGCGATTCGTTCGGTTTCAGAGATCACTGAGTCCAACGGTTCCAGCTCTATGGCTTCCGTATGTGGTTCCAGCCTTGCGCTGATGGACGCGGGTGTTCCGATCAAGGCACCGGTTGCCGGTATCGCGATGGGGCTTGTTAAAGAAGGCGAGAAGTTTGCTGTTCTGACCGACATCCTGGGTGACGAAGATCACCTTGGCGATATGGACTTCAAGGTTGCCGGTACCAAAGAAGGTATCACTGCGCTGCAGATGGATATCAAGATCAACGGTATCACTGACGAGATCATGGAGATCGCTCTGGAGCAGGCACAGGCTGCGCGTTTGCACATCCTGGACGAGATGAACAAGGTTATCTCTGAGCCACGTTCCAAGCTGTCTGATCGTGCGCCGAGCATCACCACGATCAAGATCCATCCGGACAAGATCCGTGACGTGATCGGTAAGGGTGGCGCGACTATTCGTTCCATCTGTGATGAGACCGGTGCGTCTATCGATCTGGATGACGACGGTAACGTGAAGATCTACGCCGAGAACGGTGAAGCGGCTCAGGCGGCGATGAATCGTGTTAAGGAAATCACGGCTGAGATTGAAGTGGGCGCTATCTACAAGGGCCGTGTTGAGCGGATTGTGGACTTCGGTGCGTTTGTGAACATTCTGCCTGGCAAGGATGGTCTGGTGCACATTTCCCAGATCTCTGAGCGTCGTATCGAGAACGTGACTGATGAGCTGAGCGAAGGTCAGGAAGTTCTGGTTAAGGTTCTGGATGTGGACAATCGTGGCCGCGTTAAGCTGTCCATGAAGGAAGTTAAGGAAGGCGAGCAGGCAACTGAATTCGCTGACTAAGGTTTCTGGTTTGTCTTGAGAAAACCCGCCTTTTGGCGGGTTTTTTCGTTTCTATGCGGTTTAGCTTGGGTGTCGTGCTGAGGTCGGATGAGCCCTTCCCAAAAGACGCTACGAGCACATCCATGTGCGCTTCTTTCGGGCCGTCCTTGGCCCTCAAGACTTTTGGGAAGGGCTCATCCAACCTCCGCATCTGACTCCGTGTGGCTGCCACTGCTGCCTAGCAAGTGCACTTATCGTGGCACTTCATTTCTCCATAAACTCCAGAATCGCCTCACGGTACGCAGGAATCACGAATGTGGCTGCGTGAGGGGTGTCCGTCTGGAGGAATTCTTTGGGTTGTTCAGCGGCATCGTAGAGCCTTGTGCCGTGGTGGAACGGGATGATGCCGTCTCGGATGCTGTGGATGATCATCACCGGCACGGGCGCTATGCCTGCAATTCGATCGGTACCTTCGTAGTCGTCGGGGATGGTCCAGCTCAGGGGGTATTGGAAGGGCCAGGTTAGCCAGAAGTTGTTGAGTTTTTCCCGGGCGATGTAGCGGAAGCCGGAGAAGGTGCCGTCGAGGATGACGCCTTTGAGTTCGGGTTGTTCGTTGCGTTGAATCCATTCGCTGGCAAGGGCGATGCCGAGTGCTCCGCCGAGGCTTTGGCCCAGGAGGAATAGGGGTTGGTCGGTGTGGTGTTCGGCTAGCCAGCGTAAGCCGGTTTCGACGTCGTGTAGGGCGCCTTCGATGTCGGGTGCGCCGGTGGATTGGCCGTAGCCTCGGTAGTCCAGGGTGAAGACGTTGTAGCCTTCCGGTGGTAGCCAGGCAACGTTGAGTATGTGAGCGCTTACGTTTTGGGCGTTGCCGTGGAGGTAGTAGATGGTGCCTTTTGGCGGGGCGTCGGTTTTTGCGGGCAGCCACCAGCCGTGCAGGGTTTCGCCGTCGGGGGTGTTTAGGAAGACGTTTTCGTAGTCCAGTTCGAGTCGGTCCGGGGTGATGTAGGTGGTGTTGTTTGGATAGAAGAAAACACTGCTGCAACCGGTTTGCAGCAGCGCCAGAAATATCAAGAAAACGCTGGTGAGCGCTTTGGGATTCAGAAGTACGCGTGGATGCCTGCCTGCCATGTGCTTTGGTACCTGTCGAAGTGGTCTTCTCGGGTGAATTCGGTGAATAGGCTGAATTCGCGGCCGATGTGGTAGTTGGCTTTCAGGTAGAGCTGGTCTTGGCGGTGTTGGCTGCTGACGATCCAGGCTTTGGTTTTGATGCCGGCGAGTAAGCTGACGCTGGGGCTTTGGTGCAGCACGCCAAAATCGGCGCCGGGGGCGAAGTCGTAGCCGCGGCGGATGTCGTCGTCGATTTCAAGATCAGCCGTGGCCATGGCGAACACTTGGCTGTTATCGCCAAGGCTCCAGCTGCCTCCGGCTCCGCCTTCCAGATAAGGCGCAAGCACCCGCTGGGTTCCGGTGTCGGTGCGGCGGCCGCCGAAGCCGACTTGCCAGGACGTGGGCGAGAAGAACTGGTTGCGGGGGCTCAAGGAGCGTATTTCGACGCCGGTGATTTGTTCGACCTGCAGTTCATCGTTGTCGTGATAGAGCCGTGCATCCAGTCGCAGGAATTGCAGCTGCGCACCGGTTCGGTAGCCTTCGGGGGGATCAACAATGTCGTGATAGGCCGGCCGGATGGTCAGTTCAGTGAATTCGTTGTGAGCCAGTTGGCCGGAACTCAGGCTGAGCCTGAATGTGTCGTGGCCCTGGTCGTCTCGCACGGTCGGTTCTTTCACCGGGGGGATCGGTTTGGCGTTGTCGATGCGGCTTCGACTAACCAATAGCTGGTGCGACAACGGTGCAGCAAACTCTCTCGGCCAGTTGTCGGCTTCGCTCTGGTAGCGCACGTAGTCGTAGGTGGCATCCAGCAGCCGGGCTTTATCGCCGGCAGGCAGTTGTTGTACCTCCGGATCGCCTACCTTCACGTAGCCGTTGGCGATTGCTGCGGCGATGGTTTGGTGTTCATCGGGCAGAGATTCCAGGCTGTGGCTAACCGCTGTCGCGGCGGACGGACGGTAGTGGATACTTTCAACCAGATCTTTATCGCGTACCCAGCGTACTGTGTCGGAAGGGATTGCGTGAGTACTTACTTCCTCTAGAAGGTCTGTTCCCGGGCGGGCCACGTCAATCAGTGCGAGCAAGCGGTACGCACAGTTTTCGTCAAAGAAATAATAGTCGAAGTTTTTGTCCTGAATTTCCCAGGTGTGGGCAAGCATGGTGTCTACTTCGTGCTGACTCAGGTTCAGGGTGTATTCCCACAAGTCACGGTGCTCGATGTCGTTGTACAGGCGGATCATCTCGTAATAGGGCTTGATGGAGGTGATCCCCGGATAGCCGCCAAAGATGCCGCGGTAGGCGAACAACAATTCGCTGTCGTGCTCGGCGGCGTCGGCGGCGTAGGAAATGGTATTTGCCAATAGCAGGTCGGTTTCGTTGTCGTCTTGAGGCGGATCCAGCCGCAGAAAGGTATGGCCAAACATGGACGATGGGCTGTTCAGATACGAAGCAGCGAATACCAATGTGACCTTCTCGGTGTTTAATGTGTCAAACCAGCCCTCGTACGCCGGGCAACTGACCGGTTCCTCGGGTAAATCGAGCTGTTCACGCAGCCAGGCATCCCGGGCAGGGAAGCGGCAGCGGGCGTGATCGTCACCTTCGCCGGGCTGTTGTATGGCGGCAAGCGTCGCCATGAGTTCTGTTTTTGGATTGGTTTTGCCATCCTCGCTCAGGAAAAACGCAGGATCGTCGGCCTGACTGGTGTAGCCGGAATCAAAACGGTTTTCGTGGTAATGACCGAGTGTCAGCCAAACCGGGTGTTCGTAGAGGTTCTCGGGGGTTGAAGCGAAGGCATTGTGGGTAGCCAAGGTGCCAGCAAGCCATAAAGCGGCCTGCCCAGTGCGCAAGAGGTAGCCCATGGGTGGTTGGTACTTCCGGGTTGAGTGAAGAAAGGATAGTGCGCCATCCGTGGCGCAGGTTCAATCCTTCGGGGCTCGGCGATTAGGCCGCTACGTACTTGCTCAGAGATTTGTTCTGCTCAAGCAGGGCCACAATGGCGTCTACCGCTTCGCCAGAAGTGGTTTCAGAGTTCGGGAAGATGGTTGCGAAGTTGTCCTGAAGTACCTGACGGAAATCAGCGCGGTCCGCTTCTTCTACGCCAAGAAGAACGGCGAGGGTGTCCAGGTTTTCGCCGGAGCCTCGGGACATGTCACGAGCAACCTTGTCGATGTTGCTGTCCATGTACATGGCCATAGATTGCACTGACTGGTTGGTGGAGCAACCCAAAGTACCGGTGGTCATACCAAAGGTCTGGTTACCAAAGGTTCCGTTGGTGGTTGCCGCCAGCACGTGTGGAGCAATGCCGGACTGTCCCTTCCAGATCATGGCGCCAACACCACAGCCCGGCTGCGCGAAGGCCATAGAAGAAGCACCTAGAAGAATTGCACCTGCGATCAGTTTTTTCATTATCCACTCCTTGTGTGGTTTTTCTCTCGTCACAAAACGCCGAAACGTAAGGCTGATCATTTATTTGATGAGAACGGCCCGCGGGGCGTAAGCCGGCCGCAAGCCGTTCACGTAAGTATACACAAGTTTGGAAAAACGCAAGTGGTGCGAGGTACTTAGCTCGATTTTATGAACGGGTTCTTATTGCTAATTCGCTTATAAACTGAATTGTTATATTGAGTTGTCATATGAGGTTGAGTTGCGTATAGTGCCGCCGGCCAAGATGGCGACCTATAAAGACACATGGAGACATGATTGTGAAAAAACTGCTTATTGCCTCAAGCCTTGTAATGGCCGGCGCGCTGACTGGTTGTAGCTCACTGAACACCAGTGCCCCTTCTCTGCCCCTGACCGGTGCTGTTGCCACAGACGTAAAAGCTGACATCGAAGTTGGCGAAAAAATCACTGGCGAATCTTCTGTTACTCAGCTGTTTGGTCTGCTGACTCTGGGTGCTGACAAGGAATACGCTGACGGTGTTGCTTACGGTGCTAACGGTGGCGGTTCTCTGCTTTCACTGGGCGGCGCTTCTTTGACTGAAAGAGTGAAGTCTGCAGCAGCTTACAACGCCATTACCGAGTCCGGCGCTGATGTGATCGTAGCACCTCGCTACACCATCAAGCAGGAAGGCTACGGCTTCTTTGGCACCATCGACGTAAAAGTTGAAGGTTACAAAGGTACAATCCGAAGCATCAAATAAGCTTTGTGATTGGTGAAAAAGCCGGAGCGGGTTAACCCTTACTCCGGCTTTTTTGATGGGAGAATATCATCCCCCCAGATACGCCTCCCGAACTTCCGGGTTGCTCAGCAAGTTCTTGCCGGTGTCGTGCAGCCGAATCTTTCCGGTTTCAAGGACATAGCCCCGGTCGGCCAGGTTCAGTGCTTGATGAGCGTTCTGCTCAACCAGAAACACGGTAATTCCCTCGTCTCGTAAGTGGCCGATAATCTCGAATATCTGCTGGATGATGATCGGTGCCAACCCCAGGGATGGCTCGTCCAGGATGATCATCTTGGGTTTACTCATCAAGGCCCGACCAATGGCCAGCATTTGCTGTTCACCGCCTGACATGGTGCCGGCACGTTGGTTTTCCCGCTCTTTGAGCCGGGGGAACAACTCGTAAACGTGATCCTGGCTTTTTCGAATCTCGGCTTTTGTGTTGAAGAATCCCCCCATATGCAGGTTTTCTTCGACCGTCAGGCCGGAGAAGACCCGCCGGCCTTCGGGCACGATAGCGATGCCGGAGCGCATAATGTTGGAAGTGGCATCGTGTGTGATGTCCTTTCCTTCCAGAATAATGCGCCCGGAACTGGCCTGCGGATTACCGCAAACCGTCATCAGCAAAGTGGTTTTACCGGCACCGTTGGCGCCAATCAACGAAACAATTTCCCCCTTGTTCACTTCAACCGAGACCCCGTGCAAGGCCTCGATTTTTCCGTAGTGCGTATGAACGTTTTCCAGTACTAGCATGGTTTTTCCTCAGGCCTCGCCCAGATAAGCTTTGATCACGTCGTCGTTCTGGCGAACTTCGTCGGGGGTACCGCTGGCCAGAGGGCGGCCCTGGTTGATCACGGTAATCCGGTCGGAAATGTCCATTACGAGGCTCATGTCGTGCTCGATGAGCAGTACTGACACGTTGTAGTCCTCTTTCAGGCTCATGATCAGCTGATTGAGATCTTTGGTTTCAGCCGGGTTGAGGCCGGCGGCGGGCTCGTCAAGCATCAGCAGCTTGGGCTCGGTGACCATGCAGCGGGCAATCTCCAGACGACGTTGCTGGCCGTAGGCCAGGTTGCCGGCTTCACGGTTGGCAAGTTCCAGCAGGCCAACCCGTTCCAGCCAATACGCTGCTTTGTCCAGCGAACGTGTTTCCCGGGATCGATAGTCCGGCGTTTTTAGCAGTCCTGAAAGCAAATTGGTGTTGAGGTGACGGTGCTGAGCGACCAACAGGTTCTCGACCACCGACATTTGATTAAACAACCGAACGTGCTGGAAGGTGCGCACCATGCCGAGCCGCGAGATCTTGTAGTCCGGCTTGCCTTGTACCTGTTTACCTTGAAACAGAATCTTGCCGCCAGTGGGTTTGTAGAATCCGCTCACGCAGTTGAACACGGTGGTTTTACCGGCACCGTTGGGGCCGATCACCGAGACGATTTCATGGTTCTGAACGTCCAGATTGACGCCATCCACGGCCAGCAGACCGCCGAAGCGCATGGACAGATCGTGTACTTCTAGCATACCTGTCACTCCTGCCGTTTCAGTGCAATGGGAATTCGACGCATAGGCATCAGACCCTGAGGCCGCCATACCATCATCAGAACCATGGCGGCCCCGAAGACAAGCATTCGGAAGTCTGAGAACTCACGCGCGAGTTCCGGCAGGATAGTGACGGCGATGGCCGCGAGAATGACTCCGATCTGGGACCCCATCCCGCCGAGCACCACAATGGCCAGAATGATGGCGGATTCCAGGAAGACGAAGGATTCCGGGCTGATGAACCCCTGTTTGGACGCGAACACGGTGCCGGCAAATCCGGCGAAGAAGGCACCGATGGTGAACGCAGAAAGCTTCACGGCGGTGCGGCTCAAGCCAAGAGAGCGGGCGGCAATTTCGTCTTCCCGAAGAGCTTCCCAGGCCCGACCAACCGGCATGCGCATCAGGCGGCGAATCACCAGGGCAGTAATGACCGCGAGCACCAGGGCGATCAGGTACAGGAAAATCACCTTGTGCTCACCGCTGTAGGCGATGCCAAAGGTTTCGTGGAAGGAAGTATTGCCTTCTTCTTTGACTCGGCGCCCGAATTCCATGCCGAACAAGGTCGGGTCAGGGATGCCGCCGATACCGTTAGGGCCGCCGGTCACCGCCGTCCAGTTGTTCAAAAGGATGCGGATAATCTCGCCAAAGCCCAGCGTCACAATGGCGAGATAATCGCCTCGCAACCTTAATACCGGGAACCCGAGGACCATACCGAAGGTTGCGGCCAGCAAGGCACCAACCGGCAAGGCCATCCAGAAGGTGAAGCCGAAGTAGTGGTATAGCAGGGCGAAGGTGTAGGCGCCGACGGCATAGAAGGCGACGTAGCCAAGGTCGAGCAGACCGGCCAGACCGACTACCACGTTCAGGCCCAAAGCCAGCATGATGTAGATAAGCACCAGTGTGGCCAGATCGACCGCGCCCCGCGACACCACGAACGGCCAGAACAGGGCCAGCACGATAATGCCCGTAAGCACCCAGGCCTCTACTTTTGCCCGTTTCTCTGCTGGCATAGGTTCGCGCCCGCTAAGCGGATTCAGCTTGGGCAGTTTACCCAGGTTGCCCATGATGCTGTCACGGAACAGCTGGAAGAAAAACACGATACCGGCGGCCAGAAATATCGAGATGACGGTAGTTGGGGTTGCGCCTTCAATCCCGATTTCGGTGCCCTGGGCCACAAGGTTCAAGCCGAGGATCGGGTAGGCGATAACGACGGTGACGATTGCGCAGAACAGCGCATGCTTCAGGTTGTGTGTTGCCATCAGATCTTCTCAACCTCCGGTTTGCCAAGCAGGCCGGTGGGTTTGAACAGCAGAATCAGGATCAGCAAGCTGAACGAAACAACGTCTTTGTATTCGCCGCTCAGATACCCGGAGGTCATGCTTTCCGAGACACCGAGTATCAAGCCGCCCAGCATGGCGCCGGGAATGCTGCCAATACCGCCCAGTACCGCCGCGGTAAAGGCTTTCAAGCCGGCGATAAAGCCAAACAACGGGTCAACCGAGCCGTAGTACATGCCCAGTAACAAACCGGCAACAGCCGCCAGCGATGCGCCGATGACAAAGGTCGCGGAAATGATCCGGTTGGTATCGATGCCCAGCAGGTTGGCCATGCCAAGATCCTGAGACACCGCCCGGCAGGCCCGCCCGATGCGTGAGCGTGAGATAAACAAAGACAGCAACGTCATGCAGACCAGTGTGGTGATAAAAATGGTGATTTGCATGTAAGAGAGCGAAAGCTGGAAGCTTTCAGGTGCGCCAAACCGGAAACCGTCGTCGATCAGTGCCGGGAAGCCGATGTTGCGTGAACCTTGAGCCAAGTGCACATAGTTCTGCAGGAAGATCGACATACCGATGGCGGATATCAGCGGGATCAGCCGGTGTCGTCCACGAACCGGGCGATAAGCGACCCGTTCAACGGCCCAGCCCATGGAGCTGGAAACGATCACCGCGCAAATCAGCGCAACCAATAAAATCACAGGTAACCAGGCAATGCCAAGCGTGGCCAAGCCGGTAATGGCAATAAGCGCCGTGTAAGCGCCGATCATGTAGATTTCGCCGTGGGCGAAGTTGATCATGCCGATAATGCCGTAAACCATCGTATAGCCGATGGCGATCAGGGCGTAAGTGCTTCCGATCGTGAGCCCGTTAACGAGCTGTTGGGAAAAATACAGGAGGTCTTGCATGCTGAGGGAGCTCCGAATGCATACGGCCAGAAAAGCACCTTCCCCCGGATCGCGGTGGGAAGGTGCTTCTATTCATACCTCTGAAAGAGGGGTGGGCTTACTGTGCCGGAGTCTTGCTGCCGTCAGAGTGCCATTCGTACACCACAAATTCGAAGGACTTGAGGTCCCCGGCCTTGTCGTATTGAACGGTTCCGATCGGAGTGTCAAAGCTGTTGGCGCGCAGAGCGGCGGCAACGTCAAATGGATCAGAGGAATCGGCTTGTTTGATGCCTTCAGCGACCAGCTGAACAGCGGTGTAAGAAGGCAGAACGAACGGGCCAGACGGGTCTTCGCCCTTGTCTTTGAAGGCTTTGACCAGCTCCTGGTTCTCGGCTTTCTCGTCAAAGCTGGGCGGTAGAGTGACCAGCAAGCCTTCAGCGGCCTCACCGGCAATGGTATTGATATCTTTGTTGCCAACGCCTTCGGGGCCCATGAACTTCGCGGTGACATCATTCTGGCGAGCCTGGCGCAGAATCAAACCAAGTTCAGGGTGATAGCCGCCGTAGTAGACGAAGTCCACGTCGGCTTGCTTGATTTTCGTGACCAGCGACGAGAAATCTTTGTCGCCGGCGGTGATGCCTTCGAACATCGCAACTTCGATGCCGGCGTTTTTCAGGGTGTCACGAACCGCCGTGGCAATGCCTTCACCGTACTGCTGCTTATCGTGAACAACCGCAACCCGCTCCGGTTTCTGGCTGGCAATGTAGTTACCGGCAACCGGGCCCTGCATGCTGTCCAGGCCGATGGTGCGGAACACCAGCTCATAGCCGCGTTCGGTGATTTCCGGGCTGGTGGAAGCCGGGGTGATCATCAGGATGCCTTCGTCTTCATAAATGTCGGAGGCAGGCTGGGTCGAGCTGGAGCAGAGGTGGCCGATAACGTACTGAACCCCTTCGTTCACCAGCCGGTTGGCAACGGTAACGGCTTGCTTTGGGTCACAAACGTCATCAACTTCAACGGCAACCAGGTCTTCGCCCATCACACCGCCGTTGGCATTGATTTGTTCGATAGCCATGCGGGCACCGGAGAACTGCATGTCACCGTACTGAGCGACCGGGCCGGTCATCGGGCCTGCAATGCCAATTTTGATATCTGCGCTAGCCTGGCCAGCGACCATCAGAGCGACCGACGCGCTCACAGCGGTGGCGAGTTTTTTTGCGGAAATGTTCATCGTGTTTTTTTCCTGTGTGTCAGGGTTATTCTTATGTTCACAATGAGTTAAGAAACACCACAGCCCAGGCCTTGTCAAGCAAATGCGTGTATGGCCGCGATACATGTGCGCTTTTAGGCATCTTCCGGGTCGTCGCCATCGATGTAAACCAGATTTTTGAAATTTTCGTGGTCGTGTAATTGCTCGAAGCTTGGGTCAACCGAGGCATCGTCCCGGTAGGCTTCTGAGATCTCGATGGCTTTGGATAGGTTTGCAACAGCATCTTCCCAGCGGCCGATCTCGGCAAAGGCGCAGGCCAGCTGGTAAAGCGCATGGCCATTGTCCGGTGCCAGTTTCAGGGCCCGGTTGCAAAGACTGATGGCCCAGAGCGGTTCTTGTATTTCGAGCACGGCATCGGCTTTGTAGCTCAGCGCTTCAACGTCGTCAGGGCGCAGTTCCAGAATCTGGTCGTAGGTGTTGATCTTATTCTGCTGCGAGGTTTCCTGGCTGGCTTTCAGCCAGAGCGCATGCACTTCGTTGGTCAGTTCGATTTCGGCCTGGTTCTGGTGAATGATCTCGGACTTTTGCTGCAACTGCTCTTCGATCGCTTTCAGGCGTTTTTCGTATTCCACCACCAATTCGTTGACCCGCTCTTCTGCCAGGCCGGTGAGCTGGTGGCGCATGTCCCGAATCGAGTTCCAGCCGATAACAACCAGAATGGAAGTGGCACCGGCAATCAGGTAGAAGAAGTAGGTGACGGTATCAGCGGCATAAGACATGGATTTATCGGCCACCGACAGTTCTTTTTCCACGACCTTCTCTATGAGCTCGGCGCGGGTGTTCTGCATGTCTTGGCGAAGTGCTTTGGTTTCGTCGAGCAGGTAAAGCTCCACGAAGGGGGTGTACATCGGTTTTTCCAGTGTTTTGATGCTTTCTTCCAGGTCTTCCTCTGTCAGCTCTTTGTCTGGACCAAGCTCTTGCCCTTGTGCATGGAGATGTCCGGTAAAAATAAGGGCGAGGATGAATACAAGATAGTGCTTGATCATTAAATGTGTCCGTTTTTCAGTAAGGAGAACAGTATCGGTGAATGACCTTAGCACAGTGACTGTTAGAAATAATGTCGGGTGGCGGGCTGGGCTAGGTAATATTCGCACTTGCATCAAAGCGAGTGAAGACCTCTAATAGTTAGAGGTATAAATAAACGGCTTGGGAGTCGAGTTTTGGATAGTTACGAGCAGGTGTTGGTGGCGCTTCGGCGGGTTATCCGGGCAACGGATTTGCATTCGAAACGGTTGAGTAAGCATGCCGGGTTGACCGGCCCTCAGCTGCTGATTATGCGCACCATTCGTGACCTGGGCGAGGTGACAATCGGTACGATTGCCGAGAATGTCAGTCTCAGTCAGGCAACGGTAACCACCATTCTCGACCGCCTTGAACTCCGTAAGCTGGTTTATCGTGTGCGCAGCACGAAGGATAAGCGCAAGGTACATGCTCATTTAACCGAAGAAGGGGCCGATCTGTTGGCCCGTGCGCCGAACCCGTTGCAGGAAGACTTCATTGAGAAGTTCCAGAATCTGGCCGAGTGGGAGCAGACGATGATTTTGTCATCGTTGCAGCGTGTGGCTCATATGATGGACGCTGATGATATTGACGCTTCGCCGGTTCTGACGGTGGGGTCGGTATTGAGGGATGATGGCTGGAAGGAAAAGGCCTGAAGATGGCGAGGGGTCTGTCCCTACGAGGACAGACCCCCGTTCTCCGAATTCACGGGAACTAGTGAACGCTAGACCCACTCTTCGGCTTATTGCCAAAACACACCTGAAACACATCGGTGTAGTTTTTGGCAAAGTTCACGGTTAACCCTTCTTTGAGATAATCCGGCAACTCTTCGTAGTCCCACCGGTTCGCCTCCGGCAGAATCAGATTACTGATCTTCTGTCGTCTTGCGGCAATCACTTTTTCACGAATCCCGCCAACGGGCAGCACCTGCCCTGTAAGTGTCAGTTCGCCAGTCATGGCAATGTTCTGCTGCGGAGCTTCTCTGCGAGCGATAGAAACCAACGCCGTGGCCATGGTGATACCGGCACTGGGGCCGTCCTTCGGTGTTGCACCTTCGGGCACGTGCAGGTGGACGAACGACTTTTCGAAAAAAGTCGGGTCGCCTTTGAATCGCTTCAGGTTGGAGGCCACGTAGCTGTAGGCAATTTCTGCGGACTCGCGCATCACGTCGCCCAGTTGCCCGGTCAGCTTGAAGCCCCGGTGGTTGGTATGAACGCGGGAGGCTTCGATGCTTAGCGTCGCTCCGCCCATTGCGGTCCACGCCAAGCCGGTGACAACGCCGGTGCCTTTCAGGGACTTCTCTTTGCGGAAAGCCGGTTGTCCGAGATAGGTGGTCAAATCGCCCACACCAACTCGCACCGGTTCGTCCGGGTTTTCCAGCAGTTTCACAATGCCTTTGCGAATGATTTTGTGCAGCAGTTTTTCCAGGCTGCGCACGCCGGCTTCCCGGGCATAACCTTCAATCACTTGCCGAACGGCGGCATCCGAGATGTTTAGCTGTTTTTTCAGTAAGCCTGCTCGTTTGAGCAAGCGCGGGATCAGGTAATGCTTGGCGATGGCGAGCTTTTCTTCACCGATATAGCCAGACAGCCGAATGACATCCATCCGGTCCAGTAGGGGGCGGGGAATGGTATCTAGCTGGTTGGCGGTGCAGATGAACAGTACCTTGGACAAGTCCATGCGCACATCGAGGTAATGATCCAAGAATTCTTTATTTTGTTCCGGATCCAGGGTTTCCAGCAGCGCTGACGCCGGATCGCCCTGGAAAGAGGAGCCGATTTTGTCGATCTCATCCAGCATGATCACCGGGTTGGCCACTTTCGTGTCTTTCAGGGCTTGCACAAACTTGCCGGGCATTGCGCCGATGTAGGTGCGGCGGTGGCCTTTGATTTCGGCTTCGTCGCGCATACCGCCAACACTGAAGCGGTAGAACTCGCGGCCCAACGCATCTGCCACCGAGTGACCGATAGAGGTTTTGCCCACGCCGGGTGGGCCTACCAACAACAGAATGGAACCACTCATTTCACCCTTGAACGAGCCTTCGGCGAGGAACTCGACGATGCGGTCTTTGACATCGTTAAGACCGTCGTGGTCCCGGTCCAATATCTTGCGTGCCGCCGCGAGGTCGAAGTGGTCTTCGGAGTATTTCCCCCAAGGCACTTGCGTGATCCAGTCGAGATAATTTCGGGTCACACCGTATTCCGGCGAGCCTTGCTCGAGAATCTGCAGTTTCTGGATTTCTTCATCGAAACGTTCCTGCACAGCTTCTGGCGGATTCAGTTTGGCCATCCGCGCCTCGAAGCGCTCTGCATCGGCGGTTTTATCATCTTTGGCGATGCCCAGTTCGCGCTGAATAACTTTCAGTTGCTCGCGCAGGAAGAATTCACGCTGGTGCTTTTGCACCTTCTCGTTTACTTCTTCGTTGATTTCAGACTGCAGGCGAGCCACTTCCAGTTCTTTGCGCATCAGCAGGAGCACCCGCTCCATGCGGCGAAGCAAAGGCACAGTGTCCAGAACATCCTGCAGTTCCTGCCCGGGCGCGCTCGTCATAGACGCACCGAAATCGGCCAGCGGTGAGCTGTCGTCCGGGCCGAAGCGAGACAGGTACTGCTTTACGTCTTCCCCGTATAGCGGATTGGTGCGCAGCAGCTCTTTGATGGCACCGATGATGGCCAGCGTGTAGGCCTTGAGCTCGTCGGCCGGCTCTTCCGGCTCGTCAGGATATTCGACCTCCACCAGATAGGGCGGGCGACGGCGTAGCCATTGCACGATTTTGAACCGATGCAGGCCTTGGGCGATGAACTGCACTTTGCCGTTCTCGCGCTGGGCCTGGTGAACGCGAACCGCGCAGCCCATAACCTCCAGCTCGTCGCTGGTGGGCACACCGGATTCGCTTTCCGTGTCTTCAACAAAGCAAATGCCCAACATTTTGTGGTCGGTTTCCGCCACCCGCTTCAGGGTTTCGTGCCACGGATCTTCGTTGACCATCACCGGTTGTACCTGCGCCGGAAAGAAAGGCCGGTTGGTCACTGGCAGCACGTACATCCGTTGCGGCCGGGCTTGATGGGGCAGTGCGAGTGCCTTGTTGTTGTCTTCTTTGCCGATGTATTCGGTCACGTCTTCTTCAAATTCGTCCAGGGAGTCTTTGCGGTTCTCGTCATTCATACCGTTTCGCTCTAAAGGCGTGAGTGTTTACTATTCTATGTAACGGCGATGGCAGGATTTTCAAGCTGGCTTGATTTTTAATTCCCGAGCCCCCATACCAGAGCCATCTAACATCCTTATAACCGGGTAACTTTATGACTGCTTCACCCTATATCTTTGATGCCACCATGGACAACTTTCCGCAGGAGGTGATGGAAGCCTCCGCCAAAACGCCGATCCTGGTGGATGTCTGGGCGGATTGGTGTGCACCGTGCAAGCAGCTGATGCCGATACTGGAAAAGCTGGCGGACGAATATCAGGGCAATTTCCTGCTGGCCAAAGTGAATGCCGATGAGCAGCAAGAGCTGACCTCTTCCCTGGGCGTGCGCAGCTTGCCCACCGTTATTCTGGTGAAAGACGGCCAGGCTGTGGATGGTTTCAACGGTGCCCAGCCGGAAAGCGAGATTCGCAAGGTGCTGGAGAAACACGTGGAAGCGCCGGCTGAAGATCCGTACGAGAAAGCTCATGCGCTGTGGGAGGCGGGCGATCTGGACGGAGCTCTGGCGATCCTGACGGAAATGAACCAGAAGGACCCGGAAAATCTGGACGTATTGATTGATCTGGCCCAGCTGAAAGCGGAACAGGGCGACGTGGAAACTGCCGAACAGGTGCTGGAAAACTTGCCGCCAGAAGAGAAAATGCAGACCAAAGCCAAACAGTTGGCGGCCCGCGTGAAGTTTTTGAAGCAGTCGAGCGAGTTGCCGGCTATCGACGGTTTGGAACAAACGCTGGAAGCCAACCCGAAAGACCCGGAGGCTTTGCATCAGTTGGCACTGCACAAAGTGTTGCAAGAGCAGAATGCCGAGGCGATGGATTTGCTGATCCGGTTAATGCAGGCGGACAGCAATTACAAGGATGGGGTGGCCAAGACGACCTTGGTGGAGTTGTTTGAAAAACTGGGTAATAACAATGCGGATGTGCGGACGTATCGGAGGAAGTTGTATACGTTGATGCATTGAGGTTGCAGCAAAAGGCCAGATAGATTGCTCCATCTGGCCTCTTTATATCAGCTTCAGGCAATGGCCTTAGCTATTTCCCTTCTTCATCTGCTCAAACTCATCTTCAAAGAAGAACTTCTCCTCTCCGAAGGCTGGCTCCAGCTCGTGTAGCCAGGTGGCGGTTTCGCTGTATTTGGCGAAGAACGGGCGCTGTACCCAGTCCGGGTTGCGGCCTTGCAGGAAGCGCAATACAAACACTTTTTCGCCTTTGATTTCCGCAATGCCCTGGATTTCTACCTTGCCGGGGCCGGCGCTCATGCTGGGGCCTCGGGCGGTGCGGGCCAGGCCGGATACCTGCTTCATGGCCTCGCGGTAGATGTTGTAGGCTTCCGCTAGCGGCACCTCAAAGTAGTTCTTGGCACCGGTGTCCCGTTCTACAAACATGTAGTAGGGGATGATGCCCAGCTTTACCTCACGCTTCCAAAGCTTGGCCCAGTCATCCGCGTTGTCGTTCACGTGTTTGATCAGCGGGCCTTGCGCGCGGATTTCAGCGCCGGTGGCGCGGATGCGGCGAATGGCTTCTTCCGCGATGTCGGTGGTGATTTCCTGCCAATGGTTGTAGTGCGCCATGATGGCTACGTGCTTGCCGGCGTCAACCAGTTTGGCGAACAACTCGATCAGCTCGTCGGCATCTTTGTCGGTGACGAAGCGGTAGGGCCAGAAGGTCAACGCTTTGGTGCCGATGCGGATGGTCTGAACGTGGTCGAATTCCGGCTGCAGCAGAGGCTCCAGGTACTGAACCAGGTTTTTGGTTTTCATGACCATCGGGTCACCGCCTGTCACCAGCAGGTCGGTTACTTCGGTGTGCTCCCGCAGGTAGCCGTGCAGTTTCTCGGCATCGGTGCTGGCCATTTTCAGGTCTTTGTCGCCGACAAACTGTGCCCAGCGGAAGCAGAAGGTGCAGTAAGAGTGGCAAGTCTGGCCCTGGGAGGGGAAGAACAACACGGTTTCGCGGTACTTGTGCTGCACGCCGTCCAGCACTTCACCATCCAGCTCCGGCATGTTCATTTCCATTTGGCCGGCCGGGTGCGGGTTCAGGTCGTCACGGATCTGCTTGGCAAGCGCCTGAATCTCTTTCTTGTCTGCGCCATCCCGGTGCAGTTGTGCCATCTGTTCGTAATGCTCGTCCTTCAGCATACCCTTCTGCGGGAACACAAGCTGGTAAATCGGGTCGTTCGGTACGTTGTCCCAGTTGATCAACTCGTCGATAACGTATTCATTGACGCGGAAGGGCAGCACGCTGGCCACAACCTTCATCTCAAACAAGGTTTCTTCAGGCAGATCCTGAATGGCTTCAATTTTGTCGAGCTGACGGTCAGTAAACACCTTGAATCGGCGTTCTTCGAATTCCTGCACCGGGATACGGTTAGGAAAGGTGACGATGGAGTTCATAGATCGCCCTCTGTTGGGTAATAAAAGTAAAAAGAAGGCTAAAGCACCTTCGTGATCGCATAAAAAACGGGCCGAAAATTATACAGAATTCTGAAATTATTTTCAGGTCTAATTATTCTTTGAGCGGGGCTTGGTTGCCGATGACGGTCTGGTGTGAGGCGGCAAGCCTTTGGTTGAGCGGTATTGCCGAGTGCGATCGGTCATGGATCTTACGAAATATCTTTAGTAACGCGAAGGTTTGTAGCTGAAATGGGAGTATCAGACCTTGGTCGGGGGTATGTTGTTTTAGTGAAGTGATTTGGTCATTATTACGTAAATAAACAGAATTTTTGCGGCTGTCTGCGCCGGATTCTCGGATTTGGCGAAAAAATTTGAGATTGTTTTGCTAAAAGTACGTAGTTTTTGCTGCGCCGAGCAAATCTGATCACTGCGTCGTTTCTATAGCTCGCCATAGCCGTATCGGCACGAGCTACAACAACGGCCTGGCGCAGGAAAATAATGAAAGCTGTTCTATGCTTGAGGGAAGTCACGCTGGCCACTCAGCATTTCTCGCAAGCTGATACTTCAATAATAAAGCTGCCAGTTATCGCAGTTTCCAATTTCGCAACGTGATCGGCTGCTGATCGTGGCACACGCTGCATTCGTTAGGTTCAGGGGAGGGTTAGATGTACCAGGATGATGATCCCATTGAGACCAGAGAATGGTTAGATGCACTGGAATCTCTGATCGAGAATGAAGGTATAGACCGAGTTAAATACATTCTGGAGCGCCTTTCCGAGCGCGCCAGCCGAGACGGCACCGAACTGCCGTATTCCATCACCACACCATTTAGAAATACGATCCCCGTCACTCAGGAAGCGCGCATGCCGGGCGACCTGTTTATGGAGCGCCGTATCCGTTCCCTGATTCGCTGGAACGCCATGGCCATGGTGGTGCGCGCCAACAAACGTCCCGGTGATCTGGGCGGTCACATTTCCACCTTCTCTTCTGCCGCCACATTGTATGACGTGGGCTTTAACTACTTCTTCCACGGTGGTGACGAGAACCGCGACTCTGATCTGGTGTATTTCCAGGGGCACGCAGCGCCGGGAATTTACGCCCGCTCATTTCTGGAAGGTCGGTTTACCGAAGAGCAATTGGATAAATACCGGGAAGAAACCGGCGGCGAAGGCTTGTCGTCCTACCCGCACCCCTGGTTAATGCCTGACTACTGGCAGTTCCCGACAGTCTCTATGGGGCTGGGGCCGATTCAGTCCATCTACCAAGCGCATGTAATGAAGTATCTGCACAGTCGCGAACTGATCGACATGGGCGACCGGAAGGTGTGGAGCTTCCTTGGTGACGGTGAGTGTGACGAGCCTGAAACTCTGGGTTGTATCTCCAAAGCTGGCCGCGAAAAACTCGACAATCTCATCTTCGTGGTGAACTGCAACCTGCAGCGTCTGGACGGCCCGGTTCGGGGTAACGGCAAGATCATGCAGGAGCTGGAAGGCGTTTTCCGCGGCGCCGGCTGGAACGTCATTAAGGTCGTGTGGGGCCGCATGTGGGATCCGCTGTTTGAGCAAGATGAAGACGGCATCATGCAGCGCGCCATGGATGAGGTGTGCGATGGCGATCTGCAGAACTACGCGTTCAAAGGCCCGGCCGCGACTCGCAAAGAGTTCTTCGGAAAATACCCGGAACTGAGCAAGCTGGTTGAAAGCCTGTCGGATGACGACATCGCCAAGCTGAACCGTGGCGGTCACGACCCTTACAAAGTCTACGCGGCTTATCATCGCGCCGTGCACCAGAACAACGGCAAGCCCACGGTTATTCTGGCCCACACCATCAAAGGCTACGGATTTGGCGCTGCGGGTGAAGCCCAGAACACCGCGCATTCATTGAAGAAATTGGATCTGGATACCCTCAAGGCGTTCCGGGACCGTTTCGGCGTGCCGCTGAAAGACGAGGAGCTGGAAGACGTACCCTATTACCGTCCGGCACCGGATAGCCCCGAACTGGTCTACATGAAGAAGAGGCGCCAAGAGCTGGGTGGCTTCTACCCGAAACGTAACAAAGAATGCCAGCCGCTGCAGATTCCCGATCTGGATATTTTCAAAGCCGTGCTGGAAGGCTCGGGTGATCGTGAGATTTCTACGACTATGGCGTTCGTGCGTCTGCTGGGCGCTCTGGTTAAAGACAAGCGTGTAGGCAAGCGTGTGGTGCCGATTGTGCCTGATGAAGCCCGTACCTTTGGTATGGAAGGCATGTTCCGCCAGTTGGGTATCTACACGTCTGAGGGGCAGAAGTATGTGCCTCAGGACCGTGACCAGATCATGTACTACCGCGAAGCCAAGCAGGGCCAGATCCTGCAGGAAGGCATCAACGAAGCGGGCGCGATGGCCGCCTGGATGGCTGCCGCTACGTCATACAGCAACAATAGCTTCCCGCTGATTCCGTTCTACGTGTTCTATTCCATGTTCGGTTTCCAGCGTGTGGGCGACCTGGCCTGGGCCTCTGGGGATATGCAGGCGCGGGGCTTCCTGATTGGTGGTACCGCAGGGCGAACCACGCTGAACGGTGAAGGTTTGCAGCATCAGGATGGTCACAGCCATGTACTGGCCAACACCATTCCGAACTGTAAAGCCTACGACCCGGCCTACGGTTACGAGATGGCGGTGGTGATCCACCACGGCATGAAGGAGATGTTTGAAGAAGACAAAAACGTCTTCTACTACCTGACCGTGGAAAACGAAAACTACGCACAGCCAGCAATGCCCAAGGGATGTGAAGAAGGCATCATCAAAGGCATGTACCTGTTTGAATCCGTTGAAACCAAGGGCAAGAAAAAAACGCCTCGGGTTCAGCTTATGGGCTCTGGTGCCATCTTCAATGAAGTACGCGAGGCAGCTCAGCTGCTGAAGGAGGATTGGGGAGTCGCATCGGATATCTGGAGCGTAACCAGCTACAACGAACTGGCCCGCGACGGTCAGCACGTTGAGCGCTGGAATGCCCTGCACCCGGATGACAAACCCCGCAAGGCCTACGTGACCCAGTGTCTGGAAAAGCAGAAGGGGCCGGTTATTTCATCGACCGACTACATCAAACTGCATTCCGAACAGCTGCGGGCATACATCCCGGCCACCTACATGACGTTGGGCACCGATGGTTTCGGCCGCAGTGATACCCGTGAAAAGCTTCGTAACTTCTTCGAGGTAGACCGTTACTACGTCACGGTTGACGCGTTGGCAGCGTTGGCTAAAGACGGTGAGATCGACAAGAAGCAGGTACTCGAAGCCATGCGCAAGTACGGTATCGATCGCAACAAACCGAACCCGGCGCACAGCTAAGGAGACCGCTATGAGTGAACAGGAAATTAAAGTTCCCGATCTCGGCGGTGCAGATGAAGTCGAAGTGATCGAAATCATCGCCAGTGAAGGGGATACAGTACAGGAAGAAGATCCGATTCTGACGGTTGAAACCGACAAGGCGACGGTAGAATTGCCGTCCCCGGCAGCCGGTAAAATCAGCAAGATCACCGCCAAGGTCGGCGACAAAATCAAAGAAGGCGACGTGGTTGGTATGCTCGTTGCCAGCGATGACTCCGGCGATTCAGACGACGAGGAAGAGGATTCCGGGAGTGCGGAGGCTGAAGGCAAATCCGACTCGGAAGAGAAGTCTGAAGCCAAGTCCGAAGACAGCAAGCCGGCTCCGAAGAAACAATCGGGTGGCTCTCGAACGGAGCGAGTGAAAGTGCCGTCATTAGACGGTATGGAAGACATTCCGGTTATCGAGATTAACGTCTCCGAGGGCGACACGGTTGCAGTAGATGACCCACTGGTAACCGTGGAGTCAGACAAAGCCACCATGGAGATCCCGTCTCCCTTCGCTGGCAAAGTGAGTAAATTGCTGGTTAAAGAGGGCGACAAGTTGTCTGAAGGCGCTGACCTGCTGGATCTGGTGGTCGAAGACGAAGGTGGGGAATCGGACGAAACTGAAGCCGAAGAAGAGAAAGCGCCAGCTAAAGAAAGCGCAGACGAGGCAGACGCCAAATCCGATGCCAAGCCTGAAAAAGCAGAAGACAGCTCGGCGCAAAGTGCCACCTACGCACCACCTTCACCGGGGGCCAAGGTGCATGCCGGCCCCGCGGTTCGGAAACTGGCCCGGGAATTGGGTGCAGACCTTACTCGCATCAAGGGTTCTGGCCCGAAGAGCCGTATCCTGAAAGACGATGTCCAGGATTACGTGAAGGGCCAGCTACAGCAGGTGCAGCAGGGCTCCTCGGTGGGTGGCGGCAGCGGTATCCCCGCAGTCAAACTACCGGACTTCAGCAAGTTCGGTGAGGTTGAGCGCGAAGGCATGTCCCGCATGATGTTCACTACGGCGAACAACATGCAGCGCAGCTGGCTGAACGTGCCCCACGTGACCCAGTTTGACGATGCCGATATCACCGAAATGGAAGCCTTCCGCAAAGCGCAAAAAGCGGCCGGCGAAAAGCGTGGCGTGAAAATGACACCGCTGCCGTTCTTGCTGAAAGCCTGTGCTGCGGCATTGGCTGAGCTGCCCCAGTTCAACGTGTCGCTGGATATGGACCGTAAGGAAGTGGTGCGCAAGAAGTACATCCACATCGGTATTGCGGTGGATACGCCACACGGTTTGATGGTGCCGGTGATCCGGGACGTAGACCAGAAAGGCCTGTGGGAACTGGCGGCGGAAAGCGCCGAGCTGGCACAGAAGGCCAGAGACAAGCAGTTGAAACCGGCTGAAATGCAGGGCGCTTGCTTCACCATCACCAGCTTGGGTGGCATCGGCGGAACCGCCTTTACGCCGATTGTGAACACGCCGGAGGTGGCGATTCTGGGCGTGTCTAAAGCAGCCATGAAGCCGGTGTGGGATGGCAACGAGTTCCAGCCACGATTGATGCTGCCACTGTCGTTGTCATACGACCACCGGGCAGTGAACGGTGCGGACGCAGCACGATTCACCAGCCTGCTCACGCAGTTGCTTGGGGATATCCGCACCTTGTTGCTGTAGTCTTGGCCTGTTGCCGCTTCAATCTGATCGGGTTGAAGCGGCAATGCTTGGCAAGACATTCCGTTTTTGGTGGACAATACACTATGGCCAACAAAGCAAGCTTCAATTGGGAAGATCCGCTTCTGCTGGATCAGCAACTCTCTGATGAGGAGCGAATGGTGCGCGACAGCGCCCGCCAATTCGCAGATCAGAAACTCCGCCCTCGCGTGGTGGATGCCTTTCGTCACGAACACACCGATCCCGAGATATTCAGGGAAATGGGCGCCAGTGGTTTATTGGGTGCCACCATACCCGAGCAATACGGTGGCAGTGGCCTGAATTACGTCAGCTACGGCTTGGTCGCCCGCGAAATCGAGCGAGTCGATTCCGGCTATCGTTCCATGATGAGTGTGCAATCCTCGCTGGTCATGGTGCCTATCTACGAATTTGGCAATGAAGCAACCCGTCAGAAATACCTCCCCAAACTGGCCTCCGGTGAATGGATCGGCTGCTTCGGCCTGACCGAGCCGGATCATGGCTCGGACCCCGGCAGCATGGCCACCCGCGCTCGAAAGGTCGATGGAGGCTACCGGCTGACGGGCAGTAAAATGTGGATCACCAACAGCCCGATTGCGGATGTGTTCGTGGTCTGGGGCAAAGACGACGACGGCAAGATTCGCGGCTTTGTATTGGAGAAGGGCTGGGAAGGCCTGAGCGCGCCGGTTATTCACGGAAAGGTTGGGCTGCGCGCCTCCATTACCGGCGAAATCGTTATGGACGACGTCTTCGTGCCGGAAGAAAACGCCTTTCCGAAGGTTCGGGGCTTAAAAGGCCCGTTCACTTGCCTGGATTCCGCTCGCTACGGCATTTCCTGGGGGGCGCTGGGAGCGGCGGAGGATTGCTGGCACACCGCGCGTCAGTATGTGCTGGACCGTAAGCAGTTTGGTCGCCCATTGGCAGCCAATCAGCTGATTCAGAAAAAGCTGGCGGATATGCAGGCGGAGATCACCCTGGGGTTGCAGGGTGCCTTGCGCCTGGGCCGAATGAAAGACGAGGGTACGGCTGCGGTGGAGATTACCTCGATCATGAAGCGTAACTCCTGTGGTAAAGCTCTTGAAATTGCCCGACTGGCCAGAGACATGCTGGGCGGTAACGGCATTAGCGACGAGTTTGGCATTGCCCGCCATCTGGTGAACCTGGAAGTGGTCAACACCTACGAAGGCACCCACGACGTGCACGCGTTGATACTGGGCCGCGCGCAGACAGGCATTCAGGCGTTCTTCTGATTGATGTTAAGGCAAAGTGCAAAAGCCGGGTTACCCGAAAGGTAGCCCGGCTTTTGTGTGTGTGAGCAATCAGTTTGCGAAAAACATCCAATCAAAGTAGTTGTGCAGATCCTGCATGGCGTAGGCCTCGGCAGGCTGGGTCAGTTCGAACAGCAGACTTTGGTCTTTGGCTGGTTTCATGATGACACCTCGTGAAGTTTTGGCTGATTGATCGGGGCAGGCGCATTTCCGGCTGCCTTCACAAGAGATATTGCATGAGCTGTGCCAAATTTTATGTTGAGCTTAGCTGTCTGAAATTTATGGTTTTTCTGGGTTTAGTGGTGTTGAGGAAGCGAAATTCTGAGCAAGTTTGGGGCGCCGCGCACCAAACCAGAACGAAAAAACCCCGGCGGAAGCCGGGGTTAAAGGAGAGTTAACGTCTACAAGGAGTCTTTAGAAGTTATATTGCGCTGCAAACAGGAGTCGGTTCGCATCGCCATCAGAGCCGTCTACGTTTTCGCGCTTCAGGAACTGATATTCAACGCCCATCATTACGTTTTTGACCGGAGTCCATTTGTAGTTGGCCATGACGGCAGAGTTGGTTTCGCTTTGGCCACCGAGAATGCCCGCAAAACCGGCATCCGCCGCTTCATCTTCAGCATCGTCCCAGTCTACTTCAACCATGCCGTAGCCGATATTAATGCTGCGGCCACCGCCGAGATCGACCCCTGCACCAATAGACCCGCCGTAACCGGAAATTGTTTCTACGTCGCCACTACTGTCAACATAGGCACTAGGCGCACCAAAGTTGTCCCCAGAACGGTATAGATAGCTGTTGGCGCCATCGCTATAAGAAAGTGTGCCCTGTAGAGAGATCATGTCGGTCAGCATCATTTTTGCTGCAACGAAGGTGGCGAAACCAAAGGAGCTTTCATCGTTACTACCGGAGTCATAGCCCACCTGATGAGCCAGAAGCGCTGCAGAATAGCTCATGCCGTCATTGGAATCTTCAATCCGCGCGGTGAAAGCTGGCATGCTGTCCTTGCCGTCAACATCCAGAACTGCGGGATCTCCGTCGTCGTCCAAACCTGCAGCAATAATTGAGCTGTTCGGTTGTTCAAGTGCAATCGACAGCGGGCCGGACGTGTAGCGCGCCTGAGTTGTACGGGCTTGATAACCTGCCAGGCCGGGAAGTGAGTCAAAATCCAGCGTTGCGGTGTTACCTACGAAACTAGAGAAGTTCGACCAGGTTTGCCCCATCAACACGCCGTTATAGCTACCGAAGGCGTGACGCAAACGGAGATTTCCTGGCCGGAAGTCACCTTCGACGGTAATGGCGACGCCTTGCGGTGAAACCGTTTTGACACCAAGGCGGCTCTGCACAGCGTCAGCGCCGAAGTGCCCATCTTTTCCATCGTCTGATGCAAGGCCGCTGTAGGATCCAGAGCGGGTGCTTAGCGCTTGATTGTTGTCGATATCGTAGCTGGCATTCATGCGTGCGTATCCGTACACACTTACATCGTAATCGCCGGCAGTGAAGCTGATTGCCTGCGCCTGAGAAGCCAATCCCAGCACTGTCACAGCCGCTGTCGCACGAATTGCCATTCGCAATTTATTGTTCTGCATTGTTGTTGTCTCCACATATTTGTTTTTGTTGGACCAACTCCAACTTAGTAACGTATCGGTCACATTTCAAACAAAAAATGCATGGGATAGACCAACGTCTAAGCAGCTAAAGCCGTGCAGGCACGGCGATCTCGCAATGGGCTGTTCTTATACGTTCAGAGGCGTATTATGGTTGGATTAAACCTGTCACTTAGTAATGAGTCACTGAGAGAAATCCATGAACAAAGAACCTGTTTCCCGCGAATTGTTTGATGAAGTAATGGTGCCCAATTATGCCCCCGGAAATATTATCCCGGTGCGAGGTGAGGGCTCCCGCGTGTGGGATCAGGAAGGTCGCGAGTTTCTGGATCTTCAGGGCGGCATTGCGGTGACCAGTCTCGGGCATGCGCACCCGGGGTTGCTGGGGGCGCTGCAGGAGCAGTCGGAGAAAATCTGGCACCTGTCTAACGTCATGACCAACGAGCCGGCGCTGCGTTTGGCGAAGACCTTGTGTGATCACACCTTCGCAGAGCGCGTGTTCTTTGCAAACTCCGGTGCCGAAGCCAACGAAGCCGCCTTCAAGCTGGCCCGTCGTTACGCGTGGGATCATTTCAGCCCGGACAAGCACGAAATTATTTCCTTCAAAAATGCCTTCCACGGCCGTACCTTGTTTACGGTAAGCGTGGGCGGCCAGCAGAAATATCTCGAAGGTTTTGAGCCGGCACCGGGTGGCATTCACCACGCAGACTTCAACGATCTGGATTCGGTCAAAGCCCTTATCTCCAAAGAGAAAACCTGTGCCGTGGTCATCGAGCCCATTCAGGGGGAAAGCGGCGTAGTTCCAGCAGACCCGGAGTTTCTGAAGGGCTTGCGTAAGCTGTGTGATGAAAACGATGCGCTGCTTATCTTTGATGAAGTACAGACAGGTGTTGGTCGTACCGGGCATTTGTACGCCTATGAAATGTACGGCGTGATTCCAGACATTCTGACCAGCGCCAAAGGCTTGGGCGGCGGCTTCCCGGTTGCGGCCATGCTGACCACCGCCAAGGTGGGGGCGAGTCTGGCTGTGGGTACTCACGGTAGCACCTACGGTGGCAACGCTTTGGCTTGCGCGGTAGCTCAAAAGGTGATCGACACGGTCAGTCAGCCAGAGATCCTGAAAGGCGTGAGCGAGCGTTCTGAAAAGTTGCGGCAGGGTATGTTGGCCATCGGTGAGCGCTACGGCGTTTTTTGTGAAGTTCGTGGTGCCGGCTTGTTGCTGGGCTGTGTGCTGACCGATCAGTGGAAAGGTCGCGCCAAAGACTTCTTGGCGGCCGGGCTGGAAGAGGGCGTGATGGTACTGGTGGCAGGCGCAGACGTTGTGCGTTTGGCTCCGTCACTGATCATTCCCGAGACCGACATTGATGACGCGCTCGAGCGTTTTGAAACCGCAGTGAAAAAGCTGGCGCAATAACAATAAATGGTGGCTTGACGCCAGGGCCGCCCACACTCTGAACAACAGAGGGAGGGAGCAGTATGCTGATTGTTCGCCCGATGCAACCAGCGGATCTTGAAGATCTGTACGCCATGGCTCAAACCGCCGGCAAAGGGCTAACCACCCTGCCGGCCGATCGGGAATTGCTTCAAGGCAAAATCGACAGGGCAGTCGATTCGTTTAGCAAGCGATGTCAGCCGGAAGAGGCGCTTTATCTGTTTGCGCTGGAGGATACCGAAGCGCAACGGATGGTGGGCATCAGTGGTATTGAAGCCCGGGTCGGGCTGGATGAAGTGTTCTATAACTACCGTCTGAGCCTCACGGTTAACGCTTCCCGCGAGCTGGGCGTGCACGTTCGCACGCCCACCCTTCACATTACCAGCGACATGACCGACACCACCGAAATCTGTTCGCTATTGCTCGCGGACGGTTACAAAGGTGGCGGAAATGGTTTGTTGCTGTCCCGCTGCCGTTTCATGTTTCTGGATGATTTTCGCGAGTTTTTTTCGGACAAGGTATTTGCCGAAATGCGCGGCGTGTCTGATAAAGATGGGCAGAGCCCTCTCTGGAATGCGCTGGGCAGCAAGTTTTTCGACATGGAGTTTGCCGAAGCTGATCGCCTGTCCGGCCTGGGTAACAAATCGTTTATTGCCGAATTGATGCCTCAGTACCCCATCTATCTGTCATTGCTACCGGATTCCGCCCGAGCGGTGATCAGTCAGGTGCACGAGAACACGCGTCCGGCCCTGAAAATGCTCGAAGCCGAAGGGTTCAACTTTAATGGCTTGGTCGATATTTTTGATGGTGGCCCCGTAGTCGAAGCCTTTGTTCATACCATACGAACCGTGCGGGATTCATTGAATCGTGAAGTGGTTGTGGACAACTCGCCTCTTGAGCTCGATGTCCCTGCAGAACACCGGGTAATGGTGTCCAATCGATCGTTCAGTGACTTCCGGTTGACCACTGTGCCGATGAGTTGTATCGGGCAGGATACCATCACCATTCCGCAGGCGATGGCTGACGCTTTGAAGCTTAAAAACGGCGATACCGCTCGCCTGGCGCCTCTAAAAGATGGTGGCCTCTCTCCTATTCACCTGGAAGACTCGATAGGGCTTAACGATGGCAAAACACGCAGTTGAGGCGAATTTTGACGGGCTGGTTGGCCCAACTCATAACTACGCCGGGTTGTCTTGGGGGAATGTCGCGTCCAAATCGAATGTGAATGCGGAATCCAACCCCAAACAGGCGGCACTGCAAGGGTTGGCGAAAATGAAAGCGCTGGCTGACCGAGGGTATATGCAGGGTGTGTTGCCGCCCCATGAGCGGCCTCATCTGCCTACTTTACGCTCGCTGGGTTTCGAGGGCAGCGATGCCCAGATTCTGAGAGCAGCCGCCAAGCAGGCACCGGCTATTTTAGCGGCGGTGTCGTCGGCGTCCACCATGTGGACGGCAAATGCCGCTACGGTTTCACCCAGCGCGGATGCCGCCGACCATCGGGTGCATTTCACACCGGCTAATCTCAGTGCCAAGTTCCATCGCTCAATCGAGCATGCCGTTACAGGGCGTGCCTTGAAGGCCATTTTCCAGGACGAGCAGTATTTTGCGCATCATCCGGCATTGCCGTCCGTCAGTCACTTTGGCGATGAAGGCGCCGCCAACCATTCGCGTTTGTGTGGGCATTATGGTGAACCGGGTGTTGAATTGTTCGTATACGGGCAGGAAGCGTTTAATCAACAAGCGCCAGCTCCGGTAAAGTACCCGGCACGGCAAACGCTTGAAGCTTCTCAGGCGGTCGCGCGGTTGCACGGTTTGGCTGATGCGAATCTGGTGTTTGCTCAGCAAAACCCGGCGGCGATTGATGCAGGGGTGTTCCACAACGATGTAATCGCGGTAGGGAATGGCAACTGCTTGTTTTACCACGAGTTGGCGTTTCTCAATGAAGAGCGGGTATTAGCGGAGATTCGCGAGCGTTTGTTGGGCGCCGAGCTGGAAGCCATCAAAGTAAGCGCTCAGCAAGTGCCTCTGGAAGATGCTGTGTCTTCGTATCTGTTTAATAGCCAGTTGTTGAACAGTCCGGACGGCATGTTACTGGTGGTGCCGGGAGAGTGTCGGGAGGTTGCTTCGGTTAGCCGGTATCTGGATGAGCTGGTGGCGTCCGATGGCCCGATTACTTCGGTTGAAGTGATGGATGTGAAGCAGTCCATGCGCAACGGTGGTGGGCCCGCGTGCCTGCGCTTGCGGGTGGTTCTTAATGACGAAGAGCGCCACGCAATCAATCAGGGGGCTGTGCTAACCGACGAACTCTACGCCCGGCTGACATCCTGGGTGGAAAGCCATTACCGCGATCGGCTGGTTCAGCAAGACCTCGCAGACCCACAGTTACTGAATGAAGTCCGGCAGGCACTGGACGAACTCACCGGTATTCTGCAGCTGGGCTCTATCTACGATTTTCAGCGTTAGGAGAAACCCCTTACGGGGTTTCGATGGAGTGAGAGAGCATGTCCATGGTGTGCTGGATCAGCGTGTCGGAAGGCATGCTTTCGCCTTCGCATAGCATGATCACGCCGTGCAAGGCACCGCGTAAGTAAAGAGCTGTCTGGGTCGGGTCGGTAATACGCTCTTTACTCATGGTGCCGTCTTCCAGGCCTTTATGAAGAGCGGCCACCATGAGCCTGATCAGCTCATCCCGCGAACAAAGCATTTCTGCTGCCTGGGCTTCATCCACGTCGGCAATCACGGTGGATGCTTTGGTGAGCGCGGCAAAGTACTCCGGCTCTTCCCGGTAGAATTGGTAATAGGCTTCTCCCATGGCGCGAATCTGCGCTATCCCTGTGTCGTTGGGGCAATGGGAAGCTTTGAAACGCTCAACCAGATTTTGTCCCGCCCGCTGCATGATCCCCATTTGAATAGCCGCTTTATCTTTGAAATACACATACAAAAGTGCCCGGCTCAGGTTGGCATTGCGGGCAATGTCGTCCATCGACGTGCGGTCGTAGCCTTTATCGGAGAAAACGGTTTCAGCTGCATCCAGTATGGCGTCGTATCGTGCCTGTTTTTCCTTTTCCCGGCGTGATTTCAACGGCTCATTCATGGCTAACGGATTCCTCGGGGCTGGCTGTGCGGTGGCTTAGTATCGATGAAAACCTATTATTGACAAATTGTCAAAGAATGACATTATGTCGTGAAAGTAGGGCTGCTTGTAACTCGTGGATTGGCAAGCCCACCACTAACCATTCAGGGAAAGGGGCTGTCTGTTCATGTCTCCCATAAAACGATCTCTCCCATTTACCGTTGTTACCCTCGTGCTTGTGATGCTGTCTTTAACCGGGTGTCGTGGCGGGAGCAGTGAAGCGGCAGAAACATCCGCAGTGGTATCGGTTCGTGTTGCAGACGTCACCGGTGGTCAGGTGGAGGAAATTCCGCTGCGTTTTTCAGGCATTGTTCGTGCAGCCCAGCGCGCCACGCTCACGTTTCAGGTGAGCGGCACACTCAAAGAACGGCCGGTTGAGCTGGGCCAGATGGTGGAGCCCGGTGATACCTTGGCCAAGCTGTACAACCCTGCTTTGCAGCCGGCTCAGGACTCTGCCAAAGCCAAGCTTCAAGAACTCAAAACCCAGTTCAATCAAGCCCAGCGAGAGTGGGAGCGTTCAGCCCGCTTGCACAAGCGCGGTGTGGTGTCCGAGCAAAATCTGGAACAAATTGCAGCTCGCCGGGATTCGCTGCGAGCCAGCATGGCCACAGCTCAGGCGGCTTTATCCGAAGCCACCCATTTGCTTGAAGAAAGTGTGTTGAAAGCACCGTTTGCCGGGCAGGTGGAAGCGTTACTGGTTGAGCGCGATGAATTTGTCTCGGCGGGGCAGCCGGTGATGCGATTGTCTTCACCATTGGGCCGCGAAGTTGAGATACGAGTGCCAGCGCATTTGCTGAGTCATGTGCGTGTGGGCATGGAGCTGCCGGTCTGGCCCGTGCAGGATCGTAACCGCTCGCCGGAAACCGGTACGGTTATTGAAATCGCCCAAGGCAGTTCAATTCGTGGAGAGCTGCATCCGGTATTGGTTAGTTTGCCCGCGAATTCGTTGTCATCCGGCGAACCGGTTGAAGTGGGCGTTACACCGGTTCGGGAGTCCGCCGTAACCGTGCCCATGCTGGCGGTGGTACGTGATGCGACCGGCACCAGTGTTTATCGGGTGAGCGATGGCGTAGCGCACCGGGTACCGGTGAAAGTAGATCGTGTGATCGGTGAGCGAGTGATGGTGCACCCCGGAGAGCTTCAGCCCGGTGACCAGGTGGTGTATGCCGGCATGACACGATTGGTGGATGGCGACACCGTGGAGGTGCGCTAATGACTCGTAGCCTTCTCAGCTATCAGCGGCTGTTGGGCATGGTGGTTACCATGCTTTGCCTGTTGGGCATCGCTGCCTACAGCACCATGCCCCGCCAGGAAGATCCGTCTTTTCCATATCGCGCCGGTATGATTTCGGTGAATTACCCGGGAGCAAGCGCCGAAGCGGTTGAGCGGTTGGTGCTACGGCCGTTGACCGATGAACTGCGGCAGGTTGAAGAGGTTGATTTCAGTCAGGGCACCGCCCGAACCGGTGTAGCCTTGGCGAGAATCAAGCTGCTGGACCGTATCTACGACACCGATGCCGCGTGGGATCGCGTACGTCAGGCGATGGAGCGTGCCAAACAGGATTTCCCCGACGGCGTGGGGCAGATGAGCCTGGACGACCGGCTGATTGATATCCCGGCCGTGGTGCTGGCGGTAGGCGGATCCCCCTCTATAACGGAACTGTCGAAAGCGGCGGAACGCCTCAAGCAGAACCTCTCGGACATACAGGGTGTTTCACGCATCGAGCTTGAAGGCGATGTGGACGAGCAAATCACACTGGCATTAGACGACGCAGCACTGTTCCGGCTGGGTATTTCACCACAACGCGTGCTGCAAACTCTGTCGCAGCGTAACCAGACCACGCCCGGTGGTTTTGTGGTGGTGGATGGCAAGCGCCTGTCTGTTTTGCCGAATTCCGAATTCAGCGACATCGAAGCCATCCGCGCGACCCCTATTGAACTGCCAGACGGTTCTCAGGTGCCTCTCGCCGCTGCAGCCGAAGTCTGGCGTGGGCCGGTTGAGCCGCGCCAGCCCGAAACCTGGTTTGATGGCGAGCGGGTCGTTCTGGTGTCGCTGATCATGGAAGAAGGCAACACAGACGCCATTCGCTTCGGTGAGCGAATTCGCGACAGGCTGAGCGAGATTCAACCTGACTTTGAGCCTTACGAGCTTCGGGAAATGTTCTTCCAGCCCGACAAGGTTTCAGACCGCTTGGATAATCTGGCCTGGAGCCTGGTGTTCTCGGTGCTGATCATCGTGGCGGTGGTGTTTACCGGCATGGGCATTCGTATGGGGCTGTTGGTGGCCTCCATCCTGCCGATGGTGGCCATGATCAGTGTTGGGCTATACGATCTCGGTGGCGGCGTGCTGCACCAGATTGCCGTGATCGGTATGGTGATCTCGCTCGGTATCCTCATCGATAACGCCATCGTCATTGTTGAAAGCATTCAGGGCTATCTGGATGCCGGCATGCGCCGGTTGGATGCCTTGAAGAAAGCGGTTGGTGAACTGGCGGGGCCGCTGGGCGCCTCCACTGGTACCACGCTGGCAGCCTTTGCTCCGCTGTTGATGGCGAAAGGCGGCGCGGCCGACTTCACCCGCGGTGTTCCCGTTATGATTATGCTGACGTTGTCGGTCAGTTATCTGCTGGCGATCTCGGCGGTGCCTCTGCTGGCGATACGCTTCCTCAAAGCTCGCAAGAATGTAGGTGAAGATCGACTGGTTGGGCTCGCTCGCTTCCTCGGTGGTTTGGTGTTCAAACACCCGAAAAAATTGATTGCTTTTGGCGCTGTGCTCGTTGCGATCAGTGTCGGCTTAACGCCGTTTATGGCTCAGCAGTTTTTCCCGAATGCTGACCGGCCTCGGGTGATCGTCGAGATGTACATGCCGGAAGGCACCGACCAGGCCCGCACGGCGGAAGTCGCCGAGAATCTCGAACGGGCCATCCGCACACAGCCTGAAGCATTGGAAGTACACCGCTTTGTCGGCTTTACCGGCCCAAGCTTCTACTACAACCTGCAGCGCGCACCGCAATCACCGAACCGCGCCCGCTTGGTGGTACGCACACCTACATTGGCAGACACTACCGATTTGGTTAGGAAAATTCGCAGCGAGGTTGCCCAAAACCTGCCTGAACTGGATATCTCTGTCGGGATTCTGGGGCAGGGACCACCACGCACCGCGCCGGTTGAAGTACGTGTCTATCACGCGGATGACGATACCCGAGTTTTGGCAACGGAACAGATCTATTCAATTCTTCGGGATGTTGAAGGTACTGTAGACGTGCGCCACGATCTGGACATCGGTGTGCCGAGCATCGCGATAAACGTGGACGACGCCACCGCAGCCCGCTACGGCCTGACCCGTGCCGACGTTGCACAAAGCCTGTACGGCCAGAGCTTTGGCGCCATGGCGGAACGCTATCGTCAGGAAGAAGACCCAATCCCCATCGTGCTGCGCTCACGGGAAGGCACCTTGTTGTCGTTGTCGAGATTGCTGTCGGTGAACATCTACAACAATCGCGGCGATGCCATTCCGTTGTCTGCGGTGGCAACCGTTGAAACCACCTGGGAGCCGGCCGCACGATACCTGCGCAACGGCGTCCGAGTGAACGCGGTGACGGCCAATCTCACCAAAGGCTACAGCTTCAGCCAGGCGCTGGACGGATTGAACGCTGCGTTGGCGGATAACCCCTTGCCACCCGGAACACGTCTGGAAATGGGCGGTGACGCTGAAGGGTCCAACGATGCCAACAGCGCGCTACTCACTGCCGCACCCATAGGCATGCTGTTGCTGCTGTTCTTCCTGCTGCTGCAGTTCAACTCGTTCCGCCGTGTCGGCATCATCCTGCTGACCGTGCCCTTGGCAACAGTGGGAATATTCCCCGGGTTGGTATTGTCTGGCTCGCCCTTCGGCTTTCAATCGCTGCTGGGGGTTATTGCCTTGGTAGGCATCGTGGTCAACAACGCCATCGTTTTGCTGGACGTAATGGATCGCGAGCTGGAAAAGGGCAGGGCAATCAAAGATGCCGTGCGAACCGCCGTAGAGCGCCGCACCCGGCCAATCCTGCTGACCACCGCCACCACCGTGGCCGGGTTGCTGCCGCTGGCACTCTCCAGCTCCACGCTATGGCCACCCATGGCCTGGGCGATCATCTCGGGCTTGCTGGCCTCGACGGTACTGACCTTGCTGGTGATTCCCGCGGTCTGCACCAAACTTATCTACTTGCCGGTAGCGGAACCCGAAAACGCCCCGGCATAATGACATCAGGCAGGGTGGTGGTCCGCTACCCTGCCTGGCGTTTCGTCTGTGCTCGAACCATCAAACCAACTCGCTGCCCCACCGGCACATCCCGATTCGGAAACACAATCCCCTCGGGCTCCGCGCCAACACGGTAACAAGTCTTGCCATCTTCCCAAATCATCGTGTTTGGCGGGTACAAGGTGAAATTCGACACATCATCCTGCACATAAAACCTAAACCCCGGGCCGGTATTCAGCACCTCATGCACCACCTCAAACACCGTCAGCTGGGTCGGGTTCTGAGCCTCGGGCGCGGGCGCACCGCAAAACCGACGCCGCAACGCTTGCTCGATACCGCTAAAACGCTGCAGATCATTCTGACCAAAAGGCCGAACCTTCCCCAGCTCAACCGTAAAACTCTCGGCGCTCAGCTGGCTGGCTGAAAAAGAAGAAAACACCGTAGATTCTTTATGCTGCAGCAACAGCGCCTCTACCTCGGCCTCCAACAAAAAGGCACATTGCTCGGCCGAAACCGAACGCCCCGCCACAAACGGATACAAAGCAAACCGCTCCTGTCTGGATGGTCGTATCGCGGTGTGTAAATCATAGTGGCTGAGCGCAAGGCCGGAGTGTTTGGTGGCAAATGCCCGACAAACCTCCTCGAGAAACCGGGCGCGCTTCGCTTCCGGCAAATCTGCATACTCGGGCTTCCCGTGCGCGCCATTAAACAACCGGTTCATGTTCACATCCAAAAACCGTTTCCCTGCCACCATGGCAGGGGGATTGCCGAGAATCAGCAATAACGGACAAGCCAGCCGCCACACACCCGCGAGCAACTCCGACACCAGCCCGTTCAGCACCTCAATCGGCGCCGTCTCGTTGCCATGAATCCCCGCCGAAACAATCAAGGCCTCGCGGTTCGGGTTGTCCCGTTCAACCGGCGGTGTAAGCCAAAGCACGCCATTGGCGATTCGGGCGATGTGGGTGCCGTCGGCAAGTTTCGAGGTGGTTTCAGGAAGACCGGAAGAAACGTGGGAAAGGGTATGCGAAAGCCAGTCGGGAGAAGTGCCGAAAAGGTGTGTCTGAGTGCTCATAACCCCTCCATTACCGGCTTAGCGAAATCTGACTCCCCGAAGAATGTTCGGGGGCAGTTAGCATGAGGGCTCTTTCGGGAATGTCGAAGGCCAAGGATGGCCTGAGAGAAGCGCACATGGATGTGCTCGTAGCGGTTCCCGGAAGAGCCCTCATGCTAACTGGCCGGGCACCCAAGTTTTGGTGCTAAGAGTTAGCCGGCCGCTGATGCCGCAACAAATGGTTTTCCAGTTTACGAAACGCGAAAACCAGAATGAACGTCAAAGCCAAATAAATCAGCGCCACAAAAATAAACGCATCAAACGGCGCATAAAACCGAGAGTAAATATTTCGAGCCGCCCCGGTAAGATCCACAATCGTCACGATACTCGCAATCGCACTCGCATGAAGCATAAAAATAACCTCATTCGAATACGCCTGCACCGCCCGGCGCGCAGCACTCGGAAGAATAATCCGCCGCATCCGCAAGAACCAATTCATACCGTATGCCTTCGCCGCCTCAATCTCGCCATTCGGCGTAGACAAAATGGCACCGCGAATAATCTCAGTAGTATAGGCCGCCGTATTCAACGTAAACGCCAGCAGAGCAGGGTAAAGCGGCTCCTTGAAAATCTCCCACCAAAACGTTTCCTGAATACCCGGAATCTGCGCCACACCGTAGTAAATAATATACAGCTGAATCAGCAACGGCGTACCCCGGAACAAATAGGTGTACAGCCAGATAGGGCCAGAAACAAACGGATTCTTCACCGTACGAAGAATCGCCAAAGGCACTGCCACAATCAGCCCAATGACCAAAGACAAAAACACCAGGTGAACGGTAGTAACCAACCCGTCCCAGTATTCCATCAGCGTCAGCGCAGTGAAAATTTCGTTGGAATTCAGCCACTCGACAATAAAATCAGGCATCGCTTAATTCCCCTGAACCACGCCGACGTTGGCTCGCTTATCAAGCCACCGGATGAACAACTCAGTGCCTGCCGTCAGCGCCAGATAAACCGCTGCAACAGGAATAAAGAAATGGAACGGCATCCGCTCCGCCTTGGCGGCTTCCTCGGCGACACGCACCATGTCGGTAAGACCGATGATGGACACCAGCGCCGTGGTCTTCAGTAGCACTTGCCAGTTGTTCCCGATGCCCGGCAGAGCATGGCGCATCATCTGCGGGATCATCACCCGGCGAAACGTATGCCAGCGGGTAAAGCCATAAGCCTTCGCCGCTTCAATCTGGCCCACATTCACCGCCAGAAACGCACCGCGGAAGGTTTCCGTCATGTAAGCGCCGAAAATCAGGCCGATAGTGACCACGCCTGAAATGAACGGGTCAAACTGAAAAAAGAAATCGATTTCCCGGGTTTCCCACAAATAATCTGAAAGGGCATTTACCGCCACCTGGCCGCCATAATAAAACAGCAGCATCATCACCAAATCGGGCACGCCGCGAATCAGAGTGGTGTAAGTGGTTGCGATGCCGTTCAGTACGCGGTTGCCAGACAGCTTGGCTGAGGCGCCCAGCAGGCCAAGGGTGACCGCCAGTGCCAACGACAGGAATGCCAGCTCAATGGTAACCACGGCACCTTCTGCGAGGGCGGGGCCATAGCCTTTCAGGTCAAGCATGAGAGAATCCGGAATGCTGGGAGCAGCCCGCAGGCCGCTCCCGGAGTGGTTTAAATCTTGATGTCGTAGTTGAAGTACTTGGCCATGATGGAGTCGTAAGTGCCGTTCTCTTTCAGAGTCTTCAGAGCGGCATTAATCTCTTTGGCCAGCTTGGCGTCACGCTTACGCATGGCAACACCTACACCTTCACCCAGCTTTACAGGCTCGCCCACTTCTTTGTAACCGTCGCGGTTCAGAATGGTTTGCTCGCCAACCGGGTAATCAACAAAGGCTACATCAATACGCTGACCTTCCAGGTCGAGAACCATGTCTTCAGCGGTCGTGTAACGTTTGATGGTGACGGCGCTGTGCATGTTTTCAGTAACGTAGGTGTCCATGGTGGTGCCGCGCTGAACGCCCACGGTTTTACCGTCCATGGCTTCCAGGTCGGTCACATCGGTGTTGAACGACTCAGGTCCGAACCATCCGCCCGGGGTGATGTAGTACGGGTCCGAGAACAACACGCGCTTGGCGCGTTCTTCGGTGATCGACATGGACGACATGATCAAATCGAATTTACGAGCGAGCAGGCCCGGGATCATACCGTCCCATGCCTGAATGACGAACTCGCAGTTTGCTTCCAGCTCTTTACACATGGCGCTGGCCAGCTCTACTTCAAAACCGGTCAGTTCGCCGTTTTCGTCTTTGTATTCAAACGGCTCGTAAGGTACGTCAAAAGCAATGCGAAGATCTTGAGCCTGTGCGCCGCCTGCGAACATTGCCATAGCGCAACTTGCTGCAATCAATAATTTTTTCATGTGTCACTTCTCCACTCGTTTGCCATTCTGGCTTTATTTTTTATGGAAGTTTTCGATTCTGGTTCCGATTTCAAGATAGCATCGGTGCTCAGAACTTGGGAGCAAGAAATTGCTGCATACGTTCAGATTCCGGATGATCAAACACCTTCTCCGGCGTACCTTGCTCTTCAATCACGCCCTGATGCAAAAACAGCACCTGGCTCGACACATCCCTCGCAAACGCCATTTCGTGAGTGACCACGATCATGGTTCGGCCTTCCTCGGCCAGGCTCTGCATTACTTTCAGTACCTCGCCAACCAACTCCGGGTCCAGGGCCGACGTAGGCTCGTCAAACAACATCACCTCTGGCTCCATTGCCAAGGCCCGGGCTATTGCGGCCCGCTGCTGCTGACCACCCGACATCTGCGCCGGGTAATAATCTTTGCGCTCGTAAATGCCGACCTTGTTCAAATACGCTTCGGCGCGCTCGATGGCTTCTTTCTTGGGCACCTTAAGCACGTTGACCGGTGCTTCAATGATGTTTTCCAGCACCGTCATGTGTGACCACAGATTAAAACCCTGGAATACCATCGACAGACGCGCACGAATCAACTCCACCTGACGGTTACTGGCAGGGATCCGCTCGCCTTTGCGATTGTGTTTGAATCGAACGGGGTCACCATGAACGATGATGTCGCCCGAGGTGGGTGTCTCCAGCAGGTTGATGCAGCGCAGGAAAGTGCTCTTGCCAGAGCCGGAGCTGCCAATCAGAGACACGACGTCGCCTTTACGGGTCTCAAGAGAAATACCCTTGAGAACTTCGAGGTCGTTAAAGGTTTTGTGAATGTCCCTACAAATCAGAGGCGCTGCATCCGCCATGGGGTGACTCCTGGGGGCTGTCGTTCAAAGGCGCATGTTTTACGGACTGTCGCCGCGGAAATCAACACCATTTTGTTGGATTTTCGTGAAAGTTGAGGCTGTAACGTGTCGTTCATTTTGGCGGATTCGTTCATCAATGCAAGTGTTTCGGTTCGGGGTCGCTTGTATGTAGTGGTCTTGGGCTTTGGTCGGCTTGTACCCGAACAGGTTTCGGCTACTGTTTAGGCTGGCGCGCAAAACAATAAAAGAGCAGATGATGAGCAAAGCAAAGGCAAACAAAGCGCAATTGGCGGAGCTGTTTCGTTCCTTTATAGAGCCCGAATTCGTGATCACTGATGACGAAACGCTCAAACCCTACGAATGCGATGGTCTGGCGATGTACCGGACGCTCCCTTTAATCGTGGTGTTGCCCGAAACCGTCGAGCAGGTTCAACGGGTGATGCGCATTTGCCATGAGCATGAGGTGCCGGTGGTGGCTCGTGGAGCGGGCACAGGATTGAGTGCCGGAGCCATGCCACATAAAGAGGGCGTGGTTTTGTCGCTGGCCAAGTTTAACCGGATTCTCGACATTGATCCGCTCAGCCGCACGGCACGCTTGCAGCCCGGTGTGCGCAATCTGGCGATCAGTGAACAGGCTGCGCCTTATGGCCTTTATTACGGGCCAGACCCATCCTCGCAGATTGCGTGCACCATTGGCGGCAATGTGGCGGAGAACGCGGGCGGCGTGCATTGCCTCAAATACGGGCTAACCGTGCACAACCTGCTCAGTGCGGAAGTCATTACCGCCGAAGGCGAGCGTATAACTCTGGGAAGCGACAGCCTGGATAGTTGCGGTATGGATTTGCTGGCCTTACTGACCGGCTCTGAAGGTTTGCTGGGTGTGGTCACCGAAGTGAAAGTGAAGCTGTTGCCGGTTCCCGAAGTTGCTCGGGTGATCATGGCCGGGTTCGACAGTATCGCAAAAGCCGGCGACGCAGTTGGCGGCGTAATCAACCACGGCATAATTCCGGGCGGTCTGGAAATGATGGACAGCCACGCCATTATTGCCGCCGATGACTTCTGCGGTGCAGGGTATCCCCGAGAGGCCAAGGCACTGTTGTTGTGCGAAGTGGATGGCACCGAGGAAGAGGTGAGTGAGCACATTGCCGAGGCTGAGGCACTATTCCGCGAGTTAGGTGCTACCTCAATACGCACTTCCAAAAATGAACAAGAACGGGCCTTGTTGTGGAAAGGTCGAAAATCCGCGTTTCCGGCGGTAGGCCGGATATCACCGGACTATTACTGCATGGATGGCACCATCCCGCGCCGGCATCTGGCCAAGGTCCTGCTCGAAATGGAAAAGATGTCGGAAGAGTTCGGTTTGCGGATAGCGAATGTGTTCCATGCCGGTGACGGCAACCTTCACCCGTTGATTCTTTTCGATGCCAATGCGCCGGGTGAATTTGAGAGAACCGAAGCCTTCGGCAGCAAAATCCTGGAATTGTGCGTGGCCGTGGGTGGCTGCATTACCGGTGAGCATGGAGTGGGTGTGGAGAAAATCCGGCAAATGGCCGTGCAATTCAATGACCAGGAGTTGCAGCAATTCCACGATGTAAAAGCGGCATTTGATCCGCTGGGTATTCTGAACCCCGGCAAGGGTGTACCCACGCTTAAGTTCTGTCAGGAATACCGCTCTCTTGAACACAAACAACAAAGGCACGAGCAAGCGGGAGCGCATCATGGCTGATCAAATCGACCTGCTTCAAGAGCAGGTGCAGCACGCCCGCAGCAATAACCGGAAACTCAATATTGTCGGTGGCGGTACCAAAGCCTTCATGGGCCGCACCGCCGATCCGGATGCAGGCACGCTGAGTCTTGCTGAGCACACTGGCCTTGTTGAATACCATCCGGTGGAACTGGTGCTCACCGTGCGGGCTGGTACCACTTTGGCGGAAATAGAAGCGATCTTAGCCGAGCAAGGCCAGTGCCTGCATTTTGAGCCACCCCATTTCGGAGAGGCATCCACCATTGGCGGCACCCTGGCGTGCAATCTTTCTGGCCCGTCCCGGCCTTGGGCCGGTTCCGTGCGGGATCAGGTGCTGGGTGTTCGCTTATTGAATGGCAAAGGTGAGCATTTACGGTTCGGCGGGCAGGTGATGAAAAATGTTGCGGGCTACGATGTCTCGCGCCTGCAAGCCGGAGCCATGGGCACTCTGGGTGTGATCACGGAAATCAGTATGAAGGTGATGCCAAAACCAGCTGAGACCGTCACCTTGGTTCAGGACATGGCTATGGAGGAGGCCGTGAGTTACATGAACCGACGAGCCGGCGAACCCAAGCCCATTACCGGCGCCTGTTGGCTAGATGGCAAGGTGTATCTGAGACTGGCGGGCGCCCGCTCTGCGGTTGAGGCCACTGCAGAGCAATGGCAAGGCTCCATCATGGAGGGTGGTGAGCAGTTTTGGCGGCAGCTACAGGATATGAGGCATGCTTTCTTTGCCGATAGGGACGCTCCTCTGTGGCGGTTCTCGGTAGGTTCTGCCGCCAATTTGCCGGTTATGGAAGGCCAATGGATGATTGATTGGGCGGGGGCGCAGCGCTGGTATCGCGGGGAGGCAAAGTTGGGCGATCTGGAGCCCATTGCCAAAGCAGCTGGCGGGCAAGTCAGTTTGTTCCGAGGTGGTGATCGCGCCGGCGAGGTAATTCACAGCCAGCCGGCGGCATTAAAAGTCATCCAGCGCCGCGTGAAACAATCTTTTGATCCCGACGGGGTGTTCAACCCCGGCCGCCTCTACAGTTGGTTGTAATTATGCAAACAA
This sequence comes from Marinobacter litoralis, assembly GCF_016427555.1. Lineage (GTDB taxonomy): Bacteria > Pseudomonadota > Gammaproteobacteria > Pseudomonadales > Oleiphilaceae > Marinobacter > Marinobacter litoralis_A. The sequence continues at coordinate 1,132,663 of NZ_JAELVS010000001.1, forward strand.
ATCTGGTTCAACAGTTCGCCAATACCTCCGAAGGTCAGGAGGCCGAAGAGATTCTGCGGGCCTGCGTGCATTGCGGTTTCTGCACCGCCACCTGCCCAACCTATCAGGAGCTCAACGATGAGCGAGACGGCCCCAGGGGCCGCATTTATCTGATGAAGATGTTTCTGGAAGGGGCCGAAGTTACCGAAAAAACCCGTGAGCATCTCGACCGTTGTCTGACCTGCCGAAGCTGCGAAACAACCTGCCCCTCGGGCGTTCAATACGGCCGGTTGGTGGATATTAGCCGTGGCTTGCTGGAAAAAGAATTGCCGCGCCCACCTGGCCAGAGGTGGCTGCGTTGGGCTTTGACTCGTGTATTACCGGAACGTCGGCTGTTTGGCCTATTGCTGCGCCTAGGGCAGGCCGTTCGGCCCGTAGTGCCGGGTAAGTTGCGGTCCAAAATACCGCCGCGCCGCTCGCCAAGCCCTTGGCCGGTTTCGAACCATCCACGATTGGTGTTGGCGCTGGCGGGCTGTGCGCAACCGGCTGCCGCACCGAATACCAATGCTGCTGCCGCTCGGGTTCTGGATAGATTGGGCGTGTCGCTGGTGGAGGCGCAGGAAGCAGGCTGCTGTGGCGCGGTGAATTATCATTTGTCTGAACACGAACGCGGGCTGGAACAAATGCGCCGAAATATTGATGCCTGGTGGCCAGCCATCGAGGCGGGCGCCGAAGCCATCGTGATGACCGCGTCCGGTTGCGGGGCTATGGTTCAGGATTATGGCCACCTGCTTAAAGACGATCCTGTCTACGCTGGCAAAGCCGAGCGCGTGAGTGAGTTGTGCGTAGACCTTGGGGCGTTTCTGTTAAATGAAAACCTGGATCTTTTGAGGGTTCCGGCAGGGCAGGGGAAAGTGGCGTTCCATTGTCCCTGTACCTTGCAACACGCGATGAAGCAAAGCGGAGTGGTTGAACAAGTGCTAAGAAAAGCGGGTGTTGAGTTGGCCGCTACTCAGGATACGCACTTGTGCTGTGGCTCGGCGGGCACCTACTCGATCACCCAGCCGGAAATGAGTCAGAAGCTGCTCGACAACAAGCTTAAGGCGCTGACGGTGGATAATCCGGAACGTATCGTAACGGCGAATATCGGGTGCCAGTTACACCTCGAGACCAAAGCGCAGGTGCCGGTGAATCATTGGATTGAATTGCTGGATCGATAACTCTGTGCCGGAGTTCGGAAGTATTTTTCGGTATTGTTGCAAGTTTGGTCCGGTTGGATAGGCAGCCGGGCATCCAACTACAAACTTCACAGGATGTGAAACCATGCCAAGGATTGCAGTAGCATTGCTGTGCCTGCTGGCGGCGATGTCCGCCCAAGCTGAAATATACCGCTGGACCGATGCTCGCGGATCGATCCATTTCTCCGATACACCACCGAATCTTGAGCGTCACTCTGCCATTACGGTGCGCAAGCCCGTCACCGTGCCGTTAAGTGAGAACATTCGCCAATCCGAAAAAGTTCGCCAGAGTCGGCAGTCGGTTGAACGTATGTTGCAGACTAAAAACAAACAACGCTATGCCAAGGCAACGAAAGAAGGGCAGATAAAAGCCTCCCAGTGCGACAAATACCGTGCTCAGCTCGATCGAATACAGGTGCAGTTGAGAGCCGGATACAGTAATGATCGGGGCAACAGTCTGAGGCAAAAGCGGCGCAAGGTCAGCCAGTTATACAGCAACCACTGCGTGCTGGACTGATCGCCCCTCGGTAAGCGCGCATTGAGATTTATCGCCGGTTGTCATTAGCTATCTACCTAACAAAAGGAGATAGATCTTGTCCCATTTTCAACTCGCTTTACTGCTTGGCATGACGGTCGCGCTGGGCCCCTTGGCTCTGGATGCGTATTTGCCGGCTTTCCCAAGCATTGCCCGCGATTTTGCGGTTCCCCACGCGGGTGTGGGGCTAACCCTGAGTGCCTACGTCGCCACCATGGGGTTGGCGCAGCTGGTGGGGGGGCCCTTGTCAGACCGGTACGGTCGCCGGCACATATTGTTGTTTGGTTTGGCGGTGTTTGCCGTGGCGTCGGTGATGGTGGCGCTGTCGGATGGTTTGAGCGAGATGGTGTTCTGGCGGGTGGTGCAGGGTTTTGGGGGCGCTTTCTGCGCGGTATCCGTACCGGCAATCGTGCGGGATCAGGTTGGCGGGCAAGATGCGGCCCGATTGTTCGGCTTGATCGGCTTGATCATGTTTATAGCGCCTGCGGCGGCTCCGGCCCTGGGGGCTGCCATGCTGGCATTGGGGCATTGGAACTGGATCTTCCTGGTGCTGGCGGCGTATAGCGTGTTCCTGGCGGTGGTGTTGAAGCTGGCGTTGTTTCCGAGACTCAAGCCAAGGCCAAGAACGTTTACGCCGGTTAAAACGCTGGTGACTAATTACATGCTGGTGCTGCGCCACAAAACGACCATGCGTTTCGTGGGGATTCAGGTGCTTTGCTTCAGTGCGATGATGCTGTTTATTACCCATTCCTCTTTCATCTATCAGGAATGGTTTGGTGTATCGAACAGCTCGTTTGCCATGTTGTTCGCCGCCAACATCGTGCTGATGGCGATGATGAATTTAGCCAACCGACCGCTGCTTCGCCGATTCACCTCGGTGGTTCTGCTCAGGGCTCAGGTGCTGCTGCAATGCACTGCGCTGTTGTTGCTGGTGACGGTGGTTGTGCTCGATGGCCCGTTCTGGGCGGTGGCTGCCTGCTTTATTGCGGCCATTGGCTGCCAGGGCGGGATCGTACCCAATAACATGGCCAACGCGCTGGAGTTCTTCCCGCACCTTGGTGGCACGGCGTCCGCGATGCTGGGAGCTTCGCAATTCACCATTGCGGGCATCGTCAGCGCGGTGTCTTCGTCGGTCAGCGGCGAGGCTCTGCTGCCCATCGTGGCGAGTATGTTGGTATGCTCGATAGGATCGGTAATGCTAGCTTGGGGGGGGCCCAAAGCCGTGGCACGGGAGCTGGAAGTTTCAACTAACTGAGTAAGTGCGCTCGAAAGGAGGGTTCTATGGCTCAGGATAAAGAAAAGTTGTTGGTGTTTTACGACGGTGCCTGCCCGACCTGTATTCGGGATCGTCGCTGGTACGAAAAATTGGCCGGCCGGGGCGGCGACTCCGTGGGTTGGCTGGACATCACCGGCCGTGATGAGGAATTAAAAGCACAGGGTGTAGACCCGGACAAGGCCCTGCGCGAACTGCATGTAAAAGACAGTGAGGGCAACATCCATCAGGAAATGGATGCTTACATCTTGCTGATGTCCCGAGTGCCGGTGCTAAAGCCACTGGCCTGGCTGATTGGCTTGCCTGTAATTCGTCCCTGCCTGGCGGCGCTTTATCATCGCTGGGTCGCTCGCCGGCTTAATGAGCGCGCAGATAGCTGAAGCGCCAGAGCGGCTTGGCGGCCCAATCTACCGGATTGCGGGTGTAGAAAATTATCGAAGCTGTATGATGCAGGGTTTATCTACCATTTTGACGGGAGAACCCATGGCCAAGTTGAGCGCATTGCAGATCGATACCGGTCCCGAGCCCAAACACACCATTATTTGGCTACACGGCTTAGGTGCCAGTGGCCATGACTTCGAGCCGGTGGTGCCGGAGTTTGCCTTCGCCCGTGAGACCCCCGTGCGTTTTATCTTCCCCCACGCGCCCGAACTGCCGGTCACCATTAACGGTGGCATGGTAATGCCCGCCTGGTACGACATTCTTGCCATGGATGTTGATCGAAAAGTGGATGCCGAACAGCTTCGTGCCTCTGCGGATAGGGTGGCCGAGCTGATCAAGGCCGAGCGTGAGCGGGGTGTTGCCAGTGAGAATATCATTCTGGGCGGCTTCTCTCAGGGCGGTGCGGTGGCCTACGAATTGGCTCTGAGTTATCCGGAGCGTTTGGGTGGATTGTTTGCTCTATCCACCTACTTTGCCACGGCAGACTCCATCGAGTTGAGCGAGGCAAACCGCAAGCTGCCGATTTTTATCGGCCATGGCCGGTTTGATCAGATCGTGATGGAGCAACTGGGACAAGCGGCCTATCAGACCTTGCAAGGGTTAGGCTTCGAGCCCGAGTACCAAGACTATGGCATGGAACACAGCCTGTGTCTGGAAGAGGTGAATGATCTGGACCGTTTCCTGACACCGCTTGTAGCACCGAAACCGGTGCACGAGTAATCGTTTGCAACCTTTACCTGATAGCGGGGGCTAAGTGGCAAAGCAAGTAAAATCACAACCAGTACCGTCACTTATTGGCGGTGCAAGTATTATCGCCAGTGTGTGCGTGGGTGCTGGCATGCTGGGCTTGCCCAGTTCCGGTGCCGGAGCCTGGACCATCTGGTCCAGTCTGGCCCTGGTGCTGACCATGTTGGTGATGACCCTCTCCGGCTGGATGCTTCTGGAAGCGTTCAAGCACTTCGATCTGCGGGCGTCGTTTAACACGGTGACTAAATCTCTGCTGGGCACGCGGGTGAATGCCTTCAGTAATCTGACGGTCTATTTTGTGGGTGGAATTCTGCTGTATGCCTACATCACCTCGTCTGGCCTGATTCTGCAAAGCATGACGGGTGTCGGCAGCAAGTTGGCGTCGGTCATTTTTGTGTTGCTGTTTTCTCTGATGGTCTGGCATTCAACCCGAGCGGTGGATCGGCTGTCCGTGGTGCTGGTGACCTTCATGCTGGTGAGCTTTGTGTTGGGGGTGTCGGGCCTGGCGGTGCGCATTGATCTCGGTGTTTTGTTCGATTCCGCTAACCCCGATGGACGCTACGCGCCTTTCGCCATGGCCATGCTGCCGGTTGCCCTGACCTCCTTTGGTTATCACCATTCGGTGGCCTCCATGCGAGCTTATTACGGTGAAGAGCGCAAAGCCCAGAAGGCGATTCTGGGAGGAACCCTGGTGGCCCTGACTTTCTACCTGGTATGGCTGCTCAGTATTTTCGGTAACCTGCCGAGGGCGGATTTCGGCCCGGTTGTCGCCCAGGGTGGCGATGTCGATGTCCTGCTGGCGGCCCTTGGCTATGCCATCGATTCTGAACGGGTGGCGACCACCATCAGTGCCTTCTCGACGGCGGCCATTCTGTCCTCATTCGTTGGTGTCGGTCTGGGGACCTTTGATTACATGGCCGATCTGCTGGGCTTCAGCAATGACCGAAAGGGTCGCACCAAAACCTGGGCCGTCACCTTCATTCCGCCACTATTGTTGTCGCTGTTTTTCCCGTTCGGTTTTGTGCTGGCCATCGGCTATGCTGGTGCGGCTGCGGCGGTCTGGGCCTGCATTGTTCCGGCTTTGCTGGCTCTAAAATCCAGAACCCTCGACGGCGGTCGCAGTGGCTTCATGGCTCCGGGTGGCCAGCTGGCGATCGCGCTGGTGTTGGTGTTCGGTAGCTTGACCATTGTGTTTCACTTTCTGGGGCTGGCGGGTTGGTTGCCGGAGCCTTCCTTTTTGCTTGAATCGTAACGGAATACTTTGCTGCCGTGTCGAGCCAAATTACCTCAACAGCCATGGGGTAGGAATTGGTATTGTGCTGGAAGCGATAACGCTGGCATTCATCATTTCATACCGAATCAAAGTGCTGGAGGATATCCGTGCCCAGCAGGACGAGCTCAAACGGCAGGCGGCTACGGATCCACTGACCCAACTTTATAATCGCCGGTACTTTATGGCTGAGGCCAATTCGATGGCCGAGCGAGCAACTGTTCTGGGGCAGCCGCTGTCGGTGATTGCCTTGGATATCGATCACTTCAAATCAGTGAACGATACGTACGGACATCATGCCGGCGACCTTGTTTTGAAGGCTGTCGCAGATAACCTCCAGAAATTCAGTAGAGCCAAAGATTTGATTGCGCGTTTTGGCGGCGAGGAGTTTATGATCCTGTTGCCCGGCGCCGATCACAGCGAAGCTGAGAGTTGTGCTGAGCGTATTCGGGAGGGGGTTGGAAACCATGCCGTTCAAGCCGGCGATGATGTGAGTATTCGAGTGACCGTCAGTCTGGGTGTCGCGCAAGTCAGCAGCGCGACGGAGTCGGTCGAAGACGCCGCCAATCGGGCTGACTAGGCACTGTATAAAGCGAAAACCGGAGGGCGTAATAGAGTGTGCTCTGCGGCCTGACCGTTTTCTACAGGAGCGCATGCTGATAAAGGGGTTCTCGCGATCTCCCTGTTTGCTCCAGTAACCACCGGCGAAGGCTGAGTTGGGTGAGCCGATATAAAGAGCTTCGCGCCTCGCCTCTAATTTGTCAGTAAACTTTACACTTTGTATAAGTGAATCAATAGAGCTGTTTTTTAAGCCCGTGTATTACTGTGATATTGCCCACTGTGGATCAATAATTGCCTCAAATCGTAATGAAGGAATCTTCATTAGATTCATAAAGGGGTAACGATAATGACAGCTACAATTCGACTAATGGCTGCAAGTTCTCTTGCATGGCTTTTGATAGCAGGCAGTCCAGCACAGGCCGCGTTGATGGCGTGCAGCGCCAGCGGAACTAGCTATTCGCTGTCCGACGCAGCGGCAAAAGCCTGTACTACTGGCAATGACACCAACCAAATTGATGCAAATTATTCACTTTTTGGAATGACAGGGTGGGTACTCTCGGATAAAAACGATGGCCCCGACGGTGATGGTGTGATTGAGTTTTTAACTGCACCGGTAAACGGTAGCAAATCTGGAAATTGGGCGATCGATACGCTCGCAGGTCTAAGCAATATTGTGATTACGCTCAAGGCGGGAAATGGATTCGGGGCGTTTTTACTTGATCTATCTGTGAATGATCCGCTTTCCGGAAGATGGGCCACAGATAAAAATTTGTCTCACGCCTCTATCTACTACAATGGGCAGCCGACCACTAAAGTGCCGGAGCCAAGCACGCTGGCTTTGGTCGGCCTAGGGTTGTTAGGGCTTGGTATGGCTAGGCGAAGAGCTCATAAGTAATAATTTTGAACCAGGTTCTTCGGGCGGCTCGGCATCTATTGGATCCCGGGCCATTTTTTGATGGGATAGATGTTGGGCAGCGTACTTCGTGGCAAAAATTATTGTCTAGACACGAAAAAGCCCGCTAAAAAGCGGGCTTGATCGTTGAAATTAGTGGTGCCCGGAGGCGGAATCGAACCACCGACACGAGGATTTTCAATCCTCTGCTCTACCGACTGAGCTATCCGGGCGTGTTGAGCTATGTGCTCCAACGGGGCGCTATTAAACCGGTTTAGGGGTTGGGAGTCAAGGCCGGCGAGCAAAAATTTCTTAATATTTCCGCAGTTGATCAGGCCTTGACCAAATTCCTCACTTTTCTGGCGGTACGTACCCTTCGGCCTTGTCGAAAGGCTCGTTATTAAAGAAGTGGTCCATCTGCGCTTGCAGGTATTTGCGGTTGTTCACGTCCATCAGATTCAGGTGCTTTTCGTTGATCAGCATGGTCTGCTGATTCTGCCATTCGTCCCAGGCTGCTTTGGATACGTTTTCAAAGATATCCTGCCCCTTTGGGCCGGGCATTGGAGGCATAGACAGGCCTTCCATTTCCTTCTGGTACTTTCGGCAGAATACAGTGCGGCTCATGATGGCTCCTGTGTCGAGTGTGTGGCTTTGAGCATGATACCAGATCGCGTCAGAGCAGGGCGCTTTGCTCCGGCTCAGTCAGCAGGCTGCGAATGGGCGCGGGCAGGCCTAGCGCGAGTGCTTCGTCGCGGTGTAGCCAGCGCTGGCTTTCTGAATCCGCGATTCCGGCGCTGCCAGATACTGGCAAGCGGGCCGGCTGTATGTGGAGGTGATAGTGGCTGAAGGTGTGGCGAAAACCGCTGATCAGCTCTGGGTCGCGGCACACGAGTCCTAGCTCCCTTTCGCAGGCTTCTTGCAGTTCTTCTGCACCGTATGCCGGATCCAGCTCGGGAAGGCTCCATAGCCCGCCCCAGATGCCGCTGGGAGGGCGGCGTTCCAGCAAAATGCGCCCTTCGCTATCTTCAAAGATCAGCATCCACGTGGTTCTTTCCGGCTTCTGCTTTTTCGGTTTGGAGCCGGGGTATAGTTGGGTTTCGCTTTCTGCGTAGGCAGCGCACCCACCGTTGAGAGGGCAGTTGTCGCACTTAGGTTTGCTGCGGGTGCACACCATGGCACCTAGGTCCATTATGCCCTGGGTGTAATCCCGCACACGTTCGTTGGGTGTGTGGGTTTCAGCGTGCTCCCACAGTTGCTTGAGGACAGCGCTTTGCCCCGGCCAGCCGGGTACGGCGTGGTAGCGGGCCAGCACCCGTTTTACGTTGCCGTCCAGAATCGCGGCGCGTTTGCCGAAAGCTTGGGCCAGAATGGCAGCGGCGGTTGAGCGGCCGATGCCGGTGAGGGATTCCAGTGTTTCCTGATCTTGAGGGAACTCACCACCGAACTCGCTAACGACCTGCTTGGCTGCTTTGTGCAGGTTCCGGGCGCGGGCGTAGTAGCCAAGGCCGGACCAATGGCTGAGCACGTCGTCAACGGGGGCTGCGGCGAGTGCCTGCACGTCAGGGAAGCTGGCCATGAAGGCTTCAAAGTAGGGGATAACGGTCGCGACCTGGGTTTGCTGAAGCATGATTTCAGAAACCCAGACCCGGTAAGCGTTGCGGTTGTGGTGCCACGGCAGGTTGTGCCTGCCGTGGTTGTCGTACCAATCGAGCAGTTTGTTGGCGAAAAGGTCGGGCATTAGTTGAACAGACCCTTGAGCGCATCTTTCACTTTGCTGCCTTCTTCGCCCAGCTTTTCCTTAAGTTTTTCGTCAACTTTGTCCTTTGCTTTCTGCTTGGCTTCGTCCACTTTTTCTTGCGCCTTTTCCTTGGCCCGGTCGATTTCTTCTTTCGCTTTCGCGCGGGCAGCGTTGGCGGCAATGTCTTTTAAAGCGTCGCGGAAACGAGAACCGTCAAAGGAGCACAGACCGGCCGGGTCCTCGGCGAAATTGCCGCGGCATTCAACCGGAATTACGACGTCCTTAACATACTCGGTGGTACGGCACGCTTGGTCGCGGTGGATGTCACCCACAATGCGGAGCCCGACTTCGTAATCGAGTTCGCTTTGCTCCAGTTCAACGGTCCCGTCGCCTTCTAAGCGCATACCTGCCAGTTCGGCCACCAGATCGGTATTGTTCAGCGTGTTGCCGTCAATCTTCAGGGTGCCGTGCATGTCGTTGAACGGCGTAGTTGAGCCCCAGTCGGACGTGGACAGCTGCTCCTGATTGACCAGCGCGATGCCCTGGCACGCCATGCGGGTCAGGTTCATTTGCCGGAATTCACCTTCGGCCAGATTGAAGCTGATTTCACCTTTGGCGTTGTTGCGCAATGCGGAGATGCGATTGCCAGTCGTATTTACAGCGAGATTGAGGTTGGCGCCACCAGACAGCATGTCTACCTCTGCCAAATCCGTCAGTAGGGGCAGCGTTTGCACGTTGTTAACGTCAGAGCGGATGTTCCACTTCGGGTTGTCTGTGCGGGCGTCAATGGTGACGTTGGCGCCAAAGGAGCCGTAATACAGTTTGCCGCTGAATTCATCGACCTTCAGCAAACCGTCTTTCGCGGTGGTGCTGGCTTTGATTTCGTTGATGGTCAGGTTGCTGACAATCAGTTCACCCAAATCAAAATTGATGTCCAGCAGCAACGAGCGCAGGGTTTCCAGTGGTAGAAGATCTGTTTCCGGTTGTTTGACTGAGGCGGTTTCTGCGGCCGGTGTTTCGCTTTGCGCTTCGGCGGCAGCATCGCCCTCGGGGGCTGGCGGCAAATAGCGGTCTGCATTCAGTTTGTCGCCTTTCAGATTAAATACCAGGCCGCCGTTACTCAGGGTGTAGCTGCCGTTACCGTTGAAATTCGTGTCGTCCAGGGTGATCTTCAGGTCGCTCAATGCCACCGTGCCCGGCTTGCCGCCAAGATTGGTCGAAAGCGCGATGGCTTCCAGTACATCCGGGTCGGTGGTTGCAATGGCGGGTTGGCCGAGATTGCTCAGGAGTTCTTTCAGGGAAAACTCTGAGACGGCCAGGCTGCCGTTCAAAGCCGGCTTGTCATCAAAACCTTTTACGTTGAGGTTTGTGCTTAATTTCAGGTTGGCCAGGGAGGCGGTGAAATCGTTCAGTGATGCGGTTTCGTCCTCAAGGTTGGCCGCCAGAGAACCAGCCAGTTCCGCAGTGACAGACTTGCCGCCAAATGGCTCGCCGTTCATGTCGAATACGGCGTTCAGGCCAGACATGGTGAATTCGTTGAGCGCTTGGTTTGCTTTCAGCTTGGCGCTGATGCTGCCATCTACGGCCAGTATTGGTTGTGCTGTTTCCACTTTGAACTGAATGTCCAGCGGGAACTCGGAACCTAAAGTAATGTTGCTGGCCAATACCGAGAAGTCCTCCAGAACTACGGACTGCCCTGTGCTCAGGTCATTGTAGTGAACGCGTGCGTCGCTGATCTCAACATTCTCTACATTGAAGTTAAGCGCTTCGCCGCCTTCGCTGTCCTCTGCAGTTTCTTCAGAGGCTGCCGTTGTTTCCGGGGTGTCTGCTTGTTCTGGTGCTTCGGCGCCGACGGGCTTCTCTTTCATGATCCGCGCCCAATTGCCTTCGCCTTGCTCATTCACTTCGAAGTGCGCGTCGAGGCCATTTAGAACGAAGGTGTTTACTTGCGGCGACATGGTGATCAGCGACCAAAAGTCGATCTGGGCGATCAACTGCTCCAGAGCAACAAAGCGCTCACCTTCGAGTGTCGCTTCTACTTTATTCAGTTCCAGGCCGAGGGGAATGAATGACCAGCCAATATCGCCTTCAAGGATGAGGTCCAGATTGGTTTGCTTCTCGACTGCCGCTTCGATTTGGGGCTTGTAGTCATTGGGGTTAATGACCGCCACAGCGATAGCAACGGCTGCGACAGCTAGGACGACAAGGCCGATAACGGCATAGAGCGCGTAGCGTATGACTTTCATTGCATGATTTCCTTTTCCCCCGATCAAGGGAGTTGCCTGATGTATTACGAATGAATTACCCAAAGGATAACGCAGGGTTAGCAAATTAACAGTGCAGGAATATGACAAAGCGGTAGTCTTGGTTCAAAATACACCGCAAACGTGCCGGGGAAAATGCTCTGTCACGCAAATAAGCATAACAAGGAGTCGGATGTGGCTATCACTGTTTCAATCGAGCTGAACCGTGAACTGGAAATTCAGGCAAGCTATGACGAAGTATTCGACCTGCTGGCAGATGTTCCCGAATCGGTCAGTCATTTCCCGAAAGTAGAAAAGCTGGTCGATCTGGGTGACAACGCCTATCGTTGGGAAATGGAAAAAGTCGGTGTGGATAAACACGCCATTCAAACCGTTTACGCGTGTAAATATTTTGCGGACAAAGATGCCGGCAAGATCACCTGGGAGCCCGTCAAGGGTGAAGGCAATGGTGTTGTGAGCGGCTCTTGGGTGATTACTGCCAAAGATGCGAATACCACTGGCCTTCGTTTTCAAACCAGCGCGGCGCTAACTGTCCCTCTGCCAAGCCTGCTAAAACTTGCTATCAGCCCTGTCATCAAGCACGAATTTAACAGCTTGGTAGACACCTACATGAACAACCTGAAAAACGCGTTCTAAGCCTGATTTTGGCGATACAGCTCATTGCGGGACTCCTGTTGTGTAAATCGGTATAATCCGTAAACATCAAAGTTTTCGGTAGCAAGCCAGTTTTTACAACGGAGTCTCCATGGCTGAACGTAAGGCTCGGGTAGAGCGAAATACCCTTGAAACCCAGATCACCGTTGAGATCAATCTCGACGGTACCGGCAAAGCTTGTTTCGACACAGGCGTGCCCTTCCTAGAACACATGATGGACCAGATCGCTCGCCATGGCTTGATCGACCTGGATATCACCTGCAAAGGCGATACCTACATTGACGACCACCACACTGTGGAAGATATCGGTATTACCTTGGGGCAGGCCTTTAAGCAGGCTGTAGGCGATAAAAAAGGTATTCGCCGTTACGGCCACGCCTACGTGCCGCTGGATGAAGCTTTGTCCCGCGTTGTGATTGATCTGTCAGGCCGCCCCGGCCTGTGCATGAACGTTCCCTACACCCGTGCGGTGGTGGGTGGATTCGACGTAGATCTGTTTGAAGAATTCTTCCGCGGATTCGTGAACCATTCCATGACAACCGTGCACATCGACAATCTGAAGGGTAAGAACACCCACCACCAGATTGAAACCGTGTACAAAGCTTTCGGCCGTGCCTTGCGCATGACCATTGAGATGGACGAGCGCATGGCGGGCATCATGCCGTCTACCAAAGGCGCTCTGTAATCCGGTTGCCAACAGGAATCTGAACCACCATGAAGACCGTCGCCATCATCGACTACGGCATGGGCAATCTGCACTCTGCGCGCAAGGCCGTGGAACACGTTGCCCCGGATTGCACCGTATTGGTTACCGACAATGCAGCCCAGATACGCGAAGCCGACCGGGTGATCCTGCCCGGCGTTGGTGCCATTCGTGACTGCATGGCTGAAATTCGCCGCTTGGAAGTGGATAAGCTGGTGAAAGAAGTCTCTCAGGATCGCCCTTTTCTGGGCATTTGCGTGGGTATGCAAGCGCTGATGGCTCGAAGTGAAGAAAACGGTGGCGTGGAAGGCATTGGCCTGTTTCCTTCAGAGGTGCGTTACTTCGGTGACAATCTGACCGAAAACGGTGAGCGCCTGAAAGTGCCTCATATGGGCTGGAACCAGGTACACCAGGCCATGGATCACCCGCTTTGGCACAACATCCCGGACGGTGACCGCTTCTACTTCGTGCACAGTTACTACGCCGAAGCCGAGGGCAATGCCCACATGGCTGGCCGCACCCATTACGGTGTCGATCTGGCGGCTGCCGTGGCGAAAGACAACATCTTTGCAGTGCAGTTCCACCCCGAGAAAAGCGCACGGGCGGGGCTGCAGTTGCTTGAAAACTTCACAAATTGGACTGGAAACCGCTGAAAGCGGGCTGGGAACGAGACATGCTGATTATCCCCGCAATCGATCTGAAAGACGGCAAATGCGTAAGACTGCGCCAGGGCCGCATGGACGACTCCACCGTGTTCGGAGACGATCCGGTAGATATGGCCACCAAATGGGTGGAAGCCGGCGCCCGTCGCTTGCATCTGGTTGACCTTAATGGCGCCTTTGCCGGCGAGCCGGTTAACGGTGAGATCGTTAAAGCCATTGCCAAGAAATACCCGGACCTGCCTATCCAGATTGGTGGCGGCATCCGTTCAGCCGAAACCATCGAGGCCTATCTCAAAGCAGGCGTTCAATGGGTGATCATTGGTACCAAAGCGGTGAAAGAACCCGAGTTTGTTACCGAAATGTGCAAGCGTTTCCCCGGCCACATCATTGTGGGGCTGGATGCCAAAGACGGCCGCGTAGCGACGGATGGCTGGGCGGAAGTTTCCGAGGTCATGGCGGTTGATCTGGCCAAGCGTTTCGCCAACGACGGCGTAGACTCCATCGTATACACCGACATTGCCCGAGACGGAATGATGCAGGGTGTGAACGTGGAAGCCACGGCTGCACTGGCAGAGCAGGGCGGCATTCCGGTGATTGCCTCCGGTGGTGTCACCAACATGGATGACCTCAAGCGCTTGGCCCCTATGGCAGATAAAGGCATTCTGGGCGCCATCACCGGCCGTGCTATCTACGAAGGCACGTTGGATGTGGCAGAAGCCCAAGCCTACTGCGACAGCTTGAACAACTGAGGAAGCATCATGGCATTGGCAAAACGCATCATTCCCTGCCTGGATGTCGATAAAGGCCGCGTGGTTAAAGGCGTGAACTTTGTGGATATCCGCGATGCCGGCGATCCGGTTGAAGTGGCACGGCGCTACAACGAGCAGGGTGCTGACGAGATCACCTTTCTGGATATCACCGCCAGTCACGAAAGCCGCGACACCACCTACGAGACTGTAGAACGGATGGCGGCTGAAGTATTCATCCCGCTGACCGTGGGTGGCGGCGTTCGCACCGTTGATGACATTCGTAACCTGCTGAACGCCGGTGCCGACAAGGTGTCGATTAATACGGCTGCGGTGTTCAATCCGGAGTTTGTGCGCGAAGCGGCAGAACGATTCGGCCGTCAGTGCATAGTGGTTGCCATTGATGCCAAACAGGTCAGTAGCGAAGGCGAAGAGCCTCGCTGGGAAATCTTCACCCACGGTGGCCGCAAACCGACCGGTTTGGATGCCGTTGAATGGGCTGTGAAGATGGTCGAAATGGGTGCGGGTGAGCTGTTGCTGACCAGTATGGATCGTGACGGCACCAAGATCGGTTTCGATCTAGGTCTAACTCGTGCGATCAGCGATGCGGTATCCGTGCCGGTGATTGCTTCGGGCGGAGTGGGGGAGCTTCAGCACTTGGCTGATGGCGTTACTCAGGGGGGCGCAGATGCCGTATTGGCAGCCTCTATCTTCCACTTTGGCCAGCACACCATTCCCGAAGCTAAAGCCTTTATGAAGGCTCAGGGCATCGAAGTCCGCGATTAATTGCTCTTGGCGTAAGCAGGTCGAATGACCTGTTTTTCGCCTTCGGCAAACATCTCCCGATTGTTATTGCGAATTGCCCAAATACCTCTGACGGTCGCAATAGCAATACCTTGCTCATCCAGTTCCGGTAAATGCTTTTCCAGGTAGTCCACAGTGACGGTGTGCGGATGGCCAATGCCGATAGCGGTGCCTTTTCTCTTGGCGGTTTCGATCAGCCGCTGGAATTGCTGATCCACAAATTCTACGGTTTGTTCGTGGTCCAGAAATACGTCGCGGGTCAGGCTCGGGATTTGATAAGAGCTGGCCATGCTCCCGGCGACGGAGCTGGCGATGGTGCGACTATCCACAAAGTAAACCGGGTAGCGGCTCAATTCTTTCATCACCCATTCCATAGGCTGCATCTGCTGGGTGAGCAGGCTGCCCATGTGGTTGTTGACACCGGTTACATGGGGGATGGACTGCAGTGCGCGCCGGAGTGTGGTGGTTATTGCAGCTTCGTCCATGTCGGGGGTTAGTCCGCCCGGGCCCAGATCGAAATTGCGGGTGTTCGCCATGGGCGCGTGCAGCATAACTTCTTTGTTATTAGAGAAGGCCTCTTTGGCAAGGCGCACGGTGTGGCGGCGATAGGGCAGGAACGCCAGGGTCAGCGGCTGGTCCAGCTGCACCAATCGCTGGCCTTCATGCAGGTTGTGGCCTACGTCATCAATGATAATGGCGATGGTTGGCGGCAAGGCTTCCGCGGGTGCAGCGCTGTATGCGGTACTGCAACCGAGAGCCAATACCGCTGCTAGCCAAAAGCTGACGACACGCTTGTTCACTGTTTGCTGTCCCTGGTGTCAGACAGAATGCTCATGCCTTTCAACAGGTTCAGAGCGGACTGTAGCTGGTAATCCCGGTTTTTCGAGGATGCCCGTGCCTGCTCATTTTCCTCACGCTGCTGGCGGGCTTTGCCTTCATCTTCGCCCTCCAAGTGGCCACTTAAGTCCGCTTCGGTAAAGAACGGGCGGCTGTCCAGTTCGGTCAGCTCTGCAGGCCGGACTTCAATGTCCGGTGTGATGCCTTTCGCCTGAATCGAGCGGCCGTCTGGTGTGAAGTAGCGCGCAGTGGTCATCTTGATGGCGTGGGTTTCATCCAATGGGATGATGGTTTGCACGCTGCCTTTGCCGAAGGACTGGGTGCCCATCACAACCGCGCGTTTGTGGTCTTGCAGCGCGCCGGCCAAAATTTCCGAAGCTGAAGCGGAGCCGCCATTAATCAGAACGACAATCGGAGTACCTTCCATCAGGTCGCCTTTCTTGGCGCTGAATCTCAGACGGGAGCTTTGAATTCGGCCTTCTGTGTAGACAATCAGGCCGCTGTCGAGCAAAGCATCCGAGGCCTCAACGGCGGCTTGGAGTACCCCGCCGGGGTTGTTGCGCAGGTCGATGACAAGGCCTTTAAGATCGCTGCCAAAATCCTCTTCCAGATTGCTTAGAGCCTGCCGGAACTGGCGGCCGGTTTCAGCCTGGAATTGGGTAATGCGAACGTAGCCGTAACCGCTCTCCAGCATGCGGGATTTCACGCTGGTGACTTTGATGATGTTGCGGGTGACATCAATTTCGATCGGTGCGCTCTGGCCGTCACGCATGATCGTCAAGGTGAGTACTGTGCCGGGCTTGCCGCGCATCAGATTAACGGCTTCTTCCAGCGACATGCCTTTCACCGGCTTTTCGTCGAGTTTGATGATTAAGTCGCCAGCTTGTACCCCGGCCTTCTGGGCTGGTGTGTCGTCGATGGGTGAGATCACCTTGACGAAGCCATTTTCCATGCCCACTTCAATACCCAATCCGCCAAACTCGCCGGAGGTGCTTTCTTCAAGCTCTTCGTAGTCTTTCGGGGCGAGATAGGTTGAGTGCGGGTCCAGGTCGGAAAGCATGCCTTTGATCGCGCTTTCAAGCAGCTCGCGGTCGGAGACTTCTTCAACGTAGGCGCCCTTGATACGGGCAAAAACTTCGGTGAATTTGCGCAGATCTTCCAGTGGTAGCTGTTTTTCCGGGTCCGGTAATTTCAGTTCAACTCGTTGCCCGTCTTGCAGCCCTTGTATTACCTCATGAGGCTGGGTGTCGTTGTCTTGAGCAAACGCCAGTCCGGGAAGGGTAAAAAAACAGGTGGCCACGAGTGCGAGAGAGCGTAATGGTGAAATCTGGAGAG
Source organism: Marinobacter litoralis (assembly GCF_016427555.1). Taxonomy (GTDB): domain Bacteria; phylum Pseudomonadota; class Gammaproteobacteria; order Pseudomonadales; family Oleiphilaceae; genus Marinobacter; species Marinobacter litoralis_A. The sequence goes on from NZ_JAELVS010000001.1 coordinate 1,149,342, forward strand.
AGCTTGGGACCCGTTTCATTCACATATCCTGTTTTGTTTCCAATAGTTGGGCGGGAAAGTTGTTTGCCACAGTATGGCGTTCACAAGAACGTTTGTCAGCCTTTCAGTTCTCAGCTTAAAGTTTGTTCAGCCAGGTGCGCGGATTGACCGGTTTACCGTTTTTACGCACTTCAAAATAAAGCGCCGGGTCCTGGGTGCCTCCGGTACGACCCGCCAAAGCAATGGTTTGGCCCGGGGTAACCCAGTCACCGGGGGACGTGAACAAGCTACTGCTGTGCCCGTACAGAGTCATGTAACCATCGCCGTGATCGATGATGGTCATCAAGCCAAAGCCGCGCAGCCAGTTGGCAAAAACAACCCGGCCATGGTGTACCGCGGTTATTTCGGCTTCTTCCCGGGTGTTGATGATCATGCCGTTGCGGCGCAGTTTGCCATCGGCGTACAGGGCGCCGTATTGGCTGGCGACTGTGCCCTGCACGGGCCAGCCCAGTTTGCTGCGTTGTGACTCGAACGGTCGCGACTCGTTGGGAGACGGGATGTTGGCGATGGCCTCCTGCACTTCCTTCAGCAGTTTTTCGAGCCGTTCCTGATCGGCTTCCAAGGTCTTCTTTTCGCTGCGACGTTCTTTGATGTCGGCTTTTAGGGCTACCAGGGTTTTGCTTCGCTCTTTGCGACTCTCGGCAAGACGGTTTTGGCGCTGTTCAAGGCTGGCTTCGGTGTTGGCCAGCTCTACCCGTGTGGCCTGTACTTCCGCACGCGCTGCTTTGAGTTCACGAAGACTCTTCTGGAAGGCTTCCAGTCGCTCAACGGTATCTTTGCTCAGATACTCGTAATAGGTCATGGTGCGGGCAAGATTGCCCGGCTCGGTTTCGTTCAGTAAGACCTTCAGGGCAGGGGCTTCGCCTTCCATCCAGGCGGCCCGGATTTGTTTCATCAGGCCTTGGCGCTGAACGTTCAGGGTGTTGGTGAGTTCGGCTTCTTGCTTCTTTAACGCCTGCAGGCGGGATTTCTGCTCGGCAGCTTGCTGGCGCAGTTCCCGGCGTTCCCGGGTGAGTTTACTGATGTTTCGCTCGGTGTTGGCGAGCTGCTGTTCCAGTTTGGAGCGGTCTTCTTCGGCATCGGCCAGCCACTCATCTATGTTGGCGATGCGCTTCTTCAGCGCTTCAACCTGTTCGGGCGTGACGTCTTGCTCGGCAGATAAAGGCGCAGCCCCCAAAGAGAGGGCCAGCGCCAATACAATAAGACGTTTCAAAATACTCGCCGTTATACCAATCAGCCTATTTCAGCCAGATTTTGGCCTGTCATCTCTTCCGGCGCTTTATCGCCCATCAGCGTCAGCAGTGTGGGCGCGATGTCGCTCAGGCTGCCATCGTCTTTCAGGGTGATGGCGCGCGGGCCGGTGTAGACCAGCGGTACGGGGCCAATGGTGTGAGAAGTGTGAACCTGACCGGAGTTAGGGTCAGTCATCTGCTCGCAGTTGCCATGGTCGGCCGTGATCAGTGCTTCACCACCGACTTCGTCCAGGGCTTCAACCACGCGCTGAACGCACTGGTCGAGGCATTCGGCCGCTTTGATGGCCGCATCCAGCTTGCCGGTGTGGCCAACCATGTCGCCGTTGGCGTAATTGCACACGATCAGGTCGTACTTACCGCTCTTGATAGCTTCCACCAGCTTGTCGGTGACCTCGGGTGCGCTCATTTCCGGCTGCAAGTCGTAGGTGGCGACTTTCGGAGATGGCACCAGAATACGGTCTTCGCCTTCAAACGGTGTTTCCATACCGCCGTTGAAGAAGAAGGTCACGTGGGCGTATTTTTCAGTTTCGGAAATGCGCAGCTGGGTTTTGCCCAGTTTCGCCATGTATTCGCCCAAACCGTTCGTGAGCTGCTCCGGTGGGTAGGCGCAAGAGGTTTTAATGTCGGCGGCGTATTCGGTCAGCATGACAAAATCGGCCAGTTCCGGATGCTTGCGGCGATCGAAGCCGTCAAAATCCGGCTCTACGAAGGTGCGGGTCATTTCCCGGGCGCGGTCAGCACGAAAGTTCATGAACAGAACGGCGTCGCCATCGTTGATGGTGCCTTCTGCCTGGCCCTCTTTATGAATGCGGGTCGCTTTCACGAACTCGTCGTTCTCGCCGCGCTCATAGGCCTGGTCCAGTGCGGTGAGCGGGTCGGCACAGGTGAATTCTGCGTCGCCCAGAGTCATGACGTTGTAGGCGCTTTCAACACGGTCCCAGCGGTTATCGCGGTCCATGGCATAGTAACGGCCGACGATGCTGGCAACGCGGCCAACGCCGAGGCTTTCCATTTTCGCAGCGGCTTTTTCCAGTGACGGGCGAGCGCTGCGTGGCGGCATGTCGCGGCCATCGAGGAACGCGTGGATATACACTTCTTTTGCACCGCGTGCGGCGGCAAGTTCTGCAGCAGCCAGAATATGATCTTCGTGGCTGTGAACACCGCCGGGAGACAGCAGGCCCATAATGTGCACCGTTTTGCCGTTGTTGGCGGCTTTATCAATGGCATTGCACAGGGCAGGGTTGTTCTGGAACTCACCGTCTTCGAGATCTTTGTCGATGCGCGTCAGGCTTTGATACACCACCCGGCCGGCGCCCAGGTTCATGTGGCCAACTTCGGAGTTACCCATCTGACCTTGAGGCAGGCCGACAAACATACCTGAAGTGTTGATCAGGGTTTTCGGCTGGTTCTGCCAGAGTTTGTCCCAAAACGGGGTGTTGGCGTTCGAGATGGCGTTGTCTTCAGCCGGGTCACGGTGGCCCCAGCCGTCGAGGATAATCAGTGCAGTGGGCTTGCGCGTCGCGGTCATTGTATTGTCCGGTTGGTTGTAGATTGAACGAATAAAAAGTGGGGTAGATTGTAACCGTTTTCATTTGCGCAGGCCACGCAGTAACGCTCGAGGCTGCCCGCCTTCTTTGAGCGGGTGTGGGTGTGTATAATCCGGCCAAACTAATTTTCAGGGTAGCGCTCCATGGATCGTTTGTTTGAATTCGTTGTTAATCACTACATTCTGGTATCAATTTTTGTCGCGCTGATTCTGGCGATTCTGGCCCTTGAATCTCGCCGTGGTGGCGCAAAGATTTCAGCCCAGGGCGCAGTTACTTTGATCAACCGGGAAGAAGCCGTAGTGCTGGATATTCGCGACCGCAAGGACTTCGGCGAGGGGCGCATCACCGGCTCGATCAACATTCCGCTAAGTGGCTTGAAAGATCGTTTAAACGAACTGAACAAGCACAAAGAAAAGCAGATTGTGGTGGTGGACAAAATGGGGCAGCACTCTGCAATGGCGGTTAAACAGCTTAAAGAAGCCGGGTTTTCAGAAGTCGTGCGCCTGAACGGCGGGATCGCTGACTGGAAAGCCAATAACCTGCCCGTGGTCAAGAAGTAATAGGGCTTGATCTGATCGGCGATCTATCGCACTGTTTCACATTACTTGTCGTGGGCAGGCGCTAGACTGTCCCGGCAAAGCGTGACTAGGACAATGGGCGCGGTGCCCATGCTACGAAATAAAAACGAAAGGACGGATCATGGCTGAGAATCAGCAAGCCGCAGGCAACGAAAACCAGAACCAACCCCAGTTTGCCCTTCAGCGTATTTACGTGAAGGACCTCTCTTTTGAATCGCCGAATGCGCCGATGGTGTTTCAGGAGCAGTGGAAGCCGCAGGTAAATCTGGACCTGAATACCTCTCACACCAAAGTCAGCGACAATCAGTACGAAGTAGTGCTGTCGATGACCGTCACTGCCAAGCTGGGCGAAAAAGTTGCGTACATTGTTGAGATTCAGCAGGCCGGCGTATTCATGGTAGCCGGTATCGAAGGTCCGCAGCTTGGTCAGATGCTGGGCGCTTACTGCCCGACGATCCTGTTCCCGTATGCTCGCGAAGCCATCGACGGTGCTGTAGGTAAAGGTAGCTTCCCGGCCCTGATGCTGGCCCCGGTGAACTTCGATGCTATCTACGCCCAAGCGTTGAAAAAGAAGCAGGAAGAAGCGGCCGGCGAGGCCGGGGCAGAGCAAACGCACTAAGTGTTTCGCACGCCCAGATATAAAAAAAACCGGCTAATCATGCCGGTTTTTTTATGTCTGGACGAAATGTTCAGCTTGCGCCGGGAAAACCCAATTGGCGCCAGGCTTCATAAACCACCAAAGCCGCCGTATTGGACAGGTTCAGGCTACGACTATCGGGTTGCATAGGTACCCGAAGGCGGTGGCATGCTTCCAGTCCTTCACGAACCTCTACCGGCAATCCGCGAGTTTCAGGGCCAAACATCAGATAGTCGCCATCCTGATAGGCAACTTCATGGTAATGACGAGTGCCTTTGGTCGTGAGCCCGAACAGCCGCTCGGGACGCTCTGTTTCCAGAAAACTCGCGTAATCTTTGTGGATCTTTACCGTGGCGTATTCGCTGTAGTCCAACCCGGCCCGGCGCATCTGCTTGTCTTCGAGAGAGAACCCCAAAGGCTCAATCAGGTGCAGCTGGCAACCGGTGTTGGCGCAAAGCCGGATAATATTGCCGGTGTTCGGCGGTATTTCCGGCTCGTACAAGACAACGTGTAACACCCGCCTTAGCGCTCTACAGCCAAGGCGACGCCCATGCCGCCACCGATGCACAAGGTGGCAAGACCTTTCTTGGCATCACGGCGCTGCATTTCATGCAACAGGGTAACCAGAATCCGGCAGCCGGATGCACCGATGGGGTGACCCAAGGCAATGGCACCGCCGTTAACGTTCACCTTACTGGTGTCCCAACCCATATCACGATTCACTGAAATAGCTTGTGCCGCAAAGGCTTCGTTGGCTTCGACCAGATCCAGGTCAGCGGCGGTCCAGCCGGCACGCTCGAGGCAACGCTGGCTGGCAGGAATTGGGCCAGTGCCCATGATGGTTGGATCAACACCGGCGTTGGCGTGCGCTTTAATCGTGGCCAGAGGCGTTAAACCCAGTTCTTTTGCTTTCTCGGCGCTGCAAACCATCACCGCGGCCGCACCGTCGTTCAGCGAGGATGCGTTGCCGGCAGTGACAGAGCCGTCTTTCTTGAAGGCAGGGCGCAGCTTGGCAAGACTGTCAGCAGATACGCCTTCCCGTGGGCATTCATCTTTATCCACCACAATCGGGTCGCCTTTGCGCTGTGGGATGCTCACAGGAACGATCTGGCCGTCAAAGCGCCCATCGTTCTGTGCAGCAACGGCTTTTTGCTGGGATGCGGCGGCGAATTCGTCCTGTTCTTCACGGCTGATGCCGTACTTTTCAACAATGTTCTCGGCGGTGATGCCCATGTGATAATCGTTAAAGGCATCCCACAGGCCGTCGGTGATCATGGTGTCTACCATGTTCCAGTTGCCCATGCGCTGGCCGTTGCGGCTGTTTGGCAGCACGTGGGGCGCCTGGCTCATGTTCTCCTGGCCACCGGCAATGATCATCTCGGCATCGCCACAACGGATGGACTGAACCGCCATGTGAACGGCTTTCAGGCCGGAGCCGCAAACCTTGTTGATGGTCATAGCCGGAACAGAGGCGGGCAGCCCTGCGTGAATGCTGGCTTGGCGAGCCGGATTCTGGCCGCTACCGGCTGTCAGTACCTGGCCGAGAATGACTTCGTTGATTTGCTCGCCGGCAACGCCGGTGTCTTCCATCAAAGCCTTGATAACTGCCGCGCCCAGTTGGTCAGCACGAACACTCGACAGGCCGCCTCCGAAACTGCCAATGGCGGTACGTTTTGCGGCAACAATGACAACATCACGCATGGAAACTCTCCGTTGTATAAATGCAGGTTCAGCCGGCCGGCTGCCCCGGAATATGATTTATTGGCAGCTATTGTAGCGGGAAAGCCCGAGTGCGCCAAAACCACCAAAGTCGAGTTATGGGGCCAAAGCCTGCGTGATACGAGTGAGCCGCTCGCTACGAATGGCGTTGCCCAGTTCTTTGCCTTTGAAACCTTGTTTCAGCAAATCTTGCGGGTTTACATCCTTTGCGGATTCAGCCGCGAGTTTCAAAGGTTGCACATGTTGCTGCTGGGGCGTGCAAGTGAGCGTAGCTAATAGCAGCTCGAAGCGCTCGGGCCTGCGCCATAGGTCGGTCTGGTCAAACATGTCCAGCACGCTTTCAGGGGGCGGAGCAGCGTCGTTGTGTTGTGAAAGCCAGTCTGTGGACAGGCACACAAGCCGGGTGAGATCCCGGCAGTCGTTCGGGCTTTTCATGGCCACTGCTCTGGCGTTGGCTTCTGGCTCCGGCAGGGCGCTTAGTAATGCCGCGAATCGCTGGGCGGTTGTGTTGTTTTTTGCGCTCATGCATTGCAACGCTTGAAGGCCGGCATTAAAGCATCCCGTGTTGGCTAGCTCCGGCATTAGAATGTCCAATGCGCCTAGTTCATGCAGTACTTTAAAAAACACGGTGGGCGACTTTTCATGCAGCGCGCGCTGAACCTCTTGCCACACCCGTTCCGGCACCAGATGCTCTAACTCACCGCTACCGATCATTTCCCGCATAAGCGCCATAGTGTCGGTGCAGATGGTGAACCCGAGTGGGTGGAAGCGTGCCGCGAAACGGGCTGTTCTTAAAATGCGCAGTGGGTCTTCTGCGAACGCTTCGGAAACGTGCCGTAGCGTTTTCTGCTCTAAATCGGCTGAACCATTGAACGGATCGACTAAGGTGCCATCTTCGCGCTCCGCCATGGCATTGATGGTGAGGTCGCGGCGCTTCAGATCTTCTTCAAGGGTCACGTCCGGAGCGCTGTACACGGTAAAACCGTGATAGCCTCGACCTTGTTTTCTCTCGGTGCGGGCAAGCGCATATTCTTCGCCGGTTTCGGGGTGCAGAAACACCGGGAAATCTGCGCCCACTTGGCGGTAGCCTTTTTTCGTCATGGCCTCCGGGGTGGCGCCGACCACAACCCAGTCGCGATCTTTGACCGGAATGCCCAGCCGCCCATCGCGCACTGCGCCGCCCACAAGGTAGATGTCCATGTTGTTCGCCCTCATTGGTATTGAATGCCATGTTGGCTGAAATCTTAGGCGGGATTATCGATGTGTTATGGACGTGACGCAAATCCGGAGGGAAGGGGGATTGGTTCGGGGGCAGCGAGCGTGCCCCCGAGAAGATTAAGGCCGCTTAGAAGGCCGCACCAAACTCGATCGCGGCACCCACATCTGCGCTGCTGTATAGAGCACCGATATCCAGGCGAGCACCGAGTACGTTCAGACCGAAGCCCGCGGTGAACTGGGTGCTTTCCTCAATGCCATCGTTGTCGCTGTTGCTGGCCAGGTTGTGGCGAACACCGGCACGTAACTGGGCATAGCGCCAGGCATCAAACTCGGCACCCACAGCCAGCCATTGGGTGTCGTCTTCGTAGCCGAAGGCTTCTTTCTTGGTCAAATCCAGTTCAGCCGTTACCACATGGTAAGCACCTTTGTGGGCGATGCCCGCGGTGACCATGGGGTTGAGCTCTAGGGTGTATTTCTCTTCCAGTGCGGGCCGGCTTTGTGCCGAATCAAGCTCCATCGGAATCAGGTTTTTCACCACGACGCCGGCGTTCCATTCATTTTGCTCACCGAACGCGTAGGCTGCGCCGATGTCCAGGTTAAAGCCGCTTTTTTCGGTTTGGTAGTCGTCGCCATCGAATTCGTCGTCTTCAAAGCTGGAGACGGTCTCGGTGTATTGGAAGGTGCGAAGTTCGACGTATTTTGGAGTCACACCCAACTGGAAGCTTTTTCCGTTATTTAGCTCAATCGTTTTAGCTACACTGATGCCGGCTTCAACCACTGCGGAGGCCAGGATTCGGCCGCGGGATTTCAGATCGCGGTCCAGATCAGCAACAAGGAGCTCCGCAGTAGTCGCGTTCTCCAGGCGCTCTAGGTAGGCATTGTCGTCCTCATCGAACTCGCCTCGGACAGTCGCGCGTAGATTGGCGTTCGTCATAAAACCAACGGAAATAGAGCCCGTAGGAATCGCAAAGGCCAAGCCGAGCCCTGCGTCAACTCGGACAGTATCCTTGTCGAAGTTGTTCAATCGCTCACGTAGATCTTTTGCCAGGTTGCGCGCTTCTTGAGGGTTCGATGAGCGATCTAGATTCTGAAATTCGTCAATCACATCTTGAATGTCGTCAACCTGATCAACTGTCTCTTCTTCGTCCGCCGCCCGAACGTTAACGGAAGGCAGCATCAATCCAAAGTCATCCGACCAGCCGTGTTGTTGCGACGCCATCATGGCCGGGTTAGTGCTCGGTGCGGCCGATGGTGCGGCGACGGCGATCCCGGTGCCGCCCATTGCAAACGAGCGTGATGACATAAAGGCTTGGGGACTGGCCAGTGCGGAGGTGGTCGCAATGGACAGGCCAATGGCCAAGGACAGTTTGTTAAAGCGCGTAGCGTTCATTTCGAGCCTATTCGTGTATGTTGTTGGGGGCAGTAGATAATAATGAGATTAGGCCAGATATTCGCGATAAACAGCTGGCAAGTCGTAACGGTTTGTTCCAGGTTCGTAAACAAAGGCAAAATCTTGCCGCTTTATTGACCAGTAAGTTTGGATTTGATTGAACGGCCATTCGAATCAATCGGTTATCTTTGATGGCGTGATTTTTTCATGGTCATGGAAAACCTGTGTTCCGGAGACGAGATAATGACACTGACAAGGTGCTTTCTGCCCGTGTTGCTGACCATGGTGCTGGTGGGCTGTGCAACGGGAGGTAAGCAGGATGCCTCGGATGAGTTCGAGCCGATCGTGGTTCAGGTGAGTGGCTTTGGTGTATACGGCCAATCCCAGCAGGGTCGGTCGGACCCCCAGCAACGCCTGATGGCTCTCAGGGCGTCGAGGTTGGATGCCTATCGAAACCTGGCCGAACGGGTGTATGGCTCCGTGATATACGGCCACTCGACTGTGAGCGATTTTGCACTCAAGAGCGATAGCTTCCGTGCCTATGTGGACAGCTATGTGCGCGGAGCTCGTACCTTGTCCGTGAATGAGCACCCAGGGGGCGTGGTTGAAACGGTTATGGAGTTGAAGCTGGAGCCTCAGTTCCAGGAGTGCGCATCCGAGGTAGCGGATGATCAGGTGCGGGATCTTTGTTCGATCCCCATGCCGAGTCACCACGAATCGAAAAGCGACGTGGCAACCACCGATGTCAAAGGCCAACAGATTGATTCACTTTATTATCTGGATTAAACCAGCCGCTTTTCGGCAGGGTTCGGGAGCGTTATGACTCGCATCGTTTTTTTGTGTTTGATTGTGGTGGGTGCCGGTTGGGTGAACGCTGCAACAATTCTTGAGGGCGTTGGCCATGCCAACATTCGCGAGGACAATCTGGATCAGGCCCGTGCCGAGGCTCGGCAAGCGGCCATGCGAGATCTGGCGTTGCAGTATCAGGCGCGAGTCAGTACTCAGGATACCGTTGAAAACGGGCAGCTTACCGAATCGAAAACGGAACTGTCTTCGAATGTCGAACTGCGTAATGCCACCATCGTTGATGAGTACCGGCGTGGGAATTTACTGCGAGTGATTGTTCGTGCCGAACTTTCCGGTAGATCCGCGGATGGCGATGGGCGGTGCCAGGCAGGAAACGCCTCAGGGCTGCGCAAACGAGTGGCGGTAACAGGGTTCCCGATTGTGAATCCGTCTCAAGGAGGCGATCCGGGCCTGGATAATGCGGGTGAGCAGCTGCCGCAAGCGCTGGTGGCGCGTATGCAGCAGCAGGGTTCGCTTCAGGTGCTCGGATCGACATCGCTTCGCCTGTTCAGCAATTTACCGGATGCACCGACCACCCAGGCGAATATGGCCAGCAATCGACTCACTAATGTGGTGCAGTTGGCTCGGGAGCTGGGAGCGCAGTTTGTTGTGACTGGCGTTATTCGGGATATCGGCCTGTCTGATCCCGACGCATGGGGCACGTCGGTGTTTGCGAGAATGCAAAGAGGGCTGGGCTTTGGTGATAAGACCCGGCGTTTCGAAACCGAGGTGATGGTATTCGACGGTTTCAGTGGTTCACCGGTGTTTCGTAAACGGTTTGAAACCGCAGCCAATTGGAAGCCCTCGGGCACTGGCACGGCAGGCTTTGGAGCGGCCGGGTTCGAACACAATGAATGGGGTGCGGCTGTTTCTAAGGTAATTGACGAAATGGCAGTATCGGTCAGTAAGGCTCTGAACTGTCAGCCTTTTATGGCGCGAATCACTCGTGTCAGTGATCACAAGGTCACTCTGGCGTCCGGTGCGACCGCCGGTTTACGCCCCGGTGACCAACTAAATGTCTATCGCAGCCAAAGCTACTTTGATTCGCTCGGCGGCACGCCGGAGCTTGATGATGCAGGTGTAACATTAACGCTGGACAGCGTGCACCCGGATTTCAGTACCGGGCGTCTTGAGACAATGGGCCGCCAGATCAATGTGCAGCGGGACGATCTGGCGATTATCTGGTGATCTCAGGCAGCGGCTTCGGCCGCTGCGATATCCCGAATCTTGCCGACCATGGCTCGCAGGCCGTTGCCCCGCGTGGGGGAGATGTGACGCATCAGGTCGAGTTGTTCGAACAGTTCGTCAATGTCGGTGGCCAGTAGTTCCCGCGGCGATTTTGCATTCAGGGCCACCAGAATGATCGCCGCCAGGCCGCGAACGATCATGGCATCAGAATCAATCAGCAAGAACAGCTTGCCGCTCTCTTCATCGTGCTGATGAATGACCCAGACTTGGCTTTGACAGCCGTGCACGTAGTTCTCTTCGATGCGGGCTTCATCAGGAAATTCAGGTAACTGCTTGCCCAAGTCGATGATGAAAGCGTAACGATCTTCCCAGTCGTCCAGAAACTCGAAGGCGTCCAGAACGTCTTCCAATGTGGTTTTTTGGCCGAGGGGGTTATCCAGAAATAGCTGTTTGCTGGCGGTCATAGCATACCCAGTTCAAGTTTGGCTTCGTCGGTCAGCATGTCGTTGTTCCAGGGCGGATCAAAGGTGAGCTCTACAGTCACTTTGTCCACGTTGGGTACATGCTCAACTTTACGCTTCACGTCGTCGGTAATCACCGGGCCCATACCGCAGCCAGCGGCGGTCAGGGTCATTTTGATGTAAACGTGATTGCCGTCTTCGGTGCCGTTTTCAATCTTGCACTCGTAAATCAGCCCCAGATCAACCACGTTGACCGGGATTTCCGGATCGTAGGCGCTGCGCATGGCTTCCCAGACCTGGTTTTCATTCACTGTGCCGTCGGCGGGTGTTTCAAAGCTGCTTTCCAGCGGTTTCTTGCCCAGTGCGTCTGCGTCGTGGCCTTCGATGCGAGCCAGATTTCCGTTGACCGCAACGGTGAACGTGCCGCCCAAAGATTGGGTAATCGTCACGAAGGTGTCCGCCGGAATCATGATTTCCGTGCCCACGGGCACCAATCGTGCCTCCACTTCGCGCTTCGTCAGGACAACTTCCCGTTCTTGCATGCTCAATAAAGCCTCTGTTTATGACACCGTAAAGCTTTCGCCGCAGCCGCACTCCGCCGTTGCGTTGGGGTTGCGGAAGCGAAACAGGGAGTTGACTCCCTCGGTGACAAAGTCGATTTCAATACCATTAACCAAAGACAGGTGTTCCTGCTTAACGTACACGTCCACACCGTCGATAGAGAAAATGCGGTCGTCGTTGCCGGGCTGTTCAACCCATTCGGTTTCATACTTGAAGCCCGAGCAGCCACTCTTTTTAATGGCCAGGCGAATGCCTTTAGCGCCCGGCTTTTTGTCCAGTTGTTTGCGAACGTGTTTGACCGCTGTGGGCGTCATGGTCACGCTGACATCGTTCGGGGTGAAGACTTCGGCTGACATGTTTCCACCTCCTCAGGTAAACAGGCGCTGAATTTTCTGCAGGCCAGCGAATAATTGCTCGACCTCTTCCAGTGTATTGTAAAACGCAAATGAAGCCCGGGCTGTACCGGGTACTCCGTAGAAATCCATCAGTGGCATGGCGCAGTGATGGCCAGTGCGAATGGCAATGCCTTGCTGATCCAGCAGGGTGCCGATGTCGCTGGGGTGTAGCCCCGCGATTTTGAACGACATCACGGGCACTTTGTTTTTGGCCGTACCGATGATTTCCATGCCGGGTACTGTGCTTACCAGCTCGTTGGCACGGGCGAGAAGGGCGTTCTCGGCCGCTTCCATGGCTTTTCGGTCAAGGCTGTCCAGATAACGGATGGCGGCAGCCAGCCCCACCGCTTCGGCAATCGCCGGCGTGCCGGCCTCGAATTTGTAGGGCAGAACGTTCCAGGTGGTGCGCTCGAACGACACCCGTTCGATCATCTCGCCGCCGCCCTGATAGGGAGGCATCTGTTCCAGCAAGTCGGCGCGGCCGTACAGAACGCCGATGCCGGTAGGGCCGAACAGCTTGTGAGACGAGAACACGTAGAAATCACAGCCCAAGGCCTGTACGTCAGGCTTGAAATGGGGCACCGCCTGAGCGCCGTCGATCAAGGTCAGTACACCCTGCTCTTTAGCTTGCTTAATCAGGGAGGCAATCGGGTTCACGGTACCCAGTACGTTCGATACGTGAGTGATGGCCAGAATGCGAGTGCGCTCGTTCAGCAGGTTATTGAAGGATTCCAGATCCAATTCGCCTGCGGAATTCACCTGCACCGGAACCACTTTGGCACCCGTGCGTTCGGCCACCATCTGCCAGGGCACAATGTTGGCGTGATGCTCCATGTGGCTGACCAGAATCTCGTCGCCTTCTTTCAGGCGAGGCGCCAAGCCGTTGGCCACGAGATTGATGGCTTCGGTGGTGCCGCGAGTCCAGATGATTTCGCGCGTGCTGGGCGCATTCAGGAATCCGCGAACGGTTTCCCGCGCGCCTTCAAAGGCCGCTGTGGCCCGATCACCGAGGGTGTGAGCGCCCCGGTGCACATTGGAGTGCATTTCCCGGTAGTAACGGTCCATGGCATCCAGGACAGCGGTTGGCTTTTGGGCCGAGGCACCGTTGTCCAGATACACCAACGGCTTCCCGTTAACCTCTTGGGCCAGAATGGGAAAGTCGCGCCGGATGCGTTCTACATCAAACGCTTTGGTGCTGGTGTTGCTTGCCATGGACAGATCGCTCATGCCTTCAGATCTCCTGGAAGGTTTGCTCGAAGAATTCGTTCAGACGTACCTGGGCTGTTTCCCGCACGACTTCCAGCGGTATCTGGCTGACCAGTTCGTTAATGAACGCCATGGTGAGCAGTACGTTTGCGTCGCGGCGACCAATGCCCCGTGACAGCAGGTAGAAAATGGATTCTTCGTCCAGCTGTCCGATGGTGGCCCCGTGGGCACACTTCACATCGTCGGCGTAGATTTCCAGTTCCGGTTTGGTGTCGATTTCGGCACCGTTGTTCAGCAACAGGTTTTTGTTGTTCATATCCGCAAAGGATTTTTGTGCGTCCTGATGGATATGAATGCGCCCATTGAAGATCGCGTGGGATTGGTCTGCCGCGATATTCCGGTAGGTTTCTTCGCTGTTGCAGTTCGCCGCCACATGGTCAATGGAAGTGTGGTTGTCGTAGTGCTGTTTGCCTTGAGTCACCACCACGCCATTGAGCTTGGTTTCGGCTTCTTCGCCGACCAGACGCACTTGCAGGTCGTGCCGGCGCAGGGGGCCGCCAAAACCAACGCAGTGGCTTTCAAAGCGCGAACCACGGTTCTGAACCACGCCGGTGGCCCCAATGTGCTGAACCGATTCGCCTTCCATGTTCAGGCGAATGCTGGTTACGTTCGCGCCGTCTGCGAGGCTGAATTCAGTCACTGTGTTAACGAACGCAGGCGCGCTGCCGCTTGAGGTGTACTCTTCAACCAGTGTGATCTGGCTGTTTGCTCCGGCTTCCACGAAAATGCGCGGGAAAGCTGAGCCGCTGGCATCCGCTGCGGTTTCGTGAATGATGAACAGCGGCTGATCCAGAGCCGCGCCGGCTTCCAGGCGCACGAGCAGTCCGTCATCAAAACGCGCGCCGTTCAGGCGAGCGAATTGCGCCTGATCGTGGTCCAGAGTGCTGCCAAGCTGAAGGGCGAGCACGTCCGCTTGTTGGTTATCAAGATCGCTGAAGCTTTGGATGGTGATGCCATCCATATCCGGGTAGTCGCTGGCTTCAGGGATAAAAATCCCGTTGCGAAATACGACCTTGTAGCCAGAAACCGCCAGGCTGTTGCCGGTCTTGCCTTCGGCAGGCAAGGAAATGGCCAGCTCGTCGGACAGCTTCAAATACTTGCTGGAATACTTCCAGTTTTCGGTTTTACGGGTGGGCAGTGGCATATCAACCAACAGACTCGCCCGTTGTTTACGCAGCGCCAGCAATGGCTCAGGCAGGGTTTGCCCGGCCGGATGCAGAAAGGCGCTGGAAAGCATAGGTGCTTGATTCATTCCGCGGCCTCCTGATCAGTTGCTGGTGTCTTCGTCTTTGATTCCCAACCAGCCGTAACCGCGTTCTTCCAATTCAAGTGCCAGTTCACGGCCACCGGATTTAACGATTCGGCCGCCGGCCAGAACGTGTACGTAGTCCGGTACGATGTGGTTAAGCAGGCGCTGGTAGTGGGTGACCATCAGAATGGCGCGGTCTTCAGCGCGCAGAGCGTTTACGCCGTTGGAAACCACTTGCAGTGCGTCGATGTCTAGGCCGGAGTCGGTTTCGTCCAGAATCGCCAGCTTTGGCTGAAGCAGCAGGGCTTGCATGATTTCGTTACGCTTTTTCTCACCGCCGGAGAAGTCTTCGTTAACGCCACGCTTCAGGAACGAAGGGTCCAGATCGACTTGCTTGGACACTTCTTTGGCCTGCTTCATGAATTCGGCCGCGTTCATTTCTTCTTCGCCGCGATGTTTGCGCTGGGCGTTGACCGCAGTGCGGAGGAACTGAAGGTTGCTTACGCCGGGGATTTCAACCGGGTATTGGAATGCCAGAAAAACGCCTTCGCGAGCGCGTTCTTCGATGGCGAGGTCCAGCAGGTTTTCACCGTTCAGGGTGACTTCGCCGCTGGTGACTTCAAATGCCTCGTTGCCTGCCAGAACCTGTGACAGGGTGCTCTTACCAGAACCGTTGGGGCCCATGATGGCGTGAACTTCCCCGGGCTTGATATCCAGGTTGATGCCTTTGAGGATGGCTTTGTCCTCAACGGATGCGTGCAGGTTTTTGATGCTCAGCATTTGTTGCTTCTCTCTTTTAACCGTCTGAATTCTTTGTGTTTGCCGTGGAACTAAACTTAACCAACAGAGCCTTCGAGGCTAACTTCCAGTAGTTTGCCGGCTTCTACCGCAAACTCCATCGGCAGCTCTTTGAACACCTCTTTACAGAAGCCGTTTACGATCATGGATACGGCCTGCTCCGGGTCGATACCACGCTGGCGGCAGAGGAACATCTGCTCGTCGCTGACCTTGGAGGTGGTGGCTTCGTGTTCCACGATGGCCGATTTGTTCTTGCTCTCGATGTACGGGAAGGTGTGGGCGCCGCAGCGGTCGCCGATCAACAGCGAATCACACTGGGTAAAGTTACGCGCGCCATCGGCTGCGGGGCCGAATTTCACCAAGCCACGGTAAGCGTTTGAGCTGCGCCCGGCGGAAATACCTTTAGAGATGATGGTGCTCCGGGTGTTTTTACCCAGATGGATCATCTTGGTACCGGTATCTGCCTGCTGATAGTTGTGGGTCAGGGCGACGGAGTAGAATTCGCCAACGCTGTTTTCACCACGCAGCACGCAGCTCGGGTATTTCCAGGTGATTGCAGAACCGGTTTCGACTTGCGTCCAGGACACCTTGGAATTTTTACCGATACAGGCTGCACGCTTGGTCACAAAGTTGTAGATACCACCTTTGCCGTGCTCATCGCCCGGATACCAGTTCTGTACAGTGGAGTACTTGACCTGGGCGTCGTCCAGGACAACGATTTCAACAACGGCTGCGTGCAGCTGGTTTTCGTCACGCATGGGGGCGGTACAGCCCTCCAGATAACTCACGTAGCTGCCTTCTTCAGCAACGATCAGGGTGCGCTCGAACTGGCCGGTGTTGGCTGCGTTGATCCGGAAGTAGGTGGACAGCTCCATGGGGCAGCGAACGCCTTTCGGGATGTACACGAACGAGCCGTCCGAGAAGACCGCCGAGTTGAGTGCGGCAAAATAGTTATCGCCGGCAGGCACCACGCTGCCCAAGTACTTCTTGATCAGCTCGGGATGCTTGTGTACCGCTTCGGAAATCGGGCAGAAAATAACGCCCGCTTTTTCCAGTGGTTCTTTGAAAGTGGTGGCTACCGATACGGAATCGAATACCGCATCAACCGCAACACCGGCCAGCTTGGCCCGCTCGTGCAGCGGAATACCCAGTTTTTCATAGGTGCGTAGCAGTTCCGGATCGACTTCATCCAGACTCTGGGGCATGTCTTCTTTTTTCTTGGGCGCCGAATAGTAGGAGATGTCGTTGTAGTCGACTTTCGGGAAGTCAACGTGGGCCCATTCGGGTTCTTCCATGTCCAGCCAACGACGATAAGCCTTAAGGCGCCATTCAAGCATGAACTCGGGTTCTTGCTTGATCTCTGACAGGCGGCGGATTACATCTTCATTGAGGCCGGGTTCAAAGGTGTCTGACTCAATTTCGGTCACGAAACCGTGTTCGTATTCCCGTTTGATCAGCTCTTTCACCTCATTGTCGGTGGTCGCCATGATCGTCGCTCCGTAATTCTCTCATCTGGGGCATGGTGCCCTGTGTTTCGCCGGGGGAGCAGAATGAAAAGGGCTCCTCCCATTGCTTCTGGCGAATGATTATACAATACCAGAGTAATTTAGTCAGGTATTAAATCGGCCGTGTAGGGATTATACCTTAATCGTGCTTTCAGCCCTACATTCGCGCCCGAGTTGAAGGGGCGATGTTGGTCTATGCTTGACCTCATCGGGAGTGGTTCCTCTCGTCGTTCTTGCTAAAAGGTCGCATTGATTAATTTCGGCTAACAGTTGTACGCTGGAGTCTGTAGATTGGTGAAACCAGGGAAATGACTAAGGGAGGGAGCAGTATGGGACCAGTTAATTTGTCACCGGAAGCTTCGGCGAAGTCTTTGGGTGGGCGTGTCAGTTCATTGATTAAAGTCCAGCTGACTCGAGGCAAGGTTGGCGTTGAGGCCGTCGCTGGTCAGTTACATATGAGTCGCTACACGTTGCACAAAAAGTTGCGTCAGGAAGGGGTGACGTTTGCGGCGTTGTTGGAGCAAGTCCGTCGAGAACAGGCGATTGCGTATATGAAAGATAAATCCAAGCCGCTGGTCGAAATTGCCGAACAGCTTGGATTTTCGGAGCTGAGTGCATTCAGCCGGGCGTTCAAACGCTGGATGGGAACGCCGCCGGCTGAATACCGCTCGCTTCGGATGTCCTGATCAGACCTTCTTGAAAATCAGGGTGGCGTTGGTGCCGCCAAAACCGAAGCTGTTGCTCATTACCAGGTCCAGATTCTGGTTGTCCATGCGTTCACGGACAATCGGGAAGCCTTCTGCACCTTCGTCCAGATTCTGGATGTTGGCCGACGGTGCGATAAAGCCTTCACGTTGCATGATCAACGAGTAGATGGCTTCGTGCACACCCGCCGCACCCAACGCGTGGCCGCACAGCGGCTTGGTTGAACTCAGAGGCGGAATCTTGTCGCCAAAGGTGTTCTTGAGCGCCTGCAGCTCGGTGATGTCACCGGCAGGCGTACTGGTGCCGTGCGTGTTGATGTATTTAATCTCACCATCAACATTGGCCATTGCCTGCTGCATGCAGCGAACGGCGCCTTCGCCACTTGGTGCAACCATATCGGCGCCGTCCGAAGTTGCGCCAAAGCCTACCAGCTCCGCCAGGATGGTTGCGCCCCGTGCTTCTGCATGTTCCAGCGCTTCCAGAACCAAGGCACCGCCACCACCTGAGATAACGAAACCGTCGCGGTCTGCATCGTAGGTGCGTGAGGCTTGCTCGGGCGTGTCGTTGTACTTGGTGGACAGCGCGCCCATGGCATCGAACATCAGGCTGAGGGTCCAGTGGATATCTTCACCGCCACCGGCGAGCATGACGTCCTGGCGACCCAGTGCAATCTGATCAGCGGCGTGGCCGATGCAGTGGGCGCTGGTCGCACAGGCAGAAGTAATGCCGTAATTGATGCCTGTAATGCCGAACGCGGTCGTGATGGAAGCGTTGATGGCACTGCCCATGGTGCGCGGAACTCGGTAGGGGCCAACCCGGCGAATACCTTTGTCGCGATGAGTATCGATGGAATCCAGCAATTCAACGGTTGAGGCGCCGCCGGTACCGAACACAGCGCCGGTGGTATTGGCGCGAATTTGCTCGTCGGTCAGGCCGGCTTGTTCAATGGCTTCTTTGGTGGCCAGATAGCTGTAACCAGCGGCCGGGCACATGAAACGCAAGATCTTTCGATCAATCAGCTCTGACAGGTTCAGATCAATTTTGCCGGAAACGTGGCTGCGCAAACCGTTGTCGCGGGCCTCTTCGCTGAACGCAATGCCAGAGCGGGACTCACGCAAAGATTCGGCGACTTCTTTTTGATTGGTTCCAAGGCTGGAGACAATCCCCATGCCAGTGATAACAACACGACGCATCTTGCTAGCTCCTAAAAGTCGTCAGTGGAGGTGAACAGGCCAACCCGCAGATCTTTGGCGGTGTATATTTCACGACCATCCACTTCCATTCGGGCATCTGCAATCGCCATAGTCAGCTTGCGGCGAATCAGGCGCTTAATATCCAGATAATAGGTGACCTTTTTGTTACTCGGCAGCACCTGACCAAAGAACTTCACTTCACCGGCGCCCAACGCCCGGCCTTTACCTTCGCCGCCGCCCCAGGCCAGGTAGAAGCCAACCAGCTGCCACATGGCATCCAGCCCCAAGCAGCCCGGCATGACCGGGTCGCCCTGGAAGTGAACTTTGAAAAACCAGAGGTCCGGATTGATGTCCAGCTCTGCGACCAAGCTGCCTTTGCCGTATAGACCGTCATCAGCACCAACGTGGGTGATGCGATCGACCATCAGCATTTCGTCGATGGGCAAGCGCATATCGCCGGGGAACAATTCGCCATGACCGCAGCGGATCAGGTCTTCTTTGTCAAAGTGATCAGGGTACATATTGCGGGTGTCTCTGTTTCAATATTTGATACACCTACTTTAGCGCCTGATACGAAAACGGCTATTGACCTTTAGTGGATGATTGCCGCTTTTCCTGAAACGCCTGGGATACGGCGACAATGTCCGTACCGGTTATCGCGGGATTTGCGTACAATGCCGGCGATAAATAGATAACGAAAAAAGGAAAGTGTTGATGACCGCTTACATGATTCTGAAACACCTGCACATGACCGCTGCGTATCTGACCATTACTTTGTTCGCGCTGAGATTGCTGTTGGATGTGGTGGGCCGGCCAGGCTGGAGAGAAACACCGCTGCGCTGGATTCCCCACGCCAACGACACGGTGCTGCTGGTGGCTGCCATTGCACTGTTGTTTGTGGCGGGTTATGCGTCCAGCATGCCGGGGTGGCTGATTGCCAAAATTGTGTTGTTGGTGGGTTATATTGTCGCCGGTGTATTTGCTATTAAACCCAAGTTTTCAACGCCGGTTCGTGTGATTGCTGCGATTTTTGCTTTGGTGCAAGTGAGTGCTATTTTCCATCTGGCGATGGCTAAACCTTTACTGGGGTAAGGCCGCAGCCAAAGCTAAAGCAGTAAAAAGCCCATGCTTCTGTTGGAGGTATGGGCTTTTTTGTGGCGCTAAATAACGGGGTGCGGTGGACTCAGCGCTGGATTTTTTCGCTCAGCTCATCCAGTTTGCGCTGAACTGCTTGGAGCTGTTGAACGATTTGGTCCCGCTCATCGTGGGCTTTTTGCGCGGCCTCTGCGTTTTGCTCCTCGCCCATCACTTCCAGAATCGCCCCGATCATCATGTTCAGAAACACGAATGCCGTGAGGAAGATAAAGGTCAGGTAGAAAATCCAGCTCAGGGGATAATCCGCCATGGTGGCGTACATCACGTCGGTCCAGTCCTCGAAGGTAGCTACCCGGAACAGCGTGAGCATGGATATCGCCACATCGCCCCAGAGCTCTTCATCCACGCTGGCGAAGAACATGGAGCCAATCGCGGCGTAGATATAGAAAATGATGAACATCAGCAGGGCGATGTAGCCCATGCGCGGGATGGCTTTAAGCAGCGAGTTGATCAGGAATCGTAACTCGGGCACCACCGAAACTAGCCGCAACACCCGGAACACTCGCAGCAAGCGGCCCAGCAGCACGGCCTCGGAGTTGTCGAGGGGGATTAAGCTGCCGATCACCACCAAGGTGTCAAACAGGTTCCAGCCGTCCATCAAGAAGCGACGTTTGGTGGAGCAAGCGGCAAAGCGGAAGAGTATTTCAGCCAAAAAGAACAGGGTGATGGCGTTATCCAGTACCGTTATTGCCTGTTCCAGCAGTGGCGGTAAGTTATAGGTCTTCGCACCGATGGTAAGAGCGGAAAGAATGATGATGGCAATGACGGCGCCTTGAAAAATCTTACTGGACTCAATGCGCTTGAGTTGTTCAAAACTGTTGGAAGAATACAGCTCAACTGACATCACTAGGGCTCCGGATAAAAAGAATCGGAGCAATTCTAATGGTCTGGTGGGGTTGGTGGTAGCTTTGTTTGCAAGCTGATGAAGCGTTACCGGGCTGTTCTGAAAAACGTCAGAAATTGCCGCTCGGCCTGTTGGGCGCTTTGCAGGGTGGTTTCCCTGAAATGAAGCCGGGTTCCGGGCGGCCTTTGGGCCAGTGCGTCGAGGCTTCGAGGCGTCACTGCGCCAAGTTTTGGGTAGCCGCCGACGGTTTGTCTATCTTGCAGCAAGATGATGGGCTGGCCGTCGGCGGGAATCTGAATGGCTCCTAGACTGGTGCCTTCGGATATAAGCTGCCGCTCTGAAGCTTCCAGAGTCGGGCCAGCCAGTCGTGCTCCCATGCGATCGGACTGTGGGCTCAGGGTATAGGTGTTTGCAAAGAAGGTAGAGCGTGCCGTTGCTGAAAACCGCTCTGCCTGGGCGCAGAGTAAAACATCCAGCGTCAACGGTGTGCTGTAATCCGGAATCCAATGGTTGGGGATGGTTCGATTAACGACGGGAGGTGCGGTGGCATTGCACGGTAAAAAATCGCCTTCGCGCAGCGGGCTGCCATCGCCGTGAAGGCCGCCGGTGCCTTCTCGGAAGACCGTGGCACAACTGTTCCCCAGATGAGTTTCGCTGACAAAGCCGCCCCGTACAGCAAGATAACAACGTACACCGGCCCGAGGTGCACTTAATGCCACGACATCACCGGTTTCAATTTGAATGGTGCTCCACAGTGGTTTTTGTTGGCCATTCACGGTGAGTTGCACCTCGGCACCGGTCACAGCGATTTGAGTGTTCAGGCCACTGGTGAATGTGGCACCGCCAAAGGTGATTTCCAATGCCGTTGCACCGTACCTGTTGCCTAAAAGGTGGTTGGCCCAAGCCCACGCATGTCTATCCATGGTGCCGCCGGAAGCGAGCCCCATGTGCATCACGCCACGGCGCCCCTCGTCTTGCAGCAGGGTGAAGAAGCCTGGCTTGGTGACATGAAAACCGGCCTGAGCGCTCATTCGATCTGCCCGCCCAACGCGAGAAATTCGTCTCGTGTGATGGCTCGAAACCGCACCTGTTGCCCGGCGCGTAACAACGATGGTTGTTCCCGGTGGGGATCAAACATGGTGAGTGGCGTGCGGCCAATCAGGTTCCAGCCGCCCGGCGATTCCAGAGGGTAAATGGCGGTCTGTTGATCGGCAATGCCAAGGCTGCCCGCAGGGACTTTCGGTCTGGGAGTGGCTAGCCGCGGGGCCGCCAGTTCAGGAGCAACTTCGCCCAGATAGGCAAAGCCGGGCGCGAACCCGATCGCAAACACCTGATAAACCTGCTGGCAGTGGCGCTGAATGACTTGGTCGATGGTTAAATCGGCTCTTTTAGCGATGGCTGCGAGATCCGGACCGACACTGGAATGATAGAACACCGGGATTTCGATGATGCTCGCTTCATTCCGTTCTTCAGGGCGTTCAGGTAAGTCGTCCAAAATGGCGGTTACATCTGCGATTAGGCTCGAATAGTCATCTTTCAGTAAGTCGTAGCGCAGCAGAAGCGATGTATAGGACGGCACAGTATCAATAAGGCGAGGCCCGAGATTGCGTGCCAGGGCTTCGGAAGCGAGGTGAATCTTTTCAGTGAGCGCAACGTCGATACGGTCGCCAAAATACAAGGTAAGGGTATCGATACCGGTTACCTCACACCGCCATTGCATCAGTGCAGATCCTTCAGAGCCTTGCGGATGGCTTCTACCGCGGCAATGGCATCCGGGTTGTCACCGTGGACGCATAAAGAGTCTGCTTCGAGGCGCAACGGGCTGCCATTGATACTTTGCATCGGGGTGCCGGTTGCCAACCGGCGGGCCTGCTCAATAATGGTCGCGGTGTCGTTATGAACCGCGCCGGGCTGGGTTCTCGGTACAATAAACCCTCGCTCGTCATAGGCCCGATCGGCAAAGGCTTCCAGGATGAGCGGCACATCGTATTCTTCGCACAGGGTTTTCAGACCGCCGTTGTCAGCCGTGGACATGGCCATAAGCGCGAGCTGATGAGGCGAGCGGCTAATGGCGAGTAATATGCTTTCGAGAATGGCCTCGTCACGCATCATGTCGTTATACAGAGCACCGTGGGGCTTTACGTAACGCAAAAGGCCACCTTGTGAGGCTGCAATGTGGCTAAGTGCACCAATCTGATAACTGACGAGAGCGGTAATTTCGGCGGGTTTCATTGACATTGAGCGGCGGCCGAAGCCTTGCAGATCCGGGTATGAGGGGTGTGCGCCCAGTTCCACGCCGTGTTTTAAAGCCAGCTGTACGGTGTGCTGCATGGTGATGGGGTCGCCGGCGTGAAAGCCGCAGGCAATGTTGGCCTGGTCGATGAACGGCATGATGTGCTCGTCCATGCCCATCGTCCAGGCACCGTAGCTTTCCCCTAAATCGCAGTTTAATCGCATTGCAGACTCCGAATGATTTGCCATTCGTTCTCGCTCACCGGCATGACCGACAGCCGGTTGCCTTTGCGTACCAGGGGTAACGCTTCCAGGCCTTCCGTATTTTTCAGACGGTCCAGCGAGATCAGTTGCGCCAGCTTTTCCTCGAACTGCATATCGACGGCTTGCCAGCGAGGTTGTTCTTGCGTGCTTTTGGGGTCGTGGTAGGGCGACTCGGGATCAAATTGAGTGGGATCGGCGTAGGCGCTTCGAGTAACCTGAACAACGCCAGCGATGCCGATGTTTTTACAGCTGGAGTGATAAATCAAAACCAGATCCCCTTCGGCCATCTGCCGCAGGAAATTGCGAGCTTGATAGTTGCGAACGCCGTCCCAGGGGATGCTTGTATCCGCCTGCTTCGCAAAATCATTGATGCTGCATTCGGAGGGTTCCGTTTTTACCAGCCACTTGGCCATGAGTGTCGAGCCCATTAAACAGTGTGAGGTAGCACGCCAACATAGATAGCACCAAAATGGCAGGCGCTTCCACCAAGCACAAACAAGTGCCATACCGCGTGCATGTAAGGGATGCGGTCTGCCAGATAGAACACCACCCCCGCGGTATAAACAATACCGCCTGCGATGGTCAAGTAAAGGGCGGTTTCACTCAGGCTGGCGGCCAGATCCTCGGATGCAAAAGTGATCAGCCAGCCCATGGCCACATAGATGCCCACCCGGGCCAGTTTGAAGCGATTTTTGAAGATAACTTTCAGTGCAACGCCGGCAAAGGCGAGTGACCAGATCACCGCGAATAATATCCAGCCGGTTGTGCCGCGCATGTTAACCAATAAAAACGGCGTATAGGTGCCCGCAATTAACAGGAAGATGGCGCAGTGATCTAGCGTTTTATAGAGGGCTTTCAGTTGCGGGCGGCTAGCGCCGTGATACAAGGCCGACGCCAGATAGAGCAGAACCAAAGACAAGCCGAACACGCTGAAACTGAGGATTTTCCAGACGTCCCCGAGCTGGCTTGCGCCGGCAATCAGTGCGATTGTGCCGATGACGCTCAAAATGGCGCCGAGCCCGTGCGTGGCACTGTTAACCCATTCTTCGATACGGTCGTGAATGGTATTTGTAGCTGCTTCCGGGAGATTGGTGTCGTGTGTCATCTGCGCTGCCTGAATCCGTGAAAAAATAATTCGGTTCAGCGTACAGGTGTACGCACAAATTTTCCACGAATAATCGCTGATGCTTTCAGCAGTGCTTGCTGGCGGCTTTTAACCGGGAGAAGGTGGCGGGCACTACGCCAAGCCAGGCGGCCAGTTGATTATCCGGCACTCGCTTTACGAGCTCCGGATATTCCTCCAGCAATAGATGGTATCGTTCTTGAGCGGGCATGGTTTGCTTGCGAAATTCCCGCATGCTCGTCAATTCTGCAATTTCTTCGGTCAGCATCAGGGCAAACTTTGCCCAAAGGCCATCACCATGGCGTTGTATCGCGGAGCGAAAGGCGGCAAAGTCTGCTACCCAAAGCGTGGCGGGAACAACACTGGTCAGGCAAAGCGTGTTGCGCACGGTTCTGGCGCGGCCAAACACCGGCCAAACCAGGTCGCCTTCTGTGAAAAAGTGATGAACGGCGACTTTGCCGGATGAAGACTCGCGGAATAAACGCAGGATTCCATATTGCACAAGGTAGACGTTTGACCAGGGGTGGTCATGCTTTTCCAGCGGCGTTTCAGCGTCAACGCGGCGCTGATGGAACAACCGGGAGATGTCGTTGAGGAAGCGTGCCTCGCTGGAGTTCTGATTTTCGTTCAGACAAATACCAAAGGCACGGCTAAGACCGTTCAGCAGAGCGACTTCCGCCGGTGCCGCTTTTTGATGAATGATTTCGGGATCGTCGTCGCCCAGCAGGCAGGGAGCGGATGCTAGCGGAGGGCTGAAACGGCTGTTCATAATCTCACTCTCTCTGTGTAGGCCCGAAACTAATTATCCTGCTCAAAAACAAAGATCTCAAATGATTTAAATGGTTAAGGATGTTTGGCGCAATAGATAAGCTGCGAAATGGGAAGTTACCTCTTTCGGGTGCGGTGGTAGACTGCGCCGTTTAACCCGTTTTCATGTATTCCCTTTCGGAGACGCCATGACTGCTGCGCTGGCCTTGTTCATAAAACTTCTACCGCTCTACGTAACCGTAGCCCTTGGCTGGTTGGCAGGGCGCTATCTGGAGGTCAGTGGCAAGCACATCGCGGGCATGATGCTGTACATCGTGACGCCGTCCGTGGTGTTTTCCGGGGTGATGGCTGCGCCCTTGTCGCCGGAAGTGATTTTGTTGCCGTTTCTGGTGTTCGGATTTTGTACGGTGCTGGCGTTAATTCATATGGCGCTGGCCCGCAAGCTGCTGACCGATGGCAGTGCGCCGGTGATTCCGTTAACGGTGGGCACCGGCAATACCGGGTATTTTGGCATCCCGGTGGCCTTGTTGTTATTCGGTGAACAGGGCTTGGCGCTGTACATCGTGTGCATGCTGGGCACCACTTTGTTCGAAAACTCCGTGGGGTTTTATCTGGCGGCACGGGGCAAATACAGCATTCGCGATGCCTTGATTCGTGTTGCCAAGCTGCCGTCGGTGTATGCGTTTCTGTTGGCGGTGGGTTTGAATCTTTCGGGGGTGGGGATTCCAGACCCGTTCGTGCCGCTGTTCGATAATCTGCGCGGCGCCTACAGTATATTGGGCATGATGATTATCGGTATGAGTATCCTGAGCTTCAAAGGGCTGGCCGGAAACCCGGTGTTTACCGGGCTGGCGTTTTTCGGCAAGTTTGTGTCCTGGCCGGTGCTGGCACTGGCGTTCTGGTGGCTGGATGCCAGTGTGCTGGGCATCTACGACCAAGCCGTACATCAGGCGATTTTTCTGATTTCCATCACCCCGATTGCCGCCAATACCGTGGTCATTGCCACGCTGCTGGACGCCTCGCCCCAGCAGGCGGCCGGTACCACTCTTCTCAGTACGTTGTTTGCGCTTGGCTTTATTCCGGTGATGGTTTCACTGGTCTTTTAACGAGTTTGAGACGGCGGTGCGGCAGGTTCTGTGCCTGTCTTACCCGCGCTACAACTCCTCCAGGTGCTCCAGAATCCAATTGGCCCGCTTTATCAGCGCCTCGCGCCGCTCCGGTTTCTGCTTGTCCCAGTTCCGGTACATCATGCCCATGCGATGATTGTTGGCGAAATCATCCCGGTGGCGGTCGATGAAATGCCAGTACAGGCTGTTAAACGGGCAGGCATCTTCGCTTGTCGCATCCTGAACGCGGTAGTGGCAGTTCTGGCAGTGGTCCGACATCCGCTGGATGTACTTGCCGCTGGCGGCGTAGGGTTTGGAGCCCAGGTATCCGCCATCCGCGTGCATCACCATGCCGAGCACATTCGGTAGCTCAACCCAGTCGTAGGCATCGGCGTAGACGGCAAGATACCAGTCACAAATCTCCTCGGGTTTAACCCCGGCCAGCAGAGCAAAGTTGCCGGTGACCATCAGGCGCTGTATGTGGTGGGCATAGGCATTTCGGTAGGTGGCATCAATCGTCTTGTGCATGCACCGCATTTTGGTGTCACCGGTCCAGTAAAACCACGGTAATGCGCGAGTGTTGCCCAAGCGGTTTTCACGGGCGTAATCGGGCATTAGGCGCCAGTAAATTCCGCGAACAAACTCACGCCAGCCCAGAATCTGACGCACAAACCCTTCAACGGCGTTTAACGGAGCCTGGCCAGAGTGCCAGGCGCGAACGGCGGCCTCGCAGACGTCCATTGGGGCCAGCAATCCGGCGTTGATATAAGGCGAAAGAATGGCGTGAAACAGCCAATCTTCCTGGTCAGACATCGCGTCTTGGTAATCGCCAAAGCAGGGTAGGGCGAAATCGATAAAGTGAGCCAGTGCTTGTTGAGCCTGATCCGCTGTAACCGCAAAGTGAAAATCGTCGGTTGTGCCAAAATGTTCTGAAAAGTGCTCATTCACTTGTTTGATGACGGCTTGGGTAACATCGTCCGGTTCGACCCGAAACGGGCTGGGGGCCGGAGGTTTACCGGTCCACTTCTTGCGGTTGTCGGCGTCGTAATTCCAGTGGCCGCCCTCCGGTTGCCCGTCTGGCGTCATCAACAGTCCGGTTTTCTTGCGCATCTCCCTATAAAAAAACTCCATGCGCAATTGCTTCTTGCCCTCTGCCCATTCGGCAAATTCTTTGAGACTGCAGATAAACCGTGTGTCCGGGCGAATTTCAACCTGAATATTCAGGCTTTTGTGCCATTGGCTGATTTGGGCGTGCAAACGCCATTCACCGCATTCGGTGGTGATAATGCACTCCGGTGAGTGCTCTTGCACCATGGTGGCGATGAAGCGCTCCAGAGATTGCGCCGGGTTATCCGGGCGGTAGCGTTGATACTGAACCCGCCATCCTTGTTGCTCCAGTTCCTTGGCAAAGTGCCTCATGGCACTGAACACGAGCACCAGCTTTTTCTTGTGATGGTTGGTGTAGCTGGCTTCATCATGAACCTCGGCCATCACAATCAAATCGTTTTCCTGATCAGCACCTTCCAGGGCAGACAGGGTTGTGCTGAGTTGATCACCAAGAATAAGAATGAGGTTGGCCATCGGGTTCTCCGGCAGAGTTTATCCTTAAGGGGTAGATGAGCTACGCCATGAGCACAAGTTTGGTTTAGTGGGGCGAGTGAGTCCCGGGCCTGATCTACATCAAAAGATCGAGCGGGGCGCCGGGGCATAATCCTTGCCTTCCGGTTTCCTGACATTCGAGTGATCATTATGGCTCCAGCTAGTTCTGTAGACAGCAACCTGCCCGCCTTTATTTGGGACGAAGCGCTGATTCGTCGTTACGATCTCAGTGGCCCGCGATACACCTCCTATCCAACGGCGGTGGAGTTTACTCAGGAATACTCTATCGAAGACATGGTGAAGGCTGCCGGTCGCAGTAAAGCCGCGGGTGGCCCGATTTCGCTGTATACCCATCTGCCGTTTTGTGCGCACCTTTGTTACTACTGTGCCTGCAATAAAGTGATCACCAAAAAACGCGACAAAGCCCTGCCTTATGTCGAGCGGGTTCTGAAAGAAGCTGCTATCCAATCGACGTTGTTTGGTGCAGATCGCCCCGTGCAGCAGCTGCACTGGGGCGGAGGCACGCCGACATTCTTGCCGAAAGATGTGATGCAGCACTTGATGGAAGGTTATGGCGAACTGTTCAACCTGCAATCCGGAGACGATCGGGATTACAGCATTGAAATTGACCCTCGTGAAGTAGACGAAGATACCTTACCCACGCTTTGGAAGCTGGGGTTCAACCGCATCAGTCTGGGTGTACAGGACGTTAACCCGGAAGTGCAGAAGGCGGTGAATCGTATACAGCCTCGGGCCATGACGGAAGGCGTATTGAACGAGGCGCGCCGCCTAGGTTTCCGTTCTATCAACCTGGACTTGATCTACGGATTGCCACACCAGACCCCAGAGAGTTTCGCCGAAACGCTGGAGGCGGTGATCGAGATGTCGCCAGACAGGCTGTCGGTATTCAGCTACGCACACCTGCCGGATCGCTTCTATCCGCAAACCCGGATACTGGCCGACACCCTGCCGACCCCTCAGCAAAAGCTGACGATCCTTCATAACACCATCAATCGGTTGCTCGAAGCGGGCTACGAATATATTGGCATGGACCACTTTGCCAAACCCGATGACAGCTTGGCAGTTGCCCAGCGCGAGGGACGGCTACACCGGAACTTCCAGGGCTATACCACCCACGCCGATTGCGACTTGGTGTCGTTAGGCGTGTCGGCCATTGGTCAAACCGACGATGCGTATTTCCAGAACAATCATGACCTGCCATCTTGGGAAGCCTCGATGGATGCGGGGCAGCTGGCCATTGTGCGCGGAGTAGCCCTGAGCCGGGATGACCGAATTCGTCGTTGGGTTATCGGCCAGTTGATTTGCCAGTTCCGCCTGGATCGCAAGCAGTTTGCAGACCAGTGGAATGAAGACTTCGACCGCTACTTTGCGGATGAATTGGCGCGCTTGAAGCCGATGATTCAAGATGAACTGATTGCCGATGCCGGTTCTGTTTTGCAGGTTCAGCCCGCCGGAAGATTGTTAATTCGTGCAGTTTGCCAGATTTTCGATTTGTATCGGAAAGAGGGCGCCAGTCAGCGTTTTTCCCGGATTATCTGAACACGATAAACCTGATGTTAATCAATCAACAGGGCTGCCTTTGGGTGGCCCTGTTTGCGTTGGGTCGCTGAACAGCCTGGAAAATAATGTGAGTTAGTGTTTGTGTCGTACACTAATATTCTGCCCTCTACAGACTAGACAATGTGCCGTAAAATGCGTATGGTTTTTCGGCCTCACGTCTGGGCTTCTATGTGATTAACCTGAAACTCAATACATAGAAGGCGTCCATTCCGAGAGCCAGGGAGGCCTCTGGTTCCTGAAATGGTCGTCAGTTTGTTTTGCTTCCGGTTAAAAGGATTGAAAATACCATGACATCTAAAGAATTTTCAGAGCTTTTGCCTCGCCTCAGTATTCCTTAGCTACTGATAGCTTCGGGGCCACTTAGCCCCCTCCTGTTGCCCCAAGCAACACCCCCGCTTGAGCGGAAACGACAGCTCCCTGCTCGATTCTTGGCGACCGAAATTAAACGTTCGGGCAGACAGCGGTTTTTTGTTTCTTCGAAAAGAGGTTGAGTCTTGAACGAGAATGGATTTACCCAGTTTTCTACAGTAACCGTGCTGTTACTGCTTGCTGCCTTCTATGGTGGTACCTACTTGCTGACTTTGCTCATCCGCAAAGATAAGGAAGATACGTCCGGTTTTATGGTGGCAGGCCACCAGGTCGGTTTCGGAATGGGTGCGGCCAGTATGACCGCCACCTGGATCTGGGCTGCATCGTTCTACGCGGCGGCTACGTCCGGTTACACCTACGGCGTGTCCGGGCCGATTCACTACGGCTTCTGGGGCGCGCTGATGATCCTGTTCATCTATCCGTTCGGTCGCCGTTTCCGCGAGTTAGCTCCTAACGGACACACCTTGGGCGAGCTGATTCATGCCCGCCACGGTTCCTCCAGCCAGCTGATTCTGGCCGGCTCCAACGTGCTGGGCAGCATCATCAGTTTGATGGTGAACTTCACGGCGGCGGGTGCTCTGGTGTCTGTGCTGTCGCCCCTGTCTTTTGAAACCGGTGTGTTGGTAGCAGGCGTAGGCGTGTTGTCGTACACCTTGACCTCGGGTTTCCGTGCCTCAGTGTTTACGGACTTCGCCCAGTTAGTGGCATTGATGGCGATCGCTGTCGTCATCATCCCGGCTGTGCTGTTTTCCGCGGGTGGCCCGAGTGTCATGGTGGAAGGTCTTAGCCGAATGACCGATGAGCAGGCCAGCTTGTTCTCGGTAGACGCGATCATGAACCAAGGCGCGCCTTTCTTTGTGGCGGTATTGGCCTACGCCATCGGTAACCAGACCATTTCCCAGCGCCTGTTCGCGGTGCGCGAAAAGAACATCAAATCCACGTTTGTCACCGCAACGATTGGCTACGGTGCGATTGTAATCGGACTGGGCATGATCGGTTTGATGGCGCTGTCGGTTGGTGTTGAGCCGTTAAATGGCGAAATGAACAATTTGATTCCGCAGATGGTTTCCACCTACCTGTCGCCGTTCTTTGTGGCCCTGTTCTTTGTGCTGGTGATTGGTTCTTTGTCGTCAACAGCCGACTCTGATCTGTCGGCGTTGTCTACGATCATGATGGCCGATGTGTACGGTAAGAACATCGCCAGGAACGACCCCAACCCGAAAATCATGATGATGGTTGGCCGGATCACCATGATTGTAGCCACGGTGGCTGGCCTGATTTTCGCCAGCTTCTCGCTGGATATTCTGGTGATGCTGGTGTTTGTCGGTGCCTTGTGGGGTGCGATTGTATTCCCGGTTATCGTTAGCTGTTTCTGGGATCGGGTTACCAATGCCGCCTTTACCTGGTCGGTTGTGGTGGCAATGGCCTTCTTCTGTATTGCCCGTTTCGAGTTGGTAGAAATGACCGGGCTGACCGTACTGCTGTTTGAAATCCTGGCATCTGCAGGCGGCGCTGTGGTGATTGGCATGATGGTATTCGGTTTCTTTGGCCGTGCAGCCGGGCTGATTGCGGGTGCGATCACCCTGGTGCTGATGCTGATCTTTGCCACCGGCTTCCTGCGTGACTACATGGTATTGGTGGCGTCGCTCACTGCATACGGTGCCAGCGCTGTGGTTTGCACAGCCATGACCCTGCTCAGTAAAGAAGAGCGTTTTGACTTTGATTTGATCGAAAAACGGGTCGGTTGCTACGACGAAGCAGACACCGACGAAACTGTTGATATGATCCCGGAGGGTGCAAAATGACAAACGAATTGGTTTACGGCGCGTACATCCTGGTATGGCCAGCGCTGACGCTGGGTGTGCTGGCGGTTATCTGCGGTGCAGTAGCGCGGGATGCCCGCAACTGCCGCAAGTCGGATGAAGATTTGATCTGATCAACGCTTCACCTGTAACCAGCAGCCGACCTCGGCTGCTGGTGTTTCTCTTCCCCCGCCCGAAAGCACTCGCCGCGCAAAGCGCTTTATCGGCGCTGAATCTAGTGCCAAATTCCGAGTATCGCACCAGACCCCAGTACGAACGACCCACCCACTTCGGCAACAATCAACGCAACCATAAAACCATGAATCAGCCAGCCGGGCAGATTGGATTGCCCCAGTTTGTGAGGCTTGCGCAGCTGATTGCTGGTGTCTCGCAAAATGCCGTGGATGATGTAGGTGCCAATAGCCAGCGCGAAAAAGCCCAAGGCGCCCAGGGCTGCCACGGTGTTCACCCAATCCGTATAAACGCTATAGCTGGCGAACCATCCCAAGAGCAGGGCGGCAAAGCTGTACATCAGTGAGCTTCGGTGCGCGATATCCACATATCGGGGCGCAGCGGCCTTTGGAGTGGTGGCCATGCACCAGTATTTCCAGATGCCGGTTAATAACCCAGTCATAAAAAAAACAAAAGCGGCGGAGAGACAAAGCTTTTCGGCCAGACTCATGGCAAACAGTCCTTGAATGGAGGCCATAGAGGTGGCCAGGTAGGTTGTTGTATGTGCTTTGGTTCTGGAATCTATCAGAACGGGTAGGTCGGTAATAGTCAGCTTGGGCCAGTCTTGACCCAGGGCAAGAGGCGGATTTTGAAACAGCCACTCGACCGGAGTAGTCTCTGGCGTATGTTTTCAGTTTGGAGCCTGTTATGGAGATTCGTCTGAAACGGGCCTATGAGGATGCCGCACGCTCAGATGGCCCGCGTATATTGGTTGATCGTATTTGGCCAAGAGGCGTCTCGAAAGAGGAAGCGGATATTGCCCATTGGCTAAAGGGATTGTCACCCTCCACCGAACTGCGAAAATGGTTCGATCATGATCCGGACAAATGGAACGAATTTCAGAAGCGCTATCTGAAAGAATTGGGATCTGACGACGCCTCAGAGGATATCGAAACCTTCAAGCGCCTGCTTACGGAGCAGAAACGCATCACGCTGGTGTTTGCCGCCAAGGATACTGAGCACAATAATGCGGTTGCTCTGAAGGCGTTTGTGCAAGAAGATAAGCTTTAAATAAAAAAAGGGGCTCTGAACCCCAATAACAAGAGTGCTAGCCATGCTCGCTCCCGCATCTGTTTCTGACTACCGTTTGCTGGCCAAACGAAAACTGCCACGCATGCTGTTTGATTATCTCGACGGTGGTGCTTTTTCTGAATACACCTTGGCGGACAATCGACAGGCGTTCACCCAGTGGCGCTTTCGCCAGCGGGTAATGACCGATGTTTCTCAGATTGATACCGCTACGGAGTTGCTCGACGCGCCCGTCAGCTTGCCTTTGGTCATGGCACCGATGGGGTTATCGGGCATGTTGGCCAAGCGTGGTGAGGCGCAGGCGGCCAAGGCAGGTGCGAGTGCTGGTATCCCCTTTTGTTTAAGCACCGTGGGCATTTGTTCGGTTGAAGAGGTGGCACGGGAGGCTCCGAGTGCCAATCTCTGGTTTCAGCTTTATGTGTTGAAAGACCGGAAATTCTCGGCAGATTTGTTGGCGCGCGCCTGGCAATCCGGTTTTAGAACCTTGGTGTTTACCGTCGATCTTGCGCGCCTCGGGCTGCGTTATCGTGATGTCCGGAACGGCATGAATGGTAATCTGTCGGTGCCAGCAAAATTCCGCAAGGCGTTGGATCTGTTGAGCCATCCCCGTTGGCTGGCGGATGTCGCCATTGGCGGGAAGCCGCTGACGTTTGGCAATCTGGCCAGCGTGGTGCCATCCGGCCGGAAGCCGGAAGATTTCAAAGCTTGGGTTGAAAGCCAGTTTGATCCTTCGGTGACCTGGCGAGATCTGGATTGGATTCGTGAACACTGGCCCGGGAAGCTGGTCATAAAAGGCATTATGGAAAGCGACGATGCGCGCTCGGCGATCGCCGTGGGCGCCGATGCCATTGTGGTTTCCAATCACGGCGGACGACAGCTGGAAGGCGCACCGGCCAGTTTGGATGTGTTGCCGGCAATTGCCGAAGCGGTGGCCGGAAAATGCCAGGTTCTTGTGGATGGCGGTGTTCAGACAGGGCAGGATTTGGTTCGTGCGTTATGTCTGGGGGCGGATGGTTGTCTAATGGGACGAGCGTGGGGCTATGCTCTGGCGGCGGGTGGGCAACCCGCTGTAGAAAATCTGCTTGATAATATACGTCTGGAAACGGAACTGACTTTGTCGCTGATGGGCAAAACGACGATCAAGCAGCTTGGTCGTTCGGACCTGATGTCGCTGAAGGAGGTGGGCGCATTGCGGGATGGTGTGGTGAGATAATTGCCGGTTATCCCCCCGTCATGTTCATAAAGCGAAGAATTTCCACCTCTCCATCGCTGGAAAAATGGTGCCGCTCCGGCTTCAAATCCATCGCCGCAATAATGGCGTCCTGAAGTCGCTCATCATCCCCCGGAAACTCTCGCAACAGCGGCAACAAATCCATCGAATGCTCATTGCCCAGACACAACAAAAGCCGCCCTTCCACCGTCACCCGAACCCGGTTGCAGGTTGAACAAAAGTTATGGGAGTGAGGCGAAATAAACCCGATTCGGGTAGCGCTGTCCGGCATACGGTAATAACGCGAAGGCCCACCCGAATCATCATCGGTTGGTTGGAGGTCATGGCGCTTGCTGATGATCGCCCGAACCTCGTCACTGGTGCACAACGCCAGCCCACGGTCGTGCTCAGAAATCTCTCCCAGAGGCATTTCCTCAATGAACGTGATGTCTAAGCCCGTCGTTCGGGCAAACTCAACCAACTCTGGAATTTCTTCCTCGTTACGGCCTTTCATGACCACCGTGTTGAGCTTTATCTGCTTAAACCCGGCCTCTTTGGCCGCATCGATCCCCTCCAGAACCTGGCTGAGCTTACCCGTGCGAGTGATCGCCTTGAATTTTTGGGCGTCCAGTGAATCCAGGCTGATATTGAGCCGGTCCAGGCCGCCTTTTCGTAAATCCTCCGCCAAGGCAGGTAACTGACTGCCATTGGTGGTCATCGCAAAGTCGCGCAGACCATAACTGCCGATTTCCCGAACCAGATCAACAACGCCCTTCCGAACCAGCGGCTCTCCACCGGTCAGGCGAATCTTCCGAGTGCCCAGAGAAACAAAATTGCGGGCCACTTGAGCGATCTCTTCGAGCGACATGATCTTTTCTCGCGGAAGAAACGTCATCTCTTCGGCCATGCAGTATACGCATCGGAAATCACAACGATCAGTAACCGAGAGGCGCACATAATTCACGGTGCGCCCGAAGCGGTCTACTAGCTCGGATTGCGGCATGTTACGGTTCCTCTGCGTGCATGGGCACAAACTTGCTAGTTTAGTATCTCAAAGTGCAGCGTGTTGTTGATACCCCCATTATCAAAACTAACAGACCTCCGTTGGAATTGAATGTATAATTTGTCTGACAAACTGACAATGCAGTGCGTAATTTGTTCGGAGCATCCATGCGTATCACCCGTTTTACGGATTACTCTTTAAGGGTACTGATTTATTTGGCTGGCCAGGAAGAAGGGCATTTGTCGACCATTCAAGAGATCGCGGATAGCTACGCGATATCGAAAAATCACCTGATGAAGGTAGTTCATCAGCTTAATCAGAAAGGGTACATAGTCACGGTGAGAGGCAAAAACGGTGGCATGCGCCTGCATCATAAACCTCAGTCTATCAATATAGGCGCATTGGTTCGGGAAACAGAAGAAGAGCTGAATATCGTCGAGTGTTTATCCCGGGGAAATACCTGCAAAATTACGCCTGTTTGTGGTTTGAGAGGTATGTTCGGTGAAGCGTTGCAGGCGTTTCTTGCCGTGCTGGATAAATACACGTTGGCAGACGTGGTGCAAAGCAAGCATCGCCCGGAATTGCTTCGGTTGCTACATGTTGTGTAGTGGCGCGATACACATCGTAACGAACGAACGCCAATCCTTACCCTTCATTGACCCCAAGTCAGCTATTATTGAGGTTCTTACATAGAATCTTACTTTTACCGGGGGTCGTTTGATTCGTCTGTTGCTGGTTCTCATGCTGGCTTTGAACTCGCTGCAGGCAATGGCCGCGGGGGCTCCCGATGGCTTGTCCGTTAAACTGGACCGGGCCAGTCACGAGATCGATATTTCCCGGCATCTTGCTTTTTATGAAGACCCTACCTCAAATCTGAACATCTATCAGATCAAGCGGCGCTGGCCAGAAATAGGTTCAACAGCCATTCCGCCAAAAGCCTACAACTTCGGTTTTACCGACTCAACGTATTGGTTTCACACCCGTGTTGAAAATGTTTCCAGTCCGAATGACCGGTGGGTGATCGAGGGGTTGTACCCGATAATTGATGAAATGGAACTGTTTGTTGTCCGTGCCACGGGGCCGATAGAGCGGCAGATCGCCGGCGATTCTGTACCCTTTCATCGGCGCGCCAAAGATCATCATAATATCAACTTCGACCTGACGCTGCGCCAGGGTGAAAGCGTCGATTTGTATTTCCGGGTGAAGACCAGCGGCGCGATACAAATGCGTACGAAACTGTGGAGTCTGGACAGTTTCAGCCATGCCGACCATCAGGAGCGATTTGTTCTTGGCTTGTTCTACGGCTTGCTGGTGGCCATGCTGATCTTCAGTTTCCTCATTTTTCTGTCAATTCGTGACACCAATTACCTCTGGTATTCGGGCTACATTCTAAATTACGGCATTCTTCAATCCAGTTTGAACGGACTGTCTTTTGAGCATCTGTGGCCAGATTCGCCATGGTGGAATAATCGCGCGGTCGCCGTGCTGATTGCCTCGGGTATGTTCTTTGTGCTCGGATTCTCCCGATCCTTTTTGGCACTTAAGACCAACGCGCCGATATTGAATCGTACGTTTTTGGCCATGATGGGGGTTTTTGCTCTGGCAGCTGTTGCGCCGATGGTTTCCCCGAGTTACGCGCCCGTTATTCGCTTCAATAGTTTTTTTGCGGTGTTGGCGGCGACCCTTGTTATGTTCGCCGGAGGTGTGTGTTTGTACCGAAACTTCCGGCCTGCACGCTTTTTCATGTTGGCATGGACGGCATTGCTGTCGGGAATGTTGCTGTATCTGTTTAAAACCTTTGGTGTGTTGCCCGCCAATGTCGTGACCGAATATGCCATTCAGATTGGGTCAGCGTTTGAGGTTATCTTGTTGTCCATTGCGCTGGCGGACCGCTTACGGCACATGACACAGGAAACGCAGCGGATCCAGAGTGAAATGAATACGGCCCTTGAGTCTCGTGTTGCGGAGCGAACGGCGGAACTGGAATCGGCAAACCGACAGCTGGAGATGCTGAGTTCCACCGATGGGCTGACGGGCGTATTCAATCGGCGTTACTTCGACAAGCATCTGCGAAAAGAATTGGTTCGGTGCCGGCGCAGAGGATCGCTGGCGCTTATCCTTCTGGATGTAGATCATTTCAAAGCCTTCAACGACAACCTGGGGCATCAGGCAGGTGACAGTTGCCTGCGTAAATTGGCGGACAAACTGACTAATCTGGTTCGGCGAGAAACCGACATTGTCTGCCGATATGGCGGTGAAGAGTTCGCAATTGTCTTGCCTTATACCGATGCGGCCGGGGCAATACAGGTAGCCAATCAGATTCGTGAAGGTGTTGAATCGGACCTTTGGTTTGAATGGGAAGGTGAGCCCCGGTCGGTAACTGTCAGTATTGGCGTGGCCGTCGTCGGCTCGGGCCTTGCTGTTGAGCCTGATGAAGTGGTGTCTGTTGCAGACGAAGCGCTTTATACCTCCAAGGCCGAAGGCCGAAACAGAGTGACCGCTCGGGATGTGAGCGGCCGCTCTGCTAGCCCTGCTGCCGTCAAGCCACCGCTGGCCGCTGAGTAAAGCGTTCGGGTAGCGAGTAACGAAGGATGCGCTTCAGTACAGTGCTGTACTGTTTCCTGAAACTTCCGGTGTTGTAGTGAATGCCGTGTTTACGGCAGACCGCTTGAACCTTCTCGGATATCTCCGGGTAGCGGTGAGCAGGAAGGTCCGGAAAGACGTGGTGTTCGATCTGGAAGCTCAGATGGCCACTCATAATGTGCAGCCACTTACCCCCGGTAAAGTTGGATGATCCGGTTAGCTGACGAAGATACCAATGGCCTTTGCTTTCCCCTTCGGCCTGTTCTTCGGTGAAGGTTTCTGCATCCTGAGTAAAGTGGCCGCAGAAGATCACGGTGGATGACCACAGATTCCGGATCAGGTTTGCTCCGGCATTGCCGGCGAGCACAATCGGCGCTACGGGCAGGGTGAGGGCCGGAAAGAACACATAATCTTTAAACGCCTGGCGTCCCGCTTTCTTGGCGGCGACTTTCAGAAAGGGGCGTTTCTCTTTTAAATGACTTTTCCCATTGCTCAACTTTTCTGCCTCTAGTTCGTGCAGAGCAACACCCCACTGGAACAGAATGCTCAGGACCGCATAATTCAGAATCTGGAAGGTATGGCGAGGTCTCCAGGCTTCGTCATCGCTCAAGCGCAAAACCGCGTAACCGTAATCCCGGTCTTTGCCAATCACGTTGGTGTAAGTGTGATGCTCAAAGTTGTGGGTACGGCGCCAGGATTCGCTGGAGCAAGCGGTGTCCCACTCGTAGGTCTGGGAGTTCAGGCTCGGATCATTCATCCAGTCGTATTGACCGTGCATCACGTTGTGGCCGATTTCCATATTCTCGAGGATCTTGGCTAGCCCTAATGACGCAGTAGCGGCAAGAAACACCGGAGGAATGAATCCGAATGGCATCATGACCCGGCCCGCTACTTCCAGCTTTCGATGCAGGCGAACCATGCTGCGGATATGATTGGCGTCTCGCTCACCCAGATCGGCCAACACTTCATCGCGGATCGCGTCCAGGTCTTTTTGCAGCTCATCCAGCTGTTGATCATTTAGTGTATTCATATGTGTACTCCTTGCAGCCCTTCTGGCCGCAGTGCGAAAACAGAAAAAGGTTATACCTCCAGAGCCACCGGGCCCTGGGGGATAGAAATGCATAACTGCACACTTTCAGAGCCTGCACCTGAGACCTGGCCGGTAAGCCGGTTTACCACCGTGCCGCTGGTTTTCGTGCAGGTACATTGATGGCAGATGCCCATGCGGCAACCATGTTGAGGCGTCAGGCCTGCGGCTTCTGCAATCTCCAACAGGTTGGCGTCGCCTTTGGAGTCAACGGTCAGATTACTGGTACTGAACGTGACCTCGCCGCCCATACCGGATGACGACAGCTGAGCCGTTGCCGGTGGTGCGAAGAAGGTGCTGTGCAGCTGCTCGTCGTTAAGGCCTCGCTGGCGAAGCTTCTCCGTGGCCAAATCCATCAAACCTTTCGGCCCGCACAGAAACGTCTCTCGTGCCGCCAGATCGGGGATCGAGTCCAGGTCTTGGTCATTCAGGTAGCGGGGTGCGGCGCCCTCGTGGGTGGTTATGATGTTTAGTGAGAAAGCCGGGTAGCGACGGCGCAGAGCATCCAGCTGTTGCTTTCCGATCACGTCGTTTTGAGTGCGCACGTAATAAAGCAAAGTGATGGGCTGCGGATAATTTTCCAATGCCATGGTTTCGAGCTGACTCAGGATCGGCGTAATACCGCTGCCGCCGGCAATGAACAGCACTGGTTTCGCGACCTCTGGGATCGAGAAGTCGCCAAAGGCTTCTGTCAGCCCGATAACATCGCCGGTTTTCAATTCATCGTGTAGCCAGTTGGTCACCAGGCCACCGGGCAGACGTTTGATGGTGAGCCTGATTAATCCCTCCCGATTCCAGAGCGCGGGTGGGCTTGAAAGGCTGAAAGTCCGGGTACGGCGAACGCCATCGATGTCGATTCGCACGTTCAGATGTTGGCCGGCTTTAAAGCCGCCCCAACGCTGGGCGGGTTTCAGCTCAAAGGTTTTGGTGTCGGCAGTTTCGGCCGTGATCCGTTCGACTCGCGCGGGTGTGTACTGTTGTACCCACATTGGGTTAAGAGTCTTGGTTAACGGATCGAAAAACGCCGCAGGGTCGTCTCGGTTGAGCAATTGTCGGCCTAGCCAGTGTGCTGCTTTAGACGAAGTGAGTTTTGCCAGCATCGTGTATCTCCAAGGATAGATAGCGGTCAGCGCAACTGCATGTGTACAGTTGTTCACATAATGTGTACGACTGTACACACGGGTTGTGTTCTGAGCAATGGCCCTGGTGCAAAGCTGGCTCGTAATGACAAGTGAGAACGGTTTTTTGTCGGTCGAATGTGTACACTTGTGACTTTGATGTTGTTGTACGGATAGAGCCATGGCAGATGTACAAAGGCGACGACCGGGTGAAACCCGGGAAAAGCTGATGACGGCGGCATTAACGCTGGTGGGTAAAGGGCGGCATTTCGCCAGCATAGGAATTAGGGAAGTGACCCGGCAGGCCGGTGTCGTGCCCACGTCGTTCTATCGGCACTTTCGCAGTGTCGATGACCTGGGGCTTCAGCTGGTCGATGAACTGGGGTTGGTGCTACGCCGGATGATGCGTGAAGCCCGCGCGAACGTGTTGCAAGCTGACAAACTCATCGAAGAGTCAGTCGCGATCTTCGTGGCCCATGCGTTGGCCAATCGCAATTTCTTTATGTTTATGGCGCAAGGGCTGGCGGGAGAAAGCCGGGCGGTTCAGGAAGGTATTCGCAGTGAAATGCGGTACTTTGCCAACGAGCTGGCCAATGACTTGCGTCGGCTCAGACTGCTTGAGCATTTGAGCGATTCGGATCTGGATATGACGTGTGATCTGGTGGTCCGGACGGTCGCCTTCAGTTTGACGGATATTCTCAGTATCTCACCGGAAGACGACTACCAGATCGGGCAGGTGCGCAAGCGCACCACCCGTTTTTTGCAGCTAGTCCTGATCGGGGCTGGCCACTGGAAAAGCGCTTAGGCCTCAATGCTCTTTTTGCGCCCCGCAGTTTTTCGTGGTTTCGGAGGCAGAATCAGCGCCTCGAGTTCATCCAGAGCTTCACCCGTGTAAACGGCGATTTTCTGCATGCTCGGAAGTGTGTCCCGGCAACCGGTGTAGCCAAAATTCAGCGTGCCCGCGTAGCTCAGACAGGTAATGTTCAGGGCGCCGCCATGCGCGATCAGCGAGACCGGATAGGTTGCTTCCAGTTTTGCTCCTTCAAAGTACAAGGTTTCTTCTGGCCCTGGCACGTTGGATATGGTCACGTTGAACACCGGCCGCATGCGCCCACCCAATCCTGACATCAGTTGCAGAATGTAAGGCGACATGAGCAGCATGGTGTACTGCGTCAAGGCTTTCTTGGGCAGCTTCTGTAAGTGTTCCTTCGCGCGGCGGCTGGATTCTTTGATGTGCTGCAGGCGGTTCAGCGGGTCGGCCTCGTTGGTTGCCAGCGAGGCAATCATAAAGCTGATTTGCGTGCCGGTGCCTTGATCGTCCGCCGGGCGGATGTTCACCGGAATACCCGCAGTCAACGGCGTATCAGGCAGGCTGTTCTGCTCAAGCAGGAAGCGGCGCAAAGCGGTTCCACACAGGTACAAAACAATATCGTTCAGCGAGCCGCCGGAAGCGTGCGCCAATGCTTTTATGCGGTCTACCGGGTAATGCTGGGTGGCGAGCCTGCGCTGGCCTTTTACCCGGTGGTTCAGAATGGATACCGGCCCGGTAAACGGAGCGGTCAGACCATCCTCCGGGTGCAGAGCCGATTGAGCCAGACGGTTGCCGGCCTGCCATAACCGTGGCGCCATATCGACCTGCAGCTTCAAAGCGTCCATAGCCTGTGCAAAAGCTCCGGGTACGCTGGCTTCTCTGTCGCCTTTATGAGCCCTGCGTTTTTTCGGTTGCACGGCCCAGGGTGGTGGCATATTACGGCGGTCCGGATCGGTGGTCAGCACCCGCTGCATCAAACGTACGCCGCTGATGCCATCAATCATCGAATGATGCATTTTTGTGTACAGTGCAAACCGGTTGTTTTCTAACCCTTCAATAACGTGGCATTCCCACAGTGGGCGGGAAAAATCCAGTGGGTTGGAATGCAGGCGAGATACCAGAATGCCGAGTTCCCGCTCACCACCAGGGCGGGGGAGTGCAGAATGCCTGACGTGATAATCGAGATCGATGTCTTTGTCTTTTTTCCAGGCTGGTGCAATCACTCTCCCGAGAAAGCCTGACCAAGCCAGTTTGTCTCCCCATGGCGCTGCCACATCGTGAGATTCCTTCATGCGGAGAACCATGTCCCGCAAATAGGTTTCAGGGGCCCCTTCCGGTAATGAGAATATTTGCAGATTTCCCACGTGCATGGGCGTATCTTCGGATTCTACCGCCAGCCATGAGGCGTCCAAGGTGTTGAGGCGTGCCATTCCTTTGTTGTCTCCGTCGAAGTTAGAATTTTAATTATGTAAACGAGTATACCGGTTAGTAGACGACACAACGATGAAAAGCGTTCCGTTGATGCCGCTCTTTTTTAGTGTTTCCGGCTATAAGCTAAGGGTGGATTCCAGTCAGTCGTCATCGGCAGACTGAGGCGGGCATCGGTGAGTGTTTTGTACTTTGCCGTCATCCACCGTTTCGAGGTACACGTCGAAACCCCATAGCCGGTGAACGTGTCGAAGCACTTCATCGGTCTCCTTACCCAAAGGGATGTGGTCAACCGGAATGTGGCGCAGCGTTAGCGAGCGGTCGCCCCGAACGTCCACATTCCAAACCTGAATGTTGGGCTCCCGATAGCTCAGATTGTATTGTGCGGCCAGTTTTTCGCGCAGTGCCCTGTAGCCGGTTTCGTCGTGAATCGCAGTGACCGTGTAATGGTTTTCGTTGTCGTCGTCCTCGATGGCAAATAACTTGAGATCCCGCATTACCTTAGGCGAAAGGTATTGCAGAATGAAACTTTCGTCTTTGAAATTTCGCATCGCGAAATGAAGGGCTTCCAGCCAGTCGGTGCCCGCAATATCAGGGAACCATTCTCGATCTTCGTCGGTGGGCGTTTCGCACATTCTGCGCAGGTCTGTGTAAATCGAGAACCCGAGGGTATAGGGGTTAATGCCAGAGTACCAAGGACTGTTGAACGGTGGCTGGTAGGTCACGGAAGTATGGCTTTGCAGGAATTCCAGCATGAAGCCGTCGGTCACCAGCCCTTTTTCGAACAGCCGATGCAGCAGCGTGTAGTGCCAGAAGCTGGCCCAGCCTTCGTTCATGACCTGAGTCTGGCGTTGCGGGTAAAAGTATTGAGCCAGCTTGCGCACAATCCGAACCAGCTCCCGTTGCCAGGTTTCCAGCAAAGGCGCATTCTTTTCGATGAAGTACAACAGATTCTCCTGCGGCTCGGAGGGGAATCGGGGCTTGCGTTTGACCGGGTCGTCTTCTTCGGGTTTCGGGATCGTGCGCCAAAGGTCGTTTATCCGGCGCTGTTGGTATTCCTCTCTTTCGGTTTGCCGTTGAATTTCTTCCTCGGCGGAAATGGGGGACGGTCGCTTGTAGCGGTCTACGCCATAGTTCATCAAGGCGTGACAGGAATCCAGAATCTCTTCCACAGCATCAATGCCGTAGCGTTCTTCGCATTCAGACACATAGTTTCGGGCGAACACCAGGTAGTCGATGATGGCGTTGGCATCGGTCCAGGTCCGGAACAGGTAATTGCCTTTGAAGAAGGAGTTGTGTCCATAACAGGCATGCGCAACAACCAGTGCCTGCATGGGCAAGGTGTTCTCTTCCATCAGGTAGGCGATGCAGGGGTTGGAATTGATCACGATCTCATAGGCCAACCCCATCTGGCCTCGTTGATACCCCTTGGATGTTTGCAGAAACTGTTTTCCAAAGGACCAATGGTTGTAGCCCACTGGCATGCCCACGGAGCTGTAGGCATCCATCATTTGCTCGGCGGTAATCACCTCAATTTGGTTGGGGTAGGTGTCCAGACCAAATTCGGCGGCGCATTCAGCGATAGCCTCATCGTATTTTCGAATCAGCTCAAAGGTCCATTCCGAACTGGTCGAAATGGGAGAGCCGGTTCCGGGCTTAGCACCTTCCGTATCATTGGGGAGGTCGATTGATTCGTTCATGCCGCTTTCCTCTCGAACAGCTTCCGGAAAACCGGGTATATGTCCGCTGGGTCAGCGATCTGTTGCATGGCAAAGCTCTGCGGGTTCTCGGCCATGAGTTTCTCGTATTCATACCAGAGCGTTTGGTGGTCCAGCGGTGTGATTTCGATGTATGAGTAGTACTGAACTTGGGGCAAAATGCCTTCAGCCAAAAGCTTGCCGCACGTGGGCGAATCATCGTTCCAGTTGTCGCCATCCGAAGCCTGCGCCGCGTAGATGTTCCATTCCGCCGGTGAGTATCTATCGTCGATAATTTTGCGCATGAGTTTCAGTGCACTGGAAACAATGGTGCCGCCGGTCTCGCGCGAGTAGAAAAACTCTTCCTCGGTCACTTCTTTCGCGCTGGTGTGATGGCGAATAAACACCACATCAATCTTCTTGTAGTTCTTTTTCAGGAACATGTAGAGAAGAATAAAGAATCGCTTGGCGATGTCTTTGTGCATCTGGGTCATCGAACCCGACACATCCATCAGGCAGAACATCACCGCGCTGGTGGCCGGCTTGGGCTGTTTGTCGTGCTGGCGGTAGCGCAGGTCGATTTCATCAATGAACGGAATGCGCTTCACGTTAGCTTTCAATTCGGCGATCTCTTCCATGAGCGCTTTGATCTGGTCTTCGTGACTGAACGCTGGGTCCAGATTGTCTGGTGCGCTCTCCAAGGCTTTCAGCTCGGCCTCAAGGTCCCGGATTTTTTTCTTACGGGCGCCGCTTAAACCGAGCCTTCGGGCGTGGGCGCCGCGGAGTGAACGAACAACGTCCAGCTTGGCCGGCACGCCCTGGCTGGTGAAGCCCGCCCGCACGTAGCTGAACGATTCTGTATCCTTGAGTTTCTTGCGGGCCAGATTG
This sequence comes from Marinobacter litoralis, assembly GCF_016427555.1. Taxonomy (GTDB): domain Bacteria; phylum Pseudomonadota; class Gammaproteobacteria; order Pseudomonadales; family Oleiphilaceae; genus Marinobacter; species Marinobacter litoralis_A. Next base: position 1,193,818 of record NZ_JAELVS010000001.1, read on the forward strand.
GGCAATTCCAGGTCGTCGAACAGAAATTCCAGAAATTCCTCCTGAGTGATCTGAAACACGAACTCATCCATGCCTTCGCCGTCAGGGCTGGCCTGCCCCGAACCCTGGCCTTGTCCACTCCCGCCATCGGGCTTGGCGATGGTGTCTCCGGCTACCCATTCCTGATTGCCCGGATGAACCGCATCCCGGCGCCCCCCATGGCCATGACGAAAAATCGGCTCCTGAATATCTTTAGCCGGAATACTGACCTTCTCGCCTCGCTCCACGTCGGTAATAGAGCGACGTTGCACGGCCTCTGAGACCGCTTTCTTGATGTGATGCCGGTAACGGCGCAGGAACCGTTCCCGGTTCACCGCGCTTTTGTTTTTACCGTTAAGTCGCCGATCGACTATGTGGGTCATGCCCATATTACTGCTCCCGCTGGTCGTTAATGGGACTTACGTACACGCAGATACCATTCGGCTAGCAAACGGACCTGTTTCTCGGTGTACCCCCGATCGACCATGCGTTCGACAAATTGTTTGTGCTTGTTCTGGTCCTCCTGACTGGCTTTCGGATTGAACGAAATAACCGGTAGTAAGTCTTCGGTGTTCGAGAACATTTTCTTCTCGATCACGCTGCGCAGCTTTTCGTAACTGAGCCAGGACGGGTTCTCGCCATGGTTGTTGGCACGGGCCCGCAGTACGAAATTGACCACTTCGTTGCGGAAATCTTTCGGGTTGCTGATGCCCGCGGGTTTTTCGATTTTTTCCAGCTCGTCGTTGATAGAGGAGCGGTCCAGAATGTCCCCGGTTTCCGGATCCCGGAATTCCTGGTCCTGAATCCACAGGTCGGCGTAGGTGACGTAGCGGTCGAACAGGTTCTGGCCGTATTCGCTGTAGCTTTCCAGATACGCCGTCTGGATCTCTTTGCCGATGAACTGCACATAGTGAGGCGCCAGGTACTCTTTGATGAAGCGTAGGTATTTTTCCTGAGTCTCGGGCGCGTACTGCTCCTGCTCAATCTGTTTTTCCAGTACATACAGCAGGTGAACCGGGTTGGCCGCGATTTCTGTAGTGTCGAAGTTGAAGACCTTCGACAAAATCTTGAATGCAAAACGGGTGGACAAACCATCCATGCCTTCCATAACCCCAGCCGCATCCCGATATTCCTGAATGGATTTTGCCTTCGGGTCGGTGTCTTTGATGTTCTGGCCGTCGTACACCTTCATCTTCGAGAAAATGCTCGAATTTTCCGGGTCTTTGATGCGCGATAGCACCGAGAACTGAGCCAGCATGTCCAAAGTGTCCGGTGCGCAAGGCGCGCCCGACAGCGAGCTGTTTTTCAGCAACTTGCGGTAGATCTCGATCTCTTCGGTGACCCGAACGCAGTAGGGCACTTTGACGATATAGACCCGGTCGAGGAAGGCCTCGTTGTGCTTGTTATTGCGGAAGGTTTGCCATTCGGATTCGTTGGAGTGGGCCAGTATCACGCCATCAAAGGGCACCGATCCCATGCCTTCGGTGGTGTTGTAGTTGCCTTCCTGTGTGGCGGTCAGCAACGGGTGCAGCACTTTGATCGGCGCTTTGAACATTTCCACAAATTCCAGCAAGCCCTGGTTTGCTTTACAGAGGCCGCCACTGAAACTGTACGCATCCGGATCGTCTTGCGAGAAATCCTCCAGCATGCGGATGTTCACTTTACCGACGAGAGCGGAAATGTCCTGGTTGTTGTCATCTCCTGGCTCGGTTTTCGACACCGCAATCTGGTCGAGAATCGAAGGGTAGCGTTTCACCACCCGGAACTGGCTGATGTCGCCGCCAAACTCGTGCAGGCGCTTAACGGCCCACGGCGACATGATGTTATTCAGGTACCGGCCCGGAATGCCGTATTCTTCCTCCAGAATGTGGCTGTCCTCTTCTGAGCTGAACAAGCCCAGCGGGCTTTCGTTCACCGGTGAGTCTTTGATGGCGTAAAAGGGCACTTTTTGCATCAGTGCTTTCAGCTTTTCGGCGAGTGACGATTTACCACCACCGACCGGGCCAAGCAGATAGAGAATCTGTTTCTTTTCCTCCAGCCCCTGGGCGGCATGACGGAAAAAAGCCACGATGTTTTCTACCGCTTCTTCCATGCCGTAGAACTCGCTGAATTCCGGATAACGCTTGATGACTTTGTTGGAAAAAATACGCGAGAGGCGAGGGTCTCGGGAGGTGTCGATCAGTTCCGGCTCGCCGATGGCAATTAACATACGCTCCGCGGCGGTGGCGTAGGCTGTTGGATCGTTTTTGCAGATCTCCAGGTATTCCTCAAGAGAGAATTCTTCTTCCTGAGTTTGTGCATACCGGTCTTTGAAATGCTGCAGAATGCTCATAGATACCCTCGCTTACATTCGCTTGTTATGGACAGTTCTAACTCACGCAGTGTCTCCGCAGTGCCCCGGCAGTTGTGACCCGGGGCCGTGTGATTGGTTGGATGGGTTGTTTAATTTGAGCTTAGTTCAGACTCGTGAGGTTGGACAGGCCGAGTGCAGAAAGGGTTCATTAAATTATCTTTTGGTGAGTTTGAACACGCTTTCTGTGGCTCCTTTGCTCAGACCTTTTCGCTTCGCGAAGGGGCTGTCGTGCGCCATGTCTTGCGTGTGTATCAGTGTAATGTTGTAGTCTTCAGAAAAGAGCTTGCGAACTTCGTCATCGCTGACATTGAAAGGAGGGCCCTTCATCTCCTGACTGTCGTAGTCGAGGGTGATCAGCAATATGGTGAGGTTCTCCGGTGTGACGGCTGTCAGGTGATTGACATAGTCTTGGCGCATTTCCGGCGGCAGGGCGATAAGAGCAGCTCTGTCGTAGACTAGGCGGATGTGTTTGAGGTCTTGGGGCACCAGCTGGAAAAAGTCGCCGCACCACAGTTGCAGGCTGCCGTGGGTGAACGTGGTGAAGGGTTCGCCCGGGCTGACCATGGCTTTTTCACCAGCTTCCTCGAAAAAGTCCTTGCAAGCCACGTCGCTGAGCTCAACACCAATAATGGGGTGGCCCCGGTCGTGCAGCCACCACATATCGTGGGCTTTGCCGCACAGCGGCACAAACACCGCGTCGGTCCCTGAGCCGGCCAGCTGCGGCCAGTGATCGTGCAGGTACTGGTTAACAGTGCCTTCGTGAAAGCCGATTTGCTCTTTGGCCCAGCGTTCGTGCCAGAATTCGTGCTCCATGGTGCGTGCCTCTGCGATTGATCAATTTGTTTCAGTCTAGCTTAATCTGTTCACTGCTTGAGACAGGAGAAAAGTATGAAAGCCGTTTTTCTGGATGCCAAAACTCTTGGCGATGATGTGGACTTGGCCCCCATAGAGCAAGTGACCGGCGGATTAACCTGCCACGAACGCACAGCGCCGGAGCAGGTCTTGGAACGCATCCGCGGGTTTGACACGGTGCTGGTGAACAAAGTGGTGCTGGGGCGGGAGCACTTCGAAGCTTGCCCGGAAGTGAAAACCATCGCCGTGGTGGCGACCGGTTTGAACAACATAGATCTGGAGGCGGCGAAAGCGCACGGTATCGCAGTGCTCAACGTGAACAATTACGGCCGATCCACCGTTGCCCAACACACCATGGCATTGATGTTGGCGTTGGCAACAAGACTGCTGGATTACAACCGGGATGCCCGTGATGGCACCTGGGCACGCAGTGACATGTTCTGCCTGATGGATCATCCGATCATGGAGCTTGAGGGTAAAACGCTGGGTATTCTGGGCTACGGTGATTTGGGGCAGGGTGTTGCCGAGCGGGCGAAGGCGTTTGGAATGAATATTGTGTTGGGATGTCGCCCCGGACAAGAGGCGGGCAGTGTGGATGGCTATCCGCGTATTCCGTTGGACGAGCTGTTGACTCAAGCTGACGTGTTATCACTGCACTGTTTGTTAACCGAAGAAACTCGGAACTTGATTGGTGAGAGAGAGTTGGCGTTGATGAAACCCAGCGCGCTACTGATCAACACCAGTCGGGGTGGGTTGGTTGATGAAAACGCTTTGGCAAAGTCTCTGCGAGACCGGCAGATCTCCGGGGCAGGGTTTGACGTGTTGACCGAAGAGCCCCCGCGCAACGGTAACCCGCTGCTGGCGGACGATATTCCAAATCTGATCGTGACCCCTCATTCCGCCTGGGCCAGCCGGGAAGCCCGGCAGAGGATTGTGGGAATAACGGCGGCTAACCTGAAGTCTGTGAAATGAAGACAGCGTAAAAGGGGGCGCTTTAGCGGTTCCAGAAATGGGCAATGGCAGGTTGTTTACTGCCATCTGCCTGATAAGCTGTAGAAAAGACCAACAAAGTAGGATTCTACGTGGCGTCTACACAATTTAAGGAGCGGCTTCAGGCCGCAGAAGACTGGATTCTTTCAAACCCTAATCCGCCCCAATCCTGGCCGTGGACATGGCTGTACAAGTCGGGCCGGTCTTTGTATGCCTTGGTTCGGGATGTCATCAGTGGTCAGCTCACTCTGCATTCCATGAGTTTGGTGTACACCACGCTCCTGAGTATTGTGCCTTTGCTGGCGCTGAGTTTTTCGGTCCTGAAGGCGTTGGGTGTGCATCAGCGCATGGAACCGTTCCTGTATCAGTTTTTCCAGCCGATGGGGCCGCAAGGCATCGAAATTGCGGAGCAGATCCTCGGGTTCGTCGATAACATTAAAGTTGGCGTGCTAGGGTCGGTGGGCTTGGCATTGCTGGTGTATACCGTGATCTCGTTGGTCCAGAAGATCGAGCGGTCGTTCAACATGATTTGGCGCGTGCCGGATATGCGCTCAATGGCACAGCGATTCAGCAACTATCTTAGCGTTATTATGGTGGGGCCATTGTTAATGGTGTCTGCCGTGGGTGCTACGGCCACGGTGCTGTCGTCGGATATCGCACAAACGCTATTAGCCATCGAACCGTTTGGATCGCTCATTGTCATAGCCACCCGATTTACCCCCTTCTTTCTGGTCGTGGCGGCGTTCACCTTCGTCTATATCTTCATTCCTAACACTCGCGTGAAGTTCCGTTATGCCTTTATAGCGGGCCTGCTGGCGGGTATTTCCTGGCAAGCGGGCGGGATGCTCTTCGCCTCGTTTGTCGCCGGGTCCGCCAAGTACGCGGCGATCTATTCAGGCTTTGCGGTCGGGATTATTTTGCTGATCTGGATCTACCTGAACTGGATGATTCTTTTGCTGGGGGCCAGCTTGGCCTTCTACATGCAGAACCCCGGTTCGGTCGCCAAAAAACGCAATGTGCAAATGGCGCCCGAGCTGCAGGAACGGGTCGCTTTGGCCTTGATGTGGATGGTGGCCAAGCCTTTCAGTCAGGGCGAGCCCGCTCCTCAGCAAGAGTCGTTGGAGCACGAGCTACGAGTGCCGGGTGAAGTAACGCGGCGTGTCAGTGATAAGTTAATCCGGGCGGGAGTGTTGAGTTTGGCCGGGCGCAACGGCGACCAACTGGTGCCCGGGCGGGCGCTGGATTTGATCACGGTCGAGATGGTCCTGAAGGTGGTGCGGCGCGATGAGGACAAGGTGGTTGACCGCTTGCCGGCGAACGCGCTGCCCACGCAATTGATTGATGTGTCTTTCGGGCGGGACGACGTCAGTTTTGCGGACTTGCTTGGGAAAACCGCAGGCGGCGGCTAGTGCTCGCTGCCGCCTTCTTTAAGCATTGTCAGTACCGCTGCGCGAACTTGGTCGAGCTGCTGTGGAGAGATATGAACAAGCTTCAGCAGGTCTTCCTCCGCCAGGTTGCGCTGCCGGGCATGGCGCAGAACTTCTCGCGTTCCCACCAACAGCCCATCCAGTAGTGGCCAGTTTTCCTGTTTGGGGGCTGGCCTTTCGGCGGATAGCAGCCACGCGTGGTATTTCGGCGGCAAGGCCCAAACATTCGCCAGTAACTGGCATGTCGCCCATTGGTATTGCGCCAACGCAAGCCTGAGCAAGGCAGGCTCGGGGTCGCTGTCAATGTTTTGCGCCCGGCAGATGGCGGCAATTTCGCGGCGGATGGTGATGTAAGCCAACGACGGCAGCAAACCTACCATGAAGTGCGCACTGGTATCGTCGTTGTGAATTCTGGCAATCATTTCTGCAGAGCGCGCGCAGGTCAGGCCCCAGCGCCATGCCCGCTGAGCAAACAGAGCTTCCGAGCTGTTTCTGGCCGCCATCATCGGGCGCATTACCGCCGCTGCGATGACATTTCTGATGCCGTTCAAGCCGAGAACAAACACCGCCTGGTCAACCGACTCAATAAGGTAGTCGCCCGGTTTGAATTGCGGGCTGTTGGCGATCTGAAGCAGCTGATCGGTCAATGACGGATCGCTCAGAATGATATCGGTCAGGTGCTTGCGGTCTGTGGTTTCCGCTGACAGCGCTCGCATGAGCATCGGCAAGGTTCCGGGTTTGCGAGGCAACTCTTCCATTGAGTTGGTTTGCAATCGATGCCCCAGCTCGGCCAGGATCTTGTCTCCACGGGATGCATCTTTTTTCAGCTGCGCAGGTTGAACGTCCAGCAGCCAGCAAAACAGGTGCTCTTCCAGGCGAGGGGGAGGCGTGGGGGCGGGCTTTTCGCTGGCTGACGGCTCGTTTGCCGCATGATTGAATAAGCGGGTTTCTTGCACAGTTTGCGCGGGTTGCCTCTTCGCAAACAGGCCCGAAACCCAAGAGATAAATCCCGGCATCCATTGCCTCCGAACGGGTATGTCTTGAGTGATTTGTCCTGTGAGTATAGATATGTGCAACTTCTCTGCACAGTATTCCTTAGTTTTACAGGAGGGCGTCGCCGAAAATAAAGATCAGCTGGCCGATACCGGCTGCCATTCCGAGGAACGCGCCAACCAGGATCAATTTGATTTCGTCTTCCTGAAAACAGGGGCGTAGCAGGTCCTGGAACTCTTCTGATGAGAGCGCAATCATCCTTTCCACCATTATGGATTCAACCGCGCGAGCCCGGTCTTTTTCAAACGCCGGGTTGTCGAAGGAGCTGTGCGAGATACTAATGGCTTTTTCACCTACCTGATTCTTCAGTGCTGCAAAACCGGTGGGACCGAAGGCCATTTGAGTGAAAGCTTTGCCCAAGCCGGCGGTCTCGTCGACCAGCGGTTTGATGTGTTTTTTTACCATGTTGCGAGCGCGATCGCCTTTCGGACCTTCCAGTATGCTCTGAATGATGTTGCCTACGGTAAGGATCTCGTGAGTTACAATGTGGCAGAAAGACTGAGCCACCTCTGGCTGACGCTTTAGAAAGAGGCCTTGAACCTTCAGTGGGCCGATTGTGTGTTGTTTTAAGGGGCGGAATATCACGTTCAGGGCGATCCAGTTGGTCGCCCATCCGACTAGCAGGCCAAATACCGGGAGTACCCAGACGGCTGGATAGAGATACCAAACCGCCATTTGGATAAGCCCGAAGAGAAAACCGAAGTACAGACCGGAATTAATAATGAACCGAAATTCAACATCGCCGCATTCCAGAAAAATTCGATTAAGCAGGCGTTTATCTTTGGCCAGACGATCGATCACCATGCCTTTGATATCGAGCAAATCTTCGATGTTATAGGCGATATCCTGAACCAGGTTGTCAACCAGTTGCGGAGTGGCTTTTCTGACCCGTTCGTACACCAGCTTGCGTGCCGACGAGGGCAGATTCTCCCAAAAGGTGGGGTGTTCTCTGAGCATGAGTTCGTCGACGTATTCTTCAACGCGCGGTTCAACGGTGTAGATGATGTGGGCAGCGAGAACGTTCGGATCTATCTGCTCGAAAATTTCCTCAACAGTGCCGATTTTGGAGATGGTGGCATCGACGCTGATGGCCGCCATTTTTCTGGCCTTCGAGGGAATGATGCCCTGCCAGCCGAGCAAGGGCGGCTTGCCGATGAATTCCAAAGGATAGAATGTCATCTTGATGGCCAGCCAATTGGTACCCCATCCGATCATAGCGGCGATTACAGGAATGCTGAGGTACTGCCAGAATTCCGGGGTAGAAAATAAATCTGTCATCCTGAGCTCGCATCGTCAGTTGTTATTGCCAGAAGGGTTTCGGCTGGCTTTAGATAAGCTATGAATGATGTGGAGCACAGCAGGTTCTGTCAATGACTGAGCTGCCGCGAAAATTGCGTGTCACGGTCATGAATCGGTTAACCGCCGATGTCTCCCCACAACCACTGGCACAGCGCCATGGCGGCAACCGGAGCTGTTTCCGTGCGCAGAACTCTGGGGCCAAGGGCTACCGGCAGAAAGCCGCTTTGTTCGGCTTGGGCGATCTCGTCGGCGGTTAATCCGCCTTCCGGCCCGATCATCAGAGCAACGTTGGCAGGTTTGTCGAGCGTGTTCAAAGAGTGCTCCGTGCGGTGGTGCAGCACCAGTCGAAGATCGCAGGATTGGCTGTGTTCCAGCCATTCCTGAACCGACATAACCGGGAGAATCTCCGGTACCTTCGCCCGGCCACATTGTTCGGCCGCGCTGATTGCAACCTGTTGCCAGTGGCGCAGGCGTTTTTCTTCGCGGTCGCCTTTCAGTTTTACGTCACTGCGTTGGGTGCTCAGGGGCACAATGGTGGTAACGCCCATTTCCACCGCTTTCTGAACCGCGTAATCCATGCGATCACCTTTCGACAAGGTTTGCCCGAGGGTGATCGTAAGTGGCGATTCTGTTGCATTGTCCTCACGGCTCAGGACGTCAACTGTGACATTCTTCTTGCTGGCCTGAGTGATGGTTGCGCGGTAATCGTAGCCATCGTTATTGAAAAGCCGCAACTCTTGCCCCGGCTGCATGCGCAGTACCCTGCCAACGTGATTTGCAGCGTTGTCGTCGAGTTCACACTGGCTGCCCTCGTTCAGAGGGCTGTCGGTGAAAATTCTGGGTATGCGCATGGGGGCCGGAACTCCTTAGCCTTTTACGGCGATGTCGATGCCTTCAGTTGCCACCTGAGCCAGATGGCGAATCTGGTCTTCAGTGATGACATAAGGGGGCATGAAATATACCACGTTCCCTAGTGGGCGTAGCAGGGCTTCGCGCGTCAGTGAGTGTTGGTACACTTTCAGGCCACGGCGTTCCTGCCAGGGGAAGGGGGTCTTGGACGCCTTGTCTTTGACCATCTCGATGGCCAGGGTCATGCCGTGTTGGCGGATGTCGCCGACGTGGGGATGGTCGGCCAAATGGGCGACGGAATCGGCCATGCAGCGCGACAGCTGACGGTTCTTTTCGATGACGTTGTCGTCCCGGAAGATGTCCAGCGTGGCCAAAGCAACGGCGCAGCCGATGGGGTTGCCGGTGTAGCTGTGGCTGTGCAGGAACGCCTTCAGAGTTTCGTAGTCGTCGTAGAACGCCTCGTAGACGGTATCGGTGGTCAGCACGACCGAAAGCGGCAGATAGCCCGCCGTCAGTCCTTTGGACAAGCACATGAAGTCGGGTGTGATACCGGACTGCTCGCAGGCAAACAGGGTACCGGTGCGGCCAAAGCCAACGGCAATTTCATCCGCGATCAAATGCACGCCATAGCGATCGCAGGCTTCACGCAATTTGGTGTGGTAAATCGGGTGGTGCATGCGCATACCGCCGGCACACTGAATCAGTGGCTCCACCACAACGGCGCATATTTCATCGTGTTTTTCGGCCAGCAGTTTTTCCATCGCCTCGAACTGGCGAAGGGCGTAGGCTTCGTCGCTTTCGCCGGGCTCCGCGTTATAGGCATCCGGTGATGGCGCGGTGATCACTTCCATCAGCAGCGGCTGGTAGGTGTCTTTGTACAGACCAACATCTCCAAGCGCCAATGCCCCAAGGGTTTCGCCGTGGTAGCTGTTGCTCAGGTTCACAAAGTTCTTTTTGCCCGGTTTGCCAAGGTTCTTCCAGTAATGAAAGCTCATCTTGAGTGCAGCTTCGATGGCGGATGACCCGTTATCGGCATAGAAACATTTGTTGAGGCCTTCCGGTGTGACCTCAATCAGGCGCTCGGAAAGGTTCACCACGGGTTCGTGAGTGAACCCCGCAAGAATGACGTGTTCCAGCTCACTGACCTGCTGCTGGATCGCCGCGTTTATTCTGGGGTTGGCATGGCCGAAAAGGTTGACCCACCAAGAGCTGACCGCGTCTATAAACCGGTTGTTTTCGAAATCCTCCAACCAAACACCTTCGCCACGCTTGATGGGGACAAGTGGCAGGGTTTCGTGGTCTTTCATCTGGGTGCAGGGGTGCCACACAGATTTGAGGCCGCGGGCGACAAGATCAGCATTACGCATAAGGCGGGGCTCCAGTAGGGCAGTTGTTTAAAGATCAAAGTTGTTCGCTGTTAACCGGTTTTGATAATACAGTTAACAGCGACTGCTGACTACCGGGGGTGGTTAAGGGGGCGGGCCAGAAAACCCGTCGAACAGAGTGACAATGTGATCCATTCGTCTGGCCTCCACGCCATAGCGTACTGCCGTCAGGGCCAATGCTGTAGCGCATGTGTGTCGTAACAATAGCGGCATCATACGATGGAGGATTTATGGAACTGACACTTGAGCATTCATACGATGCAGGGCTAGATCACGTGATCAGCCACTTTTTTTCAGAAGAACAGATTCTTGCCAAGAACGAGAAAGTGGGAGCTCGCAACGTAAAAGTTGTCGATGTGCAAAAAGACTCCGTCGCCGGAAAGCTGGTTGTCGAGCGTGAAATGAAGGCGTCGGCCGAGGTGCCAGGCGTGCTATCCAGTTTTCATCGTGAGTGGAACGAAATCCGTCAGGAAGAGCACTGGGTCAAAAAAGATGACGGCGAGTGGCACTGCGAGTTTCGGGTGAAAGTGGAAGGTGTTCCGGCCAAGATCAAAGGCGTGATGCGCGTTCAGGGTAATGCCGACACCTGTACCAACAGCATCAACATCACCGTGAAGTCTGATGTGCCTTTTCTGGGCAAGAAGATTGCGCGCTTCCTGGCTGATGATACCCGCACCAAGATCAACCTCGAGCACGAGGCCATCGCGTCTTTGCTGTGATGACGATCGTGAGCCTGTCGGTGCAATGCCTGCAGGCTTAAAGACGCGTTCTTTGGCGGGCCGGATATTCTGGCTCGCCAAAGATTGCTTATCGGGGTAGTCGCTCCCAAAGAGTCACTTCTGACAAAGTATGTTGGAATTTGTGTTGGGTCTCACGGATCACAAAGGGTACTTTCTCTGGTGCCTGAATGAGCCGGAAGTTCGGGCTCAGAATCTCCTTCAAGCCATCCAGTGTGGTGTAATCCTCCCCGTCTTTTTGGAAGCCTCCGATCCATTCGTCTTTCGGTGTATGCTCTTCCATCCAGGTATAGGGTGAGGCAATCAGCAGAATGCCGGCATCGTTGATGCGCTGGTGAATGTTGTTCAAAAACAGCCTGGGCTTGTACAGGCGGTCAATCAGGTTGGCGGCCAGTACCAGATCGTAATCGGTGAATCTCCCTTCCAGGTTGCAGGCATCCCCCTGATAGAAAGAGACCTTCGACGCGCAGGCATCCAGCCCCATGTCTTTTAGCGACCGTGTACGCTCGCTTGTCAGCTCGCCTTCCTCGGTCAGTGGATAGCGCACCGAACCCTGTCTCGCCATTTCAGACGCCAGATGAACAAAGTTGGCGGAAAAGTCGATGCCTTCTACTTCGTCAAACTGCTTCGCTAATTCGAAGCTCGCACGGCCACAGGCGCACCCCAAGTCCAGCGCTTTGCCTCTTGGCTTGCCTGCCATCGCCGCTAGCGCACGCTCTGCCAACGCTTTCGGGAAGTTTTCCACGCCATACCAGGTGTCGCCAAAGTGGAACTCTGCGTATTCTGCCAGCAACCGGTTACTTTCGTAGTAGGCGTGGGGCTGAGGGGCTGGTCGGGTCATGGTTGAAAACGATCCTCTTGAAACAGAAACCCCGACTTCGTGCGTTCTCGCGGATGGCCGAAATCGGGGTGTTGATGGGGCAGAGCGCGGTTCGTTAGTGTGCCAAGACCCGGGACAAAAACGCTTGCGTTCTTTCGTTTTGCGGGTTGTCGAACACATCCGAGGGTTTGCCTTCTTCGACAATCTGCCCTTCGTGAATGTAAATCACCCGGTCGGCCACTTCACGGGCAAAGCCCATTTCGTGGGTGACCACCATCATGGTCATGCCTTCTTTGGCCAGCTCGCGCATAACGTCCAGAACTTCACCGATCATTTCCGGATCCAGCGCAGAGGTTGGCTCGTCAAACAGCATCAGCCGGGGCTCCATCGCCAATGCGCGGGCAATGGCGACCCGTTGTTGCTGTCCGCCCGAAAGCTGGCTGGGGTACTTGTCGGCCTGATTGCCGATGCCTACCCGCTCCAAAAGCCTTTCAGCGGTCGCGTTGGCCACAACCTGGGAGGTGTTTTTTACTTTCATTGGCGCCAGCATGATGTTCTTCCTCACGGTTAGATGAGGGAACAGATTGAACTGCTGGAACACCATGCCCACTTCTTTGCGGATCTCTGCCAGTGTTTTCTGGTTGCCACCCTTCGGGGCCAGGTCTTGGTTATCGACACTCAAGGTGCCGAATTCATACTCTTCCAGGCCGTTCACACAGCGGATCAGGGTGGATTTACCGGAGCCACTGGCGCCGATGATCACCACCACTTCACCTTGTTCAACGGACAGGTCTATATCTTTCAGGACATGCAGTTTGCCGAAATACTTGTTCATGCCCTTCATCGTGACTATCTGAGTCATGGTTCGAGTTCCTTCAGATGGATGCAAGGCCGCGGCGTTCCATTAACCGCAGAACCAGAGACAAGGACAAGGTAATCGCCAAATACATCAGCGCCACCACGAAATACACCTCAAAAGCGGTAAAGGTGTTGGCAATGTAAACCTGACCTTGACGAACCAGTTCACCGACACCGATAACCGAAAACAGAGAGGTGTCCTTGATACTCACGATGGCTTGATTGCCGAGCGGCGGAATCATGCGCCGGAACGCCTGCGGCCAGATGATTGACCAGAAGGTTTGTGTGCGGGACAAACCCAAAGACAGGCCGGCTTCGCTTTGGCCCTTGGCAATCGACTGTACGCCGCCACGAACCACTTCCGAAATGTATGCGCCGGAGTTCAGAGCAATGGCGGCGATACCGGCTGTGAGCGGATCGATAGGGCCGCCGACCAGATCGGGCAGGCCGTAGAAGATAAACAGTACCTGCACGAGAATCGGTGTGCCCCGGAAAATTTCGATGTAGGCGGTGGCCGGCCAGCGCAGAAACCATTTTTTGTTGATGCTGAGCAAACCAAAAATAATGCCCAGAACAAAACCGATGGCAAGGCCACCGAAGGAAATCATCAGGGTGTAGGGAATGCCCTTGGCGAGATAGGGAATGGCATGAATCGCTGCCTGCCAGTCAAATTGAAACTGGAATTCCACAGTGTGTGTCTCCATTGGGTTGGGAGGAACCGGTCAGGGCATCGTGCGCCCTGACCGGAACGCGTGGAGGTTTATTGGTCTTCAGGCATCGGCCCGAACCATTTTTCGTAAATGGTTTTGTAGGTGCCGTCTTCTTTGATTTCAGCCAGCGCTTCGTTGACCGGGCCAACCCATTTGCTGCCTTTCTTCAGAGCAATGCCGTACTGCTGGCCTTCATACAGAGGGCCAACCACCTCGACCTTGCCTTTGCCTTTGGTGCTGGCAAAGTAGCCAACGTTCGGAGCGTCATAGAAAACCGCATCGATCGCACGAGACATCAGTGCCATGTACATATCGGAGCTGCCCGGGTAAGGGGTAACGCCGTCATCGTCTTCGAGGGTTTTCATCAGGTAGTCGTAACTGGTACTGCCGATTTTGGAGCCGACTTTCTTGCCTTCAAGGTCCGACATCTCGTCCATGTCAGAGCCTGAGCGTACCAAAATCCGGAGGCCGGAATCGTAATAGGGGTCGGAGAAATCAACGATCTCGCCACGCTCTTCGGTGATGGTAATTCCGGCGATGGCGATGTCTACATTGCCCGTTTGCAGGGCGGGAATAATGCCGTTGAAGTCCATGGTGTTGAGGTCGTAGTCAAAGCCTGCCCGTTCGGCAACCGCGGCAATGATCTCCATGTCGAAACCGATCATTTCGCCGGTTTCCTGATCCATCATTTCAAATGGAACGAAACTGGGGTCGGTGACTACGCGAAGCGTCTCTGCACTGACCGACGTTGCAGCTACGGAAAGTGCCAAACCGGCGCCCAGTGTTTTTAGCCATTTGCTGCTCATGCTTTCTCCTAAGTCTTGTTATGGTTCCTTCTGCCCGGTAAGACAGACCACGATGACACAGAGTTGTGACTGTGTCTCACGGGAACGTAAATGGGACTGCATCAGAGACACTCTAGCCTAAAAAACGAGGGGTTTCAGGTAATCAGGGGTGATTAATTTGAAGGGGAAAGATGAAAAACTCTCTCCCGGGACGGGAGAGAGTGGATGGCGAAAAAATCAGAAGGAGATCTTTTCGCGGTCTGTAATGCCCAGGTTTTTCCAGATCGAAAGGCTCGGTTCGGTCTGGTTCAGGGTGTAAAAATGCAGCCCGGGAGCGCCGGCTTTAAGCAGGTCTTCGCACATGCGAGTCACCACTTCTTCACCGAATTTCCGGATGCTGACCGTGTCATCGCCGTAGGCTTCCAACTGCTTGCGGATCCAGCGCGGGATTTCTGCGCCGCACATGTCGGAGAAGCGCACCAGGCTGGAGAAGTTGACGATGGGCATAATGCCGGGCACCACTGGAATGGTGATGTTCATCTTCTCCAGACGGTCGATGAAGTAGAAGTAGCTGTCCGCGTTAAAGAAGTACTGGGTGATCGCGCTGTTGGCGCCAGCCTGTACTTTGCGGGCGAAGTTCTTCAGATCATCTTCCGCGCTGCGAGCCTGCGGGTGGAACTCCGGGTAGGCAGCCACTTCGAGGTTGAAGTGATCGCCACTGTGTTCCCGAATGAACTCGACCAGTTCATTGGCGTAACGCAGTTCACCGGAAGCCCCCATACCGGATGGCAGGTCGCCTCGCAGGGCTACGATTCGGTTAATGCCATTCGCTTTGTACTCGTCCAGCAATTCACTGATCTCTGCGCGGCTTCCGCCAACGCAGGACAAGTGCGGAGCTGTGGAGATGCCCTGCTGGTGCAGGTTCAGCACCGTTTCAATCGTGCGGTCACGGGTTGAGCCGCCGGCACCGAAAGTGACCGAGAAAAAATCCGGGTTCACTTCGGCAAGCTGATCGCGAACAACCTGAAGTTTTTCTTTGCCCGCCTCTGTTTTGGGCGGGAAAAACTCGAAGCTGAAGCGACGTTTGAATTGTTTTTGGGATTGCATGATTCTGTCCGCTTAGTACCTGTAAGTTTCCGGCTTGTACGGGCCTTCGACCGGCACGCCGATGTACTTGGCCTGGTCCGGAGTCATTTTGGTGATCACGCCACCGAAGCCTTCAACCATCGCGCGGGCCACTTCTTCGTCCAACTGCTTGGGTAGCACTTGGACGTAGATGCCTTTGGCGCGAGCTTCTTCAGGCAGGTCGGCAAACTTGCGTTCGAACAGGTACATCTGAGCCAGTACCTGGTTGGCGAAAGAGCCGTCCATGATGCGAGACGGGTGACCGGTAGCGTTGCCCAGATTCACCAGGCGGCCTTCAGACAGCAGAATCAGGTGGTCGTTGGTGGCTTTGTCGCGGTAGATCAGGTGGACCTGCGGTTTAACCTCGTCCCACTCCCAGTTCTTGCGCATGTAAGCGGTGTCGATTTCGTTGTCGAAGTGGCCAATGTTACAAACCACCGCGCCGCTCTTCAGGGCTTTCAGCATGTTGGCATCGCACACGTTCACGTTACCGGTGGTGGTGACCAGCAGATCGGTGTTGCCCAGCAAGTCAGCGTTGATGCCTTGCTCGGTACCGGTGTTGATGCCGTCGATGTATGGAGAAACCACTTCAAAGCCGTCCATGCAGGCTTGCATCGCACAGATCGGGTCTGCTTCGGTGACCTTCACGATCATGCCTTCCTGGCGCAGTGACAGGGCAGAACCTTTACCTACGTCCCCGTAACCGATAACCAGTGCTTTCTTGCCAGACAACAGGTGGTCGGTGGCACGCTTGATGGCGTCGTTCAGGCTGTGGCGGCAGCCGTACTTGTTGTCGTTTTTGGACTTGGTCACGGAGTCGTTCACGTTGATCGCCGGAATCTTCAACGTACCGTCGCGCAGCATTTCCTGCAGGCGGTGAACGCCGGTGGTGGTTTCTTCGGTCACGCCGTGGCAGTTCGCGATGATCTGCGGGTACTCTTTATGCAGCAGTTCGGTCAGGTCGCCGCCGTCGTCCAGGATCATGTTCGGTTCCCAGCCGTCTACGTCTGCGCCAACGGTCTTGTGCAGGCACCATTCGTATTCTTCGTCGGTTTCACCTTTCCAGGCGAATACCGGAATACCCTGAGCGGCGATAGCGGCAGCGGCCTGGTCCTGAGTCGAGAAGATGTTGCACGAAGACCAGCGCACGTTCGCGCCCAGCTCGACCAGTGTTTCGATCAACACGGCGGTCTGAATGGTCATGTGAATACAGCCCATGATGTTGGCGCCTTTCAGCGGCTGATCGGCTTTGTATTTTTCGCGCAGCTTCATCAGCGCAGGCATTTCGCCTTCGGCGATCTGAATTTCTTTGCGGCCCCAATCGGCGAGGGCGATGTCGCGTACTTTATAGTCGTCGAAGTTGCTCATAGGTATTCTCCGGTAGATTCTGTTTAGGCGCATGAAGTTGTTCATGCGCCTGAATATGGCTTAGATGCCGGCGGCGTCTTTCAGAGCAGCCGCGCGGTCGGTCTTTTCCCATGGGAAGGCGGTAAATGTTTTGCCGCCTACGGTCATTTCGTAGGGATCACGACCAAAGTGGCCGTAGGCTGCGGTTTCCCGGTACATCGGGTGCAGCAGGTCGAGCATGTTGGTGATGGCATAAGGGCGCAGGTCGAAGTGTGCGCGTACCAGATCAACGATTTTCTCATCGCTGAGCTTGCCGGTGCCGAAGGTGTTCAGAGAGATAGATGTAGGCTGTGCCACACCGATGGCGTAGGACACCTGAATCTCGCATTTATCGGCCAGGCCAGCTGCCACGATGTTCTTGGCCACGTAACGGCCTGCGTAAGCGGCCGAGCGGTCAACCTTCGAGGGGTCTTTACCAGAGAACGCACCGCCACCGTGACGAGCCATGCCGCCGTAGGTGTCTACGATGATTTTACGTCCGGTCAGGCCGCAATCGCCTACCGGGCCGCCAATCACAAACTTGCCGGTCGGGTTGATGTGGAACTGGGTGTCTTTGTGCAGCAGTTCTGCCGGCAGGGTGTGCTTAACGATCAGTTCCATCACCGCTTCTTTCAGGTCTGCCTGGCTGACGTCCGGATCGTGCTGGGTGGACAGTACAACCGCGTCAATGCCAACAACCTGACCGTTTTCGTAGCGGCAGGTAACCTGGCTCTTGGCATCCGGGCGCAGCCAAGGCAGCAGTCCGCTCTTGCGAGCTTCGGCCTGGCGCTGCACCAAACGGTGCGAGAAGGTGATGGGGGCAGGCATCAGCACGTCAGTTTCATTGCTGGCGTAGCCGAACATCAGGCCCTGGTCGCCGGCGCCCTGGTCTTCCGGCTTCTGGCGATCAACGCCTTGGGCGATTTCGACGGACTGCTTACCGAT
Source organism: Marinobacter litoralis (assembly GCF_016427555.1). Taxonomy (GTDB): domain Bacteria; phylum Pseudomonadota; class Gammaproteobacteria; order Pseudomonadales; family Oleiphilaceae; genus Marinobacter; species Marinobacter litoralis_A. Next base: position 1,211,410 of record NZ_JAELVS010000001.1, read on the forward strand.
AATGTTGATTACACCGCAGGTGTCGCCATCGAAACCTACGTCTGACGAGGTGTAGCCGATGTCTTTGATCACGCCGCGAACCAGGTCTTCCAGATCAACCCAGGCGCTGGTAGTGATTTCACCGCCGACAATGGCAACACCGGTCTTTACCATGGTTTCACAGGCTACACGGGCGTGCGGATCGTCGGTCAGGATGGTGTCCAGGACCGCATCAGAGATTTGATCCGCCAGTTTGTCCGGGTGGCCTTCAGAGACCGATTCGGAGGTAAAGATGTTGTAGTCAGACATACGTGTGTCCTCTGTGAGCGTTGTCAAATTCGTACCGGCACTGTCAGGGATGACCTACCGGCTCTTTTTGTGTTTTCAGGGTGTAAGTATTACTACTTACTTCTATATCAAATTTTTTCAATATTCCGTGATCTGCGTGCGTTTCAGGCTCTTTTGGTTGTTTTCCAGAACTCCCGAACCTGGATCTGAAAACCGTTTCTCAGGCCGATAAACAGCTGCTCTCCCGCGTTCAGGCCGGCATCGGCCGCCCAGGCGGTCAGCTCTTCGGGCTCGAAGCCTAACCAAAGGTCGCCGCAGTTTTCTTTTGCCCAGTCCTGATCGTGGCTGCACAGATCACTGATAATGAAACAGCCGCCGTTGTTCATCAGGGCCGCGGCATCAAGGAAGATATCCGCCGGGCTGGGTACATGGTGCAGCACCATGTTGGCAACAATCAGATCAAACGCATCGCCGCTGGCCAGCACGGTGTCGGTCACGCCTTCAATCAAATCAACGTTGTTCAGGCGCTCTTCAATACACGTTCGGGTCGCCTTGGCGAGCATATCTTTGCTGTTGTCCAGACCCACTACGTGCTCGAAAAGTTCGGACAACACAGGCAGAAAGCCGCCTTCGCCCGGGCCGATTTCCAATACGCTCTGCCAGCTCTGTTGGCTCACTCGCTTGCGAATCAGCTCTGCTGTCGGGTCGGCATACAGATCAAACGCCGCAATCAATTCTTGCTGTTCCCGGAACTGCGCGGAATGGCGCGAGAAAAACGCCTGCGACTGTTCCGCTCGTTGTGCCCGAATGGCTTCAATTTTCTCGGCAAGCGCCATGGGCAGCGGAATGCGGTCTACCGTTTCAAAAATCTGCCGAATGGCTTGGTCCGTCAGTTTTACGCTGTCCAGATGCAGCGGGCGACGGTAAAAAATGGCATTGCCTTCCCGCTGGGGTTCCAGCAAACCGGCTTTGTGCATCACCTTCAGGTGGTGGCTCATGCCGGACTGGCGCATATCAAACAGCTGGCTCAACTCAAGCACACCAAAGGTGTCCCGGCGCAGCACCCGCAGAATTTCCAGGCGTAAAGGATCCCCGCTTGCTTTGAAGATCGGAGCCAGGGCCTCTACGGATGAGGTTTCGGGAGCGTGCGTGTTGAGTGATGTCATGGCGGAAGAGTGTAGGGTGGTTCGGTTGATCGATCAATAGCCATATCAAATTTTTTTGATATAGATTTATTCTTGTCTGAAATTTGCCCCCGGATACCCTAATCGGCGAAAATACGCGCCTTCTTTTTAAGCAGTTTTTGCAGCTTGAAGTCTTTTCCTGAAAAACACTGGAGAATTGTCGATGCCGTCTCGTAAAGATCTCGCCAACGCCATACGCGCGCTGAGCATGGATGCGGTTCAGAAAGCCAAATCCGGCCACCCGGGTGCGCCCATGGGGATGGCGGATATCGCCGAGGTATTGTGGAACGATTACCTGAGCCATAACCCGGCTAACCCGCAGTGGGCCAACCGCGACCGCTTTATCTTGTCTAACGGTCACGGGTCCATGCTGCAGTATTCTTTGCTGCACCTGAGCGGGTACGACGTGTCGATTGAAGACATCAAAAACTTCCGTCAGCTGCACTCAAAGACTCCGGGGCACCCTGAGTACGGGTATACCCCAGGCGTAGAAACCACTACGGGGCCGCTGGGTCAGGGTATTGCCAACGCCGTCGGTTTCGCATTGGCAGAAAAAGCGATGGCGGCTCAGTTCAACCGCCCGGGTCACGACATTGTTGACCATTACACCTACGCATTCCTCGGCGACGGCTGCCTGATGGAAGGCATCTCCCACGAAGTGGCGTCCCTGGCTGGCACTTTGGGCTTGGGCAAACTGGTGTTTTTCTACGACGACAACGGCATTTCCATCGACGGCGAAGTGGAAGGCTGGTTCACCGACAATACTCCGCAGCGATTTGAATCCTACGGCTGGCAGGTTATCCCGAACGTAGACGGCCACGACGCCGATGCCATTCGTGCTGCCATTGAAGCGGCCCGCGCAAACACCGAACAGCCTACCTTGATCTGCTGCAAGACCATCATTGGCTTCGGTTCTCCGAACAAGCAAGGCAAAGAAGATTGCCACGGTGCCCCACTGGGTGACGACGAAATCGTTCTGACCCGCGAAGCGCTAGGCTGGCAGCACGGCGCCTTTGAAGTACCTGACGACATCTATGCCGCTTGGGATGCCAAAGAAAAAGGCGCAGCGGCCCAGCAAGCCTGGGAAGACAAGTTTGCCGCTTACGAAAAAGCCGAGCCGGAACTGGCTGCAGAGTTCAAGCGCCGTATGGCCGGTGAGCTGCCAGCAGATTTCGCGGAAAAAGCGCAAGCCTACATCCAGGAATGTCAGGACAAGGGCGACACCATCGCCTCCCGTAAGGCTTCCCAGAATGCCTTGAACGCCTACGGCCCGCTGCTGCCGGAACTGATGGGCGGTTCTGCCGACCTGGCCGGCTCTAACCTGACCATCTGGTCTGGCTGTAAAGGCGTGACCAAAGACGACGCCTCCGGCAACTACATCTATTACGGTGTGCGTGAGTTTGGTATGGCGGCGATCATGAACGGTATGGCGCTGCACGGCGGCTTTGTTCCCTACGGTGCTACCTTCCTGATCTTCATGGAATACTGCCGTAACGCCGTGCGCATGGCAGCACTGATGAAGCAGCGCTCCATCTTTGTATTCACCCACGACTCGATTGGCCTGGGCGAAGACGGCCCAACCCACCAGCCGATTGAACAACTGGCCAGCCTGCGCACTACGCCGAACATGAGCACCTGGCGCCCGGCCGATGCCGTTGAATCTGCCGTAGCTTGGAAATCAGCCCTGGAGCGCAACGATGGCCCCACGGCCATGGTGTTCTCCCGCCAAGGTCTGCCGCATCAGGATCGTGACGCCGAGCAGCTGGCAAATGTCGCCAAAGGTGGCTACGTGTTGTCCGACAGCGAAGGCACGCCTGAGCTGATTCTGATTGCCACCGGTTCTGAAGTTGGCCTGGCGCAGGACGCGGCCGGCAAGCTGCGCGAGCAGGGTAAAGCGGTACGCGTGGTGTCTATGCCCTCTACCGACGTGTTCGATGCCCAGAGTGCTGAATACAAGCAGCAAGTCTTGCCGCTGGAAGTGACCAACCGCATCGCGATCGAAGCCAGCATCGCGGATTACTGGTACAAGTACGTTGGGCTGGACGGCCGGGTTGTAGGCATGACCACCTTTGGTGAGTCTGCGCCGGCTGGCGAGCTGTTCAAGGAATTCGGCTTCACCGCTGAAAACATCCTGGAAGTGGCTGCTGAACTGCTGGAAGCTTGATGAGCAACTCAAAGCCTTATCGGATTGCTATCAACGGGTACGGCCGTATTGGCCAGTGCGTGTTGCGGGCATTGTATGAGAACGGCTTTCGCGACCACCTGCAGGTGGTCGCGATTAACGAGTTGTCAGACATCGACACCATTGCACATCTGACCAAATACGATTCTACCCACGGGCGGCTCAATGGAAAGGTGTCAGTGGAAGGCGGTGACCTGATTGTGAACGGTGATCGCATCCGCGTGCTGCGTCACCCGGACCCGGATGATTTGCCCTGGCGGCTGCTGGATGTGGACTTGGTGCTCGAATGCTCGGGCTCCTTTACCGATCGTGCGACAGCAGAAAAGCACATCGCCTCAGGAGCCAAACATTTGCTGTTCTCCCAGCCGGGCGAAGCCGACGTAGACCGTACCGTGGTTTACGGCATCAACGATCAGGCGTTGACCCGGGACGATGTGATTGTCGCCGCCGGCTCCTGCACCACTAACTGCCTGGTGCCGGTGATCAAAGTGCTGGATGATGCCTTCGGCGTGGAGCAGGGTAGTACGACCACCATTCATGCCGCGATGAACGACCAACCTGTGATCGATGCGTACCACCATAAGGATTTGCGCCGCACCCGAAGCGCTCTCCATAACCTGGTGCCGGTTGATACCGGATTAGCTCGGGGTATCGAGAGGCTAATGCCGCACATGGAAGGGCGTTTCAGCTCTGTTGCCATTCGCGTGCCTACGCTCAACGTGTCGGCCATCGACATGGTAGTCAATGTGCGCGAAGCCACCGATGTGGCAGCCGTGAACAAAACATTGAAAACCGCAGCCGAAGGGCCGCTGGCGGGCATCCTCGACTACACTGACGAGTTGCTGGCGAGTTCGGATTTCAACCACGATTCCCATTCCGGCGTGGTTGATGGCGGGCAAACAAGAGTCACCGGCGGCACCATGGTAAAGGTGCTGTGCTGGTTTGATAACGAATGGGGCTTCGCCAACCGAATGCTGAATGTCAGCCAGGCGTGGCTAAGCAAACCCTGACCGATACAACGGGATAGAAGGGGTCTGACCCCGAATGGGGTCAGACCCCACCCAAGATAGACCCGAACCAAGATACGATTGAATCCATAACTACGGACCTTGATTATGGCCATCAAAAAAATGACTGACCTGAACCTCGCCGGCAAGCGGGTTCTGATTCGTGAAGACCTGAACGTACCGGTAAAAGACGGCAAGGTATCCAGCGATGCCCGCATCCGCGCTTCGTTGCCCACCATCAAAGCAGCGAAAGACGCCGGCGCGAAAGTCATGCTGATGTCCCACCTCGGCCGCCCGGAAGAAGGCGTGTACGACGAAGCCTCTTCCATGAAGCCGGTCGCTGACCACCTGTCTTCCATGTTGGGCCAGGAAGTGCGCCTGATTAAAGACTACCTCGACGGCGTGGAAGTGGCCGACGGCGAAGTGGTTCTGTTTGAAAACGTTCGCTTCAACAAAGGCGAAAAGAAAGACAACGAAGACCTGGCCAAGCAGTATGCAGCCTTGTGCGACATTTACGTGATGGACGCCTTCGGTACCGCTCACCGCGCCCAGGCTTCTACCCACGGCGTGGCCAAGTTTGCCCCCGAAGCCTGCGCCGGCCCGCTGCTGGCGGCTGAGCTGGACGCACTTGGAAAAGCGCTGGATAACCCGGCCAAGCCGGTTGTGGCCATCGTTGGCGGCTCCAAAGTCTCCACCAAACTGGACGTACTCAACGCCCTGGAAAAAGTCTGCGACCAGATCATCGTAGGCGGCGGCATCGCCAACACCTTCCTGGCGGCCGCCGGCCATCCGGTTGGAAAATCCCTGTGCGAGCACGACCTGATCGACACCGCCAAAGACATCGCCAGCCGTGTGGAAATCCCGCTGCCGGTTGACGTAGTGGTTGCCAGCGAATTCGCCGAAACAGCCACCGCAACGGTTCGCAACATCTCCGACGTAACCGCCGACGACATGATCCTCGACGTAGGCCCGGAGACTGCTGGCCAGTTCGCCGAACTCCTAAAGAGCGCCAAAACCATCCTCTGGAACGGCCCGGTCGGCGTGTTCGAATTCGACCAGTTCGGTAACGGCACCAAAGCCCTCGCCGAAGCCATCGCCCAAAGCGAAGCCTTCTCACTGGCCGGCGGCGGAGACACCGTGGCAGCCGTTGACAAATACGATATAGCTGACAAGATCTCCTACATCTCAACGGGCGGTGGTGCCTTCCTCGAATTCGTAGAAGGCAAAACCCTGCCGGCAGTAGCTGTACTGGAAGAAAGAGGCGCCTGATTTCAGTCAGAGCTGAATAAAGAGCAGCAAAGAACCAAGTAAGAATCGCAAGGAGGGAGGGGGAACAGTTTCGCGGAATTTCGAAGGCCAAGGATGGCCTGAGAGAAGCGCACATGGATGTGCTCGTAGCGGTTCCGCGAAACTGTTTCCCCTTCATCCGCAGCAGACTCCTGAATACACAGTCTGCTCCAAACATTAATAGTCTAATGAAGGAGACAACCCATGGCCCTGATATCGCTGCGGCAACTTCTGGACCACGCCGCCGAGCATGGTTACGGTGTGCCAGCCTTTAACGTAAACAACCTCGAACAAATGCGCGCCATCATGGAAGCCGCCGACAAAACCGACTCCCCGGTTATTGTTCAGGCCTCTGCCGGTGCCCGCAAATACGCCGGTGCCCCCTTCCTGCGCCACCTGATCCTGGCCGCCATCGAAGAATGGCCGCACATCCCCGTGGTTATGCACCAGGACCACGGCACCAGCCCGGCCGTCTGCCAGCGCTCCATCCAGCTAGGCTTCAGCTCCGTCATGATGGACGGATCGCTGGGTGAAGACGGCAAAACCCCGACCAGCTACGAATACAACGTAGACGTAACTCGCCGCACAGTCGAAATGGCGCACGCGTGCGGTGTTTCCGTAGAAGGCGAACTGGGCTGCCTGGGCTCTCTGGAAACTGGCCAAGCCGGTGAAGAAGACGGCATTGGCGCCGAAGGCACTCTGGACATGGACCAGATGCTGACCGACCCGGAAGAAGCCGCCGACTTCGTGGCAAAAACCCACGTAGACGCACTGGCCATCGCCATCGGCACCAGCCACGGCGCCTACAAGTTTACCCGTCCACCAACGGGCGACATCCTGGCGATCGAGCAGATCAAAGCGATCCACAAGCGCATCCCGGACACCCACCTGGTCATGCACGGCTCCAGCTCTGTACCCCAGGAGTGGCTGAAAGTAATCAACGAATTCGGCGGTGAAATTCCGGAAACCTACGGTGTACCGGTTGAAGAAATCGTTGAAGGCATCAAGCACGGCGTGCGTAAAGTGAACATCGACACCGACTTGCGCCTGGCAAGCACCGGTGCGGTTCGTCGCTTCATGGCGCAGAACCCGGCCGAGTTTGACCCGCGTAAATTCCTGAAGGCCACCATGGTAGCGATGACCGACATCTGTGTTGCTCGTTACGAAGCCTTCGGCTGCGCCGGTCAGGCCAGCAAAATCAAGCCGCTGAACCTCGAGCAAATGTTTGAGCGTTACGAGGCTGGCGAGCTGGACCCTAAGGTTAAGTAAGCTGTCTGCGAAAAGCCCCCGTAATCCGGGGGCTTTTTTTGTGATGTGTGATGGCAACGGACTCATTGCTTCGGAGTGAAGCCGTATAGTTTTGAGCCGTCGCACGCCCTGGGCGAGGGTGCGTCTGTGTCCCTCGCCGTGACTTTCAAAAAAAAACAATAGATTGGCATGGTATCCAGAAATGAATCCGGCGGTTCTACCGACTGGTCTTCTGTGGTTTTCGATCCTGCTTTTATGGCGGGTCTGGAGCGCATGGCGGCGAAACGTTTTGTACAGCCCGGGCTGAAGGACGAAGCTGTCACCGCCATGATTGAGGTGCTAAGTGAAGATCACTGGCATTGCCTACAGAGCTTCAACGGGAAAAGTCAGCCTTCCACATTTGCCTATGCCATTGCCAGCCGTGCCATGGAAGATTTTGCGCGCCGTCGTTTTGGCCGCCCGCGCCCGCCTGCCTGGTTGCAGGAGCTAGGGCATGCATGGGTGAAGCTTTGGCATATGCTATGTCTGGAACGTCAGTGGCCGGAAACGATCATAGCCCGTCTCGCAAACGATTTTCAGGAAGGTTTGGTCAAGCAGATCGTCCGCACCATCAAAGAAAGAATCCCTCGTTGCGGTGAACCTGGTTTCGCCGAGTGCTGCGCCACCGAACTGGGCCTGGAGCAGTTGCCGGACGATCAGGGCGCTTCTCTCAACGCCAGTCTTCGACGTGCCCAGCGTTCGCGAGCACTGGCGCTGTTGGGTCAGTTATTAGGGCATTCTGGAGCATCGCACGAGATATGTCCGTCTCATACCGAAGAGACGCTGGATAATATCGATACCCTGTTATCCCTTAGCGAAGACGACCGTTTGTTGCTTTCACTTAGTTATGAAGACGGTCTGTCGAGCCGCAGGATAGCCGAACTACTTGATACCAGTCCGGCTACGGTCCAGCGACGCTTGCAGGGTATTCGAGCCGAGCTTCATAGGGTGTTGCGGCAACTGGGTCTAGACGGCGTTATCGCGACTGATTTGGAGAGTGATTTTGGTTAATAGCACCGAAAAAGCGGTCATACAGGCATTGCTAAAGAAGCAGCCGCCGGCGCTATGCGGCCAGCCGTTGTTTGCGACATTTGAGAATGAGGATGCCATCCTGGCGGCTTTTGCGGACAAGCGGTTGAACCCGGAACAGGAGCAAGCAGTTAAACGGGCTCTGTCCGCCAACCCATTGCTACGCCAGCAGTGGCAGGCTGTACGTGAAGCTCAGACAGGTCAGCCTGCCGTTGGTCGCTCATGGTCGAAGCACGGCCTGGCGCTTGGAGGCGTTGGCATGGTCGCGAGTCTCGCTCTTATTGTTGTGCTGGCCTGGACAAGCAAAGAGCCAGAACCTCAATTGGCCGCAAAACGGGAACTCCGCGCCTCGGTCAATGTGGCTTCGGCGCCTGACCATGCGTTTCAGCCGGTGCCACCCGGTGCCTGGGATACGTTTCTGAAAGCGTATGAGGGGGAGGGATACTCTGCCGTGCCGCTGGATAAGACCTCGCAGCTGTTTTCGGAACTTGCAGAGCAACTTCGTACTCTGGAATCAACCGTGTGCCAGGCCGGGGGCAACCCAGATGCTGAAGACGTCTTGTCGGCACAGTTCCCGTGGGCTTTGTTGGCGAAACGCTTCAATCGGGAACTGGAACCGCTCACCCCGGAAAATGAAGCCGGGTGGTGCCGGCTTGGCGCAACGCTGAAGCAAAAAGCTCAGCAGGTACTTACCAGGAGTGGGCCACAATCCCCTGTGTCCGAAGACTGATTTGCTGTTTTGGATGAGGCAGTTTTTTCTCCTGTCCGTCAAAGAAGGAAACACGTTCGAAATGGAGCTTCTCATGAAAGTAGTACAGCATGTCGCACTTGGATTCGTGGCGGGAATCCTGTTATCTGCTTGCGCAGCGGAACCGGTCGTAGGTCCACCGGTGGCAGAGAAGGAAATGGCCGTTTCGCTGCACCATCAGGCAAAGATGGTCGCGTCCCGTATGCAGGCGGACAGAAGCGTATCAGGCTATCAGCGCCACTATCCCGAGCAGGTGAAGACTTCACGGGATCGCTTTGAGTCCGTTGAACAAAATCCGGTCCATCGGGTGTTGGAAACGCCGGTTTCCACGTTCTCATCGGACGTGGATACTGCCTCTTACAGCTTTTCCCGGAGACGGCTGGTGGCAGGCCAGCTGCCTGAGCCACAAGCTATCCGTTTGGAAGAATGGCTAAACTACTTCGATTATGACTACCCCACCCCTGAGAACGCGGAACAACCATTCAAGCCGACTGTAGTGGTCACCGACTCCCCATGGAAGGCAGGTAATAAACTGCTGCATATCGGCATTCAGGGCTACGAACTGCCGCCAACAACTCGGCCCCGGGCGAACCTGGTGTTCCTGCTCGACGTGTCCGGCAGTATGAGCGCTGAGGACAAACTGCCCCTGCTCAAGCAATCCCTGACCATGATGCTAAACGATATGCCCGACGACGATACCGTGGCCATCGTGGTCTATGCGGGTGCCTCGGGTGTGGTGTTGCCTCCCACACCAGTGAAGGAAAAATCGAAAATACTGATGGCGTTGAACCAGCTGCAAGCGGGCGGATCCACCGCTGGAGGGGAGGGTATTCAGCTCGCCTACCAGCTGGCGGAAGCGAACTTCGATGAGAAAGCCGTCAACCGGGTAATGCTCGCCACGGATGGCGATTTCAACGTCGGCATAACCGACCGTAACGCCCTGGAGGGCCTGATTGCCCGCAAGAGGAAACAAGGCATCTACCTGTCTGTTCTGGGGTTTGGCGCTGGCAACTACAACGACCACCTGATGCAGACGCTGGCCCAGAACGGCAATGGCGTGGCGGCTTACATTGACAACCTGAATGAAGCCCGAAAGGTGCTGGTCACGGAAGCCACTTCCTCCCTGTTTCCCATTGCCGAAGACCTGAAAATCCAGTTGGAATTTAATCCCGCCACCGTTCAGGAATACCGCCTACTGGGTTATGAGACCCGGGCCCTGAAGCGGGAAGACTTCAATAACGATGCGGTCGACGCCGGAGATATTGGTGCAGGGCACAGTGTCACTGCCATCTATGAGATTACTCCGGTAGGTGGCACACCGCTAATTTCGCCTTCCCGATATGAAACGGAACCGTCGAAGCCGAGGGCGGAAAAGGCTGATGAGTTCGCATTCCTGAAGCTGCGCTACAAGCTGCCGGGCGAGAAAGCATCCAAACACCTGGAAACTCCGATTCCGGCACACAATACGGCAGTTGATGAGGCGCTGCGTCACCAGGAAACCGCATTCGCCACTGCGGTAGCGGGCGCCGGGCAATTGTTGAGTGGGAGTAAGTACACCGGCGACTGGACGCTGGACGATGCGATTACTCTGGCACAAGGCAACCGAGGTGATGATATGTACGGTTACCGGGCCGAGTTTGTTCAGTTGCTGCGCCTTGCCAAGGGACTGGATTGATTCTTGCGTCAGGAGAATAGGCCGTGGTTGAGAAGAATGCAGTCCCGGCAACGGGGAGAAACCTGTGGATTGGAGCCTGGGTAATACTCGCCATGATTGGCATAGGAACCGCCATCACCACCGGCCCCGTTGATGTTTCAGGCTCGACCGCCGAGAAGCGTCTGGAAGAGGTCAGGTTAAAGGCCGAAATCGTCGTTGTTAAAGAGAAAATTGATGGGCTCAGGGTGCGACTGGATCAGGGCCGGAATGCGTTGGAACAACTGTATATCGATTCGGGATCAGCGACTGGAAGTGCGTCATCCCTCGCGTTCTGGCGAGAACGCGTCGACAAAGCGCTGTTTAACAACGCAGTAATCGAAAAGCTGGAAGGGAAAATGGCTCAGGCGGAAAACCTATTGGCTGAACACCACTACCTCGAAGCCAGGGCCCTGTATCACGAAGTTCACACTGATTACAGCCAGAAACTCGGATGGTTTTTGGGTCGCGAAACGGTGTGGCAAAACGAGTCGGTCAGGCTTTCCTCCGACAGACAGAGAGCGTCGTATGGCCTCGCGGCACTATTTGCTCAAAGCAATATTTCCATGATTCGCCACAAGATTGATTTAGGGAGGTCTTATGCTGGAATCGAAGACTTCTTTCAGGCTGTGCCGGTGCGATATTCGCCTCAAGACATAATCGGTGAATCTCAAATAACGGATGGCGCTGATCATAGAGAGCAGCTTGGCATGCTTAGCTACTATGTGGGCTATGAAATGGCTCGGATTGCCGAGAAAACATACCGTCGCTACTCTGTAGGTAAGAATGGGATCGATAGGGTGAGGTTATTGGCTGGCTGGCGTGATTACGTGCAGGGCAAGACTGAGCGGGTTTGCGAGGAGGAAACCTGGGGGATTCTTGCCTTAATGTTGCGAGATATTCGTCAGTAAATTGTCAAGAACCCCCAATTAGGGGTTTCTTATATTTTAGGTCGTGGTCAAGGTATTGGGATGAAAGGGATTCGTGAGGCAAATGGTCTGGAACGCCTTGATAGTTAACGGGTCATTAGCTCGAAACCGAATGACCACAGGCTTGAACTTTAGAGGCTGAGAGGACGCTAAAAATGGAAAATAATGAGCAGAGTAATAGTGATACGAGTGCTGGAAAAAACAAAAAGGTCGGCCGCTGGGTCGGCGTGGCCCTCATGATCTTTTTCGCTGCGCAGATTGTCTTCGCGGTTGCCCGCGGTTAATTGGAGTCGAATTTGAATTCTTACGGTTTGTTTGACGCGCGCTTTTTGCTGACGAAGTTGCCCTTAATGCTATTTGTTTATCTCGTAGTAGTGTCTTCAGTAGTGGCTTCTCCCCTTGACAGAGTGGAAGCCCGTAAGACAGATAAAATCGTCAGGGAAAAGCAGGCAGAATCCAAGGCGTGGCGAGATAAATGTCACTGCGCGTTCAATCCGTGTCTGCTGAGGAGTTATCCGGAAAATTGTGACTCTTCTTGCAAGAAAAGGGTTGACCGAATAATAAATAAAAGACGCGAATATTGCCGAATGAACCGTGGTGATATTGATGGCCTGAATAGCCTTTTAGGCGAGTTGAAGGCGGAAGCAAAGAGAGAACGGATGCTTGCTCGACAGGCCGAGGAGAAAGAGAAGCGCCGTCTCGCCGAGGAAGTCAGGAAGCGACAACAGCTCAATCAGAAAAGGCGTGATGCTGTCAAATTGGAGCAAGAGGCCAGGGAAGCTGTGTCCCGAGAAAAGAATAAGAAAGCCTGCGAGGCTGCATTGGCCAGGGTGGGTGGCCTTTTGTGCGGCTGTGAGAAATACGCAGAGTCATCAGTTGTGGCTGGAGCTACTGCATGCATACGGTAGTTGTACTTCTCTGTTTGGCGATTTTTTTGGGTTCGGGTACAGCAATGGCGAAGGCGCCAATCGACGAATTGGATGATCAGGTATCTGAATTGGCGGATCAGTTAGTGACTGAAGACTATGATGCCGCCTATGAGAGCCTATGGCTCATCGATCAGCTGCGGACAGAACATCAATTGGGGGTGCCTGAAAGTTACTGGTACTACCGAGGCGTCGTCGCCGCTGAGTTGGGTGATTACGTTCTTGCCAGAACGTCGTTCCAAGTTTATCAGGCGATCACTAACGGTAGCGGTCGTTTTTCTGACGAGTCTGCGGGACTCTTACGGGATGTTGCTCCCAAGGCCGCTAAACAGAAGGGCAACTCAGCGCTTGATTCAATGTTTGGTGATATGCAAGAGCGTTTAATGGATAACATTCTTCGTTACACAATGAATGTCACTTCCAACCAAGAAAGTAGGTATAGTTCAAGAGAAGAGCATCTAAGTACTTTTATATTTAGTAGTTGGAGTAAGGGCGAATGCCGTATAAGTCGCGTTGAGAAGGTGAGCCGGATTCGGTTGGAAGATTATGGGGTCGTGAAAAGAATAAAGAATGTTTTTAAAAGCAACGATATAAAAATTTCCGCGGGTTCTGGTATTTCAATTAAAAAAGAAAAAGGAAATTACTTTGATAAAATAAAAATATATTTTACTGGGCGTTACCGCGCAACTTACAACGGGGAACCTATTAATCCAAGTGCGCTGACGCTGTCCGTCAGAAAAGGTAGTGGTGTTAAAGCCATATCTGCTGTTGAGGAATACCTCGATTTTTGTAAAGTGAAATACTCGGCTTATGTGGAGCCCAAGCCCAAGCCCAAGCCCAAGCCCGAGCCCGAGCCCGAGCCCAGAATGAGAAGCACGACAAAGGCGATAACTAAATCCGCAGCACCCGCTCCATATGATTACAGGGCAATGGTCAACGGTGATGATGGTTGGGACGAAGTTGCTGGTTATGATCATTGGGAAGAAGCGTCCAGAAATGCCCCGGATTGTGAATCCAAACAGTGCGACCTTGGTGAGATTTTGCAGTTTATGATGAAAACGGGGGTGCTGTGATGGTTGATCGAATTATTTCTTCGACGACACGAAAGTATTCCCTTTTGATCTGTATGGTTCTGATTGTTCAAGGGTGTGCCTCGTTATCTTGTACGGTAGACGACGAGCGTAAAGAAGGACCTTTTGTTGCTTGGGAAGACGAAGTTGAAATCGATTGGGAAACAAAGCAGGCCAAGAATGAGTGGAGAGGTGAGCGTCAACCTTGGAAAGGTTTTATGGAAGGTTTCCGGATCACTTCCGCTAAAATCGATAACAATATATTGCGGCTCCGACCCGAATATCACACAGAGGTTAAACAGATAAGGTATAGCATTAGGCGGTGGAATAAAACGTGCGGTGTTGTTTTCCCGGAAATAGAAAAAATGGAAGTTTTTGAAGTTGAAGAGACTGGTAATGTCAGAGTAGATCCGGTCAGGAAGTTTTCTGACGGTGATGGGATGTTCTTGTATGGAAAATACTTCACAGCGAATTCGGACAGTGTATTTATTAAGCACCGAACATACGTTGAAGTGGAATCGGGAGAAGTGGCCTTTGATCTCGGTGAGCATTTCAGGAATGAGCATAATAAGCCCGTTCCGGCCATAACAGGGATAAGAGTTCGTTTGGAGTATGCTCCCGACCTCAAAAGAGATTCCAGTTACCATCTCCCTCATATGATAAAGGGGGGCGTGACTGAATATTATGAGGATCATTCTCGAAGATTGCTTGCAGGGTTTAGTTTAAAAGATGAGGAGCGAGTTTCTTATCAGTATGATAAACATTTAGAAATAATTCAAAGAGATCTTGGTAGAAGAAATTTTCGGAAAAGCACATCTAATCTTGAAAGCCTTTATGAATTTCTTGGTGAAGAGAATTTAAATATTCCGAAAAAATACCATTTTTTGAAAGCACTGGTTTATCTCCGTCTGGAAGAATTTGAGTTAGCTGAGAAATCACTTCAAGATTATATTGATAATGGTGATTTTGAATATTTTTATTATGCTAAGGCGTTGTTGAAAAAGATTAGAGGTAAATCGCCTGATCCCGCTTCTCGCGGCGACTGATTTGTAATCGTTTACAGTCAATTTGACGACTTCAGTAGGGTATAACATTCGAACGGAGTTTTTAGGTGGGTCGACTATTACTGCTATTAGTGTTCTGTTTAGGTCAACCCGTATGGGCTGACACGTCAGGTGGCGCCGAGATGGTGGAGACGCAGGCTCCAAAGGTAACGTCAGTTGATTCCGTAGCTCTCGTCAGCAAACGGTTTGAAGCGGGAGAGCTGACTGTCATTGAATTAGGGGGCCTGCTTCAGGACAACGTAAATGATGAAGAGTTTTTGCTAAGCCCCGGATTTGCCAGGCTGGTTGGGGTTTATGTCCAATCGCTCGCAGCGCAAACCGAAAAATTTGATCAATTGTCTGACGATGAGCAACATGCGATCGAGCATCTAAACAGAGCGAAGGTGAATCTGGTTGGTCCCCTGATGTTCGGCAACGATGTTGGGGGCTGTGTTATGGCCAAGGTCCTGTCAGATGAAGCTAAAAGGAAGCTGGATCTGGGCAAAGTGATTGCCTACCGAGGCAGTCCAGCTTGCTACCAGCACTTCAAACAGAAGGGCGTGCCTTGGCCGGAATCGGCAAAAATGTCAGGCATAGGGCCTTTGCATATGGCCGTGAAATACAACAATCGAAGAATGGTGACGTGGCTGATCCAGCAAAACCCTGATCTATTGAACCGTCAGGATAAAGAAGGCCGGCGCCCCCTGCTGTATTCCCAGGATGACGCTATGGTGAAGTTCTTGCTGAAACATGGCGCAACTCCACCGGAAGAATGGGACAAGTAACCCAAGGACTGATTGAAGCGGTAGTCTGCAATGGACGATGAAAAGCGAAGGCATATTACGGTAACCGCCACGACTCCGACCCAGCTGGACCTGCAACCGGGACAACGTTTGGCGCTTCGCTATGTCGTCACGCAACGGTTACGCTCTGATGGATCGG
Organism: Marinobacter litoralis; assembly: GCF_016427555.1. GTDB lineage: Bacteria > Pseudomonadota > Gammaproteobacteria > Pseudomonadales > Oleiphilaceae > Marinobacter > Marinobacter litoralis_A. Next base: position 1,227,001 of record NZ_JAELVS010000001.1, read on the forward strand.
GTGTTTTGTACCTGGTGACTGAACAAGCAACAGGTGAGGAAGTGGATGTCCATGTTTTGCATCTGAGGGGGCGATAGATTCATGCGATGGCAAATGATCGGGTTGCTTTGCCTGGTGTTCGCGCTTCCTACTTCACGGGTAGATGCGGCAGCCGGTGAAGTGGAACACAAGGTTTCGCTAGAAACAGTCGATTTCTCCGATTTCCCGGTGGAGGCGTCTGACCAGGCACTAGAGTTCGTGGATTTCGACAGTCATCGGGACGCCATCAGTTTCAGGAGTCGATTCAATGCCCAGATGGGGCGTCCTGCCAACTTTGCTGGCCACTACCGTCTGGTCTACTGGGGGTGTGGCACTGGCTGTCAGCAGTTCTCCATTGTGGATATTAGAACGGGCCAAGTCTCTATGAATGAAGCCTGGTCAACGTCATTGGGCCTTTGCTTCCGGGCAGATAGCGCCTTGTTGATTACGAATCCCGGCGCGGGCGAGTCGATGAGAATGGAGACTCGCTATTACCAGTGGGATGGCAAACAGTTAAACCCGTTGGCGCGTGTATCAATGTCGGTGCTGGAATATTGTGATAGTGGCTATGAATAAAGACGTGTCTCATAATCAAGCCGGATGTAGTGACTTATGATGCCATGTATCGGGTGCAAGAAACCCCTGACATTTCCCCTAGATCGCACCGGGAAAGTGGGATGTAAAAACTGTGGTACCCGAATGTTCTGGTCACCATCTCGCGGTCTTCACCCTCTGAGCAATTATGAGGCCGTTACCCGAGTTGAGGATCTTTCAATTGAGCTGCCTTGTCCCTCCTGCGATGGACGACTCGCGCTCCGAGACTCTTTGAATAAAGAAAGAAAATTCCGCTGCTCCGGATGCAACGCTGTTTTTCATTGGTCGCCCCAGAAAGGGGTCAGCTTGCCCAACAACAACGACCGGCAAGAGGGCCAGCCAGGAAAAAACGCGCCTGAATCCAGCGATGATATCGGAACAATGCCGTGCCCGGGCTGCGCAAAACATCTTGAATTTTCTGTCAAAGATGATGCCTGTATTAGGTGCAGCTGTGGTCTCTGCTTGCATTGGGCCGCGCAATCAGGGCTGAAACTGGCGGAAAAACATGGCGAAAAACAAACGCTCATTGAGGGCAAATGCTATGAGTTGCCTGAGCTTGGTACATACACACCTTTGAGCGGCCTTAAACGCAGCAGTGAGGGCGGGCTGGCTAAGTTTTTTGGTGGGTTGGTAGCGGCTCTGCTCATCGCCCTGGCCGGTTTGTTGTTGCTTTGGGACTTGGCAGAATTAAGGAAAGTTGCCGGATTCTCGTTGCTTGTCGCCATCGCTGGCGGGTTTGCGACTGTGGTGCATAGCAAGCAAAAAAGATGGCTTAGATCCGGTGCCTGGGGCGGCATATTGCTTGTGTTAAACCCGCTGACGGTCGCTTTTCTGAACGCTCAGGACTTTGGCGATCTTTCGGCGTCTTTCTGGGCACAGCTTTCCTCCGGACCAGATCACGAGGTGGCCGGTTCTGAACATAGAGGGGGCACTCAAGCTGGAGGGAATGGGATCAGAACCGGGGGCACCGACCGCAAAAAAGTAAACAAGCCGCTATCGTTAGATGACAACTTCCGGGTAGTGAAACGCTTTCCTGCTTCCTCTGGCTCCTCTGGAGGGCATATAGAATGGGCAGAAGCGGGCGACGACATCCTTCTCCATATTCGTCGGGGTGATCTGGGTACACGAAAGGTGGGCATCGTTGATTTGTCGGGTTATACCGAGGTGTATAGCTATGCCAGCAGCGATGGAAGGAGAATTGCAGCCAACAGCTACGCCGCTTCCGGAGCAAGTGCCGTCTTTACCTCCCGCGACACAAGGACTAATTCCTGGAACTATCATCAGTATCGGAACGGTTCACTGGTAACAACGGAAATATCGTCGCTGGTAAAGAACGATGATCGATACGGAGGACAAGGCTTGGGGATCTGGGAGTCCGGGAATGTAACGTGGGTTATTCATGCTTCGCCAGAAAAGCAAAGCGGGTATCCCTATGACAACAATGATTACTATGCACTGTTTGATATCAATAATCCGCGCAGTACGCGGCCGGTAACCTCAAGCCTGAGCGGCGATAAAATCCAGGAAAGAAAAGGGGAATGGATTCGTGATATTGGGAAATCCGGACTGCTTATCGGCTATGAGGACTACGATAGCATTAAGATAAACCAGGCTATGGTCTACCGTTTGCGTAAGGGAGGGACTAACGCCGAGCCCCTGCTGGATAGGGCCGCAGAAATCGAAACAGTACGCTCGGGTGGTAATACGGTAGCGATCTTTTATAAGCCTGAAAGCGGTACCGATGAGGTTATGCTCAAATACCATGACTCTAACGGGATTGGCCATTCAATGAGTTTCTCCCGTGAGGGTGGGGCTCAAATTCATGCAGTCGTGAGAGGTAAAGATGTTTACTTCTCACTTGGCAGCAGCCGCATATACCAGCTAAATACTGCCTCTGGAGAAAAAACGCTATTTCGAAAGGCGTCTAAAAGCAGTTTTTGGATGGATAAAAATGATAACGGAGTTCTGGCGTTTTTCTATCGCGGATCAAATTCTGATAAACGTCTGCTTATTGGTTGTCCGGGTAACTTTCAAGAATATTACGGCAGCTGGCAATACGGGGCCCGATCCAGCGCTGCGGCAGCTTCCAATGAATCAGATATGGCGATAGGTCGGGATCTGGTCCTGCTGCCAAAATGGGAAGATGATTATCTTAATATCGGGATCGTCGAAATTCCCGAACACATTAAAACAGCCTGCTCCATCAGTGCAGCGTCCTATTAGAATTTAATCCGCGTCATGTGGTCCACCTTTGTCGCGTCCGCTCTCTCAAGCGGCCCTTTTGTGCCTGGAGCCGTGGTGTTCCGTCCCTGGCGGGCGGCCGCGTCGCTGGTCGGGCATTGCATATCAAGTCCGCACATATCGTTTTCGTTCAAATAGACGGCTCCCTCATAAAAGCTGTATTTTTTGCCCTTGTAGATAATCCTGAGATCTTCCACCGAACCGCTGCTATTAGGAAGAATCACAAATCGGCCTTTCTCAAGAATATCGAAAAAGAACTCCTTCAGAGCTTCGGTCTTTGCCGTTAATTTGAAAAGGGTGTCGTTGTAGTCTTTGCCGAATTTATCTTTTGAAAAAGCCGACACCGTATCGCCGTACACCCGGATCGAAATGATCGGTTGATCGCCATAGTAAGGTGAGCGGATTTTCAGCCCCTCCGATACCTTGAAGATCTGATCGTAGGCATAGGCGTTCGCCGAAAAAATCAGCAATAGAATCATTGCTGCTTTGATAAAGTGTTTCATATTTCATTTCTCCACGATTCAGAAAGATACCCTGTACCTATCTCTGGTGTTGTTTACTCAGGGCTGTTGTGGCGGATCAATTTCGGGATCGTTGTCCAGATTGTTCCAGTCGAACTCCCGCGAAAAGCCCTCTGTCATTATTCTGGAAGCGTCATCAGAGAGAGGGGGCGAGATGGTTTTGCATGTAATAAGGCACCCTTTTTCAAAGACCAGCTCCAGATAATCTTGCTCGTGTTGGCCAGGCTCCGGGCATAGGGTCAGCGCACCGGTGTAGTTAAGCGCGAGCTGGACATCCTCGTAGTGCCAATATCCCATGCCGGCATCGGTGGCTTCCACGCCATTGAGCGAGGGCAAGCTGTAGTCGCCAATGAGCTCATCCAGCGTTGCACCCAATTGGTCGCGAGTATTGGAAAGTGACCGTTGCAAGCGCTTTCTGGCGGGGGGCGTGTGGCTGACGTTTAGGTAATCGAGATACAGCTGTTCATCTGGGATATCAAAATGCGCGACAAACCCCGCCCAGTTCGAAGAATCTGTATTTTCGGGGTGAATACCGTGATCCCAGGGTGAGAAAAGAGTCTGATCTACGCCAAGCAGGATGTAGCCTGAGCCCCTGAAGCGTACGCATTGTGTTGGAACTTGCCTTGTCATGCCTCGTGCTCTTTGGCTGGCCGCAGTGTGCGAGGGATTTATAGGGAAAGTTTTACCTTATAACGGAATCGGCAGAAACGGAATACCGCTTCTCATCGTATAATTATCTGATCTGCTGAGTGCTCCCATGAGTACACCGGCGAATACTAGCGCTGCACACGTGCTTTAATTTGATTGTGTGCGCCAACAAATTGATTAAACGTGATTGGAGCCTGCAGCATGATTACGTGTGATCAGCACGACTACATAGAAATAGCGTGCATGTACCGGTACCCGATAAAACTCACGCTGAAGTCAGGTGCGGTGATCGAAGGTGTCGGGCTTGATACCGCGTTTGATGAGAGTCGAAACGAATGCATCAAGTTCGACGCAAATGGCGTTGTCAGCTTGGTCGCAACCGATACCATCGCATCGCTCGAAGCGCGTGTGGATAACCCGCATTTTCAGAGCGTTTCTTTTGTCTAGTTTGGGCGTATGCTTGGGGCATGACGCTTCACCCACCAAATGCACTATAACTCCCTTTCGGAACCTTCTGGTAAATAGCCGCGTCAATGAATAACCCTCTAACAAATAAATAATCACCGGAGAGATCGAGTGAAATGTAAAGTTATAGGCGATACGGTCGCATTGGCCGATTTGAGAAACATCAAAAATCAGCCGGTACAGGTTCCCCAGCCCGGCAAACTAGTTCATCTGCAGTTCAGACGCTTTGCGGGTTGCCCGATTTGTAATCTCCATTTGCAGTCTTTCTTCAAAAATTCCGCACAGCTGCAGGAAAACAACATCCACGAGGTGGTCGTCTTTCATGCCAGCCAAGAGCGCATGCTAAAAGATGTGATTGATGTGCCTTTTGATCTGATTGCGGATCCTTCCAGACAGCTGTACCGAGCGTTTGGCGTGGAAAGCTCATGGAAAGCGATTCTCAATTTCAAAATGATGAGAGGAGCACTGAACGGCGTACGCAAGTTCGGCATGAAAAAACCGGAAAGCCTGGAAGCGGAGCTGGGGCTGCCAGCAGATTTCCTGATTGATGAAAGCGGGAAAATTGTCGCTCTGAAATACGGCAACCACGCGGATGACCAGTGGACACTGAACGAGGTGATCCAGCACGCCAAGACCGAGCAGGTGAGCGCATGAGTTCGACAGCCATTTTATACCCCGCTTTTGCGATGTTCGTGTTGACCATGACCTGCATCTTCAGGCTGGGCACTCTGAGGTTCTTTGCCGTTAGGGCGCGGAAAGTCCGGTTGAGCTACTACCGCACCTACAACGAAGGCACGCAGCCGGATTATCTGCACTTGATGGCCCGCCATGTGCAGAACCACTTTGAAGTGCCGCCGCTGTTTTATATTGGCATCATTTTCGGTTTGGTTACCGGCAACACCGCCATGATTACGTTGATTTTCGCCTGGGCATTTGTGGCGGCCCGGGTGGTACATTCCGTCATCCACCTGACCAACAACAACGTGAACTACCGGTTTTTCGTTTTCGTGTTGAGCCTGGTTTGCTTGTGCGGGTTGTGGGGTTCTGTGATGTTTCCACTGCTCTGATTAGTAGACGATTCCTGAGCCGAAATGCCGGATTTCAATTTTTTTGGATTTTTTTTGGAATAAAGTTTCGGCCCAGTCGTCTTCCTGATGAAAACTGCCCATAAGGGTCCATCAGAAGGAGGACGAAACTATGAAAAAGCACGTTTTGACTTTTGCGATTTGTTCCATTCTTTCAACCGGCGCATTTGCCGCTGAAGGCGCCGCATCGGCCAATGTTCAAGCCGATGCCAACATGAGCGCCAGTGCCAACGGCAACGACGGTGTCTCGGCCCAAGGCAGTGGCTCAGCATCTGCTCAGGGTAATGTAGACGGTGAGGCAGCGCGCCGTGAAGCTTCTGAACAAGGGCGGGCGGCCAGCAACGAAGCTCGCCAGAAAACCAACGCAGCGGTGAGCGCCGGTGTCGAAGCGGGCCAGAAAGTCCGCGGCAAAGCGAATGCCACTGCCGATGCGGCCGCCAACAAGGCTGCTGAAAAACGCGCCGCGGTAAAAGATCGTGTGAACAAGACTCGCAGCTCGGAAGTCCGCGTAGAAACCAATCAGCAAATTGGTACCTCGGTATCGGATTCCGTGAAAGGTGAAGTTCGGAACTCCGTAAAAGGCGCTGTCAAAGGCTCTACCGGTGGTGGAGTACTTTAACCACGCCGTTTGATGATAGCCGAGCCTGTAAAGGCTCGGCTTTCTTCTGGTCAGGAGATACCTTTCATGCATTTGACACAACGTTTTCCTAAGTTGCCGCTTGTGGCTGTGATGGCGTTGGTTACGCCGGCACTGTGGGCTTCAGAGCGCGCCGAACTGAACGGTCATTTGGCTGCGGGCATGGAGCACGACAACAACCTGACGGTTGACGAACTGAACCGCTCCTCCGATAACAGCGACGAAGCCTGGGTCTTCGATGCCGGGCTGGAAGCGATCTTGAAACCCACAAACGCTCTGAACCTGACACTGGATTATTCGGTGTCTGGTAGCCGCTACCAAACCTACGATGAGTTTGATCAAAACATTCATCTGGCCTCTGCGGATCTGAGTTACGATTTTGATCCGGTCACGGTGGGTGCCAGCTACCACTATTCCCACGCGACTCTGGACTCTGATCCGTTTTTGGATTTTACGAGAACCAGCGTCTACCTTGGCAGTCTGCTGGGCGACAGCACCTATGTCATGGTGAGCCTTCAGGACAAAACCAAAGATTTTGAGGAAGGCGACGCCCGGGACGCCGATATCAAAGGTGCCAGCCTGGATGCGTTTTTCTTCTTTAATGACGCGCGCAGTCACCTGCTGTTCGGTATAGACGGTGATCGCGAAGATGCGCAGGCCGATGCCTATGACAATCGGCTCGTTCGCGTGCGGGTCAGCTGGGTGCACAGGTTTCAGCTGGCGGAGCAGGACAATCGCCTGCAGCTGAAGTGGCGTTACGAAGATCGCGAATACGACGAGGTGGTGATCGAACCGGATGCGCCGCTATTGCAGAACCCGTTTACTTCAGATTTGCAGGAGCGCACTTCAGAACAACGCGCAGACCAGGCCTGGATCGTGGAAGCCGGCTGGCGGATCGGGCTGAACGAGGTACTGAGCCTTGAACCGAAAGTATCTTACGGCCACTACACCTCAAACGTAGACTCGGCGGATTACGACAAAACCGTGGCGGGCGTTACTCTGCGGGCGGATTTCTGAAACGCTCAGATTGATCGTCGAGAAAGCCGTGGCCAAAACCCGGGTCGCGGCCTTTGTCTCCCAGATCTTCAGCGTGGTCAATCAGTGCCTGAATCGCCTGCTCTTTGCTCATACGCGGCAACGAACACGCAAGCAGGGCAGCGACCACCGGGGCCGCCAACGAGGTGCCGCTGTCGCGTACCAAGCCGCCGTTAGTGTGAGCCACCGGCACGTCCACACCGCGCGCGGCAAATGCCACGTGGTTTCCCCGGTTTGCCCACCGGTATAGCGCGCCTGCGTTATCCACCGCCGTCACCCCGATCACCCCCTCATAAGCAGCGGGATACAGCGGCGGTGCAGCGGGGCCCTCGTTGCCCACAGCGGCGACCAGTATCGGCCCCTGTTTTTGCAGGCTTTTGATGGCAGCGGCCAGAATCCGGTTATCCGGGCCGGTCAGGCTGATATTGATGACCGAAGTCTTTTGCTCTGCCAGCCAGTTTAATCCTTCCAGCAAATGAGCGAGCGTTGCCCCCGAAGTCGCCCCGGAGCCCTCGTAGAACACCGATGCATTGAACAAGGTGGCGTGCGGCAGTCGGGCTCGGGATTGAGCACCAAGCTGGCCCATTAGCACGCTGGCAACAGCGGTGCCGTGGGCACGAGGTGCTGTCAGTTCACCGGGTTGGTTTGCCATCGTTAAGAACGGTTTCTGAATGATGCTCGCCTGATCAAACGCTGAATGTTCATCGCTAATCAGCGTATCCACCATGCCGACCCGAACGGGGTCCGAGCACAGGCTGGCGATCGGCTGTTGGGGCCCGTTGGGCACTGCACCAGCAGCCCGGCTTTGCGGGCTGTAGATGTGGTTGCGGTCGAGTCGTTCTGACAGTTCGGGTAACAGTTTTTCCAGCGCGGCACGGGAGTCAATGTCCGGGCGCACCTGAAAACGCACCACGGTCAGCCCCAAGCCTTCAAGCTCTCGTTGCTCCAGAATCGTCACGCCGGGGCGGCGGAGCTGAACCAGTTCATCGGCGGTGGCTGTGATAAGCCATTGCCTGGCCACAGCTCGGGAACCATCGCGTTGGAGTGCCTCGTAGAAGGCAGTTTCGCCATTGCGGGTACGGACAGGCAACAGCTCCGACAGTTGCCCTTGCAGTTGCTCCGGTAGCTCGTCGGCGTTGACCATACGCTCGCGAGTCCGCTCCGCCACTTTGCGCTCCACCAATGCTTCGGCGCGCCGTTCGACCTGTTCGGAAATGCTGTCAATTCGCCCGTCAATAAGACCGCTGGGGCCGACACTTTGTGCCAACCCGGGCGCAATCAGTAAGGCCGGCACCATCAGCCAGTGGAACGTTGGTCGCTTCATCATCGTGTAGACCCAGGTAAAGAGGAGTTTCTAACAGAACAACGGCTGGACCGAAAAATAATTCCCAATCAGAGGGAATAAATCCCGCTGTGACCCGTTGTACAGGTAACACATATCGACAAAGGGCGCCATGCGACAGGAAATCACGGAACTATTGCCGAGCTTGAGGCGGTTCTCCTACTCACTGACCGGGTCCGCGGCTGATGCGGACGATCTGCTTCAAAACACGGTTGAACGGTTGTTGAGCCGGCCGCGGCCTGAAGACGCAGACATTACCCCGTGGGCATTTCGGGTGTGCCGCAACGTGTGGATTGACGAGTGCCGGGCTCGCAAGGTTCGTCGTGATGCGGCAGAACACCCGGAGCTCAGTGACGGCCAGATTTTTGATGGCGATAAGCAAGTAGCCAACGAAATGGAGGTTAACCGCGTGGACCAGGCAATGAGCCGTCTCCCGGAAGACCAGCGCCAGATCATATCGCTGGTGGCGATTCAGGGACTGTCTTATCAGGCTGTCGCAGAGATTTTGTCGGTGCCCAAAGGTACGGTAATGAGCCGGCTGGCTCGTGCGCGCGGCGCATTGAGTGAGGCGCTGGCGCCTGAGACAACGAGGATCAAGCAATGACCAACGTGGATGAAAAACTCTCGGCTTTTCTCGATGGCGAATTGCTCGCCGAGGAAATGCAGCAGATTCGTGATCGTCTAGCAGTAGAGCCTGCGCTGGCTGCGCGTCTGAGTGAACTGTCGCTGGTCGATCAGACTCTGCAGGCCCATTACGGGGAAATAGACCACCGGCCATTGCCCGAGGCGATCACGCAGATGTTGGGTATGGCCAAGAACGAGCCCGAACAACCTCTGAACAATGTGATTCGTTTTCCTTTACGGGAACGGCTTCGCGCTCATACCGGGAAGGCCATCGCTGCCGCTTTGGTTGGTGGCTTTGCCTTGGCCCAGTGGCTGTCGCTGCCTACGATGGATGCGGATGCGTCCTGGCAGGAGGTGGCGCAGGTGCTGGAATCGACGCCCAGCGGTACCAACTACACCTTGGCTAGCGGAGAACAGCTGACACCGCGGCTGACGTTCGTGAATCACGACGGTGAATACTGCCGACAGTTTCGGGTACAAGGCGATACCAGCCGTTCTGAAAATATTGCCTGCCTGAGTGGTGACGAGGCCCGGGCATGGGATCTGGCTGTGCGTTTTGAAGTGGCGGGTGAGGTTGCCGAGGATCGCTATCAAACAGCCAGTGGCGGCTCGGCGCTGGATGCCACCCTGGATAAGATGATCGCAGGCCCCATAGTGGCACCTGAAGATGAACGGCGCCTGATCGAGCTTCAGTGGTCGCCAAACCACTGAAGCTTGACGGTGGCAAACGCGCTTAAGCGTTTCTGCGCTGCTCCATCTCGTTGCGGTACTGGCTGCCCAGATCCGTTTTCTGTTGATCGGTCAGTACCTTGCCGCCCATCTGGAACACTTCCTGTTCTTCCTCCTCCAGGTGATGGCTGACAAGGTGTTGCAGCTCCTTGAATAGCTGGAGCCATTGAGGGCTGGAATAATCGGTTTGTTCAAGCTGCTCGATGCATTCATCAATGTCGTGATGCTCGGCAACGCTGTGGCGGGCTTTGTCCTGGGTTTGTTCGTGTTGCATCAGGTGGGCGTAGAAATGCTTTTCTTCAGCCGCCGCGTGTTCGGTCAGCTCGGTTTTTAGCTTCGCAAAGCCCTGGCGGCGGACTTGCTCATCGCCAGAGGTATCGGCCAGTTGATCCAGCAGTTCCCGTTGTACGTCGTGATCCTGTCTCAAGGCTTCGAACACGTTCACTATGGCTCTCCTTATCGGCTTGAACACCGAGATAGTGTAGAACACATTTGAACGGGTTTTATTTCGACTTGGTAATCTCGATTTTGCGCCCCAGCTTCTCGAGCGCCATCAGCGTGTCGGTGTACTTCACCATCCGGTCGAGATACGCCGGTGACAGACGCTGCATCTCGGCAATGGCCCGGCTGACCAGCCGGTGGGCGTTCATCGGGCCGGCATCTTCGGGAATATCTTCGATGGCATGCTGAATGCGGTCTTGAAGGGCTTGAACACCCTGGTCAGCCGATGCTCGGGCCATGGCTTTCAAGGGTTGAGGGCTGTTTGGTGTGGTTTGTGAACCGGTAAGTTCTTCCTCTTCTGTTGCCCCGAAAATCAGTTGCTCGATTGCGGAGCGGGGCGCTTGTGCCGGAACGCTTGCTGGAGCTTGATTGAGTTTGTCGATCAACTCGAGCAGGGGAGAGCGACGCGGGGGCTCGGCCGCAGAAGGTTGCTCACCATGTTCATCCTCTGTGGTTCGTAATTCGGCGACCGCCCGCTCCAGTTTGCGCCAATGCGCGGAGCCCTCCAGCCCTTTCGCCCGCAGGCGCTGTTCGAGCGTTGCCAGGTAGTGAAAGCGCACCGGATCAACTTGGTCCGCGCCGGCCGCCTGCAACGGAGCAAGCAGAGACGATTCAGCCAGATTAGCCATCAGCTTTCGGTATCCGATTGGGGGTCGGCTGCGGTGCTGTTTGAGGCGCGCGGCACGGTACTGATCTCCACCCGTCGGTTCTGAGCGCGGGATTCGGCATCCACATTGGGTACTGCGGGGTGGTGTGCGCCAAAAGCCGCGGCGAAGACCCGGTCGTTCGGCAGGCCCAGTTCCATCAGCGTGCGCGTTACGGTGAGCGCACGCTGCGCCGACAGTCCCCAGTTGTCCTGATACCGGCTGCTCCGATGCATCGGCAAGTCATCGGTAAAACCGCTGACCATCAACAATTCATCGTGTTGAGTCAGGTAGGTCTTCAGCGGCGTAACCAGCGATTCCAGCACCTCGACCCCATCGGCCTGTAACTGAGCCGAATTCAGCTCAAACAGTACGTTACCGCTGATGCCAATGCGGCCATTGCTGAAGGTCACCAGGCCTTTGGTCAGTGGGTCTTCCAATGCTTGTTCCAGCGCAATACGGCGCTCTTCTTCGGCTTCGCGTTTGGCTTTTTCTTCCGCCAAAGACTGGCTGAGTTCCAGCTGTACCCCGATCACCCACACCAGTATCAGCACCAGAATGCCGACCAACGCGGCCATTAAGTCGGAGAAAATCGCCCAGATCGGCGTGGACTGCTGTTCGCTGTCCTCCAGATGTTCCATCAGTCCACCCCGCTGGTCTCAAGCTCACCGCGCCGCAGTGCCGCGGCGGCATCAATAACATCTTTCTGGGAGCTGACCGACAGGTCGATGACTTCACGGGCCTGGGCCACGTAGTAGGCTAGCTGCTCGTCGTGGCGGTTGCTGGCGGTGTCCAGCGCTTTCTGGATGTTGTTGAGGTTGTCCTGGAGTTGCGCATTGGACGCGCTGAACAATTCCACGGCCTTGAGGAAGGCCTCGCTGAGCGCACCCACTTCCTGGCTGCTGCCGCTCAAGTCCTCGCCCAGTTTGCCGAGCTGCTGGCTTTGCTCCTGAATGAGTACATTGAAACGCTCGCTGATGCCGGTCAGAGTCTCGCCAGCACCGCTGATCAAAGAATCCACCGCCTGGCGTTGGCTGTCGGCGTTGCTGCGCTGGGATTCCAGCAAGCTGTCCAGCTCTTGCACCAGGCGCTGGCGTTCTTCCAGTAACTGGTTTTCCCGTTCGCTATTGCGGGCCATCTCGGATTGCAGCTGAGAAATCACCTGCGCCGCCGCTTTCGGGGTTTCTGAAGCGGTCTCAATCAGGCGAGTCATGGGCGCTTCCAGCCCCGCGCCGAGCTCGGTCAGGTGTTTGGTCACCGAGGCTTCCAAGTCAGCCAACTGGTTGTGCGCGGTTTCGCCGCGGGCCACTTCTTGTGCATGCAGCGTTGTAAGCTGCTCGCTGATACGGGTAATCAGTGCATCCAAACCTTGCTGCTGTTGGCTTGCAATCCCGGCGGTCTCGTTTCGGAACTGAGTTTGGTAGTCCTGCAGAGTGTTCTGCAGATCGGTCACCAGCTTTTCGGCGGTTTGCTGTTGTTGTGCAACACCGGTTTGCCAATGCTGGGCAGTTTGTTCTGTGGCACTTTGAACCTGCTCGAACAGCTGCTTCTGAGCTTGCTCCGAGCTCTGTTGCAAGGCTTGCTGATGTTCAGCGGAGGCCTGCTGCTGCGCCTGAAGATTCTGCTGCCAGTGTTCGCTGGCCTCACGGGTGGTTTTCTGGAAGGTGTCGGTCAGCTCGGCCAGTTGTTGCTGGGTGGTCGCCGCCCAGTGTTCATGAAGCTTACCTGCGCTGGCTTGTAGCTCGGTCATGGCCCCGGTAACAATCGGTTCAATCCGATCCGCGGTCAGGCGTGTGCTGGATTCCAGTGCGTTCTTGAGCGATTCCGCCACAGAAGCGGCCAGGGACTGATAGTGATCGCCCACTGTACTGTGGAAGTCATGCTGGTTTTGGATCAGGGATTGTTCCAGTTGCTGGCCCAGTTGCTCCATACGGGCGGTCATGCTTTCCATGGCTGATGCCATTTGCGGCAGGGCGTCGGCTTGCGACTCCAGCGCTGTGAATGCTTGTTGGCGCTGGTAGTCTGCGGACAGATGGTGCAAGCGCTGGCGCAGGGTGTTGTCCAGTTGGCGGGAAACCTGTAACCGTTCACGCCGGCTCAGGGTAGAGGCCAGTCCCAGCATGGCGGAAGCTGCCACACCGGCAATGGAGGTGCCAAAGGCCAGGCTGAGCCCGGCAATGGGCGCGGCCAAGGCGCTGCGAATGGCGCTCAGCTCGGTGCTGCCATCCAGGGCCGACGCGGCACCGCTCAACGTCACGATCATGCCGGCAAAGGTGCCCAGCAAACCGAGCATCACCAGCAGGCCAACCAGATAAGGGGTAAATTGCGGGCTGGGCAGGGCCGCAAGATGACCGTCAATGCGCCGCTGCACCGCAAACTGTACTTGCTCCGGCAGGCCGGCTAGCCACCCCGACAGTTGCTCGCGGTTTTCCGGAGTTGTCGTCAGTTTATCGGCCAGTTTTCGGGTGGTGCTGCGAAAGCCCATCAACTCTACAAAGCCCAGCGTATACACCACGGCAATGATCATAGTGACAGACAGCGCCAACAGGTCGGAATAGATGAAACGCTGGCCAATCCAGCCGGTTACCGCCAAACCTGTAACAAACGCGAGAAAAAAGAAAAGTCTGCTCATGGAGAGTGATTTACCTCGTTGTGGCAGGCCTCTAGCAGCCCCAACACCGGCTCCAGCCGAACATCCAGTTCAGCGAGTAAAAGATTCTGCGAGTCTTCGCAGTAACGGTGGAGCCAGTCATCCGGCGTGTGGCCGGTTTCAGGGGGTGAATCAGAGGAGGGTTGCAGGCTGTGGAATCGCTGTTCCAGAACCTTGGAAATATGAGAAAAACACTGGCTGGTGTAGCTGGCCATGGTGTGGTCGAAAACCGAATCCAGTTCCGCCAGACGAGCAAGGTCCTGATTATGATCTTTCATCGCCTTGCGCACTTTGTCCCGGAGTTGGCGGCTGGAGGCCGCCACCTTGCGCTGCAGCACCAGCCAGGCATTCAGGTAGGTTTCGGCTGTGACACTATCGCCGGCTTCGACTTCCTCACCGTAGCGTCCGATTTTGCGCCGCAATGCCCGCCGGATGTTGCTCAACTCTTTAGTCAGTTGCTCGAAAACCGCCTCCTGATTCATGCCGGGCTGGCGGCTTCGAAACGCGGTCGCCGCATCCAATGACATGGTATCTCCAAGCCCGAATAAACGGCTTAGTCGCTCGGCGAAGCAGGGCAGGTTGTGAGGTTTTCGAGGTGCATCGCCGGTGGCCAGAAGCTGCAACAGCCGGGCATGAGCACTGCCGGATTGTACAGAGGCCATTGGATCCATAGGCGGCGCACCGGGTCAGGGTATTGGAAGAATAACGAACGAATATTTATTAAAGTTCGCTATTCTACTGCCTAACCGGGCCGAATCATAATGGTTACCTAAACCGCCGCATCGGCTTGTGGTTCGGCTCTGGACTCCGGCGTCGACCGCCGCCACGCTATCAGGAAAATACATAACCCGGCCAGCGCCGTGGCAGCGCCGACGTATCCGGTGGATTGCCAGCCAAATCCTGCGGTGATAGCCAGCCCTCCCAGCCAAGGGCCCAGAGCATTGGCCAGATTAAAGGCAGCGTGATGAGAGGCGGCCGCCAGTGTTTGAGCGCCAGCGGCCACATCCATCAGATGAGTCTGCAGTGCCGGCCCCAGCGCAACCATCAACGCAGTTAGGAAACAGGCGGTCAATAATGCGGGTAGGTAGCTCGTGGTTGATGGAAACACACTTAGGATAACGGCACTGAAAATCAGCACCACGCCTACGGCGCGAAATTGCAGGCGATCAAACAGCCAGCCCCCGAGAAGATTGCCAACAAAACCGCCCAGCCCGAACACCACCAGGGCAACGGGAATCCAGCCTTCATCAACCCGTGTGACCTGCAGCAAGGTGGGAGCCAGGTAGCTGAACACGGTGAACATGCCAGCGAATCCGATGGAGCCAATGGCCAGTGCAAGCCAGATGTCTGGTTTGTTGAAGGCTCGAAGTTCGCTCAGAGCGCTGTGACGTTGCTCGCTCGGATCTCTCGGCAGCAATAAGGCGACCAGCACGACTGTTAACAGGGAAATGGCGCCAACGAAGCCGAACGCATAGCGCCAGTCCATGGATTGCCCCATCACCGTGGCCAGGGGGTTGCCGATCAGCAGTGCCAGGGTCAGCCCCATCATGATCTGGCTCACCGCCTTGGCCCGCTTGTGTACTGGTACCAGCGAGGCTGCCACCAGCGCAGCGACACCGAAGTAGGCGCCATGGGGCAGTCCGGCGATAAACCGGAAAACCAGCAGGGATTCGTAATTGCTGGCCAGTGCACTGGCCAGGTTGCCCAGCGCGTAGAAGGACATCAGTAGAATGAGCAGCTGCCGCCGGAACAGTTGCGCGCCGAGAATGGCCAGAATGGGCGCACCGACCACTACGCTCAGCGCATAGGTGGAGATAAGGTGGCCTACCTGCGGCTCAGAAACGCCGAGATCCTGAGCGACATTGGGCATCAATCCCATAATGGCGAATTCACCGGTACCGATACCAAAGCCGCCCATCGCCAGCGCAAAGACGATCAGCCAGGTCGGAAGGCGGGACTCGGAATTGTGGTTGGCGGCGCTCAATCTGATCTCCTTGATCCAATCAGGGAAGAGAAAGCCCGCCATTGTCAGGGTTGGGTGCTCTAACGGCTATAAGCGATTATGAGGATGGATATTAGCTTGCTAATTCAAGCCGTAGCGACGTTCACGTTCAAACCGGAAAAATCCCTCTTCTTCCTCCCGCTCGATGGTCGGGGCAGAAAACCCGAAATGCTCCTGGCGAAGATCCGTTAACGCGGCCTCCAGTTGGTCGCCGTTCAGGCGGTTCTGCAAGGCGCGTCTTTCGGCCATGTAAGCTTTGCCTTTCTGCCATTTTTCCTCCCGGCGCTGGTCTTCCTCGGCCAACTGGCGAACGGCTTCTTCGGAGTAGCCTATCTGGCGGCGCAGATCGTTGATAGTTTGCTGGCGCTTGTCTGCAGGCAGGCTGGCAAGCTGCTGTTGCACGCTGTCCATGGCAAACAGGGCATGGCCGGTCGCACCGGAACCCGCCAGTTGCCGGGCCAGATCGGCACCATAGAGTTCGTCTGCGGTGGTCTTTAGCTGGTGAGCCAGTTCGGGCAGTGGCATCTGGTTGGCCTGGTCCAGCCGCGCCAGAGTCTGCTGGAACTGGTCCGATTTGGCTTCCACCGGGTTCTGCTCCTCAGCCCAGATCTGGCTTGCCAGGGGGCCGAAAATCGCTTCCCGTTGCTGCCAGAGTTCGGCGTAGCGTTCCATGTCCGGCAACCCCTGTAAACGAAGCTCGTGATTGTCGAGCCACCGGTTGTACAGGTCCAGCTTGGCCATTAACGCGAAAATGCTGTCGGCCAGTTCTGGAAAGGCCGTGGTGATGGCGGACTGGAAAAGTTCGTTACCGGAATCCGGGTAACGCGCCAACAGGTTTCGGCGTTCGTTATACAGACGTGCCTGGGTGGCCGGCTCGGTGATGGTGTCGCCATAAAGCTCCAGGTATTTAACGGCTAGTTCGACAACGCGTTGGTCACCGCTTTGGGTTGGCTCGGCGGTGGGCGTCGCGGCTGCATGTGAAGGCGCGGAGCTGTCGTGTACCTGACTGGCCGTTGTCTTTGATGACTCGGGCCAGTAATGAACACCGCCGGCAACCAGTAAGGCCATGGCACCGAGCGCCAATAAGGAGTTGAGTGGTTTCATTGCAGCGGTCCTGCCAGTGGTCTTGCAGAATGTGGTCCCGGCCGTTTTCCGGCCGGGACACTAGGGCGCTCAGAGAAGCGGTTGCAGTTTCGGCCAGATCAGATCAGCGATCTTTTTCGAACCGCTATCCGCCGGGTGGATACCATCAAAGATGATGTCGCGGTCGTTGATTACCCAGCGCGGATCCACAAATGTGCAGTCCAGTACCGAGTTCTCGCAGGCCCGGGCCAGTGTGGCATTGCCGTAGTCCACCGCCTCTTTCATGTCGTCCAGCCGGAACAGGCCGTTCTTGGTGTAGTAGTAGCCGGTCAGAATGCCGTTCTGAACGCCGGCTTCCGCCATCTCGTTCAGGAAATCGACGCCTTCCACATAGATATCATCGATGAAATCACGGCATTGCTGGCTCAGGCGCCCGAAGCGCCACCAGGGTGTCTTGCAGTTGTTGGAGTTGAAGGCAATCGCAGGAATCAGAATGTCATTCCCGCCGGCATCACCCACAATGGTTTTGATATCCGGGTTATCGGTAACTGCTTCCCGGAACTGATTGGGAATGGACGGGGCAATCAGCTCTCCGGACAGCTCTGCACCGGAGACCGTGTAGCGCCGGAAGGTTTCGCCGGCTTTGGCCTCCAGCTGATTCTGGATTTCACCGGAGAGGGCAAAGATGGAATCACCAACGAAAACCACCTGGTCGTTGTCGGCGTCGGTGACCTTGTCGTTACTGAGCAGATAGCCGAGTTCACTGCAACCGGTAAACAGCAGGGCCGCGCCAAGTGCCATGGCTGGCTTGAGGGTTTTGCCCAGGAAATCGGGCAGGAACGAACGGTGTTCATTAATTGTCATTGTTTGAACTCCTTGTGTAAGGGATAGACGGTCCGTCTATGGGTACTGCCCTTTCAATATCGTCCATGGGGGCTGGTTTGCAGAATGGGAGAAGAGGCTTCGGAGTTGTCAGATCCGGCCATCAGTCGGTCATTGTGAACCACCTCTCAGTTCTTGACCTGTCTCAAGTGGCGGTCAGCACTGGCTTGTATTTTTTCCTTCAGCGTCAATTATAGGTAGTCAGAGAAACCTCTTTGGTCAGATGCGAGGAGCGCCATGGATTTCAAAGACTATTACGCCGTCCTCGGTGTGAGTGAGTCTGCCACGCCCGAGGAGATCAAGAAGGCCTACCGTAAGCTGGCGCGGAAGCACCACCCGGATGTCAGCAAAGAGGCCGACGCGAGCGACCGTTTTAAAGATGTGGGCGAAGCGTATGAAGTGTTGAAAGACCCTGAAAAACGGGCCGAGTACGATCAGTTGCGCAAGTACGGTGCCCGCGCCGATGGCTCATTCCAGCCGCCACCGGGCTGGCAGAGTGCCTCGGGCTTTGGCGGTGGAGGATACACCGAGGCCGACGCTCGCCAGTTCAGTGATTTTTTTGAGGAAATCTTCGGCGGTGGCCGGCGTGGAGGCTTCGGGGGTGGCGGTTTTCACCAGAGCATGAGAATGCGGGGCGAGGATGTGCATGCCCGGCTGGCCCTGTTTCTGGAAGAAGCTTTGACTGGCTGTGATAAGCAAGTGTCGTTCACGGTGCGCGAGGTAGATGATCACGGCCGCCTGGTAACTCGCCCTAAAACACTGAAAGTGAAAATTCCAGCCGGCATGCGCGATGGCCAGCACTTACGGCTTAAAGGGCAAGGTGCGCCGGGAATAGGCGGTGGTGCGCCCGGGGACCTGTTTCTCGAGGTAGAGCTGGCACCGCATCCGCACTTCACCGTTGAAGGTGGCGACGTGTTGGTAACATTGCCCATCGCCCCCTGGGAGGCCGCTCTGGGGGCAACCGTCACCGTGCCTACCGTCAGCGGGAAGGTGAACGTAAAAGTTCCCAAAGGCTCCACCAGTGGCCGCAAGCTGCGGTTGAAAGGCAAGGGTTTTCCCGGCAAGCACCCGGGGGACCAGATCGTGATTCTGCAGGTTGCCATGCCGGAACAGCATTCCGCTGAGGCGAATGAGCTCTATGAGAAGCTGGCCGAGCTAGAAAAGAACTTCAATCCACGTAGCAAACTGCATCTGTAGGCGGGGGCAAGGATATGACCAACAAAACCCAGATCCTGACCGTGGAAATCATCGACAACGGAGGCCGCACCTTTACCCTCAAAGAAGTGTGCGAGCGGGGCAATTGCCATGCTGAGTTTGTCATCAAGCTGGTGACCTACGGCATTTTAGTGCCGGTTGAGGATGTTCCGGAGGCTCGCGAGTGGCAGTTTGATGCGGACGCGCTTAATCGCCTTCAGAAAGCGCTGCGCCTGCAGCGAGACTTGAAACTCAACCTGCCGGGGTTGGCGGTTTCCCTAGACCTGCTCGATGAGCTTCACGAAATGCGGCGGGAAGTGGCCCGGTTAAATCAAAGAGTTCACCAGCTGATGGGTGATTAAGCCCGGGGGTAGGTTGTCTTCTACCCCTTTCCTCACAAAACCTTCATGTGAAATTTCTGGACAATTGCCAATTTTGGGATTAATTTCCCATTTATGTTTTTTGGGAAAATAATCCCAATAATTGAATTGGCCCGAACATGAGAGGAATTGAGATGAAGCGTAATGGTCTTTCCGTAGCAGTGAAGATGGTCATGATGGGTACGGTCGCAGGCTCGCTGATCGCGTGTGGCGGCTCGGGTTCCGGCAGTGGTTCGTCAGCAAGCTCAGGGAACGATGGTCGTAGCGTGGGGGCCGTTACCGGGTTCGGCAGTGTTTACGTCAACGGTACGCGCTTCAAAACCGATGGCACAGTAACCAGCAACGATGGTCTCGAGCGCGAAGACCAGCTCCAGAAAGGTATGGTGGTCAAGGTTAGTGGCAGCTGGAATGGCCAAGGTGAAGGTCAGGCCCGCGAGGTTTCCTACGACGACACCCTCCGCGGCCCGCTCACCGAGGCAACCTGGAGCAGCACCGATAAAACAGGCAGCCTGACTCTGCTGGGCCAGACGGTCGAGCTTGATGCTAAAACGGTATTTCGCGGCGCAACCGCAGCAGAGCTGGCCGGTAATCCAACGAACTATCGCGTGCGAGTGAGTGGCTGGCGTACCGCTGACGGGCAGTTCCGTGCCAGCTATGTGGGTGCGAAAGTCATCGGGTTGGAATTTGATGGTACGAACGAAGCCGAGCTTGAAGGTATCGTGGCTGACCTGGATGCCACCGCCCGCACGTTCACCATTGCCGGGTACAACGTGAACTACGAGTTGGCCAGCGGTGATGACGACTTTGATCTGGCCGATCTCGAAAACGGCATGACGGTGGAAATCGAAGGTTACTTGAACGGCGACCTGCTCATGGCGAAGGAAATCGAACAAGAAGACGATCTTTTCGAGGATGACGACGACGTAGAAATCTCCGGTGATATCTTCGCGTTCGATGAATCGGCAGGCACCTTTATGCTCAACGGCGTTCAGGTGCAGCTCTCTGATGATACTGAATTCGACGACATGGACAGCAGCACCCTTCAGGACGGTACCTATGTGAAGGTAGAAGGCGAGTTCCGTAACGGCGTTCTGATTGCTGAGGAGATCGAAGGTCAGGAAGGCGATGCCGAACTGAGCGGCAAGATCCAGGAGTTTGATCGTGAGAACGAAATCCTGACCGTAAGCGGTGTCAAAGTCTGGCTGACGGACACCACGCTCATCGAGACGGAATCAGACGAGCGCAGAAGCCGAGAAGACGATCTGAACGCTCTTCAGGTAGGCGATTATGTGGAAGTAGAAGGGCGCCAGCGTGATACCGATGGCGGTTATCTGGAAGCTTTCGCCATCGAGCGTGAAGACGCCGAAGGCGAAACCGTTGCAGAAATCGAAGGTCGTGTTGATGCGATGGGCGAAACCTCTCTGACCATCATGAACCTCGAGATTCGGTTCGGAGCCTATAGTGCGGCTGGTGTAAGCGTGGGTGACGAGGTGGAAGTTGAATACACCCAAAACACTGGCGGTGAATTCGTACTGGCCAGCGATGTGAGCAATTAATCTCTCGAGTTGAGAAAGGGCTGCCATAAGGCGGCCCTTTCTGGCTTTCAGGCTAGCTATGGGAATACAATCCCAAACATGACGACACCCAATACCAATCCTCTCCACAAAGCGTTGTATCGCATCCTTCGACCTCTGGCCCGATTGCTGTTGCGCAATGGTATTCCGTTCAGCGAATTTGCTGATCTGGTGAAGCGTGCTTATGTGGAAGCGGCCCTTGAAGATTTTACCGATGGGCGACGCAAACCAACCGATTCCCGAGCCGCCGTGATGACGGGGCTCACCCGTAAAGAAGTGAAACGTCAGCGTGATTTGCTGGCCGGTGAACATTCCGGCTCTGAAGGCCGCTCCCACGCCAACCGCGCGTCCCGTGTGGTGTCTGGTTGGGTTCGGGATACTGCCTTTCAATCGGCTGATGGTCAGCCAGCCATGTTGCCCTTTGAAGGTGACGGCAGCTTCACCGATCTGGTGCGCAAATACAGCGGCGATATGCCGCCTCGAGCCGTTCTGGACGAATTGTTTCGCGTGGGCGTTGTGTCCGCGGATGAACAAACCGGCAAACTGCACCTTCAGAAGCGCGCCTACGTACCCGCAGGCGACAGCGAAGAAATGCTGCAGATCTTTGGTGAAGACGTGTCAGATCTGGTGGCAACGATTGATCACAACCTGACCGAAAGCCAGCCCGGCCGGGTCCCACTGTTCCAAAGAACACTCACCTACGACAACATCCCCGCAGACGTGATCGAACGCTGGCAACAGTTTGCGGCCGAGAAATCGCAGCGATTGCTGGAAGAACTAGACCAGTGGCTGGCGCCTTATGACCAGGACCTTTCGCAATCTTCCTCCAGCCATTCAGGAGAGCGGGTGCGCACTGGTGTGGGGGTATTTTATTTTGAAGATCCGATTCAGGCGCGCAGCGCTGCTGATTCCACTTTATCTGATGACCATCACCAGCCTGAACCGCTGGCAGGAGACCCAAATGAATCCGGTATCCATTAAAAAACGCCTGACGCTGGTACTCACTCCGATCACCCTCGGCATTCTGGCTGCTTGCGGAGGCGGTGGTGGCACCAGCATTGCGGATGGCGGTATTCGAGGCACGGGCTCCAGCGTTGGCCCGGTATCGGGTTTTGGCAGCGTGTTTGTAAACGGCGTGAAGTTTGAAACCCGCGATATCGTCAATCAGCGCGTTGAAAGCAACGACGATATTTCGACCGAAGCTGACCTTGAAAAAGGCATGATCTTACGGATCGAAGGGGAGTGGAATAAAGACGGCTCCGGCAATGCCGAAGCCCTGAAATACGACGACACCTTCCGCGGGCCGGTGACGGATATTGTAGTGCCCGACGAAAGCACCGGCACACCCGGTAGTTTCCGTGTATTGGGACAAACGATTAGCTACGATCGGCGCACGGTAGTACGTGTCAAAGATGGCAACCTCACCGAAGGCATGACGGTACGAGTCAGCGCCTGGCGCATGGCAGACGGATACCGCGCCAGCTTCATAGGCAGTGCCACCACAGGCTCCGACTTCCCCCTGGAATTGGAAGGACGAATCGACGAGGTTCAGTTAGATAAGTTTCGGATTGGCGATCAATGGATTCGTGGTGGTCAGAACGTAAGTTATCCCGGAGACCTCACGATCAACGACATCGTGAAAGGTGCATTGGTTGAGGTGGAAGGCCGCTTCCTCTCTGAGGGTGGCGATGTCACCGCCGCCGAAATCCGTGCCTCGGACGACCGCCGCTTCCTCTCAGATGAAAGTGGCGAAATAGAAATGACCGGCCCGGTGCAGTCCCTGAACGTGCCCGGCTCAACCTTCGCATTGAACGGCATTCAGGTTGTCTATGACGACAACACCGAGTTCGACGATTTCGCCCGTTCACGCATCGCCGATGGCCTGCTGGTTCAGGTGGAGGGCGAGATTAAATCTGGCCGACTGTATGCCGAAGAAATTGAACTGTTCGAAGGCAATGCGGAAGTGGAAGCTGCAGTGTTGACCCCCTTTGAAGGTTCGGCAGAAAACGAGTTGAATGTCGGAGGTGTTCGGGTTCGGATTACCAACAGTACGTTGATCGACAGAGACGATGACGACCAAACGCCGCTCTCTGAAGCGAAGTTTCTGGAAGTGGAAGGTGTCGAACAAAAAGATGCGAATGGCGTTTTCAGCTATCTCGAAGCGCTCAACATTGAAATCGAGTCTGATGACAGCGGTGAGTATGAGCTAACCGGGCAGTTAACCGCGGACGACCCAAACTCCAGAAAACTTACTGTCCTGGGCGTCGAGATAACCTACGATCAAAACGTAGGAAGTGAAAACGAAGGCTGGCGCGACTGTGCCGTTGTAAGCGTCGAATACCAAAAAGTCACCGACGGGTTTCAGGCAACCGGAATCGAATGCGATGATTAAGGCTAAGTGATTTCGCACTAGCCCGAGGGAGCACTAACCCATGAACCATCTTGCCCATACGTTTCTCGCGCCGGATTCTGCCGAGGCGCGTGTGGGCAGCATTCTCGGCGACTTCACCAAAGGCATCGACTGGGCAGGGCTGCCGAAACCGGTTCTGGAAGGCGTCCGCCACCACCTGGCGGTGGATACCTTCACCGACCAACACCCACAAGTGCTGGCCAGCAAGCAACTCTTCTCCAAACAGCGCCGGCGCTTTGCCGGTGTCGCGCTGGATATCCTCTACGACCACTTCCTGTTGCGGCACTGGCATCGTTATAGCGAGTTCGAACAAACCGCGTTCATACACACCGTATATCGGGAACTCAGCGCCCAAGAGCCGCTCATGCCACCGGCCATGATCAGGGTTACCCGACGCATGGTGGAACACGACTGGTTCAGTGCCTATCAGGAACTGGACAACATCGGATTCGCCCTGGATCGGGTAGCCGAACGTATTCGTTTTCCCAATCAATTTACTGGAATAATTGATGAAATTCGGGAGAATGAGCGGGAACTAGAGGCGAATTTCTTGGAGTTCTTCCCCGAACTGCAAACCTTCGCCCGCCAGTATCCGGACACCTGACAAGGAGCCCAAGATGGGTGAAGCAAAGCGACGCAAACAAACAGGCGCACCTGCGCCGCGTAACCAAGGCAACAAAAAACCGGCCTACATCGCAATAGCCGCGGTGGTTGTTGTAGCTGTGATTGCTGCGGTCTATTTCATGACCACGCCGCCTGCGCCTACCTCCAGTAACTTGCCGGTGGCCGCTGAGAACGCCGACGAGTTTCCGGCTGTTTTTGATCAATACGGCACCTCGGTCGGTGCGGAAGATGCCCCTGTGGTGGTGCGGGAATTCGCCGACTACCAGTGCCCGGCCTGCGCCCGCTTCTCCGAAGCCAGCCAGCGTTTGAAAAAAGAATACGTCGAATCCGGCAAAGTGCGTTTCGTGTACTTCGACCTGCCACTGCGCCAGCACCCGAACGCCATGCCCGCTGCCCAAGCGGCACGTTGTGCCGGTGATCAGGGTGAATACTGGGCCATGCACGACAAACTCTACGGCTCGCAATCCGACTGGAGCGGCTCAAACGACCCGGTTGCCACCTTCACCCGCTACGCCAACGACCTCGGCCTTGAAGAACGCCGCTTCCGCCGCTGCATGACCACAGAGCTGCACAAAGAAGCCGTTGAACAAAGCCTGCAAGTTGCCATGCAACTGCGCGTCGCCAGCACGCCAACGGTTCTGGTCGATAACATCCAGCTGACCCGTCCCGGTTGGGGCCAGCTGTCCGCAGTAATCGAGCGCGAACTAAACAAAGCCGAAGACTAAAGACTCTCCAACCCCCGCACAGAGTTAGCCCTGTGCGAGGGACCCCTTTCCAAAATCGTGCGCAGCCATGGATGGCGGAGCCGAGCGTACAAGGACGTATCCACAGCGTATTTTGGAAAGGGGTCTCTCGTGCAGGGCGGCCCCAATGCTCCATTCACGGTAACCCCCAACTTGCACCCGCCCCGGAGTGCGTTAAAATCGCCCCCAAGCTGGCAAAGAGCCCGCGATAACCATCAACCATGCTCCGGATTTACGATCCGGCCCGCAGGAGAAAAACATGAGCAACAACGTAGTTGTCTGCGCACTCTATAAGTTCGCAGTCGTAAACGATTACAAAGACCTACGCGACCCACTGCTAAACCTGATGCTGGAAAAAGACGTGCACGGCACACTGCTGCTGGCTCGTGAAGGCATCAACGGCACTATCGCCGGCAGCCGTGAAGGCATCGACGCCGTTAAAGCATGGATCGCCAGCGACGAACGGTTCGACGGCATCGACTACAAAGAATCCTTCGTAGAATTCCAGCCCTTCAAACGCACCAAAGTTAAACTTAAGAAAGAAATCGTCACCATGGGCGTTGAAGGCATCGACCCCAAACGGGTGGTGGGCACCTACGTAGATCCCAAAGAATGGAACGACCTGATTTCAGACCCGGAAGTGCTGGTGGTGGATACCCGCAACCAGTACGAAGTCGAAATCGGCACCTTCCAGAACGCGCAAAACCCCGCCACAGACACCTTCCGTGAATTTCCGGACTACGTGAAAGAAAACCTCGACCCGGCCAAACACAAAAAGGTTGCCATGTTCTGCACCGGCGGCATCCGTTGCGAGAAGTCCACCGCCTATCTGAAAGAGCAGGGCTTCGACGAGGTTTATCACCTGAAAGGCGGCATCCTGAAGTACCTGGAAGAGGTGCCTCAAGAGCAAAGTCTGTGGAAAGGTGAATGTTTTGTATTTGATGATCGGGTCACGGTTAATCACAATCTTGAGCGCGGAGACTACGACCAGTGCCACGCTTGCCGTCGCCCGATTACCGAAGACGACAAGCTGCGCCCGGAATATGAACAAGGCGTGAGCTGCCATCAGTGCATTGAATCACTGACCGAAGAACAGAAGGCCCGCTTCAAAGAGCGCGAACGCCAAATGCGCCTGGCGGAACAGCGGGGCGAAGCCCACGTAGGTGGTGAAGCAGCCCGAATTATTGCCGAGCGGAAAGCGCGCAAACAAGCAGAGCGTGAGCGCCAGGCGCGGAAAAGTCTGGAAGGCGAGCGCACCCGCAACTCGGCGTCATCGTAAGATTAAACCGAACTAAGGAGACCGTATGTTGATCAGGAAGCCGCTCGTTATCGCTTGTCTGGCCGTGGCACCCATGGTGCAAGCACAGGAAAGTGAAAACTGGGAAGGCGAGGCAGAGTTGGGCGTGTTGATGACGTCAGGCAACACCGACGAAACCAAGGTAAACGGCCGCCTGGGCCTGATCAACGAACAGGAATTCTGGCGCAACAGCGGTGAGTTCAGCACCAAGTACACCGAAGCAGACGACGAAACCACCGCTGAAGAATACCGTGCCGCACTGGAAACCAATTACAAGTTCGACGAGCAGCAGTACTGGTTCCTGCGTGGCAACTGGGAAGACGATCGTTTCTCCGGATACGAGTTTGAATCGTCGGTCACCACCGGTTACGGAAACCGGGTGTGGCGAGCCGGTGAGCGCTCCTTTCTCGATCTTTCCGCGGGTGCCGGTTATCGCTATAACAAACGCATGGAAGTTGATCCGGATACCGGACGCGACGTGGAAGAAGACGCCATTGCGCGGCTAGCTGCCCAGTTCGACTACGGATTGTCCGAAAACTCTCTGTTCCGGCAGAAGCTGAGCACGGAAATCGGTCTGGATGACAACAACACCATTTCCAAATCGGAAACCTCGTTGCAAAGCTCCATCATGAACAATCTGTCCATGAAGGTTGCGTACCGGGTCAAGCACGTATCGGATGCGCCTGATGATTCGGAAAGCACCGACACCGAATTGGCGGTATCACTGCTCTACGGTTTCTAAGCGAAGCTAACCGTGTGCTCATAAAAAAGGGGCAGAGAGTTGTAAAGCTCTCTGCCCCTTTTGCGTTTAACACTGGGCTTAAACGTTGTTTCGCAAACCCAGCTCGTCCGGGTAGGGAGTGAGGTATTTCTGGGTACTTAAATAGTCCACAGGCTCCCGGCGCTGAGCCAGACGCAACAGCGTCATCGGCACCACCAAAGGCACTTCCTCCCGGTGATAGGCCTCAATCTGCTCCAGCAGCACGGCTTTGTCGGCGGCGCTCATATCATCTTTCAGATAACCCAACAGGTGGTTCATGGCATTCACATGGGCGCCGCGGCTGACGCGCTGAGTCATGGCTTCCATAAAACCGTGAATGTAGCGCTCGGCAATGTCTTCCAAAGGTTCGGATTTCAAATCGGCCAGCATGGGGCCCAACTGGCGGTAAATTTTCTCGGAATGAGCCAGCAGCGCAAATTTATAGCGCCTGTGGAAATCCTGCAGGGATTGTTTGGTGAGCTTGTCGCCGGCCACGTTCAGCATCCAGTCGTCGTAGGCAAACACCCTTTCAATGAAGTTTTCCCGCAGAACGTTGTCGTTCAATCGGCCTTCTTCTTCAACCGGCATCAACGGGTACGCTCTCATCAGCGCCTCGGCAAACAAGCCCCGGCCATCCCGGTTCATTACCTTGCCATCGGCGTCGTGAATTTTAATGCGCTCCATGCCGCAGCTGGGTGATTTTGCCATCAGAATATAGCCGCGCAGATCGGCCAGCGACGGCATCACCTGCTGGATAAAGTCGGCCATGGCCTCGGTGTGGTCGGCAGTGCCTTTGTTATCGGTCAGGCGCAATTCGCCGTCTTTTTCGCGCAGGTGAATGGCCGGGCGGGGCACGCCCAAGCCAGCTTCCAGCTCTGGGCAGATAGAGCGAAAATCAAAGTGCTGCGACAGCACTTGTGTGCAATAACGGGAATGCTTGTGGCCGCCATCGTAGCGAACTTCTTTGCCAAGCAGGCAAGTGCTGATGCCAACAGGAATATTGCTCACTAAATGCTCCTTGTGGGTCGCCTGTGATCGATACTGAAACATACGTCTCTACAGTGTAAGCCGATCAACCGGAACTTCCACTATCCGCAGTCCGTTGCGGGGATCATTTATGCAACTGCCACACGAAGCGCTTTACGCCATTGCCTTCCGGATCAGACTTTTCTGCTGCTCAGCAAAGTCCTCGATCAATGTGCGAACTTTGGCGGTGTCTCGTGCCAGCACCGCGGGTTGCAGCTCGGTAAAAAAGCGGAGAGTGTGGGTCAGCCCCTGTCGGTAGCGCTGGGCGCTCAAGTAGTAAGTGCGACTGACCGCCGGTTTGAAGTTGGACAGGGATTCCGTGAGGTAGGGATTGTTGACCACTGCACAGGCTGCTTCCATAACGCCAAAGCTGGCTTCCACAACGGCTGTGATGTCTGCACCGGGTTCATTGACGGTGGCAAGAATACGGTTAACAGCCTCCATGACCATCGGCTTATCGTCTTCTTCCCAGCGTTCGCACAAGCGGGTGGCGAGCATGATCAGCAGATGCATGTAAACATCGTAAAGCTCGGCGGCGTATTCCGCGTTGATCTGAGTGGCAGACGCGCCCTTGCGTGGGGTAATTTCAACCAGATGCCAGCGTTCGAGGGTGTACAGGGCTTCTTTCACTGACGCCCGGCTTACCTTGAGTTCGGTTGCCAGATTGGCTTCCTGAATGCGCTGGCCCGGTTGAATTTGCCCCGTCATGATGCGTTCGGCCATATAACCGGCAATCTGTTCGGCCAGAGTGTTCGGCGCTTGAAAGTCCATGATTGATAACTCTTTAAATCGGGTAACGAAGCCTGCTGAGGCTAACGACCGTGCAGTTTATCATATCCAGGTAATGGTACGTGGGGCCTTGAAAAACCACCGTCTGCACGCATATAAAGCGGTTCAAGTCTGAACCAGATTGGGATGACCCATTATGCCAAAGCATTTCGAACAGGCCGTTGGCCTCCATGACGCACCGGTTCCTGAAACCGAAGGTTACGTGTTCAACCAAACCATGCTGCGGATTAAAGATCCCGAGCGTTCTCTGGATTTCTATTCCCGAGTTATGGGAATGCGTTTGGTGCGTAAACTGGACTTCCCGGAAATGAAGTTCACGCTGTATTTTCTGGCGTATCTGGACGATGCCGAAGCCGAGCGAGTACCCGCCGATGACGGTCACCGGACCACATACACCTTCGGCCGCGAAGCCATGCTGGAGCTGACCCACAACTGGGGCACCGAAGACGATGCCGATTTCGGGTACCACAACGGTAACGACGAGCCGCAAGGCTTTGGCCATATCGGTGTGGCTGTTCCGGATGTTTACAGCGCCTGTGAACGTTTCGAGCAGCTGGGTGTCGAGTTCGTGAAACGGCCAGACGACGGCAAGATGAAGGGGCTGGCGTTCATCAAAGACCCGGATGGCTACTGGATTGAAATCCTGCAGCCCAACATGCTGGAAAAACAGCGTAAGGGTAACTAAGTTTTACGCCCTTCTGAGCGCCGGAATCAACCGTCCTGGTTGGTTCCGGACAAGCGGTTGCTGCGTGAAGCAACAATCACCGCTACTACCAATACGATGGCACCGGCCACCCCTACCGTCCCCAGCATTTCCCCCAGAATAAGCCACGCCAGCAGCGCCACAAACAAAGGCTCCAGCGTAACCACAATGCTCGATAGTGTCGCCGGTGTGCTTTTGATACCGGTAAAAAACATCAGGTAGCCGATACCGGTGGGTACCAACCCGATGTAACACACCATCAACCAGTGCTTCAGAGCCATGCTTTCCAGCGTTGCAAAGCCGCCGGTGAACAGCACCACCGGCAGCAGCAACAGCGCAGCGGTGAGAAAGCAGATGAAGGCTGTGGTGAAGGCGGGCGTGCCCACCGAATTATAACGGCTGGTGAGTGTGAACCCGGTGTACACCGCCGCCGCCAACAACGACATCAAAATGCCCGCAAGCCGAAGAGTGCCGGTGGTATCAATATCACCCACCACCAGCATGCCGGTGCCCAAAAGCGCGCCCAGAGCAGCAATCCAGGTGGTCAGAGTGGGCCGCTCGCCCAACATTGGGGCAGCCAGTATGGCCACGAAAACAGGAGGCAGGCAGAGTGAAATTAACGTGGCAATACCCGCACCGGACAGATCCACCGCAACCAGATAGCTGCCCTGATACAGGGCTTGAAACAGCCCCAAAGCGGTTAATGGCAGAAGTGCTTTCCAGCTGAGTGAGCGCAACGAATATTGCGCCGCATTCCCGCCGGGATTGGCCCGGCGAAGCTGGCGTTGTTCCCGCCGCATTAATACCCAGAAAAACGGCAACGCCACCAGCAAGCGTAAGAAGGCGAGGGTGAGGGGCGGAAGGTCCGACCCGCCAAACAGAAATTTCGCCACAATGCTGGTGGTCGCCCAAAGCAGGGCCGCCAGTGCAATTAAAAGAACGCCTCGAATCATAAAGCTGGCCAAGCACAGAGAATTAACCGAGCAGACTAACAGTGGCAGGCAGGGTTCGCCATAGGCGAATAGCAGGGGGCGGAGCGCCCCCTGGAACGGGTTATTTCACCGCGAGGCGTTGGGCATTCTTCTCAACGGTGCGGGCGCCAATACCTTTTACATTGGCCAGATCTTCAACCGATGCAAACGGGCCGTTCGCTTCGCGGTACGCCACAATGGCTTCGGCTTTGCTCTCGCCAATGCCGTTCAGGGCAGACAGAGTGGCCACATCGGCGGCATTGATGTTGATCGCGGTCGGTTCATTGGCATAAACAAAACCGGTCGCCAGGCTGAACAACAGAACAAGGGCAGCGAAAAAAGACGTGTGTTTCATGGGTGATTCCTGATTGTAAGGGTTCTTTTTATCGATCAATCAGGTGAGACAACCCAGAGGTTGTTGGAACTGCAAAGTGGCTGGTGTTTCGTGGAATCAAAAGCGAGGAAAGCAGGCTGGCTAATGCACGGAAGAGGACACACTCCCTGTGCCCCCGAAATTCCGTGGCTGACCCCTGCCTGATCCGTCAGGCTGTGCATCATCCTGAGCACGTCATCCCTGGTTCATCCCTGTACGCCCTGATCCTTCGGGCAACTCTCATATCCTTGAGTTTCCATCCCTGAGCCAACGTCCGTGCCGGCTTGTCATTCCTGACAACATCGATTCTACGCCGGGCCCGTTTATTAAGAATCGGACATCATCCACCCAGCGTGTGCGATATCTCCTACAAGCTTGTGCGTTTCACGGTGAATTGAGATTCATTGTTTGAGACGCACCACAGTGGCGCGCGCTCCCATCGCGAGCACCAAAATCAGGCCTCGAATCCGAAGCAGCGGGGCTCAATCCTTGAATCTGATGAGCTGAATTATATGCAACCTTTTGTTTTTTAATGGTTTTCATGTGGGTTGGAACGGTCGGTGCAAAGGCTGAGTACGTTAAACGACTCAATACCCAACGAAAAGGACGTGCACCATGAGCCTGAAAAAAAACGTAAAGCTTGGCCTGTCTGCCTTGGCACTGTCGGTTTCCTTCCACGCGATGGCAGCGGAAGACCCCATCAAAGTGGGGGTGCTGCATTCTTTGTCCGGCACCATGGCGATCAGTGAAACAGCACTCAAAGACACCATGCTGATGTTGATCGAAAAACAGAATGAGGCGGGTGGTGTACTGGGGCGCAAGCTGGAGCCCGTCGTGGTTGACCCTGCGTCTAACTGGCCGCTGTTTGCCGAGAAAGCCCGTGAGCTTCTCGAAAAAGAAGAAGTGGATGTCATCTTCGGCAACTGGACCTCGGTATCCCGCAAATCCGTACTGCCGGTGATCGAAGAACTGAACGGCCTGCTGTTCTACCCGGTTCAGTACGAAGGTGAAGAATCCTCAGAAAACGTGTTCTACACCGGTGCAGCGCCCAACCAACAGGCGATTCCCGCGGTGGACTACCTGATGAACGACATCGGCGTGGAACGCTGGGTATTGGCGGGCACCGATTACGTGTACCCCCGCACCACCAATAAAGTGCTCGAAACCTATCTGAAAGACAAAGGTGTGGCGGCCAGCGACATCATGATCAACTACACGCCGTTTGGTCATTCCGATTGGCAGTCCATCGTTTCCGACATCAAAAAGTTCGGCAGCGCCGGTAAGAAAACCGCCGTGGTTTCCACCATTAACGGCGACGCCAACGTGCCGTTCTACCGCGAACTGGGCAACCAGGGCATTTCCGCATCGGACATTCCGGTGGTGGCCTTCTCGGTGGGTGAGCAGGAGCTGGCGGGTATCGACACCGGCCCTCTGGTTGGTCACCTCGCCGCCTGGAACTACTTCATGAGCGTAGACACCGACGCCAACTACGACTTCATCGACGCCTGGGTGGAATTCAAAGGTGACGAAGCGGCTGTCACCAACGACCCGATGGAAGCCCACTACATTGGTTTCAACATGTACGTTGAAGCCGTGGAGAAAGCCGGTACCGCCGACGTAGACGCGGTTAAAGACGCCATCATCGGCGTGAGCGTACCTAACCTCACCGGCGGCTACGCCACCATGATGCCGAACCACCACATCACCAAACCGGTGCTGATTGGCGAGATTCAGGACAACGGCCAGTTCTCGGTAGTGTGGGAAACCCCGTCTACCGTTGCCGGCGATGCCTGGTCTGATTTCCTGCCGGGTTCAAAAGACCTGATCAGTGATTGGCGCGCACCGCTGCGCTGCGGCAACTTCAACGTAGTCACCGGCACCTGTGGCAGCTCCGCAGATGTAGCCGCCAAGTAAAACGTTTAACCGGGCAGGCTTTTAGGCTTGCCCGGCATTTCGAACTTCATTTCATCGCCAACAGGAATGAATCATGAGCATCTTTCGATTGCTCGCCGGGCTGATCTTTGTCTGGTGCATCACTCTGGGGCCGTCGCTGGCGACCGCCCAGGTACAGGACGACGCAGCGCAAGCACTGTTGCAACGGCTCGTAGAAGCCAGCAACGCCGAGCGCACTGCGGTTCTGAAACAAATTTCCGAAAGCGGTGACGAGCGTGCCCGGGGATGGCTGGAAGCCTTCTCGGCAGGCAAGCTCGCCACGGTTAAAGAGAGCGGCACCACGGTGGTCGTTCTGAACAATGTGGGCCGAAACTGGACGGTTGCCAGCGCCCTGAACGGGGAAGAGCTAGGCAAAGTGTCCCGCCGGGCTTTGGCTACCGTTCGCGTAAACAACTCATTGCGCAGCGAGGTAGAAGGCCTGCTCGCCGTGATCGACCTGACCGCCGCCAACCCGGACGTTCGGCTAGCGGCAGCCCGGGACTTACTGGGTGAAGTCGATGGCGCATTGGTAGCCCAAATTGAACAGCGTGCGCAGGTAGACGACAACTCCGCCGTGCGCGACATGCTCGCCACGGCTTTGGCCATTCACCGGCTGGAGCAGGGCGACGTAAGCGCGGTTGAAACTTTGTCGGGCAGTTTGAATGCCAAGGCACGGGCGGCGTTGAACAACGCCAGCAACAGTGACGACCCGGCGCTCGCCGCAGCCGCAGCGCAAGCGCTCGAAAGCATAGAACAAAAGCTGAAGATGAACCGCGCCGCCGAAACCTTGTACTTCGGCCTGTCCCTCGGTTCGGTACTGGTACTGGCGGCGATTGGTCTGGCCATCACATTTGGCGTGATGGGAGTGATCAACATGGCCCACGGCGAACTGATCATGCTTGGTGCTTACACCACCTGGGGCATGCAGCAGTTATTCCCCGGCCAGCCCGGTTTGGCGTTGATTCTGTCGATTCCGGCCGGCTTTTTGGTGGCGGCGCTGGCGGGCATCGCCATTGAACGCAGCGTTATTCAATACCTCAAAGGCCGCCCGCTCGAAACCTTGTTGGCCACCTTCGGCATCAGTCTGATTCTGCAACAGCTGGTGCGCACTCTGGTGTCGCCGCTGAACCGCTCGGTGGTCACGCCGGACTGGATGAGCGGCTCGATCATGATCAACGAAGCCCTGTCACTCACCCTGAACCGCCTCTACGTCATTGGCTTTGCTCTGGTGGTGTTCGCGGGGCTGATGCTGATCATGCGCAAAACCCGCCTCGGCCTTGAGGTGCGCGCTGTTACCCAAAACCGCGCCATGGCCCGCTCCATGGGCATCAAAGCCACCAAAGTAGACATTCTCACTTTTGCCTTGGGCTCCGGCGTTGCGGGCCTGGCCGGTGTGGCGCTGTCGCAGATCACCAACGTGGGGCCGAACCTGGGCCAGAACTACATCATCGATTCGTTCATGGTGGTGGTGTTCGGCGGTGTCGGCAATCTCTGGGGCACCTTGGTGGCCGGGCTCACGCTGGGCACCATCAATCAGGTTCTGGAACCTTGGGCTGGCGCGGTACTGGCCAAGATCATGGTGTTGGTCATGATCATCCTGTTCATTCAAAAACGGCCGAAGGGGCTCTTCCCCCAGAAAGGCCGGGCCGCGGAGGGCTGAGTTATGGCTTCATCACAAACCTGGCTGTTCCGGCCGTTTCAGGAACGTTCCACCCAGATTTTCCTTGGCGTGTTGTTCAGCGCCTTGGTACTGGTCACTTTTCTGCACCTGTTCATGCCACAAGACAGCGCGCTGCATGTCAGCGCCTACACCGTAACCTTGCTGGGCAAGTATTTGTGTTACGCCCTGCTGGCGGTGGCGGTCGATTTGGTGTGGGGATACCTCGGTATTCTCAGTTTGGGTCACGGTGCCTTCTTTGCCCTCGGCGGTTACGCCATGGGCATGTACCTGATGCGCCAAATCGGCGATCGCGGCACCTACGGCGACCCGCTGTTGCCGGACTTCATGGTGTTCCTGAACTGGCAGGAGCTGCCTTGGTACTGGCTCGGCTTCGACATGGCCTGGTTCGCCTTCATCATGGTGCTGCTGGCACCCGGCCTGTTGGCGTTGGTGTTCGGCTTCCTGGCTTTTCGCTCCCGCGTCACCGGCGTGTACCTGTCGATCATCACCCAGGCGCTGACCTTCGCCCTGATGCTGGCGTTCTTCCGCAACGAAATGGGCTTTGGTGGCAACAACGGCCTGACCGACTTCCGCGACATTCTCGGCTTTAACCTGCGTAGCGACGCGACACGGCTCGGGCTGTTCATTGCTACCGGTGTGGCGCTGGCCATCGGCTATGTGATTTGCCGCGGCATTGTCACCAGCAAATTGGGCCGGGTCAGCATCGCCTGCCGGGATGCCGAAGCACGCACCCGATTCCTGGGCTATCGGGTAGAGCGGGTGCAGCTGTTCGTATTCGTGGTATCCGCCATGCTGGCGGGTGTGGCCGGGGCCTTGTATGTACCGCAAGTGGGCATCATCAACCCCAGTGAATTCTCGCCGTTGTTCTCTATCGAAATTGTGGTGTGGGTGGCCTTGGGTGGCCGCGCAACCCTCTATGGGGCCGTCATTGGCGCCATTTTGGTGAACTACGCCAAAACCGTGTTCACCGGCGTGATGCCAGATGCCTGGTTGTTCGCCCTTGGTGCCTTGTTCGTGCTGGTTACCGTGTTCCTGCCTAAAGGCATTGCCGGCTTGCTACAAAAAGACCGGAAAGCCAACGCCAATGACGACGCGCCAGCTGCACAGGAGGCCACCGCATGAGCATGTTCGAGCAACTGACCAACCGAGAGCGGGTGTTCGAATTTCTGGAGCCCGCCCAATCCCCGGTAGACGTGCGCCACGGCCCGATTCTGTATATGGAAGATGTGAATGTGAGCTTCGATGGCTTCCATGCCATCAACAACCTCAACCTTACCATCGACGACGGCGAACTGCGCTGCATCATCGGCCCCAACGG
Organism: Marinobacter litoralis; assembly: GCF_016427555.1. Taxonomy (GTDB): domain Bacteria; phylum Pseudomonadota; class Gammaproteobacteria; order Pseudomonadales; family Oleiphilaceae; genus Marinobacter; species Marinobacter litoralis_A. Next base: position 1,262,477 of record NZ_JAELVS010000001.1, read on the forward strand.
CGCCGGGAAAACCACCATGATGGACATCATCACCGGTAAAACTCGCCCGGATAACGGCTCGGTATGGTTTGGCAGCCGCCACAACCTGCTGACTATGAACGAGCCGGAAATCGCCAGTTTGGGCATCGGCCGCAAGTTCCAGAAACCGACGGTGTTTGAAGCCCTCACCGTGTTCGAAAACCTCGAGTTGGCGATGGCCACCAACAAAGGCATCTGGCCTACACTCACCGCCATCCTGAAGCCGGAGCACCGGGACCGCATTGGCGAGGTACTGGAAACCATCAAGCTGGAACCCCTGTGCAACAAACCCGCAGGCATTCTTTCCCACGGCCAGAAACAGTGGCTGGAGATCGGCATGCTGCTGATGCAAAAACCACGGCTGCTGCTGGTGGATGAGCCGGTGGCGGGCATGACCGAACAGGAAATGGAACGCACCGCCGAACTGCTTACCAGCCTGGCCGGTAAACAGTCGGTTGTGGTGGTGGAACACGACATGGGTTTTGTGCGCTCCATCGCCCGCAAAGTCACCGTGCTGCACCAAGGCAGCGTGCTGGCGGAAGGCACCATGGACCAGGTGTCGAACGACCCGGAAGTGATCAAAGTGTACCTGGGGGAAGAGGCCTAATGCTCAAGATCGAGAAACTCAACCAATACTACGGCGAAAGCCACACCCTCTGGGATCTGGAACTCGACATCCCCCAAGGTCAATGCACCTGCGTGATGGGGCGCAACGGCGTGGGTAAAACCACGCTGATGAAATGCATCATGGGGGAAGAAAGCGTCAAGAGCGGCAACATGGCGCTGGCGGGCGAGGTAGAGCTCACCCAAAAGAAAATCGAAGACCGCTCCCGCCTGGGCATCGGCTACGTGCCCCAAGGCCGGCAGATTTTTCCGCTGCTTACTGTAGAAGAAAACCTGCGCACGGGCCTGGCGGTCCGCAAAGACGGCAGCAAAAAAATCCCCGAGCGCATCTACGAGCTGTTCCCGGTGCTCAAGGAAATGAAACACCGCCGCGGCGGCGATCTTTCCGGTGGCCAGCAACAGCAACTGGCCATCGGCCGGGCGCTGGTGATCGAACCGAAACTGCTGATCCTCGACGAGCCGGGTGAGGGCATACAGCCCAACATCGTGGCCCAGATTGGCGAGGTGATTCGCAAACTGATCGAAGAAGATGGCCTGACGGTACTGCTGGTGGAACAGAAACTCCCGTTCGCCCGCAAATACGCAGACCGCTTCGCCATCCTGGACCGGGGCCGGCGAGTCGCAGAGGGTGAGATCGCAGGTTTGAGCGACGAGCTGATCAAGAAACACCTGACCGTATGACCGCGTACCAACCCATCGCGACCCATAGCTCTGGCCACCGGTTCGATACCGAACGGCGCTGGGCGGCCTCGTTGTCCCTCGGCTTCGAATCCCGAAGCGAGGGCGGGGCCGAGCCCGTCACCCGCATGGTGCGCCGCAAGCACACCGGCCCGTTGCGGGTACAGCGCCCGTTCTATCCGGAAGGCAAACACGGTTGCTGCCACGTGTACCTGCTGCACCCGCCTGGTGGCTTGGTGAGCGGCGACGAACTGCGCATCGAAGCCACCGTGGCTGAAGGCGGTCACACCCTGCTGACCACCCCGGCCGCCGCCAAACTCTACAAAGCCGACAGCCACGGCGTGGCTTGGGCGCAGCACACCCGATTGCAAGTGGCGAAAGCCGCAATCCTGGAATACCTGCCTCAGGAAACCATCGCCTTTGACGGCTCCCGGGGCGAACAGACCACCACCATCGAACTCGAAAGCGGGGCCAAAACCCTCGGCTGGGAAGTGCTCGCCCTCGGCCGCCCGGCCAGCGAACTGCCCTTCGCCACCGGCGCGCTGGAACAACGCTTTCACCTGAGCCTCGATGGCAAACCTTTATGGCTGGAACGCCAGTTACTGGACCCAACCCATCGCCGGTTCACCGGTCACTGGGGGCAGGGCGGTGCCACCGTGCAGGCAACCCTCTGGGCCGTAGGCCTGAGCGACGAAGCGGCCGCCATCGAAGCCCTCAGAGAACAACTTCCGGACCACAACCGCTGGGCCGTTACCCGCCGCGGAGGCGTGCTGCTACTGCGCTACCTCGGCACCGAACGCAACGAAGCCTGGGCCCTGTGCGAACAAGCCTGGCACCTGCTGCGGCCCATGCTCACCGGCTTACCGGCCCATACACCCAGAATTTGGCTCACCTGAAGCCCAACAAATAACAACGGAACACGTTATGGAACTCACCCCCAGAGACAAAGACAAACTGCTGCTGTTCACCGCCGCCCTGCTGGCCGAACGCCGCAAAGCCAAAGGCCTGAAACTGAACTACCCCGAAGCCATCGCCCTGATCAGCGCCGAAATCATGGAAGGCGCCCGCGAAGGCCGCACCGTAGCCGAACTCATGAGCGCCGGCACCGAAATCCTCACCCGTGAAGACGTGATGGACGGCATCGCCGACATGATCCACGAAGTACAAGTGGAAGCCACCTTCCCGGACGGCACCAAGCTGGTCACCGTCCACAATCCAATAGTGTAAGGAGCTCGATATGACCCCCGGTGAATTCCAAATCCGCGACGGCGACATCGAACTCTGCGCCGGCCGCGAACGCATCACACTAGACGTCGCCAACACCGGCGACCGCCCGGTACAAATCGGCTCCCACTACCATTTCGCCGAAGCCAACCCCGCACTCAACTTCGACCGCGCCAAAGCCCGCGGCCTTCGGCTGGATGTTGCCGCCGGCACCGCCATCCGCTTCGAACCCGGCCAAACCCGCTCCGTCACCCTGATTCCGTTCGTTGGAAAGCGGGAAATCTACGGCTTCCGGGGTGAAGTCATGGGGAGTTTGGATTCTAGGAACTAAGTCTGAGGACCGTCGGGGGTTGCCCTTCCGGGAATGTGCGGAGGCATGGATGCCGGAGAACAAGCGCCACATGGATGTGCCGCAAGGAGCGTTTCCCGGAAGGGCAACCCCCGACGGGCCCAGCACCAAGGTTAAAGCGAGAAAAACATGAAAATAAGCAGACAAGCCTACGCCGACATGTACGGCCCCACAGTAGGCGACCGCGTGCGCCTAGGCGACACCGAACTGTGGATCGAAGTAGAACAAGACCACACCCACTACGGCGACGAAGTAAAATTCGGCGGCGGCAAAGTCATCCGCGACGGCATGGGCCAAAGCCAGCGTGCAGACGATGCCGTCATGGACACCGTCATCACCAATGCTTTGATCCTCGATTGGTGGGGCATCGTCAAAGCCGACGTAGGCATTCAAAAAGGCCGCATTGCCGCCATCGGCAAAGCCGGCAACCCCGACACCCAGCCAGACGTCACCATCGTCATCGGCCCCGGCACCGAAATCATCGCCGGCGAAGGTAAAATCCTCACCGCCGGTGGCATCGACCCCCACATCCACTTCATCTGCCCCCAACAGGTAGAAGAAGCCCTGATGAGCGGCATCACCACCATGCTCGGCGGCGGCACCGGCCCCGCCACCGGCACCAATGCCACCACCTGTACACCCGGTGCCTGGCACATGGGCAAAATGCTGCAAGCCGTTGATAGCCTGCCCGTGAACATCGGCTTTCTGGGCAAAGGCAACGCCAGCCTGCCCGAAGGGCTCGAAGAGCAAATCAAAGCCGGGGCCATCGGCCTCAAACTGCACGAAGACTGGGGCACCAGCCCGGCCAGCATCGACAACTGCCTGACCGTGGCAGACCAATACGACATCCAGGTGGCCATCCACACCGACACCCTGAACGAATCCGGTTTTGTGGAAGACACCCTCGCCGCGTTTAAAGGCCGCTGCATCCACACCTTCCACACCGAAGGCGCGGGTGGCGGCCATGCACCCGACATCATCACCGCCTGCTCCAAGGATTACGTACTGCCGTCGTCCACCAACCCGACCCGGCCCTACACCGTAAACACCGTGGACGAACACCTCGACATGCTGATGGTGTGCCACCACCTGGACCCGAACATTCCCGAAGACGTGGCCTTCGCCGACTCCCGCATCCGCCGGGAAACCATCGCCGCCGAAGACATCCTGCACGATATCGGCGTGATCTCCATGATCTCCTCAGACTCCCAGGCCATGGGCCGGGTAGGCGAAGTGGTGTGCCGCACCTGGCAAACCGCCCACAAAATGAAAGTGCAGCGCGGCCTGCTGCCGGAAGACCAGGAACGAGGCGCCGACAACTTCCGCGCCAAACGCTACATCGCCAAATACACCATCAACTCTGCCATCACCCACGGCATCGCCCACGAAGTTGGCTCGGTGGAAGTGGGCAAACTGGCGGACTTGGTGCTGTGGAGCCCCGCATTCTTCGGCGTGAAGCCGGCCACCATCCTCAAAGGCGGGATGATCGCGGCCGCCCCCATGGGTGACCCGAACGCCTCGATTCCCACACCCCAACCGGTGCACTACCGCCCTATGTTCGGCGCCTTCGGCAAAGCCGCCAGTGCCACCCGCCTGACCTTCGTCAGCCAGGCCGCGCTGGACGCCAACATTGGTGAAGAACTGGGATTGGACAGCCCCTTGTCCGCCTGCAAAGGCGTGCGGAGTGTTCGCAAAAAAGACATGAAACTGAACGACGCGTGCCCGCACATCACCGTGGACCCGCAAACCTACGAAGTACACGCAGACGGCGAACTGCTCACCTGTGAGCCCGCCACCGAACTGCCCCTGGCCCAGCGCTACCATCTTTTTTGAGCCGGGAATTGGAGAACCGATTATGTTGGAACTAACAAAACGCCTTGGCGATGCGAACCACGCTGGGATCGACCCCGGCGAGATTCTGGACAACCTGATTTTGCCCTACGAGCTGCGCATTCGCGGCCGTTTGCGGGCCACCACCGAAACCAACGTGGACGTGGGCCTGTTTCTGGACCGCGGCCCGGTGCTACGGGACGGCGACCTGCTGCAAGCCAAAACCGGCGAAATCGTCCGCATTCGCGCCGCCGAAGAGCAAGTAGTCACCGCCCGCATCGAAAACGGCCAGCCACTGGCGCGCCTGTGTTACCACCTGGGCAATCGCCACGTAACACTGGCCATCGGCATGGACGAGCAGGGCGCCTATGTGCGCATCACCCCGGACCACGTACTGGAAGAGCTGGCGGAACGTTTGGGCGCAACCCTGACCCACCACACAGCCCCGTTCGACCCGGAACCCGGTGCCTACACCCAGGCCGGGTATTCCCACGGGCATGGCCATAGCCACAGCCATTCACACGATCACGACCACGGGCACAGCCATGGCCACAACCACGCAGATGCCCACTGAGGCCGCCGCCCCGCAGGGGAGTGATCTGGCATTGCTGGGCCTGATGCAGCTGGTCAGCCCGGCACTGCCCATCGGTACATTCGCCTGGTCCCAAGGGTTGGAAAGCGCCTTTGAACTGGGCTGGGTGAACAACGAAGCCGAACTGGCCCAGTGGATTGAAGGCGTACTGGAAGACGGCCTAAGCCGTTGCGAACTGCCTCTGTTGGTGCGATTGCAAAACGCCTGGGCCGACAGTGAAACCGAAGTGCTGGCGCAGTGGAACGACTGGCTGCACGCCACCCGGGAAACCGCCGAACTGAGCGACGAAGACAGCCGCCTTGGCGCGGCCCTCGTGACCCTGCTGCGCAACCTGGAACTGCTGCCCGAGCCATACCTGATACCGAAAGACCCCGGCTACATCACCATGTTCGCCTGGGTTGCCCATAAACGGTGTGTGCCCGTGCGCCAAACACTGCTCGGGTTCGCCTGGGCCTGGCTGGAAAACCAGCTCGCCGTGGCCTGCAAAGCGCTGCCTTTAGGCCACACGGCCGCCCAGCGCATCATCGAACAGCTGCGGCCGCAACTGGCAGTAGCCGTAGACGCTGCGCTGGAACGAAACGATCACGAACTCGGGCCCATCCTGCCGGGATTGGCGCTCGGAAGTGCCCTACACGAAACACAGTATTCAAGGCTTTTCAGAAGCTGAACAACGATTGAGGAGAATTAGCCATGACACATTGTTTGAGAGTTGGAGTCGGCGGCCCAGTAGGCTCTGGTAAAACCGCCTTGCTGCGCCAGTTGTGCAAAGCCCTGCGCAACCACTACAACATCGCCGTGGTCACCAACGACATCTATACCCGGGAAGACGCCGACTTCCTGCTGCGACACGAAGCGCTGGACGCAGACCGCATCCTCGGCGTGGAAACCGGCGGCTGCCCGCACACCGCCATCCGCGAAGACGCCTCTATGAACCTGGCGGCCATCGACGATCTGCAAAACCGCCACCCGGATCTGGAACTGGTGCTGGTGGAATCCGGTGGCGACAACCTGTCGGCCACCTTCAGCCCGGAACTGAGCGACCTCACCCTGTACGTGATCGACGTGTCCGCCGGCGACAAAATCCCCCGCAAAGGCGGCCCCGGCATCACCAAATCCGATCTGCTGATCATCAACAAAATCGACATCGCCGAACAGGTACACGCCTCGCTAGACATCATGGAACGGGACAGCAAAAAAATGCGCGGCGAACGCCCCTTCGTGTTCACCAACCTATACGACGGAGTAGGGCTGGAAACCATCATCAGCTTCATTCTTGAGCGCGGCATGCTGCCGGAAAGGCGGCCCGAAAAATTGGCCAAAGAAGCCTGAGCAACCGAACAGACACGATATTAGAACCACCAGGAGCAACACCATGAAACTGACTTCAAAACTTCTCACCGCCGCCGCGCTGCTAGCCGCCTCTGCATCCGCCATGGCACACCCCGGCCACACCGAAGGTGGCTTCACCAGCGGCCTGCTGCACCCCATGCTGGGCTTAGACCACCTGCTGGCCATGGCCGCCATTGGCTTTTGGAGCGTACGCCAGAACAAACTGATGAAAAACGCCACCCCAGCCTTTGTGATTGGCGGGATGGTAGGTGGTGCAGCCTTGGCGTGGGGCGGCCTGAGCATGCCCGGCGTTGAAACCGGCATCACCTTCTCGGTACTGGTAGCCGGTATCCTCATTGCCACACTGGCGAAACTGCCCACCGCCGTGGGTGGCACCCTGGTTGGTGCCTTTATGTTATTCCACGGCTTTGCCCATGGCGCAGAAATGCCCGAAGGCGCAACACTGGCTGCGTATCTGGCTGGTTTCTCCATCGCCACACTCGCCATCACGTTGGTTGGGCGCGGGCTGGGTAGCTTGATGATGAAGGCGGATAGCCGGTTTAGCCGCGGGGTTGGTGGTGTGCTGGCGGCTGCGGGGGCGTATTTGGTGGCGGCTTGAGCTAGCTACCAACTCATAGAATGCCCCGCCATACCTGACTGCACGACAAATCCCTCCCGAAGCCTCAACAGCAAATTCGTGCATCCGTCGCGAATTTGCTGAATTTCAGATTGACTATATAGGAAGTTTACTGAAAATTAGGTAGTGTATGTATACACACAAGGGAACTTGCCGCTGTTAGGGACGACAGATGGATTTCAGTTTGCTGCTTCATTTTTTTCGAATCTCTCTCGCCCCTTTTACCGCTGGTTTTTCTTGGTGCCTTGTTCAGGTTTTTTGAACGAAGGTGGTTTTCGTGTGCCTAGGCATTTTGGGGGCCTTGCGAAAGGCTCTGCGCCAAGATCATTGTTCCTGCTTCGTTATTGCAATAATGAAGTGGTCACGCGATTACATCGGGGATGATTGATTATGTTTGCAAATCGCTGATTTAAAATAGAAAAAAATAAATTAATATTTGATGGTGGGCGCGGATAGTGGAAGCCACTTTTGTCCAATAACGAAGCGCTCTATCTAATCACTGTTAGGCAGAGAGAAAAGGATTATGTTTCAAAAAGTTATAATTGCTATTTTGTTGTTCTCTGTACTGGGTGGGTGCACTGAGCCCCTACCTGATGACTCGGCCATTGCCGAAGCTGTATCAAAGTCAGACGATTACTCTACTTACGAAAGTGAATTTATCGCCGCGACCAAAAATCTGCTAAAAAGCGAGCAATGTTCAATTGGCGACTTTAAAGAGATGGGTGGATGGATGAAATCCACAACCACTTATAAAGACGAACCCGTTTATTTCACCTACTGTGGAGGCATGACGATCTCTAATCGCATCTACCTCGACGCAAGCAAGGGCGAAACTTTTCGGTAGGCGCACTCAAGCAAATCCTTGGGGTATCGTAGACCGGATAACCCGGCAATTGACAGGACTGGACATCTAGGCAAAGAGAATGGAACGAAACTGGGATACGATTCGCGAAATCCTCGGTGAAGTGGAGAAGTTGCCGCCGGACTCGTCTCTTTCGTTGAAAGATTTTGATGAAGGGCGAGCTCACGAAGTTTCATATCAAGTTGTACTTCTTGCAGAAGCAGGCTTGGTAGATGCCTCGCTATCAAAAAGCATAGGAACAGGCCCTACCCATTTTGTTCTTCGGCGACTTACCTGGTCTGGGCATGATTTTCTCGATGCAATTCGGGACGAAAAACTTTGGCATAAAACGAAAGTTCGAATCGCTGAGCATGGCGGCGCAATGACCTATGAACTTGTCAAAACTGTAGCGGTATCATTGGCGAAGTCTGCGCTTGGAATATAGGAATGCCTAACCATTACAGTCACAGCGACGTCTACTCCATTGCGGCTTCGCCTCCATTCCGCAGCCGCGCGTGCTGAGCGGCGTTACAATTTTTAAAAAGAGGTACAAATAGTGAGTGAGCTAATCGATCATTCTGATGACGGCACCCAATCTGTTCAGGTTGGAGATGGGCAAGGTTCACCGGTTATACCAATAAAAGTTTATCAGGACATTTATCATCAGATCACCGGTAGAACTGAACAGATTAAAAAGAAATACGATGAAAGTCTATTGATTGGAATGCAAGAGATAGAGCAATTGCATCATAAAATGCTACAACTTTGTGATATTCACACAATTGTTGCAAGAAATGAAACGGTTTCAATTTTTCATGATCAAGATCGCAAAGAGCAGTTTACATCCTTTGAAAGGTTTTTAGCTTATAACTCGAATTCAGCAAGCCCAACAATGAACGTAGTTTTGAAGTACAACTTCGCAATTGTAGTTGCTGGGCGAAAGAACCCCCAAGAATATGTTGTGACTATTAGGTTGGCTTCCAGGGTTGCCCTAATCAAAAAGTTAAAGGAAGATGCTCCACCTTTCATTCCTGGCCATTTCCTTGCTGCGATGGCAGGAGATGTAGCTGAAATTAGTGTTGAATACGCTGATTATGTTGTGGCGAGAGGATTCGTGGAGGCTTTTGATGAATGGATTAGAGGTTGTAATACTAATTCAGAGCCAAAATCTATAAGGATTTTGAAGAAATACTCATCATTTTTCCCAAAAACTTTTGGCCCATTGGTTGCGGCATCCACTCTTTTTTTTACGCTTAGTTATATTGATGATAGTAACCTTGTAGATTTAAACGCAACATACATTGCCAAGCTTTTTGTAATATTTCTAGTCGGCCTTTATCTTCTGGTTACACTTGCTGGTTTTGCTGGAAAGTTAATCGAGAACTCGATCGATCGATATATGCCTATTTCCTATGTTAATTTAAATCGAGGCGACTCGAAATTGATAAACGAATTTAACAGCGGCAAAAAAAGTAGATGGATCGAGTTGTTAGCAGGCTCATTTCTGACAATCATCCTTGGCATCGCTTCTAGCAAGATTGCAGCTTTAATCACTTTTTAACAAGTCGCAGCAGTACGCGGCCGTGGCCGCCGGACGCCCTTTAAGTGGCTCCTGCGTCGCCACTGCAAGGTCGCCGCTGTGCTTCGACGTTAACTGTCTTTATCTATGAATATCGTAACCTGGAACTGTAACGGAGCGTTGAGGCGAAAGCTTGCAGAAGCGGAGAGCTTGCAAGCTGATGTTTTGGTGGTTCAGGAATGTGAAAACCCTGCGCTATCGTCCCCTGCATACAGGGAGTGGGCCGGTGCGTACCTATGGGTGGGTGAGTCAAAGAATCGTGGTATTGGCATCTTTCCCCGAAACGGCCATCGAGTAGAAAAGTTAAATTGGAGCGGTAGCTTTTCTGTATCGGGGCTGGTCAGCAAAAGCGAAACGCTGAGTTGGAAAACAGAAGATCTCAGGCTTTTTCTTCCCTTCACTATTAACGACGAGTTTACCGTGCTGGCCGTGTGGACAAAGGGGCGCAATGACGAAGCATTTTGTTACATGGGGCAATTTTGGAAGTATCTTCAGATCCATCGTGAAGACCTTAGCAAGCCAAAAACAGTCATTCTCGGTGATTTTAATAGCAATGTGCGCTGGGATAAGCCTGATCGGTGGTGGAATCACTCGGACGTAATTGCCGAGCTTAGAGCGATGGGATTCGAAAGCCAGTACCATCGAGTTTTCGATGAAAATCAGGGAAGCGAGACCATCCCAACATTTTTCCTCCAGCGGAATCGCCAAAAGGCGTACCACATTGATTACGCTTTTACTTCGCCTGACTTGACCGAAGAATGTAATTTGCAGATCGGCCAGCATGATGACTGGATTTCGACAAGTGACCATGTTCCTTTGACGCTGATCATCAACCGTTAAAAAGCTGGTCAACGGAACGCAGGGCCTCCAACCGCTGCGCAGTTCACGGCAGGTTATGCGGGCATCTTAGGGAATGCAAAAAGATCGATTTACGAACCGACATAGGACGTTGAGAAATGAAATGGGCTTTTATCGACTACGAGAACGTAGGCAATCTCGGCAAGGTCAATCTCTCAGAGTATGAGCGGGTCATCGTGTTCCTCGGGGCTAAGCAGCCCAAGCTGGACTTCATGGACACGAAGTATGATAAACCGATCAATATGGTGGTCATTCAGCTAAAGGCCACGCAGGCGAATAATCTCGATTTCCATCTTGCCTATTATCTCGGAAAGTTCGATGCCCAGGCCGACCGAACGGTGTCGTTTGAGGTGATAAGCAACGATTCGGGGTTCTCGCCGCTGATTGCTCACATCAAGTCCAGTGGGCGGGCCTGCAAGCAGGTGAAGATTGCTGGTGCGTCTGGTGAAACTCAGAAGTTGATCAAAAACTTATCTGCCAGACCAAAAGATAAACGCCCTCAGAAGGTCGCTAGCCTTCGCAACCACATCGCTTCTCACCTCCGGCTCCAGGGAAACGAGGTAGCTATTCAGAAAGCCCTTAACCAATTGGTACAGGCTAAGTTTCTAAAGGTGTCTGATACCGGCGTGGAGTATTTGGCTTGAAGGTAAGACTAGGGCGATTTTATTTTGGCGAGGGCACTTAAAGGATTACGGGTACAGGAGACGCAGTAATGCCCGATTTCAAAAGAATGGCCGGGGAGAAGCAGGAATCACAGGTTTCCTATTTCCTTGACCGGTATTTTGGCAGTAATGATAACTACAGAATCCTCAATGATCTTGTGATTGAGGTGAATGGTTTTAACTCTCAAATTGATCATCTGGTTGTTTACAAAGCCGGATTTATAGTCGTTGAAAGTAAAAGTATTCAGGGCTCGGTGCGCGTGAATTCTCTGGGTGAATGGGAACGATCCTACAAAGAGGAATGGTTTGGCATTCCCTCCCCGGTGCAGCAGGCCGCAGTGCAGATAGACAATCTCAAGGCTCTTCTTCAGGAGCATCGCTCCCAGCTGATCGGGAAGCTTCTGGGCCTGCAGCAAAGTTTTGGTTTGCGCCAATACAAAACCGTGATCGCGATTTCCAGCTCTGCGCGATTAGATCGGGACAATATCCCTGCGGATATCTCACAACATATCGTTAAAACCGAGTTTCTTGTCGATAAGATCAAAGACCTTACCCAAGCTGCGAGCAGCGGCCTGAAAAGCTTCGCTAAGAGTGAGCCGCGCTTTACAGCGGACGAGATGGATCGGATTTATTCGTTCTTGAAGAACTACCAGCGGTCCGGCGAACCAACACCAGTAACGGACACCAAGCCTGCCGCTAAGCACGCTGAAGTGCCAAAAACGCTTGGCCAGGATTTCGTAACAGTGAGCTGCAAAAAATGCGGTGAGACCGATGCTCTCGGAGCTCAATATGGACGCTTCGGCTATTATGTTGTGTGCGCCAAGTGCTCAACAAATACTGCTCTCAAGCATGGCTGCCCAGCATGCGGCTCAGCTTCTACCAAGACCCGAAAATCCAGATCTGATATGTATCTGGATTGTCAGTCTTGCCAGAAAAGCATTCCGTTTGCAGTTAAGTGGGGTGATATTCGCGGCGGCATGAACCGTTGACCCGCTCATAGATAGATCCGTCACCTTGCAAAAGTCCGTCATTGACGTATATTGGTTGTCATGTTTACCATCATCGAAACCCCTACATTCGAAGCAGATGCAGGAAAAATCTGGACTGAAGAAGAAAGGAACGCCTTCTTCACTTGGTTGGCAGCTAATCCGGAAATCGGCGATCCCATTCCGGGTAGCGGTGGATGTAGAAAGGTTCGATGGTCGTTGGCGGGTTCAGGGAAGCGTGGTGGAGTGCGAGTTATCTACTTCACCCGATTGGCAAATGGTGAGATCTGGCTGTTGGTGATCTACAAGAAGGCCGTCAAGGAGAACATACCCGCGCATATCTTGAAGTCCATTCGTGAGGTATTGGAAAATGAGCAATGAAACTCTGAGTGCCGAGGAGCTTGGCAACAAGCTGCTTCAATCTGTTAAAGAGATGAAAGCTGGCAAAGCTGCTCGAGTCAGTCGTGTGGAGCCAAATGAAGTTGCAGAGGCGCGTGGCAAGACGGGCCTCACACAGCGGGAGTTTGCCGAGGTGCTTCATATTTCCCCGCGCACGCTACAGGAATGGGAGCAGGGGCGGCGTAAGCCTTCTGGGCCAGCAAAGGCGCTCATTGAGATTGCTTTTCGTCATCCGGAGATTATTCGGGAAGGCCTCGAGCTCAGGGGTTAACAAGCTGCTGTTGTCGGGCGCGCCTACGATGGCGCTCCGGCACGTTGATCTCTAAACAGCCCAACCATGAGTGTTCTATGAAATTCCTAATCCTCGCCATTTTCGCCGCCATCACCGCCTTCCTAATCTGGCGCAGCAAACAAAACACCGACCCCACCGAGCAAGCCTGCGCCATCGAAATCGGCAACCTGCTTAAAGCCAACCCAGATGCTAAACTGCAGGCTATTGCCGATATCTTCACGAAACACGGTATTGCCCCTTCCCGCTGTAAGAACGTCGGCGCGATGGTCATGCCGCAGTTACGCAAAAATGGCCTGAAGCCGGAAGATGCGCGCATTGTGATGGGGCAGGTGAGGGCGGCTTACCCTCTCGTTCGCTAGGGTGCTGTTCAGGCCAGTTAAGGTGAGGACAAAGCCTGCACTTCGTCGTCGAGTGTCACCTCGCCTCCTTCAACCACTCTCGCGGTAATCCCGCCGTGCCCGCGCATGGCGTTATAGCCACCGGGCCCAAGCGTTATCTCCATCTTGCTGCAGGGGTGGCATTGGCCAGTGTATTCCAACACCACGCTGCCTATCCGGAACATTTTGCCTTTCAGCGCCAGTAAGTTCAGGCCAGAGACGACTATGTTGCGCCGGAACACTTCGGGTTCTATGGCTTCTCGCTGAAGGAAGGAGCCAATGGCGTGCAGGTGTTCTTGCTGAATCAGGGTGACTTGGCGTTTGCTGGTTTCGCGCCCGGCGAATCGGTCGCCTTCCAGGCCTTTGCCCGGGGTGATTGCCACGCGCTCGATTGCCTGCATAGGCTCGCCGCGAGCGGGGCGGGTGCCAATCCATTCCACGCGTCCGCGTTGGGGCAGGGTATCTAGCAGGGTTTGTAGTGGGGTTGGTTCAAGCATGGGCCAGTGCTCGCACGCAGTTGCGAAACAGCGCCGCCGAGAAAAACCGGTGTTCCCCGGGCTGTTCTGCCACCAGTAGCTGGCCGCCGGATTCGTGGATGCCGCCTTCGATCATCAGGTTATCGCTCATTTCGAAGTCCTCAATGGCGTGGCCATGTTCATCTTGATCGGCAGCACCGGCGCGGTCGCGATAGTTCCGGCTGTCCAGAGTAAACCCCAAAGCGGGTTTGCCTTGGCCAATCATATAGCCGACTTCAAACACGGTGCCCGGGTCTGCGCTGATGCCTCGAAACGGCGTGAGGTTGGCAATGATGGCATCGCAGCTGTCCATCAGTTCGCGGTTAGCCTGGTAGATTCGGTGGCCGCGTTCGGGTTTGGCTTCGTTTTCTGAAAACGTCAGAGCGGTGTCCAGCGGGTCTACGCCTTCATATCCGGCTTCCTGAAGTATGCGCTTTTTCTCGGCCACGATGGCCTTGTGTTCTTCGACGGGGAAGAACACTTCGGGGCCGGCGAGGTAGATGCGTTTTGGTGATGTCATGTGACCCTCGGCTCTTATTTCGGTTGATGAGCCAGTTTACGTGCCCAGTGCTGCTTTGTGGATAGGTCTGCAATTCACCACTGAATGAATGCGTTTCTTTCTATCTGGTGGTGCATCGTCCATTTTTGCATCAAGTTTCCCGAAGCCGCGTGGTACGGGGCTTATGATGGGTTAACCCTAGGTTCCCAACACAGTTATCCACAGGTTTTGTGAGTAAAGTGCACGGAGGATTTGAGTTCAGCGGCCCGTGGATGCTTGCTCGTCTATACTCAACAGGGGCGTGTGAATAAGGGGGAGCTATGATGCGTTATCTTGCGGTTCTGTTATTCACTGTGTTTTTTGCGAGCAGCGTTTTCGCCAGCCATTGTCCTACGCTGATACACAAGATTGATGAACAACTGAAGATGGTTCAACTGGACAGTGCAACGGAAACCCGAATCAAGGAACTCCGGGATAGGGGGCAGGCGCTGCACAACCAGGGTAAGCACGCCGAGTCGGTAAAGGTGCTTAATAAAGCGATCGATGAACTGGACGCTGCGATGTAACGTTTCCAGTACGCTTGGCCAGTTCGCGTCCGCCTGCTGAATGAATCTTTCGAGGTCTGCCAGCCATAGGTTTTGAAGAGTCTGGTAGTAGTTCAGGAGCAGGCGGTCGTCCCTATTGCCTCCGCACGACGGTCCCGCAGCTTATCGCGTTGCTTGATTTCTCTTCTTATGCCCTGATTATTCCTACAACTAACCAATCAGAGGCAGATGCATCATGACTAACGTTCGACACCTGGTGTGTCCCCATTGCGACAAAGTGAACCGTGTACCTGCCGACAAGCTGTCAGCCGGCGGCAATTGTGGTGCCTGCAAACAACCGCTGTGGCCAGATCAGATTCTGGAGTTAACGGAACAGAGCTTTGCTGCACACACGAAACGCAGCGATGTGCCTGTGCTGGTGGACTTCTGGGCCAGTTGGTGTGGCCCGTGTAAAGCGATGGCCCCCCAGTTCGAGCTGGCTGCGAGAGATTGGAATGGGAAAGTCCGCTTTGCCAAGCTGAACACCGAACAAGCGCCTGGGCCAGCCGGTCAGTCTGCGATTCGCAGTATTCCTACCGTGATTTTGTTTCAGAACGGCCGGGAAGTCGCCCGCCAAAGCGGTGCCATGAATCAGGGGCAGATTAATCAGTGGCTGCAATCGGCAACCCGGTAAATGACAGCGTTGGCGCTATGCTCGCCAACTTGCCTGTTTTAGCATCAATTTCCCGGAGCCCCTGTGACACGGGGCTTATGCAAGGTTAACCCGAGGTTCCCAACACAGTTATCCACAGCTTTTGTGCGTAAAGTTCGTGGCAGTTTGGCGTTTTTCTGCCTGGATCGACGAGCTGTACGCTGCGATGTGACTATTCCAGGACAGTCGGCCAATTGGCGTTCGCTTGCTGAATGAACCCATCGGGATTCTCCAGCCATCGGTCCTGTATGGACTGACTGTAGTTTAGGTACAAGCGGTCGTCCCGGATGGTCCAGTGTTGTGGATCACCTTTCGCAAGGTAGCCTTGGGCGACTGCCCAGGCGCAGTAGCCGCCATAGGCGGGGGCGAAGTATTCGGGGTTGGCCTCGAAACGCGCCAGGTTTTCCGCGTTCGCGAAGCGCCAAGTCACGCCTTGAAACTCGGTGGTGTAGTCGCCCGAGCCTTTTGTGGCTTTTCCCGTCTCGAAGTAACTAACGGTGTCGTAGCCGCCCGCGCCTGTGTTACTCAGCAGGCCGGTGTAAACGGCAGGTTCCGCGGCATAGGTATCGGTCGTGAATAGAAGCGCGAAGGTGATGAATGCCAGTCGTGTGCTCATGTCGGTTTCCTCGAAGAGCGGGAGGCGTTGCCCGAGCGGTGTATTTATCTTCCCGGTTGCTCGGTTTGACCGGCAGCGGTTAGGCATGTTCCCGCCGTTGGTCATGTTGCCGCTGTTGAGACGGATTCTCTATATCCATATAGCCTTCATATATAGGCCATTTTTGCATCAAATCTTTCGAGCCCTTGCGCCACAAGGCTTATGGCGGTTTAACCCTAGGTTCCCAACAATCTTATCCACAGCTTCTGTGCGTAACGTACGTGGGAATACCGGTTTACCCATAGCCTGCCGCTGACCAGAATCCACCGCCTTACGTATTTAATCGCTTGCTCATTAACGGGCCAGGGTTTAACGGGAGCCCCTATGAAAGCTGTACTTGATGTTTATCTGAAGTCTTCACTGGTGCTGCGCATTGGCATTGCGTTGGTTCTGGGTTTGGTGGTCGGCCTTGTCGGCGGGCCGGTGGTGGCCGAATGGTTGAATCCGCTCGGGGAGCTGTTGCTGAAGCTGTTGAAGTTTCTGATCGTGCCGATTGTGCTGTTTACCCTGATGGTGGGCATCAATCAGGCCAACCTTTCCAGCATGGGCCGTGTCGGCCGGAAGCTGCTGGGTTTCTATGTGCTGACTTCGGCGCTGGCCATTGTGGTGGGGCTGGCAGTGGCTTCCTTATTCGAGCCCGGTAATGGTCTGGAATTATCGTCGTCGGCCACCGTCGAGGTGCCGGATAACCCGGGCTTTGTACAGGTGCTGTTGAACATTGTGCCTGCCAATATTGTGGAAGCGTTTGCCAAGCCGAACCTGCTGGGGATTATTTTCACCGCGATTGTGTTTGGTGTGGCCCTGCTGAAACTGCGGGAGTCAGATGCTCACCGCGAATCGGCGGAAAAGTTGTACGGCGTGGTGTCTGGCCTGAACGATGTCACTATGAAGGTGATGTCTGGGGTTCTCCAATACGTGCCGATTGGCGTGTTTGCGATTGTTGCCAGTACCGCCGGTGCGCAGGGTATGGCGACGATACTGGCGCTGGGCGATATGGTGTTGGTGTTGTACATCGCTCTGGCGGTGCAGCTGCTGGTTTACGGAGTTCTGATGCGCCTGAATGGTGTTAGCCTACGCGACTTTATTCGTGAAGCACGGGCACCGGTCGCCACGGCCTTCGCGACCCAGAGCAGTTCCGGGACTCTGCCATTGACGCTAAACGCAGCCCGTCGTATGGGAATCCCGCAGCGTATCTATGGTTTCAGCTTGCCGTTGGGTGCCACCATCAATATGGATGGCGCGGCGATCCGTATTGCCATTTCCGCTGTGTTTGCGGCCAATGTGGTGGGGATGCCCTTGGATTACGTCACCATGCTGGAAATCGTCCTGATCGGTACGTTGGCTTCTATCGGTACCGCCGGTGTGCCGGGCGCGGGTATTGTTATGATTGCCACGGTGTTTGCCCAGGTGGGATTGCCCATTGAAACCGTGGCCTTGCTGGTATCGATTGATGCTCTAGTTGGTATGGGCGCCACCGCCATGAATGTCACCGGGGATCTGGTGGTTACCTCGGTGATTGGCCGTTCCGAGGAGAAGCACGAATCGGTGCCGGAAAGCTCGATGGAGCTGGAGCAGCAGTTGTCTTAGAGCATCCGGACCGCAGCTGGCTATAATGTCGTACTTTTAACCGTTGCAGAGAATTTTATGCAAATCGAAAAGAATAAAGTGGTTTTGTTCCACTACAGTGTGCGTGATGAACAGGACAACGTTGTTGAAACCTCCCGTGGAGGTCTGCCGAATGCTTACCTGCATGGCCACGGCGGTGTTATCCAAGGTTTGGAAGAAGCCCTTGAAGGCCGCGAAACGGGCGAAGTTTTCAGCGTAACCATCAGCCCGGAAAAAGCCTATGGGCCCCGCAAACCGGATGCCATTCAACGAGTGCCGGTGAAGCATTTGATGGGAGCCAAGCGCTGGAAGAAAGGCATGGTTGCGCAAGTTCAAACCGAGCAGGGCCCGCGCCATGTGGTGGTTGCCAAGGTCGGTCTTAAGTTTGCGGATGTGGACACCAATCACCCGATGGCCGGTAGAACCCTGACCTTCGATATCGAGATCATCGAAGTGCGCGATGCCGATGCCGAAGAGATTGCCCACGGCCACGCCCATGGGCCGGGTGGGCATCACTGAGTCGTGTCTAGCTCTGATTGGCGTGAAGAGCGTCCGGTTGAATTTGAACGGCGGCGGGCATTCTTTATGGCGGCGGGTGGCCCCGTTGTTTTGAATAAACGCACGAAGGTTGAGCGGGTGCCTTGCCCTTGTTGCGGCTATCCAACGCTGAAGCAAAGAGGGCGTTACGAAATCTGTTGTCTTTGTATTTGGGAGGACGACGGAGAAGACGATGACAACACCCACCAGTGGGGCGGTGGACCAAATGGCGAGTACACTCTGACCGAAGCAAGGGCTAATGTGCGGGCGTTTGGCACTATGTATAACCCCAAACGCAACACCACGCTGACCGGTAACGATGGTCCAGAGGTGGTAAGTTTGAAACAGGAATTACGAGCCTTGTTTGATGGTTTACTGTCCTTGCCTGACAATGAGCGCGCTAGCCATTGGAAGAGCATTCTTGATAAAGAGCGAGCGTTGCGAAAAGCTGAACAGCGGCAGATGACACTTGCGCGTGGGCGTGGTTGAATATGTGCACAGAATAAAAACATAAAACAAAACTGTGTGTGACGGTTTTAGGGTATAACAGTCCGTTACTCACGTCAGTTGCATACTGGACACTTGGCCTAATAAAAAAATGACAAGCTCCCGAGTTGTTTCTGTTTTGCTCGCCCTTACCTTGTTTGCACTGACGGGCTGCGGCACTACCCATTCACACACGCGTAATGGTGTTTCGCAGGTTGAGGCTTGGCAGCCGGAATACGAAGCCAAGCAGACTTCGGTTAAGGATGTAACCTTTAAATCGTCGACATTGTTCGTGGGCGATGGCTGGTATGTGATGGAACTGGAACAGACGTATCTGGTTCAAAAAGTGCTCTACGACCAGCCGGTTTACTATTCTCGGTACAGTAAAGAACCGAATCTCTTATACATTCTGAATCCATTTCTCTGGCTCATCTGCCTTGATACGCCCTCCGAATGTTTTGGCCGAGAGGGGGAGTGGTCTGGCCCTTACGATAATGGCGACAAGACCGTAGCTCGAGTCATCGATCAGGAGTCGCGTTCCGGTTACCTTGCTCATCCGTCTGCTGAATTGAAGGTTTCGGTAGTCGCAAGCAATCAGGCACGGGAGTGGCATGAGACGTTTCAGCCGCGCATATCTGGTGGCAAGGCTTCGATTAATCTTAAAGAGGCGCTGGAAAGCGCTCCGTTTAAGCCCACATCTGTCGTTGTTCATGGAGAATTGCGCGCGGGAGATGTATCTACCTCCCACACTTCTCTTTACAAGCAAGCAACACTTGACCGCCTCAATCTTTTTTCTGAAAGCTGGCTGAGCAAGCCGGAACTGTATACCCATTACGTTCACCAGATCCGCTCGTGTATGAATGAGTCTGACTACAAATGTGCGGTTCAGCAGTTCTTCAAGATTCAGGCGTTGAGGGTTCAGCTACCGGATACCTTCTATTTTCATTTTGCCAAGGCCCTGTCCCGGGTCGGGGACACCGATAATGCCCGCAAAGCTGCTCAGATGTATCTAAAGGATTCTCGCCATATGGCTTATGCGGCTGAAGCGGAGGCTTACCTATGACCATGTACGATGTTTATCTGGGGCGATTCCTGAAGATCAAACGCGTCTTGCTTATGGCACTCGGTTATTGTCTCTCTTTGTCGGTGGTGCACGCTGCGGTTATTCCCCCGACGGCGGGGCCCCATACGGTGAGCTTCAGCGCGGATCAGATCACGGTGAAAGATGACACCACCGGTTACTCCGCGGTTGTTCAGGTTGAAAGTCGGCTTACTCTTGGGGTGCTTGTTGGGGAGCCGGTATACACCTGTGTGGCGGCCTGGAAACTGTTGTCTGTTGCGGCTGGAGACGATGGGTTTGATGCGGGGCTCACGGGGGCAGCCGAAGGCTCTTTTGGCGCGGGGAAACTGCCTCCTTCTGTATTACGGGATATCACGCTTTCCGATGTGGATATTGCCTACCCTCTGGCACCTGGGCTGCCGATTAACAGCTCATCACTGTTCGTGTGTGATGCGGGTATTATGAGAGCGGCGGGATCTGATAAACCGAGCTTTAATTTTCCTTCCAGTCCGTTGTGGCGCGAGTTGTTTTGGAACGATCTGACCAACCGTCATGAGCATCCGGATACTGCGAAAAAACTGTATGCCGATATGCTTGCAGCCTATGAAACGAGGGCCATACAAAACAGCAATGCTTTTTCATGGAGCGGCTCGCATGCAAATAAATGGGGCAGCTCTGTGCGTTCGGCATCTATCAATCTTTGGGCTGTGAAAAGCTGGTTGCATACGGTGTTGCAAGAGCAGGCAGAAACAGCGCGCAGAAAGGCTGAAGCCGTTGCAAAGGATAGCGAGGTTTTGGTCGATCAGCGTGGGGCAGTGAATAATGATTCCTTCGATGCGTTTATGACGGCGGTTTACAAGAAAGAGGAAGCTAAGCAGGCCTTAGCTAATCTGGAGCACCGAAAAATCAAGGTACCCGATAGCGCCCGAGTATCGCGAGAGCAGATGATGGTGGATTTGCGGAATTCCAGCTGTGCTGACCGAGCCAGTCTGGCTGCCCTGAACCGGGATTGGGATGCTGGATCCAGGATGCAAAAGACACTGGTCGGTTGTGCCACGCCTCGGTCAGCTCCTATGTATAACCAAGGTACGCTCAAGTTAACGCCACGCAAATATTGATGACAAAGCACGTTTCGAATGAGCTGCGGGCGGGCGTCACTGAGGCGTGTACTAACGGCCACCTCTTTGCCAAGACTTCTTAGGCAGACTAGATTAAATAGTCGGGGGAAGTAAACGAGGCAAGGTAGATGAAAGCGTTCTGTTTGATCATTGCTTACCTTGTTGCCGTTACCTTTCCATTGATCTTGTCTGCCTTGGTCGGCGGGCCGCCTCGCCAGTTTCACCAGGAACTGGCGTCTGGCCTTGGCATACTGGCTTTCTCCATGGTGCTCATGGAGTTCATTCTGTCGGGTCGTTTCAAGGTCATTTCGAACGGCGTCGGGATGGACGTCACCATGCGGTTGCACCAGATGATGGCGCGCACCGCATTGGTGTTCGCATTGCTGCATCCGTTTCTCTACCAAGGAACGCCTTCGGGAGGGCCGCGCCCTTGGGATCCAACCCGCGCATTGACGCTGACCACCGATTTTTCGGCTCTGGCATCCGGCATTGCCGCTTTTCTGCTGCTTCCAACCCTTGCGCTACTGGCCATCGGGCGTACCCAACTGGACTACAAATACGAGACCTGGCGGCTTTTGCACGGCATAGGTGCGCTCTTGATTGCGGTCCTGTTGTTGCATCACACCGTTTCGGCCGGGCGGTACGGTGCACAGCCGGTGATGACTTGGGTGTGGCTGGCCATGACAGGAGTGGCTGTCGGGTCGTTACTTACGGTTTACCTGCTGGTTCCTCTTCAGCAGAGGGCCAAGCCCTGGCGTGTGACATCCGTGACTCAATTGACATCGGAGCAATGGGAGTTAACGGTAGAACCGGAGGGGCATCGTGGTTTTGACTACAGGGCAGGGCAATTCGTTTGGCTGAATGTGGGCCATAGTCCGTTCTCTATGAAAGAGAATCCGTTTTCCATTTGCTCGGCCCCGGCAAGTGGCTCGGCGATATCTTTTATGATCCGAGAGCTCGGCGATTTCACACGAACCATCGGCCAGATAAAACCCGGAACCGTTGCGTATCTCGATGGTCCCTATGGCAATCTTTCCGTTGAGGGGCGTAATGAGCCCGGGATTGCTTTTATCGCGGGTGGCGTTGGCCTAGCACCGCTGCTGAGTATGCTCAGGCAGCTGCGTCTAAGCGGCGATTCGCGCAAGGTGAGGGTGCTCTATGGCAATCGGGTGATCGAGCAGATCGCTTATCGCGACGAGCTGGATGAGGGCGATGTCGTTTATGTGCTTTCAGAACCGCCAGAAGGCTGGTCAGGGGAGGCGGGCCTTATTGATGCCGCGCTAATGGACCGGGTATTTTCAGAGACGGAGTTCAGCGAGTGGCTTTTCGTGATGTGCGGCCCGAGGGGCATGATGGACGGCGTTGAAGATCACCTGATCAAGAGAGGCACGCCCTCGCACCGTATTTTGTCGGAGCGCTTTAACTATGACTAACCCCATCAAACGATTGAGCCCGCGAGGGCGGGTGTCTATGATCATCTGGGCGCTGAATATTACATTGTGCCTTGCCCTTCTTGTTTTTGTGCTGCGGTAATCGATGACGTGAGATAAACCAGGAACGCTCTATTCTTCCTGTGCCATGTCATCCGCCGACCGCATTTTCATTTTATCTTTCTTTTTCATATCGGAGCGGCCGTCTTTTTTCGGGTCCATTTCGTCAGCTTTGCCTGTGGGGTCGCCGGCATTGTATTTCGATTTTGTGGACTCTTCGTGCCGCTCAGAATCCTGGCTTCCCTGTTTCGCGTGTTTATCCATATCCTGCTCACCCAAGTCCTTATTCTCATTGCCGTGATGGGCGGCGAGCAAGCCGGTTGAGCCCAAGGCTATGAACGGTGTGATCAGAGCATAGAGCGCAAGTGCATGGAGCTTTTTCATAGTACTCTCCTTCGTATAAGATGCTTAGCGCGGGGGATATGTCCGCTATGGATGCTTCATCTCAGCCTCTCTCCATGGCGTTGGTTTGATAAAGGAGAATGAGCTGCCACGACATATGGAGTGCCGGATGATCTCTTGATTTAAGTTCAGGGGACGGTGCTTATCAACTCGAGATGGTGACCTCGAACGCCGGATATCACTTAACGATTAGGCTCTTTTGTGTATAAATTTAACGCTCTGCTGTTTTTCTCCCTCTCACTCGTAGCCGGCTGCACGAATGTCGTCAGCGATGTGGCCAGAACCATTCATCCAGCGCCGTCGTCTTCTTTGCAGGCAAGCAAGCTGTTCTCAGCCGCGAGCGGGTTTTTCACCGAGGCGGGTTACCAGTGCAATGTCTACCCTGACCCTAGTCCCCTTCGTTGCACGAAAGAACTTCGCGATCTTTATATCCATCAGAGCCAAGCGGTGGTGCAGATCTATCCCCGCGATGAAGCGTACCCCCATACTCTGGTGACCAGCCGATGGGATGAAGGTCTGATTCCGGGTGAGTTTATTTCCAGCGAGTTCACTAATCCTGACGTAAAGGCGTTTTGTGAGTATCTGCACGCACACGCGTTGGGTAGTTGCCGGATAATCAAATAGTAAAAGGAGTGACTAATGGCTTTTGGGTGGGTAGTAGCAGGCACGGTTGGCCAGTTTCTTCTGGCATATATGATGTTTATGTTGGTGGTGTTCGCGTTCAGTGCTGTTGGCAGCACTCACCGGATCTCGCCGTTTGATTCGTCGGTGTTGGATTCGGCCATGTACTCCGTGCCTGCAAGCTGTATTGTCAGTGCGATCGTTGTGATTGTGCTGTATCGAATGGGTGCGGGAAAGCTGGCGTACCTTTGGTACACGGCTCCGTTGGTTTTGTTTTCGGGGTATTTGGTTTACATCAGGCTGTTTGTTAAGCCGGATTCCAATCTGTAATTCCTCACGTCGAACCGCTGTAAAGAGAGTTCTGGCCATTCAACGATTAAGCCCATGTCAGTGAGTGCTCCCTTCAAACTGCGCCCCTACCAGCAAGAAGCCGTCGAGGCTACGCTGAAGCATTTCCGAAAAACGGATGAGTCTGCGGTGATCGTGCTGCCAACCGGTGCGGGCAAAAGCCTGGTAATCGCCGAGTTGGCGCGCCTGGCCAAGCGCAAGATTCTGGTGCTGACCCATGTGAAGGAGCTGGTGGAACAAAATCACGCCAAGTACGAGAGCTATGGGTTAACGGGCGGGATTTTCTCCTCCGGGCTGAAGCGCAAGGAAAACCGGCATCAGGTGACTTTAGCCAGTGTGCAGTCGGTGTCGGCGAATCTCGATCAGTTCAAAGATGAGTACTCGCTGGTGATCATCGACGAATGCCATCGCGTCAGCGGCGAGGACACCAGCCAGTATCAGCGCATCATTGAGCTGCTGAAGCAGCAGAACGATTCTCTCAAAGTACTTGGCTTAACCGCCACGCCTTATCGGCTCGCCATGGGCTGGATTTACCGCTATCACTACCGGGGCTTTGTGCGCAGTGAGCAAGACAAACCTTTTGTGCATTGCATTTACGAGCTGCCCCTCAGTTATATGATCAATCGCGGGTATCTCACCAAGCCGGAACTGGTGAATGCAGCGGTGGCGCAATACGATTTTTCAGCACTGGCTCAGGACCGTTTCGGCGAATACGCCGAGAAGGATGTGAACGAGTTACTGAGCAAACACCAACGCGTGACCCGAGCCATTATTGAACAGGTGATGGAGCTGGCGGCTGAGCGTAAGGCGGTGATGATTTTCGCGGCCACCGTGGCGCACGCGAAGGAGATTACGGGCTACTTACCGGAACAGGAAACCGCGTTGATTACCGGCGCGACGGATCTGGCTGAGCGGGATTCGCTGATTCAGCGCTTCAAGCAGCGACAGTTGAAGTATCTGGTGAATGTGTCGGTGCTTACTACCGGCTTCGACGCGCCTCATGTGGATTTCATTGCCATTCTTAGGCCTACCCAATCGGTCAGCTTGTACCAGCAAATCGTCGGCCGCGGCCTGCGTTTGGATGACCGCAAGCAGGATTGTCTGGTGATTGATTACGCGGGCAACAGTGTGAACCTGCATCACCCGGAAGTGGGGGAGAAAAAGCCGGATCCCGACAGCGAGCCGGTGCAGGTGTTCTGCCCGGGGTGTGGGTTCGCCAATATTTTCTGGGGCAAAACCGACAGCGAAGGCCGGGTTATTGAACACTACGGTCGCCGCTGCCAAGGCCTGCTGGAGCCTGCGGAAGAAGGCGGGCCGTCAACGCAGAACGAACGCCCCGAACAATGCGATTACCGTTTCCGGTTCAAAGAGTGCCCGCATTGCGGTGCCGAGAACGACATTGCTGCCCGTAACTGCCACCAGTGCAGGGGCGCGATTATCGACCCGGATGATCAGCTGCGGGATGCCCTGAAGCTCAAGAACGCCATGGTGATTCGCTGCGCGGGTGTGACCTCAATGGCCAAGGGCAGCAGGCTAAAAATCACTTACCATGGCGAGGATGGCGAAGAATTGAACGAGTCGTTCGATTTTGCCAAACCGGCACAGCGCAACGTGTTCAATAAACTCTTCGGGCGGCGGTATGCGAACGGTCAGGCGCCCAAAGAGTTCAGTAAGGCCGAAGACGTGGTTGAGTTGGAGGCCTTGATGCCAGCGCCGGATTTTGTGATTGCCCGTAAGCAAAAGCATTATTGGCAGGTGCAAGAGCGTATTTTTGATTATCGGGGGCAGTACCGGAAAGCGAATGAGGTCTAGGGGTGACCAGCGAATTTGCAGTGGCTGATCTGAAAACTCATTCTAATATAAACAAAAAAGGCTCAGAGTGATTCGAGCGAGTTGAATTCACCAAGTGCGACACGCCTCGGAGCGCTCTTTATGTCTAGCCAATACAAGGAATGAAGGGCTACTGTTGTGACAAAGGTGATAACGGATTCGCTAAATATCAGTGCGGGAGAGTTTGAGGGTTATAACCGGCTCGTCACCATCTTGTACCGTTGCTTGCACACCAACCAAGGCTTTCAGCCTTTCTTTGATGAATTCCGAAAACAGTTCCGGTGTCTTCAGGGTGGGATTCTGGGGCTGACCCGCGAACCTATGCAGATGGCATACGGCTGGACCTTCGGATATCCGGACGGGTTCGAGCAATGGTTTTTAAACAGTGGCTTGGCCGAGCAAGACGACGCGCTGTTGCATTTCAGCGCCTTGCCGCCTCGACAGTTTGATTCGTTAGCCGGCTGCAATCCCGAGGTTGATATTCTGGATGTGGTTACCGGGGATACCCGTGACTGGGTAAAGGCTGTGGGGCTTGGCGACAGTGCCGGGATGCTGGTCAGCGAGGGGCCTACCGCCAAGGTGGTGTTTCTGGCGAACCGTCACCGGGATGAAGGCCCTTATACCCAGGCAGAACTGATGCAGATGAACATGCTGGCGCCGCACATTGAAAATGCCGTTGGTTTGTTCCACAAGATTTATCAGTCAAGAACCCAGCACGAAACCTTGTCGATGGCCTTGGATCAGGTTGGAAAACCCCTGATCGTGCTGGATGAAATGGCCCGTGTGGTGCGCTGCAACGCCGCCGCGGACGAGGTGCTGAGTTCCCACCCCCGGCTGTTCGTGACCGAGCAAAGCGATGTGCGATTGCAAAGCAGGCACCAAGGATTTAACCGTCAACTGAATGATGCCATCCTGACGAGTATTTTTAATGCCCGGGACGGTGTACAGGACATGATCGCGTTGTTTGATCAGTCGGGTGATGAGCGATTGGCCATCTGTGTTACCCCGTTATCCATGGAAGCGGAACTTGATTCGGCCGAGGCGCACGGCCAATACGGGGCGCTGGTAGAGCTGGTTCCTTTCTCAGCAACACGAACACCCAATATCGGCAAACTTGAACGGCTCTTTAATTGCACGCATGCCGAGGCGATTACGGCCGGGCATCTGATGCACGGGCTGAGTATTAATGAGGCGGCTGAAGCGGAAGGGCTGTCCGTGCATACCGTCAGAGGGTATGTGAAGAATCTGCTGGCGAAAAATGGTTATCGCCGCCAGGCGGAGCTGGTTGGTGCGTTGGTCAGGGCGTTAGGCTGATGTAAGCCCCATCCCGAGCCTGCTTTCTCATGGCTTCGGGGTGGGGTTGGTTCACTTTTGATGGTTATTTAATGGGTTGGTCATCGATGGTCGTGATGAACTGAAGTTCCAGCGAGCCTACACCATCAAGATGTACCAGGAACTGTGCATCCCCACCTTTTACATTCAGGAAGCGCCAGTGACCATAGTCGCCCTCTGAACCGTCTGTTTCGGTAAACAAAAGCGCGCCAGCGGTGGTGAAGTCCCAAGTGCCGGCAACATTATTTTCACCTGTGCTATCGAACTGCATTTCGCCCTTACGGTTTCCATTTTCGGTATAGAGATCCACGGTGATGAACTTTTCAGTGGTAAACTCTAAATCGTAACGGCCTTCGGTGCCCGGTTCGACCAGGTCGGGGAAGGTGAAGTAAATGGTTTCCGGAACGTCTTGCCCAGGGTACAGGCCAGCTTCGACGTAAACCGGTTTGGTGTCGCCTTCGAAATCCCGGAGATCAACCGCATAACGGCCCAAGCGCACCATGCTGAAGGTGCCATAATCGCCGCCGTTTTCGGTGAGGGTCAGTTCGCCCGTGGAATGCACGGTGGCGGGGCCGTTTACCGGGCCGTTGCCGTTATTGCCCGGGTTGTCGTACAAGCCGCCCGGGCCGTCCAGATCCACGGTGACGTTGCTGACCGCAAAGGTCTCGCCGTCAAAGCTGTAGTTGCCCCATTCTGAGGAAACGCCTATAGGGCTGTTGCTGCCGTACGCCTCTTGGTTCAAGTTGTGGGCGATTACGTAATTGCTGTCGTCCAGAATGGTCAATACGTTGTGAGCGTTTTGGCCGTCAATTTCTCCCTCGCCAAGATACCAACTGCCCACCAGACTATCGCGCGCGTTGCGGATCGGTTCGAAGACAATTTGTTCGTTATCACCGGCCGAGGTGAGTTCGAGGCCGCCATTCATCAGTTGCATGGTCCAGGTGGCGGTTTCATTGACGTCTGCCAGGCCACCGCTGCGGTCGGAATCGCCGAGGACGGTCATAGTGAGCTCTCCCGTTGTATTATCCCAAGCGTAGGTGCCGTATTCGCCGGTGCCCGCTTGCTGATCACCGTCATCGGCATCGCGATGCACGATCAGATATTGATCGCCGTTGAAGAAGGTCAGAACGTTTACGTTGCCGTTTGGCTCAACGAACTTCCAGCTCCCGGTGAGTTCGCCATTCTGCGACGCTTGGAAGTGGGCTATCGCGGCGGTCTTGTCGATCAGGGTTTTGCTGGTGCCTTGAAGTGCTGTGTTGGCCTGGGTTTCGAAGTCGGATTCGCTAACGCTCGGGTCTAGGGCAACATCTTTGAGGGCGGTGTGCACCGCAGGCGTGATGTTAATGCCGTTATCAGGGTAGCCGTCGTCGTCCAGCGTTTGCAGCAAGCGAAGAATGTTGACGACCGTTTGGTCTTCATTCCAGTTGGCCGTGCCGCCTCCCATATCTGCGGGGGTGATTCGGCCTGTCGCCGTTACCGGTGGCAGGTTGATGCCGCCAACGCTGAAGGTCACCGTGTCACCGGATTGGTATTCGTACTCGCCCAAGTTGTTGGTTTGGCCTGTTTGTCCGCTGGGGGATGTTGCATAGTTAATACCTGCCACGGCACTGTCAACGAACACACCGGTTTCGTTTTCGCCGGCGGGTGGGGGCGTTGAGGATGAGCCGCCGCCGGATGAGCTGCTGCCGCTGCATCCCGTTAAGGCGATGGAGGAAATGACTGCTGTCAGAGCCCAGTTCTTGAATTCTTTCATAAAAACTCCTTTTTAAGAAAACTGCCGCTGAAGGGGGCTACGGAAAATTAACATGGATAAACTTTCATAAACTGCCCCCATTTGGGGGGAGGTAATTAGGAAAGCGAATGAAAAAGAAGACCAGGAATTCCTTTGCGCAAAGAATATTGCGGCTTTTTCTTTGGTGCGCCGCAGGTGCGGTGGCATTGGTTTTTGCCGTGATTTTGTTGTTTCGATTTGTAAACCCGCCCACGAGCGCGTTTATGCTGAGTTATCAGATGAGCGATGGGGGGCCGCCGTTGCAGCATGAATGGGTGCCCCTGTCGGAGATTTCTGAATGGATGGCGCTGGCGGTGATGGCCAGCGAGGATCAACGGTTTCCGGAGCACCATGGCGTTGATTTTCAGGCCGTACACAAAGCGGTGTCTGAGTATCAGGCAGGTGAGGGGCTGCGGGGCGCGAGCACCATAACCCAGCAAACTGCCAAAAACCTGTTTTTATGGAATGGCAGGAACTTTGTGCGAAAGGCCATTGAAGCCGGACTGGCGCTGGCAATTGATGCGCTGTGGCCAAAGCGGCGCATTCTTGAGGTTTATTTGAACATTGCTGAATTCGGCCGGGGCATCTACGGCGTGCAGGCTGCCAGCCGGGCTTACTACGGTATTCCTGCCGGCGTGTTGTCTGCTCGCCAGGCGGCACAGTTGGCTGCAGTATTACCCAACCCCAAGGTGTTGAGCGTGCGCGAGCCCTCGGCTTATGTGCAAGAGCGTGTAGCGTGGATACAGAGGCAGATGGGGCAGTTGTCGCGCTGGGGTTATCTGGATGCGCTTTAAGGCATCCAGATAAACGACGCGTGTTAACCGATGAGTGCAGGCGTCACCACGGCACCGCCGACAAGCAGCGCCACAAAGAGCAAACTCGCCAGAACAAAGGGTTTCATGCCCAAATGCCGAAGGGCTTCGATTCGGGTTTGAAAGCCGAGCGCGGCCATCGCCATGGTCATCGCGATTTGTCCGGCAAGCACCAGCGTGCTTTGGGCCGTGTTCGGCAGATCTAGCAGGCTGTTTAAGCAGACTACGGCAACAAAACCGAACGCGAACCAGGGCACAGTGATTTTGCTTGCGGTTGTGGCCGTACCTTCCTTTTTGTTCCGGCTTCGGCTCCAGATCTGGCCGATAACCAGCAGGAACGGAACCAAAAGCATCACCCGAACCAGTTTCACGATGACCGCATTGGCCATTGCCTGCTCGCCAACTGCATTACCGGCAGCCACCACTTGTGCCACTTCGTGGACCGTAGAACCAATGTATATACCGTAAAGCCCTTCATCCCACCCCAGAAGCGGAAACATGACCGGATAGATGAACATGGCGAGCGTGCCAAACAGCACCACGGTGGCGACCGCCATAGAAGTTGCTGCGGGTCTTGCCCGAATGGCCCCTTCAGTGGCCAGTACGGCAGCGGCACCACAGATAGCGCTACCGGCGCTAGTAAGAATGGCAGTGTCGCGATCCAGTTTCAGCCACCGGGTGCCTAACCAATAACCTACGGTTGTGATGGTCAGGACGACCAGCGTGTCCAGCACCAGAATCATCGGCCCCAGGCCCACCAGCTGCTGCACGGTGAGAGAAAACCCGAATAGTACGATGCCTGCCCTTAATAGCCAGCGGGACGCAAAGCCAAGCCCAGGAGTGAGGCCTTCCAACTGCTTCCCGACTCGAAGGTTGCCGGCCACAAGGCCCAATATCAACGTAAACACCAATGGCCCCAAACCGGTTTTCTGCACGGGAGGCAGCGCTCCAATGCCGTAACCAGCCAGTGTGAGTACTACGCACACTCCCAATCCCCTGAACATTTTCGATACTCCTAACTAATTGGAATATCGATATTCTATTTCCGGGCTAGATATTCGGAAAACAGTTGTTTTGCATTTCAGTAATCGATTTGTTGGATCTTTCGCAATCTGAGCAGGAACGCTTATGCCATTGTTAGACCTCACTCTAACGAAGGCAGAAATAGAATGAAGTCGGGAACTGCAATCAAGAAAATCAGGATCAGAAAATCCATGACCAAGAACCAGAATATGCCTCGAAAAATAGCTGAGGTAGTAACCAGGTTCCCTACAACACTCTTGATTACAAACACATTCATGCCGATTGGGGGAGTGATCATGCCTATTTCCAGCAACTTGGTCAGTACGACTCCGAACCAGAGTAGGTTGAGCCCGGCGTTATCTACGATAGGCAGTACAATGGGAAGCGTCAGTAACATCGCCCCGATGGGTTCGAGGAACATGCCCAGAAACACGTAGATCAGAACGATGGCCAAAAAGAGCATGAAGTAACCGGAATTGAGGCCAATAATCAGTTCAGACAGGTAGTCTCCCGCTCCGGATAGAGCCAGAAATCGAGTAAGCAGGCTGGCGCCAACCGCGATAATGATAAGAGCGCCAGTTGTCATCAGAGTCTCAAGGATTGCGTTGCGGAAACGTGTCCAGTTGAGGCTGCGCTTCAGCGCTGCGACGACGAGTGAAAGAAAAGCACCAACAGCGCCAGCCTCGGTAGCGGTGAATATACCGCCAAACAAACCGCTAAAGATGCCAATCATAATCAGCAGTACGGGCCAGGTATCCTTCAGTGCGCGAATTTTCTCGGCGGTAGGGATAACTTCATTCGTATCGGGTGCGAGCGAGGGGTTCAGCTTCACGCGGACCAGAATCACCGTGATATAGCCGATAGCGGTCAAAATGCCTGCGCTGATGCCACCCAGGAAAAGCCCGGTTATAGACTGCTGCGCAATGATGCCGTAAAGGATCATGATGATTGACGGAGGTATCAGAGCTCCAATGGTTCCTGCGACAGCAACGGTGCCCGTAGCCAGTTCAGGATGGTAGCGATGACGTATCATTTCCGGGACGGCGATCCTGCCCATAGCCGCAGAGCAAGCGACGGATGATCCGGAAACCGCCGCAAACCCTGCTGATCCGAATACTGCTGCAATAGCCAGTCCCCCGGGTATACCTGATAGCCACATTCGGGCTGCGCGAAACATTCCTTGTGTTAGCTGAGTGTGATAACAAACAAACCCCAGCAGCAAAAACATGGGAACTGAGCTCAAGACCCAGTTCGAGGCGAACTGGTAAGGAATGATGCCGAGTGAACCCCATGCAATGTTCCATCCCATCATGTACCAGAGCCCGCCGAATGAGACCCCGATTAAAGACACTCCAATCGGCACTCTTAGAGCAAGCAGTGCAACCAATATTCCGAGTCCCGATAGCCCAATTTGTACGTCTGACATTGTTATTTCCCCATCCCGTCATTAGCGTCCAGATCATCGGCTTCTGCTGTAGCCGTGTTTAATCCGGATGTCGTTCCGAGGCAGGAACTTGCCAGTTTGTATAAAACCACCAACGTCATAAGCCCGCAGCCAATGGGCAGCACGTAATAGGTAATCCAAATAGGAATGGCGTCGCTGCCTTGTATAACCGAAGCTCCGAAGCTTCGTTTTTTCTCTGCTTCTTCCCACGTACGAACCGTTAATAACGAAAAGACGATGGTCGATAAAAGGAATGAAAGACGTTCCAGGTTTCGCTGCATCCAGATTGGGAGCCGAGCCGTAATGACTTCCACTGAAATATGAGCGTTTTTTTGTTCCGCGAAGGCCAGGGGAATGAAGACTGCAATGACCATGTAGTAATAGGAAACAATTGAGATGGTGCCCGGAATGGGCGAGTTCAGAAGGAAACGGCTAGCAACATCAAGACTGATGTGTAGCATCATTAACGCAATTGCGAGTCCACCGAGGATGGTCATCAAATTCGTGACCATCGATAAAAATCGACCAATACCGTACATGTTAGTCCCCGCTACGGCCGGCAGTGAGCCGGTTTGTTTTTATTGAGTCTGTGTGCGTAAGAATCGACTGCGGCAAGGCAATCATGGCCGTGCCGACATTAGGTAAATTCAAGAATAAGCGTGCCGGGTCTGTGCAACATCGTCGTAATCGACGAATTCGGGTGCGAAGGTTATTTAACAGGGAGAATTGCTGAGGCTTCCGTATTCTATGGTAGGCTTTTGCACCGTTATGCCAGCGACAAGAAGTGAACAGCCACGCTCGAAATGTCCACTGCGTGCGTGGGTGGATGGTAATTGAATTAGCATTGGAGCCGTTAAGCGCTATGCCTGTTTCTCACACGCTCAAGCGTGTTCTGATGGTGAGTAAACTTAATCCACCAGCAGCCAGAGCCGCTCAAGTTGAGCGTGCAGAGCTGTGCCAGAAAATAGTGTCGGCTACTGCCGCTAAGTTGATCGTCGTTCGCGCGTCTGCAGGATTTGGCAAGACCACTGCCATGGCCCAGAGTATGTCCAGGATGAACAGCGATGGAATTGCTACGGCCTGGCTTACGATCGATGACGCAGACAATGATGTCTCACGATTTTTGTTTTGCTTAAACGCATCAGTGTCAAAGTTAACCGAAAATGACACGCACGCCGGTGATGATGTGGCGATTGAGAACCAAACCGCCAGCGAGGCGGCCTTTAATATAGTCGCTCGGCTATCTGAAAACCGATCTGCCTTTGCTCTTTTTATTGATGATTTTGAAAAAATCCATGAGCAATCGGTGCTTGGTCTTATGCGGGAAATTATCGAGCATCTGCCAGCAAACGGACGAATCGTTATCGGTTCCAGGCACTTGCCAGAATTGGGGCTCGGGCGTCTGAGAGCGCGTGGCCAGTTGCTGGAAATTGAGGTTTCGGAGTTGCGCTTTTCGGTTGATGAGACGGCCGATTTTTTGGTGAACCGGCGCCAGTTAGAATTGACGCAAGACGACCTTATTCGAATTCACGATCGCTCTGAAGGTTGGGTCACTGCGCTTTGGCTTACGTCTTTGGCGCTGGAGGGAAATACGAACCCGAAGTCTTTCATCCAGCGCTTTTCCGGTGAAAACGCTGCCGTTGCAGATTACCTCGCTCACGACGTGCTTGAGCAGCAGCCTGAAGAAATAAAAACCTTTCTGCTACGAACAAGTATTCTTCGTCACCTGACGCCTTCTCTTTGCAGCGCTTTGGTGCCGGGCAGTGATAGCGAAGCCATGTTGCGATACTTGGATACGCGTAGTGCTTTTCTGGCACCTATAGAGCATGAACAGCTTACTTACCGTTATCACAGCTTGTTTGCAGAGTTTTTGCGCTCAGTGCTGTACTCCCAGTATCCATACGAAGTGGCGGGCCTTCATCTGGCCGCCTCAAAATGGTACGAGAATGCCGGGCGCTTTGTTCCTGCGATTGGTCATGCGATCGAAGGGCGCGCGTTTGATCGTGCCATGAGCCTGTTGGGTGCGCATGCTGAGCAGTTGTTGTCACAGGGTCGAATGAAGCTTCTCGCGCGTTGGTTGGGCGAACTCCCGGCGGATCAGCTTAAGAAGAATGAGCTGCTTGAAATGATTTACATCTGGGCGATCGGGTTTACCCGTGGCCCGGATGAAGCGTTTGAGATGCTGTCGAACACGTGTCTGGAGGCTTCTGGAAACCCGATTGTTAAATCGCACATTCTTGCGTTCAAGCCTTTGATGATGGGCATGATGGATCGCTACGAGGAGGCAAGTGAGCTTGGCCGAACGGAGGAGCACGAGCTCTCAGGTTTTGCGCCTTTTGCCGATATCGTCTCAATTAATTCCCGTGCGAACGTTTTTTCTGTCATGGGAAACTACGACCAGGCCCGTCAGCTTATCGATGGAGCACGAGACGCCCAGTTTAGTCATTCGAGTTCTTTCAATTCGATGTACTCAGAGTCATTGGAAGGGTTGATTGATCTTCAAGAAGGGCGACAAAAACAAGCGGCTGCACGTTTTCGTCTGGCTGTTGGTGCTACCGGTCCGACTTATGATTTTAGCCATACCAGCGGTAACGCTTGGGCTGGCGTATTGCATGCCAATACTGTTTACGAAGCGAACAACCTGGAATTGGCCGCCCGCTTGTTGCACGTCTATGGCCCGTTGGTCCGCGAAGCCGGGTTGCCTGACCACATGCTGATCAGCGACATTATGTTGTCGAGATTAGCGTTCAACTGTGGGGATGTTGACCGGGCATTTCAGGCTCTGACTGAGCTGGAGCACATGGGGAGAACCAGAAGACTGCCAAGGGTAGTGGGCACGGCCCGACTTGAGCGATCCCGGCTGTTTTTGGCGCAAGATCGGCCTGATGCAGCAAAGCAGGAACTTGATCGTGCGGGAAACGAGGAGCTTTGGCGACGGGTTCGTAAACATCGAATGCCTGCAAATGACCTACAGTACATGGAGATGGCTCGTTTACGCTGGGAGGTGGTTGCCGGTGATGCCGAAGGTGCGCTTGCGCCACTTGAGGTGGAAATAGCAGACGCCCAAGGCTGCTCATTGTACCGGCGGGTCTTGAAACTAAAGTTGTTCAAAGCGATTGCGTTGTATCGCTGTAACCGTCCGGAAGATGCAATTGCTGTGTTGGCCGACATTCTGCCAACCTGCTGCGCGGAGGGGTACGTGCGCTTGTTTGTAGATGAAGGTGCAGCTGCAGGCACTGTGATCAAACTCTACCATCAGGCCTTTCGGGAGGCCGGGTATCAGAGTGATCCGGTTTTCGTTAGTTATCTTGAAAGTTTGATTGAAGCGTTTGGGCCTGCGTTGTCGTCGGCAACGGTATTGCCTGAAGCCGACGACATGATTCTGAATACTTTGACGCGCAAGGAAACCCGGGTGTTGCAGCTATTATCAGAAGGGTACTCAAACGGCGCTATGGCCGAAAAACTGTTTGTCTCGGACAGCACGGTTCGCACCCACCTACGCAACATAAATTCCAAGCTGAATGCCTCCAGCCGAACTCAAGCTGTTGCCATTGCACGGCGATACGGGCTTGTGTGAGGCGTGCACCTCTTTGGGAGCTGCAGGTTCTAATCAATCTGAGGAACCTGCAGTTCCCTGAGAAGTCTTCCTTAGGTGATGGCCGTCTTGTTCTGTTTAGCAAACTCTACGTAATAGGCAAGGCTGTCCGGATTGGCCATGGCGTCGGGATTGGCGACGCTCTGTTGTGATGCTCCCTGCAACAGTTTTTTGACCGGCAATTCCATTTTTTTGCCTGTTAGCGTTCGGGGAATCTCACTGACTTCAATGATGTCGTTCGGCACGTGCCGTGCTGATAGGTGCGTGCGTATGGCGCTACGAAGGCGTTGGTCCAATTCGCTTGTTAGCGACTCGCCCTCGCGTAATACCACAAACAGCGGCATGTAGGGATCGCGCCCCAAGTATTCCAAGTCTACAACCAGACTGTCCACAACCTCTTGAGCCTCTTCAACAACACGATATATCTCGCTCGTGCCCATTCGGATGCCTTGGCGGTTGATCGTGGTGTCTGAACGTCCGTATATGACGGCGCCGCCGCGAGGCGTTATACGCACCCAGTCACCATGCCTCCACAGTTTCGGGAAGACGTCGAAATAGCTTTCGTGATAGCGCTGGCCATTATCATCTCCCCAAAAATACAGCGGCATTGATGGCATGGGTTTGGTGACAACCAATTCGCCTACCTCGTCTTCAACAACGTTGCCGCTATCATCCATAGCGTAAACGGCTGTGCCTAAAGTACGACACTGCATTTCACCTTCATAAAGCGGCATGATTGGGCAGGAGCCGACATAAAACGCTGCGACGTCAGTGCCTCCGCTGATCGGCGCAATCAGCACGTTACCAAATTGATCTTTAATCCATTTGTATCCTTGTTCAGGCAAGGGGGAGCCGGTTGATCCAATGGTGCGAATCTTTCTGAGGTCTGCAATCTGGTTGATCTCAACGCCAGCTTTCAGGCAGCTTAAATAATACGCCGCGCCAGCCCCGAAAAAGGTTGCCTCGGCTTCTTCTGCAAAACGCCAAAGTGTTCCCAGATCGGGGTAGCCCGGATTTCCGTCGAACAGGCAAATCGTCGCCCCAAGCAAAAGGCCACTAATCTGGCAGTTCCACATGATCCAGCCCGTGGTCGAGAACCACATATAGTGGTCTCGGGGGCCAAGGTCCATATGCAGGCCGTGACCAAGCATCCCTTCTAGCAACGCACCGCCATGGCCGTGGACAATTGGCTTCGGCATGCCTGTCGTGCCCGACGAATAAACGATCCAGAGAGGGTGGTCAAATGGAAGGTGCTCAAACTTCATTGGAACGTCGTGCCCTAGTAAATCGTCCCATAAGGTTGCATTTTCAAGCCGGGCATCGGGCTTTAGGTAGGGCAGAAGAATCACGTTTTCCAGTGTCGGAAGTTCGATTTTTAGGTTCTTCAGAACGTCAAGACGATCGAAATTCTTACCTCCGTACCTGTACCCATCTACCGCCAGCATAACTTTTGGATCAATCTGTCGAAAACGATCGGTCACGCTTCGAACACCCATATCGGGAGAACAGCTGGACCAGATTGCGCCGATGCTTGCGCAAGCATAAAACGCGATGACAGCTTCCGGAATATTTGGGAGGTATGCAACAACCCGGTCGCCTGGTTCAACGCCCATCTGCCTTAAAGCAAAGGCGACTGATGCAATCTGGCTGCGCATTTCTGACCAGGAGATGGTTTTGGTCGGGCGTAATTCTGAACGAGATATAATGGCTGCCCGATCCGGGTTTTCGTGGTGAAAACGAAAAGCCTGCTCTGCAAAATTTAGCCGGGCACCTTCGAACCATTTAGCGCCGGGCATTTCGTGACTGCTCAGAATCCTTCGATAAGGGGTAGTTGATTGAATGTCATAGAATTCCCAAAACGCAGCCCAAAAATCTTCCAGAGCTTCTACCGACCATTCCCAAAGCGAATTGTAATCAGTGAAGTACAGCGATTTTGTCTCGCCAAGCCAGTCCATGAAACCTTTGAGTTGACTCTGTTCGATGCGCGCTTGGCTTGGCTGCCACAGCGGTTTGGGAGTGATTGCTGTCATTTTAGAACCTCTAGCATATTGTTGTTGACGGGGCGGTGCGCACAGTTCGCTCCTCGGAATCCCTATTTATAATGAGTTGATGATCCTGGAACAGACATCGTCTGAAACGACGAAAATACGTTCGGTGACCTGGTCGTTCGAACGCTCCGGTTGGGATGAAATGGGTATGCGAATGAAAGATTCGTCGCTTCCGACGATTTCGAAGCGATTGATTTGCTCCCAACATGATATGGCCGGTGCGAGCTCCCGATGATCCTGCCTGGCGAACGTCGGCAACTGACTACAACAATATTGAGCATATACAGGTGATTATTAATGAACTGTCCGAACATACTTAAACGTGGGGTACTTCCGGCCATTTTCGCGGGAGTAGCGATGACCGGAGTGGTGGAAGCAAAACAACTGAGTTACGCAACGGGGTATTCGCCAGGCTCCATCGGAGCAAAGGCTGCCGAAGTTTTTGCGAAAGATGTTGAAGCTCATTCCGGTGGTGACTTGAAAGCAAAAGTGTATGCCCAATCGCTACTTGGATTCAGTGAAATCCCGCCAGGTATTCGGGACGGGATGGCGGACAGCGGACTGGTCTTAACACCCTATTTTCCATCTGATTTTCCGAGTACCAATCTGGCCACT
Source organism: Marinobacter litoralis (assembly GCF_016427555.1). GTDB lineage: Bacteria > Pseudomonadota > Gammaproteobacteria > Pseudomonadales > Oleiphilaceae > Marinobacter > Marinobacter litoralis_A. The sequence continues at coordinate 1,300,794 of NZ_JAELVS010000001.1, forward strand.
GAGCTCACAATGCTCATTGAATTGTTTGATGCACCCACGGAGAATGTAGGATTGGCCTTTGCAGGCGCGATGGCAGAGTTTGTTTTCTTTAATTGCCCAAGTTGTGTTACGGAATATAAACAACAAAACCAACTGTTTCTGGGCGGTGGCGGGACCTCGTCATATTTCCTGATTTGCAACAAGCCGGTAAGCACTCTGGAAGATATAAAAGGTAAGCGTCTGCGTATAGGTGGTGCTCAATGGGCACGCTGGGCCGACGAAGTGGGTGCAACTGCGGTGTCTATTCCTCAGCATGAAACGTACGAAGCATTGAGCCAGGGGGTTGTAGATTGCACCGTGCACTCAGCGCCTGAGTTAACCATTGTAAAACTGATGGAAGTGACGTCGGACATGACTCCTAATATGCCCGGCGGTGTGTTTTCAGGTGTTGCCAACAATATCAATGCTGACGTATGGAAAAGCCTGACGTCCAGCGAACGTAAAACGATGCTCCACGCCTCTGCCGCGCATGCCAGTGCCCTGAGCTGGGGGTATGCTCAGGCAGCTTTCAAAAATATGAAAACTGCCGAAGCGCAAGGCATTAAAGTTCACGAAGCGGGTGAGAGTCTGGTTAAGGTAACGCGCGAATTTATCGAGCAGGACCTGAAGGCGATCGCTGCCAAGTATGCAGATAACTACGGTCTTACATCGTCCCCTCAATTAGTGGAGTCTTTTCGCTCGCTGCTGACCAAATGGGTGGCGCTTGTGAAAGATGTGGGTAGCAGCGAAGAGCTGACTCAGATTTATTGGGATGAGGTGTACTCTAAAGTGGATGTCGACAGCTACGGACGATAAAGTCGGTAGAACCAACTTGCCACTGCCCACAGTGGCAAGACAGGCGGAGAAGTGGCCGGTGGGTTGTTTCTCCTCCTGGGTTCCAAAAGTGATTTTGTTTGAATTTCAGGCAATTTGTTTCCAGTTCGTATAGTATGGAAGCTTAGATTGGTAAATAAATCGAAGTGGGCGGGGTAAATATAATGAGTAAGAAGAATGAAAAACCGACGTTAACGTCAGCCACTATCGAAGAGCAGACCGCTGAATTTCTGAAAGCGGGTGGTACTGTTGAGCAGGTCGGTAAGGGCAAGAGTGGGCAGGCGTTCCCCACTGGTTCACGACAGATCAGTCTGAAAAAGCAATAACGTATTGTGACCGCAATAAAAAAGGCAGCCTAGGCTGCCTTTTTTGGATCGCGTTTTGCCTGTTATTTACAGGGCAACAACGTTCTCTGCCTGAGGGCCTTTCTGGCCGTCAGTTACGGTGAACTCAACCTGCTGGCCTTCGGCCAGAGTCTTGAATCCGCCGCCTTGAATAGCGCTGTAGTGAACAAAAACGTCTGGGCCGCTTTCACGAGTGATAAAGCCAAAACCTTTTGCTTCGTTGAAGAACTTAACGGTGCCAGTAACTGTAGACATAATATAAACCTGATTTTAATCAATTAGTTGCTGCCAAAAGATCGTTGTGATCTTTGATCAGCGGAATGCGGAAACATGAACACGTGCAGGGTCAAAAACAGGACTAGAAGTATGACTACTTGAAAGGTCTTATTCGTGAAATGCTTTGCTTAATCTTTCCAGCGAGAGACAAGGTACGCGAATTCAGAGGCGTTGCAAAGTTTTTTTACAATTATTTTCTAAACAGCATTCGATGATATCGAGCGAGCCCGGCAGGCCGACACGGTGCTTTTTGAGGATTTTATCGGTGTAGAAACGGTCAACGTAGTGGAATGACGCCACTTTGCAGTGGGAGTCGTGGGTCCATTTGCTGTGGTCGGCCGCGAGGAGGCGGGTTTTGGTGTTGGCAATGATGGCGCGGCTGACTTCTGCTTCCCGGATTTCGTGATCCATCAGGCCATTGACCAGATCCATGCTGCCGGTGCTGACAACGCCGAAGTCTGTGGTGAACGAGCTGAAGAAGTTTGTGACCTCCGGCCCCACCACGTCGTGATGGGCATGGCGGTATATCCCCCCGGATACGATGACTTCAATACCCGGGTTCCCGGAAAGTGCCGCCGCCACACGGAAGTTGTTGGTTAAAATGCGCAATGCGTTGTGCCCGATCAGTGCTTGAGCAATCAGCTCTATCGTGCTGCCCACGCCCAGGCTTACCGTGGCACCTTCCGGTATGTCGGTGGCAATACGGTGGGCGATGAGCTGTTTGGCCCGAACGTTGGCAACCGGTTCTTCCGGGGGAGGCGCCAGAGCGGGGGCAGGTTTGGCCGGAAGGCTGACGCCCCCGTAGCGGCGCCGCAATAGGCCTTGCTCGCACATTTTGTTGATGTCGCGGCGGATGGTTTGAGTTGTAACGCCAAAACGCCGGGCGATGTCTTCAACTTCGACATGCTCCTTTTCATGCACCCATTCGAGGATGCAACGCTGGCGTTCTTTTGCGCTCATTACACTCCGTGCTCAGTCAGTTGCGATGTTGCAGCCATATCTCTGCCATTTCAGCAAAGCCCAATCCGGATGGCTGGCTGGCAATGGCGGCTGGTTGGTGCCTCATCACGGGCAAATGCTTGCGGATATTAGCGACCCCGACACTCATTGGAAAGTTACGGAACATGCTTTCGTCGTTCGGCGCATCGCCGATGAAGACCGCGCGTTTCTGCAAGGCCTCGGTGTCCAACCCCAATAATTCTTGCCCCACCCGAAGGGACATGGTGGATTTATCGAACTCGCCAATCCAGATGTTGATGTGGATAGAGCTTTGACGAACGCTGAAACCCTGCGCCACCAGCGGGTCGTGAATGGCTTTCACCTGTTCCGGTGTGAGCGATTCCTGCTGGTTGTAATCCACCGCCACATCCACGAAGCGGAAGCGTTGGTCGGTTGCCAGCTTGGGCTCGAAGTCCAGTTCGAGCGCGCCAACGGCATCCAGAATGGTTTGCTGGTCACGGCGGTGTTTGGCTTCGTTTTCCCAGAAGTGCCAGGCAATCGTCTGCGGAGCAGTGCGCTCGCCATAGAAGGCGCCGCCTTCGCCAATCACCGCCTTTACCGGCCAGGTGCGAATGATCTGATCACACCAGCCAGCACAGCCACCGGTAACCGGGATCACGCTGATACCCGCTTCCGCCAAACGGCACAGGGCTAGATAGGTTTCCGGCAAGAGCTTGCCACCGGTGGTAAGCGTGTCGTCCACATCGGTGAAAAGAATGTCGGCATTGGCAAAATCGATACGGTCTTTCATAGCGGGAAGGTTCCACGTCACAGCGAGCGTGCTTGCCGCCCAACTCCCTCGGGCGGCAAGCCTTTCATGGTCAGATTACTTTCTTGCGCAGGACGCTGGTTAGCGCCTCGCCCAGAATGACCAGAACAACAATGGCGAGCAGGATGGTTGCGACGGTTTGCCAGGCAAACATGTCGATGGATCCTTGCAGTAGCACTCCGATACCACCGGCGCCTACCAGGCCCAAAACGGTAGATTCACGGATGTTGATGTCCCAGCGCAGAATGATGATGGCGAAGAAGGCCGGCATCACCTGGGGCACAATCGCGTACAACACCACTTTCATCTTGCTGGCACCGGTCGCTTCCATGGCTTCAACCGGGCGACGGTCGATTTCCTCAATGGCTTCGCCCATCAGCTTGCCGATGAAACCGACCGAACGGAACATCACCGCGAGAATACCGGCCAGTACACCGGGGCCGAAAATGGCCACGAACAGCAACGCCCAGATGATGGTGTTCACTGAACGGCTGGATACCAGAATGAACCGGCCAAGCCACAGCGTAACCTTGTTCGGTGTGGTGTTTTGCGCGGCAATGTACGACACCGGCAAGGCGATGAAGATCGTCAGCATGGTAGACAGGGTGGCGATGTGCACGGTTTCCAGCATCGCGGAGAAAATCGCCTCCCACTTGCTGAACTCCGGTGGCCACATGCGCCCCGCGAGGCTTTGGATCTGATTGGGGGCGTCCCATACCCAGGGCCAAAAGATATCGATGTCGCTGACAGCCCAGACAACCGCTATCACAGTAATCAGGTAGACCGCATAGCGCGTAAACTGTTCTTTTCGGTCGTAACGTGACCAGACCCGATCGGTCAGTTTTGCTGCGTGATCTACCATATCTTTTTCCTCACCCATCCGCTCAAGCCTTCACTGACCAGAATGATCGCAATAATCATCAGCAAAATGGCAAAGGCGAAATCGTAATCGTAACGTCCGAATGCGTTCATCAAAGTGCCACCGATACCGCCGGCACCAACGATGCCTACGACGGCTGAAGCGCGCAGGTTGCTGTCCAGCTGGTACATCGACAGGCCAATCTGGCGTGGCATGATTTGTGGAAAAACGCCGTAGATCAGGATTTTCATGTAACCGGCGCCGACGGAGCGCATGGCTTCCACCTGGCCCCAGTCGATTTCTTCTATCTCTTCCGCCAGTAGCTTGGCGACGAACCCGATGGAATACAGGGTCAGGGTAAGAATACCGGCCATGGGGCCAAACCCTACGGCGGCCACAAACAGGATGGCGACGATCACCGGATGAAAGCTGCGGGACACAATGATGAGCGTCCGACCCACCAGATACACCGGCAGGGGCGCCACATTACGAGCGGCCATAACCGCAATGGGTACCGACAGCAGAACGCCCAGCAAGGTTGCCAGGAAGGCGATCTGGAAGCTCTCTTTAAAGCCTGTCCAGAGCAATTCGGCCCGCTCGAAGCTGGGCGGGACGGCACCGCCAAAGATCTTGCCGGCGCGGGGCAGGCCTTCGGCAATACGCTGCCAGTCAAACGGCAGAGTGGAGAACGCCCAGTACAGGTAGGCCAGGATGATCACACCCAAGCCGTAGCGAATCCAGGGATTGGCTATAAACGGGGGCTTTTTCCAGACTCTGCCCGATGTTGCATCGGATGCAGTGCGGCCGGATGTCATGCGGAAGCCTCCTCGGTTGAGGATGCGGGTTCACCGGCGTCTTCTTCCGGCGATTCGATGCCACCGTAGATGGCATCCAGTGCATCCTGGTTGAAGTCTTTGGGTTCACCGTCAAAAATCATTTGCCCGTGACGCATACCGACAATGCGGTCGGTGTACATGCGGGCCTGAGTGACGTTGTGAATGTTGATCAGCACTGGCAGGGACATTTCATTGGCCAGGCTTTGCAACAGACTCATGATTTGCTGAGAGGTTTTCGGATCGAGCGAGGCGGTGGGCTCGTCGGCCAGAAGAATTTCAGGCTCTTGCATCAGGGCACGAACTACAGCCACACGCTGGCGCTCACCGCCGGACAACTGGTCGGCACGCTTATCGGCGTAATGGGCGATCCCGACACGTTCCATCAAACTGAAGGCGCGGTCGATATCCTCTTGCGGGAAACGGCGAGTCAATGCCTGAAAGAAAGACACATACCCCAAACGCCCGGACAGCACGTTTTCCATGACGGTCAAACGGTCGATCAGGTTAAAGCCCTGAAACACCATGCCGATGCGGCGGCGGGAATGGCGCAACTCGCTGCCGCGTAGATTGACCAACTCGTGGCCGTTTAGCTTGATTGAACCCGAGGTTGGCTCGACCAACCGGTTGATACAACGCAGCAGGGTGCTTTTACCGGCACCGGAGGCGCCGACGATGGAAACAACACTGCTACCCTCGACCATCAGGTTCAGGCCTTTAAGCACAGGCTCGTTTTGCCCGTAACGCTTTACGAGGTTGGTAATCTCTAACATGTGGTTAACTCCGGGTAGTGCCTCTGGCGCGCGGCCAGAGGCTCTCGGTCTGCTTATTTGAGGTTTTCGCGGGTGTACTGGACGCCGTTAGAGGCTTGAATGGTACGAATGACCTTCCAGTTGTCTTTGTAGTTGATGGGAATGAAGGTTTCTACGCCTTCAAACTCTTCACCCAACTCGGTGCCTGCGAACTTGAAGGTGTAAAAAGCTTCCCGGATTTTCTCAACCAGATCAGGATGCAGGTTGTGCGCGTGGTTGTACGAGGTGGTCGGGAAACGGTCGGATTCCCAAACCAGACGTACGTCTTCGGTGTCGTACAGGCCACGAGCGGCCATGCGCTCTACCACTTCAGAAGCGACTGGTGCTGCGTCGTAGTCTTTGGCAACAACGCCCAGCATGGATTGGTCATGGCTGCCGGAGAAGGTGATTTCATAGTCTTCACCAGGCACCACGCCCAATTCCGGGAACAGAGCGCGTGGCGCCTGGTTGCCGGAGTTAGATGTCGGGGACGTGTGGGCTACACGCTTGCCCTTCAGGTCGGTGATTTCATGAATGTCGGAATCGCTGTGGGTGTAAACCTGCAGTGAATAACCGAACTGGCCTGAATCAGAACCCATCAGCGCAAAAGGAACGGCGCCGGCCAGGTTAACCGCAAAAGGCGTTGGGCCCGTGGAGAAGCCAGCAATATGCAGACGGCCACTGCGCATGGCTTCTACCTGAGCGGAGTTCGACTGAACGGCAAAGAAGCGAACGTCACGGCCGGTGACTTCCGACAGGTGATCGATGAACGGCTGCCAGATGTCGGAGTAAATAGCGGGGTCTTCAACGGGGGTGTAGGCAAAAATCAATGTGTCGGGATCGTTCCACTGCGACTTGTCTTTGGGCAGGTCGGCAACCATGTCGCCGTTTTCGTCGCAATAGAGCGTATCCAGTGCGCCCCTTTCGCAGTCTGCCAATGCCTGACCGCTGAAGCCTGTCATCAGAACGGATGCGGCCAAGGCAGCGGTGGGCAGTACCCCGGGAAGTTTCTTCTTCTGGAAATTCATTGTGATTCTCCGTGGGGAGCGGTCCATGCGTTTTTACTGAACATCTGGGAGGGCCGGCTCCATTGGTTTTTATTTCTAGATGTTCAATTGAACATTTATGGTAACAGCATACGTCTATTAGGCAAGATAGTTCGTTTCTGAGATCACGGGAGAATAAATCGAAGAGAGGCAGAGAAAGGATGGAGGGCGGGGTGCCCTCCATTGTTAGCTAGGCGAAGTCATACTCTCCGCCTTTTTCCAGCGCAGTTTGGTAAGCTGACCGGGCGTGCACGCGCTCTACCCAAGCGGTGATGTTGGGCCGGTTTTTGCCAACAATGCCCCGAGCAACGGAGGCTTCCAGCGGAAAGCTCATCTGAATGTCCGCCGCGCTGAGGTTATCCCCCAGAAACCAGGTGTTCTTCGCCAGATGGGCTTCGACAAAATCCAGGTGGGTTTTGATCATCGGGCCAATGAAAACCTCATTGGTTTTGTCTGAAATGCCTTTGGCCACGGGCTTGATGAAGAACGGCATAGGGCTGGTTTTGACTTTCTCGAAAACCAAGCGCATGACCAGAGGTGGCATTAGGGAGCCTTCGGCGTAATGTAGCCAGTAGGTGTAATCCAGCCAGGCTTGGCCACCGGCTTCTGGCAGCATGGTGTCTTTGCCGTAGGTGTGAGCCAGGTATTCGATAATCGCGCCAGACTCCGCCACCACCAGATCACCGTCGGTAATCACCGGCGATTTGCCGAGCGGGTGTACTTTCTTCAGGCTTTCCGGTGCCAGCATGGTTTTGGCATCGCGCTCGTAACGTTTGATCTCGTACGGCACGCCCAATTCTTCCAGCATCCAGAGAATGCGTTGTGAGCGAGAGTTGTTCAGGTGATGGACGGTAATCATGCAGAACTCCATTTGCATTGAAATTGGAATAAGACTGATAGAGTAGTCCGCAACTGCTTTTTTGGATCACCTCACCTTGACGACGATTTGCTCAGCGGCCTGCATGATACTGTTTCTGTAGCAGCTGAATCGCGTCAGCCTGTTCCGGGAAAGGGCCTTCAACCGGTACGTTTGGCACTACGCTATTAATGGGCAGTGTTGCTACCGGTGGTTGTGGCAGGTCCATCTCGTTCAGCCAGGCGCTTAGCTGCTCTGAAGAACTGGCGTAAACGATGCGGCCCAGGCCTACCCAGCCATGAGCGGCTGCGCACATGGGGCAATGTTCGCCCGAGGTGTACACGGTGGATTCGGCACGTTCTTCAGGTGTCATGTTGGTCGCTGCCCAACGCGCAATGGCAAACTCGGGATGCTGCGTGCTATCGCCTCCGGCGGTAAGGTTGTGGCCTTCGTACCTTACTTTGCCGTCTGCATCTACCAGCACCGACCCGAAAGGCGGGTTGCCGGATTCCAAGGCTTCCGCAGCCAGCTCAACGCATCGGTCCAGATGATTAATGTCAATTTGGCTTGCCATAGATTTCTCCGTTTTTTGAGTTTCTTGCGGCGTTCTCTCGCGCGGATTTGAGCTTCATTTTACTCATGAGTGTTTTCGAAAAACCAACAACCGGTTATTTGCAGGCATGGTATGGTCTTCGGACAGCGTCAGACCCACACCCTCTGCCAGCGTGCGTATATCTTCCATATCCCGAATGCCCATATGGGCAGCATTGGCCTTCAAGTGCTGATCGAACTGACGGTTGCTTTCACTGGTATACCGGCCCTGATAGTTGAACGGGCCATACAGACAAAAGGCACCATCCTTGGGCAGGCGCTCGCCAATGTTACGGAACATCTGCTCAACTTCTTCCCAAGCCATAATGTGGGCGGTATTTGCCGAGAATGCCCACGTGAAGGATTCGACGGGCCAAGGGGATGTGGCTACGTCCAGCTCTAGGGCAGGCAGGATATTGGGTAAAGCAGCGTGAGCCAACCGGGGCCGACAGGTATCAACAGCGTGAGGATGGTCGGTCGGTTGCCACTGCAGGTGAGGCATCGCCTGCGCGAAGTGCACCGCGTGCTGCCCGGTGCCTGTGCCCACCTCTAATACTCTGCCCGGCGTATCGAAAATTTCACGTAGCCGTTCCAGGATCGGAGCTTTGTTGTTCTCGCAAGCCTGAGAATAAGGAAAGTGGGCGGACATTAAGCGACATCTCCTTTTGCTGGGTACACTGGTTAGATTATGCGTGTGAAGTGCTGGAAAAAGCGAACCGGCAGCTGTAATACCTTATGATTTTTCAGGATGTTGGTGAAACCTTGCGACATCCATCTCGGAGATTACGATGAACGAAGACTGGCTAAAAGCATTGCCCAAAGCGGAGCTGCACCTGCATCTGGAAGGCGCTCTTGAGCCCGAAATGATGTTTGCGCTGGCCCGGCGTAATGGTATTGAGTTGCCGTGGAGCGATGTTGGTGCGCTGAGGCAGGCTTATTCCTTTAATAACCTGCAAGAATTCCTGGATCTGTATTATCAGGGCGCCAACGTACTGCGCTCGGAACAGGATTTCTACGACCTCACCTGGGCGTATCTTCAAAAATGCCATGAACAGGGCGTTGTGCATGTCGAGCCTTTCTACGATCCGCAAACCCATACCGAGCGCGGCATACCCTTTGAGGTGGCGATTCAGGGCATCAGCGCCGCCTTGCGTGATGGGCGTGAGCAGCTAGGTATTTCCAGTGGCCTGATTCTCAGTTTTCTGCGCCACTTGTCGGAAGACGAGGCTTTCCGCACCCTCGAGCAGGCGATGCCGTTTCGTGATCAGTTCTTTGCGGTGGGGTTGGACAGCTCCGAACAGGGCCACCCACCCAGCAAGTTTGAGCGGGTGTTTGCCAAGGCACGGGCCGAAGGCTTGCTGGCGGTTGCTCACGCGGGTGAAGAAGGGCCACCTGAATACATCTGGCAGGCGCTGGATTTGCTGAAAGTGAGCCGTATAGACCACGGTGTGCGTGCCGCAGAAGATCCGAGATTACTCGATAGGCTGGCGGATGAGCAAATTCCGTTGACCGTGTGCCCTCTATCGAACACCAAGCTGCAAGTGTTCTCGGACATGAGCCAGCACAACATTCTGGCGTTGTTGGAACGCGGGTTGAAAGTCACCGTGAACTCGGATGACCCGTCCTATTTTGGTGGCTATGTGCTGGAGAATTTTGTGGCGCTGCGAGACGCCTTGGGGATGACCGAAGAGCAGGCCCGCAAGTTGGCGCAAAACAGTATGGATGCGCGGTTGGCCTTCTAAACCCATTGTGCGTGGCTTATCGCCACATAGACAATGGCTGCCATCAAACCTGACGGAGTAAGCAAAACGATGGCACGAGTTACGGCACACGATGGCGCCAAGCTGAAAGTACGGGAAATCGGCCGAGGGCCGGTGGTCATTTTGCTTCATGGTTTTGGCATGGAGAGCCGCCACTGGTTGCCGATTGTGTTGCCGTTAGCGAATAAATTTCGTTTTGTGCTTCCTGACTTTCGGGGGTTTGGCGGGTCTTCCCGGCTGAGCTGCAGTGAACCTTGTGTGCTGACCAGCCACGCCCGGGATCTGGATGCTGTGATCCGTGCCTACTGTCACGGCCAGCCATTTGGTTTGGGTGGGATCTCCATGGGAGCCAGCGTGTCATTGCGTTATATGGACATGTTCGGCACCGACGGGGTTCGGCATTACGTTCATATTGATCAGGCCCCGCGTATATCTCATGCCCCGGATTGGCCTTGGGGCATTTTCGGAGAACAGGGCCCTGAGCGAATCCGGGGCTGGAAGCCGTTGCTCGATGCTGTGGCGGAGATTGATCCACAAACACCCTATGAAGCTCTTCCCCTTTCACTGCGAAAGCAGTTGCATGAAGGCTTGGCCGGTTTCATGGGGGCAGCGCTGAGTCGCAACTGGATGAAATGGAGCGCGGGACAGCTCATGCGGGTACCGCAATTTTCTCGTCAGCTTGTGCCTTTGGACAACTGGTACACCCTGTATCAGCACATGCGGGCCTACACTGAGCGTGAATACGATTTCCGAAACCTTCTGCCAACCTTGGATGTGCCGACCACGGTGATCGCGGGCCGCCGTTCGGAAATGTACCCGTGGGAGGGGCAGGCGCGCATGGCCGCTGCGTTGCCTAACGCGAGGTTGGTGACGCTTGAGAACAGCGGGCATGTGCCGCTTATTGATCAGCCCATCGCCTGTATCCGAACGCTGGGGAAAGCGTTCGGATAAGTCGTTCAGGCCAAATGATCGGGTGCCGGGTTATTCAGCGGGCGCCCACAACCCCTGCAATTGCCCAAGCAGTGAAGAGCCGATGCCTTGGTTGCCCAGAAAGCCGAGAACCACTGGCACAAACTGCTGCACCATGGCGACATCCATGCCCAAGGCCGCGAAGGCCGACTGAACCCCTTCCATTGACGAAATGTTGGAAAGCAGGCCTTCTGCCAGGCCGCCGCCACCGCCCAGAAGGCTGGACAGGCCAGAGGTTTCGCTGCTTAGATTGTTGATCGCGTCTTGGCCGAGTTGATTTTGCGCCAGCTGCAACAAGGCTCCGGTGCCACCTACAGCTTGTGCTTGTGTAACTCCCAACTGGTTGGTGAGCTGGCCCACCAGCTGCTGGGCTTCGCCGCTGACTTCTGTAGTTGGCGACAGCGCCATGGCACCGGTGTTCAAAGCATCGTTCAAGCCAAACGCGCTGGCGTTGGGGGTAAGCAGGTAGATGCTGGACACCAGAAGAAACTGTTTAAGGATTGCATTCATGCGAGGGATCCTGATTTTGGAGTGTGCGGGCGAATACATTTTATATTGGGGCAATCTGAATCTTTTTACAGTGCAGGAAACCGAAACATTCCGAAATGGTAATGACAAGCGGGATTTTGGTTTTTAAATCAGTGCGCTTATGCTGTTGCTCAGGATGAACGACTAGGATGGTATCGAGCATGGTTGAGGCGATTCAGGCGAACGGTTTGCTGCAATTGGTGTTGCTCACCCTGATGGCCGGGGCGGCCATGCCATTGGGGGCGGCATTGGCATCGGTGGAGCGTATTCACCCCGACTGGCTTGAGTCCGAGCTGCATCACAGCGTGATTGCGTTCGGAGGCGGTGCGCTGTTGGCGGCGGTTGCGTTGGTGCTGGTACCGGAGGGAACCGCCAACCTGGCGATCCCGGCGGTTGTTGTCTGCTTTGCCGCAGGCGGCATCACCTTCATGTTGGTTGATCGCTGGCTGGCGGCTAATGGCACGTCTGCAAGCCAGTTGGTGGCGATGCTGACCGACTTTGTGCCTGAGGCGCTGGCACTTGGGGCCACTTTCTCAGTTTCCAGCGAAGGCGGTATTCTGCTGGCGGGCATCATTGCGCTGCAGAATTTGCCAGAAGGATTTAATTCTTATCGTGAGCTCACCCGTTCCACCGACTACGGACGGCTGAAAATCGTGGGTGGATTTGCCTTGATGGCGCTGCTGGGGCCCGTGGCTGGCGCTACCGGCCATTATTTCTTATCGGATTCCCATCAGTTGGTGTCCGGAATTATGTTGTTCGCAGCGGGCGGCATTCTCTACATTATTTTTCAGGACATCGCGCCGCAATCGCGGCTGGAGAAACACTGGGGCCCTCCTCTGGGTGCGGTGGCGGGCTTCCTGCTCGGTTTGATTGGATCAATGATGTTATCAGGGTAGGACGCAGCCCCCCGGTGCGGTTATTATGCCGGTCTTCCTATAACGCATATCCCCATACATAAAACAGGAGCCCGACGATGGCAGAAACATCACTCAAGGAGCAGCTTGGCACGGCAGTAAAAGAAGCCATGCGCAACAAAAATCGTGAGCGGCTGGTTACCTTACGGATGGCTCAGGCGGCGGTGAAGCAGATCGAAGTGGATGAGCGCCGTGAGATCTCTGACGACGAGGTTTTGAAAGTACTCGATAAGATGCTCAAGCAGCGCCGCGATGCAGCTAGTCAGTATGATGACGCTGGTCGCACCGAATTGGCCGATAAAGAGCGGGCGGAAATGAAAATCATCGAAGAGTTCATGCCGGCTGCACTGACTGACGAAGAGCTGGCAGGATTGATCCGTGACGCGGTGAGTTCAACCGGAGCTCAGGGCATGCAGGACATGGGTAAGGTGATGAACGAGTTGCGCCCCCTGGTGACCGGGCGGGTGGACATGGGGCAGCTGAGCCAAAAAGTTCGGGCTGCTCTGGCCTAAATACAGGCCGAAAGGCCGCATTCCCACAAGGAATTCGTAATGAGCGATAACCCGTTAGCCCAGATTCTCGAGATGGATGGCGAGGAACGATACGACTATTTTCTGGATGCCGTGGTGGAAGAGCGCGAGCTCTGGATACTGGTTAATTCAGACAATCAATTTCTTAAGATTGTGTCCGAAGAAGATGGCGTTGGTTATCTCCCGGTATGGCCAAGTGAGGATTTTGCGGCTGACTACGCCAGTGGTTCCAGTGATCTTGCGCCGAAATCACTGTCACTGCCGGATTTCTTCAAGAAGTGGGTGCCGGGCCTAAGTCGCGACAAGCTCGAGGTTGGCGTGTTCCCCGGTGCTGACAGCGAACTCTGGATTACCGAGCCCGAAGCACTGAAGAGCGATCTTCAGGATGTGTTGTCCGGTTCGTTCTGAACGGGAGATTAACAAGTCCTCATTTCAGCTTTCGATCCTTGTGCTAGATTGAGGTTAGCCATCCGTATTCACTCGCGGATGGCGAAGCCGAAATAGCAGTAATCGATACTGATAAGGAGGCACGAGATGGAAGCAAAATCGGATAAAACCGAATACGATCAGGTTCGTGAGGATCTGAAAAAACTACAGGCAGATCTTTCCACGCTCGCCAAAAGTGTGGCTGATGGCCAGAAGGGCAACATCAGTCATCTGCGGGATGAAATTCGCCGGGAAAGTCTTGCCGCATTCGATCAGGTAAAGCAGCGCGGTGACGAAGCGCTGACCCGGGCCCGGGATGCCAGTGGCAAGGCTGTTGAAAGTGTGGAGCATAAGATTGAGGAGCGGCCCTTCCTCAGTATTGTGATTATGTTCCTTGCCGGCGTGTTAGTTGGTCGGTTTCTGGACCGCTGATCATGCCTGATTCGGATTGGTTACAAGGCGCCCTGCGCAAAGCCATTGCCGCTTTTCTGGGCTTTATGCTGGGCTTTGTGTTGCTGGTTGCCTTGTTGCTTACCGGCTTTTACTTGCTCGTCAACGCCGCTACCTTGGCGCTGACCCCTCTGTTGGGTGGGGCCGGCGCTTTGGCGGTGACGGGCTTGTCCTGCCTATTGTTGTTGTCCTTTTTCTTTTACCGCATGACGCGGCCATTGCCTTCGACGCAGTCGGAAGGTTCGGGCAGCGGCCCTTCGAGCGGTTCTCCCATCGCATCCGTTAAACGGCTCATTCAGAAAAATCCGCTGGAAGCGGCGTTGGCGGCTTTTGCTCTTGGCGTTGTTGAGCAGGGGGACCCGCGTATGAAGTCGCTGTTAATGCAAGGAGGCATGGCGCTCGCGAAAGAAGCCGGGCGGCAGCCGGAAGAGGGCGATGGCGAGCGCGTAGCTCCTGAAGCGGCAAATGATGCTCCGGATAGCCAGAGCACTTAACGATTTACGCGGCTGCCTATATATCCCACTCCTAAAGCGTGTTACAACGCCTTCGCATACATTACTGTGCATTTGTGGCCGCGTGCCCGCATTCATGAAAAGCTGTGGTTGAGCCTGTATTGGGATTGGGAAAATTTTATGACGATTTGTGGTGTTGAACTGAGCGGCAGCGATGCCGTGATCTGTATGCTGAGCCTGGACCGGGGCCAGTTCAGTTTGCCGGAGTGTAAGGTACGCAAATTGTCGTTGCCGAAGAACCACGCCCGTGAAGACCTGCAACAGTTCCAGAAGGCGTTCTCGGAATTGATGGCGGAACATGGGGTCACCGGCGTTGCGATTAAAGAGCGGATGCCGAAGGGTAAGTTTGCCGGCGGCGCGATTAGCTTCAAGCTGGAAGCCGCTATTCAGTTGATTACCGATGTGGAATTAAACGTAAGGTTGCTGACGCCCGCATTGATCAAATCTACGCTCGCTTCCAAGCCGCTGCCGATCCCCTTCTCCGAGACTGGCTTGAAGGTGTTTCAGGAAACGGCGTTCACCGCAGCCTACGTTGGCCAGATGACGAAATAGGCGGCTGATTATCCACAAAGTTTGGAGCACAAATGGCTAAAGCCCCCATCGAAGTGCGGCAACGAGCAACGCTTGCACGATTGGATAAATTCAGCCGCTTTACCGACAACAGCATTGGCATCCCGTTTACCAAATTCAAAATTGGTGCAGAGGCCATTATCGGAGTGGTGCCGGTGGTGGGTGACGTAGCGGGCCTGGTGTTGGCCAGTTATGTGTTGGTGGAGGCCCAGCGAGCAGGGGCAAGCAAGGGCGTCAAACTGCGCATGCTCCGGAATATGGGCATCGACTTTGTGGGTGGTTTGTTGCCGGTATTCGGTGATGCCTTTGATGCGATTTATAAAGCAAATACTCGCAATACACGGTTGCTGAGAAACTATCTGGAGAAGCAACTCGAGATAGAGCCGCCTGCGCCGCCCTTTCCTTGGAAAACGCTGATTTGGTTGTCTGTGCTGTTTGCGGTGGTGACCGGTGGGTTAACGTTGCTGTTTTAAAACAATCCCATCTGAGGTTTGGAAACATCCACAGGAAGAGGTTCCAAGCTCGGAATTTGCTCGCGCAACAACTCAGTCCAAAGTTCGGCCAGCGCAACGGCGTGAGCGTTATCGGGCATGTGCATGAACACATAAGGGCTGATGCCGGACTCTAGCCAGCCTTTTACCCGAGTGACCCAGGGCGCAAGGAAGTCCCGATTTGTTTCTAGATCCGGGTGGCCGATGTAGCGGATAACCGGAGGGGCTTCATTGGGCAGCAAGTGAACCGGAACCCGAGGCTTTTTGCGCTGGGCATCTACAATCACATCGTTGTCGGGTATTGCTGAGAACAGCGCTCGGCTATCCATGCAAACGCGAGCCAATTTGCGCTGGCGCAGCCCCTGATTCAGGGCTTTCTCTTCTTCGCCTTTGGCAAAAAACACCGGGTTTCGGACTTCGACCGTCCAATCCAGCGAATCGGGTGCCGAATCCAGAAAGCGCCACAGTTGCGGGAGCCGGTTCGGGCCAAATCCAGCCGGCAATTGCAGTAGCATAGGCCCTAACACATCCGATAAGGGCTCGATCACCTCGAGAAACGCCTGCAAATCCGCACCCACGTTGGTGAGCATGCGCTCATGCGTCAATGCTCGGGGTAATTTGAGCAAGAACCGGAAATTATCCGGTACCTGCTTGCGCCATTGCTCGCATTGGGCCTGGCTGGGCGTGGCGTAAAAGGTGGTGTTACCTTCAACGGTGTTGAATACGCGGGCGTAGCGGGCGAGGGCAGATCCACCCGTGGGCAATTGAGACGCCCAGTTTGGGTCTTGCCATTGAGGGCAACCAAGGTAGTAGGGCAGAGGCATTTAGATTTTGACCTTTCCTCTGAGCGCTTTGGTTTTGCCTTTCTGAGTTTTCTTGTCCATGCGCCGGCGTTGGGAGCCTTTGGTGGGACGGGTTGGTCGTCGTTTTTTCTGGATTTTTACCGCTTCCAGAATCAGTTCCTTCAGGCGTTCCAAGGCGTCTTCTTTGTTGAGCTCCAGGGTGCGGGAAGACTGAGCCTTGATAATCACAATGCCTTCTTTGCTGATGCGCTGGTCGGAAAAGGCCATCAGCCGTTCTTTATAAAAGGGCGGTAACGCAGAACGCTGAATATCGAAACGAAGATGTACGGCCGAGGCCACCTTGTTGACGTTCTGGCCGCCGGGGCCTTGGGCTCGAATTTGCGTGATTTCGATTTCCCAGTCGGCAATTTCTACGGCGTTCGAGATTTTCAGCATAGTACCTGCATTGATGATGGGATGATCAGCTTCCGCTTCCTGTTAGTATCATCCTACGCAATCAGTGCGGCGATCAGAAGTGGCGAAATAGCAACGGAGCGCTTTATGAAAGTTATGGTTTTGGGTTCGACGGGGTTAACGGGTGGTCTTTTGGTTAAGAGGCTACTGGGCAATCCCGGAATTACGACCGTGGTGGCACCGGTGCGCAGGCCTTTGGAGTGGAGCCATCCGAATCTGGACGCGCCTGTGATCGACTTTGATGACATGAACGCTCACGCGGGAATGTTCCATGTAGATGTGCTGGTGTGTTGTTTGGGTACCACCATCAAGAAAGCCGGTTCTCAAGACGCGTTCCGCAAGGTGGATTACAGCTACGCCCTGAATGCCGCGAGATTGGCTAAAGAAGCGGGCGCAAAAGCCTGCATTTTGATGTCAGCCATCGGGGCGTCGCCGAACTCTTCGGTGTTTTACAGTCGGGTGAAAGGCGAGTTGGAAGAAGCCGTTCGGGCATTGGAGTTTCCTTACCTCTCGATTTATCAACCGAGCTTGTTGCTGGGCCAGCGGCAAGAGCATCGCACGGCTGAAGGCCTGGGTATGGCGGTGATGCCGGTGGCAAACCGGGCTTTGGTCGGGCCGTTGCGTAAGTACCGTGCGATTGGGGCAGAGACGATTGCGGTGGCCATGGCGAACGAGATTTCTCGTATCGATTCTGGCCCCCGCGCAGGTGTTCAGGAATCGGTGCAGCAGTACTCAGACATCGTGGCACTGGCGGGCCTTTAAGCGAGCCAGCACCTTCTCGCCATTGCTGTCTCCGTTGTCGATACCGGCCGCTTTCAGGCGGGCGTCCAAATCGCCGTTATTTTGTTCCGCATCCAGTTCGGTCAAGGCGGCTTCTACGTCTTCTGCCTCGGTTTGACGGGCACGAATTCGACTGGCAGACACGTTGAGTTCTTCCATGTGGCTGTGCAACCCACTTGCATGGCCGCGGAGCTGTCTGGTGACCTGCTCGGCATGTCGGTTGGCTTTCGCCAGACGCATTTCACTGTGGAAATGTTTCAGTGCCCGGCCCGAATCCCGCAGCTGGCGGCGCAGCTGGTTTTCCTGTTGCTGAAGCTTGGCGTGTTGTTGTTGCTGGCGTTGCAGCACGGTTTCATCCTCTGCAATCAGGTTGGCCAGCTCCAGCGCCAAGGCTTCGTCGCTTTGTTCCAGCGCCTGGCTGGCTTGCTGTTCTCGTTTAGCAATGGCGGCTTGCAGGCCGTCGTTGTCCCGTTCCAGTCGGGTTTTTTCTGCCATCAGGTACGCCAGTTCGCGTTTTGATCGCGCAATGGCTTGCTCCGCGTCTCGCAGTTCCTGTTCGAAAATTCGAAGGTCGTTTGCTTCCACCAGCTTTGCGACCGGTTCGTGGGCCGAGGCCCGAAACAGCGTATTCAGTTTGCGCCAGATGCTCATGATGTTACTCCCCGTATTCTTTCAGAAGCTGATGGGTACGAGCTTCGGAAATGCGATTCGCAATTCGGCTCTGCTCGTGTTCATCGCGCAGCGTTTTTGACAGTGTGATGGTGGTGCTGACGAGAAACAGGGCGCTGATTGCCATGTAGCCTTTTACCACCATGTCCACAGGGGCAAGCACCACACCCGCGGCGGCTGCAAACAGTGCAATCGCGAATGAAACCTTCACAAAAAATACCCAGGAGTTTGAGTTGCTCTTCAGTTCGCTATCCATGATGTCTTCCTCATTGGCGTTGTTGTTGGGACAACCGAACTTTGCGCCATCGCCGGATGTGTCGCGAGCGCTTCCCTAAAGGTATCGAGAGTGTATCTATTGGGTATCGAATGGTGATACTTTCTGTCAGGCGGAGCTCAGCGGGAGGAAAATCGATGGCTCAAACCAGTGCCATTATCAGTGAACTCAAGCGGCAATTAAGAGCGCACGGGCTGACGTATCAGGACGTGGCCAATGCACTGAGCTTGTCAGAAGCGAGCGTAAAGCGGCTGTTTTCGGAGAAGCAGTTTTCGCTGAAGCGGCTGGATCAGGTATGCACCCTGATGGGCATGGAAATCAGCGATTTGGTGCGCAAGCTGGCCCCCGAACCGAAAATGGAGCAGTTGAGCCTGGAGCAAGAGCAGGAACTGGTGTCGGATGTGCGCCTGTTGCTGGTGGCTGTCTGTGCGATGAACCGGTGGCAGTTTCGGGAGATTCATCAGGTTTACGATGTCTCGGAAACCGAGTTGATTGGCTATCTCGCCAAGCTGGATCGCATGGGGGTGCTGGAGCTGTTGCCCGGCAACCGGTTCAAGCTTTTGGTCAGCCATGACTTCGCCTGGCAGCCGGGCGGCCCTATCCAGAAGTTCTTTGAAGCCGAAGTGCAGCAGGATTTTCTGAAGTGTCGTTTTAATCACCCCGGCGAGTTGAGGCTGTTCGTGAGTGGCATGTTGTCCACCCAATCCAATGAAGCGGTTCAGCAGAAGCTCAAGCGGTTGGCTCTGGAGTTCCGTCACTGCCACGAAGAGGATCTCTCTTTGCCGTTGGAGCACCGTTTTGGTGTGAGCTTGTTGATGGCCATGCGGCCCTGGGAGATTGACGCGTTCAATAGTGTTCGCCGGCCTGAAGCAGCGAAAGACTACCCACCCTATAGCCGTTGAGGACAAAAGCGGCCGGTATCCAGTGAGTGCTGAGGGGCCGTGGAACTTTTCTGATAGTATCCCGACGCATTAACAATAAATACGTTTTGTCTGTTGGAGGCTTGTTTATGGCGGCTCAAACCGTTTGGATTACCGGCGCTTCGTCGGGTATTGGGGAAGCACTGGCGCTTCAGTACGCAAAAGACGGCGCTGGATTGGTGTTGTCGGCCCGTCGCGAAGACCAATTGAAGCGCGTAGCCGCCCGTTGCGTTGAAGCGGGCCTGCCCGAAGATAACATTCTGGTGCTGCCGCTGGATGTCACAGACTGGGCATCCCACGAAGCCTCCGCTCAAACGGTGGTGGATCGTTTTGGGGCGATTGATCTGTTGGTGAATAACGCGGGCTTGTCGCAAGGTTCGTTGTGCGCTGAAACCGATATGTCGGTCTACCAAAAGCTGATGGATGTGGACGTAATGGGCCAGATCGCCCTGACCAAAGCGGTACTGCCACACATGCTGAAGCGCGGTAGGGGGCATCTGGCTGTCACGGCCAGTGTTGCGGGTAAAGTCGGTGTGCCCAAGATGACCGGCTACTGTGCCGCTAAACATGCGATGGTAGGCTTTTTTGATGCACTGCGGGCGGAAGTGGAAACCAGCGGTTTGCACGTGTCTACCATTCTGCCGGGTTTTATCCGTACCGATATTGCGAAGAATTCCTTGTCTGCCGATGGTACGCCAATTGGCGAAACCGATGATGACGTAGCGTCAGGCATGGACGTGGATGAGTGCGCGGCCGTTGTCTTCAAAGGCTTGAAAGCCCGCAAGCGTGAGATCCCGGTGGGCAAGGGCAAAGAAATGGCGGCGCTTTGGGTGAAGCGGCTGTCGCCTGAGCTGATTTTCCGCCTGACCCGACGCGCTAAACGTTAATTGCTAAACGAGCTTTTCTGATGAAATTTCCCATTGTTACGGTGACTCTGGTGATGGCTGCGCTGGGGTATGTGTTCTGGAATCAGACGCAGCCCGACGCAGCTGACGTTGGGGCAGCCGATTTCGCCAACCTTGAAGCCAACCCCGTGGATCGCAGTGCGGTGGTGGACCTGGCCATTTCCCGCATTTCAGACTTGTGTGAAGAGGCCACGGCCAACGCCGACAGTTCTGAAGCTCAAGAGGAATGCGTTTCGCAGGCGGAGTCTCGGACCTCATCGTGCCGGCGCTTGGCGTACGACCAGTTCCCGGATAAGGTGCGTTCAGATGCGGTTTTCAGGGATATCACGATTACCACCATGAATTGCCTGGTTCGCCAAACGGGTATCGTGCAACCTTGAGTGGGTACCTCGGTATTCGTGGCGTTGCCGAAAATCGGCGCAACCTATACAGTTAACAAACGCTCACTTAATAAAATGAATTTAATGAGGATACAGCGGTGACAGATCTCGTAACTTACGAACTGAACGATGGCATTGCCACGATTACTCTGAACAATGGCAAGGCTAACGCCCTGAGCCACGACGTGTTTGAAGCGCTGAACGCCGCACTCGACCGTGCCGAAGAAGACAAGGCAATTGTTATCCTGACAGGCCAGCCCGGCATGTTCTCCGGCGGGTACGACCTGAAAGAAATGCAGAAAGGCATAGATGCAGCCATGGCTCTGGTGAAAGTGGGGTCCACGCTGACTCGTCGCCTGGCCGCCTTCCCGACACCGGTGATTGCTGCGTGTAATGGTCATGCAATTGCCAAAGGCGTCTTTGTGCTGTTGTCTGTGGATTACCGCATTGGTGTAGAAGGCAACTTTAAACTGGGCCTGAACGAAGTGGCGATCGGGATGACCATGCACCACGCGGGTATTGAGATCGCCCGCCACCGTATGCCTGCGCCTTATTTCTACCGCTCCGTGGTGAATGCAGAAATCTTCAACCCGGAAAGTGCGACCGCCGCCGGTATTCTGGATGAATTGGTTGCACCAGAGCAGCTGATGGAGCGTGCAAAAGCCGTTGCGTCTCAATACAAGCAGCTGAACATGCGCGCGCACAAGCAAACCAAACTTAAGGTGAAGGCCGAATATCTGGCCACACTGGATCGCGCCATTGAACAAGACGCAGATAAGTCTGATTTGATGGGATGATGTGTTCGGCGGCCGCTGATCGCGCGGCCGCCTGAATTATCCTTGGTCAAATTACCGGCATATTCCCCAAACCCGCTCGTACCAAGCCTTCCAGTCCTGTGTCCTTACCTTGCTAACACAGTTTTCCACAGACTTTGTGGGTAACTGCTTGTCGTTATCCCCAGCTATCCTGAAAAAACGCCCGATTTCGCTTGCTTTTAACAGTGAAAAACGGGTCGGTCGGTATTTTTATGATGCAGTATTCGGCTTGGTTAAATTACCGACAAAATCCGCGAATCCGCTTGTAGAGCGGTTTTAGCCTATGTGTCCTTACCTTGCTAACACAGTTGTCCACAGAATTTGTGCGTAACTGGATAAGGTTATCCCCATGCTGGCCGGAAACCGAACATTTGCTGTGCATTACTTCAATGCGCAGCCTTTATTGTGTATTTTGTGTTGTTGATAGATACCTTGGTTAAATTAGCGACAAAATCCGCAAACCCGCTCGCAGAGCGGTTTTAGCTTATATGTCCTTACCTTGCTAACACAGTTGTCCACAGTATTTGTGGGCAAATAACAGAAGGAACGCCTTTCAATGACTGATAAACCGGCCAAGCCCGTTTCGGCTTCCGCCATTGAGAAGCATGTGTATAAAGTGTTTCCCAATGATATGAACTCACACGACACGGTGTTCGGAGGCATGATCATGGCCAAGTGCGACCGTTTGGCGTTGGTTGTGGCTGAACGGCATTCTGCGCATGTGTGTGTGACGGCTGCGGTCGATTCTATCCACTTTCGTGCACCCGCAAGAGGTAAGGATACCCTGTTGTTCAGTTTGACCCTGAACCGCAGCTGGGGCTCTTCTATGGAGATTGGTGCCCGGGTAGAAGCGGAAAACAGCTACACCGGCGATGTTCGGCACATCCTGTCCGCGTTTTTCACCTTTGTGGCCGTTGATGAAGAGGGTAAGCCGGTAGATGTCCCGGAAGTGATTCCGGAAACGAGTGAGCAACGCCGGCGGTATGCCAATGCGGAAATTCGCAGGGCCGGGCGCCTGCAAACACGCGAGCAGCTGACCAAGGCGAATAGCTGAGGAAAGTCGCATATTTAGCCCAGTCGTGGTATATCACGGCCACGGTGATCAACTTATATTGGAATAGGTGACATGCCAAAAGCGAGTGAGATTAAAAAGAACCAAGCGGTTGAGTTTGATGGACGTGCGTTTTTCGTAAAAGACATCGAGCGTTCGGTGCCCCAGGGTCGTGCCGGTGGCAGCCTTTACCGCATGCGTTTGTACGATGTGGTCACTGGCCAGAAGGTAGACGAAACCTTCAAAGATTCAGACATGCTGAACCTGGCGGATCTGGTTCGTCGTCCGGTTATGTTTTCTTACTCAGATGGCGATGAGTACGTCTTCATGGACAACGAAGACTTTACTCAGTACATGCTGAACAAGAGTGCGATTGAAGACGAACTGCTGTTCATCACTGAGGAAACGCAGGGCGTGATGGCCATTCTGGTCAGTGATACCCCGGTGGCCCTGGATTTGCCGCCAACGGTTGAGCTGACGATTGAAGAAACCGATCCTTCGGTAAAAGGCGGTTCAGCAACCGCGCGCACCAAGCCTGCTCACCTGACCACCGGTTTGGTTGTGCAAGTGCCAGAGCACATTTCCACAGGCGACCGTATCAAGGTCAACGTGGAAGAACGCAAATTCCTGAGCCGGGCCTGATACCGGTTTCTGACGATGGTAGAGAGGGGCAAGCAGCCCCTTTCTACAGTTCCATTACTTCCAGCTTTTTCCTCAGTTTTGCCCACCCTATCGGTAAGCGTTTTTCCAGTTCGGCGCACCGGGATGAGTCAATGGTGACCTTGCTGAAGCCTTGCTTGCTGCCGTAAATCACCCAGTTGTTGGTTTTGCTTCGAAACACCAAGAGCAATGGAAACTGTCGCCGGAGTTCTCTTACCAGATTGCCATGGGCGTCCGGCATTTTGTGGTAGTTCAGCGCGAGCCAGCCTGAATTGGTAAGTGCGCGGCTACACGCCTTGATGAAGCGTCTTTGCCCCTGGGCCGGGCTCATCTTGTCGGCACTGTAAAGATCGGTCAGGATCATCTCTGTGCTGGCCTCTGGCAGGTTGTCCACAGCCAGCCGGGCATCTTGTATGGTCACCTTCAGGCGGTCGCTGTTCGGTAGAGCAAACCACTTGCGGGCAATCAGTTCCACCTTCTCCCGCAACTCGAATACCTGGATATCGCTCTTGGGTAGAAGCTTGTGCAGTCCGTGGGCGAGCACGCCGCCACCTAAGCCCAGAACCGTGATATGCCGTGGCTCATGAAAGGCCACGGGTAAGAGCATGGCGCGATTGTATTCATGCACCGGAACGTTTGGGGCGGCGCGCACGATTTTGCTTTGCTCAAACACCGAATCAAAACTGAGCACCCGGTGTTTGCGGTCGTCGATCACCAGAATGTTGCCGTATTTATCCCGGTCCACGTGCACAATGTCGCCGGGAATGGCGACGGTGTTTGGCGGATTGCTCATCAGTTGGCTGCGTAGCGTTGATGCAGAATGCCCACCCGTTCTACGTAGGCTTTGGTTTCGGCATAGGGAGGAATGCCTTTGTAACGCCGAACCGCACCGGGGCCTGCGTTGTAGGCTGCGGTGGCAAGCCGCGTATCACCCTTGAAGCGCGTGAGCATCTGAGACAGGTAGTTCACGCCACCTCGGATGTTTTCGGACGCGGCCATCGGATTTTTCACCCCCAATTCTTTTGCGGTGCCGGGCATCAGTTGCATCAAGCCTTGAGCGCCTACAGGGGAGAGCGCCTGTGGATTAAACGCGGATTCGGCATGAATCACGGCACGCACCAGTGCCGGGTCTACGCCATATTCTTTGGCAGCGGTTGCAATCTCGGTTTTGAATGGTCGAAGAAACAGTGGGGTTTTGCGCCAGTCCACTTTGGAATCCGGATCGCAGGCGTAGCAATGGAAACTGATCACGTCGAAATCTGAACTGGCCGGTCGTTGGCTGCTGTAGGCAATCACGCCGTGTTGGTCTTTGTAGCGGTAAACCGTTTCATTTTTCGTAGAGGGCCGTGGCTGGCTTTTGCTTTTGACGTTGGTGAACTCCACGCGCCCGTCGGGGTGAACAACCCGTTTAATAGTATCAGCCAGAACGCTCGTGCTTGCGGCCCAAAACAGAAGGGCTGAAAGTGCGATGGCAGAGGTTGGGGGCGATATACGGCTAAACTTCATTTCATGACCGGAATGCAGAATCGAAGGCTTCAATGTACCGTTATTGCCAACGGAGATGTACCTTGAAGTGTAGGCTTTTTGTTTGTTTGTGAGAAATTTCGCTCGGCAGGGATTATTTCCGCTATGCTGCAAGGGAGATACCTAACAAGGAGTTTCTTATGCCTTTCTCGCCGGTTCATCTTGCCGAACTGAATCTGTTGTTGCAGTTTCCTTCCACCTCGACGCAGGAAGGCATCAAGGTGCACGCCAGTCAGGCGGCGCCTGAAACCGTTCGTGCGGCTGCGTCATTGTTTTCGAAGGGGCTGATCTCGCAGGAAGACGGTGGTTACCTAACGCCTATGGGGTGCGAGGCGGTTGAACTGACCCAGAAGCTGCAAACTATGCTGGCCAGCGACTGAATAAACAGGCGTGGCCCTGATGAGTCAGGGCCACCCTCAAAGCAGTTGAGTGCCCTAAGCCTTGGGTCCCTTCCCTTTGAGTACGTTCACCAGTACAGAGACAACGAGCAGTACCAGAAAGATAAAAAACAGAATTTTAGCGAAGCCTGCCGCTGTTCCGGCTATGCCGCCAAAACCCAATACCCCCGCAATGATCGCAACAACGAGACACACTAAAGCCCAATAGAGCATTTGTTTTCCTCCTTTTTTGCAATGCCTAGTAAACGTGGCACAACATGGGTGTTACTGCAATTTTGAGTGCGTTACGTTAAACGATGGTCATGGTGCGGTCAGCTTTCAGTCGGTTGATTCCAGCGGATACACCGACGGTGCCAAGGTGGGGGTGCAGCCGATCACCCCGCGAGCTTGTTTATGCGCATGCAGGTACCAGCGCCGGCCGCCGCGAGAAAAGGTGTCCGCCCCGACTGGAAACGTTGCGGTTTCCACTGTGGCGGGGATGGGTCGGCCGTCGGCCAAACGGTAGACGCATGCCGTTTCAATCGTTAAAGACTGGCCGACGGGTAAGGCAATGAACCCGTCATCCCGAACCGCTGGTTTGTTACCGTTGATCTCGGTGATTTTGAGACAGGGGCCGTAATGAATGCGGCTATTATCGCCTACGGGCTCTTCCAGGCAGTGTTGGGCGCTCAGGAGTACCGTGTTTTCCCCAATGTCAGGATCTACGCCTGGCAGGCTCTGGCAGGCGGTGAGATACACAGCAATCAGCAAAGGGGCTAACGTTCGAATCATCGGTGACTCCTGGGGGTTAGTTGCAGATTTCCTTTGAAATCAGATCTTAGCGCATCAACCAATCGGCGGTCCCGCCCGTACACATCTTTTCGTGTCTGCAGATTACCGGATTTATCGACCCACGCTGTCCAGTACTGAAGATGAACCGGCACCGACCGATCCAGAACCGCCTTCACGGGTTCTGTTTTTTCTCTGGCCTGTTGGATCGTGGTTTTGGTCCAGGAGCTGTTTCGCGTGAGTAATCGTTCCGCCAGTTCAAAGGGGCGCTCAACCCGGATGCAGCCGGAACTGATGGTGCGCTGTTCGCGGTTGAAGTGGTATTGGCCCGGCGTATCGTGCAGGTAGATCGCATGTTTGTTCGGGAACATGAACTTAACCTGCCCGAGTGAATTGTTGGGCCCGGGCTGCTGAATAAGTTGATACGGAAAGTTGTCGGCCGTCAGGGCATTCCAGTCAATCTCGTCCGGGGCCACTTCAACGCGGCTGGCTCCCCAGCCTTTATAAACCTTGAAGTTCATCCGGGACAGATAGCCGGGATCGGTTTGTAGTTTGGGCAGCTGATCTTTGATCATCAGCGTTCGGGGAACCGTCCAGGTCGGGTTGAATACGAGATAACGAATGCGATCACTGAATACCGGCGTTTGCCGGAAAGGGTCGCCAACGATCACTCGCTGATGCATGACCTCTTCGCCGTTTTCCACCAAAACCATATCGTAGCCTGCGATATTGACCAGAACATAGGTGTCGCCCAATGAATCCGGTAGCCAGCGCCATCGCTCAAGATTGGCATCGATCTGGCGGATGCGTTCGATGGGCATGGTGTTCAGTACCTCCAGCGTTTTTCGGCCGATAAGACCATCGGGCTCCAAGCCGTGGCGAGCCTGAAACGCGGGAATGGCGTCAATCAGATTGCCTGAATACAGTTGGCTTTCCGGGGGTTCGCCAGTGCTGTCATGCGTGTCGCCGTCTGCCGCCGGAAGATCGCCCAGCAACCTGAGTTGTTGCCGGATTGTCGGTATGCGAGCGTCGCTGTCGCCCGGATGTATGGTCGGCCCTGAGTCAAGCAGGGGCCAGGGGCGGCCAAGCAGGCCGGAGAGCTGGCGCCTGTAGTCGCGCAGTTTCTGGTAGGCCGGTGCGGGTGGCTTGAAGGATTGCAGTGTTCGATAAACGGTTTCGTCCTGCAAGGCTTGTTCAAGGGCCGATTGCAGGGGCGCTTGCCGCTGTTGCACTGTCCATTGCGCCTGAAGGGTTTGTGAATTGACCTTGCCGTCACGAAGATGGGAGGCAAGCAAAAGGAAGGCGTCTGTAAAAATCAGGTCCAGTTCTGTGGATGGCAGCCGGGTGGGTGCATCCTGAGTGCTTTGGGTAATGTCGTGTAAGGCGTCTTGGTGGTAATCCGCCGGGTTAAGCCCGTCGTCGGCCAGCTCATCAATAGCCTGAATCAGTTCGCGCCGGGCAATCGGCGACTCCCAGGCTGGTTGGTAGTGCCGGTTTTGGTAAAACTCGGCCAAAGAACTCTCTGTATGTAGCTGTATGTCATTTACTGTAACGGGGTAACCGGATTGCAGCGCTTCCAGATGATTGATAATACGATCGTCGCTCTGGGCATTTTGCACAAATGCCAGTAGCATTATGAACAGTAGGCAGCTCCCTATGTTTGTCTTCGATTCTGCATCCTGCACATCGTCCTCCTCGTGAATGTCTTGCAAACTGAGCCGTCAGGCTTGCTGGAGTTTTAGTTCAATATGTCTGACTTGTCAGTTGTACAGTATGTTTTGATTGCGCTGATTTTCGTGTGGAGCGGTTTCGTGCGCTCAGGATTAGGGTTTGGCGGCGCTGTGCTGTCGCTGCCGTTCCTGTTGTTGGTGTTGGACGAGCCGCTGGTGTTCCTGCCGATCATTTCCATCCACTTGTTGGTGTTTTCATCACTAACCATCTGGATGAACAACCGACAAGGGCAGACCGATCGTCAGGGCTCTCCGAAATCCGGAACGGTAGATTGGCACTACCTGGGACGAATGTTCTCGATTCTGATCGTGCCGAAACTCATTGGTGTTTTCGGCCTGATCACCCTGCCGGGACACATCCTCAGTGCGATCATCTTCATCATTGTAGGCCTGTATTCGGTTTCGTACATCGTTAACAAGCCCTTCCGTAGTGGCAGTAAAACAGTCGATGCGTTGTTTCTGATGCTGGGGGGGTACATCAGTGGCACCTCATTGATCGGTGCCCCTCTGATCATCGCCGTCGCGGCTCAGCATTTGCCTAAAGAGAAGCTGCGGGACACCTTGTTTGCCCTTTGGTTTATTCTGGTGATGATCAAATTGGGAGCGTTCGTTTGGGCCGGTGTTGATCTGCAGCTTGAACACCACATCTGGTTGTTGCCTGCGGCGGCGGTTGGACATGTCATCGGTTTGTATGTGCACGATCGAATGCTGCACGCGGAAACGTCACTGTTCTACCGGGTGCTGGGCACAATCCTGCTAATTGTAAGCAGTATTGGACTGGTTACCGTGTGGCTGTAATCAAGCTAAAGGCCTACCGGTTCAGGAACCGAGCATGCCTGCGTAGGCGGTGTAAAAGAATGCACAGGAACCAAGCAGAATCAGGCTCCAAGCGGGAACAATCATTACAGAACGTGCCGGTCTGATCATCGCAACCTCCTTCGGTATGGCTAATCATTACGCGGTCATTGTCAATTTAGACCATTCTTGAGCATTGTCACGCCCGGTTGTTCAAATAGTCGTCTAGTATGAAGTGTGTTTAAGGCGAGTACTTCCTGAAGTAGTCACAAAAACAACAACAAGGACTTCATATGACTGTAGACCCTCAGAAACTGACGTCTGCCCATTGCCTGTTTTATTGGGCCGAGAAAACACCGGATAACGTATACCTGACCCAGCCCTTCCCGGATGGTCGCGTGGAGGACATCACCTGGGCTCAGGCGGCGGACCAGGTATGCCGCATGGTGGCGTACCTGACCAGCTTGAACCTGCCCGAGCGAAGCAAAATTGCAATATTGGGCAAAAACAGCGCCCATTGGATTTTAGCGGACCTGGCTATCTGGTCAGCGGGCTACGTGAGTGTACCTTTATACCCAACGCTGAATGGTGACACGGCGGCCTATGTACTGGAGCATAGCGACGCGCAAATGCTGTTCCTCGGTAAGCTGGATGGTACCGCGGACGGTTGGCACGATATCAAACATCACATTCCGCAGGATTTGCCCGTTGTTTCTTTGCCACTTTCCCCCCGCGATGACACACCTATGTGGATGGATCTGGTGGCAAAGCACGCCCCGGCCAAACCCCGGCTGCCGGCCCCGGATGATTTGGCGACGATCGTATATACATCGGGTAGCACCGGTCGCCCCAAGGGCGTGATGCACAGCTTTCGAACCATGATTTCCGTGGCGGACGGATTGCAGCAGTTGTTTCAGGTGTCGCCCGCCGACCGGATGTTGTCCTATCTGCCTTTGGCCCACGTAGCCGAAAGGGCGGCTGTCGAAACCCAATCGCTGTATTACGGTTTCCACCTTTATTTCGCGAATTCGCTGGAGACGTTTCAGGAAGATCTGCAGCGGGCTAGACCCACCCTGTTTTTCTCGGTGCCGCGCTTGTGGATGAAGTTTTATCTGGGTGTAACCGCCAAACTTCCGCCCAAGAAGCAGAAAGTTCTGTTCAATATTCCTGTTCTGGGTGGGTTGGTGAAGAAGAAGGTGCTCCGTCAATTGGGGCTGGATCACTGCCGGGTAGCTCTGACCGGTGCCGCACCTTTGTCCGCAGATATCATTAACTGGTATCGGAATCTGGGGCTTGAGTTGCTCGAAGTCTATGGCATGTCGGAGAACTTTGGGTACTCCCATGCCAGTCGCCCGGGCCAGGCGAAAGTTGGCTATGTCGGTGTAGCGAATCCCGGGGTAGAACAAAGGATTGGCGAGGGCGGCGAGATCGAGGTTAAAAGCCCCGGACAGATGCTCGGTTATTACAAGAACGAAGAGAAGACCAAAGAGGACGTAACCCACGATGGTTTCCTGAAAACCGGCGACATGGGTGAGATCGACGAGGATGGTTATCTCCGTATTACCGGGCGCGTGAAAGATTTGTTCAAAACCTCGAAAGGCAAATACGTGGTGCCGGTGCCGATCGAAAATCGTTTTAATCATCCCATGGCCGAGGTTGTCTGCGTGGCTGGCGCCAACCAACCCCAACCGTGCCTGATGTTACTGTTGTCGGAGGAGGCCCGTGCAGCGCTTGACACAGGCATTGATCGAACGGCTTTGGAGCAGGAGCTGGCGCAAGAGCTGGATGCGGTAAACGCGGAGTGTGAATCCCACGAAAAGGTGGCGTTCCTGGTGGTGGTCAAGGAGCCATGGAGCATGGAGAACGGCATGTTAACGCCCACCATGAAGATCAAACGCAATGTGATCGAAGAGTTCTATCACCAGAAGATGGACAATTGGTTTGCGCAAAACCGAAGGGTGGTTTGGGAGTTCTGACTTAGCGGTCAGCCACAAAAAAACCGGCATGTAAGCATGCCGGTTTTTTTGTGGCGTAAAAGCGGGTGTTTATACTCCGCCTTGAGCCTGTGGCAAATCCTGCACCGCTGCTACGGCTTCGCGATTCGCTTTGCGCAGCTTACGACTCAAAAATGCCAGTCCCTGTTTGACTGCCGCACGGGTATACTCGCTGCGCATCTCCACGCCGTTGTGGAGGATGCCGGATGGCTGTGGGCGAACGCTCACGTTACGCTGATGAATCATGGTGCCTTCCTCCTTTTTAGGGTGGCTTGGTTTGTTAGATTTTAAACTATTCTAGAGGTTCTTATTTGCAGTTTGAATACGTTAAACTTCGTACTCATGTTGCAAATGTGCAGTGACTATGGACTGGGATTATCTTCGATATATACGGGCTCTGGCAATAGCTGGAACCTTCGCAAAAGCCGGTGAAATACTCGGTGTGCACCAAACCACTGTTTTAAGACGACTTGATCAGATGGAAGAGTCGTTAGGTGTGCAGTTTTTTGACCGCAACCGTGACGGATTGCAGCTTACCGCCACCGGTGAAATGGCCTATCGGGAAGCCGAAAAGCTCGCGGTAGACATGGAAAACCTGGAGCGCAAGCTGGTTGGGCAGGATGGTGCACCGGTTGGCAAAGTCAGAATCGCGGCAGAAGATGCGGTGATGTATGAATTGCTGAGTCCGGTATTGGCGGCGC
Source organism: Marinobacter litoralis (assembly GCF_016427555.1). GTDB lineage: Bacteria > Pseudomonadota > Gammaproteobacteria > Pseudomonadales > Oleiphilaceae > Marinobacter > Marinobacter litoralis_A. Next base: position 1,331,780 of record NZ_JAELVS010000001.1, read on the forward strand.
TCGTGCGCGAGTACCCGGAAATTGAGCTGGAGGTTCTGACCGACAACGATGTGGCCAACCTGAGCCACCGGGAAGCCGATTTAACCTTGCGGCCCGAGAACAAGCCTCAGGCCACTTTGGAAGGCGAGCGAATTGCTGCCATTGATTCTGCGGTCTACGGCTCGACAAACTACTGCCGTCGAAATCGGAAAATGGACATCGAAAATCACCCGGAGGCCTGCACCTGGTTGATTCCGGACGAGTCCTTCAGCCATTTGGCGACCGGCAAGTGGTACCGAAAGCACCTGAAGAACGTCCCCACGGTGATCCGCTGCAACAGTCTGCAGTCCATGCATGCTCTGGCGCGGGCCGGAGCTGGCTTGGCGGTTTTACCGTGTTATTTGGGAGAAGCGGCGAAAGAGCTTCGGCGGCTGTCGGACCCGCTGGACGGAGAAAGCATCGATCTCTGGTTGCACGTCAACCACGACACCCAGCAAATGGCTCGGGTACGGATCGCCATGGAGTTTCTGGTGGAGCGGCTCAAGGCTTTGGGGCCGGCCATTGAATTCAGCAACACGCTTTAAGCGCCGCCGGTATTAACGTGTTTGTGCCGGATATCCCAAGGATTTTTCCTCCGGTGCGACATCATTCCTACCAAACCGTCATCTTCAGCGGCATTGGAAGCTTGCTGAAGGGCGGGCCTGCATGTCATAAACATCGCTATTCCCGTAACCGGATAAGAGTGACATGACATTGAAGACCCTGATGAAACCTCTTGTAGTGGCCGGATTGCTGGTGAGCAGTCTGGCACAGGCCGCACCGAGCGCACAGCAGGTGCTGGAAGCTTCGCCCGTGGATGACATCGTTGTGCAGTATCCGGCAATGATGGGGCAGGGCATACGGGACGGCCTTAAACAGAAAGCACAGCTGCCGCCGATGGTGGCTGATACCATCGCGTATGTGGTGCAGAACAGCTTCCGCCCCGAAGAGATCAAACGCAAAATCGCCGCCAACCTTGAAACATCATTAAGTGATGAGCAGCTGGCCAAAGTGCACGACTGGTACCAGAGGCCGGTGGCGAGAAAAATTGCCCGGGCTGAAGTTGCAGCCTCTGCTCCGGCTATCTGGCCGCAAATTCGCAAGAAAGCGCCAGAGTTGAATAAAGCCAATCAGGGTACGGATCGCGAGGAACGCTTCGAGCGTTTTGACCGCGCTGCCCGTGCCAGCGAAAGTGCCGTCGATACCGCTATTGCGCTGCAGCTAGGTTTGTCATCAGCGCTGGCCGCAGTGCGGGGTGAGCCTGCGAACCCGGAAGCAACGCGCCAACAACTCGAAGCGCAGCGCCCGGCGTTGCAAGGTGTGGTGCGCAAACAGGTTTACGACAGCTATTTGTACACCTACCAGAAAATCAGTCCGAAGGAGATGGAGATGTATCTGGAGTTTCTGGAAAGTGATGCCGGCCGGCAGTTCACCAAGGTAGTGGTCGAGAGCATCCAGCAGGCCGTGACAGAGCCGATCGAGAATATCGGCAACCAGCTGGCTCGGTTCAGAAATTTAGGGAATGAAAGCGCTCAGTGAGAGCAGTCTGCCTGTGCGGCGAATGCACAGGCAGACCAACAGCTATTAGCTGCGGGAAGTCACTTCCAGCAGGTGGTAGCCGAACTGGGTCTGGATTGGCCCAATCACGGTGTTCAGGTCGCTGCTGAATACCGCTTTATCAAACTCGGGAACCATCTGGCCCGGGCCAAATGAACCCAGGTCGCCGCCATTGCGGCCGGATGGGCAAGAAGAGTGCTGCTTGGCAACTTCAGCAAAGTCCTGACCGCCTTCGATGGCTTTCTTCAGTTCTTCACATTTTGCTTCGCTGTCTACCAGAATGTGGCGTGCAGTTGCTTGTGCCATGATCAATATCCTGTTGTTGGATGGATGAAATGTTCAGAAGGTGAATGCTGCCCGTACCGCCGGCCCGAGGCAAGTGCTTTTTATGCGTGTTTCTTCGGCCTCACAGTCGGGCCTGCAAACCTGTACAATGCGCCGTTTCTTTTGCCGCCACAGTGCTGGCCCTCACGTTTATAGGTTCTTTTCTTGATCTCCACGGCCAATATCACCATGCAATTCGGGGCTAAGCCCCTGTTTGAAAACGTTTCTGCCAAATTTGGCAGTGGTAACCGTTACGGCCTCATCGGCGCCAACGGCTGCGGCAAATCCACCCTGATGAAAATACTGGGTGGCGACCTCGAGCCATCTGCGGGCCAGGTTATGCTGGAGCCGAACGTCCGTATGGGTAAGCTGCGCCAGGATCAGTTCGCCTATGAAGACTGCACGGTGATCGACACCGTGATCATGGGGCATGAAGAGCTGTGGCACGTTAAACAAGAGCGTGACCGCATTTATTCATTGGCGGAAATGAGCGAAGAAGACGGCATGGCCGTGGCGGATTTGGAAGTAGAATTCGCCGAAATGGACGGCTACACCGCTGAATCTCGCGCTGGCGAACTGCTTCTGGGCCTCGACATTCCTCTGGACCAGCACTTTGGCCCCATGAGTGCTTTGGCACCGGGCTGGAAGTTGCGGGTTTTGTTGGCTCAGGCTTTGTTTTCCGACCCGGATGTTCTGCTGCTGGACGAACCAACCAACCACCTGGACATCAACACCATTCGTTGGCTGGAAAACATTTTGGTAGCCCGTAGCAGCACCATGATCATCATTTCTCACGACCGTCACTTCCTGAACAGCGTGTGCACGCACATGGCGGATCTGGATTACGGCGAGCTGCGGCTGTTCCCGGGCAACTACGACGAATATATGACCGCTGCCACCCAGGCCCGCGAGCGCATGATGGCAGACAACGCCAAGAAGAAGGCTCAGATTGCTGAATTGCAGCAGTTCGTAAGCCGTTTCTCGGCCAACGCTTCGAAGGCCAAACAGGCGACGTCTCGGGCCAGACAGATCGACAAGATTCAATTGGAAGAAGTGAAACCTTCCAGCCGGGTGAGTCCGTTCATCCGCTTTGAGCAGGAAAAGAAACTGCACCGCCAAGCGGTCACGTTGCTAGGCCTGACCAAAGGCTTCGACGAAGGCCCGCTGTTTGAGAATCTGGATTTGCAGATTGAAGCCGGCGAGCGTGTGGCCATCATCGGCCCGAACGGTATTGGTAAAACCACGTTACTGCAGTGTTTGGCGGGCGCGTATGAGCCAGACGCCGGTGAGGTGAAGTGGACCGACAGTGCGAAGGTGAGTTATTTCGCGCAGGACCACACCGCCGACTTTGCGCGGGATGACACTTTGACCGATTGGATGGCGCAATGGACCACCGGTGGCGAGCAGTTGGTTCGCGGTACGCTGGGGCGGATGTTGTTCTCAGGTGATGACATTGGTAAGTCGGTGAAGGTGTTGTCCGGTGGTGAGCAGGGCAGGATGCTGTTCGGTAAGCTGATTCTGCAGAAGCCAAACGTGATGTTGTTGGATGAGCCGACGAACCACTTGGATATGGAGTCCATCGAGGCGCTGAACCTGGCGCTGGAGAATTATCCGGGTACGTTGATTTTCGTGAGCCACGACCGGGAGTTTGTTTCTTCCTTGGCGACTCGCATTATCGAGTTGAAGCCGGATGGGATTACGGACTTTAGCGGTAGTTACGATGATTACTTGCGGAGTCAGGGGTATCTCTGAGGTTTAGCTTGGGAGCCAGTTATTCTCCGATGTCAGACTATGGTGCTGGCGGGCATGTGGGGTGAGCCTGCCAAAAACCGCTCCTTCGGCACCCCTCCGGGGTCCGGCCCGCAATCACAGATTGCGGTCGTTCATCTGTCGCATGAAGCTCCGCTTCATAAGCGCTCGGCTGAACCCATGTGGCGCTTCTGCTCCGCCATCCATGGCTGCGCACATTTTTGGAAGGGGCCACCCACACGTCCGCTCATGCTTTTGAGTGGGATTCGACTAAGTAAGAGATAAAAGCATGAGTGATTCTGAGATTATTAATTCCACCCGAAAATGGGTGGAAGACGTTGTAGTTGGTTACAACCTTTGCCCGTTTGCCAAGCGTGAGTTGGTGAAAGACCGGGTTCGGTTTGTGGTGACGGAAGCCAAGACCGAAGACGACCTTGTGCAGGCGCTGCACGCTGAGCTTCAACTGCTGGAAGACCAGCCAGACGTTGAAACCACCTTGTTGATTCACCCGGGCGTGTTGCAGGATTTCTATGCCTACAACGAGTTCCTGGATACCGCGGATGCGTTGTTGGAATATCTTGAGCTGGAAGGCGTTTACCAGATCGCCAGTTTCCATCCGGATTACCAGTTTGCCGACACCGAGGCCGATGCGGCAGAGAATTACACGAACCGTTCTCCATACCCTATGCTGCATATCTTGCGGGAAGCGAGTCTGGAGTCTGCGATTGATAACTATCCCGATGTGGATGGTATTCCCGATCGCAATATTGAACTGATGAACCGGGAAGGCGCAGACAAGCTGAAAAGCCTGCTTAAGGCCTGTTTCTCCGAGATAGAAAACAAGCGAACCGGGGAGTAGAAGAACGAAGCCAGTGGGTAGGGCGCTTCCAAAAATGTGCGGAGCCATGGATGGCGGAGCAGAAGCGCCACATGGGTTCAGCCGAGCGCTTATGAAGCGAAGCTTCATGCGACAGATGAACGACCGCAATCTGTGATTGCGGGCCGGACCCCGGAGGGGTGCCGAAGGAGCGGTTTTTGGAAGGCGATCCCCCACCGGCGACTCGCACTAACTCGAAGGCTAGTGACAGCAAGCTCCCAAGTAAAACCAGACAACACACAAGAGCCAAAACATGGGACTGCTTTTCGAACAAATAGACAGCGAACCCTCGGTGATCGGGGAAATCACTCTGCGCCGCCGCAGGATACCGGCGCTGGGTGATCGGGATATCTACGAAGTGAAACTGGGCGAAGAGTTTCTTATGTCCAGCATGTTCGTCGATGCCGAAATTGCGCTCTCGGATATCGGCCTCGATGCAACCGAAGGCGACAACCTCAGTGTCGTCGTCGGGGGCCTTGGATTGGGCTACACCGCCGTTGCAGCCCTCAAACACCAACGCGTATCCGAACTGCTGGTCGTTGAATACCTCAAGCCCGTGATCGGGTGGCACCAGCAAGAGCTCGTACCCCTTGGCAAAGAACAGAACGACGACCCACGCCACCGCTACGTCCACGGCAGCTTCTTCGACATGGCCGTGGCAGACCCCGCCACCGGAGGCTTTGACCCTGAAGCGCCCGGGAAACAGTTTGATGCCATTCTGCTAGACATCGACCACTCGCCCAGAGCCCTGCTGCACGACTCCAGTGCCAGCTTCTACAGTACCGAAAATATCAGCCTGATGGCCCGGCAGCTGAAGCCGCGCGGCATTTTTGCCATGTGGTCAAACGAAGGCGAAGACGACGAGTTTATGGCTGTACTGAATGAAGTATTCGAAGACGTCGCTTGCCACGTTGTCAGCTTCTTCAACCCCTTCCAAAACCGGGAATCCTTCAACACCGTCTACGTCGCCCGTAAGCCTGGGTGAAAAACTGAGGTTTGCTGGTACGCCTCTTGTCTTCTAGGCTCAAGTAAACGGAGCAAGTTGCAGGAGGTGTTTATGTCGAATCACCACGTTTACAAGAAAGTGGAAATTGTCGGCTCCTCGAAGAAAAGCATCGAGGATGCGATCGAAAATGCGCTTGAGGAGTGTGGAAAAAGCGTTCGCAATATGGAGTGGTTTGAGGTGATGGAAACCCGGGGCCATATCGTGGATGGCAAGGTGGGGCATTATCAGGTGGTGCTGAAAATCGGATTTCGTATCTCTGACAGTTGAGAACCGTAAGAATTATTTTGGTGGACCAGTGAAACGCCCGGGCAGCGCGCTGCCCGGGCGTTTTTTTACATCAGGTTGTAGATAAACACGATAGCCACAGCGACCGGCGTGATAAAGCGGACGGTGACAAACCACAGGTTGAACACGCCCGGTGACAGCGACAGTTCGTTTTCCATGGCTTGACGAGACATCACCCAACCGGCAAATAGCGCAACTAGCAGACCACCCAGCGGCAACAGGATGTTGGCGGTGAAGAAGTCCAGCAAATCAAAAATGGTTTTGCCTTCCAGCATCGGGATGAAGCCCAGCGGCGCGACGTCGGCCCACAAGTTCAGCGACAGCACCGAGGCAATACCCAGTGCCCAGCACACGCCACCGGCGGCGAGGGTGCTGATCGCACGGTTCATACCTTTCTGCTCTTCCAGCCATTCCACGATGGGTTCCAGAAGCGAAATGCCCGATGTCCAGGCAGCGAACACCAATAATACGAAGAACAGAGTGCCGAACAACGAGCCCATCGGCATCTGACCAAAGGCCAGTGGCAGAGTCTGGAAAATCAGTCCAGGACCTGCGCCCGGCTCCAGTCCATTCGCAAAGACGATCGGGAAAATCGCCATGCCGGCCAGCAGTGCCACGCCGGTATCGACCACCGAGACAGTAACGGATGTTTTGGCGATGGAAATATTCTTGGGCAGGTAGGAACCGTAGGCCATCATGACCGCCATGCCTAGACTCAACGTAAAGAATGCATGGCCAAGGGCCACCAGTACGCCCGACGTGGTCAGCTTGGAGAAGTCCGGCTGGAACAGGAACGTAGCGGCTTGACCGAAGTGGCCGGTGGTCATGGCGTAGCCGACAACCAACAGAAGCAGTACAAACAGCGCAGGCATCAGGATACTGACGGCCCGCTCAAGACCCGAGCGAACGCCCCGGGCCACGACCAGCATCACCAAGGCCATGAACACGGTGTGCCAAAGCAGCAGGGTAGAGGGCGTGCTCAGCAATCCTGAGAAGATGGCGCCCACGGCGTCTGCAGATTGCCCGGTGAGTTGTCCGCTGGCGGTGGTGCCCACGTAAGAGATGGCCCAGCCACCAATCACCGAGTAGAACGAAAGAATTAAGAATCCGGCGAGAACGCCTATGGCGCCTACCAGTTTCCAGGCCGGGTTCAGTTTGTCGCGTTCAGTAATCAGACGAATGCTGTTGACCGGGCTGCGGCCACCCCGGCGGCCAATCATCACTTCGGCCATCATGATGGGGATGCCCACAACGGCGATACAGGCGAGGTATACCAGTACGAAGGCACCACCACCGTTTTCGCCGGTAACGTAGGGGAACTTCCAGATATTGCCGAGGCCAACGGCGGAACCCGTGGCCGCCAGAATAAAGGCGAGCCGTGAGGACCAGAGTCCACGTTTTGCATTGGAGCCCTCAAGGGCTTCCGAATAGGTAGCGGAGCCGGATGAAGTGACAGACATAATGATCTCCCGAAGGTATTGTTTTTGTTTCAGGGGTTAAAAAGGGGAGCTGCAGAACCCTGCAGCCCCCAAGGGAACGCGCCGGCGTCAGATCAGCCGGCGCAAGCCAGTCGCCTGGGCGTTTGCCCTGCACCCGGAGCATGCTTTCGGAAACGCTCTTCGGCCAGTTCATTGGCGATCTCACCGGTCGCGCGGCCGGTATTATCTGAGCGCTGGAATATCTCGGTCAGGGTGTCACCGATGGTGTCTACATGGGCGCGGATTTGCTCGGGAGAGCCGTTGGTGCGCTCGTAGAACACATCGATGATGCCGCCGGCGTTGATGGCGAAGTCCGGGGCATAGAGAATGCCCCGTTGTTTGAGTGCTGCGTCGTGCTCGGGGCGGTCCAGCAGGTTATTGGCAGCGCCCGCCACGATGCCAGCCCGAATCGCGGGAATGCTTTGGTCATTCAGCACCGCTCCCATGGCGCAGGGGGCGATCACATCGACCGGCAAGGTAAGAATGTCTCCCGATGCAACGGCAGTGGCGCCCAGTTCGTCTACCGCACGTTTGAGGTTGTCGGTGTGAATGTCCGTCACCCACAGTTCGGCACCGGCTTCTTTCAGGTAGCGGGCCAGTCGGAAGCCGACATTGCCAATACCCTGAACCGCTACCTTCAAACCGTTCAGGTCATCCGTGCCGAGTTTGTGTTTGACGGCCGCTTTCAGGCCGATGAAGGTTCCGTAGGCGGTTACCGGTGACGGATCGCCCGTGCTGGGTAGGCCGTCAAAGCCGGTGCGGGTTGTTACACCGGCCACATGAGAGGTCTGGCGACCCATGACTTTCAGGTCAGGCACGCTGGTGCCGGAATCTTCAGCGGCAATGTACTGGCCGCCAAGGCTTTCCAGGTGTCGGCCCATGGCTTCGAGCAAGGCTTCGGTCTTGTGCTTGCGAGGGTCGCCGATGATCACCGACTTGCCGCCGCCGAGATCCAGATTGGCCAGCGCCGATTTATAGGTCATGCCTCTCGATAAGCGAAGGACATCTCTGAGCGCTTCTTCGTCACTGGCGTAAGGGAACATTCGGCAACCGCCAAGCGCGGCTCCCCGTGAGGTATTGTGAATGGCAATGATGCCTTTAAGGCCGGTTTCGGCATCGCAGACGAAAGACAGGTGTTCGTGGTTATCGAACTCCGGATGGCTGAATACGTTCATGGCGTTTCACCTCTTGTCGGTGGCCAACCGTTACCCTTGTGGGGCCTGCGGTGGCCATTTATTGTTTTAGACAGCTGCGTTGGCGATTTGTTGATGAGCCCTTTCATTCGGGCTTAATTCAGCCCGGTACTGCGCCCGTTCTTTTTGGGCAGCGTGATAGGCGGCTTCTTTCACCGGCCCGTAGCCGCGGATCTTCGCGGGCAGGCTGGCAAGGTTGCGGGCCGCATCGGCGTGGTCCTTGCTCAGATGCTTGAGCAGGAAAGCCACGTCCGCCTCGTACTCCCGAATGAGTTTGCGTTCCAGGCGGCGGTCGGCGGTGTATCCGAATGGGTCCAGCGGGGTACCGCGCAGACCGCGGGCTTTCGCCAGCCACGTGAATACGGTTTCCATCCAGGGCCCGAAGGTGTGCTTTTTCGGCCGTTCGCCGTTCCTACCGCGGCTGAGCAGCGGCGGCGCCAGATTGAACTCCAGCTCGATGTCCCCCTCGAATTGTTCCTCGAGTTGCTTGCGCAGGCTGCCATTGCTGAACAGTCGGGCGACTTCGTACTCGTCTTTGTAGGCCAACACTTTGGCGTAGTTCTCGACGATAGAGCGCAACAGAAGTGGGTCACGGCCCAGCTTGTGAGCGATGGTCTGTTCCGCATTGCGCACCAGCTTCTCGTAGCGTTTGGCCAGCGATGCATTTTGGTAATCGCTCAGATGCGCCATGTTGCGCTGGATCAACTGGTCTGTGGTTTCCATGACCTGCACCGGCGTGCCTTTGGGTTTCGGGAAGGCCAGAGCCATCACCCGGTCCAGATCGTGGGCAGCACGGCGCCCCCAGAGGAAGGCCTGTTTGTTTTTTTCGACTGCCACGTTGTTGAGCTCGATGGCCCGCTCAATGGCATCCGCGCTTAGCGGCAACAAGCCCTGCTGCCAGGCGAAGCCCACGGTGAACAGGTTTACGGCCATGCCGTCGCCCATCAAGGCCTTGGCCAGATCGCCGGCATTGAGGAACCAGCTGCCATCGGGGCGGCAGGCTTCTTTCACCGTTTGTTCCATCGCTTCACCCGGGAACTGAAGGTCAGGGTCACGGGTAAAGGCCGCGGGCATGGCTTTTTCGGTGTTAACCACCGCCCGTGAAAACCGGTTATCCAGTTTGGCCAGGGCATCGTCGGTTGCCGATACCATCAGATCGAAGGCGATCATCAGGTCGGCCTCGCCGGCCGGAATGCGCACAGCGTGGATGTCCTCTTGCTTGTCACTGATGCGAATGTGGCTGACCACCGCGCCAAACTTCTGGGCCAGGCCAGCCTGATCCAGCACGGACACGCCTTTGCCTTCGAGGTGTGCCGCCATGCCCAGCAGGGCACTCACGGTCACCACACCGGTACCACCCACGCCGGTCAGCAGAATGCCGTAAGGATTGCTGCCAGATACGGGCGTAGGTTCCGGAAGCTCGGGGAAGTCCACCGCAGAGCTGACCCCTGCCGGTTTTTTCAGTCTGCCGCCTTTGACAGTGACAAAGCTGGGGCAGAAACCGCGCACACAGGAGAAATCCTTGTTGCAGGAAGATTGGTCAATCGTGCGTTTACGCCCGGCATCGGTTTCTTTCGGCAGAATCGACAAACAGTTGGATTGAATGCCGCAATCACCACAGCCTTCGCACACATCCGAGTGAATCATCACGCGCTGGTCCGGGTCTTCCATGGTGCCGCGCTTGCGACGACGGCGCTTTTCGGCGGCGCAGGTTTGGTCGTAGATGATCACCGAGCAGCCTTCAATCTCACGCATTTCCCGCTGCAGCGCGTCCAGATCATCCCGGTGATGGAAGGTAGTACGGTCAGCAAAATCGGCACGGGACGGGTATTTATCGATATCGTCGCTGACCACAGCGATGCGGCGTACGCCTTCGCCGTAGAGTTGGTGGCTGATTTGCTGAACCGTCAAGGTTCCGTCCACCGGCTGGCCACCGGTCATGGCAACGGCATCGTTGTAGAGAATTTTGTAGGTGATGTTGGCACCGGAAGCGATGGCTGCCCGAATGGCCAGAACTCCGGAGTGGAAATAGGTGCCGTCACCCAGGTTCTGAAACACGTGCTTCTGGTTGGTAAACGGTGCCTGGCCGAGCCAGGTGACCCCTTCACCGCCCATTTGGGTAAAGGTGTCGGTGCCGCGCTCCATCCAGGTGGCCATGTAGTGGCAACCAATGCCACCAAGGGCGCGGCTGCCTTCGGGGACCTGAGTGGACGTGTTGTGCGGGCAGCCAGAGCAGAAATGAGGTGTGCGTTCCAGCCGCTCTTTGGGCTGCGCCAGACTGTTTTCTTTTTCCGTGAGGAAGTTCAGGCGCTGCTGCAGTTGGTCATTGCAATAGCGGCCATCCAGACGGGAAGCGATGGCCCGCGCCACCATAGCCGGGGTGAGCTCGGCGATGGTCGGTAGCAAATCGTTTCCCTGATTGTCTTTTTTGCCAATCACATTGGGGCGTTTGCCATCTTGCCAGGTGTAGAGCTGGGTTTTGATCTGTTCCTCGATCAAGCCCCGCTTTTCTTCAACTACCAGAATTTCTTCCAGTCCCGAGGCGAATTCATAGATGCCTTCGGGCTCGAGAGGCCAGGGCATGGCCACTTTGTAAACGGCCAGCCCGATGGCTTCACGTTCCTCGTCGCCCAAACCGAGATCGGCCAGGGCCTGAATAACGTCGAGGTAGGCTTTGCCGGTGGTGACGATACCCAGTCGAGGCTGTTTCGCCGCAAGTACGGTATGGTCCAGGTGGTTGGCTCTGCAGAAGGCTTTTGCGGCTTCCAGTTTGTGCCGGTGCAGGCGTTCTTCCTGTTCCATGGGCTTGTCGGGCCAGCGGGAGTTCAGGCCACCTTCCGGCATCGGAAAGTGTGTGGGAATGCGGATGTTGATCCGACTGAGATCCAGGTTGGCGGAAATGGACGAGTCCATATTCTCGGCCAGAGCTTTAAAGCCGACCCAGCAGCCGCTGAAGCGCGACATGGCCCAGCCGTATAAGCCGAGGTCAAGAATGTCCTGAATGCCGGCGGGGTTCAGAACCGGCATGCCGGCATCGAGAAACGCGTAATCACTTTGGTGAGGCAAGGTGGACGATTTGCAGGCATGATCGTCGCCCGCAACCGCCAGTACACCACCAAACCGGGAAGTGCCCGCCGCGTTGCCGTGCTTGAAGACGTCGCCGGTGCGGTCTACGCCCGGCCCTTTGCCGTACCAGAGTGCAAATACACCATCGTAACGGGCGCCCTCGAAAATGTTGACCTGCTGGCTACCCCAGACAGCGGTTGCGCCTAAATCTTCGTTTACACCGGGCAAGAAGTGAATATTGCGCTCTTTGAGGTGATCGCGGGCTTTCCACAAAACCTTGTCGAACCCGCCAAGAGGAGACCCGCGATAACCGGAGATAAAGCCGGCCGTATTCAGATCGTTGTTACGGTCGAGTTGGGCTTGGAGCAGGGGGAGTCTCGCCAGAGCCTGGCTACCGTTCATGTAGACCGAACCGGTATCTTTTTTCCAGACATCGTCAAGGCTGACGGGACGCAGGCCCGTGGGGGAGCGTGAAAGATCTGACATGTTGAAATCCTCTACTACCTGACCGGATCGCGGCGGTAGGTAATGTCTTGTTTTTGTAATCCCGGCTTTTGGCCGGATGGTCGATTTCATTGGTCCTGCCCGGAGGATTACCCGGGTTGTCCTTTTGGGACTGGACGAAAAACAAACTAGAGTAAGTTTACGTGTACGTCAACAGGCGTGAGGGTGCTTGCGGCTGCCTGAAGTGTGAGTTTTGCATTTAACCGGCTGAGGTGGCGGCAGAAAATAATTTGGCTTAGGGGTTTTTACCTATTCGTGTTTTGCGGGATTAAGCTTAATTTCCTTCGATGTCTGCTCATACTTATTCTTACCAATTTCAGCCGCACAAGGTGCGCGCTGAATTCTTCCGGTTGCTGCCGATCTCCTTATTCGTTGTCGCCTTTGGTGCTGCGTTTGGATTAGCCGCGACCCAGTCCGGCTTGTCTCCGTTCCAGTCAATTTTGATGAGCTTCACGGTCTTTGCCGGTGCTTCGCAGTTCGGGGCGTTAGATTTATGGGGCACCGAAGTTTCGGTGATTCCCATGATGGTTGTGGTGTTTGCCATAAACGCACGCCACCTGCTGATGGGGGCCTCGCTTTACCCCATGTTGAAAGACGTATCGCCGGCGCGGCGGTATGGCCTGCTGCTTTTCCTGACCGACGCCAATTGGGCGGTTTCGGCACAGGATTACCAGAACGGTCGGCGCAACCTGGAAGTGATTCTGGGTGGTGGCGTGGTCTTGTGGCTGGCGTGGGTGTTGGGCACGGCGTTTGGTGCCTACTTCAGTGGCTTGCTGCAAAACCCGAAAGCTTTTGGGTTGGATATGGTGCTCGGTTGTTTCCTGCTGTCGATGGTGTTGGGTGGTAAGGCTACGCCGCGGGTTGTGGTGGTGTGGTTGGTGGCTGGCGTTACGTCTCTCGCTGCCTGGAAGTGGCTGCCTGCCAACATGCACGTGGTTGTCGGCGCTTTGGCTGGCGGAGCCGTAGGTTTGTTCTGGCTGGAGCCGCGAGCCTCAGACAACTCAGAGCATGCAGGAGCTGAACATGACCATTGAAACCACTTCGGTCGGCGTTCTGATTCTGATTGTGCTCATGACGTTGGTCACCTTGGTAACCCGATTCGGCGGCGTGTTCGCCATGTCGTTTGTGAAGATCAGCCCGCGGGTTGAAAGCTTCATCAACGCCATGGCCAGCTCTGTTTTGATCGCGATCATAGTGCCTATGGCGGTGGCAGGTGACGCCGGGGCTTTGGCCGCGCTGGTGGCTACTGCGGTCACCATGCTGGCGATTCGTAAGCCGCTGCCCGCGATCTCGGTGGGGCTGGTGGCAGCGGCTTTGGTGCGTTATTTCACCTGACGGCTGATGGGATTTGAGCGTCAGCCGTCTCTCAGGGTTCGGTGACGGATGCTTGAGGCCAATTGGTTCAGCAGTTCCCGGGCTTCGGCATTGTGAAGCGTGTGGCATTTGTCTTGAAATTCGCGCAGGTTTTGGCTGTCGGGCGCATTGGCCAATTCCTTTTTCTTATCCAGATGTTCGCAGGCAGCCAGATGGGCTTTGATCTCTGTGTCGATCAGTCGAGACGCCAGGTTTTCAACCGTTTCGCTACAGAACGGGCGGCTTTGGTTTAGCTGAGTGCGGGCTTCAATGGCCGCCTGTCGTGCCTCAAGGCGCAACTCATTGGCGGAATCTCCGGCTTCTACGGCTCGCAGGAACACCCCTAGATGGTCGTGGAGTTGCCAGATTGTTGGCCAGATAAGGTCATAGGCTGCTTTTTCTGCACGGTAGCGTTCCTGTTCCAGTGCGGCGGCCTGGTCTGGCGCTTTGCCCCCTAGCGGCTGATTGAAATCTACCACTCGCATGTCGTCCACTTCCCGCCAGAGACTGTCAATTCGCTGCTTCAGAGTAGTGATTTGATGCTGATTACGCCTTCGGCTGATGAGCAGTATCAGAAGTGCCACCAAGGCAAGCAGCGAAGCGCCCGCCGCGACCAGTAGCGACAGATTGTGGGGCGGCAGCATGGTCCAGAGTTGACCCGCGTCCATGGCGTTCGACCTCCGTCGAATTCCCGTTTCAAGCTTTCAGTATAGAGCTTATTCCTGAGTCTGTTGCCGGTAAGGCAGCACGGAATGGGCATCGTTAAAGTAGTCGGTTACCTGCATCGCCTCGTCCCGTGTGAAATCGGCAATGGCCTCCCTGAAGCCGGGGTGTAGGATGCCGTGCCAGGAGTGGGTGATCACGGGCTCAAATCCGCGCACAAGTTTGTGCTCTCCTTGAGCGCCCGCATCAAAATGCTGCAGGCCCAGTTCGAGGGCAAGCTCAATGCCCTGGTAGTAACAGGTTTCGAAGTGCAGATGATTGTACTCCTCCAGACAGCCCCAGTAGCGGCCATAAAGCGTTGAATCACTGGTCAGGAATAACGCGCCCGCTATCATTTTTCCATGGTGCATAGCCATGATGACGTGCAGGTGTTCGGGTAAGCTTTCCCGCAGATTCTCAAAGAAGGCCTGGTTGAGGTATGGGCGCTGGCCGCGTTTCAGGTAGGTGGCCTGATAGAACACGTAAAACGCCGCCAGCACCCGGTCGGAAATATCCCGCCCGTGAAAGCACCGGAAGCCGATGCCTTGCTCAGCCACTTGCCGCCGTTCTTTACGAATGGATTTGCGTTTGCGGGAGGTGAGTTCAGCCAGAAAGTCATCAAAGCACTGATAGTCGCGATTGTGCCAATGAAACTGGCAGCCAATGCGATGGAGTTCCTGATCGTGGCTGAGTAACGCCTGGTCCGCAGCATCCGGGAACAGCAGATGCCAGGAGTGGGCGCCAAGCTGTGCGGTCAGGTTGGTTAGCAGGTTTTCCAGCGTTGTAGGCGTTAGCTGTGACCGGGCTTTTTCGTCTAACAGCAGACGAGGGCCTTGTGAGGGCGTAAAGGGTACGGCGATCAGTAGCTTCGGATAATAAGGGAGGCCGTGACGTTGGTAGGCGTCTGCCCAGCCCCAGTCGAACACGTACTCACCCATCGAGTGGCTTTTCAGATAAGCCGGGGCCACGCCACAGATCTGCCCGTTGCGACGGAAAACCAAATGGCAGGGAGTCCAGCCGGTTTCCGGACGGGTGCAGCCGGAAACCTCCAGCGCCTGAAAGAATTCGTAGCGAAGAAACGGAGTTTTACATCCGGCCAGTCGCTGCCACTCCGCTTGGGGAATGTCGGCGATGCTGGCGCAGGTGGTTACCGTGATCTCGGGTGCTGCCATGATGATAGTGAACTCTTGTAAACCAAGGCCATACCATACGACAGAACCCGAGGGCTGATCACTTTTTCATGTCAGCGCAGCGTTTTTCCATTTTCTTCTGCCACTTTTCCATATGCTTGTGGTGTTTCTCCTGACGCTCGTCGTGGATCTCGCTCCAGATCACCCGCTGCTCATCGGTGAGCATCAGGCGGTCGGCCATTTCGGCGCGATGTTCCTGCATTTTCTGGCGGCGTTCTTCACGATGTTCTTTGCTGAATTTGCCTTTACCTTCGCGGAAGTCTTCGCACACCTCTTTCTTGTTGTGCTTGCCTTCGTGATGATCCATGCCTTTGTGGTCATGGGCAAAGGCAGCCGGGCTGGCTGCGAACAGCGCCGCCATCAGAACGCCGGCGGTCATTACAGAAGTATGTGCTTTCATGATCTGTTCCTTTTTCGTGTTTGGACTGTCTACGGAACCCATGCTACGCCTTTGAAACGTCAGCGAGCGTCAGGCTTGTGTAAAGGTTGGGTAAAGAGAAAAAGCTGCCCGGCAGAAGGACTTAAGCACCGTGCTAGACTAGCGGCAGATAACGATTGAGGGGCAGAGATGCAAAATCGGGTATTGCTGGTTGAAGACGACGATGAATTGAGGCAATTGCTGTCGCGTTATCTGGCAACGCAAGGCTTCAGTGTCCGCGAGGCGGCCAATGGTCGTGATGGCCTGTCGCTGGCGTTGGGGCAGGATTGTGACATCGTGGTTCTGGATATTATGCTGCCCGATATCAATGGTCTGGATGTACTGCGTGAGCTGCGGGGTAAAACCCACTTGCCGGTTATCTTGCTGACCGCCCGGGGTGACGAAACCGACCGGATTGTTGGGTTTGAAGTCGGTGCAGACGATTATATACCCAAACCCTGTAACCCGCGTGAGCTGGTGGCTCGTTTGCAGGCACTGTTGCGCAGGATTGCCTGGGATCAGCAGGCCGATGTGGATGCCAGCCGGGTGTATGGCGACCTTCGGGTGGAGCCTGACCAGCGCCGTATCTATCAGCACGGTAAGCCTCTTGAGCTGACCGCCACCGAATACGAAGTATTGCAGGTCTTGCTTGCCCATGCCGGCAGTGTGGTGCGTAAAACCGATTTAATGCAATGGGCGTTGGGCCGCAGGCTCGAAGCCTACGACCGAACGTTGGATATGCACATCAGCAACTTGCGAAAAAAACTTGGTAATGACGACCCGCCGAGAATTGAAACGGTGCGAGGCCTTGGATACAGCTATCGGGTGCCGACGCAATGACGCGTTTCAGATTTCCATTATTCTGGCGAATTTTCCTGTCGATCTGGCTGGCGATGGCGGTAACGGTTGTGGCCAGCCAACTAGCCACCCGCGTTTTGCTGGATCGGGAACGTCAGGCCATCGTTCGCCAAGCCGGCTTGCAGGACATCGCCAGCGAAGCCATCAACCTGCGAGAGCAGCTGGGCCGGGCCGAGGCTCGGCGATTTTTGCGGATGGAAGGTGAGCGGCTGAAACTTCATTTGATGCTGATTGAACCGGATCAGAGTCACCACCGTTTGCCGCGTATGGTGCGCGAGCGCATGCAGTCAAACTGGCACCTGAGTAAACCCGCGGTATTGGATTTGAACGGCGGCTATCAATTAATTGCCTGGCCCCGAATGGGCGCTGGAGGCTGGTTACATCCCGGTTTGTTCCGGATGTTTGAGCTGGTTCTGGCGTTCGTTGTGATCTCGATGGCTTGCTGGTTGGTTGCCCGGTTTGTCTCCCGACCGCTCAGACACATGGAGGGTACGGCTCGTTCGATCGCTAAAGGCGATACGGAATTGCGCGTGGCCGATACCATTGCCCGCCGCCGCGACGAGGTTGGCCAATTGGCTTCCGCCTTTAATGCCATGACTGACCGATTGTGCCAGCTGCTGGATCGACATAACCGCTTGCTCAGAGATATCTCCCACGATCTGCGCACCCCACTGGCGCGTCAGCGGATTGCAATTGAACTGGCCAGTGACGCGGGCGCTGACCCGGCACTCATGGACAGTATCCTGCGCCAGAATGAGCGGCTGGAAACTATGACCAGCCAGATCCTGACGTTGTACCGAGTCTCTGAAAATGGCGGTGTTGTTGAGCAACAACCCGTCAGGCCGCTGTCCTTGATCAATCGGGTGCTGGGCGATGCGAGTGATTACGCCGAGCAGCAGGGGGTAGACTGCAAGATGGTGGCGAGTGATGACGTTGCCAACATTACCATATTAGGTGACCCGGGCTTGTTGCAGAGGGCGTTCGATAACATTCTGCAGAATGCGTTGGATCATACGCCGCCGGGTCAGTCCGTTAATGTGGGGCTTTCAGTTTCCAACGGGCGGGTAGAAGTTTCGATTGCCGATGAGGGCGCAGGCGCGCCAGAGGAAATGCTGAAGCAGTTGTTCGAGCCTTTCTTTCGAGCCGACGAATCTCGGGGTGGTAAGGGTTGGGGCTTGGGGCTAGCTATCGCTCGAGATATCATCCTTGCCCATGATGGAGATGTTACTGCTCAGAACCGGTCGGGTAGCGGTCTTCAGGTGACCGTTCGGTTACCGGTTTTCTTCGGGAGTTGACCCGGCGTTGGCAAGCGGCGCTGGTTCCGTTTCGTCGTCAACAGGTTTCAGGTGAGAGGCCTTTGAGAAATCAATGCCTTCTTGCAATTCATCTTCTTCAAACCGAATGCCGCAGCCCGCTTTGCGGAATTTTGCCGGGCTGGCCGTGCCTGGTGTTTTGTTTTCACTGTCGTTGGATGTCATAGGTTGCCTCATGAGTAAAGATTACCCGGTTCCGTCAGGATACCTTGAGCGGGAAATGGAAGTGAAGAAAAGCCGTTTTATCGCCCGGGTTCACCCTGTTGGTAGCCGAGACGAGGTGCGCGAACGCGTGGCCGAGGCGCACCGGGATTACCCGGATGCCCGCCACGTGTGTTGGGGTTATCAAATTGGTCGCCCCGGCTCTGCGGCCGAGGCCGCCATGAACGACGACGGCGAACCGTCCGGCACCGCAGGCAAGCCTATTTTGAACGTGATTCAGCACAAAGATATGGGCGATGTGCTGGTCATTGTGGTGCGCTATTTCGGCGGTATCAAACTGGGTGCCGGTGGCTTGGTTCGAGCCTATGCCGGCGCTGCGGAAAGCGTATTGTCGGAAGTCGGAAGAGAAATTCATCAAGCCCGTGTGCAAGCCCGTGTGGAGCTCGACTTCGCCGACGAGCAGCCACTGCGGCATTGGTGCGATGGTCACGAGGGCACGATTGAATCGATTGAGTACAGCTCTAAAGTTCACGCGTTGGTCTCAGTCCCTGAAGTACGGCAGGGCGAACTGTCCGCGTTTTGCGAATCGCAGAGACTGGATTACCGTTTGGAAACCTGACCAATCTGTCGGGTGGCACTGCAGGTACACTGGGTATAATGTGACAAACAAGCTCCAAAACAGGAGAACATCGATGCGCGTTTTAATGATTGCAGCCATGACCATGATTCTGGCCGGTTGTGCCAGCAACGTGGTGACGGATTACAACACTTCGACCGTGTTCGGGAATTACAGCAGTTGGGCCTATGCTCCGATGGATCAAGGCACCGGTTTCGCCTCCCTTGATGATGCCCGGGTGCGCAGTGCGGTTGAGCGGGAGCTAAACCGCAAGGCCATGAAGAAAGTCGCGAAGGACAATGCCGACCTGCTTGTTAGCTGGCAGATTGTGTCTGAAGAAAGGCTGGAGCAAAGCGGTTTAGGTCTGGGCTTCGGGTTTGGTCGCGGTAACTTTGGCTGGGCCTTGTCGGCACCGCCACCGGTTCGTGAAGTCACTGAAGGCAAGTTGGTGGTAGAGCTGGTCGATCAGGAAAGTGAGGAAGTGGTCTGGCGAGCCGCCAGTCGCCGGTACTTGAATGAAAACCAGTCTCCGGAAACCCGGCGCAAGCTGATTGATGAGGTTGTCGCGGAAATGTTTTCGAAATACCCTCCCGGCTTAAACTGATTAACCGACAGGATTTCGTTGATGGGTATGAAGAAGCGGGAAGGTGGTCTGGTCTTTTCCACGGAGCAGGGCCGCATGTGCCCGGGGTGCCGTAACCCGGTTTCCGAATGTTCATGCGGTGAGCCAGTTCAGCCAGAGGGCGACGGCATTGTGCGTGTCAGCCGGGAAACCAAGGGGCGGAAAGGCAAAGGCGTAACCTTGATTACCGGCATTCCCCTCGATAGCAAAGCGCTGAAAGACTACGCCAAAGTGCTAAAAGCAAAATGCGGCACAGGTGGTACAGTAAAAGACGGCGTGGTCGAGATTCAGGGTGATCACCGGGATCTGCTGGTGCCGCTGCTTCAGCAAAAAGGGTGGACCGTAAAGCGGTCCGGCGGCTGAAGTTTTTTTTAATCCGACGGGTAAGGAACAAGAGGTATGCACCTTCTGGTACTGGGCGCTGGGGTCGTGGGCGTTACTACGGCCTGGTTTCTTCAGGCGCAGGGGCACCAGGTTACGGTGGTCGATCGCCAGCCCGGTTCCGGGCTGGAAACCAGTTATGCGAATGGCGGTCAGATCTCGGTCTCTCACGCGGAACCTTGGGCTAACCCGGCCGCGCCGTTGAAAGTCCTCAAGTGGCTGTCTCAGCCCGAGGCACCCTTGCTGTTCCGCCCGGGGCTAGACCCCTACCAGTGGCGCTGGGCGTTATCTTTTCTTGGGCAGTGTACCTCGGCCAAAGCGGCCCACAATATCCGCCAGATGGTGAACCTTGGCACCTACAGCCGGGGCCAGCTCCAAGCGTTGCGAAAAGACATCAATCTCGATTACGACCAGCTCGATAAGGGCATTCTCCATTTTTACACCAACCCCAAAGAATTCGAGGCAGCGCTAGAGCCGGCCCGGATTATGCGCGAATTGGGCTGTGACCGGCAGGTGGTGGATGCCGATCGCGCGGTAGAACTGGAACCGGCACTGAAGCCCGTTCATCACCGAATTGCTGGCGCCACCTATACGTCCGAAGACGAAAGTGGCGATGCCCGGAAATTTACTCAAGCGCTGGCCGAACGATGCCGGGACGCGGGGGTCGAGTTTCTTTACGGCACAGAGGTGTTGGGGTTTGAGAAGGTAGGTAACCGGATTCTCGGGGTTCAGGTTCTGAGCGAAGGAAAGCATCACACGCTGAGAGCCGATAGCTATGTGCTGAGCCTGGGCAGTTTCAGTGCAGTGCTCGCCCGGCCCTTAGGCCTGTTTCTGAATATCTATCCTGCCAAGGGGTATTCCATCACGGTTCCGGTCAAGCAAGAGGATGCTGCGTTTCAGGTCAGCCTGACCGACGATGAATACAAGCTGGTGTACTCGCGGTTAGGGAATCGTATTCGGGTGGCAGGCACGGCGGAGCTGGGCGGCTATAGCCGTGAATTGAACGTCACCCGCTGCCGGGCAATCGTGCGTCGGGCGGCAGAACTTATGCCGGAAGCCGCGCATTGGGAGCAGGCCGCGTTCTGGACCGGGCTTCGGCCAACAACACCGTCCAACGTGCCTTACATCGGTAAAAGTCCGTTCAGTAACCTGTACCTCAATACCGGCCATGGCACCTTGGGCTGGACTCATTCCTGTGGTTCCGCGGCTGCGCTTGCGGACATTGTGGGTGGGCGCCCACCAGACGTGGACTTCGCGTTCACCGGGCTGTGAAGGCCAGGACGAAAGCCAGTACACGCGAATGGGTACTGGCTTTTTGGTTTGCGGGCAGGTTAGTCGGCTAACTGATCCCGAATCAGTTTCTTGTTGATCTTGCCAACGCTGGTTTTCGGGATGTCTTCCACGAAATCAATCTGGCTGGGAATCGCCCACTTGTTGATTTCGCCGGTCTCTACAAATTGCTGAAGGTGTTGCTGAATGTCTTCCAGACCAACATTTTCACCGGGCTTCAGCGTTACCAGAGCGTAAGGCCGCTCGCCCCATTTTTCGTCCGGTACGCCCACCACGGCGGCACCGGCAACGGCCGGGTGCTGGCTGATCAGGTTTTCCAGATCCAGAGACGACAGCCACTCGCCGCCGGTTTTGATCACATCTTTAATGCGGTCTTTGATGGTGAGCGTATTGTTCGGCTCTATCGAGGCCACATCACCGGTGTGCAGCCAGCCACCTTGCCAGAGCTCGTCGCCTTTCTGGGGCTCTTTGAAGTAGTTCTGGGTCAACCAGGGCGCCCGTGCCACGACTTCACCTTTGGCTTCGCCATCATGGGCAACCGGTTTACCACTTGGGTCCACAATTTCCAGCTCCACCATGGGTACCGCAATACCCGTTTTTACACGGATGTGGGTTTGCTCTTCCAGTGGCAATTCCAGATCTTCCGGTTTGAGGTAGGTGGTACTCAACAGTGGGCAGGTTTCAGACATACCGTAACCGGTGTACATCTTGATGCCGAGTTTTGCGGCGGCATCACACAAGCCCTTGGTCAGGGCGCTGCCACCGATCAATACGTGCCAGTTGCTGAGGTCTGCGGTTTTGATGGATTCGGTGGCCATCATCATTTGCATGACAGTGGGTACGCAGTGCGAAGTGGTGACCTTGTGAGTTTTGAGCAGATCCACTAGTAGCTCGGGCTCGTACCGGCCCGGATACACCTGTTTGATGCCCAGTAGTGTGGCTGCATAGGGCACGCCCCACGCGTGAACGTGGAACATGGGCGTTACCGGCATATAGACTGAAGAGGAGCGCAGGAATGGCATTTCATCATAAGCCGACAACGTGCCGGTCATGGCGAGCGTGTGCAGAACCAGTTGCCTATGGCTGAAGTAAACCCCTTTGGGATTGCCAGTTGTGCCGGTGGTGTAGAAGGTGGTGGCGACGCTGTTTTCGTCGAAGTCCGGGAAGTCGAATTGGCTGTCCGCTTTGCTGAGTAACGCTTCGTATTCGCCGAGGGTGTTGACCGAGGTGTCGGCTGGCGAATCGTTTTCGGTTAGCTGAATCCAGCTTTTGACCGTCTGGATGTCGTCTTTCACGCTTTCAATAATCGGTATGAAGTCGTCGTGTACCAGCACCACGTCGTCTTCGGCGTGGTTCATGGTGTAGACGATCTGCTCCGGTGACAGCCTCACATTGACGGTGTGCAGGATGGCGCCAATCATCGGAATGGCGAAGAAGCATTCCAGATAACGAGGCGTGTCCCAATCCATCACGGCGACGGTGTCTCCGGCTTTCACGCCGGCATCCGTCAGTGCGTTCGCCAAACGGTGCACACGTTCAACCAGATCGCTGTAGGTGTACTTGCTGCGATTGGCGTAGACGATCTCCTGATCCGGGTTGTATCGGGGGCCGGACATCAGGAGTCGTTTGATCAGTAACGGGTACTGATATGCGTCGCCAGCTGGTTTGAGAATTCGAGTTTGTGCCATGTTGTTATCCTCTTTATCTGCCTGTAATTATTGCCACTTGGAAAGGAAAGTTGGACCGCCAGAGGTGGATGTTACCTTACCATCAACTTTGGACAACGTTTATCGACTGGAAGGGTGTTTCCTATCAAGATTAAGCGAATCATGTCTTTATCATTTCTGACCTTTTGAGAGGTCTTTGCTACGCGCGGACGAGGTTCTCGGTTCGTTTTTTTCGAGTCCGCTGCTGAGTCTGTGTGTCTTGGGGTCATACCGTTCCTGCAATTCATCCTTGATCGTTCCCGCCCAAAGTTTCGTGCCGGTAAGGTAACCCGCCCGTCCAATGACGTGAGCGGCAATGGGCGCCGTGAGAAAAATGAAGATCACAATGGCTACGACGCGCGCAGTCACGGTGCTATCCTCAAAATGGAACGCCACGCCAGCCATAGTCATCATGGTCCCGAGGGCGCTGGCTTTTGTGGTCGCGTGCATGCGGGTGGGGAGATCCGGCAGCCGTAGAACGCCGATGGCTGCCACTACCATAAAAGCCGCGCCTGCCAGAAGCAGGACCGAAACCAGAAGCTCACTCATTCTTCACGCCTCCGCGCTCCACGAATCGGGCAAAGCCGATGGTTGCCAAAAATGCAGTCAGGGCGATCACGATGGCCACATCGAGAAAGCTGGCCACGCCAGTATCAATCGCGTGGACACCGACGTAGCCAACCACGATGGAGGCGATCAGTTCCAGTGCGACCACCCGATCGGGCAGGGACGGCCCCCGGGTAAGCCGAATGAAGGCAAAAAGCAGCGCCAGTGACAGCGTCAGATAGATGATATTGATGACAACGTTCAGCATGTCGGGCTCCTAGCGTGTAACCTTCAGGATGCGGTGTTCAAGTTCTCTCAAGTCGTTTCTCAGTTGTTCTTCGTCGTGAAGAAACATGGCGTGGATAAACAGTACCTTTCGATCGTCAGAAAGATCCAGGCTCAGGGTTCCGGGCGTGAGAGAAATCACGCTGCTGACAAAGAGAATTTCCATGTCCGTCTCAGCCCGGAGCGGAAACGCGATCACCCCGGGCTTCATGTGCCAGACCGGCGTAGCTATGTCATAGGCGACTCTCAGATTTGATTTCACCAGCTCTTTCAGAAAATACATCAGGAAAGCTGCAAGCCGTGGAATCCGGCGGGAATATCCTTTTAGCACCGGCACCTGTTTCTGCAGCACCATGAGCGCGATGTAGCCAAAAATAAAACCAGCCAGCAGGTTCATAGCCGTGATGCTGCCTGTGAGGCCCACCCAGGCCAGTGCCAGCAGTAAATTCCAGAACAGGCCGATCATTCAGGTTGTCCTCCCAGAACCGCTTCAATATAAAGCTGCGGATTCATCAGCTGTTCGGCGGCGGATTCTGCAAGCACGTAAATGGGCTGACCATAGAGGCCAATAACCAGTGTGCACACTGCAAGCCCCACCACCGGGGTGTAGTAGGCCCAACTGCGCTTGTCCTCGATGTCACCGTTGAGCCGGCTGGTGTCGGTAACGTGTTCGGGAACCTTCTTCCAGAACACTTCTGCCCAGATCTTGACCATGGAGTACAGGGTCAGCAAGCCCACAAGTAAGGCAACCGCTGCAACAAGATATTCGCTGGATTCCAGTGTGGCGCGGACAACCACGAATTTGGCGAAAAAGCCGGACAAAGGCGGAATGCCGGCCAGCGACAAGGCCGGAATCAGGAACAGCAGTGCCAGATAAGGACGCTGCCGATACACGCCCCCCAGGTCTTTCAGCTCGTAGCTGCCCAGCAGGCGATAGGTAATGCCGCTCACCAGGAAAAGGTTCGTTTTAACGATGATGTGGTGCATGATGTAAAACACACCGCCAATCAGCGCCAAGGGTGTAAACAAGGCGAGCCCCAGAAGCATGTAGCCGATCTGGCTGACGATGTGGAAGGACAGAATCCGCCGGAATTCGAACTGTGCGGCCGCGCCGAGAACACCGGTCAGCATGGTCAGGGTGGCTGCCCAGAGCAGGATGGTGTGGGTGTATTCCACATCCTGAGTGAAAATCAGCGTGAATACCCGATAGAGTGCATAAACTCCGACCTTGGTGAGCAATCCCGCGAACAGTGCTGATACAGCCACCTGAGGAGTGTGGTATGAGGCCGGAAGCCAGAAAAACAGTGGGAATGCCGCTGCCTTGATGCCAAACGACACCATGAACATAAGCGACACTACGGTGATCATGCCGGGATCTTCAACACGGCCCACCTTCTGGGCAATATCGGCCATGTTCAGGGTGCCAACCATACCGTACAGCAAACCGACGGCAGACAGGAAAATCGCTGATGAAAACAGATTCAGGGTAACGTACTTGATGGCGCCCTCCATCTGGACTCGCTCGCCGCCGAGGGTAAGCAAGGCAAAAGACGCCAGCAGCATGACCTCAAACCAGACAAAGAGATTAAAAATGTCGCCGGTCAGGAAGGCGCCTGCCACCCCGGCAAGCAACAGCTGCATCAGCGGGTAGTAGCCAAACCTTTCGTGACCCGGAGGTGTTGATGCCAGCGAATAGATGGCGATGGCGAGCCCGATAATGCCGGTCAGGACAACCATGATGGCACTGAGGATGTCGGCGACCAGCACAATTCCGAACGGTGCCGGCCAGCTACCCATCTCAACAACCAGGAAGCCTTCGTCGATGGCCGAGTTCATCAGCCAGATGCTGTTGGCCAGCAAAAGAGCTGCAGCCACCACGGCAACCAGACGTTGTAGACGAGCAGAGCGCCACAGCGCCAGGGACAGGGCTCCGGCAGTCAGCGGGATCAGAATCGGGAGAACAACTTCCAGGTTCAAGTGTCGGTATCCTTCATCTTGTCCAGGTCATCGGTGCCCACAACCTCATATGCCCTGCGGATAAGAACCACGGCGAAGGCCAGAACACTGAAGGCGATCACAATGGCGGTGAGAATCAGGGCTTGGGGCAGCGGATCTGCGACTGTTCCGGCCACCAGCTGTGCGTCGTCAGGGATCAACGGTGGTGCCCCCCGGGTTAAACCCGAAACGACGAAAATGAGCAGGTTGGCGGCGTTGCTCAGAATGATAAGGCCAATCACAATTTTGACGATGGAGCGTCTGAGCATCATATAGATACTCGCCGCGAACAGGATGCCAACGACAATGGCCATCAGGTTTTCCATAGCGATGCTCCCCCTCTGAAAATCGGTGCTCGTCTCATTTTTCAACTTCCATCAAGCTGATCACGAACGCCATTAGCGTGCCGAGGACGGCCAGATACACGCCAATATCGAAGATCAGCACGGTGGATAGCTTCAGATGACTCCCGCCAGGTAACGGCAATTCCCACCAGTGGGCAGTCAGCATGGCCTGGCCGGACAGTAAGGCCGGAACAGTAGAGGCCAGCGCGAACAGCAGGCCGGCTGCCAGAAGATCCTTCGGGTGCACCCGAAGGAGTTTCCGGGTGGTTTCGGCGCCGAATGCGAAGGCATAGAGGACAAATGCACTTGCCGCAACCAGGCCGCCGATAAAGCCGCCGCCGGGCTCGTCGTGGCCTCGTAACAGCAGAAAGACCGAGAACATCAGTTGCAGCGGCATGATCGCCAATGCTGCGGTGTGAAGGATCAGGGTATTGGGTTTCATGGTTTGTATTGATCCTCCGCTTTGAGCTTGACCATGGCGTAAACGCCGATGGCGGCAAGGCCCAGAACAAATACCTCTCCCAGAGTATCCAGTTGCCGGAAGTCCACCAGGATCACATTGACGATATTTTTACCAAACGCCAGGCCGTAGCTGTTTTCAACGAAGTAGCTGGAAATGCTGTCAAAGTACTGGATATCCAGCACAGCCAGCATGACGAGCGTCATGACCGCGCCCGCAAACACGGCGGCCGTGAGGTCTCGGTAGCGCTCCCAGGGAGACGAAAGCGTGGCAAATGCTGGCAGCCGGAACAACACCAGCACCAACAGAATCACGGTGAGGGTTTCCACCAGCAGTTGTGTGATGCCCAGATCCGGCGCACTGAAGTGAATGAATGTGAGTGCCATGCCAAAGCCCGCGGCCCCCAGAGAAGCCACAGAGCCAAGCCGGGACCGGGTGGTACAGGCAAAGACCGTTGCCGCGACAATCAGTAGCGCGATGCCCCACTCGTAGAAATAGCTGTCACTGAAATTAAAATCCAGATGCAGGCCGTTTCGGGTCAGCAGGGTGTAGCCAGCCAGAGAAAAAGTGACAACGACCAGAACCAGTAAATAGGTGCCGAGGATGCCGTTCTGAAGCAGTCGTGTCTGCCAGCCTGCCACCTGGCTAAGCCCTTCCAAAAAGCGGAAATAACCGGCTTCTGGGCCGATTCGGCTGGCGGCGGTATTGACGGCATACATAATTGGCTGCACCCGGTGCCAAGCCACAACCAAGAATGAGCCGGCCAGGAGACTCGCGCCCGACAATATCAGGGGAACATTAATGCCATGCCAAAGAGCGAGATCGGTTTTTACCGGGGAGCCTGAGAATGCCGAAATAGCCGAATCCAGAACCAGATCTGCGGGCAGAGACGGCATAACGCCGAACACCAGCGCCAGCAGTGCCAGCACGCCGGGGCCGACCAGCATCGCAAAGGACGCCTCGCGGGGCGATTTGGGTGTTTTGGCAATCGGCCCGAAGAAGGGTTTGAGCAATACCAGGCCGGCGACCGCCACCAGCAGCGCGGAAGAGAGAAAGGCTGTTATTAACAGACCGGTTTGCCATAGGGGTGCATGTAACAGGGACTTCAGTAACAGTTCTTTAGCCACGAACCCGAACAGCGGCGGGAGCCCCGCCAGAGACAGAGCCGCGAGGCCGGTAATGACGGCCGTCCTGGGCATGTTGTGCCGGAGCCCGCCCATCCGGGTAATGTCTTTGGTACCGGTTTCATGGTCCAGGGCGCCTGCGAGCATGAACAGGGCGCCTTTGTACAGGGAATGGGCCACCAGGAAACAGACAAATGCGGTGATGGCTAGCTCGGTACCCACACCCACGAGCATGGTCAGGGTGCCCAGTGCCATCACCGTCGAATAGGCCAGCACCTTTTTGATACCGGTATTGCTGTAGGCAAGATAGGCGCCGGTGAGCATGGTGACGGCACCAAATACCAGCAGCGAGCCGCTCCACAGCAGATCTCCAGCCATTGACGGATTCAGACGGGCCAAGAGATAAATGCCGGCCTTCACCATGGTTGCAGAATGCAGGTAAGCCGAAACCGGCGTGGGCGCGACCATGGCGTTTGGTAGCCAGAAATGAAAAGGCACCTGTGCGGATTTGGTAAAGGAACCAATCAGGATGCAGACAACGGCCGCAGTGTAATACGGGTGTTCGTGGATAGGCAGATCGGAGGCCAGAAGGCCTGAGAAAGAGGCGTTCCCGGTGATTAGCATCAGCAGGATCAGGCCTGCCATCAGCACGAGCCCACCACCTGCCGTTACCAACAAACCCTGGAGCGCATACTTTCGTGCTTGGGCATCTTCATGGTTGAAGCCAATCAACAGGTAGGAAGTGATGCTGGTCAGTTCCCAAAACACGAAAACGGTAATGAGGTTGTCGGAAAGCACCAGTCCGAGCATGGAAGCCATGAACGACAGCATGATCGCGTAGAACCGGCCGATGGCTTTATGGCCTTTCAGGTAGGCGCCGGCGTATATGAAGATGAAAGTGCCGATACCGCTGATCAGAAGGGCAAACGTCAGGGATAGACCATCGACCATGATGTCCAGGGTTATCCCGAGGCCCGGCATCCAGGGCGTTTCAAACAGAAGTTTTTCAGCCCCGCGGATCTCGGGGATCAGGCTGGCGAAGTAGGCAGTAAGGGATGCGGGAAGCAGTGCCAGGACCCAGCCTGTGTAGCTGCCGGTCAAGCGACAAAGTGCCGGGACCGCGACTGCCAGTAAAAAACCGGACAGGACAGCCAGTAACATCATGGGAGATAACTCCTTTCAACCTGACTTTACGTGTTTTAAATCTTCTCGATACCGGTAGCCTTATAATCTGTACGATGCTTTGAAAATGGAGGATCACTGGGCCCTTTGTGTATAGGGCCTCATTGATCCCAAGTCTGGCCGCGAGTGTCCTTGGAGGTTTTGACTTCCAGGTGCATGGCGGCCTTTGCCAGAAAGTTGGCGCTGATGGGCGCGGTCATGAACAGGAACGCTGTAATCAGGATTTCCTCTATTCCGACGCCTTGCCCCAGCGTGCTGAAGTAAATTACTGAACTGATCACAATGGCGCCTACGCCGACAGTGGTGGCTTTGGTGGGGCCATGCAGCCGGCTGTAGAAGTCCGGCAAACGACCCAGGCCAATGGCACCGATCAGGGTAAAAACGCCTCCAATAATCAGCATAGCTGAAATGGTGTACTCAGCGAAGGTACTCATAGGATGTCCTCCGGATTACTCGATGACGCTGCCGCGCTTGAGGTATTTGGCCATGGCGACGGTGCCGACAAATCCCATGACAGCAATCAGCAAGGCGGATTCAAGGTACATGCGTGTTTCTAGCGTGATACCCAAAAGAATGATCAATGCGATGGCGTTGATGTAGAGCGTGTCGAGCGCCAGAATCCGATCCGGCGCATCCGGGCCCTTGATCAGACGGTAGACGTTGAGCAAGGCCGCCAGCGTGACCATGGCAATGGTGATGTAAAGCGCGGTTAGGATCATTGGAACATCTCCAATAAAGGCTTTTCATAGCGGTTTCGGATGGTGTCGATGACTTCCTGCTCGTTGTCGGCGTCCAGAGCGTGAATCAGCAGCAGGGTATTGTCATCGCTCACATCCGCGCTAACGGTACCCGGTGTCAGGGAAATGGTACTGGCCAGGATACTGATAGCCAACGGATCTTTTAACTCCAGGGTGTAGCAGATGAACATCGGCCGTGGCTCGCGCGGGCTCAGGATCAGTCTTGCCACATCAACACTGGCGACCACGATATCCCATAGAACTCGCAACAGGTAGATGGGGGACTTCCAGGGCTTCTTAAGCGTGGGCGGTTCTGGCCAGAAACTCTGGGTCATCAAGGGGATTAACCACGCCAGGATCAGGCCCAGAACAACACTGCCACCGCTAATGCCGTCGCTCAAAAACTGCCACATCACGAACAGGGTCAGGCTTAGCCAGGGGTGTGGAAACCTCAGTCGATCCAGCATCAGTTATCCTCCCCGACCATAGGCATCTGCAGGATGTCGATATAAGCATCGCTATTGTGGAGCTGCTCCGCTGTTGCATCGGTGTAGCGTGTTATGGGCCCGGCAAGGATGACCATAATGATCGCCAATGCCGTAAGAGCACCCGCTGCCGAGGAAATCCGGCCATTTAAGGGTTCGGGCTTTTGTACGTGGCCGTCCACCGTTCGCCAGAACACAATGCTGCCAGCCCGGCTGTAAGCGATGATAGTAAGGAAGCTGCCGA
Source organism: Marinobacter litoralis (assembly GCF_016427555.1). Classification (GTDB taxonomy): domain Bacteria; phylum Pseudomonadota; class Gammaproteobacteria; order Pseudomonadales; family Oleiphilaceae; genus Marinobacter; species Marinobacter litoralis_A. The sequence goes on from NZ_JAELVS010000001.1 coordinate 1,361,850, forward strand.
CCAGAAGCACAGACCAGAGCCAGGCCATTTCAAAGCCGGGTTCAACGGACTGAAGAATCAGAACCTTGCCAAAGAATCCGCTCAGCGGTGGCAAGCCGGCAGCCGCAACAGCACCAATCAAAAACAGCACGCTCAGAAACGTGCGGTTGTGCATCTTTGGCGCAGTAATGATGCGGTCGTTTGCGCTGCCCCGCTGGCTGGCCACGAGCTCTGAGACAAGAAACAGGCCGCCTACGGTCCAGGTCGTACTGAGCATATAAAACAGGGCTGCTGACAGGCCCGCTTCAGAGCCGAGAGAAATCGGGGCCAACAAGGTGCCCACCGATATGATCACCTGCCAGGCCACCAGAGTCTTTAGACTGCCTGATCCCAGAGCGCCAATGACGCCCATGGCAAGGGTGGCCAGAGCGATAGGGAACAGCCAGTCCATACCGAGATTGGCCAGCTCGCCAGCCTCGTCGCCAAAAACCAGTGGGTAGATCCGCAAGATGGCGTAGATGCCTACCTTGGTCATTACCGCAAACAGGGCTGCCACCGGTGCCGTGGCCTTGGAGTATGCCCGAGGCAACCAGAAACACAGTGGCAGGATGGCTGCTTTAAGGCCAAAGACGACGAGCAACATCATGCCGCCGGCCTTGACGATATTCAGGCTTTCACCGGTGACGTTTGGCACCTTGACCGCAAGATCCGCCATATTCAGGGTGCCGGTGACGCTGTAGATCATACCCACACTGATCAGGAAGATCGCAGAGCCAATCAGGTTGAGCACCACATAGTGCAGGCCCGGCACGGTTCTGAGAGTGCCGCCACCGTGCATCAGCAAACCGTAGGAGGCGATGAGCAGTACCTCGAAGGCGACGAACAGGTTGAACAGATCGCCGGTGAGGAAGGCGATGTTGAGGCCCATCAGCTGGAACAGGAACAGGGCGTGAAATTGGCGGTTGCCCTCATCGGCGCCGCCGATGGCGTACAAATGGCAGAACAGCCCCAACACGGCTGTCATGATCAGCATCAATGCGGCCAGTCGGTCCAGAACCAGAACAATCCCGAACGGCGGTTGCCAGTTGCCAAACGCATACAGACGGTAACTACCGTCGTCTGCCAATACCAGAAGGACAATGGCGGAGATCAGGATCAGCACCGTTGTAGCCAGCGCCAGGGTCCGGCGCAGCGTGATGGGGGCATAGCCCATCAGCGCCTGTAAAATTCCGCCAAGCAGAGGAATCAGAATCGGAGCGGTAAGCCAAGGGTTCATTTACCGGTTACCTCCTCGTCTTCCTGCTCCGGTGCAGGCGATTTATAGGGTTGCTTGCCGTCCACATGGTCATCTTCATTGTCTGCAAGGTTTCGTAGCGACATCACCACCAAAAAGGCGGTCATGGCAAAGCCAATTACAATAGCGGTTAACACCAGAGCTTGCGGCAGAGGGTCGGCATAGCTCTCTGCTGTGCCGATAATCGGTTGCTTTCCGGTGGCAAGGCGCCCGGTGGAAAACAGGAACAGGTTCACCCCGTAAGACAGCAGGGTCAGTCCGAGCACTACGGGGAAAGTGCGCGCTCTTAGCAGCAAATAAACGCCGGATGCGGTCAGGGCGCCAATCGTCAGGGCATAGATAAGTTCCATTACGCGCGCTCCTTTTTGCTCTTGATGGCCGAATGCGGCGACATGCGCCCGATAGTCATCAATGCCAGCAGAGTAGCGCCGATGACCGTGAGATAAACGCCAAGATCAAACACCAGTGCCGAGGCAACTTCGAACTTGCCGACCACCGGCCAGGTAATGTAGCCGAAGGTAGACGTCAGGAACGGATAGCCGAAAGCAAGGCTGGCCGCACCTGCAACGGTAGCGAATAACAGCCCCAGACCAATAACGGTGTGATACTTGAACGGAATCCGATCCTCGGTCCAGTTCATGCCGCTGGCAATGTACTGGAGGATCAGCGCAATTGAGGTGATCAGGCCGGCAATAAAACCACCGCCTGGCAGGTTGTGCCCGCGCAGGAAAATGAACGCGGACACCATCAGAGAAAGCGGCAGCAGTGGCCGGGCAATTAGCCGCAGCATCATTGGATAATTATCCCGGGACCAGACATGGCCCTCGCCATCGCTGGGCGGTGGCGTCAGCGGCGTATTCTTGAGCAGCGCGTAAATACCCAGTGCCGCAATCGCCAGAACGGTAATCTCGCCAAGGGTATCAAAGCCGCGGAAGTCCACCAGAATGACGTTCACGACGTTGGTACCGCCACCACCGGGTTTGCTGTTCGCGAGGAAGAAGTCGGAAATTGAGCTGAATGGCTGGGTCAGCATGGCCAGGGTAATCAGAGTCATGCCAATGCCGACCGCCACAGCGATTGCGATGTCCCGAAGCCGCCTTGGCAGCGAGGTTTCCAGTGGTGTCCAGGCCGGCATATAGTAGAGCGCCAGCATGAGCAGGACGATGGTCACAACTTCAACCGAAAGCTGGGTCATGGCCAGGTCGGGTGCCGAGAAACGTGCGAAGGCCAATGCCACAATCAGGCCTACAACGCTCAGTACAACCAGCGCGTAGAACCGCTGCCGGTGAACGGCTGCGGTCAATAGCGCACAAATGATCAGCACACCTGCGGCAATGGCCGTGGGCCAGTCCACAGGGCTTAATCCGGTCTCGCCAATGAAGAGCCCGAGATCCAGCAGCGGCATTGCCGCGACGGCCAGAACGCTGGCCACAAGCAGCATTGCGTATCGTTGCAGAGAGCCGTTTTCGATCCGCGCGGTAAAGCCGTTCGCCAGATCGACGATTTTTAGCACGATCGATTCAAAGACAGCCTTTTCGTCGATTTCCTTGAAACGCGCGTGGAAATCAAAAAACTTCTGGCGCTGGCTATACATGATCAAGCCGCCTAAGAAGGCTGCAAAACTCATGATCAGTGGCAGGTTGAAGCCATGAATAACTGCCAGTTGATAGTCCGGAACTGCGCCGCCAAGGGTGGCATGGGCGGCCGCGTAAAGCAGCGGGCCAACCGAAACGGCAGGGAACATACCCACCATGATGCAGGCAAACACCAGAATCTCCACCGGAATCTTCATATACCGGGGTGGTTCGTGGGGCGGGTAGATCGGCAAATTAACGGGCTTGCCGTTAAAAAACACATCGTGAATAAACCGGGCGGAATAGGCGACCGCAAAAATACCCGCCAAGGTGGCGACAATCGGCGGCAGCCATGCCCAGATGCCGGGCAGATTCAGTTGCAGGGATTCAGCAAAGAACATCTCCTTGCTCAGGAAGCCGTTCAGCAGCGGAACCCCCGCCATAGATGAAGCGGCGACCATGGCCAGCGTGGCAGTGTGGGGCATGTATCGCCACAGGCCGTTGATCCGGCGCATGTCCCGGGTGCCGGTTTCGTGGTCAATAATACCGGCGGCCATGAACAGCGAGGCTTTGAAAGTCGCGTGGTTAATAACGTGAAAAACCGCAGCCACCGCCGCCAGCTCGGTACCCATACCGAACAGCAGGGTGATCAGGCCCAGGTGGCTGACAGTCGAATGTGCCAGCAGACCTTTCAGATCGTGCTTGAACATGGCCACGTAGGCGCCGATCAGCAGTGTTGCCATGCCGGTAAAACTGACCATGTAGAACCATTGTTCAGTGCCGGCCAGTGCCGGGTACAGCCGGGCCATCAGGAAAATACCGGCCTTAACCATGGTGGCCGAGTGCAGGTAGGCCGAAACCGGCGTGGGCGCCTGCATGGCGTGAGGCAGCCAGAAGTGAAACGGGAACTGGGCTGATTTGGTAAACGCACCCAGCAACACCAGAGTCAGAGCAACCGGGTACATGGCGTGAGCTTTGATGACATCGCCCGCCGCGAGTACGTCGTCCAGCTCAAAACTGCCCACAATATTGCCGATAATCAGAATGCCCGCCAGCAACGCCAGGCCGCCACCCCCTGTCACCGCCAGAGCCATGCGGGCACCACGACGAGCGTCCTGTTTGTGATTCCAGAAACTGATCAGCAGGAACGAGGTGAGGCTGGTCAGCTCCCAGAAAACCATCATCAGCAACAGGTTGCTGGAGAGCACGATGCCCAGCATGGAGCCTTTGAAGCACAGCAGTAGAGCGTAAAACTTTCCGATATTCTCCGCCGGTTTCAGGTAATAGCGGGCGTAGAGAATGATCAGCACACCAATAATCAGAATCAGCAGTGCGAACAGCAGCGACAGGCCATCGAGCCGGAAGCTGAAGGAAATGCCGATCGCCGGCAACCACTCCCAGGATTGCAGGACGGTGCCACCGTTGGCCAGGGTTTCCCAGTGGGGGAACAAGGCCGCTAAGGCAATAAGCGCCGGAACGGAAGAGGCAATCGCAATCGCTGTTCGCCCCCCTAGAGCAAACAACGGGGCAGCAATTGCCCCTAAAAATGGCAGAAATACAACCAGCGGTAGCGACATCGCAACCTCGTTTTCGGTGTTTTCAGGCGTGAATGTAGGGCGAAATGCCACTCAAAGTGTAGTGGGCGACGGGCCGCACTGCACAGACAAACCGAGTAAGTACCGGTTTACTCAAGAGTTAGCCGAGTTTTGGTGGGTCCGGAAAATAGGGGAGACGGCCACGCTGCAAAACAATGTCAGCGGGCTGAAGGAATCCTGGCGAAACGATGCGGCCGGTGGACCTTCCGGTCATGTTTGCTCCGTCAATAAAACTTGAACGCCGATAATACGTGGCTCGCGGGGGAGGTCAAGTCAACATGACGACAATCAAGTGTATACTGCGCAAAAATAATCATTGAGAGAGAACCATGAGCACTCCGTATCCTAACCTTCTGAAACCGCTGGATCTTGGTTTTACCGAGCTGAAGAACCGCGTATTGATGGGTTCCATGCACACGGGTCTGGAAGACCGGTTCTGGAATATTCACAAACTGGCCCGCTATTTTGCCGAGCGTGCAGAAGGCGGGGTAGGCCTGATGGTTACAGGCGGATTCTCACCCAACCTGGCCGGTCAGTTGGCACCGCTGGCATCCACCATGAATAACCGTGCCACGGCGCTGCTGCACCGCCACGTGACGGGTGCTGTGCATGAAGCCGGCGGCAAGATCTGTATGCAGTTGCTGCACGCAGGCCGTTACGGCTACCAGCCTTTGATTGTTTCAGCTTCGGCTACCAAAGCGCCGATCAGCCCTTTCAAAGCTCGCGCATTGTCCACCAAAGGGGTTGATCGCCACATCAACGACTTCGTGAATGCGGCCAAGCTGGCCAAGTTTGCCGGCTACGATGGCGTTGAGGTGATGGGCTCCGAAGGCTATTTCATCAACCAATTCCTGTGTGAACGTACCAACAAACGCACGGATAAGTGGGGCGGACCCTACGAAAACCGCATGCGTGTGCCGGTTGAGATTGTTCGCCGTATGCGCGAAGCGGTCGGCCCCGAGTTCATCATCATTTACCGCTTGTCGATGCTGGATCTGGTGGAAGGCGGCCAAACCTGGGATCAGATTGTGACCTTGGGTAAAGCCATTGAGAAAGCCGGCGCGACCATCATTAATACCGGCATTGGCTGGCACGAAGCCCGCGTGCCCACCATCGTGACCTCCGTGCCCCGCGGCGGGTTTGCGGATGTAACCGCCAAGTTCTACGACGAAGTCGATATTCCGGTGTGCACCACCAACCGCATCAACACGCCTGAAAAAGGCGAAGAGATTATCGCAGACGGCAAAGCGGATATGGTGTCTATGGCGCGGCCGTTGTTGGCCGACAGCGAGTTCGTGCGCAAGGCCGAACAAGATCGCAGTGACGAGATCAATACCTGCATTGCCTGTAACCAGGCTTGTCTGGACCACGTATTCCAGGCCAAGCGAGCGTCTTGTTTGGTGAACCCGCGCGCGTGTTTCGAAACGGAACTGGTACTGACGGTTGCACCGGTGGTGCGCAATGTTGCGGTAGTCGGAGCGGGACCTGCGGGCCTGGCGGCCGCCACAACCGCAGCCAAACGCGGTCACAAAGTGACGTTGTTCGAAGCTGACGACAAGATTGGTGGTCAGTTCAACTACGCCAAGCGTATTCCCGGCAAGGAAGAGTTCTACGAAACCCTGCGTTACTTCCAGCGCCAGATCGAACTGCTGGAAATTGATCTGCAGCTCAACACCCGGGTGGATGCCGAATCCTTGAAAGCTCAAGGCTTTGACGACGTGATCATTGCCACCGGAGTAAAACCCCGGACCCCGAAGATCGAAGGTGTGGATCATCCGAAAGTACTCGGATACCTGGATGTATTGCGCCACAACAAACCGGTTGGAAACACCGTGGCTGTGATCGGCGCAGGCGGTATCGGTTTTGATGTCAGCGAGTTCCTGACCCACGACTTTGAACGCCAGCCCGAAGGCGAGCAAGCGAAAGTCACTGATTGGCAGGCAGAGTGGGGTGTACACCCTGAATTTGACGGTCCCGGTGGTTTGGCCGAACGCAAAGCAACCCCGACACCACGCAAGATTTACCTGATGCAGCGCAAGACCAGCAAAGTGGGCGGTGGCTTGGGTAAAACCTCCGGCTGGGTGCATCGCAGCAGCCTGAAGCACCGTGACGTAGAAATGCTGAAAGGGTGCAGCTACGACCGCATCGATGACGAAGGCCTGCACATCACTTTGTCAGATAAAGATGGCAATGAAATCGATAAGAAAGTGCTGCCGGTCGATAACGTGATCTTGTGTGCCGGTCAGGAGTCCTTCCGTGAGTTATACGATCAGCTTGAAGGGGCCGGGGTGAAAGCACACCTGATTGGTGGTGCGGATGTGGCTGAAGAACTGGATGCCAAGCGAGCGATTCGCCAAGGTACCGAAGTGGCCGCTGCACTCTGACGCTGGTATTCCTTGCCCAAAAGTGACTGTAGTGGTCACTTTTGGGCACTGTGGGGTGGGGCCCTACCGAACGGCTTTCAATGCGTTCGAAATGGCCTCGGCCTCGGCTTCCAGCACCTGACTGTGTAAGCTTTGCCCTCGCTCGCGAGCGTGCTTGATTTGCTTGCACTTCATCTCGTAGAGCCGGTTTAGAACCTCGGACTGGCTTTGCCTTAGTATTCTGTTCACGGCGTCTTCCCCTTCGTACATCTGTCGGGATTCCTTACACTAGCAGCCTAAAACAGGCCTTACACGAAGATTGCTGCATAACCTGGGCCAGAAATAAGCGGCAAATCATTACCGCCCAAACCGGGCGCGATAGGCCCCGGGCGATAGTCCGGTATGCTTTCTGAATAAACGGCTAAACGAACTCACATCCTCGTAACCCACCAAGCGCGTGACCTCCTCAACCGTCAGTCGAGAGTTTTCCAGATGCTGCCGGGCCGATTCGATACGTAAAACCTGTAAATAGCCGGTGGGGCTGTCCCCCGTCGCGGCCTTAAAGCGACGAATTAACGAACGTTCTGTCAGCCCGCTCAACGAGGCCAAAGATGACAGCGTCACCGGATCGCTGTAATGGGTGTCTAACCACTCCTGAACCTTCAGAATATCCGCATCGGAATGGTAACGCCGTGCCTGAAGCGCACTGTAAGGGGCCTGGCTTGAACGCCCAGCGTCAATCACAAACGCCTTCGCCAATTCTCGCGCCACTTGAGCGCCGGCATGGCGCTCCACCAGATACACGCCAAGATCCCACCACGCCATCCCGCCCCCGGCACAGGCCACGTGGCCATCCACCGTAACCAGCCGGTCCGGTTGTAAATCCACCTCCGGAAAGCGCTGGCGAAACTGGTTGCTGAACCCCCAGTGCGTCGTTGCTTGCCGTCCATTCAGCACCCCGGCTTCGGCTAACAAAAAAGCCCCGGTGCAGTTACTGGCGATGCGCACCTGATCGTCGTTGACCGACCGGAACTGCGAAAGCCATGTGAGCAACTTAGGATTATCGGCCAGCACCTGATCAATCGGCGCGCCGATGGTGGGAATGATCACCAGATCGTTTGAATCCACCGCGGCAACATCTCGCCAAGAGCCATCAGCACCAATGCTTAGGCCATTGATGCACCGGCAGGCTTCACCGGTTTCGGTTAAAAGGCGGGTGCGAAAATACGGCTGTGGCGGTTCGCCATGAACCCGCGCCCAGGTCACACCGGCCATTCGGAACAGATCAATAACCCCAGTAATTGCGCTGGCAAGCGCTCCGTTAAAACCAATAATCGTGACCGTTTTCACAAAGATAACCCCTGATAAACAAAACTAGGCCACCCATCTCAAAAGTAGGGAGCTGCTGCGGGAGAGGGCTTCCGAGAGTGTGCGCAGCAGGGAAGCTGCGCAGAAGCCTACAGGGATGTATTCACGGCGTCTCTCGGAAGCCCTCTCCCGCAGAAGTTCCCGGCAGCATAGTAAGGTAATGGCGGTTTTAACCAAGAATAAGTCAGAAACGACAATTCCAACAACCGTAACGGTTGTGAGAGGCTATAGCCAATCAACAGGAGAACACGAATGACCGATACCCTGATCGACCGCCGCGACCTGGCATTCCAGCTCTACGAAGTCATGGACACCGAAGCCCTGACCAAGCGCGAGCGCTTCAGCGAACATAGCAAAGAAACCTTCGACGCCGTCATCGAAACCGCTGACAAAATGGCAAAAGAAAAGTTTGCCAACCACAACAGCGCCGCCGACAAAGACGAACCGAAATTCGTCAACGGCCAGGTTGAAATGCTCCCCGAAGTGAAAGAAGCCTTCGACGCCTACGCCGAAGCCGGCTTTCTCGCCGGGCGCTACGATTACGAACTGGGCGGCATGCAATTGCCGGAATCGGTCATGGCCGCCTGCAACGGCTTCTTCACCGCTGCCAACCCCGGCACCGCAGGCTACCCCTTCCTGACCACGGCAGCGGCCAACCTGATCCGCGTGTTTGGCAACGAACAGCAAAAAGCCACCATCCTGCCGAACATGCTCAATGGCCGGTTTAGCGGCACCATGGCCCTGACCGAGCCCCATGCCGGCTCCAGCCTGGCAGACATCCGCACCTCCGCCACGCCCACCGACGACGGCCACTACCTGATCAAAGGCGCCAAAATTTACATCTCCGGCGGCGAACAAAGCATCACCGAAAACATCGTTCACATGGTGCTGGCCAAAATCAAAGGCGCACCGGCCGGCGTGAAAGGCATCTCCTTGTTTGTCGTGCCCAAATTCCATGTGGACGAAAACGGCAACCCGGGCGAGCGCAATGGCGTGAGCCTGGCCGGCCTGATCCACAAGCTCGGCTACCGGGGCACTACCAGTACCGCATTGAGCTTCGGCGACGACGCGCCGTGCCACGGCTATCTGGTGGGTGAACCCCACCAAGGCCTGAAGTACATGTTCCAGATGATGAACGAAGCCCGCATTGGCGTAGGCATGGGTGCGGCGGTCATTGGTTATCGTGGCTACATGCACAGCCTTGAATACGCCAAAGACCGTTTGCAGGGCCGAAAAGCCAGCGAGAAAAACCCGGAAAGCCCGCAAGTACCGATCATCGACCACGCCGACGTGCGCCGTATGCTGCTGGCCCAGAAAGCCTATAGTGAAGGCGGCTTGGCGTTGTGCCTTTACGGTGCCCGCTTGATGGACGAACAACACACCCATCCGGATGAACAAAAGCGTGCTGAAGCCGGAAAATTGTTGGACCTGCTGACTCCGGTGATCAAAGCCTGGCCTTCAGAATATGGCCCTAAAGCAAACGATTTGGCCATTCAAGTATACGGCGGCGCAGGCTACACCCGTGAATATCCGGTGGAGCAATGCTGGCGCGACAACCGCTTGAACCCGATTCACGAAGGCACTAACGGCATTCAGGCACTGGATCTTCTGGGTAGGAAGATCTGGCAAGATCAAAGCCACGGATTGCAGTTGTTGATGCAGGAAATGCAGGCCGACCTGCAAGCTGCTACCACCGACCGTTGCCAACAGTGGGCGTTGTCACTGAGTGAAACCTTGCAGCAAGCGGTGAAAGTGACCCAGAGCCTGGGTAAATCCCTGATGGGTGGCGAAGTGGATAAAACCCTGGCCAACGCCAACTGCTACTTGCACCTGTTCGGGCATATTGTGGTTGCCTGGATGTGGCTGCGTCAGGCCAATGCCGCTGCCAATGCGTTGGCTTCCGCGAACAGTGATAGCGAACGCAACTTCTACCAAGGCAAGTTGCAGGCTGCCCAGTACTTCTTCCACTGGGAATTGCCTACCGTGGCACAGGACTTGGTATTGCTCCGAAATCAGGATGATACCTGTTTGAACATGAAAGCTGATTGGTTCTGATTTAGGAGTAGGCACAATTGGCTGGGATCGCTTTCAGGGACACGCTACAAGCACATCCATGTGCGCTCGACTGTGGCCATCCATGGCCACAGACGGTCCCTGAAAGCGATCCCACCCGATTGCGCCCATACATGGGCATAGCCTGCTGACAGGAGAACAGGAAAGGAAAGCGAAATGGCTCTGGTTAATGTTGAGAAGAAAAATCACATCCTGCTGATCGGACTGAACCGCCCGGAAAAAATGAACGCCATGAACCGGGCCATGTATCACGAAATTGCTGCCGCCTATCACCAGCTGCAAAACGACCCGGAACTGCGCGTGGCGGTGATGTACGCCGAAGGTGATCACTTTACCAGCGGCCTGCAGCTGGACGACTGGGCGGAAGTCTTCGCCAATGGCAAGGGTATTGAAACCGCTGAAGGGGAGCTGGATCCATTTCATATCACGGGCGAAGGACTCACCAAGCCTGTGGTCTTCGCGGCCCAAGGCATTTGTTTTACCTGCGGTGTGGAAATGATGCTCAACACCGACATCCGCGTCGCCGCCAAAGGCACACGCTTTGCCCAGCTTGAAGTGCAGCGCGGCATCTTTGCGTGCGGCGGTGCCACCATTCGACTGCAGCGGGAAATCGGCTGGGGCAATGCTCAGCGTTACTTGCTAACGGGCGATGAATGGACGGCTGAGCAGGCCTATGAATGGGGTTTGATTCAAGAGCTGGTCGAGCCCGGCGAGCAGCTGAATAAGGCTCTGGAAATTGCCGAAAAGATCGCTAAAGCCGCACCACTGGGCGTTCAGGGTAGTTTGAAATCGTCCAAGATCGCCGTTAGCGAAGGCCAGGAGGCCGCTAAACAACGTTTGTTTCCCGACCTTGGTCCGGTGATGGCCAGTGAAGACGTCAAAGAAGGCATCCAATCGTTTCTGGAAAGAAGGGAAGCTGTATTCAAAGGAAAGTAAGAGTAAAGCTGGTTCCGGTTACTTGCCGGAACCAGCTCAAGGATCAGGCGGCGTCAGACTTAGGGGCTTTGGCGGCCGCAGCCACTTCAGCGGCGTAATCCGCATACTTGGCCATAAGCTCCGCCTTGCGGTCCGGGTCCCAGTTTATCTTCGACAAATCACCCTCGTAGTGATCAATCACCCGCTTATCCATCATCTCCGACCACCACTTCGGGAAATACGCCGGCAACAGCATTGACGCGTATCCGCTAGGCAACTGGGGCGCGTCCTCAAAGTGGCGCAATGCCTGGAAGCTCCGGCTTGGATGCGCGTGATGGTCAGAATGACGCTGCAATTGGTACAGGAACAAATTGGTCACGATATTGTTGCTGTTCCAACTATGTTCCGGCTTGGTTCTTTCGTACTTGCCATTCTCATTCTTCTGGCGCAGCAAGCCATAGTGCTCAATGTAATTCACGCTCTCAAGCAAACTGGCGCCATAGACAGCTTGCCCAGCCAGGAACGGAATCGCCCGCGGGCCGCAAATCAGCGTGGTGGCACCAAAGAATCCTGCGCTCATGGCCCATCCCTGTAGCAGCTCGTTGTCCAGGCTCCAGAAACTCTTACCCTTACGAGCCAAACGCGCCTTCTCGATCTTGACCGCCGACTTCAGGCCACCTACCACCGTGCGCGGTAGAAACTTCCAGAAACTTTCGCCCATCTTGCTGCTGGCGGGATCCTCCGGTGTGGCGACTCGTTTGTGATGGCCAAAATTGTGTTCAACCACAAAATGGGTGTAACCGGTAGGTGCCAGGGCCGCCATCGCCATCAGCTTGTTTAGCTTGTTTGATTTGTGGCCCAGTTCGTGAGCCGTGTTGATCCCGATGCCATTGATGGCTCCCACCGACAGGGTTAACCCGATTTTGTCTTCAAGTGGAACGTTTTTTCGGCTGGCCAACCAGGCACCCATAAAAGTCAGAACGTATTGGGTGGGAATAAACGCTTTAACGATTCGGTCGTAATACTTGTCGTGTTCCAGCGTTTTCACGGCGTCTTCGGGCGGGTTGCTTTTATCCACGCCTACTGCTCGGTCGAGGGCCGGAATAACGCCGTGAATCAAAATCGGCCCTGTCCACGCCAGTGCTTTCAGCTTTTTCGGAGCAATGGCATACGCGCCCAATGCGGCCACACCAATGCCGGGCAGTGCGGGGCCAAGTAACCACAAATACCGCTTAGGATCTTTCCAGTCTTTACCGGCCGGACGGGCAGATGAGTCTGGAGATGATTGAACTTTTGCATTCATAGCTGGCGCTCCCTCTTGTTCGTTGTTTGATTTAATTTATGTCGGACAATATGGCAATACAACAAGGTGCGAGTATTATGGCCTGTAATGATAAGTTCGGCAAATTGGCTTAAAGCGCAACGGTGGTCCATTCTTCGGATAATAAAAACAACAAGGACAGGTCGAAATGAGTGCTACAAATCCCGCTCGGGCGGTAATTTCCTGGAGTGCTCAGGAGTGGATACGAGAGTACATAAGAACAAAGCGGCAGGCGGAAATTGTGTATCAGGATCCGTCGGGACAAATGGTGGTGGTGCACGAAGTGTTGCACGACATTCTAAGTCGGGCGGGTCACGACTTTTTGGTATTGGGCACCGGAAAAGTGCTCGGTGTTGAACGGGTGCTGCTGATCGACGGCCAGGAGTTAACGAAACAGTAATTCTGCGGTAATTGCGCTCAAATGGCTGGGGCTCTACGCTAGAAACACTACAGTCATGTACCAACAGAAGGAAATGTTATGAACAAGCTTACACTAAGTGCACTGGCGCTCCTGATGACGCTTGGCCTTGCAGCTTGCAGTTCCGAAAGTGATGAAGGCGCTGATTTCGAGCAGGCCGGCGAAAACGCTGCGGAAATGATGGACGATGCCGCCGATTCTGCGGAAGAGGGTATGGAAGAAGCGACCGGTACAGACGAGAGCGCTCTGGGCGAAATTCAGGAAGGCTTTGAAGAAGCCGGCGACAAAATGGAAGAAGCCGCTGACGACACCAGCGATGCAATGGAAGAAGCTGCAGACGACGTTGCCAAATAAGTCTGTTGTATAAGCAGTTTGCGATAGGCGCCGTGAAGGCGCCTTTTTTGTGTCTGCTGCATATTGTCTTCCAGCGGTCACCAAACTGACACGAAATCGAGGCAAGCCTGTCATACTGAATAAGGACACTGATCTCTCGACAACGCCGGATGGCTCAATAATTCAAGAGAGAGAAAGTATGGCTAAGCACGATCTTGATTCCAATTATCTGGACCCTGACTACGAACCGGTGGTGAATCACGCCGGCAACCGTCCTTTCGATCAGGTGTTGACGACACGAATGCAGCGCCGCGCGGTCTTGAAAGGGTCGGTAGGCGCTGCGCTGGCCAGCTTGGTGGGTGTTGGGCTTGCGGGCTGTGGAAACAGTGATGATGATTCGTCGTCTGCACCTGAAGGCACCGGTGGCCCGGGTACTGACACGCCCGATCTTTCTATCGGCTTCAACGCGGTGCCCGTGTCGAATGCCAATCACGTGATTGTTCCGGAAGGTTACACCACGAAGGCGTTCCTGCCATGGGGCACTCCGATTACCGGTAGCTACCCGGCCTACAAAGCGGATGGCTCCAATACCGGTGCAGAACAAGAACAGCAAATGGGCATGCACCATGATGGCGTGCATTTCTTTCCCATTGATTTGAAAGCCGGGGGCAACAGTTCCGCCGAAGGATTGCTGGTGATGAACCATGAGTACATCAACCAGACGGCTTTGCATGCAAATGGAGCCACAAAAGCGGCCAGCAATGGCGGTGTGCGCCCTGCCGATGAAGTCCGTAAGGAAATTGCCGCGCACGGTGTGTCAGTGGTCCACATCAAGCAAGACGAAAACGGTACGTGGGATATTGTATTTGGCAGCCCGTTCAACCGGCGCGTTACCGGCGGCACTGAAATGGAAATACGAGGCCCGCTGCGAGGCTATCCAAAGTTGGCGACGAAATTCAGCCCCGGTGCCGAGCGCACTCGGGGAACTCTGAACAACTGCTCGATGGGACCAACGCCTTGGGGCACCTACCTGGCAGCGGAAGAAAACTGGCACGGCTACTTTGCCAATAAAACGCCGGGCGAACGCCCGCGCGAGCAGGTGCGCCACGGCGTGGACGGAACCTCCCGCTACGACTGGGAGCTGGCGGATAACGGTGCCGATGCCTATGTGCGCTTTGATGTAACGCCCAAGGCAGTCACGGCAACCGATGATTATCGCAACGAGGCCAATACCTTCGGTTACATGGTTGAAATTGATCCCTTTACACCGGAAAGCGCGCCTCAGAAACGCACGGCTCTCGGGCGTTTCGGTCATGAAGGCGTGATCTTTGCGCCGGTTAAGGAAGGGCAGCCGGTGGTGTGCTATTCCGGTGACGATTCCCGGTTCGAGTATATCTACAAGTTTGTCTCGTCCAAGCCATACTACGCGGCGACGGCAGGTGGATATTTGTTGGATGAAGGCACCCTGTACGTGGCGCGTTTTAACGACGATGGCTCCGGTGAATGGCTGCCGCTTGATCTGAGTGATGCCGATTTTGCCGCTAAGGTCACCGCTGCCAAGGGCACCACTGTCGGCACCATTGCGTTCGATGGTTTTGAGAATCAGGCAGATGTACTGCTGAACACCCGTTTGGCGGCGGATATTGCCGGTGCCACGCCGATGGACCGGCCAGAGTGGGGTGCCGTAGACCCGAATTCGGGCGAGGTGTATTTCACGCTGACCAATAACTCCAAACGCACCGAAGAACAAACCGACGCTGCCAACCCGATTGCCAATAACCAAAATGGTCACATCATTCGTTGGAAGGAAGCGGAGAATGACCACGCAGCCACCCGCTTTGATTGGGACATTTTCGTGTTTGCCGGCGAGCAAGGCACCAAAACGGTGGTTGATGGCGAGGAGGTTGTCACGTTGAACGACGACAACATCTTCAACAGCCCGGACGGTTTGTGGTTCGATTACAACGGCCGCTTGTGGATCCAGACAGACGGTCGGGATGAAGCGCCGTATCAGAACAACATGATGCTGGCTGCCAACCCGGAAACCCGTGAAATCAAACGCTTCTTCGTAGGGCCTCAAGGTTGCGAAGTAACCGGTGTCACCGGAACCCCCGACATGGCCACGATGTTCGTGAATATCCAGCACCCCGCAGCCAATTGGCCGGATGCCAAGGATCCAAGACCGCGGGATGCCACGGTGATCGTAACCCGCGACGACGGCGGGGTGATCGGAAGTTGATCCCGCCAACGTAAGGTTAGCGGCGCGGCTGGAACCTGGCGGGCTTTGCAAGCGAGCAAGCCCGCTATGCTAGACTTGGGAAAAACCACTTCTAGGAGCCGCGATCTTGGCCGAATCGGAATACATACCCCGCAACGACGAACCTCAACAACCCGCTAAGGATTCAGCACGTAACCTGGCAGTTGTCGTATACATCCTTCAGGCGTTGTCTTTCTTTCTTGGCGGCATCACCGGCTTGGTGGGGGTCATCGTCAATTACGTCAAACTGGACGATGTTCGTGGCACCTGGATTGAAAGCCATTTTCGGTGGCAAATCCGAACCTTCTGGATTGGTCTGCTGTGGACGGTGATTGGCATCGTTACCACGCCATTGATTATTGGGTGGTTCATCTTGCTGGGCACGTCCATCTGGGTCATCTATAAAATTGTCAAAGGCGCGTTGGCACTGAACGACCGGAAAACCGTGTAAACTTTTGCTGTTTGATTTGTAGCTCCCCGCTTCCCTTCTTTTCTCGACTCCGCCTCAACATTTGGGGCGAAGTTCGTTCATCGCTGCCTTCTATAAACGGCCGCCTCCAAATGTCGTAATGAAGTATTGTCTAACAGAAATGTAATGATCGATGTTTGGATGGCTTCGCGAGCTATGTCTATGCTGACTTCAGGTTATCTTAATGTAATAAAAAGGTTTTATTTTGAGGTTCGTGTCTCGGTTTTGGTTCGGATCGTCTGCTAGTGGCGCATCTGACGCAGGTAATAACCGTTTGGGTCAAAGGCCGAGGTTTGGGAATGGCCTAATATGACCGCCGTTCAAGGTTGAAAACTAATGTTCACAACAGTCAACAAGCACTAGGGAGCGTTTGAATGGTACGAAAGGATTTGTTAGCAGGGGCCGCAGTAGGGGTCTTCATCGCGTCGACACCTCATGCGGTGTACGCGCAGCCCGTTCAGCATGAAAGCGAGGTGTCCATTCTTGGTAGTTACATCGATCCGGACAGCGACCGCACCGATGAATACGGTACAGCGGTTCGCGGCATGTATAGTCATCGCCTGAGCAAGCACTGGTGGTTTGAACCCCAGTTTTTTATGGCGACTATAGAAACAGGAATTGACGGTGCCACCGACCATTACCAGCAGGGTGCAGGTGCTGATATAAACTACCGTTTGTTTGGTGCAGAGACCTTCAGCCCTTATGCTTCTCTTGGTGTGGGGGTTTCCCGAAACGATGTATTTAACAACAGCGCCAGTGAGTTTGATGGCTACGCGAACGCTGCCCTGGGGTTCATTACCTCGTCCTTTACGGCAACGGGCTTGCGTATGCGAGCTGAAGCTCGATATCTCTGGGATGCCTTCGAAGAAAACTACTCAGATCTGCATTTTAGTCTAGGCTTGACCGTTCCGATTGGCGCCACGCGCACCCGCATTGTTGAGAAAACGGTGGTCATCGAGAAGCCCGTCGTGGTTGAGAAAAGCCTGGCAGACTCAGACAGCGACGGCGTGGTTGATGGTGTTGACCAGTGCCCGAACACGCTGGAAGGTCTGGAAGTAAACGCGGTTGGTTGTGTCGAAACCACTCAAGCCCAAACGGTGGTACTGCAAGGCGTTACTTTCGAGTTTAACTCGGATCGCCTGACTGCGAATGCCCGGGACATTCTGATCAGCACGGCTGACGCGTTAAAAGGCCAGCCGGATCTGAAAGTGGAACTGGCCGGTTACACCGATAGCCAGGGTTCCGCAGCCTACAATCGAAAGCTATCGAAAGAACGTGCGAACGCAGTTCGCAATTATCTATTGGATCTGGGCGTTGCTCCTGAGCAGCTAACGGCCAACGGCTATGGTGAGGCCAATCCGATACGCAGTAACGACACTGAGGAAGGTCGTGAACGTAACCGCCGCGTTGAATTTAATGTGATCTCGGTGACGGCCGGGGAGGGTGTTTGATCATGAAGTTGAGTAACCTGAATTTCCCTTTGATCCTGTTGCTGACAGCGTTGCTGTCGTTGGCAGGCTGTGAGGCAGATAGCTCTGGCTCCGGCACAAGTGCAAATGGTACCGAGCAGGTTGATTCGGACGGTGACGGTATTCCAGACAACGAAGATTCTTGCCCGAATGCCGGCAACGACGGCGTGGATGCTGATGCGGACGGTATTGATGACGCCTGTGACGGCGAAACCTCCAATCAGGACGATATTGATGGTGACGGCGTTCTCAATGGTGTGGATAACTGCCCGTTGATTCCGAACCCGGACCAGCTGAACACAGATCGTGATTTATTCGGCGATGCCTGCGATATCGATTCCGATGGCGACGGTGTTGACGACAAGGTAAAAAATGACGATGGCAGCTACACCGATACGGGCGCCGATAACTGTCCGTTGATCGCCAATGCGTCTCAGGCTGACCGTGACAGTAATGGTGTTGGTGATGCCTGTGATACCGATGCAGACGGAGATGGGGTGCCCGATAAAGCCCTGGATGAGGCTACCGGCCAGTTTTCGGTGATCGATCCGGCTAACGGTGGCGATAACTGCCCACTGGAAGCGAATGCGGGTCAGGAAGATACGAATGGCGACGGCGTAGGTGATGCGTGTTCTGCCGACAAGGACGAAGATGGAGACGGTGTGGTTACTGGCGACAATTGCCCGACGGTGTCCAATCCGAACCAGGAAGATACCGATTCTGATGGCACTGGCGATGCCTGTGATGTGGATATGGATGGCGACGGTGTCGATGATAAAATCGAAATAGCCGGTAACTTCAGTCCTAAGCTGATTGATCCGGACAACTGTCCATACGTGCCTAACGGTGCAGATCAAGCAGGCGTTGACGGCGTAGGTAATCAGACCGACACCGACGGTGACGGCGTGGGTGACGCGTGTGATCGAGTCAATAACATCGAGTTTGCGTGCGGTGTTGGAGAACAGTTCACGCCGATGTTGGCTAGCGACAGCCAGATTGCTGCGGTGGCTTCCGTAGACGAGTCCGCTTGCTTGTTACCTGCTTTGGGTGGCCTGCTGTGCAACGTTAGCAATGAAGGCAATGTGATTGATGATGACCTCGCCAATTTTGCGACCATTCAGAACACCAACTTGCTTGGTCTTTCGAACGTTAGCCTCCGCGTAGCGGCCACCTCCGGTTTTGCCTACCCTGGCCAAAACGTGATTGGTGTGTCGATTGCAGAAGCTCCTCAATTGGTTCAATTGGGCCTGCTGACCAACGGTGGTTTGAAAGTACGAACCCTGTTGGATGGTGAAATTCAGGAAGAATCCGATGGCCAGGTAGGTTATGAGCTGGATCTGCTAGGCATCTCGGGTCTTTTGGGCGGCGATGAGGTTGGTTTCCTGGTGTTCCAGACTTCCAAGCGCTTTGATTCGGTGGAAGTGGTCAGTGGCGGGTTCCAGCTGCTGTCATTGTTGGATGAATTCAACGTACACGCCGTGTGCGCGTCCAAAACCGAGGTTCAGGTACCTTAAGGGCAGCCTGAATCACGCAAAAAAGGCCGGCAATTTGAGGCTGTGTAAAAACACGATTTACATAGCTTCTGAGCAGGCCCACAAAATGCCTCGGACATCGTCCGGGGCATTTTTGCTTTCAGTCAGCCTATATTTATAGGCAATAAAGAGGCCTAAGTGCCTCAAGCCAGCCTTGCCAGCATACCCTTTACGCCCAGCACGTTGATCGCCCGCATCAGGTTGTAACTCAGCACCCCCAGACTGTATTCACTACTGGCAGAACTCAGACCCCAGCAGGTAAATCTCCCTTTATTCAGCATTCTCTTGAGTGTAGCGAAGGTCGGCTCAACGGTAGCCATTCGACGGATCATCCGCTCTACAGCAGGGCAGAGGTAAGCGTCCTCTTCGGGCAAATAGGTGAAGTCACGTTTCTGGAAGTACTCGCCGTTTCCCTGATTGTTGACCGCTCGGTTCGATGGCACTGCCACATCGTACCCAGAAGACTGAAGCTCTTTGATCTGCTGACCGTTGGAGTAGCCGGCATCGGCAACGAGGGTTTCTAGTCCGCCCTCCAGTACATCATGGGTCTCTTGGGCGATCGGTTTCAGTAGCTGGTTATCGCTATCTGCCTGTGTCAGGTCGTGGTGAACGATCAGCGGCCGCTTTGAACTTGCTGCCATCAATCGCCACCAACTGGCCGCTGACCAGTCCTGCCTGTTTGCAGAACACAATGAACTGCCGGCACACCTTCTTGACCGCGTCACCGTTATCTTTACGGAAGTCCGCAATGGTCTTGAAATCCGGTGCTAGCTGCTTCATCAGCCAGAGCACTTCCAGGTTGCGATGACATTCTTTTTCCAGCCGTCGGGTACTGCTGGTCTGGTTGAGGTAGGCGTAATATAAAGCTTGAGCAAATCGCCGGGATGGTAAGGGCGGCGGCCGGTATGGGCCGTCTGAGCTTTCCTGACCCCCATCTCTGACAAATTCAGTGAATCCACAAACGCATCAATGACGCGAACCGGGTGATCTTCGGGGACATAATCTTCAACGCTGGGTGGGAGTAACAGCGCCTGGCTTCGAGGGGTGCCTTCAAGATGCCTCATAAAAAATAACCGCGAGCCATGTCGCGGTTATTTTGCCAGCTTCGGAGGCTGTTTTCACACAGCCTCAATTTGCCGGCCTTTTTGTTGTTTGTTGGACACTCGGACTCAGCCCTCTGTCACCTCATCCAGCCGCATCGCGCTGATCATGCCCGCAAACCCCATCAAGCCCAGCACGATAATCACCGCGACATTGGAGATCAGCGAGATTGCCGCCGTGAGCCCACCGGTTGCCAATAGCAAAATGCCGATCACGGTGTTGCTGACCGAGGTGTAATCGGTGCGTTTGTTGCCGCCGGCCATATCCACCAGATAGGTTTTACGGCCAAGGCGAACACCCGCGTGAGCAATACTGAGAATGAAAAACGCAATCGGGTAAAACCAGGCACCACCGAAGCCGGGGCCGAACACCAGCGCCAGACAACCCACAGCAACGCATATACCGCTGGCCATGGCTGCACCACGGATCATCACGCGGCGGCTGGAGGTGTCGGCCGCCCAGCCCCAGAAGCTGGCACTGAGAGAGCTGGCCAGGCTGCTGGCAAGCAGGAACACCCCGAGCATCCAGCCGATGTCTGATTCTTTTTGAGCCAGCACCACGAAGTAGGGCGAGGCCAGGGCAGAGCACAGCAGCAAGGCCCGGGTAATCACGAAGTTTCGGAACAAGGTGTCGGTGCGCAACAAAGACAGGCTTTTGAATGCTTCCGCCAACGCGTTGCCGCCGCCATCGGTTTCGCCCGCGTATTCTTCTACCCCGGCGAACAGAAAACCGGCGATGATCCACATGCTGGCGGCAAGCAATAATAGCAGTGTGTAAAAACCAATGGTCGGGTCGCCCCGGTCCCAGAATAGCAGCGCGGTCAGAATTACGGTTGCCGTGCCGCCCAGTGTGCTGGCCAGGCCCGACAGTCGGCCCCTGCGGGTTTTGGGGATGCATTTGCCCTGCACATCTTTCATGGAGACGGAGCAAAAGCCTCGGGATAAAGAGAATACGATGAGAGCGGCAACAATGCCGCCACCTGCGGCGTAGCCCTCAAGAAACCAGACACTGGCCGCCATGGCCATAACACTCACGGCCTGCCCGAAACTGCCCAGCGTCCAGAACCATTTACGCACGGCCTTGCGCCTAACCCAGGCCCCGATCACCATTTGCGGCACCATCGAACCGGATTCACGAATGGGCACCAGCCAGGCCACCAGTGCCGGAGCACCGACCGCGCTCATCAGCCAGGCCAGAACCGTTTTCGGGCTGATTAACAGGTCACCCAGCTTGGTCAGTACGTTACTGAACAGGATCAGGAAAAAGTTGCGCGGTACTTCCCGGCAGGCTTCGGCGGGGATGTCTTTACAAACACGGGCATCTTCTTCGTTGGCGATCAGGCTGTATAACTGATCAATTGAATAGGAAGATTTTTCGGACAAGGTGGCTACTCCGGCGAAGGGTTTCGCCAAGCATAGCAGGAGCCGGGAAGTTGCTTAAGGGTGGGTTCGTGCTGTGGCGGCTGACTACACCAAATGATGATCCCAATACAGCGGCAGCTGGGCAATGTCCACAGCTGGCT
Source organism: Marinobacter litoralis (assembly GCF_016427555.1). GTDB lineage: Bacteria > Pseudomonadota > Gammaproteobacteria > Pseudomonadales > Oleiphilaceae > Marinobacter > Marinobacter litoralis_A. Next base: position 1,383,433 of record NZ_JAELVS010000001.1, read on the forward strand.
GCTGTGCGCCAATTCTAACCAGCTTGCCTTGGCCCGAGGAGATCAGGAAGTCACCGCCAGCCAGGGCCTGCACACCCGAACAATCAGGAATCGAGGCTTTTGCCAGCAGCTTTCCGGTACTGCCTTGAAAAACCACGGCTGTGCCACCGACTGGAGAGGCGGCCGCGACCAGATCGTTCTCAGGATGGGCGATCACGCTGGCTATGTAGTTGGCGAGGCCCGCTTGGGTTTCATCGTCAAAACGGATTTCCCGCAATCGGTTGTTTTCCATTCGGGCAAGCAAGGCTGGCATTTCGTGTCTTGGGCCTTGGTGTTGGTAGGCGACATAGACTTTGCCGGAGGGATGAACGTCCAAATGCCTAAGGCTCTGCTGATGGTGGCTCGGGTTCAGGCGGCCAACAATCTCTCCGGAGCGACGGTTCATCAGAATCAGGGCCGGTGCCATGGTGTCGAGATTGAGCTTGAGCCGGTCATAATCCGGGTGAGTGAGAATGCCGCCCAAGGCGATGGCGAGGGTTTCACCGTCAGGGTGCAGGGTAATCTGGTGCGGGCCGATACCAGCCAGCTCGAAGGTGTTTACCCGTTGGTAATTTTGTTCGGCATCGTAGACCGCGATGATCCCTTCGCCGGGCTCGTACCGGCTGGCGGTGGCATACAACCAGCGCCCATCCGGGGAGAACACGCCGTGGCCGACAAAGTGTTCGCCTTCAGCGGCATCAATATGGTGAAGGCGCTTTCCGGTAGAGGCATCCAACACATAGAAGCTCCATCCCGGCCGACGTTCGAAGAACACCAATTGGTTATTCACAGGGCGTGTGCAGCCGCTATGACAACGGGTAGCCACGGGGGACACCCAAAGCGGCTGGCCGCTCAGGTCGAAGGCGCTAACGCCAAAGGTTCCATCGGGTTTACCCACCGCTGCCGAATACAGTTCTGGGTTGAACCCGGACTTTCGCGGCAATAGCGTACAGCCACCCAGGCTTAATGCGGCACTGCCGGCAAGCGCGGCTTTCAGGAGTTGGCGTCTGTCCATCATGGAAGGCTCTTTAGTCACCGTCGCTGGAATTGAAGCCCCGAACTACACCCAAAGCAACGGCGGCTTGGTCGTTGAACAGTGTCGTGAGCTGAGAAACGTCAACGTACAACCCTTGCAGGGTACGAAATGCGTTGTCGTCGGACAGCAGCGTGGCCATCGGGCGGTCCGCTCCCGGAAAGTTATCCAGTGCCGCTTCAAACTGTCGCTGGATTCGCTGGGCCAATGGTGCTTCACCCTTTTGTTCCAGCAGTTTCAGAAATTCAGGTAGAAAATGTTGCTGCAGCCCGCGTAGGGTGGCTTCCACGGATAACGCACTGGTGCCACTGCGCCAGGCATCGGTGATGTAAGGGTTGCGTTTGCCGTTGCCGCGCAGCCCCATGGGTTTTGCTAAACGCTTCTCCTCAAGAATCTCCAGTGCGGCCATGGCCGACTTGAGGGTGGAAACCTGATAGGCCTCGGTGTTGAGGTAGGGCGTTTTGAAGCTGTGCCAGTCGTCGCTGAGCTGTTTACTGTTTTCAGCAATATGTCGGGTAACGGTGGTCAAAAGCGCGCAGCTGTGCGGAGCGGGCAGCGCGTTTTTACTGTTAGATAAAGCCTCATCGAACAGCAGGTATTCCAGCATCGGAAAACCCTGAACCGCCACGCCGGATTGTTCAATAAGGTCAGCGGTAATGGGCTGGTCCGAATTCGTCAGGTAGCCGGCTTTGCGGGCAACCAGATTTTTCGGGTCTGGCCAGAATTGAAATTGCCAGGCCAGATTGTTGTTTTCTACCGGCCCGAAATCGACAAAGCGCACCTGCTGCCAAGCCATAAAGGCATCGCGCCAGTGTTGCTCGAGCTGCGCCCTGAGCTGTTCGTCGGGTGCTGTGCAGTAACTGCTGGCGTGCTCGGCAAGCTGCGTGGTTTCCTCGGCGAGCAAGTCATAACCTGATTGAATTGCTGCGTGCCAGCCTGCACGCGTATTTTGTGGCCCATCCATCGGTGCATCCGCGAAACTGAGAGAGGCGGCAACGGCGAGGGTTGAAGCGCAGAAGGCTCGAATGATGGGCTGCATGGCAACTCCTTAAAGCGAATTGAGGAAATCGATCAGCGCTTGTCGGTCAGCGGCTGACAGTTGGCGGTATCGATCCGCTGCGGCTTGTGCTTCGCCTCCGTGCCAAAGAATGGCTTCTTCCGGTGTGCGGGCACGGCCGTCGTGCAAGAAGCCTGCTTGTGGATTCACCACGTTCGCCAGTCCCGTGCCCCATAGAGGCGGTGTGCGCCATTCGTTACCGTCGGCCAGAAATTCGTCACGCCCGTCTGCCAGTGCTGGCCCCATGTCGTGTAACAACAGATCGGTATAAGGCCAGATCGTCTGATTACTGAGGTCGGGGCGGTCGGCGACCTGGCCCGTGGTGTGTTTTGGCGTGTGGCAAGCCGCACAGCCAATTTTGTTAAAACGCTTGGCGCCTTGCTGAACGGTTTCCTGATCCAGATTGCGTCGGGCCGGAACAGCCAGGCTCTTGGCGTAGAAGGTCACAAAACCGGCGATTTTGTCGGTGACTTCCGGTGCACCGCCATCGGCGAATTGCTCGCACTTTTGTTCGGGCGTGCAGTCGGTGGCAGGTTTGATGCTGGAGGTCAGCCCCATGTCGCCGGCGAATGCGCCCATGCTCTGTTGATGCACATTCGGCTCAGCAGACTTCCAGCCGAAACGGCCCGGCACGGTCTGGAGGGTTGCCAAATCCCAAACCTGATTCAGTTTGCCGGAAACGCCATCTTTGTCTTTGTCATTCGGATCGGCCAAGGCCTCGAGATCGCTGACCGGAATCGCTTCCAGTAAGCCCATACCGATCATTTGCGGTGCCACGCGGGGAGAGATCAACAGATCTTCCGGCAGTGGGCCGTAATTGGGGGTATCGATGTGATACACCGGTTTTCGCAAAGAAACCTGATGGCCATCGGGAAAGGTCTCGGTGACCGATTGCCACTCGATGCGTAAGCTGGCTTCGGGTTTGGCCGCTGGCAGAGCAGCGGTCTGGAGCTGAGCACCGTAAACGGGAGCCGGTTTGAATCCCTGTGTGCGCAGAATGTCTGCGTCTTTCAGAGGGTCGGCAGGTACCGCCAATCGAAGGAACAGTGATACGGGTGGCTCGTCTACACCCGGTGAATGGCCGCGGCCATCTTTGATGTGACAACCCTGGCAGGAATTGGTGTTGAACAGTGGCCCAAGACCGTCGCGGGCATCGGTGCTGGCGGGGGCTTCAACCCAGGGGTTCCGGAAGAAGCTGTTACCCACGCTGAAATCCAGCCGTTTGGTCATCGACAAGTTGGCTTGGGGCAGCGAGTAGGCATTGGTGTCGGCTTGCTGAACTGTGCCTTCACCACCGGTGTTCGGAGTGGTTTGTATCGGGTAGCCAGCGTGGCTGGCGGCAAAAACGGGAACGCTGGCCATGGCCAGCGCTCCCCAGATCAGTACGTGTTTCATCGTGCCTCAGAATGCGTGGCCGGCATCGTCAGGGGACAAGGCTTCAATGCCAAGCTGGCGTGCGGCTTGTTCAATGGAACCGGTCTGTTCAACAAGTGCCATGATCGCATTGTTGACGATTTGTGCACCCTCGGTGTTGCCCGGAGCGATCATAGTATCAAAAGCCATTGGGTTGTCGCTGCTTTCAGCGTGTGCCTTTAGCTGCCCCAAGGCCTTCATGGACGCATCCAGCTGAGCGTTCAGGCGGGCGTCCAGTTCAGGATTGTTGGCTTCGACCAGATCTGACAGCGACGGGCCACTGACCAAACTGCCATCTACCCGGCGGTAGGTGCCGGTATAAACGTTCTGAATGCCCTGACCGTTGTAGTAATGGGAGTTGTGAGTATTGTCGCTGAAGCAATCGTGCTCGTCTTCGTAAGAATTGGCTTCCAGAGCCACTTTCATACGCTCGCCCGCCAGTTCACCCAGAGACAAAGAGCCCATGCCAAACAGCATTTTCTGAACCGCTTCGTTCACATCGCCGTTTGTCAGCTCACTGCGGTAGTTGTTTTCGTTACCCGGAGCCCATTGCGCCACCATCCACTCAAGGTCGGTAACCAGCAGATCTGTTACCGCGTCCAGGTATTCACCGCGGCGCTCACAGTTGCCGTTGGTGCAATCAGAACCTGTTGCGTAATCGGTAACCGGACGTTCACCGGCACCTTGCTCGAAGCCATGCTGGTCCTGGCCCCATAGCAGGAATTCCACCGCGTGGTAGCCCGTGGCCACGTTGGCTTCGGAACCGCCAATTTCGTTCAGGTTGGCGAGCAGTTCCGGCGTTAATACCGTGGTATCCAGAGTTTCTCCGCCCACGTTCACGCGAGTGTTGCCAATGATGTTGGCCGTGGCACCCGCGTTACCCAGTTCGTACTGGTAATCGTCGGCTTTGACGTAATCGATCAGGCCTTCATCCAGCGGCCAGGCGTTCAACTGACCTTCCCAGTCATCTACCACGGTGTTGCCGAAGCGGAAAACTTCCGTTTGCTGGTAGGGCACCCGGGCAGCTAGCCAGGCTTCTTTGGCCGCTTGCAGATTCGCTTCGGTGGGGTTGGCGATCAGTTGGTCGGTGGCTTTATCCAACGCTTTAGCGGTGATCAGGGCATCCTGGTAATTAGCGTGTGCCACATCTGCATAATGAGTAACCACAGAGGCTTTGGTGACCGGTTCAGGCTGGGCTGCAGTATTCGTGAAGGCGCAACCGGTGGAAAGCGTGGCGGCAATGGTGATGGCCAGTGGAGCCGGGCGGAACAAAGCGGTCATGAAGAACTCCGTGTAACGTAGACGTGGTTGGTAATAGGAAGTATTAGCGTTTGCATTATGAGGTGCCTGATCACTTTGACGCAAGAAAATTTTGCTGATGCTGCGAAGAGCGACCGTTGGTGTTGTTTGTCACCGATGACTGCGGCTTAATGGACGGCTGAAATCAGGAGCCCGATATGTTGAGTTACCTTCACGCCTTCCACGCTGGAAACTTTGCAGATGTTCAAAAGCATGCGGCATTGACCTTGGCGTTGACCATGATGCAAGCCAAGAAAACGGCTATTGCTTGTTTCGACACGCACGCCGGCAGTGCGCTGTACGATTTGACCAGCGAACGTTCCAGAAAGACCGCCGAAGCGGATGCCGGTATCCACCGCTTGTGGTCGATACGAGGACAGCTGACATCGCCAGACTGGCAACCTCTGGTTGAGTTGCTGGGCAGCTTGAACCAAGGCTCGGAAACCTTGTCGCTGTACCCCGGTTCGCCGGCCTGGTTGGCGAATTTTGGCCGGCCCGGGGATTCGGTCACCGCGTTCGAGTTGCACCCCAGCGAAGGCCGGCATCTGGAGAATTGGGCTGACAAGAGCGGTGTTCGCGTTGTGAATCAAGACGGACTGAAAGGACTGTTAAAGTGTTTGCCTCCTGCCCAGCCCAGATTACTGACCTTGATTGATCCGTCCTATGAAGTAAAAGATGAATACGCTCAGGTCGCGAAGACCTTGGGCCAAGCTTGGAAGAAATGCCGCCACGGCGTGTATCTGATCTGGTATCCCATATTGACCAGCGGTCTTCAGCAACAATTGATTGCAGGCGTGGAAAGCAGTGGCGTTCGTAAAGTGCTGCGCAGCGAAGTGATGCTCGATCAACCGCCCGAAAGGGGAATGGTGGGTTCGGGCATGTTGGTGGTCAATCCGCCCTGGGGCTTTGATCAGCGCCTCAGCGATATGCTGGCGGAGCTTGAAGGCGAAGCTAGACTAGGAATGTCGGCCAGTCTTTCCTGGCTGGTCCCCGAGTAGAAAGAAGGGAGAGGTTTTTTGGCGACGGAAACGGATAGTGAGCACGCTTGCCTGCCCGGTGGTTTGATTCCACTCGATCAGTGGAGTACGCCCGATATATCGGTGCACAAATCACTGCGTGCGGGGTTCAAGGACATACTGGAACAATTGCGTTCGGGGCTCACACCTGAAAGCGAAGCGTTCGAAAGCCTGGATGACTTGCCTTCCTTGCCAGCGAATAAGCTGAAGCGATATGCGCCCGAACCGGATGCCTCAGTTTTGGCATCGGCGATCCTGAAAGAGCTTGGAGCGCTGAGCCAACAAGGTTTGCACAATCGTCAGGTGAGTTTTATCGTCGCGCCGCCGTTTTCGGGGGTATCGGAGGCACTGTTGACCTTGCCGGCCCGTGTCATCGAAGCGCCGGATAACTTATTGATGAGCGAGCAAGAGGCCGATCATTGGTGGGACGAGCAGCTAGGCGAGGATGACTGGGTGCTGCCCGAGCTTGCCAGCTTCTGGTTGCGCCACCGGTCGGGGTTGCAGCTGTTGAAGTCGTTCTTCGCCCGCATTGCACAGGATAGTGCAGGCCGCGGTATCGTGGCGTGTTCGAGTTGGTGCTGGCAATTCTGGATCAGGTATTGGCCAGAGATTCACGTTGGGCCCTTAACCTTGGCGCCGTTGGATTCGGAACGTCTCACCGGCTGGCTGGATTTTTTGGCCCGTGGTGGCAACGGCCGGTCAATGACGGCGCGGATGACCAACGACGGTTACTATGTGTTGCCACCCAAGACCGACGAATCCAAAGAAAAATACAGTTGTTTTGCGCAGGATCTCGCCAACGCAGCCAGAGGAAACCGGGGCGTTGCGCACGCAATTTGGCAACGAGCGTTGCGCGCCAAACCGGAAGAAGATGCCGAACAGGATGACGATGGCACCAGCAAAACCGCTGAGTGCTGGGTAGTACCGTTTGACCAGTTAAGTCTGCCGGGCGTGCCTCAGGGGTCTGGCCAGCAGGCGGGTATAGTGTTGCACGCGATCATGTTGCACAGCAGTTTAACCCTTGACTCCCTTGAGCGGGTGACAGGCATTGCCCCCGTTGAGCTTAAATTACTGTTGTCCCGGTTTCTTCGGGCAGAGCTGGTGGTGCAGGATGAAAACACGAGGGCGTATCGGCCCACCCCGTTGGGATACCCGGCGGTCCGCAAATATTTGCAGGCACGCGGATTCTCGGTAGACGGATTCTAGGAGCACAAAATGGAAGAGCTGGGGCTAAAGGACGCGCTGTCCACCATCACGTCAGGTGCCATCATCGAAGCCATTGCAGTGGTGGTGATGGCTTCATTGCTGATTATGGCGATTCAGAAGCTGGTCCCCATGCTGGCTCAGAAATTGTCCGGCAAACCTCGGTTGTATTTATTAGCTTCGGTACCTTTGTTCCGGCTGGTGATCATTGTTCTGACCGTTGTGATGGTTGTGCCGATTCTCGTGGAGCCATCGTTCGAGAACATGCTCGCTATTTTTGGCGCGCTTGGATTAGCACTGGGCTTTGCGTTCAAGGATTACGCCAACAGCCTGATCGCCGGCATCGTCACCTTGTATGAGATGCCTTACCGGCCGGGAGACTGGATCGAGATCAATGGACAGTATGGGGAGGTGCGAGCTATCGGCACGCGGGCAGCGGAAATTGTCACGCTGGATGATACGGTCATTGTGATTCCCCACGGTTTGTTGTGGAACAATCTGCTGGCAAACAGTAATGACGGAACTGACAATCTGATGTGTGTGGCGGAGCTGTATCTTGAGCCGAACCACGATGTTGCTCGCATGCGCGAACTGTTTCGGGATGTGATTTATACCTGCCCACTGACCAAAATCTATCAGCCGGTGGTGGTTGCGGTTACGGGTACGGACATCGGTATGAAGTATCGTTTGAAAGCGTACCCATTAACGCCGGGTGATCAAACCCGGTTTATCGCCGACCTGACCGCTCGGGCTGGTGAAGTCTGTGCCGCTGAAGATGTCAAAATGATCTCCCGCCCGTTACTGTTGCAATAAGGTGAAAAGGCCCCGCATACGCGGGGCAACTGACCGTTGGGGCTTACATTAAAGCGTCAACGCGATTGCGGATTTTCGGCTCGCTGCTGTAGGCGGTCGCGATGGCGTTGTAGGTGGAAATTTCAATGCCGGCGTCCTGAATGGCGGAAACCATTTTGTCGTTTGCCTTCATCTGAAGCTCCTGAGCCTTCTGTTGAGAGTCGGCGGCTTCAATCTTCTCGATGTACTCTTCCCGAACTTTCATGACACGGTCCTGAGCTTTGATGAACTCTTTCAGCTGTGCATCGCTGAAATTAGTGCTTTGGGTGCCGGCAGCAGCGGGATCAGCATAGCCCTGGCTTTGGGTCTGCGGATTTGCAGGGCTCGGTTGTCCCTCCTGTTGAGCCATGGTCGGCGTAGCGGCCAGAAGCGCCAACGATGCGGTTACGGAAACAAGTAGCTTATTCATGGATCAGACTCCTCTCGCTTGAACTTACCGGGTCAAATCAACATAACGCCCGGTTTATGTGGATGTCGCGTTCAGTACAGCACGGCGTATGCCAACCTTGGGGTTGTTTTTAATGCTATGTAAATCAATCGGTTATGGTTTTTTGGCGTTAAGGGTTAGTAATGAAGGTTGTGGCAAAATGCCCCATGTGTCAGAAATGCTGTGACACCTTGGTACAGGAGCTGTTTATGTTTCCTCTTAGCCGGCGCTTTCGGAATATGTTCCGGTCGTTGCAGCTGACTCTGGTCTTGAGCATCGTCGTACCGCTGGTTCTGTTCAGCGGTATCGCCATCTACATAGGGCTGGGGGCAGTAGAAAAAGCCCTCAATGAACGTTTGCGAGAAGATCTGGAGTTGGTGGCGCAAGCCGTGAGTGGGCCGATCTCCAACGCGTTGGCGCAAGGCGATGAGCTGGTGTTGGGGGAATCGTTAAAGTCGATCTTCCAGATTGGCCGAATTTCCGGTGCGTCGGTGTTTGATGAGAACAGCGTTCGGGTTGCCAGCCTGGGGGTTGCCGACACGGACGTATCCAACAGCGCGAGTGCCGAAAAGGTCATCGCCAGCGGGCAGCTGGGCGGTGCCTTTCGTCGGGTAGATGGCGAATCGGTGTTTTCCCATTTCACGCCCTTGGTGGGGGACGACGGCCGGATTCAGGGGTTGCTTCAGGTCACCCGAAAGCGCAGTGATTTTCACGATTTGGTGGCTTCCTCGCGCTGGTGGGCTGTGACAATTTGGACCGCATTTTCCTTCATCATGATTGCGGTGGTGGTATTGGGGCACTACGGAACGGTGGGGCGGCATGTCAGCCGGTTACTGGAAAACATGGCGAACCTGGCCCCGGGGCGCTGGCTGTTGGCGGTTCCGCCTTCCGGCCCGCGGGAACTTCGGCAGATTCATCGTGGCATTCTGAAGTTGGGCCGACGCATGGCGGCGGCAGAATCGGAGATTGAAGGGCGCATTGCTCGAGAGCGTGCTTTAGCCGAGCAATTGGAATACCAGGAAAAGGTGGCAATGATTGGTCGGGTAGCTGGCGGCGTGGCCCATGAGCTCGGCGCCCCTTTGAACGTTATACAGGGGCGCGCCCGAATTCTTGCGCGCTCCGGGTTACCGGAGGCACAGCAGCGCCATCTCACCGATATTGAACATCAGGTCACACGCATGACCACAATCATTCAGCAGCTGCTGGATTGTTTTCGCCATGTACCGGATTCTCGCCGCTCGCTTGACCTGTCATCGGTTCTTGCGGACGTCATGACATGGGTTGCAGAAGACAGCCGTTGCGATACGCCCGGGCTGGTCACTGAAGGGCTTGATCAGGCTATGGCCGTGCGAGCCGAGCCGCTGCGGGCAGGGCTCGCATGCCTGAATGTGATCCGCAATGGCTGTCAGTCGGCCCGGAGCCAGCTAAAGGTTTCAGCCCACGATGCCGGTGATTGCTGGGAAGTTCGAGTAGACGATGATGGCCCGGGCATACCGGAAGAACAGCGTGCACGGGTGTTCGAGCCCTTTTACAGTACACGCGCCGCAGGCGAGGGAACGGGACTTGGTCTTGCGGTGGTCAGCAGTGTTCTGAAAGAACATGGTGGCCGGGTAGAGGTGGCAGACGGTGAGCTGGGCGGCTGTCGAATGAGTCTTTATTTTCCGAAGGAGGCGATATGAGGTCGGAAAACGCACCGCTGGTTTTGCTGATAGAAGATGACCCGAGTCTGGGACAGCTGCTGACCGAGGAGCTGGAAGCGGATGGCTACGCCGTTGTCGGTTCGGCAACAGTTCAGGATGCACGCAAAGCCCTGAAAGAGCAGCGCCCGGCGTTGATCGTTTCAGACCTTCGGTTGCCCGATGGCGATGGCATGCAGGTGCTGGCTTTTCAGCAAGCGGAGCACCCCGGGATTCCGTTTATCGTTATCACCGCCTTCGGCACGGTTGATCAAGCTGTCGAAGCGTTGCAGGCGGGGGCGGATGATTTTCTGACCAAGCCGTTGTCCACGGATCACCTGCGTCTGAAAATAAAAAGACTGCTGGCTCAGGCCGATATTAACCGGCAACTGGCCGAGATCCAGTCCCGCCAATACGGCGAGTTGAATATGGGGTTGGTGGGTGACAGTTCAGCGATGGAGCGTTTGCGAACTGAAATAAGGCAGGTTGCATTCAGTCAGGCGGCCGTTCTGATTCATGGCGAGAGTGGCACCGGGAAAGAGTTGGTTGCTCATGCGATCCATAACCAGAGTGAGCGTTCGGAAAAGGCATTCTTGGCGGTTAACTGTGCAGGCATTCCGCCGGATCTGATGGAAAGCGAATTCTTTGGCCATGAAGCCGGTGCTTTTACCGGTGCACGGCAGGCACGCAAAGGGTTATTTGCCGAAGCCAGCGGCGGCACCTTGTTGCTGGATGAGATTGGCGAAATGCCCATGGCGCTTCAGGCCAAGCTGCTTCGGGTATTGCAGGAAGGCGCGATCAAACCCGTAGGCGCGGACCACGAAGAGGCCGTCGATGTGCGCGTCCTGGCATCCACTCACGTAAATCTGATGAAGGCGGTTGAGGAAGGGACCTTTCGGGAAGACCTCTACTATCGGCTTGAAACCCTGTCGCTTTCTGTACCGCCGTTGCGGGAACGGGGCGAAGATGTGGAATTGCTGGCGATGCATTTCCTCAAGGAAGCGTGCCTGAGGCACGGTCGCGGTTTTATCAAGTTTAGTGAGGTAGCGCTGCGGGTGCTCCGGGATTACCCGTTCCCCGGCAACGTGCGGGAGCTTTCAAGTGCGATCGAAAGAGCGGTCACCTTTTGCGGAGGCGATACGATCCAGCCTGAGCATTTGCCAGAGCGTATTCGCAAGCGTCAAGGCACGTTTCACCGGAATGCGATAGACCTGGAAGGTACAAATATCCCAGAATGGCCCACCTTGGACGCCTTGCAGCAAAGCTATGTACGCCAGGTGATGACCGCGGTGGAAGGTAATAAACGCCGTGCTGCGCAAATTTTGGGTATTAACAGGCGAACCCTCTACCGTTGGCTGGAATCCTCTCTGGAGCAGAAGTGATGAAAAATCAGAAGCAGGCCATGATGTACGGCCTGGCTACCGTGTTGCTGTGGTCCACTGTGGCAACCGCGTTCAAATTGGCGTTGGCGGATCTGGCACCTGTGCAGATGTTGCTAGTGGCGGGCTCGGCTTCCATTGTCGTGATGGCTGTGGCGCTGGTAATAATGGGGCGGTGGCAGCAGGTTTTTCAACTCAGCAAAACCCAGTACCTGCAATCGATCGGGATGGGCCTGATCAACCCGTGCCTGTATTACTTTCTGTTGTTTGGCGCGTTTGACCGGCTGCCTGCGCAGGAGGCTCAACCGCTGAATTACACCTGGGCACTAGTGCTGGCCTACCTGTCGGTTCCCTTTTTGGGGCAGAAGTTGCGCCGTATCGACATAGTGGCGGGGTTGGTGTGTTATGCAGGTGTTGTGGTGATTGCGACTCGGGGCGCGGTGACATCGTTGAATTTTTCAGACCCGCTAGGGGTTGCCCTCGCACTGGGCAGCACATTGGTTTGGGCGTCGTACTGGATCATCGCGACACGAGATACTCGTGATCCTGTGGTTGGGCTGTTTCTGAACTTTCTGTTTGGTTTGCCGGTGATTGCTTTGGTGTGCGGGTACACCGTCGGGTTCGAGTTTTCGGGGCTGGGATCGCTCTCGGCGGCGGTTTACATCGGTGTTTTTGAAATGGGAATTGCGTTTATTTTGTGGTCCCAAGCCATGAAAAAGGCAGAAAATACGGCAAAAGTCAGTAATTTGATTTTCATTGCGCCGTTTCTGTCGCTGGTGTTTATCTACTTCATTTTGGGAGAAGTGATTCTGCCGTCCACCTACATCGGGCTGGTATTGATCATCGCTGGCTTGTGGTTGCAGCAAAAGAAAGTTCAGGCGCGAACTCAAGGTTTGGACCATGGCTGACCAGTGGCATCTGTACCTGGTGCGAACGGCGGCTGGCAGCTTGTACACGGGGATAACCACAGACGTACCCCGACGTTTTTCCGAGCATCAGGCGGGCGCTCCGAAGGGCGCCCGCAGCTTGTGGGGCAAAGGCCCGTTGACGCTGGAGTTTCACGCAGTGGCGGGTGACCGGAGCCGGGCATCCCGGTTGGAGTGGCAAGTTAAACGCTGGCCGAGAGCACGAAAAGAGGCCCTGCTGCGAGGCGACGTTACTCTGCCAGATGACGCCTGATGTGTTTAGCTGCAACGACAAGGGCATCGGCGGCGCGTTGCAGTTGGGCACTGTGGGTCTGAAACACGTGCCAGAGATCGTTGTAGATTTCGAGTGTGACATCGACATCGGCCGCTTTAGCAGACTCGGCCAGGCGTGTTGCGTCATTGAGCAAGATTTCCTGACTACCCACCTGAATCAACGTCGGTGGTAGGCCCGTCAAATCGCCAAAGACGGGCGAAATCATCGGATTGGTCAAGGCTTCGCTGGCAGCATACATTTTAGCCGCCTTGAAAACCCAGCTGCCGTGAAGAACCGGTTCGCATTCGGGGGCGTAAAGCTGCTGGCTGGTCAAATCCGTCCAAGGTGAAAAACACGTAATAGATGAGGGCAAAGCGTGACCCTGCTCCCGCAAGCGCATTGCTAACACCAATGCCAGCCCGCCACCTGCGGAATCGCCCGCTATAGCCATTTTTTCAGCGGGTTTCCCTTCCTGAATCAGGGATTGGATCACCGTTTCTGCATCATCGGGGGCTGCTGGATACGGATGTTCTGGTGCCAACCGATAATCAGGAATGATCACTTCGCAGCCGGTCAGTTTTGCCAGCTGACCGGCAATACCTTTGTGCGTAGCCGCAGAGCCCAGGATGTATCCGCCGCCGTGCAGGTACACGACGGTGCCTGCCGAGCAGGTTTTCGCCTGCGCGCGCAACACCGGTACATGGCCCAAAGTGTCTCTGGTGAATCGCACGCTTCGGGGAGGCACTGAGGTTCGGTAAGCTTGGCGAATCAGCTTTCGTTGCAGGTCGAGCGAGACGCCATTCGACAGCAATGGGCGCACGCATCGGTACATTATCTGCCGCAAGCTGGCTTCAAGAAGCAGTTGGAACATCTGTGCTCTCCCCGGTGAATGCGTTAGGATGATCTTCATTTATTGACACATGACAGGCGTTTAACTCTACGTGTACTGGAAAACAGATACCATAGAAATACCGAACTGGGACAGGCACTCATTGCTTGAACGGCTGGAGCCGTTCAATCCGCAGGAGCCCCGGGAACTGAGTTCCGAGATGGAAGCCTATTGTCGGTTTTACGGTTTGGACTTGTGGGTGGAACATCCGCAAGTAACCTATCACCAAGGCTACATTCAGGCTCAGCATCATGAAGTCATGGTGCATTACTTCCGGTTGCCGGAAACCGTTGAGTCGAAGGGAACCGTGTTTATATTGCACGGCTACTTTGATCACGTTGGGCTTTATACCCAGCTCATTGACCGGTGTCTTGGCGCTGGTTTCGATGTGCTTGCCTACGATCAACCCGGCCATGGTTTATCCAGTGGCACGCCGGCAGCGATCGGCAGCTTTCTGGAGTATCAGGCGGTTTTGTCCGCGGTTATGGCGCAGGTAGAGGATAAAATTCGGGGGCCGTGGTTCGCGGTTGGTCAGAGCACAGGTGGCGCGATTTTGATCGACTATCTGTTATCTAACCATCACAACCAGGAAACCTCTGCGTTCCGCAAGGTCGTGCTGTTGGCACCGTTGGTGCGGCCCATGGGTTGGCTGGGTGCCAAGATGTTGCACAGTGTGGCGCGCCCGTTCCTGAGTCGATGGCGCAGGGCGTTTGGGCAGAACAGCAGCAATACTCGTTTCCTGAAGTTTCTTCGGGAACATGATCCTCTGCAGGCTCGGGCTGTGCACGTGGATTGGGTGACGGCATTGCGGAAGTGGGTGCCACACATTGAATCGGCACGGCCGGTGGACTTCCCGGTAACGGTTGTTCAGGGTGAAAAAGACCTGACCGTCGACTGGCAACACAATCTGCGGATCATTCGAAACAAGTTTTCGTCAGTGAACGAGCGCACCATTCCGGATGGGCGTCATCACCTGGTCAATGAGGCCAAAGATTTGCAGGCGACGGTATTCAATACCATTATTGATACGTTCTCGCAGTAATACGGTCAGGACTGGCCGGATACCAAACTAACAGCATCAGGAGTTTGTGATGAAGAAGACTATCCTTGCCTTTGCCGTTGCGACGGTTGGCCTGAGTGGCTGCATGACCTACGACCCTTATACCGGGGAAGAGAAAACATCGAACGCCACGAAGGGCAGCATCATCGGTGCCTTGGGTGGCGCAGCGATTGGCGCGGCCACGTCCAGCAAAAGCGATCGTGGTAAAGGAGCATTGATTGGTGCCGCCGGTGGTGCCGCTGTCGGTGGTGGTATCGGTTACTACATGGACCGTCAGGAAGCTCAGCTGCGACAGAGGCTGGAAGGCACCGGGGTGCGTGTGGTGCGTAATGGCGACCAGATCGAATTGGTGATGCCGGGCAATATTACGTTTAACACAGACCAGTCGAGCATCCGCCCGGGATTTGTCGGCACCCTGGAGTCGGTTGCGTTGGTGCTGAAGGAATTCGATAAAACCATCATTCAGATTGATGGCCACACCGATAGCACCGGCCGTGACAGTTATAACCAGCTGTTGAGCGAGCGCCGGGCTTCTTCGGTTCGTGATTTCCTGATGAATCAGGGCATTGAACCTCGTCGTACCCGTGCGACCGGTTACGGTGAGCGTTCGCCGATTGCCTCTAATGAAACGGCTGCGGGCCGTGAACAGAACCGTCGTGTTGAGCTGACGCTGGTACCCATGCAGTAAGCTCAATTCGTTCTGAATAGAACCGCATGAAAAACCGGCGCTGCCGGATTTTAAAAAGCTTCACCACCTTCGGGTTGTGAAGCTTTTTTTATTTGGGCAGCGGGTTTTTGAGTTGGCCCGATCAGGTACTGTGAACAAGCTCACAATATGTCATGTTCACTCGTTCAGTTAAATACAACAAGAGAGCAGTATCCTATGAAAAAGCATGCACTGATCACCGCTGCCGGTTTAAGCGCTTGCCTACTTTCCGCAGCACCCGCCCACGCTGGATTGTTTGATGCGCTTGGCCTGACAGAATCGACGAACGATGCAAGTCAGTCGGTAACACTGCAGGCGGGAGATGCAATTCCTGGCCGCTACATCGTCACGCTCGATCCGGCTCTGCCAGAACTGTTGGGCCTGGGCGATTTGACCGCCGGTATTCAGTCGCTTCTGATGGCTGTAGGGGGTGGTGAAGTGGTGCATGTGTACCAGACTGCGCTGACGGGCGCGGCCTTGGCGCTCACCGAGCAGCAGGCGGGCCTGTTGTCTTCGTTGCCGGGCGTTCTTAAGGTGGAGCAGGACCGTGTTGTTGCGGCGAATACCGCAAGCCAGTCAAATGCCACTTGGGGCCTGGATCGAATTGATCAAACGGTACTGCCGTTGGATGATCAGTACAGTTACCCCGCATCTGGCGGTGCCGGTGTGAATGTTTATGTGATCGATACCGGGCTTCGCGATACCCATCAAGAGTTTGCTGGCCGTGTTATTGAAGGTCGTAATTTTGCGGTTAACGATGCCGGCCTGCTCGGATTGGGCGCGTTACCTTTGGTGGGTCCGCTTCTCAATCTGGGTGGCTCAACGGATGCGACCGACACCACCGACTGTAACGGCCACGGTACCCACGTAGCCAGTACGTCGGTTGGGTCAACCTACGGGGTTGCCAAGCAGGCTTCTGTGGCAGCTGTGCGTGTTCTGGATTGCTCGGGTGCGGGTAGCAATGCAGATGTGATTGCAGGCGTTGACTGGGTAGCGGCAAATCACCAGGCGCCAGCCGTTGCGAACATGTCTTTGGGTGGTGGTGCTTCTGATGCCCTGGATAACGCGGTTCGCGGTGCCATCGAAGAAGGTGTGACCTTCGTTGTGGCAGCGGGTAACGACGATGCGGATGCCTGCGGTGGTTCACCAAATCGCGTTGAGCCTGCGATCACTGTGGGCAGCACCACCCGTGACGACCAGCGTTCTTCCTTTTCAAACCACGGCCAGTGTCTGGATATTTTCGCTCCGGGCTCTGACATTACGGCTGCCTGGCACGAAGGGGATAACCAAACCAACACCATCAGCGGCACCTCGATGGCCTCACCTCACGTAGCGGGTGTTTCGGCGTTGATCCTGGCGGAACAGCCAGGTTTGACACCGGCAGAGGTGACGGATGCGGTGATCAATCTCGGTACCGGAAATGTGCTGAGCGGTATTAAGGCCGGATCACCGAACCTGTTGCTGCGCGCTCCGCAGTAAGCCTTATTCAGGCACAAAAAAACCGGAACACTGTTCCGGTTTTTTTGTGCCTGAATGCCCTGTAGGGCTTACATCAGAACAGTACGCGGGTACGGATAGTGCCCTTAACCTCGCGCAGCTTCTGAAGTGCCAGCTCGCCGTAGGCTTTATCCACATCAACAACCACGTAACCAATGTCTTCTTTGGTTTGCAGGTACTGGCCACAGATGTTGATGTTGTTTTCGGAGAACACCTGGTTGATTTCGGACATAACGCCCGGCACGTTCTCGTGAATGTGCAGCAAACGGTGCTGATCCGGATGCGATGGCAGAGCCACTTCCGGGAAGTTGACGGAAGAAACAGAGGTACCGTTATCGCTGTACATCGCGAGCTTCTCGGCCACTTCGCGACCGATGTTTTCCTGAGCTTCGATGGTGGAACCGCCCACGTGCGGGGTCAGGATCACGTTGTCGAACTCGCGCAGGGGAGACACAAACTCTTCGTCGTTGGACTTGGGCTCAACCGGGAACACGTCAATGGCGGCGCCCAGCAGCTTGCCGGAACGAAGCGTGTCGGCCAAAGCATCGATGTCTACAACGGTGCCGCGTGAAGCGTTCATCAGGATGGAGCCGGGCTTCATCTGTGCCAGCTGCTCCGCTTTGAACATGTACTTGGTAGACGGTGTTTCCGGCACGTGCAGGGAAACCACGTCGGCGATGTTCAGCAGTTCTTTCAGAGAACCAACCTGAGTCGCGTTACCGATCGGCAGTTTGGAAACTACGTCGTAGAAATACACGTCCATGCCCAGGCTTTCAGCCAGAACACTGAACTGAGTGCCGATGTTACCGTAACCGATGATGCCGAGCTTCTTGCCACGGATTTCGTAGCTGTCTTTAGCAGACTTCAGCCATTCACCGCGGTGTGCTTTAGCGCTCTTTTCTGGTACGCCGCGCAACAACAGGATGGCCTGAGCCAGTACCAGTTCTGCAACGGAGCGAGTATTAGAGAAGGGAGCGTTGAATACTGCAATACCGCGGCGTGTTGCGGCCTGCAGGTTCACCTGATTGGTTCCGATGCAGAAACAGCCCACAGCAACCAGTTTCTTGGCGGCTTCAAATACTTTCTCAGTCAACTGGGTGCGAGAGCGGATACCAACAAAATGCGCATCGGCAATTTTCTCGATCAGCTCTTCTTCAGCGAGTGAGTGGGTCAGGTACTCAATATTGGTGTAGCCCGCAGCGTTCAGGGTATCAATGGCAGATTGATGGACGCCTTCCAGCAGCAGGATCCGGATTTTGCTCTTTTCGAGAGACGTATTTGACATGGGCGTGCTTCCGAACCTTTCGTCACGTGAAATGACCTGCGGCCAGGGATCGTCAGCCTAGCTCACAGAACAGGGGCGGTATGATACCATAAAGTTCGATTTTCACAGTGCGCCGGTTTGCCTGGATCAACTCTATTTGTGTTGATTTTGATCAAACCAGAGCCCAAACCTGACGAGACCGACACGCTCATGAGTTCCGAACAGATCATTGCCGCCCTTGAAGAACTGGTTACTACCGCCGAGAACCCGGGCAAAGTTTTGACTGATCCTTCCGATCTGGACACCTACGGTAAGGACTGGACCAAGATTTATCCACCGAAGCCGCTGGCCATTGTCCTGCCGAAAACCACCGAACAGGTGCAGGCCGTGGTCAGGTTCGCCAACGAGAACAACATTGGTTTGGTGCCGTCTGGTGGGCGTACCGGTTTGAGCGCAGGCGCTGTCGCGGCCAACGGCGAGATCGTGGTGGCGTTTGACAACATGAACCAGGTGCTGGATTTCAACGCCAGTGATCGTACCGTGCGCTGCCAGGCCGGGGTTGTTACCGAGCAACTGCAAAACTTCGCGGAAGAAAATGGCCTGTATTACCCCGTGGACTTCGCCTCTGCCGGTTCGAGCCAGCTGGGTGGCAACCTGTCTACCAACGCCGGTGGCATTAAGGTGATTCGCTACGGCATGAGCCGTGATTGGGTCGCTGGCCTGAAGGTCGTCACCGGTAAGGGTGACATTCTTGACCTGAACAAAGATCTGGCCAAGAACAACACCGGCTACGACCTGCGTCACCTGTTCATTGGCGCAGAGGGCACTTTGGGTTTCATCACCGAAGCCACTATGAAACTGACCCGCAAGCCGGACAACCTGACCGTGCTGGTGCTGGGTTTGAACGATCTGGTCAACACCATGGATGTGCTGCAGTCGTTCCAGAGCAAACTGGACCTGACCGCTTACGAGTTTTTCTCCCATCAGGCCATGCAGCACGTACTTGCCCACGGCCAGGTGCAGGCACCGTTTGAAACCGAAGCGCCGTACTATGCGCTTCTTGAATTCGAGGCTGTGTCCGATCAGGTCATGGACGACGCCATGGCGTTGTTTGAAGAATGTGTCGAAAAAGGTTGGGTGCTGGATGGCGTGATTAGCCAGAGTGAAACCCAGGCCAACAGTTTGTGGCAGCTACGGGAGCGGATTTCCGAGTCCATCGCTCCGCGTATTCCCTACAAGAACGACATTTCTGTGGTGGTTTCCAAGGTGCCGGGCTTCCTGCAGGAAATCGACAGCGTAGTCACCGAGCATTACCCGGACTTCGAAATCATCTGGTTCGGTCACATTGGTGACGGCAACCTGCACCTGAATATCCTAAAACCTGAAGACATGGCGAAAGAAGACTTCTTCGAGAAGTGCCAGCAGGTGAACAAGTGGGTGTTTGAAATCGTTGAACGCTATCAGGGCAGTGTGTCGGCAGAGCACGGCGTGGGCATGACCAAGAAACCCTACTTGCAGTACACCCGCAGCGAAGCTGAAATCGCTTACCTGAAGGGGATTAAACTGGCGTTTGATCCTAACGGCATTATGAATCCAGGGAAGATATTCGACTGATGAAAGAGCATATCGTTGTACTCACTGGCGCGGGTATCAGCGCCGAAAGCGGTCTTTCCACCTTCCGGGACAACGACGGACTGTGGGAAAAGCACAGTGTGTACGACGTCGCCACGCCGGAAGCTTTCGAACGGAACCGGGACTTGGTGCTCCGGTTCTACAACGAACGGCGCCGGCAGCTGCAGGAAGTCGAGCCTAACCCGGCCCACCGCCTATTGGCAGATCTTGAAAGCCGGTATCGCGTAACGGTCGTTACCCAGAACGTTGATAACCTCCACGAGCGGGGCGGTTCAACCAATGTGGTGCATCTGCATGGCGAGCTGACCAAAGCGAGAAGCACGGTTGATCCTGAGCTGGTTTACGATATCGGTTACCGCGATATCCAGCCCGGTGACACCTGTGACCGGGGCGGCCAGCTGCGCCCCCACATCGTCTGGTTTGGCGAAGAAGTGCCGATGCTTGAAGCCGCGGCTGAAGTGGTGCGGACGGCTGATCGCTTGTTGATTGTAGGCACATCGCTGCAAGTCTATCCGGCTGCCGGTTTGGTTCATGAAGTGGACTTTGATGTGCCGATTACGGTCATCGACCCGGGCGAGCCAGCCTCGGTTTCTCGGGCGCGGGTAATCCGAAAAGGCGCCAGTGAAGGTCTCGCAGAATGGGTGGAGCTGCTGGGTTAGAGTCGATGCACTAACTTTGGAGCCCTGGCGGTGAAGGCTTGCCAAAAATGTGCGGAGCCATGGATGGCGGAGCAGAAGCGTCACATGGACGTGCCGAAGGAGCGGTTTTTGGCAAGCCTTCACCGTCAGGGCTTGCACCTCAAGTCTGCAGATATTTCTCCAGCTCAGTTTTGAACGCAGCCTGCACACCCAGGCGCTTCAGCATCCAGTAGTGCCCGGCAATCATCCTGTCTATGAAAATACTCTCCACGGGCGGCTTAAAAGAGTCCAAGTATTTAAAGACCGTACTCGTTTTTGCGGCTACCTGCTTGTGGATATCCGCTTCCGCGAAGTCATAAGGTTCTTCATCCACAAAGGGTACGATCAAAATATCCCGCCACATGGCGTAGTAGGCTTCGTCGATAGCCGGCTGGCTGCTTACACGAGCACCTAAATCGATCAGGTATCGATCGAGGCTTGCATAGTCTTCTTCCAGTGCCGAGATGAGCGCGTTCCGGTAAGCCTCGACAATCTCCGGCTTCAGTTTCTTCACGCAGCCAAAATCGTACATGACGATGGTGCCGTCCGGGCGGTAGGCGAAATTGCCAGCGTGTGGATCGCCGTGGATGCACTGGAAGCGGAACAACTGATCGGCCATGATGGTGAAGATACGGTGGCCGATAAGGTTCACGGTTTCCTGATTGTAGCGGTCAGAAGTGACCTTGCTGATGTGGTCGCCTTCGACCAATTTCAGCGTCAAAACCCGGCGTGTGGAGTGGCTATCGATAACCTTCGGAATGATCACCCAAGGTTGGTCTTTGTGGAATTCGCCAAAGATTTTGAGGTTTTGCGCTTCGTTCTCGTAATCCAGTTCTTCCTTTAACCGTTCCCGAATTTCACCGAACAGCAGATCAACGCTTTCTTTCGGCATTTTCAGCAGGCCGCCGAGTTTTAACGCCATGCGCAGTTGTTTCAGGTCGGAATCGCAGGATTCGTCCACACCGGGATACTGCACTTTCACAATGACGTCTGTGCCATCGTGCATGCGGGCGCGGTGGACCTGGCCGATGGAGGCCGAGGCGTAAGGGGCTTCCTGCAGGTATTCGAAGAGTTCGTTGACGGGTTTGCCCAGTTCGGTTTCTACCTGCTTCAGGATGACCTCGAAGGGCATGGGAGGCGCTTCTTTCTGCAGTTTCTCTAAGGCGTCTGAAAACTCTTTAGGCAAAAAATCCTGAGTCTGGGAGGCGATCTGGCCAACCTTCATGACCGCGCCTTTCATTTCGCCGAGGGTGTCGGCAATCTGACTCGCCATGCGGGTGTAGCTTTCGCTTCGGGCGCCCTCATCGTCTACGGTGCGAAACAGGCCTCGGGCTTTCTGGCCGGCGTATTCGCTGGCCACCGAGGCGGTCATGCCAGCCAGCTTGAGGAAACGACCTGAACGTGAGGTTACGGGTTTCTTAGCCATAATGACGTGCAAGTTCCCTAACTCAGAAGTTTAACCGAAGCCCTCGGAGCTACGGCTCAGACGACATTGGTTTCCACAAACAGTACATCCTCCAGCTCTAAAGACAAGGTTTGGCCGATTTCCAGTGGGCCAACGCCTTTCGGGGTACCGGTCAGGACCACATCACCCGGTAGTAACGAGAACTGACTACTCATGTGGGCAATGAGGGGCACTATGGTATTGAGCATATCACGGGTATCGCCGGTCTGTTGCCTGTGACCATTAACATCGAGCGTGAAGTGAATGTTGTCTCTGGGCAGTTTGTCGGCTGGCACAAAGGGAGACAGCGGGCAGGCACCGTCGAAGGCTTTGGCGCGCTCCCACGGATGGCCTTTCTCTTTAAGTTGGGTTTGCAGATCGCGAAGGGTCAGGTCCAGTGCCAGGCCGTAACCAAGAATGGCCAGTTCGGCTTCGCTGGCGGAGGCGTTGGTGAGCGGCCGGCCAATGAGCACGGCGAGTTCGGTTTCGAAGTGCACCTGACCTTGGTTTCGAGGCAGTTCGATTGGCCGGGTGATGTGAGTCGCTGCTGTGGACGGTTTGATGAACAGCAGCGGCTCGCTGGGTACCGGGTTGTTCAGTTCCCGTGCGTGTTCAGCATAGTTGCGACCAATGCACACGATTTTACCGAGGGGTAAATGGACGGGTGTGCCGTCTTTCCAAAGGTGTTGATAACCGGGCATGGTCGCCTCCTGACTGTGTGATTATTCTCCTTCGAACGAACACACAGTATAAACCGGCAAGCCTTCTTCCTGCAGCTTGGCGGAACCGCCCAGATCGGGCAGGTCGATCATTGCGGCCACTTCCACAATCTCCGCACCAATGCGGCGGATCAAACGGCTGGCAGCCAGCATGGTGCCGCCGGTGGCGATCAGGTCATCTACCAGTACGACTTTGTCGCCGGCGTGAAAGGCATCTTTGTGCAGTTCTACAGACGCGGTGCCGTATTCCAGCTCGTAGTCTTCGACCATGGTATCGAACGGCAGCTTGCCTTTCTTGCGTACCAGCACGAGCGAGGCGTTCAGTTCATAAGCCAACGCGGAACCGATGATGAAGCCGCGAGCGTCCACCGCAGCGACGGCATCGATTTGCTGGCCGTGGTAGCGATGGACAAAGGCATCGATCAGCTTGCGAAAGGCGGTTTTGTCTTGCAGAACCGTGGTGATGTCACGAAACGACACGCCTTCTTTGGGCCAGTTTGGAACGGTGCGGATGGCCTGTTTAATGCTCTGGGAAAAATAATCCATAACTCACCTGATCGGGATGCGGCTTACGCCACATCCAGGAAAATGAATTTCAGTACGAAAACAAGCGCAATAACGGTCACGCTCCAGTTGAGATCGGACCACTTACCGGCCAGAGCTTTAACGGCCACGTAGGTAATGAAGCCCAGTGCGATGCCGTGAGCAATGGAGAAGGTTAGTGGCATCATCAGTGCCGTCACGATGGCCGGTGCGGTATCGGTGATGTCGTCCCAATCGATGAGTTTCAGGCCGCTGGCCATCAGGCAGGCGACATAAACCAGCGCGGGCGCTGTGGCATAGGCAGGGATAACACTGGCGATAGGCGCAAACAACAAGCAGGCCAGGAACAGGCCAGCCACAACCACGGCGGTCAGGCCGGTGCGGCCACCGGCGGCGATACCTGCAGTCGATTCTACATAACTGGTTGTGGTCGAGGTGCCGAGGGCTGCACCGGACATAGTAGCGACCGAATCCGACATCAGGGCGCGGCCCAAGCGAGGCAGTTTTCCGTCTTTATCCAGCAGGCCACCACGCTGAGCAGCGCCGACCAGGGTGCCGGAGGTGTCGAACAGATCCACAAACAGGAAGGCAAAAATGACGCTGATCATGCCGATGTTCAGGGCACCCGCCAGATCCAGCTGCATAAAGGTAGGCGCCAGGCTGGGCGGCGCAGACATGAAGCCGTTGTACTCAACCATACCAAGCATCATGGCAACCGCGGTTACCGCGATAATGCCGATCATCACGGCACCGGTCACCTGACGGTACGCCAGTGCACAGATCAGGATGAAACCACCAAAGAACAGCAGGCTTTCCGGAGCTGTGACATCGCCCATGCTGACCAGCGTAGCGGGATGATCCACCACGATGCCGGCGTTTTTCAAAGCGATCAGCGCCAGGAAGAAGCCGATACCGGCGGAGATACCAAAGCGCAAGGATAGCGGAATGCTGTTAATGATCCATTCCCGAACCTTGAAAATGCTCAGCATGAAGAACAGGAAGCCCGAGATGAACACCGCGCCCAGCGCGACCTGCCAGCTGTAACCCATGCTGCCCACAACAGTGAAGGCAAAAAACGCGTTCAAGCCCATACCCGGAGCCAGGGCGATGGGGTAATTGGCCCATAGGCCCATAATCAGGGTGCCAATGACGGCTGCAAGACAGGTTGCAACAAACACGGCGCCGAAAT
Organism: Marinobacter litoralis; assembly: GCF_016427555.1. Taxonomy (GTDB): domain Bacteria; phylum Pseudomonadota; class Gammaproteobacteria; order Pseudomonadales; family Oleiphilaceae; genus Marinobacter; species Marinobacter litoralis_A. Next base: position 1,407,605 of record NZ_JAELVS010000001.1, read on the forward strand.
CCATGCCGGTTGCTGACAGCATGCTGGGGTTGACCACAATGATGTAGGCCATGGTCAGGAAGGTGGTGATCCCTGCGATGACTTCTTTACGAACATTGGTGCCGTGGGCTTTGAGTTGAAACAGTCGTTCAAGCATGACGTGGGTCTGCCTCTCGGGGTGCCTGGGGTTGAGGGTGTGAAAAATCTGATTAAATGCGGAAAAAAAAGCGATCTGCGTGAAAAAAAGGCAATGTTACCGGCTAGAAGGCGCTGCGCCAAGTGGTGATTTCGTGCTCAGTTATGAGTCTGGTCACGCTGCAGGCGGATATCAAAGCGCACGGCCAGCATTCTCACCAAAACGATAAACAGCAGGCCAATGGTCAAGGCGGTGGTTTCGCTTTCCAGCAGCCATTGGCACACGAAATACAGCCAGCAGCCAGCGAATGAAATGGACGCGTAAATCTGGTCCTTCCGGAAAATAAAGGGCACTTCATTGCACAGTGTATCGCGCAGAGCACCACCGAAGGTGCCGGTCATCACGCCGAGCATCGATGCTATAAACCACGAATGCCCCAAGTCCAGCGCAAGCTGAGCGCCCAATATCGAGAAAATCCCCAGACCAATGGCATCCGGAAAAACGATGCGGGACTCTTTCAGACTATGGGCACGGCTCCAGTAGCTGAACACAATCGCCATGCCCAGAATCAAAATCGGCTGTTCCTGATGTTTGATCCAATACAGCGGGTGATTGTCCATCATCAAATCCCGCAGCGTGCCGCCGCCAAGCGCGGTGATGAAACCGATGGCAAACACGCCGACGGGATCCATGTTTTTCGAGCGCGCTACGATCATTCCGGAAATGGCAAACGCCACGATGCCAATCATTTCAAGCGCGTAGATGATGTCAAACATGGTGAGCTCTGGGCAGCGAAGGTCTTGGGCCGAAGTATTCGGAACGAGCAGGGCGAAGAATAGCCGAAACCGCTTGGAAATTCATCCGATATGGCGCGTTTTGACAAGATCTCGCAAGGCAATGGCAATATTAGCAGGGTTTATTAAGCTAGATAAGCGAACTTGATTTGCTTCATGAAGCAACTCTGTTTAGCTTGAGATCGGTCAATAATAAGCATCAACCTGTTGGATGGGGTGTGCGGGCAAAGGCCTGAACACCTGATTGCCTTGGAGAGATCATGAAAGCAATTCTGTGCAAAGAATATGGCCCGGCTGAAAATCTGGTTATCGAAGATGTACCTAGCCCCGAGGCGAAGGGCCGGGGGGTTAAGGTTCGGGTAAAGGCTGCGGGTTTGAATTTCCCGGATACGCTGATTATTCAAGGCAAGTACCAGTTGCAGCCACCAATGCCATTTTCACCCGGCGGAGAGCTTGCAGGTGAGGTGGTTGAAGTGGGCGATAAAGTTACCCGTTTCAAACCGGGTGATCGCGTGGCCGCGCTGACCGGTTGGGGCGCTTTTGCTGAAGAGGTCGTCGCACCGGAATCGAACTTGCTGCCGTTGCCTGAAGGCATGCCTTATGAAAAAGCGGCTGGTTTCATGATGGTCTACGGCACATCTTATTACGCGTTAAAACAGCGCGCCAATATTCAGCCGGGAGAGATTTTGTTGGTCCTGGGTGCCAGTGGTGGTGTAGGGCTGGCTGCCATTGAGCTAGGTAAGGCGATGGGCGCCAAGGTGATTGCGGCTGCCAGTACCGCGGAAAAGCTGGCGGTAGCCAAAGAAGCGGGTGCTGATGAGCTGATCAATTATTCCGAAGAGTCAGTAAAGGATGCGGTCAAGAAGCTGACCAAGGGCAAGGGTGTGGATGTGGTCTACGACCCGGTAGGCGGCGACTTCACCGAACAGGCGCTGCGCTCGATGGCCTGGAATGGCCGTCACCTGATCATCGGTTTTGCGGCCGGTGATATCCCGAAAGTACCGGCAAATCTGGCGTTGCTGAAGGGGTGCTCGATAGTGGGTGTGTTCTGGGGCAGCTTTACGCAGCGTGAGCCTGAGGTTAGTGCTCAGAATATGATGGAGCTTCTGAAGCTTTACGCTGAAGGCAAAATCGACCCGAAAGTCAGCGAGGTGTTCGAGTTCGAGCAGTATGCTGAGGCATTGGGTGCGTTGTCGGGGCGCCGGGCTACCGGGAAGGTTGTTCTTAACGTGGGTGCTTGAGTTTAGCTTGGGCACCTAGCTTGCAAGTTCGGTGCTACGCACGAGTGGGTGGTCCCTCCCCAAAAACGCTACGAGCACATCCATGTGCGCTTCGCTCCGGCCATCCATGGCCTCCGAGATTTTTGGGAGGGACCACCCACTCGCGCAACGATCTCCGGAGTGGTGTTCGCAAAGATAGAGGCGAGTGCCGGAATTCGTTGTTTGGATTAGATATTGTGCGGAGTCAGGAAAGCAGGGTTGGCTTGGGCTTCCAAAAAATGTTGAGGGCCAAGGATGGCCCGAAAGAAGCGCACATGGATGTGCTCGTAGCGGTTTTTTGGAAGCCCAAGCCAACCCTGCCACCCCCAAACCAACAGGCTGGGGCCGAAGAACGACCCCGTCACCGGTCAGAACCGAACATCACCAGCGTCAATGTCAGCAATCAGCTCTGGCGTCACCTTGGTATAGCCAGACGCTTTCGGAAGCCAGACGTAAACCTTGTCATCCGGGCGGTCTAGTGAATAACCCAGTTTTTGAATGTCCACCTTACGGTATTTGAAGGTGCCGGTTTTCTCGATGGCCTGAGTGACCCGAATGAACACGGGAACCGCGTAAGCCGGCAGGTTTTCTTGCAGGTAAGTCAGCAGCTTGTCGGGATCAAAGTGATTATCCGCTTTCTGGGGAACCAACGTCACCATGCCGGCCTTGCCGTTGGTGTGGGGGATTTCCACACCGTACACGATGGCCTCTTCGACCATGCCGGAGCCATCGATAATGTTTTCAACTTCGTTGGTGGACACGTTTTCGCCTTTCCAGCGGAAGGTGTCGCCCATACGGTCCACAAACTGCAGGTGTCGGAAGCCGATTTCCCGAAGGACATCGCCGGTATTGAACCAGGAATCACCTTTCTTGAAGCCATCCCGCAGAATGGATTTTTCGGTGGCTTCTTTTTGCGTGTAGCCCTCAAACGCCCACTTCTTGGTGATCTCGCCTAGCAGCAGGCCGGGCTCGCCTTTTTTCACTTCCTCGAACTTCCCTTTCTCATTGCGGATCGGGTCGCGGGTACCGTCGTGGAATTTGACCAACCGGTAAGGGGCGGTCGAAAACCCTACAGTGTTGTCCATGTTGAAGAAGTTAGAGAAGCCAATATTGCCTTCGGAAGAGGCATAAAGCTCGGCCACGGTTTCAATGCCGAAGCGCTCTTTGAATTCTTTCCAGATGGATGGGCGCAAACCATTGCCGATCATCTTGGTGAGCGGATGATTTCGGTCTTGCGGGCTTGCAGGCTGATTCAGCAGGTAGCGGCAAAGTTCACCCACATAGCCGAAGGTGGTGGCTTTGTACTTGCGCACGTCCTCCCAGAAGGCGCGGGCAGAGAACTTTCTGCGCAGTGCGATGGCGGAACCGCCGGCCAGCACCGAACCCCAGCAAACCAGCAAAGCGGTGCCGTGGTAGAGCGGGAGTGTGCAGTAGAGTACGTCTTCCGGTTTCATGTTGAGCGACAACATGCCGAAGCCACCGTAGGCGCGAACGAACTTACGATGCGAGCCCGGGGCGGCTTTGGGCAGCCCGGTTGTGCCAGACGTATACAAATAAACGGCGGTATCGCCCATCAGTACCGGCTGGTTCAGTTCCGGCAGGGTGGATGGAAACTTGCTGACCTCAAGCGCGAGATTGGTATACCCCTCCGGTGCGTCACCAAATATGTTCCGGGTGTTGGCGTCGGCCAGATACAGCATCGAATTGGCGTGATCCAGCTTGATCTCGGAACGAACGCCTTCGGCTTGTTCAAGAAGTTCTTCGCCCACCACGAGCATTTTTGGCTCGATCAGGTTAATGCTGTGGATAAGCACTTTGCCTTTCTGGGAGGTGTTAAGCATCGCGCAGGCAACGCCGATCTTTGCTGCTCCAGCGACGAGTGCGAGCAATTCCGGGCGGTTTTCCAGCAAAATGGCGATGGAGTCGCCTTTCACCAACCCCTGATTCTTCAGGTAATGCGCGATCCGGTTACTCCAGGCATCAAATTCCTGCCAGGTAACCGTGAGATCGTCACAGAGGATGGCCGGCCTGTTCGGATATTTCCGGGCATTGCGGGCAATCAACTTGTTGAGGTTGAGGTCTTTTTCGTTGTCTTTGGCGAGGTAATAGTAGAGCCCTCGTGCAATCGAAGGGAAACGACCGAGCACGGGGGGTAAACTGCGCATGAAGTCTCGGGTGGAGATGATATCTTGACTCATTTTCGTTCCATTTCCTTCGTCACGAGAGCCTACGTTCAGCTCACAATTTATAGTGTTTGTTACGCGTCATCCGCAGCCAACTCAACCAGCAATTGGCTGCGTTTAACCTGATCTCCGGTGTTGGTGTGTAACCCTGCTACAACACCGTCCCGGTCGGCTTTGACGGGATGCTCCATTTTCATCGCTTCCAGAACGACCAGCGTCTGGCCTTGCGAAACGGTTTCTCCCTCCGCGACGAGTACGTCGATGATGGCACCGTCCATCGCAGCCTGAATGCGCCCACTGCCTGCGCCTTGGGCACCGGCGGCCGGTTGATGGGTGCGGTCTACGATAGACCAAGAGCGGCCGAAGGCCTGTAAATATAGGGAATCACCGTTCTGGTGATATTGGCAACGGTGACGAACACCATTGTCGATAATGCACAGCAGGCCGGGTTTGTGGCTGTGGGTTTGCAGCTCATACTGCGTCTCTTCATGGGAGACAATGAGCTTCTGGCCGGACCTGCGGACGAGCAGTTCCACCGTTTCGTCCTGTACTTCGAGGCTCATGGGCATCACCGTTGCCGGGGCATTGCTCCAGCCATTCTGGCCCGAAGTGCCAAGGCTGAGTGCGCAGGCGCTGAGGGCCAGTTCGCGCATGCTGAGCGTTTGTGGTGCCAGAGACGGGTCGTCTTTGAATGATTGCTGCAGGAACGCCGTGGTGGCTTCTCCGGCCCCGAAGGTTTCATCGGCGATGATACGGCTCAGGAAGTGGCGATTGGTGGTGACACCGAACACGGTGGTGTCTTCCAGTGCGCGAATCAGGCGGCGACGGGCTTCTTCGCGGTTTTGGCCCCAGGCAATCACTTTTGCCAGCATGGGGTCGTAGTGTGGGCTGACCACATCGCCCGACCGCACCCCGGTGTCAAAGCGCAGGCCTTCACCTGTGGCCGGCGAGAACTCGTGCAGGGTGCCGGTTTGCGGTGTGAAGTCGGTTGCCGGATCTTCGGCGTACAGGCGGACTTCGATGGCGTGGCCGTTGAGCTGAATTTGATCCTGAGTCAGAGGCAGTGGCTGACCTTCTGCGACCATCAGCTGCCAGGCGACCAGATCCTGGCCGGTGATCAGTTCGGTGACCGGGTGTTCTACCTGCAGGCGCGTGTTCATTTCCAGGAAGTAGAAGTTGCGGTCTTTATCAACCAGAAATTCAACCGTACCTGCACCTTCGTAGCCGCACGCCAGAGCCGCTTTCACGGCGGCTTCGCCCATGGCTTGGCGGAGTTCCGGGGTGACGAAAGGCGAGGGCGCTTCTTCGACGACTTTCTGGTGCCGGCGCTGAACGGAGCAGTCTCGCTCTCCGAGGTAGACGGCGTTGCCATGGCGGTCCGCGAACACCTGGATTTCGACGTGGCGAGGTTCGATCACGGCTTTTTCGATGATCATTTCGTCGTCGCCGAAGGCTTGTTTGGCTTCGGAGCGCGCGCGTTTGATGCTGTCGGCCAGTTGGTTTTGGTCTTCGACCAGTCGCATACCGCGGCCACCGCCGCCGGCAGAGGCTTTGAGCATGAGGGGTACGCCGATGTCTTTGGCGGCTGCGATGAGTTCTTCATCGCTGGCGTTGTTACCTTCAAAGCCCGGGACGACGGGCACGCCGGCTTCTTGCATGGCGATTTTGGAGCGGCGCTTGCTGCCCATCAGTTCGATGGCGTTTTCCGGTGGGCCGACGAAGATCAGGCCGGCTTGTTTGATGGCTTTTGCGAAGCCTGCGTTTTCGGACAGGAAGCCGTAGCCGGGGTGGATGCAGTCGGCGCCGGTTTTCTTGGCGGCATCCAGGATTGCCTCTGCGTTCAGGTAAGACGCGGCTACTTGTGCGGGGCCGATGCAAACGGCTTCGTCGGCTTGCTCAACGTGCAGGGCGTTGGCGTCGGCTTCGGAGTAGACGGCGACTGTCCGGTATCCCAGTGCCTTGGCTGTTTGTATGACTCTGCAGGCGATTTCGCCACGGTTTGCGATGAGTAGTTTTTTTAGCATGGACATTACCTACCTTGTTGCGATGTCAGCATCGTGCCTGTCCGCACCACTGGCGGGGAGTTCCTCCGAAAAACCGCTACGAGCACATCCATGTGCGCTTCTCTCCGGCCATCCATGGCCTCCGAAATTTTCCGGAGGAACTCCCCGCCAGTCGCGCTCCCGCGATCTTTGGTGTTTGTCCGCTCGATGGTGGTGGCGGAAATTAATGTTCTGTACTTACTGTGTGTTGGCCCACTTGGGCTCACGCTTTTGCACAAATGCCATGGTGCCTTCGGCACCTTCCGGACCGCGCACAGCGCTGGAAAACATCTCGGCGGCATCGTCCAGCAAGTCGCTCATGTTTTCGTTGCCGACTCTGTGCAGGAGGACTTTGGTTTGGGCAGTCGCATTCGGAGCGCACAGGCGCGCGCGCTCCAGAGCTGCTGCCAGTAGCGTGTCGATTTGGTCGTCGTTCTCGGCGACTTGGTGCACGATGCCCAGCCCTTGGGCTTCTTGAGCGTCCACGCGCAGGCCAAGCAGGGCCAGTCGGCGGGCCTGGGTCAGGCCGGTGCGGGCAACCACGAAGGGTGCGATCTGAGCGGGGATGATGCCCAGTGTGGTTTCGGGCATGCCGAACTTGGCGGTTGGACCGGCAATGGCGAGGTCGGAAACACACGCCAACCCGAAACCACCACCCATGACCGCACCTTCGGTGATGGCGATGACAATTTTGGAGGATTCGTTTACCTGTTGAATCATCTCGCCGAAGGCGCGGTTCAGTTTGAAGAACGGGTTGTCGCGGCCTTCGCCTTCCTGATTTTTAGCGCCTGACATGTCTTTGATGTCGCCGCCGGCGCAGAAGTGGCCACCGGCACCGCGGATGACGACCGCTCTTATGGTGTCGTTGTTTTCAACCTGAGTGAAAATGGCCGAGAGTTCTTCGACCATTTTCAGGCTCATGGCGTTGCGAACTTCAGGCCGGTTGATGGTGACCATTAACGCCGGACCGCGTTGCTCTAGGGCAAGCGTTTCGCATGTTGGTAATAGTTGTTCCATAAGGACTCCACGCATTTTGTCTGGGGGCAGCCGCGGGGTGGTGCTTTCCGGGACCGTTGAGGGCCAAGGACGGCCCGAAACGAGCCTACAGGGACGTACTTGTAGCGTGTCCCGGAAAGCACCGCCCCGTGGCTGGCCTTCCGCCGGTAAGATGCCTTAGCCTTTTTGTTTGCCCGGCAAGATGCCCATGGTCTTGCAGATAATGCCGAGCATGATTTCGTCGGCACCGCCGCCAATGGAAACCAGACGTATGTCCCGGTAAGCGCGGGCGAGCGGGTTTTCCCACATGTAACCGTTACCACCCCAGTATTGCAGGCAGGTGTCTGTGACTTCACGGCCTAAGCGGCCGGCTTTGAGCTTGGCCATGGAAGCAAGTTGGGTGACGTCTTTGCCGGCAACGTGCAGCTCACAGGCTTTGTAGGTGAGGGCGCGCAACGCCTCCACTTCGGTTTGCAGCTCTGCCAAACGGAAATGGATGTACTGATTGTTGATCAAGGGCTGGCCGAAGGTTTTGCGTTCCTGACAGTACTCGATGGTTTGCTCGATGCAGCTTTCCAGTGCTTTGATAACGTTGGCCGCACCCCACATACGCTCTTCCTGGAATTGGATCATCTGGCACATGAAACCCGTGCCTTCTGCGCCAATGCGGTTGCGCTGGGGTACACGCACGTCGTCGAAGAATACCTGTGCGGTTTCCGAGGAGCGCATGCCCAGTTTGTTCAGGTGCGGGCTCAACGTGATGCCTGGTGTGCTCATGGGAACCACAATCAGGGTTTTGTTCTTATGTGGCTGATCGTCACTGGTGTTGGCCAGCAGGCAGATAAAATCGGCTTTCGGGGAATTGGTGATCCACATCTTGGAGCCATTAATGATGTAGTCATCACCGTCTTTGCGGGCCGTAGTTTTAAGGCCTGCAACATCGGAGCCGGCGCCCACCTCACTGACACCGATAGAACCAATCAACTCGCCGGTAATGGCTGGTGTCAAAAAGTTGCGCTTGAGTTCGTCGGAGCCAAAGCGGGCGATGGCCGGCGTACACATGTCGGTTTGCACGCCGATGGACAGCGGAACGCCACCGCACTTGGCCATGCCCAGTTCTTCGGCGGCAACCAGGTTGTAGCTGTAATCCAAACCCATGCCACCGTATTCTTCCGGCTTTTGAATGCCGAGCAGGCCCAGATTGCCGAGTTTTTTGAACACATCGCGAATCGGGTATTCGCCCGCTTCTTCCCACTCATCAACGTATGGGTTGATTTCTTTCTCGACGAAATCTCTGACGGTTTTTCTTAGGGCATCGTGCTCTGATGTGAAATTCATGGGTACTCTCCTGCTCTAATTCACGGTTGTTCTATTTGTGTTGTTCGAATTACAAACGCGCTACGCCATAAACGTTGGGCCGTAAGGGGCGCTGTTCGGCTTCGCGGCAAACAGACAGTGCGGTTGCCAGTACCCGGCGGGTGTCTCTCGGGTCAATCAGGCCGTCATCCCACAGCCGCGCGGTTCCGAACAAGGCGGTGGAACCCTCTTCCAGTTTCTTGGCGGTAGCCTGTTCCAGAAAATCGAGAGTCTTTTCGTCCGGCTCCTGGCCACTCTTGCGCTGCTTTTCTTCGGCCACAATACGCAGCACTTTGCCGGCTTGGGCCGGGCCCATGACGGCGGTTCGGCTGTTAGGCCAGGCGAAGATGAATCTGGGGTCCAGGCCGCGGCCGCACATGGCGTAGTTGCCGGCACCGTAGGAACCGCCTACCACCACGGCAATTTTGGGTACACGGCAGTTGGCGACGGCCTGAAGCATTTTTGAGCCGTGTTTGATAATGCCGTTCTGCTCGGAGTGGGTGCCCACCATGAACCCGGTGGTGTTGTGCAGGAAGACGATGGGCGTGCCGGCTTGGTCGCACAGTTGAATAAACTGCGCCGCTTTCGTGGCACCGGCGGTGGTAATCGGGCCGTTGTTGCCGATGATGCCGACACTGTGGCCTTCAATGCGGACGGTGCCGCACACAGTTTGGTTGTCGTATTCGTTCTTGAAGTCGAGGAAGCGAGAGCCATCGCTGATGCGAGCGATGATTTCGCGCACGTCATAAGGCTTCTTGGCATCGGCCGGAATCACGCCAATCAGTTCATCCGCCGGGTACAGCGGCTCGTCCCAGCTAACCTCCCGCTGTACAGGGAGCTGATCGTTCCAGGGTAGGGCGCCCATAATCTCCCGGGCTTGGCGAATACCGTCAGCATCGTCTTCAGCAAGATACTCAGCCGTTCCGGCAACCGTCGCGTGCATTTCCGCACCGCCGAGCTCCTCGTCGTTGGCGATTTCACCGGTGGCCGCTTTCAGCAGCGGAGGACCAGCAAGGAACATTTTTGCTTTATCACGCACGGTGATGACGTAATCCGACAGGCCGGGCTGATAGGCACCCCCCGCTGTGGCGTTACCGTGGACAACCGTAACCTGCGGAATACCCGCTGCTGACAACCGCGCCTGATTGGCAAAGCCCCGGGCGCCGGGCACGAAAATATCCGTGGCGTAATTCAGGTTGGCACCGCCGGATTCGGACAGTGACACGATGGGCAGTTTGTTTTCCTTGGCAATCTCATGCAGTCGCAGCGTTTTATCCAGACCTGCAGGCGTGATGGTCCCGCCCTTGATGGCACTATTGCTGGCGACCACCAAACACCGGATACCGGCCACCCGGCCAATGCCAGCAATGATGCCGCCGCCGGCCATAGAGCCGTCTTTGTCGTCGTGCATCTGATAACCCGCCAGCGAGCACAACTCTAGAAACTCGCTGCCCCGATCCAGCAAGCGATTGATGCGGTCGCGTGGAAGCAGCTTGCCACGTTTGGTGAACTTTTCCCGGGCCGCCTCTGCCAGATCCAACACCTTTTGTTCAACATCGCGAAAGGTCTTGATGTGAGCTTCCATGGCTTCCGCATTCGCCTGGAACTCGCTGGACTGGGGGCTAATGATTGACTCTAATACCTGCATGTAATGGTCCTCAGTCTTCTGACAACACTTTTGGAGTCGTCGCTCGGTGAAATCCGTTGTATGGCTCATTGTTCTTGGCCTTGGGCATGGGCCAGATCCGGCCGCCTTGAGAGCCGCCACCATCGATGCGCCAGCAGTCACCGCTGATAAACGCCGCGCCTTCGCTCAGCAAGAAGCAAATAACCGAACTGACCTCCGACTCCGTACCCATCCTCTTGATGGGAACCGCATCGGCCAAGCTACGAATCCACGACTTCATGTGGGCGGGATAGTTATCCATGCCGCTGGAAGCTATCCAGCCCGGCGCAACCGCATTCACCCGAACACCGGACGGAGCCCATTCCACAGCCGCGGTTTGGGTGAAATTCACCATCCCGGCTCGTGCTGCGCCGGAATGCCCCATGCCGGGCATGCCGCCCCACATATCAGCAACAATATTGACAATCGAACCGCCGGTTTTGCTGAGCGCCTGGGTGTAGGCTTCGCGCGCCATCAGAAACCCGCCGGTCAGATTGGTGCGCACCACGGTTTCCCAGCCCTTCTGGTTAATTCCCGTCAGTGGCGAGGCAAACTGACCACCGGCGTTGTTCACCAACCCGTCCAACCGGCCGTGTTCGGCAATAATGGCTTTAACCGTGGCCCGCACAGACTCTTCCTCGCGAATGTCGCAAGAATGAGCACTGGCCGTGCCACCATCCTCTTCGATCTCTGCTTTGACGGCATCGACCTTTTCCTGTTTGCGGCCAACTAGTGCAACCTGTGCGCCCAGGGCAGCCAGTTCGTGAGCGGTGCACCGACCTATACCGGAGCCGCCACCGGTGACGATGTAAACCCGGCCTTCAAATAGCCCGGGTCGTAAAACGGATTGGTAGCTCATAAGCAATTTCCTGTTTAAACCTGATGAATCCATATACAGCGTTTGGGCGCCTCGCCGGAGGAGGACTGTGCAAAAATGTGCGGAGCCATGGATGGCGGAGCCCAAGCGCCACATGGATGTGCCGAAGGAGCGTTTTTTGAACAGTCCTCCTCCGGCGGGGTGCTTGCACCGAATTAAGACTCAAAAAGTTGCGATGGCACCGGCACTGGAAACTCCAGAAGCTGCTGCGCAAACGCCTTACCTTGTGGGTCAATCCGCAAGCTGGCGATACCGCCACCACCCAGACTGTGCTCCAGCAAGAAGTTAAACGCATTCAGCCCCGGCAAAGCCCACCGAGTCACCTTGCCGGACTCCGGATTCAGCGTATGCGCCATCCATTCGGCAACTGCCTCTTCTGTCAGCGCGGCCTGAATGTACGGCACGAACTCCGCTTCCCGTGCAATCACACCAACATTGCTGTGATCGCCCTTGTCCCCGGAGCGCGCCCACGCCAACCGAACCAGAGGAACCGTCGTATCCGTTGAAACCTCAACGTTGTCCTGCGGTTCGGGCGCCAGCTGAGCGGGGTTAAAGCTGCCATCACAGGCAACATCGACAGGCACAGCTTCGCCGCCGATATCCACCGACACAACCACCTCGGATTTCGGAACCAAACACGAATAAAGACGAATCTTGGGGAACACAGAAGGGCGACCGCCGACAATGCCGGTCAGGCCGGGGGCCATACCAGTCGCAGCTTGGGCAATCTCTCTCGAAAACAGCACCAAGGCTTCCTTTTTGGGATGGGCTGCAGAAATTTTGACGATTACTTCCCGAGTGTCGCTGCGACGGCCATGAGGGCCGTAAGTCGCTTCGGTACCCAGCAGCTCAATGCTGGTTTCGGAATAGCCTGGCAAGCCTTTGTCCGCAAACATCGCCGATGTTTTGGCCAGAATAGCGTCCGCAACCTTCTGGGCTTTGGCTGGCGCGTCGATACCCCCTAGCAGGAAAGACGCAGTACATTTGAAGCCATCGGGCCAGGTGCCAGACACCTTGTAGCTGTCGGTGGGCTCCAATCCTTTCGCACCGGACACGTGAACCCGGTTCGGCGCAATTTCATCCAGCTTAACTTGCGTAAAATCGCAGGTCACATCGGGCAGCAGATACGCTCTTGGATCACCGATTTCGTACACCAATTGCTCGCCAACCGTGCCACGGCTAACCAAACCACCGGTATTGTCGGATTTGGTCATCACAAAATCGCCATTGGCGCTGACTTCGGCAATCGGGAAGCCCATGTTGGAAAAACCGTCTGCAACATCTTCCCAATCGGTGAAGTTGCCACCCGTCGATTGAGCACCGCATTCCAGCAGATGCCCGGCAAGGCTGCCTTGGGCCAGCTTGTCGTAGTCATTCCACTGCCAGCCAAATTCGTGCACTAGCGGTGCCAGAACCAACGCGCTATCGGCAACCCGTCCAGTCAAAACAATGTCTGCGCCTTGGTCTAGTGCGGCGGCCAGACCGGGCGCACCAAGATAAGCGTTCAGGCTCACCATCATGGCCGGGAACGGTTGGCCTGTCGTCATTTCAGTGATGCCATCATCCGCCAGCTTCTGTTTCTTGGTGATCAAATCATCACCCAATACCAGAGCGATTTTCAGATCGACACCGGATTTTTCACAAAGTGCCTGAAGTGCATCACGGCAAGCGATGGGGTTAACGCCGCCGGCGTTGGCCAGAACCCGGATTCCTTTTGCTTTGATGTCGGCAAGCAGCGGGCCCATGACCGTTTGTACGAAATCCCGGGCGTAACCCTGGGACGGGTCTTTCATCTTCTGACCGGCCATGATCGACATGGTCACTTCGGCGAGGTAGTCGGCCACCAGATAGTCGATGTTGCCCAGGTGTACCAGTTGGGCGGCCGCAGTTTCGGTATCACCCCAGAATGCCGAAGAACAGCCGATGCGGATGATTTTGTTGGCTTCTGACATGTTGTTGGTCCCGTTTTTTTAGCGTTTTAACGTGGATCTTCAGTGATTGATCTCAACGTTACCAAGCAAGCGCTTGGTTTGTAAATAGGCGAAACTAAGGTAAAATGGGTCAATCTTTTTCGCAGTTGGATACTCTCGTGAAACACAGCGATATTTTTCAGGCACTTATTCAAGAACAGTTGGTTTCCGATCCCTCTAGTGCGCGTGGGCGTCTGCTGGCTGAAGCCGCCACTTTGTTCCGGGATAAAGGGTATGAACGGACCACTGTGAGAGATTTGGCTGCCGCAGTGGGTATTCAGTCCGGGAGTTTGTTTCATCATTTCCGGACAAAAGAAGAGATTCTGAAGGCAGTTATGGTTGAAACCATTCGGCTGAATACAGCAGTGATGCAGGCCGCGGTTGAGCAGGAGGTTTCGGCCAAAGCCAAGCTGCGTGCGCTGATTCGGGCGGAACTGGAATCGATCAATGGCAAGACCGGTGAAGCTATGGCCGTTCTGGTCTACGAGTGGCGGAGTTTGTCTGAAAACTCTCAGGCCGAAGTGCTGGCACTAAGAGATGTCTATGAGGATCTTTGGTTAACGGTTTTGCAGCAACTTAAAGGCGAGGGGCAGTTGGCGGCGGATGTGTTTATTGCCCGTCGGATGCTGACCGGCGCTCTAAGCTGGACCGTGACCTGGTACAAGCCCGAACGGGGTGGTTTGACGCTGGATGGCTTGACCGATCAGGTTATGGCGATGCTGGGTTTGAGTGCTCCTGGGGATGTTTCGGCATAGAGAGCTCCGCCGGTTTGGATCAGGGCCTGTTTCCCTCAGCGTTTTCCATAGTAGAAAAGTCCAATTTTTAAGTTTCTATACGTAATTGGCCTGATCGGCATAATATTTCGGCAAACGAGCCATTTCCGTTTGAGCTCTTTCCCCGCATCCTTCGTCCTGTGAATGAAAATCTCCGGGATTTCGGTGATCTGGTTCACGGAACGTTGATAAATTGCATGCTGGTTCGTGCAGTAATGATCACGTCTAAAAAAACAAACATACAAAGAAAAGACAGGTCGCATTATGATCTCCTCTAAGCTCTTCCGGGCGTACCGTTTCTCGGCTCGTATGCCTAAACTGATTGCCTCAGGCTTGGTTCTGGTTCTTTCCGGTTGTACAGTTAATCCCATTTATCATACGACGGGTGTCGTGCTTTCCAGTTACTCGGAATCCGAGGCTACCCCTTATGTTATGCAAATGACCGACACCCGGATGGCGTGTGCATTGGGCGAAGGGATTGATCCGTTGCTTTACTCGTTCTCTCGAGTTGTGGACGCGCCTGATACCACGGGTTCGTTGCTGATGCTGCTGGCTGGCAACTGCATGGAATACAGAGCTTGGGACGCAGAGCTGGATTATCTGAGGCATGATTACAGCGGCAACGTACCTGCGGCTAAAGACGCCCGTGAGGTTTCGAAGCGCTTGTACGCGCAAACAGCGACCCGCCGATACGAATCTTTCCGCCGCGCCATGGCTGCGTACGACTTTGATCCTGCAGCAGAGCCGATGGAGTGTCCGTTCCTGTTTACTGACCAGGATGAGATCACCTTCCTTGCTGGCCTGCTTACCGGTATGCAGGCCATCGTGAATGATGCCAACTCAGGTGCCATGGCGGGTGTTCCTCGCAATATCGCACCTCAAGCCGAGCGTGCGGCACAGTGTGTTGATAACGAAAAATGGGGTGGGTTACCGAATGCTGTTCGGGCGTTGGTGTGGCTGTTGCTTCCTGATACTCGCCCGGCGTTGTCTCCAGACCCATGGGTAGTGCTTCAGAATAGTGCTGACTTGGGTGTGAAAGCAGGCTTTAGAACATCCCATGCACTGCAAATTGTTGCTGCAGAAACATTCGGTCGCCCAGATGTGCTTGCTGATGCGATTGCAAACTTTGCTGCCTCTGATGAGGGGTTCGAGGTTTTCGACGACTATGTGCTTCTCGATGAGGTTGCACGCACCGTTGTCACCTTCTCATCAGATAAGCACTGGACAAAAAACTACGGCCATCGTACGCCCACCCGCTTTTTCGGCAAAATGAGCCCGGAGCGTGATACCAGTAATATTGAAACCATGAGTTTGGATGGGCTGCTGTAACCAGCAGCCTCATCACCCCGCTTTATTCGAGTTTACAACCATAACAATGATGCCCCGGAGGTTATTGTGATCCGTAAAACACTTGCAGCCCTTTCCATTGCGGCCGTTGCGCCCTTGGCGTCAGCACAATCTGCGACCATGTGCGTATTCGATGTTATCGGCGCCAACGGTGACGTTTATAACATGGTGAAAGATTTCTCCCTTGAGATGAAAGCGCACGGTGTTGATTTCGACCTGAAACCCTATACCGATGAAGGCGTTGCAATAGGGGATTTTAATGCTGGCCAGTGTGACGCAGTGGCGGCGATGGATATCCGGATACGTCCGTTTAACCGCTTCACCGGCAGTATCAGTGCGGTAGGCGCGCTTCCGACCTATAAGGATCTGGAAACGCTGTTGGCAACACTGGCGCAACCGAAAGCGGCTCCGTTGATGAAAGAAAACGGATACGAAGTTCTGGGCATCGTGCCGGGTGGTGCAGGTTATTTGTTCGTAGACGATCGAAGCATCGATACCGCGGCGGAGCTGGCCGGCAAGCGTGTGGCCACGCTTGACTACCAGAATGACGCCATTCACATGGTTAACTATGTTAAGGCAACGGTTGTTCCTTCCGACATCACCAACTTTGCCGGCAAATTCAATAACGGTTCGGTTGATACCGCTTACGCGCCGGCATTCGCCTATGAGGCACTGGAACTCTACAAGGGCATTGGCGATAAAGGCGGTGTTGTTGATTACCCGCTGGCCCAGCTGACCATCCAGATTGTTGCCCGGGACGAAGTGCTGGACGACGCCACAGCGCAGAAGGCACGTGAAGTGGCCTGGGGTATGTTCCCGCAAGCCATGAACATGATTTCCGGGCTTGAAGAAGCCATTCCTGACGACAAGTGGATCCGTATCCCTGAGAAAGACATCGTTGGGTACCAGGAAATGTTCCGGGAAAACCGTTTGGAAATGCGCGATGGTGTTAACGGTGCGCCGGTTGTCTACAGCCCGAAAATGCTCAGCCTGATGAGCAAGATTCGGTGTTCCAGTAATCCGGGCGCTTCAGAGTGCACCGCAGATAATCGCGAATAAACGGGGATCCCGATCATGAACTGGCGTGCAATGACTGCGACAGGCGTAAGGACACTGTATCCCGTGCACAGATTGCACGGGGTGGTTCTCCTGCTGTTGCTCCTGGCGACTTTGTTGCTCGGGATGGGTAATTCGCTTCACTCACGGCTGCTTTGGGTAGGCGAGCAAGTTTGGCCGAATTACTATCTGCTCAATCCAGATGCGGTTGAGCCCAGTTGTAATCTGACCATGGATGTGGATCGGGAAGTGGAGCGTCGGATTCAGGCCTACAAGCCTGATCCCGACGATCTCTTCAGCTCTCCTCCCAATGCTCAGGCTATCCGCCAATCGCTTGAAAGCAATCTGGCGCTTTGCGAACAGCGTCATGTGCAATTTGCAGAGAATCAGAAACATGCAACCTGGGCGCTCGGTGTCTTCAAGGACATCGAGCAAGGGTTGGCGGGTTTTCTGCTTAGTAACATTGATCTGACCAAGTTTCTGTTCATCGGTATGTTTGCTTTGGCTGCGGCCGTTTCGGCGTTGGATGCTGACCATATTGCCCTGAGACTGCCTCGCAATCGTGCAGAGTGGCGTTTGAGTCAAGGCGCCCAGTTTGTTGTCAACGGGCTGATGCTGCTTTCTCTTAATTCCTATCTTGGCAATCTGGAGCGAACCCCGGATTCTGCCGGAGCCATGACGTTGCAGTACGCCTGGGTGTTGGTGTTCGGCATGTTCATGATTATTAATGCGGTTCGATTTGTTTCGATTCCTAAGCGGATCAAATCAGGAAGCATGGATCTGGCTTCCGGCCTTGTGGTGCCGCTGTATTGCACCATGGGTTTGATTGCCATGAGCTATTTCTTCTTTGTAGATGGCTACGCATCGGGCCTGGCGATCTACTTTGGCATGATGTCTAACCTGTCCTCGATGTTCATCAACATCGGCCTGTATGTGTTGGTCGGTATGATGTTGAAGCAAACGCGAGTGCCGGAACTGCTGTTGGGGCTGATAAAGCCATTCAACTTGCCGGCGCCGTTGTTGGCATCTGTGATTATCTTTGCCACCGCGTTCCCGACTGCATTTACGGGTGCCTCAGGCATCTTTATCCTCGCCGTGGGTGGTGTGGTTTATGACGAGCTTCGCCGGGCCGGAGCGGGTCGCCAGTTGTCTCTGGCAACAACCGCGATGTCCGGAAGCTTGGGTGTGGTGCTGAACCCGTGTTTGTTGATTGTGGTAGTTGCAGCGTTAAACAAGGAAGTGACCACGTCTGAAATGTATGGCTGGGGTTTCTGGGTATTCATCATGTCTGCCTGCTTGTTCTCCTTCATTGTTTGCAAGACGGAAGGCAACTGGAAACCGAGACCTGCACCGGGTGCGTTGCGGGAGTCGCTACAGGCTACCAAACCACTGATTCCATATGTGGGTGTCGCTGCTGCGGTGATCTTGTCTATCTGGGGGCTGTTGGGACTTCAGTTTAACGAATACAGTGCGCCGCTGATTTTGCCTTTGGTGATGCTGGCTATCGTGATGCTGGATTCGGGCAGGACGCAGGATGAGTCTCCGGCGCCTTCAAGAGTTAAGGAGTTCTTCTCCCGAAGCAGCTCAGCGGCTAGTGATTCCGCCGTGCACATTGGTGCGCTGTTGGCTTTGATTGGCTTCTCTATCTGTTTGGGCGGCATTCTGGAACGTTCGGACATCGTGCACTTCCTGTTCCCGGAAAGCCTGACCAGCCCGTGGGTTGCGATGCTCGTGATCGTGGTAATGCTGACCTTTATTGGCATGATTATGGATCCGTTCGGTGCGGTTATTCTGGTGTCTGCAACCATCGCCCAGCCTGCTATTCAGATCGGCATCGATCCGCTGCACTTCTGGATTGTGTGTCTGGTGGCGTTCGAACTTGGTTACCTGAGTCCGCCGGTCGCACTTAACCACTTGCTGACACGTCAAGTGGTCGGTGAGTCGGAAGTGTTGGCCGCAGAGCGGACCGGGTCATTCTGGCACCGGTATGAGCGACTGCTTTTACCGCTGGCGGTCATGTTGCCGACCCTGTTATTGGTGGCCTTTGTTCCGATGCTGTTTTACGCTTTATAAAAGCATCGGATTCGAAAACCCGCGAGAGTCCTGCTCCGCGGGTTTTTTGTTTTAGAGTTCGGCAATCTCTCAACGAATGGAGCAACCGTGAGAGTTTTAATTGCGTTATTCCTGTTATCACCATGGATGGTGACGCTGACCGGCTGCAGTGATTCGAGTGGCTCGGGCGACGAGGCGTCCGAACGACTGCTCAGTCCTTTGTCTGGCAGCATAGCGATAGAAGCGAACAGCCGCATTGATCAGGACACCATGGATCAATTGGGGCGGGAAGGTGCAACACCGGCCAATGCTGCGCAAACGTTACCCGCCAGTTTTGTTATGGCCGGCTATGTAAGCCGGGGCGCTGGTACCTACCCGGCTGCGGCGAGCGCATGCCAGACGAAAAATTATCAAGCCGATCCAGCCGATACGTTTTCGGTGCCGCTGGCCGCGGGTGAAACGATCGTGCTCAAAAGTTTCGGTACCTGCGGCACGGATGTGGCTTTGGAGCTGCTGGTTGAAGGCTATCCTCCGGTCAGAACCTCAGGCAGGGACGAAACCGCACAGTTTCGGCTCAATTCAGGGCCCACAGACGACTATCAGGTGGTGGTTCGAAACGTTGGCAGTCTGCCGGCGCGCTATATGCTTTTGAAGACCGCCGGGACGACTCAACAAAATGCCGCCTACCAATGGTCGGACCACCGATTTGAGGAAGGCGAAGCGATTGTTACCTTGAAAGAGTCTGCGCCCGGGCAAGCGTCGGCTCTGAGCGCACAAGCAAAACTTGTCGCCCGGAAACTGGGCGAGCGCACCTGGTTGCGCAAGATGCCCGCTACTGCCCGCGCGCAGGCTGGTGGTCGCCCGGTTCCCGATACGCTGGACTGGATTCGGTCGCTAAGACAACAGCCGGACGTGGAATTCGCCGCTCCCAATTACCGGATGCAGAGCCAGTCTCCGGTGGGTGAGCCTCTGTACAGTAAACAGTGGCATTACGACGTGATCAACGGCCCGGTAGCGTGGCAAATAGAGCCCAGCGGGGGCAGCGGCGTGGATGTTGCCGTGCTCGACACTGGCCTGTTCAGAGAGTCGGACGCATCGGGCTGGCATCCGGATCTGAATCGTAATGTGGTGTCTGGCCGTGACTATGTCGACAACGATTTCGATCCCCGAGATCCCGGCAGCAGCGTCGGTGGCAACGTCTATCATGGTACTCACGTGGCGGGCACCATTGCCTCTGTGATCGATAACAAGGGCAGCGGCGGCGTAGCGTTCGGGGCCAGTTTGCTTCCGGTGCGCGTTCTGGGCGAGGGCGGTACAGGGTCGTCTGCTGATTTGATTGAAGCCATCGCTTGGTTGGTCAACGGCAGTGGCGGACAGCCGCCAAGGGCGCAGGTTGTTAATATGAGCCTGGGTGGTTTGCCAGAGATTCCTCAGTTGGAATCGGCCATTGCCGCGGGTGTGAACAAAGGCATGCTTTTTGTGGCGGCCGCAGGCAATGGGGGGACCAGGGTAAAATCCTATCCGGCGGCCTCGAGCAATGTGCTTGCAGTGAGCGCGGTGGACGGTGCCCGGAACCTGGCTTCCTACTCGAACTATGGCAGTTGGATTGATTTGGCTGCACCGGGTGGCGACGCAGGGCGCGATGCCAATACCGATGGCGAAGCAGACCTTGTCTGGAGTACCAGTGCAGCGTTTGAGTCTGGCGCCTATAAACCGGATTATCGTGGCCTTCAGGGCACGTCCATGGCCGCGCCCCACGTCTCGGGCGTGCTGGCGATGATGAAGGCGCAAAAGCCCGATCTTGACTATGGCGATGTCAGGGCGCTGCTTGCGAGCGGCGAGCTAACGGAATATTCGGGCCGGCGTTCAGATCAACTCGGGTACGGAGTGCTGGATGCGGCCAAGGCTGTATCGGCGGCCAGCCAGGGTTTCACCGGGCCGGTCTTGTCGGCTTCACCGGCTGTGGTGTCGCTGAGTAATGAAGGTGTTGAAGCTCAGTTGGTTGAGCTTAATGTCTACGGCTCCGCCCCGGTGACCGGCGTTTCAGTGGAATCTCAGCCAGAATGGCTGGAGGTGGAGTCTGACTTCTCCGGTGAGCCTTTTATTCTCAATGTGGCTTTATTGCGAGACAGATTGACCCCCGATGTTCCCGCCAGAGGTGATATCGTGGTGAGCTACAACCTGAGCAAGGAACTGCGTATACCGGTCATTGGCCAGCTGATTACCGACGAGAAAGCCCGCAATGCCGGCAGGCACTTCGTATTGCTGGTGGATACCGAGCCCAATGAGCAGGGTGTGTATCTGGCTGAGGCTCAGGTAACGACCACCGTGGAAGATGGCGAGTATTTGTTTGCCTTTGAAGCCGATGACGGCGCAGAGCCCCGGTCACTGCGAGAGGTGACACCAGGCGATTACTATCTGGTGGCAGGGACTGATATCGATGGTGACGGATTTATCTGTCAGGCCGGAGAGGCTTGTGCGGAATACCCTGTTGCAGGTTTGCGCGAGGTGGTTACCGTGAGGCCCGGACAAGTCATCAGCGACCTGCGTATGACCACCGGGTTTAGTCGCCCGACCATTTCTGCGGCCAGCCCTGACGTGCTGCCAAGGCCCGGTTTTCAAGGTTACCGGCTTATCAACAGCATCGACCGTGTGGCTGCCACAAACTCACAGTTAAAGGCATTAAAATGACCACGTTTGCGATCAAAGTATTCACTGTACCCGCAATGGTGTTGGCATTGTCCGGTTGTGCTGCCTCGGGCAATACCGCGCCTCAGCAGGAACCGCAGGTGCGGCAGGTAACGCAGTCAGCCCATTGTGGTTTGACCGGACCGGGCGTGGCCTATGTCGATTCAGCCGGGGAATTGGAGTCGTTGCTGGAAGTTCGGGGCCAGAATATGTCAACGGGCGTAATCCGGCAGGTCGATTTTACGCAAGAGCAGCTTATCTTCGTGACGCTGGGTCAAAAGCCTACGGCCGGCTATAGCCTCGGGCTGGCGGAGGTCAGTCAGGAAAAGAATACGCTGAAACTGCGTATGGACGTGAAGGCTCCGGCCCCGGGCATGATGGTGGCGCAAGTGATCACGTCTCCTTGTGTTGTGCTGGCGACGGCTGGTGGCAACTGGGACCGGATTGAGGTGACAGGCGTCACTGACCAACCGTTGCAAGAGCCCGTTAAGCGCTGAGCCGCGCTGCCTGCACTAAAAATCAATCGTTGATCTTTCAGCGCCAATCAATAAGCTATGGCGCAACGACCATTTTCGGAGTTTTGCCCTTTCTATGAGCCAGCAACAATACAACGCCGATGCCATTGAAGTTCTAAGCGGTCTGGACCCGGTGCGAAAGCGCCCGGGGATGTATACCGATACATCAAGGCCAAATCATCTGGCGCAAGAGGTCATCGACAACAGCGTCGATGAGGCCTTGGCTGGGCATGCCCGCAAGATTGAAGTGACCCTGCACAGCGACAATTCTTTGAGCGTGGAAGACGACGGCCGGGGCATGCCGGTCGACATCCACAAAGAAGAGGGTGTGCCCGGGGTCGAGCTTATCCTTTCACGCTTGCACGCAGGGGGAAAATTCTCGGAAGGCAATTACAATTTTTCCGGTGGTTTGCATGGTGTCGGTGTCTCGGTGGTAAACGCCCTATCGACCCTGCTCGAAGTCACCATCCGCCGGGACGGCCAAGTCCATCGCATGACCTTCGAGAATGGCGAGAAAGCCACCGATCTGGAAGTGATCGATACCGTCGGCAAGCGCAATACCGGTACGCGACTGCGATTTGCGCCCGACCCTAAGTATTTTGACAGCCCCAACTTCTCGGTCAGTCGTTTGCGCCATAATTTGCGTGCCAAGGCGGTACTTTGTCCGGGCCTGACAGTCATATTTGTACAGGAAAAAACCGGCGAAAAAGACGAATGGCTGTACGAAGACGGCCTGAGGGATTATCTGCGCACGGCCCTGGCGGATATCGAGGCAGTTCCGTTGGACCCGTTTACCGGCAGTTTCGCCGGCAACCAGGAAGCAGTGGACTGGGCCATTCAATGGTTACCTGAAGGTGGCGATGCCGTTCAGGAAAGTTACGTTAACCTGATCCCGACCGCGCAGGGCGGAACCCACGTGAACGGGCTCCGAACGGGTATGCTGGAGGCCATGCGGGAATTCTGCGAGTTCCGCAATCTGCTGCCTCGTGGGGTTAAATTGTCGCCGGAAGATATCTGGGAGCGGGTTGCCTACGTATTGTCGTTTAAAATGCAGGAACCTCAGTTCTCGGGTCAGACCAAAGAGCGGTTGTCTTCCCGTGAAGCAGCTGCATTTGTCTCGGGTGTCGTGAAAGATGCGTTCAGCCTGTGGTTGAACCAGCATACTGATGTGGCCGAGGTGTTGGCCGAGCTCTTCATCAGTAATGCCCAGCGCCGGTTGCGGGCCAGCAAGAAGGTGGCCCGCAAAAAGGTGACGTCGGGCCCTGCGTTGCCGGGCAAGCTGGCCGACTGTTCGGGGACTGATTCCAACCGTTCCGAATTGTTTCTGGTTGAGGGTGACTCGGCAGGCGGCTCCGCCAAGCAAGCCCGTGACCGGGAATTCCAGGCGGTCATGCCGCTTCGAGGCAAGATATTGAACACCTGGGAAGTCGATTCCGGCGAAATTCTGGCCTCTCAGGAAGTGCATGATATTGCGGTCGCGATCGGTGTCGATCCCGGTTCCGATGATTTAGCCGGTCTGCGTTACAACAAGGTGTGTATCCTTGCCGATGCTGACTCCGACGGGCTGCACATTGCCACCTTGTTGTGTGCCTTGTTTGTGAAGCACTTCCGCCCGCTGGTCAGTGCCGGTCATGTGTTCGTTGCCATGCCGCCGTTGTATCGGGTGGACTTGGGCAAGGAAACGTTTTACGCACTGGATGAGCACGAAAAACAAGGCATCATCGACCGTTTGGCGGCAGAAAATCGCAAGGGCAAGCTTCAGGTTACCCGTTTCAAAGGGCTGGGCGAAATGAACCCGCTGCAGCTGCGGGAAACCACCATGGCACCGGACACCCGGCGTTTGGTCATGCTTACCCTGGAAGAGGGTGACGATACCGACGAAGCGATGGATATGCTGCTGGGCAAAAAGCGCGCCTCCGACCGCAAGGCCTGGCTGGAAGCCTACGGTAATATGGCAGACGTTGCCGGTTGATATTTCTTTCGGAGCTATTAAAAGGACTCCTTATTCTTTTTAAGTTTTTGATTGGCTCGTTATCCTGTCTGTTTTCCGGGTGGAACAGACAGGCTTATGGAGTGGGAAGGCTGGTTTTCTTTATTCGTGGCAGGCGCCGCACTGGCTTTGATGGTATCGGGCCGATTTGCGCCGCATCTGGTGATGTTGGCGGTGCTGGTGTTGCTCAGCGCTACGGGCATTGTCAGTCATGAACAGGCGCTGATCGGGTTCAGCAACCCTGGCCTGATCACCGTTGTTGCTTTGTTTGTTGTTGCCTCGGGTGTGCACCACTCCGGCGGCGTCGATCTTCTGGTGCGCTATATCCTTGGCAAGCCCAAAACGGTGCGGGCAGCTCAGGCCCGTATCGCCTTGCCGGTAACTCTGCTCAGTGGCTTTCTGAACAACACCCCCGTGGTCGCAACCATGATTCCGGCCGTTCATGCCTGGTCGCGTAAGATCGGTGTGGCGCCTTCCAAATTGATGATCCCCCTCAGTTACGCAGCTATTTTTGGCGGCACGCTCACTATGATTGGTACCAGTACCAATCTTGTGGTTAACGGACAGTATCAACAGTTAACGGGTAGCGAAGGGTTCTCTATTTTCGCCATTACCCAGGTCGGGTTGCCGGTGGCGGCTATTGGTGTGTTGACGATGCTGCTGTTTTTGCCGCGTTTTCTGCCTGAAAAAAAGGATCTGCAGAAGTTTGGTTCCGTTAAAGAATTTACGCTCGAGGTAGCGGTTGCGGCGAACGGGCCCTTGGTCGGCAAATCGGTTGGTGAGGCTGGCCTGCGGGAGTTGGAGCGGCTATATCTGGTTGAAATCGAACGGGACGGCAGCGTTGTTACGGCGGTGCCGTCGGAAGAACGGCTGCGAGGCGGTGACCGGTTGGTGTTTGCTGGTGACACTCAGGCCATATCAGATTTGCTGCGAATCAATGGCATTGTGCCGTCGGTCCATGATGACGAGCCCGCACTCAGCAAGGATCGAGCGGAGCGGCGGTTGATTGAGGCGGTACTTTCGCCCCAGTGTGATGTATTGGGCCAGACGATTCGTGATGCACGGGTCAGGGATCGATACGGGGCCGTGGTGCTGGCGGTCGCCCGGGGTGGCGAAAGGGTGCCCGGAAATCTCGGGAATATACGCCTGCGCCCGGGAGACGTGTTGTTGCTTGAGGCTCGCCCCGCGTTTGTCAGTCGTCAGCGTTACAACAAAGATTTTCTTCTGATCAATGATCTGGAAACCGAGGCACCTCGGCACGATCGAGCCTGGCTTTCCTGGGCAATTTTGCTTGTTCTCGTCGGGCTGGCGGCCTGTGGTGTTATGAGCATGTTGAACGCCGCTCTGGTGGGAGCGTTCTTGATGATTGCAGCCGGTTGTTGCTCGGTGGGACAGGCTCAAAAGGCGGTCGATGTGCCGGTTGTATTGACCATTGCTTCGTCCTTCGCGCTGGGGGGCGCATTGGAGCAAACCGGCGCGGCACGGTATTTGGCCGATTCGGTGCTTGGCTTGAGCCAGGGCAATCCGCTGGTGGTACTGATTTTGGTGTATCTGGTGGTGTCGGTGCTGACTGAAGTCATCACCAATAATGCGGCGGCGGTATTGATTGTGCCGGTTGTGCTGTCGCTTACGCAGGCGATGGGCGTGGCAGAAGAGCCCTTTATCATCGCCGTGATGATGGCCGCGTCAGCGAGCTTTGCAACCCCTCTTGGCTATCAGACAAACATGATGGTATTCGGGCCCGGGGGCTATCGTTTTGTCGACTTTCTGCGGGTGGGGCTACCGATGAATGTGTTTGTCGGTGTGGTCGCGGTGAGTGTGATTGCGCTGATCTATAACCTCTGATCCGCGCTGCTCATGATATCGCAACAGAGAACGTGCAGGCTGCCTTCGGCTTCGTAGGCAAAAGACAGGGTGACGCACATATTGGCGCCGGTAACGCAAAGGTAAGGCGCCGTCACTTGCAGGCTTCCTGGCTGGTCGAGTGCCTGACTCAGGTATTGTTGGCGGCACCAGTCGGCACTGGCGGTGTCTTCAAGCGGCTTGAAGCGAGGGTCCTGGCTGCGAGGGCTGCGCCGGGGTAGAAGCGTCTCGGTTATCTGAACTCCGTCGGCATCTACCAGATAACAGCGTGACACCACTGGGTGAGAAACCAGCTCCGCACACGCCTGATTAATCCCGAGGCCCTGAAGGAGCCGCTCTGTAGCCTGCCTGAACGGAGTGGTGAAGTAGTTGATCAGCTGCCGTGTCGGGTCTTGTTTGACTTGTTTTCTCTGCTTGTATTCCGAGAGCAGCTTGTCCAGATCAGCGGGGGCATGCGACATGGCTTCCAGGTCCGTACTGGGGCGCTGGAAATAAAAGCCTTGAACGAAATCGACCCCTGCATCAATAGCGATCATGACCTGGTCACGCGTTTCAACCCCTTCCAATAGCACTAGACAGCCAGATTGACGCAGAAGCGATACGATGCCGTTGAGGATCTGTCGGGCGCGGTGATCGTTGACCGCTCGCATCAACAAGGACCGGTCAAGCTTGACGATATCCGGCGACAGATTCCAGATACGTTCAAAATTAGAGTGGCCCGCACCAAAATCGTCGATCGCGGTAAGACAGCCCAGTTTCCGGTAATAGGCAACGGTTTCTTTGAGCTTTTCGGCGTCGTCGGTGGGCTGCTCTACGATCTCCATGACGATGCGGTGGGCGGGTAGCCCGGTTTTCTCAAGAATCTGACCGAAAAACGAATCTGACTGGTCACCATGGGTGACGACTCGCGGCGAAACGTTCAGGAACAGCCAGTTCAGTTGATCTTTGATATTGCTGTAATTGCGGACGTGCAGATACCGGCAGAGTCGGTCGAGCAGCAGGTTTTCCGCGTGGGAAGACGGAATGTCAAATAAATGCGGCGGCAGAACGGCCGCGTTGTCGTTGTCGAACGCCCGAATCAGAGCTTCATAGCCCACCGTGCGTTTGTGGGCGATGCTGTAGATAGGTTGAAGGGCGGTATGCAGGGTCAGCCCACGGAAGGTCGCAGTCCAGGTATCGTTTTCCTGACTAAGCAATGGTGACAGTACGTCTGCTTCAGGAGCCGCTAGCATTTCGTTAAGGCTGTAGGACATAGGTGTGTCTGGGCCGCTTAAAAGATTCACTCAGCTGTCGAGGGCATGAGAGTCTTGGCTGAATAACCGCCAGAGTGCCTATATCCTTGGCACGCCTAATTTTTTCAAGGCATTTGTTGCTGAAGGGTGCCAAAAAATGGCTTGGATTACCACAGGTTAATGTGTTCGGTAGGAAACAGTTTGTATCTCGGAAATAAGCGTAGGGTAAAAACAACGAAAAATCCCGGCATGGCCGGGATTTTGGGGTGATTAGTTGTTGCTGGGAATCACTACGCTTTCGTCGAAATCGAGTTCCATATCGCTTTCCTCTGTCATTAACACCCCGCTTCGGGGCAGTTCATAAGTTTGGTTAAAGTCTATCTCAGCGATAAATTTCGACAATCCGTAAAATCCCTATACGACCAAAGTGGCCGGGGCGCAACCTAACGGGTGGTATATCTTGTTCAAACAAACTGATCAATGAGCGCAAAATGTTTCGATTTGATTCGCTCTAACAGCGCTATAGACTGCATGGGTGTGCATCGTGATATTGATTGGCCCCACAGAATATAAAGTTCAACGGGAGTGAGCATGGCAGTTCGAAATTCTGACGATCGGTACGGTTGGGTATCCATTTTACTGCATTGGTTGGTTGCGGCGGCAGTCATCGGGCTATTCGGGCTGGGGTTCTGGATGGTGGATTTGTCGTATTACGACGAGTGGTATCGTCAAGGCCCCGATATCCACCGGTCGGTGGGGATTTTGTTGTTTGGCGTCATGCTGATTCGGGTGCTTTGGCGCGTAACGACGCCGAGCCCCAAGCCTTTGCCGGAACACAAACGCTGGGAAGTGGCGTCGGCTCACATGGCTCATGCTTTGCTTTATGTCCTCATTTTTGTTGCGATGATCAGCGGTTATTTGATCTCGACGGCCGATGGTTCAGCCATTGATGTATTCGGGTGGTTTCAGGTGCCTTCGGTGACGGGCCGTATCAAAGGTATGGAAGACACAGCAGGCCTTGTGCATTACTGGAGTACCTGGGCCCTGATTGTGTTAGCGGCCGTTCATGCCTTTGCGGCGATTAAGCACCACGTCATTGATAAAGATGCAACTTTGCGACGAATGCTCGGTAAATCGTGAGCCGTCAAACTCAAGCTACGTGTAACATCAAAGCGAAATAAGGAGAGCTTTATGAAAAAACTGATTCTTGCTTCCGCCGTCTCGATGGCGGTAATGACCTCGGCCCAGGCCGATGACCACAGTGGCACCTATGCCTTTGACACGAAAGGTGCGCATCAGTTTATCACCTTCAAGATTTCTCACCTGGGTTACAGCTGGTTGTATGGCCGTTTTAACGATTTTGATGGCCAGTTTGTTTACGATGCCGAAAACCCTGAGAACAGCTCAGTCTCCGTAACCATCGACACCGCAAGCGTAGACAGTAATCACGCTGAGCGTGACAAGCACTTGCGCAGCGATGACTTCCTGGCCGTAAACGAGTTCGGCGAAGCCACGTTCAAAAGCAAGCGTGTTGTGATGGATGGCGATGGTGAAGCCGATATCATCGGCGACCTGACGCTTCGGGGCGTAACCCGTGAAGTGACGCTTGATGCGGAGCTTTTGGGCCACGGTGCGGATCCCTGGGGAGGCTACCGGATGGGCTTTGAAGCTGAAACCGAAATCAAACTGAAAGATTTTGGTATCCCGATGGATCTCGGCAAGGCTTCTGAAACCGTTGAGATCGAAATTTCGGTCGAAGGTATTCGTCAGTAAGTTCTGTAATGATCAGTCTGAGGTTCCGGGTTTTCGGAGCCTCAGATTACCTTCCCTTGGGCGATTCCATCGCCATTGTTCCTTTGGTTCGGGGGGTTAGTGGTTATCTGGTCGTTCGTTTGCTTTGCAAAGATGGCGCTGACGAAGGAACTGGGCCACAAAAATAACGACCCAAATGACCAGCCCAGCCCAGAGATAGGGGGCTGGCAGTTGAAACGTGCCACTGATCGCAAACTCCACCAACAGCATCAGAACAACCGCAAGAGTCGCATTCACCAGAGCCGTTATCATGGCGTGCCCGCAGGCTTTAAGATTGGGAATCATAGGTTTCCGCTTGCTCAGAGATAAGACGGCAATTTAACCAGAGCAGCGAGAATACGGCGCACCTTACAGACTCTCCATGCGGGAATTCCGCTATTGGAAATTGGTGTATCGTGGCTGGCGTCCATATAATGTGGGCCACATTTCCCGGTGTCTCTTCCGGGTAACGAATCGATATTTCAAATCAGGCAGTTAAGGCAAAGGGGCGTCCATGCCAGAGTTTCAGACGACCGATGAAGGTTTCGAGCGGGTAGCGCTACGCGATTATACCGAGAAAGCCTACCTCGACTATTCCATGTACGTAATCCTCGACAGAGCCTTGCCTAATGTAGGCGACGGGCTCAAGCCGGTACAGCGGCGGATCGTGTACGCGATGTCCGAGTTGGGCCTGAAGTCCACGTCCAAGTACAAGAAGTCGGCTCGAACCGTAGGTGACGTTCTGGGTAAGTTCCATCCCCACGGCGACAGCGCATGTTACGAAGCCATGGTGTTGATGGCTCAGCCGTTTTCCTACCGCTACCCATTGGTAGACGGGCAGGGCAACTGGGGCTCACCCGACGATCCCAAATCCTTCGCCGCCATGCGTTACACGGAATCACGGCTTGCCCGTTTTTCCGATGTGCTGTTAAGCGAATTAGGGCAGGGCACCGTAGACTGGGTGCCCAATTTTGATGGCACCATGGAAGAACCCTCGGTTCTCCCCGCGCGCTTGCCGCATGTTTTGCTGAATGGCACAACCGGTATCGCGGTGGGTATGGCCACAGACATTCCGCCCCACAACGTGCGGGAGGTCACTGCAGCCTGTATCCGTCTGCTGGATGAGCCAGAGGCCACCGTTGATCAGCTCTGTGAGCATGTCAAAGGCCCGGATTTTCCGACCCGCGCCGAAATCATTACCCCGCGTAACGATCTTCGCAAGATGTACGAAACGGGCCGGGGCTCTCTGCGAATGAGAGCGCGTTGGGTCAAAGAAAGCGGCGAGATCGTGGTGAATGATTTGCCGCATCAGGTATCGGGTAATCGTGTTCTTGAGCAAATTGCCCAGCAAATGCAAACCAAGAAGCTGCCGATGGTGGCGGATTTGCGAGATGAGTCAGACCACGAAAACCCGACTCGATTGGTGATTGTGCCGCGTTCGAATCGCGTCGATCTGGAAGGCCTGATGGCGCATTTGTTTGCCAGTACCGACCTTGAGAAAACCTACCGGGTCAATATCAATGTGATCGGCAACGATGGCCGC
Source organism: Marinobacter litoralis (assembly GCF_016427555.1). Taxonomy (GTDB): domain Bacteria; phylum Pseudomonadota; class Gammaproteobacteria; order Pseudomonadales; family Oleiphilaceae; genus Marinobacter; species Marinobacter litoralis_A. The sequence continues at coordinate 1,437,713 of NZ_JAELVS010000001.1, forward strand.
CCAGGAGTGAAAGGGCTGCACCAGATGTTGACGGAATGGTTGGTGTTCCGGAAAACCACGGTGACCCGCCGTTTGCAGCATCGCTTGGACAAAGTGCTGGCACGCCTGCACTTGCTGGAAGGTTTATTGATTGCCTACCTCAACATTGATGAGGTGATCGAGATCATCCGTACCGAAGATAAGCCGAAAGCAGAGCTGATGGCTCGCTTTGGTTTGTCGCCGGAGCAGGCGGAAGCGATCCTTGAGCTGAAATTACGCCACCTGGCCAAGCTGGAAGAAATGAAAATCCGCGGCGAGCAGGATGAGCTGGCGTTGGAGCGAGATGAACTGCAGGCGATTCTGGGCTCGGAAGAGCGGATGCGGGAGTTGATCAAAACCGAGCTACAGCAAGATGCCGAAACCTACGGTGACGACCGTCGCTCCCCGATTGTCGAGCGTGAAGAAGCCAAAGCCTTCAGCGAAACCGACCTGGTGTCTAACGATCCGGTCACCGTGGTACTGTCGGATAAGGGTTGGGTGAGAGCGGCCAAAGGGCACGACATTGACCCGTCTGGCCTGAGCTACAAGTCTGGTGACCGTTTTTCTCTGGCTGCCAAAGGCCGTAACAACCAGCAGGCCATCTTCCTGGATTCAACCGGTCGGGCGTACGCCTTGATGGCCCATACCTTGCCCTCGGCGCGTGGGCAGGGCGACCCGTTGACTGGCCGAATCAATCCGCCGTCCGGAGCCACTTTCTCAGGCTTGCTTATGGGGAATCCTGAGCGTAAAGCTCTGTTAGTGACCGATGCCGGTTATGGTTTTGTGACATCGCTCGGAGACATGATCAGCAAAAACAGGGCAGGGAAGGCCGTGGTGACCGTGCCGAAGGGCGCCAAAATCATGTCGCCGGTGACGGTGCCTGAAACCGCGTCAACCTTGTATCTGGCCGCTATTTCCAACGAGGGCCGAATGTTGGTGTTCCCTCTCAGCGAGTTGCCGGAACTGGCGAAAGGGAAAGGCAACAAAATCATCAGTATTCCCTCCGCGCGAGTCCAGAACCGGGAGGAGTTTGTCGTTGCTGTCGCAGTGTTTGGTGAAGAAGACCAGCTGGAAATCCGGGCCGGTAAGCGCAAACTGGGTCTGAAATTCGGTGATCTTGAACATTATCTCGGCGAGCGAGGCCGCCGGGGACATAAATTGCCCCGCGGGCTGCAGCGCGTGGACGGTATCGATGTGATTCCCTCTGCCGCCAGAGCAGAGGAAGAGGAGAACGTAGACAGTGAGTGAACTGGTGCTGGTGAACGTATCCGGGCGCGATAAGCCCGGACTGACCTCGGAAATAACGGGGATCATGGGGCAATACGATGTACGCATTCTCGATATCGGTCAGGCCGTCATCCACGATTATCTGACCTGGGGCATCCTGATCGAGATTCCGGATGCATCCAAGTCGTCTCCGGTTATCCGCGATATTTTGTTTCGATTGCACGCGCTGGATCTGCAGGTGCGCTTTGCGCCGATCACCGTTGAGGAATATGAATCCTGGGCCGAAGGCAGAAACCGGGCCTGTTACATCGTTACGCTGCTATCACGGGACATCAAGGCGGAACAGATTGCGCGAGTGTCTGAAATTACCGCTCGCCATGGTTTGAATATTGACAACATCACCCGGCTGTCGGCTCGTCCATCGCTGAATGCGTCCGAAAACAGGATCGCCTGTGTCGAGTTTTCAGTGCGCGGAACGCCACTGGATCTGGAACAATTGCGCGCCGACTTTTTGCACATTGCCGGCGAAATGAACGTGGATATTGCGTTCCAGGCGGATTCGATTTTCCGACGCAACCGTCGATTGGTGGTGTTCGATATGGACTCGACCCTCATTGAAGCGGAAGTGATCGATGAACTTGCTCTGGAAGCGGGTGTTGGTGATCGTGTTGCCGAGATTACTGAAAGGGCCATGCAGGGCGAGCTGGACTTCAGCCAGAGTTTTGCAGAACGTTTGTCACTGCTAAAGGGCTTGGACGAGTCGGTGCTTGAGGGCGTCGCTAACCGTCTTCGAATGACGGAAGGGGCAGAGCATCTGATTCGCAGCTTGAAGGCGCTAGGCTATCGCACAGCCATTCTGTCGGGTGGTTTCACCTACTTTGCTCGCCATTTACAGAGCAAACTCGGCATCGATTACGTTTATGCCAACGAGCTGGAAATTGTGGATGGCAAAGTAACCGGTGAGGTGAAGGGGCAGATTGTCGATGGCCAGCGCAAAGCGCAGCTGCTGCTTGAAATTGCCGAGAAGGAACACATCGCCAGAGAGCAGGTGATTGCTGTGGGGGATGGTGCAAATGATCTGCCGATGCTGAGTCAGGCAGGTCTGGGAGTGGCATTCCGGGCGAAACCCTTGGTGAAAGAATCGGCCAAGCACTCAATCTCCACGCTGGGGTTAGACGCCATTTTGTATCTGATCGGGTTCCGTGAGAGCGAGACTAACCAGATGCTGTAAGGGAGCCTGCAGTGATTGAGAAAGGGGTGGAGATTGGTTTCTCCACCCCTTTTTTTGCGTCGCTGGTATCAGCGACGATCAGTGGTCGCCGAAGTCGTAGCTCATCTCTGGAGCTGGGGCTTGCAGGTAATACCCCTGAATGTAATTCACCCCTGCCTGCCATAGCGTGGCCAGAATGGTGGCGCTCTCGACCTTGGGCACGACAGTGAGTTTGCCGGACTTCTGAAGTGAACTGGCCATTTCCTTTACTTGCTCCTTAATTTTGTCATCTTTCTGGAGGCTTTCGGTGAAGGACGCGTCAAACTTCACGTAGTCCGTGTCAATGTGCTTGAGGGCATTAAACGGATTGATGGTGCAGCCAAAGTGCTTTATCGAGACTTTGCAATTGAGTTCGTGCATCGCTTTGGTGAAGTCTTTCGCCTGTTTCGTAAAGTTGTTGGCATCGTTCTCGCTGATCTGAAAAATCAGTGCATCGCCCGGCAGTCGAGCAGCTTTAAGTGCAACGCTTAGCCAAGGATGGAAGGTGACATCCTGCAAGGTTTCGGCACTCAAATTCACGAAAAGCTTGGTGTCTTGGCCGCGCGAGCGATGGCTGGAGAGTTGTTTGATGGATTGCAGAATCACCCAGCGGTCGATCTTGATGGCGGTTTCCGGCGGGCAGATGGCCGGTAACAGTTCGTAGGGCGTGACCACTTCGTTGTCGCTATTGGTCATGCGAGCCAATGCTTCGTAGTGTTCTTCGCCTTCGCCGCGCAGGTTGATGATTGGCTGGAACAACAAGAACAGTCGCTCTTCGTCCATAGCCTTGCTGATCATTTCGAGAGCATTGGACTCGTCAGGCACCTCGAAATCGACCGGGTTGTAGATCACAACGCCATTGCCGTTTTGGTGCTCCGGCTGATTTCTGACCTCGGCGGATGCCAAGTGAACCCGACTCAGGAGCTCTTCGGCTTTGGGGGAGTTCTCAGTGATGGCGGAAACGCCGATAGACACGGTGAGCGATACGGTGCGGCCGTTGATTTCGAACAGGTGGTCGTCCACCGCCTGGCGAATTGTTTCGCAGAGGTTGGCTAACCCTTTGTCGTTACACGGAAGGCACATAATGCAGAACGCATCGTCGCTGAGTCGGGCCAGCGTCATGTCGTCAGGCGTTTGCTCTTTTAGCAGTGACGCCAGATCACCCAGCAACAAATCGGCCCCGGAAATCCCAACGTCGCTCTTCATGCTGAGGAAGTTGTCGATGCCGATGTAGGCAAGGGCTCCGGTTTCGTTGGTTCGGGCCGCAGTGGCCAATGCCTGTGAAAGCTGTTCCATCAGGTGTTGACGGTTTGAAAGCCCGGTCAGAAGATCCTGGCTGCTGATCTGTTTAAGCTTTTCTTCCAGCTCCGCGCCGCTGTGTTCTGGCTGCAGCACCACCTGGGTGCACGCTTCACCATCGTAGGTGGCGGCAGAAACAGCCATGGTCACGTTGAGTTCATGGTCGTCGCTGCGGCGGGCGGTGCAATTGAACGTCATGCCGTTGGTGCCGGCCTCCTCGAACGCTTTCATGAACTCTTTGTATTGCTCCTGGCTTTCAGGAGTCAGAGTGTCCAGCACCGGAACGCAGATCAGGTCGTCAATATCTTCGTAGCCGAGAAACTCCATGTAGGACTGGTTGGCATAGATATGCATGCCATCGTTGATGTAAGCGATGGCATCTTTGGAGCTTTCGAGCAAAAGCTGGCAACGCTGTTCGGCTTCGCGCAGGTGAGATTCCAGCACACGGCGTTTACGGCGCTCGTTCAATGCGCCGAGTTCACGCTTGATGGCCAATACCAGCATTTCCGTGTATTCGAATGGTACGGCATCTTGGGCTCCGAGGCGCATGATCGCGAGATCCCGCTCCCGGTTTGGCTCGTTGGTAAGCAGAATGAACGGAATGTCTTTGTCCATCCGTTTGAGCATCGCAAGCGCATCGTCTGGCCCGAACTCTAGTTCTTCCAGATCCCGGGCGAGCAGCAGATCCCAGTGAGAGGCCTTCAGGGCTTCTTCTAGATCTTCTTCCGAGGTGATTCGGTGGGCTCGGGTGGCTTTGCCGGAATTGCGGAGCAAACTGACCATGGACTCGGCATCATTCTGGGATGGGTCGAGGATCAGCAGCTGTACCGTGGAGTTGTTTTTCTGCATTCGTACGATGTCTCATCATGCCGTTTGATGGTGCCGGCTCGAGTGTCTGCAGGAGAACGAACATTCCAGTGTTTCCCGACTTCAGACCGATAACCGACTTATCACTGGTACAGAATGATGAAGGGGATGTTGATTAATAACAACCCTGAACTCCTTAGACTGCCAACCGATCGCTTTAAAGCGACGGCCACAAGGAGTCGAATTCGTCTTCTGTGGTGCCGGAACCGTTATTCTGGTTTGCCTTTAGGCGTGAAGGGGTTGCCGTTGTGTGCAGCTTCAGCTCAAATTGACTGACACTGCCAGTTGCAGACACTTTTTTCAGCAATTGACCCTGGTCTTCGCAACCGTCGTGCAGCAGTGATATCCGGCTGCCACTCTGGAACGGCAGACGAGGCGTAATCAGGGTGGCGGGTTGGTTAATCACGCTGATCTCCGGCAGCATGAGCCCGCGGAGGTATTCACTGCTATTTCCCACCTTTTGAATGAGCCGCACCGCGCAGGGGGAGGCGCTGGGGGCGAGCAATTCGATACCCACCTGAGTACCTTGATTACGAACCTGCCTCAGCCACCGCACTACCGCGAGACTCCACGGGTGTGAACTTTGCTCTCTGACGCCCAGCACCTCTCCCGCCTGCAGAGATGCGGGGATTTTGGCTTCCCAGCCCACACAGTATCCGCCAGGGCTGGTGTTGATCAGTGCCGCCTTGTAGGACACCGGTTTGGTTTTGCCCGGATTGGCGCCGGAACTGGGGCGGAAATTTATCGGTGCATCGGATGGAGGCAAATTCCGATCCTGGGGAGGCGCGTCGTGGGCGCCTGACCAGACATCGGGTTTTTGCTTGGAATTGCGAATAAAGAAGTTCTCTTCCTCGTGATGTTCGTTGTCATTGCCGTCAATGAACTCGGGAAAGGTTTTCTCGCCGGCGATGAAATAATGAGCCGCGGTCAACCCGACACAAATTTCCAGCGTGCCCTGGCTGGCGATTCTGTTGAAATTTCGCTTGGCCAGAATTCCCAGCGCCTGACTCAGGTGAGTGAGCAGGGTGTCGCTGATGTTTGCCGGAATTTGCAGCTTCGTCGCCTTCGAAGATTTTTCGTTGCGTGCCTGAACGGCTTCGGCCAGGTGGGCTGACAGGTCTTGGGTGTCGAAGCCGACATTGTTTTCGCCTGAAACCTGCTCGAGCAGACTTCGATAAATCGGTGATGAGTCTTTTCCCAGGTTAACAATGAACAGGCTTTCGTCGCCCAGTTCCGGACCGCATTCGCAAAACTCTGTCCAGGTTTCAAACAGATCGTAGATCAGGGTGAGTTCGGTTTGGCGCAATTGGTTGGGGCGTGCACAGCCCAGCAACAAAACCCGCTTGTAGCTGTCGGCCACCGTGCTGGAACGGCGATGTTTGAGCAATTGATCATCAACATCGTGTGCGTTCAGTCTATGCTGTTTGGCGAACCGGAACAGGTGGTGGCATTCCAGCCAACTGTTCGCCGGGCTGGGGCAATAGAGCTGGTGCGCGCGAAGTATGGTGGCGCCAAGCTCGGAGATGGCACGGTGTGTGGCAATGCTGATCTGGCGTTTGTTCTTGTCCAGCCCGCCGTTGTCGATAAATTCAAGAACGCAGAGCTTGTATCCACTTGCCAGGTGGAGCTGTAGCGCTTGAGTCAGATTGGCTATTTTGCGCTGCTTTTCGGGCAAGGCAATCGCCAGCCCGAGGAAGTGGCGTGACAATTCGTTGCAGACAAAATGAATTTTGTCCCGCGCCAATTCCAGAAACTGCATGCGTTGTTGCGGCGGGAGAAACAATTGATTCAGCTCAATAACCGCGTGGTAAAGCCGGCGCGATGTTTCACCAATGTTGGCCATAGGCAGCTGGCGAGTCCAGGCACGAAACGCTTTTGGCGAGGTGTCGCAAAAAGACAGGCTCGCTGTTTTTTGCTCAGGTACCTTGAGGTCGGGTTTCAGAATCATGCCTGCAATGATCTCGCGCCAGTGGCTAAATTACAGTGAGTGTTTGAGTGAAAATACCGAGAATACAGATCGTTATTGTTTCCGGAATCTAAACTTTAAAGTAGCAAAGCGCTGACAAAAAGCGAGAAAGTCATGAGTTAACAATCTTTGACAAGTCTACAGCTGTTTGTTTTTGCGACATGCTTCACTAAAACACCGGTATCGGGGTTTTGCTGGTTTCCCCCGGGACTTCTCGCACAAGTTTCGGTACCAGGAATCCGGGTAACCGTTCCAGCAGTTGGCGCAGCAACGATGCCGCGTCAGCATCGCTGACATCGAAGTGGTGTGCACCCGCCACCGGGTCGAAGGCGTGCAGATAGTACGGCAAAACACCCACATCAAACAGCACCTCGCTTAGCTCGGACAGCGTGACGGCGTTATCGTTCACACCTTTCAGAATGACGCTCTGATTTAACAGGGTAACGCCCGCTTGTTTTAAACGTGCGAACGCCTCTCGAGTGGCCTGATCAATCTCCGCGGGGTGGTTTACGTGAACCACCAGCACTTTCTGCAAGCGAGTGCGGTTCAGCCAGGCCAGCATGTCGTCACACACCCGCTGGGGGATAACGACCGGCAATCGTGAATGGATGCGCAGTCGTTTCAGGTGCGGCACCGCATCGAGCAAATCGACCCACTGCGAAAGCAGTCGGTCATTGACGGCCAATGGGTCGCCACCGCTGAGAATAACTTCGTTGATCTCGGGGCTGGCATTCAGTGTCGCAATAATCTTGTGGCGGTCATCGCGGCTGAGTTTATGCTCGCCGTAAGGGAAGTGCCTCCGGAAGCAGTAGCGACAATTAATCGCACATTGGCCGGTGACCATTAACAGAGCTCGGCTGTGGTATTTTCTGATCAGGCCGGTGGTCTGAATAGCGGTATTTTCTTCCAAGGGGTCCCGGACAAAACCGGGCAGCTCCACGGTTTCGTCGGTTATCGGCAGTACCTGGCGCAGCAGCGGATCGTTCGGATTGCCGGGCTCCATGCGCCTGATGAATGGTTCGGGCACGCGGATCTGAAACAGTTTGTGGCCGCTCTTTGCGCCCTCCAGCCAGCGGTTTGCGGGCAGATTGAGGCGCTCCAGCAACTGCTCGGGGGTGCTCAATGACTGACTCAGAATCGTTTGCCAGCTTTGGTTTTCAGGTGGGCAGGAGCTTTGGTCTGAAAGATGACTGGTGTCACGGGCTTCTATACGGACCGGAGTTCGCTGTATCATAGCGGCCTTTGAATTTTTAACGACAGTATGTCAGGTGGACATTTCATGGCTTCATATTCTACCAACGAATTTCGTGGCGGGCTCAAGGTTTTGCTGGATGGCGATCCTTGTATCATGCTGGAAAACGAATTCGTTAAGCCCGGTAAAGGGCAAGCTTTTAACCGTGTAAAGCTTCGCAACCTGATGACCAATCGGGTTTGGGAGCGTACTTTCAAATCGGGCGAGAGTCTCGAGGCGGCGGACGTAATGGAGCAGGACATGGAATACCTGTACTCCGATGGTGAGTTCTGGCATTTCATGCTGACAGACGGCTCTTTTGAGCAGTACGCCGCCGATGCTAAAGCGGTTGGCGACACCGTTAAGTGGCTGAAAGAACAAGACGTTTACACTGTAACGTTGTACAACGGCGCGCCTTTGTCGGTTACACCGCCTAACTTTGTCGAGCTCGAAGTTGTAGACACGGATCCGGGCATGAAGGGCGATACCGCGCAAGGCGGTTCCAAGCCTGCCACTTTGTCCACAGGTGCGGTAGTCAACGTACCTTTGTTCATTGTGATTGGTGAAGTATTGAAAGTGGATACTCGCACCGGCGAGTACGTAAACCGCGTCAAAAGCAGTTGATCCACGATGACTGAATCTCCTGTCTGGCAGCCTACTGCCTCGCGGGACACCTTGAAAAGCCGTGCACAGCAGCTTGCTTATGTGCGCGGCTTTTTTTGTGAGCGGGGGGTGTTGGAGGTAGAAACACCGGTCCTCGGCCGCCACGGTGTCACCGACCTCAATCTCGATGGCATTTCGGCAGACGTGCAGGCCGGTGGTGTGCAGGGCGGCTGGCTTCAGACCTCGCCCGAATACCCGATGAAACGGCTGTTGGCTGCGGGATCGGGTTGTATCTACCAGGTTGCCCGGGTCTTCCGAAACGGTGAACGGGGGCGGCGTCATAATCCGGAATTCTCGATGCTGGAATGGTATCGGGTGGGGATGGACGATCAGGGGCTGATGGCCGAAGTGGCGGATTTGGTGTGCGGCTGGCTGGGCTGTGATCGGCCTGATCAGGTGAACTATCGTCAAGCAGTCATCGAAAGCGCGGGTTTCGACCCGATGGAAATTTCCGATGCCGACCTAAGGCGTTTTTGTGAGCAATGGCTGGAACGGGAACAGCTCGAGAACCTGAGCCGAAACGATTGTCTGGATCTGGTGATGAGTTTTATGGTCGAGCCCACACTGGGTTTGGAGAGGCCGGTTTTTATTACCGGCTATCCGGCATCGCAAGCTGCACTGGCCAGGCTGTCACAAGATCAGGGGCACCCGGTCGCCCATCGATTTGAGCTCTATATAAACGGGCTGGAACTCTGTAACGGATATTGGGAGCTGACAGACCCCGAGGAGCAGAGGCAACGCTTTGAAGCGGACAACCAGCAGCGCCGAATGGCAGGCAAGCCTGAAATGGCTCTGGACAGTGCATTTATGGCGGCGCTGGAAGCCGGTCTGCCCGATTGTTCAGGTGTAGCCTTAGGGCTGGACCGGCTGCTGATGCTGAAGGTTGGTGCGAAATCGATTGAGGAGGTACTGGCTTTCCCGATCGAGAGAGCCTGACCGGTGTCAGGCTTTCGCTGGCTTCAACTGGCCAAAGGCCTCGCCCATCTGGACACCTTTACTGGCGACCTGATCGGCGTTCCAGTTAACGGCGCCTTTCGGCATCACCACAACAACGGTCGAGCCCAGGCGGAACCGTCCCATTTCATCGCCTTTCTTGAAACGTACCGCCTGGTCGCCAGAGTACTGCCATTCCGTCACCTTGCTCGGCTTGGGCGCAACCACGCCGGCCCACGTGGTTTCGACACTGCCGACAATCATCGCGCCCACCAAAACCAGCGCCATAGGGCCGGCTTCAGTCTCGAAAATGCAGGCCACGCGCTCGTTTCGAGCGAACAGATTCGGAACGTTTTCGGCCGTTACCGGATTAACGGAAAACAGCTTGCCCGGAACGTACACCATTTCTTTCAGGGTGCCGGCCACTGGCATGTGAATGCGGTGGTAGTCTTTAGGAGACAGATAAATGGTGGCAAATTCGCCTTCACGGAATGCTTCAGCGCGCTTTTCGTCGCCGCCGAGCAGCTCCGTCAGGCTGAAAGACTGACCTTTGGCCTGAAATACCCGGTCGTCCGCCGTGACCTGGCCAAGCTGGCTGATGGCTCCGTCAACAGGGCTGACAAAAACATCGGGCGTTTCATCGACTTTGCGTGCGCCGGGCTTGAGTGCGCGGGTAAAAAATGCGTTAAAACTGTCGTAAGCGGTGGGATCAGATTCAGCGGCCTCACTCATGTTTACGCCATAGCGGTCGATAAACCAGTGGATAACGCGGTTTTTCAGAGCTGGACTCCTGTCAAAGTCTGCGAGGCGGCCAGCCAAGCGGGATAGCGTCAGCTGCGGCGTGACGTATTGACTCAGGACGAACAGTTTATCAAGCATTTGAGACATCTCTCGGTTCTATAAAGCGGGGCAGTTTATCAAACTGGGCGTAGTGTATAGAAATTGTTTCTCCCCTTCGCTGTTCTGATGTGGGCTTGCTATTATCGAACGCTGATTTTCACAGAGTTTAAACGGGCGACGACTTCTTTATGCTGCTGATTATTGGTGCAGTGATTGTTATTGCGAGTGTTCTAGGCGGCTATACCCTGCACGGCGGGAACTTGGCGGTGCTTTGGCAGCCGACGGAAGTGCTGATCATCGGCGGGGCCGCCGTTGGCTCGTTTGTAATTGCCAACCCGATGCACACTGTGAAAGAGGTGTTTAGCGGGTTGATGCGATTACTGACCGGCTCCCCGTTCAACAAAGCTTATTACATGGACCTGCTCAGCCTTCTTTATGAGATTTTCGATAAATCCCGGAAACAGGGTGTAATGGCCGTTGAAGAGGATGTCGATAACCCGGAAGAGAGTCCGATCTTCACCCGATACCCGGCCATTATGAAATCAAAGCATTTACTTGATTTCATCACCGACTATTTGCGCATCATCAGCTCCGGCAACATGGCACCTCATGAACTGGAAGGCATGATGGAAAACGAGATTGAAAATCGCCAGCACGAACTGGAAGAACCCGCTCATGCGGTGAACAAAATCGCAGATGCCTTGCCGGGGCTAGGGATCGTAGCGGCGGTTTTGGGGATCGTGATCACCATGAATTTCCTGACCGAAGGGCCAGAAAAAATCGGCTTGAGCGTGGCGGCGGCTCTGGTGGGTACCTTTTTAGGGATCTGGATGGGCTACGGTTTTGTGGGCCCCGCGTCGATTGCACTTGAGCATACGGCCAAGTACGAACTGAAAGCTTACGAATGCGTGAAATCGGCCATCGTTGCGACGGTGGCAGGGCAGGCGCCGCAAATGGCCATTGAGTTTGGCCGCAAAGCCTTACCAACCGAGAAGCGCCCGGGTTTTCAGGAATTGAACGATCACGTTCGCTCCAATTGATACCGCCCATCAGTAGCCGGAGTTAAGCGTGGAACAGCAGCCGATCATCATAAAGCGCGAGAAGAAGGTCATCGCCGGCCACCACGGCGGTTCCTGGAAAGTGGCGTTTGCCGATTTTGCCACTGCGATGATGGCATTTTTCCTGGTGCTTTGGTTAACCGCTACCGCCTCGCCGGAGCAAAAACGAGCCGTAGAAGGCTATTTCAAGGATCCGGTCGGCTTTACCGAAGGCGGCTCTCCGAACCCGATCGATCTGGGCGGCAGTGCCTCGGTTATCGATGAAAGTTCACTGGATATTGAGTCGAGTACCTTTCAGATTGAAGATGAAATTGTCGATGAGCTGGCGGATACGCTGGAACAGCGCCGTATGGAACAGCTTTTTCAGGAGTTGAAAGAGCGGATTGAGCAAAACGAAACGCTGCAGGAATTCAAAGACCAGTTGCTGATCGACATCACCGATGAAGGCTTGCGCATCCAGATTGTTGACCGTTCGGGGCGACCGATGTTTGATTCCGGGCGGGCAGAGCTCAAGTATTACACTCAGGAACTCTTGTTTGAACTCGCGAAAACGCTTGGCTCGGTTAACAACAAACTGAGCCTGACCGGACACACCGACGCCACACCGTTCAATGGTCGGCCGGGTTATACCAACTGGGAGCTATCGGCTGATCGAGCCAACACAGCGCGGCGAGCCTTGGTGGCGGGTGGTGTCCGGTCTGAACAGATTGCCCGAGTGGTTGGGTTGAGCGATTCGGTGTTGTTCAACGCTGATAATCCAACAGCGCCGGTTAACCGTCGAATCTCTATCATCGTTCTAAAGAACAAAACCGTGGCGGATGCTCGCCCCAGAGCGGCATCCGCGCCCAAACCCATTATTGATCTAACTCGCCCCAGTGAAGCTCAAGAGCAAGAAGCATTGGAAAAGCTGGAGGATGGCAGCTGGCGAGAAGAGCGCCCCGAACCGGCTCCGGGTGAGCTCAACTGGTGATAGATTCAGAACAGGCGGCCACCAACTCAGGTGAGCTTGAGCCCGCGGGCCTGTTGCTCGGCCATATCCTGCAAAATCCGGTGGAAGCTTTTGAGCCGTTCCCGCGAAATCTCGCCGTTTTCGGCCGCTGCATCCAAAGCGCACCCCGGATCGCCCATATGCCGGCAGTTGCGGAACTTGCACAGGCCCATGAGTGGCCGAATCTCCCGAAAGCCATATTCGACCTCCTGCGGAGTCATGTGCCACAAACCAAACTCCCGGATACCCGGCGAGTCAATCAAATCGCCGCCGCTGGCGAGATGGAACAACTTGGCGGTGGTGGTCGTGTGCACGCCCTTGCCGGTGCTCTCTGATACCGCACCCACCCGAAGCTGTTCATCGGGCAGCAGGGTTTGAATAATCGACGACTTACCGACGCCTGACTGGCCTACGAACACGCTGGTCTGGTTGCGAACCAGTGCTTCCACCTCCGGCGCAGGCTCGCCTTCGCAGGCGGCAGCCGATGTCTGTTCAACCTGATAGCCCAGTGCTTCGTAACGAGCCAGTAGCGCCTCAATCTGAGGCCGGTTCTGGTCGTTAATCAGATCGGTTTTGTTGAGCAGCAATACCGCGGGAATATCCGAGCTTTCAGAGGCCACAAGATAGCGATCAATCAAACTATCGTGAGGCTCTGGCTCCGGCGCAATCACCAGAATAATATGGTCAATGTTGGCCGCAACGGGCTTCAGGGCGCCAAAGTTATCTGGCCGCTGCAACAGGTTTTCCCGCTCGCAACGAGCAACAATCACTCCGGTTTCACTTTTGCCGGGTCGCCAAACGACTTTGTCGCCTGTTACCAGGCTGCTGATATTGGCTCGGACAAAGCAGCGGAACACTCGCCCCGCGTCGTCGCCTTGCAGGGCTTCAACATCAAGTTGCTGGCCATAGTGCGCAATGATCAGGCCTTCTTGTTCTGGCCCCAGTTCACCGGCTTCCGCCTGGGCTTCTACGGCCTTTTCCTTGCGGGCCATTCGAGTGGTGCGTTCTTTCTGGATCTTCTCGATTCGCCACTGCTGGCGTTTGTTCAGTTTGCGTTTCGCCATCTGCTCTCTAGTATTCCCGGGAAGTGGTGTACCACATGATACGTGAATCATGGACAATAGGCAGAGTTTCTCATGGGTGCCACCTGATCCAAGGATTTCTGTGCTTGGGTGCAAGTGCCGGCCGGGTAAAGCTTTCCGGGAGACGCTACGAGCACATCCATGTGCGCTTAGCTGAAGCCATCCATGGCTTCAGATACTCCCGGAAAGCTTTACCCGGCCAGCACCCAGAACGTCGGCGTGGGATTCAAAAGGCTGGGAGGCAGGCTAATTAGTCTGAAGTGCGGGTGTGGATTGGCTTTCCGAAAATGTCGTAGGCCATGGAGGGCCGGAGAGAAGCGCACATGGGCGAAGCAAACGTTTTAGAAGCGAAGCTTCACGTGCAGCGCCGCGACAGCAATCTGTGATTGCTGGCCGGACCCGCTTGCGGGTGCTCGTAGCGGTTTTCGGAAAGCCAATCCACACACGCACTAGCACCCAAACTCAACAGCATAGGTGTAAAAGAAAATGAGCAATGGAAACCACCTGGTCTGGATTGACCTGGAAATGACAGGTCTGGATCCCGAGAAAGAGCGGATCATCGAAATGGCCACGATTATTACCGATTCGGAACTGAACCTGGTTGCTGAAGGCCCGGTGATTGCGATCAAGCAACCGGACAGCTTGCTGGATGCCATGGATGAATGGTGCACCAAAACCCATGGTGAGAGCGGCCTGACCCAGCGGGTGAAAGACAGCCAAATCAGCGAAGCGGAAGCTGAACAGCAGACTCTGGAATTCCTGAAGCAGCACATGTCGGCCGGCACCTCGCCCCTGTGCGGTAACAGCATTGGGCAAGATCGCCGCTTTCTGGTGAAGTACATGCCCGAACTGGAAAGCTTCTTCCACTACCGCAATCTGGACGTCTCCACCATCAAAGAACTGGCCCGCCGCTGGCGCCCGGATGTACTGGATGGTGTGAAGAAGAAAGGCAGCCATCTGGCCCTCGACGACATTCGTGACTCCATCAACGAATTACGTCACTACCGCGAGCATTTCTTCAAACTATAAACCGTGTTGGCGAAGCGCCCAGGCGACGTGCTCACGCACCAGCTCGGACGGGTGCTCCGCCCGCTGTTTCAATGCCTCGATGACCGGAATGGTTGACGGGGCATTGCCCAGCCCCACCGCAATGTTGCGCAGCCAGCTCTCATAACCCGTGCGTCGAATGGCCGACCCTTCGGTACGTTTCAGAAACTCCTGTTCCGTCCACATAAACAGCTCGGCAAGCTCGGTATTGTCCAAGCCATGCCGCGGCTGGAAATCGTTCTCCGCAGTGGGTTTGCTGAACTTATTCCAGGGGCACACAATCTGGCAGTCGTCGCAACCGAACACCCGGTTGCCCATTTTCGAACGCAACTCCTCCGGAATCGGCCCTTTCAGCTCGATGGTGAGATAGCTGATGCATTTACGGGCATCCAGTAAGTGCGCGCCAACAAAAGCATCCGTGGGACAGATTTCCAAACACGCAGAGCATGAGCCGCAATGCTGCTTTTCGAAAGGCTCATCCACCGGCAAAGGTGCGCTGGTGAAAATTTCACCCAGGAAAAAGAACGATCCGGCCTTCGGGTGAATCACCATATTGTTCTTGCCTATCCAGCCAAGGCCGGCCCGCTGGGCCAAGCCCCTCTCAAGCACCGGAGCACTGTCAACAAAAGCCCGGTACTGGTATCCGCTAACTGCTTCGTCAATCCATTTGGCGAGCGTCGCCAGCCGTTTTCGTATGAGCTTGTGGTAATCCCGCCCGAGGGCGTAACGGGTGATGTAGGCGGTTTCCCGGTTAGTAAGCGCTTGTTTCGGGTTGTCCGGCGACGGCAGGTAATCCATGCGAACCGAAATAACCCGCTGAGTCTCCGGAACCAGTGAATCCGGGGTGTAACGCTTGTCGCCGTGATCGGCCATGTACGCCATTTCGCCGTGATAACCGGCCGCAAGCCATTGTTTCAGGCGCTCAGCATGTGGGCCTGTGTCAGCGTAGGTGATGCCCGCGTCAGCGAATCCCAGCTCTTTGGCCCATTGGCGGATGCTTTCTGGCAGGGCGTCAAGAGCGGTGTTCGAGGGCGTGTTGTTTGTACTGGTGGCCATGACGGAGCCTTCGGCGGTGAAAGCCTGCGGAGATTTAATTTGATTAAGTTATGACCTTTTTTCCTGTTTTGCTATGCTTTACAGGTATCTGGCCAATTTACTTAAACCGTTTTCTTTAGCGGGATGCCCCATGCGTTACGCGGACAGTCTACCAGAAGCCTTGTATTCCGCCGACTCCGTGCGAGCGATGGATCGCTATCTTATTGATGAGCAGGGAATTGATGGTTTCGACTTGATGCAGGCGGCTGCTCGGGCCGGATTCAGGCAACTCAGAAAACGTTGGCCTTCGCCCGCTTCATTGCTTGTATTATGCGGTGCCGGGAACAACGGTGGCGATGGCTATCTGATCGCGGCCAATGCGCAACGCCATGGCATTTTCGTAGAGTGTATTGCCGTGGCTACGAGTGCCAAGTTGTCAGGGGATGCCCTGAAAGCGTTCGAGGTTGCAAGCCGGGAAGGTGTGCCGATTACGGAAATTTCCGATATGCCGGAAGGTCGGCTTCAAGAGAAGCTTGCAGCCGCGGATGTGGTTGTAGACGCCATGCTCGGAACCGGCGTAACAGGCGCACCAAGGGCGCCGTTTTCTGAGGTGATTCGCGCGGTGAATGAGGCGATGCGGCCTGTACTGGCTGTTGATTTGCCGTCCGGGCTTGATGCCTCGACCGGAGCCGCTGAGGGTGATGTGCTGCAGGCGGAGCTGACGGTTACCTTTATCGGTACCAAAATCGGTCTGTATACCGGGGGCGGCCCGGCGGTGTGCGGCAACGTGGTATTTGAGCCGCTGGCGACCCGTGAGCAATTGAGTGGGTGCCCAGAGCAGCCAGTAGCACGGTTGGCCCATTGGCGGGACTGCCGAACCGCTTTTCCCTCGCGTCCGCGCAATGCTCACAAAGGGCATTTTGGTCACGTGCTGATCGTTGCAGGGGAGTCTGGCTATGGTGGTGCGGGCATCATGGCGGCCGAAGCTGCTTCGCGGGCTGGCGCCGGATTGGTGTCACTGGCGACGCGGCCAGAGCATGTAACTGCGGCACTCGTGCGTTGTCCGAGTGTAATGGTGCGCGGGGTTGTCCACGGCTCAGAATTAACCGCACTGATTGAGCAGGCGGATGTGATTGTGTGTGGCCCCGGAATTGGCAAGTCGGCCTGGGGCCAGCAGATGTTGCAGCAGGTGCTGGATAGCGCGAAACCGCGTGTGCTGGATGCCGATGCACTAAATATGATGGCCACCCGTGCAGCGATTCCCAGTAATCAGCACGTGTTGACACCGCACCCGGGAGAAGCAGCCCGCATGCTCGGATGCAGCGTTGCCGAGATTGAAGCCGACCGGCTGGCAGCGGCGCAAAAAATTCAGCGCATCTGGGGCGGCGTGGTTTTGCTCAAGGGAGCGGGCACGGTCATCGCAACCAACTCTGCCGCACCCGTTGTCGTTGCTGGCGGTAATCCGGGGATGGCTACCGGGGGCATGGGGGATGTTTTGTCCGGCATGCTGGGCGCTTTTATGGGCCAGTTAACCGACATCGGATGGGCAAGCGTGGTGGCTGCATCGGCGCATCTGGCCGCAGGGGGTAGGGCAGCCGAACGTTTGGGTTACAAGGGGGTGTTGCCCACCGACGTCATTCAAGATTTACCTTTTGTACTGAAAGAGACCGACGTGAGCGGCATCAGAAACGACCGGGAGGACAAATGAGCATTATTGGTAACGAACGCCGGTTGTTTTTGAAAGGCGAGGCCGAAACTGAACAATTGGGTGGTGAATTAGCGCGGCTGGCTAAAATCTCGGAACAGAGTCTTACGGTTTTTCTGGAAGGTGATCTGGGCATGGGGAAAACCACCCTGAGCCGGGGTGTTATGCGTGGTCTGGGGCACGAAGGCGCGGTGAAAAGCCCGACCTATACGCTGGTAGAGCCCTATGAGCATTTAACCCCGCCGGTGTACCACTTTGATCTGTACCGGCTGGGTGACCCGGAAGAACTCGAATACATGGGTATACGCGATTATTTTGCGGCCAGGAATTTTTGCCTGATCGAATGGCCGGAGCGGGGCGAGGGTGTTCTTCCCGAGCCGGATGTCGAAATCCAGCTGGAACGCCAAGGCGACGGTCGAACCGTGATTTTGAGGGCCCGTTCTGAGTTTGGCGCCTCGTTGTTAAATCAAATTGAATTGATAGGGCCGGATACATGAGATTCGTACTGTGCATACTGCTGGCGCTCGCGGCAAGCGCGGTTCATGCCGCTACCAAGGTTGAGGGGGTTCGTATATGGCCGGCCCCGGACCACACCCGCTTGGTGTTGGATACCGCCGGAAAGGTGGAGCACAACATGTTTTCGCTTTCCGGGCCGTCCCGATTGGTGATTGATCTGAAAAACACCACCAAGCTCGCCGATTTCAGCAAGGTAGATCTGTCCGGCAGCCCCATCAAGCGAATCCGCAGCGCGCCCCGTAACGGCACGGATCTTCGCGTTGTTCTGGATCTGAAAACCGACATTAAGCCCCGCAGTTTTGTGCTAGAGCCAAATCAGCAATACGGCCACCGTTTGGTAGTGGACTTGATTGATGAATCGGGAACGCGATTGGATAAGGCTGCCAGCCCAACCGTGACGCAGAGTTCCGCCGGAAAGCGCGACATTATCGTAGTGATTGATGCCGGCCACGGCGGCGAAGACCCCGGCGCCATCGGGCCGCGCGGAACCCGGGAAAAAGACGTTGTGCTGAAGATGGCGAAAACCCTGGCGGAGCTGGTCAACAAGCAACCCGGCTTCAAGGCAAAGCTCACTCGCACCGGGGATTACTACATCGGTTTGAGAAACCGAACCATTCTGGCGCGAAAACACAACGCCGATTTGTTTGTATCGGTCCATGCGGATGCCTTCCGCACACCGCAACCGAGTGGCGCTTCGGTCTTTGCCTTGTCACAGCGCGGAGCAACCAGTGAAACGGCCCGCTGGCTGGCCCAGAGCGAGAACCGTTCGGATTTGATCGGTGGCGCCGGAGCGTTGTCGCTGGATGGAAGAGACGAAATGCTGGCCGGTGTGTTGCTCGATTTATCGATGACGGCAAGCATCAACGCCAGTCTGGGTGTAGGAAGTTCGGTTTTGGGACAGCTAGGCACGGTCGCCAAGCTGCACAAGCCAGGCGTAGAGCAGGCGGCGTTCGCGGTGCTTAAATCACCGGATATTCCCTCGATTCTGGTGGAGGCCGGGTTCATTTCCAATCCCAAAGAAGAAAAGAACCTGTCGGCCCAGTGGTACCGGGAGAAACTGGCGAAAGCGATGATGGATGGAATTCACGATTACTTCCGTCGCAGCCCGCCCCCGGGAACCTTGTTAGCGTGGCAAAAAGAGAACCGCAAAGGCGATGGCCGTGTTGGCCAGTACCGCATTCAGCGGGGCGATACGCTGTCAGGTGTGGCGCGTGAGAACCAGACCACCGTCAGTGAGCTGATGCGCTTTAACGGGATGAACGACGATCGTGTTATGGTAGGGCAAACCATACGTATCCCCTCATCCTGATCAAGAGGTAGTTCCCGGCTATGCCCCACATTCAGTTGCTCTCGCCCCGGCTTGCCAACCAGATAGCCGCCGGTGAAGTGGTGGAGCGTCCCGCATCTGTTGTTAAAGAACTGGTCGAAAACGCCCTGGATGCCGGTGCCAGCCGGGTGGACATTGAGCTGGAGCAGGGTGGCGTCAAACTGATTCGCGTTCGGGATGACGGCTTCGGAATCGCCGAATCGGATCTGCCGCTGGCTCTGAGCCGGCATGCCACCAGCAAAATCCTGACGTTGGATGACCTTGAGGCCGTAGGCACGCTCGGCTTCCGTGGCGAAGCGCTGGCCAGTATCAGTTCGGTATCTCGTCTTTCCCTGACTTCCCGCACGGCGGATCAGGAAGCGGCTGCCCGGGTGGAGGTGGAAGGGCGCGACATGGACGCGAAAATCTCGCCCGCTGCACACCCTGTCGGTACCACTGTGGAAGTGCGTGATCTGTTTTTCAATACCCCCGCACGCCGTAAATTTCTGCGTACCGAAAAAACCGAATTCAATCACGTTGATGAATCCATTCGCCGCCAGGCCCTGAGCCGTTTTGATGCCGGATTTACTCTGCGCCATAACCAGCGGGTCATTCAAAGCTTGCGGCCGGCTGAATCGGACATCGATAAAGAGCGCCGGATCAGCTCGCTCTGTGGTCAGCAATTCATTGATAACGCCGTGGTTATTGAAGCAGAAGCCAGCGGCTTGCGGTTGTGGGGCTGGGTGGCGCTGCCGACGTTCTCGCGCAGCCAGGCCGACCTGCAGTACTTCTTCGTCAACGGTCGTGTTATCCGCGACAAGCTGGTGGCCCATGCGGTGCGCCAAGCTTACCGCGATGTACTGTACAACAACCGCCATCCTGCGTTTGTGCTGTATCTCGAGGTGGACCCTGCCACCGTGGATGTAAACGTTCACCCGACCAAACACGAAGTACGGTTCCGCGATGGCCGCTTGGTGCACGATTTCATTTTCCGTACCTTGCACCGAGCCTTGGCCGATGTGCGCCCGGCAGACCATTTCAGAGGGGCCGAAGCGCAGGCGTTGAGCCGTGAGCCCGAGGTTTCGCAATCAGGTGCCAGCACTGAAGCCTTTCCGCTGTCGCAGGGGGCGGCGCCTTCGCAAGTGCCTTCCTACAGTGGGGGTTATGGCAATACCTCTTCAGCTCAGCCGCAGCAGGACTGGAAAGCCAGCGATCAAATGGCCTTCTATAATTCGCTCAATGCCGGTGGCGGCGTAACCACCGAGACTCGCCCCGACCCGTTTGAGTCGCAGCCGGTGCCCACACCGCCGCAAGATGGCGAAGACGAGCCGCCACTGGGCTACGCCATTGCACAGCTTCACGGTATATACATTCTGGCCCAGAGCCGGACCGGCATGATTGTGGTGGATATGCACGCGGCCCATGAGCGTATTACCTATGAACGCATGAAGCGGGCGCTGGTCGAACAGGATCTGAAGAGTCAGCCGCTATTGGTGCCGGTATCCTTGTCGGTCAGTCAAAAGGAAGCTGCGCTGGCGGAAAGTCACGGTGACGAATTGCAGCAGCTTGGCCTGCAAATCGAACGGATTGGTCCCGAAACCCTGGCAGTTCGCCAGATTCCCGCGCTGTTACGTGGAGCCGATACCGAGCAGTTGGTGCGGGATGTGCTGGCAGATCTGATCCAGAACGGTCAAAGCGACCGGGTGGAAGCCGTAACTCATGAGTTGCTCGGTACCATGGCTTGCCACGGTTCGGTGCGCGCCAATCGGCAGTTGACCATTCCGGAAATGAATTCGCTGTTGAGGGATATGGAAGCTACCGAACGCAGCGGTCAGTGCAACCACGGGCGCCCGACATGGACTCTGATGACACTGTCCGAGCTGGACAAACTATTCCTGAGGGGGCGGTAAGCATCATGGCAGGTGAGCAACAGCCAGCGCTGCCCCCGGCAATATTTCTGATGGGGCCAACGGCATCGGGTAAAACGGATATGGCGATGGCCCTGTGTGAACACTTGCCATGCGACATCATCAGCGTTGATTCCGCCATGATTTACCGGGATATGGACATCGGTACCGCCAAACCGACGCCCGATGAGCTGGCCAGGGCACCGCACCGGCTGATCGACATTTGCGATCCGGCGGACAGCTATTCAGCTGCAGATTTTGTGCGAGATGCTTTGGCGGAAATGGCAGAGATTACCGAGCGCGGGCGGATTCCGCTGCTGGTCGGTGGCACCATGATGTATTTCAAAGCACTGTTAAACGGCATGTCGAATCTGCCGTCCGCGGATCCTGAGCTAAGGGCACAGATTGAAAAAGAGGCCGAGGCGCAGGGCTGGCAAGTCTTGTACGACGAGCTGTTAGCCAAAGATCCGGTTGCCGCCGAGATTATCCATCCGAATAATCGTCAACGCCTGATGCGGGCGATCGAGGTTATTCGGTTAACCGGACAGCCGATTTCGGCGTCTTGGCAGGCCAGTTCTGAAGCTTCGGACGCGCAAAAGTCGCCGGATATCAAGGATTACACCTATTTCACCAAGTGGCAGGCAGACGAGAGTGCCGACCTGCCGTATACTGTTTTCCAGTTTGCGCTTGCTCCGACAGACCGTAAGGTACTCCATGAGAGGATCCGTACGCGGTTTATGGCGATGCAAGACGCAGGGTTTCTGGACGAAGTCCGGCAGTTGATGGCGCGGGATGATCTCCATCCTGATTTGCCCTCCATGCGTTGCGTGGGTTACCGCCAGGCGTGGGAGTATCTGTCGGGTGAATGCGACCATGAAACCTATTTGAACAAGGGCATGGCGGCAACTCGCCAATTGGCGAAGCGCCAGCTGACCTGGTTGCGAAAATGGCCTGATGTACAGTGGCTGGATGGTAATAACTTACAAATGGTGCTGGAAACCTTGAAAAAATCAGGTCTACACACCACATTTAACTCTGCAAATTGACGATCTGCACCTACCTCTAACAGGAGAATACTCATGTCAAAAGGGCATTCCTTACAAGACCCTTACCTCAACGCTTTGCGCAAGGAGCGCATTCCCGTTTCTATCTTTTTGGTTAACGGCATCAAGCTTCAGGGCCAGATCGAGTCTTTCGATCAGTTCGTAATCTTGTTGAAAAACACTGTCAGCCAGATGGTGTACAAGCATGCTATTTCCACGGTTGTACCTGCTCGCAATGTTCGTTTGCCGCAGGCGAATCCCGGAGAGGAAGAAGCTGAAGGTTAAATTCCGGTGTTTCCGGTTCTGACACCCGCGGTGCAGGGCAGCCTTTGAGCTGAGCTGGCCGCGGGTGTTTGTTTTTATGGAGTTGATTATATTTTGTTTGAACGTCCTGACGTTGGAGAACGGGCGGTTCTCGTGCACATCGAATTCACGGCCCATGACGGTTCTGAAGACCCGGGGGAGTTCCACGAGCTGGTAACCTCGGCGGGTGTTGAGCCGGTCGATATGGTGACCGGTACCCGTAAGCAGCCCAGCCCGAGGTTGTTCGTTGGCGAAGGCAAGCTGGAAGAGATTCGCGATGCGATTGCCGCGAATGAAGCTGACGTGGTGCTGTTTAACCACGCCCTGAGCCCGAGCCAGGAACGCAATATCGAGCATGAGCTCAAATGCCGCGTGTTAGACCGAACCGGCGTTATTCTCGACATTTTCGCCCAGCGTGCACGTACCCACGAGGGTAAATTGCAGGTTGAGCTGGCTCAGCTTGAACATATGTCCACGCGGTTGGTCCGTGGCTGGACGCACCTCGAGCGGCAGAAAGGGGGGATCGGCTTGCGAGGGCCGGGTGAAACCCAGCTGGAAACTGACCGACGCTTGCTGCGCGAGCGCATCAAGTCAATACATAAGCGGTTGGAAAAGGTTCGTAAGCAGCGGGATCAGGGGCGCCGGGCCCGTAAGCGCGCTGACGTTCCAACCCTGTCGCTGGTGGGGTACACCAACGCGGGCAAGTCGACATTGTTTAATCAGGTAACTACCTCCACGGTTTATGCGGCAGACCAGTTATTTGCCACTTTGGATCCGACCCTTCGCAAGTTGGAACTTCCAGATATTGGTTCGGTCGTAGTGGCCGACACCGTAGGGTTCATTCGGCACCTGCCCCACAAGCTGGTGGAAGCCTTCCGCGCGACTCTGGAAGAAACCCGGCAGGCCTCGTTGCTGCTGCACATCATCGATTGTCATGATGAGCGCCGCGATGAAAACATCGAGCAAGTGGACAATGTGTTACTGGAAATTGGTGCCGATGAGGTGCCGCAACTGCAGGTTTTCAACAAGATAGACCTGCTGGATGACTTCGCTCCACGCATTGATCGCAACGAAGACGGCATCCCGGTGCGAGTGTGGGTATCTGCGATAACTGGTGCAGGTATGGACTTGCTCTTTGACGCCGTTGTCGAGCGCCTGGCAGAAGATGTGGTGCACCACTTCGTGTTGCTTGGGCCGGCAGATGGCAAGCTCCGCGCCTTGCTGCATGAGGCCGGTTCTGTATTGAGCGAAGAGTACCGGGAAAGTGGTGATACCGTAGTAGAAGTGCGGTTGCAGAACCGTGATTGGATGCAGCTGCTCAGCCGGGCAGGTGTCAGCGAAGAAGAGGTTCGGCTGGAAGACAGAGCGCTGTGAATCAGGCCGCCTATTGCCGGGGGGCTGATAAAACCCTAGTATTTGCAGCCATTCGAATAAACACGAACGGAGAGTATTATGGCCTGGAATGAACCGGGTGGTAACCGTAACGACAACGATCCCTGGGGAACCGGTGGTCGTCGCGGCAATGATCAGGGGCCACCAGATCTGGATGAGGCCCTGAAAAAGGGGCTGGATAAGCTTAACCGTATGCTGGGTGGCAAAGGCGGCTCAGGCAATAACGGCAGCTCAGGCTCTGGTAATAACAGCAGTGGTTTTGGTGCCATCGTAGCCATCATCGCCATTCTGGCGTTCGGCTACGTCCTGTACCAGTCGTTCTATACCGTAGACGAACAGGAACGAGCGGTTGTGCTGCGCTTCGGTGAGTACAGTCGTACCGAAAACCCGGGTCTGCGTTTCAAGGTGCCGTTGATTGATTCGGCAACCAAGGTCCGTGTAACCAACGTGCGCTCTGCCCGTTCCAGTGGTCAGATGCTGACCCAGGACGAAAACCTGGTCACCGTGGACTTGCAGGTGCAATACCGGGTTGGCGATGCCAAGGCCTACGTTCTGAACGTACGTGATTCAAACCAGGCTCTGGCCTTCGCAACTGACAGTGCACTGCGCCACGAAGTGGGTAGTTCGTCACTGGACGACGTGTTGACCGAAGGGCGTGCGGAATTGGCGGTTCGCGTTGAACAGCGTCTGCAAAGCTTCCTGAAGGAGTACGGCACCGGTCTGGAAATCGTTCGGGTGAACGTTGAAAGCACTCAGCCGCCTGCGGCCGTGCAAGACGCTTTCCGCGAAGTTCAGCGGGCTCGGGAAGACGAGCAGCGTGCGAAAGAAGAAGCCGAGACCTACCGCAACAAGATTGTTCCGGAAGCTCGGGGTAAGGCTCAGCGCATGATTGAAGAGGCCAACGCTTACAAAGCCGAAGTGATTGAGCGGGCTCGCGGTGAAACCGCACGTTTCAATCAGTTGCTGGCGGTGTACGAACAGGCTCCGGTGGTCACCCGTGAGCGGATGTACCTCCAAACTCTGGAACAGGTTCTGGGTAACAGCAGCAAGATCTTTGTTGATACCGAAAGCAGCGGCAACATGATGTACCTGCCGTTGGACAAACTGACTCAGGGTCAGATGTCCAGCTCAGGATCGCGTTCATCGCGCTCAGGTAATCAGCAAGTCGACGTTCAGGCGCTGACCGATCAGGTTCTGCAAGAGTTGCGCGCCCGTCAGGACGTAAACACCCGGAGGAGTAGATAAGTTATGGGACCTAAAGGTGTATTGGGCCTTGCAGGCGCTCTTATCGTCGTCCTGCTCGTGTTGTCTAGTGTGTTCATCATCCCGGAAACCCACCGTGGCGTGAAACTCCGCTTTGGTGAGTTGGTGCAAACCGATATTCAGGCGGGTATTCATTTCAAGGTTCCGGTGATTGACCAGATCCGGGAATTTGATATCCGGGTTCTGACCATGGATCTGCCGTCGCGTCAGTACCTCACCATCGAGAAAAAGCCGCTGGATGTGGATTCGTACGTAGCGTGGAAAATCCGTGACGTAGACCAGTTCTACCGTGCAACCGGTGGCGATGAGCGCCGTGCGGAAACCTTGATTCTGTCTCGCGTTGACAATGGTCTGCGTGACGAGTTCGGTGTCCGCACCATGCACGAAGTGGTGTCTGGTCAGCGTGATGAGCTGATGCATGCACTGCGGGATCGTGCTAATGAAACTGCGGTGAAAGAATTCGGTATCGAAATTCTCGATATCCGGGTCAAAGCCATCGAGTTTCCGGGCGCCGTCAGCGAAAACGTTTATCGTCGGATGGCGACTGAGCGTCATAAGCTGGCTCAGGAATTCCGTTCCCGTGGTCAGGAATTGGCGGAAGGTATCCGTGCCGATGCGGATCGTCAGCAAACCGTAACCTTGGCGAATGCCTTCGCCGAAGCGGAAAAAACCCGTGGTGAAGGTGACGGCGAAGCCGCTCGGATTTATGCCGAAGCTTATGGTAGCAATGAAGAGTTCTACAGCTTTTACCGTAGCTTGCAGGCTTACGAGAAAACCTTTGCCGGCAAGGATGACATCATGGTCATCGACTCCGACAGTGCTTTCATGAAGTTTCTGAAGGACCCGGCCGGCGCCAAGTAAAACCGTTGGCTGAAAAGGAAAACCGGAATACGTAGGTATTCCGGTTTTTTTGTGTCAGCCAAGGGTGTAGAATCCTTCCGGTTTTGTTTGGGCATTTCTTCGCCTGGACATCCTGAACCCTGAGTCATTCCCCCGGCACCTGAGCCGGTGATGGAAAAACGGACAACAGAATCTCATGACAGTATCTGATCGCTGGTTACTGCCAGATGGAGTTGAAGACATTCTTCCTCCGCTGGCCGGACGGATCGAGTCCCTGCGCCGGGATGTAATGGACACCTGCCAACGCTGGGGATACCAATTGGTTATCCCACCTCTGATCGAGTACCTGGAGTCCCTGTTTACGGGAACCGGGCACGACCTTGAGTTGCAGACGTTCAAGCTGACCGATCAACTCACCGGCCGCATGATGGGTGTGCGCGCAGACATGACGCCGCAAGCTGCCCGGATTGATGCGCATACGCTGGGCCAGGAAGGTATTACCCGCCTTTGCTACGCCGGTCATGTACTGCATACCCGCCCGCGTCACATGCTGACCGGGCGAACGCCGATTCAGGCAGGCTGCGAGCTGTTCGGCAGCACCTCGGAAGCGGCGGATCTGGAAATTATCACCCTGATGCTGGAAACCCTCCGGGTAGCCGGTTTGCCGCGGGTACATCTGGATCTGGCCCACGTTTCGATCTATGAAAGCCTGATTGCCAGTTCCGGGTTTGATAAAGACACCGAAGCTGCAGTTTTTGATGCAATGGCCAGAAAATCGGTGCCGGAGCTCGACCGCTTGCTGGGTGACTGTGAACCCGGTTCGGCGGGCGCACGATTGCGTGAGCTTGCCCGCGTAAGCGGCGGAGTGGAAGCGCTGGAGCAGGCCCGCACCATTCTGGGCGGCGCGTCCGAGGCCCTCGATGCGGCTTTGAACAAGCTGACTCGAGTGGTCGAAATGCTGAGCCGTGATTTCCCGGAAGTGAGTCTGGGTTTCGATTTCTGCGAACTGCGAGGCTACAACTACCACACCGGTCTGGTTTTCGCCGCCTACGTGCCCGGTCATGGCGACGCGGTGGCCAAAGGTGGCCGTTACGATGCCATTGGCAGCGATTTCGGGCGTGCCCGACCGGCTACCGGGTTCAGCCTGGATATTCGTGCGTTGGTGGCACTGGGTGAGCGTGTGCATCACCGCTCGGGTGCTATCTGGGCACCGGCGGTTGAGGATTCTGCGCTTGAAGGTGTGATCTCGGGCCTTCGTATGACCGAGACAGTGATCAGACAATTGCCGGGTGACGAACCTGCAGATCCCGCACTGCAAGGTTGTGATCGTCAGCTGGTGAAAAAAGACGGGCAATGGGTTGTGGAGATGCTGGGCTGATTTTGGTGCCAGTATTTGTCGAATATTCCTGAGTAAATGTGCAAGGCGCGTTCCTTCGGGCCGCCTGATGTGAGAGAGAATCATGGGTAAAAATGTTGTTGTGCTGGGTACCCAGTGGGGTGATGAAGGTAAAGGCAAGATCGTCGACCTTCTGACAGAAAAAGTGGCAGCAGTGGTGCGCTTTCAGGGCGGTCACAATGCCGGCCACACACTGGTCATCGAGGGCAAGAAGACGGCCTTGCACCTGATCCCGTCTGGAATTCTGCGAAAGAATGTTCACTGTCTGATCGGTAACGGCGTTGTGCTGTCACCGGAAGCACTGCTCAAAGAAGTGCGTGAACTTGAGGCAAATGGCGTTGAAGTTCGTGACCGTCTGAAGATCAGCCTGGCGTGCCCGATTATTTTGCGTACCCACGTTCGTATTGACCAGGCGCGTGAGCGGGCGAAGGGCGAAGACAAAATCGGCACCACCGGCCGTGGTATCGGGCCTGCCTACGAAGATAAAGTCTCCCGCCGTGGCGTTCGTGTGGGCGACCTGCACAACATGGAAGACTTTGAAGTTAAGCTTCGTGAGATCATGTCTTACCACAACTTTGTACTGACCGAATACTTCAAAGAAGAAGCCGAAGACATCGATGCGGCTTTGGCTGAACTGAAGCAGATGGCGGAAGAAATTCTGCCGATGGCGGCTGACGTAACCGACATCCTGCATGACCACCGTAAGCGCGGCGAGCACATTCTGTTTGAAGGTGCTCAGGGTTCTTTGCTGGACATCGATCTCGGTACCTACCCGTACGTGACCTCGTCTAACACCACCGCAGGTGGCACGGCGACCGGTTCCGGGTTTGGTCCTCTGTACCTGGACTACGTATTGGGCATTACCAAGGCGTACACCACCCGTGTCGGTTCAGGCCCGTTCCCGACGGAGCTGTTTTGCGACATGGGTGAACATCTGGCGGTTAAAGGCAACGAAGTGGGCACCACCACTGGCCGTTCCCGCCGTTGTGGCTGGTTCGATGCCGTGGCTTTGCGTCACGCCATCCAGATCAACAGTGTATCGGGCATCTGCCTGACCAAGCTGGATGTTCTGGACGGATTGGAAACCGTGAAGGTGTGCGTTGGCTACAAGACTCCGGACGGTGAAATCACCCGTCCGCCGATTGGCTGCGACACCTTCAAGGACATCGAGCCGATCTTCGAAGAGTTGCCGGGCTGGAGCGAAAGCACCTTTGGTCTGACCAGCGTCGAGGAGCTGCCGGAGAACGCGAAAGCCTATATCCGCTTCCTGGAAGAGCAGATCGAAGCGCCGATTGATATCATCTCCACCGGCCCTGACCGGGTAGAAACCATTACTCTGAGGCACCCGTTCGGGGAATAAGCGTCAGAGACAAAAAAACCGCCTTTAGCGTGAGCTTCAGGCGGTTTTTTTATACTTTGAATACCCGGTCAGGGTTTCTCGGCAATAATGGTTGCCCGTTTTGGCCCTGGGTAACCTTCAATGGTTTTAGTGGGATCATTGGGGTCGAGAAAGTCAGCCAGCGAGTTATACCGCATCCAGTCGGTTTGCCGTTGTTCTTCCGTGGTGGTGTCGCATACATCCACCACGCGGGCGTTGCGGAAGCCGGCGCGTTCGAGCCATCGAATCAACGTCGGGCAACTGGGCAGGAACCAGACATTGCGCATCTGGCCGTAACGATCCTCCGGCATCAGGCTGAAACCTTCCGGTCCATCCACAACCAGCGTTTCCAGCACCAGCTCGCCACCCCGGCGCAAGGTGCCTTTCAAGTCCAGCAGATGATCAATGGGAGAACGCCGGTGGTAGAGCACGCCCATTGAGAAAGTGGTGTCGAAGTGTTCAAGATTTTCCGGCAGATCTTCCATGCGAATCGGCAGAAGGTCTACGGGAACGTCACCAAGGTAACCTTTGACGGCCAAGAACTGGAACATGAACAGCAGGCCGGGGTCGATGCCCACAACCTGCCGGGCGCCGGCGCCGGCCATGCGCCAACAGTGATAACCGGAGCCACAACCCACATCGAGAATGGTGCGTCCTTTCAAATCCGCAAGGTGGGGTGAAACCCGGTCCCATTTCCAGTCTGAGCGCCATTCTGTGTCCACGTGGGTGCCGAAAAAATTGAAAGGACCTTTCCGCCAGGGCATTAAGCCGCGTAAACCCAGCTCGAGATTGTGTGCATCCTGTTCGCTTAATGGTTGCTCTGAGGTTACGGTCACAGCTGACGAATTCAGGTCCACTTTAGCCGGGATATCTGATGGCAGAGATTGCAGAGCAGCGTGCCAGCGCGCCATATCGCCGTGTGGATTGTCTTCGAAACGGCGAATCAACTGGGCCTTCAGAACCTCGGCCCAGGCTGCCTGATCACTGTTTTTGAGAGAGTCGATAAAAGGCGAGAAATGTTCGCGCCAGTCGAAAGCAGACATAGGATTCGTGGTATCCGGTGATTAAGAGTTCTTGATGGCCAGCATGGAAACAAAATTGAAGCACTGATACCACACCAGAACTTCGTCAAACCCGGTATCCAGAAGCCGTTGCTTGTGGGTGTTCAGGGTTTCAGGAATCATGATGTTTTCGATTGCGGCGCGTTTTTGGCTGATCTCCAGGTCGGAGTAGCCGTTGGCGCGTTTAAACTCATGATGTAGCTGGGTCTGGGTGTTCTGTTCCGAATCGGATTCGAAACGGATTTTTTCGGATAGAATCAGTACGCCGCCAGGGAGCGTGGCATCGGCAATTCGGGCCAGCAGGTCTTTGCGCTTTTCAGGCGGCACGAACTGTAATGTAAAGTTGAGGGTGGTGACCGAAGCACGGCTGAGCTCGGTGGTCAGAATGTCTTCGCAACGCAGGGTAACGGGCAGTTCGTGATCGTCGAGTGCAACATAGTGTTCGCAGCGTTCGATCATCGCGCTGGAATTATCCACGCCCACCAGTGTGCAGTCGGAGTGCGCTATGCCGTGGCGCATGGCCAGTGTCGAGGCACCCAGTGAGCAGCCCAGATCGTAGCAATGAGAACCGGGTTGCACGTATTGTTCGGTAATCACTTCAATCATTGGAATGATGGTGGTGTAACCGGGCACAGATCGACGAATCATGTCAGGAAAAACACGGGCGACCGACGCATCGAAACGAAAATCTTCAGGGTTGCGCTCGGTGGCGAATAACCGGTCGGTCAGCTGAGGTGCGGGGCTCGGTTTTTTACTGGTCATCGCTGTCTCCGGCTTTCGGCATGGCTGGGTCCCGGTCAGTGGGTGAAGGTCGGGAGCAGCGGACACCACGGTTCTTGTAATCGACCAGGATGCCGCGAAAGGACGGGTCTACGTCGGCGGCTATGGCAAGGTAGCCATTTTCGCAAACGGCATGCAGCCCCGAGGGCTTGCGGGACATTCGGAATGCTTCGCCGGGCGTGACGTGGATGGCTTTGAAATCCCCGACCGGAACATGGTCCTTGTTGTCAGAATGTTTGATTTTCCCGCCGACTTCCAGTGCCGTGACCGTGCCGATGATGGCAATCACCGCAGTCACAATAAGGGCACGCGCCGAATAGCGGTTTTCACTTTCGCTCATGGTTACCTCTTTGAAACGTCAGTATTCAGAATTGCCCCGGAAGCGTCAGAGCGGGCTCTTGCAGGGCAGACAGTTGTTCGCGCAGAGACAGGATTTGGTCAGACCAGAAACGCGGCTGCGCAAACCACGGGAAAAAACGCGGGAACGCAGGGTCTTCCCAGCGCCGAGCCAGCCAGGCGCAGTGGGCAATTTGCCGGTAGCAGCGCAGCGGCTCGATCAGGTGCCGCTCGCGACGATCAAAATCCCGGAAGGTTTCGTAGCCTTCGAGCAATTCGCCCAACTGGCTGCCGCGGTCAGTCGCTTCGCCGTTCAGCAGTAGCCACATATCTTGCACCGCGGGGCCGGTGCGGCAATCGTCCAGATCGACAAACAGCATGGCTTCGTCGCGGCAAAGAATGTTGCCCGCGTGACAGTCCCCATGGATTCGAAGGGTGTTTACATCTCCGGCATCTTCCATGCGCTGTTTGCAGCCATCGATTAAATCCGGGATCAGGCTGTCCCAGGCGGGGCGGAGATCATCCGGAATCCAGCCGCCGTTAACGAGTAATGCGTTGTGTTCTTCCAGCCCCTGAACCAGATTAAACCCGGGACGGTGCTCGAAGGCTTTGGTGGCGCCCAGATTGTGAATCTGGCCTAACCACTGGCCGAGGCGGTAGAGGGTATCCGTTACGCTGGTATCAGGAGCCTGGCCGCCCCGTTGAGGAAACACGGCAAACCGGAACTCGCCATGGTGGCCCAGGGTGTCGCCGTTGCTGAGGGCCAGTGGTGCGACCACAGGAATGTCGGCCGCTTGCAGATCCAGCGTGAATTCGTGCTCTTCACGGATAGCGGCATCAGACCAGCGGTCGGGGCGATAAAATTTGGCGATGACGGGCGCGCCTTCGTCCAGCCCGACCTGATACACGCGGTTTTCATAACTGTTCAGCGCAAACAGGCGCCCGCTGACCGCGAATCCGGCTTCTTCCATGGCGTCCAGAATGGTTTCCGGCGTCAGGGTGTCGTACGGATGGGGGGAGGCGGTGTTGTCAGAAGGCTCATGTTGCATAGTGATCAAAAGGCCGAGTTTTGTTGAGATTTCATGCGTTGCAGGTGGTACCAGTTCTCGTCCAGCTCCCAGCGCACGCGGTTAATCCTTGGTGACGCCAATACAATATCACCGGCCCGGGCCTGTACCTGCGCAAGTTCCCTTTCCGCTTTTTGCCAGTCGCGATGGGTGTCAGCCAGATGCTTCATGCCCGGAAATACCACCGACAACGCCTGTTGCGTTGACAGGGTGTGGGACCGAAGCGAACTAATAGTGGCTGTATCTCCTTCTACTCGCAGTACCCGGTGTTGATATGGGTAACTGGACACCACTTTATCCGCTTTCAGCTGATCGTTCAGGCTGGTGACTTCAAAGCCACGCCACGCGATCCAGCCTACGAATAGTGCGGCGACGATCATTACCGTAAGAAACTGCTTGCTGTCGGACATTGCCCAATGCTCCGTGCATCCGTTGCGCTTGGGGTAAAGTATAACGGTTCTGACCGCTCAGGTAATGTAACGTAGCGCTATCTGGGGTAATTTCAGGCACTGGATTGAACAGCAGGGCGGAAACGTGGATCGCGAAAGCTATAACGTGCAAACGGTGGTTATCGGAGCCGGAGTGGTGGGGTTGGCCATCGCTCGTGAACTGGCGTTGTCCGGGCGCGAGGTCTTGGTGCTGGAAGCCGGCCCCCGGTTTGGTGAGGGCATATCGTCCCGCAACAGTGAAGTGATTCATGCCGGTATCTATTATCCGGCCGATTCGTTGAAAGCGGCCTTTTGTGTGCGAGGGCGGCAGTTGCTCTACGAGTACTGCGCCAGCCGCAAGATTGGGCACCGAAAGTGTGGGAAATGGATTGTTGCGACCAACGATCGGCAAGCGGCCAGGCTCGAAGCCATCGCCCGTCAGGCGGAAGCTAATGGTGTGCACCTGCAGCAGTTTTCGGGAGATGCGATACGCGCACAGTGCCCGGACTTGCGGGCCTCGGGGGCCTTGTGGTCATCGCAAACCGGTATCGTTGATAGCCACGGCTTGATGCTGTCTCTGTTGGGTGAGCTGGAAGACGCGGGCGGGCGCTTGGTGT
Source organism: Marinobacter litoralis (assembly GCF_016427555.1). Lineage (GTDB taxonomy): Bacteria > Pseudomonadota > Gammaproteobacteria > Pseudomonadales > Oleiphilaceae > Marinobacter > Marinobacter litoralis_A. The sequence continues at coordinate 1,470,554 of NZ_JAELVS010000001.1, forward strand.
TGAATAGCCCGGTGTTATCTGCGGAAAGTTCAGGCAACGGCCACCGTCTTGAGATAGGTGGGGATGCCTCGGTTACTTTGCTGGCCGGGGAAGTGGTAAATGCTGCGGGACTAGGGGCGCCGACGCTTGCGCAAAACTGGCGGGGGCTTCCTGCTTCGTCGAGGCCAGAACAGTGGTACGCCCGCGGTGTGTATTTCAGTTACAGCGGCCGGCAGCCTTTTGATCAGTTGATTTACCCCTTGCCCGAGCCGGGCGGACTGGGTGTCCACCTGACACTGGATTTGGCAGGTCAGGCCCGTTTTGGCCCTGATGTGGAATGGGTTGAAGTGGAAGATTACACCGTAGACCCTAATCGGCTTCAGGCTTTTGTTGAGGGCATTCGCCAATGGTGGCCGTCGCTCGATGCCAGCAAGCTACAGCCGGCATACGCCGGTATTCGGCCCAAGCTTGCGGGGCCGGATGGTGGCTTTGCTGACTTCCGGATCGATGGGCCCGGGGTGCACGGGCTGGCGGGGCTGGTTCACCTGTTTGGTATCGAATCGCCGGGCCTGACCTCAAGCCTGGCGATCGCCGACTACGTCAAAGGGCAGCTAGGTTAGCCGGGGGTGCGAGCCAGAGCCCAGATTTGAATCTCACGGGCACCTGCCTTGGTTAAAGCCCCGGCTAGGGCACGGGTGGTTGCCCCGGTTGTTACTACATCATCGACGATGGCGACCCGCTCTGGAATCGCTTGGCAGACCTCGAAGACTTTGTTCAGGTTGGTTAGGCGCGCTGCTCTGTTCAGCCCTCTCTGTGCACGTACTTGTCGCTTTCTTTGCACGGCCTGACTGTTGACCGGGATTTCGAGCCGCCTGCCCAGATATTCAGCAATATCCTGTGACTGGTTGAATCCGCGTTGCCATCGACGCCGCCAGTGCATGGGGGCGGGAATCAGCAGTTCTGGCCGTTCGCCGTCGCTCAGAGTGTGTTCCAAATAGTCGCTGAAATCAGATAATAGTGGTCGAGCGAACTTGCGCTGGCCGTTGTACTTGTAGCGGCCGATCATGCTGTCCACCGGGAATTGGTAGCGCCAGGGAATCAGTGAGCGAGTGAAGGCTGGCGGCTGGGTAAGGCATTCTCCACAGCGTCTGACCGGGCCTGAAAATGCCAGAGGGAGCGCGCAAATGTCACAGTGCAGCCGGTTACGGGGAAGGTCGCTGCGGCAGGGTGCGCACAGGCCATTGAAGGCCGACGGGTGAAGGCAAGTAACGCAGCGGCCTGCGCTGGTGTCGCTGTTAACCAAATGGTCGAACAAGGTTGACAGCAGTTTCAGTCTGTTTATCATCGTGGTTTATCCGTAAACCAAAGACCTTGCCAAGGTTAACAGGACTTAAACATGACTGCTACCGCCCTGCGCCACGACTGGAGCCTTCAGGAGGCTCAAGAGCTTTTTAATCTGCCGTTTAACGATCTCTTATTCCGCGCCCAGTCGGTGCACCGGGAGCATTTTGACCCCAATGAAGTGCAGGTCAGTACGCTGCTTTCGATCAAGACCGGCGCTTGCCCGGAAGATTGTAAATATTGCCCTCAGAGCGGGCATTACAACACCGGTCTCGAGAAAGAGAAGCTGCTGGAGATCGAGAAGGTAGTCGCAGAAGCGCGAGCGGCCAAGCAGAAGGGGGCTTCGCGGTTCTGCATGGGGGCGGCCTGGCGTAGCCCGTCTAAAAAAGATATGCCCTATGTACTGGATATGGTTCAGCAGGTGAAGTCGCTGGGGCTGGAAACCTGCATGACGCTGGGCATGCTGAAAGAAGAAGAGGCTAAGGAGTTGGCGGAAGCCGGTCTGGATTACTACAACCATAATCTGGACACCTCCGAGAAGTACTACAACCACATCATTACTACCCGTACCTACCAGGACCGTCTGGACACGCTGGATAATGTGCGCAAGGCCGGCATGAAGGTTTGCTGCGGTGGCATTCTGGGTATGGGGGAAGACGAGGATGACCGTGTCGGGCTGTTGGTTCAGTTGGCCAATTTGCCGCAGCATCCGGAAAGTGTGCCGGTGAATATGCTGGTGAAGGTGAAGGGTACGCCGCTGGAGGATGTGGAAGATCTCGAGCCGTTTGATTTTATCCGGATGATCGCGGTAGCTCGGATTATGATGCCGGCTTCGCACGTTCGGCTTTCGGCCGGTCGTGAGCAGATGAATGAGCAGATGCAGTCGCTGTGTTTCCTGGCGGGTGCGAATTCGATTTTCTACGGCGAGAAGTTGCTGACAACCTCTAATCCAGAGGCGGATGCGGATATGCAGTTGTTCCGTAAGCTGGGTATTCGCCCGGAGCAGCGGGAGCAGTGTGCAACCGAGGAGCAGCAGGAAGAGGAGCTGGCTGAAGCGGTTGAGTATGAGGCTACGCGGCACATGTTTTATGACGCTACACGGGAATCTGCCTGATTTCAGGCTTCGGTGGCGTGTGAAGGTCTGGCGCTGCTTTTCGGGACACGCTACGAGCACATCCATGTGCGCTTGTTTCAGGCCGTCCTTGGCCTTCAACAGTTCCGAAAAGCAGCGCCAGACCTTCACTCCAAATCTGTTCGGGGAGTCGGTTGCCAATTCTGCCCCCTTTTTACCCGGATTTTCATTGCCCTGACCTTTTGGTGTGTCGTTTTTATGCGCGATTTTGTCCACGAGATAGAACAACGGAAACGCGCGGGCCTGTACCGGACCCGACGTTTGGTTTCTGGCCCGCAACAGCCGGAGTTAACTGCCGACGGTCAGGCGTTGTTGTCGTTTTGTAGCAACGATTATCTGGGCTTGGCGAATCATCCCAACAACATTGAAACGCTCAAGAATGCCTTGCCCGAAACCGGTCTGGGCGGGGCGGCTTCCCATCTTGTGTGTGGTCATCATGACGCTCACCACCGTTTGGAACAGCGGTTGGCGGATTTTACCCGGCGCAGCAGTGCCTTGTTTTTTTCCACGGGTTATATGGCAAATGTCGGCGTGATCTCTGCGTTGGTGGGGCGGGGCGATACGGTGTTTTCGGATCGGCTCAACCACGCGTCGATCATCGATGGTTGTATTCTGAGCCGGGCGCGGGTTCGGCGTTATGCGCATGGGGATGTCGAGGCGCTGGAGGCGATGCTGGCAGACACGTCTGGGCACAAGGTCGTGGTCACCGACGGGGTGTTCAGCATGGACGGCGATGTGGCGCCGCTGAAGGCATTGGCGCGGGTTTGTAAGGCCCACGATGCTCTGTTGGTGGTGGATGATGCTCACGGAATCGGTGTGCTGGGACCACAGGGCCGCGGAAGTGTGCTGGAGGCGGGTTTGTTGGAGGATGAGGTGCCGGTTCTGATCGGTACTCTCGGCAAGGCGGTTGGCACCAGCGGCGCTTTTGTGGCCGGGCCGGCGATGTTGATGGATTATCTGGTGCAGAAAGCACGAACCTACATTTACACCACCGCGATGCCGCCGGCGGTGGCGGTTGCGACCTGCGCCAGTCTGGATCTGATTGAGGCGGATGATCAGAGGCGGGCGCACCTGAACGAGCTGATTACGCGTTTCCGCGATGGCGCGCAATCGTTGGGTTATGAACTGATGCCGTCTTATACGCCGATCCAACCCATCATGATTGGCGGCAATGAGGAAGCTTTGGCGCTGAGTCAGGCTCTGGAGCAGCGAGGCGTTTTGGTGACGGCTATTCGGCCGCCGACGGTGCCCGAGGGTCAGGCTCGGTTGCGGGTCACGTTGAGTGCCGCCCATAGCCAAGAGCAGGTTGATCGTTTATTGGCAGCACTTTCGGAGTGTCGGGCGTCGCTGGATTCAGGGGATTCGGAGCAGGTGGCGGTTGTATGAACATGTTCAATGACCTGACCGCGCTGACCAGCGCGGAGGGTGGTACCGGAACCAAGGCGTCGATAGCGTCCGGGTTCGGTGGTGCCAGCAAAACTTATGACGGTGCTTCCAGATTGCAAAAGACGATGGGTGACGCCATGTTGTCGCGCATTCCTTCGGCTCTTCAGCCGGAGTCGGTTCTTGATCTCGGCTGTGGCACCGGTTGGTTTTCCCGTAAATTGTTGGCTTGTTATCCGGATGCGCGCTTAACCGGCGCGGATTTGTCGCCGGGTATGTTGGCGCAGGCTGGGGCGACGCCCGGCACCTCAGGTGTGCGCTGGCTGAATGCCGATGCGGAGCAGTTGCCGCTGGCAAACGACAGTGTTGATCTGGTGTTCAGTAACCTGATGGTGCAATGGAGTAAGCGCCCCGAGGTTGTGCTGGCGGAGTGCCAGAGAGTGCTGCGCCCGGGCGGGGTGTTGGCAATGTCTACCCTGGTAGATGGTACCTTGCGTGAGCTCAAGCAAGCCTGGGCAAAAGCGGACCCGGGTCAGCCCCATGTGAATCGGTTTGTCCTGGCAGATGAGTGGCGCCGCCTTGTGGAATCGACACTGCCGGGCTCTGTGCTCGAGTTTTCTCCCATCCGTTTGTCCTATGAGTCTCCAATGGCGCTCAATCGGGAACTGAAGCAATTGGGGGCGGTGTTCAGGGGTGAAGAGCGGCGCCGGACAGTCACAGCCCCCGGGCGTTTCCGGGCGATGTGCAGGGCATACCCGGGTGCAAGGTCTGGTCAGGTGACGGCGACTTACGAAGCCGGTTGGTTGTATTGGCAAAAGCCCACAGCAGGATAAACACGATGGCAAAGAAAACATACTTCGTAACGGGTACTGATACCGAGGTGGGTAAAACCATCGTCAGTGCGTCGATTCTCGAGGCCGCCAAGGCGCAAGGAAAACGCACGATTGCCATGAAGCCCATTGCCTCTGGCTGCGAGCAAACACCGGAAGGCCTGCGAAATGAAGATGCGTTGATGCTTCAGGAGGCGGTTACTGAATCCATTGCTTATGATGTGATTAACCCGATTGCCTTGGAGCCTGCGATTGCGCCCCATGTGGCAGCGGTGCAAGCGGGCAAGCAAATCAGCGCCCAGCGTCTGATCGGGTTTTGTCGTGGGTTGCAAATGCAGCCTGCCGATTTGATGCTGATCGAGGGGGCTGGTGGTTGGCGAGTTCCTCTGAACGATCGCGAAACCTATGCATCGGTGCCCCGGGACATGGGGTTGGGGGTTGTCATGGTGGTGCCTCTCAAGCTCGGCTGTATCAATCATGCCATGCTGACAGCGGAGGCTATTCGTGCAGATGGGCTGACGGTGGCGGGCTGGGTTGCAAATCATCCGGAAGCGGAGCCTATGAGCTGTGAAGAAGAAACGCTTAACTATCTGGTGACCCATCTCGAGGCACCGTGTTTGGGTGTTTTGCCTTATGCAGGCGAAGTACCAGTGGTGGACATGCCGGCCGTCTTATCGCGCTATCTGAATGTTGCACCATTGTTTGAAAATTGATCAGGATTGTGCGTTAATTGGGCAATTGTCGGCCACGGGAACCTTCCTCCATGATCAATAACACACTCGGTATCGGTATTCAGGGCATCCAGGACGGAATGGTCGGGATGGAGAACGCCGCACGTAAGATCGCTCGAGGTGGATCGGATGGCCCGCAAGGCAGCGCCGAGGGGGCCGGCAATCTGGCCGAGCCGATGATTGAGCTCAATCTATACAAACGCAGTGTCGAGGCGTCGGCACAAGTCGTTAAAACGGCGGATGAAACGATAGGTACCCTGCTGGACATCAAGGTCTGAGCTTCGGGTAGTGTCTGTGAACATTCTACCGACAGTGTCCCCTGTTCTTCCTTCCTTTAGCCCGGGCTCGCGGGCAGATTCCGGTTATTCAGTGGTTGCCGGGCCAGAAAGCACAGCTGGAGAAAAATCCGTGGTCGGCGAGAGCCGTTCTGTTCGGGCTCCTGAGCAAGCCTCCGATGTCAAGTCAGCGGGGCAGGAAAGTCAGGAAGACGAAAACCTTCAGGGGTTGACGGAATCCGAACTGCAAGAACTCTCCGAACTCAAAGCCCGGGATCGTGAAGTGCGCGCCCACGAGGCTGCGCATCAAGCGGTGGGCGGGCAATACGCTGGTGCAATCTCCTATTCCTATGAGCGTGGCCCCGACGGCGCTCAGTACGCGGTCGGCGGAGAAGTGCCCATTGATGTCTCTCCGGTGGCTGGAGATCCCCAAGCGACGATCGAAAAAATGCGTGTTGTGCGAGCGGCCGCCATGGCACCGGCACAGCCCTCATCGCAGGATCGTGCGGTTGCAGCGGAGGCCATGCAAACTATGTTGCAGGCTCAGGTAGAGCTGGCCAGCGGTGAGGATGAAAGCGCTGGAATTAACGGTGGCGCTGACGCAGCGGAACCCGCGATAAATGCTCCGGAACCCCAGTCCCGACAGGCAACAGAAGCCTACCAAAACGTCTCGGTCATGCAGGGTTACGGTTTTGACTCGGACGCTGCTACTTCGATTTTTGTTTGATCCCTTCCTGAAGATAACCCCCTGAGCGAGAAAGGCCTACCGGGTTTTCTGACCCGCATCCGTTACGTTTGAGAACACAAAGCACAACAAAATTGACGCAATTCTCTTGACAATTCTGTGCTCCAAAACGTATGTTTCAAACAAGTGTTTAATTAAGGCTGTGAAGCGCGAGCTTCATGGTAATTGAGCAAACCACGGTCATAGCTGCAACAACTTCAGCTGCAACCAACATTGAGGTGGATTCAATGCCTGAGTACAAAGCGCCCCTGCGTGATATCAAATTTGTAATGAACGAGCTGCTCGACAGCGAGACCCACTACGCCAATCTGGAAGGCGCTGAAGACGCAACTCCGGATATGGTTGATGCCATCATCCAGGAAGGTGCGAAGTTTGCTGAACAGGTACTGTCTCCGCTGAACGCGGTAGGCGACCGCGAAGGTTGTACTTGGAGCGAAGACGGCGTTAAAACGCCGACTGGCTTCAAAGAAGCTTACGAAAAGTACGTTGAAGGCGGTTGGCCATCACTGGCTGCTGACGCCAACTACGGCGGACAGGGCCTGCCTGACTCCCTCGGCATCGTGATGAGCGAGCTGAACGGTACCGCTAACTGGTCTTGGGGCATGTACCCGGGCCTGAGCCACGGCGCGATCAACACCGTGGAAGCGCACGGCACCGAAGAGCAGAAGCAAACCTACCTGACCAAAATGATCAGCGGTGAGTGGACAGGTACCATGTGCCTGACCGAAGCGCACTGTGGTTCTGACCTGGGCACCCTGCGCACCAAAGCAGAGCCTAATGCTGACGGTTCTTACAGCATCACCGGCACCAAGATCTTTATCTCGGCCGGTGAGCACGACATGACCGAGAACATTGTTCATATCGTTCTGGCTCGTCTGCCGGGCGCACCTGAAGGTACCAAGGGTATCTCCCTGTTCATCGTACCCAAGCGCCTGCCGAACGAAGACGGTTCTGCCGGTGAGCGTAACGCCGTTTCCTGTGGCTCCATCGAGCACAAGATGGGTATCCACGGCAACGCGACTTGCGTGATGAACTTCGACGGTGCCAAAGGCTGGTTGATCGGACCTGAGAACAAAGGTCTGAACTGCATGTTCACCTTCATGAACACCGCCCGTATCGGTACCGCTATCCAGGGGCTGGGTGCAGCTGAACTGGCTTTCCAGGGCTCACTGGCATACGCCAAAGACCGTCTGGCCATGCGTTCACTGAGTGGCGCTAAGAACCCGGAAGGCATTGCTGACCCGATCATCGTTCATCCGGACGTGCGTCGCATGCTGCTGACTCAGAAAGCAGTTGCTGAAGGCGCCCGTGCTCTGATCTACCTGACTGCACAGAAAGCGGATCTGGTAGCGCGTGGCAAAACTGACGAAGAGCGTAAAACAGCCGACGAAGCATTGGGCTTCCTGACTCCGATCGCCAAAGCTTTCCTGACTGAAATCGGTTACGAAGCTGCGAACCTGGGTATGCAGGTATTCGGTGGCCACGGTTTCATCTCCGAGTGGGGCATGGAGCAGAACGTACGTGATGCCCGTATCGGCATGATCTACGAAGGCACTACCGGCATCCAGGCGCTGGATCTGTTGGGCCGTAAGGTTCTGATGACTCAGGGCGAGTCTCTGAAGAACTTCACCAAGCAGGTTCACGTGTTCTGCAAAGAAAACGCCGACAATGAGCAGCTGAAGCAGTTCATCGAGCCGCTGGCTGCAATCAACAAAGAGTGGGGCGACCTGACCATGAAAGTGGGCATGGCCGCTATGAAGAACCGTGAAGAAGTAGGTTCTGCTTCCGTTGACTACCTGATGTACTCTGGTTACGCGGTGTTTGCGTACCTGTGGGCTCAGATGGCCAAAGTTGCTCAGGAAAAGCTGGAAGAAGGCACTACTGAAGAAGCGTTCTACACTGCCAAGCTGCAGACTGCACGTTTCTACTTCACCCGCATGTTGCCGCGTACCAAGACTCACGCAGTAACCATGTTGGCCGGTGCAGACACTCTGCTGGATATGCCGGAAGAACACTTCGCCCTTTAAGGCTGAGGTTGCTATCTGATTGATAGTGCACAAAAAGCCCGTTCTCTGTGAAGAGGCGGGCTTTTTTCATGAGTTTGAGGCCGGTATTGAGGTAGAATACCGATCACAGAATAATAACGTTGATACGGACACATTGCCGATCGGGCGGATGTAGCGGGAGCCTTCTCAAGAGGGCCATTGTTTAAGCATACCCCCGAAGAGACTGACTGATTTTCTGGAGAGTTATACATGGCTGATTATCAAGCCCCCCTTCGTGATATGAGTTTCGTACTGAACGAAATGTTTGATGCGCCTGCGCTGTGGGCCTCACTGCCAAGAATTGCTGAAAACGTCGATCCTGAAACGGCCGATGCTATTCTGGAAGAAGCCGGAAAAATCACCAGCGGCGTTCTTGCTCCTCTGAACCGCGAAGCCGACGAGCAAGGCTGCAAGTGGGACGAAGGTGAAGTAACCAGCCCGGAAGGCTTCAAAGAAGCTTATCAAACCATCGTAGAAGGTGGCTGGAACGGCCTGGGCGGCAACCCGGAATTCGGCGGCATGGGCATGCCCAAAACCTTGGTGGCGCAATTTGAAGAAATGATGCAGGGCGCCAACATGGCGTTCGGCCTGGCCCCCATGCTGACTGCTGGTGCCTGCCTGGCGTTGAACGCCCACGGCAGCCAGGAACTGAAAGAAAAGTACCTGCCGAACATGTACTCCGGCGTATGGTCCGGCGCCATGGATCTGACCGAGCCGCACGCCGGTACCGACCTGGGTATTATTCGTACCAAAGCTGAGCCCAACGACGACGGCTCCTTTAACATCACCGGCACCAAGATCTTCATCACTTGGGGCGAGCACGACATGGCGGAGAACATCATCCACCTGGTGCTGGCTAAACTGCCGGATGCCCCGAAAGGTCCGAAGGGCATCTCCTTGTTCCTGGTTCCGAAGTTCATGGTCAACGACGACGGCTCTCTGGGCGAGCGTAATCAGTTCAGCTGTGGTTCCATTGAAAAGAAAATGGGCATCAAAGGTTCTGCGACTTGTGTCATGAACTTTGACGGCGCCAAAGGTTGGTTGGTTGGCGAAGAAAACAAAGGTCTGAACGCCATGTTCACCATGATGAACTACGAGCGTCTGGGTGTTGGTATCCAGGGCATCGGCGCTGCTGAAGCCTCCCTGCAAAGCGCACGTGAATACGCCAACGAGCGTATCCAGAGCCGTGCTCCGACTGGCGCCCAGCAGCCAGAAAAAGCCGCAGACCCGATTCTGGTACACCCGGACGTGCGTCGCATGCTGCTGACCATGAAGAGCTACGTTGAAGGCGGCCGTGCTTTCTCAACATACGTGGCCAAGTGGCTGGACATCTCCAAGTATTCCGACAACGACGAACAGCGCAAGCACGCCGAAGGCATGGTTGCTTTGCTGACGCCGGTTGCCAAAGCCTTCCTGACCGACCGTGGACTGGAAGCCACCATCATCGGCCAGCAGGTCTTCGGTGGTCACGGCTTCATCCGCGAATGGGGCCAGGAGCAGTTGGTTCGTGACTGTCGCATCACCCAGATCTACGAAGGCACCAACGGTATCCAGGCCATGGACCTGATGGGCCGTAAAGTTGTTGCGAGCCAGGGCAAGCTGTTCGAACTCTTCGCAGAAGACGTGAGCGCGTTCATCGAAGAAAACAGCAGTGACGAAGCCTTGCGCCCATACCTGGAGCCGCTGGCGGCCTCCTTGGAGCGACTGGCAGACACCACCGAGCACGTCATCAAGCAGGCGGGTGAAAACCCGAACGCCATCGGCGCTGCTGCCGTGGATTACCTGGACATGTTCGGATACACCGCTCTGGCTTATATGTGGGCGAAAGCGGTTAAAGCCGCTGCACCTAAGGCGGAAGGCGATACCTCCGGCTTCTACACTGGCAAGCTAAAAACAGCACGTTTCTACTTTGAGCGTTTGTTGCCGAAAGCCGTGTCACTGGCTGAAGGAATCCGTAGTGGCAGCGATGCCATGATGGCGCTGGATGCCAACGAGATCTAAAACGATTTCGTAAGTGCGGAAAGTGAAAAAGCAGGCCCAGGTGGCCTGCTTTTTTGTGGATACTTAAACGTCACCTACTCCCAAAGTTTAGGTCACAGGCGATTAATCAGGTCCGGATTGGTCACAAACGGATTCTCGTTACCCTGTATCTCTGCAACCCTGCGATGCCGCGTCAGTTCCTTATCATCCGGCGGATCCATCTTGCTCCAATTCTGGAACACCGGCGTCGCCCCCAGCCACGGCAAATCGTAAGTATCCACCATATAAGCCATGGTACGAGCAACATCACCCTTAATGCGCTCTGGCGGCTCAAAGAACTGATTATTCGTGCGAATGCCGCACTCATCCTTACTGATAGACGTACTCAAATTCTCATAACGTGCCGTTCGGCGCTTCAGCTCAACCCGACTGCGAACCGGAACCATATTGTGCAAATCCGCCGCAATCTGACGATAGCGATCATCCCGCCGACATTGGGACTTGGTGCCGCAATCCAAAGCGGAGCGAATATCCGCGAGCGGATAAATATGCCCGTCGGTCATCACAAAACCCTTGGACTTAAAGGGCTCGTCACAGAAAAAAGAAGAACCGCCGCCGGCATAAAGGTTGCCCCAGAATTCGTTCTTTACGACCGAATCCGGATCACTAAAGCGCGTGTTCTGAGCAATGACTATGCTGGTCGAAAGAGCGACAGCAAGTGTCGTAGGTATGGCTATTGTTTTTTTCATCGTCCATGTGTCTCACATCTACATCGAGTGCCTGGGCCAATTGGAAAACTGGTTGATGGCTAAATGATCAAGTCGCCGGAATTATGGCAGTGTGATTATTTATTAATGTGAAGTATGACACAGTGGTGGTGTGCTGGAACCGGCTTTGGCCTGATTAATGTGTATGTTTGTTACACGTATCTGGCTGAGCGTGACCAAGCTGCGAAGAGGGTAACATCGGGTATCGAGGGCAGGGACGCTCGTAACGCTTCGTGTTCGGTCGGTCCGAATCAGTGAGCGCCCGCAAGCAGGGCGGATAGATCACGAAGATGGTGCCATGGCGGCAGGTCGCCGTACCCTTTGGCGGCCCGGTCGGTCGTGCTGCACAGCGCAATCGCCCGATGTAGTTGCGCAAGGCTTAAGCGTCGTGCGGCCTGTTGAATGGCGCCAGCCCGCTTGGGCTGAAACACTCCGCGCTTTTTCAGAAAGCCCGCAGGGTTATCGCCGGGTGGTAACGCGGTTTTCAGTTCAATGATCAAATGCAAATCGCGAACCAGTACACTCAGCAAACCCAGCGGGTTGTCTCCTTCCTGCTGCAGGATGCCGATGATCTTGCCAGCATGCGCTGCTTTGCCGGCAAGCAATTCCGTAACCAGCTCGAAGCCGTTGAAACGGGCACTGTCCTGTACCGCCATCTCGATGGTTTCTTCATCGATGGTTTTGCCGTCCGAAAGCAATGTGAGCCGGTCAAGCTCCTGGCTGGCGGCAAGCAGATTGCCTTCCAGACGCTCGGCCAGCATCCCCAGCGCCCCACGGGTAATGTGAAGGCCTTGATTGCTTGCCCTTTGTTGCAGCCATCCGCTGAACTTGTCTGAATCCACAGGCCAAACCGGCACATGCACGCCATTCGCCTGCAAATCCTTGTACCATTTTCGTTTGGTTTCGGCGGCGTCGAGTTTGGCGCTGATCAGCAGCAAGACAACGTCTTCAGGCGGAGATTGGAGAATCTGCTCCATAACTTTTCGGCCGTCGCCGAGTTTGCCGGTCGGTAAATGAATTTCGATGCGCCGCTTTTCGGCAAACAACGACATGGCATTGCATTCGTTCGCCACCGAACCCCAGTCAAGTTGCTGGTCGGCGTGGTAGGTCAGGCGATCATGAAAGCCGGCGTTCTTGGCGGCCTTACGGATCTGGTCGCAGCACTCCTGAACCAGCAGGGGTTCGTCGCCCGAGACGAGGTAAACCGGTGCAAGACCCTTTTTTAATGTTTGAGGGAGTTGGCCGGCCTGAATCTTCATGGGGACTCTGAAGGCTTCTGATCAGCTGAATGGGCTTCCAACGCTGCGTCTATACGCTCTTGAGTCATCGGCACCAAGCGGAAAATAACCTGCTGGGCAAGACGGTCGCCGAGCTGCTGTTGGAGCTCTTCTTCCTCCCGCTGTTTGGCGAGAACGTTGGTTTCATCGTAGCGATAGGTTTCGCTGGCGTTGAGATCTGTTGCGGCGATGAGCGGGACGTTATTGGCTGTGAGCAGCTCGATGGTCACAGTGTGGCGCAGCACATACTCGGCGGCTGAAGCCTGAGCAGTAATGGCCGAAGCCCGCCGATCCTGGTTGTAATCCCTGAGTGTGAGCACGTAATCCGCCGTTTCGGCGGGCTCAAGCTCTATGCCACCAAGCGATAATTGCTCGCGAACCGACTCGCAAAAGCGCGCCGGCAAGGAATTAGGGCAGTTCACCGCCAAAGGCTGCAAAGCCGCTGGTACCGGCGAGGTGCCCCTTAACTGAAAGCCGCAGCCGGAAACCGCGACCGCGGTCATCACCGCAAGGAGCGGTAACCGAATGGTTTTCAGAGTCAGAGGCACCCATCTCATATCAGTTAGCTACCACGTTTACGAGCTTGCCCGGAACCACAATCACTTTACGAACTGTTTTGCCGTCGGTAAAGCGTTGTACGTTCTCGTTCTCCAACGCAATCTTTTCAAGATCGTCTTTGCTGATGTCGGCCGGAACACTCTGCTTGGCGCGCACCTTGCCATTCACCTGCAGTACAACTTCAATCTCGCTGCGGACCATGGCGCTTTCGTCAGCAACCGGCCAGCTGGCATCGACTACGGTTTCGCTGTGGCCAAGTGCGTGCCAGAGCTGGTGACAGATGTGCGGAACGATCGGTGACAGTACCAGCACGGCAACATCCAGAGCTTCCTGACGAACCGCGCGGCTCTGAGGTTCATCACCGGCCAGCTTGCTGACTTCATTGAGCAGCTCCATGGTTGCGGCAATGGAGGTGTTGAAGGTCAGGCGACGGCTGATGTCATCGCTGACTTTAGCAATGGTTTCGTGGGTCTTGCGACGCAGGTTTTTCTGGGCGTCGTTCAGGCTCGCCACGTCCAGAGCCGGAGCTTCGCCCTGGCTGGTGTGCTCATGAACAATGCGCCACAGGCGCTTGAGGAAGCGATGAGCGCCTTCAACGCCGCTGTCAGACCATTCCAGAGACTGCTCCGGGGGAGCTGCAAACATCATGAACAAACGTACGGTATCGGCGCCGTGCTCATCGATGATCGACTGCGGGTCGATACCGTTATTTTTCGACTTGGACATCTTGGTCACGCCGCCAATCTCGACCGGCTGACCATCCGATTTCAGAATGGCTCGCACCACCTGGCCTTTGCCGTCGCGCTCGACCGTGACTTCGGACGGGTTGTACCAGGACTTGCCGCCGTTCTCTTCGTTGCGGTAGTAGGTTTCCGCCAACACCATGCCCTGGGTCAGCAGGCGCTTGAACGGCTCGGAGCTGTCTACCAGGCCAACGTCACGCAGCAATTTGTGGAAGAAACGCGCGTACAGCAGGTGCAGGATGGCGTGTTCGATGCCGCCGATGTACTGATCTACCGGCAGCCAGTAGTTGGCCGCGGCTGGGTCCAGCATGCCCTGATCGTAGTTGGGGCTACAGAAGCGGGCGTAGTACCAGGAAGACTCCATGAAGGTGTCGAAGGTGTCGGTTTCCAGAGTGGCTCGCTGACCGTTGAACTCGGTCTTGCACCATTCGATATCGGCCTTGATGGGGGACTGGACACCGTCCATCTCAACGTCTTCGGGCAGGCGTACCGGCAGGCGGTCGTCCGGAACCGGCATTTCGGTGCCGTCTTCCAGAGTCATCATCGGAATAGGTGCGCCCCAGTAACGCTGGCGTGAAACACCCCAGTCACGCAGACGATAGTTTACTGTGCGCTTACCGATGTTGTTTTCTTCCAGGAAGCTGGCAATTTCCTCGAAAGCTTCATCGCTGGTCAGGCCGCTGTATTTACCGGACGAAACCAGAATACCTTTTTCGGTGTAGGCTTTTTCCTGTACGTCGATCTCTTCGTGATCGCTCGGGGCGATGACTTGCTTGACCGGCAGTTTGTACTTGAGCGCGAATTCGTGGTCGCGTTCATCGTGACCGGGAACCGCCATTAGGGCACCTGTGCCGTAGTCCATCAGCACGAAGTTGGCGACCCACACCGGAATTTCTTCCTGAGTCAGCGGATGAATCGCTTTGAAGCCGGTGTCGATGCCTTTCTTCTCCATGGTGGCCATTTCGGCCTCAGCCACTTTGCTGTTGCGGCACTGTTCAACAAACTCGGCCACATCCGGGTGGCGCTCACTGGCGGCTTTGGCTAGCGGATGCTCGGCCGCAACGGCCATGTAACTCACACCCATCAGGGTATCCGGGCGCGTGGTGTAAACGGTCAGGCCGTCTTCGCGATCTTTCAGCGGGAAGGTCAGCTCGGTACCGGTGGATTTGCCGATCCAGTTGCGCTGCATGGTTTTGACCTGTTCGGGCCAGCCGTCGAGGTCTTCCAGATCGTCCAGAAGTTCTTCCGCGTAGTCGGTAATACGGATAAACCACTGAGGAATTTTCTTCTGCTCAACCAGAGCGCCGGAGCGCCAGCCACGGCCATCCACGACCTGCTCGTTGGCAAGCACGGTCTGGTCAACCGGGTCCCAGTTAACGGTGGACATTTTCTTGTACACCAGGCCTTTCTCATAAAGGCGGGCGAAGAACCACTGTTCCCAGCGGTAGTATTCGGGATCACAGGTGGCCAGTTCCCGATTCCAGTCGTACCCGAAACCCAGCTGCTTGAGCTGGTTCTTCATGTATTCAATGTTGGAACGGGTCCATTTGGCGGGTGCAGTCTTGTTGGCAATGGCGGCGTTTTCGGCGGGTAGACCGAAGGCGTCCCAGCCCATGGGCTGCATAACGTTTTTGCCCTGCATGCGCTGGTAGCGTGAGATCACGTCGCCGATGGTGTAGTTGCGCACGTGGCCCATGTGCAGCTTGCCGCTCGGGTACGGGAACATAGACAGGCAGTAGTACTTGGGCTTGCTCGGATCTTCTACAACCTTGAAGGTTTCGTTGGTTTCCCAGAAGTCACGGGCGGTCTGTTCTACATCGCTTGGATTGTATTGCTCGTCCAGTCCTGCCATTACCAAAATTACCCTGTGTCAGAATGATGTTCGAAAAGGCCGAACATTCTAACGCACCCGCGGCTTAACAGGTAGTCTGCCAATTTGTCGGACTTGTGCCAGACTTCCTATTGTTGAAGTTTTTCAGCCGATGAGAGGTCGAACATGACAGAACCCGAGCGCAACCATCTTTCTGGTAAGGCTCTTGAGGCCTATGACCGAATGCTGGAACGTGTGCAATCTCGCTTGCATATGCTTCAGGAAACCTCCGCGCAGACTTTGGAGGAGGAGATTCAGAAAGCCGTCGAGTTCGAATACGAACTGGAAGAAATGACCCGCGAAGAAGCCGACTTGTTAGGTGCGTATCTCAAGCGAGATCTGGAACACCTGATGCACTTTGTCGAAGAAACCGGGGAAGGTTTGAAAGAGTGGCTGCAACTGGACATCTCATTGCTGGAGCAAACCCTGACTGACAGGTTGCTGTCAGTAGCCGACCAGACTCTGGTAGACACGCTGGCGCTGAAGCAGAAGCTCGAAAACGAGGAAGTAGGGCAGTACATCGCTGGGGAAGTGGCTACGGCGGGAATGTTCCGGTGCCTGAACTGCAGTCATATGCTGTGCCTGACCAAAACCAGCCATCTTGAACCGTGTGAGGCCTGCGACTCGCACTATTTTGAGCGGGTAACGAGTCGCTGGCCAAATAAGGCCGAAAAGGACTGAGGATCAACGCTTCGGTATCACCCGTTCCCGCACGAAGACGATGAGAATCAGCGCCAGAGTGAGTACCGGCCACGAGCCGGTTTGCATGTAGGGCGTGCTGCCACTGGCCGTGAACACTTCGCCGGTCAGCACGGTACGCTTGAACTGGGGGGCGCGCTCTGTCATCTGGCCTTTTTCATTGATGATGGTGGTGACGCCGTTGTTGGTGCCACGCAGCATATAGCGACCGGTTTCCAGAGCGCGCATGCGAGCCAGCTGGAGGTGTTGCAGCGGGCCGATGGAGTCACCGAACCAGCCATCATTACTGATGGTGAGCAACAGTCCGGAGTTGCGGGCGTTGAAGGCCACGAAATCCGGGTAAGCCACCTCATAGCAAATGTACGGCATCACGTTAGTGCCATTGGCTTGCAATGGCGATTGGTTACTTGGGCCGGGCGAAAAGCTGCTCATGGGCAGATCGAAAAAACCGATCAGACCTCTGAGCAGGCCCTCCAGCGGAACGTACTCGCCGAACGGTACCAGTTTTTGTTTGTGATAGATGCCGTCACCGTTACCCAGCGCCATGATGCTGTTGTGGAAGGTGTTACCCGCTTTCTTCTCGCTGTAGCCATACCAGGGAATGCCGGTAATCAACGTGCTGTTTTCACCCAGTCGTTCCTGAATGTGGGCGAAGATCGGCCCGGCTTGATCCTGTGGAATCGGGATCGCGGTTTCTGGCCACAGAATGATATCAGCTTGCCAGTGTTCCTCGGTCATACCCAGATAGGTGACGATCTGGTCGCGCAGGAAATCCGGATCCCACTTGATCTGTTGGGGGATGTTGCCTTGCATGGTGACAAAACTGGCCGGTTCCTCGCTGATCTCGGTCCAGTCGATTTTATTCAATGCCGGTGCCACGACCCACGGCAGCAGGGCCACCACAATGGTTGCGGCCGCTGCTTTGGTGCGACCGGCACGCAGCAGCCACCAGAATGCATAAGCGGCCGCGGCTGTGGCGGTTACCCAGAAGGTGATGCCGTGAACGCCAGTGACCGGCGCCAGGCCCGCAAGAGGGCCGTCGGTATGAGCAGTGCCCAGATAAAGCCAGGGAAAACCGGTGAGCAGCCAGCCGCGCAACCAGTCGCCCAATAGCCAGATTGCGGGAAACAGGATCAACCGGCGAATCAGGTTTTGTTTTGCCAGTTTGCCCCAGAACCAGAACGCCAGCCCGTGAAACAGCGCGAGGCCTGCCACAAATAAAACCATCAAGATAACCGCGACCGGAACGGGCGTGTTGCCGTGCTCGCTGATGCTGATATAGATCCAG
Source organism: Marinobacter litoralis (assembly GCF_016427555.1). GTDB lineage: Bacteria > Pseudomonadota > Gammaproteobacteria > Pseudomonadales > Oleiphilaceae > Marinobacter > Marinobacter litoralis_A. Next base: position 1,488,197 of record NZ_JAELVS010000001.1, read on the forward strand.
CTGGCGCCAGAGCCAAACAAACCCAGACCCACCAGCCAGCCTGCGCGGAACAGTTTTTCAGAAGGTTGGTGCAGCGCTACCAGAAGAATCAGAAACGCCGACAGCGGCCCGAGCCACCAGAGGTGGAACGGGGAGAAGGTCAGCGTTTGCACAGCGCCGGCGATCAGGAGGATCGCCGAGCTGAACCAGGGGTTGGCTGAAAACTTGAGATTTAGCGGGTGGCTTGGGGAAGGCTCATGAGTCACTTCGGGTTACCTGCAGCAAACGGATGACACGGTTATCGGCGTTGGCAATGGTAAACTGCAAGCCGCCGAATTCAACCGTTTCACCGCGTCTGGGCAGGTGGCCAAACTCTTTTAGGACCAATCCACCAATAGTATCGAACTCTTCTTCGTCCATGCCGGTTTCGAAGAATTCGTTGAAATCATCGATCGGGGTAACAGCTTTCACCGCGTAGGTGCCATCGCCTCGGGCCTTGATATGGGTTTCTTCGTCGAAGTCATGCTCGTCTTCGATCTCGCCGACAATCTGCTCGAGTACATCCTCGATGGTGATCAGGCCGGCGGTGCCGCCGTACTCATCAACAACGATCGCCATGTGATTGCGATTTTCTTTGAATTCCTTGAGCAGCTGGTTCAGACGCTTGCTCTCGGGCACAAAGGTTGGTGGTCGGAGGATTTCGCGGATATGAGACCAATCCAGCCCGTCATCGAGGGCCAGCGGCAATAAATCTTTCGCCAGCAATACGCCGAGGATGTCGTCCGGGCTTTCACCGATCACCGGGAATCGGCTGTGGGCAGAGGCAATGATATCGGGAAGAAATTCTTTCGGCTCCTGAGAGGCCTTGACGGTGATCATCTGTGAGCGTGGAATCATGATTTCCTCCACGCGCATATCAATCACCTGCATCGCACCTTCAATAATACTCATTGAATCGGTATCGATGATTTCCTGGGATTCGGCATCCCTCAGAATTTCCAGTACGTCCTCAACGGACTCCGGCCCACTGGAAAAGGCCTGTGAAATACGCTCCAGCCAGGACTTGTTGCCCTGACTGCGACTCGACTGATCGTCGCTCATGAGTCTTTTTCCGTTTCCTCTGCTTCGTAAGGGTTAGCAAACCCGAGCTGCGCAAGCAGCTGGATTTCGAGGCTCTCCATAACCTCGGCATCACTGTCTTCAATGTGGTCGTAGCCCTGAAGGTGCAGCATGCCGTGGATCACCATATGGGCCCAGTGGGCCACAGGTTCTTTATGCTGTTCCCGGGCTTCTTTTTCAACAACCGGCGCGCAAATAACAAGATCACCCGCCAGAGAAAATGTTATACCCGCTGGTGCCTCAAATGGAAAGGACAAAACATTGGTGGGTTTGTCCTTTCCACGGTACTGAAGGTTCAGTGATTGGCTTTCTTCCACGTCAACGATGCGAATCGTCACCTCGGAATCTGCATCACCCTGCCAGGCAATCCCGGCCCATTTCTGAAAGCTGGATAGCTCAGGAATGCCTTCGCCTTCGAAGGCATTTTGAAAATCAACGGTCAACTGGCTCATGTGCGCGGGCCGCTTCCGTCGTTAAAGGAATCGTAAGCTTCAACAATGCGTTGAACCAACGGATGACGAACCACGTCTTTAGACTCGAAACGGGTAAACCCGATACCCCGTACGTTGCTCAAAACGCTGGCCGCATGGATCAGCCCGGAATCCTGACCTCGCGGCAAATCCACCTGCGTGGTGTCGCCGGTAATCACCGCAGTAGAGCCAAACCCGATTCGGGTCAGGAACATTTTCATTTGTTCCCGGGTGGTGTTTTGGCTTTCGTCCAAAATGATAAACGAGTTGTTGAGCGTACGGCCACGCATAAACGCCAGCGGCGCAATCTCGATCACACTTTTCTCGATCAACCGGGTGGTTTGCTCGAACCCGAGCATTTCGTAAAGCGCGTCGTAAAGCGGGCGCAGATATGGGTCTACCTTTTGGGCAAGGTCACCCGGCAAAAAGCCCAGTTTCTCGCCAGCTTCGACCGCAGGGCGCACCAGCAAAATGCGTTTCACCTGCTCATCTTTCAGAGCTTCCACCGCGCAGGCTACGGCTAACCAGGTTTTACCGGTACCTGCCGGGCCAATGCCAAAGTTGATGTCGTGGGTGCGAACGCTGTGAACATACTTCTGCTGGTTCAGCCCCCGGGGCTTAGCCGTCAACTTGGGTGTTTTGATGACGGTAATTTGCCCTTCGTTATAAGGTACGTCGTCCGGCAGCCGCTCTAGCCCGGTTTCCCGAATAAACAGGTGTACGGTATCTGGTGCGATATCGTCCACAGCTTCGGTTTCCCGGTACATGTGGCGAATAACTTCGGTGGCTGCGGCGACGTTTTCAGTGGCACCCTCAACCCGGAAGTGGTGGCCGCGACGGCCGACTTTCACCTGCAGTCGCTTTTCGATCATCTTCAGGTGTTCATCAAATTGCCCGCACAGCGTGGTGAGACGTCGCTGGTCTACGGGGTGCAGGTCAAATTGTCTGCTGTCTTGAGTGTTCAATCTTACTCCGTATTGGTTTGCTTCCCTCGTTTCAAGAGGGAGTCAGCATTTCCAAGTTAGTGCGTTGGTTCAGTGTTGGTAAGGCTTTCCAAAAAACGCCACGTAAATACGTCCGTGTAGGGCTTCGTCGCGCCATCCCTGGCGCTCCAGATTTTTGGAAAGCCTTACCAACACTGAACCGTTCAAATAATGTGCAGGCTCGATAGTGAAAAAACAAGTGCAGGTCTATTACCTTTTGCGGTTTTAGGCCTTTGGTTTTTTTCATGCCATCGTGAAGTTGAAAGGAGGTGGGTTGGTGAAGCCTCCCAAAAATGTGCGGAGCCATGGATGGCGGAGCAGAAGCGCCACATGGATGTGCCGAAGGAGCGGTTTTTGGGAGGCTGCATCAACCCGCCTCCCATCACCGCACCAACATCACATGGGGGCCAAAACCTAGTACATCGCCGAATCCACAGGCACACCACGCAAGGAGTTCGCGTAAGCCTCGACAATCTCCACATCGATAAAGTGCCCGACGATCTCCGGGTTTTCGTGGCGGAAATTCACAATCCGGTTGTTTTCGGTGCGGCCTGAGTATTCACCAGGATCTTTCTTGGAAAGCCCGGTAACCAGAATGCGCTGAGTGGATCCAACCATCTTGCGGCTGATGTCCATCACCGTCTGGTTGATGCGATCCTGTAGAATCTTCAGACGCTGCTTTTTCACTTCCATCGGCGTATCGTCAGGCAAATCCGCCGCCGGTGTACCCGGGCGAGCGCTGTAAATGAAACTGAACGACATATCAAAACCGATGTCGTTGATCAGCTTCATGGTGTCCTCGAAATCTTTATCGGTTTCACCGGGGAAGCCAATAATGAAATCAGACGAGAAACTGATATCCGGGCGAATCTTGCGCAGACGGCGCAGCTTGGATTTGTACTCCAAAGCCGTGTGGCCACGTTTCATGGCCGCCAGAATGCGATCGGAACCGCTTTGTACTGGCAGGTGCAGGTGGCTGACCAACTCGGGAACCCGCTCATACACTTCGATCAGAGAATCGCTAAATTCTACCGGGTGAGAGGTGGTGTAGCGGATACGGTCGATGCCATCGATGGTGGCGATCAGCTCAACCAGCTCCGCCATGTCCATCACATCACCATCGTGGGTTTCGCCACGGTAGGCGTTGACGTTCTGGCCCAGCAGGTTAACCTCACGCACGCCCTGACTGGCCAGGTGAGCAACCTCTGCAATCACATCATCCACTGGGCGGCTGACTTCTTCACCGCGGGTGTAGGGCACCACGCAGAAAGTGCAGTACTTGCTGCAGCCTTCCATGATGGAAACAAACGCAGACGGGCCATCAGCGCCGGGGTCCGGCAGGTTGTCGAATTTTTCGATTTCCGGGAAACTCACGTCAACCACACCAACGCCGTTACCTTTGGCGCGCACTTCAGTGATCATATCCGGCAAGCGATGCAGGGTTTGTGGGCCGAAGACCATATCGACATACGGTGCCCGGTCGATGATCGCCTGACCTTCCTGGCTTGCCACACAGCCGCCGACGCCGATGATGGTGTCGGGCTTGTCGCTTTTGAGTTTTTTCCAACGGCCGAGTTGGTGGAACACTTTTTCCTGAGCTTTTTCACGGATGGAGCAGGTGTTCAGCAGCAGAATGTCGGCGTCTTCTGGTGAGTCGGTCATTTCGACGGGCTCGCCAGTTTTGAGTAGGTCTGCCATGCGGGCGGAGTCGTACTCGTTCATTTGGCAGCCGTGGGTTTTGATGTACAGCTTCTTGGCCATGGGTCTCACGCGGTTTGGTGTATGTTGCGCCGGATGTGGTGTTTTTGGCGCTGGCAAAAATTGGACGGCACATTATACCGGCGTGATTAAACTTCAACCACCGTTGTCTCGGTATTCCTTACCAAACACTGTGCTATTATTCTCGGCCTTGGTGTTAGAAGGCTTTTGGGGTGGGTTTTCCAAAAACCGCTACGAGCACATCCATGTGCGCTTCTCTCCGGCCATCCATGGCCTACGAAATTTTTGGAAAACCCACCCCAAAACCCTTCCCCGACAGTCGGAGCTGGAGTCTTCAAGGTATTTGATTGCTTCGTGATCGCTCCTGTAACTATACGAAACTCGAAATATGACCCCCGAACGCCTCGCCCGAATCAAACACATCCTCGACACCCGCCAGCCAGACCTTCGGGTGCTGACCGATCAGGTGCATAAACCCAGAAACCTCTCCGCCATCATCCGTTCCTGCGATGCCTTCGGGTTGGCCAATATGCACGTGGTGTGGCCGAAAGAAGGCTTCCGGGCGTTCAGGAAAACCGCCGGTGGCAGTTACCACTGGGTCACCACCCACACTCATACGACCATGAAAGAAGCGGTGGCCGAGTTGAAAGGGCAGGGCCATAAAATCTATGCCGCTCAGCTGTCAGACCGTGCCGTGGATTTTCGGGATGTGGATTTTACCGTGCCCTGTACGATTATCATGGGCAATGAAGTAGATGGGGTGAACCCGGTTACCGCCGAACAAGCAGATGAGCACATCGTGGTGCCGATGATGGGGATGGTGGAATCGCTAAACGTGTCGGCGGCCTGTTCAATCATCCTCTCGGAAGCCCAGAGGCAGCGGAAACTGGCAGGCATGTTTGACCAGCGGCGGATGCCGGAGGATGAATACAACCGCTTGCTGTTCGCATGGTGCCAACCCACGGTCAAGCGCTACTGCGACGACCGAAACCTGCCGTACCCGCCCATCGACCACGAAACCGGTGATCTAATCGACGGCGTAGGCTGGATGCAAGAAGTCAGAAAACTAAGAGCCAATCGCCCCAGATGGGACGATGAAAAAGAGCCGTTAACAGAGGGGTAGGCGGCAGCGACACCAACGCAAGATAAGATTTTTCTTTAAATCTTTTTCCTTAAATCAGTATCCCAAAAAATTCTGCCGGTGTGGGGTGAGGATTCTTTTTTCCGCCGGAAAAAGATGTCTGAGCGAAGCGAGTTATTTTTCCAAGGAAAAAAGAATCCTCACCCCGCAACCCGCCCCCAAACCTTCAGGCTACATAAACCAGATCACTCCTCACGAGCCTCAAGATACCGCTGCAACTGCTCCCGCAAAGCCTTAGGCAAACGAGTAATCGTCAGCGCATCCTTGTCGCGATCGTAATACACCGCCTGATTCACCAAATCCGATGAAAACGAAACACTCATCCCCCCGCCAGAACCGGCGATACGTACCAGCTTCTTCACCTTGCGGTGGTCCGGATGCAAAACGCCGGTTTCCGGCATCTCCACAGTCTTGCTGGCGAACTCTTTAAAACGCTCAGGCTGGCTCTCGTCCAGATAACTGGACAAAGCCTCAATCGCCACCGGCTCACCCAAAGCATGCTGGTCTTTACAGAACTCATAAGCCTTGGCACGAACTTCACCGGCTTTCTCCGGCTCGCTGGTCTTTGCAAAAGCCTCGACCGCATCCAGGAACGTGGTGGTTTCTTTCTCCACATCCACGCTATTGGTGAAAGCACACAAACGAATAAACAACTCACCGGGGTCACCCGTGCCCCGGGCGTGCACCAGGGTCATGTAGTTGTCGCTGTCTTTGCCATCGCGCCAATCGTCCAACTCAATGCGCACGGCAAGGTTCAGGCGGGACAAGCTCAGAACATCGGTCGCGTCCAGCTTCTGGCTGCCATCGAAACGCATCGCGCTATCCGTTTCCAGAATAAACAGATACACCACCTCCGAATCGGCCAAAGCGTCGTGCGCCACCATCAGGTGGCCATCAAACTCCTCCTGACTGCCATTCAGAAGTTCCTGCCACTGGCCAAACAACCGATCAGTCATCGCCGCAAACGTTTGCTTGTCTTCCAGGTAGTCCTTCAGCCACGCGCTGAACGGGCACTCACCAACGTCTTCGGAGAAGCGACCGTATTTTTTCCCTGGCTTGCTGTTAAACAACCGCTTCATCTGCTTGTGCAGCGCCTCGTAATCGCCACCGGGCTCCTGCAAGGCCTCACCGGCAACAAGGCGGGCAGGTTGGCCCGGCTGATACTGGCTGGCGAAAGCGGTACGGAGGTGTTTGATGGCCATATTACGATCCTGTCGGTTGTACGAGATTCAGATGGCGCAGATGATGCCACGGATCGAAAAGGGATTCATTTATAGAATGTACGGAGAGGGGAGCATTGAGGGAAATCAGCAGAAGATGTGCCCACGCGAACACGGATCCTGGACGGCGGCGGGGTGAGGGTTTCTTTTTCTGCCGGAAAAAGATGTCTGAGCGAAGCGAGTTATTTTTCCAAAGAAAAAGAAACCCTCACCCCGGCAGCCCGCCCGCCAAAGTAAGGGAATCTCATTTTAGATCAAAGCGCCCGAAGCAACCCAGAAACCGCCTCGGCAATCTCCGCCTCGCTATCTGCAGAAACGCTGGTATTAGCAATGTCAGTGCCCAGATTCACCGCCACAGCAATCAGCCCGTGCGCGGTAAGCAGCTGGGAAACACGGCGGCGCTCATCGGCATCGCCGGTATTCTCTTCAGACACCACCACCGACGTGCGCCCCTGATCGAACAACGCCCGCTCGACCGCCAACGCCAAAGCCGGAGCTTGCTTACCATTACACGCAATGATCGTCGGCTTCTGAGCCAAGCGGCGCTCGCGCTCTTCCGCAGTGACCGGGTCGAGCGATTCCAAACCATCGGCCAGCCCAGCGATCATGCCCGCACCAACCGTGACGTTGGTCAAACGGTCGATAACAATGAAACTGCCGGTCGCGTGATTGCGCTGGTACGCATCAAACGCGACAGGCTGGTTCAGGGTCAGTTCACACAGGCCAATCTCATTGAGCTGAAGCTGGCTCGGATTCGGGTTCTGCTCCAACGAGTTTACGTCGGTCTGATGGTGAATCTTCTTCACCGTACCCGAGGTAAAGGTAGGCCCGAGCTTGATGTCATACAGACGGCCGGTTTCCAGTGGTGCGTCGGTCATCCAAACGATATTGGCGTTGAAACGATTGGCCACTTGCGGCTCGTCGTCCGCCTTCACCAACATATCGCCACGGCTGATATCGATCTCGTCTTCGAGGGTCAGGGTAACCGCCTGGTCGATGTAGGCTTCGTCGAGGTTGCCGTCAAAGGTGACGATTTCTTTTACCTTACTGGTACGGCGCGAGGGCAGGGCCATCACGGTTTCGCCCGGGCGGATCACGCCAGAGGCGATGGTGCCGCAGAAGCCTCGGAAGTTGAGGTTAGGGCGGTTGACGTATTGCACCGGAAAACGGAAATGCTCGAGGTTCTTGTCACGAGACACTTCAACGGTTTCAAGGATCTCCATCAACGGCTGGCCGGTAAACCATGGCGTATTTTCGCTCCGGTTCACCACGTTGTCGCCATCCAGAGCGGAAAGCGGCACGAAACGGATGTCTTTGAGGCCCAGTTTGCTGGCAAACGCCAGATACTCTTCGCGAATCTCGTTAAAGCGCTCTTCGCTGAAATCCACCAGGTCCATCTTGTTCACCGCCACTACAATGTGGCGAATGCCTTGCAGCGAGGCGATGAAGGAATGGCGGCGGGTTTGAGTCATCACGCCGTGGCGGGCGTCGATCATCAGGATCGCCAGCTGGGCCGTAGACGCGCCGGTGGCCATGTTGCGGGTGTATTGCTCATGGCCCGGGGTGTCGGCAATGATGAATTTGCGTTTGTCAGTGCTGAAATAGCGGTAGGCCACGTCAATGGTGATGCCTTGCTCACGCTCAGCTTGCAAGCCGTCAACCAGCAGAGCCAGATCAAGCTTTTCACCGGTCGTGCCCATCTTGGCACTATCGGATTTCAGACTTGCCATGTGATCTTCGTAGATCATCTTGGTGTCGTGCAACAGGCGGCCAATCAGTGTGCTTTTGCCGTCATCAACGCTGCCGCAGGTCAACAGGCGCAGCAGCTCTTTGTTCTCGTGTTGTTTCAGGTACGACAGAATATCGTCGGCGATCAGTTCAGACTGGTGTGACATCTTAGAAGTACCCTTCCCGCTTTTTCTGTTCCATGGAGCCGGCTGAATCGTGGTCAATAACCCGCCCCTGACGTTCGGAGCTGGTGGCCAGCAGCATTTCTTGAATAATCTCTGGCAGTGTTGTGGCTTCAGACTCGATGGCCCCGGTCAGCGGGTAGCAACCCAGTGTGCGGAAGCGCACCGATTTCATCATCGGCTTCTCGCCGTCTTTCAGCGGCATGCGGTCGTCATCCACCATGATCAGGGTGCCATCGCGCTCGACAACCGGCCGAACGGCCGAGTAGTACAGAGGTACGATGTCGATGTTTTCCAGATAGATGTACTGCCAGATATCCAGCTCGGTCCAGTTTGAAAGCGGGAAAACCCGAATGCTTTCGCCCTTGTTTACCTTGCCGTTGTAGGTGTTCCAAAGCTCCGGACGCTGATTCTTCGGATCCCAGCGATGGTGCTCGTCCCGGAACGAATACACCCGTTCTTTGGCGCGTGACTTCTCTTCGTCGCGGCGTGCGCCACCAAAGGCTGCGTCGAACTTGTATTTGTCCAAGGCCTGTTTGAGGGCCTGGGTTTTCATCACGTCAGTGTGCTTGGCGCTGCCATGGGTGAACGGCCCGATGCCTTGCTTAACGCCTTCTTCATTGGTGTGAACAATCAGGTCCAGGCCGTAGCGGCTCACCTGCTTGTCACGGAACTCGATCATGTCCCGGAATTTCCACGTGGTATCGACGTGCATCAACGGGAACGGTGGTTTGCCCGGGTAAAAGGCCTTGAGTGCCAGATGCAGCATCACGGCCGAGTCTTTGCCGACGGAGTAAAGCATGACCGGGTTATCAAACTCGGCCGCCACTTCTCGGATTATGTGGATGCTTTCGGCTTCCAGCTGTTTCAGATGGGTGAGATTGTATGTGGTCATGGTCATCCGTTGCCGCAGAGGGGCTTTTAATGGCTGTAATCAGAAGAGCAACTATAACAGGCGGCTATAGGGTATAAGAAGATGTCTGATAAGAATTTTAGGTTCTAATGATATGGCGTGGGAATGATCGCAGAGGTGTAATGAGGGCCGTGAATCCTTGGCCCTCAATAGGTCTGGGTGTCAGGATTGCCGGGATTCGTTAAAGAGTTTGCCAATGTACTGGTCGATGTACACGAAGCCATTGCCTTCAAAGCTCCGGAATTGCAGGCCGATGTGGAATTGGTCGCGGGCAATTCGGCGGATGTGCACAACATTGCTTTCGGCCACGATGGTGACAGGCTGCGCCGGAAGAACGGGCACCGGGAAACGAGCGATAAGCTCAACAGGGTTCTTGGGGGCGGGCGGCAACATGCTGGGAATCAGCGATTTGGCGGTTTGAGCATCGCACTGAACCATAACACCGGTGCGGGATATATTGGCTATTTCGCACTGGAATTGGCGGCCGTCCGCCTTCTCGAGTGTGATCTCCGAGGACACGTCTACCCGCTGCTGGTTCCGTAAATTAGGTTTTGCATCGAGAGGCTTCATAGTGATTCTTCTTGCGTTTGACGAATCGAAAGTCGTTGCGTGTCCCATTATGTTTTGCGCCAGCTTTTAGTGTATTCTTGTTTGTTTAAAAAGTGATCAAATATAATTGTGCAGTAGATTGTGACACGTTCGCAACAGAAAATGTGAACGAGGTGTCACAAATCTCGCATTCTGTCAGCACACTCGATGCGAGCCCCCATGATTAAGTGTTGTCTGCAAGGCTGCAGTTGATGAGCCGCTGATGTAAAATCGCGCCCCTACATTCATCAGGAGCATTGCTCCGGGATTCCTGAAGATACGTTATGACCGAGAAGACAGAAAATGCCGCCCAAGGCGGAAAAGTTGGTTTTATCAGCCTGGGTTGCCCGAAGGCACTGGTTGATTCTGAGCGGATCCTGACCCAGCTGCGTCTGGACGGATACGACGTGGTGCCAACCTATAACGACGCTGATGTGGTAGTGGTGAATACCTGCGGGTTTATTGATGCTGCCAAGCAGGAATCTCTGGATGCGATTGGTGAAGCCATTAACGAAAACGGCAAAGTCATTGTAACCGGCTGTATGGGGGCAGAAGCGGATACCATCCGCGAAGCCCACCCGGATGTACTGGCGGTGTCCGGGCCGCACGCCTATGAGGAAGTGGTTGGAGCTGTGCACCAATACGTGCCACCCCAGAAGAACCACGATCCGTTTGTGGATCTGGTGCCACCGCAAGGCGTTAAGCTGACGCCCCGGCACTATGCGTATTTGAAAATTTCCGAAGGCTGCAACCACCGCTGCACCTTCTGCATTATTCCGTCGATGCGCGGCGATCTTGTCAGTCGTCCCATCGGCGATGTCATGGAGGAAGCGCAGCGTCTGGTAGATGCGGGCGTGAAAGAGTTGTTGGTGATTTCCCAGGACACCTCAGCCTACGGTGTGGATATCAAATATCGCACCGGCTTCTGGCAGGGCCGACCGCTGAAAACCAAGATGCAGGCATTGTGTGAGGCCTTGGGCGAGCTGGGCGTATGGGTGCGACTGCATTACGTTTACCCGTACCCCCATGTTGACGACATCATTCCCCTGATGGCCGAAGGCAAGATTCTTCCGTATCTGGATATTCCGTTCCAGCACGCCAGCCCGAAGGTGCTCAAGGCGATGAAGCGCCCGGCCCACGACAGCAAAACCCTGGACCGCATCCGCAAGTGGCGTGAGATTTGTCCAGAGCTGACCATCCGTTCGACCTTCATTGTGGGCTTCCCGGGCGAAACCGAAGAAGATTTCCAGTACCTGCTGGATTGGCTGGACGAAGCGCAGCTTGATCGTGTGGGCGCGTTCACCTACAGCCCGGTTGAGGGGGCCACCGCAAACGAGCTGGAAGGTGCCGTTCCTGAAGAGGTGAAAGAAGAGCGTCTTGCGCGCTTCATGCAGAAGCAGGCCGAGATTTCAGCGGCCCGCCTGCAAGCCAAGGTTGGAAAGACCATCGACGTGCTGATTGACGAGGTGGATGAGGAGGGTGCCATTGGCCGATCCAAGGCCGACGCGCCGGAAATCGACGGTATGGTTTACCTGAACGACGTGACCGATGTGCAACCCGGGCAAATCGTGAAGGCCGTGGTTGAACACGCCGACGAGCACGACCTGTGGGCAACGTTGGTGTGATGCGTTGAGTTGAAACAAAAAGGCTCCGACATGCATGTCGGAGCCTTTTTTATTGGGCGAGAATTATTCGCTGATTTTAGCGATGTAATCCGAGTAGTACTGGTCGAAATCCATGAATTCCATGCTGTCACGACCACAGCAACGAATGTTGCCGGATTTGATGTCGTAGACCCAGCCGTGGATTTCGATCTTGCCGTTGGCCAGTTTGGCCGCTACCACAGGGTGTGTGCGCAGGTGTTGTACCTGCTGCAGTACGTTTTCTTCGATCGCTTCATCCATGTACTTGCTGTCCAGGCACGTATCACTGGGAATGCTGTGTCGTTCACGCACGATTTCCATCGCGGAACGGCAATGTCCCAGCCATTCTTTCACGTGTGGAAGGCCTTTCAGCGCTGGAATGTCCAGAGCGCCTTTGATGGCTCCGCAATCGGTGTGGCCACAAACGATGATGTGGCGAACACCTAAAACCGCAACGGCGTATTCGATCGACGCGGTCATGCCGCCGGTTTCGTTGCTGTGCGGAGGGATAACGTTACCGGCGTTTCGACAAATGAACAGGTCCCCCGGGTGAGAGCCCGTGACCATGTTCGGGTCGATACGCGAGTCTGAACAGGTAACAAACAGCACGTCCGGGTTTTGGCTGTCGGCTAATGCGCCAAACAGATCCTTGTGCTCCGGGTAGACGTTTTTGCGGAAGTTCAGTACGCCGCGAACAATGTGATCCATAATAATTTCTCCTGCCGGTCAGGCAATTTCAATCAATACTTCTCCAGGGGTAACCCGGTCACCCTTGCTGACGTGAATCGCTTGCACGGTGCCGTCAACGCTGGAATGAATTTCGGTTTCCATCTTCATGGCTTCGGTAATCAGAACCGCCTGGCCAGCGGTTACAGTATCGCCTTCCTGAACCAGCACATCCACCACATTTCCGGGCATGGCAGTACTGACGTGGCCTGGGTCGGTGGCGCGCTTGCGGCCTTTGCCGCCTTCAGCCACGTATTCGTTCAAGGACTCGAACACCACTTCTTCGGGCATGCCATCCAGTGACAAATACAGCTTGCGCTTACCGGGCTCTGTGTTGCCAACACCGGTCACAGCCACTTCGTAAGTTTCACCGTGCACATCAATACGGAATTCGGTGGCCATGGCTGAGCCCAGCCGGCCCTGTCCGGATTGCTCTGCCGGTAATAGTTCTTCCGGCTTCAGTGTGCCATCCTTGCGTTGCTGCAGGAATTCGCGGCCCAGATCCGGGAACATGGCGTATGTGAGCACATCTTCCTCCGAGCTGGCCAGACTACCAATGTCTTCTCGTAATTTGTTCAGCTCGGGCGGTAACAAGTCAGCCGGGCGACCTTCGTTGACCGTTTCGTTGCCAATGGCTTTCTTGCGAATGTCCGCATTCACCTCGGCAGGAGGATGCCCATAACCGCCTTGCAGATAGCGTTTTACTTCATTGGTGATGGTTTTATAGCGCTGCCCGGCCAACACATTATAGACCGCCTGTGTGCCGACAATCTGGGATGTGGGTGTGACCAGTGGCGGGTAGCCAAGGTCCTTCCGAACCCGCGGAATCTCGTCAAATACCTCATTGATCTTGTCGAGGGCGTTCTGCTCCTTCAACTGGTTGGCCAGGTTCGACATCATGCCGCCCGGCACCTGGTTGATCTGAACCGACACGTCCTCGCGGGTAAACTCGCTTTCAAACTGATGGTATTTCTTGCGCACTTCGCGGAAGTAATCGGCAATCTCGCTGAGCAGTTCCAGGTCCAGTCCGGTGTCGTAATCCGTGCCTTTCAATGCGGCAACCTGGGATTCGGTGGCCGGATGGCTGGTGCCGCTGGCGAACGCAGAGATAGCCGTGTCGATACGGTCAACGCCAGCTTCGATGGCCTTAAGCTGGCACAGGGGCGCGAGACCTGCTGTTGAGTGGCTGTGAATCACCAGCGGAAGATCTACGGCTGACTTGATGGCTTTTACCAACTCGTAGGTCGCGTAAGGCGTCAGCAGTCCCGCCATGTCCTTGATCGCAATCGAATCGGCACCCATCGCTTTTAGTTGTTTAGCCTGTTTAACAAACAGCTCTGGAGTGTGCACCGGGCTGGTGGTGTAGCAGATGGTGCCTTGTGCATGCTTGCCGGCTTTTTTGACCGCTTTGATTGCGGTTTCAAGGTTACGAAGGTCGTTCAGGGCATCGAAAATCCGGAACACATCAATGCCGTTATCGGCCGACTTCTGCACAAAGGCTTCCACCACGTCATCGGCATAGTGGCGATAGCCCAGCAGGTTCTGGCCCCGAAGCAGCATTTGCAAGCGGGTGTTGGGCAGGGCTTTACGCAATTGGCGCAGGCGCTCCCACGGGTCTTCTTTTAGGAAGCGTACGCAGGCATCAAAAGTAGCGCCGCCCCAGACTTCCAAAGACCAGTAACCCACCTGATCCAGTTTGTCGCAAATCGGCAGCATGTCTTCCGTGCGCATGCGGGTGGCAATCAGAGACTGATGCGCATCGCGCAGAATAAGATCGGTGACTTCGATTTTTTTCGCGTTACTCATGTTCACTCTCCTGTGGATTACCAGCCAGCATGGGCTGCGATGGTGGCGGCAATCGCCAGTGCTACCGCACTGGGGTGACGTTTCTTCGAATAGTTCAGCAGTTCGGGGTGCTCTGGCACGAAGCTGGTGTCAAACTTGCCCGCCCGAAAGTCGGGCTGATCCAGAATTTGCTGATAGTAATTGGCGGTGGTGGTAATGCCGTGCAGGCGCATGTCGTCCAGCGCGCGTTTGCCACGGGCGATCACTTCTTCCCACGTTAGTGCCCACACCACGAGCTTCAGACACATGGAGTCGTAGTAGGGCGGTATCTCATAGCCGGTGTAGATCGCGGTATCCACTCGCACACCCGGGCCACCCGGGGCGTAGTAGTGTGTGACACGGCCGAAGCTAGGCAAAAAGTCGTTCTTGGGATCTTCCGCGTTGATCCGGAACTGCAGGGCATAGCCGCGATAGGAAATATCTTCTTGGCGGTAACTCAGCGGCAGGCCTGAGGCAATGCGCAATTGCTCCCGAACAATGTCCACGCCGGTAATGGCTTCGGTGATGGTGTGTTCCACCTGTACCCGGGTGTTCATTTCCATGAAGTAGACTTCGTTGCCGGTGAGCAGAAACTCCACCGTGCCGGCGTTCTCATAACCCACGGCTTGCGCCGCTTTGACGGCCAGGCCTCCAATATACTGGCGCTGCTCCGGCGTGAGCTGTGGGCTTGGTGCAATCTCGATCAGCTTTTGGTTTCGACGCTGAATGGAACAATCCCGCTCATACAGGTGAATGGCATTGCCTTGGCTGTCCCCGAGGATTTGCACTTCGATGTGCCGCGGGTTGACGATGCACTTTTCCATAAACACTTCGGCGGAACCGAAGGCTTTGGTGGCCTCGGAAATCACCCGTGGGTACTGGGTTTTCAATTCCTCGGCAGAATCACACCGGCGAATGCCCCGGCCGCCGCCACCCGACGTGGCCTTGAGCATAACCGGATAGCCGATTTGATCGGCCAGCTTGAGTGCTTCGTCAAGATTCGCCAAGTTGCCTTCCGAGCCAGGCGTAATCGGCACACCGGCGGCGCGCATACTGTCCCGGGCCTGAGTTTTGTCGCCCATTTTGTGGATAACGTCAGACTTGGGGCCGATAAATGTTACCCCTTTCTGCTCGCAAAGCTGCGCGAACCGGGCGTTTTCGGACAAAAAGCCGTAACCGGGGTGAATGGCATCGCACCCGGTTTCAATAGCCAGGTTCACGATGCGGGCAGGGTCCAGGTACCCGGCGATCGGATCTTCCCCTAAAGAGTAAGCTTCATCAGCCCGCTTTACGTGCAAGCCGTACCGGTCGGGCTCGGTGTAGATAGCCACCGAGCGGATACCCATTTCCGCGCAGGCGCGCACAATCCGCACCGCAATCTCGCCTCGGTTGGCGATCAAAACTTTCTTCAACATGGGAGATTCCTCGTTTCTTCGTCCCGAATGAAGGTTCTAAAAGAATAACGAGGACCGCTGATCAGTAAAAATTGATATTATTTCGATTATGTATAACAAATTTATTATAGATGGTTCTGTGAGGGTAAATGCATGCCGCTGAGCATTCAAAAACTGGCCAACCGGCTGACCTTTCGTCAGCTTCAAGTCTTCAAGGCCGTTTACGATTTGAAAAGCTACAGCAAAGCCGGTGAGCTGCTGGGGCTAACTCAGCCGGCGGTCAGTAGCCAGGTTCGTCATCTTGAGCAGGCTCTGGAAATGCCGATGTTCGAATACGTGGGGCGCAAGTTGTATTGCACCGCCGCCGGCGAAGAAATGGCGGCCTGTGTGAAGAGTGTGTTTCATGAGTTGGCCGACATGCAGAATCGGCTGGCGGCACTTGAGGGGAGGGTGGCCGGCGACTTGCGCTTGGTAGCGGTCAGTACCGCCCAGTATGTGGTGCCGTATTTGCTGCGCTCGTTTCTGGAGCAGAACCCGCAGGTCAACATCTCCGTAGCGGTGGTCAACCGAGCCACCGCTCTGGAGCGTTTGAATGAAAACAGCGACGATTTGGTCATCATGGGCATGGTGCCTCAAGGAAAGCCATTAACGTCGTTGCCGTTTCTGGACAATGAGTTGGTGCCGGTTGTGCCCGCGGGGCACCCGTTGCTTGCAAGAGATTCGGTTGGCCCCGAAGAGTTTCTGGATAGCCAGCTGCTGAGCCGTGAATCGGGTTCGGGTAGCCGGTTGGCGTTGGAGGTGTATTGTCAGAAGCACCGCCTGAAAATGGAGCCGGTGATGGAGCTTGGCTCGAACGATGCGGTAAAACACGCAGTGCTGGCAGGATTGGGTGTGGCGGTGATCCCTAAGCTGAGCATTCTGTCGGAATTAGCGTTAGGTTCTCTTGTGGCTATGGATATCAAGGGGTTCCCACTAAGGCGCAGCTGGTGTGTGGTGCATCCTCAAGGGCGGCACCCGACACCGGCTATGAAAGCGTTTATTGATTACATTCAGCGGAATATTGCTGAATTCGATAGCTTGTTTAGGCAGCTGGGTTCCTGACTTTGGGTGCTTACGGTTTGGTTTCGGCCCTAGACTGCTAGAGTAGGTGATAGGTGATGTTTGGGGCCCCTTCCCAAAAACCGCTACGAGCACATCCATGTGCGCTTCTCTCCGGCCATCCATGGCCTCCGAAATTTTTGGGAAGGGGCCCCAAACACCACCATTCAGGCTTGGCAGCAATAGTCCGGAATTGTGGAGGAAATGGTGGCGGATACTAATGCGGAGTAAGAAAGCGTTGGCGGGAGGCTCCTCACAAAAATGTGCGGAGCCATGGATGGCGGAGCAGAAGCGTCACATGGACGTGCCGAAGGAGCGGTTTTTGGGAGGGGCCTCCCGCCAACGCGCCCCGCAAACCTGGCAGGCCAAGAGTAAGGTCGCAGCCCCGAAGCTCAAAGGCTAGGGCCGAAGCATAAACCCCGACCCAAGCCCAACTCCATTAACCACCAAGCTTCCGCAGAAGAATCTCGTTGAACAGTTTAGGGTTGCCCTGGCCTTTGGAGGCTTTCATCAAGGGCCCCATAAAGCCGCCAAGCATCTTCTTGCGCTTCTTCGGATCTTCCTCGCCTTGGAATTGGGCAACCTGATCCGGCATGCCGGCCAGAACCTCATCTACCATCGCTTCCAGAGCATCAGTATCCGACACCTGCTTCAGGCCCTTGGCCTCGATGATCGCATCCACGTTATCGTTCTCGCCGGTCCAAAGTGCTTCAAACACCTTTTTGGCGCCCGACGAAGACAGCGTATTATCGGCAATACGAGTGACCAGCGCGCCCAGCTGCGCACCAGTGATCGGCGCCTCGGCTACTGACTTCTCTTCTGCATTCAAGCGAGCCGAAAACTCACCCTGAACCCAGTTGGAAGCCAGCTTCGCGTCTTTACCATGTTCCACCGTTTCCTCGAAGAAACCGGCCAGTTTGGCATCGGCAGAGAGGATGCCTGCATCGTAATCGTTCAGGCCGTACTGCTCCTTGAAGCGAGCACGGCGAGCATCGGGCAGCTCCGGCAAGCGAGCGCGCGCCTCTTCGATGAAGCTGTCGTCGATTTCCACCGGCAGCAGGTCCGGACAGGGGAAGTAACGGTAGTCGTTGGCTTCTTCCTTGCTCCGCATAGAGCGGGATTCGTCCCGGTCGCCGTTGTACAGGCGGGTTTCCTGAATGATCTCGCCGCCGTCTTCCAGAATATCCATCTGACGCTCAACTTCGTGCGCGATGGCCTGTTCCATGAACCGGAAAGAGTTCAGGTTCTTGGTTTCGGTACGGGTGCCGAGGGTGTCAGAGCCTTTGGGTTTAAGCGAAATGTTCACGTCAAAGCGCATAGAGCCCTGAGACATATCACCATCGCAGATGCCCAGAGAAGTCACCAGACTGTGTAGCTTTTTGGCGAAGGCTACGGCTTCTTCGGCACTGTTCATATCCGGTTCGGTCACCACCTCGATCAGGGGTGTGCCGGCGCGGTTCAGGTCAATGCCGGACATGCCGTGGTAGTCCTCGTGCAAGGACTTACCGGCGTCTTCTTCCAAATGGGCATGGTGAATGCGTACCCGCTTGGTGCTGCCGTCGGACAAGTCGATGTCGACATGGCCCGGCCCCACAATTGGCTGGGCCAGCTGCGTGGTCTGGTAGCCCTTGGGCAAGTCCGGGTAGAAGTAGTTCTTGCGCTCGAACACCGAGCGACGACCAATTTCCGCATTGGTAGCCAGGCCAAACATCACGGCATAGCGGAACGCCTGTTCGTTCGGAACCGGCAGCGTGCCCGGCATGGCCAGGTCAACGGCATTGGCTTGAGTGTTGGGCTCAGCGCCGAAGGCGGTGCTGGAGCCGGAGAAAATCTTGGTTTTGGTGGCAAGCTGTACGTGAATTTCCAGCCCGATCACGATATCCCACTGCATGTGTTCGTCTCCTTATCCGGGCTTATTGAGGTTCACGCTGGTGCCAATCGGTCACCTGCTGGAATTGATGGGCCGCGTTCAGCAAACGGGCTTCTGAGAAGTAATCCCCGATAATCTGCAAACCAACGGGCAAGCCGTCAACAAAACCGGCGGGCACAGATATGGCCGGAATCCCCGCCAGGTTAATGGCGATGGTGAACACGTCTTCCAGATACATCGTCACCGGGTCTGTGGTCTTCTCGCCCTGAACGAATGCAGGGGAGGGCGACACCGGGCTCATCATCACGTCCACTTCTTTGAACGCATTAATGAAGTCCTGCTGAATCAGGCGGCGAACCTTCTGCGCCTTCAGGTAATAGGCGTCAAAGTAACCGGCTGACAACGCGTAGCTGCCCACCAGAATCCGGCGCTTAACCTCGTTGCCGAAGCCTTCCGCCCGGGTGCGGGTGTACATGTCCATCAGATCTTTCGGGTTGTCGCAGCGATAGCCGTAACGCGCGCCGTCAAAACGGGACAGGTTGGCAGAAGCTTCTGCCGGTGCAATCACGTAGTAAGCGGCGATGGCCAGCTTGGCGTTGGGCAGAGAAACCTCTTTAACCGTTGCGCCCAGCTTCTCGTATTCACGCACTGCATTGCGAACCTGCTCTTCCATAGCGGGCGACAGCTGCTCGCTGAAATACTCCTTCGGCAGACCAATTTTCAGGCCCTTCAGAGGCTCGTTCAGTGTCGCGGTGTAGTCTGGCACCTCGCGGTCGATGCAGGTGGAGTCTTTTGGATCGAACCCCGCCATCACATTCATCATCAACGCAGCATCTTCCGCCGTGCGCGTCATCGGGCCGCCTTGGTCCAATGATGAAGCAAACGCGATCATGCCGTAACGGGAAACCCGGCCATAGGTCGGCTTCAAACCGGTAATGCCGCACAACGCAGCAGGCTGGCGGATGGAGCCGCCAGTGTCAGTGCCCGTTGCTGCAGGCACCAAACGCGCCGCAACAGCCGCCGCAGAACCGCCGGAAGAACCACCGGGAACGCGCTTGTCGCCCCACGGATTGGTTACCGCGCCAAAGAAACTGGATTCGTTGGAAGACCCCATGGCGAATTCGTCCATGTTGGTCTTGCCCAGACAAACCGCGCCAGCGGCTTTAAAGTTTGCCGTCACCGTGGCGTCGTAAGGCGGTACAAAGTTCTCCAGCATCTTCGAGCCACAAGTGGTGCGAACACCGTTGGTGCAGAAAATGTCCTTGTGCGCAAACGGAACCCCGGTCCAGGCCGTCGCCTTGCCGGCCGCCCGCATCGCGTCCGCTGCTTTGGCTTCCGCCAAAGCCTGTTCTTCGGAGATGGTGATGAAACTGTTGTACTTGCCGTCTTCACTCTTCAGACGGTCGAGGAACTGTTGCGTCAGCTCCACGCTTGAAATCTTCCCGCTCTCCAGCTCTTTGGAAAGCTCTGCTACGGATTTGTTGTGCATCATCAATCCTGAAATCTTTGATGGTCAGAAAGTAGGCCGGATAAAAGGCCGTGGCTGCTAAACTCGAACCGAATCACTCAATAACCTTGGGCACCAGATACAGCCCGTCCTCGGTCGCCGGCGCAATCGCCTGAAAGGCTTCCCGCTGATTGGTTTCGGTAACTTCGTCCGCGCGCAAACGCTGAACCGCATCCAACGGATGCGCCATCGGCTCCACGGCTTCTGTATCCGCAGCGCTTAATTGATCAACCAGATCCAGAATATTGCCCAGATCTTTCTCCAGAGCCGAAACCTGCTCGTCATCCACTTTGATGCGGGCGAGCACGGCAACTTTTTCAATGTCCTCGCGGGAAATGCTCATGTTGCCTCCAATAAAGCATGTGTGAATACAATTTAATGCAATGATGCCCGGACGCTCGGCTGCGGCTGTTTATGAGTGCACCTGCGATGTCCGGGGATGCCTTGGGGAACTGCTTTCCAAAAATGTGCGCAGCCATGGATGGCGGAGCAGAAGCGCCACACGGATGTGCCGAAGGAGCGGTTTTTGGAAAGCAGTTCCCCAAGGCATCGTTGCACCTGTTGAAAACAAGCCGGATATATTAGCAGAAACCTGCCGCAGATTGGCCCCGAAACAACCCATAAAATGTGCAATTAGTAAGCCAGCAGCCCCGATGGCTCCTTGCCTGCACAGGGCCCCGCTGATAAAGTTGCCGCATCCTTCTTTAGCAACCGCAACTCTCAGGTTGAAACAACACGAATGTTAATCAAAAGACTCCGAGGCCTATTCTCCAGCGACCTGTCCATTGACCTGGGCACCGCCAACACACTCATCTATGTGCGGGGTCGTGGCATCGTATTGGACGAACCGTCCGTGGTCGCCATCAGAACCAGCAACTCCCAGAAAATGGTTGCCGCCGTCGGTTCTGAAGCCAAACGCATGTTGGGCCGAACGCCCGGAAATATCACCGCTATTCGCCCTATGAAAGACGGCGTCATCGCCGACTTCGTCGTCACCGAAAAAATGCTCCAGCACTTCATCCACAAAGTGCACGAAAACAGCTTCATCACCCCAAGCCCGCGTGTGCTCGTGTGTGTGCCCAGCAAATCGACCCAGGTAGAACGCAAAGCCATTCGCGAATCTGCTCTCGGTGCCGGTGCCCGCGAAGTCTTCCTGATTGAAGAGCCCATGGTGGCAGCCATCGGTGCAGGCTTACCGGTTGAAGAAGCCAGCGGCTCCATGATTGTTGATATCGGCGGTGGCACCACTGAAATCGCCATTATCTCCCTGAACGGCATCGTATACGCCGACTCCGTACGCGTCGGCGGCGACAAGTTTGACGAAGCCATCGTAACCTACGTACGCCGGAACTACGGTAGCCTGATCGGTGATTCGACCGCAGAGCGCATCAAGCACGAAATCGGTTGTGCCTACGAAGGTCTGGAACTGAAAGAAATCGACGTTCGCGGCCGCAATCTGGCGGAAGGTGTGCCCCGCGCGTTCACTCTGAACAGCGAAGAAATTCTCGACGCACTGCAAGAATCACTGGCGCAGATCGTACAAACCGTCAAAAGTGCGCTTGAACAGTCGCCGCCCGAGCTGGCGTCTGATATTGCTGAGCGCGGCATCGTCCTGACCGGCGGTGGTGCACTGTTGGCTGGTTTGGACAAACTGATCAGCGAAGAAACCGGATTGCCCGTGATCATTGCCGAAGACCCGCTGACCTGCGTTGCCCGCGGAGGCGGTAAAGCGCTGGAAGTGATCGATCGCAGCGGCATCGGAATGTTCTCCCAGGAGGGGTAATCCCGTGAGGGGAGCTCACCATTAAAACCATCTTCGTTCAGGGGCCGATACCCGGCTTCAGACTCCTCCTAGTCATACTGTTATCGGCAGCGTTAATCGCTGCCGATAGCCGTTCTGACAGACTGTCGATTGTTCGTAGCTCCATCGAGACAGGGTTGGCCCCCATCTACTGGTTCGGCAACTTGCCTGCCCGATTGGGGAATTGGATCGAGGGCTCACTCGAAGACCACGAAGATCTGCAGAAGAAAAACGAAGAACTGCAAACCCGCCTTCTTATTCTGGAACGAAGGGCGCTGAAGTACGCCGCTCTTGCCTCCGAGAACAACGAACTCCGCCGCTTAATGAACTCTGCCGAAGTGCTGGACGATCGCGTTATTGTGGGTGAAGTTGTCGGCATTTCTCCGGATCCGTATACCCACGAAATTGTCATCAACAAAGGTCAGAGCGACGGCATTACCGTCGGGCAGGCGGTGTTGGATGCCGCGGGGCTGATGGGGCAGGTGGTCCAGACAAGCCAGTTTACCTCGCGCGTGCTGTTGGTGTCTGACAGCAGTCACGCGGTACCCGTGGAAGTCCTGCGCAACGGTCTGCGCGCAATCCTTCTCGGTAGCGGTCAGCCCAATACCCTGGATCTGGTACACGTACCGGATACCGCGGATATTCGTGAAGGCGATGTGTTGGTCAGTTCGGGTCTTGGGGGCCGATTCCCGTCTGGTTACCCGGTGGCAGAGATTACAGAAATCGTTAAAGAGCCGGGAGAACCGTTTGTTACGATCGGCGCTGCGCCGAAAGCGCGCTTGAATCAAAGTCGCCTTGTTCTGGTAGTCTTCCAGCCGGAAACCCGGCATGACGAAGAACCGGTAAGTGAGCAGGTTCCGGATGAAGGGGAGGCGCCCTGATGCTGTCAGTCATCAGTTATCCACTGTTTTTAATCTCGGTACTGATATCGCTGGTTCTGAGTATCTCCATGTTTCCTGTGGGGTGGTTCGAGTTCCGGCCTGAGTGGTTGGGTCTGGTGGTGTTTTACTGGACGTTCAGGGCGCCGGCTCAGTTTGGCGTGATCTTGGCCTGGTGTCTGGGATTGCTGCTGGATACCCTGGAATCGACCCCTCTGGGTGTGAATGCGGTGGGCATGGCGCTGATCGCCTTTCTGGTATTGACCGTGCACCAGCGTCTTCGCATGTACCCGCTGCCGCAACAATGTCTCATGGTGTTTCTGTTGCTGGGCATCAATCAGATGCTCGTGCATTTTATCAAGCAATTGGTGGGTGCTGAGAATATCGGTTTCAGCTATTTGTGGCCGGCCGTAACCAGTGCCTTGATCTGGCCGTTGCTCAGCAGCGTGCTGGACCATATCAATCGAAAACTGGGGTAAACCAATATGCCTGATCTGATTCTTGCTTCCGCCTCTCCCCGGCGCGCTGAATTGCTTCTGCAGATAGGCTTGAAATTTCATGTACAACCGGCGGATATCGATGAAACTCCCGCCTCACTGGAAACGCCTGAACACTACGTAGAGCGCCTGGCTCGGGAAAAAGCCTTGTGTGTTGCCCGGGAACACCCGGAAAAGTTGGTGTTGGGCTCAGATACCTCGGTGATCCACAACGAAGAGATACTGGGAAAACCCGAGACCCCCGAGCAGGCCGTGGCCATGCTGCAGGCGCTATCGGGCAGCACGCATCAGGTGTTAACGGCGGTAGCGCTGGCGCACAATAAGGAGTGCTGGTCCCGGGTTGTGGTCACGGATGTGACGTTCCGGGAGCTGGAAGCTGAAGAAATTCGCGCCTACGTGGCGAGCGGCGAGCCTATGGACAAAGCGGGCGGCTATGGCATACAGGGGCTGGGTGGCATTTTTGTCAGTTCGATCAAGGGTAGTTACAGTGCGGTGGTGGGGCTCCCACTTCAGGAAACCGCCGTTTTGCTTGCTCAAGCGGGCCACCCGGTGAACCAGTACTGGCCGAGCACTAAGGAGAGTCAGCGATGAGTGAAGAAATCCTGATCAACGTAACGCCGGTGGAAACCCGGGTGGCGCTGGTCGAAAACGGCATGTTGCAAGAAGCCTACATCGAGCGAACCAGCCGCAAAGGTATTGTCGGCAATATCTACAAAGGCAAAGTGGTTCGAGTGTTGCCCGGCATGGAGGCCGCGTTCGTGGATATCGGCCTAGAACGGGCTGCGTTTATTCATGCTTCGGATGTTGTTGCCAGTCAGCCCGCTGCAGACGACGAGGGTGAGGGGCCTAGAGTGGTTCCTGATATCCGTACCCTGTTGAGGGAAGGCCAGTCATTAGTTGTTCAGGTAACGAAAGATCCGATCGGCACAAAAGGGGCGCGCCTGACCACGCAATTGTCGGTGCCGTCACGGTATTTGGTGTTTATGCCCGGGGTGAAACACATTGGTATCTCCCAGCGCATCGAAGACGATAGCGAGCGTGCCCGCCTGAAATCGATCGTTGAAGAAGCCGCGGCCGAGCATCAGGAGGTGGATGGTGGTTACATCATCCGCACCGCAGCCGAAGGTGCACAGGCGGAAGAGCTCATCGCCGACATGGTGTATCTGCATCGGTTGAGCCAGTCGGTGCATGAGCGCATCAACAAAGCACCGGCTCCTTCTGCGGTGTACCAGGATCTACCGCTGTTTATTCGCACCATCCGGGACCTGATTCGCCCGCAAACTGAAAAAGTACGGATCGATAGCCGGGAGAGTTATCAGCGGGTGATGGATTTCGTGCATGAGTTTGTCACTGAATTCGCGGATAAAGTGGAGTATTACCCCGGCGAACGCCCCATTTTTGATCTGTATTCCGTAGAAGACGAAATTCAGAAAGCGCTCAGCCGCAAAGTGCAGCTCAAATCCGGCGGTTACGTGATCATCGATCAAACCGAAGCGATGACCACCATCGACATCAACACCGGTGCTTTTGTCGGGCATCGGAATCTGGAAGAAACCATCTTCAAGACCAATCTTGAAGCTGCGCGTTCGATTAGTCGCCAGCTGAGACTGCGCAACCTCGGCGGTATCATCATCATTGACTTCATCGACATGGACGACACGGAGCATCAAAGGCAGGTGCTCCGAATGCTCGAGAAAATGCTTGAGCGCGATCATGCGAAAACCAAAATTACAGGTGTTTCCGAGCTGGGCTTGGTAGAAATGACTCGAAAGCGCACCACGGAAAGCCTCGGGCAGGTGTTGTGCGAGCCGTGCCCGATCTGTGATGGCCGCGGCTTCCTGAAAACCTCTGAAACCGTGTGCTACGAGATTTTCCGTGAGATCCTTCGGGTCAATCGGGTTTACGAGGCGGAGAGCTATCTGGTGATGGCCTCCCAGAACGTGGTAGACCGGCTGCTTGATGAAGAATCCGATAACGTGGCGGACCTCGAAACCTTCATCAAAAAGACCATCCGATTCCAGGTTGAGCCTTTTTACAGCCAGGAGCAGTATGATGTGGTCCTGCTCTGATACCTGAGCGGTTCAGTATTTCAAGGGGCTGACCGATAACGATGTCGATCCGCGATGAAGGCAGTGTTCAGGCAAATACGCCCCCCGGAGGGTTGGTCGGCCGTGTTCTGACGGGCATCGCTTCATGCGTGTGGTGGGCGTTGCTGGTTTGCTTGGTTTTGCTTGCTTTGTACGCGGGCATTGGCCGTCAGCTCACCGCCAATATTGATCAATTCTCGGATCGAACCGCTCGCATCCTCTCCGAACAGACCGGCTTCGAGGTAAGCATCGGCCGTCTGTCGTCTTCCTGGCAGTGGCTCAATCCCTCGATCACCGCCAACGAAATCCTTGTGCGTCACCCAGGCACCGGGAAGGTGGTGGCAGATCTTGAGCACCTGAGCGCCAAGCTGGATTTCTTGTCGTCGTTAATGCGTTTTCGTATCGTTTTCGAAAATTTCGAAGCCGATGAGCTATCGCTCACACTGACCCGTTCCGTCATTCCCGGTGATGCCAATCCTGTTGAAGAGTTACTGCAAAAACCCGTAACAAAGGGCCATAGCCTGCAAAAGTGGCTGGATTACGCCGGTACCTGGTTATCGGATCCGGAAGTGCGGATCACCCGCGTCAGCCTGACCCTGGATGACGGCAAAGACCACTTGCGCCACATTGATATTCCCCAGTTGGACTTGCTGTATCGACGGGGCTTGTTTCAGGCGGCGGGCCGCGCGATGCAAAGTGGCACGGCCACGCAGCTGGCCAGTTTCGCCTTGGTCGGGCAACACTTTTTTCGCGGTGATTTTACCGGCCAGCTCTATCTGGACGTGGATTCCGGGCGTTTGTTTGACGGGCTGGTGGATGATTTGAGCTGGAGAGGCATTCGATTAGAAGGCTTCGATCTGGGAGGAAAAGCCTGGCTGACTTTCGAAGAGGGCGAGCTTCAACAAGTTCAGGGCCGGGTAGAAACTCCGTATTTGCAGCTGGGTGTCAACACGCAGTCACTGGCACCGCTGGAGCATATTCACGCAAGATTCGGTTGGCGACGCGGTGAGGCATTTATGCTGCAGGAGCTGCAGTGGCAATGGGCCGGAGATGTCGTTCAACCGTTCAGTTTCCGAATTCAGCCTCACGATTCGGGTACCGCGATTGTGGCCGATGCGCTGCCACTAGAGCCGCTCAGAAGGTTGGTGCTGGATCTTCAGCTGTTGCCGAACGTTGCCAATCAGGCTCTGGAGCATTACCGCCCGCAGGGCTATGTCGATGACATGCTGTTGCTGTTGCCAGAACAGGCTGCAGACTTCAGTTTGTCCGGGCAATTGCGCGACGTCAGTGCGCAAGCGTGGCAGGGCACGCCAGCGGCAACGGGGCTGGAGGGATATTTTGAGTTGTCGGCGCAAGCAGGCTATGTGGAATTGGATGCCGCCGCCCCGGTCACGTTGGGTTTTCCTTTCTTGTTTATCGATGATTGGACGTTTGACTCAATGACCGGACGGGTGTCCTGGTTAAAAGAAGGCTCCGTTGTTCGGGTTTTCGCCGATGATCTTCAATTTGGATATCAGCAGGACACGGTTATCACCGGCGCGTTTGACCTGAAGCTCGATGGTCAGGGTGAAGATAATCTTGGCTTGCGGGTGGGCGTGGAAAACGGTTCAGCGGATATGCTGGCGGCTTTTGTCCCGGTGCACGCGGTGGATAAAGGTCTTTACGAGTGGTTGTCTACCCGGATTGAACAGGCAGTGATTCGTAACGGCGAATACTATGGTCATGGCCGAATTGGCTCCGATGCGCCTGCCGGATCCTTCGTATCGTCCATGTGGTATGAATTCGAGAAAGGGAGGGTTCGCTACGACGACCAATGGCCAGTCGTAACCGGGGCTGAAGGGAGGGTAGAGGTTCAGAACGGTGATACTTTGGTAACCCTCAAACAGGCGACCACCGGCGGTTTGGCGGTTGATTCCGCTGAGGTTAGGGTGGTGCCCGGGGCGGCCGAACAACCTGCTCGCATTCAGATCGCGACCTCAGCGCCGGTTTCCGGCGAATCGGTGTCCTGGTGGTTAGCGAACAGCCCGCTCGCAGAGATGGGAGGGGCTGCTCTGACGGATGCCAACATTCGTGGCCAGTTCCAGCTTGGCCTGGATATTGATTTGCCTTTGAGTGACGCACAGCCAGTTGTTGAAGCCAACGTAAAAACCGAAGGGGCGGAGTTCGCGCTTTCCGAGGCCGGGCTGGCGTGGCGTAATATCAGCGCCGATCTGACCTACCACACAGAAACCGGCTTTGAAGGTGGACCGGTTACTACGGAGTTTCTGGGGCAGCCGGCAAGCCTCTGGTTCGGCCATAACCGTCAGGACAATGTATTGCACATCCAGCAATCCGGCCGCCTGCAGCTGCCCGATTTTCTGCAGCAGTTTGACTTTGGAATCGACACTTCGTTGGGCTTGAATGGCTCGCTGGAATACAACGCCGGGCTGACAGTCGGAGCCGACGGGGTATCTCCGATTTCAATGACGTCTGATCTGCTCGGGCTGGCGGTTGATTGGCCGGCCCCCCAAGGCAAAGACGCCCTGGATACCGCTCAGCTTGAAGTAGCGATCGATCCCTTTGTTGACGAGGGGGTTCAGGTGACGGGCACATGGACCGACCGGTTGGCGTTTGATTTGAACCTGAGAGAAGGCGGCGTGGACCTGACGTTTGACCACTTGTTCCTGGGCGACAACCGGCTTTCCGACATTGAGATAAGTGCTCTGGATCTTGGGGATCGCTGGGTGGTGAATACCGAATCCGAACGGGCTGTCGGCCGAGTGGTGATTCCGGATGATGGCGGCATTGTCGAGGTGGATCTGCAGAGCCTGAGTCTAAGCCGCCAAGCAGAAGGTGGTCACCCGGAGGAGCCGTTGTTGACGCTGGAGCAACAATTGGAAGCCTTCCGGCAACTGGACATCGGCAGCTGGCCGAACATCAATGGGCAGATCGCGGCCTTGACCATTGGCGGCAAGCCTGCCGGGCGCTGGGCGTTGAAGCTTCGCCCCGAAGAGCATCAATTGAACGTAACCGGTATCGAAGGTCAGGTAGGGTCTTTGGCGCTGACGGGAGATATGGCCTGGCGAATTCTTGATGGCAGGGAGGTGACTCAATTCAAAGGCCAGCTTGCCGGTGGTGCCCTAAAAGATCTAGAGCCCCTTATCGGAGGTTCGATCCCGTTGAACAACAAAGAAACCACCATTGAGCTGGATGTGGACTGGCCCGGCAGCCCGGCTCGCCTTGAATTAGATCATCTGAATGGTCAGGTCAGCATGCGTCTGGATGATGGTGTCATTCTTGAACAGAACAATTCGGCGCAACTGTTCCGGATATTCAATCTCTTGAATACTGACACTTTGTGGCGCCGCCTGAGCCTGGATTTCTCGGATTTGTATGAGGCGGGCGTTGCCTTTGATGCTATATCGGGGAAGGCCGTTATGACCGATGGTTTGCTCAGCCTGGATCCTGAACTACAGTTGGTGGGCCCGTCGGGCGCCTTTAAAATCAGCGGCAATACCGACATGGAGAGTGAAGATCTGAATATGCGATTGGTGATGGTGTTGCCGATTACTCAGAATCTTCCTCTTGCGGCTTTGCTGATGGGGGCCAGTGCACCCATTGGTGGTGCCTTGTTTGTACTGGACAAGATACTCGGGGATCCGCTCAGCAAGCTGACCAGTGCCACGTATACGGTCACAGGCAACTGGAGCGATCCGAAGGTTGAGCTAAAAGGTGTGTTTGACACAGGCGAGTAACTGGGGAGGCAGATAATGACGAAGGTTGCTGCAATTCAGATGGTCAGTGGTCACGATGTAAAAGCCAATCTGGCAGAAGCTGCCCGCTTGTTGAAAGAGGCTGCCGGGCAGGGTGTGAAGGTCGCAGTGTTGCCTGAAAACTTTGCGGTATTGGCGAGTGGGCAGATGCAGGCCTGCGGCGAGCAGGAGGCGGGTGACATCCCGGTGGTACGACCTTTTTTGGCGGAACAAGCCCGAACCCTGGGGCTTTGGATTGTGGGCGGTTCCATGCCATTGGCGAGCCGGCCGGATGGCGTTGCGATCGCGGACCGGGTACGGGCGTGCTGTCTGGTGTATGACGATCAGGGCCGTGAAGTGGCTCGCTACGACAAGATCCATCTGTTCGATGCCATGGTTGAAGATGCTCACGGCCAATACAAAGAATCCAACGCGTTTGAGCCTGGTGATCAGGTCGTCACCATAGATACGCCAGCGGGCCGGTTAGGTTTGGCGATCTGCTACGACCTTCGGTTTCCGGAACTGTTTCGTGCCTTAAGAGCGCAAGGCGCCGAGTGGGTGTGTTTACCCAGCGCCTTTACCTGGCAGACCGGTGATGCCCATTGGCATGCCTTGATTCGTGCCCGGGCCATCGAGAATCAGGTGTGGGTTGTGGCGCCGGGGCAGGGCGGCCAGAACAGTGAGCGCAGACGCACTTTTGGCCACAGCCTGGTGTGCGACCCTTGGGGTAAAGTGGTGTCGGAAATAGAAGAAGGCCCGGGGATGGCTCTGGCGAACCTGAATCTGGACTATTTGGAGCAGGTGCGGGCACGCATGCCGGTGTGGGAGCACCGGCGTTTATAAGCCTCCAACAGCGTTAATGCTGTTCGGCTTCGTCAATCCATTCCCGGAGCGCGCGAAACAGCTTTCGGGACTGGCCTGTGTTGGCTTGCTTCTCCACTTCTTTACGAGCATTGCGCACCAGATTTCGCAGGTGCTGAACTTCGGCGGTCGGGCAGTAGTCGATAAATTCTCCGACCACTGAATCCCCTTCCGAAATCATCTTGTCGCGCCAGCGTTCAGCCAGATGGTGGCGGCGAGTATGCTCTTCGCTACCGGCATAGAAAGCATCAATGGTTTTGCTGATGGTTTCGGGATCGTCTTCCTGACGAATGATCTTGCCGATGTATTGCAGGTGTCTGCGGCGTGCTTCACGCTGAGTGATGCGACGTGATTCGATAATAGCCCGTTGGAGCCGGTCGCTGATCGGAAGTGTCGCCAGCTGGTCGTCGTTCAATTCCAGCATGCGCTTGCCGAGATCCTGCAATTCATGCATTTCCCGTTTCAATTGCGACTTGCTGGGCCCCAGATACTCTGGAAGTTGGTCGTCAGTATGGTCAGTCATGTTGTATATCAATTCTGTCAGGCGTAAAAGAGGGTGGCCAATCCCAGAAAGGCCATGAAGCCAACAACATCGGTCACGGTTGTCAGAATAACACCGCCGGCAAGGGCCGGGTCAATATTACGGGACTTCAGGAATAGAGGCAGTACGGTGCCCGCTACTGTGGCGGCCACCAGATTGATCACCAAGGCGGCCGCAATCACGCCGCCGATCATCCAGTCTCCGAACCAGAGAATGGCCGCAGTGGCCACCACCGCGGCCCATAAGAGCCCATTAAGGATACCGGAGAGCAGTTCCCGATTCAGCAACCATGCAACGTTAACGCTGCTGATTTGCCCCACGGCCATGCCCCGAATCACCAGCGTCAGCGTCTGGCTGCCGGCGATGCCGCCCATACTGGCGACAATGGGCATCAGGACCGCCAAAGCCACCACCTTGGCGATGGTATCTTCAAACAGACCAATTACCGCTGAGGCTGTAAATGCCGTCAGCAAATTGATACCCAGCCAGACCGCGCGGCGGCGGGTGGTTTTCATCACAGGAGCAAAGGTATCCTCATCTTCATCAAGACCGGCCAGGCTCATCAGGGAGTGGTCTGCGTCTTCACGGATAACATCCACCACGTCATCGATGGTGATGCGGCCCAGTAGTTTGTTGTGTTCGTTCACGACCGGAGCCGTGATGAGGTCATACCGTTCGAACAGGGTGGCCACTTTGGTGTCAGACAGGCTGACCGGAATGGGCTCAATGTCGGTGTCCATGACTTCCCGGACGGTAGACGCCGGGTTGGATACCAGCATGCGGGTGATGGCGAGGGTACCGATGAATTCATCCCGCCGGTTAACTACGATCAGGCTATCGGTCATGGGCGGCAAACTGCGGTGCCGGCGTAAATAACGCAGCACCACGTCGATACTGATGTCCGGGCGCACCGTGATGGTGTCGGTGTTCATCAAGCCGCCGGCGGTGTCTTCCGGGTAGGAAAGCACTTCCTCTACCCGTTGCCGATCCTGTTCGTCCATGGTCTCGAGGACTTCCAGGATGACCGTGTCCGGTAGCTGCTGAAGCAAGTCGGCGAGATCGTCCGACTCAAAATCTTCAATGATGTCGGCCAGTTCCTGAGCGTTGAATTTGCTCAGGAAATACCCTCGGATATCGTCACCAAGGTGCTGCAGAACCTCGCCTTCCAGTTGCTTATCAACCAGATTCCACAGCAAAGCCCGCTGACGAGGCGGAGAGGATTCAAGAAGGTGGGCGATATCGCTGGGACTGAGACCGCCGTTCAGGATGCGGGCAACCTGCTTCAGCGCGCCACTATCCAGAGCCTCGCTCAGGGAGCGGAGTCTCTGGTGGGCCTGACTTTGTTCCAGAATATCAGACATGGATCCACCTACGGTCAGAAAACCTCCGTATTATAGCGGAGTTAGCGAGCGTCGGTGAGGGGCAGTTGTAGGTGAATTGCGAAGAATCAGCCGCCTTCGCCGAAATAATCTGCAATCAGCGAGGTTAATGCGTCGATGGCTTGTTGCTCATCGGGGCCGTCTGCAATGAGTTCAACGATGGTGCCCTGGCTGGCCGCAAGCATCATGACTTGCATGATGTTTTTGGCATCTACCTTGCGGTCATTGCGGCTGATCCAGACCTTCGATTCGTGCTCGGAGGCGGTCGCAACCAGCTTGGCGGTGGCCCGCGCGTGTAAACCGAGTTTGTTGATGATTGTCACCGTGCGGCTGATCATGGCGAATCAGATTTCCCCTCTGGCCTGCAGGTGAGGCAGTTCGGAATGGCGAACCTGCACATTTCGATACTTTTTTGCGAAGTGTTTGGTCAGTTGTTCGGAAACGTACACAGAGCGATGCTGGCCGCCCGTACAGCCGATGGATATGGTCATATAGCTGCGGTTACTGTCCGCGAACGACGGAAGCCAGGAATCGAGAAACCCGATAATGTCGTTCACCATCTTCTGGCTCAAAGGCTCGCGCTCGAGGAAGTCGATGACGGGTTGGTCAACGCCGGTGTATTTTCGGAGGTTGGTGTCCCAATAGGGGTTTGGGAGGCATCGAACATCGAAGACGTAATCCGAATCAACCGGAACCCCGTGCTTGAAGCCGAAGGATTGAACCAGCAAAGCTAATTCCTGATCTTTCCGCCCGGCTACCCGTTGTTTGACCATGTCCCTTAATTCGTACATGGACAGCCCGGTGGTGTTCACATAGAGGTCGGCCAGCCGGGAGAGCGGCTCAAGGAGGCTCTTTTCATAGGATACCGCCTCAGGAAGCGATGTTTTGTCATCGCTGAGCGGGTGCTTGCGCCGGGTTGCGTGAAAGCGCTGAAGCAAGGTTTGTTCGTCGGCATCCAGGAAAATGATTTCAACATCCATGCCCGTGCTTTTGAGCTGGCTGTATATGGCCTCGAAATTGGCCAGCTCGCCCGACAGGTTGCGTGCATCAATGCTGACCGCCATTTTCCGCAGGCGAGTGGTCGCTTCCTGGGTGGCGGCTTCCTGGGTCAGGGGGAAGAGCAGTCCAATGGGGAGGTTGTCGATGCAATAGAACCCCAGATCTTCCAGTACATGCAAGGCGGTACTTTTACCCGAGCCTGAGCGGCCGCTGACGATAATCAGCTTCATAACAGTGTTCCTCTCATGCTGCGCGCTTTTGTTGAGCTCGTATCAATTCTGATTCGAAATCATGGCCTTGTGCAGATGGTCGGTATTCTGGCACTGGCGCAGCTTTTCGCAAAAAGAGCTTTCATTAAACTTTTCAGCGAGCTGACTGAGCAGCTCGAGGTGTTCGCTGGTCGCTTCTTTGGGCACAACCAGGGCAAATACGATATCGACGGGCTGGTTGTCGATCGAGTCGAACTCGACCGGTTCGGCCAGTGTCATCAACACGCCGATGACTCGATTCAGCCCGTCCAGCCGGCAATGGGGGATGGCGATGCCTTCGCCGATGCCGGTACTGCCCAGTCGCTCCCGCGACACCAGGTTGTTGAAGATATCTGTATCGTTGAGGCTTTCGTCCTGCTGGTGAATGTGCTCAGCGATAAACTCCAGTACTCGCTTCTTGCTTGACGCTGCAACACGGCACAGAGTCAGTTCTGGAGCCAGAATGTTGTCGATGGTCAGGGATGAATCGCTCATAGATCGACTTCATTTCCGTAAAAAAAAGGCTGCGGCCGGATGATACTCCTGCCGCAGCACGTTTTATTGAAACACCCGGTTCGGTTTCACGCTAAGAGGCGCGTTAGCCGTTACCTTGCATCCGGGCGACTGTCTTTTCTTTATGCTTGAGGATCTGTCGGTCGAGTTTGTCGACCAGACCGTCGATGGCGGCGTACATGTCCTCGTTCTCAGCCTTTGCGTGAATTTCGCCACCAATCACATGGAGGGTAGCTTCGGCCATTTGGCGAACTTTCTCAACTTGCAACGTCACCTGACAATTACTGATGTGGTCGAAGTGTCGCTGAAGCTTATCAAACTTGGTGTTTACGTAATCCTTTAGTGCGGGAGTCAGTTCTACATGATGGCCTGAAATATTGAGTTGCATAGGCTTCTCCTGTTGTCATATAGCCGGCTTTTGCCGGTCTGAGTGTCAGCACCTCTTGTACTGACGAATCCTTAAACCAAACGTTTACGCTCGTTCGAGGGAGGGATGTGCATCGCCTCTCTGTACTTGGCTACGGTACGTCGGGCGACATTGATTCCCTGTTCTCCTAGCATGGCTGCAATTTTGCTATCACTCA
Source organism: Marinobacter litoralis (assembly GCF_016427555.1). Lineage (GTDB taxonomy): Bacteria > Pseudomonadota > Gammaproteobacteria > Pseudomonadales > Oleiphilaceae > Marinobacter > Marinobacter litoralis_A. The sequence goes on from NZ_JAELVS010000001.1 coordinate 1,522,420, forward strand.
ACGGCTTTTTAGGAGTTTCGTCCGCAATCAGTTTTTTGATCATCGCACGAATCGCTGTTGAGGAACATTCTCCACCCTCGGCAGTGCCCACGTGGCTGGAGAAAAAGTATTTAAGTTCAAAAATGCCCCGCGGAGTATGCATGTATTTTTGAGTGGTGACCCGGGATATGGTCGACTCGTGCATATCCACCGCCTGGGCGATGTCCGACAGGATGAGTGGTTTCATGGCTTCGTCGCCATGGTCCAGAAAGCCTTGCTGGTACTCAACTATTCGAGTGGCCACTTTGAGCAAGGTCTCGTTGCGGCTCTGCAGGCTTTTGATAAACCACTTGGCCTCCTGCAGTTGGTCGCGCATGTAGGTGTTGTCAGCGCTGCTATCGGCCCGTCGTATTAATGAAGCATAGCTTGCATTGACGCGAATGCGTGGGGCAATTTCCGGATTAAGCTCCACGCGCCAGCGACCTTCGTGTTTGCGCACGATCACATCCGGAATGACGTAGTCCGGTTCGGTACGGTCGATATTGTCGCCGGGGGTCGGGTTCAGGCTGGTGATCAGCCCCAACACTTCTTTCAGCTGATCTTCTTTCAGGCGGCTGCGGCGAAGCAGTTGTGCGTAATCACGATTACCCAGCAAATGCAGAAACTGCGTAACCACAAGTTTGGCCTGGCGGAGCCAAGGCGTATCCGGAGGCAGTTGGCCAAGCTGAATCATCAGGCAATCCTGAAGATCCCGCGCAAATACCCCCGGTGGATCAAAGTGCTGGAGTCGGCGCAAAACGGCCTGCACTTCATCCAGTTCGAGCGGATCGTCTTCCGAGCCTTCAAACAGGCCGGAGTGGATCTCTTCAACGGAAGAGGTCAAATACCCTCGGTCATCGACTGCATCCAGAAGGGCGTGTGCAATCGCCTGGTCCCGTTCACTGAGCGGGGTCAGATTCAGCTGCCATTCCAGATGGTCGTGGAGGGTTTCGCTGGGCGAATTCCGGGTTTCAAAATCGGAGTCGTTTTCATCGTCGCCGCGGCTGGCCGGGGCGGGTGCCGACTGGTAAATGTCGTCCCAGGCGGTATCAACCGGCAGGTCGTCGGGGATGTTCTCGGGTGTTTGGTCCTCGGCCGACCAGTCGGGTGCGGTTTCCGACTCGTCCCAGTCTGAAGTTTGTGAATCTGGTGCGGGCTCGTCTGCAGCCGAGGCGGTCTCGCGTTGCTCGTCGAGATTGTTGTCCTGCTGTTCAGCTGAATCCGTCTGGTCGTCGTCCTCGGAGGTTTCCAGCATCGGGTTTGAATCGAGTGCCTGCTGGATTTCCTGTTGTAGGTCCAAGGTGGAAAGCTGCAGTAGCCGAATGGCTTGTTGCAGCTGGGGGGTCATGGTTAGGCTTTGGCCCATTTTAAGCTGTAATGAAGCTTTCATAACCATGGCTCAGTATCCATAACGTGCTTGCATCCTGATAAAAAGCATTGCTTGCAAATATAAAAAGTTGTTGCGCGCTGGTAACTTGCGACGCATGGTCAACAATTTAAGCAAGTACCCTGCCGAGTTTACTTGCTCGCGTTCAGCAAAACAATCAGCCCGGCGTTCAGGTCTACATTTGTCTACAGCCGGAATTCGTCCCCAAGGTAAACTTCTTTTACTTGCTGGTTGGCAAGAATGGCGTCAGCACTGCCCGAGGCGATAATGTGGCCGCCGGAGACGATGTAAGCGTTCTCACAAATATCCAGTGTTTCGCGCACGTTGTGATCGGTGATCAGAACGCCAATGCCTTTGTCTCGAAGATGCCGGATGATGTGTTTGATGTCGCTGACCGAAATGGGGTCTACGCCGGCAAAGGGTTCGTCCAGCAGAATGAAGGCCGGCTCCATCGCCAGCGCCCGGGCAATTTCGACGCGGCGACGCTCACCACCTGAAAGCGCCATGCCTACGCTGTCGCGAATGTGGGTGATGTGGAACTCTTCCAGCAGCTCTTCCAGCTTCGCCTCACGGTCCGCTTTGGAAAGCGATTTGCGTGTTTCCAGAATGGCCATGATGTTGTCGCGCACAGTCAGCTTGCGAAACACCGATGCCTCCTGTGGCAAGTAGCCAATACCTTTACGGGCACGCCCGTGCATAGGCAGGGGGGTAATGTCGTTGTTGTCGATGGTAATGCGACCGTGGTCAGCCGGAACCAGCCCGACAATCATGTAAAAGCAGGTGGTTTTTCCGGCGCCGTTCGGGCCGAGCAGGCCGACGATTTCACCTGAGCGGATTTCCAGAGAAACATCCAGAACCACTTTTTTCTGCTTGTAGCTTTTAGCCAGATTACTGGCCCTGAGAACTGCCATCAGAACCTTCCTGTTATTGACCTGAGCTGCGGGGCTGAATCACCATTTCTACGCGGCCGGTGTTTGCGCCCTCTGAATTGCCGCCTTCTGCCGTCACAACCCGATTCACCGTGTCGTAATGAATAACGTCGCCACGGAAGGTGCTGCCACCTTGTTCGATCAAGGCCTCTCGCTCGAAGGTCAGCTGGCTGTCTTTGGCAGACCAGGTAATGTTCAGTGCTTCGGCATTGATAACGGCGGTTTGATCCTGAGAAGGCTGTCGATAATGGGCAGGGGAGCCGCTCGCTTCGATGCGGCTAAGGCCTTGGGGGCTGCGATAAAGGACAACCCGTTCGGCATCCAGTTTAACGCTGCCTTGCACCAATTCCACGGCGCCGGTGTAGATGGCAGTACCTGCACTGTCATCCAGACGCGCAGAGTTGGCGCTGACTTTGATGGGTTCGTCGGAGTCCAGCGTGAATGCGGCCGCCGGGTTGGCCAATACGGCGGCGGCCATTACCAGCGGAAAAAGAAGTCGGTTACCTGATGGGATCATAATGCCCTTCCACTTGGGAATTGAGTTCCAGAATTCGGTCGTCCAGCCAGGCTTTCATGCCCGTTGCTTTGGTAGTTCCGTGTGGCTCGGTGATGGTCACCGGTTGGTCGGTGTACACGGTACCTTCGGTGTTGTTCAGGGTTAACTGGTCGGTTTCAAAGGTGGTGTCAGAGCCTCGCAAACGGCGATGAATAACAACGTTGCCGTGCAAGTTGACCAGCCCATCGTTTTGCAAAAGGCTACCTTCATCCGCCTCAATATTCCACGGCACCGGATCGCCTTCACCGTGCAAAGTGGCTTTGGGTTGCTCCATCGATGCGAGATTTTGGCTTTCGAACTGTTCGATGCGCGGGCTGGTCAGCCGGATTTTCGGGTTCCCCTGAGCATCCCAGGTACGGTACTCGGCCTGAACAATAAAACCGTCTGGTTCGGCGGGGCCACGTAGCTCCTTGGCTTTGTCCTGACTGCGCGGTGGCTCGTCGCTTTGCCACATAAGAAACAAGGTAGCCGCAATCGTTCCGCCTAAAGCCAGGGTTCGGGCCCAGGCTTTGCCTTTTCCTGGGCTGAAAAGACGTGCAATCACGATTCGGCACTCATGTAGGGTTCAAGAGTTGCTGACAGTCGGCCTTGGGACCAGAGGATCAGATCGCAGGCTTCTCGCACGGCACCGGAGCCCCCGGCTGCAGTGGTGCAGTAATCCGCATGCTGCCTGACCAGCCAATAACCGTTCGGTACGGTGATGCCCAGTCCTGCGAATTGCAAGGCAGGGAGATCGGGCAGGTCGTCGCCCATGTAAGCGATCTGCTCAGCGGTGATGTCCATGTTGGCTACCAGTTCCTGCAGGGCTACTTTTTTGTCTTCCCGGCCCTGCATGAGATGGGTAATGCCCAGATCATTCATGCGTTTTTCGGTCAGAGGTGAGCGTCTGCCGGTGATCACGGCAACCGTGATGTCTGCGTTCATCAATTGTTTCAGCCCCAAACCATCCAGAATGTTGAAGGTTTTCAGTTCATCGCCGCTGGCGCTGAAGTAAAGTTTTCCGTCACTCATGATGCCGTCCACATCGAAGGCAACCAGTTTGATGGCGGCGGCTTTGGAGCGAACCTCGTTGCTCCAGTGTTGACTGAGTGGCGGTGTTAGCTCCGGCATCAAATGACCCCCGCGCGCAGCAAGTCGTGCATGTTGATGGCACCTACCAGGTTGCCTTCGGTGTCGGTCACCGGCAACGCGTTGATTTTCAACTCTTCCATAATGTTGAGCGCATCGGCGGCCAGCTGGTCGGCCTGGATGGTTTTGCCGTTGCGTGTCATTACCTCACTGATGGCGGTGGTATGAACATCAACCGATTTGTCCAGAGTTCGACGCAGGTCGCCATCGGTAAAGATACCGGTCAATTCCCCCGCCTCGTTCACCACGGTAGTCATACCCAGGCCTTTGCGGGTTATCTCCAGAAGTGCACCGCTGAGGGGGGTGGTTCCCAGAACCCGAGGAACCTTGTCGCCGGCATGCATGATGTCGGAAACCCGCAGCAGTAAGCGGCGCCCCAAACGACCGCCGGGATGAGAAAAAGCAAAGTCTTCCGCGCTGAACCCACGGGCTTCCAGCAATGCCACGGCCAACGCGTCGCCCATCACGAGCGTAGCGGTTGTGCTGGAGGTAGGGGCGAGCCCCAGTGGGCAGGCTTCAATGGCAACGCTTACATCCAAATTGGCGGCAGCTTCTTTTGCCAGTAACGAATCGGGGTTGCCCGTCATGCTGATCAGGGGGGCGCCCATTCTGCGAATTAAAGGTAGAATGGTCACCACTTCGCTGGTGCTGCCGCTGTTGGAGATGGCAATCACCACGTCTTGCGGTGTGATCATGCCGAGGTCGCCATGACTGGCTTCGCCCGGATGCACGAAGAAGGATGGCGTGCCGGTGCTGGCCAGAGTTGCCGCAATTTTGTTTCCGATATGGCCGGATTTGCCCATGCCCGTGACCACGACACGGCCTTTGCAGGCCATGATGATCTCGCAGGCGCGGGTGAAATCGCCGTTGATGCGGTGTTCAAGTGCTTCGATGGCATCCCGTTCAATCTGGATGGCCCGAACGGCTGAGTTGCGGTAATCCGGGGAACTTGAAGTAGTTGAATCTGTCATCTCGGCTGGCTTTACTCGGTCGGTCTGTGGAGCCGGCCCTGTTATCGGGACGGACGACTATGGCGGAAAGTATATCACTGATACCCGGTAGGGCTGCCAATGTTCAGGGGATCTGAACGTTGCAATCAGTACATTTTAATAACCTGTAATTGAGGTCAGGCGACGCTTATCTTAATGTAGGCGCTCCTCGAAAAGGATCGATTATGGAGTCATCTGCATACATTTCGCTAAAGGATGTGGTGTTTTCCCGCTCCGGACGGCGCATTTTTGATGGCATTACCCTGGATATTCCCGTGGGTAAGATTACCGCCATTATGGGGCCCAGTGGCACCGGCAAGACCACGCTGCTCAGGGTCATCGGTGGGCAACTGAAACCGGATTCCGGTCAGGTTGTCGTGGCGGGTCACGAAGTTCCGAAGCTTAAGCGAAAAGAACTGTACCGCCTGCGCGAAAAGATGGGCATGCTCTTCCAAAGCGGCGCTTTGTTCACAGATATCAGTGTGTTCGAGAACGTGGCTTTTCCTCTGCGTGTGCACACCTCTTTGCCGGAAGATATGATTCGCGACATCGTATTGATGAAGCTGGAGGCTGTGGGGCTGAGAGGGGCTCGGGATCTTATGCCTTCCGAGCTTTCAGGCGGGATGACTCGCCGTGTGGCGCTGGCCCGAAGCATCGCGCTGGATCCGGAACTGATCATGTACGATGAACCCTTTGCGGGGCAGGATCCGATTGCCATGGGGGTGTTGGTTAAGCTGATCCGGGATCTCAACAGCTCTATGGGGCTGACCAGTGTGCTGGTGTCTCACGATGTCCCTGAATCGCTCAGCATCTGCCATTACGCCTGCATTATTTCTGACGGCAAGGTGATCGGCACCGGCACACCGGACGAATTACGTAATCACCCGTCCGAACTGGTTCAGCAATTCTTGAGTGGCCATCCCGACGGCCCGGTTCCTTTCCATTATCCGGCCAATAAGCCTGTCGATGACTTCGGCATCAAGGGAGCATCGATATGATGGACTACGTAGCGGGCTTTGGTCGAAGGAGTTTGGAAGTTGTGGGGTCGTTGGGGCGAGCGACTCAGTTTCTGTTTGGTGTACTGGTGGGTGTCCCCAGGCCTGCAACAGGTTTTCCGCTTCTGGTTAAGCAGCTTTATTCGGTGGGCGTGCTCTCGCTGGCCATTGTGGTGGTTTCCGGATTGTTCATCGGTATGGTGTTGGCCCTGCAAGGCTATACCATACTCAGCGATTACGGCTCCGAAGCCGCGATAGGGCAAATGATCGCGTTAACTTTGGTGCGCGAGTTGGGGCCGGTGGTGACGGCGCTTTTATTTGCTGGCCGTGCAGGTTCTGCGCTGACCGCAGAAATCGGTTTGATGAAGGCTACAGAACAGCTCTCCAGCATGGAAATGATGGGCGTTGATCCACTTCGCCGGGTGGTTGCGCCTCGTCTGTGGGCCGGATTCATTGCCATGCCGATACTGGCGATGATTTTTTCCGTAGTCGGTATTTGGGGCGGCATGCTGGTAGGCGTGGACTGGCTGGGCGTGTTTGAGGGTTCCTTCTGGGGCAACATGCAGTCATCGGTCGATTTTCTCGATGACGTGCTGAATGGTGTCATTAAAAGTGTGGTTTTCGGCTTTGTGTGTGCCTGGATAGCCGTCTATCAGGGGTACGATTGTGTGCCTACGTCTGCAGGCATCAGTTCTGCGACAACAAAAACAGTTGTGTATTCATCATTGGCGGTGCTCGGCCTCGATTTCGTGCTGACCGCTGTAATGTTTGGCGATTTCTAATAAGGATTCTAGGGCCCTGTTATGGTGCAGAGAACAACGGAAATAGTGGTAGGTTTCTTCATGATCGCCGGTTTGGCCGCGCTGCTGTTTTTGGCGCTGCAGGTGAGCGGATTGTCGCCCAAATCGGCCTCCTCGACGTACACAATCTACGCTAACTTTAACGATGTGGGCGGTCTGACCCCGCGCGGCAAAGTGTCGATGGCGGGCGTGACGGTGGGTTCCATCGAGTCGATCAGCCTTGATAAGAACACCTTTCAGGCCAAAGTAACCATGGCCATTCGCTCGGATGTGGACACCATCCCGGCGGACAGCGCAGCCGTGATTCGCACGTCTGGGCTATTGGGTGAGCAGTACATTGATATTTCGATTGGTGGAGACATGGAGTCGTTGGGTGATGGGGATACGTTTTATTCCACCCAGTCTGCAATGAATCTGGAAAGATTGATCAGCAATTTCGCCTCTGGCCGCTGATGCCAACCAGGACAGGAGATTAGGATGTTAATTTTTAAACAGAAGCTGTTCGTTTTATTTGCCGCGTTGATACTGGTCGCCGGCCAGGCGTGGGCGGGTGTAGAGGAAGATCTGGAGCAATACGTCAGCGACAACACCCAGATGCTGGTGGAGAAGCTGCACGCTGAAAAAGGTCTGTATGATAAAGATCCGGAAGCTTTTTATCAGAGCATGGAAGATGCGCTGACGGATTTCGTGGATTTTCGACGGATAGCGGCCCGGGTGATGGGGCGTTATGCACGCCAGACCACCCCGGAGCAACGCGACGAGTTTGTGGCCAAGTTTAAGCGCAGTCTGTTTGACAGCTATGCCAAAGCCTTGGTGACCGCCGACGATTTCACCATCGAAGTGCGGGAAGCGGAGATTTTGCCGCAAAATGAGAATCGCGCATCCGTGCAGTTGGTGGTGATTACGGCCTCGGGCAATCGCTACCCCGTGACCTACTCGATGTACAAGAATAAAGAAGACCGCTGGTTGATGGAAAACGTGATTGTTGAAGGCGTCAACATTGGTCTGGCGTTCCGTGATCGCTTCGCCCAGGAAATGGAAGAAAATCGCGGCCAGGTTCAGGTGGTGATTGATGGTTGGACCGATTCGGTTAAATCCTTGAACCTTGAAGACGATGTGAATGCGTCATGAGCAACTCCAGCCCAGTCGTCAACCTGGAGGGTTCCGTGTTGAGTGTCGCCGGCAAGGTTGATGCGAACACCGTGATTGAACTGCGCAAACAGGGCGAGAAGCTCGTTGGCTCGGCCACAGGGTCGTTAAAGGTTGATCTGGCGCAGCTCGACACTGCCCACAGCGTGGTGCTGTCCATGTTGATGTGCTGGCAGCGTTTGGCGCAATCGAAGCAAGTGGCACTTTCGTTCGAGGGTGCCAGCGACCGCCTGAAGTCGCTGGCGGCACTGAGCAATCTGGATGCCCATCTGCCGGGATTTTCCGCACATAGCTGACCGCCGCTCGGGAATTGGTTACAATTCCGCTCCTGATTTTAATAATGCTGAGGATTTTCTATGGACGCCGCCCAGGTTACCGAACTTGTCAAAGAAGCCCTGCCTGATTGTGAGGTTCAGGTACAAGTCGATGGCAACCACTACATGGTCGTTGCAGTGGGTGACGTATTCGAAGGCCTGCCTACTATTAAAAGACAGCAGATGATCAACAAGGTGCTGTTCCAGTACATCATGGACGGCACCATTCACGCTCTTCACCCGAAAGCCTTTACTCCGAGCGAGTGGGCTGAGCGCCAGGCCAACGGCTAAACAGAACAGGATTACTATTGTGGATAAACTTCTGATCCGAGGCCGAAAGCCTCTGGATGGCGAAATTCGGATTTCCGGTGCCAAGAACGCGGCTTTGCCGATTTTGGCATCAACGCTGCTGGCTTCCGAGCCGGTAACCGTTGGCAACCTGCCGCATCTGAACGACGTCACCACCATGATCGAGTTGCTGGGCCGTATGGGTGTCGAGCTGCTGATTGACGAGAAAATGAGTGTTGAAGTACACGCCAACACCATTGAGCACTACCACGCGCCTTATGAGCTGGTAAAAACCATGCGCGCCTCCATTCTGGTGCTGGGGCCGCTGGTTGCGCACTTTGGCGAAGCTCAGGTGTCTTTGCCCGGCGGTTGTGCCATTGGTACGCGGCCGGTCAACCTGCACATCCACGGCCTCGAGCAGATGGGTGCAGAGATCAAGGTTGAAAATGGCTACATCCATGCTAAAACCAATGGCCGCCTGAAGGGCGCGCACATTTTCATGGATACCGTCACCGTAACCGGTACGGAAAACCTGTTGATGGCGGCTACCTTGGCTGACGGCAAAACCATTCTGGAAAACGCCGCCCGCGAGCCGGAAGTGGTGGATTTGGCGGAATGCCTGATCGCCATGGGCGCAGACATTAAAGGCCACGGTACCGCGACGATTGAAATCAACGGTGTTGAGCGCCTGCACGGTTGTCACCACAACGTTCAGCCAGACCGTATTGAAACCGGCACGTATTTGGTTGCCGCTGCGGCCACCGGCGGCCGTGTGAAGTTGAAGGATACCCGCGCAGATATTCTGGAAGCGGTGCTGCTGAAGCTGGAAGAAGCCGGTGCTCACATTACCACCGGTGAAGATTGGATCGAGCTGGATATGAAGGGCAAACGCCCGAAAGCAGTGAGCATTCGTACCGCACCTTATCCCGCGTTTCCCACCGACATGCAGGCCCAGTTTGCGGCTATGAATGCGGTCGCGGAAGGTACCGGCACCATCGTGGAAACGGTGTTCGAAAACCGTTTCATGCACCTGCAGGAACTGATTCGCATGGGTGCCGACATCACGCTGGAAGGTAACGCGGCCATTATCAAAGGCGTGGATCATTTGACCGGTGCGCCGGTTATGGCCACTGACCTTCGTGCCTCGGCCAGCTTGGTCATTGCCGGTTTGGTTGCTGAGGGCGACACCATTGTAGACCGTATCTATCACATTGACCGCGGTTACGAATGTATTGAAGAGAAGTTGCAGCTGTTGGGCGGAAGCATTCGCCGTTTGCCAGCGTAATCAAACACCAACGGGAACCCGGAAAGATCCATGACAGATTCCATCACCATCGCCTTGTCGAAGGGACGAATTCTCGAAGAGACTCTGCCACTGCTGGCAGAAGCCGGCATTGAGCTGGTAGACGACGTGAAAAAGTCCCGCAAGCTGGTGTTCCCCACGACGGATCCGAATGTTCGAGTGCTGATTCTTCGCGCAACGGATGTGCCCACCTATGTTCAATACGGTGGAGCTGACCTTGGCGTGACCGGCAAGGATGTGTTGATGGAGCATGGCGGAGACGGGTTGTACGAGCCGCTGGATTTGAATATTTCCCGTTGTCGTTTGATGACGGCCGGGAAGAAAGGTGAGCAGCCGCCGGCCGGGCGCATTCGGGTGGCGACGAAGTTTGTGAATATTGCTCGTCGATATTATGCGGCACAGGGTCGGCAGGCGGATATCATCAAGTTGTATGGTGCGATGGAGTTGGCGCCGATTCTGAATCTGGCCGATGAGATTGTGGATATCGTGGATACCGGTAATACGCTGAAGGCGAATGGCCTTGAGGCGCGGGAGTTGATTGACGATATCAGTACGCGATTGGTGGTAAATCGGGCGTCGATGAAGATGCAGCATGGGAAGATTAATCCGATCATCGAGATGATGGCGGCGGCTGTGGAGCGTCGTCGCGGTTCGGAGTAAGGCTCTCCTTTTTAGACGCTTGGTGCACGAGCGTTCAGGGTGTCCCTTCCAAAAACCGCTCCTTCGGCACATCCCTGTGGCGCTTCTGCTCCGCCATCCATGGCTCCGCACATTTTTGGAAGGGACACCCTGAACGCTCTTTCGGGCTTGGGGTATTTGGCCTATCTTCTTTCGAACCCCGTAGCTGCCGGCGGGTTTTATTCGGCAGACATTTGTTTTCAATCCAAAGCAGGATTTGAGTTATGACCGATAAGATCACCAGACTTAACACCACCCAAAGCGACTTTGACAGTGCGCTGGCCCACCTGTTGGCATGGGATGACAGTGTGGATCATCAGGTGAACGAGTCGGTGCGTCATATTCTGCATGAAGTGAAGACCCGCGGCGATGCGGCGGTTCTTGAGTTTACCGAGAAGTTTGACCGTTTGAAGGTCGGCTCCATGGCCGAGCTTGAGATGGGTCAGGATCGTTTGCAGGCTGCTTTGGCGGCGATTCCTCAGGATCAGCGTGAGGCGCTCGAGAAGGCGGCGGAGCGGGTTCGCGACTACCACGAGCGGCAGAATCAGCAGTCCTGGCAGTATCAGGATGAAGACGGAACGGTTCTGGGCCAGAAGGTAACGCCTTTGGATCGGGCCGGTTTGTATGTGCCGGGTGGTAAGGCAGCGTATCCGTCGTCTGTTTTGATGAACGCGATTCCCGCCAAGGTGGCGGGTGTCGGCGAGTTGATTATGGTGGTGCCTACGCCGGATGGTGTAGTGAACGATATGGTTCTGGCCGCAGCCGCCATTGCCGGCGTTGACCGTGTGTTTGCTCTGGGTGGCGCGCAGGCGGTGGGAGCTTTGGCTTATGGCACGGAGACCGTGCCGGCAGTGGATAAGATCGTTGGCCCGGGCAATATTTTTGTGGCAACCGCCAAGCGCGAGGTGTTCGGTATTGTTGGTATCGATATGATTGCCGGGCCGTCTGAGATTCTGGTGATTTGCGATGGCAAAACCGATCCGGACTGGATCGCGATGGATTTGTTCTCGCAAGCTGAGCACGACGAGCAAGCGCAAAGCATTCTGGTTAGCCCGGATGCAGACTTCCTCGATGCGGTAGAGGCGAGTATCAATAAGCTTCTTCCGACCATGGAACGTAAAGACATCATTCGCACATCCATGACGGGCCGAGGCGCGCTGATCCACGTCGCCGACCTGAAAGAAGCCGCGGAGGTGTCGAACCGCATCGCTCCGGAGCATTTGGAGCTGTCAGTAGAAGACCCCCAAGCCATGCTGGAAGACATCCGCCACGCAGGCGCGATCTTCATGGGCCGCTATACCGCAGAAGCACTAGGCGACTACTGTGCCGGCCCGAACCATGTGCTGCCAACAAGCGGCACCGCGCGGTTTAGCTCGCCTCTGGGCGTTTACGACTTCCAGAAGCGTTCTTCTCTGATCGGTTTTACGCCTGAAGGTGCGGATCGTATGGGGCGTGTGGCGTCTGTTCTTGCCCGTGGCGAAGGCCTGACTGCTCATGCCCGTTCGGCGGAATACCGTATTAAAGACTGATAGATTTTTCCGGTAGCGAACGCTGCTGATATCCATCTTCGAAGTTTGCGAGTTGGGTTGGTTGTGTTGAAAGTCTAAAGAGTGGGGCGGGGAGTGCTTTCCAAAAATGTGCGTAGCCATGGATGGCGGAGCAGAAGCGTCACATGGATGTGCCGAAGGAGCGGTTTTTGGAAAGCACTACCCGACCCGCGAAAACTCCCAAATCAAAACAACCAAACCGACTCCCGCACCAATCTGGAGTGCAATACACATGAGTAAATACTGGAGCTCACTAGTCAGCGAGTTACAGCCATATGTGCCAGGCGAACAGCCTAAAATGGCCAATTTGATAAAGCTGAACACAAACGAAAACCCCTTCGGGCCATCCCCGAAAGTGATCTCGGCCATTAAATCAGAGCTGAACGACAACCTTCGCCTGTACCCGGACCCGGAAGGCCACGCTCTGAAAGAGGCTATCGCTTCGTACTACACCGATTTCGGCATAGAAGAGGACCAAGTCTTCGTCGGCAACGGCTCCGACGAAGTGCTGGCTCACATCTTCCAAGGCCTGCTGAAACAGGACAAGCCCATCCTGTTTCCGGATATCACCTACAGCTTTTATCCCGTCTACTGCGGTCTGTACAAAGTTGAAAGCAACATCATCCCGTTGACCGAAAACTTTGAAATCAACCCGGATGATTACAAGCGCGACAACGGCGGCATCATCTTCCCGAACCCGAACGCTCCGACCGGTCGTTACATCGGCCTGCAGCACGTAGAATCTATACTGGAAGCGAATCTGGACAGTGTTGTTGTGGTCGATGAAGCCTACATCGACTTCGGTGGTGAAACCGCGATTCGCTTGGTGAACCAATACCCGAACCTGGTGGTCTGCCAAACCCTCTCCAAGGCTCGCTCTCTGGCCGGGCTTCGAGTCGGTTTCGCCGTCGCCAACGCAGAACTCATTGAAGGATTGAACCGTGTCAAAGACAGCTTCAACTCCTACCCGCTTGATCGATTGGCGTTGGCGGGTGCCGTGGCCGCATTCGAAGACCGCCAGTGGTTCGAAGACTCCTGCAACGGTGTTATTCGCGAACGTGAGAAGGTCACCAAAGGATTGGAAAACCTCGGCTTCGAAGTTTTGCCCTCAAAAGCCAACTTCGTACTCGCCCGCCACCCGAACCACAAAGGTGCGGATGTCGCCGCCGAGCTAAGAGAGCAGGGCATTATCGTTCGTCACTTCAACAAGCCGCGGATCAGCGAGTTTCTACGAATCACGATAGGAACCAGCGACCAAAACAACGCGTTGATTAAAGCTCTGGACTTTCTCTAAGCTCGCGAGAAATTTGATCTAACAACCGGCGCGCACTCAAGTTAAAAGGTTGGGGCTGGGCGGGCTTTCCAAAAATGTGCGCAGCCATGGATGGCGGAGCAGAAGCGCCACATGGATGTGCCGAAGGAGCGGTTTTTGGAAAGCCCGCCCAGCCCCATCCCTGCACCAATATCTAAGCGCCGATCCGATCTCGAAAGTCTGAAGAATAGGGGAATAACTCATGGCAAATCGAAATCAGATACTGGCGAAAATAAACGAATGGCTCCAGCCCGAAAACTTCCAAGACTACGCCCCAAACGGCCTGCAAGTTGAAGGCAAAGACGAGATCCAAACAATCGTCTCCGGCGTAACCGCCTCCCAAGCCCTGATCAACGCCGCGGTAAAACAAAACGCCGACATGATCCTCGTCCACCACGGCTACTTCTGGAAAGGCGAAGACCAAGCCATCCGCGGCATGAAAAAACGCCGCATCAAACAACTCCTCGATCACGACATCAACCTGGTCGCCTACCACCTCCCACTCGACGACCACCCCGAATACGGCAACAACCGCCAACTGGCCAACGTACTCGGTATCCAAAACCCACGACCGGCTGGAGGCTTAATCTGGCAAGGCGAACTGGCGGAGCCCACGTCACCAGAAGCTTTTAGCCAGCACATCGGAAGCGCGCTGAACCGGCAGCCACTTCACGTAGGCGAGGGCACAGACCTGATCAAAACCGTCGCCTGGTGCACTGGCGGAGCTCAAGGGTTCATTGCCAAAGCACTGGAGCTCGGTGTCGATGCCTACATCAGCGGAGAAATCTCCGAACCCACCACCCACACCGCCCGGGAATGCGGCATCCACTACTACGCCGCCGGCCACCACGCCACAGAACGCTATGGCGCGAAAGCATTGGGTGAAGCGCTAGCGAAAGAATTTGGAGTAGAACACCAGTTTATCGACTGCGATAACCCGGCATAACGGGACGGAAGTACTGCGGGAAGGGGCGTGGCCAAAGTCTCGCTAAGAAAAAGGGCGCTCGAAGTCGTCGAAAACGTAGGGGCGGGCAACTCATAAATTTGTAGGATCAGGATGGGGCGGCTTTTCAAAAATGTGCGGAGCCATGGATGGCGGAGCAGAAGCGTCACATGGACGTGCCGAAGGAGCGGTTTTTGAAAAGCCGCCCCATCCTGATCTAACGGAAAGCTCTGATCAGCCTATACCGTTTTGAAAGTATCAAGCAGGCCGCTTCTCACCCTTAGGCAAACCAAAGTCTTCAGCCAAGGTGCCTTTTTCCTCAGGATCAGCCTTGGGCGCATAATCCCGCGGCGGCTCAGAAGAATCAGAATCCGAGTGCTCAATACGCCCGGACACATCCTGCCCCAGCGACTCCGGCCACTCCTCATCATTACACAAACGATTCGCCCCACGCGCCATATGATCATTCACATCGCGATAGGCACTATTAAACCGCTCCAACAACTGTGCCGACTCCAGGAAATGCTCATTCACCTGAGCCTGATAACGCGTAAACTCGCCCCGAAGCTCATCAATCTTCTGCTCAGCCCGCCGCTGACGCAAAGAGGCCCCCTGGCCCGAGCGTCCAAAAAGAACCCCAATGATAATGCCTACTACCAGCGCGACCGCGGCCGCAAGAATCAGGTTCGTCATATAACAATCGTCCTAGTCAGTACATGCGAGAGAGCGAAAACCTTTAAAAGGAGTATACCGCTCAGAAGCACCAGCGCACATGCCGAAACACTGCGCCAATCGTCGTATTGCTCCACAGCCCAAGTAACATGGCCAAAAAGCACGAAATAAGCGACAATACCGCGCCCAGAAATCCACCCAGATGGCAGGAAAACCCTGATGACAGAAGCCGTGTCCACCGAAACTGTTGCGAACCTGACTCCTTGGCAACGTTACCAAAAGGATCTCGAGCGCCCGGATTTTCACAAGGACCCGGCGCAGGAAGACGCCGTTCGCCGCTTACAAGCACTGTACGACAAACTGGTGGAAGCTGAAAGTGACCGTTCCAAGCGCCTTAAAAAGTTGCGCCGCAAGCTGAAGAAAGGCAAAGAAACACCGGTTAAAGGTCTGTACTTCTGGGGCGGGGTAGGCCGAGGCAAAACCTACCTGATGGATACCTTCTACGAAGCCCTGCCGTTCGACCGAAAAATGCGTGTCCACTTCCACCGCTTTATGCAGCGCGTTCACGGTGAGCTTAAAAAACTCAAAGGCGAGAAAAACCCGCTGGAGAAAGTAGCCAAAACCTTCGCCGGAGAAACCCGGGTTATCTGCTTCGACGAATTCTTCGTATCGGATATCGGTGATGCCATGATCCTGGCCACCTTGATGGAAGAATTGTTCAGCCGGGGTGTCACCCTTGTGTGCACGTCAAACATCGTCCCGGACGGTCTCTATAAAGACGGACTGCAGCGGGCGCGTTTTCTTCCCGCCATCGCACTTGTCAAACAGCACACCGACGTAGTCAACGTAGACGGCGGTGTGGATTACCGCTTGCGAACGCTGGAACAGGCTGAACTGTATTACCACCCGTTGGACGAAGGCGCCGATGCCAGTTTGCGGGAAAGCTTTGACGCGTTGGCTGTTGAGGCCGGCAAACACAGTAAATCGATGGAAATCAACGGCCGTAAAATCCCGGCACAGGCCCACGCCGATGACGTGGTATGGTTTGATTTTCTCGACGTGTGTGATGGCCCGCGCAGTCAGAACGACTACATTGAAATGGCGCGTCAGTTTCACGCCATCATCGTCTCCAATGTGCCGGTGATGGGTGTTGAAAAAGACGACCAGGCGCGCCGCTTCATTAATATGATCGACGAATTCTACGACCGCAACGTAAAACTCATCATCTCCGCCGAAGCTCCGATCACCGAACTCTACTCCGGTGGCAGTCTGAGCTTCGAATTTGAACGTACCGAATCCCGCTTGCTGGAAATGCAGTCCCAGGAATATCTGGAAGCACCGCACAAGCCTTAAATAAAACTAGAAATCACTAAACAGAGAGGTCACAACATGAGCCAAGACAACGTCGTAATCGTTAGCGGTGTACGCACCCCCATGGGCGGATTCATGGGCAGCCTAGCCCCGATCACCGCACCCGAGCTGGGCGCTATTTCCATCGCAGAAGCCGTCAAACGCGCTGGCATTCAGCCGGCTGACGTGCAAGAAGTCATTATGGGTAACGTACTGCCTGCCGGATTGAAACAGGGCCCTGCACGACAAGCCATGCGTAAAGCTGGTCTGCCTGACAGCACCGGCGCCACCACCATCAACAAGCTGTGCGGCTCCGGCATGAAAGCCACCATGTTCGCCCATGACCTGATCAAAGCCGGCACCAACGACATCATGGTTGCAGGCGGAATGGAAAGCATGTCCAACGCCCCGCACATCCTCCAAGGCGCCCGCCAAGGCTACCGCATGGGTCCGGGCCCCGCACCGCAGGACCACATGTTCCTGGACGGCCTTGAAGACGCTGAAACCGGTCGCCTGATGGGCTCCTTCGCGCAGGAAGTGGCTGACAAAAAAGGCTACACCCGCGAAGAAATGGACGAATACGCCATCCGCTCATTGAACCGCGCCAAAAAAGCCATCGAAGACGGCGTCCTGAAAGACGAAATCATCCCGGTGACCGTCAAAACCCGTAAAGGCGAAGTGGTTGTTGAAGACGACGAACAGCCCCACAACGCCAACATCGAAAAAATCCCAAGCCTGCGCCCCGCGTTTGCCAAAGACGGCACCGTAACCGCCGCCAACGCCTCGTCAATCTCCGACGGTGCCTCTGCGCTGGTTCTGATGCGCGAATCCGAAGCTGAAAAACGCGGTCTCAAACCGCTGGCTCGCATTGTCGGTCACTCCACCCAGTCGCAGTTGCCGGCAGAGTTCACCTGTGCACCTGTTGGCGCGATTGAGACGCTGTTCGCAAAAACCGGCTGGACTAAAGACGACGTTGACCTGTTTGAAATCAACGAAGCCTTCGCCATGGTCGCCATGATGCCCATCAAAGAACTGGGTCTGGACCCTGAAAAAGTAAACGTCCACGGCGGCGCCTGCGCTCAGGGCCACCCGGTCGGTTCCACAGGTTCACGCCTGCTGGTTACGTTGATGTATGCCCTGCAGCGCTACGGCAAAAAGAAAGGTGTAGCGGCTCTGTGCATCGGCGGCGGTGAAGCCACAGCGATGGCTATCGAAATGATGTAACCGGCACGTAGTGTCGAATAGGTGCTCCCGGACCTCCCTAAAAAAGTTTGGGAGCACAATATAAAACCTCCCCTCCGGAAATGTCGTAGGCCAGGGATGGCCGAAGAGAAGCGCACATGGACGTGTTTGTAGCGGTTTCCGGAGGGGAGGTTTTGTATTGTGCGCTTGCACGGTGTCTGCCTTCTTTTCTGCTAGTAGCTACCAGCCGAATTCCTCTCCAAAACCCGCAAAAGAACAAGCCCAAAACCGCCCGCCCCAAAGTGGTTGCATCCCCGAATCTTGACTATAGTGATGAGGTGCGAGAAAGACGGCTAACCAAGAGTGACAGCAAAATCATACTTTTGACTGATCAAAGCCGCGAGAAGCCTTAGCTATAGTGCTAGCATCACGGCAATATCTACACGGCCGACGAACACCAACCAACAGAATAATCGAGCAGCGACTCAGAACAACAACGGAGTAGCCTTCCAATGACAAGAAAAACTCAACCCTGGCAGCGCTGGACCAAGTTACCACTTGCCGTCGCCATCGCAGCCGGCGTCTCCAGCCCGGCTTTTGCTATTTCGTACCCCTTGGGGGATGCCGGGCAAGTCCAGTTTAACACCACGCTGTCAGTTGGGGCTGCATGGCGCACCGAAGATGCTGACAAGCGACTGCTCGCACCACACGATGGCCGTGGCACAGCATCAACAAACAACTACGATGACGGCAACCGCAACTTCGACAAAGGCGACATGGTCTCCAATGTTGTTAAAGGTAATAGTGAGCTGTTCCTGGATTACAGTGTTGATTCCGACTACCTGACCCGAGTAGGTGCTTTGGTACGAGGCCGTTATTGGTACGACTTTGAGCTCAAAGATGGCGATCGCCGTTACGTTGAACTGAACGACAAAGCCAAAGACAACGCATCGGGCGGCGAAATCCTCGATGCCTACGTGTTTACCGATTGGTACCTGGGCAACGTGCCCGTCAGTGCCCGATACGGCAAGCAGGTTCTGAGCTGGGGTGAGAGTACGTACATCCAAGGTGGCATCAACACCATCAACCCGGTTGATATCCCGGCTTTCCGTGCCCCCGGCTCGCAATTGAAAGATGCGCTGTTGCCAGTAGAGATGTTCTACATGTCAGCCGGTGTCACTGAAAACGTGACCATCGAAGGTTTCGTGCAAACCGATTGGGAAAAAATTCGTACAGATGATTGTGGGACCTTCTTCTCAAATGTCGATTTCGTCGCCGATGGTTGTGGGCCGGTGTTTGTGACTGGCGCGCTTTCTGAAGCTCAGAACCAGGCCAGCGGCCTTGTAATCAATCGTGAAGCCGACGCAGAACCCGATCCTGAAGATCAGTTTGGTGTGGCTGTGCGTTGGTACGTTCCCGAGTTGAACGATTCCGAGCTGGGCTTCTACTACATCAAGTACCATAGCCGATTGCCGTACATTAGCGGCCGGACCAATGACCCTTCAAACGGCAAGCCGTTCCCGAACTATTTCATTGAATACCCTGAAGCTATCGATCTGTATGGTATCAGTATCAACACGACAACACCCGGAGGTTGGTCGCTTGGTGCGGAATACAGCTACCGCGACAAAATGCCGATCCAGTGGAACGCCTTTGAGCTGATTTACGGCGGACTGCAGGAAGACTTCAGTCTTCTTTACGCTCGGGATAAAGATAAAATCGCTGCTGAAAATAACGGCAATACTGACGGGGTTGCCGTATCCGGTAACGACCGTTACGGCGTATCCCAAGCTCAGATGACGCTGATCAAATTCTTCGATCAGGTTATGGGTGCCAGCCGGATGTCGTTGGTGACGGAAATTGGCGCAACTTACATCCACGATCTGCCGGGTAAGGACGAAGCTCGCTACGGCCGTTCGGGAACCTTCGGGCTGGGAGCTACGCCGGGCAGTAATGACTGCGAGAACAACAACCTGAATCCTGACAACTGCACCAACGATGGTTTCGTAACGTCCTTCTCCTGGGGTTACCGTGCCAACCTCGCTTGGGAATATCCGAATGCTTTCGCGGGCATCAACTTGACCCCCTCTGTGTTTTGGGCTCATGACGTTAAAGGCTATGCCCCGCAGCCGGGTGGCGCTTTCAATGAAGGCAGCAAATCGATCGGTTTATCTCTAACGGGCGTATATCAAAACACCATCACCGGCAACATCGGTTACACCAACTACTTCGGTGGCAAGCCTTATAACGAGCGAACCGACCGCGACTTTGTAAGCGCGAGCGTTTCTTACTCATTCTGAACCGGACAGCTTTTGTTCAAAGAGGTAATTTAAATGAAACTGAACAAGAAACTATTAGCTACAGGTGTTCTGGCCGCAAGCATGTTTGCTGGCCAGGCCTGGGGTGCAGTTTCTGCCGGCGAAGCGGCCAAGTTGGGTGATACATTGACCCCGATCGGTGCTGAGAAAGCCGGCAACGGCGGCGCCATCCCGGCGTGGACTGGCGGCATGACAACGCCACCCGCAGGCTATAAAGGCGATGGAATCTACGTTAACCCGTTCCCGGATGAAAAGCCTGAATTCGTGATTGATCAGAGTAACGTTGATCAGTACGCCGACAAGTTGTCGCCGGGCCAGGTTGCGATGATTCGTCAATACGCCGATTACAAGATTCCGGTGTATCCAACCCACCGGACGGCGACTTATCCGAAAGACGTTATGGATAAAACCGTCGAAAACGCCACCACGGTAGAGCTGATTCAGAACGGTAACGGGCTTGGCAACTATGAAAGCGCTACGCCGTTTCCCGTTCCGCAGAATGGTTTAGAGGTTATCTGGAACCACATCACCCGTTATCGTGGTGGTTCGGTTGCGCGTAATGTAGGGCAGGCAACGCCTACCGCGAATGGTGCATACTCCATCGTGCGATTCCAGGACGAGATTACCTGGAACAGTGCATTGAAGGATTACAAAAAGGGGCAAGACGACAACGTATTGTTCTACTTCAAGCAAGCCATTACAGGGCCGGCACGTTTGGCGGGTAACGTACTCCTCGTCCACGAAACCATCGACCAGGTAAAAGAGCCGCGTCGTGCCTGGGTTTACAACGCGGGTCAGCGTCGTGTTCGTCGTGCGCCTCAGGTAGCCTACGACGGCCCGGGTACAGCGGCTGATGGCATGCGTACCAGTGACAACTTCGATATGTTCAACGGCGCTCCAGACCGTTACAACTGGGAGTTGCTGGGCAAGAAAGAGATGTACATTCCGTATAACTCCTACAAATTGGTTGATCGTGATCTGAACTATGATGACATCATCAAAGCCGGGCACATTAATCAGGATCTGACGCGCTATGAATTGCACCGGGTATGGCACGTTCGCGCTACTTTGAAAGAAGGTGAGCGTCACGTTTATGCTCAGCGTGACTTCTACATCGACGAGGATTCATGGCAGGCCGGCGTAATTGATCATTACGATGGCCGCGGAGAGCTGTGGCGTGTAGCTGAAGCGCACACCATGCAGTTCTACGATAAAGATGTGCCGTGGTACGCCGTCGAGGTGTTATACGATTTGCTCTCTGGCCGCTATTTGGTGTTGGGTCTGACCAACGAAGAGAATAATCCTTACACTTTCGGTGCTGAGCGTCATTCGCGTGATTACACGCCGGCTGCTCTGCGAAGAGCTGGTACGCGTTAATTCCGCAATTGATGTGGTGGAAAGGGCGAGCCTCTGGCTCGCCCTTTTTTGTGGTCGTAAATATTTCCTGAAAATGTGACTCAAATCACGCGCCTATATTGCAATGTCGGAAAGGGCCATTTTTTGCTAATGGCCTGTTATTTGGTTTACCCTCTACCCTTAATCTCATACTAAAGGCGACCCCTATGTCGGGCGCCAGCGCTTATATACCTAAGCGAATCATAGTTGTACCAGGCTGTTTGCAACCTTGCCTGGTTTTGAATGGGGCAGAGCGTGAAACCTTTAAGCGAC
This sequence comes from Marinobacter litoralis, assembly GCF_016427555.1. Taxonomy (GTDB): domain Bacteria; phylum Pseudomonadota; class Gammaproteobacteria; order Pseudomonadales; family Oleiphilaceae; genus Marinobacter; species Marinobacter litoralis_A. The sequence goes on from NZ_JAELVS010000001.1 coordinate 1,543,946, forward strand.
GGCTGTGCAGCTAACGACGAATTTCAAATTGCCAATGCCGGTGTTCAGCATGGTGAATTGGTTCGTGAGCTTCTTGAACATCGGCTTCAACTCCCGGCGATTCCGGCAGACCGATTGCGTCGCCCGGAACTGGACCAGCTCATTCGGGCTGCTCTGGTGCCTGGGCATGTACTTTCGATTGAAGCCCCGAGCGGTTATGGCAAAACTCATGCGCTGGTGAGTGCCCTCACGGATTTGTCCGAGGCTCTTGAGCGGGGCGCGATACGATGGGTATCGTTAAGTGCGGGTGATAACGCGCCTTCCCGATTCCTCTCCGTACTCGCCTCGGCATTGAAAGTTCCGGATACAGGTCAAGGAAACAGCGAAGCCTTCGAGGATCATCTGGCTTTGATGCTGGTATCGAAAGCGCGCCAGACAGCCGCCCAGCCGGAAGTTTTGGTTCTGGACAACCTTCAGCATGTCACCAACCCGGCGGTCGTTGGCCTACTTCATTATTTGGTAACGCACATTCCGGGCAACCTGGCGATTGCATTGGTGTCTCGTTTACCCTTGCCGTTTGCCAGTCATACGTTGCAACTGAACGGAAACTACCGCCGAATTGATCAGGAACGCCTGGAATTAACGCGCGCCGAAACATTTGAATTCTTCCAGAAAGCGGAGGTTGAAAATCCGATCACCAGCGTTGCCATCGATTACCTCTACAACCTGACCGATGGTTGGCTGACGCCGTTGGCGCTGTACCGGCGGGAGCTTGAAACAGCAGAAGAACGCCGGCCTATTCAGGAAAGCCCTTATGTAGAACGCTTTCTGAAAGACGCGTTATGTCAGCCCCTGACATCTTCGCAAATCAAGTCTCTCAAGATTATCGCTGAGCTCGATAGTTGCTGCGATGAATTGTTTTATGCAATTGGTGGTTCGGGTGACAGCTCGGCCTTATCGCCGTCTCAGGCTGTCGAGCTTGGTCTGCCTATTAAGCAGGTACCGGGCCGGGGCAGATGGTTCCGTCTCAATCCTTTGTTGCAAACTTTCCTGCAAAGCCCGCCTGTGGCTGGGCAAGGGAGCCGCATGCTGCTGGCCAGTCAGTGGTTTGGTCAGCGGAAACAGTTTCCGGAGGCGTTAAAATGCGCTGTTCTGGCCGGTGATAACGCTGAGGTTGTGCGCATTGCATCGGAAGGAACGGAAGCGCTTTTATTGGGTCAGGACACGGCTTCGCTGCTAATGCTGCGCAAACATCTGCCGGAGCACCTGCTCGAGCGCAGTGCCAGATTGCGAATTGTCTACGGCTGGGTGCATGCGATCGGCGGTCAATTCCGGCAAGCGCGCCAGTTATTGGAAGGTTTCGCGCCGGATGCTTGGAAAGAGCACGAAGCGCGTATCTACGCATTGAAAGCGTTTATTCTGAGGGGCGAAGGGTTTGTTCAGCCGGCATTGGCCATGGCTGACAAAGCGCTCAGAGCCGGGGGGCTATCCGGGCAAGCGCAACTGGTAACACACATCGTGCGGGCAAACGCGCTATGCGCTGCCGGTCGTTTTCAGGAAGCCCGGGAAGCCAACCGCCAAGCGTCAAAATTGGCCAGAGAAGCCGGGGATTCGGGTTCAGAGGCACTGGCCGTGTATTCGCACGCGAGAATTGAGTTGAGCAAGGGTGCGTTAGGACACGCAGAAAACCTGCTTCGTACCGGTTTAGATACGTCGCTCCAGGAGCTGAGTCGGCCCGCTCGCATCGGCGAAACCCGGCTCCAGTTGAGCCTGGTATTGGTGCTTTGGCATCAAGGCCGGGTCAAAGAGGCGGATCGCCTGTTGGTTAGCTGTGTCCGGCACGCCGAGCAAACACGGGATTTGGGCCTGTTGCTTGCCATGGCGCTCAGAGTGTTGATGTGTCGCAGTCAGGGCATGCTGGACGAAGCGTTTGTCTGGATCGGGCGGGCGGAGCGCACCATGCATGCCTGGCAGGTAGACGAAGCGCTTTACGTGCCCGTACTCGAGGCACTGAAGGCCAGTTGCTGGCTGGCGTGTGGCCAAACCGACAGTGCCAAACAAGCGATCGGGAAACTGGAGCCGTATCGGCAAGACGGCTGCGTGCCAGAGCTGTTTCCCTCCATGCCGGGCCTTATGGATTGCCTGCAGGTAAGGGAGGCGATTGCATCGGGTGATCTTGTGCGGGCCAGAGAAAATCTCGAGACCATTCATCAGCGGTACGGAGATGCCTTCCCTTCTGGATTGCAGCTTCACGTCGGTTTGCTGAATGCCGTGCTCTTGTTGTCTGAAAAAGGCACTCAGGCCGCCAGAAAGCAGTTAGAAGTAGTCGTGCTGCAGGCGTCAGCAGAACACTTCATCAGTCCGTTCATGGAGCTTTCTAAAGAACTGGCACCGTTAATGGAGAAGGCATTCGCGTTCTTGCCAAAAGGGGAGTTTACCAAGGCGTTGGGTGAGGTGTTCGGATGTCAGGCTGAGGCCTCAGCCGGGCAGTTGGCCGAACCTATCAGCGAGCGTGAGCAGGGCGTTCTGGAATTGATTGCCAAGGGGCTGTCGAATCAGGCGATTGCCGACAAACTGCATATCTCGCTGCATACGGTGAAAACCCATGCTCGGCGTATTAACGCCAAGCTGGATGTGAAATCCAGAACCCAGGCCATCGTGCGGGCCAGGGAACTGGGGCTGCTTTAAGCCCCGGTTCTCAGTGCGTCAGTGTCAGGCTTCCTGCTTTAGCTGATCGATCCGGGCATCTTTCTCGGCCCAGATTGCGCTGACCCAGCGCTGGAATTCCACCCGTTTCTCACGGTCCCCTTCATAGTCCATACCTAGGAACTGCGCTGGCACTTCACGGGTGCGAATGTCTACGATGATTTTCTTTACCCGCCCGCACATGTAATCCCAGATGCCGGGTGTGCCACCGGGGTATACAATCGTCACGTCCAGCATGGTGTGGATCATCTCTCCCATAGCGCCAAACACAAAGGCAGTGCCACCGGCTTTGGGCTTCAGGAGGTTGTTGTAGGGTGAGTTCTGGCGCTGGTGTTTCTCCGGTGTAAAGCGAGTACCTTCCATGAAGTTGAAAATGGTAACCGGCGTATACCGGAATTTCTCGCAGGCGGCTTTGGTGGCTTCGATATCTTTGCCTTTCAATTCCGGGCGCTTGGCGAGCTGTTCCTTGGTGTGGCGATGCATGAATGGGAAATCCAGAGCCCACCAGGCAATCCCTAAAAGAGGTACCCAAATCAGTTCTTTTTTCAGGAAGAACTTCAGCAACGGGATTTTACTGTTCAGCACGTATTGCATGGCGGTGATATCGGCCCAGCTTTGGTGATTGCAGGTCACGAAATACCAGTGATCTTTGCTCAGTGTCTGGGCGCCCCGCACGTCCCATTCAACCTTGTGAAAAATCCGCATCAGGGTGTTGTTGAAACCAATCCAGTACCAGGCGATGCCGTTGATCACGATGGTGCAGCCTTTGCGAATCAAAATGATGGGCAAAACCAGTTTGATGATCGCAAACAGCAGCAAAAACGGCAGAAAGATAACCGTATTCAGAACGATGAGCAGCAGTACCAAAACCCCTTTGAGTGGGGCGGGCAAGAAGTTAAGCATATCGCAACGTCTCTGTTGATCCAGGTTGTAGGGTTACTGTTCGGTTGAGCTTGTACCACGATTGCGGGGTAACAAGGCAGCAGCGTTCGGTGCAGTGGCGAGCTCCAGCAAATGCTCCGGAGATTGGTCGGCAATCAACGCCTGGAACTGTTTGTCGAAGAATTCCAGATTGTTGTAACGAATCATCGCCCGAATTTCTTTAACGTAGTCTTCGCCACGCTCCGAGTAGCCAAGCAGACCGCCAGCCAACACGACACCCGACAGCGGTTGATTGGTTTGGAATGATTGCTGACGAAGGTTTCGAACCAGCTGGTAAGTCGGATGCCGGTTCAGATTGGTCATGTACGCTCGGATTGACCCGTAAGGCGAGGCAAAGCTGGCGACTTCGTGGCTGGCGCCGGCTGCCCGGCTAAGCGGCACCAAGCCACAGCCTTTCGAAAAGCACCACTGGCCAAACAGGTTGTTGCCCTTGGTGGCAAACCGGGACGTGCCCCAAGCCGATTCATTGGCCGCCTGAGCAAGAATGAGTGAGGGTGGTATTACTCCGATACGCTTTTCCAAAAGAGCAAATTGCGCGTCACTGCCAATGGCCTCGTCGATACGAAGGCGAGTGGCATGAGCGGCCAGCCATTGGCGTTCCGCTTCGGTGAGTTCTGATTTTGCGCGGAGCGTCTCAAGGTAGTGGCGTTCGATTAAAATACGACTGTTGGCCAGCACAATGCGTGGAAACAAAAAAGAAAAGAAGGCTGCTTTGCGCTCGGTGGTGTCGCGAATGACTGAGAAATCCGGGAGGGGTGCCGCGGCCCAAGCAGGCAGCGGGGGGAGCGAGCTAAGAGCAATGTCGCCGTCTTCATCTGGCTGACCAACAAACGGCGTGTAAAGCGCGCCTGCGCCGGCGAACAAAATCAATGGCACGCAGAGTAACAGAGCGCGAGAAACAGCCGTCATAAATCCCTCACAAAAATTGATATGGACGGAATTATAACAGGTTATAAGCGTTTTTCCGGCGGCAGCAACGTCTTGGCCTATTCGGGAATCAGCGTTGCCATTAGCAGACCTGTACGAGGCTTGGAGACAGACGCGTCTCTGACGGCAAGAAAAATCTGATCGGCTTCACCGGTATAAAACCCGTCCAGCGCCAACCCGGACGTGGTCGAGTTAAGGCTAAGCGTGCCGTTCGAGGTGGCTGTGTAAGTGAAGGTCTCGATGATTTCAGAGCCCGCAGGGCCAGTAAATTCACCTTCGCTTACCGAGTGACTCAGGTTGAAAGCGCTGACCGTGAGTTGGGCTTCGGTATTGCTGGTGAAGGTAAGTACACCGCCATTCAGGTGTTGGAGTTCATTGGCGTTCGCGGTCATCGACAACAGCGACCCCTGAACGCGATAGCGTGTGCCTGTTTTCAGGCTTGCCGTTGGCGCTTTAGCGGCAACCAAAAGCCCGTCTCCCCAAGCGCTGTCGTCAAGATTGAACGCCAGCAGGGAGCCATCCGGGGCGGCTGCGCCTTGGCCAAAATCGGGTTTGCTGTGGTCGGTGTCCGGGCAGGCGTTGCAGAGGCTTAAGCGGCCCATGAAACGCGACCCGTCGCTGAGCGTGGAGCGGCGATTGGCGATATTCAGCGACTGGGAGTTGCCACCGGGGCTTGCCGTTACAGCCCCGTTGCCGGCGCGGGACAGGGTGAAGGTTGTGGTGTTGATGCTGGCAGACAGCTCATCATTCACAGCGATTCCGGCCTTCAGAGTGCCCGAGCCCGTTTCAAACTGAACCGGATCTGTCCCGCCAAAACGCCCGGTGAAATACACCAAATTAAAGTCGCCCTCCGCCGCCGAGAGATCAAAGGCAGTGCTCCGCAGCAGGTGTAGTTCGAACGCCGAAAGGTAGTGGTGTTCCAGCGTATTGCTGCGCTTCAATTGGTTGCCCTGATTGTTCAGGGCAATTTTTTTACCCGCGGTGAAGTAGCTAGTCAGTACCCGGTCTGGGCCGCTGTGCGCGTCAGCCGGTTGCGTTGTGAAGGCATCGAAATAGTAGGGATTTCGTGTCCAGCCGATGGTTTGGCTAGCTGACGGATAGGTGATGGTTTGATAGAGCGCGCGGCCAGCCAGCAATCGGGCGGGGTTGAGTTCATTGGCGGATGATTTCGGTGTTAGTGTCGCCGCTCCCGGCGAGCTGGAGTGACTGTTTGGCTGCCAGGTTTGAGTAATAAATCGATTATCCGGTGTGTGGCTAACGGTTTGCCGGTCATAGGGTATGTCGGTGGCCAAGGAGGTCACGTTTAAGCCAAAGACATCGAAGCTGGTCAGCGTCAATGCCGGATAAAGAAACACTTCGGCTTTGCCCTCGGTGAGGTCTTGCTCCCGGGCCGAGCGCACGCCCCACTGGCCTGCGGAGACTGTGCCATCACGCTCTAACGTCTCGCCAAGTTCCAGCCCGAAAAACACCGAGTTATAGTCGGCCGAACTGGCTTTGATGCTACCTGATGTTCCTTGATCGAGCAGCGCATAGCGGGCAATGTCAGCAACATAAGTTCGGAAATCTACCCGGTCTTTCAAGGCTTCAAGTGCCGCCGTCAACGAGGCGCCGCTTGCAATGTCGATCTCGAAATCGTGCACCTGATCGGCAAGGGTGGACCAAACATATTTGTTCAGACACAGACCGCCACCGGCATCGTTCACACAATCCATTACCGTTTGGAATTCGTTGGCCTGGTAGCTGCCCAGAGTTTCTTCAACCACATAATGAGAGAAGGGGTTCACTTTGACATCCCGGTCAGAATCGGCTGCCAGCGCTTTCATGGTGATTCCGCCCTGGCCACTCCAGCTGGCTTCGATGACGACGTCCGGGCCAATGGGCTGTCCGTTCTTGAAACTCACGATGAAATGGCCATCGTCCCCCGTGGCGATCGAGTGTTCAACGGTATCCAGTTTCTGTAGCGAGTGGTTGGTTCTGTACACCTGAAGACGATCGGGAATGACGATTCGCAAATTGCGGCGTGTGGGTTCCCCATTGGGGGCAAAGTCCGCCGGCACTTCCATGGTAACGCGCACTTCGTTTTCTTTCAGGCCGTTGGCATTGCTGGAATCACCGGTGCTGCCCGGGCTGAAGTCATCCAACGCATTGATGGTGCTGCCAAACCGGTTCGGAATATCGCGCGCACCGTCGATGGCGCTGTCACCACCGCCGCAGGCAGCAATCAATAAAGAGGTTGATAGCAGGGAAGCTAACTTGAATCTCATGCCAAGGCCTTTCCAAGAGTAAGGTGTTGGAAGAGCCTAACAGGTAAACCGGGGGAAGGGCGTGAAGGGGAGCACGATTGGGTTACCCTGAAACGGCTCGGGCAACCCAAAACACTGGCGGTCGGCTTAGAAGAAGATCTTCATGCCTGCCACAATGCCTTCGTCCAGATTCACGTCGGGGCTGCCCGCGAAATCCAGTTCGGTGTTCAGATAACGGTATCCGGCGAACACTTCGGCGTTACGGATAACACGGTAGCTGGCGCGCAGCTCTACGCTGGTCATCTCGTCGGAGTCGCCGAACGACAGAATGCTGGGGGCGTAGTGCAGGCTGCCGCCAAACGACAGGCCGGGCACATCGGGTACATTAACGGTGGCAAAGCCACCTACGCCAACAGCGCCGCCATCCAGGTGATCGTCATCCCAGCCCAGCCCACGCAGGCCAATGCCAGCAGTAGTCGGCAGGTTGCCCAGTGCGGTTCGGCCTTGGGCATGAAAATCTACGTTGGCAATGTGACGGCCGCCTTCGTGATAGGTGTATCCGGCGCCCACTTGCAACTCGTCCTGAGTTCCGAAGAAGTTCACCTGGCCTTTAACCGAATCAGACGTCAGGCTCAGATCCAGATCAGACGCCATAACCGGAGCTGCGGCCAGAGATAGTGCCAAAGCAGAGATGCGGGTAATCTTCATGTATACACCTTTGTAGCTGTCGTTATTGGATGCAAAACAGGCATGGAAGGTTTGCATCCGCGATGATTCTGACGGACCAGGATGGTAACACCTGCTCCGCTCAGTACAACTTAAATGCCCGTAAGCCGGCGGAAAGGATAGGGTTTAGTGGAGTTGGCCGTTGTGGCCTTGGTCCAGATCTTCTGGCGATGCGTTTTCAGCGGGTACCCGGTATTCTTCGTTTGCCCAGGCCCCGAGATCGATCAGCTTGCAGCGTTCGGAGCAAAATGGGCGCCAGGCGTTGGCTTCCGACCATTCAACAGATTTTTTGCAAGTGGGGCATTCAACGTTCATGGCAGTTCGTCCGGGCTGTTTGAATTGGCTGCCGTTGATTAATTATCGGCAGGTGCATGACAGTATTGTTCCAGCACTGCCCGTAACATTTCAAGGTTGACCGGTTTGGCAACGAACACGTCCATGCCTGCCGCCCGGCAACGTTCCTCATCCTTTTCCATGGCGCTGGCTGTCAACGCCACTACGGGTACCCGCAAGCGGTTGTTTTTCTGCTCCCAGGCGCGCAGTCTTCGGGTTGCTTCAAAGCCGTCCATTTGGGGCATCAGGCAATCCATAAAGATCAGGTCAAATGTGTGCTGCTGCCAAAGTGACATCGCCGCTTCGCCATCGTTGGCCGCTGTCACCTCGCAGCCCAGTTTTTCAAGAAGACGCTGGGTGAGAATGCGGTTCACCGGATTGTCTTCCACCAGAAGTACCCGCATGCGCCCGCAAGGCAGCTCATAACGGGCAGAGCTCGAATCGGTCAGACCTTTCAAGGAAAAGCGGGTGAGAAAGCGTCGCTCCTGCTGCTCGATGTCGCTGAACAGCTGGTTAAGAAGGGCGATCAGGTAGGACTCTCGCAAGGCTTTGCTTAAAAACGCATCGGCACCGGCTTGGCGGAAATGCTCGGCATCACCACGCTGGGGATTGGATGACAAAATCAATAAGCGGGTTTCGGCCCACTGTGCGTTGCTGCGAATCTGCCGGCACAGCAGATCGCAATCCATATCGGGCACGAAACCATCCAGTATGATGGCGTGGAACGGATCGCCGGCATCGCAGGCTTGTCGCAATGAGGTAAGGGCCTCGCCTGCAGATTTAACCGCTTCGATCTGAAGATCAAAGCGAGACAGCATTTCCAGTGTGATTTTGCGGGACAGCTCGTACGAATCGACCACCAGAATGCGCCGGCCACGTATCATGCTAGAGTCCGGTCGGGTGCGGGTGGCGCTGTCGCTTACCTCTTCCAGATTCAGCTCCAGCCAGAAGGTAGAACCTTCGCCCAGGCGGCTCTCGACATCCAGTGCACCACCCATCCGGTCAACCAATTGCCGGCAGATGGTCAAGCCCAGACCGGCTCCGGGCAACTGGCGGGTAAAGCGTTGGCCCAGTTGTATGTAGGGCTCGTACACGAGTGGCAATTCTTCAGGGTTGATGCCCTCACCGGTGTCTTCCACCGCCAATCGCAAGCGGACCTTGTTATCCTTGCGCCCGAGCACTTCGACGCTGACCAGAACGTGGCCCGAATCGGTAAATTTGATGGCGTTGGACAGCAGATTAATGAGCACCTGCCGGATACGGACCGGATCGCCCACAACTGCCCAGGGAAGACTTTCATCCACCCGCATTTCCATCGCCAAACCTTTTTCGCGGGCTCGGGCTCCCAGCATATGCACCAGATCGTTAAGCGTTTCACGAAGGTCAAACGGGATCTCTTCCAGCTCCAGCTTGCCCGCTTCCATACTGGAGATGTCGAGTAGATCATTGAGAATAGAAGACAGATTTTCAGACGCATTGATCAGTGTGCTGACGTATTCCGTTTGCTCTTGATCCAGCGGCGTATCAGCCAGTAAGTGGGCATAGCCGAGTACCGATTGCAGGGGGATGCGCAGTTCGTGGCTCACGTTGGCCAGGAACTGGTTCTTGGCCTGGTTCGCTCGCACCGCTTCGTCCCGCTCGCCACGGGTTTTTACGGAAATCTGGCGCAGGGAACGGGTGTCTTCCAGAATCTGCAGGCGCATTTTGTTCAGTGCCTGTTCCAGCTCTGACAGCTCATCCGGTTGAGCCGGTTTTTTCCGGCGAAGTTCCAGCGGGGCCACCAACGCATCGAGATTCAGCTTGGCGGCATAGTCCGCCATGGTTTCCAGATGCCGCGACAGTGCCACCCGCACGATCAACAGCAGGCCCAAGGTGCCCAGCATCACAATAAGTGACTGATACAGCAGGTTGATCAGAGCGCTGGCCAGAATTTCCTGATAGATACTTTCAACGGAAGAAACCACCGTTAACTGGCCCACTCGCTGGGGCTCTTTCAAGTGCCTGCTTTTGAAATCCAACGGGAAGGTCTGGGCAATGGTACGGCCGGTTGGATAGGTCCCGGTGCTGAATTCCTGGTCGGTGTACGTGATGACACGGGTGTACTGGATGTTCGGGACATTGCGCAAATCATCAAGGTTGGCGGCCACCTCGCTGTAATTCAGAACCCACAAATTTGAACTTAACGTGCTGGAAATAAGATCGACGGCACGTTTCTGGCTGGTCTCTAAACGGGATTTCTGGCGCTCGAATTCACCAATCATCTGCACGCCTGTGGCGACCAGAGACAAAACGAGGCTATACAGAAGCACCCATCCGAGCAGCCTCAGGGCCAAAGGGCGCACACCGCAGCGCTTTAAAAAACGGTTTGATGGCAAGTCACGAATTCCCTGTGTCGACAACGATTTAACCAACGGGAGTTTAACAGATGGATATTACTTCCACACGTACCTTTCCAGCCTCGGTGATAAAGCGAAAACGCACGTTCAGATCATACAGATGGGCACCGTAAATGCGGTCCTCGTCGCGCCCGCGTCGAAAGGACGGGCGGGGGTCGTAGCTGACGACATCTTCAATCAGGCCTTGAAGATCCGGGTAGTCATTCGGGGACAATGATGACAGCTCGGCCTGCGCTTCGGGGCTGATATGTACCTCAACACGGTCCAACGGTGCCGTGTCGGCCCAGCCCAGAGATGCCTCGGGAATGGCGTCGGCAAAAGGTAAGTAGGGTTTGATGTCGAGGATAGGGGTGCCGTCAATCAGATCGTGATCACGTATTTTCAGGACCAGGCGGCCGTTTTTACGTTCCAGACCCTCATTGCGCACCACCGACAAACCGAGGCTGTTGGGCCGAAACGGAGAACGGCTTGCGAACACGCCTACTTTCTTGTTGCCACCCAAACGGGGCGGTCGTACCACCGGCCGCCATTCTGCGCGCACCGCTTCGTGAAATTGAAAGGTCAGCCACAGGTGGCTGGCGGTTTCCAGGCCCCGAAAGGCATCTTCGCGATCAAACGGTGGTTCAATTATCAAATCCGCATGGGCGTTACGCGTCAGCCCCGGTTGCCGTGGTACGCCAAATTTGTCTTTAAAGCAGGAGCGGGTGTAAGCGACAGGAGTAAGGGTTAAGGCTTCGCTTGCCGGTTTGCTTTTGTGTCTGGGTCGGGTCATGTCAGTCTCTATCAATGGTGCCGGCAAAGTACATTTCGATACGGAAAATCACCGAGGCCTGGTCTTTGAAGCTTTTCTCGCGGGGGAATTCTAACGCCGGAATTAACTCGGCAAACAGCCAGTTTTCATACACCCGGTAACGCCAGGTGACATCGGCAAAATACGACGTGGTTCTCCATACCGGCTGGCTTTCGCCAAGGATACCGATTCTGGGCGAGATCACGGATCGGGAACTGGTGCGTTTACGAAGGCTGAACAGCTGCGCGGCTTCGAATTTTCGATCGCTGTGCACCCACTCCAGTTCAGACGAGGTAAAAAAGTGCCAGCCGTTCCACGCGGGTCGGTCTGCGCCGAACCACGAACGAGAGCCCCATCCGGACGTGTGGAAATAATAAATTCGTTGCTTAACCCCGATGCGCCATTGGTCAGTCGCCAGCCAGCGTTTATCCGCTTCCAGGCGCCAGAACATTTCGGGCGGGAGCCGGAGCCGGCCACCTACGTCCATTGATAAATTGATGGCATCGCCCACATCGGTCAGGTAGCGAAGGGCGCCGGTCGTCGAGGTGTCGGTGCGTTCCGGTTCGGTGAGCTGCCGGTCTCGCTCACGTTCACCCAGAGGAACCAGTTCGTCGCTGTCGCTCTCGATAACGAGGCGGAGCTTCTTTTCGGTGGTGGGTAAGTCAAGGCGAAAGCGCACCTCGGGTTTGAATTGAGCCGGGTCGCTGTATTCCGATTCTGCCGCGAAGCCTAGCCGCAAATAGCTTTCGTTGTTTGGCAATGCATGTTCTGAGCCTGAGAGAGTGCGGTCGGCCCAATTTCCGATCCCTTGCACCTTACTGCCATGAAGGCGCTCTTGATGAATCACCCAATTACTGGCACTCAGCCACCAGGAGTCTACAGGTTCAGCCCAGTATTCGTGCGGCTCAACGGTGTAGAAAGAAACCGGCAATCGATAGGGCGAGAGCTTGTCTGCTAAGGATTCATCCTCGATCACCACCGGGCCGGCGCTATGGGCAGGGGGAGCAAACGCCAATAATAGCGGAGCGAGGAGAGCTAAATAGAAGAGGTAACGCAGAAAGAGCCCCTTAACTGAATTCAAGCACCCACTGATTATGCAGTTCGGCAACCTGTCGCTCAACCTCAACCAAAGGCTGGTTGTTATCAATGATCGCGTCTGCTTTAACGCGTCGATCTTCCCGAGCCATCTGCGCCGCCATAATGCGCTCCACCTGCTCGCGGGTATTGTCGTCCCGCGCCATAGTGCGCTCCAGCTGAACGGACTCCGGCACATCAATAACGAGAGTCTTGTCCGTTAGCTCGTGCTGGTCGGTTTCCAGCAGCAACGGCGATACCAGCAAAGAATAGGGCAGGGCGTAATTCTCAGGCTGAAGCTGGCGGATAATTTCGTCGCGAATAATCGGATGCAGCAAGGCCTCAAGCCAAGCCCGCTCTTCAGGCTCCGCAAACACCTTCTGCCGCAACCAGGCCCGATCCAGCGCGCCGTCGGCCTGCAACACCTCGTCCCCAAAATGTTCGGCAATCGCCGCCAGCGCAGGCATACCCGGCTCAACCACCTCCCGGGCCACATCATCCGCATCCACCCAGTGCACGCCAAACTGACCAAACAGCCGCACCACCGTAGACTTCCCCGAACCAATCCCGCCTGTTAACCCAACAATCGCCAAATCCATACTCCACAACCATCAATCTACAAGGGGTCGGACCTTACGAGGTCCGACCCCACCCAAGCCCAGCTCTCAATCTACAAAGGGGTCTGGCCCTACGAGGCCTGACCCCACCCAAGGCCTACCTAAACTCCCAAAAAACCATACCAAGCCGAAACAATCTCCCCCCCAAACCACAAACAAATCACCCCGGCCACCGCCAAATACGGCCCAAACGGAATGGGCACCTCGCGCCCATGCTTGCGAAACACCATCAAACCAATACCAACAACCGCACCCACCAACGACGACAGCAAAATCACCGCCGGCAACACCTGCCAACCCAGCCAGGCACCCAGAGCGGCGAGTAGCTTGAAATCACCATGCCCCATGCCTTCTTTACCGGTCAACAGTTTAAACAACCAGTAAACCGACCAAAGCGACAAATAGCCCGCCACCGCGCCCCAGAAAGCGCTCTCAAAATCCGTCAGCACGCCAAAGTAGTTCAACAATAAGCCCAGCCACATCAAGGGTAAGGTGATGCTGTCTGGTAGCAGCTGGGTATCAAAATCGATCACCGTGAGTGCGACCAAGGCCCAAATTAGCAACAACGCCCAGAGCGCGGCTTCCGAAGGGCCAAGCAGGCAGACTGTGACGACAGAAGCCACAGCCGTAAACGCTTCAATCAAAGGATAACGAGGTGAAATTCGGGTTTTGCAAGAAGAGCATTTACCGCCGAGCATCAGCCAGCCGATAACAGGGATGTTCTCCCAAGCGCGGATTTTGTGGCCGCAGGAAGGGCAGGTGGAGGCGGGCTTTGAAAGTGTTATCTGGGTTTCATTTTTGCGCTTTTCTTCCGGCACCTCAAGAAATTCCTCGCACTGGCAACGCCAGTCTTGATGCATCATTTTCGGCAGGCGCAGGATGACGACGTTCAGGAAGCTGCCGATGCAGAGGGACACTACGGCGACCGTGGTGTAGAGAAGCCAGGGGGCTGAGAGGAAGGTTTCTAGTGATGGCATTGGGGGCTCGTTTGTGAATTTTTTGTTCCCGAAGGAGTGTGAATCCGGTTTTCGAGCCATCCTCTCCCGTTGCGGGAGAGGATGGAGGTACTGATATGTGTTTCAGGCAGTGGTGCGATTTATTACCCGACAACCTGACCCATCTGGAAGATTGGTAGGTACATGGCAATGATTAGACCACCAACCAATACCCCTAGAACGGCCATAATCATGGGTTCCATCAGGGCTGTCAGGTTGTCCACCATGTCATCAACCACGGCTTCGTAATGGACGGCAACCTTCTCTAGCATTTCGTCTAGGTTACCGGACTCTTCACCGATAGCTGTAAGCTGCACAGCCATCACCGGGAAAACATCCTGTTGGCGCATAGAGGCTTGCAATTGAGTGCCGCTGGAAACATCGTTTTTGATGTTTTGAATGGCATCGCGATAAACCGCGTTACCCGTTGCGCCTGCTACGGAGTCTAGTGCGTCTACCAGTGGGACACCTGCAGCGAAGGTGGTGGACAGGACGCGGCCAAATTTTGCGACGGCTGACTTATCGAGAATTTCGCCAACAATGGGAAGTTTCAAAACGTATTTGTCGACAATGTCAGAAAACTTCTGCGATTTCCGCTTCGCTTCTTTAAATAGAAATATCGACCCTACAATCGCGATTAGTACCACAAACCACCAAGATTGCATCCATTCCGAAAGCCCGACCACCATCTGGGTAAATACCGGTAGCTCAGCTCCAAATCCAGAGAACAGGCTTTCGAACTGCGGAACCACTTTGATAAGTAGAATGGCGGTAACCACGATGGCGACCACGATAACTGCTATCGGGTAAGTCATCGCTTTCTTAACTTTTTTCTTGAGTAGCTCGGTTTTTTCAAGGTATGTGGCAATGCGGTCAAGCATCGCTTCCAGCGCACCAGCTTGTTCGCCCGATTCTACCAAGTTGCAGTAAAGGTTATCGAAGTGTCTTGGATGCTTGCGCAATGCAGCTGCAAATCCAGTCCCGGAAGAAATATCATTCCGTATTGACATGACGAGCTCTTGAAGGCCTTTGTTCTCGAGTCCATCTGCTACAATGTCAAAACTCTGAACCAACGGTACGCCAGCCTTCATCATGGTTGCCAGTTGGCGTGTAAGCATCGCGATATCGAACGGCGTAATCTTCTTGCTGCCGCCGAACAAAGGCTTAGGTTTCTTCTTAACCTTGTCTGGAATAACGCCTTGTTTGCGAAGCTGAGCTTTAACCAGGGCTAAACTAACGCCGTTCAGCTCACCCTTGGTTTTGTTGCCCTTTCGATCTTTGCCTTCCCAGACGTACGCTTCCAGCTTTTGTGATTTTTCTGCCATGCTTAATCCTTCGTCACGCGGTTGGCTTCTTCAAGGCTGGTCACACCCTGAATCACCTTCATCAGGGCGGACTGCCTTAGAGTACGGAAGCCTTCGGCCTGCGCTTTTTTAGCAATTTGAATCGAGCTGGCTTCTTCCATAATCATGCTGGCCAGCTCATCTGTAATCTTGACCACCTCGTAAATACCAACGCGGCCTTTATACCCACCACTGCATTTATCACAGCCCTTGGGGCGGAACAACGTGAACCCTGTATCAATTTGTTCCTGTGTGAACCCTTCGGCTAAAAGCACGTCTTTTGGTACGTCTGCGGGTTGTTTGCAGCTGCAAAGCCGTCGGCCCAATCGCTGAGCGATGATCAGGCTCACGGAGGTCGCGATGTTAAACGCAGGAACACCCATGTTCATCATTCGGGTCAGAGTTTCCGCTGCGCTATTGGTGTGCAGGGTAGATAAAACCAAGTGACCGGTTTGAGAAGCCTTTATAGCAATGTTCGCGGTTTCCAAATCCCGGATCTCACCGACCATGATCACGTCGGGGTCTTGCCGGAGGAACGCACGGAGGGCTTCGGCAAAACCTAGGCCCACCTTTGTATTCACGTTTACCTGGTTAATGCCTTCCAGGTTAATTTCGGCAGGGTCTTCCGCAGTCGAAATATTCCGCTCGTTGGTGTTCAAAATGTTCAGGCCGGTATACAGAGAAACCGTTTTACCAGAACCGGTGGGGCCGGTGACCAGAATCATCCCTTGAGGCTGTTCAAGAGCCTCAAGGTAAAGTTGCTTCTGGTCCTCTTCGTAGCCGAGCACGTCGATGCCGAGTTTTGCTTGGCTCGGATCGAGAATCCGTAATACGATTTTCTCACCCCAGAGCGTCGGTAGAGTGTTGACTCGGAAGTCGATGGCCTTGGTTTTGGAGAGCTTCATCTTGATCCGGCCATCCTGCGGCACCCGGCGCTCGGAAATGTCCAGCTGAGCCATGATTTTCACGCGAGCAGAAATTTTCGGGGCGAGCTTGATAGAAGGCCGAGAGACCTCTTTCAAAATGCCGTCGGTCCGATAACGAACTCGATAAGACTTTTCATATGGCTCGAAGTGAATGTCGGAGGCGCCGCCGCGAATCGCATCTAACAGCATTTTGTTGACGTATTTTACGATAGGCGCATCGTCAACTTCGGCGGTTGATGCTGCATTGTCTTCTTCCGTGTCGCCGCCTTCCGTTTCAACGCCTTCAAGGTCGGCATCGTCGAGATCACCCATGGTTGTGTCATGGGACTCAAGATACTTCTCGATTGCAGTGCGGAGCTTGGCGTCATCGACAAGGATGGCATCAGTACTCAGCCCGGTGTTGAACTTAATCTCGTCCAACGCTTGAATGTTGGTTGGATCAGAAACAGCAATAAACAGCCGATTGCCTCTTTTATAGAGAGGGAGGGCGTTGTGCTTTCGGATCAGTTTCTCGTCGACCGACTTCTCAGGCATCATCTCTGGCAAGAAAGACTCCAGGTCGAGAACAGAGATGCCGAACTCCATCGCAGCAGAGAAGGCTAATTTGGAACTGTCAGCCAGATCATTCTGAGTGAGGTAAGTGATGAGAGGGATGCGATTCTCGGACGCTTGGGTGAACGCATCTTTAGCGATGTCCTCGTCCAGAAGCCCGTCATCAACAAATCGACGGGCCAGGCCCGTAAGCGTTACGTTTCGGTTGTTGCTGGCCATATATGCTCTGAGGAAAGTCTTGTAAGTGGCTGAATCACGTATTTATGAGCATAGAGTTTAGATGTAGTAGGTAGGTTTGGAAAGGTTGCTAGATCTCAAGTTTGGTTTTTGGTCGGGATTGTACAAGGCGAGTCTTCAGTTTGATGACGCTTCAATCTGGCGGCTCGGTGACAAAATTTGTCACTCGCGGCCATTTTTCGGCTAGGGATGCGCTTTGTTGTTGTGTGACGTATGTCACGCAGATGCTTTAACTCATTGAGTGGGCGCTGTTTACGTATGTTATCTTGCATTTGGCACGCTCGATGCTTAACTTACTCCAAGCTCAAAGCGGTCACGGGGTAACGCTCCACCGCCCCGGAGCTACTAAGAACCAAAAAACGACATAGAGGTCGAATTATGCAAAAGATTCAAATGAACAAAGGCCAGCAAGGTTTTACTCTGATTGAATTGATGATCGTTGTTGCGATCATTGGTATTTTGGCGGCTGTGGCGATTCCGGCTTATCAAGATTACACAATTCGAGCAAAGGTTTCTGAAGGGTTGACCCTATCTTCTGCTTTGAAAACTGCAATAACTGAGACTTTCCAGAGCCGCGGTCCTGGGTCCATGGAATGCACCGATGCCGCAACTTGTGATTCGATCGGTGCAACATTGCTCGATACTACTGCTCTCGCGGGCAACGACAATGTTGATAGCATCTCAAGTAGTTCTACAGGAGTGATTACTATTACCTATGAAACAGCTGTCGTGCCAGCAACGGAAAACGTGCTTCAATTGACACCGGTTGCTGCCGACGGAACGACCGCATTGGATTTGTCTGCAGTCGCGAACGCGGGTACTCAAGTTAATTGGACATGTAGCATTGACCCTGCAGCTAATGCGCTCAAAGACAAATACCGTCCGGCTAATTGTCGTTAAGATTAACCTTGGCCATAGATAATTTATCGCTTGGCTAGGTCAAAGGAGCCCGGAAGTGTTTTATTCCGGGCTTTTTCATTTTGAGCACGCGCAATCTCGGCTTATACATTTCGCTAATTTTGGCGGATGTTGTTCCGCCCCACGGGGCAGAGATGATTTTAGATCGAGATATGTCGGAAAATTCAGCTCTTTTAGAACTGAAATCGTTCTACGTTTATAGCTTCGGCTGATTTGCGTCGCTTCGCTAGCCCCAAGCAATCTAAAAGCTAATGGGTATTGCGTCCTGCAAGCCAGCTAGATTCGGTTTCGGCGCTGAAAGTAAATCTGTGTTTGAAGTCCCCAGCGCCGTGCAGCCTTTCCTCATGGTTAGTTCGCACTCCACTCAACCAAACTCCCTCCCCAACCAATCATTAATTTCCCCAGACTCATACATCCACCGCTCCACACCCTGCTCATCCCTAATCAACAAACAAGGCACCTTAACCGCCCCACCACCTTTCAAAAGCGCCTCCCTATGCACCGGATCACGCTGCGCATCCCGCCGCTCAATATCCAGCCCCAGTCGGGCCATCTCCTTACGAACCTTGATGCAAAACGGACAAGCACGAAACTCGTAAAGCGCGAGATTTGCGGTAGCTTTATCAATTTCAGCCTGCCGCTCAGGGGAGCGTTCAATGGCCTTAGGTGTGGTAAGTTTCTCTGAAAGCAGCATAAACGGCGTCAGAATCAAGCGGAGCAGGCGGAAAAAAGCCCGGATAATCATTCGCATAATAAAACCTAAGCAGTATCGAAATGGGTGTGGCTATTGAAAATAGGGCGGCAAGGATATCATGCCCACGAAGTAAATTGGGGTCAGACCCCAATCCGGCTTATGCCTCGCTGGGCCCGCGGCGCTCTAAATACGCCGAGCCGCTACCGCCTTCGCCTTCCATGTGCACGCTGATCCGCGGTGCGGCCACGTCGATGAAGCGCTCTTCCATTTTCCGCTTCAGCAGCAAGTTGAAGGCGCGGGATACATCCCATTGGTACTCCGGTTTGGTGCGCATGCGCATTCGTAGCACGGGGCAGCCTTCTTCGAAGGCGTGGATGCCCTGCATTTCCAGTGGCGACCATATCAGCCAGCGCATGTCTGGCTGCAGGCGTAGGTCGTCGGCGGTTTCGTTCATTAGCAATATGGCGTCGTCGATGGGCAGTTCTCTTGGGATGCGGATTTTCAGCAGCGCGATACCAAACTGGCGCGACATGTTATGAATGGAGCTGATTTTGCTGAACGTGATGTGATGCACCACGCCTTCCAGGTCCCGCAGGCGCACGGTGCGCAGGTTAAAGCCTTCCACGGTGCCCATGAATCCGTTGATCTGCACGAAATCCCCCACCGACATGGAGTCTTCCACCACAATAAACAGCCCGGTGATCAAGTCCTGCACCAGTGTTTGCGCACCAAAACCGACCGCAAGGCCGATAATACCGGCACCGGCTAACAGGGGCGTCACGTCTACACCAAGGGTAGACAGGCTTACCAATGTGGCGATGATCAGGATGGTAATCAGCAACGTGTTGCGGGCGATGGGCAGTATGGTTTGTGCGCGGGCGGTTTGGATTCGCTTTTTGCGCTCGCCGCCACCCATGGCCCGTTCCAGTAATTCGTCGATGAAAATCCAGGTCAGTTTTGCCACCAACAGAATCACCACAACGCCCGTCAGGCTGTTCGCCAAGCCGACGCTGACCGAAGGCTTTCCGGCCAGGCCGAACAACGATAAACCCCAGATTTGCAGGGTCAATTCGAAGAAAACGAGCCAGGCAGAGGCCTGAATCAGGTTATATCCAAAGCGCACCAGCCTGCGGCTAAAGGTACTCAAAGACCGGTGTTTGGGCCGATTCTGTTGAATGCCGAGCAGGCCTTGCAGGGCAAGAGTCAGCGCCAGGAGCAGAGCGCAAATCATGGCTTTGCCCAGCGCTGCATCGGCCTCGCCACCGTTGATGTACACCGCCACCACCGAGGCGCTGATCGCCACCAGCAAAGGGATGTGCCAAAGCCGGGCCAATAGGGCGATGACTTCCCGCGATACGCCTTCGTTTTTCCGTTGGTTGTACGGGCGGTTGCGAATCAGGTGGGTAACGGGGCGCCGGTTGCGAACAATCAGGTAAAAACTCATCAGAGCAGCAATCACGCTGAACACCAGCGCCAGTGCACTGGCCAATTCCGTGCCTAGCTGCTCGGTCAGCTCGGTGGTGCTTAACGAATCTTCAAGGGCGAAGAGCGCCCCAATGATAAACAGCGGCAACAGCATGCGCCGGCGCAGAATCATCACCGCCGGCAAACGGTGGCCATTGGAGAAAACGGAAATCATCACGTCGAACAGCGAGGTCAGAATGCGCGCGCTGAGGCCTGTGTATGCCAGAATCAATACGGTGGTTTGTGCAGGCTCGGAGATGCCGAACGTGGGGAGCCCGGTCAGTAGCCCAAGAAAGGTCAGCAGCCAGGGCAGAATCCGCCGGAGAAAGTGCAGGGCCAGCAGCCAAGGCCTGGGGTTACGGGGCATCTCCAGGGGCCAGTCCCGCCACACAAAAAACACTTGGCCAAGACGTGACAGCCCCCACAGCACCGATAGCCATACGGCCAGCCCCGCAGTGATTTCTGCAAGCTCGCGCACAGACGCGCTGTTCAGTAATGTGCGAGCGGCGGTGTAGGCATTCGCAAAGTGTGTTTTCCAAATGGAAAGCGTGCTGGGTGGGGCGCTTTCTGTGCTGCCGTCATCGTTGAAAAAGACTGCAAGCGCTCCCAGCAAACCTTCGCTGTCTGAGGCGCTGCCTATGGCTGATGAAGACAGCGCTTCCAGCCCTGCTTGAATGGCTTTGAGTTGCTGCACCAGCGCTGAGCGCTCTGCATCGTTCTCCAGCGCTTGAATGGTGACTTCCAGTGAGGCCTGAAGCTCTTCCGGTGATTTCTCATCTTTATCTTCCTGCGCGGAAAAGCCCGGAATACCGGGCAAAGACAAAGGATTTGCCAAAGCAGGCGTACCGAGAAACAATAAACACAGGCCAAGTAGGACAACCAAACCCCTCAAGCTTTCACCTCTTTGCAAGCAGAGAATGTGTAATTTAGCTATTTTGGCGTACTACCGTACCACACTACCTGAATCGCATCGCTAACGAGCTGCTGCGACACGGGGTCAGACCCCACGGGTCTGACCCCCAATCTCCAAACCTCATTCGTAAGTACAAAAATAAGCCGTATCCATCTCCGCCTTAGCCTTAAAACTGGCATTTGCGTCCACCTCAAACGCATCACCGGCTCCGTAATGTACCCAGTTGTCACTGCCAGGCAGCTGAACGGTCAATGCACCACTAACAACCGTCATAACTTCCTTTTGACTGGTGCCAAACTCATACTCACCCGGGCTGATCACACCCACCGTGGCAGGTAGTGTCTCGCCCTGAAGGGCAATGGATTTCACTTTACCGTCAAAATACTCATTTACACTCAGCATAGCCATCATTCCTCATAAGTTGGGTGGCTAAGATACCATGGGGTCAGACCCCCGATACATTTCGCCGAGCAAAATGTTTTGGGGTCTGACCCCGATAAAGGTAATCGCATTCGATTATTTGCTCCCCTCTTTGCCTCGGTTTGCGATAAACTTCCGCGCACTTAAAAACCGAAAAATTCGTTAAGGAACTGATACATGGCGTTCGAATACGGTACCCAGAAACTCAATATCCGGAACCCATTCCGGTTTGAGGGTTTAGTACGTTCTGTCCGGGGCTTGGTATTGACGGCAATAGGGGTATACCTCTTGTTGCAGATTCAGCCATTGCTCTCTACGGATAAAACGCATGCTTGGCTGAGCTTGGCTATTGGCAGCGTGTTTGTCATCGGTGGTTTCAAGGCCTTGGGTATCGGGCTTTTTCAGGTCATGCGTTTTTTCGTCGGTCGGTCGGCGCCAGCTTCTCTGACGAAGAATGTCGCGAGGGAAGCCGTTCAGGAAAAAGAGCCTTCGCTTTATACGGCTCAAACGCTCCACAACATGTTGATGAGCAAAAGCAACCCGACGTTCACAGAACCTCAGGGCTGGTTTGCGCGTGCAGTGCATTCGCTTTTCCCGGGCTTGATTGTTACCCCGTGGCCTATCCGGAATGCGGCACAAACACTGGTTATGAAAATAACCCGAAGCCTCATTGCATTGGGTGCATTTTTAGTGGCTTCTGTGATTATTATGATGGTGTTTGCGGGTTCAGAGGGTGGTGAAGCCGGAAGTGCGGTGATTTCGCTGGCGTTTCAGACCGTGTTGCTGGTGTATCTCGGCCTTGTCTGGGTGAAGCTGGGTAACCCGCTGGCACGTGCGAATATGACTAAGCTCCACACATACTCCAGTGGTGGATTGGCCCTGGTGGTTGTGGGCGCAATCGTTATTCCGGTATTGATGGCGCAAGGCTGGATTGCGATATGGGAGAACATTGGCTTTCGGGATAGGGCTGCTTTTGTTGAATTGCTGCCTGTTCTTGAGCCCATCTTCAGAACGGGAACGCTGTTAACGCTGACCATTGTCTGCGCTGCGGCGGTTGCTGCAGTGGCGGTGGTGTTGATTCGTGCGCGTATCCGCATGGTGGAAATCAAAACCAGTAGCTCAGAGAAAAACAGCAGCTGGCGGTTCGATCTGCACCCACGACAAATTTTCACAACCCTGAGAGACCTGGTGCTGATGCAGCGCCGAGAGCAGGAATTGCCTAACCGTATGTATCAGGATACCAACGATACAGGGCAGGCAAACCGTGATAACGAGCAGTTTAACGGTGATTTGATTACTGAAATTCAGCCTGTGGTTGAAGAGGTTTCTGAACCTGCGGGCATGCGGTACGCGCGGATTGCAGGTACGGTGACGGCACAGATTCTCATGCTGATCGGTGCTGTGCTTTTCTGGCAAGGTGCTGAGAATGTGCTGTTCCACGTGAACGCGTGGGAACAGCTGATCGCTCAGCGTGCGAACGTTGAGTTGTTGCTCAACCAACTGTTGATTCCCGCAGGCGGTACCGTTGCTATGCTGCTTGCTTCGCTTCTACTGATGGGCTTTGGCCGGACGCTGGACAGAATCTGCCATATGTTCTGGGCTGAAATTTTCTTCCGCTCCAAGGTGTTTGATTTCCACTGCGAAGGCACCGTCATGCGCGCGACGCACTACCGCGGCGCAGATCGGCACAGTGCGTCCAGCGAGCAAGACGTATTTACCTTTGATGCGACCTATTTTGCCTTGGCTGCCGAGTTTGTCAGTTCCACCTTTGCGGTTTCTGGTCAATACAATCTGGAGCAGCCGCGCTACGTTCTGTCGATGAGTCCGTGTGACGGCTTCATGAACAGCGTTATGGGCGATCTGGAAGATGAGTTCCGTCGCAGGGATGAGGAGATTCAAAGTGAAAAGCAGGCGGACAAAGCGCAGCGGCTCGACTACATTCGCCAGGAACAAGAAGCACGTCGTACCGGAGATCTAACCGCTCAGGGGCTGGCGTCACCTCAGCAGCAGGCGCTTGAATCGGAAATGACTGTTGATAATGAGCGAGAGAAAATTAGCCGCTGGGAAGGTGAGGCCGACTAAGAATTGCGTCACGAAAAATCCATGTGTTAATTGATCCGTCCGCGCCATGGTTGAAGCCTGAGTTTCAATTATGGCGCGAGTCGCGCTGTAACTCTTAAGTCTCCTGCCTGTTGCCACCACGTATTTTCCTATTCCTGAACTAAGCTGAAGTAAACGCCCCTGGAATGGTGGAAATACGATGAAGCTTCGTTTCCTCGGCAGTACGGGTACCGTTACCGGCTCCCGCTATTTGCTTTCCGATGATAATCATCGGTTGCTGGTGGACTGCGGCATGTACCAAGGCGTGAAAACCCTGCGTCGGCGGAACTGGGCGCCTTTTCCGGTGAAGCCTTCCACTATTAACGCGGTGGTGCTCACACATGCTCATATTGACCATTCGGGTTATCTGCCGGCGTTGGTGAAAAATGGCTTCAAAGGAAAGATTTATTGCACCAAAGCCACCCATGAGCTGTGCAAGGTGTTGCTGCCGGACGCCGGGTTCTTGCAGGAAGAAGATGCGCGCTACGCCTTTAAGAAGAAATTCTCGAAACACGAGAAACCCGAACCGTTGTTCACCGAGAAAGATGCTTATGAAGCGCTCAAGCAGTTTGAGTCGTTGCATTATCACGAGGCGTTCGAGCCGGTAAAAGGTTTTGAGGTAACGTTCACGCCCGCCGGCCATATTCTGGGTTCCGCGTGTGTGCATGTGCATCACAAAGGTGCGGACCGAACGGTGGTGTTCAGCGGTGATGTGGGCAGGCAGGAGACATCATCATGCGCAAACGCATCACCGAAAAATTCGGCAGGCTCCCAATCTCCAAATGACTACACCCAGTCCTCCCGCTCATGCCGAACACGTACAATAAACACGCTGCCAGAGTCGGTAATCTGATAAATCACAATATGCACGCCAATTGGATGGATTCGAACGGGTGGTGATATCTCTACTCGTTCTGCCGCCGCGTATGGATTCTGGGCCAAAAACTCAAAGCAGGCCCCAAGCTGGGCATGGTATTTCGCTGCCTGCGCCTCTCCGAAGTTTTCCAGCCCATGTAGGTAGATGGCAATAATGTCTTCTTCAGCTTTCCTGCTGAGAAAGTACCTCATCAGCGATTCCTTCCTTGGCTAACTTTATCGCGGCTAATCGCAACTCTTCCATTGAGCGCGTGCCTGGTCCGCTGGCAATCCCCGCTGAGATGAGCTTCTGTAATTCGTCAATCTTCTGCAAACGGTCCTGATCCTTGCGAATGAGGTCCCTCACATAATCGCTGGTGTTGGAATATCGGCCGGACTGCGCTTGCTGCTCTGCCCAGTGTTTCATCGTTTCAGGCAGCGAAATATTCATAGTTGCCATAATTGACTCCCCCTTTGCAAAGATTATGGCAAAGATTGCCAAACCAAGCGACTTGAGATTCAGTTCCCTGCCACGGTGTCTGATTGCGCAGCCGGCTACGAGGCCCGGCTACGGGGTCAGACCCCCACGGGTCTGACCCCCAATCTCCCAACCCCACGCAACCTCCCCAAAAACCACTTAACCTCCACCCCCATACCGCTCCCCCATCTGCCGCTGAAACTCCGCCGATCCCAGTGCCAAACCTGAAATAGCAGAGTGTTGAATCTGATCGGAAAGTGAGCTGGGCATTGGACTAGCAACAAACGACCGATAACTCACCAGCCGCCGGTCAGGCTCCGGCTGCAGCGCCAGATAACAAGGATGGGGTGAATGAAACCGCGCGCTTCCACCATAAGCATGGCAAAGATAACTGGACCACTGATAATTACCCGGGTAATCCACCATGCCCGCTTTCACCGGGTTCAGTTCAATGTAACGCTGGCATTGCAGGAAATACTCCTCAGTATCCACAAGGCACGATTTGAATCGCCCTTCCCATAAGCCGCCGGTGCGTTCATGCCGCGCGTTGTAATACTGCGCGTAGCACTGGCCTAAGGATTTCATGAAGGCGGAAAGGCCGTCGTCGGTTTTCGGCGTTAGCAGCAAGTGCGTGTGATTGCTCATGAATACCCAGGCATGGATATCCACCTCAAACTTCTGCCGGTAACGATTCAGGTACATCGAGTAGGTGGCAAAATCAGACAAATCTTGAAAGCAAACCTGCCGGTTATTCCCCCGCTGAATCACATGCTGGGGCATCCCGGCCGGGCAAATCCTGGGTCGGCGGGCCATCTCACGTTCCTTGTGGATTGGTTGTAAAGTGCAACAATGTGCCGAACCCGCACCGTCATTTCAAGCTGGGGTCAGACCCCCTGAGCATTTCATCACATAAAATGTATCGGGGGTCTGACCCCACAAAGTTTGGTAACATGGGCTTAGGCCAAGCAGGGAGCGAGTGATCATGCACTACAGTTCAATACTACCGGATGTCATCAAAGTCGCAGATGAAGCCAGCGAGCGGGTGCTGCATATCTACCAATCCGATTTCAAAGTGCAATTTAAAGAAGATCATTCGCCCATCACGGCAGCCGACATGGCCAGTCATGAAACGATTGTAAGGGGGCTGCGTAATATAAGCCGTGACATCCCGATTCTGTCGGAAGAAGGCGAGCAGGTGCCTTGGGACGAGCGCAGGCATTGGCGACGGTTTTGGCTGATTGATCCCATCGATGGCACCAAAGACTTCACCCAGCGTAGCGGTGAATTTACGGTTAACATCGCCTTGATCGAAGATGGTCAGCCCATAATGGGCGTAGTAACGGCCCCCGCGCTTAAGGAAGCCTATTGGGGCATAAAAGGGGAGGGCGCTTTCAAACGCGATCGAACCGGCCGCACCCACCGCATCCACGTGGCCGAGCCAAAAGACATCAAACGAGTGGTGGCCAGCAAAAACCATCTTAATGACGACACCCGAGCCTTCATCGAAACACTGGGCGAGCACGAAACCGTCCAGGCCGGCAGTTCCCTCAAATTCTGCCGCATCGCCGAAGGTCACGCCGACATCTACCCCCGCTTGGGCCTAACCTGCGAATGGGACACCGCCGCCGCACATGCCGTACTTTTGGCCGCCGGTGGCAAAGTGCAAACGTTCGATAACACCCCGCTGCAATACGGCAAAGAAGACATCCTCAACCCGCACTTCATTGCCGCGGGTAACTGGTACTTTTAAAATTGGGGTCAGACCCCCAATACATTTGGTTGAATGAAATGCACCGGGGTCTGACCCCGCAATGGAATGTTTATGACTTGGTACGCGCTTCAGCATAAGCCGGCACAGGGTGATCGGGCGGTTCAGCATTTGCAGAATCAGGAGATTGCCTGTTTCTACCCGAAAATTGAGGTGGAGAAGATCAAGGCGGGTAAGCGAAGCAAGAGGCTAGAGCCGCTGTTTCCCGGGTATATTTTCGTAAAGCTGGAGCAAACCGACCCGATGTGGGCGAAGCTTCGGTCTACTCGGGGGGTGTTGCGCATTGTCAGCTTTACCAACAAGCCTGCAGCCATTGCCGATGACGTAATTGAACACATCAAAGCCAGCATGGGCAAAGTGGCGGAGCAGGGCGGTATTAAGGCGGGGCAGGCAATAGAGCTGGACGACGGGCCGTTCAAAGGCTTGGGTGCGATTTTCCAAGCATATGATGGCGAAGAGCGCGCCATAGTGCTCATCAGCTTTATGCAGAAACAGCAGCGGGTGAGTGTGCCAGTTTCAGCGATCAGGGCGTAAGCGAAACCTGGCCCGAGGTACATTTCGATCTCTCAAATGTATCTGGGGTCTGACCCCATTATTGGCCTTTTACAAAAGTTTACGTTGGTAACCTGTTGATTATTTGCATGCAAAAGTAATTGTCACTTGTTTGTCACGCAGCTTCTAGTAGAATTCCCCACCGCTTCGGAATAGTAATTTTTTTCAAAAACCTGACAGGGATCACGTTAGGGCCTTCCTTTCTTGGCTTTTTTCCCTGCACTGAAAAAGTAAATCGTATGCCCTTAACGCACTGGACTCGGGTCGGTGGGGCGGTAGCGTGCCTGATCGGCCTTGTTGCCGCCACGGCCACCTATGCCTCACCTTGGATCGAACCCGGCGATGCTCGTGCCCGTTTTGCACTGCAAAAGCTGGCGGACCGCGGACATTTTGATCGAACCGTTTCTACCTGGCCGGTGATGTGGAGTAGCGTGGCAAAAGATATCAACGACAGTGTCACGTCAGATGTCACCGCAACAGCCGATGCCGTGGCTTATTTGAAAGCCGAACAGCAGGCGCAGTTTTTCGGTGGCACCCGGGCCGAAATTACCTTGGCAGGCAGTTCCGAGCAGCCTTTAGTTCAGGGCTTCGGCGATAGCCGCCAGGAAGAAGGGCAAGCAACACTAGATCTGCAATGGCAAGGCGAATACTGGGCGCTTGGCCTATCCCCTTCGGTTGTCGCTAACCCGACAGACGATGAAGAATACCGTTACGATGGCAGCTACCTCGCTGCAACCGTTGGCAACTGGGTGTTTGGCGCGGGCGCCATAGACCGCTGGTGGGGGCCGGGTTGGCAATCTAGCTTGATTCTTTCGAACAACGCGCGGCCCATTCCGGCTGTGTGGCTAAATCGAAAGCGAGACATCGCACCCGCATCCTCATGGTTGAGCTGGATTGGCCCTTGGAATGTTACCCTCTTTGCCGGTCAGTTTCAGGATGAGCGAGTGATTGACGATCCAAAGCTCATTGGCATGCGTGTTACATTCCGCCCCATACAAGGCCTTGATGTCGGCCTCTCGCGGGCCATTATGTTCGGTGGCGAAGGTCGGCCTGAGAACGGCTCTTCATTGTGGGATGCTCTCATCGGTAAAGAAAATGGGCAGCAAGGGGAAGGGCAAGATCCGGGTAACCAACTCGGCAGTATAGATATTCGTTATGGTATTGCTCTGGGAAACCAAGTCATGGGTTTTTACACCCAAATGATGGGGGAAGATGAAGCAGGTGCATTCCCGGCGAGAAAATCCTGGTTGTTGGGCTCGGACTGGACCAGCAGCATACTCCACTCAGACCAGCAGTGGTTCCTGGAATACACCAATACTACAGCGGACGATTTTCTCGGCGAGGCTCGTCCTAATGTGACCTACAATCACGCAGCTTATACCTCGGGCTATCGTCACTATGGCCGTAATATGGCCAGTAGTTTTGAAGGCGACGCAGAAGCTATTTCGCTGGGTGCTTTCCAGTTTTTTGATAACGGCGACAACCTTTCGGCGATCATCAGCATTGCTGAGTTAAGCAGTGACGGTGTCGTGCGCAGCGCAATGAAAGATCCAGAAGTGCAGTATTTTCTCCCCACGATCAAGCAGAAAGTCGGCATTCTGAACCTCGGCTACAGTACGGATTTTCTCAGAGGCCGGCTGGAACTCAACGTACGCGGCACCGATAAAAAAATCGAGCTGGCCGCCAGCGAATTAGACCAATGGTCTGTCGGCGCGAGTTGGCGTTATCGCTTCTAGGGTTTGCTTTCGAGCACCCTAGACATGCAACAAAATAAAGTTCCGGTTATTATCGTCCCCCAAACAACCAAAATTGTCTCGGCACCACGACTATGTTTTTAAGGATTTTGATCCCTTTGGCTTTATTGGCTCTGCAAGGCTGCGCTTTCGCGCCTGGCTCACACATAAGTACTGGCGGCTGGAATGCCGATTACGAAAGCCCTAAAGAAGAAGATATCACGAGCTTAGTGAATGTCAGTCGTATTGGCCCCGACACTCTGCGCCACGCTATAGTAGCCGAAGTGCCCGCACCCAACGCTGAACTTCTCCGCGAAGATAGCGACTACGAATACCGCATCGGTATTGGTGATGTTCTTCAGGTAACGGTATGGGATCATCCAGAACTCACCATACCCGCCGGTTCCAATCGCAGCTCACAAGAATCGGGCAACGTGGTAAATGAGAACGGCACTATCTACTACCCGTACATTGGCTATGTGGATGTGGCAGGGCTCACGACGCTGGAAATCCGCGAAGAAATCGCCAATCGGCTTTCAAAGTATATTGAATCGCCACAAGTAGATGTCTCTGTGGCAGGTTTTCGCAGCCAGCGTGTTTACGTAAGCGGGGCGGTTGAAACTCCAGGTGTTTATCCACTTACAAATGTCCCGACGCGGATAGTAGATGCCATTAGTCAGGCAGGTGGGTTAGATATGGCAGCTGGTGCTGATTGGCGAAACGTTACTCTTACCCGAGATGGCAAGGATTACCGGTTATCGCTGAAAGCGGTGTACGAGCAGGGTAACAAATTGCATAACGTTCTGCTTCAAAGTGGCGACGTAATCAACGTTCCACTGGGTGACGATCAGAAAGTGTTTGTGTTGGGCGAAGTGGGCGCCACGAAAACCCTGCCGATGGGGCGAAATGGTCTTACCCTGGCTGAGGCGATTTCGAATGTGGGTGGCCTGGACCAGCGCCAGTCGGATGCGACGGGAGTGTTCGTTGTAAGGCGTTCGGAAACCGCCTCACCAGAGAGCGAACACTTAATCGACATGTATCAGCTCAACCTGAAAGACGCGACAGCCCTGGTGTTGGCCGACAGTTTTAATCTGCAAAATCGCGACATGGTCTATGTAACTGCGGCCCCTCTGGCGCGCTGGAACCGTGTAGTATCGTTGTTGGTGCCATCCTTCTCGGCCCTTTTCCTGGGTGACCGGGCCCTTAATCTCGTTAACTGAGCCTAAGCCCATGTTTAATCATATATTGGTGCTTTGCGTGGGCAACATTTGTCGTAGCCCGATTGCAGAAGCATTGTTGAAAAAGAGTCTGCCAGAAAAGACCGTTGAATCTGCAGGGTTGGGTGCACTCGTTGATCATGGGGCAGACGCAACGGCGGCTGGCCTGGCAGAGCAGGCAGGCCTGGATGTCAGCCAGCATCGTGCAAGGCAAGTGACGACTGACCACTTGCGGCGAGCCGATCTTATTTTGGTTATGAGTGAAGGGCAGCGGGCCCAGGTTCGCACGCTGGACCCAACGGCCGCGGGTAAAACCATGCTGCTTGGCCACTGGCTACCGGGAAAGCCGGACGTTCCAGACCCCTTTAAAAAAAGCCGCGAAGCTTTCGTGCACGTACATCAACTACTCGAAGAAGCCGTACAGGCCTGGCTTCCCCGATTGAAATAACAGCAAGAGCGACGAATGACTCAAGCAAATAATGCTTCAACGCGTACCCGCGAAACCGCACAAGATAACGATGAAATTGATATTGGTTTTCTACTGGGCAGCCTATGGGATCATAAGATCTTTATTGTTGTTGTTACTGTTATTCTCGCCCTGATTGGTCTTATCTACGCTACTTTGGCAACGCCTGAATACAAGGCGGATGCGTTGGTGCAGATTGAAAAAAAATCGGGCACCATTGGCGGAGCGGATGTTGGTAGCTTGCTTGGAGAACAGGGCTCCAGCACCAGTACAGAGGTGGAAATCCTTCGTTCCCGGTTGATTCTTGGCCAAGTGGTCGATCAAACCGACCTGGATGTCGCTATTATTCCCAACACCTGGCCGGTCATCGGTGATTGGCTATTACGTAAGGGGGTCAGACGGCCCGATTTTTCTGAGGGCAGTGCAGATGTATGGGCAGGTGATACGCTACGCATAAGTGAATGGGTTACAAGCCACAATAGCCAAACTTTGCAATTTACCCTGCGGTCGGAAGGAAATGGCCGCTATACCTTGTTAACCAACGAGGGGGATGCCTTGGGGCAGGGCATAGTGGGCCAGAAGCTGACCGTAGATCAGCCCTGGATTGAGCTCACTGTCAGTGAGTTAAGCGCCCCTTCCGGCGCAACCTTTACCGTTGTGAAGAAAAGTCGGCTTGCGGCTATTCGAGGTTTGTTGAATCGTTTGGAAACGCTCACCTTGGGTAAAGACACCGGCATGCTTCGATTGGAATTGACTGGCCCTGACCAGCGTGAACTGGTGACCAGCCTCAACGCCACCACCGAAGTGTTCTTGACTCAAAACATCGCCCGCCAAGCTGCCGAGGCCGATAAAAGCCTGGAATTTTTGGAGGAACAAGCCCCTAAGGTTCGAGAGCAGCTAAACGAAGCAGAAAACCGCCTGAACGAATACCGCCTGCAAAGCGACAGCATAGATTTAAGCTTTGAAACCCAGAACGCCCTCAACAGCCTGGTCAGCATTGAAGCCAGCTTGAACGAACTCCAATTGCAGGAAACCGAACTGGCCCGGCGCTTCACCCCCAACCACCCGGTGTACCGCTCCCTGCTGGAAAAGAAAGAACAACTGCTGCGTGAAAAAGCCCGACTGGAAGAGCGCACCGGCAACCTGCCGGAGACCCAGCAGCAAATCCTGCGCCTGAGCCGCGATGTAAAAGTGACCCAGGAAATCTACGTGCAACTGCTCAACCGCATGCAGGAACTGCGCCTGGCCCGGGCCGGCACCGTGGGTAACGTACGCATACTGGACGACGCCGTGGTACAGGGCCAGGTAGCCCCCAAACGCAACCTGATCGTCGCCGTAGCCGGCATGAGCGGCCTGCTGCTGGCCATGATCATCGTACTGCTGCGTGCCGCCTTCAACCGGGGCATCGTATCGCCAGAACAGCTGGAAGAGCTGGACCTGCCGGTTTATGCCACGGTTCCGCTTTCAGAGGAAGAAAATCGCCGCAGCGTCAGAGGCAAGAGAGCCGGCAAGCGCAAAGGTAAATCCAAAGGCGGCCTGCTGGCCATGCGCAATCCGGCAGACCTGTCCATAGAAGCCATCCGCGGCCTGCGAACCTCACTGCACTTCGCCATGATGGAAGGCAGCAACAACCGCCTGGTGATCACCGGCCCCAGCCCCGGCATTGGCAAAAGCTTTATGTCGGCTAACCTGGCGGCCGTCTGCGCCCAGGCCGGCCAGAAAGTTGTGGTCGTCGACGGCGACATGCGCAAAGGCCACGTACACGGAGCCTTCAAACAGGATTCCCACAACGGCCTCTCAGAAGTGCTCTCCGGCAAACTGGAATTCGCGCAAGCCGTCAAAACCTCCGAAGTAGACGGCCTGAGCTGGGTCAGCCGGGGCAGCGCCCCGCCCAACCCCTCAGAACTGCTCATGCAGGCCAGGTTCACCGAGTTCCTGGATTACCTGAGCGAACACTTTGACCTGGTGATCATAGACACCCCGCCGGTCCTGGCGGTAACAGACGCCGCCATCATCGGCAAACAATGCGGCACCACACTGATGGTAGTGCGCTTCGGGCAAAACACCCCGAAAGAAATCCAGATAGCCGAAAGCCGCCTGGCCACCGGTGGCGTAACTCTCAAGGGCACCATCCTGAACGCCATGGAGAAGAAAGCGGCGACCAGCTACGGCTATTACGGCTACTACAACTACTCCTACAAATCCGAGTAGGGAAGGGCTGGTTTTTGCCACGAAAAAACACGAAAAGACCCGCGCCCCCACAACTAGCAATCTACAAAGGGGTCTGACCCTACGAGGTCAGCCCCCACCCAAAGCCAGCGACAAGCTCCAAAGCAAGCGACCCCCAAAACGTGCCAAACCCCAAAGACCAACTCTTCAACGCCGATCACCTCAAAACCGGTATGAAAGAACGCGCCGTAAAAAGCGCGGGTATTACCCTGGCCGCTCAGGGCATCAAACTGATCCTGCAACTGGGCTCCGTGGCCATCCTGGCCCGTTTGCTGCAGCCGTCAGACTTCGGCCTGATTGCCATGGTCACTGTGTTCACCGGTCTGGCTCTGCAGTTTATGGAGGGCGGCCTATCCATGGCGACCATCCAGCGTGACCAGATCACCCACGCTCAGGTGTCCAACCTCTTCTGGGTAAACGGCGCCCTGGGCATGGCCCTGTGCCTGCTGGGTATCTTGATCTCGCCGTTGGTTGCCATTATCTACGACGAACCCCGCCTGACATTAGTTATGGCCGCCATGAGCCTGACCTTCCTGATTGGTGGGCTATCCGTACAACACGATGCTCTGTTGCGCCGGCAGATGCGCTTTAAAGCGATCTCGGTGATCGACATTGTGTCCATGGCGGCAGGCATTACCGCCGGCATAGCCGCAGCCTTGGGCGGCCTTGAATACTGGGCGCTTGTGATCAGCCCCATTACCACCTTTGCAACAAAAACCGTAATGCGCTGGTTGAGTGCCCGCTGGATTCCGTCGATGATGAGCCGAGGTTCCGGCGTGCGGCCTCTGTTGGGATTTGGGGCGAATTTGACCGGGGCTAATTTTATTGGGTATATGGCAAGTAACGTTACACCGTTTGCCATTGGTTATATCGGCGGGTCTCAGCCTCTGGGTCTTTATAACAGAGCGAATATGCTGACATCGATACCATCGTCTCAGCTATTGCCACCAATTATTAATGTGCTTCAGCCCACAGTTGCTCGGATAGCTGATAACCCAGAGAAGCTAAATAGGACAATGAGGTCTTTGATGGGTAAGCTGGCGTTGGTGTCAACGCTCATTACTGTGACCATGGCGCTCTTTGCTGATTGGATAGTTTTTCTTTTTTTGGGGCCCTCATGGACTGAAGCCATTCCCTTGTTCAGGTTACTGGCGGTGTACTCCTTTATTCAGCCACTTGCTGGTTTGATTGCCGTAGCGTTGATAGCGGTAGGTGAGGCTAGAGCAATGATGGCATCAAAGCTCCACAGCCTGGTCATTACTGTGGTCGCATTGCTGATCGGAAG
This sequence comes from Marinobacter litoralis, assembly GCF_016427555.1. Taxonomy (GTDB): domain Bacteria; phylum Pseudomonadota; class Gammaproteobacteria; order Pseudomonadales; family Oleiphilaceae; genus Marinobacter; species Marinobacter litoralis_A. Next base: position 1,577,824 of record NZ_JAELVS010000001.1, read on the forward strand.
TTATTGGGGGGTATTCGGAATCGTGCTCGCCTTTTCGCTTTCCGGATTGCTAATTAGACTTCCCGTCTTTTTGTATTATTCAAGCCGATTCCTTCCATTGTCTTTCTGGGAGTTCAGTAAGCCAATTTTCCCCGCATTGGGCTGCGCCATATTGACTATGGCTGTTATGGTTTGGACTAGAAGCTTTGTTGAAGTGGCCTATCCTGTAATAGGCCTTCTTGTCTTTGTGCCTGCATGTGTGGTCGTTTATCTGTGTATGTGTCTAATAATCAAGCCCGCAAGAGAGGATCTAGTTGAGCTATTCACAAGCCTTCGCTTGATCTTTAACAGAAAACCTAAGACAAATTGATATCACGGGTCGTAGAGTGAAATTGATCAAAAGAGTTATCTTGGCAGTTGTTGGCCGTACCAAACCGCTTCTCGTTGAGTGGATTTCGGCAGTAAAAAGTTTCAATCTTCACGCTCGAAACTCTTTCAGCGAACGAAAGCCTGACAGAGATCTCGCACAACTAAGGTACTACCTCATCAAGCACTGTCATATTGTTGAGAAAGGTATGGCGTTGCCTAATCCGAGAGAGGCATTCGGCCAGCCTAAGATCAAAGACCTCATAGCTAGAACCAAAACCTATGAATCACTTGGCGGTCAGGATGTCGGCCAGATCGTTCGCGATACACTTCGGCAATATCGTGAGTTGCATCGAGGTAAGGAGGAGCTTTTTGAGCCAGGGTTTATCAACGAAATGGACGCATTCGTTGAAGCGGCTGCCCCAGAAGGAAAAGGCGGTTTAAAGTTTCTGGTTAAAAGCCAATGGGATGACTGGTCGGTTGAGAAGTTTGATAAGTTTTTATCGTTTCGGCATAGCGTTAGAGATTTTGATCGTACCCCTGTTGACCCAACACTATTGACGTCGGCGATTGCGGCAAGCCTCAAGGCGCCTTCTGTGTGTAACAGGCAAGGCTGGTTCATACACTATTATGATGATAAGACTAAGATGGCAGAGCTGTTGTCATATCAGAATGGCAACGCGGGCTTCACTGAATGCATCGATAAACTGATTATCGTCACAGGTAACCTGAAAGCATTTACACGACACGAGCATAACCAATTGTTTGTAGATGGTGGACTGGTTTCAATGAATTTGATGCTGGCAATTCATGCCGCGGGCCTTGGTTCTTGCCCATTAAATACGTGCATGGCGTACACGAAAGAACAAAAGCTGATGGCAGCTGCCGGGATTCCTGAAAATGAGCGGTTGATAATGATGATTGCTGTAGGAAACCTTAAAGATGAATTTTCAGTAGCGCAGTCTGAAAAGTACAGTTTAGATGACGTGTTGGTACAGCACTGAGATATGCTCGTTGCACTAACTGTTCTGCGCCGACTGGGGCGCTGGCGCGTTCAAGTACAAGGCTTGTGATTTCTGTGATGACGTGTTCGCCGAAACCGCCGATGTGGTGCTGGGCGATGCCTGGTTGCCGGAGTATGTGCAGGACAGCTATGGCACCAACGTTGTGGTGACCAGAAATCAAGACATCCGGCAGCTGATTGTTAATGCCCGTACTGAGGGGCGTTTAGATATGGATGACCTGGGTGTCGAAAAGGCCGTGGAGTCTCAGGATGCGGGGTTGCGGCACAGGAAGGTTGCGATAGGTTACCGAATTTACCGCGAACAAATCGCTAAGGCTTGGGTCCCGGCCAAACGAACAGGGCCAGCCAAAACCTTGAGCCCGCGCCATGAAATGAAGCGGCAGCGGTTAAGGACCGAGCTGAGGGCCCTTTCGCATGAATCGTTTTTGAATGCGAAAACGAGGGGCGAACTCTCTGTTTATCTGAGCGCTATGAAGCCGGTTTATTCCGGGTATTCTCGCCAGGGACGTTCGTTTGTTCGTAGGGCGCTTTCTTTCGTCAAGCGCAAGCTTAAAGCGGTGATGAAGTTTTAAAATGGTCGCGTAGGCCAATAAATTTATTGTTTGGCATCTCTAATGAAAAAAGTCGGAATCCTGAACTTCCAATACTCAACCCACAACTACGGCGCAGTGCTCCAGGCCGCAGCGTTGGAGCATATCTGCCGCCAGTTGCTCCGAAAGTTGGGCTTGAGAAAGTATTCGAGGGCAGTCTGGTGCCTAATTAAGAAGGTTTCAGAATAATGAAGAAAGTCGCAATCCTCACACAACCTTTACATGACAACTATGGAGGCTTGCTTCAAGCCTATGCGCTCAAAACAACGATACGGTCCTTGGGCTTTAATCCAATAATCGTTAATAGGCAGGCAGCCAAGGTCAACCCGATCAGGCGAAGACTTTCAAAGCTTAAAAGCTTCATACTGAATCGACAAGTTAACACGAGCTCAAAACAAATCGTAACTGAAGATCAAAAGTTGTTGATTTCAGAGAATACCATAGTGTTTCGCTCTCGCTACATACCTGAGCTCACCAGCTTGATAAATACTCAAAGAGGGATGAGGGAGCTCCTGAATGAGGGAATAGGCGCATATGTTGTTGGCAGTGATCAGTGCTGGAGGCCGAGATACTCGCCGTTTATGCCAAATTACTTCCTTGATTTTGTGAAGAATGCAAATGATGTGACAAGAATTTCATATGCAGCATCTTTTGGGGTTGATAAGTGGGAGTTTACTGAGAAGCAGACTAAAGAGTTTAAAAGATTATTGGCGATGTTTGATGCCGTTAGTGTTAGAGAAGATGACGGGGTGGATCTAGTTCGAGAATATCTTGGAAGGTCTGACGCACTACACGTTATCGATCCAACAATGTTGCTAGGTGCTGAAGCATACAGAACGCTGACGGAAAAGGCGCAGGTTAAGAGCTCCACGGGAAATTTAAAAGTTTATATTCTGGACAGGAGTGCGCAAAGTGATAATTTTGTTCAGGAATTGAGTGATTACTTTGCTTTAAAACCTTTTGAAGTAATGCCTGAAAAAAGATTGGTCGAAGAAGAGGTAACGGATGAGAATGTGGAGTTGTTTAAATATCCTTGCCCCACTCAATGGTTAAAAGGATTTCAAGATGCTGAGTTTGTTGTTACAGATTCGTTTCACGGTACCGTTTTTTCCATCCTGAATAATAAACCATTTATTGCTTTAGGGAATGAGAGGCGAGGAATGTCAAGATTCACATCTCTTCTCAAGATGTTCGACTTGCAGGATAGGCTTGTCTTGAATCCGAGCCTGGAGCGAACTAAGAGTCTTATAGATCGAGATATCGATTGGTTAAGGGTCAATTCTATTCTTGATCGTGAGAGAGCGAAAGCATTGAATTATTTAAAAGAAAATTTGGAGCGCTGATGTTCTCCGTTGTTATTCCTCTATACAATAAAGAAGCCCACGTAAAAAATACACTTACATCAGTTTTACAGCAAACATTTGAGGAGTTTGAGGTTCTTGTTGTTGATGATGGCTCAACTGACGGCAGCGTTTCAGTAGTTAACTCTCTGGGGGACTCGAGGATAAGGGTCGTTAGCCAGACTAACAGTGGCGTATCCAGTGCTCGGAATAGGGGGGTAGTCGAAGCCAAACATGAATTTATTGCTTTTCTTGACGCTGATGACGTTTGGGAAAGAGATTATTTGGAAAAAATGCGCGACCTGATAAAGGCGAACCCTGGGTGTGGGATGTACGGGGCAGGACACCGGCAAGTACGGAACGATGGAGTATGGATGCGTGATATCGTACTTCCCCCTTGTTTCATAAATGGCCAGCGCCTGTCGAGAGGTTTTTTTGAAGCTATCTATTCGGTTGATGGTTTTGTATGGTCTTCGGCAGTTGTTGTGCCAAGACAGTTGTTTTTCCGAGAAGATATTTGGTTTCCGGTTGGTGAGGTTTACGGAGAGGATCAATACGTTTGGGGCTTGATAGCATTGAAATCTTCGTTAGCCTATGTGAATGAAGTTGTAGCGACTTATTTTGTTGATTCAGAAAATAATACAAAATCAAGAATAGAAAAAAAGCACACCCCGAGTAAATGCGTTGGTCTGATAGAGTTCGAACATGAAATCGTTAACGAGCGAGAAAGGCGGCATCTAAAGCTTTTTGTTGAGAGAAAAATAGTTGGTGCTATTCTTCGGAATATATCTTCAGGTTATCGGTGGTACGCGTTAAGCCAGCTTAGGGAATATGACATTTCCTGGCGAGCCCGGGTTCGTTGTCTGATCAGGGTTTTGTTGCCTACAAAAATTATTAAGGTAGGTAGATTTATTTTTGAAGCCAGTTTCAAGTAGTTTGTTGTTGGTGTTATTTGGAAAGATTCTTGTCTTTTGAATTTGGTGTTTGATTCAAAATCCATTTTTAGTGACCCTGGGCTGAATTAAGTGCATGTAATTTTTCTCCCCTCCTGGTACCCCAGAACCCCAAGTGATGTCAGTGGCGTCTTCTTCCGAGACCAAGCCTTAGCGCTTCTAAATTGTGGGCATAAAGTAGGAGTGATCTCTCCTCAAATGAAGTCACTGCGTGCTTTAGTTGGTCTGCCTCAGAAGGCAGGGTTCCCGTATTTCGAAAACGATGCAGGCATGCCGACTTATCGAAAAGAGGTGCTCGCTGCATTGCCTCGCATGCCCTATGGAAACTACTGGCTGTTTACGCGCGTTGCACACAAGTTGATGGCTGACTACGTTCGTGAACATGGTAAGCCGGATATTATCCACGCTCACTCGGCAATTTTGGGTGGGGCGGCGGCGGTAAAGCTCGGGCAGGAATGGAACATCCCGGTTGTGTTGACAGAGCACAGTAGTGCGTTTGCGCGAAATATCTATATGCGCTGGCAGTTACGGCTGGCTTCTGATGCCGCCAAGGCGGCTAGTTCTTGTATAGCAGTGAGTCCTGCTTTGGGGGACTTGCTTGGAAAGGAGTTGGCAGCTTCGGACGTTGCCTGGAAATGGATACCGAATGTTGTGGCAGACAGATTTGGGAAACCTGACTGTTCGGATCTGGTTGACCGTCCAGTGAGATATTTGAGTCTTGCGCTGATGACCGAGAACAAAGGCCAGAAGGATCTTCTTCGCGCTTTTCAGCAAGCAGTAGGGAAAGGGGTAGTAGAGGGTGAATTATGGCTGGCCGGTAATGGCCCAATACGGTCAGAACTGGAACAGCTAGCGAACGAGCTGGGCATTGCGGATCGCGTTCGCTTCCCGGGTCTTATCCCGCCAAGTGAAGTGCCGGCACTGCTGAAAGAAGTTGATGTAATGGTTATCTCCAGTCACTACGAAACCTTCGGGGTGGCAGCCGCAGAAGCCCTGATGGCTGGATTGCCGGTTATTGCCACGCGATGTGGCGGGCCAGAATGTATTGTCACTGAAGGGGATGGTTTGCTGGTGCCCACAAAGCAGCCGGCCGCTCTGGCAGAAGCGATGGTCCAGGTTAGTCGCAATATCAATAGCTATGACCCCGAAGAAATTGCCAGCCGTGCAAGAGACCGTTTCTCCGGGAAGGCGGTCGCGGAGCAGTTAACCAAGGTTTACAACGAAGTGCTTAAGGCAGGAACCTGAGTGCAAGGACGTTCTCATCGTTAAATGCGCTAAGAATTTTACGAGTTTTACTAAACCAGTCCTGCTGACTCTTATCAAGGAAATGGAGATCATATGAGAAAGTTTGCACTAATCGGCGCAGCCGGTTACATCGCACCACGTCACATGAAAGCTATCAAAGACACCGGCAACGATCTGGTCGCGGCATTGGACAAAAACGACTCCGTAGGCATCATCGACAGCTACTTCCCTGATGCCGATTTCTTTACCGAATTCGAGCGTTTTGATCGTCACATCGACAAGCTTCGCAGAGCGAACGGTGGCCAAGCTGTCGATTACATGTCTATCTGCTCACCAAACTACCTGCACGACAGCCACATGCGCTTCGCCCTGCGTGCGGGCGCCGATGCCATCTGCGAAAAGCCGCTGGTGCTGAACCCTTGGAACATCGATGGCCTGATCGACATTGAAAAAGACACCGGGCGGAAGGTAAACACCATTCTTCAGCTGCGCGTTCACCCCTCGATCATTGCCCTGCGTGAAAAAGTGCAGGGGGAAAACCGCGACACCAAGCACGAGGTTGACCTGACTTACATCACCTCTCGTGGCCATTGGTATTTGCAGTCCTGGAAAGGCGACAACAAGAAGTCTGGTGGCATTGCGACGAATATCGGCGTGCATTTCTACGACATGCTGCATTTCATCTTTGGCGAGCTGCAAGACAATGTGGTGCACTACAGCGACGACACCATGGCCGCCGGCTACCTGGAATATGAAAAAGCTCGCGTGCGCTGGTTCCTGTCAGTAGATTACAAATACGTGCCAGACAGCGCCAAAGCCCAGGGCCAGCGTACGTTCCGCTCCATCACTGTGGATGGCGAAGAAATCGAATTCTCCGGCGGCTTTACCGACCTGCATACCCGCAGCTACGAAGAAATCCTGGCGGGGCGCGGCTTTGGCCTGGAAGAGAACCGAGTGGCTATCGAGACGGTGTCTCATATTCGCAATACAACCCCGGCTGGATTGACCGGTGATTACCATCCGTTCCTGAAGCAGTAATACTTAATACGTTTGCCACTAAATCCACGAAAGAACACGAAAATAGATAAAGACTTTTTTGCCACGGACACTCACGGAAGTTCACGGACAACAGCCTAACGCTTTTTGTCAGTGAGGGTCTGTGAGTGTCCGTGGCCAGTCAGTTTTCTTTACGTGTCATTTGGTGGGTTTCGTAGCAAAAAAAGGAGTTTTTATGGCCGTAAGTATCCACCCTAGCGCCATAGTAGACGAAGGTGCCCAGATAGGTGATGGCTCCCGCGTATGGCACTTCGTGCATGTATGCGGTGGGGCCAGAATCGGCAAAAACGTCTCCATGGGCCAGAACGTGTTTATCGGAAACAAGGTCACCATAGGCGACAACTGCAAAATCCAGAACAACGTCTCCGTATACGACAACGTGCACCTGGAAGAAGGCGTATTCTGTGGCCCCAGCATGGTATTCACCAACGTATACAACCCCCGCTCACTCATAGAGCGCAAAGACGAATACCGTGACACCCTGGTTAAAAAGGGCGCAACACTCGGCGCCAACTGCACCATCGTGTGCGGCGTAACCGTAGGCGAATTCGCCTTTGTCGGCGCCGGTGCAGTGGTAAACAAAGACGTACCCGCCTACGCCCTGATGGTTGGCGTGCCAGCCAAACAAATCGGCTGGATGAGCGAATTCGGCGAACAGCTTGACCTGCCCGTAACCGGTGAAGCGGAAACCACCTGCGAGCATACCGGCGCTGTCTACACACTAAAAGACAACAAAGTCACCAAGCACTAACTTTCTGTTGTTTTTCATTTTTCCGTGTCCTTCCGTGGCAAAAAAGGTTTTTAAAGCATGCAGTTCGTAGACTTGGCAGCCCAGCAAGCCAGAATCAAAGACAAAATCGACGCCAACATCCAGAAGGTCCTGGCCCACGGCAACTACATCCTGGGCCCGGAAGTAGCAGAACTGGAGCAGAAGCTGGCGGAATTCTGCGGTGCCAAACACTGCATCACCGTAGCCAACGGAACCGATGCCCTGCAAATTGCCCAGATGGCAATTGGAGTAGGGCACGGTGATGAAGTGATCGTGCCGGGCTTCAGCTACATCGCCACCGCTGAGACCCCAGCCGTGTTGGGCGCAAAGCCGGTGTACGTAGACATCGACCCGAAAACCTACAACCTGGACCCCGCCAAACTGGAAGGGGCGATCACGCCGCGCACCAAGGCGATTATCCCGGTTTCTCTTTATGGCCAGTGCGCAGATTTCGACACCATCAATGCCATTGCAGAGAAACACGGCATCCCGGTGATTGAAGATGGCGCTCAAAGCTTCGGTGCCAGCTACAAAGGGCGGAAATCCTGCAACCTGAGCACGATTGGCTGCACCAGCTTCTTCCCCAGTAAACCACTGGGTTGCTACGGTGACGGCGGTGCGATCTTCACCAACGATGACGAACTGGCAACGATACTGCGTCAGATAGCTCGCCACGGCCAGGACAGGCGTTACCACCACATTCGTGTGGGTGTGAACAGCCGCTTGGATACCCTGCAAGCCGCCATTCTGTTGCCGAAGCTGGAGATTCTTGCAGAGGAGATTGAACTGCGGAATCAGGTGGCTGAGAGGTATACGGAGCTGTTGAATGAGGCTGGAATCAGCACAACGCCGTTTATTGAAGAGCACAACGTTTCAGCCTGGGCGCAATACACGGTGCGGGTTGAAAGCCGTGGGGATGTTCAGGAGAAGCTGAAGGCTGCAGGCGTGCCTACGGCGGTGCACTATCCCATTCCGTTGAACAAGCAGCCGGCTGTTGCGGATACCTCCGCTGAGTTGCCGGTTGGGGATGCTGTGGCTGAGGTGGTTTTGAGTTTGCCTATGCATCCGTATCTGGAGCCAGGGCAACTTGAAAAGGTCGTCGAATCAGTTCGCTCAGCTTCGCGAACACAGCTCTAATCGTTTTCGACTAGAAGAATAGCAATAGGACTTTAATTCGCATGAAAGTACTAACCATAATCGGCGCCCGCCCCCAATTCATCAAGGCTGCCGTTGTTTCCCGAGCGTTCAAAGAACACCGCCCGGATGTGCAGGAAATTATCGTACACACCGGCCAGCATTACGATGCCAACATGTCTGATGTGTTCTTCGATGAGCTGGAAATTCCCAAGCCAGACTACAACCTCGGCATAGGCGGAGGCACCCACGGCCAGAACACCGGGCGCATGATCGAAAAGCTGGAAGGCCTGATGATGGAAGTCCAGCCCCTGTGGGTGCTGGTGTACGGCGATACAGACAGCACCCTGGCAGGTGCGCTTGCGGCGGCCAAGCTGCATATTCCCGTTGCCCACGTAGAAGCTGGCCTGCGTAGTTTCAACCGCAGAATGCCGGAAGAGATTAACCGTGTATTGACAGACCACATTGCAGAAATCCTGTTTGCCCCCACCGAAACAGGCCGGCAGAACCTTCTGAACGAGGGCATTGCTCAGGAAAAGATCAAACTGGTGGGCGATGTCATGTATGACGCCTCCCTGTTCTACAAAGAGAAAGCCCGGAAGCCTCATTTGCCCGCCGAGCTGAATATTGAAGGCGGTGACTTCGTGCTCTGCACCATTCACCGGGCAGAAAACACGGATGATTCCCAGCGCCTGAAGAATATCTTTCAGGGGCTTGGCGACAGTGGTGAGACAATTATTCTTCCCCTCCATCCGAGAACTCGGGCCAAGATTGCGGATTATGGCATCGCCATTCCTGAGAATGTGTGGGTGATCGACCCTGTTGGGTATCTGGAAATGGTTTGGCTGGAAGCGAATTGCCGGTTGGTGGCGACGGATTCTGGTGGGGTGCAGAAGGAGGCTTATTTCTTTGGGAAGCCTTGTGTGACTATGCGGGATGAGACGGAGTGGGTGGAGTTGGTTGAGGCTGGATGGAATCGGTTGGTTGGGGCGGATGCACAGGCAATTGAAAATCAAGTCGGCTGTGAGGTTCCCGAGGCTGCATGGCAATCGATTTTTGGGACAGGTCGTTCGGCACAAGTAGTTGTAGAAGAGATTTGCCAGCTAAGTGCCAATAAGCCATCAGAGGTTCACTAGGATGAAAATTGCAATGTTAGGCGATATCGCTCCCTTTGGACGCTACTGTAAAACAGAAAACCCGAATGTTGACCAGCATTTTGAGGCTGTGAGAGAGCATCTTGCAGTTTATGATGTGGTTATCGGTAATCTCGAGACTCCATTTGCAGATGATGAGAAAGCTGTTGGTTGGAAATCCGCTCATGTGAAATCTCATCCCGAGAATATTGAACTGCTAAAGGCTTTAGGTGTTACACATGTAACTCTGGCAAATAACCACATTGGTGATTTTGGTGTTAAAGCCTACAAACGAACGACCAATCTGCTAGATGAAGCTGGCATAGAGTGGTTTGGAACAGAAGGGCGTCAAGTAAAGATTGAGCGTGATGGAGAAAAGATAGCGCTCTTGGGATACTGCTCTTACAATACCAATCCGTCGAGAGTCTGGCTGGAATCAGGACAGGCTTTGAATCTGCTAGAAGTTGATAATGTATTGGGAGCGTTAGAAGAAAACACTAGCTCCGGTTATTTACCTATCCTTGCTGTTCACTCCGGTCAGGAGCATGTCCATACACCTAGCTCAGACGATGTGGCATTTGCTCGAGGCTTAGCAAAGCGTTTCGACTATGTTTATTATGGGCATCACCCTCATGTTGTTCAAGGGGTGGAAGTTTTTCGCAATACGCCAATTTTCTATAGTGTTGGTAACTTTATATTTGATGATGTTTACACGCCGAGAGATCATTCAAAGCCACTGATAAAGTTGAGTGAGTCTAACAAGACTGGGATTATAGCCTCCATCGAAGTGAAGAATGGCAGGGTTAGTGACTGGGGGGTTACACCAATATATCTGGATAACCATAAAATCCTTGTTGATGATCAGGTGGCTGATTTTGATATAAGTCAGTACTCAGATGCACTACACAGCGCCTGTACTGAAAGCTATGACTGTGACCGTGCCAGAAAAATAAAAGATTATATCGAGAGTCGCCGCGGTATGAGAGACTTTATGTGGTATGTGAGGCGGCTTAATATGAATTCAGTTGGGATGATTCTGGGGGCTCGAAATAATGCAAAAAAATACAAGACGAAATTTCAGAATAAGATTTCAGAGTTAGAGGTGGGCGAGTGAAGGAGCTTTCAGTCGCAATCGTAAAGTCAGATTTTCATGGTCATCATAGTGGGTCCTGGAGTAATGAATGGCTTAAGATCTGTGATCAGAAAAATATAAGGCACGAGCTGGTTGATTGGCGAAAGAACGGAGCATTTCAGGAGCTTAGAAAGCATAATATAGTGATTTGGCATTACAGCCATTACTCAAATGATGAAATGACTTTTGCCCCTGGGATTTTAGCAGCTCTTAAAGATTCGGGTTGCACAGTTTTTCCTGATTATCCAGACAGTCGACATTTTGACGATAAAATAATCCAAGCATATTTTTTAGAAGGGTTGGGTTTGCCAACTCCTAAGAACTACGTGCTCCACAGTTTTTCAGCAGTTGAGGATTGGTTAAATGCAGTGGGTACGTTCCCAATTGTTGCGAAACTTAAAGCCGGATCCGGCGCCAGTAATGTAGTGCTTTTGAGGAATAAGCGCCAGCTTATGCGTTATGCTAAACGTATGTTTGGGCGCGGCTTCAATAGCAAGCCAAGTGCACTATTCAAAATAAAATCTAATGCATCATCTTCACGCTCTTTGAGGGATGTCCTGGCTAGAGCGAAAAGAGCGCCTGAGTTTTTCTTTTCTCGCAGGCTTGCGGCTGGAAGAGGGCGCGAGAGAGGTTATGTTTACCTTCAAGAGTTCATCAAAGATGTTAATTACGATCTTAAGGTCGTTGTAATTGGTGATAAATTGAGCTTCATAGGTAGGGGAGTCCGAAAAGGCGACTTCCGTGCTTCGGGCGGCGGCGATCTTTTTTACGACCGAGACCTAATGTCTCCAGCCTTAGTAAAGGCTGGATTTGATGCATATGATGCTCTTGGATCTGACTGTAGTGGTTTCGATATGATTTTGGATCCTGTAACTTCTCGGCCAGTTATACTGGAAGTCAGTTACGGTTTCTCGCATACCGCATTGATGGAAGCTGGTGGCTATTACGACCGAAAAGGAGAGTGGCATGAGGGCCAGTTGAATGCTCCTGAAGCCGTTCTTTCTCGACTGATTGAAAAGGCAAGTGATAAGTGAAGATTTTATTTGTAGTAACAGCTTTCTATCCCGAGCAAGCGATAGGTTCTGTACGTATTACAAAATTTGTAAAATACCTTGAGAGGGCTGGGGACGATGTGACTGTTCTATCGTTAGCTCCTGCGCCTTGGGCAGCTCGTGATGAGAGCTTATGGTTTTCGGCATTGGAGACGATGCACTGGAAGTCAATTGATCAAAGTTTACTTTTTCGCCGATTTCTGCAGAAAGCCAGGGTTGCCGCGATAGGTAGTCAGTCTGCTGTAGGTGCGGTCGCGTCAGAGAAATCTAGCCGCGGCTTCACTTCCTGGGTCAAGCGCACGGCTCAGTTTGGCTACACATTGGTGAAAGCTCTTGATTGGGTGGTTCAGGTACGGCGCTATGTGGCTCGCAATATGGCCCACGAAAAGTTTGATGTCATTTTTACGAGCTACCCAAGTATTGCTTCGCCTCTGTGTGGCTTAATGTTAAAGCGTATGAGAGTTTCAGATTCAGTTGTCGTCGACTTTAGGGATCCTATCACATATGGAAAGAGTAGCCGAATAGATATCAAAGGAATGATACAGAAGAAGTTTCTAGATATGGCGTCGCTAAGGGTGTTCGCCTCAGAAGGTGTAAAGGGCATGGTAAGTGGTAAGAAAATGGTGATAGGGGGAGTGCGAAGCGACCTTGTTTTAAATAATGGATTCGACCCTGAAGATCGAAGTTTTTTTGAAGATTACTCGTCGCAAGGAAGTAAGGTCTTTAAGATAGTTTATACTGGGTCTTTATATGGTGGAAAAAGAGAAGTTTCACCAGTTTTTGCTGCAATAAAATCTATACTTGAAAAAAGAGGATGGCCGCGAGAGCGCATTGAGCTTCATTATGCAGGCTATGAAGGGGCGTTGTTCTTGGATCAGGCCAGTAAGTGGGAATTGGGGCCCTCAGTTGTAGATCACGGTGTAGTCAGCCGTTGGGAGGCAGTAGCGCTTCAGAAATCATCGGATTTGTGTCTATTAGCAACTTGGAACACTCGCGAAGATCAGGGCATATTGACAGGAAAGGTTTTTGAGTTTTTTATGCTGCGGAAGCCAGTTTTGGGTGTCGTTAGCGGCGACCTTTCCGGCAGCGAGATTAAGGGGGTTATTAATGATGTAGGCGCAGGATTTTGTTATGAGATTTCGGATCCGAGCCATTTTTCGGAAATGATTGATTGGTTGGGGAAGGTCATGGAAGAAAAGTTTAGTAATGGTTATGTCGAGGATAGATATAAGGATACTGTAAATAAATTCGGATATGAGGAGAGTGTGTGCCGTTTGCGGGGCCGGCTCAGGGCTATTGTAGGTGCCGAAACTGGAGCTTAATTTTGATCATTAGTTATCGATCTGTCAGGGCCCTTCTTTTTCTCGCGATGCTGTTTATTCCATTCACGTCATTAAGGTTCGGAATTTTAGGTTTTGGTGAGATTTTTATACTAATTTCTTTGGTTTGCTTCTTGTATGTTGGCCGCGGGCGGCTAAACTTGGATGTCCGACTGCAGCCTTTTCTTTGGTTTTGGGTATCCTTTCTTGTCTTGTCAATTTTAGGTCTTCTAGTCAATGCATTTTTCTTTGGCTTGCAGAGCGGTAGGCCTGGTACGGGGTTGTTCGACTTTGCTTCTTATTTCTTTATTTTGATGTCTGTGGTATTACTCGCCGATAGAAAACTTTTCCCTCAAGGCGTTTCGGAAAAATTTTTTCGAGATTTGTTTTTTTTATGGGGCGTTCTTTTCTCGGTTCTTTATTTTTTGAGTCTATTCTATTCTTCAATTTTAGGCTTCAGTCTTAGGTATCATCATTTCTATTCTCCTTTAGTAAATAATGTCCATCAGGCTGCTAGCATTACGTGTTCTATGGCATTTGTGATGCTTTCTGTTGTGAGGTTTTATAGTTCTTTATTTATGAGAGTTTTGGCTTTTCTCATGGGGCTCCTGTTTGCGAGGATGGCATTGGAGAGCGGTTCCACCAAAGCTCTTATGGGTGTAGTAGTTGGTGGATGTGTGGCTGTTTTTTTTCTAATTTTTTATCGTTCTAAGGGCGTTGGGAAGTTATACTTTAATCTCATGGCTCTTGGTGGTGTTGCGATTTTTGGTATGGCTTTTGTGTCAATGTACCACAGTGAAATTCTTTCTTTTGGTGTTCAGTTTTTTACGGAGAATGACGGTAGCAGTGCCCGTGAAAGTTTGTATTTAAATGGTTTTAATCATGGGCTTCGGAGTTTTTTAGTGGGTTTTGGTCCAGGCTCTCATACTCCATATAGTGGAGGGTTTTCAGACGCCCATAACAGTATTCTTACTGTGTTTCTTCAGGGCGGATTTCTCGGTGTTCTTGTTCTGGTCTACTTTTTTAGTAGGTTGCTTTTTTTAGTAAGGGGGAATTTTTTTCTTATTGGTGCTTTGGCCGCTATTCTGATGTACGTCATAGGCGGGGATATACTTCGCCGACTTCCTATTTGGGTCATTTTAGTTGGTATCGGTTATCTATCCCAAAGCTTACAGGATCCCAATGGCAGTCGCATTAGAAGTGGGGGTTAGGTGTGAATTAAAATTTGTCGAAGTTAAAGGACTAGGGTAGTACCCATGGATAAAAGAAAGTGTGTTCTCTCGGGGGGCAATTCCTGTTGCTGGCTAATCACCGGCTCCGCCGGCTTCATAGGCTCCAACCTCCTAGAACACCTCTTAAAACTAAACCAACACGTAATAGGCCTGGACAACTTCGCCACCGGCCACCAAAGCAATCTGGATGAAGTTCAGTCGCTGGTAACGCCTGAGCAGTGGTCTCGCTTCACCTTCATCGAAGGTGATATCCGCAATCTTGAACACTGTCAGCAGGCCTGCGAGGGCGTTGACTACGTGCTGCACCAGGCTGCGCTGGGTTCGGTGCCCCGGTCTTTGAATGACCCCATCACCACCAACGCGGCCAACATTACCGGTTTTCTGAACATGCTGGTGGCGGCGCGGGATGCGGGGGTGAAGAGTTTCACTTATGCGGCGTCCAGCTCTACCTATGGTGACCACCCGGCGTTGCCTAAGGTGGAGGAGAACATTGGCAAGCCGTTGTCGCCTTATGCGGTCACCAAGTATGTGAATGAGCTGTATGCGGAGGTGTTCGCCCGCAGTTACGGCTTCAAGGCCATTGGTTTGCGTTATTTCAATGTGTTCGGCAAGCGCCAGGATCCGGATGGTGCCTATGCGGCGGTGATTCCGAAATGGACCGCCGCCATGGTGCGCGGCGAGGATGTGTTCATCAACGGCGATGGTGAAACCAGCCGGGATTTCTGTTTTATCGAGAATGCGGTGCAGGCCAACCTGCTGGCGGCCACGGCGGAGGATTCTGCCAAGAACGAGGTTTACAACGTGGCGGTGGGTGACCGCACCACGCTGAATAATCTGTTCGCGGCGCTGAAGAGCGCCCTGGCGGAGAATGGCGTGGTGTATGACAAAGAGCCGGTATACCGGGATTTCCGGCCGGGGGATGTTCGGCATTCTCAGGCGGATATTGGTAAGGCGGCGGGTAAGTTGGGGTATGCGCCGGAGTTTCGGATTCGGGAGGGGATTGCTAAGGCTATGCCTTGGTATTTGGAGAACTGAGGCGGTTTCGCCTGTTTGGTGAATGGCGCTGGTTTGTGTAGGGAGTCTGACCCATGGGGTCAGACTCCTTTGTAGACTGCTGGTTTTGGTGGATTTGTTATGGATTAACTTATGAAAAATATTGCTGTTATTGGTTTGGGCTACGTAGGCCTGCCACTCGCCGTTGCCTTCGGCGAAAAACGCCCGGTTGTGGGTTTTGATATCAACGCCAAGCGTATTGCTGAGCTGAAGCAAGGTGAGGATTTCACCCGGGAAGTGTCTGCCGAGGAGCTGGCTGCGGCTTCTCAGCTGTCGTTTACCGATTCCCTGGACGACATCGCAGACTGCACGGTGTTCATCGTTACCGTGCCCACGCCCATTGATGACTTCAAAACGCCAGACCTGACGCCGCTGGTGAAGGCCAGTGAGAGTGTGGGCAAGGTGCTTAAGTCCGGCGATATTGTGATTTACGAATCCACCGTGTACCCGAGTGCCACGGAAGAGGTGTGTGTGCCGGTGCTGGAGCGTGTGTCTGGCCTTAAGTTCAACGAGGACTTCTACGCGGGTTACAGCCCGGAGCGGATTAACCCGGGGGATAAGGAGCACCGGGTAACTACCATCATGAAGGTTACCTCCGGCTCTACCCCGGCCATTGCCGAGGAAGTAGATGCCCTGTACGCGGATATCATCACCGCCGGCACCCACAAGGCCAGTTCTATCAAGGTGGCGGAAGCTGCGAAGGTGATTGAGAACACTCAGCGGGATTTGAACATCGCGTTGATGAACGAGCTGGCCATGATCTTCGCCCGGTTGGGTATTGATACTCACGAAGTAATAGCTGCCGCCGGTACCAAGTGGAACTTCCTGCCGTTCAAACCCGGCCTGGTGGGCGGCCACTGCATTGGGGTAGACCCGTACTACCTCACCCACAAAGCCCAGGCCATTGGCTACCACCCGGAAATCATCCTGGCTGGCCGCCGTACCAACGATGGCATGGGGCCCTACGTGGCGGCTGAACTGGTAAAAGCCATGATCAAAGCCGGCCACACCATCGCCAATGCCCGGGTGTTGGTAATGGGCTTCACCTTCAAGGAAAACTGCCCGGACTTGCGCAATACACGGGTGATTGATGTGGTGAAAGAACTGCAAGACTTCGGCTGCCAGGTGGACGTAACCGACTGCTGGGCAGACAGCGCCGAGGCAGAACATGAATACGGCATCAGCCTGACGGATAAGCCGGAGCAGGGCAATTACAGCGGAGTGATTGTGGCGGTGCCCCACAAAGAATACGCGGCCATGAGTGCCGGTGATCTGCGGGGTTACCTGAAGGCAGATGGTGTGTTGTTTGACCTGAAGGGTGTGTTGCCTTTGGGTGAGGCGGATTTGCGGCTTTGAAAACGTTTTTGCTGATTGCCAGCTTCCCTGATTCGCTGATCAAGTTTCGCGGGCCGTTGCTGCGTGCCTTGGTGGCGAAGGGGCTGGATGTGCACGTGGCTGCGCCGGGTTTGGCCGATGTGCCGGATATCCGCACCGAGCTGGAAGCACTGGGCATTACCCTGCATGAAATCGGCCTGAAGCGCACCGGCACTAATCCGGTGGCTGATCTGGCCACGGTGGCAGAGCTTTGGCGGTTAATGCGGCGTATTCGGGTGGATTATGTGTTGGGGTATACCATCAAGCCGGTTATATACGGCTCGCTGGCGGCCTGGCTGGCCGGTGTGCCCAACCGTTTTGCGCTGGTTACCGGCCTGGGTTACGCCTTTACCGGTGAAGCTTCCGGTAAACGCGGCCTGCTGCGAAAGCTGATCCAGCGGCTGTACCGGTTCGGGCTTTCCAAAAGCCGCAAGGTGTTCTTCCAGAACCCGGATGACGAAGCACTATTCCGGCAGCTGAAGTTGCTGCCGGCAGACATTCCTTCATGCGTAGTGAATGGCTCTGGTGTGGATGTGGCGGATTACGCTCTGGCACCCTTGCCGGAGAAGCCTTCGTTTCTGCTGATTGCCCGCTTGTTGGGTGACAAGGGTGTGCGTGAATACGCCCAGGCAGCCCGAAAGGTCAAAGTCGAATACCCGGATGCGGTATTCCGATTGGTGGGCTGGATAGACGACAACCCGGAGGCCATCAGCCAGCAGGAGCTGGATGAGTGGGTGAACACGGGTATTGTCGAGTTTCTCGGCAAATTGGCCGATGTACGCCCTGCTATCGAGGACTGCAATGTGTACGTGCTGCCCTCGTATCGGGAAGGTACGCCCCGAACCGTGCTGGAAGCCATGGCCATGGGCCGGGCGGTGATCACCACCGATGCCCCTGGTTGTCGGGAAACAGTTACGGATGGTGATAACGGGTTTCTGGTGCCGGTGAAGGCGGTGGATGAGCTGGCTGGGGCGATGGTTCGGTTTATTGAGAACCCGGAGCTGTTGGGTCGAATGGGCCAGCGCTCCCGACAGGTGGCGGAGCAGAAGTATGATGTGCATCGGGTTAATGAGTTTATGTTGGCGGAGATGGGGGTTAAAACAGGGGCTGATAGCTCAGTTTGACGGCCTGTTACCTTTGAGTGCCTTATTTTGCCAACAGGTTACGTGATATTGTGTTTGCCTGAGTAATCTTTAATGGGGCTCGATGTTTCTTATGCTTAAGTCGCTGGTGATCAAAAACTATCGCGGGTTGGAAGACTTCCAGGTCGAAAAGCTGGGTCGGGTCAATCTGATTGTTGGTAAAAACAATTCCGGCAAGTCTACCGTGCTTGAAGCATTGCGCCTGTATGCCGCCAGCGGGCACCGCTCAGTGTTGGAGCAGATCGCTGCAGACCATGACGAGCGTTTCTTTTTAACAGATGAAGACGCGGAAGATCTGGAGCTGCCGTTTGAGCACCTGTTTACCGGGCGGGGTTTCCCTGAGGACGGTACCGCGATTGAGATTGGTGAGCAGGGGAGTAGTCAGGCCCTGATGATCCGGCATGTCTACATCCTGGAGCACGAGGAGCAAACAGTTGCCCCGGATGGCAGCGACATTGTGAGGCGCCGCCGCCGTGCCGTTCCTCCTATCCAGGTTGCAGACGACGAGTTCGATACGGTGGTAAGCCAAGGGCTGCAGCTGCGCAAGGCTAGGCATACGGTTGAGCTACCTTTTGAGCGGACCAATGGCGCAATCGGGTCCAGAATTCGTATCCCTGAGCTACCGGATACTTTGCCCTGTAGTTATATTCCCACGCGCTTTGTAGACATGGATGAACTCGCCGTGGAGTGGGATCAGGTCGCCCTGACGGATCATGAAAAGACCCTCAAGGATGTGCTGAGAATTATCGCGCCAGACTTCAAAGACCTTGCGTTTGTTAGCAAAGACGATCGCTATGGGCGCAGGGATTACGCCAGTAGTCGGCTACGCCACAGGCAGGTGCAGCGCACGGCAAAGGTGAGGTTGCAGGGTGTTGATAAGCCGGTGTCGTTAAACAGTATGGGTGACGGCATGCTGCGCTTGCTGCAGCTGGTACTGAAAATGTTTCCCGCCCGTGGCGGCCTGCTTTTGATTGATGAGTTTGAAAACGGCCTGCATTACAGCGTGCAGAAACAAGTGTGGGACTTGGTGTTTGAATTGGCGGAGCGGCTGGATATTCAGGTATTTGCCACGACTCACAGTTGGGACTGCATTCAAACGTTCGCCCGAGCTGCGTTAGACCGCCCGGACATTGAAGGTGTCTTGTTCCGGGTGGGTAAGAGTGCCCGCAAGAGTGACTCTGGAAAAACCATCGCCACGGTGTTTGATGAAGACCGTCTCTACCAGATTACTGAAGCCGATATTGAGGTGCGGTGATGGCGATGAATGACCACACGTTGCTGGTGGAGGGCGAGGCGGACCGGGGTTTCTTTGAGGTACTGTGCCGGTCGCTGGAATTGGAGGCCCGGGTGGAGGTGGCGCCGCCACGTAGATTCGGAGCCGGCCGGGATACGAAACAGGCAGCATTCAACATCTTGCCAATGTTGCTTGAAGATCTCGTAGATCGTGAGGATGGCCGGCTGGCAGTGGTTGTGGACGCGGATAATCATGCACATGGTGGAGGTTTTTTACGCACTATTGAACAGTTTTCAAACAAGGTTGAGGACTATGGTTACCGATGTTCAAATCCTAACCGTACCCCGCCAGAGGGTTCGATATTTCACCACGATGACGGCCTGAACGATCTGGGGCTTTGGGTGATGCCGAACAACGCCGATGAAGGCATGTTGGAGCACTGGTTGGCGCAGTGCCTCTTGGCTGAAGAACAGCCCTGGTTCGATCACGCCAGTCGCGTTCTTGACGAACTGCCGTTTGATCCAAAGTTTAAACCTTTGCACCGCCCCAAGGCTGAAGTAGCCACCTGGCTGGCTTGGCAAGAACGCCCAGGTGAAGGTTTGTATAACGCCCTTGATGCGGGGCTTATTGATAAAGAAAAACCATTGTATAGGGCGCTGGCAGATTGGCTTGAGCGTATTTTTCCGGAGCCAGGTTTGAGTGACTGATTCGAGAGCTTGCTAAAAACACCTAGGATATTTTCTGATTTGAACGATACAGCTATGGATGCTGCTTCCTAATGGTAAAAAGACTGTTCGACATACTGGCTTCTTTCTTCGGCCTGTTACTACTTTCCCCCGTAATCCTCATTGTTGCCTGGCAGATAAGCCGAAAACTTGGCTCCCCCGTACTCTTCCGCCAAACCCGCCCCGGCCTGAACGGTAAACCGTTCGAAATGGTGAAGTTCCGCACCATGCTGGATGCCACCGACAAGCACGGCAACCCCCTGCCTGATGACCAGCGGATGACGCCGTTCGGTAGCTTTCTGCGCGCCACCAGTCTGGATGAGTTGCCGGAGCTGTGGAATGTGCTCAAGGGCGATATGAGCCTGGTAGGCCCACGGCCGCTGCTGATGGAATACCTGCCGCTGTATTCGAAGGAACAGTATCGCCGCCATGACGCGCGCCCGGGGGTAACTGGCTGGGCGCAGGTGAATGGCCGAAATGCGATTTCCTGGGAAGACAAGTTCCGGCTGGATGTGTGGTATGTGGACAATCAGTCGCTTTGGCTGGATGTGAAGATTCTGTTCCTTACGGTGAGGAAGGTGCTGGTTCGGGATGGGATTAGTGGGGAGGGTGAGGTGACTATGTCTAAGTTCACCGGGAGCAGGGATTGATGCGTCTTGCCATTCTGGGTGCCAGTGGCCACGGCAAGGTAGTTGCAGATTCTGCCGGGCTGAGCGGCTGGGATGAAGTGGTATTTTTTGACGATGCTTGGCCGGAGCTGACGCAAAACGGGCCATGGGCTGTTGTGGGCGATACCGCTGCCTTGCTGAAGGATGTTAAGGGCTTTGATGGCGTTGTGGTTGCCATTGGTAATAATAGGATTCGCCAGGTTAAGCAGCTTGAGTTGGCGGTTTCGGGTGGCCGGCTGGTTTCTGTTGTTCATCCTGCTGCGGTGGTGAGTGAATATGCTTTGGTTGGCGCTGGCTCTGTGGTGTTCGCCAATGCCGTAATCAACGCCTGTGCGGAGGTTGGTGATGGCTGTATTGTGAATACCAGCGCGGTGGTGGAGCACGATTGTATGATGGGTGATTTCGCCCATGTGAGCCCGAATGCGGTGTTGGCCGGTGGTGTGAAGGTTGGCCAACTGGCTTGGATTGGCGGATGTGCTTCTGTGCGGCAGTTGACTGAAGTGGGTGAGGGCGCTGTGGTTGGTATGGGCGCCGTGGTTACCAAAGATGTGCCGGCGGAGGTTACGGTGGTGGGTAATCCGGCTAGGGTGCTTGAGCCCCGTTAAGACTTTTAGCCACGGACACTCACGGACCCACACGGACGAAAAACAATAAAATATTCATTTCTTTGTCCGTGAGCGTCTGTGAGTGTCCGTGGCCGAATAGGAATTTCAATTAACTCCAGGGAATAGGAGGCACTATGAAAAACATCATCATTTGTTCAGACGGAACCTGGCAATCGCCGGAATCCGACACGCCCACCCACGCGATGCGACGGTGGTTATAGTGTTGATAAAAGTGAAAAGGTGGTTATAGTAACCATTAAGGCAAAAGGATTTGCATGAGAAGTTCTGAAGTTAAAAAGAGGCTCGAGAAAGATGGATGGGAACTTGTCCGTGTGACGGGCAGTCACCACCACTTTAAACATCCCGATAAACCAGGGTTGGTTACGCTACCGCACCCGAAATCTGAAATTCCAAAGGGTACTCTGAGAAGTGTCTGGAAACAGGCGGGGTGGAAGTAAATGTTTCGGCATAGGATGCCAAAAGCGGAGGTATTGGCTATGCGCTTTCCAGTTGCGCTTCACACAGATGATGGCAAGCAGTTTGGTGTGACGGTGCCGGATATTCCGGGCTGTTTTTCTGCTGGCGACAGTGAAGATGAAGCTTTGGATAATGCCAGGGAGGCGATTCTGGGGCATCTGGAACTGCTTGCGGAGATGGGCGAGGAGATCCCCGCCGCTCAGGCGATTGCAGTGCACAGGAGCGATCCTGACTTTGACGGGGCTATCTGGGGCTTTGTTGAGGTTGATATTACGCCGTTTCTTGGCAAGGCAGAGAAGATCAATATCACGGTACCGAGCCTGGTGTTGAAGCAGATTGACCGGTATGTGCAGGAGCACCCGGCTGAGGCTAGATCCCGATCGGCGTTTCTAGCAGAGGCGGCGCTTGAGAGGATGCGAAAGGGGCATTGAAAGGCTAGAAAAAAGGACTTCCAATTAACTCCAAGGAACAGGAGGCACCATGAAAAACATCATCATCTGTTCAGACGGAACCTGGCAGTCGCCGGAATCCGACACCTCCACCCACGTTCTGCGCCTGGCTGACTGCTAAAGACTTTTTTTGCCACTAAATCCACTAAAAAACACGAACAAAGATTACTGACTGAAAAAACCAAAATCTCTTTGTCTTTTATTTCGTGTTCTTTCGTGGATTTCGTGGCGAACAATTTTTCATCTTTTTCTTTAACGACATACAGAGTGACCATGCTGAACGGACCTTTTTCCCCGTGGCCTTCTTTTTCTGATGAAGAGGCCAATGCTGTGCGTGATGTTCTTCTCTCCAATAAGGTGAACTACTGGACAGGCCAGGAGTGCCGGGAGTTTGAGCGGGAGTTTGCGGCGTTTGCGGATTCTGAATACGCCATTGCCTTGGCTAACGGTACGGTGGCGCTGGATTTGGCGCTGAAGGCGCTGGATATCGGCGAGGGTGATGAGGTGGTGGTGACGCCACGGACTTTCCTGGCTTCTGCGTCTAGCATTGTGACGGCTGGCGCTGTGCCGGTGTTTGCGGATGTGTGCCCGGATTCCCAGAACATTACGCCGGAATCGGTGCGCAAGGTGATTACCCCGCGTACCCGCGCCATCGTGTGTGTGCATCTCGCCGGTTGGCCCTGTGATATGGATGGGTTCATGGCGCTTGCCGAGGAGTTCGGGCTGTATGTGATTGAGGACTGCGCCCAGGCTCACGGTTCACGCTATAAGGGCCGTTCGGTGGGGTCCATTGGCCATGTGGGGTGTTGGTCGTTCTGCCAGGATAAGATCATGACCACCGGGGGCGAAGGTGGCATGGTGACGACGAACGATAAGGCGTTGTGGTCGAAGATGTGGTCGTTCAAAGATCACGGCAAAAATTGGGAAGCGGTGTACGAGCGTGATCACGCCCCCGGCTTTCGTTGGTTGCATGAAAGTTTTGGCACCAACTGGCGGATGACAGAGATGCAGGCGGTGATTGGCCGTATTCAGTTGGCCCGCATGCCTGAATGGAAAGAGGCTCGCCAGAAAAATTCAAAAGCTATCTGGGGCGCAGCGTCTGAGCTGCCTGGTTTACGCGTTCCCGCCATTTCTGAGGATTTAGATCACGGGGCCTACAAATGCTATGTGTTTGTGGAGCCTGATCAGCTGAAAGACGGTTGGGACAGGGACCGCATTCAGAACGCGCTTGTTGAGGCAGGGGTGCCGTGTTTTTCGGGGTCTTGTTCCGAGGTGTATCTGGAAAAAGCCTTTGATAACACCGGGTGGCGGCCTGAGCAGAGGTTGGCTTCGGCTAAGGCGTTGGGTGAGACAAGCTTGATGTTTTTGGTGCACCCAACGTTAACCGAGGCGGAGATCGCCAAGACCTGCTCCGTATTGCAAAGCGTTATGGCTCAAGCGGCGCTAGCAAGATTTGACAAAGAATAACACCAACTTCCTCACAATCGATTACAATAGGCGTTCTGTTTTTCTTAACGTAGTACCCGCTTTTACCAGGATGTTTTCATGTTCAAGGAACGGTTAATTCGCCTTAGTTATGGCAAGAAGCGTTCGCTTCAAATTGTCGCCGATGTTGTTCTGATCTGGCTGGCGTTGTATTTGTCGTTGTATTTGCGCTTGGGCGGCGAAGGCTGGGTGTGGCCTCAGGGCAATCAGTTGTGGCTGTTTGTACTGGCACCGATGTTTGCCTTGCCGTTTTACATTGTCACCGGCATGTACCGGGCGGTAATGCGGCACTTTGGTGGGCAGGCGCTGTTCACCATGTTCAAGGCCGTAACCCTGGGGTTCGGTGCTTTGTGCATGTTTGTGTTTTTTACCCATACCGCCGGGTGGGATTTGCTGTTTCCGCGTTCCTCTCTGATTTCCTATTGGTGGTTAAGTTTGCTGTTGATCGGCGGTTTGCGTTTGGCGGCTCGGCAATACTTTATGGGCGATTGGTTGCTGGCCGGCGTGGATGCGGGTGATCAAGGGCAATCGGACGAACAAGGCGGTATGCCGGTGGCGATTTACGGCGCGGGTGCCTCAGGGAATCAGCTACTGGCGGCACTGTGGGTAGGGCGGCTGTACCGGCCGGTGGCGTTTATTGACGACGACCCCGGTTTGATTGGCCGCAGCATTGCGGGTTTGCGGGTGTTTTCGTCCCGCGAGGTGCCCAAAATGATGGATAGAACTGGTGCGAAGGAGGTGTTCCTGGCCATTCCCTCTGCTAGCCGGGCCGAACGACAAAATATTCTGAATAATCTGGCGCGCTTTCCATTGCATGTGCGCTCCATTCCCGGGCTGATGGACATCGCCAGCGGTAAAGTGAAAGTGGACGACATGCAGGAAGTAGACGTGGCGGATTTGCTGGGTCGTGACCCGGTGCCGCCGGTGGACGATCTGCTGGGCCGCTGTATCGAAAACCAGGTAGTGATGGTGACGGGCGCCGGTGGCTCTATTGGTAGTGAACTGTGCCGGCAGATTGTCAACAATAGCCCGACCACGCTGGTGTTATACGAGCACAACGAATACGGGCTGTACGCCATTCACAAGGAGTTGGAAGGCTGGGTGCGGTCGCAGAAGCTGGATGTCCTGTTGGTGCCGATTCTTGGTTCTATCCGAAACGGCGGTCGCCTGCGGGACATTATGTCGGTGTGGGGGGTTGATACGGTCTACCACGCTGCGGCCTACAAGCATGTGCCCATGGTGGAGCACAACATTGCCGAAGGCATTTTGAACAATGTGTTTGGCACCAAGAAGGTGGCGCAAGCGGCCATTGCCTGCGGTGTGACGAATTTTGTGTTGATTTCCACCGACAAAGCGGTGCGGCCCACGAATGTGATGGGGGCCACCAAGCGTTTAGCCGAAATGGTGTTGCAAGCCCTCAGTGCGGAACAGGCACCGGAGTTGATCGGTGATTTTGCCGGCGTGAACAGTGTGAACCGAACGCGCTTTACCATGGTGCGGTTCGGGAATGTGCTTGGGTCTTCGGGTTCGGTGATTCCGCTGTTTCGGGACCAGATTCGCCGGGGTGGGCCGGTAACGGTGACCCATCCGGATATTACTCGGTATTTCATGACCATTCCGGAAGCGTCCCAGTTGGTGATCCAGGCCGGTTGTATGGGCCAAGGCGGGGATGTGTTTGTGCTGGACATGGGCGAGCCGGTGCGGATTGCGGAGCTGGCACGCAAGATGATCATGCTTTCCGGTTTGACGGTGCGTGATGAGGTGACTCCGAATGGCGATATTCCGATCAGTTTCACGGGCCTGCGCCCCGGGGAGAAACTGTACGAGGAATTGCTGATCGGGGATAACCCCCAGCCCACGGAACACCCGAAAATCCACCGTGCCGATGAGGAGTTTATCCCTTGGGCCGAGCTGCGTGCGATTTTGTTGGCGATGAAAGAGGCCGTGAAGGCCGATGCCTATGAGGATGTGCGCGAGATGCTATTGAGCACGGTGCAGGGGTATCAGCCGAGTAACGGCATTGTGGATTTGATTTATGAGAAGCGGAAGTTGGGGTGAATAAGCAAACTGTAACAAGTTAACGGTTTGCTGAAATATTTTAGACAGGTTTTCATGGTATAATCCCGCAAATTTTTCGGGTTGTGTCATGATTAATTCATCAATCATTCTCGCTTTTGTCATGTTTTCAGTGGTGGCCTGTGCCGCTGGCTTGACCGTGGCCGTTCGTTCCTGGGCCGTGCGCCGCGATGCGCTTGTTCTGCCCAGTGACCGGTGCTCACACACCATTCCTACGCCTCATGGTGGTGGTATCGCCATTGGGGCCATCTCCATTATTTTGGGCGTGCTGTTTTCGGTACTGGATTGGGTGCCGGATTCCTCAATGGTCGCGTTCATGTGCCTGGGTTTCGTCATGTTGGCCCTCGGTGTGTGGGACGATTTTGGGGATGTCTCATCAAAGCTCCGGTTGTGTGCGCACTTCGTTGTGGTGGCCATTGGTATATGGTCTATCCCTAAGCTGCCTGTGTTTTCTGTGTTCGGTATGCACGTTGATAGTTCCGTGGCTTTTTTGCTCTGGCCAGTGCTGGCGATCGCGTGGGTGTGGTTGATCAATCTCTACAACTTCATGGATGGTATTGATGGCCTGGCGGCCATTCAGGCATTGCTGTTGTTTGGCGGTATGGCGTTGAACTTCTGGTACGTTGGTTATGATCAGTGGGCGTGGATTTGTGTGTTTCTGCTGGGCGCTGTGCTGGGCTTTACCATTCTAAACTGGCCGCCCGCCAAGATTTTTATGGGTGATGGCGGTAGCGGATTTCTGGGCTTTATCATCGGCTTTTTGATGCTGCTGTCGGCGGCGCAAACCAAAGTGAGCATGTGGAGCTGGATTATTCTTCTGACCCTGTTCATCGCAGATGCCACTACCACATTGGTTGTTCGTTTCTTCACCGGCCAGAACGTGCTTCAGGCCCATCGGCTACATGCTTACCAGAAGCTGGCTCAGAGAGCCGGGCGTCATGCACCTGTGACGCTGGGTTACGGGGCATTGATGCTGACGGTGTTGTTGCCTGCGTCTATGTTGGCGAATAAGTTTCCGTATTCGGGGCCGTTGGTGTTTGCGGGGTTGTTTTTGGCAGCGAGTATTTCGACGTTCTTGTTGGGAGCTGGTCGAAGGGAAGTGAGCGTTTAATTATTCTTTGGCGCTTGTTTCGGCAACGTATTTTGAACCGGCTTGTAAGCCGGTTTTTCCGTTAAACAGTGCGAATTTCTTCGAAGAAATGTTCCAAGAGAGCTTGATTAATGCAGTTCAATAAGAGTTACCGGTTGTTACGTTACCTTAACCGGCACCATTCATGGCTATCCCGGCACACCCTTGGTGGGCTTGCCTGGCTGGGGACTTGGTTGTTTACACAGTCTTCGGTGTTGGCTGGTCTGATGCGCCGGGAGTTTATTCGTGATGATTTCAGGCTGGCGTTTCGGCGCGCGGCTTGGTTTGCTCGTCATATTTTTCCCAAATTAGATTTCTTTGAAGATCCTTTCTTCGACTTTACGATGGAAACGGATGCTGCCCAGCAGCGGCAGTTGGACCGGTTTGTGAAGCGCTACCGTGGTTCGCTCAGTGAATCGGTTTACCTTACAGACATGCTATATCTGCAGGCGGCAAATATTCATGGCAGGCTGGATGAGTCTCCCGCAGGCCTGTACCCACATGCGGAAGTCGTTGAATTTTACAATACTGCAGATGCGGCTTTAGCCGCCTTGCCTGTGCCGCCGGCAGCAGATGAAGGCTCTTTCAGTGAACGCAAAGACGATTTCTCTAAGGCTGATGCGATAGCAGCATTGTCTGACTTTGCCGATGCTTTGCCATTGAGTGAATGGGGGTGGTATGTGGTGTCTGGCACTTTCTTGGGGCTGCACCGAGACGGTGGTTTCTTGGCCCACGACTACGATATTGATGTGGGTATTCATGGTGAGCAAATTGATGTAGACGAGCTTGTGGAAACGCTTGCGGCATACCCACGATTTGTCACTAAAAAAGTTGACCTGCATATAGAGATTACTCAGAGCGACGATGGGTTGCTGCATCTTGAGAAGGTGCCAGCCTTGGTAAAACTGATTCACGAAAATGGCCTGAATTTGGATGTGTTTGTCCATTACACCGAGAATGGTCGTTGCTGGCATGGTTCGATTATTCATCGGTGGGAAAATTCGCCCTTTGAATTGAAGCGAGCCACTTTGGAAGGTGTTGAGGTAAATGCACCTGCAGATGCAGATTGTTACCTCACAGAGAATTATGGCGACTGGCGCACTCCGGTCAAAGAGTTTGATTGCACGACCGGTACGCCTAATCTGGTGGTGTCGCGAAATTTCTTGTCGGTTGCGCTGTTTTTGAAACGTTTGGCGGTATTCAGCGAAAGTGATGGCAAACAGGCGGCAAAGCTCAAACAAACTTTGATTAACTCCGGCGTGGTGGAAGAATCCGGTAGCGGCTTGCAGGTTGTGCGTAGCTTTGAAAAGGCTGAGCCCTTGTTGGGGGGGGGCTGAGGCTTATCATGGCGGCACTTAACGGGTATTTGGCCAAGTTTTTTTCAGCCATTTGGGGCTTTGCTCGTGTCTCCGGTGTGGCGTTCGTCGGTGGCTGTGCTGCGCTGGCGGTGTCCAGAGTTTGCCAGGTGTTGGCGTTTTTCCTGCCTTTGAAAATTTTTATTGTGATTCACTCTGGGGAAGTGCCGGATTATTTCAATATTTTTCCGGAATCCATGTGTTTTGAAGAGATTATTGTTCTGCTTTCGGCACTAGTACCCGTGACCTACGGCTTGTTCATTGCCTTGGGGATAGTCTATCGCTGGCTGATCGACCGGCACTTGAAGCAGTATGGCTCGAATGTTCTGGTGATTTCTGGAAAGGATACGCCGAACAACAAAATGAAGCGACTGCACAACCACGTTTCCAAAGCGTTTTCGGAGGCCGGGTTGGTGGCTGTTTCCCTGGCCGTTGCCGTGCTGATAGATCCAGGCGTAGCGGTTGCATGGTTTGTTCTGTTGTACACGAATTTATGGTTGTTCCACAAAGTAGCATTTCATGCGGAAGACCATGATCGCCTGACGTTCTTGAACCTTCATCGTCGCCAGTTTATCGAATACATTTCATCGGCAAACTTTCTGGTGGTTTTTGCGGTTCTGGCGGTTGAGCTGGTTTATTTTGACATGGGCGTATATACCGCCATCTTCCTTCTTTTGGTGTCGCGGATGGTTTTCCAGGCGCTGAATCGATTTTCTGTTGAAAGCCTCTACATTCTCAAAGCCTTCCCATGATCAAAAAAGCGCTTCGATTGTTCAAACGGCTGATGTTGGATTCTGCATGGCGCAGAAAGCTCATCATGGAAGCGGCTTATTTACGTGGTTTCTATCGCCTGGAGGTTGAAGAGGATCTTGCATTTTTTGATTGTTTTTGGGGGCGAAAGATAGGGGGCGATCCCTATGCTCTATACCGGGAAATGGTAAGGCAAAACCCCAGCTTGCGATGCATTTGGGTGCGTAATCCCGGGGTAGGGATACCTGATGATGTGTCAGGCAACCCGCGAGTGTCGTTTGTGGAGCATGGTTCGAGGCAGTATGCCGACGCGCTGCTAAGAGCCCGGTATTTAGTCTGTAACTCGAACTTTTTGCCGATGTTCGTTAAGCGCCCGGGGCAGCTTTTTGTTAATACCTGGCACGGCACCCCGTTGAAAACCCTGGGGCTGGACATCAACCAGCCGGTGAACCTCTCCCTCAATACACAAAGAAACTTCAATATCGCGGATTTTATTCCGTTGTCCGGAGCGTACGAGCGACGTTACATCGTTGATGCGTACGGTGGAGCGGGGTTCAAAGAGAATGTTTATGAGGTTGGTGCTCCGCGGCTGGATTTGACGTTATCGGCCGATGGCATTGCTTTAAGGCGGGAGCTGGGCGTACCGGCAAAGCGTAAGGTCATTCTGTATGCACCTACCTGGCGCGGGTCTATTGAGGATGTGTCGGCTCAGGTTGATGATCAGGTTAATGCGGTCAAGGTACTCAAGGAGCAGGAGGGTGATGAGTATCATCTGTTTGTTTCGCTACATCATTTGACTAAACAACAGGTGACAGATCTTGGAGTAGAGGTTGATTATGTACCCGACTCCCTCGATATCAATGAGTTTCTTCAGTGTGTGGATGTGCTTGTTTCGGATTATTCCAGCATTACGGTTGATTATCTGATTCTTGATCGGCCCGTTGTACTTTATGTTCCGGATTATGAAAACTATCGAGTTGAACGAGGTTTGTATCTTGGTCTGGAGAGCCTGCCTTGTGAAATCTGCTTTGATCTTTCGGAACTGCCCACGGTAGTGCGCGACGCCCGTCGCCCCTCTGCATTTAAGCCTTGGAATTCCTTGATCGCCACCGCGCTCCCTATGGCTAAAGGCGGGGCGTCCTGCCGGTTGGTGGAGTCAGTATTTGCGTCTGCACGTCAGAAAATAGCCAGCAAGCCTGAGCGAAAGTCGGTGCTGATTTATCCCGGAGCACTTAAGAACAATGGAATTACAGCGGCTTTCAAATCGTTAATCAGTTTTCTCTCCTCCAATGGCGTAGATGTCTACGTGTTGGTGGATATCGCTTTTGAGCGTTCCGTAGATTCTTTTGTTTCGAATCTGGAGTTTTGCCGGGAGCATGCCAAGGTCATCCTTGCCGATAGAGCGGGGCTGCAGCGCTTTCGTGAGTATTTTCTTATTCACAAGCTCCGAAAAGCACCATCGAAGCTAAGTAAGCAGGATGAGCACAATCTTTCCCTAATGTTTGAGAGAGCGGTTCGGCGCTTCATCCCGGATGTGGTTTTCGATTGTGCGATCGATTTTTCGGGGTACTCCTTTTATTGGTCGCGATTTATTGCCTCTGTACCAGCAAAGAACAAGTTGGTTTATCAGCACAGTGACATGAAAGCGGAGTTCGATAATCCTAATCGAGGGCATGTATATCTGGACGCGGTTTTTGGGGGTTATAAGCATTTTGATGGGGTGGCTTCGGTTTCCCATGCTAGCCGGGCGATAAATGAGCAAAACCTCGGCCATTATTATGGTCGAGCTAATGCTATGGCTATCCCTAACACCGTCGATTTTGCGAGGATCTCGCTGTTGGCGGAGGAGCCGGTAGGCTCTGTTTGTCCTGAAGTGGCGAAGCTACCGTCAAATGTGAAGATGTTTATATCGGTTTCTCGGCTATCTCACGAGAAGAATATTGCCAGCTTGATCCAGGCGTTTTCACAATTAGCCAACACCCATGATGATGCTGTGCTGGTTATTGTCGGGGATGGGGATGAGCGAGAGAGACTGGCGGCCTGTGCCGTGTCTGAGGGAGTAGCCGACAAGGTGATCTTTACCGGCAATCTTGATAACCCCTATCCGTTAATGAAGAGGGCGGATTGCCTGGTGTTTCCTTCGTTGTATGAGGGCCAGGGGTTGGTCCTATTAGAAGCAATGAGTTTGGGGACGTTTTGTATTGGAAGCGACATTTCTGCAGTGAACGAGGTGTTAGAGGGGACGGGTTGTTGGGTGGTGCCACCGGTAGCAGCGGATTTGAGGGCTGCGATGACTGATTTCCTTGAAAAGCGACCCTGCAGTATCGATTTCGAAACTCGGAAGTATCTTGATTATGCTGGCGGCCAACTGTGGTCTGCACTTTTTCCAGCCTCGGTGAGCGATAACCGATTATAAACTGGTTGAGGCTGGTATTTGCCGTACATTTTGCATTTACCTTTAGTGAGATTTTTTTATGTCTAAGACTGTAATCACCTATGGAACCTTCGACATGTTTCATATCGGCCACCTAAAGCTCCTGCGCCGTTTGAGTGAAATGGGCGACAAGGTGATCGTGGCGGTCTCCACTGATGAGTTTAACGAACTCAAAGGTAAGAAAACTCTGATTCCCTATGATCAGCGTGCGGCGATTGTTGGGGCGATTGATTGTGTGGATATGGTTATCCCAGAAGGCTCTTGGGAGCAAAAGCTTTCAGATGTGAAGGAGCATGGGGTGGATATATTCGCGATAGGAGAAGATTGGAAGGGCAAGTTTGATTTTCTGGAGGACCTTTGCGAGGTGGTGTATTTGCCGAGGACGCGAAATATCTCGACTACTGATCTTAAGCGTTCTTTAAAGCGGTTTTTGTCGATTTCTCAAGAAGATCTCAGGAAGGCTTTTGAAGTTTTGGAGTTGCTTAAACGCGATCTTGAATGATCGAGCGTTAGAAGGGTTTAGTATGCGCAGTGCGTTACGAAAATATGTTATCCGTTATCTTAGAGCGTTTAAGGATTTGGACGTAAGACTAAGAGAATGGCCGCTCTATGAGCTTTTTTCTTTTCATGTTTATAATGTTTTAAGAACCTTTCTGGGTATGCATAAATTGCCTTATCGGAAGGTTGTTGCTCATCATTATTTAAAATCATACCGGCATGTTAATGTTGAAGATAATTTGGCTCTTTTTGATTGCTTTTGGGGGAGAAAGGTTGGAGGTGACCCCTATGCAATTTATCGGGAGATGGTGAGAAAGAATCCTGAACTAAAGTGTATTTGGGTCTGTAATAAAGGTGTTTCTGTTCCCGATGATGTATCTGAAAATAAGTCGGTTTCGCTCGTAGCTCATGATAGTAAAGAATACGCTGAAGCTCTTTTGAGGGCAAAGTACCTTGTTTGTAATTCGAATTTTCTTCCATTCTTTGTTAAGAAGCCGGGTCAAATTTTTATAAATACATGGCACGGCACACCGATAAAGAAGCTTGGATTCGATATAGAGCAATCGCTCAGCCATTCGACAAATACACAGAGAAACTTTAATGTTGCTGACTTTATTCCAGTATCCAGTGATTATGAGAAAGATCATATAATAAAATCATATGGCGGTGCAGATTTTAAAAATAACGTCCATCTAGTAGGTGCGCCTAGATTGGACTTAACCATTTCTTCGAACCGATCTAGCATACTGAATAAGCTGGGAATCGATAGTCAACGTAAGATAGTGCTATACGCACCAACTTGGCGCGGTTCGATCGTGTCTGTTTCGTCTCAAATTGACGATCAGGTGGCTGCAATTGAAGCTATAAAAGAAAATCTAGGTGATGACGTTTATTTGTTTGTTTCGTTGCATCATCTGACAAAACAGAGGGTCAAGAATCTCTCGGTCAATGTCGATTTTGTCCCAGACAATATAGATATTAATGAGTTTTTGAGTTGCGTAGATGTTCTGATTTCAGATTATTCAAGCATTGTTATTGATTTTTTGGTTCTAGACAGGCCTGTGATTCTCTATGTTCCAGATTATGAGGAGTATCGCTCGGAACGCGGGCTTTATATCGATGTTGAAGACCTTCCTTGCTTAACCTGTTTTAATATTGAAGAGCTGGTTGTAGCGATCGGTTTAGATAAAAAACCATCGGAGTTTGGTGTATATTCGGGGCTTTTAAATAAAGTTATTCCGGTTGTCCAAGGGGATTCTTCTGAAAAAATTGTTTCTTCCGTTTTTTCTTCTACGTTTGATGGTTTTGAATCTCCTAGATCAAAATATAAGGTTCTAGTATATGCTGGATCCCTAAAGGAAAATGGAATTACATCAGCGTTCAAAAGTTTCGTAAGTTATCTCTCAGATAGAGATGTTGATGTCTATGTAGTTGTCGACCCACGTTATGAACGGAATATTCCCTCTTTCAGGTCGAATGTCGAGATAATCCGTGATAAGGCAGAGGTCATTCTGGCCAATGGGTTAGGTGCCACCCTTTCAGATGAGTATTTCGCTATTCGTAAATTACGAAGTGGCGGGCACGAACTAAGTGATGCCGAAGTGGCGAAATGTTTTAGCTACTTCGAAAGAGCGTCACTCAGGTTATTCTCGGATAGCTCTTTTGATTGTGCTATCGATTTTTCCGGCTATTCCTATTACTGGGCCTGGCTTATGGCATTCGCCCCTGCGAAGAGGAAGTTAATCTATCAACATAGTGATATGAAGGCTGAATTAGATAATCCCCATAGAGATCATGTGGGGTTGGAATCAGTTTTTAAAGCCTATCATCTGTACGACAGAGTGGTTTCAGTTTCAGCTGCGATCAAGTCGGTAAATGAGAGGGCTCTTTCAGGGTATTATCGGTCTGACTCGAGTATTTCGTCAGCTAATGTTATTGATTTTGAAACAATAGAAACGAAAGCAAATGTTCCAGTAGATTTTGTATGTCCAGAAATTGCAAACATTCCCTCTGAAACTGTGGTTTTCGTCTCCGTGTCTCGGCTGTCCCATGAGAAAAATGTTACCACCTTGATTGAAGCGTTCGCGCGACTTGCCCGTCAAAAGATTGATTCGGTTCTTGTGATCGTGGGTGACGGCAGTGCCTATGAAGAGTTATCGAGGTGTGCGGTTGCCAATGGGATCGATGATCGAATTATCTTTACGGGTAACCTGACGAACCCCTTCCCCGTTATGAAGAGGGCCGATTGCCTGATGTTTCCTTCTTATTATGAGGGGCAAGGTTTGGTGTTGCTGGAAGCTATGAGTTTGGGGACATTTTGTATCGGTAGTGATATACCGGCTGTAAGAGAAGTTCTGTCAGGAACAGGGTGTTGGGTTGTTCCGCCTCGAGTGGACAGCCTGGAGGATGCGATGCTTCGCTTCGTGAATGAACGGCCGGTTGCTATAAACTTTGATTCCGGTCAGTACGTGAAACAAGCGGGAAATGAGCTTTGGTCGGCACTTTTTGGTGCGCGATGAGATCAGTGTTCGGAGATTATGTGGAAGGACGGTTGTGGTAGATGTTGTTCAGGTAATCGGAGCGACGGGCTTCATTGGTGGACATGTTTATGAAGCTCTCTGTTCACGCTCCTATCCAGTTGTTGGAGTAGGGCGAAAATCCGTTGAATTTGCCAACGTTGACCCAAGTCTTCGTTTTCATTCAGATAGTTTGAAATGTGGGGACGGCACTGATGTTCGTATTGCGAAGAACGTCGGGACCGTAATTTTCTGCGCAGGAATGGCACATATCCAGAATCCTACGCCAGAAGACCTTGAACAATTTTTCGAAGCAAATTGCTATTTGCCTGTTCGCTACGCCAAAGCTGCGATCCGTTGTGGAGCTCGCCGTTTCATCTTTCTCAGTTCAATTGGCGTTCATGGAGAGAAAGGCAATGAACCCGTGTCAGAACGTTCGCCTTATGCGCCTTCGAACCACTATTCACGTTCGAAAATTCTCGCGGAACAGAAGCTGATCAAACTGTTTGAGGAGGCCGATTGTGAATTGGTGATCATTCGACCACCAATGGTTTATGGCCCCGAAGCGCCTGGAAACTTCTCGCGGGTGTCTTCGTTAGTCAAGACGGGGCTTCCTTTGCCTTTTGGGGGACTTAAGAATCAGCGGTCCTTTTTGTTTGTTGGCAATTTGGTTAGTTTTATAGTGCGCTGCATCGACCATCCGAATGCTGCTGGGCAGGTTTTTGTTGTTAGTGATGACGAGGATGTCAGCACGCGCGATTTTGTTCAGAAAATTGCGACAGCTCAGAAGCTTCGTTGTATTCTACTACCCCTTCCCTCGTGGTTTTTTAAAGTAGCCATGACTCTGATTGGCCAGGGCAAAGCGGCCGGTAAGTTAGCGGCGCCTTTGACCGTTGATTGTTCTCACGCAAAACGTTCATTGGGGTGGACGCCGCCTTATTCATTGGCCGAGGGTATACGGCTGAGTTTTCCAGATTAGCTTTAACGGTAGTTCAACAAGGATTGTTGCATGGTTAACTTAAAACACCATGGCGCTGTAGATGGCGTCACCGGCTCTTGCCACGAACTCAGTTTGTCCATAAATAACGAATCTTCGAAAGCCGGAATCCTCATAGACTGCGGCCTGTTCCAAGGCAATGAATCCAAAGGCCGCTCCACCGCTTCAGACCTGGCCATCGATTTCCCCATCGATCACATCCGCGCATTGGTGGTCACCCACGTTCATATCGATCATGTCGGCCGAATTCCCTACTTGTTAGCCGCAGGCTTCGATGGCCCCATCATTTGCTCCGAGCCTTCTGCTGTGATGCTCCCGGAAATTCTGGAAGATGCCCTGAAGATTGGTTTTACCCGGGACCGCCGATTAATCGAACGTGTATTGGGCGTGATTCGCCAGCGCCTGGTGCCGGTGCCTTATAACCAGTGGCACGCGGTATTCGATGAATCCGGCTGTTCGCTTTCGGTGCGTTTGCAAAGGGCAGGGCATATCTTGGGCTCGGCTTATGTGGAGTGTGATGCGCGCAGTGGTGAGCTTGAAGAGCGCATTGTGTTCAGTGGTGATCTTGGGGCGCCGCATTCGCCGTTGTTGCCAGAGCCGGTTTCGCCTGAACGCGCAGACCGCTTGGTGATTGAAAGCACCTACGGTGACAAGAACCATGAGGATCGCGAGACTCGCCGTTACCGTTTGAAAGCGGTGTTGGAACATGCGCTGCAAGATGGCGGTACGGTGTTGATTCCGGCGTTTAGTATTGGGCGGACCCAAGAGCTATTGTATGAGATTGAAGGGCTAATTACGGAGTTTGGCGGCGAGAAGCTTGGGCTTGGTGCGATTGGGGGCGGTCCTCGTGGGGACCGCCCCCGTAGCGAGAGCCGGAAGGCTATAAAGGGGTCGGCTAAAAAGGGGTCTGACCCTTCGGAGTCAGACCCCACCCAAAGCCTGACTTGGAGCAACCTCGAAGTGGTGGTGGATTCCCCGCTCGCCGCTGAATTCACCAACATCTACCGCCAACTTAAGCCGTTCTGGGATGAAGAAGCCCAAACACTCGTAAAATCGGGCCGCCATCCGCTGTCGTTCGAGCAGTTAACGGTGATCAATTCTCACGATGATCATCTGAATGCCGTAGAATACTTCGCCAAATCTTACCGCCCATGTGTTGTATTGGCGGGTTCCGGCATGTGCGCCGGTGGTCGGGTGGTGAATTATTTAAAAGCCATGCTGGGCGATGAACGCAATGATGTGTTGTTCGTGGGCTATCAG
Organism: Marinobacter litoralis; assembly: GCF_016427555.1. Lineage (GTDB taxonomy): Bacteria > Pseudomonadota > Gammaproteobacteria > Pseudomonadales > Oleiphilaceae > Marinobacter > Marinobacter litoralis_A. The sequence goes on from NZ_JAELVS010000001.1 coordinate 1,614,375, forward strand.
GCTGCCGGCACACCGGGGCGGGATATATTGACCTACGGCCCGAAAGGCGGCTGGGTTGAGCTGGATGGTGAACGTTACGACATCCGCGCCAAAGTGCATCAGGTGAGCGGCTATTCCGCCCACGCCGGCCAAGACGATTTATTGCGGTTTATTGATGGCATACCAGTACCGCCCAATGAAATCCGCATCGTACACGGTGATGACGATGCAAAGGCAGCGTTCAAACACGAACTAGAGGCGCGCTTGCCCAACACACAAATTTTAATACCTGGGGTCAGACCCCCAGACATTTGACTGATTGAAATGTATCCGGGGTCTGACCCCAATCATGGTTTGGAGGAGTGATGAAGAAGATTGCGGTTGTAGGTTTGGGCTATGTGGGTTTACCACTGGCTGCGGCGTTTGGTGAGAAGCGTGAGGTGGTGGGATTTGATATCAACACCAAGCGTATTGAAGAGCTGAAGGATGGCGTGGATTTCACTCGTGAGCTGTCCAGCGAAGAGTTGGCAACCGCAACGCAATTGACGTTTACGGATTCTGTGGAAGGGATTGCGGATTGTCAGGTATATATTGTGACGGTACCGACTCCGATTGATGAATTTAAAACGCCGGACCTGACCCCTCTCGTCAAAGCCAGCGAAACCGTAGGCAAGGTGCTGAAGCAGGGCGACATCGTTATTTACGAATCCACCGTATACCCGGGCGCCTCGGAAGAAGTCTGTGTACCGGTTTTGGAGAAAGTATCAGGCCTTGAGTTCAATAAAGACTTCTTCGCCGGTTATAGCCCAGAGCGCATTAATCCGGGCGATAAAGCGCACCGCGTTACGACCATTATGAAAGTAACGTCTGGCTCCACGCCGGAAGTTGCCGAAGAAGTGGATGCGTTGTATGCAGATATTATTACTGCCGGTACGCATAAGGCCAGTTCTATTAAAGTGGCTGAAGCTGCAAAGGTGATTGAAAACACCCAGCGTGATTTGAACATTGCGTTGATGAATGAGTTGTCTATGATTTTCGCCAAGCTGGGTATTGATACTCATGAAGTATTGGCGGCAGCGGGAACTAAGTGGAACTTCTTGCCCTTTAAGCCAGGTTTGGTGGGTGGCCACTGTATTGGTGTGGACCCATATTATTTGACGCACAAAGCCCAGGCTATTGGTTATCACCCGGAAATTATTCTGGCGGGTCGTCGTGTTAACGACAATATGGGGCCGTATGCCGCTTCTGAGTTGGTTAAAGCCATGATTAAAAATGGCCAGGCGGTTTCCGGCGCGAAAGTGTTGGTGATGGGGCTGACGTTTAAAGAGAATTGCCCGGATTTGCGCAATACCCGCGTGGTTGATGTGATCGAAGAGCTGAGGGATTATAACTGCGAAGTGCACGTAACCGACTGCTGGGCAGACAATGCCGAAGCGGAAGAAGAATACGGGATTTCGTTGGTGGATAAACCAGCCGAAGGCTATTACGACGCAGTATTCCTGGCCGTACCGCATAATGAATATGCGAGCATGAGTGCCCAGCAATTGCGAGCGTTCACAAAAGATAGCGGTATTCTTTTTGACCTGAAGGGCGTTTTGCCGTTAGGTGATGCGGATATTCGATTGTAATAATCAAGGCTGTCTTATTTTTAAAAAAAGCCGACCAATGTGTCGGCTTTTTTTGTAATTATTAATTAATCTTCTTTACGAGTGCCCGATTTATTTATTATTATGCGGCCTGACTTTCCGGTCATGTTTTTTTTGTTTAAATCATCCGATATAAGGCCTTACTTTCATGGCGAAGATCAACGATTACTATCAGAAAAAACAGCTTATGGAAAAGCTTGCGGCAGAGCTGGAGCAGCTCGAAAACGACCAGGCGCTTAAGCGCGAGTTGGAATTTGAAAATAAAGTTCGTGATTTGATGACCGAATACGACAAATCACCAAAGCATGTATTGCAGATTCTTGCCGCGATTGATCCATCTATTGCCGGCGCAAAAGCGGAAACAGCCACAGGTACTCGTGCCAAGCGCCCGATGAAGACCTACAAAAACCCGCATACCGGTGAAGTGGTTAAAACCCGCGGCGGTAACCACAAAACTCTGAACGAGTGGCGTGAGAAGTACGGTAAAGAAGCGGTACAGAGCTGGCAGCAGCAGGACTAAATCGCTTTACTTAACCCCTTTCCCGATATGGGGAAGGGGTTATGAATAAATCATCACCTTATTTCGCCCTCCCTCTTTCGCTCTGTACAACGCCTTATCCGCCTCCTGCATCCACTGCATGTAATTTTCCGGCTCACCCGTTAATTGTGCGATGCCCATGCTGATGGTGTATTGAATATCGCCCGCCGTGGTACTGACGGTACTTTGCTCGATGCTTTCTCGTATGCGTTCGCACAATATGCGCGCGTTCTCTGCATCGGTTTCCGGCAGAATGAGGCCGAATTCTTCCCCGCCGTAACGGCCGGCGGAATCGGATTGGCGGATGCTGTCGCGGGTGACTTGTGCGGTGTGGCGGATCACATAATCTCCGGCCAGGTGGCCGTAGGTATCGTTCACTGATTTGAAGTGGTCGATGTCGAACATCACCAGGGTGGTGGTTTGGCCGTAGCGCCCGTAGCGTTCGAATTCTGCATCCACCAGGTTTTCCCAGGTGCCCCGGTTCAGCAAGCCGGTTAGCCGGTCGGTCATGCTCAGTTTGGCCAGCTGTTCGTTCGCCCGTTCCAGTGCCCGTTTGCTACTGGCGAATTCGGTGACGTCGTAAATCAGCAGGCAGACTTTATCGACTTTGCCGGCCGAGTTGGTGAGCGGGCTGATGGTGAGGTTCTGATACATGAACTCTTCGGTGCCGGTGATTGGCCGGGCATTGCGAAACCGGAACAGGTAAGGGCGCTGTTCCCATGACGTGAAGGCGCGGGTATTCAGTGTGGTGACGGCATCCACTTTGCGGGTGAGCCAGGCTTTGGGAATATCGGGAAAGGCGGTGAATATTTGCTGACCGCGGATTTTGCTGGCGGTGATACCGCTGTGGTTTTCCATGAAGCCGTTCCACGCTTGCACACGGAAATCGAGGTCCAGAACCACAAGGCCCACCTCAACCGTTTCAATCATGTCGGCCAGCCAGTGGAAGGCATCTGCGTTTTGTGAATCAAAAGCCATGGTCAGTCCACCAGATATTCGAGACGTTTTTCCAGAAAGGGCACGGAGTCTTCGGTAAACAGCACCAGCATGTCACAGCGAATATCCCGGTTTTCGATGGTGTAGCAGATCTCCAGACACAGCAACTGTTCTTCCCGGCTGCTGTGGTGTTCCAGCAGTTCGTTGATAGGGCGGTGCTGGCCCAGGACGGTCGGGTGGCTCAGGCCGAGTTTGATATCGAGCTGGTCACTCACGCCGTTCAGGAAAGCCCCAAACAGGATGCTGGACATGTCCATCAACACTTCCACATCAATGGCGTCGCCTTCCACGCCTTCGTAATGCAGCAGCTCGGCCATTTCTTCGAAGCTGGCGTCATCGAATAAAAGCAGCGCCTCACCAGCCAGGCCCGAGCCGGTGAACCCCTGACAAACGGCCGAGAAGGTATTGCCGGCCTCGGCAGAGGAAATTGCCATGTGAAGCTCGGAGCTGGCGATAAAAGCGACTTTCGGAACGGGCTGTTTGACGAATACCCTCAGCAATCGGGCCAGTAGATCAGACGACCGGCCCATAGCGACGTTGGCGGTTTCCTGCAGGTATTCGGTGAGGCTGACTGAAATTTCCGGGGTGTGGCTTGGCTTGGAAAATGAGGGGCTCTTTGCTGCTAACGCAGACAGTTCTTCTGGCCTGAAAAAACCGTACTCCTGCAATAACGCGCCGACGAGTTCGGTGCTTGTCGGCTTTTTGATGAAATCGATGGCACCCAGTTTGCGCACCCGCTCCCGCGCCTCCGGCTGGATATCACCAGACACCACGATGGTGAGCACGGGCAGGTCGTCTTTGCGAATCTGTTCCAAAACCTGATAACCGTCTAACCCCGGCATGTTCAGGTCAAGAAACAAAAGCTCCGCTTCGCCCTTACGCAGAATACTCAGCGCCTCTTCACCCTCTTGGGCAAACAGCACACCGTCTGCCAAACCAAGCGGCAGTGCTCGGGCCATTTGCTTACGGGCGAGCGCGGAATCGTCGCATATCAGGATTTTGGTGCTCATGGTGTGTAGTGTGCTGCCCGATTCGGTAGGTGGCAAGAGTAACTTACGTTAATGTGTCGATATATACTACGTTTCGGTGGTTCGGGTTTGTGAGGTAACGCACTCTATTGTCAGTCGGCTCTCGGCTATAGTGTTCGCGTGCTAAAAAAACAAATAGAGACACGATCTATGATTAAGCGAGCGTACGGATACGCTGCCCTTACTCTGTTCTGCGCGGGTATGGCGTCTGTTGCCCAAGCGGAATTGGCTCCCATTTCTGACGACGCAATGGGCGATGTGACCGGGCAGGCGTTTATGCAGGTTGAAAACATCGCTGGCCAAAATCACGATTTTACCCGGATGTCATTAGGCATCGATGTGGAAACACGGGTGAATGTGGATGAGGTGAAAGTCGGCGAACTCAATGCCGGTACAGACTTCGCGGCGACACATCTTGCGCTGGGGCACATTGCACGTGTCGATGGCGAAACATATAACGGCGTAACCTACAATGCAGGGGACGACGTGCCCTTCGAAGCTCGGCGCCCCTATATCGAGCTGGCAGAAGATGCCGCCGGTCTGGCCGGCTTCCGGATGGGCTTTCACGAGGCACGGGGGTCGGTTTCTTCCAATACCACCAGCTTTAGCGGCAACATCGGCATGAAGATCGAGTCTTTCGGCCAAGTGTATGACGCACAGTTGTTCCAGGGGCCGGGTGGTCCTGCGACCGATTATCGTGCAACCCACATCGGCTTAAAGCCAAACAATCCGAATCAGATTGCCGGGTGCAACGTGAGTGCAACCTTGGCCAACTGTGCACCGCTCACCCAGCTGCGCTCATTGGATATTGGCGAAGATTCCGGTCAGGAAGGTGTCGCTGGGTTTACCGATGGTTTCTTTGTGGGTTTTCAGCGGGATGATGGTGTGGCCTGGCAAACACTGGATGGCATGAGCTCTATCAGCGTTGGCAAAGGTGTATACATCAACCTGCCTACAAACATGACCGTGAAATTGGAGCAATTGACCGGCCCTGGCATCGACCGCCGTCGTACCCATCAGGTGGATATGGGGACTAAGTTGTTTTGATTTTGTTAGACTCCTGCTATTCATTCACACGGTGGGAGTCTTCCTTTGATCCGCTCTTTTTACTGGCACGATTACGAAACCTTCGGTGTAGATCCTCTGCATGACCGGCCCTCCCAGTTTGCCGGAGTTCGCACCGATGCGGATCTGAACGTGATCGAAGACCCATTGGTGATTTACTGCAAACCAACGGACGACTACCTGCCTGCCCCTGAAGCCTGTTTGATTACCGGCATCACCCCGCAAAAAGCTCTGGAAGATGGCTTCCCCGAAGCGGAATTCATTGCGCAGATTAACGAAGCCTTCAGTCAACCCGGTACCTGCGTGGTGGGGTATAACAGCTTGCGTTTTGATGACGAAGTCACCCGCAACACCCTATACCGCAACTTGCGTGACCCCTATGCCCGGGAATGGCAGAACGGCAATTCCCGGTGGGACATCATTGACATGGTGCGGCTGACCTACGCGCTGCGCCCGGAAGGCATCAACTGGCCCCGTAAAGAAGACGGCAGCCCCAGCTTCCGTTTGGAAGAACTTACAGCGGCCAACGGAATTGCCCACGAAGCGGCCCACGATGCGATGTCGGATGTTTGGGCGACCATTGCCGTGGCCAAACTGATTAAAGAGAAGCAGCCCAAGCTGTTTGATTTTGTTCTGAAGAACAAAGACAAACACGCGGCGCGCCAAATGCTGGACACCGCCACCATGAAACCGGTGTTCCACATCTCCGCCAAATTCCCGGCCAGCCGAGGCTGCTGTGCGCTGGTTGCGCCTTTGGCGGAACACCCCACCAATAAAAATCAGGTCATCGTTTACGACCTGCGCGAAGACCCAACGGAGCTCATCAACGCCACGCCGGAGCAGATTCAGGAGCGGGTGTTTACCTCACAAGCCGAGCTGGGTGAGGGCGTAGCGCGCTTCCCCCTGAAAGGCATTCAGGTGAACAAGTGCCCGGTACTGGCTCCGGCCAATATGCTGTCTACCCTTTCCAAAGAACGCTTGGCGGAATTGGAGCTGGATGGCGATGTGCTGCGCGCCAACTTGGCCAAACTGCGAAACGCCCCGGACTTGCCGGCTCGTATTGCACAAGCCTTCGACCGCAGCTTTGAAGGCAGTGACCTGACCGACCCGGACGAACAACTCTACGCCGGCGGCTTTATCAGCAACGCCGACCGAGAGCGGCTGAAAGATCTGATCGCCCAACCGGTAGAGGCATTAGGCGAGCAAGAGGTGCGGTTTGATGATGAGCGTTTAAGCGAGATGCTTTTCCGCTACCGAGCCCGAAATTACCCGAACACCCTGAGCGGCGAAGAAATGGAACGTTGGGAAGCCTTCAGAACCGAACGCCTGATGAACCCGAAGAAGGGCTGGCGCTCACTGGAAGCCTATGGGCTGGAATTACAGCGCCTTGCGAGTGACCCGGAGCTGACGCCGCGGAACCGGCAGATCCTGGAGGATTTGCATTTGTATGGGGAGTCTTTGATTCCTTATATGTGAAAACGGGGGCCAAACTGGCCCCCGTTTTATTTTGTTGATTCTTTTGAAATCAAAGGTTTCACGCTAGACTCGGAAAGGTTGTGTATAGATATATTGAGCTGCCCGTTTTGGAAGGAAGGTATGAGCGAACTCCTGGAGTTACTGGGGCGAGAAAAAGAATTATTCATTGAGGATCTGCAGCGCCATGAAACGAAGCTTTCGGCAGAAGTAGTGCGTTCTCGTTTTCTGGTGCTTGGAGGCGCTGGCTCCATTGGCCAGGCGGTCGTTCGGGAAATTTTCAAGCGCAATCCCCTTAAACTCCATGTGGTGGATATTTCCGAGAATAACTTGGTTGAATTGGTCCGAGATATTCGCAGTCAGTTTGGGTATATCCAGGGAGACTTTCGGACTTTCGCTCTCGATATAGGTTCGGTGGAGTATGACGCGTATTTTGCCGCGGAAGGCCAGTTTGACTACATATTGAACCTCTCAGCTCTAAAGCATGTGCGTAGCGAGAAAGATCCCTACACGTTGATGCGCATGGTCGATGTTAATGTGTTTAATACGGACAAAACCTTGAAGCAGGCAATTGATGCCGGCGTGAAAAAGTACTTTTGCGTGTCTACTGACAAGGCGGCTAATCCGGTTAACATGATGGGTGCCTCCAAGCGCATTATGGAAATGTTCTTAATGCGTAGAAGTTTGCAGATTGACATTTCCACTGCTCGTTTTGCCAATGTTGCTTTTTCTGATGGGTCTTTACTGCACGGTTTTAACCAAAGGTTGGAAAAACATCAGCCTATTGTTGCACCAGATGACGTGCGCAGATATTTCGTGACACCAAAAGAGTCCGGCGAGCTTTGTTTGATGAGTTGCATCTTTGGAGGCAATCGCGACATCTTCTTTCCCAAGTTAAGTGAAGATCTGCATTTGGTTTCCTTTGCTGATATCGCCCGGAAATACCTCAAAGCTAAAGGTCTGGAGCCGGTATTGTGCGCCGATGAAGATGAAGCACGGGCACGCGCTAAAGCGGTTCCTGTGCAAGGCAAGTGGCCTTGCCTGTTTACCTCTAGTGACACTACTGGCGAGAAAGATTTCGAGGAGTTTTTTACCGATCAGGAATCACTGGATATGACTCGCTTTAATGAGATAGGCATCGTTCAAAATGAGCCGGAATTCGACGGGCAGCGTTTGGAAGAGTTCGAGGCGCAAATTGCCGCCATGAAACAGAAGCTAGTCTGGAGCAGGCAGGATCTCGTCGAATTGTTCCACCGCATGATTCCGGGTTTCGGTCATAAAGAAACCGGGAAATACCTCGATAGTAAGATGTGAGGTTGCTTTGAGCGGTAAATCGACTATGTCGCGTAGAATCGGAATCTTTGGGACGTCGGGAATGGCCCGGGAAGCCGGCGATATAGCATGGGCGCTTAATCTAGAGCCAGTCTTCATCGCCCGAGATGAGGCAGAACGGCGTGAGTGTGGATTCTCGCATCAGGTCATTCTGGAGCAAGATGTTCTGGACTATACCGCAATGCCTTTTGTGATTGGTATTGGGGAAAATTCCATTCGCAGAGCCATTGCAGAGCGTTTTAAAGAGTCGCTCAGGTTCACCAACCTCGTCCATCCAAGTGCTACGTTTGGCTTTTCTCAAAGGGAGGCTATCGATCGAGGGAAGGGCATCGTCGTTGCTGCCGGTACCCGTTTTACCAGCGGGATAAGTGTGGGTGATTTCTGCATATTTAATCAGAACACCACCATTGCCCATGACTGTGTTGTGGAAAGTTATGTGCATGTAGCTCCTGGTGCTAATGTTTCCGGTAACGTGCATTTGAAAAGCGGTTGTTGGGTGGGGGCGGGTGCAGTGGTAAATCAAGGCAGTTATGCGAAGAAACGTGTGGTTGGTGAAAATGCCACGATCGGATCCGGGGCGGTTGTTATTCGCGATTGTGAAGCCAACGCAGTTTACGCGGGTGTACCGGCAAAGAGGATCAAATGAAGACGCTTATTATTGCTGAAGCCGGTGTTAACCATAATGGCGATATGGCCTTGGCGAAAAGGCTGATTGCGGCGGCGGCCGAGGCGGGCGCTGATCTTGTCAAGTTTCAGACGTTTATTGCCGCGAACATCATTTCTCGAAGCGCGCCCAAGGCAGAGTATCAGAAAGGCGCGACAGATCCCCGGGAGTCGCAACAGGAGATGGTGCGTAAGCTGGAATTAACCCGCGATAACCACTTGGAGCTGATCGCAGAATGCGAAAAGCAGGGTATAGGGTTCTTTTCCACTGCGTTTGATAAAGACAGCATTGACCTGCTTGAGGAGTTGGGGGGCGCAGAGATTGTAAAGGCACCTTCCGGCGAGCTGACCAACCTCCCGTACCTTCGCTATCTGACCCGTCACGGTAAGCGAGTGTTGCTTTCAACCGGTATGGCAAACTTGGGCGAGATCGAAGCTGCGATCAATGTTGTGGAGCAGGCGGGCACTCCCAGAGAGAAAATTACTGTCTTGCATTGCACCACGGAATACCCCGCGCCGATGGAGGACGTGAACCTTCGTGCTATGACCAGCATTGGAGAGGCGTTTGGAGTGCCTGTGGGTTATTCGGACCACACGTCGGGTATCGAGGTGCCGATAGCTGCGGTAGCTCTGGGAGCGACTGTGATTGAAAAACATTTCACCCTGGATAGGAATCTTCCAGGTCCCGATCACCGGGCCAGCCTGGAGCCCGATGAGCTAAAAGCCATGGTCCGGGGTATTAGGAATATTGAGAGAGCAATGGGGGATGGCATAAAACGACCGAGTCCGAGCGAACTCAAGAACAAACCCATTGCCCGCAAGTCGCTCGTGGCGGCTCGCCCTATTAAAGCTGGCGAACGCTTCAGTGAAGACAACTTGATGGCGAAACGCCCGGGCACCGGTATTTCCCCCATGCGATGGGATGATGTTATCGGGCGAGAAGCACCTCGGGATTTCGGCGAAGACGAGATGATCGAGCTATGAGTCGTAAGGTCTGTGTCGTTACCGGTACCCGGGCTGAGTTCGGGTTGTTGCGCTGGCTGATGGATGAGATTCAGAAGCACCCTCGGTTGGAATTGCAGTTGGTTGCGACTGGAATGCATCTTTCTCCTGAGTTCGGCTCTACATACCGGGAAATTGAAGAAGCCGGTTTTCAGATCGATGCCAGAGTGGAAATGCTTCTGAGCTCCGACACGAGCACGGCGATTACCAAATCCATGGGGCTGGGAGTGATCGGGTTTGCCGATGCATACGAGCGACTAGCACCTGATATCGTGGTGATACTGGGAGACCGTTTCGAAATATTTGCGGCCGCTTCCGCCGCTACGATTGCAGGCATCCCGGTTGCGCACCTTCATGGTGGCGAGACAACCGAAGGTGCTTTCGACGAAGCCATACGTCATTCCATTACGAAGATGTCTCATCTGCATTTTGTAGCGGCAGATGAGTACCGCCGACGTGTTATTCAGCTTGGTGAGCACCCTGAAAGAGTATTTAACTTTGGTGGAATGGGAATCGATGCGATAAAACGCATCAAGTTACTTAACCGGGGCGAATTGGAGCATTCGCTGGGGCTTGGTTTTGGCGAAAAGAACTTGTTGATTACTTTTCACCCGGTAACTCTCGAAGGTGATCCCAGCTCTTTAGCCCAGATGGGGGAGCTTTTGGCTGCACTGAATAATCTCAAAGATACTACGCTGATCTTTACCATGCCTAACGCCGACACTGGCAGTAGGGAACTCAGCGCAATGGTAACCGAGTACGCTGAGTCGCATTCGAACGCGAGAGTTTATGCTTCACTTGGTCAACTTAAATATTTCTCCTGTCTTGCCCAGGTAGATGGGGTGGTTGGAAACTCTTCGAGTGGTTTGTTGGAAGCTCCATCCTTTAAGGTCGGCACCGTTAATATCGGCGATCGCCAGAAAGGCCGGCTGAAAGCCAGCAGCGTTATTGACTGTGAGCCACGCCGTGAAGCCATAGGCCAGGCATTGACAACGCTCTACTCAAGCGACTTTCAGGATAGTCTTACTTCGGTGTCAAACCCTTATGGGGAGGGCGGTGCTAGCAAAGCGATCGTCAAAGTGATTGCAGAGTATCCACTGGAAAATATTCGCAAGAAACAGTTTTATAACGTGTCAGCGGATGATTTCGCCTAACTTTCGGAGCCACCTATGAAGCCTTGGCATAAAGCCCTTGTAAACAGTGACGTTACCTTGGAGCGCGCCATTGAAGTTCTTGATAAGGCGGCCCTGCGTATTGCTTTGGTGGTCGGCGAAGACAATAGGTTAATGGGTACACTGACAGACGGTGACGTACGCAGGGCGCTGTTAAAACAATTGCCGCTGGAAACGCCTGTTGATCAGGTTATGAATTCTCAGCCAAAAACAGCGTCACAATCGTGGACGCAAAGTCGAATTCTGGCGGTCATGGAGCAGCATGAGTTGCTGCAGTTGCCTTTGGTGGATGGCGAGGGCCGGGTTGTCGGGTTGATTAATCTACACGATATCCTGAATCAGAATCGCCGCGATAATCCGGTGTTTTTGATGGCAGGAGGTTTCGGAACGCGCTTGCGCCCGCTGACCAGCCAATGCCCGAAACCCATGCTCAAGGTGGGTGATAAACCCATACTCGAGAACATACTAATGAGCTTTGTGGAAGCGGGCTTCCACCGCTTTTACATTTCTACGCATTACATGCCGGACGTTATTCGCGACTACTTCGGAGACGGTGAGAAATGGGGCGTCAACATTAAGTATGTGCATGAAGATCAGCCGTTAGGAACTGGGGGAGCGCTCGGGTTACTGCCTCATGATGAAATAGACCAGCCGCTGTTCATGATGAATGGTGATTTACTGACAACGCTGAACCTACACGGTTTTCTGGAGTTTCACGACGAGAACCGCGGTGTCGCCACCATGTGTGTGCGGGAATACGAGCATCAGGTGCCCTACGGGGTAATCACGAGTGAGGGTACTCAGATTAAGTCCATGGTAGAGAAGCCGGTTCATCGATTCTTTGTGAATGCAGGGATTTATTTGCTGGACCCAACACTGGTGAAGAGTGTTAAACCCGGTACTCGGATTGACATGCCAACACTACTAGAGCAGCAAATTGATGAGGGAAAGGTTGTAAATATGTTCCCGATTCACGAGTACTGGTTGGACATTGGCCGGATGGATGACTTTCAGAGAGCGCAAACTGAAGCGCAGAGCACGCTGAATGGCTGATTTTGGAAAAACGCTGGTTGTCATACCAGCGCGGGGTGGAAGTAAGCGTCTGCCCCGAAAAAACCTGTTGCCCTTAGGCGGCAAGCCTATGATTTGCTGGACCATTGAGGCCGCGCTAGCAGCAAATTTGGGCGCGCGTATTTTGGTGACTAGCGATGACGAGGAGATTCTTGAGATTGCTCGCCAGTACCGATCCCAGGGGGTCGCAGCCCATAAGCGACCGTCAAAGCTCGCGACGGATACAGCATCCACCGTTGATGTGTTAATTGATGCTGTGCACGCTGAGCGCCGTGTAGGCTGTGACCCTGAAACGGTCGTGTTGCTGCAGCCAACGTCGCCTCTCCGTAACGCCGGTGATATCCGGGATGCATTGGAGTGTTTTCGTGAGAATGGCCAAAACAATACGGTAGTGACCGTTTGCGAGGTTGATCACCCGACTGCCTGGACAGGGACGATAGGTGACGGCTGTAAGCTAGAAGGCATAGACCTTAGCGGAAAGCGTTCGCAAGATTATCAGAAAGAATACCGTTTAAATGGAGCGGTTTATGTTGCCCAGGTGAGCATGCTGCTTACGACTAAAAGCCTGTTTAGCGAGTCATTAATTGCTTCAGTTATGCCGCGGGAACGCTCGTTGGATATTGATGATGAGCTCACGTTCAAGGTTTGTGAGGCGGTTTTTGACAGACTGTAGAGGAAGTCCAGCTCAGTCACGGTTGCTTGTCTGTTCTATGGTTGAAGGTGCGGTGCTAAGCTTGTTGAGAACCGTTGTTAATATTTGTGGTGTATTTGGAGGCCAGAGTGTCAGACGAACAGCAGGATGTTGCGCTGGAATTTATTCAAAGAAAACTTAAAAATCTGGAGTACTTTAAAAAATACCGGCCACAAATATACAACTATTTCCACGATTACGAGCCTACCCATTGTGAAGTGGTAATTACTCCAGGTACTGGTGACGTTGATCTGGTTGATCGTGGGCACTCCTTTTATAAGGGGCTTGCTAAGGAGTATTCATACGGCGAGGCGCTGGATTTTGTAAAGGAAAATACTCAGGGCAAGGTCCGGCGCTCGCACCAGCCCCCTTGGTTTACGAAGGAGCCAGCAAAGCGGTTTGCAAAGAGTTTTGTCCAGAAAAGTGCAGAGGCCTCCACGCTCACGCCGGATACCTTTAAAGGGTATGAGTATGACGGCGTTATTCCATCCATTATTTTCTTGGGTTGTGGGCTGGGGTACCACATAGAAAAGGTGGTGGAAACTGCCGATGTGATCAACGCCGTCGTTTTTGAGCCCGATCCCGATCGCTTTGCCTTGTCTTTATTCACAGTCGACTGGGAAGAGATTTGCAAAAGGTTCCGCGGACGCGGGCGGTCGATCGAATTTTCGATTGCTTCACGGCCGGATGATATGGAGCACTTGAAAAGGGTGATGACTAGTGCGGTTACGGGATTAATTCCTCAATATCCATACTTCACTGTTTTTTATAATCATTTGGTAAGTGTTGAATTGTTCCGGCTTTCGCAAGAACTGGAAAAAAACCTACCAGTTCTGGCAGCAAACTGGGCAAATTACGACGCCCTTCTTTTCCCGTATCGCAATGCCTACCATAATGTCCAGCAGGTCGAGCTCGCATTCGACCCAAGAGGTGAGGAAGAAGATCACCGGCCTGTTGTCATAGTGGGCAGCGGGCCTTCGTTGGATGCCCGTATCGAAGAACTAAAGCATGTTCGTGACAAAGTTATAATTGTTAGCGCCGGGACGAGTCTAAAAGCCCTCTTAGGACATGGTGTTCGGCCTGACTACCACGTAGAGCTGGACGCGAGCAACATCATTCCTAAGCTTTTGACAGAGGTGGAAAGGGATTACGGTTTGCAGGACATTGTTCTGGTTCATTGTCTTACCGTAAATCCATTGGTTCCTCGAATGTTTGAGAAGACCGTTCCTTTTTTTAACGCTAGTAATTATATTTCAGCGGTTCTTGATTTATGGCACTTGGCTGCTCCAGGCGCAACAGCGACTTGTACCAACGCAGCGCTTGCCGTTAGTTATTTTGCCGGCGCGCGAAATATCTTTCTGTTTGGCACGGATTACGGTTACGTAGATAAGGAGCAAACCCATAGCCGCCGCTCTTTCTATGGCGAAATAACGGATACAGCATCTGAAGGTAAAATTAGCGAGGGGGTTAAAGCGAATAGGAGAACCGCCTTCAAGACAAAAGGCGTTAATGGCGCAGACGTCTTCACGCAAGCAGACTACTACACGGCCAAGCAGGCAGTAGAGCATTTTGTCCAAGATGTTGTTCGTGCAGAAGTTCGTTTGGAGATATTTAATTGCTCAGATGGTGCGGAGATTGTCGGTGTGGATTGGCTTTCTTCTGACGGATTTCTGGGTATGTTAGAGAGGAGCAAGGCTAGGCAAGTGCAGGCACCTTCCTTCTTTGAAGCCCGATGTGTTCCGCTACCGAAAATAGACATTCAAGAACGTTATGAGACCGTCGCGCGTGAGTTCCGTGCCATGAGTTCAGATTTGAAGACTATTCTGGTTAGGTCGAATCTTCAGAATAGAGCGGATTTGATGGTTGTCGCGAACGAAATTCGTAACTGCATGTATCGTGTGGGAAAGGGCAGTGGGCGGAATGCAGAGAGCTCGATACAAATGATGAGTTGGTCAATGTTACAGGGCACCGTAAAGCACTTTTTGCAGGTAGGGCTTTGCCATGGTTTGGCTCAGGACCAGGCAAACTTTCAGATTTTTGTTTCTCACTGGAAGGAAGTTTTCACAGCTTTTCTCGATCGAGTGCCAGCTCACTTTACAAAGGTGGCTTGCGCAGAAACGTCCGTGAACGAGGATCCTTGGGTTCACTTGTGGGTGGATGATAATGAAAGCTTGGAAAACTTTTGACTCACTTACAAATTGTTACAAGGTGGGCAAAAAAAAAGCTAAAGCATAATCCCGATGAGCCGTTAAGCATTTCAAGAGATCACGGTGTTCAATTAAAAATATGTGCCGTCGTGATGCGCTAGTGGAAGACTACCGTTTTTAAGGGGAATGATATGGCTCTCGGAATCAATACTAACATTGCGTCTTTGAATGCTCAGAACCAACTGAGCAAGTCTCAGAACATGAGCAATCAGGCGATGGAGCGTCTGGCATCGGGTTTGCGGATTAACAGCGCTAAGGATGATGCAGCCGGTCTGGCAGTTTCAACTCGCTTTGATACGCAAATTCGCGGTTTGAACCAGGCTATTCGAAATGCGGGCGATGGGATTTCCATGGTTCAGACTGCTGAAGGTGGTCTGGACCAATCGGTAGAGAATCTTCAGAGAATTCGGGAATTGGCTGTTCAGGCGGCTAACGGGTCTTTAAGTAACGACGATCGTCTCCTTCTGCAAAAAGAAGTTGAGCAACGGGTTGCTGAAATTGATCGAATCAAAGACGATACAAAGTTTAATGGGATATCGGTTCTCAATGGCACCAGTGCGGCCAACACAACTATTCAGGTTGGAGCTGATCAAAATCAAAAGATCACAATCGCTGCATTCGGTACAAGCATGGGGATATCAAACCTAGGTACTGCTTCGAAGGTAAGTGATGTAACGGTCTCAACGGCGGCTGGTGCTAGTGCGGCGTTGGCAATTATTGATGGAGCTTTGTCGACGGTAAACACCGTACGAGCGGATTTGGGTGCGGTACAAAACCGCTTCGAAAGCACCATCTCCAATCTTCAGACCAACGTAGAAAACCAGAGCGCGTCTCAAAGCCGGATTCTGGATGCAGACTTCGCTGCAGAAACCGCGAAGATGGCTAAGGCCAACGTACTCCAACAGGCGGGTATCTCTGTCTTGGCGCAGGCTAACGCTCGCCCCAACCAGGTACTGTCTCTCCTGCAGTAAGGCGCAATCGGTAACAAGCTGGAGCGAGTCGACGCTCCGGCTTGAAGCCGTTTGATATCAGCGAGGTAGAGCTATGAATGGCGTTAACCTGAATAATCCGGAGCTCAAGTTAGTTAAGGCTGACTCGCAGTTCTCGGTTGAGGCGCTTTCGTCATCTCCATTCCAAGCCGGTAATGCCGCGAATCCCGCTTCGTCTTTAGCTGCTTCTCAGTCGGCGGGCGGTGCGTCTAACGTTGATGCAGTCGCAAATCCAAATGCTAATCCTCCTGCCAGCTCCGGCGATCAGAAAAGCTTAAATGAGGCCGTAAGTCAGCTCAATGATTTTGTCCAGACTGTACAGAGGGAATTGCAGTTTGAGGTGGACAACGAAAAGGGGCAAACCATTGTCAAAGTGGTTGATCAGAGCTCCCAAAAAGTTATTCGTCAGATTCCGGATGAAGTCGCACTAAGATTGGCAGAGAACTTGCAGCAGGATGAACCGCTGACGTTGTTCGATATCAAAGTATAGGTCTTTGCCTTCCCTTTTTGATGTTGTTTAACGAATCACAGCACCGCCGCCTCTCGAGAGTCGGCGGTGTCTGTGTTTATAGGTTCGGAGTTTGCGGTTACATTTTGTTACGCTTATTTTTTTAGAAAGCGGCAAAGTTTTTCCGGTTTTGGCCGTTAACTGTTTTAGTTGAAGTATGAGTCTTCGTAGGAGGCTGCGCTATGGCATCTATTAGTTCGATTGGAGTGGGCTCAGGCATTTTTTCAAATGATCTGGTGCGACAGCTTGTCGCGGCTGAGCGCGCGCCTACAGAGCAGCGCTTGAATAGTCGTCAGGCCGAAGCTGAGGCTCAGATCTCTGCGTTTGGAAAAATTAAAAGTGCGCTGGAATCGCTGAAAAGCGCAGCCGAGGGCTTGAGTAGCGCAGAAAGTCTTCGTGCTTATGTTGGCACATCTAGCAATGAAGAAGTCGCGACGCTCTCAGTGGATTCCTCTTCGGCAAGTGGCGGTGTTTATAGCCTGAATGTCTTAGATTTAGCGCAAGCTCAATCCCTAGCATCTGGAAGTTTCGCGGATCGTGATTCAACTGAGGTTGGTACGGGAACTCTTACATTGAATGTGGGTGACGTAAGCACCGACATAACATTGGATTCCAGCAACAATACGCTAGAAGGGATGGCCGCAGCGATTAATGACGCCGGTGCGGGTGTATCGGCCGGAATTGTAGATACCGGCTCTGGATATCGGCTCGTGCTTTCATCAGAGAAGGGCGGTACAGCGAACGAAATCTCGATTTCAGTGGCAGATGACGACGGTAACGACGCGGATAGCGCGGGTTTGTCGCAGTTTTTCTACGACGGCTCTGCCTCCAGTAACATGGAAGAAACTGTTGCTGCCAAAGATGCTCGGTTGGAAGTTAACGGTATTGAAATTACGCGATCGACGAACACGATCGAAGGTGTGGTGGATGGTGTTACGTTCGACCTGAAGTCTAAGGGCGTTTCCTCTGTAACGGTTCAGTCTGACCCTGATGAAGTGGCAGGGCGAGTTCAGGAGTTTGTGGATCAACTCAATAGCCTCAGAGGTGAGATCAAAAAGCACTCTGGACTGAGTGACGGCACAGGGAAGGGTGTCTTGAGCGGGGATGCGACGCTTCGGGGATTGGAATCTGATTTGCGGCAAATGCTGGTCGCCATACCTGCAGGCCTTGAAGGTTCTCCGGTTCGGATGCTTGCAGATATAGGCATATCAACCAACCCGGACACCGGAAAACTGGATTTTGATCAATCCAAATTCAAGGATCAGTTGAGTGCTGCGCCTAACGATGTTGCGACGTTGTTCGCTAAAACTGATTCGTCGGACGGTATTGCTGAGCGCTTGGTGAATACGGTTGGGACATATTTGGGTAGCGATGGAGCGTTCGCTAGTCGAACCGAGGGGTTGAATGGAACGCTCGAGCGTATCGCGGAGAAGCGCGATCGTCTTGACTTGAAGATGGAGTCTTATGAGGCTCGTTTGATTCGCCAGTTTTCTGCAGCGGATGCATTGATCTCTCAGTTTCAGAGCACAGGAAACTATGTTTCACAGCAGTTGGCGGCGTTGATGCCCCAGAACAATAATCAAAGCTAAGAGTTGGTTTTTACAGTGGCTGCCCAGCAAGCAAGGTTTTAAGAGAGGTTTACAATGAACGGACTGCAAGCATATCAACGTGTTAATGCCCAAACTAGCATTACAGATGCTGACCCACATAGATTAATCCAGCTCCTGTACAATGGCGCGATCGATCGTATCAACATGGCGAAAGCTAAGTTGCAGGCCAAAGATTATTACGGCAAAAGTCAGCTAATCAACAAAGCCATTGAAATAGTGGGAGGGCTTCGTTCGTTCCTTGATTTCGAAAAAGGCGGTGAGCTAGCTTCGCAGTTAGAAGCGCTGTACGACTACATGGAACGCACGCTCCTGGAAGCCAGTGCCAAGAACGACATGGCCAAGCTAGACGAAGTCATTAGCCTTCTCCGTTCCATCAAAGAAGGCTGGGACGGCATCCGTGAAGAAGCCGTTACCCAAACCGCTCACGTTGGCTGATCTCTGAATGCCGCGTCACCCCCTCCCTTTGTGGGAGAGGGTGAGTGTACCTCCCAATAGCCAACTCCCCCGCCATCCCGTACAATAAGCTCCTTCTTTTTGTTACATCCATTCTGTTCAGTCTGGAGCACAGACATGTCTGATATTAAAAAGGTGGTGCTGGCCTATTCCGGCGGCCTGGATACGTCCGTTATTGTTCGGTGGTTGCAGGATACATACAACTGTGAGGTGGTGACTTTTACCGCCGACATCGGCCAAGGCGAGGAAGTAGAGCCGGCGCGTGCTAAGGCGGAAGCCTTGGGCGTAAAGGAAATTTACATCGAGGACCTGCGCGAAGAGTTTGTGCGCGATTACGTATTCCCGATGTTCCGCGCGAACACCATCTATGAAGGCGAGTACCTGCTGGGTACCTCCATTGCCCGTCCGCTGATTTCCCGTCGTTTGATCGAGATTGCTAACGAAACCGGCGCCGATGCCATTTCTCACGGCGCGACCGGTAAGGGTAACGACCAGGTGCGTTTCGAGCTGGGTGCTTACGCACTGAAACCGGGTGTGAAGGTAATTGCACCTTGGCGTGAGTGGGATCTGAACTCCCGCGAGAAGCTGCTGAAGTACTGTGAAGAGCGCAACATTCCGGTTGAGATGAAGAAGGGCAAGAGCCCTTACTCCATGGATGCCAACCTGCTGCACATCTCTTACGAAGGCATGAATCTGGAAGATCCTTGGGCGGAAGCGGAGGAAGACATGTGGCGTTGGAGTGTGTCTCCGGAAGCCGCTCCGAACGAGCCGACTTATGTTGAGCTGACTTACCGTAAGGGCGACATTGTTGCCATCGACGGTCAGGAAATGAAGGCGCACGAAGTTCTGGAAACGCTGAACAAGATTGCGGGTGCCAACGGCATTGGTCGTTTGGACATCGTTGAGAACCGCTACGTGGGCATGAAGTCCCGTGGTTGCTACGAAACACCGGGCGGCACGATCATGCTGCGTGCGCACCGTGCGATTGAGTCCATCACTCTGGATCGCGAAGTGGCGCACCTGAAAGACAGCCTGATGCCGCGTTACGCCGAAGTGATCTACAACGGTTACTGGTGGTCGCCCGAGCGTGAAGCCCTGCAGGCGCTGATCGACCAGACTCAGGAATACGTGAACGGTACCGTTCGCCTGAAGCTGTACAAAGGCAACGTAGACGTTGTTGGCCGTAAGTCTGACGACTCTCTGTTCGATGAAACCATCGCGACCTTCGAAGAAGATCACGGTGCATACGATCAGAAAGATGCAGAAGGCTTCATCAAGCTGAACGCGTTGCGGTTGCGCATTGCCGCCGGTAAAGGCCGCAAGCTCTGAGCGCGCCCTTTCTGAATCAAAACGCCCGGCACAATGCCGGGCGTTTTTGGTTATACTCTGCTGAAAACGCTAACAACCTAAGCCTGAACCATGACCCCGTTGGGAACCGCTTCTGTAGCTGCACTTCGTCAATACGTTCGCTTCGCCGATGCCAATTCGATTGCCGTGGCGGATTTGCTGCGCGAGTCCGGGCTGTCTGAAGATATTCTGGAAAGCGATGAAGGTCGTATCGACGGCGAGCAGTTCCAAACCTTCCTGCATTTGCTGGCCGAGCGTTCGAAGAATCCCATTCTCGGCTTGGAAACCGGTGATTTCGTGCAGCCCGGTTCTTACAGTGTTCTTGGCTATATCACCATGAGTTGCGCCACACTGGGCGAGGCCGTTACCCGCATCGCGCCTTATGAGAAGTTGGTGGGCGACATGGGCACCACCCGATTGCAGATGGCGGGTGACACGGTGACCTTGGTGTGGCACTGCAATTACACCGACCCAACGGTTCAGCCCCATGTGGTGGATAACGTATTTGCGTCTTGGGTGAATTACGCCCGTTGGCTGGCCGATACAAACGAGGCGTCACCGCTGCGGGTGACCTTGCAGCGACAGTCGCCCGGGGCGGAGCTCGAAGGCGAATACCAGAAGCGCTGGGGTTGCCCGGTGGCGTTCGGGGCCGAAGAAAACACCTTGTCACTGAGCAAAGAGTTGTTGTCTGAGCGATTACGACAGCCAGACCCCTTGCTGCGTAAAACACTCGAAGCCCACGCGTTATCGCAATTGGCGGAGCTGGAAACCGACACTGACCTGACCACCAAGGTAAAGCAGGGGATTCAGCGGCAACTCGCCCGAGGCATCACCCGGCAGGATATGATTGCGGAAGACCTGGGCATGACCAGTCGAACCTTGCAGCGCAAGTTAAGCCAAGAAGGCGCTTCGTATCAGAAATTGTTGGATGAGGTGCGCCAGCAAATGGCGGAAGATTATTTGCGCGACACTGAGATGAGCATACCGGACATTGCGTTACGACTTGGGTATAACGAAACCACGTCGTTTCACCGGAAGTTCAAGGCGGCGGCGGGACAAACGCCGGGGGAGTATCGAAAAAGCGTTGCCCCATAAAAGAAAGCCAGCTTAAGTAAGCTGGCTAAAGAGTATTCGGAAAGAACGAAAGTGCCTGAAAAATTCGTTGATCCTGAGGGAGAGCACCCATACGGCGGCGGAGGTACTACACGGCTCCTCCGCCATGGGTGGGTACTGCTTGATCCCACAAATCTAGAATAGGGCTTTTCGAGCTTTGGGTCTGTTTGTGATGTGTGTCGCAGTGTTACTGAATGTATTTGCTACACACCTTGGCGTAATTCCGGTTTGGTTTCGGTAAAGCGCCGGGTTTCGTAAGCATCCACCAAGCCTTGAACGGCGGCCCGTTCCACATCTTGGACCGTAGGTGTACCGTCCTCTGCACTGGCCCGGCAGAGCACCATGCCGGCTTCCACGGAAATATAGCCGGCCGAGGTCTTCAGCGCCTTGTGATTGATGCCATCGAAAATCCGGCGAAACGCCGTTGTGGTGCAGTGATCGTTGTTCTGGAAGTAAGACACAGTCGCAAACTGGTTCTCGCCTACGCGGCACAGGGCGTCGATTGGGCGAATTAAGGTGCTCAGCCGGCGGGCGATGCCCACGCACAGCTCACTCATGATGCTGGGTGGATGCTTGCGCTTCAGCTCCTGCCAGTTGCGAATGCCACACATCACATAGGCGGTGGCGCCGCCCCGGGATTCCGCGTGGCGCAGGGATTTGTCCAGACGCTCGCGGGCATACTTGGCGTTGCACAGGCCGGTTTCCAGATCAATGATGCTGCTGTTTTCCAGTTCCTGATTGTTTTCGACCAGCAGAGCGTTGGCCTGCAGCAGGGTGTTCTGCCGGTCGGCGATTCGGTCGGCGGCGAAGATTCGCGGAATCAGCTGCTTGGTCATGTCGGACTTGTAAATGAAGTCGTCTACGCCGCGGTCGAAGGCTTCCGACAAAGCTTCTACGCTTTCTTTGGCCGTCAATAAGATGATGTAGGTGTAGTGATTGTTGTGTTCATCGTGCTGGCGCACGCGGTCGGCCAGCTCCAGGCCGTCCATTTCAGGCATCAGCCAGTCGGCAATGAGCACGCTCACCGGGCGTTCTTCCATGAGTTTCAAAGCGGCGGGCGCGTTGTTGGCCACGCGTATGTCGCGGTAACCGGCATTTCGCAAGGTGCGGCCGACCACCATACTGCTGAACTTTGCGTCATCTACTACGAGAATGGGTAGGTCGAGGTTGGGCATTGTGTATCTACTTGTTACCAGGCCATTGTCAGATGCGATAAGTTGCCGCTCTTGGTATGCTTTGGCGGTTTCTATCATCCGGAATTTAAAATGTCGCCCTAGTATACCCTCGGCGGCCTTTGGAGAATAACGACTATGCCATCTTTTGATATTGTTTCAGAAATTGAAATGCACGAAGTGACCAACGCAGTGGACCAGGCCAAGCGGGATTTGGGCAACCGTTGGGACTTCAAAAATGTAGAAGCCGGAATTGAGCTGGAAGACAAGCGCCTGACGCTGAGCGCCGAGCAGGAGTTCCAGCTGGAGCAGCTGGTGGAGATGATGCGGATGGCGTTCGCCAAGCGCAACATTGACAGCCGTGCGCTGGCGGAAGACGGCGAGAGCAAAGCCGGCAAGCTGGTGAAGCAGCATTTTGCGCTGAAGCAGGGCATCGAAACGGATATGGCCAAGAAGATCGTGAAAATGATCAAGGACAAGAAAATGAAAGTCCAGGCCAGCATCCAGGGCGACAAGGTGCGTGTAACCGGCAAGAAGCGTGACGACTTGCAGCAGGCCATTGCCATGCTGCGTGAAGCGGAGCTGGATATTCCGCTGCAGTTTAATAACTTCCGCGATTGATGAGTGCAGGGGCCGGGCCGTCGATGCTCGGCCTTTGTTTTGAGACTCAGGAGATTAACTTATCCAACTTCGCTCCCTTCTGACCCTGCTCCGGGAATCTGTTTATACCTATACGCGCTGGCAGTCGATTGTCATGCTGTTTCTCGGGTTTTCGGCTGGCCTGCCTTTTCTGTTGGTGTTTTCCACGCTGAATGCGCGGCTGGCGGATGTGGGTGTGGAAACGGCGACCATCGGGTTCTTCAGTTGGTTGGGGATTACCTATTCCATCAAGGTGATCTGGGCGCCGGTGGTGGATCGTTTGAGATTACCACTGCTGGATAGGCTGTTTGGTAAACGGCGAAGTTGGATATTGTTAGCACAGGCTGGCATTGCGCTGGGCTTGTTCCTGATGGCCACGGTAGACCCGGTTAAAGCGCCCGAAATGATGGCGCTGTGTGGTTTGCTGGTGGCGTTTTCCTCTGCTACTCAAGATGTGGCGATTGATGCCTACCGTATTGAGATCGCGGAAGAGCGGCTTCAGGCCGCTTTGGCGGGGACGTACATATTTGGTTACCGGTTGGCGCTATTGGTGGCCGGTGCCGGGGCGCTTTACCTGGCCGCGTTCTGGTCGTGGGAAGTGTCGTATCTGGTGATGGCGGCGCTGGTAGGCGTGGGTGCGTTAACCGTGTTGTTGGCGCGGGAACCCGAAGTGAACCACTACGCAGCAGCGCAAGATATTGCCCACAAGATTGAAGAAGAGGCGAGTAAGCGCACTCATTTGCCTCCGCGGGTTGCCCGTTTCGTGGGTTGGTTCTATGCCGCCATTGCCGGGCCGTTTGTGGACTTCTTCCGCCGCTATAAGGAATTGGCGATTGTCATTTTGTTGCTGGTTGCGGTTTACCGGATTTCTGACATTGCCATGGGCGTGATGGCGAACCCGTTCTACCTGAACTTTATGGGCTTCAGCAAAACCGAAGTAGCCGATGTCACAAAAGTATTCGGCTTTCTTATGACCATTGTCGGG
Organism: Marinobacter litoralis; assembly: GCF_016427555.1. Taxonomy (GTDB): domain Bacteria; phylum Pseudomonadota; class Gammaproteobacteria; order Pseudomonadales; family Oleiphilaceae; genus Marinobacter; species Marinobacter litoralis_A. The sequence goes on from NZ_JAELVS010000001.1 coordinate 1,638,054, forward strand.
TCACTGGTGGGTGGCGTACTGGTGATGCGTTACGGTGTTCGGCGCATTCTGCTGGCGGGTGCGGTACTGACAGCGGCGACCAACTTGCTGTTCGTCTGGCTGGCCCAGAACCCGCCGGATTTGGTGACCTTGGCCGTGGTGGTCAGTGCCGACAACTTAAGCGGCGGCATCGCCAACGTGGCGTTGATTGCCTGGCTTTCCAGCATGACCAGCGCTTCCTTCACCGCTACTCAATACGCGTTGTTCAGCTCACTCATGACCTTGCCGGGCAAATTCCTCGGCGGCTTCTCCGGCATCGTGGTGGCCAACTTCGGTTACGCCGAATTCTTCGCCGTCGCCGCCGCTATGGGTGTTCCCGCCATTCTTCTCGTACTCTACCTCTTCAAACACGCCGCCCGCCTGGACGCCCTCGCCCCCGCCAAATAATAAACCGGGGTCAGACCCCCGAACATTTCGCGCGGCCAAATGTATTGGGGGTCTGACCCCAATCTTAGGAGGAGCAGCTGATGTTCATGTGCTTGCCCCAGTCCGGGGGTGCGGCGGCGAAGTGTTCGTAATTGGGGTGTTCATCAAACGGGCTCTCCAGCACCTTCAGTAATTCTTTCATCGGGGCGTAGTCGCCGTTTTGGGCTTCCAGGATCACTTGTTGGGCCAGGTAGTTGCGCAGGATGTATTTCGGGTTTACCTGGCGCATGGCGTATTCCCGCTCGTCGTGGGCGCGGGTTTCCTTTTGCAGGCGGGCTTCGTACCGTTCGAGCCATTCGTCGGCGATACTGCGATCGACAAATAGGTCCCGAACCGGTGCGTGGCCGTGGCGATTCAGGTTAGAGAGGCCCCGGAAGAAGTGGGTGTAGTCCACTTTGTGTTCGTGCAGCATGCTGAAGGTTTCCATGATCAGGCTGAGGTCGCCTTCATCGGTTCCTGATAACCCGAGTTTGCTGCACATGTTATGTTGGAAGCGTTCGTTGTAGGCGCTTTCGTAATGGCCCAGGCATTGGCGAATGGTGTCTTCTTCCATCACCGGCAAGAGTGCACTGGCCAGGTACTGACAGTTGGTGAACCCCATTTGCGGCTGGCGGTTGTAGGCGTATCGGCCACCTTGGTCGGTGTGATTGCAGATGTAGCCGGCGTCGAAATCGTCCAGGAAGGCGTAGGGGCCGTAATCAAAGGTATCGCCGATGATCGACATGTTGTCGCTGTTCATCACGCCGTGGCAAAAACCGACCGCTTGCCAGTCGGCGATGAGCCGGGCCGTGCGTTCCACGACTTCTTCCAGCCAGCGTGCGTAACGCTGCTCTTCTGGCAGGTTAATTAGGTGCGGGAAATGCAGACTGATGACGTGTTCCAACAGCGTTTTCACCGTGTCCGGGCCTTCGTGGTGTGCGGCGAACTCAAAGTGGCCGAAGCGAATGTGGCTTTGGGCGGCGCGCATAAGGGAGGCGGCGGTTTCTATGGATTCCCGACGTACCGGGTCTTTCGCGCTTACCATAAACAGCGTGCGGGTGGTTGGAATGCCCAGGCCGTGCATCGCTTCCGAACACAGGTATTCCCGAATGGTTGAGCGCAATACCGCACGGCCATCCCCAAAACGGGAGTAGGGCGTGGTGCCCGCGCCTTTCAAATGCCAGTCCCAGCGTGTGCCATCGGGTGCAACGGTTTCCCAGAGCAGCAAGCCACGGCCGTCACCCAGTTCGGGGTTGTAGGCGCCGAACTGATGGCCGGTGTACTTCATCGCGACCGGGTCCATGCCTTCCAGCAGTTCTGCTCCTGCGCCTACGTTGGTCCAGTCGTCTTCATCACGGGCATGAAAACCCATCTGCCCGGCAAGAGCGTGGTTAAAACACACCATCTTCGCATCGGAAAGCGGCGTGGGCATCACCCGGGAATAGAAGCTGTCCGGCAACTCCAGATAGCGATGTTCTACCTTAAAAGCGTTCGTGCTCATAACTCGGCTCTTTTAATATTGGGGTCAGACCCCCGCGCATTTGATGGGGTGAAATGTATCGGGGGTCTGACCCCACAGAGTGCAGAGCGGGGTGGATAAATGCAACCGGCCGTAAAAGTTTGGAGTTTGAGATGTGGTGCCGGTAGCGGCGGTTTGTATTCGAAAACAGGGCCGTTATAATCGGCGCAGGCTCAGGAGGAGTCGGTTTTCACTTTTAAACTTCAGGGATCGAAGTTATGCCCCAGGCAAGCGGATTGCAGTTT
>NZ_JAELVS010000010.1 GCF_016427555.1 Marinobacter litoralis
ACAGGTAAGGGATACTCTTTCAGCGGTAGCTTTATTTCTCAGTCTTCTACGGGTACGTTGACATCTATAATGACAGATGTTGGGTGTGGTAAGTGGGATTACGACGAGCAGAAAGAAGGATTTCTTTAGGCTATAAGTTAGCCAGAGTGTCATGCAATTCTATCTTCGATCTTTGCAAGTCGTTCTGGAAGTTGATTTACCAGGGCGTCCACCGTGGCTCGGATTTTCAATGGCAAGTGAGGGGTGCGTGGCCATAGCGCGTGGATTGGGTGGCTTAGGGGTGGAAGATCGGGTAGCAGTTCCTGAAGAGCGTTGCTGATGAGAGAGGGGCGTATTAGCCAGTAAGGAAGCCAGGCGATGCCCAAACCGCTGATGGCAGCATCAAGGAGGACGTAAAAATCATCACTACGGAGTTGGGTTTTGGGTATCAGTGCCTGGACTTGTCCATCACGAAGGTACTGCCAATGATAGACCTGGCCAAAGCGGGTGTAAGCAAGGGCCTGATGATTGGTAAGGTCATCAATGGTCACGGGAGTACCATATTGCTTCAGGTAGAAAGGGGAGGCACAAAAGGTCATCTTGTGCTCTCCCAATCGACGTGCCACCAGGTTGATACTGTCTGGTAAGGGGCCAATCCGTACTGCGAGGTCGAAGCCTTCCTCTATCATGTCAACCGTTCTATCACTGAAGGATAGATCCAACTCGAGCTCGGGGTTCTCCCTGGCCAGGCCAAGCAGGATTGGAGCAAGACAGTAATGGCCGAAGATAGCCGGCATCGATAACCGCAGGCGCCCTTTCATTCCCCACTTTCCACTATCCAGCAGAGCTTCTCCGGTACGGACTTCCTCCAGCGCCTTCACACAGTACTCGTAAAACAGCATGCCCTCATCTGTCAGGGCCTGACGCCGAGTAGTGCGACGGAATAGTAAAACGCCAAGTCTTTCTTCCAGACGGGAAATGCTCTTGCCTACGGCTGAGGGGGTAATAGAGAGCCTGGCTGCGGCCTGGGTAAAGTTCTCTGATTCGACCGCTGCGACAAAGACGTCGATGCCTTTCAGGTGGCTTCTCATAAGGTTGAGGACAAAAAGTATATATTCATGATCATTATTGTAGCTTATTGTGAACAAATGGCCAGTGATAGCATTTGAGTCATTCTCAATTCGCTCTGAGGCGGAAAAATGGCTCAAATTTTAGTACTAAAATCCAGCATCATGGGGAGCAACTCCCACACCAATACGTTGATCGAAGACTTTCTGAAAGAGCGTAAGGCTCAAGGTCACTCTGATGAAGTGAAGATTCGTGACCTGGTAGCCCTTGACTTGCCCGTTCTAGATCTAGAGCTGTTTCAAGCCTTGAGAGGCGCGGACAACCTGAGTGAGAGGGCAAGGGAAGTGGTCGCGCTGTCAGATGAGCTGATCGCTGAGCTCAAGAGCAGCGACCTGCTGGTAATTGGTGCTCCCATGTACAACCTCAATGTCCCAACGCACCTGAAGAATTGGTTCGACCTGGTTGCACGCGCTCGAGTAACGTTTCGCTATACAGAAACCTACCCCAAGGGGCTCATTGACGGTGTCAAATCCGTGGTGTTCAGTTCCCGGGGCGGGATTCATGCCGGTCAAGAAACAGATGCGGTCACGCCGTACCTCCGGTCTGTGCTTGGTTTGATGGGCATCACGGATGTGAATTTTGTCTACGCGGAGGGGCTCGATATGAAACCCGATGGCGTTAAAGTTGGTATGCAGGGCGCGAATAAGCAGATGAGGGCGCTGAATGTTTGATGCCTGTATAAAATGAAACAGGCGCAGGGGATATCGGTACGATTTGCTTGGGTTCAGCTTCGATGCGTTTAAAATTTTAATTTGCAGTAGGCGAGATTCAGGGAGGGAGCTACGCGGCTCTCCGTGCCCGGTGTGCGGGAGTCTATTCGATTGGTTCTGGTGGCTGTGTCCACGGTAGGCTAAAGTGCGCCGGTGCGCTCTGGTGTTAGCTTTTTCAGGAGGAAGCCTCGTGGCCATTGAATCGTGGTTTGCGTTTGTCGTCGCATCGGCCGTCTTGTTAGTCATTCCTGGGCCGACGATTCTCGCCGTTATCAGTTATTCAGTTGCTCACGGTCGTCGAGCTAATGTTCCGTTGGTGGCTGCGGTCGCACTGGGTGACTCTACCGCGTTGTTTGCTTCACTCGTGGGTTTGGGGACGTTGCTGGCCGTTTCTGCATTTTGGTTTACAGCCGTCAAAGTGGTGGGTGGTTTATACCTGCTTTACCTTGGTATCAAGCTGCTTCGCGCAGGTTTCTCACCCACTGAAATGGCGGAAGCGACGCCTGATTCGTCACACCTGAGATTGTTTACTAACACCTATTTAGTCACCGCGTTCAATCCCAAGGGCATTGTTTTTTTCGTGGCCTTTTTACCGCAATTCGTTACACCGGGTGAAAACGGAGTGTTTCAGATGTGGTTACTTGCGGCCACTTTTGTTGGTTTGGCGATCATCAATGCCACGCTCTACACTGTTTTCGCATCATCCGCTCGCCGCCTACTTGTCTCGGCCAAAGCGCAGCGCAGGTTTAGTTTTGCTGGTGGTGCTTTACTGTCATCAGCTGGAGTGTGGGCGTTGCTAGCCAGGCGTCCAGCGGTGTAGAAGCTACCAGGTGTCTGTTGTCTGGGGCAGTCCTTTTTTCTGCCCCCTCGAATTGTTTTGGTCCCTATTGGTAGGCGCCTTCGCTGTAGGTCAGTTCGTAGCTGTGGCTATAGATCTCTACGATGTTTCCAAACGGGTCTTCCATATAAATCATGCGGTAGGGCTTCTCGCCAGGGTAATAGTAGCGCGGTTTTTCCATGCGCTTTTTGCCACCTGCAGCCACAATCCGCTCTGCCAGTTCCTCTAAGTTCGGATCCTGAACACAGAAGTGAAAAACCCCGGTTTTCCAATATTCGAAATTGTCTTCCGGGTTGGTCTGGTTCTTGAACTGAAAAAGCTCCACGCCGATCCGGTCGCCTGTCGACAGGTGAGCGATACGGAAGCTGCCCCAGCCCGCGCCGAAGACATCGGTGCACATTTCTCCGATGGCGCTGTCGTCCTCTTCGATCTCGGTTGGTTCCATGATCAGGTACCAGCCCATCACCTCTGTGTAGAACTTTACGGCTTGCTCAAGGTCGGGCACGGAGATGCCGATGTGTGAGAAATTTCTTGGGTAAACGTCGTTCATTTCCTGTCCTCCTCTGTTAAGGCTGAGAGCAGGTTACACACGATAATTAATTAATTAAAATTATCATTTATTCTTTAAAAGATTACGCAATGTAATGATAAATACGACGTGGTTGCGCACCTTTTGCACTCTGGTGGAAGTTGGTCATTTCACCCGTACGGCGGAACGCCTGCATATGACACAGTCGGGCGTTAGCCCGGATTTCTCATGAGGGGATAAAAGAAAGCGGCTGAAAGTGCTATAGTTTCAGGATCTTACACCGTTCACTAAGCACCAACAGCCGCTATCCGAAATGGTACCTGAAAAACTGACCTTCTCGCCACTCTCTCGCCGTCAAATTGAAGCCGATTTCTCCGGTGGCCACATCACCGCCGATGCCGGATTGCTCCTGCTTCGCGAAGTCGACAAACAACACCGGCTCACTCAGCGCCTGGCTACGGTGCTGGACGATGCCCGTAATCCCGTGCTGGTTCGCCACAAGCTTCAAACCATGGTCCGGCAGCGGGTCTTTGGCGTGGCTGCCGGGTACGAAGACCTCAACGATCACGAGGCGCTACGCGCTGATCAGGCACTTCAGACCGCAACCGGTGAAGATGCCATTCTGGCGGGCAAATCGACCTTGTGCCGGATGGAACAGCGCGTGGACCGGCAGGCGGTGATCAACGCCCACGAACTGCTGTGGCATCACTTCATTGAACAGCACGAGACTCCACCCAAGGAAATTGTGCTGGATTTTGATGGCACTGACATTCCAGTGCATGGCGACCAGCCCGGCAAGTTCTTTAACGCCTACTACGATCACCATTGTTACTTCCCGCTGTACGTGTTCTGCGGCCGTCACCTGTTGGTGAGCTACCTGCGCACCAGCAATCGAAGCGACAGCCGCCACAGCTGGGCCATTCTGGCCCTGCTGGTGAAGTTCATCCGGCAGTACTGGCCGGATACCCGCATCGTGTGACAGCGGCTTCTATCGCCTCCGATTGCTGAGCTGGTGCGACCGGAATAACGTGGATTACCTTGTGGGCATCAGCAAAAACAGCCGGCTGCTCAAGGAGGTGGACGTGCCCTCGATGCTGGTTCGCAGGGCTCACGGGGAGTTGGGAGAAAAAGTCTCTGCCACCTACCGGTTCCAGTACCAGGCCCACACCTGGAAATACCCCCGCTGGGTGATCGCGCGTCTGGAGGAGGGCGAACTGGGTGCCAACTCCAGGTTCATTATCAGCTCCCGTTACGACGACGGCGTTAAACTCTACTACGAGCAATACTGTGCCCGGGGTGACATGGAAAACCGGATCAAGGATCAGCAGTTGTGTCTGTTCGCAGATCGCACCTCCAGCACGCGGTGGTGGACCAATCAGTGGCGGTTGCTCCTATCGGGCTTTGCCTACACGTTGTTCGAGCGATTACGGGCCCACTTGAAGAAGACGCCCTTCGAGAGAATGAGCGCCAGTAACCTGCGGCTGAAACTGATCAAGGTGGGCGCGGTCATCATTCGCAACACTCGGCGCATACGGGTGTTGATGAGCGATGCCTATCCTTACAAAGACGAACTCTCTGACCTGGTACGTCAACTGGTTCCGGGATAGAAGCCCGGGCTCCCCCGGCCCGACGCAATGGGGGAAAGGGGGTCGTGTGTCCGGACAACAGAAATTGATCAGTTATTAATCATTCTCGGCTGCAAATGAGCGGTAATGGCGGTAACCTGCACGGTCTGCGAGACTTGCCGGGGACCTATGAGAAATCCGGGTTAGGCATGCTTTCGCGACGGAGTTATTGAGATCAGGGAGTGATATTCGAACAGTTCAGGAAATCCTCGGCCACAGCGATATTCGGACGACTGAAATCTACACCCACATTATTGGCGATCGACGAGCTGGAACAGTTAGTCCATTTGATCGCTTGCCAGGTTCTTGAGAAGCGACCAAGCGCTTAACTGGGGCAGATAACGCCAAGGATATGAGGTACTCCGAATGTTCGCTTTTGTTTAATAGCAAACCTATCAGTAGCCCTCAGGGTGTGCCTATATGGTTATAAAATGTCGAAACAGCCCCGCTTATGGTTTCCCGATCACTTACAGTGGCGGCATAGGGCAATCCAGCTGATCAGCTACCAGCCTCATCAATTCGTATTCCCGAACCTCCACCTTGCCGTCATGCGCAATGCAGTGACCGCACGCATCGATGATGCCGGGCTTCAATAAGGGCGACAACCTGCTCAGAGAGGCTAGAGCGGCCTGTAGCTCTTTGATAGAGACTGTTGAAGCCGGAGGCTGGTTTGGCTCTGAGAAGAAGCCTGCGATGGCTTCCTGATAGAGTTTGGCCGCCTCTTGTTCGGAATGGGAGCCGGCGCGGGCAAATAGCCCGACAACACATTCAATGTCAGCCCTTACCGAGCGATAATTCCTGTGCCTTACCGGCACGGCTTGCTCTGCGGTGGGTGAAAGGTGCCGGTTCAGGAAGGTGTTCAATGCCAGTTCGAATAAGCTCAGCCGATTATCGGCAGCGACCAGTTTTTGGACGTTGCTCAGGAGTAGGCGGCGTTCGTCGGCATCTAACTTTCTGAGTGCCGGCATTGCCAATTCGAGAATCGGGAATCGGGCGGCTTCACCCAGCGTTTCAAGAGTGGGGTGCAGCTTGGCTAGTATGTCCTGCTGTTCCCCCATCAGCGCGTGTTCGGGCAAAAGTGCTAAACAGCGCTCGCGTTCGTTAACGGGGAGGTGGTACGTCAGCAAGCCGTAGCACAGCTGGATAGCGCCGGCCCGGGTGTAGAGCAGGTTTCGAAAAGTGGCCGGCAGTTGCTGCAAGAGGTCGGCGGCAAAGGCTTCGCTTTGTGGCGTAACGGTGCCCACCCGAGTGGACAGCTGGGTGGCTGGCTGCGGTGCGGTTTCGTTGAAGGATGACCGTAACGGAGAGAGTCGGGCACCTGGTGTGCCACGTGCAGGGCCTGCAACTTGATTGGCCAGATCGGCGAATCGAACTGCCTCGGGCTGCGGGGTGTTTGTTTGTAGCCTGGCGCTCGGCTCGGTATCTCTCAAGCGGCTTCGAAGGCGTGCTAATAATCCGGGTTGTATGGCGTTAATGCGTTCATTGACGGGCGGGTGTGAAGCCAGCAGCGAGCTGAATTTCATGCGGGCAGACTCGCCGAAGCACATGTGGTTCATATCGCTTGCATGGCTGGTGGTGTCGAGGTAGCCGCTGGTCATGCCAATCTTGAACAGCGCTCCGCCTATGCCTTCCGGGTTGCGGGTGAACTGTACCGAAGACGCATCGGCCAGCATTTCCCGCTGACGCGATACCGCGGCCTGAATCAGCCGTCCAAAGAAGACGCCTACGTAGCCGATAATCATCAATACGAGGCCGAGAACGCCCATGGCAAATTGTGCGCGATTATCGCTGTTTCGGCTTCGTGTGGCGCTGCTGTAGAAGCCCGCTCGCAGCAGGAACTGGCCAATCTGGCCTATCATCAAAATGCCGGCAAGAATGGCAATCAGCCGCACGTTAAGGCGCATGTCGCCGTTCAGAATGTGGCTGAACTCGTGCCCGACCACACCTTGTAGCTCGTCCCGGTCTAGTCTCGATAAAGCCCCTTTGGTGACTACCATCACGGCTTCACCCGGGCTATAGCCAGCCACGAATGCATTGATGCTGGTTTCACCGTCCATCACGTAGAGTTCGGGTACGGACACGCCACTGGCGATCGCCATTTCTTCAACAATGTTGCGCAGTTTACGCTCGTCGGGATCGCGGGTGTCCGGATCGATCAGCCGTGCTCCGACCATTTTCGCCACGCGCGAACCGCCGCCTGCCAGATCAGCCCAGCGTACGAGCGAGCCAATTCCGATCAAAGCGACGACTGCCGCCGCGGTGGCTATGCCGTGCGAAGACAGCAGCCAATGATGAAAGGGCAGGGGGGAGCTTTCACTGCGGGTGACGAGGTAGCCGACCAGACAGACCGCCAAGGTGATGAGTACAACGGCGGTGAGAAACAAAAAAACAAGAAGGCTGGTATTGCGCCGGGCGTTCGCCTGGCGCTGAAAGAAACCGGGTGTTGCCATCAATCAGGCCTCAGAAACTGACTTTCGGGGCCTGGCGGGCTTCAGGAGATTCCAGTTGAAGTTGGGCGGTTTCTTTAAACGCAAACATCCCGGCGATGATGTTGTTGGGAAACTTCTCACGGAAGATGTTATAGGTCATTACGCCATCGTTGTAGGCTTGGCGTGCAAAGGCAACCCGGTTCTCGGTGCTGGACAGCTCTTCCATCAGTTGCTGAATGGTTTCGTTGGCCTTCAGCTCCGGGTAGTTCTCGGAAACGGCGTAGAAGTTGGCCAACGCCTTGGTCAGCAAGTTTTCGGCGCTACCCAGTCTCTGCATCTTAGTATTGTCGGTCGGGTCTTTGGCGGCGTCTTTCTGTGCGCTAACGGCGTTGTTGCGCGCTTCCATAACCTGAGTGAGGGTAGATTTCTCATGGTCCAGATAGCCTTTGGCGGCTTCGACCAGGTTAGGGATGAGATCGTGCCGACGTTGCAGTTGTACGTCGATTTGAGCGAAACCGTTTTTGAACTGATTGCGCAGCGATACCAGATTGTTATAAATGAAAACCAGATAGATCACGACGACCGCGATCACCACAAGGCCGATGACTGTTGTCATTCCCATGCTTAACCCTCGAACTGTGTTTAGGCGTTATTCTCCACGATGTTGGCGTGGAATGTCTTTACAAAACTCTCAAAATCATCTGGCAAAAGAGGCCTGCTGAAACAATACCCTTGCGCTACTTTACAGCCCCGCTGAGTGAGGTAGTGCTCCTGCTCTTCCGTTTCCACTCCTTCTGCGATAACGGTAAGGTTCAGGCTCCGGCCTAGATCGATAATGGTGTTGGCTATTCGGGTGTCTTCCTCATTAACCAGCAGGTCCTGGATAAATTGTTTGTCGATCTTGAGATGCTGAACCGGCATTTGCTTGAGATAGGTCAGCGATGAATAGCCGGTACCAAAATCATCGACCGCTATGCTAATGCCGGCCCGATGAAGTTGGTGGAGTTTCGCTACCGCATCGGTGATGTTGGTCATAAAGCTGGTTTCTGTGATTTCCAGTTCCAGTCGGCCGGGTGGAACCTGGTATTTAGCGATGCACGAGAGAATATCTTCGACAATGGAGTCCTGACGCAACTGCACCGCCGACAGGTTTACGGCAATCCTGAGATGGGAGCCGGTAGCCGCCCAGAGGGCAACCTGCTTGCAGGCTTGTTCCAGCACCCATTTGCCTATATTGACGATATGGCCACTGGTTTCGGCAATGGGAATGAACTTGTCCGGCGCTACGAAACCGTGTTCCGGGTGCTCCCAGCGAAGCAAGGCTTCAGCGCCAATAACCCGTTTGGTTTCCAGGTTAATCTGGGGTTGGTAAACGAGGTGGAATTGCCCGCGCTCGATGGCTTGAGCCAGGTCTTTTTCCATCTGCTTACGATCACGGATCTCCTGATCGATGCTGGCCACATAAAACTGAAAACGGGTGTGGCTGTTCTGTTTCGCGAGTGCCATGGTTTGTTCTGCACTTTGCAGAAGTCGGTCGGCCTCAGTCGCATCGTTCGGGAAGATCGAGATGCCCAGGGTGGAGGTCATGGCAATACGATGGCTGCCCGCGTCGACTGGAGTACCAATGATGGCCAGTATTTTTTCGGCCGTTTCAGCGGCGTGGAAGTTGTCGCGAAGCGTTTTCTCGACAATGACAAATTGATCGCTGCCCAGGCGGGCCAGGGCGAACCGATCGGCGGTAAAGTTAGCGTTCAATCGGCTGGCGACCGTTTTCAGGATCAAATCGCCGGTCCGGAAGCCGCATTGTTCGTTCACAGACTTGAAATCATCAATCCCGCACACGACCAATGAGAAGGCCGCGCCCTTCGCTTTTGATGTCTCAATAAGTTGTTGCAGGTCTTCCAAAAAAGCGTCGCGGTTAGGTAAGCCTGTGAGCGTATCCACTCTTGCCAGTTCGTTAACGCGATCTTCGGCCTCACGGTGCTTTTGCTGGCTCTCTGCAATGGCCACCAACAAGTTGTTGGTGGCGTTTACCCAGACTCCTAGCTCGTTTGTCTCGTGACCTCTAGGGACGCTCAGCAGATGCTCGTCGGGGTAATCCGGGTCTACCTTTTTTAGGGAATGCACAATCCGAAGCAACGGGCTGGCCAACAGCCAATGGAACAGAATGAAAAGGGCCAAACCGAGAATCAAGGCGATGACGATGCCCGATGCAAACGTTGTGAGCCCCCGCATCAACCAGGTTTCGGCATCGTGCGCGGTGTCGAGATGAATCTCAAGGTGGCCATAGGGCTCGGTCGGGTTATCGCTACGTTTAAGAATCGTACGATAAACCCAGACCTGGCCGAAAATCAGGTCTGTGACGGGGCGAAATGCCAAATTGCTCGGCGAGCGCTGGCGGCTGCTCAGTTCGCTGCCATCAAGGTGAGAAATCCGCGCAAGGTTAACCGCATCGAGGGCGAAAAGGCCGTCCACAACCTGTTGCCCCAGAGATTCGTCAATGCTGAAGACTGCCTGGGTGGCCGCCTCATACACCATGGCAATGGTTTGGTCGGCCTGGTGTTTGAGCTCAGATGATACGCGTTGTGCATCAAGCACTACCTGAACGGTGCTCAGGGCGAGTCCGGTGATTAACGCGACGCCCAGCACCCATCGAAGGATTCGATGCCCCAGATGTTTTTCTGCTTCAAGCGACTTTTTCGTGCGAATCATTGCAGCTCAATGGTTGTGGGGATTGGGGTGGCGGGTTGTGCTGGCAAGCAACCCACGACACAGTATGGCCTAATATGCATGCCCGGCCATGAGTATGCCTGAAATTTCCGTTATGTCTTGAAAGCGCGTGTGTAGATTTGTTGCATTTTGATCAATGTCATAAAACAGAAACGCCCGCCGGGACATTCCAGGCGGGCGTTTCTGTTTCTGTGCAGCGAAAGAGGTTTCGCTGCCAGATACAGCTACCGAATTAAGCCAGGTTTTCGTTCACGAAATCCCAGTTAACCAGCTTCCAGAAACCTTCAAGGTAGTTCGGGCGGCTGTTGCGGTAGTCGATGTAGTAGGCGTGTTCCCATACGTCAACAGTCAGAACCGGCTTGTCGGCACCGGTCAGCGGTGTTTCGGCATTGCTGGTGTTGACGATTTCAACACTGCCATCTGCCTTTTTAACCAGCCAAGTCCAGCCAGAACCGAAGTTGTTGGCGGCTTTGTCGTTGAATTCTTTTTTGAAGTTGTCGAAAGAGCCGAACGCTTTTTCGATGGCTTCTTTAGCGGCACCAGTTGGCTCGCCACCACCGTTCGGTGTCAGGCAGTTCCAGAAGAACGTGTGGTTCCATACCTGGGCGGCGTTGTTGAACAGAGGGCCGCTGGCGCTCTTGATGATCTCTTCCAGAGACTTGTCAGCATTATCGGTGCCGTCAACCAGGCCGTTCAGCTTGGTTACGTAAGTCTGGTGATGCTTGCCGTAATGGTACTCAAGAGTTTCCTGGGACATGTGCGGTTCCAGTGCGTTCTTTTCGTAAGGCAATGCGGGAAGTTCAAATGCCATTAGGTCGTTCTCCCTGTCTCTCTGTTTATGAATGTGCGTACAAGCAATATAGGGGCGGATTTCTTTTATTCAACCCTTAGCTGTAAGACTGCACGTAAATTCGGGGCTGCCCGGTAGGAACTGAGCGCAGTTTTTCACGCGCCAGACCAGTTCTTCGTAGCTGTCCGCCAGAATATTGATGTGCCCAAGCTTACGGCCCGGGCGCTCGCCTTTGTTGTACAAGTGCACGTGGGCGTAGGGTAGCTCGAGAATACGCTCGATGTCGCCATGCTCGCCGATGATGTTGATCATGCAGCTAAAGCCTCGAGCTTCAACGCTGCCAAGTGCGTGGCCGCTGACTGCGCGAATATGGTTTTCGAACTGGCTGGTCATGGCGCCTTCGATGGTCCAGTGTCCGGAGTTGTGAACCCGGGGTGCCATTTCGTTCGCAACCAGGCCGTTCTCAGTTTCGAACAGTTCCAGAGTGAGTACGCCGACATACTCCAATTCGTTGAGCAGTGCTTTGATGTACCGCTCTGCGTCTTGCTGGACATGAGCTGGCAGCCCGGGCGCTGGCGCGATGGAGTAGCGCAGAATACCTTCGTGATGGGTGTTTTCGGCAATCGGATAAAAAGCGACATTGCCGTCTTCTGAGCGTACGGCAATCAGCGAGACTTCGCGGCTGAAATTAACGAATTTCTCGACAATAACCCGCGGGTGGCCGATGGATGCCCAAGCGGCTTCGGCTTCTTCCGGGCTTCTCAATACCGCCTGACCTTTGCCGTCGTAACCTTCGGTAATGGATTTGGCGACAACCGGGCAGCCAAGGGCTTCCGCAGCGGCTTTCAGTGATTCTGCGCTGTCGGCGGTTTTCCACTCGGGCGTTGGAATCCCGAGCTGGCCGAACAATGTCTTTTCCTCTTCCCTGTTCTGGCAAACCTTCAGCGCGCGGGGGCACGGGTGTACCGGCTTATGTTGCGCCAGTGTTTCGGCAACGTGCACCGGAAGGTGTTCGAATTCGTAGGTGACGCGGTCCACTTTCGAAAGGAAGCTTTCCAACTGATCGCCGCTGCGGTCTACGATGGTTTCGCCAAGGCCGGCACTGGGGCTTCCCGACATGTCGTAAAAGACAAAGTCTTTGGCTAACGGATACCCGGCAAGTGCCAGCATCCGCCCTAGTTGACCCGCTCCTAGTACACCGATTTTCATTCGAACGCTCCTGCCTTTTAAGGTTGGGGAGTGGGCATCACTGATCGCTGGGATCAGGGTTGTCCAGCACGGTCTGAGTTTGAGTTACCCTGAATTCGTCAACCGCTTTGCGAACCTTGTCGTCAAAGGTGCCAATAATCTGGGCGGCAAGCAGACCGGCGTTAGTGGCGCCGGCTTTGCCAATGGCGAGTGTGCCGACCGCAATGCCGCCAGGCATCTGGACGATCGAAAGCAGTGAGTCCAGACCATTCAGTGCTTTCGACTGAACTGGCACGCCCAAAACCGGCAGGGACGTTTGTGAGGCAACCATGCCCGGAAGGTGCGCAGCACCGCCAGCGCCTGCGATGATGGCTTTCAGGCCACGATCTGAAGCAGTTTTGGCGTACTCGAACAAAAGGTCCGGTGTGCGGTGGGCAGAGACAACTCGTGTTTCATAAGGCACACCGAGTTTGTCGAGCATATCAGCGGCGTGTTCCATGGTGGGCCAATCGGATTTCGAGCCCATGATAAGACCTACAAGCGGCTGCATAAGCAACAGTCCTGTGATAATTGGAAAGCCGGCCATTGTATGGATTGGCCCCTTGCCATGCAAGATTGAGTCTGCCGCCAGACAACGCACCTTTATAGTTATTCATTTTAACGTTTTGATTGGCGAGCGTATTATCTAATCTTCTTTATTAAATCCTCTGCATTCAGGAGTTGCAATGGAACCCATTCGTCCAGATGACGATGAGCTGAGAGCTGACGAACCCTTTGGTGGTGCTGAGCCAAGAGAAGCGGCAACAACACGGGTAAGGCAGGATAAGCCGGCCAAAAGCCCTAAATCGCCAAAGTCGGCCAACGACAGTGGCAGTGTGGGCGGAGGGGCGGCGCTTGTTTGGGTGTTGTTGGTGGTCTTCGGTGTAGCCGCAGGTGCGGGCTGGTACCTGCAAGAGAAGCGTATTCAGGCGCTTGAGGGTCAGCTTCAGGATGCTGATTATTGGGCGCGGCAAAGCAATCTGGCGTTGGCGCGTTTTGAGGGAGAGTTGTCTGAAACCGGTGAATCGCTTCAGGAGCGAGGAGCGCGCTTAGAGCAGCAGATTGCCGGTAATGTGAAGCGTCTGGACTCGGCGGATAGTGAAATCCGCAAGCTTTGGGTGATCGCGAACGAAAAGAACAAGCAGCGGTTAAACGAGCAGCAACAGAAGATGGCCAGTCTCGAGAAACAGCTGGCTGGTGCAGGGAAGGCGGTTTCCGATCTTGAGGCGCAGCTTGAAAAAGTCCGCGCCGGGCTTGTTGGCGATGTGGCACAGGTGAGCGAGCGGCTGAAAAGTTCTGTGGCGGCCCTTGAGCAGTCGGACAAAACCACTGAAAAACAGGTTGCTGCAATCGAGCAAAAAATCAACGGTGTGGAGCCTTTGGTTGAGCGCCGGATTAAGCGCTTTGAGCAGGAGCAAAAACTCAGCCTTGACGGTTTGGAGGCTCGAATCGCGACACTGGAAAAGCAAGCGGGAACACAAGCCGATGGCCGGGAAGTTCGGGCATTGAAAACGCAGATATCTGAATTGAAGCAAGCGGTGGCCTCTATCGATGCCTCCAGAGCGCAGCTAACGTCCCGATTGGTCCGTTTGTCTGAAGAGGTGAACCAGATTCGCTCCGGAGCAGGCGGGCAGTGATCGGAGCCAGGCGCCCGTAAAGGTTGAATGTAACGGTTTGTATTGATCCCTTGCGGTAGCTCTCATTTCTCTCGGGTAGCAGTTGATATGATCAGGCAACTCGAAAAGGGATGAAGAGTGCAAAAACAATGAGAATCCGAGTGCCTTTCGTTAAGAGCGCCGCCATGCTCTGCTGGGTGGTGGCGTTGTCTGGTTGTACTGTGTACCAATCTATCGGTAAGAGTGTCGGTGGCTTTCTACACCCGGTGTCGGGCCACAACTTCGTGCATATCGATACCGACGAGTGGGACCAGAGTAACGCGTTGCTTTATTTCTACCGGACCGACTCTGAATGGGCGGGCGACGAAATCGAAGCACCCAGCGTTTATATCGATGACCATCACTACTTCAATATCCGGAACAATAGCTTTACCTGGCTTGAAGTGGCGCCGGGCGAACGACACATCGCCATGCGTCGGCCGTTGCTGGGGCTTGAGGGGTTGGGTTCGTTCAGTCTTAGCCTGATTGCAGACGCCACGCTGAAGGTTGAGCCGGGCAGGATCTATTACCTTCGCTATAACGAGCTTACCGAACCGGATGAGCTGCACCCGGAAGTAGATCCTGATGATCCGTTGGCATCCGGTGACTTGCAGTTAGTAACGAGAAGCTATGCAATGAAACCCGGTGAAATCGTTTCAACGTTGTTCCTGAACAGTGATCTATTGGCTCCGAACCACGCTGCCACGTCTATCGTTGAGGAAAATCAGGATGACGATTACGAAAAACGGAAGGCGGCTTTAGAAGAAGAGCGAGAGCTGGAGATCGAGCGGCTGAAAGAGCAGGGCAAGTACGAATCGGCTTCATGGTACTGGCCGTTTGGTGGAGGCCCTACTGAGCCTCTTGAAAGCGATCGGCAGCTGCAAGAACTTGATCAGCAGTATGCGCAGCTAGAGCAAGAGCGCGAACGCCGTAAGGAAGCCGAGTCTTCTGGGGGCTGGTGGATTTTTTGACGCACGAGCGGCCACGCTGGCGCTGTATCTGAGTATCTTCTGTCTTTTAGGTTCAAGTTGCTGATTTTGGTTAATAATTGCGCGTTTTAAGGGTGTTTTGAAAAACTTTAAATTTTTTTCGGTAAAACGTTTGACACCGACGAATAAATGCTTAAAATGCGCATCTCACTTGGTTGAGACAGCAACGCTGAATCAGCAAGCGCCAAAAGCGCGCAAGTGACTGCTTAAGGCTTGAAGAACAGTAAAGCCACAAAGTGGGTGGTTAGCTCAGCTGGGAGAGCATCGCCCTTACAAG
>NZ_JAELVS010000011.1 GCF_016427555.1 Marinobacter litoralis
CATCCGAAATACCTCGGCCAGCGCCCACACGAATTACTTGGTCAACTTTTTAAAGAGCGTTTGAGCGTCTCGCTGCTCAACAGTGGGGCGAATTCTACAGCGTTCTCGTGACCTGTCAACAAGTATTATCAAAAGATTTCGTCTTGTTTCGGTTTCCCGCAACCCACTGATACACAATCGTTTATTAAACAACCAATGCGAGCAAGAAACAACCAGAACAACTTGCAAAATCGCGTTTGGAAGTGGTGTTACTATAAGGCAAATGCTACTTTCCTACTATAAATAAAACGAACGAACCTGATTTCATGCCGAACTCACGTCTAGCCTCCAAGCAATCTGACCAAAACCATTCCCGCAGTGACTCCATAGAGAAGCATCGGTACCAGTCACTCCTCGCGCTCCATCCAGAGGCGGTATTCGAGCTTGACCGCGATGGTCACCTCGTCACGGTGAATGACAAATTCAAACTCCTTCTGGGAGCACAGAATGAAGAGGTTATTGGAAAGCGCTTCCAGAGCCTCGCTAATATTGATGAGCATATGAGCTTCACTGATGCCTTCAGTACTGCTCTTCGGGGACACCCAGCTCAGCTCAAGTGCACAGCTCTTCGGAGCCCAGAACAAGCCACGCCGATAGAAATCACCCTCTCGCCTTCAGCCGTGGATGACGTTGTTGCCGGCGTATTCGGGATTGCAAAGTCGCTAACACACAACGCGACAGGCCGAACGGGCGAAGATACCCTTACCGGGCTACCTAGCCGTGCAACATTCGAAAAACGAATCCGCGACCCTCGGTATCTCGGGGAACAACTCGCGGCTGTCCTAATTATCAACCTGGACGACTTCGGGTCGGTAAACCGGCACCTGGGCCACGACATTGGTGACAGGTTGCTCCAGGATGCGGCAAAACGTTTAACCGAAGGTCTACAACCCGGCGATTACCTTGCGCGGTTTGCTGGCGACGAGTTTGCACTGCTCTTACCGAATATCGCGAGTGAAGATATTGCACTTCAGGTTGCCGAGGGATACCTCTATCTTCTCTCCTGCCCCTTCGTTATTGACCAACACGTGTTGCAAATAACAGCCAGCATAGGCATTGCTTTTCACCAGAGCCCTAATCTTCATAGTGCGACACTCATTCAACGTGCCTGCATCGCGGTAACCGATGCCAAAACACAAGGCCGTAATACCTGGGGCTGGTATTCTGATGATTCCGATTCGGTTGTTCTGGAACATATCTCTCTACGCCGTGACCTGGCTGATGCCATTGAAACCAACAGTCTCGTTCTGCACTACCAACCGCTGGTAGATGCACAGACGGGTGAAGTGAAGTCGCTCGAAGCGCTGGTCAGATGGCAACATCCCGACCGTGGTTTGATGTCTCCGCAGGAATTCATTGCGCTGGCTGAAAAGACCGGTCAAATCATCGATATTGAACGCTGGGTACTCCGGCGAGCCTGCAAAGATATTCAGACACTCAACTCTGGTCGGATGGCACCTTTATCCATCGCCGTTAACATCTCCTGCGCTCATTTCGGACGAAACGGTTTCATTGAGGAGATAGAACACATACTGCAGGTCAGCGGTCTGAATCCTCATCACCTGGAGCTTGAAGTGACGGAGAGTTCGTTAATGGCCGACACAGACAAATCGGTCAAGCGCCTACGCGCTCTTCGTTCTCTTGGAGTTAGAATCGCAATCGACGATTTTGGCACGGGCTATTCCAACCTCGCGTATCTGCACCAGTTCCCAATTCACACGATTAAAATTGATCAAGCGTTTATCCGGAACATCGATACCAATCATGCCAATGCGGCAATTGTGGAGGGCATTATCACTATGGCCCACCGGCTGGGCCTTAAAGTTGTTGCTGAAGGCATTGAAACAGCCGACCACCGCAACCATCTGATTGAACTCAGTTGCGATACACTGCAAGGCTACCTTTTCTCCAGAGCCCTGCCGTATAACCAAATCGAAGAGCTCCCCGTTCATTTATATGATCATAACGAGCCCTGTTCTGACCGTAAGGAGATCTCATGAAGACGCTATTTCCCAAACTCTTATTCGCCATTTCATTGGTTGCAAGCATGCCGTTATTAGCTCAAGACAACCCTTTGAGGGTTGGCATGTCTGGATCTTACTTCCCTTTCACGTTTGTTGAGCAGGACGAACTGAAAGGCTTTGAAGTTGACGTAATGAACGCCTTGGGCAAAGAAATGGGACGCGACATCCAGTACGAGACCGCAAACTTCTCCGGGCTGTTTGGCATGCTGCAATCCGGACGTATCGACACCGTCGCAAACCAGATAACGATCACAGAAGAGCGTAAAAAAGCTTACGTGTTCAGTGATCCTTACGTTTATGACGGAGCACAAGTGGTCACCAAAAAAGGCAACACGGAAGTGCAATCCGTCGAAGACCTGAAAGGCAAGACAGTCGCTGTAAACCTGGGCTCGAATTTTGAAGACCTTCTGCAGGAACTGCCGTATGCAGACCAGATCAACATCAAGACCTATGAAAGCAATCTTGAACGGGACACCGCCCTGGGACGGGTAGACGCTTTCGTAATGGACCGCGTGAGTGCCAGCCAAATCATTAAAGAGAAGCCCCTTCCCCTTGAATTGGCTGGCCCAACGTTCTCGCAGATCAGAAACGCTTACCCGTTCCACGACAACGAAGCCGGCCAGGCCCTTCGCGATGAGGTAAACAAGGCCATGGCCACTTTGCGTGAAAACGGAACACTCCGGTCGATTTCTGAAAAATGGTTCGGCACCGACATTACTCAGCCTTGAGGGGCCTACCGAGGACTCGCTTTCCATGGACGTATTGAACGTCGAGTACATGCTTGGCCTGGTACCTGTGTTACTCAGGTACCTCCCCCTTACTTTGCAGTTAGCCGGCATCGGGATGGTTTTTGCGCTGGTGCTTGCGTGTTTGTTTGCAGTTGTGCGGGTGCTTCGGATTCCGGTACTCAACCAGCTAACGATCGTTTTCATCTCGTTCTTTCGAGGAACGCCGTTACTGGTGCAGCTGTTCCTGTTCTATTACGGGCTGCCGCAATTGTTCAGTGCACTTACCGTGATCGATGGCATTACCGCCACCATCATGGGTCTGACAATGCACTTTGCCGCCTACATGGCGGAATCCATCCGTGCCGCTATTGTCGGGGTTGATCGCAGCCAAACCGAAGCAGCCTTGTCTATCGGCATGACAAACGGTCAGCTGATGCGCCGAATCGTGCTGCCACAAGCTACCCGCGTGGCACTGCCAACGTTGATGAATTATTTCATCGACATGATCAAAGCAACGTCACTGGCATTCACGTTAGGTGTTACCGAACTGATGGGCGCGACACAGAAAGAAGCCGCCGGAAGTTTTCTCTACTTCGAGGCATTTATTGTCGCAGCCATCATGTACTGGATCGTTGTAGAGATTCTTTCCAAACTCCAACACTATCTGGAAGCCCGCCTTAACAGGGCCTATAACCGATGATCAAACTAGCCTCTCTTAGCAAACATTTC
Organism: Marinobacter litoralis; assembly: GCF_016427555.1. Classification (GTDB taxonomy): domain Bacteria; phylum Pseudomonadota; class Gammaproteobacteria; order Pseudomonadales; family Oleiphilaceae; genus Marinobacter; species Marinobacter litoralis_A. The sequence continues at coordinate 3,521 of NZ_JAELVS010000011.1, forward strand.
GGCGAAACCGTCGTACTTGACGGAATCGACCTGACCATAGAAAAAGGCGAGATTGTTGTCATCATCGGCCCTTCCGGCACCGGCAAATCCACTCTGCTCCGCTGCATTAATTTCCTCGAACAACCTACGAGCGGGACTATTACCGTTGGTGACCTAACGGTTGATGTTAAGCGGGCCAGCCGCGCCGACATCCTCTCACTACGTCGGCAAACCGCCTTCGTATTCCAGAACTATGCACTTTTTGCCAATAAAAGCGCCCTGGAAAATATCGCCGAGCGCCTGCTGGTCGTCGATAAGTGGCCGAAAGAAAAGGCTCACCAAAAGGCACGCGAGATTTTGGGAAAGATCGGTTTAGCGGAAAAAGCCGATACCTATCCTGCGTCAATGTCCGGCGGTCAGCAGCAACGCGTTGCGATTGGACGAGCCATGGCTGCGGGCGCGGAAGTGATCCTGTTTGATGAACCCACCTCCTCTCTGGACCCAGAATGGGTGGAAGAAGTGCTGGGACTAATGAAGCAGCTCGCTGCAGAGCGCCAGACCATGCTGGTAGTCACCCATGAAATGTCGTTTGCACGGGATGTGGCAGATCGCGTGATCTTTGTCGATGGCGGCCATATTGTAGAGCAAGGACCTCCCAGCGAGATATTTCAGAATCCGAAAGACCCCCGAACCAAAGATTTTCTGAAGAAAATTCTCGCCACCAATCCCGTGTAAGTCTATCTACCCGCCGCAAGAGCGCTGGCGGGTAGATGCAGGCGCTTCCAGAACACCGCCTCTTTCGACCCCTCTGCGCACGTCTTGCTTTTCACGCAAGGTAACTAATCCCTGAATCACTTGCTGACGAAGCTCACAAGCCAGCTTGGTGGAGCTATAACCTTGGATAGCATTGACGGGTGGGTGAAACATAATATCAACGCGTAGCGCGGGCTTACTTAACAAACGGAAAAGGTGGGACACGAACTCATCGTCATTAATAAAAGGTACGATTGGATCACGCTGCCCGTCTCGGTGGTAGGCAATGGTCACCGCCTGCACAGGGCGATTCGCCGCGATCGCCGCACCCAGCAGATTCGGATGAAACCGGTTGACACTCTCCCCGTTGGTAGTGGTTCCTTCGGCAAACAGCATGACAGAGCTTCCGTTGTGTAAAGCTGAAACCAGTGTCTGCCGAACAGCTGCCGAGTCGCCCGCCCCACGTTGCACAAAGAGGGTGCCGACCTGACGCGCAATCCAGCCGATAAGCGGCCAGGAGGCCACCTCCTGTTTAGCGATAAACTGCAATGGAACATTGGCAGCCAGGATGGGAATATCAGTCCAGGAGACATGATTGCATACCAGCAGTCGCACGCCATCTATGGGCGATCCTTGGGTCTGAATGCGCATACCCAACAGACGACATAAACCCAAACAATACCGATGCACCAACCTAGCCTGATTGATGGGCCGTCCGCGACACAACTCAAATGCCCGAATAAATACAAGACTCATTGTGCTGAACAACAGAAACCCGACAAAAAGCCCCAGCCGCATAGACAACCGAAGGCCGCCGGTTATGCTATCTATAGAGATCAAGCGGTCTTGCTCTCTAAGTTGAATCGGCGTGCGTAACGGGCTGCCAGATTATCCACGCTCAACAATACCAACAGATCAGCACACCGGAACACAGGGTCCCAACACGGCTCGCCGCACACTTCTGCTCCAAGCCGCATATAACTTCGAATCAACGGCGGAATGGTCACGTTTTCTGAATGGCAACGATGATTGGCCAGATGAGGCAATTTACGCTTGGGCGTTACCCGGAACCTCTCATCAGCGAGGAAATCCTGCTGAACTTGGCGGGCGACTCGCCATGCTCTGTATCCACCGTCCAACATACTTATACTTGCGCAGCCCAGCAGATAGTCGATTCCCTTCTGAACGAGATAGCGAGCCACCTCAGACCAGAGCATGCTAAGCGCCGCACCGGAGCGATAGTCGTTCCGAATGCAGGTCCGGCCAAGTTCTGCAAATACACCGGGATTTCGCTTCAAGCGATCCAGATTGAATTCGTCTTCCGAATAAAAACCACCAATTGTCTTCGCAGCCTCACCGTGCAGTAACCGCGTGGTTGCCACTACGTCGCCAGATTGATCAACAACGACAAAGTGGGTACACCAAGGATCAAAGCGATCCACATCGATATCGATACCAGCACCCAGATCAGCGCCGTACTCGGCACTAAACACCTCGTACCTGAGTCGCTGAGCCTCAACTACTTGAGCTGGTTCCGTGGCCACGCCGGAGGCTAGCTTCCGACCTCTACTCGAGGCCATAGGCGTATTTTGCATGCTCTGATTCCTTTGACTGGCTAGTTTGAGCCCACCGGACATAGAGGCAGACCGGAATAACCAGACGATAAGCATGCGGGTTTACAAACAGATGAAGCGTTTGCTGCGGATCGATGACATTTCAGTTAGTGGGATTCTGACCAGGTAAGCCCTGTGGAAAGTGGGTAGCCAGTTGATCGATAAGCCACTGGGGGGCATCAAGAGGCAGGTCATGGCCGGCAGCGGGATGCAACTCTAAAGGGCACTTCAGGGCTTCAGCCAGAGCCAGGCTGCAGCGCCAATCCGTCAGCCGATCCCCCTTGCTTGCCAGCACAAGCGCCGGCACCTTTATGTTTTGAGCCCTCGGCTTATAACGCGATGCCGCATAAAGTTGACGTAGCACGTTAGCGCGGCGTACCGGTCGCTTCAGTTGAATCGCCCGCCATTGCTCAGCAACTGCCACGTTGATTGGCCGGTTGCTCGTCAGCGAGAGAATGGCCAACTCCCTTGCTTCTATATTGGCTTGAGCCATCAAACGCACTACATTCGGCCATTGGGCGGGCTTCATGCGACGCCAGGGCGTGCTAAGACCGGAGCTGGAGGAAATCAGCACAAGACCTGCGCAGTCTTCAGGGTTTTCGAGCGCCCAGTCCAGCGCCACCATACCGCCGAGAGACAAACCTATCAGCCCCAGGGGGCGCGGCAACTGGAGACTTTGTTTCTCCGCGTACTCCCTTGCCTCAGCAATAGACGTTGGTGAACACAGATTTCGGGCGCCCCCTGTGCCGGGAAGGTCCAACGTGTGGAAGCGATCCATGGGGCGTGCATGTTGCAACTGCTTCAGCCAGCCTCCCCAATGTGCACTTTCCCGTGCCAGCCCACGAATCAACAGCCAGTCCATTACAAAGTTTCGCCCTTGCTGTACCAGTGCGTTCTTGCCGCCGCCCGAAGCCATTCACCTTCTGATGAATTGGGAACCCAGTGGCCATAATTTGCACAAGCATCAAGGAGGAAATTGAGCAGAATGAGATGACTGCGCAAGACACGCTGATGCCGATGAGCCACCAGCGGATTGAACAGCCCCTCCCGACTGAACGCCTGGCGAGGACTCTTGCGTAGCCAACGCCAGGAACCCATTTCCAGAGTTAACGGCAGCCAGGGTGCACTGGTTCTGCGATTATGGCGTTTGTAGAAATAGTCCCAGAGGTCGCCATGAGTGACATAGTGCTCTGATTGCGGCTCAAATTGATAATCATGGTGGGGGTAGGACTGCTCCCAAAGCAGTTTAAGCGCCATGATGGAAGAGATGTTACGCATCGGGCGGCGCCGGTAGGCGTAGGGAAACCAGATTTGGTCTCGCCAGCCAAAGCCGGAGTGGCAATCCAGCGAGATGCTGAATGGCCGGCCCGGGAGCACGTCGTCGATGATTCTCTGCAGAGCCAAATTTTCCGGCTCCATTTTCTGGTTCAACTTGCCTCGGTACCATGGAAGTAGCGGCGATATGCGTTGCCCTCCGACCAGAAACGAGCTCTGGCCCTGGGCTTGAATCGGGGCATTTCGCATAAGATCTACACCCGAGGGGTTGCTACGGCGGTTCAGATACATACCACCGGGATTGAGCATCGGCACCACCACCAAACGTACGTGCTTTAACCGTTCAGCCAGATGCTCGTCCCAGCGCAGGCGATTGGCCAAATTGCGTAGCCATGCCAGAACCACCTGCGTGCCGATACGCTCCAACCCATGTACGCCGCCCACCAACAACAGTGCAGGTCGGTCAGCCGGAGCATCTCCAACCTCAACACGGTAAATTGGCAGATCGAGCGCGCCAACCGGCACGGTTGCCGTCACCTGTGCCGAAAACGGCTGAGGCGATTCGGCTAGGATTCGCTCAAGCTCAATCAACTCCGGTAACCGTCGGCGCAACAACCGGCGTTGTTTGGCATCTCGGAGATTCTGCTGTTCCGGAATTACTTTGATATGAGTGAGGGCCCTCAGTTCAGTCACGACCCCACCCAAACTCTTGAGCGGATTGCGTGGGCCTGCACCTCGCCCCTCATTGCCATGCCGCCAGCCAACTGGTTTATGCCGGGCCCTGCCATAACGCCCCTCCCTGTTCGATCTTGGTCAGTCTCTGATCATTGCGGCCTACTGTGCTGTGAGGCCTTGATAATGCATTATGATTCCAGAAACTAATCGCGAAACGTTAAGCAGGCGTGTCAGTTTTTCTACAATAAGGTGACCTGAGCGAGGGGTAAGTTCGTTATACAACCGTCAGTTATAACGACTGCATCTCTGAACCCATGGTTTCTTCGAACTCTGCACTAATTTTTATGGGAATAACCCTTTCCCTGCATTTAATCCGACGTGATTTGACCCCCCTATTAAAACTCTGCTTTTGTAGGCAATTCGAATTTTCTTAACTTGGGAAATTGCGCCCGGCTTGCGACTATAAAACTCTCGCCAAGCCGGACACATTGATGCGGTCAAACAC
>NZ_JAELVS010000012.1 GCF_016427555.1 Marinobacter litoralis
GTATTAAGAGTCTGACGATGACCTACTCTCACATGGGCAAGTGCCACACTACCATCGGCGCAGGCTTGTTTCACTTCTGAGTTCGGGATGGGATCAGGTGGTTCCAAGCCGCTATGGTCGTCAGACAAAACGGTTTGATCACTGGGGGACGAGATGGAACGTGATGTTGATTTCGTTTGGTGCGTTATCCGCAATTGTCTTGGGTGTTATATAGTCAAGCCGCACGAGCAATTAGTACTGGTTAGCTCAACGCCTCGCAGCGCTTACACACCCAGCCTATCAACGTCCTGGTCTTGAACGGCTCTTCAGGAGGCTCAAGGCCTCAGGGAGATCTCATCTTGGAAGGGGCTTCCCGCTTAGATGCTTTCAGCGGTTATCCTATCCGAACATAGCTACCCAGCAGTGCTTCTGGCGAAACAACTGGAACACCAGCGGTTCGTCCACTCCGGTCCTCTCGTACTAGGAGCAGCTTTCCTCAAATCTCCAACGTCCACGGCAGATAGGGACCGAACTGTCTCACGACGTTCTAAACCCAGCTCGCGTACCACTTTAAATGGCGAACAGCCATACCCTTGGGACCGGCTTCAGCCCCAGGATGTGATGAGCCGACATCGAGGTGCCAAACACCGCCGTCGATGTGAACTCTTGGGCGGTATCAGCCTGTTATCCCCGGAGTACCTTTTATCCGTTGAGCGATGGCCCTTCCATACAGAACCACCGGATCACTATGACCTACTTTCGTACCTGCTCGACGTGTCTGTCTCGCAGTCAAGCGGGCTTGTGCCATTACACTAACCGTACGATGTCCGACCGTACTTAGCCCACCTTTGTGCTCCTCCGTTACGCTTTGGGAGGAGACCGCCCCAGTCAAACTACCCACCACACAGTGTCCTCAACCCCGATAAGGGGCCAGAGTTAGAACCTCAAACATGCCAGGCTGGTATTTCAAGGTTGGCTCCACCAGAACTGGCGTCCTGGTTTCAAAGCCTCCCAGCTATCCTACACAAGCATATTCAAAGTTCACTGTGAAGCTATAGTAAAGGTTCACGGGGTCTTTCCGTCTAGCCGCGGATACACCGCATCTTCACGGCGATTTCAATTTCACTGAGTCTCGGGTAGAGACAGCGCCCCCATCGTTACGCCATTCGTGCAGGTCGGAACTTACCCGACAAGGAATTTCGCTACCTTAGGACCGTTATAGTTACGGCCGCCGTTTACCGGGGCTTCGATCAAGAGCTTCGCACGAATGCTAACCCCATCAATTAACCTTCCGGCACCGGGCAGGCGTCACACCGTATACGTCCACTTTCGTGTTTGCACAGTGCTGTGTTTTTAATAAACAGTCGCAGGGGCCTGGTATCTTCGACCGGCTTCCGCTCCACCCGCAGGGGTTTCACGTACACACCGGCGTGCCTTCTCCCGAAGTTACGGCACCATTTTGCCTAGTTCCTTTACCCGAGTTCTCTCAAGCGCCTTGGTATTCTCTACCTGACCACCTGTGTCGGTTTGGGGTACGGTCCCGAATAGCCTGAAGCTTAGAAGATTTTCCTGGAAGCAGGGCATCAATGACTTCGCGCCCTTGGGCACTCGTCGTCGCGTCTCGGGATATGTGGACCCGGATTTGCCTAAGTCCACTCCCTACATGCTTAAACCGGGGCAACCGTCGCCCGGCTCACCTAGCCTTCTCCGTCTCTCCATCGCAGCTATCCAAGGTACGGGAATATTAACCCGTTTCCCATCGACTACACCTTTCGGTCTCGCCTTAGGGGCCGACTCACCCTGCGCCGATTAGCGTTGCGCAGGAACCCTTGGTCTTCCGGCGTGGGAGTTTTTCACTCCCATTGTCGTTACTCATGTCAGCATTCGCACTTCTGATACCTCCAGCATGCTTCTCAACACACCTTCGCAGGCTTACAGAACGCTCCCCTACCCCGCATACAGAGTATGCAGCCGCAGCTTCGGTAACCAGTTTGAGCCCCGTTACATCTTCCGCGCAGGCCGACTCGACTAGTGAGCTATTACGCTTTCTTTAAAGGATGGCTGCTTCTAAGCCAACCTCCTAGCTGTCTGAGCCTTCCCACATCGTTTCCCACTTAACTGGTATTTTGGGACCTTAGCTGGCGGTCTGGGTTGTTTCCCTCTTCACGACGGACGTTAGCACCCATCGTGTGTCTCCCGGATAGTACTCACAGGTATTCGGAGTTTGCATGGGGTTGGTAAGTCGAGATGACCCCCTAGCCCAAACAGTGCTCTACCCCCTGTGGTATTCGTCCGAGGCGCTACCTAAATAGCTTTCGGGGAGAACCAGCTATCTCCGGGCTTGATTAGCCTTTCACTCCGATCCACAAGTCATCCCCTGGCTTTTCAACGACAGTGGGTTCGGTCCTCCAGTTGATGTTACTCAACCTTCAACCTGCTCATGGATAGATCGCCCGGTTTCGGGTCTATGCCTAGCGACTGATTCGCCCTATTCAGACTCGGTTTCCCTACGGCTCCCCTAAACGGTTAACCTCGCCACTAAACATAAGTCGCTGACCCATTATACAAAAGGTACGCCGTCACAGAACAAGTCTGCTCCGACTGCTTGTACGCATACGGTTTCAGGATCTATTTCACTCCCCTCACAGGGGTTCTTTTCGCCTTTCCCTCACGGTACTGGTTCACTATCGGTCAGTCAGGAGTATTTAGCCTTGGAGGATGGTCCCCCCATGTTCAGTCAACGTTTCTCGTGCGCCGACCTACTCGATTTCACTAGACTCAGATTTCGGATACGGGGCTATCACCCACTATGGCGGCACTTTCCAGAGCCTTCTCCTATCAGTTGTCTAGCTTAAGGGCTAGTCCCCGTTCGCTCGCCGCTACTTAGGGAATCTCGGTTGATTTCTTTTCCTCGGGGTACTTAGATGTTTCAGTTCCCCCGGTTCGCCTCTTACACCTATGTATTCAGTGCAAGATACCCGATCGAAATCGGGTGGGTTTCCCCATTCAGAAATGTCCGGATCACAGCTCGTTTGCCAGCTCCCCGAACCTTATCGCAGGCTTCCACGTCTTTCATCGCCTCTGACTGCCAAGGCATCCACCGTATGCGCTTAGTTGCTTGACTATATAACCCCAAGACAACTGCGAACCCGAAGGTTCCAGTTTTCCTGAAGCGATATAACAACCACTTCAACGACAACACCGGATAACGCTTGAAATCGTTATCACTTTGAATATTTTCTCTCGGAGATAATGAGAGAAGAATATTCGTGTTCTATCTCGTCCAATTTGTTAAAGAGCAAATCTGACCCAGTGATCAGAAAGAAGGATTTCGAACTTAAACGTCATTAAGTTGAAACACTTGTTTCTGCACACTGCTAACCGAAGTTAGTCAGTAAAGTTTTGGTGGAGCTAGGCAGGATCGAACTGCCGACCTCCTGCGTGCAAGGCAGGCGCTCTCCCAGCTGAGCTATAGCCCC
>NZ_JAELVS010000013.1 GCF_016427555.1 Marinobacter litoralis
ATTTTGGTGGGTCTGGGTGGACTTGAACCACCGACCTCACCCTTATCAGGGGTGCGCTCTAACCACCTGAGCTACAGACCCGGTTTTGCTTGTTACCATAACAAGCCAAGTCGGGCCTGAAAGACCCAATTGCTCTCTTTATTCAGCTAACCAAGTAATTCGTGTGGACTCTGACCGAAGCCTTCAGCTTCGTTTAAGGAGGTGATCCAGCCCCAGGTTCCCCTAGGGCTACCTTGTTACGACTTCACCCCAGTCATGAACCACACCGTGGTGATCGTCCTCCCGAAGGTTAGACTAACCACTTCTGGTGCAATCCACTCCCATGGTGTGACGGGCGGTGTGTACAAGGCCCGGGAACGTATTCACCGCGACATTCTGATTCGCGATTACTAGCGATTCCGACTTCACGCAGTCGAGTTGCAGACTGCGATCCGGACTACGACGCACTTTAAGGGATTGGCTCACTCTCGCGAGTTGGCAGCCCTCTGTATACGCCATTGTAGCACGTGTGTAGCCCTGGCCGTAAGGGCCATGATGACCTGACGTCATCCCCACCTTCCTCCGGTTTGTCACCGGCAGTCTCCCTGGAGTTCTCAGCATTACCTGCTAGCAACCAAGGATAGGGGTTGCGCTCGTTACGGGACTTAACCCAACATCTCACGACACGAGCTGACGACGGCCATGCAGCACCTGTGTCAGAGTTCCCGAAGGCACCAATCCATCTCTGGAAAGTTCTCTGCATGTCAAGGCCAGGTAAGGTTCTTCGCGTTGCGTCGAATTAAACCACATGCTCCACCGCTTGTGCGGGCCCCCGTCAATTCATTTGAGTTTTAACCTTGCGGCCGTACTCCCCAGGCGGTCAACTTAGTGCGTTAGCTGCGCCACTAAGGATTCAAGATCCCCAACGGCTAGTTGACATCGTTTACGGCGTGGACTACCAGGGTATCTAATCCTGTTTGCTCCCCACGCTTTCGCACCTCAGTGTCAGTGTTGGTCCAGGTAGCCGCCTTCGCCACTGGTGTTCCTTCCTATATCTACGCATTTCACCGCTACACAGGAAATTCCACTACCCTCTACCACACTCTAGCCGAGCAGTTCGAAATGCCGTTCCCAGGTTAAGCCCGGGGCTTTCACATCTCGCTTACTCAACCACCTACGCGCGCTTTACGCCCAGTAATTCCGATTAACGCTTGCACCCTCCGTATTACCGCGGCTGCTGGCACGGAGTTAGCCGGTGCTTCTTCTGCGAGTAACGTCAATCCCTAAAGGTATTAACTTTAGAGCCTTCCTCCTCGCTGAAAGTGCTTTACAACCCGAAAGCCTTCTTCACACACGCGGCATGGCTGGATCAGGGTTGCCCCCATTGTCCAATATTCCCCACTGCTGCCTCCCGTAGGAGTTCGGGCCGTGTCTCAGTCCCGATGTGGCTGATCATCCTCTCAAACCAGCTACGGATCGTGGCCTTGGTGAGCCTTTACCTCACCAACTAGCTAATCCGACTTAGGCTCATCCAATAGCGCAAGGTCCGAAGATCCCCTGCTTTCCCCCGTAGGGCGTATGCGGTATTAGCAGCCGTTTCCGACTGTTGTCCCCCACTACTGGGCAGATTCCTAAGCATTACTCACCCGTCCGCCGCTCGACGCCTGATAGCAAGCTATCATCGTTTCCGCTCGACTTGCATGTGTTAAGCCTGCCGCCAGCGTTCAATCTGAGCCATGATCAAACTCTTCAGTTTAAATCATACAAGAATCCGTAGATTCTTAATTCTTGCTCAAGACAAAACTCAATTTCGACGAGTCACTGTCCTGATATTTCG
>NZ_JAELVS010000014.1 GCF_016427555.1 Marinobacter litoralis
TGAGGTGGACCCAATCAGTTGGACAACCTGATGGTGTCCCTAAGCTATGATCCGGTTGTTTCCCTGGCTCAGGCTGCCAGAGATATGGGTTGCCCGTAGTACACCTCATCGGGCGTTTGGTAATCAAGGGTTTGGTGGTATCGGGTCTGATTGTAATGCCGGAAGTACCGGTGGAGCGCCTGCTTCAAGTGTTGACCATCCTCGAAGGCAGTGAGGTAGACGCACTCGTGTTTGACGCTGCGCCAGAGCCGTTCCACGAAGATGTTGTCATGGTAGCAGCCCTTGCCGTCCATGCTGATCCGGATGCCATGCTCTTTGAGAACGCTTGTGAAGGCCTCGCTGGTGAACTGGACGCCCTGATCGGTGTTGAAGATTTCCGGCGTTCCATGGTGCTGTAGAGCCTCCTCCAGGGCATCGACGCAGAAGTCTGTGTCCATGGTGTTGGAGATCCGCCAGGACAGCACCTTGCGACTGTACCAGTCGATGATGGCAACCAGATACATGAAGCCCCGCGCCAGCGGCACATAGCTGATGTCAGTTGCCCAAACCTGATTGGGACGATCGATCTTCAAGCCCTTGAGCAGGTACGGGTACACCTTGTGCCCGTCGCCCGGAACACTGGTTCTTGGTCGCGGGTACACGGCCTGAATGCCCATGGTGCGCATCAGCCGCTGCACCCGCTTCCGGTTGATGCGGTAGCCCTGGTGCTGCAAGTGGAACCGCATCTTGCGAGAGCCATAATACGGCGTTTTCAGGTGCTGCTGATCAATCAGGTACATCAGATCCAGATCCTCCTGACATTGCTCACGAGGGACGTAGTACACCGATGAGCGGCTCAGCTTGAGCAGCTCGCACTGGCGCGAAAGACTGACTTGGGGATGACCACGCTCGATCATCGCCAACCGCTGTTGACGGCTTACTGATCGAGCTTGCGCGACAAAAAATCGCGTTCCACCGTCAGTCGACCGATCTCCCGGTAAAGCTCGTCTGTGCTGGGCTCATCGGATTGCTTGCCGGCCTTCCTCTTGCCTTCGAAGAGGTCGGGAGCGTTCTCCAGCAGCTCGCGCTTCCAGGTACTGACCATGGTGGGGTGAATCTGGAAACGGGCGGCAATTTCGGATGTGGTCTGGTCACCCTTGAGGGCGGCCAGAGCAACTTTGGACTTGAATGATGCGCTGTATTGCTTGCGTTTCTTGCTCATGATTCTCCTCCTCGTGGAGATGATGAATCAGAGCTTAGGCACCTGTCCAAAATTTGGGGTCCACTTCA
>NZ_JAELVS010000015.1 GCF_016427555.1 Marinobacter litoralis
GAAACCGACCTGCAATTTGTCGAACGACTGGCCGCCGAAGAAGGCTGGCACTACCGCTACCAACACGGCAGCGTAGATGGTGAAGAACAACCGGCGCTCGTCATTGCAGACCATCACGGTGATGCACCCAAACTCGCCCTGGTAGAGTGCAACACCAAAGCCGGAGGCAGTACCCGACAGGCCTGCATCTTCAGCTTCGCCTACGAAGAGCGGGTACGGGCGTCATCGGTGGCGATGAAAGATTACACCTTCAAGAACCCCGCTTACGCTCTGACGCACGAACAGAGCGCTGGCGCTGTAAACCACCGAGAAGACTACCAGCATTACGACTACCCCGGCCGCTACAAAGCCGACGCCAGCGGCCAACCATTTACCCAGACTCGGTTAGACGCCCTCAGAAACGATGCTTCCGTCGCCAAAGGCAAAAGCAACCGCCCGGATTTTGCCGCCGGTGCCAAAGTCGAGTTGCAAAACCACGATAGTCAAAGCCTGAACCGGGAATGGCTGCTCACCGCCATCACCCACACCGGAAAACAGCCCCAGGCCCTGGAAGAAGAGGGTGGCAGCGAACCCACCAGTTACCACAACGAATTCACCGCCACCCCGGCCGACAAAACCTGGCGGCCATTGTGCAACCACAAACCGCTAATGGACGGCCCGCAAATGGCCATTGTGACCGGCCCGGAAGGCGAGGAGATTCACTGCGACGACTACGGCCGCGTGAAAGTAAGATTCCCCTGGGACCGTTATTCCAAAAATGACGAACACAGCAGCGCGTGGCTGCGCGTATCTCAAGGCTGGGCCGGTGGCCAATATGGCTTTATGGCCTTGCCGCGAATCGGCAATGAAGTGATTGTTAGCTTCCTTGATGGCGATCCGGATCAACCCATCATCACCGGCCGTACCTACCACGCCACCAACACACCGCCGTATGCGCTGCCGGAACACAAAACCCG
>NZ_JAELVS010000016.1 GCF_016427555.1 Marinobacter litoralis
CTTGAAACTGGCCAGCACCGACCCGGACGTGCAAGCAGTGGATGTGTTGGAGCAGCCGGTTGATCTGGTGGTGTGGCAAGACGGCCAGCCCATGCGACGCTTTATCGGCGTGGTGAACGAATTCGTACGAGGCAACACTGGCCACCGCCGCACCCATTACGAAGTGGTGATTCAGCCTCCCTTGTGGCGTTTGGGCTTGATGCACAACAGCCGCATATTCCAGGCCCAGACCACCGATGCCATCGTGCGCACGCTGCTGGAAGAGCGGGGCATTGCGGATACGGTGTTTGATTTAAAGCGTTCCCCCGAAGAGCGGGAATACTGCGTCCAGCACCGG
>NZ_JAELVS010000017.1 GCF_016427555.1 Marinobacter litoralis
TTTGAAACTGGCCAGCACCGACCCCGATGTGCAATCGGCGGATGTGTTGGAGCAGCCGGTGGATCTGGTGGTGTGGCAAGACGGCCAGCCCCTGCGCCGGTTCACCGGCGTGGTGAATGAATTTGTACGGGGCAACACCGGCCACCGCCGTACCCATTACGAAGTGGTGATCCAACCCCCGGTGTGGCGCTTGGGCTTGATGCACAACAGCCGGATTTTTCAGGCGCAGACCACCGATGCCATTGTGCGCACCCTACTGGAAGAGCGGGGCATTGTGGATACGGTGTTTGACCTGAAACGCTCGCCCGAAGAACGGGAATACTGCGTCCAGCACCGT
>NZ_JAELVS010000018.1 GCF_016427555.1 Marinobacter litoralis
GTCTGCTTGTCCAGCTTTCGTGACTCGTCGTTGCAGCGTTCGTTCGCGTCGGTCATGATCCATCGAGGATCACTCCCTCACTCACTCTCACTGCGCCTAGATTCACAAAACCTGTCCGGCGCATCCGAGATCGCCTTAACTTCAAGGCGTACTCGTAAATTGTTCAGATCCAGGCATCGAGGGTCGCCGCATAGCCTGCTATGCAAGTCGCTCGATAACGCAGAGCTGAGCA
>NZ_JAELVS010000002.1 GCF_016427555.1 Marinobacter litoralis
GCGAGGGTCACTGGTTCGATCCCAGTACCACCCACCAGATTTGAAGAAAAGCAGGTCCAATCGGATCTGCTTTTTTTTTGCCCTCAGAAATCTTCAACGTACTACAAAAAAGCCGGGAGACCTAAGTCGCCCGGCTTTGATTTGTCTGCCGTGCTTTACTTACCAATCAACGACTGGCCACACACTCGCACAACGTTACCGGTAACGCCGGCGGAGGCCGGGTTGCAGTACCAGGCAATGGCTTCTGCTACGTCAATTGGCTGACCGCCCTGAGACAAGCTATTCATGCGTCGGCCGGCTTCACGGATAGTGAAGGGCATAGCGGCCGTCATCTGAGTTTCGATAAAGCCAGGAGCGATGGCATTGATGGTGATGCCGTCCTTGAGCTGCTTGGACATAGCTTCAACGTACCCGATTACGCCACTCTTGGCGCAGGAATAGTTGGTCTGTCCAAAGTTGCCGGCAATGCCGCTGATGGACGAGATGCACACAATGCGACCGTTCTCTTTCAGCAAGCTGCGGTGCATCAGCTCTTCATCGATCAGCTCTTCCGCGGTCAGGTTGACGGCAATCGTCATGTCCCAGAAGTGCTCTGGCATGTTGCCGAGCGTTTTGTCACGGGTGATGCCCGCATTGTGAACCACAAAGTCTACGCCGCCGGTTTCTTTGGCGATGAAGTCTGCGATCAGCTTCGGCGCTTTTTCGTCAGTGATATCGCAGGCCAGAGCTTTGCCTTTGATCGCGTCGGTTACGGTTTTCAGATCTTCCAGCGCCTGAGGGATATCCAGACCAATGACAGTTGCGCCGTCACGAGACAAGGTTTCAGCGATTGAAGCACCAATGCCGCGAGACGCGCCAGTGACTAGGGCAACTTTACCGGCCAGTGGAGCAACTGGGTTGGTGGCTTTTGCGGTGTCTGCTTTTCCGATGCGAACAAACTGGCCAGAAACATAAGCTGAGCGAGGCGACAGGAAGAAGCGCACGCTGGAATCCAGCTGGTTTTCGGCGTTGGGTGCCATCCAAATCAGGTTAGCGGTGGCGCCCTTTTTACCGATCTCTTTGCCCATGGCTCTTACAAAGCCTTCAAGCGACTGCTGCGCGGCGGCCTGGGGCGCTTTGCGGCAGGTTTGCGGGTCTTGACCGATCACGAGGATCCGGCCGTTGGCGGCCAGTTTACGGATGGTCGGGTGGAAGAAATCGTACAGCGCACGCAGTTCCTGCGGTGTTTTCAGGCCGGTTGCGTCAAACACCAGAGCGGAGAATTTACCGTTCAGTTCAACGGTCACATCCAGTGCTTCGGCTTTGTTGCCTACTTTAGAGGATTCGTCCAAGGTGTCCAGGCCAGTGGCGTGAAATACATTGGCCGGGCTTGCGCCCAATGTGGCGCCCACTGTTGCGACAGCTTTAGCGCCAGAACCGGCGCCCACCAATACATCGCCTTCAATATAAGGCTGATCGACACGCTTCAGGCGTTTCAGTGGGTTGGGCGAGGGTAGGCCGAGCGACTGAGCGGCAGACTTGCCGACAGGGGTGTTGACGAGCTTGAGATAGAGGTCAGACATAAATGCTTCCTATTCGGGCGTTTTGCAAAGAATGCCATAAAGGGTAAGGATTCCTCAGCCTATTGGATTGACTGAAGCCAGTGTTGGCGTTGTCAGACTTGCCAATGAGACGCGCCGGTTTATCGATAGACTTCAGTCTAACGTCAAATTATTCGATTCTTCATTGCGATACAGGACATTTTGATATGGCACAGGCTCAGAAAAGCACCAAATCCAAAGCAGCGAAACCGGGTAACGGTATCCGCCGCGTAGCGGTTATCGGTGGTAACCGTACGCCGTTCGCACGCTCCAACACGGCGTACAGCAAAGTCAGCAATCAGGAAATGCTGACCTCTAGCTTGCGTGGTCTGGTTGATCGTTACAACCTGCAAGGTAAGCGGCTGGGCGAAGTGGTTGCCGGCGCGGTGATTAAGCACTCCCGCGATTTCAACCTGACTCGCGAAGCGGTTCTCAGTTCTGGTCTGGCGCCTGAAACCTCGGCCTATGACATTCAGCAAGCGTGTGGCACCGGCCTTGAGGCTGCGATTTTGGTCGCCAACAAGATTGCCCTGGGGCAAATCGAGTGCGGCGTTGCTGGCGGCACAGATACCACCTCTGACGCGCCGATTGGTGTGGGCGAAGGTTTGCGTGAGATCCTGCTGGATCTAAACCGTGCGAAAACCAACAAAGAGCGCCTGAAGATCCTGAGCCGTTTCCGCCCAAGCCACCTGGCTCCGGAAATTCCGACCAATGGTGAGCCGCGTACTGGGCTGTCCATGGGTGATCACTGCCAGATTACCGCCAAAGAGTGGAATATCGCGCGGGAAGATCAGGATCAGCTGGCTTACGAGAGCCATCAGAAGCTGGCGAAAGCCTACGAAGAAGGGTTCTTTGACGATTTGATCACGCCGCTGGCGGGCTTGGAAAAAGACAACATCCTGCGTCCGGATACCACGCTCGAAAAGCTGGCCACGCTGAAGCCCTGCTTTGATCGTGAAAACGGCACCATGACGGCCGCCAACAGTACCGCGCTGACCGACGGTGCCTCTTGTGTGTTGCTGGCCAGTGAAGAGTGGGCAAAAGAAAATGGTCTGGAAGTTCGGGCGTGGCTGACGTTCTCGGAAGTGGCTGCGGTTGATTTCGTTGATAAGAAAGAAGGCCTGTTGATGGCGCCTGCTTACGCCGTTCCGCGTATGCTGGAAAAGGCTGGCCTGACGCTTCAGGACTTCGATTTCTACGAAATACACGAGGCCTTTGCCGCTCAGGTTCTGTCAACGCTGAAAGCTTGGGAAGATCCTGCGTTCTGCAAAGAGCGCCTCGGTCTGGACAAGCCGCTGGGCAGCATCGACCGTTCGAAGATGAACGTAAAAGGCTCCAGCCTGGCAACCGGCCACCCGTTTGCTGCCACCGGTGGGCGCATTGTTTCGACACTGGCGAAGTTGCTGGAAGAGAAGGGAAGCGGTCGCGGCTTGATTTCCATCTGTGCGGCTGGTGGTCAGGGCGTTACGGCTATTCTGGAGCGCTAAATTCCAGGAATGTTGTAATTCCCTTTGACATAAGGCGCTTCACCTCGTATCATTCGCGCCACGTTGATCAGGGCGACTTGGTTAACAACCAGTTTGATGCGGGGTGGAGCAGTCTGGTAGCTCGTCGGGCTCATAACCCGAAGGTCGTTGGTTCGAATCCAGCCCCCGCTACCATATAAAAGAAAGCCGGCTTATGCCGGCTTTTCTTGTTTTGAAAGGCAGATCAGTGGCTTACTGATCTGCCTTTTTGCGTTTGGGGGAGGGCGAGGTGAGTGTATACATTCTGGCAGCGGTTTTATCAGCTGTGCTCATGGGCACGATAGGCGCGATTGCTGTCTATGCGAACGTTAGCGCAGAAACGGTAACTTTCTATCGCCTCTTTATTGGTGCGCTGTTAATGGCGGGCTTTCTTCTCGTCACCGGGCAGAAACGCCAAATCATTACCTGGCCTGGCTTTAAAGTGCTCGTCACCGGCGGATTTCTTGCGGGTTTTGTTGTTTTCTACGTAATGGCTATGGGCTATACCAGTATGGCCAATGCGATTATGTTGCTGTACCTCGCGCCCGTTACGGCATCTGTTGTGGCTCATTTTTTTATGGGTGAACGGCTCTCAGGGGTCAGTGCCGCATTGATTGTAGTGGCGCTTTTCGGCTTTGCCATGATGTTAGAGTTCAATTTTAATCTCTCAGGGCGGGGCGAAGAGGTTGTCGGACTTTTCTATGCGCTGTGTGCCATGGTGTGCTATGCCGCCTTTATCCTTACCAATAGATTGATCCATGAACGAGTGCCTGTGCTGACCCGGAGTGGCTATCAGATGTTGGCCGGAGCTATATGCATGCTGCCGTTAATGCTTCAGCAAGGCGAGAGCATGGATGCGAGTCAATGGGGCTGGTTGGTGGCGGCCGGGGTGGTGCCTGGCTTCTTGGCCATCATGCTTGCTGTAGTGGCGCTGAGAGCCCTGCCCGCTGCGACATTCGGCACTCTTGCCTATTTGGAGCCGATCACCGTTGTTGGGTTGGGGTGGATTTTGTTCGGGCAGAGTTTGAGTGCACTGCAGTTGGCGGGGAGTCTTCTTATTATTGCTTCCGGGGTTATGCAGGCTGGGGTGTCGGAGCGCCGCGCCCGCAACGATGAGATCAGGGGCCAAGCTCTTGCACGGTAGCGCGTGCGCAAGCATTCACAGCGGGTATTTTTTGCCGCTCTGCATAAGTCGCGTGGCGCTCTCCACAGGCAGCGGGCGGTCGAAATAGTAGCCCTGAAGGTAGTCGCATTGAAACGCCTTCATCATGATCGCCTGGGCTTGGTGATGTGATCCAGGCGAGGGTCCGGATCGGTGTCCAGAAGGCCGGTCGAGCGGAGCGTTTCCATGCGCTGGGCTTCGTGGGGATGAAAGTGGGGAGAGGTCATCGCCTCGTTGTTCATGGTTCCCATTGCAACTAAGGCCTCAGCATCCTGTTAAAACCCTAGTATGAAATTAGTTTCCGACCTTTGTTTTGTCAATGGGACTAGTCGGGCTGGCTGCCCACTGATTTCAGAACATTGTAGAGTGCATGAGTGGCTGCCGACCGCTCACGCTCACGATGCCAGATAAGCCCTACGGGTTGCTCAAGACGAGCATCTTTTAACTTCAAAACCTTCGCACCTAAGGCTTCCATCTGCGGGGTGCAGAGTGCGGGTACAACGCTAACCCCCAATCCGGTGGCGACCATTTTACCTACGGTTGATAGTTGGTGTGCCTCAAGCTCCGTTTTCAGAACCAAAGGGCTGTCACGAAGGCTGTCTTCAAGATAGGCATGCACCGCTGACGGTTTCTGCAGGGAAATAAATGGATGTTGAAGAAGTGCTTCCCACTCCACACGCTCTTCGTCCTCGAAGCCTGAGCCAGGCGGAACAATCGCCACGAACTGGTCGTTAAACAGCGGCTCGAAGGCCAGCGATGCCGGGTAGGGCTTGAAGCCGATTCCAAGTTCTACTTCACCGATCTGAACCATATCGATGACGTCTTCATTAATGACATCGTGCACTTGCACTGAAATTTTCGGATGCAAAGCCCGAAATTGCTTCAGGGCCCTTGGCAGCACGTTGATGGCAAAAGAAGGCATGGCGGCAATGCTCACCTTGCCAATTCCAAGAGAAAAGCGCTGCTGCAGTTCGTGATGAACGGAATCCCAGTCTGCAAGTAACTTCCTCGCCAGCGGCAGTAGTGACTCACCCTCTGGCGTTAATTGCACCGATCGGGTAGTTCTTACGAACACCTTCCCACCCAGACTTTCCTCAAGGCCCTTAATGGCCATGCTCAACGCTGATTGAGATGTGTGCAGCCTTTCGCTGGCGATAACGAAACTAAGGGTTTCGGCAACGGCAAGAAAGGATCTCAGTTGTTTTACGTTCATAGGGCTCGTCGTTGTGATGGGTATGAGTGACATTCTAGCGCACGATTGTTCTGTTTTTCGAAATAATTGCTCCGAAAAATTCGATTAAACAAATAAAAGTCGTTCGTAATAATGAGTGCTCATTAACAAGAAACGACGAGGTACAAATGGCTGGATTCGATAAGCGCGTGTCTTCTTACGAGGAGGCTTTGGAAGGCTTGGCCGATGGTATGACTATTCTGGCCGGTGGCTTTGGTTTGTGCGGTATCCCGGAAAACCTGATCGCTGAGATCAAGCGCCGAGGCAATCGGGACCTGACCGTGGTATCCAATAACTGTGGTGTGGACGGTTTCGGTTTGGGCTTGTTGCTGGAAGACCGCCAGATCAGCCGCATGATTGCGTCCTATGTGGGTGAGAACAAGTTGTTCGAACAGCAGCTGTTGAATGGCGAATTAGAGGTTGAGTTGACCCCCCAAGGAAATCTCGCGGAGCGTGTGCGTGCGGGTGGTGCAGGCATCCCTGCTTTTTTCACCGCAACCGGGTATGGCACGCAAGTGGCGGAAGGTAAAGAAGTGCGTGAGTTCGATGGCCGTAACTACGTTTTGGAGCAGGCAATCACCGGTGATATTGCCATTGTGAAAGGCTGGAAAGCCGATACCTATGGCAACGTGATTTATCGACATACCGCCAAAAACTTCAACCCACTGATGGCCACAGCAGGAAAGATCACCGTGGTTGAGGTGGAAGAAATTGTAGAAGCAGGAACGCTGGATCCGGCAGAGATCCATACGCCAGGTATCTATGTCGATCGCCTGATTTGCGGCACTTTTGAGAAGCGTATCGAGCAGCGCACCATCAGGGCCTGATAACGGACAACAACTCATTAAAACCGGGGAGAATCACATGGCTTTATCACGAGAGCAGATGGCAAAGCGCGTCGCCAGCGAACTGAAAGATGGTTTTTATGTCAATTTAGGTATTGGTATCCCTACCTTGGTGGCCAATTATGTGCCCGACGATATATCGGTAATGCTGCAGTCGGAGAACGGGCTGCTTGGGATGGGCGCGTTTCCAACGGAAGAAGAAATCGACGCCGACATGATCAATGCCGGCAAGCAAACCGTCACGGCGCGTACCGGGGCATCAATTGTTGATTCGGCGGAATCGTTTGCAATGATTCGCGGAGGTCACATTGACCTGACGGTGCTGGGTGCGTTTGAAGTGGATGTGCAGGGCAACATCGCGTCTTGGATGGTTCCGGGGAAACTGGTTAAGGGAATGGGCGGCGCGATGGATTTGGTGGCCGGTGCAGACAACATCATCGTCACCATGACTCACGCCTCGAAAACGGGTGAATCCAAGCTGCTAAGCAAGTGCAATCTGCCTTTGACCGGGGCCGGCTGCATTAAACGAGTGCTGACTGACCTGGCGTATCTGGAAATCGAGAACGGTACCTTCATTTTGAAAGAGCGGGCACCGGGGGTTTCTGTTGAAGAGATTGCCGAAAAGACCGGTGGGCCTCTGATTGTTCCGGATCATGTGCCGGAGATGGCGGTATAATCCCGCTTTTACTGAATCGGTTTGAACCTGCTGTTACGGCAGGTTCTTCCGCCAATGCTTCACTCGAACCTGCCCCTTTATCGCCTCGATGATTTCATTGATCAACGAAATCAAAGCCTCCTGATCGCTGTGTTCTTCGGCCGTCGCACTCGGGTCAGGTAGCAGGGCGTTGACGATGTCTTCAATAAACGCGTGGTTTGAAGACGACGCCAAATCTTCAAGCATCTGGTGGATGACGTTCGCGACGATATCGCCCACCGCATTTTCCAGTGTATCTTGAATAGTCGGCCCGACCACGGGCAGGTATTTGAGCCGGGACAGTTCAAGGTTTTGCTTTAGTGCATGGTCAACCCGATCTTCGAGATAGGCGCGCAACGCGCCACGATTAGGCATATAACCTTGCTCCGCGGCGTGGGCGACCCGGTCAGACAACCAGTCTGCGAGCATGGCTTTTCTGGGGTAGAGAATGTCGTTCTGGATCCGATCAAACAGGGGGGAGCCATGTTGTATCTCGTGCTGAACGCCGGTCAGCACCTTGATCACGATCCGGTCTGAAAGCTCCTCCATAAATGCGTCGAAGTAAAACGCAAGGAATTTATAGATGCGGGTGTTGGTGAAGTCGATGATCTTGTATTGGTGCAGCCGGTAGACGATGGAAATAACCCGCAATACCCGTAAAAAGCGGAAGCTCCCAATGGGAATACAGCCCACTAGATCGTACCAATGAATAAACGGGTAGAAATACCAGCGGTCATAGATCTTCGCTTTCACCGAATAGCCCCACCGGATTACGAATTCCGTCAGGAAAATCCACACGAAGATCATGTCGTAAAAGATAAACCGCTCATGGATGGGGTGATAGGCGGATTGTACTGCGGGCAGATGGTCTTTCAGCAGGTTTTGCACGGCAACGAAGTTATAAATGGAATCCCAGATAATGAACGTCAGGTTGACGATCAGCAGGCCCAGCATCGCAAAGTCGATGAGGAACCAGATCATCTGATGACTGGATTTCAGATTTTCACGGTTAATCCTGAGCATTCTTGTTACCTGTGGGTGAAGCGCAAACCAGTTGTAAGTCTATGACAGGGTAGCCTATTTGCTATCCGGGCACGACTTTCCAGCGAACTCCGTTGAAGCTCGAATCGCCACGTTTTGTCTTTTTATTTCGTGAGCGGGGCATGGCACGTGAGTTGGGGGATCGGTAAACTCCTAGGTCTAACTCCACGTTTCATAAAACAATCTGGTTGGGATGCCGGTACACCGTATGTTGCCACCTTTCTTATCAAAAGAGACGGCTATAAAAACGACAGCGTTGCTCATACTCTGTATCCCGTCACTTGTGCTGGCGAATCAGGTTGAGGTGCAGGTGAACGGCGATCACGATGCACTGGAAGACAATGCCCGCATTTTTCTGGGCGAAGTTGAAGGGCGTACTGCGGATGGTCTGCGCCGGTATGCCCCGACGGCCGTAGGCCAGGTCAAGGAAGCCCTTCGTGCTTTGGGCTATTACAACCCGAAGATCACCTGGGATGTTAATGACGGCGAGGTGGGGCTGGCGGAACTGAAACTGACCGTCGATCCCGGTCAGCCGGTGCGCGTCCGCCAGCGAAATGTGGATATTCACGGGCCCGGCTCGAACGATTCCGAGTTTGTTGAGAATCTGCCCGAGCGGCCCCGGGTGGGAGATGTACTTAACCACGGTGAATACGACAACCTTCGTAGCACTATCGGCAACCGGGCGCGGCGCCTGGGTTACTTTGACGGCGAGTTTGAAAACCGGGAGTTGAGGGTTAATCCCGCTGAAAAAATCGCAGACATCAATTTAAGCTTTGAGTCCGGCGAGCGTTACCGTTTAGGAGAAGTCACCTTTCTGGAGGGGCACGGTTTCGAGCAGCGGCTTCTGGAGCAATTTGTGACCTTCGAGCCGGGTGAGCCGTTTCATGCAGCTAAGGTTGCCAAGCTAAGTGGCGACCTTTCTAACAGCGGCTATTTTTCCGGGGTGGATCTGGATGCATCCCCCAGCGATGCGGAAGACCGGGTAATCCCGATTAACATTGATCTGACCCCTCGCGACCCGCGTTCAATCTCAGCGGGTGTCGGCTTCTCTACCGACGTAGGGCCAAGATTTCGGGGCACCTGGCGAGAGCACTATATCAACCCTATGGGTCATCGGCGGGGGCTCGACACCGAGGTATCGGAATTGCGTCAGAGTATTTCCGGTTGGTATGAACTGCCGCTAGACCCACCGATGACAGACTCCATCCGTTTGAGCACAGGTTACCAGCGTGAGGAAATCGAAAACGTGGCCTCCGAGCGTTTGACTCTGGGCCAGCAATGGCGCCATCAGCTCGATACCGGTTGGATGCAAATTCTGGGATTACGATGGGAAGGTGAGCGCTACACCATCGGCGAGGAAAGGCAGGATACCTCCAGTTTGTTGCTGCCCAGCGTCGGCTATTCGAAGCTGCACTCCAATTCCCCCTTGGACCCGTCGCAGGGATATCGTTTGCAGGTTGATGTGACGGGAGCGCACCGGGCGGCGCTGTCTGATGCGGATATTCTGCATGTGAACTTTCTGGCCCGAGGTCTTTATACCCTGGCGGACAATCATCGTTTTTTGGCGCGGTTTAATTTTGGTGGTGTGGCGACGAATAATTTTGATGATGTGCCGCCGTCTCTGCGCTTCTTCGCGGGCGGCGACCAAACGGTTCGAGGCTACGCTTATGAATCGTTATCTCCGAAAAACAGTGACGGTGATGTGGTGGGTGGCCGCTATCTTATTGTAGGCAGTGCCGAATACCAGTATGAATTCACAAACGGCTGGCGGCTTGCCGCATTCATCGATGAAGGTAACGCGGTAGACGATGTTTTTGATCCGTTAGCCACGGGGGTGGGTGTCGGGATTCGTTGGGTGAGTCCGGTGGGGCCGCTGCGCCTTGATATTGCAGAAGGGCTGAACGATTCCTTTGGCGGTGGCTGGCGAATCCATTTTTCAATGGGGCCTGAATTGTGAGTGATCAGCCTGAAACAACTGAAAACCCGAAAAGCGAAATGCCGAAGCAAACACCTCGGCGGCGCTGGTGGTTTTGGCTGTTGATTGTGCTTGCGGTGGTGTTACTGCTGCCCTTGGTTTTGTTGGGGCTTATTCTGGTCGCACTGAACACCGATAAAGGTACGGCCTGGACACTGGAGAAGATTCCGGGTTTGCAAACCGACGCTGCTCACGGTTCGTTGCTGGGGCAATGGCAAGCGGAACGCTTGGAATGGCAAGGTTATGGCGTAGGAGTGGTCGTTCAGTCACCGGAGGTGGATTGGTCGCCAACGTGTTTGTTCGAGCTAACCGTTTGTCTGGACACCCTGAAAGCCAGTCATGTGGATGTCACGGTGCAACCGTCAGATACCGAGGAACAATCCGGCGGCGGGATAACTCTGCCAGACATCGCGTTGCCGCTGGCAGTCGAAGTCAAAGATGTGGATTTGGGGGAGCTGTCCGTCAACGGTAGTCGCATCTGGGACCGAGTTGCTTTAAAGACGAGTGGTTCAGGAGCGAGTCTGAATATCGATCAGGCCTCCTATGTTCTAGGCGATCTTCGAGTGAGTGCCACTGGATGGGCCGAGATGCGCAGAGATTGGCCTTTGGACCTGAATGTGAAAGTCGATTTGCCGCCGCCGTCGGGTGATCAGTGGCAGGTGGACTTGCAACTGGCTGGCAGCGTGCGGGACTTGCGGGTAAATGGCCAAAGTACGGGCTATCTGGACGCGAAGTTGAAAGGCACGGCTCAACCGCTGGATGAGCGTTTACCGGCTCAACTCAAGATTAACTCCCCAGCCTTTATGGCGCATCACACGCTCCCGCCTACCTTATTGATGAAAGACCTCTCGTTGAGCTTGGGAGGCTCGCTGGCAAACGGGTTCCAGACCAAAGCCCGAACGGTGCTTCCCGGCACAACCGGGGACGTTCAGGTTGGCTTGGACGGATTGGTGACGACAGAGTCGGCTACTGATCTGCACCTGTCACTTTCCGGGCCCGCGGTTACCGAGCGCGACCAGCCCGGTACCTTCAAGGCAGCGGGGAACCTATCCTGGAGCGATGGCTTGCGGGCCAACGCCGATGTCAGCCTGGATGCCTTCCCCTGGTTTGGTTTGCTGCCAGACGTTTCAGAACCGCCTGTGGTGCTGGAAACCTTAACGGGCCAGGCCAGTTATCGGGGCGAAAGCTATCAGGCCAACCTCGAGGCGCGTGTAAAAGGTCCGCAGGGGCCTGCCGATCTGGTCGCCAGCCTGGAGGGTAATGCCGACGCACTGGTTGTTAACCGATTGGATATGACGACGGGCGCTGGATCGCTTACGGGGGAGGCTGATCTTGGCCTAACCGGGCCCTTATCCTGGCAGGCTGCGTTCGAATTAAACGCCTTCAATCCGGGCTACTGGTTGCCCATTTTGGAAGCGGACCTGAGTGGCCAAGTGACCAGTCAGGGGCAGTTACAGAACAGCGGGTTGCCTGTAATGACTGCGGACTGGGATCTTGCCGGTGAATGGCAGCAGCAGCCAGCAAAAGCCAAGGGCAAATTGAGTAGCGACGGATCGGACTGGACGCTGCAGGATTTGTTGGTATCGGTTGCAAACAATGAAGTTACAGGCAATGGCCATTACGGCGAGGGATTAGGGGTCGACCTATCGGTTGTGCTGCCCAATCCTGAGGTGATCGTGCCCGGATTGGAAGGTGCGCTATCCGGCGAATTAACAGCAGGGGGTACGCTGGCTGATCCTCAGGGGCAGGTGCGCCTGAAGGCGGACCAGTTGGCGTGGCGTGACGACGCAAAGGTTGGCCAGTTAAAGGTGCAGGCCAGCCTGGGCTCTGGCGAGGTGTTAGATGCAAGCGTCGTTGCGCAGGACATCAAAGCGGCCGGCCAGATTCTGGACGAAGTGAATATCTCAGCCCAAGGCACCAGGGCCGAACACCAGCTTTTGTTTGAGGCAAAGCACCCGGACGTGTCTTTTTTGATGGAACTGGCTGGAGGGTTGGGAGACGCCTTCGAAAGTTGGAGTGGGGCTATAACCCGGGGCGAAATAAACGTTCCGAAGCCAGGTCATCTGTGGCAATTGGATCAACGGACAGCCCTCTCGTATAGCAAGCAAGGGGTGCTTGAACTAGGGCAGCATTGCTGGCGCTGGCAGGACAGTTCAGTTTGTGCCGAAGACCAACAACTTTGGCCCGACCCTGTCATTGCGTACCGGATTAACCAGTTTCCAACCTTGGCCTTGGAACCCTTGTTGCCAGACACCTTGCGCTGGAAGGCGCAGCTCAATGCCGATATCGAAATTGCGATGACAGAAGCCGGCCCAGATGGCCGGATTGAGATTGACGGCGGGGAAGGTACGTTCGAGTTCCTGGTTCTGGACGATTGGGAAACGCTGAGCCATCAGGAACTGACTTTAAGCGCGATGCTGAAGCCTGAGATCGCCGAGCTGTCTGTGGCTTTAAAAGGCCCTGAACTCGGCAAGTTCTCGACACAGCTGGCGATTAACCCGGTAGCCGCGGATCAGCCGGTAGAGGGAACCTTTTCCCTGGGCGATCTCGATCTAGCTTTCGTGTCGGCGTTTTCCGGGATCGACGAAGTCGCCGGTCAGGTTAATGGCGAAGGCAGATTGGATGGCCCGCTGCTGAAACCGGCCGTTACCGGAGAGCTGGGACTCACCGGTGGTAAGTTCCAGGATCCGGATTTGCCGCTTCCGATGGAAGAGGTGGTGCTGGCGCTCGAGTTTGCCGGGTATACCGCCGATATCAACGGGCGCTGGCAGAGCAATGACCGCAGCGCGGGACAGCTCTCGGGCAGTCTGGACTGGCGCGATGAGCCGGAGCTGAACCTGAATGTCGAAGGAGAGCGCCTGCCGGTGCATTTTGAGCCCTATGCCTCGGTGGAAGTGGCCCCGGATATTGCCATTCGCTTTCGGTCGGGCGAGCTATCTGTATCCGGGCGCGTAGAAGTACCTCGAGGACGAATTGAAGTGCAGGCCCTGCCAGAATCGGCGGTTTCCGTATCTAGCGATGAGGTCATCGTGGGTGTTGAAGCGGAAGATCCTGCAATCCGTGACATGCTGATGGATGTGGTTGTAGTGGTCGGTGAAGACGAAGTGACCCTCGATGCTTTTGGCTTGACCGGCAATCTGAAAGGGACGCTGCGAATTGGCAACGACATGGACACCCGGGGCGCTTTGCGATTGGTGAATGGCCGTTACGAAGCCTACGGACAGGATCTCAATCTGCGCAGGGCAAGAGTGGTGTTTGTGGGCGCGCTGACGGAACCGTATCTGGATATCGAAGCCGTGCGCGAGGTGGATACGGTGGTAGCTGGCATCAGACTCAGCGGCCCTATCAGCGAGCCGGAAACCGAAGTTTTTTCCGAACCGGCCATGCCGCAAAGCGAAGCTTTGTCATACGTTATCCTGGGACGGCCGCCACAGGGGCGTGGCGATGAAGGGCAAATGAGCGCAGCGGCAATTTCACTTGGCCTGACACAGACCAATGAGCTGACGCAAAGCATTGGTGATGAGTTGGGTATTAAAAACCTGATGCTCGAAGCTGAAGGGTCAGGGGAGACGGCGTCGGTGGTTGCCAGTGGCTATATAACCGACGAGCTGAGTATTCGTTACGGTGTAGGCATTTTTGAGCCGATTACCACGGTAGCGTTGCGCTACGATCTGGGGCGGTATTTCTATCTGGAGGCAGCCAGTGGTCTGGCTGCCTCATTGGATATCTTCTATACCCGGGATTTTTGACGGGTATCGGCCTGTTCGATAACGCGTGGTGGCTCGCCTTGCCATTGAGCACTTTCGTTTTCAAGGCGCTGGAGTTTCCGTTCGCACGCGGCGTGCACTAAACGTCGAAAAATGCGGCGATGGCCCACGTGATAGAGCAGGTATTCCGGATGCCACTGTACGCCCATCAGCCATTGCGTGCCCGTGCTTTCGATAGCTTGAACAAACAGATCGTTGTCCACTGCAGTGACTCTGAGCCCCCGACCCAGGCGCTTGATGGCTTGGCTGTGGATGCGGTTGGCGCCGATTCTCCAGCTTGGCATCAAGTCCTCCAAGCGGCTGCCTGCCACCAGCCTTACGGTTTGTAGTGGTAGCAACAGCGGCCGGTGCCGCGTATTCACCCTCAGGGGAGTTACGTTCTGGCACAGCGATCCCCCGTGAAAAATGTTGATGAACTGAGCGCCGCGGCAAATACCGAGTACCGGTATACCAATGGCCTCTGCCTGTTCGAGTAATCGATAGTCGGTGTCATCCCTTCTCGGGTCGTATTTGGCTGTCACCTGGGGCTGTTGACCATACCGTTCAGGGTGCACATGGGTGCCGCCTGAAAGCACCAGTCCATCGAGCAACGCAACATTAATGCGAGATCCGGGGCGTATGTAGTGGGTGCGTGCGCCCGCCAGGCGCAAACCCAGGCTGATGAGCCTCTGGGCAAGACTTCGCCGCGCGGGCCCACTGATACCGATTGTCAGCCCCGGAATCTCCGTTTCGGTTTGCTTCTCAGACATAATCGTGTTCTTGGAGCCATGTTTGCGTGGTGTCGGTCCAGGAATGGGTCAGATTGTGAAAGCTCAGTTCCTGAGCCTCCCGGAATTTTGCCCGCAGCGCAGCCAGATCCTGCGCGTTATTGGCTAATTTCTCGAGCACCACCCAATCGTTCCACACGCTGGAAAAGTGCCAGTCCGGGTTATCAATGTCGCAGTCAGGAAGCCGGTAATGCAGTGTTGGACGGCTCTTGATGCGGGGGTCTTGCACATATTCCGCCAAAAAGTCCGCATCGAGGTGTGCGAACAAAGGCAGCAAGTCCAAAGCGCGATTACGGGTCGGGTTGTTGTCTAGATAATCCTTCATCAAACCTTTGAGGTCTGGTTCGTAATTATCTTGCATCAACTTTTCTGTGTATTTTGTGCTCCAAGGCTCGATGTAGGTGGTGAACTTACGACTGATATCAATCTGGTGCCGCGATTTCAACCAATCATACAGCGCGGCAAATGCCTGAAGGTATCGAACAATCGTGCCGGGTTCGAGATCAGGCAGCTCCGGGTTCAGCTGCAACCCGAAGGCAAAATAAATCGCTTCCCGGCTACCGAGGGCTCCCAAGCCGCGGAGCTCGTCCACGAGCGTTTCCATAATATGGAGTTTGGACAGTGGTAAAGGTGGGCCAACGATTTCCAGAGGCACAATTTTCTCAGCAGCAAAATCGATCGCGTCCATCGCGTGTGAGGCAAGTTCCCGGATGGACGTGGGCAGGCCCTCATCAGCAAGATTAAGGTCTTTGATCGGATCGGAATCCAGCTCGATGGTGTAGTCACCGTCTTCAGTTTTGATACTGGTGACATAGCGGGACTGAAGTTCCGGCTTTCCGCCTAAAAGCCGACTGGCATGATCTATAAGTGCATCATAACTAAGCCCGGACAGTTCAATTTCCACACCAACTTTACGTTCGCTTCCATCCGTTGTTTGGGTGCTGACGGGCATATTGCTGAGTTTAGAAGAGCTCATAGTCTGTCGTGGTTCCTTTTCAAGCTTTGAGCCTAACCATAACACAGGGGTGTGTCGTTTCACGTTACTGGCCATAAATGATCGGTTTCAGGCTTTACACTGGATAAAACACTGTATATAGTCAAATCACTGTATAAAAAACCAGTCGTTATTATCTGGAGCGTTCCAACATGAAATTAACCGCAAGGCAGTCCCAAGTTCTGGATATTATCCGGCGCTATCTTGACGAGACTGGCTATCCGCCAACCCGGGCCGAGATTGCAGCGGAGCTGGGCTTTCGCTCTGCGAATGCGGCTGAAGAGCACCTGCGGGCGTTGGCGCGTAAGGGCGCGATTGAAATGGTGCCCGGCGCCAGTCGCGGTATACGGCTGCCAGAAGCCGAGCCGGATTTGGGCCTGCCGGTGATTGGTCAGGTTGCGGCGGGTAGTCCGATTCTCGCACAGGAGCATGTCGAAGATCATTGTGCGCTGCAGCCCAGTTTCTTCTCACCCAAGGCCGATTACCTGCTGCGTGTGCGGGGCATGAGTATGAAAGACATCGGCATTCTGGACGGCGATTTATTGGCAGTACACCGGACGCAAGACGTTCAGAATGGGCAGATCGTGATCGCACGGGTGGGTGATGAGGTCACCGTTAAGCGGTTCCGTAAGGAAGGCAACAAGGTGTGGTTGATTGCCGAAAACGAAGAGTTTAGCCCCATTGAAGTCGATCTGGCGGAACAGGAGCTCTTCATCGAAGGTCTCGGTGTAGGCGTCATCCGCCGCTCAGAATTGCACTGATAGCTGAAAATCGACATGTGAAAACGCAGGTAGGTGAGTGATGGAACAGTTGAGCTTCAATAACACTATGGCGTATCAACCCGCGGCTGTGGTCTCTGCGCAGGCTGCTTCATCCCGCTACCGTCGTCCTGAGCCCCGGCGTTCCGTATCCGGAACCGGGCGTACAGGTTTTGGGGGCAATGTTACCGAGATCATTCTGCCGGAAGGTCAGGTCGAGAACTTCCAGTTGCTGCTGCCCATGCTGACCCAGTTGAATCAGGAAAAGCGCTGGCTGGCCTGGATAGACCCACCGCAGTCATTGGTGGGCAAGTGGCAAACTATGCACGGCATTGTGACTGGCGAGATTCTGGTGCTGCGATCAACGCCTGAGATTCCGGCCCAACAACTGGCGGAATTAGCGCTGGGCGCTGGCACCTGCCATGCCGTGGTGTTGTGGACAGACAAGCTGGCGCGCTCTGCCTTTGAGTCGCTTCAAAAGGCATCCGCGAAAGGAAACAGTCACGGAGTCGTGCTGCGCCAGCGGTAATGAGTCTGTTAGTGGAGCGTATAGTGAGGCTGGGCGTCGCCAAAATCGCCTTCGTCTTCGCCCCAATCAACTTCTTCAGAAATGGTTCCGGTCGCCTCGATGCCAGCGGCGATCATAGCTTTCGCAATGCTCATGTCCCGGTCCGCCATCATTTCCTTCGCCTCGGGAGAGAAAGAAATGCGGACCAGCGGCGCGGCATCGTCATCAACGCGACGTAAAGCGTAGTCGCCGTTCGGCAGTTCAACGATTTCAAAAAACGATGGTGACATTCTTTAGGCCTTTGCTTGGTGCGATTTATTCGTGAGTCATACGTAGTGGCTTGGCAGAGGTCATTACCACTCGCTATGCCTGTTCTCGACGGCCCGGACAAACTCGGTCATGGCCGTCAGAGTGTTGTTCAGGCTTTTGGCTGAACGGTCTGCGCCATCTTCTGCTGAAATAGCAATGATGTTGTCCGCAG
Organism: Marinobacter litoralis; assembly: GCF_016427555.1. Classification (GTDB taxonomy): domain Bacteria; phylum Pseudomonadota; class Gammaproteobacteria; order Pseudomonadales; family Oleiphilaceae; genus Marinobacter; species Marinobacter litoralis_A. The sequence goes on from NZ_JAELVS010000002.1 coordinate 17,309, forward strand.
ATACGGTCTTTTTCGGTGTCGGCGGCTGAGTTAACGCTTTTTCAAGTTGGGAAAGATGATTCCACCAGCTGGACGGGGTGCCTTGTAGTGTTTCCAGGTCTGCTAGATCCTGGTTTTCGTAAGGGATTTTCGCCCTGAGCTCGTCAAGAGACTGCGGCTCGGAATCTTTTTGCTGATGGTGCTGGGCGATCATCACCAATAAGCTGCCTCGTGCTCGGAGCAGCAACTCGATTGTGCCCTGGGTCAATGCCTCGCTCAGCATAGTGTTTTGCGGATTAACTTGAGCCTGCTCAATGGCTTGATCTAACTGTGACAGTAAAATCTTGGCCAGATACAGTTTCTGGGATGTCAGTGAGTACCATTGAGACGCCATAGAGGATCCGTTCAGGATTAAGCCGAGCCAATTCATTTAGCCGACCAGTGTATCATTTTTAAGCAGGCATTTCTTTCCTTCTGTGGTTTGTGCGTAGACACAAGAAACTACAAAGAATTTCTTGAAACGGTTGTTTGAATTTGGCAAAAAGGGCCACTTGGGGCAGCGTGAGGATGCTCAAAAGATCATTTTTGGAGAATAAGGAATGCGAAACCGATTGTTAGCGGCGGTCACCATTGCCGCGTTGAGTATGTCCGGTGCCGCGTGGGCCAAGGTGGCTCCTGAGGAAGCTAAGCGGTTAAAGAACGAGTTGACCCCGGTCGGCGCGGTTAGAGCGGCCAACGATTCCGGCACTATTCCGGCTTGGCAGGGCGGCTTGGCAAAACCTCCAGCGAACTGGAAAGAGGGCGAGGTTGAAGTCAATCCGTTTCCAGAAGATGAGCCGCTGTTTGTGGTTACACGGGAAAACCTGGATCTATACAGGGACAAGCTGACCGATGGCCATATCCAGATGCTTGAACAGTATGGCCCCAACTTTTTCATGCCGGTCTATCAAACTCGCCGGACTGCAGCTTTTCCTGAAGAGGTTTATCAGAAATCCTACGAGAACGCCTTAACGGCCGAGTTGTTGGACAACGGCAACGGTGTTCGAAAAACCATCATGACCAGTCCTTTCCCGATTCCGAAAAACGGATTGGAAGTGATCTGGAATCACATCCTTCGCTACCGAGGAGAGGAAGTATCCTTCCGAAGTGGGTCGGCAACCCCTCAGCGCGACGGTTCATTTAACCCGGTGGTTAACCAGTACGATTATTATTTCGCGTACAGCCGCCCCGGCGCTGATCTGGCCGATATCGACAACAAGATTTTCTTCCTGAAAACGGACACTTTGGCACCCAGTACATTGGCCGGCACGATTACCCTTGTACACGAGACTCTCGATCAGGTGCGCTCACCTCGTCTGGCATGGCGCTACGATTCCGGTTCCCGCCGTTTGCGCCGTTCACCCAACCTGGCCTACGAAACAGATCTGCCGAACTCCTCGTCGTTGCGATCAGTGGATCAGAAGGACATGTATAACGGGGCCCCGAATCAATACGACTGGGAGCTCAAGGGAAAGCGCGAACTTTTGGTGCCCTACAACGCCTATAAGCTGCACGATAGCGACGTTCGCCCGAAAGATGTGATTCGCGCGAACCATATTAACCAGCAGTTGGCCCGCTATGAGCTGCACCGGGTGTGGGTGGTAGAAGCAAAGCGTCGTACCGGGATCCAGCATATCTACGCTCGCCGCGTGTTCTACATCGATGAGGACAGTTGGCAGATTCTGGCGTCGGAAGAATACAACGATAAAGGCGAACTGTGGCGTGTTTCCGAAGCGCATAACATCAGCTATTACAGCCAGCCGGTGTTCTGGACTACTATGGAAATGACGTACGACCTAAAAGCTCAGCGTTATTACATTGACGGTCTGGACGACGGGTACCCCGCCTATGATTTCTCGCCGGGATACCGTCGGAACGAATTTACGGCCTCCGCTGCCCGCCGGGCGGCTCGCCGTTAAAGCGCTACCCCATGCCGCGATCCGGTTGGAGCGCGGCTGCTTTACCGGTTTCGCCAGATCTTTTCTGCATCAACTTTGAATAGGTGACCTAGTGGTGGCTAATCCTGATGTCCTTTTGGCGGATCTCGATTCTTTGCATGAACAGCTCGAAGCGGCGTTAAACGCAGAAGATTGGGAGGCGTTGATCGTCCTCAATCAACAAGTTAAACCGATTGTCGCCCCTTTAATGGAAGCAATGGAGCAGGGGGCTGTGTCGCCGACCCAGGTTAAGCCGCGATTAGAAGCCCTTAACAGGTTTGTCGAAGTGGCGGGGCGGGGGGCTGTCAAAGCTCGCGATGAGGCTCGGCAGTCGCTGCAAGGAGTGAATCAGAATCGCAATGCAGCGGCAACTTACGCCAATGTTTCCGGTAACCGCACAAAGTGATTTCTGATGGCTTTCGGCTATGGATCGCGCGCAGTGTCATAAAATTGACTCCGGGCCGAAGACAGTCTTAAATACCGCTCAAATCCTTCGATAGAGATCTTCGTGAATGCCTCAAAATAATAAAGTGCTGGTGCTCAGCAACGACGAAGCCAGACAGCGTGATCTGATCACTATTCTGGAATTTGTGGGTGAAGAGCAGGTTGTGGCCGGTGACGACGCAATGGCGCTTTTGCAAGACGGTGAGGCTGGCCAGATAGACCAAGTATCGGTTGTGGTTGTTCATGGTGAAGATCACAGCACCAAGCCTGTTATTGCATCGGTTTGTGAGGCCTCGCCCGGGCTGCCTATTCTTTTGGTGGGGGATCTCGATGCAACGCAATTGCCGGAAGACCATGCGTCCCGGTTGATCGCGCACATGGAGTGGCCGCTCAACTACACCAAGTTCGTTGATTCACTCTATCGGGCTCAGATCTACCGTGATCAGTTTAGCCGGGCTCCCGATCGGGGAATGCAACGCGGCGTGCAGTTGTTCCGGAGTCTGGTGGGTACCAGCCGGCGTGTGCAGCAAGTTCGCCAGTTGATGGAGCAAGTCGCAGACAAAGAAGTCAGCGTTCTGATCACAGGGGAATCCGGTACCGGCAAAGAGGTGGTTGCCCGTAATTTGCATTACCACTCTTCGCGCCGGGATAAGCCGTTTGTGCCGGTTAACTGTGGCGCAATCCCGGCAGAACTGCTGGAAAGTGAGCTTTTTGGTCATGAAAAGGGGGCCTTTACCGGCGCGATTACATCTCGCGTGGGCCGCTTCGAACTCGCCGAGGGGGGAACCCTGTTTCTGGACGAGATTGGCGACATGCCGCTCAATATGCAGGTCAAGATTCTACGGGTTCTGCAGGAACGGACTTTCGAGCGGGTCGGCAGTAACCGAACGCAAACCGCCGATGTTCGCATCATCGCCGCTACTCACAAAAATCTCGAGGAGATGATTGAGTCCGGCGACTTCCGGGAAGATCTTTACTATCGCCTCAACGTGTTTCCGATTGAAATGCCCGCTTTGAGGGATCGGGTCGAAGATCTGCCACTGCTGATCAATGAATTGATTTCCAGAATGGAAAAAGAAAAGCGCGGCTCCTTGCGAATGAATTCGGCCGCAATTATGAGCCTTTGCCGGCATGATTGGCCCGGGAACGTCAGAGAATTGGCCAACCTGGTCGAGCGGCTCGCGATCATGCACCCCTATGGGGTGATCGGTGTGCAGGAATTGCCGAAAAAATTCCGCTACGTGGACGACTATGATGAGAACCGCCCAGTTGAGGACACCGGCATGCCCTCCGCGATTCCCGGGCTTGTGGGGCTCGACTCCCCGGCGCTTCTTCCCGTAAACGGCATCGACCTCAAGGACTATTTGTCCAGTCTGGAGCGCCAACTTATCCAGCAGGCCTTGGATGAGGCTTCGGGTGTTGTGGCCAGGGCTGCAGAGAAGTTGCGAATTCGCCGCACAACGTTGGTTGAAAAGGTCCGCAAATATGGCTTGCGGGACGACGCCGCTGAATCCTGACACCTACCTTTGTGCAGTGTCAAAGGATTGAAACCTTTGGCATTGCACGCTTCGATAAACGACGTAAAGTCGTCACTTCCTTCCTTGTGAGTTTTCTTTCCTCTTGAAATATAAGAAAAAATTAGATTTGGCACGTTAATGGCTTAACTGGCTCTAATTGATAAATCCGGGTGTTCTGGCCGCGAGGTCGGTGTCAGGAGGAAGATATGAGTCAGGTACAGTTTCTGGTCGATTCAGCGCAGGCTGAAACAGCTCCGAACGCGGCTGCGGATGCGAACGACAAAGTTACATCGCTGTTCCCGCAGCAGGATAAAGAGGCGGTGGGCTCGGCGCTGGAATTGTTCAACCAGATGTCGCGTCAGATCACTGATTCCTATCGGACCCTTGAATCTCGCGTCAATCAATTGTCCGGAGAACTCACCCAGGAGTCGCAGCAGCGCCAGCAAGAGCTGGAAGAAAAAGAGCAGCTGGCGGACCGTCTCTCTACCTTGTTGAAAGCCCTACCAGCCGGCGTGGTGGTATTGGATGAGCGAGGTGTCGTCAGCCAGTGCAATCCCGCCGCCTTGGCACTGCTGGGTGAACCTCTGGACGGTGAGCGCTGGGTGGATGTTATCAGCCGGTGTTTTTCCCCTCGTAGTGATGATGGTCACGAGGTGTCGCTAAAGGATGGTCGTCGGGTCAGTATCGAGATTCGAACCATGGAAAATCAGCCGGGCCAGCTGATTCTGCTGACTGATCTTACCGAAACGCGTCAGCTGCAATCCCAGTTAGCTCATGCCCAGCGTTTGTCGGCCATGGGGAAGATGGTGGCGTCGCTGGCACACCAAATTCGGACGCCGCTTTCGGCTGCGATTCTTTACGGTGGCCACCTTGGTCAGCCCGATCTTGATGAAGACCTGCGCCAGCGCTGCGCCTCCAAATTGATGTCTCGGCTCAGCCACCTCGAACACCAGGTCCGGGATATGCTGATTTTTGCGAGAGGCGAAACCCGGCTCGCCGAAGAGCTGCCAGTGGAAACGTTGATCGGAGCTTTGGAGGCCGCGGTGGATGGTTTGAGCCTTGAGGCCGGCATCTCCGTGACGGTGGCCCCCGAGGTTGATGGCGAGTGCAGCCTGATGTGCAACCGCGACGCGTTGGTCGGAGCCTGCACGAACTTGGTTAATAACAGCCTGGAAGCCGGCGCGACGGAAGTCACATTGCACCTCACAACCTCAGCGAAGGGTTTGGACATTCGCGTACAGGATAATGGGCCAGGCTTTGAGCCGGCGCAGGCGCACAAAATGATGGAAGCGTTCTATACCACCAAGTCCCATGGTACAGGTTTGGGTCTGGCGGTGGTTCAGGCAGTGGTTAAGGCTCATCGAGGTGAGTTTTCGATTCAGTCTGCCGGTCAGAGTGGGGCAGTTGCGATCATACAACTGCCGACACTGGCAGGTCGGGTTTAAAGACACGTTGGAGGCATCAATCATGGCAAAGGCTCACATTCTCATCGTTGAAGATGATCGTGATCTCAGAGAAGCGTTGGTGACAACACTGGAGCTGGCGCGGTATCGGGTGTGTGAGGCGGCCAACGCGGAAGAGGCTCTTTCGAGCCTGGCACGTACACCAGTAGATATGGTGATCAGCGATGTGAACATGCCAGGGATGTCTGGTCATCAGCTTCTGGTAGAAGTGCAGCGCCTGTATCCCGGCCTGCCGATGATGCTGATTACCGCATATGGTCAGATCAGTCATGCGGTGTCGGCCATGCAGTCGGGTGCGATTGATTATCTCGTCAAGCCGTTCGAGCCACAGGTTCTGGTGGAGGCGGTCAGCAAGGTTGTGGGTGGGGCGCGCCAAGCCTCCGGCGATCAGCCGATCGCGGAAGATCCGGTCAGCAAGCGTATGTTCCAGCTCGCTACGAAAGTCGCCGCCAGTGATTCAACGGTGATGATTTCGGGTGAAAGTGGCACAGGTAAAGAAGTGCTGGCGCGCTTTATTCATGAGCAATCGCCCCGTGCAGACAAGCCGTTTGTGGCCATCAACTGCGCTGCAATTCCGGAGAATATGCTCGAAGCGATTCTGTTCGGGCATGAAAAAGGTGCCTTTACCGGTGCGGTGGCAACGTCCCCGGGCAAGTTTGAGCAGGCGAATGGCGGCACCATACTGCTCGACGAAATTTCAGAAATGGAGCTGGGGCTTCAGTCTAAGTTGCTGCGCGTTTTGCAGGAACGGGAAGTGGAGCGCGTGGGTGGCCGCAAAACCATTCCTTTGGATGTGCGTGTGCTGGCGACCACCAACCGTGATCTGGGAGATTACGTCCGAGAAGGCAAGTTTCGCGAAGATTTGTACTACCGTTTAACGGTATTCCCCATGCGCTGGCAGCCGCTGCGTGAGCGACCTCTCGACATCATGCCGTTGGCGAAGTCGATTCTGAAAAAACATAGTCGCAAAATGAAACTGACCGGCATCAGTTTTGCCGACGATGCCCGCAAGGCCATGACCGAGTACAGCTGGCCCGGGAATGTTCGGGAGTTGGATAATGCAGTTCAGCGCGCGCTGGTGCTCCACCAGGGAAATGTCATTCATGCCGGTGATCTTTGCCTTGAAATGGGGATAACCGGGGCTGTCGATATGTCTCAGCCCGCCGTTCAACAGAATATACCTGTGCCGGTCGCAGACGTGTCTGCCCCACTTGATGAGGAGGGCGCCGATGTTGGTTTTGCTACAGACGTGGCCAGTTCGCTGGGCAGCGATCTGCGTCAGCAGGAATTCCGTATGATTATTCAGGCCCTCAGAAACGAGGGTGGTCGCCGTAACCGGGCTGCAGAGCAATTGGGTATCAGTCCGCGAACCCTGCGTTACAAGCTGGCACAGATGCGCGATGCCGGTATCGATCTTGATGCTGAGCTTGCCTTGGCGTAACAGCGTTTTCCTTCCTTCGTGTTAACTCTTTCAGGCACCCTTTGTGGGTGCCGCTTTTTTGTTTGCGCTGTGGTTTCCGTAACCGGCGCAGTCAAAAAAACGTCAACCTCTTTTTCTGGCTGGTTTTGATTTTATTTAATTCATTGAATTATAAGTGAAAGTCTGTTTTGGCCTGCAGTTTGCTTTGCATCTGGTATTGAGCGAATAACTGATGCCCCGCCGGGGTAGCCGGGAGAGTGAAATGGTCCAACGAGCCGACATTAACAACGTTCTGTCCGAGATTCGGAATCTGCGATCCCAAATGATGCAGAATCAGCGTGTTGAACAAGATCAGTCTGTGCGTGGCCGAGTGGATGGCCCAAGGCCGGTTCAGGAAACCAAAGAAGTACCCAGCTTTAACGATATGCTGGGCAAAGCGGTCAATGGTGTGAACGACATGCAGAAGCAGGCCAGTGAACTGCGCACGGCCTATGAGATGGGCGACCCTAACGTTGATATCACCCGGGTGATGATTGCTGCTCAGAAATCGACTGTGTCTTTTGAAGCGTTGACCCAGGTGCGAAACCGCGTAGTCAGGGCTTATGAAGACATCATGAATATGCCGATCTGATAACGGAGCAACAGCATGGCAAGCTTACCTGCAGAAACCAACGCCTCCGATCTGCCGGCATCCCAGGATTCCGGTGCATCCCAAACCCGCAGCGATATGTTGCTCGGGTTCAACCGCCTGAACCTGCTGCGGCAGGTGGGTTTGATGGTTGGATTGGCCGCCAGCGTGGCGCTGGGTGTTGCCGTGGTGCTGTGGGCCCAGGAACCCAACTACCAACCGGTGGTGGGGGATTTGTCCGCCTACAATCCGCAGGACGTTACCAGCATTCTGGACAGCAGCGGCATTGACTACAAAATGGATACCCGCACCGGTGCGTTGCTGGTGCCGTCCGAACAGGTTTATGACGCCCGGCTGAAACTGGCGGCAGAGGGTGTTACCGATCGGAAAACCATTGGCTACGAACTGCTCGACCAGGAACGCGGGTTGGGCACCTCCCAGTTTATGGAAACCATCAGCTACCGTCGTGGCCTGGAAGGCGAGCTGGCCCGAACCATCGCCAGCATGCGCGGCGTTAGAAATGCCCGGGTTCACCTGGCCATTCCGGAGCGCTCCGTGTTTATTCGTGATGCCCGCGAGCCCAGTGCTTCGATCTTTCTGGAAGTGTTTGCAGGCCGACGCCCGGAGCAAGAGCAGATCCGCGCCATCGTGAATCTGGTTGCCGGCAGCATCCCGATGATGAACCGCGATCAAGTGACCGTAGTGGATCAGAACGGCAACTTGCTGACCGGGGAGGAATCCAATCTCAAGGCCGACACGGATCGAATGAAAGATCAGTATGAATACACCAGCCGTGTTGAAGAGCGCTTGTCTCGCCGGGTGGCATCGCTGATCTCGCCCATCGTCGGTGATGGCCGGTATCGCGCAGAAGTGTCTGCCGATCTGGATTTCTCTGCAGTCGAGCGAGCGGAAGAGCTTTATAACCCAGAGCAACAGGCCATTCGGAGTGAGCGTGAACTGACCGAACAGCGTGGCGCGGGCAATCTGATGTCCGGGGTGCCCGGGGCGCTTTCGAATCAGCCGCCGGGTGAAGCGACTGTGCCGGAAGTGGCCGGTGCTGCGGTTGATGAAGATGGCAATCCGATTGCGCCGCCGGTAAACGTGCGTAAAGAAGCCACTCGAAACTACGAAATCGACCGGACCGTAAGCTATACCCGCCAAGAGTTGGGGGCCGTGAAGCGAGTCACCGTTGCGTTGGCAGTTGATGATATGAAAGTGGTGGACCCGCAAACCGGCGAAGTAACCTATGAACCCTGGCCGGAAGCGGAATTACAGCGGTTGGCGATGCTGGTACGTGATGCGGTTGGCTACTCGGCCGAGCGGGGAGATAGTGTCACCGTCATGAATACCCCGTTCGCGCCAGAGGAGACGGTTACCTTCGAACAGCCGGGTTTCTGGGAGCAGCCCTGGTTCTGGGATTTGATGAAGCAGGTGCTGGCCGGTCTGGTTATCCTGATTCTGGTGCTCGGCTTGTTGCGCCCGACATTGAAGGCGCTGTCCGGTGGAGGCCAACGTGATCGCGGGCTTGGCTCAGACGGTGATGGCTACGATTCGTTAGACGGCCTGGAGGGCGATAAGGCCCTGCAGAATGCCATGTCGTCTCAGGATGATCTGCTGTTGCCGGGCGCGACAGACAGTTATGATAGGCAGTTGAATGCACTCAAAGGCCTGATTGCAGAAGATCCCAGCCGGGTTGCACAGGTCATGCGCCAGTGGGTGAACGTTGATGACTGATCAAAATGCCGGACAGGGGCAAGCCCCGCAACGTAAAATCTCGCGCGTCGAGCAGGCTGCGATTCTGCTGATGTCGCTGGGTGAAAGCGATGCAGCAGAAGTGCTGAAACACATGGGCCCGAAAGAAGTTCAGAGAGTGGGCGTGGCGATGGCACAGATGCAGGATGTCACCAAAGACGAGGTGTCGTTCGTCCTGAATCAGTTTGTTGATGCCGTCGGTGTTCAGACGGGTCTGGGTGTCGGTAATGACGAATACATCCGTGCCATGCTGACCCAGGCACTGGGCGACGACAAAGCGGCCAGTTTGATCGATCGGATTCTGGTGGGCGGTAATACCACCGGTTTAGATACCCTGAAGTGGATGGAGCCTCGTGCAGTCGGCGATATTATTCGTTACGAGCACCCGCAGATTCAGGCGATTGTCATTTCCTACCTTGACCCGGACCAGTCCGCCGAAATTCTGGCAACGCTCGATCCGAAAGTCCGGCTCGATGTGGTGATGCGGGTGGCGTCGCTGGAAACCATTCAGCCGCAGGCGCTGCAAGAGCTCAACAGCATTCTTGAAAAGCAGTTCTCGGGTGGGTCAGCCGGCCAGGCCAGCCGAATCGGCGGTGTAAAACGAGCTGCAGATATCATGAACTTCATGGATCGTTCGATCGAGGGCAGTTTGCTGGATTCCATTAAAGATATGGACCCGGATCTGGCCACCACCATCGAAGACCTCATGTTCGTGTTCGATAACCTCAAAGACGTGGACGATCGGGGTATTCAAGCCCTGCTCAGAGAAGTGTCATCCGAGGTGTTGGTGGTTGCGCTCAAGGGCGCCGATGAAGCGGTGAAAGACAAGATCTTCGCCAATATGTCCAAACGGGCTGCCGAATTGCTGCAGGATGACCTGGAGGCGAAAGGTCCGGTTAAGGTCAGTGAAGTTGAGGCTGCGCAAAAAGACATCATCACGGTGGCACGTAGAATGGCAGAAGCTGGCGAAATATCGCTGGGCGGCGCCGGTGAAGAAATGATGTGATGAAAAAATCTGATCAGGACGACAAGCTTATCCCCAAAGAAAACCTGACTGCCTGGGAGCGGTGGGAACTGCCATTGCTGGACGAGCAAGGCAACCAGATCGCTCGAGAGGAAGAGGTTAAGCCGCTAACGGCGGCGAATTTGCAAGAGATTCGCGAAGCGGCCCGCCAAGACGGTTATCAGGAAGGTCGCGAGGCCGGCTACCAGGAAGGCTTTGCCCAAGGGCGAGCGGACGGCCATCAAGAAGGCCGGGCGGCCGGCGAAGCGGAAGGTCGGGAGCAAGGCCAGCAGCAGGCTGCCGAAGCCGTCCAGCAAGAAAACGCTTCCCGTATGGAGCGCCTGGATCAGGTGTTGGGTGAATTGCTGGCTCCCATATCACGCCATGAGGAAGAATTGGAATCGGCGCTGGTCAACCTGACCACGGTGTTGGCCAGAGCGGTGGTCTTTCGAGAACTCAGCATTGATACCTCACAGATCCGCGATGTTGTCCGTAAAGCGCTCAAGTCGCTGCCGTCAACAACCGATAATGTGCGCGTATTCATCCACCCGGACGATTTTGAGCCGGTCAGTGAAGTGGCGGAGCGTCTGGAAGCCAAACCTTCGATCATTCAGGATGACAGTTTGATGCCCGGCGGTTGTCGGGTGGAAACCCGTAATAGCCTGGTGGATTACACCGTCGAGAAGCGCTTTCAGCGGGCTGTTCAGAATATGCTGGAAGAACAACTGGCCGGCGAGGGTGAGTCCGAAACCCATCAAGCCGGTGCTTCGATGGGCGACTTAACCGATTTTCACCGGGATCTTCTTAGCGATACCGGGGAATCCTCGGGAGTAGAACCGAATCACGGCACCCAGGATGACAGTGATGACCTCCCGACTGCTTGACCGTCTGGAGCAACTTCAGGCGGCGATCGGGCAGGAGCCCGAGCCTGAACTTTCTGGTCGTCTGACGCGAATGGTGGGGCTGACGCTCGAGTGTGTAGGTTGCCCGATGGTGGTTGGCGATCGCTGTGTGATCGAAGGTCAAGGTGCCGGCAGCGTTGAAGCCGAAGTGGTGGGCTTCGAAGAAGACAAAGTCTACCTCATGCCCCTTGCCGCCATTGAAGGTCTGAAGCCTGGCGCCAGAGTCATTCCCCTTTCTTCCGCGAGTCGAGTGCCGGTTGGGCCGCAGATGCTAGGCCGTGTTCTGAACGGTGCCGGCGAGCCGTTGGACGCAAAGGGCCCGCTGCAGGCGGAAGCCAGGGTTCCACTGAGCGGAGACATCATAAACCCCCTCCATCGAGCGCCTGTGCGCGAGTCAATGGACGTTGGTATCCGAGCCATTAATTCACTTCTGACCGTGGGGCAGGGCCAGCGATTGGGGCTGTTTGCCGGTAGTGGTGTCGGTAAAAGTATGTTGCTGGGCATGATGACCCGATTTACCGATGCCGATATCACCATTGTCGGCCTGATCGGTGAACGGGGCCGGGAAGTTAAAGAATTCATTGAAGACATCTTGGGTGATGAAGGTCTGGCCCGTTCGGTGGTGGTGGCATCACCGGCTGATGACTCACCGTTGATGCGCCTGCGTGCCGCCATGTTGACTACGCGGATCGCCGAATACTATCGCGACCAAGGCAAGCGGGTGTTGCTCTTGATGGACTCATTAACCCGATATGCCCAGGCCCAGCGAGAAATTGCGCTGGCAGTGGGTGAGCCACCGGCAACCAAAGGGTACCCGCCCTCGGTGTTTGCCAAATTGCCTCAATTGGTTGAGCGCACCGGTAATGGGCGCCCGGGAGGTGGCTCGATCACCGCGTTCTATACCGTACTGACCGAAGGTGATGACCAGCAGGACCCGATTGCCGACGCGGCCAGGGCGATACTTGACGGCCACATTGTGTTGTCGCGTCGGTTGGCCGAAGAGGGGCATTATCCTGCGATTGATGTCGAAGCTTCAATCAGCCGGGTGATGCCTCAGGTCACTCAGCCGGATCATTTTTCCCGAGCCCAGCGGTTCAAACAGGTTTATTCCCGGTATCAGCAAGCCCGCGATCTCATCAGCGTGGGCGCCTACGTTAAAGGCTCTGATCCTGAAACCGATTTTGCCATCCAGCACATTGCCAACATGCGCCAATTCCTCCAGCAAGAGCTTAACGAAAGCGCACCGCTGGCCGAGAGCATTGAGCAGCTATTGGCGGTTGTGCCAGAACGGCGCTCGCCGGATCGGGTCAGAAGCGCCGCACCCGGCGCGGCGGCTGATCGGAGTAACGGCTGATGTTGCGCTCTAAGCGGTTGGAAGTGGTTCTTGCGTTGGAAGAGCGTAAAGAGAGTGAAGCTCTTGATCGCCTGGGTGAAGCTCGAAAGCAGGTGGAAGCACACAAAGAGCAAGTCGAGAACCTGGAACGCTACCAACAGGAATATCGGGACCAGATTCGGGCCAGCCAGCAGGGCGTTGTGGCCGTTGCGCGGTTGCAGGCGTGGCAGGCCTTTATTGGTCAGCTCGACCAGGTCATTGCCCAGCAGCAGAGGCAACTCCAGCAAGCGGAGCAGGTCTTTGAAGCGCGCCGGCTTGAGTGGCTGCAAGCCTGGGAGCGCAAGCGGGGCATGGAACGCTATATTGAGACTTGCCGGCAACAAGAACTTCAGGCTCAGGACGCGAAAGAGCAAAAACTGGCGGACGAAGCGGCTGGCAGAGCCTTTGCCCGACGCCAGCGCTGAATCGGCAAGAGGCTGCGTTTTGAACCTGCATCCGTCAGTGCATTTCCACTAATCTTGTCTATCCTTAGTCTGAGATAACCGTGGCAGAATAAGGAGCAGCGATGATCGTTATGCGAATGCTCGTAGAGGAATGCGTATGTCGGTAAGTACGCGGCGAAGTGATGACGGTCTGGTGCTGGTAATTCAGGTGCAGGGCCGGTTTGATTTCAGCACCCACCAGGCGTTTCGTGATGCGTATGAGCACAGCGATGCGCCGGTGAAAGAATACGTGGTTGATCTGACTCACACGACCTATCTTGATAGCTCTGCACTGGGTATGTTGCTGTTGTTACGGGATCATGCCGGCGGTGACGTTGCCAGCGTGGTGATCGAAAACTGCAATCCCGATGTACGTCGTATTCTCTCCATCTCCAACTTCGAACAGCTCTTCAGCATACGCTGAGGCTTCATTGTGAACCTTTTGATCGCGGAAGACAGCGACGGCGACCGGATGATACTCGCTACGCTGCTCCGAAGGTTGGGACACCAGGTGCACGAGGCCTCCAACGGGCTTGAGGCTGTTGCGGTGTTCGTCAAGACCGAGCCGGACATCGTGTTTATGGATGCGTTGATGCCTACGATGAGCGGCATGGACGCAGCACGACGCATCAAAGAGTTATCGGGTACACGCTTTGTGCCGGTAGTGTTCATTACCTCTTTGGCGAGCGAGCGCGAACAAGCGCGTTGCCTGGAAGCCGGAGGCGATGATTTTCTGCTCAAACCCTACAGCCGCGTTATCCTCGAAGCCAAAATCAATGCCTACAGCCGGGTGCTGGCGCTGCAACATTCGGTGGTGCAGCAGCGCAATCAGATCCGGCAGCAGAACGAACAGATGTTGGCAGAACAACGCATGGCGCGTCGGGTATTCGACAACGTTGCTCACACGGGCTGTCTCGACGCTGCCAATATTCGCTATCACGCTTCGCCTTTATCTATTTTTAACGGCGATGTTTTGTTCGCCGCTGAGCGCCCGGGCGGCGGTACGCTGATATTTTTGGGAGATTTCACGGGTCATGGATTGCCCGCTGCCATCGGAGCGATGCCGATCGCGGAAGTGTTTTATGGCATGGTCGCAAAAGGGTTTGGTGCGATAGATTTGCTCGCCGAAATCAACAAAAAGCTAGGCAATATATTACCCGTTGGCATGTTCTGCTGCGGTGCACTGGTAGAGACCGACGGTGCACGTGGCACCACACGGGTCTGGAATGGTGGATTACCGGACGGCTGGCTGGTGCGGAACGATGGTGAGCTTGTCGCCGTTCCCTCACGGCATCTGCCATTGGGGGTTCAGCCCCCGGAACGATTCGATGCCACGATGGAATTGCTGAACACCGCGCCAGACGATTACGTGGTGCTGATGACCGACGGCTTTCCCGAATCGTGTGACGCACAGGGGGAGAGCCTTGGTGAAGACGCTGTCCGCCAGGTACTTTCGGAACTTCAGCATGATGACCATCCGTTTGAGGCCCTGATGGCGCGTTTGCAGGCCTTCACCGGGCACCCTGATCCTGCCGACGACATCACTCTTTGTTGCTTGAAGATCGTTGCCCAGGGCGCCATTGCGGATGTGGCGGAATCGGCGCCAGAGTCGGCCTTGACGGGGCCGGGCAGCTGGCATTGTGTTTATGAACTTCGTGATCAGGCGTTGGCGGATTTCAACCCACTACCGCTGCTATTGCATATCTGCACGGAAGTGCCGGGGTTGAGGCGACGAAGTGGTGAGGTGTTCACGCTGTTGTCGGAGCTGTACAGCAATGCTCTGGAGCACGGTGTTCTGAAGCTCTCCTCAGAATGGAAAAAATCTGCGAAAGGTTTTAGCCTTTACTATGAGGAACGAACGCGCCGACTCTCTGATACGCAAGGACACTATATACGGTTTACGCTGGATCACGAGCCGCTGTCGGAAGGGGGCAGGTTGAAGATCCGGTGTGAGGACAGTGGTCAGGGGTTTGATATGGGGGAGGGCAACGACAGCCCCCGCCCAATCGCTGGCAAAGAGTATCATGGGAGAGGGATGGGGATTTTGAAGCGTATGGCCAGAGCAGTCAGCGTCTGCGGTTCGGGTAATTGCGTCGAAATCGTTTATGATTGGGAGTTCCCGATGCAAGGCTGTACGAGCCAGTGAAGACTGATGCGGAACGCAACCGCGAGGATGCAAAATGAGCGACATACCCCGTTTGGATGAAGAAGCCTTGGCGGAATTGCAGGATGTTATGGAAGATGAGTTTGATGTGCTCATCGAAACCTACCTGGCTGATTCGCGTACACGGATTTCCGGTCTGAAAGAAGCGATTGCCGAGGGCGATCCGGAGCATCTCAGAAAAGCGGCTCACAGCCTCAAAGGTAGCTGTACCAACATTGGTGTACCGAAACTTGGCAATCTGTGTTTCGAGTTGGAAGTACTGGGCAGGGAGGGGCGCCTGGACGGCGCGGAAGCAATAATGGCCGCAATCGAGCAGGAATTTGAGGAAGTTAAACGGCAACTGGAACGCTTCAGTCAATAAACGAGCTTTACACTAGCTTGGCACCGCTTTTGCTTCTCTACAGAGAGGCCCCGCTTGGGGCAATCCCTGAGACATAAAGCGGCAAGAGGTTGCCATGCAGCAGACAATTCTTTCCCAGTTGCCATCCGCCGGAACGAAGCAAGACCCGGTCGGGCCGAAGGCTGCCTCAAACAGCCGCCGCAAAGAAAAAGAAGGCAGCTCGTTCGAGCAGGTGTCGAGGGTCGAGCAAGAGCGCCTTGAGAAGCGCCGCTTGGAGCAAAAACGCTCGGATCGCAAAGAAGCCTCGAATGCCGTTCAGGATGAGACACGAGCTCAAGGGACTCGTGCCCAAGATCGCTCGTCCGGCAGCAAGCCGGAAACTGAAACTGGCAAACCGGTTTCAGAAAAAGAACAAATTAATTCACTCACCGCGGACGAACCACAAAATACGCTCCGTCCGGGTGAGTTCCAGAATCCGACCGACGCCCCCGCACCGCTGACCTTCGCCAATCTGCAAACGTTGATGCCAGCCGGTAGCACCGGGGCTGTGCCTGAAGGCACCGTTAATGTCGCGTTGCTGAGCGGTGCAATGCTTGGCAAGCCGGTCGGTTCGGGGGGCTTGAATGGCCAGGGGGCAAGCACGGCTGGCTTAACCTCAAGCAATCAGTTTTCGGATTTGTTGGCGGCTAATGTCACAACCGACACCGCAAGACCGGTTGACCCGGCTGGCTTGCTTTCTTCGCCACGATTCCAGGGCACGCTGGACAGCGCAGCCCAACAGGCCCTGCAAGGAAAGCTGGCAGGTGACGCGAATCTTCCGTTGCGAGGCTATTCAACCACCGTTGATGTGCCGGTAGGGCAGGCCGAATGGGGCGACAAGGTGATGGGCAAGTTAAGTTGGCTCACGGCTAAAAACCTGCAAGTGGCGGAAATACACCTCACGCCGCCCGATATGGGGCCGATGGAGGTGAAGGTCAGAGTGCAGAACGATCAGGCTGCGGTAACGGTGCACGCGGCCAACCCGGTGGTGCGAGAACAGTTGGAACTGCATTCGAACCGCTTGCGTGACATGCTGGCGGAGCAGGGTGTTTCTTTGAGCGAATTCGATGTTTCGGATCAGCCGGGGGGGCAAGCTGATGCACAAGGTGACAGTTCCGGAGAGGGCGACAATTCCGGTCACCGGGGTGGTGGGGTGATTGCCGGCGAACTTGATCAGCAGGAATCGGTCTCGGGCCATCTCGATCTGGCCTGGAAAGGTGAGGTCGATATCTTTGCCTGACGCACTCAGGCCTGCGCCTGAGTGCACATCTCTTCAAAACGTTTTTGCCCATCCCTTTCGGCAGCGCTAAACTGCTGGTTTAAATAGGGAGAGGGGTGTGTTTGGCCCACCCCTTGCATTGTTCTTGCTAAACGCGCTCTGAACACCTCAGAGTGACGATAATCTGACAAAGCGGACATCATGGCAGAAAACAATACGGCACCAGCGCCCGAGAAGAAGGGCAAATTGAAGCTAATTCTTACCGTGGTAGTGATTACGCTGTTGGCTATCGGGCTGTCGGTTGCCGGAACGCTTTGGTTCCTGAAAGGCGACTCGGACACTCTGGCCGACGAAAACCCGTCAGAGCCGGCCACGCCCGAGTTTCAGCCCAGTATCTACAGCGATATTCAGAAGCCTTTAAGAACCACAGTGCAAGCCCAGGGAAGGCAGCGTTATGCACAAATCTATTTGTCGTTCGAGGCAAAAGATTCTGCGGCCCTCGCAGGCGCTGAAAAGCACATGCCGTTAATTCTGAATCAGTTGAACATGCTGTTGGGTAGCACTGAGTTTGCTGAGTTGCAGACACCTGAAGGCCGGATGGCTCTGTCTCAGAAAATGCTGGAAGCAGTCAACGAAATACTGGAACAAGAGGGAGAACCAGCGATTGCTGGGGTATTGTTCCGGAACTTTGTGGTGCAGTAAACCACAGTCAGGGCAGGACCAGATATGCAGGATTTACTATCACAGGAAGAAATCGATGCGCTCCTCCACGGTGTGGATGACGGCGATATCGATACCTATGATGAGAGCGACGACACGGGCGTAAAAAATTACGACCTTGCCAGTCAGGATCGAATTGTCCGTGGCCGCATGCCAACGCTCGAGATGATCAACGAGCGTTTTGCCCGCTACACCCGAATCAGTCTGTTCAATTTGTTGCGCCGTAATGCGGATGTCTCGACGGGCGGGGTCCAGATCATGAAGTTCGGTGAGTACGTTCATACGCTTTACGTGCCGACCAGTCTGAACCTGTGTAAAGTCCGCCCACTTCGCGGAACCTCACTGTTTGTCCTGGATGCCAAGCTGGTGTTCAAGCTGGTCGATAACTTTTTTGGCGGTGAGGGGCGTCACGCAAAAATTGAAGGGCGCGAATTTACTCCGACTGAAAACCGGATCGTGCAAATGGTGCTGGATCAGGTTTTCAAAGATATGAAAGAAGCCTGGCAAGCCGTTCTGAATATCGATTTCGACTATCTGAGTTCAGAAGTTAATCCCGCGATGGCCAACATTGTCAGCCCGAGTGAGGTGGTGGTTGTCAGCACCTTCCACATTGAACTGGACGGTGGCGGAGGCGAGCTTCATCTCGCGATGCCCTATGCCATGATTGAGCCCATTCGCGAGGTGCTCGATGCCGGGGTCCAGAGCGATATTGATGATGTGGATGAGCGCTGGGTTAACGCCCTACAGGAAGATATCAAAGATATCAGCGTGCCGATCAATACCACAGTTTGCCAGCGCAGGATTTCGCTGCGGGATATTGCCAAGCTGAAAGCGGGTGATGTCATCCCCGTCGAGATTGCAGACCATCTCACGGTAACGGCCAATGGCGTTCCGGTGTACAAGGCCACAATGGGCACCCGTGATGGCAAACTGGCGCTACGGATTCATGAAAGGGCACCATTGCCCAAGGTGAAGAAACAACTGAAGGTGGGACGCAATGGCTGACGACGACAAAAAAGACGATAACGAGCTGACAGAAGACGAAAAGCTGGCAGCCGAATGGGAAGCGGCTATGGGAGAGTCTGGCGATGCAAACGCCGAGGCGGCTACCGAGGATGCCTGGGCCGAGGCGATGGCTGAAGCCGAGGGCGGAAAAGCGGAAGAGTCTCCTGAGCAGCAGGTTCGCACCGCGCCTATGGAAGAGTTTTCGGAGGACAGCGGTTCGTCAGGAGGCGCGGGTGCGCCCGATATGGATGTTATTCTCGATATCCCTGTCACCATCTCCATGGAAGTCGGCAACACTCAGATTCCGATCCGAAACCTGTTACAGCTGAACCAGGGCTCTGTCATTGAACTGGATCGTTTGGCTGGTGAGCCGTTGGATGTTCTGGTTAACGGCACTCTGATAGCGCATGGCGAAGTGGTCATGGTAAACGAGAAGTTCGGTATCCGGCTGACCGACGTGATCAGCCCGGGCGAGCGCATCAAACGGTTGCAGAAATAACGTGCGGTATTGGTTACGTTGGCTGACGCTTGGCCTGCCCAGTATGCCGGCGATTGCCCAGGAGGCTGCTGAGCCGGCTCAGGAAGTTGCCCGAAACACGCCAGACACGGTTGGCATGATCGTTAGCCTGGGGCTCGGGTTAGTTGCCGTTATCGCTGTCATCTATGGCTGTGCCTGGTTGATTCGACGCATGACCGGCATGGCGGGTATGAACAACAACGCCATTCGCGTGGTTTCCGTTCTCGCTATTGGCACTCGTGAGCGTATCGCTCTGGTAGAAGTCGGTGGCCAGCAGATCCTGCTGGGCATCACGCCGGGTAGCATTCGAACGCTCAAGGTGTTTGAGGAACCCGTAGTGGATGCCAGTAACACCGGCACCAGCGACTTTGCCCGTAAGCTGCAGGGCTTGATCGGGAAATCCTGGACTGCTCCCGAGGCTAAAGAGTAACGCTATGGTGAATGCCGCTTTTCGATTTTTTCTGCCTTGTTTGACCGTTTTGGCGGGCTTGTTTCTGCCGGCGGTGGCCTCGGCAGATCTGCCGGGAATTCCTGCGTTTTCCATGCAGCCCGGTGAGGACGGAGCGCAAGAGTATTCGGTAACCCTGCAAATCCTCGCGCTGATGACGGCGCTGACCTTCCTGCCTGCGATGTTGATGATGATGACATCGTTCACGCGCATCATCGTGGTGTTCGCAATTCTGAGGCAGGCACTGGGGCTGCAGGCCACGCCTTCAAATCAGATTTTATTGGGGCTGGCTCTGTTTCTCAGTATTTTTATCATGAAGCCGGTTCTGGAAGAGGCCAACAGGGTAGGGTTGCAACCCTATCTGCAGGAGGAAGTTACGTCACTGGAGGCCGTGGAGCTGGCCAGTGAGCCGTTCCGGAAATTCATGCTGGAACAAACCCGGGAATCGGATTTGGCGCTGTTTATGCGTCTGGCGGAGGTTGAATACGAAACTCCGGAAGATGTGTCGTTCTGGGTTTTGATGCCAGCGTTCGTCACCAGTGAACTGAAAACGGCCTTTCAGATCGGGTTTATTCTGTTTATACCGTTTTTGATTCTCGACATGGTGGTCGCCAGTGTTTTGATGGCTATGGGTATGATGATGCTTTCGCCTATCATCATATCGTTGCCGTTCAAGATTATGCTCTTCGTTCTGGTCGATGGCTGGGCGCTGATTATGGGTACCCTTGCCGCCAGTTACGGGATATAGGAGGCACGACATGACGCCTGAAACCGCGATTGATATTGTCCGCGAAGCGCTCTGGATGATTGTACTGTTCGCCGGCGTCATCATTGGCCCCGGCCTGGTGATTGGTTTGGTGGTCAGTACCTTTCAGGCCGCCACCCAGATCAACGAACAAACACTGAGCTTCCTGCCACGGCTTTTGGTTACCCTGATCGTGATCATTGCGGCGGGGCCCTGGATGCTGACCACTTTGCTGGACCATGCCCGCGGGCTCATTTCCAGTATTCCTTACCTGATCGGCTAACGGATGTTTCCGGCGGAGTTCAGTGCAGACCTGTTGGGGCAGTGGGTAGGCCAGCACCTTTGGCCGCTGTTCCGCCTTGCCAGTTTCTTAATGGTTATTCCTATCTTTGGTACTCAGCTGGTGCCTGCGCGAGTGCGCCTCGGGCTGGCTTTGCTGATGACCATTCTGATTGTTCCGATGATTCCTGAAGTGCCCAAGGTTGAAGCTCTGAGTGCCGATGCAGTGGTGATCACGCTTCAGCAAATCCTCATCGGCGTAGGTTTGGGGTTTGCGTTGACCGCATTGTGGCAGTTGTTCGTGATTGCTGGCCAGATGATTGCCATGCAGATGGGCTTGGGCTTTGCCTCGATGGTGGACCCGGCCAACGGCGTGAATGTGCCGGTACTGGCACAGATTTATACGATTACCATCACCTTGCTGTTTTTGCTGATGAACGGTCATCTGGTGGCGTTTGAGATCTTTATCGAAAGTTTTCACACCATGCCGATTGGCATGGACGGCTTGGGCCAAAGCGGTGTGTGGGAATTGGCGCACCGAATCAGCTGGATGTTCGCGTCGGCTATGTTGTTGGCTCTGCCGGCGGTAACGGCGGTGCTGATTGTGAATATTTCGTTTGGTGTGATGACGCGGGCTGCTCCGCAGATGAACATTTTTGCGCTGGGTTTCCCGATTGGATTGATTTTTGGTTTGTTCGCCATTTGGGTGTTGCACGGGAATTTTCTGCCACACTTTGACCAGTACACCCGTGAGACGTTCGATTTCATGCGTCAATTGCAGGGGCGTTAGTCATGGCTGAAGAGAACGACAACAGTCAGGAGAAAACCGAAGAACCCACCCCCCGAAGACTCGAGAAGGCCAGGGAGGACGGGCAGACGGCTCGTTCGAAGGAATTGGCCACCATGGCGGTGTTGCTGGCCGGTGCGGGTGGTTTGCTGATGTTTGGTACGCAGCTGGCGATTACGTTTGAGGGCATCATGCGCGATGCCTTTGTGATCGAGCGAGCGTCGATTTTTGATACCCGCCATATGAGCGTGCAGTTGATTGTCTCGGCCAAAGAGGCCGCTTACGCATTGTCTCCCATTCTGATTCTTTTGCTGATTGCTGCCATTGCCGGTTCTATTGGCATCGGCGGCCTCCTGTTCAGTGCCAAAGCCATTGCTCCGAAAGCCAATCGGATGGATCCGATCAAGGGGTTGGGGCGGATGTTTTCGATGCGTTCGCTGATTGAGTTGGTGAAGGCCATTGCCAAGGTGGGGTTGGTCTTGGCAATCGCTATCCTGATTTTGAATCTGCGCACGGATGATTTGTTGAGCATTGCGGAGGAGCCGGTGGTGCCGGCGATGGAGCATGTGCTGTGGACCTTGGGCTGGAGTTTTCTGGTGTTGTCTTGCGCCACGATTATTATTGCGATGATCGATGTGCCGTTTCAGATTTATGATCACCAGAAGAAGCTTCGGATGACGAAGCAAGAGGTGAAGGACGAGTACAAGGATTCAGAAGGTAAGCCGGAGGTTAAGGGTAAGATTCGTCAGCTTCAGCGGGAAATGGCGCAGCGGCGGATGATGCAGGATGTGCCGACGGCGGATGTGGTGATTACGAACCCGACGCATTATGCGGTGGCGTTAAAGTATGATCAGGATTCGATGGGTGCGCCAGTGGTGGTGGCCAAGGGTGCCGATGAGGTGGCGTTCAAGATTATGGAGGTGGCCCGGGAGTATAAGGTGGAGGTGTTGCGTACGCCGCCTTTGACTCGGGCGGTTTATCATAATTCGGAGATTGGTGAGGAGATTCCTGACGGGCTGTATATGGCGATTGCTCAGGTGTTGGCGTATGTGTTTCAGTTGCGGCAGTTCCGGAAGGGGCATGGGCCTAAGCCTGGGATGCCGGACTTTCCTATTCCGCCGGAGATGCGGCGCGATCTTTGATTTGGTTTGGGAGAGGCTGCCAAAGGTAGCCTGAAAGTGCTGGTGCACAATGGGTGCAAGAGGGCTTTCCAAAAACCGCTACAAGCACATCCCTGTGCGCTTCTCTCCGGCCATCCATGGCCTACGAAATTTTTGGAAAGCCCTCTCACACCCATTGAATCGGGCATGGGAGGGATCGCTTACTCTGCGCTGCCTTCCTGTATCCGCGCACCCCAGGCTTCTTTCTCGCCGGGCAGTACCAGGTTCAAGACAATCGCGACCACTGCGCACAGTGCAATGCCTTCCAGTGTTCCCAGCACCATGTTTCCGATACCGAAGACCAGTGTCACACCCACGATAACCAGGTTACGGGATTGGGACAGGTCTACTTGGTGACGAATCAGGGTGTTCAGGCCGACTACAGCGATGGAGCCAAACAGCAGGCACAGGATGCCGCCCATGACGGGGACCGGGATGGTTTGCAGGGCAGCGCCGAATTTGCCGACGAAGGCCAGTACGATGGCTGTAGCGGCGGCCCACCACATCACTTTCGGGTTGAAGTTGCGGGTGAGCATGACGGCACCGGTCACTTCGGAGTAGGTGGTGTTTGGTGGTCCGCCCAGCATGGAGGCGGCGCTGGTGGCCAGGCCGTCGCCGAGCAGGGTGCGGTGCAGGCCGGGTTTTTCGAGGTAGTTTTTGCGGGTAACGTTTCCGATGGCCAGTACGTCGCCAATGTGTTCAATCGCAGGGGCGATGGCAACCGGGATCATGAAGACGATAGCGCTCCAGCTGAAGGCGGGGGCGACGAAGTTCGGTACG
This sequence comes from Marinobacter litoralis, assembly GCF_016427555.1. Taxonomy (GTDB): domain Bacteria; phylum Pseudomonadota; class Gammaproteobacteria; order Pseudomonadales; family Oleiphilaceae; genus Marinobacter; species Marinobacter litoralis_A. The sequence continues at coordinate 40,411 of NZ_JAELVS010000002.1, forward strand.
GCGAACCACGCGGCTTGCTGGATGGCCGTGGTGTCTACGATGCCGGCGAAGGCGGACAGGATATAGCCCACAACAATGCCGATCATGATCGGGATCAGGCGGAAGATGCCTTTGGCCCAAACGGTCATGATGATAGTCACCAGCAGTGAGATCATTGCGATCACCAGTGCGGTGTCTTCCGGCACGAGTTGGGTGCTGCCATCACCGGTGCGGCCCGAGGCCATGTGCACGGCAACCGGAGCCAGTCCCAAACCGATGGTCATGATGACCGGTGCGATCACAACGGGTGGCAGTAAGCGGGTGATGAAGCCGTTTCCACGCAGCCGGATGACGCCGGAAAGAATGATGTACAGGATACCCGCTGCCATCAGGCCGCCCAGGGTTTCTTGCAGGCCGAACTGGCTTTTGGCGGCCATGATCGGTGCAATGAAGGCGAAGGACGAGGCCAGGAAGATGGGGATCTGGCCACCGGTGACAACGTGAAAGATCAGGGTGCCGATGCCCGCTGTAAACAGCGCAACGTTGGGATCGAGCCCCGTGATCAGTGGCATCAGTACCAGTGCGCCGAAGGCGACCAGTAGCATTTGCGATCCGGCTATGGCCTGTTTCCAGGTTGAGTCAGTCGTGATGTCCTGCATCCTTAAACATCCTTCTGCTTGGTGCCGAAGATCTTGTCTCCCGCATCGCCGAGGCCCGGCAGGATGTAGCCTTTTTCGTTCAGGCAGTCATCAACAGAGGCGGTGTAGATGGAAACGTCCGGGTGTTTCTCCAGCACCTTCTCTATACCTTCCGGTGCCGCAACCAGAACCAGCGCCCGGATTTCGGTGCTGCCCGCTTGTTTGAGCAGGTCGATGGTGGAAATCATGGAACCGCCGGTGGCCAGCATGGGGTCGATGATCAGTGCGGTACGCTGGTCCAGTTCCCCGACCAGTTTTTCCAGATAGGTTTCTGCTTCGAAAGTTTCTTCGTTACGGATCTGACCGACCACGCTGACTCGTGCAACAGGAATCAGGCTGAGTACACCATCCAGCATGCCCAAGCCTGCTCTCAAGATGGGGACAATGGTGATTTTTTTGCCGTGTATTTGTTCTACCGTTACCGGCCCGGCCCAGCCGTCAATGGTCTCTTCTTGCAGGGTGAAATCTTTTGTCGCTTCGTAGGTCAGTAGTGCGCCAACTTCTTGAGCCAGTTCACGAAAATTTTTGGTGCTGATGTCTGAGCGGCGCATTAGGCCGAGCTTGTGTTGGATCAGTGGGTGCTTCACTTCGTGGATAGGCATCGGGGTCACCTGTGGGTTCGGATTTTCTGGCTTGGTTTTTGATCAGTCAAACGGCGAAAGGATACCGTATCCAGGCGCTCACGTCAGGCGATCTGTTAGCGAGAAATCATAAAATTTATAGGGGATGGTACAGATCTTGCGAAGCAGTCTGTATGAAGGGGTGCCGCGTCAGATTTCCGACCTGGTAATGACCCCGAATGGCCTCAAAGTACAGTGATCCGGAGATGCAGGCAGTATGGACAGAGCGTTCGTTCTGAATAACGTCAAAACTCTGACGCGAGGAAGCCTCGGTGTCCCCCTGATGCTGATGGGTTTGTTGGGCATGATGATTCTGCCCATGCCTGCATTTCTGCTCGATGTGTTTTTTACCTTCAACATCACGTTGTCGATCGTGATTCTGCTGGTGTGTGTGTATGCGCTTCGGCCGATGGAATTCGCGGCGTTTCCGACCGTGTTGCTGGTAGCCACCCTGCTGCGTCTTGGCTTGAATGTCGCGTCTACCCGGATTGTTCTGCTCAATGGTCACGAAGGCGGTGATGCTGCCGGTAAGGTGATCGAATCGTTCGGGGAAGTGTTGATTGGCGGCAACTATGCTGTTGGTCTGGTGGTGTTCGCGATTTTGATGATCATTAACTTTCTGGTCGTCACAAAGGGTGCGGGGCGTGTCTCCGAAGTCAGCGCACGTTTTACCCTGGATGCCATGCCCGGTAAGCAAATGGCCATCGATGCAGACCTCAACGCCGGCCTGGTGAACCAGGAGGAGGCCAAGGCCCGGCGTTTAGAGATCGCCCAGGAAGCCGATTTCTATGGCTCCATGGATGGTGCGTCCAAGTTCGTCAAAGGCGACGCGGTCGCCGGTCTTTTGATTCTGGCCATTAACATCGTTGGTGGTGTCGCCATTGGTATGGTTCAGCACGGCCTGGATTTTACGCTTGCAATGGAGCGATACGCACTGCTGACCATCGGTGACGGTCTGGTCGCTCAGATTCCTTCCCTGCTGCTGTCAACGGCGGCCGCCATCATGGTGACTCGAGTGACGTCCAGCCAGGATATGGGTGGGCAGATTATCCAGCAGATGTTCAGTGCGCCCAAAGCACTCGGTATTGCCGCCGGTATTCTGATCTTGTTGGGTCTGATTCCGGGAATGCCTCACGTGGCTTTCCTGGGGCTCGGGGCTTTGGCTGCGGCGGCGGCTTGGTTTGTTTGGAAAAACCAAAGTCAGACTGTTGAAGAAGAGGGTGTGTTTGCCGGGCGTGGTGGAGCGCCCGGAGCCGTGCCGCGCCAGGGCGGCGAGGTGATTCCGGATCGAGGCGGTGACGGGCAGGCTCTGCCGCCGCCCGGCGAAACCAGAGAGCTAGGCTGGGACGACGTTGCCACTGTCGATATCGTCGGGTTGGAAGTCGGCTATCGGCTGATTCCGTTAGTGGATAAGTCGCAGGGCGGTCAGTTGCTGAGCCGCATAAAGGGTGTGCGGAAGAAGCTTTCGCAGGATCTGGGGTTCCTGATGCCGTCTGTTCACATCCGGGATAATCTCGATCTGATGCCGAATGTGTATCGCATCACCCTGATGGGTGTGACCATTGCGGAAGCGGAGATTCATCCGGAGCGGGAGTTGGCCATTGATCCGGGACAGGTGTTCGGGAAAGTCGAAGGCATTGCGGGGAAAGACCCGGCCTTCGGTTTGGATGCAATCTGGATTGAGCCGGAGCAGAAGGACCAGGCTCAGACCCTGGGCTACACAGTGGTTGATGCCAGTACAGTGGTGGCCACGCATCTGAATCAGATTCTTCAGAAGCACGCCCATGAGCTGATCGGCCACGACGAAGCGCAGAAGTGGTTGGATCAACTGGAAAAGATTTCGCCCAAGCTGGCGGAAGAGTTGGTGCCTACCACCATTTCCATCAGCATTCTGCTCAAGGTGCTTCAGAACCTGCTGAAAGAAGAGGTGCCGGTTCGGGATATGCGTTCGATCGCCGAGGCCATTGTAAACGTACATCCGAAGAGTCAGGACCCGAAACTGCTTACCACGCTCGCCCGTCAGTCGCTGCGCAGAATGATCGTGCAAAGCATTTGTGGCAACGATGCCGAAATTCCGGTGATTACTTTGGATCCTGACCTGGAACAGATGTTGCTTAAGTCTGTTCAGCAGAGTCAACAATCCGGCGGACAGGATGATATTGGCATGGTGCTAGAGCCGAACATGGTGGAGAAGCTGCAGCGTTCATTGCAAGACAGCGTGCAGCGCCAGGAAATGTTGGGCAAACCAGCCATTCTGTTGGTCTCCGGGCCGTTGCGGCCTGGGCTGGCGAAGTTTGCCAGCTATGGGGTAGAGCGCTTGCACGTGCTCTCGTACCAAGAGATTCCGGACAACAAACAGATCACGATCGTTGCGTCGGTCGGCCAGTAAAGGTCGCTATCGCAGCGCAGTCAGCTGAGTTCAGCTCGACGGCAGAGGATGGAAGTTATGAAAGTTAAACGGTTTTTTGCGCAATCCATGGCCGAGGCCCTCAAGCAGGTCAGTCATGAAATGGGGCCGGATGCCGTAATTTTATCCAATCGCCGCGTTGATGGGGGTGTCGAAATTGTGACGGCCCTGGATTATGACGAAAACATGGCACGTCAAAGCCTGGGCGAAAAGGCGGTGGAAGCGACCAATGGTTCCCGTTTGGCTGAGATGCAGGCCGACCAGCATCGGCGCCTGGAAGATGAGCTGAGCCGAACTCGCAACCGAATTCAAGAAGTTCGGGAAAAGCGGGCCACCGCCGGAGCGCAGTATGCACCGGTATCGCTGAATGGTAATGGGTACGCTGAGCCGGAGGTAGCCGAAGGCTGGTTTGAAGGTCAAAAATCTGACTCTTCGGGCCTTGATCATTCAAAGGGCTATTCGGACGAGCTGGCCGCGATGAAAGCCGAGATCAGCTCGCTGCGAGAGCTTATGGGGGCCCAGGCCGCTCCTGCGACGAATAAAGGTGCGGCTGCCGAGGGTGGTGCAAAGAACCCGGTGCAGCAGTTGTTAAGTGAGCGATTGCAGGAATTTGGATTGGGGGCTGAGTTGGCAACTTCCGTTGCCCGGCAGCACCGAAACGGCCGGTTGGAAGATGGCTGGAAAACGGCGCTGAAAATGGTCACCACTGGCATTCGAACCGGTAAGGAAGATTGGTTGGACACTGGCGGAGTTTACGCGCTGGTTGGCCCGACCGGCTCCGGAAAAACAACCACCATTGGTAAATTGGCCGCCCGTTACGTATTGGAGCACGGAGCAGACAGTCTGGCACTGGTAACCACAGACCGTTTTCGGGTTGCCGCGCATGAGCAGTTGTTTGTGTTCGGGCGTATTCTGAACGTGCCGGTTCGAGTGGTTGATGAAAGCCATTCGCTGGACGACATTCTGGACGAGCTTTCCGACCGGCATCTTGTGCTGATCGACACCGCCGGACTGACCAGTGCTGATCGGGGTTATCAGGAGCAGCTGGCAGAGCTTGTTCGCAGCGATCACAATATTCATACACATTTGGTGGTGTCTGCGACCAGCCAGCCGCGTATCATGAAATCCGTTTGGCATTGCTATAAGATGGCAAATCTTGTCGGCTGCATCGTGACCAAGATTGACGAAGCGCTTACCTTGGGCGAATCTCTGGGGTTTGTGATGGAAACCGGCCTTCCGGTGGCATGGTATACCGATGGTCAGAAAATACCGGAAGACCTGCATCGGGCAGAGGCGGCCCCCTTGGTTCGCATGGGCGTTGAGCGCCTGCAAGCGATGCAGCATTCGCAGGCCGCTGCTGAAGGTGCTTTGGCGTAGTCACCATAAACAGCCACTGGCATAGAGCCCGTTAACGACGCAGTTAAGAGACAATAAACAGTATGAGCAAACCACATCCGGTTCAGGTGATTGCGGTATCCGGCGGTAAAGGCGGTGTCGGAAAGAGCAATGTGTCAGTCAATCTGGCGATCGCGTTGGCAGAAAAGGGCCGCCGCGTTGTCGTGCTTGATGCTGACTTGGGGTTGGGTAATCTGGATGTGCTGCTGGGCGTGACGGCCAATAAAAATTTGCACGATGTGCTTAGCGGCGAGTGTGACCTGAAAGATGTGCTTGTGGATGGCCCCGGTGGCATCAAAATCGTACCGGCGTCATCCGGTACCCAGCGAATGACGCAGCTCAGCCCCATGGAACATGCGGGCCTGATCAATGCGTTCAGTGAGTTGGGTGACCAGATTGACGTTCTGATTGTAGACACAGCCGCAGGCATTTCTGAATCTGTCGTGAGCTTCCTTCGTGCTGCGCAAGAATTGTTGCTGGTGGTGTGCGATGAGCCAACCTCGATAACGGATGTGTATGCGCTGATCAAATTGATGAATCGTGACTACGGAACAGATCGCTTTCGGGTGCTCGCCAACCAGGTGCGAAGTGAAGAAGAAGGTAAGCACTTGTTCGAGAAATTGACGCGAGTTACCGAACGATTTCTGGATGTGGCGTTACAATATGTGGGTATCGTGCCTTACGACGAAGCGGTCAAAAAAGCCGTTCAACGCCAGCGAGCTGTTCTGGAGGCATATCCCCGGGCAAAGGCATCTACGGCAGTGCGAGCATTGGCAGATAAAGTGGACAGTTGGCCGCTGCCATCTTCTCCGCGAGGTCATCTGGAATTTTTCGTGGAGCGGCTCGTCGAAGTCTGATCTGAATCCAGTCCAATAAAAGCCGGATACATGACATTGACGAAGAATCTGGGAATGTACCATCAGGCAGGCGCCTCCAACGCTTCGAATTTGATCGAGGTTCATGCGCCGCTGGTTAAAAAAATTGCCCTGCATTTGATGGCCCGTCTACCAGCATCGGTTCAACTAGAAGACCTGATGCAGGCTGGAATGATCGGTTTGCTTGAAGCGGCTCAGCGATATTCCGCCGGTAAGGGCGCAACTTTCGAAACCTATGCAGGTATCCGTATTCGCGGGGCGATGGTTGATGAAATCCGAAAGGGTGACTGGGTGCCGCGCTCCGTGCACCGCAATGCCCGCCGAATCTCCGCTGCAATCAAAACCGTTGAAGACCGAACCGGTCGTGAGGCTCAGGATGTCGAGGTGGCCGAAGAACTCGGTATTGAGTTATCGGAATACCATGCGTCGCTTGCCGATGCCAACAGTGGCAGGCTATTTAGCCTCGATGAGCTCAATGAAACCGGCGAGCTGCCGATAGAAGAGCAAGAGGCCAGTGATAATCCGCTGGATGGCATCTCTGCGGGTGCCTTTCAGCGCAGTTTGGCCGAAGCGATTGAAGCGCTTCCGGAAAAAGAAAAGTTAGTGTTGAGTTTGTATTACCAGGAAGAATTGAATCTTAAGGAGATAGGGGCTGTGCTTGGGGTCAGTGAAAGCCGGGTCAGCCAGATTCACAGCCAGGCGGCATTGCGTCTTCGAGGCCGACTATCGGATTGGCGAGAACACAGTGGCGAATAACTGGCCTGCGTCCTGAAACGAATATTGAACAGCCTGCCGGATATCAGCGGGCTGACCTACATCCGGGTGTTATTGACTGGAGGTCCCTTTGGACAAGAACATGAAAATACTCATTGTGGATGATTTCTCCACAATGCGCCGAATTATCAAAAACCTGTTGCGTGACCTGGGTTTCACTAATACAGAAGAAGCCGATGACGGGAACACCGCGCTGCCGATGCTCAAAAATGGGCACTTCGATTTTCTGGTGACTGACTGGAATATGCCCGGGATGTCCGGGTTTGATCTCCTGAAAGCTGTCCGTGCGGATGAAAATCTCAAGAACCTGCCGGTACTGATGGTCACCGCGGAAGCCAAACGGGACCAGATCGTGGCTGCGGCCCAGGCCGGGGTGAATGGTTACGTTGTTAAGCCGTTTACCGCTGCTGTGCTTAAAGAAAAAATCGAAAAGATTTTTGAACGTATTCAGTAACCAAAGGTCGGGTAGCTCCCATGAGTGACAGCAAACACACCCAACGGGGTCTCGATCCGGAGGTCACCCAAAAGCTGCAGGAGCAGACCTCTAGGCTGGTTGAGAGCGTCAACGGCGGTGATTTCGCACAGGCGATGACCATCATTAACGAGCTCAGCGAAGTTCGTGACCAGAGCCTGTATCAGGAAGTGGGGCGTTTGACCCGGAGTCTCCATGAGGCTATCCGGAATTTTCAGATAGACCCTCGAAATGCCGAGCAGAAAGAAGCGCTTTCAAAAATGTCGGATGCGTCGGACCGCTTAGCCTATGTGGTTCAAATGACCGGTCAGGCCGCGAACCGCACCATGGATCTGGTTGAAGAAAGCATGCCGGTAGCGCATGCCATCCGTGATGAGGCCGTGAGCCTTAAGGACGAATGGCAACGCTTGCGTCGTCGCGAAATCGAGCCTGCCGAATTCCGCGAACTGTATGCAAGGATCGATGCGTTCTTCGGAACCTTGGGCAACGATTCGGACAATTTGTATAAAAACCTCTCCGAGATTCTTCTGGCTCAAGATTTTCAGGACCTCACCGGCCAGGTGATTCAGAAGGTCACCGCGCTTGTTAAAGAGGTTGAGGAAAATCTGTTGGGCCTGGTGGTTATGGCCAGTCATGTTGATCAATTGACCGGCACGGTCCATCAAATTGAAGAAAAAGAAGAATCGGCCGAAAAAGGAGTAGGTCCACAAATCAAAGCCGCTGAGCGAGACGACGTTGTTTCGGGGCAGGACGGCGTTGACGACTTACTATCCAGTCTCGGTTTCTGAATGACAAAGAGGGTGACCCATGGCGTTTGATGCCGATGAAGAGATTCTGCAGGACTTCTTGATAGAAGCCGGCGAGATTCTCGAAAAGCTGTCGGAGCAGTTGGTTGATCTGGAACAGAATCCGGACGACAGCGATCTGCTGAACGCCATATTTCGCGGCTTCCATACAGTGAAGGGCGGAGCAGGGTTTCTGCAGCTGGAAGCTTTGGTGAACTGCTGTCACTCCGCAGAAAACGTGTTCGACATCCTGCGTAATCACAAACGCAGGGTGACCGCCGAGTTAATGGACGTTGTGCTTCAGGCCCTCGACAACGTCAACGCCATGTTTGAGGAAGTCCGCAATCGCCAGGAACCGACGCCTGCTCCGGCCAGTTTGATTGCGGCTATGGATGCCTTGGCGATCCCCGAATCAGAAGCGCCTGTGCCCCCAGCGGTTGCCCCCTCAACTCAGGATGCGAGTACTGACCCTGGGGATCAGGGTGACATTACCGACGAAGAATTCGAGCGGTTGCTCGATGCGCTAGCGGACGAAAAAGCCGGCGCGCCAGCACAACCTGAAACTTCCGAAAAGTCAGCTGAACCGCCATCGGATGTGGGTGGTGGCGATGACGAAATCACTGACGATGAGTTCGAGGCGTTACTGGATCAGCTCCACGGCAAAGGCAAGTTTGCTGCACTGGAACCTGCCCAAACGGAATCCCCGGCGTCTGAAGCCGCCGGTCAGTCAGCGGGTGGCGAAAGTTCAGACTTGATCACCGACGACGAATTTGAGCGGCTGCTGGATGAGCTCCATGGCAAAGGAGGCGGCCCCGGAGGGCAGCCGGCTCAGAGCGGGCATCAGCAACCAGAAACCGGCGCTCAGCCAGAGCGTGCTGTCGAAGCTGATGCCAAAGTGGAACCCAGCCCCGCCCCCGCACCTGCAGGCAAACCTTCTGCGCCGGCCAGAGAGAACGCTCCGGTAGGCGAAACCACCGTTCGGGTAGATACCAAACGCCTCGATGACATTATGAACATGGTGGGCGAGCTGGTATTGGTTCGAAATAGACTGCAGAGGCTGGGTTCGCAAAGTGAAGACGAGCACATGTATAAGGCAGTCGCCAATCTGGACGTGGTGACGACCGATTTGCAGGCGGCGGTGATGCAGACCCGTATGCAGCCCATCAAGAAAGTATTTGGCCGGTTTCCTCGGGTGGTAAGGGATCTTGCCCGCAACCTGAAAAAAGAGGTCAACCTTGTCATGCATGGTGAGGAAACGGATCTCGATAAAAACCTGGTAGAAGCGCTCGCTGATCCATTGGTGCACCTGGTCCGAAATTCGGTCGATCACGGTATTGAGAGTCCGGATGCCCGGGAAGATTCCGGCAAGCCCCGAGCAGGAACCGTCACTTTGTCGGCGCAACAGGAAGGTGACCACATATTGCTGTCAATTGCCGATGATGGCGGCGGCATGGATCCTGATGTGTTGCGCAGAAAGGCTGTCGAAAAAGGTCTATACGACCAGGATGCAGCCGACAGGTTGACCGATAACGAATGTTTTAACCTTATTTTTGCGGCCGGCTTCTCCACCAAAGAGCAGATTTCGGACGTGTCTGGCCGTGGTGTCGGCATGGACGTGGTCAAGAACCGGATTGCGCAGCTTAATGGCCAGATCTCGATCGAGTCAGAGTTGGGTAAGGGCACGAAAATTATTATCAAGGTGCCGCTCACGCTGGCCATCATGCCAACATTGATGATCATGCTCGGCGAGCAATCTTTCGCTCTGCCATTGGTCAACGTGGTGGAAATTTTCCATCTTGATCTGACCAAAACCAATATGGTCGATGGACGCGAATGCATTGTCGTGCGCGACAAAGTGTTTCCGTTGTTTCATATCAAGCGGTGGCTGGTTCACGGTGCCGAGGCCCACAGAGAAGTGGCCAATGCCCATGTAGTGATCGTGGCCATGGGCACGAAACAGGTTGGTTTCGTGGTTGATCAGTTGGTTGGTCAGGAAGAAGTGGTTATCAAACCCCTGGGGCGCGCGCTTCAGGGTACGCCGGGTATGGCCGGAGCAACCATTACGGGCGATGGTCGCATTGCCTTGATTATTGATGTGCCCAGTTTGCTTCAGCATTACGGTTGAATCCGGGCGTTTAGGAGAAAGGGATGACAGTTTCTGTTCTGGTCGTTGATGATTCAGGTTTCTTTCGAAAAAGATTGACGGAAATCCTGACGGCTTCGGGCCAGATAACCGTAGTTGGTGCCGCAACTAATGGTCGGGAAGGCGTTGAGCTGGCCCAGAAACTAAAGCCTGATGTGATCACCATGGACTATGAAATGCCGGTGATGGATGGCATTTCAGCGGTGCGTGAAATCATGGCACGGCAGGCAACCCCGGTTTTGATGTTTTCCTCGCTCACCTATGAGGGGGCCCGGGTTACACTCGATGCACTGGAAGCCGGCGCCGTAGATTTCCTGCCTAAGAATTTCGAAGAAATCGCCCGGGATACCAGCCAGCTGCAAAACGTATTGATTAACCGTGTGCTGGATATTGCCAAAAGCCAGCCGCGAGCTCGTGCAGCTATTGCGCCACGGAAGCCGACGACTGCAGCCCCGGTGCAACGTCAGGGGATTGCTCCCCGCACTGAGCGCTCTGCTCTGCGTACGATCACTAAGCCGGCGCGTCAAGAAGCCGTAACTGCAAACCCGACCCGGCGCAGCGCCAGTAAAGCGCCAGCCCGTCAATACAGCGTAGTGGGCATTGGCACGTCTACGGGCGGGCCGGTTGCTCTGCAGAAGGTTCTCAGCGTATTGCCGGCCAGCTTTCCCGCACCCATCGTTCTGGTGCAGCACATGCCGGCGAGCTTTACCCCTGCCTTCGCAGAACGTCTGAACAAGCTGTGCGAGATTGAAGTTCGTCAGGCGGAAGACGGCGATATGCTGCAGCCGGGGCTGGCGTTGCTTGCGCCGGGCGGCAAGCAGATGATGATCGAAAACCGTGGCGGAAGGGGGCGAGTGAGGATTTTGCCCGGTGACGAGCGGTTGAACTACAGACCCTGTGTCGATGTCACCTTTGGCTCTCTGGCCCGCAATTTTCCCGGTAAAACTTTGGGGATTATCCTCACCGGCATGGGAGCAGACGGCCGTGAAGGTTGCCGCATGATGAAACAAGCGGGCGCCGTGGTCTGGTCGCAGGACGAGGAATCATCGGTGATCTACGGTATGCCCATGGCCGTTGCCACAGCGGGGTTGTCTGATGAGGTATTGCCGCTTAACGACGTCGGCTTGCGACTGATTGAAGGCGTTAGCTAATGGATATCTTGAGCCTGCTGGGGATCATTCTTGCCTTTGTGGCCATTTTGGGGGGCAACCTGCTGGAAGGCGGCGCCGTCAGTTCGCTTTTTAATATGCCGGCAGCATTGATCGTTATAGGCGGTACCTTGGCCGCCACCATCTTGCAGACATCCTGGCCAACGTTAAAACGAGCTTTTGTTCAGGTGCATTGGGTGTTTATACCTCCATACATTTCTCTGGAGGATGGCATCGGGAAAGTTGTGGACTGGAGCGTGAAAGCCCGCAAACAAGGTTTGTTAGGGCTGGAAGGGCTGGCTGAACGCGAGCCGGAGAAGTTCGCCCGGAAAGGTCTCCAATTGTTGGTCGATGGTGCCGAGCCATCAACCATTCGAAACACCTTGGAAGTCGATCTGGAGTGCCGCGAAGAGCGGGATACCGAATCGGCCAAAGTGTACGAAGCTATGGGTGGCTATTCGCCAACGATCGGTATTATCGGGGCGGTAATGGGCCTGATACAGGTGATGACAAACCTGGAAGACCCTCAGTCTCTCGGGAGTGGTATCGCCACAGCATTTGTCGCCACTATCTATGGCGTGGCACTGGCTAATCTTCTGTTTTTCCCTATCGCACACAAACTCCGCGGTATTGTGAGAGAACGCACTCGCTACGAAGATATGATGATCGATGGCATCATCGCGATAGCCGAAGGAGAAAACCCTAAAACCATCGAACTGCGCCTCCGGGGCTTCCTCTAACCCGCGGAGATCAGGAGTCGGGTTGCCTATGCGTCGCCGAAGATACCAGCACGAAGAGACAAATAATAAAGAACGTTGGTTGATCTCCTACGCCGACTTCATCACCTTGTTGTTTGCCTTTTTCGTGGTGATGTACTCGGTGTCTTCGGTTAATGAAGGCAAATACAAAGTTTTGTCTGAAACCTTTACGGGCGTATTCAATGCGCCCCAGCGGTCGATAAAACCGATTGAAGTAGGGGAGCACGTGGCCGCCGTGCCCGAGCAGCAGCAGGAAAACGTTATTCCACCGGTTGTCACCGATGCGCCCGGCAGCCCTGATGTCAGTGAACAGGGCAAGATTGAATCCCTGCGAGCGATGGCCGATCAGCTAGCCATGGAGTTTGACGATCTGATTAATCAGGGTGTGGTCAGTCTTGAAACCAGTGATCACTGGATAGAGCTGAGCCTGCCTAACAGTATGCTATTCAATAGTGGCGACGCGGAACCGCATTATGACTCGTTCGCGGTTATCGAAAAGGTCGCAAAAGTGCTGCGCGACCGGGATAACGCCGTAAAAGTTGAGGGTTTTACCGATAATCGGCCTATACGAACGGGGCGTTATCCATCGAACTGGGAGCTCTCAACAGCGCGGGCCTCGGCGGTTTCACGAATGCTGGTAATGCAGGGCATTGAACCTGAACGGTTGGCAGCGATTGGCTATGGTGAACATCAGCCCGTTGCGCGAAACGACACGGAAGAAGGGCGACGCCGGAACCGTCGGGTTATCTTGTTAATTTCAAAAGATTCGAGCATTCGCGGTATTGTCCGCTAGAGCAGCAAATTGTTCATGCGTATAGCCGATCTGGCACACTTTCTGTATTAACTCATTCTTATAACCTGAAACGGCAAACGTTTGCCGCTTGTAGAGTTTTCATTCTTCAAGTTGCCTGCGCTGCCGCCGATATAAATACTGAGCCGTTATTGAACGTTCGGGCTTGCAGCTGGAGTAACACGTGTGCGTATCTGGGCAGTAGCCAATCAGAAAGGTGGTGTGGGTAAAACCACCTCTGTTGTTTCACTGAGTGGGTTGTTAGCTCAGCGGGGCAAGCGTGTGCTTGTGGTTGATCTGGACCCTCACGGATCGCTGACTGCCTGGTTTGGTTATGATCCGGACACCATTGCCCATAGCGTCTTCGACCTGTTTCAACACCAAGGCAGCGTACCGGAAGGTTTGCCCGCTCAGTTAATTGCCGATACCAGTCACCCCGGTGTGTTCCTGTTGCCGGCGAGCACCGCGTTGGCGACCCTTGAGCGAAAAATGGTGGGCGTTGGCGGCATGGGGCTGATCATGTCCAGGGCTTTGGCACAGTTGTGGGACGATTTCGATTACGTACTGCTGGACAACACGCCCTCGTTGGGGGTGTTAATGGTGAACGCCTTGGCTGCGGCGCAGCACTTGGTGATACCGGTACAAACGGAATTTTTGGCCATCAAAGGGCTTGAACGTATGCTGCACACCTTGCAGATGGTCATGCGTTCGCAGAAGAACGAATTGCCGTACACCATTGTGCCGACGATGTATGACCGACGAACCCAGGCTTCGGTGAAAAGTCTTAATTTGTTGCGCAAAACCTATCCTGAAAACCTGTGGCGGTTTGCGGTGCCGGTGGACACCAAATTCCGGGATTCCAGTGAAAAGGGCGTGTTTCCTTCTGTTCTCGACGCCAGCACGCACGGTGTCAGAGCGTATAGTCATTTACTTGACGACCTGCTGGCCCAAACGGCCGCGGTGAAAGGTCAGCACCATGGCTGACAAAAAAATGACACAGTTGACGGCTTCAGACGCAGCGATTGCCAGCTATCTTGATGAGCTGTTGCACACGGCGACTGAAACCGCAGAGCAAGAAGAGTTGTTGGCGCCGCTTCCACGCAAGGTGGAGCCGGAGCTGGCACCAGCTGACCCCGCTGTTGTCGAGCCCCCGCAGCCGGTAACGGTGGATGCTCAGAAAGCTGCACCCACGCCTGAACCCGAAGTTAAAAAGACTGCGCCGGTATCTGGTGAGCCGCCAACCAGACCTGATTGGTCGGAGAAACCGTTCGAGTGTCTTATTTTTACAGTGGCCGGGCTTCAGTTAGCGGTGCCCCTGGTTCTGCTGGGTGCTATACATAAAATTGAAGAAGAAATTCGTTCGCTGCCGGGCAGCCCTGACTGGTATATGGGTATTCGCCCGGGTAACGACTATAACCTGCGGGTGGTGGACAGTGCCCAGTGGATCATGGCGGGCCGGGTGCCGGAGAATGCCCGGGATAACTATCGTTTTATTATTCGTCTGGATGACAGCCCCTGGGGCTTGGCCTGCGACAGCGTCGGCCAGTCCTTCACGCTGGATCCCGACCAGGTTCGGTGGCGTACCGCCAGGAGCCAGCGGCCCTGGTTGGCAGGTACCGTGATCGATCATATGTGTGCGTTAATTGATGTAAGGGCCATGTCTGAACTGCTGGTGCGCGCGGAGCAGGAACAGCGGTTAGATTTGAGCTAATTTCCGGTTACCGAATGAAACCGTGCAATGCTGGCACGGATTATGCCCATAACTATAGTATTGGGCGCTGATGATGATTTTTTGACGATCAGGTTGCCCGCAGGGTGGCCTTACAGGAGAACGAGCTATGGCAGCCCCTAGCGGACAGCACAATCAGGCCCAGGAAGATCAGGTACTCCAGTACGTGACCTTTCGCCTGGATGATGAAACCTACGGCATCAACGTGATGCAGATCCAGGAAGTGCTTCGGTACACAGAAATTGCGCCGGTACCGGGCGCCCCGGATTATGTGCTGGGCATCATCAACCTTCGGGGCAACGTTGTGACGGTGATTGATACCCGTCGCCGGTTCGGGTTAATGGATGCCGATGTCACTGAAGCCACGCGTATTGTGGTGATGGAGTCCGAAAATCAGGTGATGGGTGTACTGGTGGATTCCGTGGCTGAGGTGATTTACCTCAAGGCCAGCGAGATTGAAACTGCGCCCAACGTGGGGAACGAGGAAAGTGCCAAGTTCATCCAGGGTGTGTGTAACAAGAACGGCGAGCTGATCATTCTCGTCGAGTTTGAAAAGATGCTGACAGACCACGAGTGGGCTGAAATCGCAGCACTGTAAACGGCGAAGCCAACAGTGCTTTTGATGGACGTCTACCGGGGTCATCAATAACGGAGACGTCCACTATGAGCTTTAACATTCCTTCCTGGCTACCCTGGTGTTTGACCGCTGTAGCGATTGTTCTGGTTCTTGTGCAGGGCATTCTTCACGGCCGCAAGATTCAAGCACTTCAGGCATCCCTCAAGAGCCGGTGCGACACGCTCGGTCGTGAGTTGCACGCAACCACCAGTGGCAGTATGGGGGTAGGTCAGCGTTTAGTTGCCTGTGAACGTCAGTTGTTCGAGTTGCGTAATGCCATGGACGAAATGCGCCAGAATGACCCGCTGAGAATTTCATACGATGAAGCCGCTCGGTTGGTTGATCTGGGGGCAGGTATTGACGATTTGATGAACACCTGTGGGATCTCCCGTCCGGAAGCCGAGCTTGTGTCAGCGCTCAAGAAGCGTCAGGCGGCTTAATCGTCGGGTTTATCAGCCGGCTGGCCGGTGCCGGGGCGAGCATCGTTGGGTGTTTTGCCCCGAATATGAAACGCAAATGCCAGTATTTCAGCAATCACCCGGTAGAGTTCTTCGGGAATCTCTTCGTTCAGTGACAGCCGCGCCAGAATTCCAGCCAGTTCCGCATTTTCGTACAAAGGAACGTCATGTTCCCGGGCAATCCGGATAATCTCTTCTGCCAGTTCCCAAGTGCCGGTCGCTGAAATAATCGGTGCACGCTCGCCATCGTACTTGAGGGCGACGGCAGCGGGCGCGGTGGTATCGTCTTGTTTATTGGATTCGCGTTCTTTGGTCATGCTTTGGTGTCCACCAGCCGATGCTCCAGACGGGTTTCGGTTTGTCGTGGGCTGCCCCGGCGGCACTCGAGATCGGTTACCTCAAGCCCAAGGTCAATCAGGCTATGGCGCAACAACGGCAGCTCTTCGTTGACCTGGCGCAGGGTCGATTGTTTTTCGGCCCAAATCTGAGCGCGGACACTGGGGTGGCGGTAGGCTACATCAAAATGGAGCGGCCCCGCGTGATCCAGATCGATGGCCAGATTCAAGCGCCACTCGCTGATCGATGCCCGGTCTGGTTGGTTCTTGCCGCCACTCTCCTGGTTGTATTGCTCCATTCTTAGCTGTGCCATTCGGGGTTCTTGTTGGGGCGTCAGCCACGGGATTTCTAAAAGCAGAGTGCTGGCGGGGGCGCCGGGTTCTGCACCTGACCGCGCGGTCAGGGTTTGGCTGTGTAATTGGTTCACAGTGATACGATTGAGCATGCCGGCCAGCATGCGCAGTGTCTGGGCTACGCTGGCGGGTTCGCTTCGGCCCTGAGAGGGGAATGCGGAAACCATTTTCGGAAACTGAAGAGGCGCGTGCATTAAGTCCGGGCTTGCCAGGGGTGTCAGGCGGCTAAAGGCGTCCGGCGTTTGGCCTTGGTGGGCGAGTAGCGCAGTTACGATCCTGGCCAAGGCAAGCTTGAAATCGCTGGGAGCTGATGACTGGCTTCCCGCTTGCAGCAATCGGGATTCCGCAAAGGCACCGCTCTCTGCCAACCACTGCTTCACTTGACTTAATCCGTCCTTGGTTTTCCCGGCGCCCGGAGTCAGGCCATTTGCTTTTGCCATGTTGGCAAGCATTCCTTCCAGGGCTTGTCTGGCTGCCGCGGGAAGGGGCTGAACGTTGATACTCGATGGCAACTGGCCCGGTTGCGGGGCAATTTTTAGCCCGGCATTCATGCTGTTTAATAACTGGGCCAATCCACTTTGCAGATTTTGCTGCCAGGGCAGGCGTTGAGCCAGTGCCTTTGCGATGCCGGCTTCTTCACTGGCTGCCAATTTCCCCATGAGCTTCAGCTCGTTCCCGGCGCGCATGATTTTGATCAAGTCGCCCGCTTTCAGGTCCGGCGGCTGGTCACCCGTAGCCACTGCGAGGGAACGGCCTTTTACCTCTAGAATCAGCTCACTGCCACCCTCTTTGCGCTGGAGGACTTCTGCCACTTTGGCGAGCGTGGACTCGCGGTTACCCAGTTTCAATTGTGCCAACTGTTGTTGGGCCGGCTGGGCACGGTCTATGCCAGCTGAAGACAAGCCGGTGCTGCTTTGCTTACCTCCAATAAGCTTGTTTTCCTGGGGTACGGGCGTTTGCCCGGCATTCAGTTTCATTGGCATTGTTTTGATATCGGGCAAGAGTAATCTGTGATGGCTTTCGTTATAATGCGCGACGTTGGTATTAAATGCCCGGTTTCCATATTGGTACCTGATTGGCCTTCATTCATGCACCCGATGCCGTATAGGCGTCCTTCGCTTTTAAACGGAACCCAGATGCCCGAGCCGTTACTACAGGCCGTTGGTCTTGAGTGTGAGCGCGACGAGCGCCTTCTGTTCCAAAACCTGTCTTTTTCCATACTGCCCGGTACGGTTACCCGTGTCGAGGGTCCTAATGGCTCCGGTAAAACCACCTTGCTTAGAATATTAGCGGGTTTGAACGACGCCTGGGCGGGTGATCTGAGTTGGTGCGGCACATCTATAAGTCAGAACCGGGAATCTTATCTACGTAATATGATGTATCTGGGCCATCGCCCGGGTATCAAACACTTGCTGACACCGCTGGAGAATTTGCGGGCTTTGATGGCTGGGCGTAGACCGCTTGACGACGATGCGCTGCTTCAGGCTTTGGCCGGGACAGGCCTTGCAGGCTTTGAACATGTGCCTTGTCGAAATTTGTCGGCCGGGCAGCAGCGCCGGGTGGCGTTGGCGCGTCTACTGATTGCCGACGAGCCACTCTGGATACTCGACGAAGTATTTACCGCTATTGATGCCGACGGGGTTGAAGCGATTGAAACTCTGCTGTTGCAGCGTGCCCGGGAGGGGGGAGCGGTTATCGTCACGACCCACCACGACCTCGATTTGCCCGGTATGGGCCGGATTACCTTGGGAGCCGCATGATGAACGTCAATGCGCCAATCGCACTGAAAAAGGTAGACAGCTCAGTGGGCGTGTTTCAGGCCATGGTGTCGGTGTTTTTGCGAGATGTCCGCGTGGCATTTCGGCAACGACAAGATCTGTTAAATCCGCTTCTGTTTTTTACCATGGTGGTCACTCTATTCCCCCTTGGTGTTAGCCCGGAAGTGGCGTTCCTGAAACAGTCCGGAGCCGGTATCCTGTGGGTGGCGGCTTTGTTGTCGGTGCTTTTATCGCTGGATCATTTGTTTCGACACGATTTTGACGACGGCACTTTGGAACAGTTGATGTTGCAGCCGCAGCCACTGTTTCTGCTGGTCCTGGCCAAAACCATGGCCCACTGGCTGCTGACCGGCCTGCCTTTGGTGCTGTTAACACCGGTTTTAGGGCTAATGTTGCACCTCGACGGGAACTCCGTGGCCACTTTGTGTCTAACGCTGCTGATTGGCACTCCGGTATTGAGTTTGATCGGTTCCATTGGCGCCGCGTTAACCTTGGGCCTGCGATCGGCTGGAGTGCTCTTGTCACTGCTGATTATTCCGCTGTACATTCCCGTGCTCATATTCGGTACAGGAACAGTAGCTGCGGCTGCAGAGGGGGCTCAGGTGTCCGGTTATCTGGCGTTGATGGGCGCTTTCCTGGTGTTGGCGCTAACGTTGGCGCCTTTTGCTTCGGCTGCAGCCTTACGAATCAGCCTGTCCAATAGCTGATTGTTTTCAGCTGGACAGAAACGACTTGTGAACAGTAAGACGGTGACTAACTGATGTGGCAATTTTTTCACAAACTGGGCTCTCCCAAGTGGTTCTTCGGTATTGCGAACCGCTTTATGCCTTGGTTGCTGGCGGGTGGCCTGATCCTTTTGGCTGCAGGGTTAGTCTGGGGATTGGCGTTTGCTCCGAAAGATTATCTGCAGGGCAACAGCTACCGGATCATCTTTATTCACGTGCCGTCGGCATTTTTAGCGCAATCCATCTATATCATGATGGCCTCGGCGGCGGTGGTAACCCTGGTCTGGCGCATGAAACTGGCTGATGTGTTCGTAAAATCGGTTGCGCCGGTTGGTTTGATGTTTACCTTTTTGGCGCTCTTCACAGGCGCGGTTTGGGGTAAGCCAACGTGGGGTACCTGGTGGGTTTGGGATGCCCGGCTCACATCCATGCTGATCTTGTTGTTTCTGTACGGCGGTGCCATCGCGCTGGACCGCTCCATTAACGATGAAAAGTCGGCGGCGCGTGCCGTGGCCGTCTTGGTGCTGGTCGGAGTGGTGAATATCCCGATCATCAAGTATTCGGTGGATTGGTGGAACACATTGCACCAGCCCGCCACCTTTAAACTGACCGAAAAGCCGTCTATGGCGATGGAGATGTGGGTACCGCTTTTGCTATCTGTGCTGGGGCTCTATCTGCTGTTCGGTTGGTTGGCATGCCTGAGAATGAAAACCGAAATTCTGGTTCGGGAGCGCCGAACCCGATGGGTGAAAGAGCTCGTTCTGGCGGGAAGGAAGTAAACAATGGCATTTGAATCATTTTCAGCATTTCTCGCCATGGAAGGCCACGGTCCCTACGTTTGGACCTGTTATGCCGTGTTCGTTGTTCTGTTGGCGGGCATGGTTTTTTGGTCGGCGAAACGCCATCAAGCGACGTATCGCATGTGTAAACGCAGCCATGATCAGCAGGCCCGGAAAGGGCAGGCCAAGCCAAAAGCGGCAGCCACGTTTACCCGTGTCGAAATCTCTCAGGATTGATTTTAGGTATCCCATGCACCCGATTCGTAAGAAAAGACTGACCATAGTGATTTTCCTCGTTGCTGGTTTGGCTGTTGCGGTTGGTTTGACCACCTATGCACTGCGCCAGAACATAAACCTGTTCTACGACCCGACTGAAATCGCCGCCGGTAATGCCCCGGTTGATGTGCGGATTCGGGCCGGCGGTATGGTTGAAGAGGGGAGTGTGGTGCGCGACACCGAAAGCCTTGCTGTGCGTTTTCGGGTGACAAATTTTACCGATTCTGTCCCGGTTGAGTATGTCGGCATCCTGCCGGACCTCTTCGCTGAAGGCCAGGGTGTGGTTGCCATGGGGCGATTGAATAACGACGGACTTTTCGTGGCGGATCAGGTGCTGGCCAAACACGATGAAAACTATATGCCGCCTGAAGTGGCCGACGCGCTGGAAAAATCCTCGAAAGGACAGCACAAATCGCCATACGCAGATAAAGCTGCCGAATCCCAGGCTTATTGAGCACCCATTTATTGTTGATGTTGGAGAGTCCTGATGTATCCGGAACTCGGGCAAGTTTCACTGATTCTCGCGCTACTGCTGGCGTTGCTTCTTTCTGGCGTGCCATTGGCGGGAGCGCTGACCGGGCGTGACAGCCTGCAGGCCTTTGCCCGACCTTTGGCGTCGGGCATGTTTGTGTTTACCGGGCTGGCCTTTGCCATCCTGACTCACGCCTTTATGGTGGACGATTTTTCCGTCGCTTATGTCGCCAACAACAGCAACAGCATGTTGCCCTGGTTCTATAAGTTCAGCGCGGTATGGGGCGGCCATGAAGGTTCCCTGTTGCTGTGGATTCTGATGCTGACTGGCTGGACCCTGGCGGTGGCGGTATTCAGCCGCAGGTTGCCCTCAACCATGGTGTCCCAGGTTCTGTCTGTGATGGGCATGGTGTGCGTAGGCTTCTTCCTGTTCATTATTCTGACCTCGAACCCCTTTGATCGCTTGCTGCCCAATATTCCGGCGGACGGCCAGGACCTTAACCCGTTGTTGCAAGACATCGGGTTGATCGTGCACCCCCCCATGCTTTACATGGGCTATGTCGGGTTTTCCGTTGCCTTTGCGTTTGCATTGGCGGCCCTGATTAACGGTCGGTTGGATGCGGCATGGGCCCGGTGGTCCCGCCCCTGGACCACCGTAGCCTGGTCATTCCTAACCATCGGCATTGCTTTGGGCAGCTGGTGGGCATACTACGAGCTTGGCTGGGGTGGCTGGTGGTTCTGGGACCCGGTTGAAAATGCATCCTTGCTGCCCTGGTTGTCGGGCACCGCGCTAATGCACTCGCTGGCGGTGACAGAGAAGCGTGGCGTATTCAAAAGCTGGACCGTGCTTTTGGCCATCGTAACCTTTGCGCTAAGCCTGCTCGGTACCTTTTTGGTCCGCTCCGGAGTGCTGACGTCTGTTCATGCCTTTGCGTCTGACCCCGAACGGGGCACCTTCCTGCTCGCCCTGTTGGGCATTACTGTCGTTGGTAGTCTATCGCTCTATGCTTTCCGCGCGCCCGTAGTGCACGTTCGCTCCCGCTACGGTTCAATGTCACGGGAAATCTTCCTGTTGCTGAACAACGTCTTGTTGGTCACAGCAACGCTGTTGGTTGCAATTGGTACGCTTTACCCGCTGATTCTGGATTATCTGGATATGGGCAAGCTGTCGATTGGCGAACCGTTCTTCAACACCACCTTTAGCCCGTTGGCCGTTGCGGCAGGACTGCTGTTGGGCGCGGGCGTTTTCTCTCGCTGGAAGAAAACGGATGGCGGCTGGTTGGGCCGAAAGCTGCTTTGGCCGTTGGCTTTGAGCTTGACCGCAAGCGCGGCGGTCATTTTGGTTTACGGCGCATTCAAACCCTGGGCCTTCGTGGGCGTATTCACGGCAATCTGGGTGGCGGTGGCAACGCTGTGGGATCTGTGGGACAAATCTGCTTCCCGTCAGGGGCGGTTGTACGGTCTCAAGCGCCAGTCCCGCAGTTATTGGGGCATGGTGCTGGGCCACCTGGGTGTCGCCATGGTGATGGCGGGAGCAACCGTGGTTTCAAACTATGGCATTGAGCGTGATGTGCGAATGGTGCCCGGTGACTCGGCCATGGTAGGCGACTACGAGATTGTATTTACCTATATCGGCAATCGTCGCGGGGCTAACTTTACCGCTCAATACGGCAGTTTCGATGTGCTGCTGAATGGTGAAAAGATTTCTGTGCTGCACCCGGAGAAACGAAATTATCCGGTCGGCATGAGTGTGATGACCGAAGCGGATATTGATGGTGGACTGTTCCGGGACATCTTCGTAGCCATCGGTGAGCGGATCTCCGACGAGGCCTGGGCCATACGCTTGCAATACAAGCCGCTGATCCGTTGGCTGTGGTTGGGGGCTCTGGTTATGGCCATCGGTGGATTCCTGGCGATCTCGGATAAGCGCTACCGCATCCGGGCGAAAAATCAGGTGAAGGTCGCTGACAGTAGCCCCAAAGTAGGTAGCACTCAGGCTACGGGAGCAACGTCATGAAGCGTCTTCTGCTGTTTTTACCATTGGTGATCGCGGTCAGTCTCGGTATTTTCCTGGCCGCAGGCATCGGCAAAGACCCCACCAAACTGGAGTCTGCACGGATTGGAAAGCCAGTACCGGCGTTCAGTCTGGAGAGCCTCAATAACTCAACCCAGCTGCTGAATGAGACGGTTCTGAAGGGTGAAGTAGCCTTGTTGAACGTATGGGCGGAATGGTGTCCGTCCTGCTGGGACGAGCATGAATACCTGATGCGGTTATCGAAGGAAAAGGGCGTTCGCATTGTGGGGCTCAACTACAAGGATCAGCGCGAAACAGCGTTCAGCTTTCTCGATCGATTGGGAAATCCCTACGATGAAATAATCTTCGACCCCAAGGGGTCGTTGGGTTTTGACCTTGGTGTATACGGTGCGCCTGAAACCTTTGTTATCGATGCTGATGGCATTGTGCGGTACCGCCACGTAGGCGTGGTGAACCAGCGCGTCTGGGAGGAGGTTTTGCAACCGGTTATTCAGAAAGCAAAGGGTAATAGCTGATGCGTTACATTCAGGGTGCCTTGCTGCTGCTGATCCTGTGTGCTTTTGGCGCACAGGCTGAAGTGAGAGAGGTGTACGACTTCGAGACCCGGGCTGAGGAGCAGCGCTATCAGAACCTGATTGCCGAGTTGCGTTGCCCGAAATGCCAAAACCAGAACATTGCCGACTCCAACGCGCCCATTTCGAAAGACATGCGGGATCAGGTTTACCGGTTAATGAAAAACGGCGCCACCAACGATGAAATTGTTGGCGATTTGGTAGGGCGTTTCGGAGAGTTTGTTCAGTACAAACCACCCGTAGACCGACGCACCATCCTGCTGTGGGCGTTTCCGGCCATTGCAGTAATCGGCGGCGTGCTGATTGTAATCGGCGTTGCGGTTAGGTCCGGTAGGCGCGATCAGGATGAGTCGGCCCTTAGCCCCGAGGAACAGGCCCGCGTCAGAAAAATGCTGGCCGAAAAAGATCAGTCGCCCCGGGACTGATCTACGCAACACATTTCTAACTGTGACGTTGACTTCATCATGACTCAAGAAACCTTTTGGATTGCCGCCGCGGTACTGGTTTTGTTCGCGATGGCGTTTGTGATGTACCCGGTGCTTTTCCATCGGCCGAAATCACGAATTGAAACCGATTTGAGAAACCAGAACCTGCTGGCCTATAAATCGCGGCTCAGAGAGCTCGAAGTGGAGCGTGAGGCTGGCATTCTGGACCAGCAAAGTTATGAACAACTGAAAGACGAGCTGGCCGGTTCAATGCTGGACGATGTCCCTGAAAATGCCCAGCCGGAAAAACGTATCCCGGGGCGCCGAAGTGCTGTCGCCGTTGCTTTGTCAGCCCTCCTGTTACTGCCAACGGGAGCATTCTTCGCGTATCAGGAGTGGGGCTCGATGGGCCAGGTTGAGCAGTACCTGACGATGCAGGAAATGAACGCGTCTGGCGCAGATCAGGTGGCTCGCATGTCGGAACTCGCCGACCAGTTGCGGGAACGGCTGGAACAAGACCCTGAGAATATTGATGGCTGGGCCATGCTCGCTCAAACCTACATGCGGGTTGAGCGCTATGACGAAGCCGCGGCAGCGTACCGTCGTCTGGCCGAGCAGGTTACGGGCGATCCGGCTTCAAGTGCCGTCGCTTACGGTTTGTCGGCTCAGGCTCTGTTTTTCAAAACCGAAGGGCAGATGACGCCGGCTGTTCGAGGCGCAATAAATCGTGCCTTGGCGTTGGATGCAACCGAAGTGAATTCGTTGGGCTTGTTGGGCATCCACGCCTTCAGCCAGCAAAATTACCGTCAGGCGATAGAGTATTGGGAAACCATTACAGAAGCTGCGCCTAACCATCCGCAAATCGCATCGATTCGGGGTGGTATCGCGGAAGCTTATGGCCGCTTGGGGGAAACACCACCAACACCGGTTGTAGGTGAAACCACCGTGGCATCCGCCGGTGTTGATCTTCGCGTATCCATCGACGATGCTTTCAAAGAACAGGTGCCTGCCGACACCACGCTGTTTATCTTTGCTCGACCGGCTGGTGCAACGGGCGGCGCGCCCGTTGCAGTGACACGGTTGACCGCGGGCGCTTTGCCGGCAGACGTTCGATTGGACGACAGCTACGCGATGTCACCAGACGCGACTATCTCGGCTGTGGATGAAGTCGTGGTGGTCGCACGCCTGACCCGCAGCGGGTCCATCAGCGCGCAACCCGGCGACTGGCAGGGGTCAGTGACAGCGAATGTTGTTCCGCCAAATACCGAAGGCCAGCCGGTGGAGCTGATCATCAACCAACAGCTGACCAACTGATTTGTGCTCCTGAATGCCCGGCCGGCTAGCTAGACAGTTCGGCCGGGTAAAGCGGAGCCAGCCCGTTTTGGCCTTCCTTTCGATTTCCCCCTTGCCGTAACTGCTTGACTGCATTCGTCAGTTTATCTCTCACGGTCTTGTCTGAAACCGCAGAAGCGCTTGAAGCAGACGAATACAGACTGGCCTGAAAATCTCTTAGTGCTTCTTGAAGGTCATAGCAGTTGTTGTGACGAACAACGTCGCTGGCGTCATTGAAGTGCTTCTCGGGGAATCGTTCCCGAGCCCAACGAACCAAAAGCACTGAAGTCTCCGGGGCGCCGTTCTGAATCGCCGTTGTGAGCTGCAAAAATCGCTGTTTCTCACTGCTATCGCCTGCGACCGGTCGGTGTGCATCGGTGACTGTTTTATTCCGCCGGGAACGCCACCAAAGCGTCAGGGTGATCAGCCAAAGGCAGGCCAGCAAAAGAGTGGACCAAAGCCACGGGGAGATGCTTTCGCCTTTGGTATCTATGCTGATTTCCATGGGTTCGCCCGCCGTTGGCTTGGCTTGTGACGGTTCGTTGACGGTCGAGTCGATTGTTGCCGTGCCACCTTCAATTCGGTAGCGGCGGGCTGGCAGGACAGCTTCTTCCAGTTGATCGGTTTGCGTGTTCCACCAAGGCACCCGAATTTCAGGAATGACAATGTCTCCGGAGTTTACCGGCACCAGTGCGGCTTCCAGGCGTAAGCTTGATTCAACGCCCTCTGCCGTGGCTTCGGTATTTCGTCGCGGCTGTTCAGGATAGTGCCTCAACGCTCCGGGGTAACTCACTGACAGAGGTGGTAGTGCCTCGGAAGGGAGGCCGGAGGCCTGCAACACGATGTTTCTGGTCAAATTGCTGCCTGCCGTTAATACTCCGTTGGTGGGCAAACCGTCTTCGGCCAGAGCCAGATTGTCAGCCGGTAGCCACGCCTGATTGGCGGGGTAATCGGCGGGCACGGGCTTTACCTGCACCGGATAGAGCTGCTGGCTGTCCCGCAAAAATCGGAGTGCTCCGTTGGCTTCTCTGACCTGACCTTCAAACCGGATAGCAGGTAATTTCAACTCACCGGGGGTCTGCGGGAAAATGGCGTAACGACGTTCCACCACGCGGTACCGTTTACCGTCGCGACGGGTGGTGAATTCCCGTTGTTTGCCGAGGCTTTCAATGATTGCATCCGGGTGTTGGGGGTCTGAAAGTTCTCCCCTTATCAGGTTGCCTGAGAAATACAGCTGTACCGTTAGAACCAACTGCTCTTGAACATAAACCTCGGCTTTGTCGGCAGAGAGTTCGACAAAGCTGTCACGGTTGGCCGCTGGAGCGTCCGGAGGTGTGCCCGACACGACCTCGATGGCGACGGGGTTGGAGGTCGAGTCCTGAAACTTGAGTGCGGGGATTGTCAGGGTTCCGGTACGCTTGGGAGCCAATTGATAAGTCCAGGTGATCTCACCCACCATGTCGCCATTAACGGTTTGTACGCTGTAGCGTTGATTGCGTGCGAGGATTTCGAAATCCGGTTCCACTTGCTCGATGTTCGGTGACGGCAACTGCGACAAATCAAAATTGAACAGATTGCTCAGGTTGAGTTCGATGTTCATCGAGCCTTTAACCGTCAAGGTCAGAACTTCACCCTCATAGAGCTGGTCCCGGTCTGGCTCGGCCGTAAGCTCATTCGCCGACAGCGCGCCGGAGAACAAGAACAGAAGCCATAAGAGGGAAGACAAAAGGTTCTTTACCATGGTGTATCGCCCTCGTCGCGTTGGGTCTGGCGTTGCTGATACTGTTGCAGGAACTTACGCTGCAGCAATCCCCCGGGGTTATCGGGTATCCGTCGTAACATCTGTTCTTGCCCCTGGCTCAGGGGTTGTTCGGTCACCGGCGCGGGTGCCTCGGCCTCAGATTCTTGCTCGGAGTTTTGCTCTGAGGGGCTCGCATTGGCATTTTGTTGCGCTTCCGCCTGTTCCGGTTCCTGTTGTTGCTGGTCTCGGGATTGCTGACCGTTCTGGTCCTGGTTATCCGGCGACTGTGAGTCTTGTTGCTTGTTCTGTTCACCGTTTTGCTGTTGGCTTTCGTCCCCGGACTGTTGCTTATCACCGTGTTGAGAATCACTGTTTTGGCTGTCGGAATCGCTCTGGTCAGAACTCTGGTTTTGATTCTGATCTTCGTCGCCATTCTGCTTCTGGCTCTGTTGCTGTTCCAGAAGCTTCTTCACCAGATCACGATTGAAGCGCGCGTCGGCATGCTCAGGTTGTTTTTCCAGTACTCTGTCGTAGGCTTCCAGGGCTTCTTCAAGTTTGCCGGCACGGGCCAGGGCGTTGCCGCGATTGTAGTGGCTGCTGGTGTCGTCAGAATGTGAGAACGCATCGATCGCATCTTCATATTTGCCCGCCCGATACAGGGCCGAGCCTCGCCAGCCGGGCCGCTCCAACCGTTCGGCGGCCTGTTCGGGGTTCTGCTCGATCAGCTCAGGACCACGCTGATCTTCCCGTTGCCAAAGCCCGCCCCAGTCCAGAGCCATCGCAGGCCTTGGGGCCAACGTGACAGGCAGGATGGCAAGGGCAAGCACGGCAAACGCCCCACGGCGCCAGCCCAACAGCAGCAAAGGCAGTGTCAGCCAAAGCAGCCAATATCCGTCGTCCTGCCAGCGGTTGATGGTGAGCCCATCTTCGGTTGCCTGCCAGTCATCAGTAGCCTCTGGTTCCACGCGTAAAGCGCGAATATCCGTGTCGTCCAGCGTCATTCCGTGGCTATTTCCGCCAGATTGGCGGGCCAGATCCGCGAGGGCATCGGGATTGGCCCGGGTAATGACAATGTCGTTGCCGTCTCGAATAAACCCATGCCGCGGCAGGGGAATCGGACCGCCTTCTTCGGTACCCACGGTCAGGGTGCTGAGAGTGTACGACGTGGCACTGAGTTGTTCGTGAATGCCATCGCGATATCTTCCGGAAACATCATCGGCAATCAGTAGGATGCGCCCGCGCCCGGGAGCTCCGTTGTTTAGCAGGTTAATGGCTTCTTTCACCGCGAGGTCGGTACGGTTGCCTTGCGCCGGCATGATCGTTGGCTCGAGCACGCTGAGCATGGCTTCAATGGTGCGATGGTCTTCGGTCAGGGGGGTGACCACATGGGCGTCACCGGCATACACCAATAATGCTGTGAGGCCGCCCTGCCGTTGCTCAAGAATATCCCGTATCTTGCGTTTGGCGAGGGTTAGCCGGTCCGGGTTTACATCTGTGGCCAGCATAGACAGCGACAAGTCCAGTGCAATGACCAGACTGTCCTGTGGTTGTTTGAGTGGCGTGGGTGCTTGTCTCCAGCTCGGACCAGCCAGCGCGGTGGCCAGAATAATCACCGCAAGGCAGAGGGGCCAGAATGGCGACACGGTGGCCCGGTCAGACGCGCGGCCGCGGCGGCGTATTAAGGGTTTGAGAAGGGCCGGAGATATATAGCGGCCCCAGCCCGCATCGCCGTGTTTCAGGCGATGTTGAACGAGGTACAGCAATGGAACGGCGAAGATTAACGTAAGCCACAGGGGGCGTATAAAATGGAAGTCAGCCATGGTTCGCCTCCCTTTCCGGCGTAAAGCGGGTGCGGGAATGGGCGAGGCGCACGGCCATCAAGGTGAGCCAGATCGCGATGCCGATGCCAGCCGGCCATACGTAGAGTTCGGTCACTGGCCGGAAAAACTGGCCTTCCTGTTCAGTAGGCTCCAATTGATTGATGCTGTCATAAATCATCTCGAGCTCCGGCAAACTTCGGGCACGGAAGTACCTGCCCCCGGTCTGCTCGGCCATGCGGGTAAGCAATTCTTCATCCAGATCCCGCGAAGGATTCACCCGGCGGGTGCCCAGCAATCCGCGCTGAATCACCGAGTCGGCTCCGATACCGATGGTGTAGAGCCGGACACCGGCTGCGGCTGCAATGTCGGTGGCTTTGTCCGGATTGATTTCGCCGGCGGTGTTGGCGCCGTCAGTCAGCATGATGGCGACACGCTGCTCCTGGGGCCTGTCGCGCAGCCGTTTCACCGCAAGTCCCACGGCATCTCCGATGGCCGTCGCACGGCCAGCCATGCCCAGACCGGATTCAAGCAAGAGCGTCCGTACGGTTTCACGATCGAAGGTAAGGGGAGCCTGAACGTAGGGTTCTGTGCCGAAAAGAATCAAGCCGAGCCGGTCTCCTTCCCGCTGATCAATGAAGTCGTTTAGCACCCGCTTGACCGCTTGAAGGCGATTGATGCTGCGACCGCGCAACACCATGTCTTGTTCTTCCATGCTGGGTGAAATATCGACTACCAGCATCAGATCGCGCCCGGTGATGGGCATTTGCACCTGTTCGCCCACATGTTGAGGTCGGGCGAGAGCGACCGCCAGGCAAAGCCAGGCCGCCAGCATGAGCAGTTTTCGCCACCAAGGGTTGGTTCGTCCCTGTGTGCTGACTCCGGGCATGTCGGCAAGCCAATGTCCGACAGGGATGACCGGTGCATCTACTGGCTCGCTCTTTTGCTTTCGCGAGATCAGCAGCAGCGGCAGCAAAACCAGCAACAGGGCCCATGGGTATGCCAGGCTGATCATAGCTGCGCCTCCAGCCAAAACGATGCGAATCCCGCCGCGTTTCGGGGCTCGATTGCGGGCTTGGGTTGCCAGGCTGCCGCGACTATCGCTTCAGCGGTCGGGCGCGATGCAATTCGGTCTTTGGGAAGGGTTTCCAGCAGGAAGTCTACCCATTGATCACCGGTCATGGATTCCGGGTGACGGTTTGGGTGAGTCTGGCGCGCAACGCGTTTGAGTAGCCGATTTAAATCACCGTACCAACCTGGTTCGTTGCACCGGTGCTGAATCAGCGTTGCGAGCTCGGCTTTGGCCTGGCGTTTCCACGCGGTGCGCGCTCGGTGACGTTGCCAGGCCCACACCAATGCGACCAATGCGGTCAGACACAACGCGGCAAGCAACCACCAGCCCGGTGCTGGCGGCCACCAGCCACCGGTTTCAGGCAGATGGATGTCTCTCAGCTGAGCAAGTGGATCTTCGGGATTCA
Organism: Marinobacter litoralis; assembly: GCF_016427555.1. Taxonomy (GTDB): domain Bacteria; phylum Pseudomonadota; class Gammaproteobacteria; order Pseudomonadales; family Oleiphilaceae; genus Marinobacter; species Marinobacter litoralis_A. The sequence goes on from NZ_JAELVS010000002.1 coordinate 70,176, forward strand.
TCAGATCCGTCCTCCCGGCCCCAACTGGAATCTCAGAGCTTCAGCCGGGTCTTCCTGCGTCATGATGGTGGAGGCCTGCACGCCAGATGTTCGGAAACAGTCGGCCAACTGCTGTTCGTGACTGGAAATTTTGGCCTGCCAGGCTTTTTGAAAGTTCGGGTTGGCGGCATCAAACCAGACCGGTCCTTCCGGCCCGGCAACCGCGAACTGCCCGCTGCGTGGCAGTTCTTTTTCAAGCGGGTCCATTATTCGCAGGGCGCTCACGCTGTTATGCCTCGCCAGTGCGCCTAGCAAAGTGGTGGTTTCGTTGGAAACATTCATGAAGTCACTGACGATGAAAATACGACTGCCGGTGTGAGCGACTCGACGGGCTTCGGACAACGCCTTGTTCAGGTCCGGGCCTTCAGGAATCGCCGGGTTTGGAGCGATTCCGGGTTGGTGTTGCTGCCGGGCCATTGTGTCCAATAACCGTAGCAGTGATTTTTTCCGCCGGGCAGGCCGCAGTACTTCAAGTTCCTGATGATTGAAAACCAGCCCCCCCACTTGGTCGCCCGCCATCAGTGCAAGCCATGCCAACAGTGCGGTGATCTGCGCGCATCGGGCTTGTTTGTATGCGCCGGTGCTGGCGAAGAACAGGGTGGGCCCCAAATCCGCAATAAGCAGGACCGGGCGCTCGCGCTCTTCTTCGAACAGTTTGGTATGGGGCGATTGGCGCCGCGCCGTCACGCGCCAGTCAATGCTGCGAATATCGTCCCCGGGCTGGTATTGACGAACTTCTGCAAAGGTCATGCCCCGGCCGCGCTGGCGCGATTGCCTCATACCGGCCTGGCGACTGTGTATCTGTCGGGCCGAGGGCAGTTTCAACGCCCTGGCATCGGCCTGCAAGCGAACCAGATCCTGTAAGGTGGCGTGGGTGACAGCGGTGTTGCCCATGGGTATTTCTCTTGTCGCCAAAGCGGGTTTTACAAACACGTCAGGCGGTTACCGGAACCCGATCGATCAGCCTTTGCAGCACGGCATCGGCTGTCATGCCTTCAGCTTCGGCCTCGAACGTCAGAAGAATCCGGTGACGAAGCACGTCAAAGGCCATGATGCGAATGTCGTCGGGGGTCACGTAGTCGCGACCGTCCAGCCAGGCCAGTGCCCGGGCGCAGCGGTCCAGCGCGATGGTACCCCGAGGGCTGGCACCAAAGGCGGTCCAGCGAGCCAGTTCCGGGTCGAGAGCGGCTGCGTCACGAGTCGCCAGAATCAACGCCAGCAAATACTGCTCAACCGGTTCGGCCATGTAAATGTTCGATATTTCCCGCCGGGCTTCCATGACTTGATCTTCCGTTAGACGAATGTCTACGTTCGGAATTCCCTGACGGTAGTCACTGCGGGCCAGGTGCAGAATCTCCCTTTCAGCTTCGGCACTTGGATAATCAATCACCACATGCATAAGAAAGCGGTCGAGCTGGGCTTCGGGCAAGGGGTAGGTGCCTTCTTGTTCTATCGGGTTCTGGGTGGCCATAACCATGAACAGTTTCGGCAGTGCAAAGGTCTGCATGCCGACACTGATCTGGCGTTCACCCATGGCTTCCAGCAGCGCCGATTGCACCTTTGCCGGCGCGCGGTTGATTTCGTCGGCCAGTACCAGGTTGTGGAATATGGGCCCACGCTGAAATTCGAACAGGCCGGTTTCAGCCCGATAGATTTCGCTGCCGGTCACGTCTGACGGTAGCAGGTCGGGTGTGAACTGAATTCTGTGGAAGTCGCCTTCGATGTGGTCGGCAAGGGCTTTTACAGCAGTGGTTTTGGCCAGCCCGGGGGCACCTTCGACCAGTAGGTGGCCATCGGCCAGGAGCGCAATCAAAAGGCGGTCTACCAGCTTGTCTTGGCCGATGATGCGTTTTGCCAGTTGTGCTCTGAGGGCACCGAAAGTTTGCTGTAACGACATGACGTTTACTGCTCTTGGTTTTGAAGGTCCGCTGGCACCGTAGAAATAGTGCCTAAGTAGTTGCCGAAGTTTTGAGGGCGGGCCAGCAAAAATCAAGGGTTTGACTATGCTTATGTGACGATAAGTGGATTACGTTTCTTTCACACAAAATCATTTGAGGTCGGATATGAACGCGCTGACAATCGCCAGCAAAGAGCAGTTTTTTGATCAGTTGTCAGACGCCTTTGCACAAAAGATTGCGAAGAGCGAAGCGAAGAAAATTGCCCAGTTCGCCCGGTTGCATTATGCCCACATCCCGTTAGAAGAATTGGTCAGCCGACGATTCTCCGATACCTACGGTGCCGTTTTGGCTGCCTGGCAATTTTTGCAGAAGCGGACAGCCGACGAAACGCCGGTGTCGGTATTTAACCCGGACCTCGAGAGTGACGGGTGGCAGTCCACACACACCGTTATTTTTATCTTGCATCCGAATATCCCGTTCCTGATTGACTCCCTGCGTATGGCGGTCAACCAACGGGAAATCGGCACCCATTCTATCCAGCATTCGGTGCTGCAGATCGAGCGTGAGAAATCCGGAAAGCTCAAAAAAATTCACGGTGCCAAAGAGTCCGCATCAGCAGATTATGAAGCGTTTATTGTGCTGGAAATTGACCGGCACACATCGCCGAAAGACCTCAGCAGTCTGGAGCAAAGCCTGCAAAGCGTGTTGCACGAAGTGCGCATTGCCGTAGAAGACTTCCCGATTGTGCAGGACAAGGTTGCCGGCATTATCAAAGAATTGGATGGCACTACGGCGGGCATCAGTGCCGAAGACAAGAAAGAAGCCAAAGCGTTTATGAGCTGGCTGGCGGATGACCACTTCACCTTTCTGGGTTACGACGAATACGATTTCGTCAAAGACAAGAAAGGGATGGTGGTGCAGCGCGTTGCCAACTCGGAGTTGGGGATCTTCCGCGTAAACAACGAACGCCCGGAGAAGGTACGGCTGAACGAGTTGCCGCAGCGAACCCGCCACGCGATGACCCGCGCTGACGACATCTTTATATTTGCCAAGTCAGCCCAGCGCTCCCGTGTGCACCGCCCGGCTTACCCCGACTACATTGCCGTCAAGAAATTTAACAGCAAAGGTGAAGTGGTGGGGGAGCGCCGCTTCCTGGGCTTGTACACCTCCAGGGTCTACAACGAGCGCCCGGACGAGATTCCGCTGTTACGCCGCAAATTCGATGCGGTTATGGACGGCTCCGGCTTCATGCCCAGCGATTATGCCGGTAAAGAACTGGTGCAGATTCTGACGCTGTATCCGCGGGATGAATTGTTCCAGATCGAAACCGACGAACTGCTGAAAGTGGCGAAAAGCATCCTGTACATACAGGAACGCCGGCGGATTGAGCTGTTTATGCGTGAAGACGTGTATGGGCAGTTCGTGACCTGCCTGGCGTTCTTCCCGCGAGACATCTACAACACCGAGCTGCGCATGAAAGTGGAGCAGGTGTTGATGGACCGGCTGGATGCCCACGACATCGAATTCGTGACCCACTTTTCCGAGTCTCCGCTGGCAAGGGTGCAGTTCACCATCCGGGTGCCTCAGGTTGAGAACCGTGATTTGCCGATAGCTGACATTCGCGATCAGGTGATTGATCTTGCCCAGTCCTGGCGTGACGGGCTCGACGTGGCGCTTACCGAGGCGTACGGAGAGGAGTCCGGTAACGAGCTTTACAGATTGTGGGCGAGCGGGTTTCCGGCCAGCTACGTGGCCATGTTCTCGCCCCGACGCGCCGCAGTGGATCTGGAGCACATCGTCGCGGCTGTTCGCGAGAAAGACCTGGCGATGAGTTTTTACCGGGCGCTAGAAGAATCGGAAAGCAATCTGCATTTCAAACTTTTTTACCCGGATGAGCCGCTGCCGTTATCCGATGTGATGCCCATTTTCGACAATTTGGGTTTCCGTGTTATCGGCGAGCACCCGTTTGAGGTAACGGAACGTTCCGGTCAGACGGTTTGGATTCACGATTTTACCTTGCAGGCCTATACCGGAGAGTCGCTGGATATTCATCGTATCCGACCCATTTTCGAGGAGCTGTTCCGCCGGGTCTGGCATGGTGAGGCCGAAAACGATGCGTTCAACCGCATGATGCTGACCTCCTATATGGGGTGGCGTGAAATTGCCCTGTTGCGCACATATGCTCGTTACATGCGCCAGATTCGTTTCTCGAACAGCCAGACGTTTATCTCCAACACCCTGGTGAATCATGTCGGTCTGACGAATACTCTTTTGGAGTTTTTTGAGGTTCGGTTCAACCCGGATCGCTATCAGAGTGCCGCGAAGTGCGAGGCTGCTCAGCAGAAGCTGGAAATCGAATTTCATGCCGGCCTGGACAACGTGGACAACCTCAGTGAAGACCGGGTTCTGAGACTTTATCTGGAGTTGATGCAGGCAACCTTGCGCACCAACTATTTCCAGCCGGACGCAGAAGGCAACCCCAAGCCTTACATCAGTCTGAAATTCGACCCGACTCGTATTCCGGACGTTCCCCTGCCACTGCCTATGTTCGAGATCTTCGTGTATTCGCCAAGGGTGGAAGGCGTGCACTTGCGCGGCGGTAAGGTTGCCCGGGGTGGCTTGCGGTGGTCTGACCGCTACGAGGACTACCGCACAGAAGTGCTTGGGCTGGTGAAAGCGCAGCAGGTGAAGAACGCGGTGATTGTTCCGGTTGGCGCCAAAGGCGGCTTTGTCGCCAAACAGTTGCCTTCGCCCTCTGATCGTGAAGCATTTCAGGCAGAAGGCGTTGAGGCTTATAAAACCTTTATCCGCGGCTTGTTGGACATCACAGACAATCTGGTGGATGCCGGAATCCAGCCTCCCGAACAGGTTGTGCGGCACGATGAAGACGACCATTATCTGGTTGTAGCCGCAGACAAGGGCACTGCGACCTTTTCGGACATCGCTAACGGCCTGGCGGCTGAATACGGCTTCTGGATGGGCGATGCCTTCGCCTCGGGCGGCAGTAACGGTTACGACCACAAGAAAATGGGCATTACGGCTCGCGGTGCCTGGGTGTCGGTGGAGCGTCACTTCCGGGAAATGGGCATTAATCCCGCAGTCGATGAGTTCACCGCTATCGGCATCGGCGACATGGGCGGTGACGTATTTGGTAACGGCCTGCTGTGCTCCGAGAAAACCCGGTTGGTGGCTGCATTCAACCATATGCACATCTTCATAGATCCTAACCCGGATGCCGAAAAAACGTACAAAGAGCGTAAGCGACTGTTTGAAATGCCACGTTCGGCGTGGACCGATTTCGACACGAAGTTGATTTCCAAGGGCGGCGGGGTCTTTAGCCGTTCCGCGAAATCCATCTCCCTGACGCCTGAAATCAAGAAACTGCTTGGCATCAAGGCAGACAGTGTTCCGCCGAACATGCTGATTGGCCATATTTTGAAAGCCGAAGTAGATCTGCTTTGGGTGGGTGGCATTGGCACCTACGTGAAAGGCGCGTCAGAGAGTCACGCGGATGTTGGTGATAAAGCCAACGATGGCGTGCGGATCAATGGCGCAGAGCTGCGGTGCAAAGTGGTCGGTGAGGGCGGTAACCTCGGGTTTACCCAGCTTGGCCGGATTGACTATGCCCTGAAAGGCGGCCGTTTGAATACAGACTTCATCGATAACTCGGGTGGTGTGGATTGCTCAGACCACGAGGTCAATATGAAGATCTTGCTCAACCGGGCCGTAGCTATGGGCGATCTGACCCAAAAGCAGCGCAATATCATGCTGGAAGACATGACCGATGATGTGTCTGCGCTGGTCTTGAAAAATAACTATCGACAGACACAGGCGATCAGCATCGCCAACGAAGATACTTTCATTCGACTGGAAGAGTATCGCCGGCTGATGAACTCGTTCGAAAACGAGGACAAACTCAACCGGAGTCTGGAATTCTTGCCGGACGACGAGGCATTGTCGGAGCGCAAACTCATCTCCAAAGGCCTGACCCGGCCTGAATTGTCGGTGCTGATTTCCTACGTGAAGGGAGATCTGAAACAGACCCTGATAGACAGCAGCTTGCCGGACAACCCGTTGCTGGAAGGGGAAATGTACAAGGTCTTCCCGAAAGGGCTCACCAGTAAGTTCAAGGCAGAGCTGGCCGATCACCAATTGCGTCGGGAAATCATTGCCACACAGATCGCCAACGACATGGTAAACCACATGGGGATTACCTTTGTTGAGCGGCTACAGCAATCGACCGGCGCAGATGCGGCGACCATTGCGCTGGCGTGGATCATTGCCCGGGATGTGTTCCGCATTGATAACTGGTGGGACAGGATTGAAGCCTTGGACTACCACGTTTCCGCCAAGCTCCAGTTGGAGTTGATGCAGGATCTGATGCGCTTGATGCGCCGGTCTGTGCGTTGGCTGCTGCGCAACCGTCGGGCAGAGCTGAATATTCAGAGCCATATGGAGCGGTTTGCGAATAGCGTGTGGGCAATCACGTCAAATCTGCCGGAATACCTCGGTGAACAGGCCAAGGCGGACTGGGAGAAACGCAATTCAGAGTTGGTTTCAGAGGGTATTCCGAAAGACCTGGCGTCAGTGCTGTCCGGAACAGGCTATTTGTATTCGTCGTTGGGGATTATCGAAGCCAAAGAGACGACAAAAATGCCACTCAAGACCGTTGCGAACCTGTATTACGATCTGGGTGACCGGCTTGATTTGAACTGGTTTGCCGACGCAATTGCGGCACTGACCCCGAACTCGCACTGGCAAGCTCTGGCGCGGGAAAGCTTCCGTGAGGACCTTGACTGGCAGCAGCGGGCATTGACCACCGGTGTGCTGCAACTCGCCGGCAAAGCGGAGAAGGTTCCGGCCTGCGTGCAGGCATGGGAAGAGAAAAACCAGCATATGATTGAGCGCTGGAACACCATGCTGGCGGAGCTGAAAGGCGTAAGAGAGCCTGAATACGCCATGTTCTCGGTCGCTTTGCGTGAGTTGCTGGATCTGGCGCAGAGCACCCTGCACCAGCAGCCTGGCGAGTAAGAGCTGGCGCTATAGAAGCGGTTAAAGCCCTGATGATGCTGTGAAGGCAGACTCAGGGCTTTTTTCCGGTTAGCATACGTGCCTTTCAGCATCACCTTCAGGCCGGCTTGCCATGTCTTCATTACCGAATACCCACGAAGTTCTCCTCCGAAATGCCCAATTATTGGACGGCCGCCTGGCCATATTGGGGCTTTCTGACCCCGGCCTGTTGCTGCAGTGCCCCTCCGCAGGGCTGGCGATGACAGAGCACGCGGGTGTCTACAAATCGATGGCACCCCACACAAAATGGCAACAGTGTTTTGGTTATGACACCGAGGGGCTGTCCGCCGGTGCATTTGACACGGTGATTGTGTTTTTGCCCAAAGCCCGTGCCGAGCTCACGCTGCGGTTAGCAATGGCGCAATTTCTTGGGCGTCAGGATGCAAACCTTGTGTTGATTGGTGAGAAAAAAGAGGGCATCGCCGGCGGTTCCAAGCAATTTCTTCAAGCGGTTCCAGACGGTATGAAAATAGACAGTGCCCGGCACTGTCAGGTTTGGAGTGGAACCAACAGTCAGCCCAATGACGCGTTTGTGTTGGAAGACTATCTGGAATGGACACCGATCAACTGCGCCGGTGTTGAAGTGTCTGTAGCCGGTTTGCCGGGTGTCTTCAGCAAAGGGGAGCTGGATGGAGGCACACGGCTACTGCTTGAAAACCTTGCAGAGAAGCCATTGTCAGGCGAAAAAGTGCTGGATTTTGCTTGTGGTGCCGGCGTTATTGGTAGTTGGCTTCAGGGCCATCGACGTGCTGCGGGGGTTGAGCCGGGTGTGGTCGATGGAGTGGATGTACAGGCACAAGCGGTAGCCTGCGCCAGAGCCACATACGAGAAGGCGGGAGCGTCTGGCGAGATATTCGCAGAAGATGGGCTGGCAGGCTTGAAGGGCCGCTGGCAGGCCGTCGTGACGAACCCGCCGTTTCATTCCGGGGTGAAAACCGACACCTCCATGACCGAACAGTTTATTCGGCAAGTGGCGCGGCATTTAGTGCCGGGTGGTGAGCTTCGTTTGGTGGCGAACAGCTTCTTGCCCTATGAAGCGTTGATGCAGCAGTTCATCGGGCCCGTGCAAACTCTTGTACAAGATAAGCGATTTACGGTGTATCGCGCCTTCCAACGCATGCCACGCTGAATTTCAGGCATAAAAAAACCCCTGGGGAGGGGTAAAAAAGCATGTGCAGAAAACGATCGGTCAATCGGCAGGGCGCCGAACGTCTGACCGAAAGGGGTTTTCGGCGTGAACAAGGCTAATTTAGGTGTTTTTTCTAGAGTAAACAGCCTAAAAACATTATTTATCAGAAATTAGTGAGCGAATGCCCGAGATGACCAGTGAAGTGCTTGAGATTGCCGGCCAGCGTTTGGCGATGAAGCGGCCCGGCAGTGAGGTCTCCAACCTGCGCGCGTGGGACGCCGCGGATGAACTGCTTTTAGATGAAGCACTGAATCGGCTGACCCCGAAGCACCGTGTTCTTGTGATTGACGATGCCTTTGGTGCCTTGACCCTTGGCTTGGCGGATTATTCGCCGGTTTCAGTTTCTGATAGCGCTGCATTGAGTCAGGCTCTCAAGGACAATGCGCTCCGGAATCCGAACCTGCCGTCCCCATCCGTTCCAGCCAGCTGGCTTAATCCTCCCGAAGGACCGTTTGATCTTGTTGTCCTGCGTATCCCCAGGCAGGCTGAGTATTTGGCGTGGTTACTGCGTTGGGTGAATAGTCAGTTGGCGGAGGACGGCTGCCTGCTGGCGGGTGGTATGATTAAACATCTGCCGGAACGCAGTGTGGATGTGTTTGCGGGGGCGGTGAAGACAGAAACGGTGCTACCGGCCAGAAAAAAGGCCCGGGTTGTGGTCTGTCGCCGTGGCAGCGAGACCCTGGAGGGCTGGCCTTCCGTCTGGAAAGGGTACCAGCAACACGGTGTGCCGGCGCCGGTCGAAGCCATGCCGGCGGTGTTTTCGAGAGAGCGCCTGGATATCGGTACCCGTGAACTGCTGCCATTGGTCGGGCCGGCGGTGCAGGTCCTCAAGCCTGAAGCTCGGATACTGGACCTTGCGTGCGGGAACGGCGTGTTGGGGCTCTCCGCGCTGGCGTGTCGGCCGGATGTTGCGGTGGATTTTAGTGATGTTTCGAGTCAGGCGGTGGCCAGTGCGCACCATAACCTGAGGCATTGTGCTTTTTCAGAGCGAGCACAATTACATCACAGTGACGGTGTGCCAACGGGCTGCGGTGAATTCCAGCTGATTTTACTGAATCCGCCTTTTCACGAGGGGGGCGTGGTGGGGGACCACATCGCTTTGAGGTTATTCAAACAAGCCGCGAAGCATCTTGCCGCCGATGGGCGGGTATTGATGGTGGGAAACCGGCATCTTGGCTATCACCGCTCGCTCAAGCGGTACTTCCGTTCCGTGGAGCAGCGGGCGGCGAGCCCGCGCTTTGTGGTGTTTGAAGCTGCGCTGTGATGGCCTGGTTAGACCGCCGTGGCAGGGCGGTCGTACCCCATGCGTGCCAGCGTATCGACGATGGTTTGTGTCTGGCTGTCCACTTCAATATTGACCAACTGGCCCTGCTCGATGGTGCCGAACGTTGTTGCCCGCAGCGTCTCGGGAATTAAATGGACATTAAAGCGGTTGGCTTCAACGTCACCAATGGTCAGGCTGGCGCCGTTGATGGCAACGAAGCCTTTCGGGAAGAGATACTTCATCCAATTTTCGGGTACTTCAAACCACAGTGTGACGTTGTTTTCGGTGCGAACGATGTCTGCGAGTTTCGCGGTGGTGTGGACATGCCCACTCAACAGATGCCCGCCAATTTCATCGCCAATACGTGCCGCTCGCTCGAAGTTCACGTCGTCTCCGATATTAAGCGCCCCGAGGGTCGTTAGTCGCAGCGTTTCCTGCATCGCATCGAAATAGAGTTGCAGGCCTTCTTGCCGGGTTACCGTCATACACGTGCCGTTGATGGCAACGGACGCGCCAATCGTTACCCCGTCAACTTTGTCTTCAGGAAGTTCGATAACGAGGGTGTTCAGGCCCGGTGCTGTATGAATTTCGACTACTTTGGCAATGCCCTGAACAATACCGGTAAACATAAACCGTCTCCTGAAGTGCGATGAATGGAGAAAGCATACCGGTGGCGATGACGGTTGCCAAGAAGCGCCGCGGGAGAGGGCGGCGCTCAAGTTGTCATCGCTGTGGCCGATAACCTGACTAACCAAAGCATCGAACAGTGGGAACCTCATGGCGGAAAATGCCACTACAACCTTGGCTGCAGGCGTGGATTCACCGCCCGCACAGCTTCGCGCAGGCAGACCGGCTGATCCTCTTGAAACGCCTCTGCAGGAACGCGGTGAGGGCGTGGATGCAGATCAAACAGAAGTGACGCCGGCAGACAGCGACGAGCAACCGGATTCGTCTGATGCGGGTGCTGAAGACGAACCGTCAACGCAGGACGACGAGCCCCGCAAGGCGCAATCCGAGCTGAAAAATCTCAGGTTGATGCTGCGGCAATGTGACCGCGTTCTCCTGATGGATTTCGAGTTGCTGTCGATGGCTGACTGGCCTGATAACTACTCCATGGCACAGGCACGGCGTAGCCGCGATTTGTGGTTGTTGTCTGCGATAGTGGCTGCCTCGGTTTTTCTCAGCGGACTGACTGGCATGGTTCCAGCCTGGATTGCAGGCGGTGGTTTCGGGATTTGTGTGATTATACTTTTATTAGGCATGCCGTTTATTCGCACCATCTATACCAATAAACCGTCGTATCTGGATTTGGTACTCAAACGTCAGCGCATGCTCAACGATGCGCGAAAGCATGCAGCGCATCTTGAGGGGGCCGACGGCCTGGCCTGGCAATGCGCGAGAATGGCCCGGTACAACCCGACCCTGCGCCATGGGCGCTTCAGCGACATGATTCGGCTTTCGGAGCAGCGGGTGCTTCCCCGATACTTAACCAAACGGGAGCATGTCAGGCTCTATTTGATCTACATGCTGGAAGCGGAAAGAGCGTACAACAAAATCCAGCAGGCGTTTTTTGATGGCAATCAGGCTGCAATAGATAAGGGGTGGCAAGAGGCGGCAGCGGTTCCCGAGCCGCGAGCTTGACATTATCAGCCCTCAAACGTATGTTTCAAACAGACGTTTGTTAGAGGCGCTGATAATAAAATGGCACAGTCAGATACCGTAGATCGCATTCTCGATGCAGCTGAGGAACTGTTCGCGGAGCGGGGGTTTGCAGAAACTTCGCTGCGCATGATTACCAGTAAGGCTAACGTAAATCTGGCTGCGGTCAATTACCATTTTGGCTCAAAGAAGGCTCTCATCCATGCGGTGTTTGCCCGGTTCCTGACGCCTTTTTCATCGACCTTGGAAGCCGCGTTCGATGATCTGGAAAAGAAATGCCAGGGTAACCCTCCCACCTTGAACCAGACGCTGTGGGTGTTGACCGAAAGCGCCATCCGTATGCCTCAACGCAATGAAAAGGGTATTTCGATTTTCATGCGGTTGCTGGGCCTTGCCTACACTCAATCCCAAGGCCACCTGCGCAAGTTTCTGGAGCAGGAATACGGGCAGCCATTCAGTCGTTTCATGCGACTGCTCAAAGAGGCCACTCCGGAGTTGTCTGCTGTAGACCGTTACTGGCGCATCCAGTTCATGCTGGGCGCAACTGCGTTCACCATGTCCAGCAGTGATGCCTTGATCGATATTCTTGAAAACAAGCTCGGTGTGCAGGCTTCGGTTCAGGAAATTGCCGCTCGGTTGGTGCCCTTCCTCGCTGAAGGCATGAAAGCTCCGGACAAATTGCAAGTGCCGCCTTCTCTTGCGGGCACCACGGTTGCCTGAACTCCCCGCCCTCAGGTAGGCTTCCCTCTGGTTTTCGCCCGAGGGAGCTTACGTTTTGAACGCCCCATGGCCCCAACGGGCCTATATTCATATTTCTCTCGCTGATCAGTTGCTTAGAGTGCTGACTGATGACGATTCCCTGCTGGCTAGTTACCCGGTTTCCACCGCCTTAAACGGGGCGGGGGAACAGGACGGCAGTGGTTGCACGCCCAGGGGCAGGCACTATGTGCGAGCGCGCATTGGTGAAGGTCAGCCATTGAATGCGGTGTTTCGCGGCCGACGGCCCACAGGCGAGGTATACACGCCGGAGCTTGCGGCGGCCTATCCCGATCGTGACTGGATCCTGACTCGTATACTTTGGCTGTGTGGACTGGAATGGCAGCGCAATCGCGGGCCGGGTGTCGATACCTTTCGCCGTTTCATATACATTCATGGAACACCCGATACGGAGCCGATGGGGGTACCTATGTCTCATGGCTGCGTGCGGATGCGTAACCGGGATTTGTTGGAATTATTCGAGCGTGCGCCGGTTGGTATGCACGTGAATATTGAGTGAGTTGACGAGCCCAGAGGGACAGGATGATCGGAAATATCTTGCGCGTTGTGAATGACTGGATTGAACACTTCGGCATGCTGACCGAAGGATGGCGTGCTGGCATCCTTATCTTTGCCGTGGTGTTAAGTACTGCGGTTCTGGCCTTTATCGTTAGCCGTGTTGTTCTATACCTTGAGAACAAATTCAGTCATACCAAGAATCTTTGGGACGATGCGGTGCTCCATGCGTGTCGTCGCCCGCTTGTAGCGTTTATCTGGTTGCAAGGGGTGTATTGGGCTGCAGAAATCGCCCATCACTTCTCCGACGCCGAAGTGTTCACGGCAAACGAAACCGTGCTGAAGATCGGCTTCATGTGGGTCATTGTCTGGGCCTTGTTCGGTTTGGTGAAGCAGGTCGAGAAAATACTGGTGTCGCCGGTCAAAATGCGCAAGCCAATGGATTTCACGACCGTGAATGCCATCAGCAAGCTACTGCGCGCTGTCATTATTATTACTGCCGTGCTGACGGCGCTGCAGACCCTCGGCTTTAGTATTTCAGGTGTCCTGGCCTTTGGTGGTGTGGGTGGAATTGCCGTTGGTTTTGCCGCCAAGGATTTGCTGGCCAACTTTTTTGGCGGTTTCATCATTCATCTGGACCGTCCATTCAAGGTAGGGGACTGGATCCGGTCCCCAGACCGGAATATTGAAGGAACGGTGGAGCACATCGGGTGGCGTTTAACCACCATTCGTACCTTCGATAAGCGCCCGCTGTACGTACCCAATGCGGCGTTTACCGTGATCGCGGTAGAGAACCCGTCGCGAATGACCAATCGCCGGATCTCGGAAACCATCGGGATCCGTTATGCCGATGTTCAATCAATGAAAACGATTGTTGATGAAATCCGGGATATGTTGAAGAACCACGACGAGATTGATGCCAATCAGACCTTGATCGTGAATTTCCTGGCCTTCAATGATTCCACGCTCGACATCATGATTTACACCTTCACCAAAACTACCGACTGGGTTCGCTATCACGGTATCAAGGAAGATGTACTGCTGAAGATCAGCGATATTATTGAAGGCCACGACGCGGAAGTTGCCTTCCCGACAAGAACCCTGCATTTGCCGGATGGCGTGTCTGTCAGCAATCCGGATGCAAAAGAGAAAGGCGATAAGCGCGACGACCAGGCCGCTCGCAAAAAATCGGATTACAGAGAAAATCAGGGCGAGGCCCATGCCCGTGATGACGATTCTAATTCAAGCGACGGAGGTGATGCTGATGGCGACTAATCGTCCGGTAGGAATTATCGGCGGAACGGGGCTGACTCAGCTGAGTGAACTTCAGATACTTGGCAAAGAGGCGGACAGTAACCGTTGGGGTGAGCCCTCCGACGTACTGGTTAAAGGCGTGCTGGGCGAGCAGCCCGTCGTATTTTTGGCCCGGCATGGCAATCCGCACCGTATACCGCCGCACCGGGTGAACTATCGGGCCAATCTGCAAGCGCTTTATGATGCGGGGGTTCGAACCGTTGTGGGGGTCAACGCCGTTGGTGGAATTCATAAAGCCATGGGGCCTGCCCATGTAGTGATTCCCCATCAGTTGATCGATTACACCTGGGGGCGCGCCAGTACCTTTTTCGAAGACGATCTTGAGCACGTAACCCATATCGACTTTACCCACCCTTACGATCTGGATGGGCGGGCTCTATTGATCGAAGCGGCCGAGGCGTTGGAGCTCGAGTTTTCCGATTTCGGCGTTTACGGCGCGACCCAAGGGCCGCGGCTTGAAACTGCGGCAGAAATTCGTCGTCTTGAGCAAGACGGTTGTGATCTGGTGGGAATGACGGGGATGCCCGAGGCTGTTCTGGCGGCAGAGCTGGGGATGCGTTATGTGTGCCTGGGCTTGGTGGTGAATTGGGCCGCCGGAAAATCTGACCATATCATTACAATGGAAGAGATTGAGGCGGCCATCGAGCAAGGCATGACGGGCGTCAAGCATATTCTGGAGCGCTCAATGGCCAGTTTGGGCGAGTTGGAGCCTTTGCCTAAAGTTTTCTGAAGAAGACCAGAACACCGATAGTGGGGGAGTCAATAAAATGAATTTCCTCGCTCCGCATGCGACGGGTTTCTTTGATCCAGGTGACCAGCTCGGCCGCTGCGGGCTCAACGATGGCCGGCTGAGTGGTGTCGGCCATGTCGGCAATGGAACCTGAATCCTCGGGCTCCGGGGTTTCGCCAGCGTTAGCGGGGTCAGCCGCAGGCGCCTTGGCCGCCGGTGCAGGGCCATCTTTCCAGTGATTCAGGTGAACACCTACGTGCAGGTAACGCTGCCGGTCGATTTCAATATGCCCTTCCACGGCTTTCTGCTGGGCTCCGGTGAGCCAGTCTCCGATCGCTACTCTCATAGGGGAGCCGTCGTAGTTGGGTGGAAAGCTCTGGTACCAACCAGCTGCAGCCAGCACCCGGTAGTTGCCGCTGTTTTCCAGGCGACTAGCGGCTCGCCCCAGGTGAAGTTCGTTTCGCCCGGCAAGCTTGAGGTCTGAGATACGGCGCCCGCTGGCGTCCTCTACCCAGAGCCTCTTTGCGACATCGCGTGATTCGACTTGCTTGCCCGCCATTTGTTCTTCCACGGCGTTGGGGTCAATCAGCCGTTGAAGAATCACAATCTCCGCCCGGTAGAAATTTTTGCGAGATTCCTGAGCCTGAACAGCCGTCGTGGGCAGGAATGTACACGCAAGAGCCAATAAGGCACCTGTCAGAAAGGGGGTCGAAAAGCGTTTTGTGGCTTGCAAGTGTCTCACTCCGGCTAAATCAGGTTGGTTCAGGAAGCCTTGGCTTTTGTTTCTACAGGGCCAAGTTCGGTGAGCATGGCCGAGATGGCGTCGAGTTTACCATTGGTTGAGTCATCATTCAGCCGGAAGCGGAAGCTGTTGGCCCCTTCAAGCCGGTACGCATCGGGTGAGGATTGCACTTTTTTAACCAGAATTAAGGGGTCAACCGGTGTGGTGGCGCCAAACTCCAGCCGCACCCATTCCTTGCCCGCATCCACTTTATCGATACCCAGAGCTTCCGCCATCAAGCGAAGTTGGGTTTGACGCACAAGATTTTTGGCGGGCTCCGGTAATAATCCGAAGCGATCAATCATCTCAACCTGAAGTTCTTTTAATTCGGCTTCTTCTTTCACGCTGGCAATGCGCTTGTACAGCATTAAGCGATTGTGCACGTCGGGCAGGTAGTCTTCCGGAATAATCGCCGGAATGCGGAGGTTCATTTCCGTGCCATGGCTCAGGGGGAGTTCCGCATTGGGTGTGCGGCCTTCGCGAATGGCTTTTACGGCTTCATCTAACAGCTGCATATACAGCGTGAAGCCGATGCTCTCGATTTGACCGCTTTGTTCTTCGCCTAGCAATTCACCGGCGCCACGAATCTCGAGGTCGTGGGTGGCCAGCATGAATCCAGCGCCAAGATCCTGTGCTTCCGAGATGGCGTCCAATCGTTTCCTGGCGTCGGCGGAGATGCTCTTGGGTGGCGGTGTCAGCAGATAGGCATAGGCCTGGTGATGCGAGCGGCCAACCCGGCCACGTAGCTGATGCAGTTGGGCGAGACCAAATTTATCCGCACGTTCAATAATGATGGTGTTGGCGCTGGGTACGTCGATGCCGGTTTCTACAATGGTGGTACACACCAGCACGTTGAAGCGCTTGTGGTAAAAATCTGACATCACCTGTTCCAGCTGGCGCTCCCGCATTTGCCCGTGGCCAACGCCCACCCGGGCTTCCGGGATGAGTCTGCGCAGATCTTCAGCCGTTTTCTCGATGGTCGATACATCGTTGTGCAGGAAGTACACCTGACCACCGCGAAGAATTTCACGGAGAATGGCTTCTTTCACCATGGCTTCTTCCCGCTGGCGAACGAAGGTTTTTACCGAGAGGCGGCGCGCGGGCGGCGTGGCGATAATGGACAGATCGCGCAGGTGCCCCATGGCCATGTTAAGGGTTCTCGGGATAGGTGTGGCGGTGAGGTTGAGCATGTCTACCTCCGCACGCAGCGCCTTCAGTTTTTCCTTTTGCTGCACGCCGAACCGGTGTTCTTCATCAATGATAACCAGGCCCAGATTCTTGAATTTCACATCACCCTGAAGCAGTTTATGGGTGCCAATCACGATGTCCGCCTTGCCTTCTTCGATAGCGCTCATGGCGTTACTGGTTTGGGTGCTGCTCCTGAAACGGCTTAGCAGCTCAATGGAGACCGGCGTGTCTGAGAAGCGGTCCCGGAACGATTCGTAGTGCTGTTGGGCCAGCAGCGTCGTTGGTACCAGAACGGCCACTTGTTTGCCGGACCAGGTGGCCAGAAACGCCGCGCGCATGGCAACTTCGGTTTTGCCAAAGCCGACATCGCCACACACCAGGCGGTCCATGGGCTGCTCGCTGGTCATATCTTCAAAGACGGCCTGAATGGCCACTTGCTGATCCGGGGTTTCCTCAAACGGAAAGCCCGCAGCAAAGGCGCGGTAGGCTTCTTTCGGATCTTCAAACTGGAAGCCTTTTCTGGCTTCGCGGCGAGCGTAAACATCCAGCAACTCGGCGGCGGTGTCGCGGATCTTCTCCAGTGCTTTTTGTTTGGCGTTGCTCCAGCGGTCGGTGCCCAGCTTATGCAAGGGGGCGTGTTCTTCGTCCGTTCCGGCGTAGCGCGAGATCAGATGCAGGCTGGACACCGGAACATACAGCTTGGAGCCGCCCGCGTATTCGAGCGTCAGAAATTCATTGGATTCGCCGCCGGCATTGATGGTTTCCAGGCCCTTGTAGCGGCCGACACCATGGTCGATATGAACCACCGGCGATCCGATACGGAGCTCCGAGAGGTCGCGGTAACCGGCATCATCCACTTCGGTTGGCTTTTCACGGCGACGGCGTTGAAGCACGCGTTCGCCAAACAGCGCGGTTTCAGTGATCAGAGCCAGATTTTGCTCTGGCAACACCATGCCTTGCTCCATCGGTGCGATGGTAATGGCCAGGCTGGCATTGTCGTTTCCGAGAAATTCCTGCCAGCTGGCAACGGTGCTGAGCTTCAGGTTTTGGCTCTCAAGGTTTTCAATCAATGCCTCTCGACGACCTGAGGATTCGGCGCAAATGAGTGTGCGGCCGGGGAATTCGTCAAGAAAACGTTTGAGTCGGCCGGCCGGGTCGGCAGCGCGACCGTCCATTGCAATGTCCGGCAGTGCATCGGCCGCGCAATTTGCGGAGCCGGCGCCTGACGTTTGTTCTGAGCTGCAGGTAACGCGGGGGTAGCGTTTTAACTGGCCGAAGACTTCGTCTTGAAGCAGGAAAAGCTCTGCGGGCGGCAAAATCGGGCGCAGGCGGTCGTGCCGGCGGTCTTCATGGCGAGCACGGGTTTCGCTGTCGAAGGCCTGAACCGCATCGTTAAGGCCATCTTCTGTAAATACCAAGGTGGACGCTGGCAGGTAATCGAAGAGCGTTGCCGTTTGCTCAAAGAACAGTGGCAAATAATATTCGATACCCGGCGGGGTAATGCCGTTGCTCACATCCTGGTAAACCGGTGAGTCTTTATCCGAGTGAGGGAAGTGTTCAAACCAACGGCTGCGAAACCCGGAACGTGCTTCTTTGTGCCAGGGGAATTCGTGAGCGGGTAGCAGTTCGATTTGCTCGATGCGCTCGATGGAGCGCTGCGTTTCGGGATCGAAGGTTCTCAGGGTTTCAATTTCATCGTCAAACAGGTCGATCCGGTAGGGCAGGTTGGAACCCATCGGGTAAATATCGAGAATGGCGCCTCGAACCGCGTATTCGCCGTGTTCGTAAACATTTTCAGCGTGGTGGTATCCGGCAGCTTCCAGCTGCATGCGCCAGCTATCGATGTTCAGTGTTTGCCCGGTCTTGAGCAGCAGGGTATTGCCTTGCAGGTAGCTTGGCGGGGCCAGTCGGTGCATCAGGGTCCGTGCCGGAACGATCAAAATGCCGCGATCAGTAGACGGAAGGCGGTGCAGGGTGCGAATGCGCCGGGACGTGATGTCCTGATGCGGTGAAAAAAGGTCGTAGGGCAGGGTTTCCCAATCAGGCAGCGATAGCAGCTCAAGCCCGTCTTCGGATACGGTGGCACCGTCTTCTTCGGGCGGCAGACTAAGGAAAAACCGAACCGCTTGCTCCAGGCGAATGGCCTCGTCGGTACTTCGGGTAACGACTAAGGTCAGGCCTTTGTGTTTTCTGGCGCTTTCGCAAATGGCCAGAGCTTGGCTGCAGCCCTGCAGTTGCCCCCACTTTCTGTGGTCGGCTGCCTGTGCCGGAGCTGCGGGTGCAATCAGCGTGGTGTTCGCAACGTTATTGGTTGAACCTTGAGCCATGGGCTTGGCCATCTCCTGAATTGAAGCGTCTGGGAACCGGAAGCGCATCATTCTATCGTTCAGGGATTACAGTGTCATGGTTGCCGCCTTCAAAACGGGATACACAAAGCCATTTGCCGTGAGGCCCGTTAAGTTGGATAATGTGCGCCTCAAAATTACTCCCCTGTGCTAAACGAGGTTTCAACCGTGAGTCACGACAAGATCAACCAGCATCTGTCCAACTGGACTGAAAGAGAGTCCACCGCGGAAGCTATGATTCCGCTGATCGGCCGTCTGTACCGTAAAAACAATGTAGTTACTTCTATTTACGGTCGCTCGATCATCAATCAGTCTGTGATCGATATCCTGCGGGCTCACCGTTTCGTTCGCCAGGTTGAAGACAGTGAACTGTCTGTGCACGACACCATGCCGATCCTGGAAGAAATGGATAAGCTGAATCTTGGTCGCGGGCACGTGGACATCGGTAAGCTTGCAGTCAAGTTTAAAGAAGACGGCGGCGACCTGGTTGAGTTTCTGAAGCGCGAAATCGGACCGATTGTGGGTGAGTACGAAGCTCAGTCCGTCCAAGACGCCAACAACGACACCAAAGACGTGGTTCTCTATGGTTTCGGCCGCATCGGTCGTCTTCTGGCCCGTATCCTGATCGAAAAGGCCGGTGGCGGTAATAACCTGCGCCTGCGCGCTATCGTTGTGCGTCAGGGTGGTGCCGAGAACGATCTGGAAAAACGTGCCAGCCTGCTGCGTCGTGACTCAGTGCACGGGCCGTTCAACGGTTCCATTACCGTAGACGAAGAAAACTCCGCTCTGATCGCCAACGGCAACTTCATCAAAGTTATTTACTCTGGTGGCCCGGATCAGGTGGATTACACCGAGTACGGTATCGACAACGCCATTGTTGTTGATAATACCGGTATCTGGCGCGATGAGAAGGGCCTTGGTCTGCACCTTAAATCGAAGGGTGTTAGCCGGGTTATTCTGACCGCTCCGGGCAAAGGTGATATCAAGAACATCGTTTACGGTATCAACAACGACTGGATTACCGAAGACGACAAGATTCTGTCTGCCGCGTCTTGTACCACAAATGCCATCACGCCGGTGCTGAAGGCAATCAATGACGAGTTCGGCATTGAAGACGGTCACGTTGAAACCGTGCACTCTTACACCAACGACCAGAACCTGATCGACAACTACCACAAAGGTAGTCGTCGTGGCCGTAGTGCGGCGCTGAACATGGTAATCACCGAAACCGGTGCAGCGAAAGCGGTAGCCAAGGCGTTGCCTGAGTTGAAGGGCAAGCTGAGCGGCAACGCGATTCGTGTACCGACTCCGAACGTTTCCATGGCGATTCTGAACCTGAACCTCAAAACGGACGTTGATGTGGAGAAGGTGAACGAATACCTGCGTGAAATGGCGTTGCACTCTGAGCTGCAGAAGCAGATCGACTTCGTAAACTCGCCGGAAGTGGTTTCAACCGACTTCGTTGGCTCTCGTCACGCGGGTGTGGTGGATGCTCAGGCTACCATTGCGAACGGTAAGCGTCTGATTCTGTACGTATGGTACGACAACGAATTCGGCTACAGCGCTCAGGTTATCCGTTGTGTTAACCAGATGGCTGGCGTTGATTATCCGATCTTCCCGAAGCGCGCACGCGACTAATGTCGTAGGCTCGCCCGACCGAAGCGGAACGCAAAGCCCCGGCAACGAGAGTTGCCGGGGCTTTTTCGTGTTTTTTGGCACCAAAAGCATTTTGGTTACCGGTGGAAATAGGTTTCCTTAATCTCTATAATTGGCGCGATTTTGGGTGTGTCTGGCTCCACGGTACGTTGCGCAGGAGTTGGGCGTTTAAGAATCCACAGAATAGTTTCTGATGACTGGATGAGGCTAATGATCAAGATCAAAAAAGGCCTGGATCTTCCCATCAGCGGCGCTCCCGAACAGACCATTACCGATGGCAAGCCGATTCGCCACGTGGCGCTTATTGGCTTTGACTATCACGGCATGAAGCCGACCATGGCTGTGAAAGAAGGGGACCGTGTTAAGCGCGGTACGCTGCTGTTCACGGATAAGAAGACCGAAGGCGTTCGTTACACTTCACCGGCAGCCGGTGTGGTGAAAGAAGTTAATCGCGGTGAGCGTCGGGTATTTCAGTCGGTTGTCATCGAAATCGATGGCGACGAGGCCGAAACCTATGCCCGCTACAACGACTCGGATCTCGCCGGCCTGGAACGCCAGCAAGTAGTCGACAACCTTGTTGAATCTGGCTTGTGGACAGCGTTCCGCACTCGTCCGTACAGCAAAGTTCCGGCTATCGACTCTGCTCCGAACTCCATTTTCGTATCAGTGATGGACACCAATCCGCTAGCGGCGGACCCTGCGGTGATCATTGGCGAGAACAGCCAGGCTTTTGAGAAAGGTCTGACGATTATCTCTCGCCTCACCAATGGCAAGGTGTTTGTTACCGGTAAGCCGGGCACCAACGTGTCTGTGCCGAAAGCCGATAACATCGAAGTACATCAGTTTGACGGTGTGCATCCTGCCGGTAACGTGGGCACCCACATTCATCATCTGGATCCGGTTTCTGCCAACAAGACCGTCTGGACGATCAATTACCAAGACGTGATTGATATTGCCAAACTGTTTGAAACCGGTGAAGTTCCGGTAGAGCGTATTGTGGCCATTGGCGGACCGAAAGCTCTGAAGCCTCGTCTCGTTCGTACCCGCTTGGGTGCCAGCCTGCCTGAGCTTCTGGACGGTGAAGTCGCAACCGATTGCGAGATCCGTGCGATCTCCGGTTCTGTCTTCGGTGGTCGTCGTGGTGATGGCCCTTGTGCCTATCTGGGGCGGTTCGCCAATCAGGTGTCTGTTCTGGAAGAGGGCTACAAGCGTCACTTCATGGGTTGGTTGACCCCGGGTGCCAATAAGTTCTCTGTACTGAACATCTACTTGTCCAAACTGATGGGTGGCAAGCGCTTTGATTTCACGACCACCACCAATGGTAGTGAGCGGGCGATGGTTCCTGTCGGTGCCTATGAGCAGGTGATGCCACTGGATATCCTGCCAACCCAGCTGCTGCGTGCACTGATTGTTGGTGATACTGAAGTGGCTCAGAAACTGGGCGCTCTGGAACTGGACGAAGAAGATCTCTCACTGTGCACCTTTGTGTGCCCGGGTAAATATGAATACGGTCCGATTCTCCGTGAGAACCTGACCCGAATCGAGATCGAGGGCTAACACGATGTCTATCAGACAGTATCTCGATGGTATCGAGCATCACTTTGAGAAAGGTGGCAAGTGGGAGCGCTGGTATGC
The DNA here is from genome assembly GCF_016427555.1 of Marinobacter litoralis. Taxonomy (GTDB): domain Bacteria; phylum Pseudomonadota; class Gammaproteobacteria; order Pseudomonadales; family Oleiphilaceae; genus Marinobacter; species Marinobacter litoralis_A. Next base: position 92,216 of record NZ_JAELVS010000002.1, read on the forward strand.
GCTTTACGAAGCCGCCGATACTATTTTCTACACGCCCGGATCGGTAACCAAGACAACTTCCCACGTTCGTGACGGCGTAGATCTCAAGCGCATCATGATCACCGTGTGGTTGTGTGCCTTCCCGGCGATGTTCTTCGGTATGTGGAATATTGGCTACCAGGCCAATAACTTCCTGGCCGAGAACCCGGACGCCCTGGTGGGTGACGGTGGTCTGCGTACCGCATTTATTCAGGCTCTCGCTGTTACAGGCGCAGGAGCTGGCCTGTGGGATAACTTCGTATACGGCATGGCTTATTTCATTCCGGTATACGCAGTGACCTTCATTGTGGGTGGTTTCTGGGAAGTGCTGTTTGCAACCGTGCGTCGTCACGAAGTAAACGAAGGCTTCTTCGTAACGTCCATTCTGTTTGCTCTGATCTGCCCACCCTCTATTCCTTTGTGGCAGGTGGCTCTGGGTATCACCTTCGGTGTAGTGATCGGTAAAGAAGTCTTTGGCGGTACCGGCAAAAACTTCCTGAACCCTGCACTGACCGGTCGTGCGTTCCTGTACTTTGCGTACCCGGCTCAAATCTCTGGCGACACGGTTTGGACCGCTGTTGATGGCTTCAGTGGCGCAACCGCGCTGAGTGTGGCTGCCAGCGACGGCATCGAAGCGCTGAACCAGCAGATTGGCTGGATGAACGCGTTCATCGGGACCATTCAAGGCTCTATGGGTGAAACGTCTACCATCGCGGTTCTGATTGGCGGCTTGGCATTGATTGCCATGCGAATTGCCAGCTACCGCATTGTTGGTGGCGTGCTGATCGGTATGATCGCCATGTCCTTGCTGCTGAACCTGATTGGCTCTGAAACCAACAACATGTTCGCTGTACCGCCGCACTGGCACCTGGTTATGGGTGGTTTTGCCTTCGGTATGATGTTCATGGCAACAGATCCGGTTTCAGCGTCTATGACCAACACCGGCCGCTGGTGCTTCGGTATCCTGGTGGGTGTAATGACCGTTCTGATCCGTGTGGTTAACCCCGCATTCCCGGAAGGCATCATGTTGGCGATCCTGTTTGCTAACCTGTTCGCACCGCTGATGGATCATTACGTGGTTCAAGCTAACATCAAACGGAGGCTTGCTCGTGGCTAAAGCTAAAGAAACTGTCTCCAGAACCATTATCGTTGCGCTGGTACTGAGTATCTTTTTCTCTGTTGTGGTTTCCACCGCAGCGGTGTCGCTCCGTCCGGCCCAGGTAAAAAACCAGAACCTGGATATCAAATCCAACATTCTGGCCGCAGCGGGCATGCTGGAAGCTGGCGCAAGTGCCGATCAGATCGAAGAAACCTTTGAACTGTTCGACGTGCGCCTGGTTGACCTTGAGACTGGCGATTTCGTAGAGCCTTCTGCCGTTGATGTAGAAGATCCGATGAAGTACGACATGTACAAGGCGGCTTCCGACCCGGAGCTGAGCACCAACATCCCATCCTACGAAGACAAGGCCGGCATCAAGCGCCGCCCGAACATCGCCAAGGTATACACCCTGAGCGAAAACGGAGATCTGGTTCGTGTGGTGTTGCCGGTTCATGGTTACGGTCTGTGGTCCACTCTTTACGGTTTTGTGTCTCTTGAAGGTGACCTGAACACCATTGAAGGGCTTGGTTTCTACGCTCACGCGGAAACACCGGGCCTCGGTGGTGAAGTGGATAACCCGCGCTGGAAGCAGCAGTGGGTGGGTAAGGAGCTATACGCCGACGACCCGACCGAGCCGCAGATCAAACTGGTTAAAGGCGGTGTTAGTGCGGATGCCAAAAACAAAGAGCACAAGATTGACGCTCTTTCTGGCGCCACTCTGACCAGCCGTGGTGTGGAACAGTTGGTCAATTACTGGATGGGCGACCGTGGCTACGCGCCGTTCCTCAAGAAACTTCGTGAAGGGGAGGTCTGATCATGGCTGAAGCAAACGCCAAACAGGTTCTTTTCGAACCGATTTTCAGTAACAACCCGATCGGGCTGCAGATCCTTGGTATTTGTTCAGCGCTCGCAGTAACCACGAGCATGAGCGTCACCATCGTTATGTGCTTGTCGGTTATCGCGGTCGCCGCGTTTTCAAACCTGGCGGTATCGCTGGTACGTACCCAGATTCCGGGAAGTATCCGGATCATCGTGCAGATGACCATCATTGCCTCTCTGGTAATCGTGGTAGACCAGATCCTCAAGGCCTATGCCTACGAAATCAGCAAGCAGTTGTCGGTTTTCGTTGGTCTGATCATCACCAACTGTATCGTAATGGGTCGCGCTGAAGGCTTCGCCATGCAGAATGGCCCCTGGTTGAGCTTCGTAGACGGTATCGGTAACGGTCTTGGCTACTCGGTCATGCTGTTGTTCGTTGCCTTCTTCCGTGAGTTGCTGGGTGCGGGTTCATTGTTCGGTGTGACTCTGCTGACTCCGGTCAATGAAGGCGGCTGGTACATCACCAACGGCTTGTTGCTGTTGCCACCGAGTGCGTTCTTCATCATCGGCCTGGCCATCTGGGGTCTGCGTACCTGGAAGCCGGAGCAGGTTGAAGAGCCGGATTTCAAGATGTCCCGCCACACCCATAAGGAGGCGTTCTGATGGAGCATTATATCAGCCTGCTTCTCAAGGCAATTTTCATTGAGAACATGGCGCTCGCGTTCTTCTTGGGTATGTGTACGTTCCTGGCCATCTCCAAGAAAGTTGAAGCTGCGACCGGTTTGGGTATCGCCGTAATTGTTGTATTGACGTTGACCGTTCCGGTGAACAACCTCATCTACAACAACATCCTTCGCGAAGGTGCTTTGGCGTGGGCCGGTCTGCCTGAGGTTGACCTGAGCTTCCTGGGCCTGATCACCTACATCGGTGTTATTGCGGCGATTGTTCAGATCATGGAAATGATTCTGGACAAATACATTCCGGCTCTATACTCCGCGCTGGGTGTGTTCCTGCCACTGATCACAGTTAACTGCGCCATCATGGGTGCGGCACTGTTCATGGTAGAGCGTGACTATACCTTTAGCGAAAGTGTGGTTTACGGCTTTGGTGCGGGTGTTGGCTGGGCTTTGGCGATCATTGCTCTGGCTGGTATCCGTGAGAAGCTCAAGTACAGCGATGTTCCGGAAGGCCTGCGTGGCTTGGGGATCACCTTCATTACTGTTGGTTTGATGTCCCTTGGCTTCATGTCCTTTTCAGGGATTTCCCTGTAATTCACCCGGTGATTCGGTTTAACGAAAAGGCGAGACCATGTATACAGAAATAATACTCGGCGTGGTCATGTTCACCGTTATCGTTCTGGCGCTTGTTGCGGTCATCCTCGCGGCAAGATCCAAACTGGTAAGCACCGGTGATGTGACCATCGAAATCAATGACGACCCGGAACACACCGTGAAAACGGAAGCCGGTGGAAAGCTTCTGGGCACGCTGGCCAACAGCGGTATCTTCCTGTCTTCTGCTTGTGGCGGTGGCGGTACCTGCGCTCAGTGTAAGTGTAAAGTTCTGGACGGCGGCGGCGCGATGCTGCCGACTGAAAAGACACACTTCACCAACCGTGAAGAGAAAGAAGGCTGGCGCTTGTCGTGTCAGGTTCCTGTGAAACAGGACATGAAGATCGAAGTGCCGGAAGAATTCTTCGGTGTTAAGAAGTGGGAATGCGAAGTCATTTCCAACCACAACGTGGCTACGTTCATCAAAGAACTGGTACTGAAGCTACCAGAAGGTGAGGAAGTGGACTTCCGCGCTGGTGGTTATGTGCAGCTGGAGTGCCCTCCGTACGAAATCGACTTCAAGGATTTCGCGATCGAGGAAGAGTTCCACGAAGATTGGGACAAGCACGACATCTGGCGTTACAAGGCGATCAACAAAGAAGAAACTATCCGGGCCTATTCCATGGCTAACTACCCGGAAGAAAAGGGTCTTCTTAAGTTCAACATCCGTATCGCGACGCCGCCTCCGGGCAGCGATCACCCACCAGGCATCATGTCGAGCTACGTGTTCAACCTGAAGCCGGGTGACAAGGTTACCGTAATGGGGCCGTTCGGTGAGTTCTTCGCCAAGAAGACTGAGGCCGAAATGGTATTCGTTGGCGGTGGTGCGGGTATGGCGCCGATGCGTTCGCACATCTTTGATCAGCTCAAACGCCTGAAGTCTAAGCGTAAGATCAGCTTCTGGTACGGTGCACGTAGTGTTCGCGAAATGTTCTACGTAGAAGATTTCGACGGACTGGCTGAAGAAAACGAAAACTTCGAGTGGCATGTGGCATTGTCTGATGCCCTGCCAACCGATAATTGGGAAGGGCCTACCGGCTTCATCCACAACGTGTTGTACGACAACTATCTGAAGGACCATCCGGCGCCTGAAGATTGTGAGTTCTACATGTGTGGCCCCCCAATCATGAACGCGTCTGTCATCAAGATGTTGAAAGATCTTGGTGTTGAAGACGAAAACATCATGCTGGATGACTTTGGAGGTTAATTAGCTCAAATGACATCCCGCATGTTTGGACCCGTCAGGGTGGTTATGGCCAGCGTCATTATGACGCTGGCGGTGGCCGCCCTGGCGGGTTGCTCGTTTCAGGAAGAAGAAAATATCTGGGAGATCTCTGGTGGGATCTTTGGAACCAGCTATCACATCAACGTCGTATTGCCGGACGATAATGCCAAGCTCAAACTGCTGGCACAGGGCATTCAAAGCGAGTTGGAGCAGGTCGATAGCGCGATGTCGACCTGGAAGCAGGATTCTGAACTTTCCAGATTGAATCAAAAAACGAATCAGGCGGAGTGGACAACTCTTTCGGCCTCGTTATTCGAAGTGATTCAGCGCGCTCAGGAAATTTCAGCCCAGACTGACGGCGCCTTCGATGCCACCATCGGGCCGGTGGTTAATCTCTGGGGGTTTGGCCCGGAGGCCAGGCCTGAACACACGCCCTCCGATGAGGAGCTGCAACGGATGCTAGGCGTGACCGGCTGGGAGTTCCTGGAGCTTGATTCAGAAGCGTTAGCTATCCGCGCCAGCAAACCCCAGTACATCGACTTGTCTGGTATTGCCAAGGGCTATGGGGTGGACGTGGTAGCCCGATACCTCGACAGCCAAGGTGTGCAGGCCTACCTTGTTGAGATAGGAGGCGAGGTTCGTACCCGAGGCCGCAAACCGGATGGTGATATTTGGCGGCTGGCGGTAGAGACGCCTTCCGAACAGGCGCGCCAGGTAAATGTGGTGGTGGCGTTGGATCAGAAATCGATGGCGACCTCCGGTGACTATCGTAACTATTACGAATCGGAAGGGCAGCGATATTCCCATACAATTGATCCAGATACCGGTAAGCCGATCGATCATCGGTTAGCATCTGTAACCGTTATCTCGGATGATTGTATGACAGCCGATGCAATGGCGACGGCGTTCAATGTGATGGGATTTGAGCGGGCGATGAGCCTGGCGACCCGTGAAAACATCCCGGCGTATTTTATTGTAAGGGGCGAAGCTGGATTTGACGTGCACAGCACGCCGGCGTTTTCTTCTTACGTTGTCCAGTAAAGGGGGCAGGGTATGAGTACCTTTTTGTTAGTTTTGGCGATTGTGGTTTTGCTGATGGTAGGGATGTCCGTTGGCGTTATATTCGGGCGTAAGCCGATCAGTGGTACCTGCGGTGGTATTGGTGCGCTTGGTATCAGCTCGTCGTGCGATATTTGTGGTGGCAACACCCAAAAGTGCGAAGAGAGCCGTTCTGAATCTGCAGCGCCTGTTAGCGCAGACGATCTGACGTACGACGCCAGCAAAATCGATAAATAACGACAGGCGATCACACACTCAATAATTAAAGCTACGCTGACGAGACGTAGATAAGGAGATACTGCGCGCATGGCAGAACATCATTACGACGTTGTTGTTATTGGTGCCGGCCCCTCTGGTGAAGGGGCGGCAATGAACGCGGCGAAGCATAACAAGCGCGTTGCGATCATTGAGGACAAGGCCACCGTAGGGGGTAACTGTACTCACTGGGGGACCATTCCTTCCAAGGCACTGCGTCATTCTGTTAAGCAGATTATCACCTTCAACACGAACCAGATGTTCCGGGACATTGGTGAGCCTCGCTGGTTCTCCTTCCCAAGGGTTCTGCAAAGTGCCCAGAAGGTCATTGGTAAGCAGGTGAAATTGCGCACGCAGTTTTACTCCCGTAACCGGGTGGACCTGCTAAACGGCCGTGCGGCGTTTCTGGACAAGAATCGCCTCGAAATTCGTGGCCATAAGTCAGTAGAAACGATCCATTTTAAGCAGGCGATTGTTGCGACCGGTTCGCGCCCGTATCTGCCGCCCGATGTGGACTTCCGCCACCACCGGATTTACAACTCCGACTCGATTCTGAATCTCTCTCATACCCCGCGCACTTTGATCATCTACGGTGCGGGTGTGATCGGTTCCGAGTATGCGTCGATTTTTGCGGGCCTTGGAGTCAAGGTTGATCTGATCAACCCCGGTAGCCGTTTGTTGTCCTTCCTGGATGACGAGATTTCAGATGCGCTGAGCTATCACCTGCGAAACAACGGTGTGCTGGTTCGTCATAACGAGCAGTACGAAACCGTCAAAGGTGATGACCACGGCGTGGTGGTCACGCTGCAGTCTGGTAAGAAAATCCGGGCGGACGCCTTCTTGTGGTGTAATGGTCGCAGTGGTAATACCGACAATCTGGGCCTCGATAAAGTGGGACTTGAACCGAACAGTCGTGGCCAGTTGGCGGTAGACGATCATTACCGTACGGAAGTAGAGCACATCTACGCGGTCGGTGATGTCATTGGTTGGCCAAGCCTCGCGAGTGCTGCCTATGACCAAGGGCGTTCGGCATCATCTGATGTGGTTCAGGATGAGTACTTCCGCTTTGTGGATGATGTACCCACAGGCATTTACACCATTCCGGAAATCAGCTCAGTGGGCAAGACCGAGCGCGAGCTGACAGAAGCGAAGGTGCCTTATGATGTCGGGCAGGCGTTTTTCAAAGATCTGGCCCGTGCCCAGATTACCGGCGAAGCAGTTGGTATGCTGAAGCTGCTGTTCCACAGAGAGACGCGGGAAATTCTGGGTATTCACTGCTTTGGTGACCAAGCGGCCGAAATCGTGCACATCGGCCAGGCCATCATGAACCAGGAAGGTGAGGCGAACTCCCTGAACTACTTCATTAACACCACCTTTAATTACCCAACTATGGCGGAAGCCTATCGGGTAGCTGCACTGAACGGCCTGAACCGGATTTTCTGATTCAGGCCGCTTACCGGGCAGTCAGTTACGAATCTGGCTGCTCGGTTTCCTGGACAGGCAACGTCACCAGTGATTTAGCGCGATTATCGAAGTACATGCGCGTGCTGGTCGGGTAGTCTGTGATGATGCTGTCCACGCCCATCTCTTCGAGCGCGAGCATGTCGTGGATTCGGTTTACCGTCCATGCGGAAACGTGCATGTTCCGTTTGTGAGCGATATCGACCATTTCTTTGCTAAGAATTCGCCAATTTACACAGAAGTACTGGCAGCCAAGCGAGCTGGCAACTTTCAGTGGTTTGGGAAACTTTCGTTCAGCCACAAGCCCGATGCGGATGTTCTTGTCACGCCGGTGGATTTCTCTCAGAAACCAAGGGTCGGTCGAGGTAATGGCCGCCGTTTGGTACATGTTTCGTTGCTGAATGATCTCGGTTAACCGGTTGCAGAGAATATTGAGCCGGTACCGGTTGTCTTTCTTGACCTCCAGCTGAAGGTGTTCCAGATCGGTCAGTTGATCGAGCAAGGTTTCGAGCGCCGGAATACCGGTTGGGTGTGGCCATGAGCTGGTGTTGCGCCGGGCATCCATCTGGCTCAGCTCTTGTGCCGTGTATTTGCTGATACCGCCTTTCTGGCTGGTTGTGCGGTCAACGGTCAGGTCGTGCACCAACACCGGTGTGCCGTCTTTAGATAACGCCAGGTCAAGCTCGAAGTGCCGGACGCCTTGCCGGTAAGCATGAAGAAATCCGGGAAGCGTGTTTTCAGGGGCCTCACCTTTGGCCCCGCGGTGACCATAAATGATCATTCTGTAGCGATATCCTTTAATCGTTTGTAGATTGCCTGGCGTTTCTTCCAGGTGTCGTGGCACAGCTGGATATCTTCCAGGTAAGCCGGTAATTCATTCATCAAAAGCGCCTGAGGGCCATCCACCAGGGCTTTCTCGGGTTTCGGGTGGAAATCCACCAACACCATGTTGGCGCCCGCGATCACGCCCTGTGCGGTGGCGTGCATGACATCGAGGATGCCGTCCGGTGACTGCTGGCGCGTGCCGACAGAATGGGACGGGTCAACGCACACCGGCATACGTGTCAGGCGTTTCACCGCCGGAACGTGGGCAAAATCGACCATGTTGCGGTGTGGCTGGCCGGCTTCGGTTTTCATTCCGCGCAGGCAGAAGATCACGTTGGCGTTGCCTTCGCTGGCGAGATATTCCGCTGCATTCAATGATTCATTCAGAGTGATCCCGAAGCCTCGTTTCAGCAACACCGGGTAGGTGCTCTGGCGGCCAATGGCTTTCAGCAGCTCAAAGTTCTGGGTGTTTCGCGTACCTACCTGCAGCATCACGCCGGTAGGGCGCCCCAGCTTTTCCAGACAGGTATCAATTTCTTCAATGTGGCTTTCGTGGGTGATCTCCATCGCCACCACTTTGATGCCATGCTTGCCGGCTTTCTCGAACACCCAGGGTAAGCACCCCTGACCGTGCCCCTGAAACGAGTAGGGGTTGGTCCGAGGTTTATAGGCACCCATGCGCGTGCAAACCTGCCCGTTCTCTTCCAAAGCCTTCATCATGATTTCGACGTGCTCGGGCACATCGACGGCACACAAACCGGCAAACACGTTCAGGTTGTTCTGGTTAAAATCGACACCGTTGTAGTGGAATCCGCTTTGGCGGTTGTCGTCTTTATGGCGACCGAGAATGCGGTAATCCTCAGAAATCCGTATCGCCCGTTCAACCGCGGGCAAAGCCTCGATTTCTTCCTTGTCCAGTGGTTTGGTATCTCCCAAAAGATAGATCTCGGTCAGCCGCTGACTTACACCTTGAACTTCATGAACCCGCAGACTCACTCCGGGCAGGTTCTCCAGGTAGTGCATGGTCTGGCGGTAAGCTTCGCTATCCAGTTCGGTATTCGGGTGAAGAATGGCTAACATAATGAAATCCTCGAATTAACGGGCAATCACTACCGCCGAAGGCGCACGCTGTCGTTCAAGCAGCGCTGGCCTGCTGGCGAACCTGGTTTTCCAATTCAATCTGGTCGGCCGAGAAGCGGCGAATACCATCGGCCAGTTTCTCGGTTGCCATGGCGTCTTCGTTGGACTCCCAACGGAACAGTTTTTCGTCCACATGACCAATGACATCGCTGCTTGCGGCCGTCTCGGCGTTAAGCTTTTGGTTGAGCGTTCCTTTGTCATCCTGAAGCTCCTGCAGCAGTGCAGGGCTGATGGTGAGGCGGTCGCAGCCGGCCAGCATCTCAATCTCTCCGGTATTTCGGAAGCTTGCCCCCATAACCACTGTGTTGAAGCCGTGGGTTTTGTAGTAATTGTAGATTCGCGTGACCGATTGTACGCCGGGATCTTCTGCCGCCGGGTAGCTATCGCGGCCAGAATGGGCCAAATGCCAGTCCAGAATACGGCCCACAAAGGGTGAAATAAGGTGTGCGCCGGCTTGCGCGCAGGCCACTGCCTGAACGAATGAGAACAGCAGTGTCAGATTGCAGCGAATGCCTTCTTTTTCAAGTTGCTCGGCTGCCTGAATGCCTTCCCAGGTTGAGGCGATCTTGATCAGTACCCGGCTGGTATCGACGCCTTGTTGATCGTATAACTCGATGATTCGGCGTGCGCGCTTGAGCGTCGCGGCGGTATCAAAGGACAGCCGTGCGTCAACTTCGGTGGATACCACGCCGGGAATAAGGTCGAGAATTTCTTTGCCGGCCAGAACGGCCAGCATATCGGTCGCCAGTGTTAGCTGCTCGGCTGAAGAACCCCCCTGGCGGTGAGCCATCGTGATGGCTTTATCCAGCATGGGGCGATACGCATCTGACGCCGCTGCTTTAAGAAGCAAAGACGGGTTGGTGGTTGCGTCTTGGGGTCGCCATTGGGCAATGGCGTTCAGGTCACCGGTGTCGGCAACCACCGTGGTCATGGTTTTCAGTTGGTCTAACTTGTTCGTCATTCGTGCTGTCGTCCGCATTGATAGTTGTTATTGAAGTGCTCAGCTCCGGAACACTTTCGTAACCTCTACAATAACGGCAGCTTACAACAGGAACAAGACAACTAAAGCCGTGGGCTGTCAGATTTCCAGCATCGTTTCAGGCTCACGTACTTTCGCGAGTGCCTGTTCCACCACTTCCAGCCCCGAGCCGGGCTTGTTGGCATTTTCGCTTAAGTGGCGACGGAACTGTCTGCCGCCCGGCATGCCGAGAAACAGCCCCATAATATGGCGGGTGATGTGGGTAAGGTAAACGCCACGGTCCAGCTCTTTCTGAATGAACGGAAACATGGCCCGTAGCGCCTCGTGGCGACTGGCCACCGGGGCTTCCTCGCCGAAGAACTCCGGATCTACTTCGGTCAGCAGCCAAGGGTTATGGTAGGCCTCGCGCCCCAGCATAACACCGTCGGTATGGCGAAGATGACCGTGGCATTCATCGATGGTTTTGATGCCACCGTTGATGATGATTTCGAGTTCCGGGTAGGTCTCTTTCAAGCGATATACCCAGTCGTACTTCAGCGGTGGGATGTCGCGGTTTTCTTTCGGGCTGAGGCCTTCGAGAATGGCAATGCGGGCGTGCGCGATGAAGGTGTTACAGCCCGCAGCAGAAACCTTTTCAATAAACTCGCACAGCTCTTCCCATGAATCCCGGCCATTAATACCGATCCGGTGCTTTACGGTTACTGGCAGGCTGGTTGCGGCCTTCATCGCAGCCACACCCTCGGCGACTTTGTCTGGATGCCCCATCAGGCAAGCGCCGATCATGTTGTTCTGAACCCGGTCGCTGGGGCAGCCCACATTGAGGTTTACTTCACTGAAGCCATACTCTTCAGCGAGTTTTGCGCATTGCGCCAACTCGTCCGGGTTACTACCACCCAACTGGAGGGCCAACGGGTATTCGGCCGCGTCGTGGCGAAGAAAGCGCTGAGTATCGCCATGGATCAACGCACCCGTAGTCACCATTTCCGTATACAGCAGCGCGCGACGGCTCAGGATACGTGCTAAATAGCGGAAGTGAGGTGTCGTCCAGTCCATCATCGGTGCAATGGAGAAGCGGCGGGACGGCTCCGGTCCAGTTGTATGAGGAGAGGTAGTGTTGATCATTAAATGCTCAGCTTTGCCCGTTTGAGGCGACAATTCTAACAGGAAACCGACCGGATTGATTGAGGGGAAATCCTTAGCTTTACTCAGGGAAACTGAGTTCAATTTTACTGAATGATACGGTCAAAACGTTCCGGTTTAGTAGGCAGCCTGTTCGCCCTATAGTGGTTTTATTGGACAAATCAGTTGAAATAAATGTTGAGGAGGTTTCGCAATGATTGAGCTTAGGCCTTATAAAGAATTGGGTGGTGCACACCATGGTTGGCTCGACACGCGTCATCACTTTTCCTTTGCCGAGTATTACGATCCGAAACGCATGCACTGGGGAAAATTGCGGGTATGGAATGACGATACGATTGCGCCGCACTCCGGCTTCCCCCGGCATCCGCATCGCGAGATGGAAATCATCACCTATGTCCGCAAGGGCGCGATTACGCATCAGGACAGTTTGGGTAATCGTGGCCGAACCGAGGCGGGCGATGTGCAGGTGATGAGCGCTGGCACCGGCATTTCACACAGCGAGATGAACGAGGAAGACGAAACCACGCAGATCTTTCAGATCTGGATCATGCCCGATGAGAAAGGATTAGCGCCGGCCTGGGGCACTAAACCCTTTCCGAAAGGAGAGCGCAGTGGGGCTTTCGTCACGCTCGCAAGCGGTTTGCCGGAAGATACCGATGCGTTGCCAATACGTGCCGACGCACGAATGGTGGCAGCAACGTTGGCAGCAGGGCAGAGCACGGAGTATCAGATAGCGCCGGGCCGAAAGGTTTATTTGGTGCCTGCGTCCGGGCAAATTTCAATAAACGGAGTGGTGGCGAGTGCCGGTGACGGCGTCGCGATTCGAGAGGAGGAGAGTTTGTCGGTTCATGCGATCGCAGACAGCGAAGTTGTTCTGATCGATGTGGCGTGAGCGAGTCCGCAAATGCGGGCTCAGCCGGCGAGATTGCTGGTTAATTATCTGGAAATGATCTATATCCTTAAAGCAAGGAGAGTCTAGGCGAAACTTATGTTTTTTTATGGTTGAGCTTTGATGTACTTAGACTTTTCGCGATCTTGGTTTGGCCGAAAGTTGGCTGGTAATCTCCAGGATTCAACGGTAGTCTCAAGTAATAACGCTTCTCTTTAAGGCATAAGAATGAATCGCATCCTTGCCGAGTTGGCGGATCAACAGAAAATTCAGGACATGATCGCCAGCCATGAACCGTTCATGGATATATTGGCGGAAGTGACGAAAATGGTGGCGCGGGAAATGCCTGACGCGACCGTGACGTTCATGATGTACGATTCAGCTGACGAAACGCTCAGCCTGGTCACCGGTGAAGGGCTGTCCGAGAGTTACCGGGCCGCCATGCAGCGGGTAAAGATCGGCCCGAACGTAGCTTCGTGTGGGAAAGCCGCCTACACCCAAAAAGTAGTCATCACCCCAGATATCTCCGATGACCCGAACTGGGCAGACTATCGGGAAAGTGCCCTTCAAGAGAATCTAAGGGCGTGCTGGTCTATCCCGGTGATTATGGATAACGACGCCCTGTTAGGCACGTTCTCAACCTATCATCCGACGCCCTGTACACCCACAGACGATCAATTGGTGTTGATCATGAGGGCTGCCGGGTTGTTGGCGTTTGCGCTGGCGCGAAAGCAGGATCAGCGGGCGCTCCGTATTCAGTCCCAGCGTTACCAGTCTTTGTTTAATTACCATCCGGATGCGGTTTTCGAGTTGGACCTGGACGGCCGTTTCGTGGCGGCTAACCGGAGTTCTGAAAACATCGCGGGCTTTGAGGAGAAGGCTATTCTTGGATTGCACTTCAATGAATTCCTCAAAGCCGAGTACCACGATACTGCCACTCAGGCGTTTGATCAGGCGCGCAAGGGCATCCCTCAATATTATGAAGTGGTTGCTTATAACATCAGCGGCGACGAGTATTTGATCGAAGTGACGAATCTTCCGATTATCGTCGATGACGAGGTGGTCGGTGTGTACGGCATTGCCAAAGACATCACCAGCCAGCGGGAAAGCGAACTGAAACTGCATTTTCAGCGCACCCACGACATGCTGACGGGGCTTTCTAATCGCGCCGGTTTCGAATCTCGGCTTACCGAAGATCTTCCGTTAGCCAAAGGGCATGTGGCGGTTTTGTTGATCAACCTTGATGGATTTGCCTCGATTAATGACGGTTTGGGCCATGCGGTAGGAGATCACCTGCTGCAGGCGGTGGCTGACCGGCTAGTGGCGGGGTTGGAACCCAGTGATTTTCTTGCCCGGTTTGCCGGCGATGAATTCGGTGTGTTGTTGACCGAGCGCGGGCGGGTTGAGCAGGCCCTTCCCGTGGTAGAAGGGCTATTGAGTCTGTTGGCGCGGCCCTTTGTAATCGACGAACATGTGTTGCATGTCAGTGCCAGTATTGGTGTGGCACTGGGGCGGGCATCTTCCAAGAACGCCAGTGAGCTCATTCAGCACGCACACCTGGCCGTGCGCGAAGCTAAAGCCCAAGGCCGCAATACCTGGGAATGGTATGTGGGCGATGTGGATTCCACGGTACGCGAACACATCGAGCTCAGGCGGGAATTGCTTGAAGCGGTAGAGCACGATCAGTTGGTGCTTTATTACCAGCCGTTGGTGGATGCGGTCACCGGAAAGATGACCTCGCTAGAAGCACTGGTGCGCTGGCGGCATCCCGGGCGAGGCATGGTGCCGCCCGGTGACTTTATCCCGTTGGCCGAGCGTACCGGGCAGATAATTGATCTGGACCGCTGGGTGCTGAGGCATGCTTGCCAAGATCTGAAGAATATTAATGCTGGCCGTGACAAGCCGCTTACCGTTGCGGTAAACATCTCCCCGGTGCACTTCCGGCGCAACGGATTCTTTGATGAAGTAAAGCAGGCCCTTGATGAAAGCGGGCTGAGCCCTGAGAAGCTGGAACTCGAAGTCACCGAAGGCTTAATGATGGCGGGCTCGGAGAAGGCGATCGAGCTGCTTCAGAACATTCGGGATCTGGGTGTGAGAGTCGCCATCGATGATTTTGGAACCGGGTTTTCAAGCCTGAGCTATTTGCGCCAGCTGCCCATCAACAAAGTGAAAATTGATAGAAGCTTTGTGCGGGACATCGACAGTGGCCGTGAAAATGCCGCCATTGTAGAAGGCATTATCACCATGGCCCACCACCTTGGCTTGGAAGTGGTAGCAGAGGGTATTGAAACCGAAGGGCAGCGAAATGATCTTGTAAACCGCCGCTGTGACATGCTGCAAGGCTTCTATTTCTCTCGGCCGGTGCCGTTGGACGACCTTCTTCAATTGCCGCATCAGCTCCCCGCCGCAGACGAATAGTGCAGCCATAACAGGGAAGGCCTAGAATTTTCCCCTCCTAGGGGCGGATTTGGAACGGAGCGTTGCATGCACAGTGATTGGTTGGTCGGAATCGACTTGGGTGGTACCAAAACGGAAGTGATTCTGATTGACCGGGAAAGCAACGAGCACTTCAGAAAGCGTGTGGCTACTCCGGGTGGGGATTACCGAGCCACTCTCGAAACCATTCACTCGTTAGTCCTGGCTGCAGAATCACAGGCCGGTAAGCATGGATTGCCAGTGGGTGTTGGAATACCCGGAAGCATTTCTGGCATCACCGGTACCGTCAAAAACGGCAACTCCGTTTGGCTCAACGGCCAGCCTATGCAGAAGGATTTGAGCGCGTTGCTGCAGCGGCCGGTAACCCTTACCAACGATGCCAATTGCCTGGCGCTTTCCGAGGCAACCGATGGAGCCGGCAAGAACCATAACGTGGTGTTCGCCGCCATACTGGGCACCGGATGCGGCGCGGGTATCAGCGTGAACGGACGAATACTCACCGGCCCAAACGGAGTGGCCGGAGAGTGGGGCCATAATCCCTTAGCCTGGACCCCGCAAACCGAGCTGAATCAACGCCCCTGTTTTTGTGGCCGCTACGGCTGCAACGAAACCTTCCTGTCTGGCACCGGGCTATCCCATACCCACAAGCTTCTCCACGGCCAACAGCTGCCCGCTAAAACAATCGCTGAAAACGCCCTGCAGGGCGATAAAAAGGCTGATGAAAGCATGAACCGATACCTCGACCATCTGGCCCGAGGCATAGCCGCAGTGATCAATGTGCTCGACCCGGACGTTGTCGTTTTGGGTGGCGGTATGAGTAACGCCGAGCAAATCTATCAAGAATTGCCCGAAAGGCTGTCGAGCTATGTGTTTGGAGGCGAATGCGGCACGCCCGTTGAGCGCGCGGTGCACGGGGATTCTAGTGGGGTGCGTGGGGCGGCTTGGTTGGGGGGCGTGTAGACATAGTTTGCGATACAGGCTGTTGCAGCAATGGCTAAATAGCCTTGCGGTAGAGCCCAGCCCTTAAAGCGGTCCTAGAGGTAGATGCCGATCAAGAACTATCTGATTAAGGTTAGGACGTTAGTTGGCTGGGGTGCAAGAATCAAAGAGAATGGGTCGTTTTGTGAAATTTTGTAAAACTTTGATGAGTTTGACGAAGCTCTGCTAAATTCTTTGGATTTTTTTTAGTTAGAAGGCTACGGTTCCTTTTAGGGATGATTAGCCACATAAGAATGATTTGCGACAGTTGGACGTCGAACTCCTCAGTAGTTTCATTTCAACTCTGATCGCTCCTTCGGGCAGATTATGCAATAGGTATGGGGTTAATTTTTCCAGTTGAAAATAAACTTCCCGGTAATATGTTTTTTAGGAGTTAACGCATGCCTAGCCCTCAAGTTGATGCGATAGTGTCGATGTTAGAAGACGCACTGCCTGCGTCAAAAGATCTAGAGTCAGCTCTTTCAGCTGTGAAACTTCGAAATGATGCATTAATGCCAGGAGCCTTGTCATCTGAAATTTATGACCAAGCCTACCAAATCTTGGCGAAGAGGCTAGAGAACGTTGAGGTTATAAAGGTTAATTCTGTTATAAGGAAAAGAGATCCTTGGTACTATGGGTCTAAGCCAAATGACCTGCATTGGCCAGCTCTGAAAAAATATCTAATTAATGCTAAGAACTGGCACCCCGATGATGTTGAGGGTATTGAGGAAACATCTACCGAAGTTGTCTCGCTTCTGAATAACCCCAAAGAAAATAAGTTTACGTGCAAGGGGTTGGTTGTAGGTCATGTCCAGTCCGGAAAAACAGCTAACATGACAGCCGTCATGGCAAAAGCAATTGATGCTGGTTACAACACTATTATTGTTCTGGCTGGTCTAACTAATAAACTTCGGCGCCAAACTCAACTCCGAATAATGAGTGATTTGGTTGAAAGACGCCGAGAGTATTGGCAGGTGCGAACCGCAGTAGATGAGGATGGTGATTTTCAAAAACCGCCCAATGGTGGGTTGTTGTCGCAGCCGGATAGCATTCAGCTAGCCGTTGTTAAAAAGAACGTTTCACCATTAGGAAAACTCCTGCTTGCTATTCAGGAAACCCCCCCATTCGCGCTCAAACGCTTAAAAGTTCTGATCGTAGATGATGAGTGCGACCAAGCTAGCGTCAACTCTGCCTCAGGAGAGGCGGACATGACCACTATCAATGAGCGGATTAGAGAACTTTTAAAACTCTTCCCATCAGTTACTTACGTTGGGTATACGGCAACTCCTTTTGCTAACGTATTTATTAACCCTTACAAGCCGGATGGGGTAACTCTGGACGATCTTTATCCAAGAGAATTTATAACATGTTTGCCAACTCCGGATAGGTATTTTGGAGCTAAAAAATTATTCGGCCAGCCTTCAGTTGAATCAGATCGCGATGATGATGGGGATGATGGCCTAGATATGATTCGTCATATTGATGAAGAAGAGGTGCAGCTGCTTCAGCCCGCAAAAGCAAAAGAGCGTGATGCATTCCAGCCCGCAATGGCACCTTCGTTAGAGCTGGCAGTACTTTATTTTCTTGGTTGTTGTGCTGCCCGCCGTGTTCGCGGAGATTCAGACAAGCACATGTCGATGTTAGTTCATACTTCTGCATACGTGACAATGCACGAGAAATTGGCCTCGCTTATTCAGGGGTGGTTGGAGGTTAAAGACAGCGAGTTGCGCATCGCTAGTAGCCAAGCTTCACGACGATTGCGTGAGGTTTGGGAAAGCGAAAACGGACGCTTAGGGCAAGCCATCTCTGACGAACCTGCAGTTCCCTTCTCCGATCTTATCAATGAAATTCCGGCCGTATTGGACCGTATTGAGGTGCCTGTTGAGAACGGCGCTAGTGATGACCGGATAGACTATGAGGGGGCTGCGAAAACCTACATTGTGGTGGGTGGCTCTGTT
This sequence comes from Marinobacter litoralis, assembly GCF_016427555.1. GTDB lineage: Bacteria > Pseudomonadota > Gammaproteobacteria > Pseudomonadales > Oleiphilaceae > Marinobacter > Marinobacter litoralis_A. The sequence goes on from NZ_JAELVS010000002.1 coordinate 109,825, forward strand.
TTGGCTAGAGGGCTAACAATAGAGGGACTCATAGTTAGCTACTTTCTGCGTTCGGCTAGTCAGTACGATACCTTGCTGCAAATGGGGCGGTGGTTTGGCTACCGGTCAAGGTATGAAGACCTGCCCCGGATCTGGACCACCGAAGAGCTAGCTCTTCGTTTTCGGGCGTTGGCTGGAATAGAAGCTGAGATCCGTGAGGAGATTGAGGAATACAAGGTGCGTGAAATAACCCCAATGGATATGGCGGTTCGCGTCAGGGCAATTCCAGGCATGGCAATTACTACTGCATCGAAAATGAAATCAGCCAATAGATGCGCGATTAGCTATTGGGGGGCTCATAAGCAAACGTTCCGTTTTAACCACCGCGACCAGAATACTCTCTCAAAGAATTGGCAGGCAGCGGCAGATCTTGTTAGCCAAGCCGAAAATTTGGGATTGCGCCAGAGATCTGGTGACGGACTCGTTTGGATTGATGTTCCTCGGACGGCAGTTAATAGATTTTTTTCAACGTATGTGGCGCACCCGGACCATGCAGACCTTTCTCCAAAGGTTTTGAGTGCGTTCATTGAGGGGGCTGGTGAGGCGCTTCAAAAGTGGAATGTGGCTGTCGTAGGCTCTAAGCGAACCAAACTGTCAAACGATGACTTGGGGGTGATTGGCCCGGTCCCAACTGTTAATCGGGCTAAACTCAACTCTGCAAGTGATTCTGATACCGCAGATATAAAAGCTTTGATGTCTCGCTCCGACTTGGTGGTGGATAGCGACTTAAAATTTGAAAAGTCTATGAAGTGGTCGGATTTGAAGGTGAAAAGGGAGACGGCTGTTGGTAAAAAACCACTTTTACTTCTTTACGTAATTGACAAGGACTCAAAGCCTCAGACAGAAAAAAGTGAGACTCGATCCAGAATTGAGGCAGTGAGCGATATCCTCGGTTATGGGGTTGTATTCCCCGGTAGCAAAGAGGTTTCAGGCAATTACTTCAGTATCGAGTTGGAGTATGTGTCTGGCGATGAGATTGACCAGATAGATGACGAAGAGCGCGCTCAGGCGGAGGCTGCAAATGTCTGATGCGGAAAAGTTCGCTAGTAACCAATGGTCCTTATTGAGGCTTGGCGAATATGGTCCTTCGGCCGGGGAGTTGCCAACGCGTAAGTCCCATGTTGAATTAACAACAGGGCCCATTCGATTTGCGCTTGGGCATGGAGGGGAGGCGCGATTGCTACTCCCGCTAGGAGTTTCAGAGAAAACGGGAAGGTTCTCGGTAACCGCCGCCCTTCAAATCAAGGAGATATCGGCTGATATTGAGGGTGGTAGGTTTCGATTATTGGACATTACGTGTCGAGCCGGTGAGTTAGAAAGTGTTTTTGCCGAGGTTGTGGATGAGATTATTCTTCGGATAGAAGCGGGGGCAAGCGTTCCTGTGGCGGTACGTAGTACGCTTCAGGACTTTCGCTCACTTCTCACTCAGCCCAAAAGTAAAGATGTGGCAGCAGAGAAGGTGGTAGGGCTTGTTGGTGAACTGTTCGTGCTTAATGAATTACTCGATCACTCTGCTAGCGCCTGGAAGGCTTGGATGGGCCCACAAGGCGGGCGCCATGACTTCCGGGCAGGTGGCGTTGCATTGGAGGTAAAGAGTACCCGTTTTCCAACAAACAATTTTGTATCTATCCAATCATTAGAGCAGTTACGTGAGCCAGCGGGTGGAAGCTTGTATCTTGTCCGGTTGACATTGGAAACAACGCCAAACGGGACGTTAAATGTGTCTAGTCTTTTTAATCGAGCTGTTCGGAGGTGTGATAGGCCGGAAAAGTTGCTTGAATGTCTTAGAAAGTTGGAGTGTTACGATCCGGAGTCAGCTGAATGGAATTACCTGAGCTTTTCGCTCGAAAATGAGGTGCTTTTCCGGGTTGATGAGGCGTTTCCAAGGCTAACATTAGCAAGTTTTGAAGGCGGTCAACTTCCGTTCGGTGTTCATAGTGTCGAATACGATGTTGATCTAAGTTTAGCCAGCGGTTCGATTGTTCATTGCTCCCGTAAGGCTATGATTAATAAGGAATTAGTGAAGTATCTTGCACAATGATGAACTTGCACTCAGAGCAATACGGAAAATCTGGAAATATTGGAGAGAATTTTAGGAGACTGCTAGGCTCACCGTCCCTAGACCCCCTCCAGACGCTAATTCGTGAGTCGGTTCAGAATATTCTGGATGCAGCTAAATTGGGCAAGCCTCCAGAAGTACTAATCAGGCTGCGACAGTTGTCGCGTGAGCAAATGGACGTTTTGGCTACCAAGGCGCTTTATGATCTTCCAAAAGAGGAAGGGTCTTGTGAGCGGCTTGCTCGGCTCATAGATACAGATCGCCCGATAGTTCTTGAAATTTGTGACTTTGGTACAACAGGACTAGGCGGACCTACCCGTTCTGATCAAATGCCTGTAGGGACTACGCAAACTGACTTCATTGATTTTTTGAGAAATATCGGAAGTAGTCGTGATACCAGTCACGGCGGAGGGACTTATGGGTTCGGAAAGGTGTCTCTTTATGCGATGAGTTCTTGTAATACCATTTTAGTGGACACATATGTAAACGGAGATAACGAGAAATCACGCCGATTTATGGGCTGCCATGTAGGCAAATCATTTGATGTTGAAAATAATGGGTATTTACAACGGTACACTGGTCGTCATTGGTGGGGGGAGCTTTCCCCCGAAGGCGACTTTGCAGAGCCGCTGATCAATGAGTCCGCCCGCATACTTGCTAGCTCTCTAGGGTTTCCGGATCGAGGGGAATGCAGAACCGGCACCTCGATAATGATTCTTGGTTTTGAGGTTCGAAATGAGGATGGCTCTGTAGAACCTCCGGAATTGGTAGGGAAAAAAATTGTCGAGACACTTCTGTGGAATTTCTGGCCGAGAATGATGGCGAGTACACCGGCTGCCAGGAGGTTGGCCTGTAAGGTTGAGGTTGATGGTGAAGGCCTCGAAATACCTGCACCCGAACTATTTCCGCCTCTGGATCTTTTTTGTCAGGCAATGAACAAGATACGTTCAGGGAATGATAGTGACGTTGACATGATTTCGTGTCAACGGCCTGCCCGCGATCTTGGAAAGCTGGCTATACAAAAGGGACTTAAAGCTAAGAGGAGGCGGCTTGTAGAGACAGGGAGCACGTTCCCTAGGATTGCTAGCCACATAGCCGTAATGAGGCCGGTAGAGTTAGTGGTTAGATATGTCCAAGGTGATCCTTTGCCTGATGAGAGGCTGGAATGGGGTGGGGTGTTTGTTGTCAACTCTGACGATGAAGTGGAGCAGGCATTTGCAGATGCCGAGCCCCCTGCCCACGATGACTGGATCCCGGACCACTTGCCCAAGGGGCACCCCAAAACATTTGTCAATGTCGCGTTGCGAGAGATAAAAAAGGCTGCCCGTGAAGTTGCTATAGTGAGCGCATCACCGGGTCCGCAAGGTGAGGCGGGCCTCTCATTGGCTAAGGTCGCAGGCGAAATTGGGGCTATTCTTGACAAAGGACTTGGAGGCGGGGCAGGCCGTAAACGGATAAGTTCTGGCAAATCGGGATCCGCGTCTCGGACGGCCCAAGTAACGCGGCCTATTTTTGATAGGTTGTTGGATGGGTATAGTTCACACACTGGTCCTGTAGCTGTTTTTCGTTCTGAAGTTCTTCAGGGCTCAGGTAGGTCTGGGGTTCGAGTTCAAGGCAGCGCGATGTTTGCTATTGACGGCGGAGGCCTTTCGTCGCCTAACGACATTGTTGAAAAACCCGAAATCCTCGAGTTTCGCTTTGAGACGGCGTCCTACCGTACCGTTGGTGATATGTGCGGTGTGGATGTGAATGGGGAAGTAGGGGTTATTGAAGTGTTAGTGGCCCTTCCAAAACATGGAGCTGTTACGGTGAGTCTAAATGTATTGACTGAGGGGGGGGTATGACTGCCAGTGTTGCATTCCCTTTTTTGACTGTACCCGATAGTAACGTCATTGCTGAACCATGGTTTATTCGCGTGGATGGTGGTGAGCTTGCACCCGCAGCGGAGTTCGTTGCGGGTTGGGATTATGCTTGCAAAATAGAATTGACCAGAAACATTGAGGTCAGCTTTGAAGAAGCTGCAGAGGCACTGGGGATTTCCCCCAAGAACTTGGAGTTGGAGTTGCTAGTCGAAGTCGGAACAGGAGCTGGCCGTTACCCAAGGCAAATGTTGACTTGTGCGCGTTATCCCATCACGGCATCAGCTAGTCGAGCTGAAGTGAAGTTGATTCCTGATAGTTCAAGTTTGTCGTCGTTGATCTTTTTGACAACAACATTGGTGCTAAGTGCCTCCCCTGCTGAGGCACCGCGCCTCTCACCGATACAAACGAATAGCAAGCTTTGGTCTGAACGATCCACTATGAGGCTTGACGGGGATGAACCAAGGTTTCCGATAGAAACAGCGAGGTTTAGTAGTTTTTTTCAAGACCTGCCGGAATCCAACTCTCCGTGGTATATGAGCTGGAATCCAGGCGATTGGAATCGAGATTTTCATGGTGCTGTACGCCTATATCTCAACACTGAGTTTCCTCAATTTATTGAAAGGCTTCAAGCTGGTGATGACTTTGCTTTACGGTATCTTAGTGTTGAGATCATTGGTCAGATTTTGGAGAAACTGATGGATGAGGAGGATGCCCAAGATATTATCGATAATGCTCCAGCAGGCTCTCTTGGGGCTCAAGCTGGGAGTTGGGTCAGCTTGGCTTGGCCAAACACTCCTATCAATACGCTCCAGCAGAAAGCGGAGACCCAGCCGGGGAGGTTTAGGGCTTGTATCTGGGCGATCGCTGACCGGCAGGAGGAGTTGTGATTGTAAAATTGTTTCCACGGCTGAGACGGGCTGCAGTGGATCAGCTTTTGGACAAACTAGAACCGACTGCCAGAGGGTCAGCTTTCGCGTTGGCTTATAGTCTGCCTGATGCTGTTTACTATGCTCCGACTGGTGGGGCCAAGGTGCCTCATTCGCAATTAACAGGACTCAGAACAGCTATTCTTGAAATAGCAAAAAAAAATGGGTATCCGAGATCGCCTGATCGTGCACAGGCATCTGAGTTTGATGCAGAGGCTTCAATCCAGCTTGTGGAACTTACTGGGGCTAACAATGGTGAGTTTTTACGAGATGATGTCTGGGCGTGTATAGCAACGGTGTTGTTGCCTGACATTGTTACCTGGAGGTTCTCGCTCGGAGCGAGAGAGCGGTATCATGGCGGAATAAGAAACGCGTTTCAGCGTCTTTGGTTGAGGGGGGTGGTACTGGATCGAGGTGAGGGGCACCAAGAACGTTGGGGGTTGTTGCAATCGTTGACTGAGGATGCACTTGTTCAGATAACGGAGAGGCCAAGTATTGCTAGTAGCAAGGAGCTCTCCCTTGCCCTCGCCGAGGGTTGGGTGCAGGCATCGTGTAAGTATGGGGTTAGGAAAATGGAGGAGCTTATGCGGAAGGTGACGCTTCAGGTCCGGCTGCATAACGAAATTCGCCACCTTGCATCGATGTCAACTGAGGATCTTGAGGGTTTCATCAATCAACTTTTTGAGGATGCTGCTTATCGATCCGGCCTTGCACCTGCCTGAACACACTCTCTTTTGTTCAGGCAAGCGCTGTCTTTGTTTCAGGCTTCCAGCAGCTCAGATACGACGGTTGCGATCCGGTGTGCGAGTAATGGTGGGACGGCGTTTCCCACCTGAACATATTGCTCGGTCCGATTCCCCTCGAAAAAATAATTGTCTGGAAAAGTCTGAATTCTTGCGGCTTCCCGGACGGTTAAGCTCCTACACTGTGCTGGATCGTAGTGGATGAAGTAGTGTCCGTCTTTAGAAATATGGCTCGTAACTGTACTGGCGACGCGATCTTTGGCCTGGACTTTGAAACGATCCGTAAAGTTGCCGCTCTTCCAGTTTTTGTGTGCTGGAGCCAAGCTTTCAGGGTAATCTCGTGAACGTGGTGAGACACCGTCGTTGGCTGCAGCAAAGCAACTTGCATAAAGGTAGCGGTGCAGGTCTTCGGCCATATGATTTCTGGCTTCATGATTCACGAACCCTGCCAAATGTTCATCTGCAAACCACTCTTCGAGCTTTTCGGGCATGCAACTTTTGTGTCGACTTTTAGTGGCGACAAACCTCCCACCTTGATTCAGAACCTCAGAAGCAGAGTAGTATGCTTTTTCAGATTTTTGTTGCGCAGCTTGCGAGAAGGCTAACTCTGGATGAACCTTAAGAAAACCTTTCTCAAAGTTTTGTTTCCACGTTTGGTAGTCATTGGGCTTGGTCCTCGAAATCCCGCTTCTAAGAGAAGGAAGGTCGGACAATACCTGCCCTGTAGTAACTTGATGCTCTGTTCTCCAAGGAGCCAGAAGTTCTCCTGTCATGTTTTTTCGCATGAGGTCTTTGCGAACACCCAGAAGAATGACCCTGTGGCGCGCTTGAGGAATACCGAACTCTTCAGCACGAATCACGAAATCCTTGTTCTGGTAGTTGCCGTACAGATTGTGATTTTCAAGTGGGTGAGCAAAGGGTAGTAATTCATACTCGACTTCTTTGCTGTCGCTCTCAAGTGCACGAGAGGGGCAGGCGAGATCCTCCCGAATCTTCTCGAAAATTGACTCGCCATTAACCTTGGCAGTCAGGATGCCTTTGACATTCTCCATGACAAAAATGTCTGGCTGAACGAGGTCCAGAACTTTCAGATATTCTTTGTACAGGAAGTGTCGGTGGTCTTCTTCGGCAACATACCCTTTTATGCCTTTGTTTCTGGCTCTGCCAACGAGGGAGTAAGCTTGGCATGGAGGCCCGCCGATAACGATTTTTTTTCCTTTATGTCCGGTAAGCTGTTTTTCTATTGCTGCAAAAATTTCATTATGGTCTTCACTGCCCAACGCTTTGGGGCCACCCAGCGTTTCTTGCTTTGCAGCTGCCCACTCTTTTGGGAACTTCTCTGAGAAAAACTGCTCCGCACTCACTTTTGGGTTGCCGCGAAGGTATTCGTAATACTCAGCTGGAGTTTTGCGCCCCAAAAATTGACGGTAAAAGGCGCGCAGAGTGAGCGTTTTGTGAGCGCTGGCTTCTTTTTCCACTGAAGCAACGATCTTGAAAGGGTGTTTTCCACTCGAAGTCCGAAATGCGGAAAATCCTTCGCCAAGCCCGCCCGGGCCTGCAAAAAGGTCGATTACTTTTATAGTGTCGGTCATCGAAAGTTCGCCAAAATTAGGTAGGGGTGTAGGATACCAGGTAGGGCTTTAAATTCCAGGAGGTATTTTGCGAAGTGATTGATGTGGTAGACCGTGCTACTCGGTCCAGAATGATGGCCGGCATCCGAGGTAAGAATACTAAACCGGAAATTATGGTCCGAAAAACGTTGCACGCGCGTGGTTTCAGGTTTCGCCTGCACCGCAAAGATTTGCAGGGCTCGCCGGACTTGGTTCTGCCGAAATATCGTGCAGTTATCTTCATTAATGGGTGTTTCTGGCACGGTCATAATTGTCATCTATTTAAATGGCCTCAAACCCGGTCCGATTTTTGGTATTCGAAAATTAAGGGAAATATCTACAGAGATCAGCGGAGCCTGGATGAATTGTTGAGGCTTGGATGGCGTGTCTGCACCCTTTGGGAGTGTGAGATCAAAGGAGTGGGAGAGTATCGGCGCTTGGAGGTTATTGATGAACTAGAAAGTTGGCTTAAGAGTAGTTCGATCAAAATTGACATGCCACATTCGCGCACGCAGTGCGAATGAACGACGTACTATAGATGATTGATTAATTCGTTTGCCCCCACTCCCCCCGCCGCTCCCTAAAACTTTCCAAAATATCCTCAATAATACCTTCTTCCTCCATCTGTCTGAGAACACCAGGCAGAGCATTGGCCAACTCCCGTTGGCGCAGGTTTAGATAGTGGTAAAGGTTAAAGGTCGCCATAGGCTCTTCAACGAGATGCAGGCCGGACAGGAATCTGGGTTCGACGGGGCTGAAGTGTGCGACAAAGGTAAAAAACGCGGCGTCTACGCGTTTGGCTTGAAGCAGGCTGAGTGCCTGACGATTGCTGTTGGTGTATACGGAAATTACGCCCATGTTTTGCGCCGTTAATTCGGAAATGATAATGCCCCGCCTGATTGCAACCGTTGTGAGTTTCGGCGGGGGTAGGGCCAAGTGGTGCGTTTCGCCTTTGCGAACGACTGCCCTCAAGGTTCCCCGAAACAGCACGTGCTCCACGCGGATCAAATTCGGAAACAGCTGCTCAACGCGTCCTATCCGAAAAAGGTCGCCGTCGAACACCCCGGTGTTGGCCATCATCAGGGCTCTGCGTGAAGGCGTAATAATAACGGAGGCGTCTACGCCCAGCCTTTGATAGGCCCGTTTGATTATTGCTGCTCCGGCGGCTGTGGTGGGTTCATCATAAATCGCGGCAATCTGGACGCGTTCAGGCAGTTCGGCACCGGAGTGGGCGGGTATCATAAAAAGCGCTAGAAAAAGCCAAGCGCGATAGGCTTTACTGGTGAGCATGACTGCTGCACTCATTTTGCGTAAACGGCTACCTTTTCGAAGGTAGGTGCCCTTTGGGCGTGGCGGGCCAGCAGGGGCTACAGAAAGTATAGCAGCCGTTTCAGCAGAGACGGTGAGGCAGGCGGTGTGCTGTCGTTGCCTGGGTTCTCAGTTACATAGTCTTCACTGCGCCATTCGCGTTGTTTCTCGCGGAACTTGCTGAGTATTTCGGTTTTCAGGCCTTCTTCTTCGAGGTCTGTCAGTATTGCGGGCAAGGCTCTGGCAACATTCTCATGGCGGCGGTTGAGGTAGTGGTACAGCGTAAACGTGGCAAGGGGTTCGGGGAGTAGTTCGAATTCTTGCCAGCTACTCCGTGCCAGTGGGCCAAAACCTTCGATGTCGGAGACCAGAGCTATGTCTACCCGGCCCGATTCCAGAAGTGTGCGAGCTTGCTCGTAACTGTTGGCCTGAACGGGTTTCATGCCCATTGTTTTAGCGGTCTGTTCGGCAATGATAATTCCAAGGCGCACCGCAGCCTTTATAGGCGTGGATTTAGGAGAGTCCAGTAGATTGCCATCGCCGGGGCGCACCACCGCTCGTAGCTCACCCTGCAACAGCGGGTATTCAACGCGTACCAGGTTGGGGTAGTCGTAGGCTACTCGGGCGATTCGGAATAAGTCGCCGTCCAGCAGCCCTTTGTCGGCCATCATCAGGGCGCGGCGAGATGGCGCGTTTAGTGTTTTCATGGTCACGCCCAAACGCTGATAGGCTTGCTGCAATAGCTCGGTGGTTGCGGCGGTGATCGGTACATCGGTAATGACGGCAATCTCCAGTTCGCCGGGGGGCTCGGTGGCCTGGCTGGGGAGTGGCATGCACAGTGCTGTTAGCATCCATGCAATAAAAAGATTTTTTCCGTGCATTTTTGTTCCCCTCGGGTCCTGTGAAGGGTTATCTAAGGTGTTTTCGGCGGGTCAGTGTTTTGGCCTTCTATAATGTAGTGCGACTCCCGGTATATTGAAAGGGAGCCGCACTCAACGTTTAACTCAAGGCTTGCGTTAGATCATCAATCAAGTCGGTCGCATCTTCCAGCCCTACCGACAGGCGCAGCATGCCATCGCCGATACCTCGCCTCAGGCGCTCGTCGCGGCTGAGCCCATGGTGGCTCGTGGCACTGGGTTGGCTGACGAGGCTTTCAACGCCGCCAAGGCTGGTGGCAAGAAGGAATATCTTGAGGCTGTCTGCCACCTGCGCTGCCGCCTCTTGGCCACCTTCCACTTCAATACTGAGCATGCCGCCGAAGCCGCTCATCTGCTTGCAGGCCAGCTCGTGGCCTTCAAAAGAAGGCAGGCCCGGGTAGTGCACTTTGGTGACTTTTGGGTGTGCTTCCATTGCTTGGGCCACGCTCATCGCGTTTTCATTGTGCTGGCGGATTCTGACTGGCAGCGTGCGAAGGCTCCGTGACAGCAGGGCTGCGGTTTCCGGGGCGATAAGTTGGCCCAGGTTTTTGCGCCAGCTGGCAACAGGCTTGGCAAGCGCTTCAGACGTCATCAGTGCACCGGCAGTAATGTCGCTGTGGCCGCCCAGATACTTGCTGGCGCTGTGCAACACCAGATCGGCACCCAGCGCCAGCGGTTTTTGGTTGATGGGGCTGGCAAAGGTGTTGTCCACGGCTACCAGGGCGCCGTGCTTATGTGCGGTTTCGGCGATGGCGCGAATATCCAGCATGGCCATGTTGGGGTTGGCCGGTGTTTCGAAGTACACCAGTTTGCCGGGCTGGTCCAAGTGTTCTGCCAGGTGGTTAAGCTCTTCCCGAAACAGGAAGGTAACCTGAATGCCCAAAGCCTGGCATTGCTCGACAAGAAAAGCTTGAGTGCCACCGTACAGATCGCCTACGCAAACGATGCCATTGCGACCGTGGGTGAAAAGGGTTGCTGAAATGGCTGCCATTCCCGAGGCAAACGCGAGCGCAGCTTCAGCCTGCTCCAGGCCGGCCAGGCCTTGCTCCAGCTCCTGAATACTGGGGTTGGTGCCCCACCGGGTATACAGATAGCCTTCACTGCGGCCTTCAATCATATCGAGCAGGGCAGCGGTGTTCTCGAAACGATAGGTGGTGGTGTTGTAAATAGGAGAGTAGGGGCTGCCAAAGGTGTCTTGGTGGCGGCGGTTGTGAATGATGCGAGTGGCGGGGCCCTGGTGATCTGGCTTGCTGGCTGGATTACTCATTGACGTTCCTGTGTGGTGACTGCAAAGTGTGCTGATCTGTAAACTTGTTGGTTCCGGGTATACTAGCAAAAACCCAAGCACACTCCGTAACGTATAGAAGGAAGAAACCTTGTCTATCAAATTGACCGAGTTCAGCCACGGTGCTGGCTGTGGCTGCAAGATTGCTCCAGACGTTCTTGACCGAATTCTTCACACGGATATGCCGGACTTCCATGACCCGAAATTGTTGGTAGGCAACGACAGTCGGGATGATGCTGCGGTCGCCGATATCGGCAACGGTGTGGGCGTTATCAGTACCACCGACTTCTTTATGCCGGTGGTGGATGATCCGTTTGATTTTGGTCGAATTGCGGCGGCGAATGCTATCAGCGATGTGTATGCCATGGGTGGCAAGCCTGTAATGGCGATTGCGATTCTGGGTTGGCCGGTGAACGAGCTGGCGCCCGAGATCGCCGCCAAGGTGATTGATGGTGGGCGTGCGGTGTGTGCCGAGGCGGGCATTGCTTTGGCGGGTGGCCATAGCATTGATTCCCCGGAACCGATCTTTGGTCTGGCCGTTACCGGTACCGTGAATGTAGATCGTATCATTCGCAATGATACAGCCAAGGCCGGGGATCTTCTGTATCTCACCAAACCTCTGGGCGTGGGCATTCTCACGAGTGCCTCCAAGAAAGGTAAGGTGGCGCCAGACGATTTGGCGGTTGCGGTCGAGAACATGTCCACGCTGAATAAAGTAGGTGAGGTGTTCTCCCAGATCGAAGGCGTGAGTGCGATGACCGACGTCACCGGCTTTGGCCTGGCGGGGCACTTGCTGGAGATTTGTCGTGGCAGTGGTGTGAAAGCCACCGTGAGCCGTAAGGCTATCCCGACTTTGCCAAACCTGCAGCCATATATTGATGCTGACTGTATTCCCGGTGGCACCCATCGTAATGCGGCGGCGTTCGGAAAGGCTATTTCAGGCATGACTGAAGCGGACAAGCTGCTGTTCTGTGATCCGCAAACCAGTGGTGGTTTGATGGTGAGCGTGGCGGAAAGTAGCCGTGACGCATTCGAAGCGGCAGCTCGCGAGCAAGGCTTGGATCTTCAGCCTATGGGGCGTTTGGAAGCCACAGGTTCCGAAGAGAGCCTGGTGTTCATCGAAGATTGATGTGAGTTGTAAAAGAGCCGCGCAGAGGGTGTGTCCTCGCGCGGCTTTTTTGATTAGGCGTTTCGGGTAACGCTGACCACTTTCAAGTGAATGGGCTTCCGGCCCGCCATCGGCCACTCGATGCTGTCGCCGATGCTCAAGCCCAGCATGGCAGCGCCAGCGGGGGCCAGAATGGACACTTTTTGAGCGCTGTCGCCCACTTCGTGCGGGTACACCAGCATCATCTCGTGTTCTTTGTTGGCGTCTTCGTCCACAAACCGGATCACCGAGTTCATGGTCACAACACCTTCCGGCATTTCGCTCAGAGGCTTGAGGTCTGCCCGGCTTAATTCATCCTCAAGGCCGTCAGCCACATCGGACTTTCCTGCGACGCGCTCAAGCAGGGTGCTCAAGCGGTTGTAATCTTCTTCTGCCACTACGATTGAAGGTAATTCAGCCATAGGAATCTCCTGGAAAAATCTAAAAAAAGTGTGGTTTAAGCGCTGAATCCGGAAGAGGGGAAAGGTGGATTCAGCGGAATCAGAGGCGTATAACAGCCCTGCCGGTGTTCTCGAAAGAAGACCGCAGTGCGATATTTGGTGTATGAATGCCGTAAATCGGGGTGTTCACGTTGTTCACATTACGCCGTTTTGGAAAGCAATACCCTGAATCTAACCTCAGGTGAGCAAAATGGCAACGATTATAAGGTCTATAGCATGCAGGTAGTCGTTCAGGCGCTGGTGCCGGTGTTTGTTTTGATCATGTTGGGGCACGTACTTAGGCGGATGAATTTCCCGGGCGGGGACTTCTGGCCCCAGGCTGAGCGCTTCACCTATTACATCCTGTTCCCTGCCATGCTGGTGTTCAAGTTGGGGCAGGCGCGGCTCCCGGTCTCGGCCTATGCCGATACCGCATTGCTCATTATCTCGATGTTGGCGGCTATGACACTGGCGCTGGTGCTTGTGCAGCTGTTCAGGCGTTGGAGTGGGCCGGTGTTTTCGTCGGTCTACCAGGGCGCAATTCGTTTCAACTCCTACGTGGGGTTGGCTGCGGGTGGAATGCTGCTGGGCGATGACGGTTTATCGCTGACCGCCATCGCGGTTGCCATCATGGTGCCGATGCTGAACTTGCTGTGCATCCTGATGTTTTCTCTGGTGGCCGGCCAAGACAAAGTCAGCTTGAAGCAGGTCTTGCGCGCAATTGTTACCAATCCACTGATTGTGGGTTCGGTGTTGGGGGTGTTGTGGAGCTTCTTCGAAATTGGTTTTCATCCACTGCTGGCGGGCACGCTGGAGCCGCTAAGTAATCTGGCCTTGCCCATGGGCTTGATGACGGTTGGTGCCGGTTTGCAGCTGAGCGCGTTGCGTGGTGCGTCTGCTCCGTTTTTGGTGTCGTCCGCTTTGAAACTGCTTGTGTTTCCGATGATGGCGGTTGGATTGGCCTGGATGTTGGGACTGAGCGGATTGCTGGTGCAAGTGGCGGTGCTGCTCGCCACTCTTCCTACCGCCACTTCTGCCTATATTCTGGCGCGCCAACTGGGTGGTGACGCGCCCTTGATGGCCGGAATTATCAGCGGGCAGACTCTTCTGGCAATGGTGTCTATCCCGCTGATGCTCAGCCTACTTTGGTAGGCATTCGAGTACCGCGTCAGCAATGGATTGCTGAAATTCGATGTAGCCATTGGCAGTGGATGCAATGTCGGTCGCCAGTGGGTCCCAGGTACTGACGGTCACGTTGAGCCCTTCGGTGATAGACCGCCACCACTGGCGGTTGAACTGAGGTTCGGTCAGCAAGCAGGGCTGATTGGCTGCACGCAGTTGTTTCTGTACCTCCGCGATGTGTCGGGCTCCGGGCGACAGTTCCGGGTTGAGGGTGAGTACACCGGCCAGATCAAGTTCGTAGTGTTCCGCAAAACGTTCGAATGCGTTGTGGTAGGCGAACAGGCTTGTGCCTTTAAGTTGCTTGAAGCTTGTTTCGATATTTTGCTCTGTCGTGTGAAGGCTGTGCTCGAATTCTTTCAGGTTGGCGTCTAACTCAGAGATATTAATGCCATCGAGAGTGCTGAGCTTGGCATGGACGGCTTTGGCCATCTGCAGTGCCATACCCGGATCTACCCACAGATGCGGGTCTTCACCGTCGCCGTGATCGTGGCCGTGATGATGGTGGTCGTGGTGGTCGTGATGCATGTCCGGCTCACCTTCGGACGGTTCCGTGAATGCAACGACCTTGCCTGCGAACTCCGTTCCGCCAAGCAGGCGGCTGAGGAAGGTCTCCATGTCTGGTCCTACCCAAAAAATTGCATCGGCCTGCTCCAGTGCCCGGCGTTGTGACGGTTTCATGCTGTAATTATGCGGGCTGGACCCCGGCGGCACGATGGTGGAGACATTCATTTTGTCACCGGCAACCGCTTTCACAATGAGTTCAATCGGCTTGATGGATGCAACAATGTTGGTGGCGAATGCCGGCGTGGCGGAAACCAGGGCGGCCAAGCCCAGAGCAAGGGTGGTTTTGCTGAAATTCATGGTGGGGTCCTGCAGTTCGTTGATACGTTATAATGTAACATTAAAGATAGGGCTCGTAAAACCGAATCATGCGAAACCGGGGCAGGCCCGTTATAATGCGTAACTTATTTATCGGCCACTTATTTTCAGGATGGTTTCATGACAGTACGTACTCGAATTGCTCCGTCGCCCACGGGTGACCCTCACGTTGGTACCGCCTACGTGGCCTTGTTTAATTTGTGCTTTGCGCGCCAGCACGGTGGCCAGTTTATTCTGCGGATTGAAGATACCGATCAGGTGCGCAGTACGGCTGAATCTGAACAGGACATTCTTAAGGCATTGCGCTGGCTGGGGCTGAACTGGGACGAAGGTCCCGATGTAGGTGGCCCGCACGGCCCGTATCGCCAGTCTGAGCGTAAGCACATGTACGCCCAGTATGCCGAAGATCTGGTTACAGCCGGCCATGCTTTTTATTGTTTCCGTACACCGGAAGAGCTGGATGCGATTCGGGAAGAGCGTAAAGCGAACGGCCAGAATCCGGGCATCAAAGGCGATCTTGAGTTATCTCAGGAAGAAGTGAAGCGCCGTTTGGACGCGGGCGAATCCTATGTGATTCGCATGAAAGTGCCCGACGAAGGCGTGTGCGAAATTCAGGACATGCTCCGGGGCACCATCGAGATTGATTGGGCACAGGTAGATTGCCAGATTCTGTTGAAGTCTGATGGCATGCCTACCTACCACCTGGCCAACGTAGTGGATGACCACCTGATGGAAATCACCCACGTTCTTCGGGGCGAAGAGTGGATAAACTCGGCGCCAAAGCATAAGTTGCTGTACGAGTATTTCGGCTGGGATATGCCGGAGCTGTGCCATTTGCCGTTGTTGCGTAACCCGGACAAGAGCAAGCTGTCGAAGCGTAAAAATCCGACCAGCATCAATTTCTACGAGCGCATGGGCTTCATGCCGGAAGCGGTGACCAACTACCTGGGTCGTATGGGCTGGTCTATGCCGGATGAGCGTGAAAAGTTTTCCCTCGACGAAATGATTGAAAACTTTGATGTTCAGCGGGTGTCCCTCGGCGGGCCGGTGTTTGATGTTGAGAAGCTGCGCTGGCTGAACGGTCAGTGGGTTCGTGACGACCTGAGCGACGAGCAGTTTATGGCTCGCCTGCGCGACTGGTGGTTCAACGAAGATGCGCTAAAAGCGCTTGTGCCCCATATCAAGGGTAGGGCAGAGGTGTTCTCGGATGTTGCCCCGATGGCGCAGTTCATGTTCAGCGGGATGCTGGATCTGAAACCGGAAGATTTCGAGCACAAGAAGCTGGAAGAGGCGCAGGTTAAGCGGGTGCTTCAGTTTACGCTTTGGAAACTGGAAGCGCAGCGCCATTGGAGCAAAGATACGATCTTTGCGGATATCAAAGCGCTGGCGGAGGCAATGGATTTGAAGATGGGAGATTTCATGTTCTCGATCTTCGTCGCGATTGCCGGAACACCGAACTCCTGGTCGGTTATGGATTCGATGGCGCTGCTTGGCCCGGACATGACTCGCTCTCGCTTGCGTAGTGCATTGGATGTTTTGGGCGGTTTCTCCAAGAAAGAAACGAAGAAAGTAGAGAAAGAATACGCCGCATTGGGCGTTTGATGAGCGGTTTGTTTGTTAATTGAGCGATGGCGACAGGGAAGTCGAAAAAACTTTAAAAAAAGAGGATTTGGGTGTTGACGGCCTAGGGGCGGATCCTTAATATACGCATCCGTTGAGGGGCCATAGCTCAGCTGGGAGAGCGCAACACTGGCAGTGTTGAGGTCGGCGGTTCGATCCCGCCTGGCTCCACCAATTTCTAGTCCCCTTCGTCTAGTGGCCTAGGACTCCGCCCTTTCACGGCGGCAACAGGGGTTCGAACCCCCTAGGGGACGCCAATACGGCTTCACGGTTTAGTCCACCGGGAAGCCATCAAAAAAACCGCCTTCGGGCGGTTTTTTTGTGTCTGAAAGAAAGCGGCGAGCTGTATCAGCTGGGGTCAGACCCGTGTGGATTCGGGGTCAGACCCCACGGGTCTGACCCCCATACTCCGAAGCCAAATGTCAGCGAACCGCAATAGCCCCCTTGCCAACCCCCTCGTAAGCCTTCACGCGAATCTCGTCATCAGGGAATTCCGTTTTCAGTACGTCCGCCATGTGGGCCGCAATCAGCTCTACCGTGGTGTCTGTCTCCAGCATGTATACGCGGCTCTCAGGCAGCGTAAGGGCGAACTCCCCCTGATTGGCTTCGTACTCAAAGCTGATGTAGTGCTGGCCGTCGTCGCCCACAAAGCGGCGGGTAACGTCTTCTTCGGTGCCTACGTAGATGTCTTCCCACAAATCGGCCCAGCGTTTTTCCAGGCCGGTATCGCGCTGGCCGTTTCGGTCGATGCGGATGGGTGAGCGATGGCCGTGAGCGATGCGTTGGCAGTTGCCAAGGTGTTTCTTTAAACCATGGACATAGTGGTAGTAAGCGCCTTCGATAACATCTTCCCGCAGGTTGATTTCGACGGTGGTGACGTTGCCCGGCAGAACGGCTTTTAGTTCTTTTTCCAATAAGGCTGCTACCGCAGGCTTCTCCACGCGCTCGGACGATAGCCAGACTACCGCTTCATCCGGTGAGGTGTGGGTGATGTGGCTGCCGTCTGTCAGGTCCCAGCGGAAGGTGTGCGGCTGGTCTTCATTCCAGTGCAGGCCTTCGTAGCCTCTGGGGATTACTAGCCGGTGGTCAACTCGCTCGTCGATAACGCGCTTGATGGTGCGCTTGACGTTGCTGAAGTCAAAGACCATGCCTTGGTCATCGAGCTCGCCGCCGAGGACCACGTCGGCAATCCAGCTTTCGCCTACCAACCCTCGTGCAGGGTCCAGATAGGCGAAGTCAATCACGGTGAGGTTGTCGACGAAAAGATGGTTCATGAATGGCCTGACTATATTAGTTGCATGGTGGCGTGATTCTAGCAAAAATCGTTCTCTTCAGCAGTTTGCAAATGAGAACGTCTAACAGGAGGCCGCATCATAGCCACGAACCGCTCACCGCTCGATCAGCAGTTTCCGGCATTGGTGCTGGCGGCGGGCAGTAGTGCTCGCATGGGCAAAGCAAAACAAACCCTGAACCTACCCGGGCAAGGCACACTGCTGGGGCATGCCATAGGGCAAGCCAGGGTGCTGTCCGGTTGTGTCTCGGTGGTTGCCGGGGCGCGTTATCCGTTGATTCGGTACAGGACTGCAAAGGCGCCTTCCCGTTGGGTGTATTGTGCTGACTGGCAGTACGGGATGTCGGCTTCTTTGGCTGCGGGCGTTCGTTCTTTGAGCGCAAGCGCACACGGTGTTTTCTTGCTGGTAGGGGATCAGCCTTTGCTGGCCGAAGAAGGCCTGTTACGGCTTCGACAGGGCGTAATGACAGCGCCAGACAAAGTATGGGCCGCGGATTACGGCCAGCGCGTGGGGGTGCCGGCCTGGATTCCTCGGCGGTTATGGCCTGAGGTGCTTCGGTTACAGGGTGATGCTGGGGCAGGGCGCTTGTTGAATCAGATTGACGTGTGCCGTGTGGAAATCGCGGGAGTGGAGCTGGACGCCGACACTCCCGCACGCTGGCGACAAATAAAGCAGATGCTAGCCGAACAGGCCTGATAGCCAGGCAATGCCGACGCTGAAAATACCCAGACTCACCGCCAGGCCCAGCGTGTAGATGCGGGAGTGAGCGGCTTTTTGTTGGGCCACGTACAGATCGATGGTGCGTTGCGCGATATCCTCCGCGGTCTCGCGGGAGATTTCGTGGGCTTGTTGCACGGCCTCAGACTGAAGCGTCTGCCAGAATTCAGTATCAATCGTTTGTACGCTGGTGATGTGGTCTTTCAGCTCGGCCATGTGCTCGGCGGTGAAACCGGAGTTTTTCGCCATTTCTTTACGCGAGATCGCCAGCTCGCGACTCAGGTTCATGTTGATTTCCGCGGCCACCTCATCGCGCAGGTTGCGGGTGCGCTCGTCTACCAGTTCGGTCAGTGTTTTGAGGTGTTCTTCAATTCGGGCTTCCTGCTTTTTCTCGTTGTCTTCGAGCGCACGTTTTACATGAATGTATTGCTCGTCGAACAAGTCGTTGAGCAGTTCGTGCAAACGATTGTTGATGTTGGTCTTCACTGCCGAGCGGGAAATCTGTTCAATCAGTTCGGCGGTCAAGGGCACGTCGTTCGCACCTGCAGCACTGGTGCTTTCCGAACGGCTCTCGGCGGGCAGAGTGATGGCGGCTTCTTCGTCCGAAGCAAGCGATGACAGGTTTTCGGGCATTGGCAGTGTTCCGCGCTCAACGTCTGTCGCCAGCTGCTCCAGCATAATGGTCAGCCCTTCGCTTTGAGGGGGCTTGGTGAGAATGCTGTAAATGCCGAAATTTTTCGCTTCATCCGAGAACGAAGACGACTTCTTAGAGGTGCACATGATGATGGGAATGCCGGCAGTGTCGGGGTTGCTTTTGATCGCCTTTGCGGCTTCAACGCCACTCATGCCCGGCATCAGGTGGTCCATGAAGATCACATCGGGTGCAGTATTCTTGCTCAGGAAATCCAGAGCTTCTTCGGCAGAGCTTGCCATGTTCACTTCCATGTCCCGATTCTCAAGAATTTTGCTCAGGGCGAACCTGGCAACCTTGGAATCGTCAACCAGCAAAGCATTTTTGATTGCCATCTAACTACCTCAACCTGTTACTGCAAACTCGTTGGTGTCGCGACCGGGGATTTATTACCAGCCTTCCAGTTGCGGGCATTGCGTTGCCCTGTAGCTTTTGTCCCGATAGCACACGCCGGGCTCAGTGGTGCGGGCGGTGAACACTTCGCCGGCCGCTGTCGTCAGGCGTACCTTTCCATAGGGTTCGCCGTGGCGGAATGTTGCTTCGATGGAGCTGCCGTTGGGGTTGCGTAGCAGTCCTGCGCCATGAAATTTGCCTTCCATATATTGGCCGTCGTATTTCTTGCCGTCTGCAAAGATTTCCGAGCCCTTGCCGTGGAAGGTGCCGTTCGAGAACTGACCTTCGTAGGAGCGGCCATCCGGGTAGGTCAGGGTGCCTTCGCCATGGAATTCGCCGTTTCGGAAGTTGCCGACGTACAAGAGGCCGTCTGCGGTGGTGAGAGAGCCCAGCCCCTGCATTTTTCCTTGCATCCAGTTGCCCGTAAGTACGTCGCCATTGGCTTTGGTCAGCGTGCCCTGACCGTGAAACTCGTTGCGTTCAAAGCGGCCGGTGTATTGAGCGTTATCAGCGCCGCGCCACTGGCCTTCACCGTGTTGCTGGCCTTTTGCCCAGTCGCCGTCATACCGGCTGCCGTCCGGGTACCAGGCTGTGCCTGTGCCATCGAACAGGCCATTAACGAAGTGCCCCTCATAGCGTAGACCAGTTTCGTCTATCCAGCTGCCGTCTCCGGTTTTGATGCCGCCCACCCAGCGTCCGTTTGAATAATTAACGGTGGTGTATTGCTCAAGCTGCCCGACCAGTGTGATTTCCTGGCCAGCTTTCAGTGCAATCGTGTTCTCCCAGGGCTTATATCCCGCCTTTTGTATCGCAATCTCGTAGCGGCCTGGGTCCAGCTCCAGATCAAGCCGGGTGGCCCCGTAGTTCTTGCCATTGATCGTGACCTGATCACCCACAACGTTAGAGCGAAGCACCAGTTTTCCGGTTGTTGCGGGCTCTGGTTTTATGGGGGGTGGTGTAAAAGGTTCTGCGAATGCCACCGTTTGGAGGTCATCCGGAAGTGGTTCAACTTCAAACGTCTCGGCCGTGATCGCGGATTCCGGGGCGGTTTTAATGGAAGACGGCTGTTCTGCAAAAACCTCATCGCCTGGTTCTTCGGGCTGCGCATCGGGAGTAAGGCTCTGCGCTGCGGGTGCTTGGGGAGCTGCCGCTGGCGGGGGCAGGGTGGCCAGTTTCTGTTGTTGCCCAGCGATGGGTGGTTTGCCGCTACCTTCCAGTACCGGGCCATGCTGTACGGAGGCAAAGCCTGCTGTTACGAGTAACATCAGCGCAAGTGCATTGACGAACATCAGCGGTCTGAAATCGACCATGGTTGAACCTCTTATCCCAACTTCCTGGATACTTTTGTTATGGATTCATCTTAACCACTGTCCGCAACGTTATGTAACAGAAAGTGTCTGAAGTTGGTCAGAATGCAGGCCAAATCACATTTTGTCTGGCAACTGGTCATGGTTGAGCTGTTCCCACGACTTCATGTACACATCGGCTTCATATTGATAGGGCGAGCGGAACGGTGTCAACACGAAATCGAAGACCAGAAAAAAGGTCCCTATCGAGAACCAGGCAATCATCACTGTACTGATGGTTGTGGCCTGTTCTTCCGGATTTGAGTCGATAAAACTCTGCAGAACGGGGATCATGTCTGTGGCCAGTACCACAGGGTTGAAACTGGCCAATACGAAGGGAAGCCAGAATGCAATAAACACCGGGAAAAACCCGTAAGACCAGAGCAAGCGCCGAAGCAGGTATACGCCAACTTCGCGCCAAAACTTTTGTCGGATTTCGGGTACTTTGCGAATGCGCTCCAGATACTGGCGGCGTTCGGCCCACCAGGCGGCTACTTCGGGAGCATCTATGGCTTTTGTTTTTTTGGTTTCGTCTGTCATGGATCGGCAGGCTACCTAGTTGAGTTTGTTCGATGCATCATATCCGATAGTACGTGTTACCCTGTAATTCTCCAATTGTTCAATGCATAGGATCGTTTTAATGGCGGCAGTGACAGACAACGTAATCCATCCGGCTTTCGAGAAACTTCGTAGTCACCGGATTAGCACCCTCAACCTGGACGTTGAGGAGTATCGCCACAAAAAGACCGGTGCGCGTCATTTGCATCTGGCGGCGGATAACGATGAAAACGTGTTTTTTGTAGCCCTTCGCACCTTCCCGATGGATTCCACCGGGGTAGCTCACGTTCTGGAACACACAGCCTTGTGCGGCAGCGAGCGTTTTCCGGTGCGCGATCCGTTCTTCATGATGATTCGCCGTTCGTTGAACACGTTCATGAACGCTTTCACCAGCAGCGACTGGACGGCTTATCCGTTTGCCAGCATGAACCGGAAAGATTTCGACAATCTGTTGACGGTGTATCTGGACTCGGTGTTTTTCTCCAAACTCGACCCACTGGATTTTGCGCAGGAAGGGCATCGTTTGGAATTTGAAAAGCCGGATGACCCAAACAGCGACCTGGTATACCGGGGAGTGGTTTACAACGAGATGAAGGGTGCGATGAGCGCGCCGACCTCACAGTTGTGGCAGAACCTGTCCAGCCATCTGTTCCAAACAACCACCTATCACTACAACAGTGGTGGTGAGCCAGACCATATCGTGGACTTGAGCTACGACGATCTGGTGAAGTTTTATCGTCATCACTACCATCCGAGTAACGCGATTTTTGCCACTTACGGAAATATTCCGGCCCATGAGCATCATGAGAAGTTTGAAGAGCTGGCGCTGAAGCGTTTCGAGCATCAGGAAGTCAAACTCCCGGTACACGACGAAAAGCGGATGTTCTCTCCGATGCGGGTAGAGCAGGGCTACGCGGTGAGCGAGGGCGAGGACACCGAGGCGAAAACCCACATTGTGATGGGGTGGTTGCTGGGGCACAGCTTTGATCTGCAGGAGAACCTGGAAGCTCAGTTGCTGGCGTCTGTACTGTTCGAGAACAGCGCCTCGCCAATGATGCGGGCACTGGAAACCACAGACATTGGCCATGCGCCGTCGCCTATGTGCGGGCTTGAGGACTCTAACCGTGAAATGACGTTCGTGTGTGGCATTGAAGGCAGTGAGCCGGGCCGGCGCGAAGACCTGGAAGCTTTGGTTGAAGAGACTCTGGCGAAGGTGGTGGAAGAAGGCGTCAGCCCGGAACGGCTTGAGGCCATTCTTCATCAGCTGGAATTGCACCAGCGGGAAATTGCCGGTGACGGCTTCCCCTATGGCTTGCAGCTGATCATGCAGGCCATTTCACCCATGGTTCACGGGGGTGATCCGGTTGAATTGCTTGATCTTGAACCTGTGCTGGCCACGCTACGCGAAAAAATCAAAGATCCCGAGTATGTGCCGGGCCTGATTCGCCGCAAGCTGTTGGAAAACCCGCACCGGGTTACCTTGACCCTGCGCCCGGATGAAAAGCTGGAAGGCGCCCATCAGGCCGCGTTGAGAGAGTCACTGGCCAAGCGTAAAGCCAGCCTCACTGACGAGGAAGTGAAGCTGATTGTGGAGCGTGCAAAGGCTCTGGAAGAGCGCCAGCTTCGCAAGGATGACGACTCGATTTTGCCCAAAGTAGGTTTGTCCGATGTGCCGCTGCAGATGCCCGAGCCAGAAGGCAAGTACGACGCTGAAACCGGCGCTACCCTCTATGCCCGCGGCACCAACGGGTTGGTCTACCAGCAAATTGTACTGCCTGTTCCGGCATTGAGTGAGGAAGAGCTGTTGCTGCTGCCTTACTACACCACGCTGATTTCCGAAGTCGGGTGTGGCGAGTTGGACTACCTGCAAATGCAGGATCGTATTTCGGCGGAATCTGGCGGTATTGGCGCTTCGTTCCTTGCCAAAGGGCAGATTGATGACGTTCAGGCCATGTCTGGCTATCTGATTTTCAGTGGTAAAGCTCTGTCCCGCAACAGCGGCGAGCTGACTCAGCTGCTTAAAGATGTGTACAGCGGTGCGCGTTTTGATGAGAAGGAGCGTGTTCGGGAGATCATCGCCCAGGTGCGTGCGCGGCGGGAGCAAGCGGTTACCGGCAGTGGCCATGGCTTGGCCATGGGGGCGGCGGCTCAGGGGTTGAGCCCGGGTTCCTGGTTGAGTTTCCGGTTGGGTGGTCTTGCGGGTATCCGAGGCACCAAAGAGCTTGATAAATCGCTGAACGACGAATCCGAACTGGCTAAGTTCTGTGACAGTCTTGGGGCTTTACATGAAAAGATTCGCAAGCAGGGGCGCCAATTCCTGTTGATTGGCGAGGAAGCGCAGCTGGCTCCCATGCTGGATAGCGTGAAGACCTGCTGGCAGGACGGCGGTGCCCAGGTTGAGGGCGACTGGTCGATGAAACCGGTGAGCTACAAAACCAGAGAAGCCTGGCTGACCTCCACTCAGGTGAACTTCTGTGCCAAAGCCTACGCAACGGTCGCGGTTGATCATCCGGATGCAGCCGCGTTGACGGTATTGGGCGGGTTCCTGCGCAACGGATACCTGCACCGGGCGATTCGTGAAAAAGGTGGCGCATACGGCGGGGGCGCCGGACAGGATAGCGTGAACGGTGTGTTCCGTTTCTTCTCCTACCGCGACCCGCGGTTTGCAGAAACGCTGGATGATTTCGATGCGGCGCTAAACTGGCTCCGAGCAGAAGAGCATGACGAGCAGTCACTGGAGGAAGCGATTCTGGGCGTGATTGGTCAGCTGGATCGCCCGCACTCTCCGGCAGGAGCGGCACGACATGCGTTCCACAACAATCTTTTTGGTCGCACCCCTGAGCAGCGGGCCCGATTCCGTGAGCGGGTATTGAACGTAACACTGGATGAAATGCGGCGGGTCGCCGACACCTGGCTGAAGCCGGAAGATGCCAGCGTGGCGGTCATCACCAGCCCGGATAATCGAGGCGTGGCAGAACAGCTGGGCCTGAGTATTCAGGAACTGTAAATTTCGCTTGTCGCGTTCGATTAAGGGTGGGGGGCGTGAACCTCCCACCCTTTTTGTTTTTAACCGCTTATCGGTGACGCTTGAGACCGGTTGAAACCATGATCCGTGTGGAGATTTCTTCAACCGAGTAGGCCGTCGTATTCAGGTAAGGGATGCGCTCCCGTTTGTACATTAGCTCGATTTCCTCCACTTCATGCATGCATTGTTGCATGGAGGAGTAGCGTGAATTGGGGCGACGTTCGTTACGAATGGTGGCCAAGCGTTCCGGCTGGATGGTCAGGCCAAACAGTTTTTGTTTGTGAGATCGCAGAGCGCTCGGCATTTTCTGATCGTCCAGATCTTCTTCGGTGATCGGGTAGTTTGCCGCTTTGATGCCGTATTGCAGAGCCAGATACAGGCAGGTCGGGGTTTTGCCGCTTCGGGATGCGCCAATCAGGATTAAATCAGCCTCGTCGTAGTGCCGTGTTCTGGCGCCGTCGTCGTTATCCAGGGCAAAATTGACTGCGTGAATCCGGCGTTCGTAACTGCTGATGTTGTTGATGGCGTGAGATTTTCCGACCGAGTAGGAGGACGATGAATTTAGTTCGCGCTCCAGTGGGTTCAGGAAGGTGCCGAATATATCAACCATGAAGCCTTTGGCATCGCTGACGATCTCGCGAATGGCGCTGTTAACGATGGTGTCGAACACTAACGGGCGTTCACCATCGATTTCAGCGGCGGTGTTGATGCGTTTAACCATTTCCCGTGCTTTTTCTTCATCATCGATATACGGCACGGTAATGCGTTCGAATTCAATCTTTTCAAACTGGGCCAAGAGCGCGTGTCCCAGTGCTTCCGCGGTCAGGCCGGTGCCGTCCGAGATAAAAAAAGCAGTTCTTTTCATGGTTTCTTCCACTCAGGTTTTAAGGCTGTTCTCTAGGTAATTTCCGCAGCTTACAGTATTATACTCGCCAGTTTCGAGACTCCGCGCCACTCAAGATACAAGGGAGACCACGCTTTGGAAGATTACATTATCTGGTTTGACCACCTAGGAATGTCCGATGTTGACCGTGTTGGGGGTAAAAACGCGTCCCTCGGTGAAATGATCAGTAATCTGGCCAATGCAGGTGTTACCGTCCCAGGCGGTTTTGCCACTACAGCACATGCATACCGAGAGTTTCTGGCGACAGACGGGCTGAAAGATCGTATCGATCAGGCTCTGGATGCGCTGGATGTGAATGACGTAAATGAGTTGGCCCGGGTTGGCTCACAGATCCGTCAGTGGGTTATTGATACCGACTTTCCCGAGCCGCTTGAAAATGCTCTGAAAGAAGCCTACGAAAATCTTCGCGCCGGAAACGACGCCATGGCTGTAGCCGTGCGCTCCTCCGCAACCGCTGAAGATCTGCCGGACGCTTCGTTTGCGGGCCAGCAGGAAACCTTCCTGAACGTGGTTGGTCTTGAGCAGGTACGCACCTCTGTTAAAGAAGTGTTCGCCT
Organism: Marinobacter litoralis; assembly: GCF_016427555.1. GTDB lineage: Bacteria > Pseudomonadota > Gammaproteobacteria > Pseudomonadales > Oleiphilaceae > Marinobacter > Marinobacter litoralis_A. Next base: position 135,324 of record NZ_JAELVS010000002.1, read on the forward strand.
CTTTGTTCAACGACCGCGCCATTTCGTACCGGGTCCACCACGGCTTTGATCACAAGCTGGTTGCGCTGTCGGCCGGTATTCAGAAAATGGTTCGTAGTGAAACCGCCTCCAGTGGCGTTATGTTTACGCTGGATACCGAATCCGGTTTCCGCGACGTTGTTTTCATCACGTCGTCCTACGGCTTGGGTGAAACCGTGGTTCAGGGCGCTGTAAACCCTGACGAGTTTTACGTACACAAGCCCACCTTGGCGGCCAACCGCCCGGCGGTATTGCGTCGTAACCTGGGCAGCAAAGCCATCAAGATGGTTTATCACACAGACCCGGGCGAAGGTAAATTTGTTGAAACCGTGAAGGTGGATATGGAAGAGCGTACGCGTTTCTCCATCACCGATGCGGAAGTCGAAGAGTTGGCCAAGCAGGCCATGATCATCGAAAAGCACTACCAGCGCCCGATGGATATCGAATGGGCGAAAGACGGTGACGACGGCAAGATTTACATTGTTCAGGCCCGTCCGGAAACCGTTAAGAGCCGCGCTTCTGCCAACGTTATGGAGCGTTACCTGCTGAAAGAAACCGGCAAGGTTCTGATCGAAGGCCGCAGTATCGGCCACAAGATCGGCAGCGGTCCGGTCAAAATCATCACCAGCATTAACGAGATGGATCGGGTTCAGCCCGGCGACGTTCTGGTGACCGACATGACAGACCCCGACTGGGAGCCTGTTATGAAGCGTGCCTCTGCCATCGTGACTGACCGTGGCGGCCGTACATGTCACGCCGCGATCATTGCCCGCGAATTGGGTATCCCGGCGGTTGTAGGTTGCGGTGATGCCACCGAAGAACTGAAAGATGGCCAGAACGTCACCGTATCTTGTGCGGAAGGCGATACCGGTTTCATCTACGAAGGCGCTCTTGATTTCGAGCTGCGTGAAAACACCGTGGATTCCATGCCCAACATACCGTTCAAGATCATGATGAACGTGGGCAACCCGGACCGTGCGTTTGATTTCCAGTCTCTGCCCAGCGAAGGTGTTGGCCTGGCACGTCTGGAATTCATCATCAACCGGATGATCGGTGTGCACCCGAAGGCGCTGCTGAACTACGACGGCTTGCCGGGTGACATCAAGCAGACTGTCGATAAGCGTATTTCCGGTTACAGCTCACCGGTTGATTTCTACGTAGACAAGCTGGTGGAAGGCATCTCGACGCTGGCGGCTGCGTTTGCGCCGAAGAAAGTGATTGTTCGCTTGTCGGACTTCAAATCCAATGAATACGCCAACCTGATTGGCGGTACCTTGTACGAGCCAGATGAAGAAAACCCGATGCTGGGCTTCCGTGGCGCGTCTCGCTACATCTCTGAAACCTTCCGTGACTGTTTCGAGCTGGAATGCCGTGCACTCAAGAAAGTGCGTGACGAAATGGGGCTGACCAACGTTGAAGTGATGGTTCCGTTTGTGCGCACCGTTGGTGAAGCCGAGCAAGTGGTTCAATTGCTGGCTGAGAACGGCCTGAAGCGTGGTGAGAATGGCCTTCGCCTGATCATGATGTGCGAGCTGCCCGCGAACGCCATTCTGGCTGAGCAGTTCCTGGAGCACTTTGACGGCTTCTCGATCGGCTCGAACGACTTGACGCAGCTTACTCTGGGGCTGGACCGGGATTCCGGCATCATTGCGCACCTGTTTGATGAGCGTAACGAAGCGGTCAAAGCGCTGCTGTCCAATGCTATTCAGGCTTGCCGTAAGGCCGGTAAGTACATTGGTATCTGTGGCCAGGGACCGTCGGATCACCCCGATCTTGCCAAGTGGCTGATGGATGAAGGTATCGATACGGTCTCTTTGAACCCGGATTCCGTTCTGGATACCTGGTTCTTCCTGGCTGACGAGAAAATCGACTGAACCGAAAACGGGAAAGGAGAACGAAAGCGTGAGCAATATTATTACGCCGGATCTGTGCGATGAGTTTCCGGAAGTGCAGGTGGTTGAGCCTGGCTTTAACAACTACGGTGGCATTCGTCAGTTCGGCGGTGAGATCGTTACTGTAAAGTGCTTTGAAGACAACTCTGTGGTTAAAGAGCAGGTAGGTCTGCCGGGCAATGGCCGTGTGATGGTTGTTGACGGTGGTGCTTCAAAGCGCAATGCCTTGCTGGGAGACATGCTGGCCGAGAAAGCCGCTGAAAACGGCTGGGCTGGATTGATCATCTACGGCTGCATTCGTGATGTGGACGAGATTGGCCAGACCAAGCTGGGCGTTCAGGCTCTGGGCACGGTTCCGCGCAAAACGGAAAAACGCAATATTGGTGATCTGAACATCCCGGTAACCTTCCACGGCGTGACTTTCCATCCGGGCCAGTACGTTTATGCCGACAACAATGGCATCATCGTATCGGAGAAGCCTCTGGTGTAAGCCAGAGTTTTCTCGGCGGATACAAAAACGGCGACCTTATGGGTCGCCGTTTTTTTTGCCGAAAACTCTATCGGACTTCGAGGATGTTGATGCCCAAGATGTACCCCGACTCATCCGGGGCGCAGCGTAACACTTCACCAACGGTTTCCAGGGGCGGAAACTGGTCTCCGGCGGCTTCCATCACCGTTTTTACCTCTGCACCAACCGGAAAAGGGCGATCTACCTGAAGCTGCATACCCGCGGCGCTGAGGTCTTGGCAAATTCCAGTGATGGTTTCACCGCTGCTGTCGGTGATCTGGATGGTGCTGTTGACCTGCATCCGGTAGAAATCCCGTTTTTCCGAATAGTCTTTCATGGCTTAGGCCCAGTTATCGGTTTTCCGTGTTGGCTTGAGCATTGGAATGATCAGTGCCAGTAGCACGCCGCCGAACACCAATCCAGCGCCCAGCAGCATGAAGTCAGATTCGCGGCCCGCTTCCAATCGTTCGTTCTCGGCGGTGAGTATTTCCAGATCGTTCTGCAATCTCTGATTTTCTTCCCGCAGTTCCCGGTTACGGCGCTCCAGATTGATGGAGTCGGCAGCAATGCTTTTTATTCTGCTCAGTTCATCTTGCAGGTTTTTGGTCTGGCTGGACAAATTGCTTTCGGTACTTTGAAGCGTGTCTCGCTCCTCGGTAACGGCTGACAGCTGTTCGCGAAGTCTGGCAGCCTCTTGTTTTGCTTTTTCCATTTCCCGATTAGCTCGGGCAAGCAGATCTTTGGCAACAGGCGTTTTGCTGATGTATTGGGAGGAAACCCAGCCTACAGTGCCTTTCGGCGTGCGAACTTTGGAGTAGCCTTCTTGAGTTTCGATCAGTTCAAGAGGCGTGCCGGTTGGAACGGCATTCTCGATGATTCGAAACTGCGTGCCGGCCCCTGATCGGACGGGGAGGTAGAGTTGGTCGTCAACCCATACGGTTCGCGCCTGAGCTACGGATATGGAACTGAAAATAATAAGAAAGCTTAGAGCAAGGCGAAGCGGTGTCACTGGTTGCATTCCCTGAGTTTGACGATAGTTAGATAATATAAGGCAACAATTTTGTCACAGCTTGACCTGTATTCAAGCAGTCCCGCGTTACAATCCGCTCATACTGTGCGCTGGCGCCCGAAGTGGGGTGGCCTCGCGAGGTTAAGGCAGCACGACCTTGTACGGTTTGACAGTGACCGATTGGTAAACACCAGCCTCAATGTAAGGGTCGGCATCGGCCCAGGCCTGGGCGGATTCCAGAGAGTCGAATTCGGCTATCACCAGACTGCCGGTGAAACCGGAGTCGCCCGGATCTTCGGTATCAATCGCAGGATGTGGCCCGGCCACAAGCAAACGACCGTCTGCTTTCAGTGCTTCGAGCCGGGCAAGATGAGCCGGGCGTGCCTGCTTGCGAAGAGCCAGGCTGTTAGCAACGTCTTCGCTCATGATCGCGTAATACATAGAGTGCTCCAATGTCGGTGGGGCCAGTGTTAGGGCAAGCAGCGCAAGGCTGATACACTGTTAGCCTCATTATTATCAGGATTGGATGTGACTATACCTCAAGACCCAAGACCATGCATTGATCTGCATTGCCATAGCACGGCGTCTGACGGTGCGCTAGCACCCGCCGAGCTGGTGGCCCGTGCGATTGAAAAGGGGGTTAGTCATCTGGCTCTCACCGATCACGATACGATTGCGGGGCTTCCTGAAGCTCGAGAAGCAGCCATCGCAGGCGGGCTGAGCTTGATCAATGGTGTCGAGTTGTCGTGTGTGTGGCGAACGTACACCATCCATGTAGTTGGCCTTGATTTTGACGAGGCGAGCCCCGCATTCCTAAAGGCGTTGTCGATTCAGAATGAAAACCGCTGGCAGCGCGCCCGAATCATTGCGGACAAGCTATCGCGCCTGAAGGTGGATTCATTGCTGGAAAAGGCGACGGCGTTGGCGGGCGGAGATGTGCCCGGGCGTCCGCATTTTGCCCAGGCGCTGGTGGATGCAGAGGTGGTTCCGAAGGTGGCTCACGCCTTTAAGCGCCACTTGGGGGCGGGCAAGCCGGGCGATGTGAAGGCTTGTTGGCCGGAACTGAGTGAGGTGCTGCAATGGATTCACGATGCCGGGGGCATTGCGGTTCTGGCGCACCCTCGCAAATACAAGTTGTCAGCGACCCGGTTGAGAGAGTTGGTGCACGATTTTGGTAAGGCGGGTGGTCGCGCCATTGAGGTTTCGATAGCCGGGCAATCCAGTGGTGATCTGGGGTTTGTTGCCGAGCTTGCGAGGCGAGAAGGTTTGTTGGCGTCCCAGGGCAGCGATTTCCATTTCCCGGGAGCGGGTTGGTGCGAGCTGGGCCGAATACCAAAAATGCCAGAGGGGCTGGAGCCCGTCTGGCATCATTTCCGTGAACCTGTTCGCGGGTAACCTACTCCGGCGAGTGGAACAACAGGTACAGGTCTGTCAGTGAGTCCGGAATGGCTTCTGCCATACGGCCTGCAACCTGCTCGTCTTCGCGAGCGCGCTGGAAGTCTTCATCTTCAAACAGGCCGGACAGTGTCAGGATTGGCACCATCAGATCGGCCACTTCTTCTTCAGCGGCTTCTTCCATCCACTTGTCTTCGTTTTCGAGGAAGGTTTCGACAAAGCCTGCGCACCAGTTTTCCAGCGCATTCATTGGGTCGCCGTCTTCGGGCTCTGGCAGTTCCAGTGCATGACCCATGTCCAGAGACTGGGTCATGTCCCGGGTAAGACTGCTAACGCATCGGGCGAAGACTTCGGGCACTTTGCCGTCGGGTAGGGCGTCGGAACCTGTGGCCAGGCGGAAGATGTCTTCCACCTGTAGGTTGACCGGCCCGATCACGCTGGCGCAGACAGCTCCGTGCAGGCCGAAGAAGTCCAGGGCCTCGTCGCCCCAGGGCTCTGCAAAGAGGATGTCTTCCAGTGCTTCAATGTCGGAATTGGTCAGCATAATCAATTATCCTCGGCCTTTTTGGCTGCTTCGGCCGCACGCTGGCGCTTGCGGACTTCTCTTGGATCGTTGTAAGCGCGACCTGGCGTTACCGGAACATCAACAGCGCTGGGCGCTTCCGTTTTCGCGGGTTCTGCTTTAGGTTCGGTCTCAACTTTAGCTTCAGCTTCAGGCTTCGGGTCAGCCTTAACGTTTGCTTTTGGCTTTTCATTCGCTTCCGCTGGCTTCTCAGCCTTCTCAGCCTTCTCAGCCTTCTCAGCCTTCTCAGCCTTCTCAGCCTTCTCAGCCTTCTCAGCCTTCTCAGCTTTCGGGGCTTCGGCCTCAGGTGCTTGCGCTTTAGCTTCGCTGGCTTTCACTTCAGGGGCAGGTTTTGCCTCTGCTGTGGTAGTTTCTGCCGGCTTGCCGTCTGCCTTGTCCTTGCTATCGGCTACAGGTTCGCTTGCCTTAGGCGCTTCGCTGGTTTGTTCCGCTTTGGCTTCTTTGGCGGCCTGAGGCTTGCGCTGGCGAGAGGCGGGTTTGCGCTTCTCTGGCTTGCTCTCGTCCGCTTTAGCCTCTTCTTTTGCCTTGGGTGCCGCATCCTGCTCCTTGGCTTCAGGCTTGGCGGTTTCAGCTTTCGGACTTTGCTCCGCAGGCTGTTTGACCTGAGGCTGAGCATTAGCGTCCTTGGCTTTCGCGTCGGTTGCTACCGCAGCTTGTGGTGCTGAAGAGGTTTTTTCTTCAACGGCTTTTTCTGGCTGCGTATCTTTCTGGTGTTTCTCACTCCGCTCTGCTTTGCGAGCAGCCGGTGTAGAGGCTGGTGCTTCAGCAGGAGATCCGTCACGATTGCGCTGGCGACGTGGCTTGCGGCGCTTGTCATCGCCGGATTTGTCATTTGATGGACCTTTCTGATTGGACTGGTTGTCCTTCTGGTCCTTCTGATCTTTTTGATCTTTGGCATCGCGCTGCGGACGGTTACGCCCTTGACCGCGGTTCTGACCGTCTTTGCGGCCGTCTCTGCGGTTGTCGTTGCTCTTGTTGTCAGCCGGTTTGTCTTGCTGATTCTGGCGACCTTGAGCACCGCGGTTCTGGTCGTCGTTCCGGTTAGGACGGTTGCGGTTGTTCTGGCGACGTTCGTTGCCATTGCGGTTGCCTCCGCGCTGGTCATCACGTGCTACTCGTGATTTCCGGCGATCCTGACGGTCTGGGCGAGCTTGCGGGCGACGGTTGTTGCCGGCGCTCTTTGTCGCTTGCTTGTCGCCAGAGTCGGTTTCAGCTTCGCCGCTAAAGAAACTGGCGATTTTCTTGCACAGTTTGCGGAACGAGCCTTCGTCGGATTCTACCGGTTCGGCTTTGGCTGCCGCTTTTGCGACCGGGGCAGGAGCAGGGCGGATGGCTTTAACTGCGGCTTGCTCACGTACAGGCTTTTCGGTGCTGGTCACTTCAACAACGGATTCTTCTTCACGCTCGTTGTATTCGTGGGCCACCTGGTGGCTGGAAATGTGCTCAGGTGCCGTTTCGTCCTGACGCATACGAATGATTTCGAAGTGCGGGGTTTCCATATTGGGAACCGGAGCGACCACGATGGATACGCCTTGACCGGCTTCAATGTCGGCCAGCTGCTTGCGCTTCTCGTTTAGCAGGAAGGTTGCTACAGAAACCGGCACGATAGCGCGTACTTCTGCAGTTTTCTCCTTGGAGGATTCTTCGTAGATCAGGCGCATGATGCTCAGCGCCAGAGATTCAATGCCTCGAATCGTGCCTTGGCCTTCGCAGCGTGGGCATACTTCACTGCGGGTTTCACCGAGTGAGGGGCGCAGGCGCTGGCGGGACATTTCGAGAAGGCCGAAGCGGGAAATTTTACCAACTTGCACGCGGGCGCGGTCAATTTCCAGCGCTTCACGCATCTTCTGCTCAACTTCGCGCTGGTGCTTGGCCGGTGTCATGTCGATGAAGTCGATGACAATCAAGCCGCCCATATCGCGTAAGCGCAATTGGCGAGCGATTTCTTCGGCGGCTTCGAGGTTGGTCTGAAGGGCAGTTTCTTCGATGTCGTGGCCTTTGGTGGCACGCGACGAGTTGATGTCGATTGAAACCAGCGCTTCGGTTGGATCAATAACAATAGAGCCACCAGAAGGCAGTTTGACTTCACGCTGGAACGCCGTCTCGATCTGGCCTTCGATCTGGTAGCGGCTGAACAAAGGGATTTCGTCTTTGTACAGTTTGATCTTGTTCTCAAACGTAGGCATTACGGCGCGAACGAAGCTCAGCACGTCTTCGTAGACGTTTTCCGAGTCAATCAATACTTCGCCGATGTCCTGGCGGAGGTAGTCACGAACTGCGCGGATAATCAGGTTGCTTTCCTGGTGGATCAGGAACGGCGCTTTACGCTCGTCGGCGGCCTGGGTAATGGCTTCCCAGAACTGAACCAGATAATCGAGGTCCCACTGGAGTTCTTCTGTGGTGCGTCCGATACCGGCGGTGCGAACGATGATGCCCATAGACTTGGGTACCTGAACGCCATTCATTGCTTCTTTTAGCTGAGCGCGGTCTTCGCCTTCGATTCGACGGGAGATGCCGCCTGCACGGGGGTTGTTTGGCATCAGTACCAAATAGCGGCCAGCCAGAGAAATAAAGGTGGTCAGGGCTGCGCCTTTGTTTCCGCGCTCTTCTTTGTCAACCTGAACGATGACTTCCTGGCCTTCAGAAAGCACGTCTTTGATGTTGATTTTGCCTTCGATCTGGCTGGGGGACTTCTTGAAGTATTCTTTGGAGATTTCTTTCAGGGGCAGGAAACCGTGGCGGTCGGCGCCAAAATCGATGAAAGCCGCTTCCAGGCTGGGTTCTACGCGAGTGATTCTGCCTTTATAAATGTTGGCTTTTTTCTGTTCGCGGGTGCTGGACTCGATGTCCAGATCAAACAGTCGTTGGCCGTCTACCAGTGCTACGCGCAACTCTTCAGGATGAGTTGCATTGATCAGCATTCTTTTCATGGGAAAAGTGAGTTCCTGTCGTTTGTTAAGACAGGAAACCGGAGACGTTCGCATCAGCGAATCGGGATGTGCGTGCCGCGGGCCCTGAATTAGCAGGGCAGGCCGGCGGCCAGACGAGTCATACCTTTTCGGGTTTTGACCCTGTATGTCTGAGACCACCGCTGATTCTTCGTCTGCCTGATGGCAGGGAAAGATCGAATAGGGTGAATGTCTGTTGACGCATAATATCCGTTTTCAGGTTCACACAAACTCCTAGGTCTCACGTCGTGTTGGTAAGCTGACGGCCCGGTTTTGCGTGGCAGTGATTCTTCGTGATGTTTCCGTCCGACGGTTTCCCGGTCGGTTATTTCGTCTCCCGAGGAGGTAACAGCCACTCTATGGTCTGCCCTGTAGGTCGGGAGTTTGTCTCACGCCGCGCCCGGTAATGATTGGGTGTTCGGCGTTCAATCTATTAATCAGTGTCGGTATACTGCTGCCGCTCCGGCTTCTGAACGAAATTCTTCAGGCCGTAGACAAACGGCAGAGCACGTCGGAATATAACAGTAAACCCGAAGCTGTACAATCCTGTATCCAAACGCCCGGCGCCAGCCGGAATAAGGTATTTCATGTCTCAAAAACCGGCCCCCCGGAAACAACCTCGAAAAGCCCGCACGCCGCAGCGTCTTGCAGGTGGGCGCAAGGATCAGTCTGGCCCGGCGGTGCAGTCTGATGACCGAGTGCAAAAAGGCGTTCAGTTTGTCGAGGTTGACGCCGACATGGCAGGGCAGCGGGTTGATAATTTTTTGTTGGCGCGGCTTCGAGGTGTGCCGAAGAGCATTGTGTACCGCATTGTGCGTAAAGGTGAAGTTCGGGTGAATAAAGGGCGTGTGAAGCCAGACACCCGCGTGAAAGAGGGTGATGTGGTTCGCATTCCACCTATTGTGCAGCAGGCCAAACCCGAGCAGCCAAAGCCCGGTGATCGCGTGCAGAATGTGGTGGAAACCGCCGTGGTGTTCGAGAATGACGAAATGCTGGTGGTCAACAAACCCGCAGGCATTGCTGTCCACGGTGGAAGCGGCTTGAGCTTCGGGTTGATTGAAGTGTTGCGCTCGTCCCGGCCCCAGGCAAAGTTTCTGGAGTTAGTGCACCGGCTGGACCGCGATACGTCCGGGTTGGTGATGGTGGCAAAGAAACGGTCGGCACTTCGGTTTTTGCAGGATGAATTGCGTCATAAGCGAATGCGCAAACGGTATCACGCACTTGTTATTGGGTCCTGGCCAAAAAAGCTCACCCGTGTTGCCGAGCCATTGTTACGTTACGAGATGCCAAACGGTGAGCGCCGGGTGAAGGTGAGTAGCGAAGGTAAAGAATCGCTCACCTTGTATAAATGTCTGGCAGACTACGACGGTTACAGTCTGGTTGAAGCGTCGCCGGTGACCGGCAGAACCCATCAGATCCGGGTGCACAGTGCCTGGGGAGGGCATCCGATTGCCGGTGACGACAAGTATATGGACGATGCAAGCCTCAAAGCGTTCAGGAAGATAGGTGGTGAGCGTTTGATGCTTCATGCTCGTTCGCTGGAGTTCCGGTTACCCGGCACAGAAGAGTCTATGTTTCTGGAGGCTCCGTATGATAAAGCTTTTGGGAAGTTGGTTGATCAACTAACACGACGCGGTAAGGGTTCGTAAAGATGAACGTAAAAGCAGTGATATTTGATTGGGATGGAACGCTGATCGATTCGGTTGATCATATTGCTGAAAGCTTGCAGCAGGCCGCTTTGGAGCTTGGCTACCCGAATCTGGAGCTTGAGGCCTATCGGGATATTGTCGGGCTGGGCATGATCGAGGCACTGCAGAAGCTGTATCCGGGTGTGAGCGATGAAGAAATCGTGCGTATTCGCGAAGGCTACTCGGGTTATTTCTTCAAGAAGGTGACGACTCCGCAGAATGTGTTCGAGGGCATGGCCGAGGTGGTCGCCGATATTCGTACCTCGGGGCGGGGCTGCTCGGTGGCAACCGGAAAAAGTCGCCGGGGGCTTGCTCAGGCGCTGAAAACCAGTGGTCTGGGGCACCATTTTGATACCTCTCGTTGTGCCGATGAAACTCGTTCCAAGCCTGATCCGTTGATGCTTGAAGAAATTTTGGAATTTTACGGTTTTCAGCCGGAAGACGCGGTGATGATTGGTGATACGCACTACGACCTTGATATGGCGCGGCGTATTGGTATGCCCGCTATTGGGGTGGAATGGGGCGCGCATTCGAGAGAAGTGTTGCTGGATTGTCGGCCTCATGCGGTGGTCGATTCCGTCGGTGATCTTCGCCGTGTTCTTGGGCTGTAAAGCGAGTTTTTAGGTGTTTGCGAGTTAAGGAATAGCTAATGAGTGATTCGGAATCGGGTAAGGGCGGTCTTTTTGGCGCGAAGAAGCCGGCAATGCCGCCTGAGACGAACCGCGACTGGAAGTTGATTGAAAAGCTGGTAATGTCGCTTCACGCGGAGAAAAAGCGTAGCCGGCGTTGGGGGATATTTTTCAAGCTTCTCACGTTCATTTATTTGTTTGCGCTGATTGTGATGATCCGGTCGCCAATCGGAGAGGGTATGGGAGTGGTGCCAGAGCAGCACACTGCGCTGGTTGAGTTGAATGGCCCTATCGCTGCGGATGAGCTGGCAAGTGCTGACAATTTGGTGGGTTCGCTGCGCGCTGCGTTTGAGGCAGAAAATTCTAAAGCGGTGGTGTTGCGGATAAACAGCCCGGGCGGTAGCCCGGTGCAGTCAGGTTATGTGTACGACGAGATTCAGCGTCTTCGGCAGGAGTACCCTGAAAAGAAAGTGTACGCAGTGATCGCAGATGTGGGTGCGTCCGGTGCTTATTATATTGCCGCAGCGGCTGACGAAATCTACGCGAACCGCGCGAGCTTGGTGGGTTCGATTGGGGTTGTCGCCGGCGGGTTCGGTTTCAATGCGTTGATGGAGAAACTCGGCGTGGAGCGCCGTTTGTACACCGCTGGTGAAAACAAAGCGTTTCTGGATCCGTTCACCCCGGAGCGTGAAGAAGATGTCGAGTTCTGGCAGAGCGTGCTGGAGAACACGCACAAGCAGTTCATTTCAGCGGTAAAGGAAGGGCGAGGCGATCGACTGGTTGACGATGAAAGGTTGTTCAGCGGCCTGGTGTGGAGTGGAGAGCAGGCGTTGGAGCTTGGTTTGATTGATGGCTTGGGCAGTGCCTCCTGGGTGGCCCGAGAACTGGTGGGCGCCGAGGAGTTGGTGGATTACAGTCGCGGGCCTTCGCCGTTTCAACAGTTTGTTGAGCAATTAGGGGTGTCCTTTGGCGAAGGTGTTGCCGCGCATTTGCTGGAGTCCAGGCTGGAATTGCGCTAAGCCGACGTTGAGTTGCGGGTTAATCTTGTAACAGCGGGTTTACTCCGAATCCGCGCAGTATATCAGTGAGGGCGATCAGGGGTAGGCCAATCAGGCTGTTCGGGTCGCGGCCTTCAAGGTGGCTGAACAGGGCGATGCCTAGCCCTTCCATTTTAAAACTGCCAGCACAATCGTAGGGCTGCTCTTTGAGCAGGTAAGCTGTGATTTCGTCCTGCGAGAGGTGTCGAAAGTGCACTGTGAATGGCTCGCAGTGGGTTTTCATATTGCCGGTTTGAGTGTCCAGTACGGCCAGGCCGGTGAGGAATTGGACGCACTGGCCGCTGCTTTGGGTCAGCTGGGCGACCGCTTGCTCGTGCGAGCCTGGCTTGTTTAGCAGGCTGCCGTCGGGCAGGGAGGCTACCTGGTCGGATCCGATAATGAGTGTGTCCGGGTTCTTCTCTGCCAAAGCTTGCGCTTTTTGGGTGGCGAGGCGAATGGCGAGTGTCTTTGCGGGTTCGTCTGGTTTCGGGCTTTCGTCAATGTCAGGGCTGGCACATGTGAAGGGCAGTCCCAGTCGTTGCAGGAGTTGTTTTCGGTAAGGCGATGATGAGGCGAGCAAAATAGTGTGTGTCATGGTGGTCTGATCGCTCTGTGTTCGTTGAGAGAATTGGCGGGAATATCGTAGAATACCCCTACTTAAACGGGAAGCCCTGCTATAAAAGCGATTAAGTCTTTGACAGCAAGCGGTCTCCTCCCTAAAATTGCGCGCCTATGACTAAAGCGCCGAACGCCGAACTTCCAAAATCTGTTGAACCTATACGGTTGGCGGAACAAAAAGCGACACTTGAGGGGGTAATACCGCTCGAGGGTCTTGCTCGTTTTGGAGAAGCGGTAGGTGGCTCGCAAAAAGGCCGCGAATGCCACGCAAAACTGTCCTTCTATCAGGATGGCGAGCGCCGGAGGGTTGTATCGGGAGAGCTGTCTGCTCCGGTCACTCTGGTGTGTCAGCGTTGTATGAACGACATGCAGGTCACGTTGACGTCGAGCTTTGATTTGGGTCTGGTCAGCAGTGATGAGCAGGCGCAACGGTTACCAAAAACGTTGGAACCGTTCCTTTGTGAAGATTTCACAGCGGACCTGTGGGCGATGGTAGAAGACGAGCTTCTTCTGGTGTTGCCTCCGTTCCCGCTTCATGAAAGGGACGAGTGCCCGGCGAAAGAAGACCTTGAGGCACTGGAGCCGTCAAACGCTCCTGAAGAGCCTGAGGCAAAGAAAAGAGATGATAATCCGTTCAGCGTGCTGGCGGGTTTCAAGACGACTAAGCATTAACGTTTTCATAAATAGGTCAGGAGTTTAACCATGGCTGTACAGAAGAGTCGCAAGACCCGTTCCAAGCGCGGCATGCGCCGTTCACACGACGCGCTACCAACTTCCGCGCTGTCCACTGATGCAACAACTGGCGAAGTTCATCGTCGCCATCACGTATCTCCGGATGGTTTCTACCGCGGCAAGCAGGTTGTTGAAGCGCGCGACGAGTAATACTCGACGCGATATCTTCTGACCTGTGTCGTATGGACGAGCGGTGAGTAATCCAATCACCATTGCCGTCGATGCCATGAGCGGTGATCGTGGCGCCGAGGTGGTCGTCCATGCTGCGCTAGATGCAGTGCGTGAAAATGAGGCCTTGAGTCTTGTTCTGGTAGGTATCCGGAGCGAGCTTGAGGCCTTGTTGCGTGGTGGGCACCCTCAAATCCGCATTGTCGAAGCGGCTGATGTGGTGCGTATGAATGAGCGCCCCTCCCACGCTTTGCGTCACAAACGAAATTCTTCCATGGCCATCGCTCTAGGCCTGGTTCGTGATGGCGAGGCCCAAGGCTGTGTCAGTGCCGGTAACACTGGTGCGCTGATGGCGTTCGGGCGGTCCCTGATCCGGATGTACCCCGGCATCGAGCGGCCTGCTATTGCGAAGCTTATCCCTTCTCTTCGTGGTCGTTGCCTGGTACTGGATCTCGGTGCCAATGTCGATTCCAGCGCTGAAAATCTCTATCAATATGCTCTGATGGGTTCCTTGATGGCGTCTGCTGTTTCCGAGATCGCCGAGCCCCGTGTTGCCCTGCTTAATGTAGGGGAAGAAGAGATCAAAGGTAACGAGCAGGTTCGGCTTGCGTCTCACATGCTCGCCCAGTCCGACACTTTGAACTATATCGGGTATGTCGAGGGTAGCGACCTGTTTCGGAATGTCGCTGATGTTGTAGTCTGTGATGGGTTTGTTGGCAACATTGCGCTCAAGACAGGCGAAGGTGTTGCCGGGTTGCTGATTGAGTTGCTCGAGCAGGCTTTTTCCCGCTCTGTGTACAGTCGCATCGTGGGTTTGTTGGCACGGCCGGTAATGGGGCGTTTGTTGCAGTTGATGGACCCTTCCCGGCATAACGGCGCCAGCCTTTTGGGGCTTCAGGGTGTTGTTATAAAAAGTCACGGTAACGCAAATGAGCGAGCGATGCTCGCGGCCATACGCCAAGCGGTATGCGAAGTGACTCACGAAGTTCCCCGCAGGATTAATGACCGGCTTGATGACTTGTTGTTTTAAGTTGTTTGAGACTAAAGTCGGCCCACATTAACTTACTTTATCGCGGATAATTGGCCTGGCTTGTACTATTGGCTAATCTCCACCAATTCCTAATGAAGATAAGATCGCTCCTATGAAATCAGCGTTTATTTTTCCCGGACAAGGTTCTCAGTCGGTTGGCATGTTATCAGGTGCTGCTGAAGCATGGCCGATGATCGCTGAAACCTTTAGTGATGCTTCGAATGTTCTTGGGTATGACCTCTGGCATGTTTGCCAGCACGGTCCGGCTGAGGAACTGAACCAAACCATGGTTACCCAGCCAGCTCTGCTGACTGCCAGCGTTGCCTTGTGGCGCCAGTGGCTGGTGTCTGGCGGGCCTCAGCCGAATTTTGTGGCGGGTCATAGCCTGGGTGAATACAGCGCGTTGGTGGCTGCCGAAAGTCTCGATTTTGTTGAAGCCGTCAAGCTGGTGCAGTTGCGGGGCGAACTGATGCAAGAGGCAGTACCGGCAGGTGAAGGCAAAATGGCCGCTATACTAGGGCTGGACGATGCCGAAGTGATTGCCGCCTGCGAAGAATCTGCCCAAGGCGATGTGGTCGCGGCGGTGAATTTCAACGCTCCGGGCCAGGTCGTTATTGCTGGCTCGCTGGCTGCAGTCGAGCGCGCGATTGAAGCGTGTAAAGAGCGAGGCGCCCGAAAGGCCATGCCTCTGCCGGTGAGTGTGCCTTCCCACTGTGCCTTGATGAAAGGTGCTGCCGAAGAGTTGGCGGATGCACTGGACGATGTGCGCTTTAACGATGCTGTCATCCCGGTTGTGCAGAATGTCCATGCGGGCGTTGCCACAGATGCTGATACGTTGAAGTCGAACCTGTTGATGCAGCTGTACTCACCGGTGCTCTGGACGGATTCGATCCGGACGTTGGCGAGCGAAGGTGTTGGTGTTGCAGTGGAATGTGGTTCCGGCAAGGTGTTGGCCGGGCTGGTCAAGCGCATTGAGCGCGGTTTGCCAGTGCATGGTATTGAAGATCCAGATTCTATGGCGAGTGCAATCGAAGCACTCGGTCAATCCTGATAAACGGAGTAGGTTATGTCGTTGGAAGGCAAGGTAGCGCTGGTAACCGGGGCAACCCGGGGCATTGGTAAGGCCATTGCTCATGAATTGGCGCGCTTGGGTGCTGAGGTGATCGGTACCGCAACGAGTTCCGAAGGCGCTGACTCTATTTCGGAAGGTCTGAAAGCGGCCGGGTATAATGGTTACGGCCTTGTGATGAATGTGGCCGATCCCGAAAGTATTGATGCCGGATTGAAGCAAATTTCAGAGAAATCAGGCGCCCCCCTGATTTTGGTCAATAACGCGGGTATTACCCGTGATAACTTATTGATGCGTTTGAAAGATGACGATTGGGCGTCGGTGCTGGAAACCAATTTGTCCAGCGTCTACCGCACCAGCAAGGCCGTGCTGAGGGGCATGGCGAAAGCGCGCTGGGGCCGGGTGATTAATGTCAGTTCGGTGGTGGCCAGTATGGGCAACCCGGGGCAGGGCAACTACTGTGCAGCCAAAGCCGGAGTTGAAGGTTTTACCCGCAGTTTGGCGAAAGAGATGTCAAACCGGGGAATTACCGCAAACTGTGTTGCGCCGGGCTTTATTGATACTGATATGACTAAAAAACTGGACGAAAAGCAGCGTAACGCTATGCTGGAAATTATACCGACAGGGCGTTTGGGTGAGCCGGAGGAGGTTGCTTCCGTTGTGGCTTTCCTGGCATCTGATGGTGCTGCTTACGTAACAGGTGAAACGATTCATGTGAATGGCGGCATGTACATGGGCTAACCCCCGTTTCGGGCGGTGGTGCAACCCCTTGTCGTACAACATGTTTAACTGATTGCCCTGCTTGTCTGCAGGTAGGGTTTAAACTAAACTGGCAATCATCGAGTTGCTTGGTTGACACTAAAGTGAGGACATTATGAGTACAGTTGAAGAGCGCGTTAAGAAGATCGTATGTGAACAGTTGGGCGTTAAAGAGTCCGAAGTTCAGAACACATCTTCTTTTGTAGAGGATCTTGGCGCTGACTCACTGGACACTGTTGAGCTGGTTATGGCCCTTGAAGAGGAATTCGAAACCGAAATTCCTGACGAGGAAGCCGAAAAGCTGGGCACGGTTCAGAACGCGATCGACTACATCGTCGCGCACACCTGATACTCTGCTGATCAGATTGCCAGGCGAAAGCCGTCCTTTTTTGTAAATTGAAGGACGGCTTTTTTATTGGCTGAACATCAGTAAGGTTGACGGATATTTTTAAAGAACAATCAGGTGAATGAGGATATGAGTAAACGACGGGTTGTTATCACGGGCATGGGGATGCTTTCACCAGTGGGGAACGATGTCGCGTCCTCGTGGGATGCAGTGTGTGCTGGGCGGAGCGGTATTGGTGCAATTGATCGCTTTGACGCAACCGACTACAACACTCGCATTGGTGGTGCCGTCAAAGATCTCGATATGGAACCCTGGTTGTCCAGCAAGGAAGCGAGAAAGCTCGACGCCTTTATCCATTACGGTTTGATCGCTGCCCAGCAGGCGGTAGATGACAGTGGGTTGGAGCAGTACGAAAAGCTTGACCGTGATCGAGTCGGAATTGCCATTGGTTCCGGCATCGGCGGTCTGGAATATAT
Source organism: Marinobacter litoralis (assembly GCF_016427555.1). Lineage (GTDB taxonomy): Bacteria > Pseudomonadota > Gammaproteobacteria > Pseudomonadales > Oleiphilaceae > Marinobacter > Marinobacter litoralis_A. The sequence goes on from NZ_JAELVS010000002.1 coordinate 152,229, forward strand.
CGAAAAGAATATTATTCAAATGGAGAAATCCGGACCTCGCAAGGTTTCTCCGTTTTTTGTGCCGGCATCGGTCATCAACATGATTTCCGGTAACGCGGCCATTCGTTTTGGCTACAAAGGCCCGAACATTGCGATTGTGACGGCCTGTACCACGGGTACCCATAACATCGGCTACGCAGCGAGAACCATCGCCTATGGCGATGCCGATGTCATGTTGGCAGGTGGCTCCGAAATGGCAACGACGCGATCGGCGGTCGCGGCCTTCTCCTCGGCCCGGGCCTTGTCAACGCGTAACGATGAGCCGGAGAAGGCCAGTCGCCCTTGGGATAAAGAGCGTGATGGCTTTGTATTGAGCGATGGTGCCGGCGTGCTGGTTTTGGAAGCGTTGGAGCATGCGCAAGCACGTGGTGCCACCATTTACGGTGAAGTCGTTGGTTTTGGCATGAGTGACGATGCGCACCATATTACTTCCCCCCCTGAGGACGGTGAAGGCGCGGCGCGATCAATGGCCAATGCGGTGCGGGATGCCGGGTTGTCGGTAGATCAAGTGGATTACATTAACGCCCACGGCACCTCTACTCAGGCCGGGGACGTCGCAGAAGTGTCGGCGGTTAAATCGGTGTTTGGCGGCCATGCTGAAAAGCTTGCAATCAGCAGCACTAAATCCATGACCGGGCATTTGTTAGGTGCAGCGGGCGCCGTAGAAGCAATATTCTCTGTTATGGCGGTTCGGGATGGAATTTTGCCGCCCACGATCAATCTGGATAATCCCGATGACGGGTGCGATCTTGATTTTGTCCCGCACACAAGCCGCAAGGCCGATGTGAAAGTGGCTTTGTCCAACTCGTTTGGTTTCGGCGGCACCAATGGTACGCTGATTTTTGCCCGATTCGAGGGCTGAGCCCGTCGTGGTAACGATATATTGGGCGGAAGACGGTGCTTTTCCGCCCGGTGATCGCGGTTTGGCCTACGGTGACGGTCTGTTTGAAACCATTCGTGTTGATGGCCGTTCAGCCTACCTGCAAATCTATCATCTGGACAGGATGGCCCGGGATGCCGAGCGTCTGCGTATACCCGTTGATCGGGCAGAGCTTGAGCGCACACTGCAAAAAGCGCTAGAGCGCTATTCTGACCATTATTCCGGGAATTCGTGGGTACTCAAACTGACGCTCACTCGTGGTTCCGGTGGTCGGGGCTACCGTCCGACACCGGAGTTGCAGCCCAATCTTCTGGTGTCTCATGCAGCTATGCCGCCATTGCCACCGGTCACAGGTGTCGTGGCTGATTTCTCTCGCGTGCCTCTGACTGTCAATCCATTGTTCTCCGGGATTAAGTCGTTAAACCGAATCGAGCAGGTCATGGCCGCTTCCGAATTGCACGATGGCGTGTTCGAAGTTCTGATGGCAAACGCTGCCGGCCATATTGTCGAAGGCACTCGAACTAATCTTTTCATTGAAACCGAGGACGGTTGGCGCACCCCGCCGCCAGATTCTGTGGCTGTGATGGGGGTTATGCGCAGGGTAGTGCTTGAGCGCCTGCGAGCGAAGGGAGAGATAGTTCACGAGGCACCTGTCATGTTGGATGATATGTTCGCACCAAGCTGTCGCGGGGTCTATCTGACCAATAGCGTGCTGGGCATTGTGCCTGTGCGAACCTTAGCTGAACAGGATTTGCCTGTTACCGGCCGGCTTGCGACAATCTGAGGCTCCACTCCAACAACGGAATAGCGCGTGTGTTCAGGAAGTTAATAGTTTCGGTTTTTGCTCTGGGTGTAATAGCTGCAGCGGCGGTCGGGCTGTGGGTTTGGCAGGGTCTGGAAACCTTGAAAAACCCCGTAGTTCTTGAAGAGCCTGTTTTGTTTAATGTTGAGCACGGCACCTCGTTCAACGGCCTTGCGCACGAGCTTGCCGCGCAAGGGCTGGTATCCGATTCCTTGTGGCTGCGGTTGTATGGCCGTGTAAAACCCGAGCTTACCCGCATCAAGGCCGGCGATTATGAACTGACCCCCGGTATGACACCGCTGGAGATCGTTGATTCAATGGTTGAAGGCAAGGTCAAGCTGTGGGCAGTCCAATTTATCGAAGGGTGGACGTTTGCCGACCTGCGGGCGGCGCTCGCAAAATCCAAGAATCTGAAGAAAGTAACAACCGACTGGCCTGATCAGAAGATCATGAAGGCCGTCGGGGCAGAAGGCGAGCACCCTGAGGGCTGGTTTTTCCCGGACACCTACATGTTCAGCAGCAGCGAAACGGATCTGGATATCCTGAAGCGTGCGTACAACCGTATGACAAGTTTGCTGGAGCAGGAATGGGCAGAGCGCGAAAAAGACCTGCCCTACGATAATCCTTACCAGGCCCTTATCATGGCGTCCATCGTAGAGCGTGAAACCGGCGCGGCGTATGAGCGAGAGCAAGTGGCGGGCGTTTTCGTTCGCCGATTGCAAAAGGGGATGCGCCTGCAGACCGACCCAACGGTAATCTATGGAATGGGTGACAAGTACGAGGGCAGGATTCGCCGGCGCGATCTGCGAACACACACGCCTTACAACACCTATCGTATCGACGGCCTGCCGCCCACGCCGATTGCACTTCCGGGGCGGGATTCCATTCACGCTGCTTTGCACCCGGATGACGGTGATGCGCTTTATTTTGTAGCTCGTGGTGACGGCAGCCACAAATTCTCAAAGACCCTGGCGGAACACCAGAAAGCGGTCAGGGCTTTTCAGTTAAATCGCAAAGAAGGGTATCGGTCGTATCCGGTTCCGGATGCACAAACGAATAACGGCGGAGACAAGTAATGGCAGCTCGAGGCCGTTTTATTACCTTTGAAGGCACCGAGGGCGTAGGCAAGTCTACCCAGATGAAAAATGCTGCGGAGACATTGGAGTCCTTGGGTATTGATTGCATCGTGACTCGTGAGCCCGGCGGCACGCCAATGGCAGAGAATATTCGTGAGCTATTGCTGGCGCCCCGGGATGAAGCCGTGCACGAACTGACCGAGCTGCTGCTGATGTTTGCGGCTCGGGCTCAGCATCTTCACACCCATATCCTGCCAGCATTGGACGATGGCAAATGGGTGCTGTGTGATCGCTTTACGGACGCAACGTTCGCTTATCAGGGCGGTGGCCGCGGTGTACCTAAAGACCGCATTGCCGTACTCGAATCCCTGGTTCAGGGCGATGTGCGCCCTGACCACGTGATTCTGCTGGATGCGCCGGTCGAAACCGGCATGGCGCGCGCCAAACATCGGGGTGAGCTGGACCGGTTCGAGCAGGAAGACGTTGAGTTTTTCCAGCGTATTCGCGACAGTTACCTGGAGCGCGCCACGGCTGCACCCGCTCAGTATCACATTGTCAATGCCGCGTTGCCGTTGGAGCAGGTTTCAGCAGGTGTGTCGGCGTTACTGACAGCGCTGGCCAAAGCGCCTGAGATGACAGGGTAAGGCAATGCTCGACGCCAGGATCGTAAAGCTCCCCGCGAACGCTCAGCAACATCACCATGACCACCACCAGGTTGTTGTCGGTGTTCGTGGTGCGGCCGAGTTGTGTGTCGATGGGCTCGGGGCTTATCTCGATACCTGGAAAGCGTGTTTGGTGCCTACAGAGATTGAGCACGATTACTGCGGGGATCAGCAAAACCATGTTCTGGTGATCAATCTCGATCCCCAGAGCCCTGCGCTTGAATCTACGGCTCATCGAGAATACGAATTACTGGCCAGAATGTTTGATAAGCCCTGCACGGTTCGGATGGATCACCGATTGCAGGGATTGGTGCAATTTGCGGCTGGCGAATTTGACCGGGCGCCGGATAACGTGCCGCTGCATCGGCATCTGGCTGCGAGCATTCTGTACAGCATGGCGGACCGAGTGGTTGATGGAGCGACCGTTAAGCCGAGCCGTCACAGTGTCAGCCCGGAAGCTACCCGCCGGTTCATCCTTGACAACTTGCACCGGAAAATTACCGTTCGGGAGCTGGCGGGCCGGGCCTGTTTGAGTGTTAGCCGGTTTCATGAAATTTTTCGGGAAGTAGCGGGGATTACACCGCACCAGTTTCTGTTACAGACACGTCTGGAGCAGGCCTCCCGCTTGCTTGCCAATAGCCCGTTGTCGGTCTCTGAAATCAGTTACCGGACCGGCTTCTCCTCCCAAAGTGCTCTCACCAATGCGTTGCGCAAATACAAAGGCACAACACCCTCCAGACTCCAAATTGGCGAACATGTCGCATAATTCCGGCACAAAAGGCTAGTACCGGAGAATTTTGCAAAAGAATCGTAGGATTTCGTAAGCCGTGAGTGGGTAGTAATACTAACTTGTGTCGCCTGAAGTCCCGTATTGCCGACTTGTTGTTGATTTCAGTCGCAAAATACTGAAGTTTAACTATATTGAGGGAGTATCCGTGCGAGGTGCGCTTCGCTCCAACGAGGATGGAATTCGGCTAAACAAGAATAACGGCGCAGTTCGCTGGCTTGAGCGCCAGGGCTGTGCTCAGAGAGCGGATCTAGTCCGACTCATTAAACCGGAGGAGCCTTATGGCTATTGGTGTTTGGATCAGTCTTTTTGCTTACTTTGCGCTCATGATTGCCATCGGCATTTATGCAATGCGCACATCGACGTCTTCGTCTGAAGACTACATGCTGGGTGGGCGAGCGCTTAGCCCGAAAGTAGCGGCCTTGTCGGCCGGTGCGTCTGATATGAGTGGCTGGCTGCTGCTGGGGCTGCCGGGCGCATTGTATGTGTCTGGTCTGGCGTCTGCGTGGATCGGTATCGGCTTGTTTGTGGGTGCGTTTTTCAACTGGGTGCTGGTGGCACCCCGCCTCCGTGAACAAACGGTTCATTACGGTAATGCCATTACTATCCCGTCCTTTCTGGCTAACCGTTTCCCGACGAAAGCTCTATCGCTCAGAACCGTATCTGCGATTGTTATCGTGGTGTTCTTCGCGGTATACACCGCTTCTGGCCTTGTTGCCGGTGGTAAGCTGTTTGAAAGTGCTTTTGCCGGCATCTTCAATTTTGGTGGTTTGAGTGACTACTCGGTGGGTATTGTGATCACCTTGGGTGTGGTACTGGCCTATACCGTTGTGGGTGGTTTCCTTGCGGTGAGCATGACCGACTTCGTGCAGGGCTGCATTATGATGCTGGCACTGGTTATCATGCCGGCGGTTGTGCTGTTCGGTGAAGGTGGGGGCGGTTTTGCCCAGGCTTCACAGACCCTTAATGAAGTGGACCCCACCTTGTTGTCCTGGACCGAAGGGCTGACCTTCATTGGCTGGTTGTCGGCGGTCACCTGGGGCTTGGGCTACTTCGGCCAGCCGCACATCATCGTGCGTTTCATGGCGATCCGTTCGCTGAAAGACGTACCAACTGCCCGTAACATTGGTATGGGTTGGATGGGTATTTCCTTGATCGGTGCGATTTCTCTGGGTGTATTCGGTCGCGCTTACGCGGTTCGTAACGGCCTGGATGTTGCCGATCCGGAAACCATTTTCATCATTCTGTCTGACTTGCTGTTCCACCCGCTGATCACAGGCTTCCTGTACGCAGCGCTGTTGGCCGCAGTTATGAGTACCATATCCAGTCAGTTGCTGGTGTCGTCGTCTTCTTTGACTGAAGACTTCTACCGCTTGTTCCTGCGCAAAGAAGCCACGGATCGTGAATGTGTGAACGTAGGTCGTGCCTGTGTTATCGCTGTTGGTCTGGTGGCTGCGGTTATCGCTTCAGACCCTGACTCTCAGGTTCTGGGGCTGGTTAGTAACGCGTGGGCAGGCTTTGGTGCCGCCTTTGGTCCGCTGATTCTGCTGTCTCTGATGTGGTCCCGTACTAACGGTGCTGGTGCCATTGCCGGCATGGTAGTGGGCGCTGTGACCGTTATGGTCTGGATCTCTCTGGGCTGGAATGGCAGCTTCATGGGTGGTCCTGGCGTTTATGAAATCATTCCTGGCTTCGTTGCTGCGTTCATCGCCATTATCGTGGTGAGCTCTGTGACAGCAGACGCCGGTGAATACCAGCATATCGAGCGGTAATCGTAAGGGTTACAGAAAGGGTATGCAGAGGGCTCCTACGGGAGCCCTTTTTTATGGACCAGACAATCTAACAGCGCGGAGTGAGGCGCCGGTGTGGGGTAGCTTTTCTGAAGGGAAAAAGATGTCTGAGCGAAGCGAGTTATTTTTCCCGAAAGAAAAGCTACCCCACGGCGGTGCCGGGACACTAATAAATGAGTAAGTTTTCGTGCAGGCACAAAAAAACGCCAGCCCGAAGGCTGGCGTTTCATTGGAGCTAAACCGAAAAGGTTAGGTCTTAAGCGACAGTCGCTTCAGACGCCTTCTTGGTGTAGTTCTCCATCTGGTCAAAGTTGAGATACTTGTAGATCTCAGCTGACATGCTGTCCAGATCTTTAGCGTACTCCATGTACTCCTGAGGAGTCGGAAGCTTACCAAGGATCGCGCCAACAGAAGCCAGTTCTGCAGAGGTCAGGTACACGTTGGCACCATCGCCCAGACGGTTCGGGAAGTTACGGGTAGAGGTAGACAGAACGGTAGACTTCGCAGCCACACGCGCCTGGTTACCCATACACAGTGAGCAGCCCGGCATTTCGGTACGTACACCGGCAGTGCCGTAGATGTTGAAGTAACCTTCTTCCATCAGCTGAGCCTGATCCATCTTGGTCGGCGGAGACATCCACAGACGAGTGTTCAGGGAGCCTTTGTGCTGGTCAAGCAGCTTGCCAGCGGCACGGAAGTGGCCGATGTTGGTCATGCAAGAACCGATGAACACTTCGTCAACCTTGTCGCCAGCCACTTCGGACAGGAACTTGGCATCGTCCGGGTCGTTCGGGCAGCAAACGATCGGCTCTTTGATGTCGGCCAGATCGATTTCAATAACGTGAGAGTACTCAGCATCTTTGTCTGCACGCATCAGCTTCGGATCCGCCAACCAGGCTTCCATCTGCTGTGCACGACGCTCCAGTGTGCGTGGGTCGCCGTAACCTTCAGCGATCATCCAGCGCAGCATGGTGATGTTAGAGCGCAAGTACTCGGCAACAGATTCTTCAGACAGGTTGATGGTACAACCGGCTGCAGAACGCTCGGCAGAAGCGTCAGACAGTTCGAACGCCTGCTCAACGGTCAGGTGCTCAAGACCTTCGATTTCCAGGATACGACCAGAGAACTCGTTGATCTTGCCTTTCTTCTCAACGGTCAGCATACCTTGCTTGATGCCGTACAGCGGGATTGCGTGTACCAGGTCACGCAGGGTGATGCCCGGCTGCATTTTGCCTTTGAAGCGAACCAGAACGGATTCTGGCATGTCCAGAGGCATAACACCTGTCGCCGCAGCAAACGCAACCAGACCAGAACCGGCCGGGAAGGAGATGCCCATCGGGAAACGGGTGTGGGAGTCGCCACCGGTACCTACGGTGTCAGGCAACAGCATACGGTTCAACCAGGAGTGGATGATACCGTCGCCCGGACGCAGGGAAACACCGCCACGGTTACGGATGAAGTCCGGCATGGTGTGCTGCATTTCAACGTCAACCGGCTTCGGATAAGCAGCGGTGTGACAGAAAGACTGCATAACCAGGTCAGCCTGGAAGCCCAAGCAGGCCAGATCTTTCAGTTCGTCACGAGTCATCGGTCCCGTGGTGTCCTGAGAACCAACGGTGGTCATGTGAGGCTCGCAGTAGGTGCCCGGGCGAACGCCTTGGCCTTCTTCCAGACCACATGCCTTACCAACCATCTTCTGGGCCAGAGTGAAGCCCTTGTCACCAGCTTCCGGATCTTCCGGCAGACGGAACAGATCAGTCGGGCCCATGCCCAGCGCGGTGCGCGCCTTGGCAGTCAAGCCACGGCCGATGATCAGAGGGATACGGCCGCCGGCCTGAACTTCGTCCAGAATGACGTCAGACTTGAACTTGAACTCGGAGATGGTTTCGCCGGCTTCGTTCAGGATCTTGCCTTCGTATGGGCGGATCTCGATCACGTCGCCCATGTTCATGTTGTCTACCGGTGCTTCAAATACCAAAGCGCCAGCGTCTTCCATGGTGTTGAAGAAGATTGGAGCAACCTTGTTACCGATACATACACCGCCAGCGCGCTTGTTAGGAACGCCCGGTATGTCGTCACCGAAGAACCACAGAACCGAGTTCGTGGCAGACTTACGGGAAGAACCGGTACCCACAACGTCACCAACAAAAGCAACGGGCAGGCCTTTGGATTTGATTTCTTCGATCTGGCTCATCGGGCCAGTTACGCCAGGCTCTTCCGGCTTCAGGCCGTCGCGTTCCATCTTATAGGCAGCGCGGGCGTGCAGCGGGATGTCCGGGCGGGACCATGCGTCCGGAGCCGGAGACAGGTCGTCGGTATTGGTTTCGCCGGTTACCTTGAAAACAACCATCTTGGTGCTTTCAGGAACCTTGTCCTTTTTGGTGAACCACTCAGCGTTGGCCCAGGACTCAACAACAGACTTGGCAACAGCGTTGCCAGCGTCCATTTTTTCTTTAACGTCGTTGAACGCGTCGAACATCAGCAGGGTGTGCTTCAGTTCTTCACCGGCCAGCTCGGCCAGCTCTTCGTTGTCCAACAGGTCAACCAAAGTTTCGATGTTGTAGCCACCCTGCATCATGCCCAGCAGCTGAACAGCTTTCTTTTTATCGATCAGCGGAGAAGCCGCTTCACCTTTAACAATCGCAGTCAGGAACGCAGCTTTAACGTAAGCAGCTTCGTCTACTCCTGGCGGTACACGGTTTTCCAGAAGATCAACCAGAGTTGCTTCTTCACCGGCTGGTGGGTTTTTCAGCAGATCTACCAGAGCAGCAGTCTGTTCGGGGTTCAGCGGCTTTGGTGGGATACCCAGAGCTGCACGTTCGGCAACGTGTTCACGATAAGCTTCTAACACGATATGGACCCTCATCAGTTGGAATTTTCCTCGCCGGCGATATGCTGCCTGGCGGGAGTTTTTTACGAAAAGGCCGAAGGAGCCTCTGAATAACGCCTAACTTGGCCGTCGGGACATTCAGATTCTATTCAGAGACACCTTGATCCGGCGCTGCATTCTATAGGAAAGCACGTATAAAGTTAAGTTGGACAGAGGTCGGAGCTGTCTGATAGCTGCGGTATACTCCGTGGCTTTCGAAACCAGACCAGATTCCATGATATGACAGATGCCCTGAACGAAATATACGATTTTCTACCGTGCCGCACGCCACAGCAGTGGATTGAGAATGCGTTGGTGAACCAGGATTTGCTGCTGATCGACCACGCACACTGTGAAAAAAAGGCGGCGTCAACCGCGCTTAGCTTGATGTATCGGTACGTTGAAAATACCGAGCTGCTGAACAAAATGTCGCGTTTGGCCCGGGAAGAGCTTCGGCATTTTGAACAGGTGCTGGCGATTATGAAAAAACGCGGGGTGACCTATACCCACCTGACACCCGCGCGCTACGCAGGCGGCATGCGGGATCTGGTGCGTAAAGACGATCCGGGCCGTTTGGTGGATGTATTGATCGTGGGCGCGATTATCGAGGCGCGTTCTTGTGAGCGTTTTGCGGCTCTGGCGCCCCATCTTGATGAAAAACTGGCCGAATTCTATACCGGGTTATTGAAGTCTGAGGCGCGGCACTATCAGGATTATCTCAAACTGGCGGTTAAGGCCAATGGTGGCCCGGTGGATGAGCGGGTTGCCGAGTTTATGGCCGCAGAAAAAGCGCTGATTGAGGGCGCGGATTCGGAATTCCGTTTTCACAGCGGGCCTGTCACGGCCTGAACCCGTCGCCCGAATCTCGCGGTAATGATGGGTTTCGGGCGTCTGTTAAAGCTGTTTACACAGCTCCATCCACTGAGCAATCCCTGCGCTGCGGTATTTCTGCTTGTGCAGAATGAAGTAAAACTGCCGGTTAAATGAGCGATGTTCGGGCATCGCAAGCGGCACCAGGCTGCCGCGTTTGAAGGCGTCTGCAAGCACCACCCATGATAAACAGCCGATGCCGAGATTGGCCTCAACCGCACGCTTGATGGCTTCGGTGTGTTCCAGCTCGAGTAACACGTTCAGGTCCGGTAACAGGCCTTGCATGCCCCGCTCAAAACTTTGGCGGGTGCCAGAGCCTTGCTCTCGCATGATCCAGGTTGCTTGCCGTAAATCATCATCAGTCAGCTGCTTTTTTTGAGCCAGGGGATGATTCGGGGCGCAGAAGGCGATGAGTTCGTCTTCACGCCAGGGGATTACCTCAAGCTCCGAGGCTTGCAGCTCACCTTCGATCAAACCGATATCCAGTTCAAAATCCTTTACCCGGCGGGCGATGGTGCTTGTGTTTGCCACCTCCAGAGAGACTTTGGGGCGGGTAGGGGTGTTCATGTATTGAGCCATCACGCCAACGGCGAGATAGTTTCCTATGGTCAGGGTTGCGCCGACTTTCAGTGCGCCAATTTCCGAGTGCTTGCTGAACGCTTGTTCCAATTCTGTAGCCTGAGCGAGCAGTGCTTCGGCTTTCGGGCGGTACAGCCGGCCCAGCTCGTTCAACTGCAGGCGTTTGCCAACCCGATCAAAAAGCCGGATATCAAATTGGCTTTCGAGTTCTTTGAGTGCACTGCTGGCTGCGGATTGGGACATGGACAGTGACTCCGCCGCCCGGGTGATGTTCTGGAAATGGGCCGCAGCGAGAAAAACTTCTAATTGGCGAAAGCTGTATTTCATGGTTTGGCTACCAGAGTTGAATCTGTTTATTCAAAAAATCGAATAGCATTATGAGAGCATCCCATTTTGTCGATTTCAAGAAAAAGCTTACACTGGGTGCATCTTAAATATTTAACCATTGCTAGCTTGCGAGGGCACCATGAGTAAGTTGATGAAAGAAACGGTGACCAGTGTTCATCACTGGAACGATACCTTATTCAGCTTCAAGACCAGCCGGGACCCGGGATTCCGTTTCAAGAACGGCCACTTCGTGATGATTGGTCTGGAATCTGAAGGCAAGCCTTTGATGCGCGCTTACAGCATCGCCAGCGCCAACTACGAAGAAGAGCTGGAGTTTTTCTCTATTAAAGTGCCTGACGGCCCGCTGACGTCGCGTCTGCAGAAAATTAATGTGGGCGACGAAATTCTCGTCAGCCGCAAACCGACGGGTACTTTGATTCTGGACAACCTGCTGCCTGGCCGTAACCTCTGGCTGATCAGTACCGGCACAGGGTTGGCTCCGTTCATGAGCATTATTAAGGATCCGGAAGTATACGAAGCGTATGATCGCGTGATTCTGACTCACGGTGTTCGTTACGTGTCGGAGTTGGCTTACCAGAGTGAAATCGAAGGGTTGCCGGACAACGAATACTTCGGAGAGATGGTTCAGGGCAAGTTGCTGTATTACCCAACAGTGACTCGTGAGACATTCCGTAACCAGGGCCGACTGACGGACGCCATGGAAAGCGGGAAGATCACACGTGATCTGGGATTGCCGGACTTTGATATTGAGCAGGACCGGTTCATGATCTGCGGCAGCCCAAGCATGCTGAAAGACACGTGCGCGATCCTGGACAACAAAGGCTTCAAGGAAGCGCGGGGCGGCGATATGGGGCACTACGTTATTGAGCGAGCCTTCGTAGAGCAGTAAGCCTTCCCTTTGTAGATGTTCTGGTAACAAAAAGCCTTCCCGGCATTGTCGGGGAGGCTTTTTCGTTTTTAGACCGATCGCCCTGAGTTGCACCTTTACCATGTGTTAATAGCGCTCGGATTGAGCTCTCTAATGTCTATACTCACGGGTTAATTGCACAGACAGGAGGGAGGTAGGCAATGGGCGTCACGGAGTGGTTTGGCGCGAATGCGCAATGGATCTCACCGGTGACTAGTATCGGTACCATGATGATATGGATTTTCTACGCGCAGCTTCTCTATAGCAGTTATGCTCGCCAAACGCGGGCGCGTATTTTGATAAACAGGGCGGTGGGCGATGAAGGAATCGATTCGCCTTGTCTGGTGTGCAACATGAGCAGTGAATCTGTTTATGTGTATTTCGTGATGGTGCGCCTTGAGACATCGGGCGGAGAGTTTTTTGTGCCGGCAACGGACTGTGGGCATGATTCGGCCGAGCGTGATTCCGCGGATCTGAAGACTCGAACCCATCAGGGGCCACTGGCTTCGGGTGCTTGTATGCAGCTGTGTTCGTTCAATGACATGCTGGATCGGGCAGGGACATTAGCCGGTGCACCGGTTGAAAACGGCCGACCGACCGATCCCGAGGTTGAGCTGAAGGCCATGGAATACCATGTGATCTGCATTTACGGTTCCGACAAGCGTCCGTTTGGTGCAATTCGCCGGTTCGACATTGAATGTGACGATTCGGATCAATACAAACTGGTGGCTACCACCAACGACACGCAGAAACGCTCATCATTGCGCTATCAGAAACAAATATCCCGCTGGCTTGAGGAGCACGGCTGACGAGTGCTCTACTCGAAGCGTCACCGCAACCAGTTGCGTAGCCGGTTCGCCAGCCGCTCGGCATCGTCCATCTTTGATCTTCTTTCCATAAGTTGAGAAAGCACGTTCGGGCGGTCGGTAATAATGTTGTCTACGCCCATGTCGATAAAGCGTGCCATTTCTTTTGGCGAATTAACGGTCCACACGAACAGCTCGTTTCCCGCTTCGTGCGCCCGGGCCACCATGGCAGGGCTGGCCCGGTTGGCGCGTATACCCAGAATGTCATAGCGGTCCTGCCATAAAGGGCCGACCACGAACTGGGCTAGCAGTGCAGTTCTGAGATTGGGCTCCAGCGTTTTCGCCCGCTCAAGAACAGGCCAGTCGGCGGCCGCGATCACCGTGCCTTCAACAGCATCATTCTCTTGCAACACCTTTACGACCGCATTGACTAAGGCGTCTTCATTTCGGTTCGGTTTAAGATCAACCAAGAGGTTTGCCTTGCCTCGGGTTGCTTCAATAGCATCGGCCAGAGTGGCGATTCGTTCGTCCGCAAAGGTTTCATCAAACCAGGATCCGGCATCCAGCGTGCGCAGTTGCTTGAACGGAAGGTCGTTTATTCGTTCGGGTAAACCAAAGATGCGTTGCATATCGGTGTCGTGCCAAAGCACCGGCACACCATCGGCAGTCAGCTGCACGTCAATCTCGATATAATCCGAGCCATCATTAATTGCTTGCTGAATGGCGCTGACGGTATTTTCCGGGGCAAGAGAGGCGTTGCCCCGGTGCGCGGTAATCCCGACCTCGTTGCTTTGGTTGAGCGAGCTGATGATCGGATAACTTTGCACCAATACCACAGCCACCACTACTGCTTCCAAAACCCAGGCTCGGCGTATCAGGGTGGCAGCGTGTTTTGGGGCCGAGGGTGCCGACCTTTTGAATGAAGAGTCTGAACGCTCCTCGTAGTAGGCCATTACCAGAGTGCCGAAAGCGGAGGTGGCCAGAAAGGTGACGGCCAGCCCAATTAACACATAGCTCCCTACGAGCGTGATAACGGCGGGGAACAGATAGACTTTGTTGTCTGGCAGAATCTGGAATATGCCAGTTGCAAGCGCATTGAAGATCAGCGTGATGAATGGCGGTATAGCAACCGTAAGGGCTGCACCCAATGCCAGCGTTGTTGCGGCATCTCTCGAGCGCTTTCGGGTGAGGTGGTAACTGGAACGCAGAGCAGCCACAGGCTTGGCGCCGGTAAGCATGAGCCGGGGGATGGCCAGGCTCCAACGTACAATCAAGGTACCGTTGGAGGCAACAAGTCCCGCCACCATGGCAAGACAGAAAGCGCCATACCACCAGAGTACCGGTGGGCGCTCAAGATTGAGGAGATATGGGTCGTAGTGATGAAGTAAAAGTTTCGAGGCGCCGATAATGGCTGCGAGAAACGGCAACGCTGTCAGAAAATGGGCGAGGGTCAGTAGTAAGGCCAGGGTTGTCAGGCCAGTAATTCGACGTACCACACCGAACAAAGCACGGGCGATACTTTTCATGGGGTGCTGGTCATTCTGGGCAACGAGCAGCGTGATCCCTGCCTGCTGGTAAACGATAATGGCGACCGTAACAAACATCGTGAAACCTGCCCAGGTAATCCCGCCCGTCGAAGTTAAAAACCGGATCAAGCCCGCCGTGGTAATAGCGGCTTCGCCGGTGAGTGGGCGAATGGCTGCCAAAGCGGCCGCCACCAGCGAGGGCAGTAGCGCAACCGATACCCCGGTGATGGTCAGGTGCAAGGCAAGAAGTGGGCGGCTGTGCTGGCGTAAGAGTGCCAGGGTTCGAGAGGTAAGCTTGAGCATGTCAGTTGTCGATGGTGGTCAACCGGTTTGCGTTTTCTACCAGTGCCAGCCGTTCTTCTAACGTAAGAAAGGGGTCTTCGTCGGTTTCGGCTAAGGTTCCAAAAATTCGTTTCGGGTCGAATGACCAGGTCTGGCAGCGGGTCATTAATTCTGTGCAGGCCAATAACTTTCCTTCATTCCGCAAGAAGTATTTCATGCCGGTATACGTATCTGCCAACAGAAGGTCGCGAGTTGGGTTGGAGTTCATGGCCAGCAAGCTGGTACCGATCATTCCCCCCGCCGTTGATCCATGGCCGCTGGCATCCAGGATGGAAATGGCGATGTCCAGCTGTGAAATTAGCGCATCTTCCGGGGCGTAGTATGACAGGCTGTCGTGCGCCGCCGGCTTCACCGCTAACATACCAACGTTGCTGTTAAGCGGAAGAGTTTCGTGGTCTTCGCGAATAAATCCGCCGGCTTCGTCGGACGTGACGATCACCAGGGTGTTTTCTAAAATGCCCTCCTGCTCAAGCTGTCGTAAAAAGCTGTCGAGGGTTTCGGCCATCACTTTCATGGCGTTGATGCGCGCGGCTTGCGGGGAAGGGATTGGCAGAATGGTTTCGTTATCGTCCTCGGTTTTTTCCGAGGCGAGCCGTTTCTCTGTCTTTTCGCCGATGTTGAAAGGGTGGTGTGTGCCTACGTTCAGCGTAGTTACAAACCAGGGCTGGTGCTGGCGGTTCAGCGAACGCAGTCTGGCGGCAATATCGTCGAAGAAAACCGGGTCGGGTGGCCCCCAACCCTCGGCTTCGTTCGGGCCGGCAAACACGTCAGCGCCTGTAACGTCCATGTAGCCGGCCTGAGGCATAAACTCGTCTTTGTTCATATATTCGATTGGCGCGGCCTGCCAATAGGCCGTGTGATAGCCTTTAGCTTTCAGCTTTTCAGGGAGGCAATCCGGGGCCGCGTGTTGGCCGGCCACCAAACGCACTTTTTCCGAAGCTCTTCTTAAGTCCGGGTAACGGCCGCAGGTAAGCGTAAAGGTTCCTCGGTCTGTCTGCCGTTCCATGCTAAGAACATTCTTGTAAATGCGGAAGCCGAAATCGTTGAACGTCTGCTCCAGATTGGGCAACGCGACCACGGGTGAAAGTTCGTGAAAGCGGCTAACCGACGGCAGGTAGCCGCCGGACATGCCCTCGATCATGATCACGAGGACGTTGGGCGGTGGTGAGATATTACGGCCACTGACTTGCTGGTGGAAAAAATGGGTCCGGTTTTCCAGGCTGGAGCTGACCTCTACCTCGTTGTTGCCAATCGCAGTACCAACCGGATTGATCAGTGCGCCCGGAATTTGGGCCAAAGTGCTGACCACCAGGTTGTTCGCCGGGGTAGTCAAGCTTGGAAATGACAGGGAGTAAATGACCAGCGTCGCCGCTGCAGCGCCGGTAAACGGCAGGGCTTTAGGCCTGGAAAGGGGGACCCAGCGCCGGTGTAAATGGTGTAAGAGCCACGCCAACGCGAGATAAACGGGTAGGGTGATCAAATACACATTCAGCAGGCTCCCTGCGATGAATGTGCTGTCCATGCCTTTGCCGGCAAACGCCAATTGAAACAGCGTGCCATGGGCAGTCAGATGCATGCCGGCAACGTAAAGGGCACAGCCCAGCGCTGTAATAACCAATCCGCGCAATACGCCCCGGCTCCCCTGCAGAATAAGTGTCAGCAGAACTGCGCCGGCAATGTCGCCCCCGAGCATGCCCGGCATACTGGGAATTACGCCACTTTGTAAAACCAACAAGCCCCTAACCAACAAAAGCCAGCCTAAGGACAGCAGGAACGTGCGTGTGAGGGCATGGCCGGTTAGTTGATGGAGTTTGATCATACGTAATGTCTGTTTTGAGTGGTCAAAGGTACAGTATGGGCAGCCGTTCGAATGCTTCAACCGTTCCGGACTAAGGGATATCCGCTCGTTGTTCGTTATGCTGGTTTGTATAGGGCTGTTTTTAAAAGATAATTTCTGTCAGGAGCTTGCGTGTCCAAACAAGGTGTCCATATCGTAATCGATCGAAAAGTGCGTTCGTTGTTTTGGGTGGTGGCTGCTGCGGTAGCCATGCTTGTGCTGGCAGCTTCGGCAGCCGCTGCGACGGTAGACCAGCGGCGGCAGTTAGGGTTAAGCCCCGAAGAACTGGCGTGGGTGGGGGAGCGGATATTTAAAAACGAATGCGCGGGGCGGCGTGAATGCCTGGTGCATTGGAATAAGGGCGAAGCCTTTCCCTCGCTGGGTATTGGGCATTTTATCTGGTATCCCGACGGCGTGAGCGGCCGGTTTACCGAGAGCTTTCCCGCATTGCTTGCCTTTATGCAACAGGAAGGCACGGATATTCCCGCTTGGGTCGCTGATGCCAAAGGCGCACCCTGGCCCGACAGACGCACGTTTTACGAAGCGGCCGCGCAATCTGATCGTGTTCAGGCTCTTCGAGCCTTCCTTTACGACACCCGCGGCCTGCAGGTTCGGTTTATTCAGCAGCGAGCGCGGGTTTCTCTGGAAAAGGTGGTAACCGCTGCGCCGGATGAACAAAAACAGGCCGTTCGCAAAAAGCTGGCGGGCCTTATGCAGACCCCGGGAGGCGTTTACGCGGTGATGGATTACGTGAACTTCAAAGGTGAGGGGGTATCGAAAACCGAACGGTATCAGGGGCAAGGTTGGGGCTTGCTGCAGGTTTTGCTCAAGATGCCGGAAGCGCCCGCGCGGCCATTGGCGGCATTTCGTGAGGCTGCCGCGGAGGTTTTAACGCAACGCGCCCGCAATGCCGCTAACCCCATTGAACGGGAACGCTGGCTGCCGGGTTGGCTCAAGCGCTTGCGAACATACAACGAACCGGTCGAAGATCGCGATTCGGTTCACGAGGGGGCATCTTGCGAGGGCGGCTCGGATTGTGTTCCCGGTGAGGTTTCCGACAGCGAGTGAATGCGGATGTCCCTTTGCGGGAAGGGAATCGTCACGCCTGCGTCGGTCAGTGTGCGCGTAATGGCCGAATACAGTTCGTGGTAGAGCGGCATCATATCGGGCAGGTCTTTGACAAACACCCACACCTCAAAATCGATGCTGCTGTCACCAAGCCCGACACAGAAGACAGCCGGGGCCGGGTCTTCCATCACTCGATCGTTGTTCAGGGCAACGTCGGAAAGCAGTTTTTGCACCTCGTCCACGTCGGAGCCGTAGGCAACGCCCACAAAAATTTTGAGTCGAATGGTGGCATCAGACAAGGTCCAGTTGGTCAGGTCTTGTGTTACAAAGGTTTTATTGGGAACGATTTGCTCTTTACGATCCCAGTCGACCAGCGTGGTGGCGCGAATACGGATGCGCGAAACTTTCCCGGTAATTCCGCCAATGGTTACGGTATCACCCACTCGAATCGGGCGTTCAAACAGCAGAATGATCCCGGATACAAAGTTAGCCACGATTTCTTGCAGACCAAACCCGAGCCCAACCCCGAGTGCCGCGATTAACCACTGCAGCTTCGACCACTGTATGCCGATGACACCCAGGCAGACGATGACACCCAAAAACACCAGGATATAAGTGGTGATGGTGGTGATGGCGTAGCCAGCGCCGGGCTGAAGGTCCAGCCGGCTAAGCAGCGTCACTTCCAGAGTGCCGGGAAGGTTTTTGACCGCCATGACGGTTCCTGCGCCAACAAGGAGGGATAAAAGCGCATCGGCAAGCGTGATTGGCAAGGGGTCGCCGCCTTCCAGATCGGTGGCGATGGTCCACAAGGTAATATCATCGAACAACTGCAGCGCAGGAATCACGTCGGTCCAGAGAAGAAGCAGGCCGGTTATGGCTACGGCGGAAACCAGAATGCGCAGTAAGGACGAGCTTTGCTCACTGATGTCTTTCAGGTTCATTTCCGGCATTTCCGGGGTGATAAGCGTACTTTCGCCGGAGGTGTCGGACGTTTCTCGGGCTTCTGCCTGTTTACGTTCAGCCTCTCGCTGTTCGATCAACCGTTTGAGCGTAAGCCGCCGCTCACGCACGGAGAGTGCGCGCAGGCCGGTAAAGTAGAGCAAGGCCGAAAAGGCCAGCCAGCAAATGGAAATAAACAGATTGCGTTCAAGCTGCAGCGCCGTGTAGTGGTAGCCAATGGTTGATGCGACAGCTAGCAAGATAGGGGCAGCGACGGCGACCCAGTGCAAAATAATAAAAAGGCGGTGGCGAGGTTGTTCGTCCCGAACGGCTGACATGATTCGCTGAGCGAAGATAGCAAGCGCGACGGAAACGATGATGAACAGCAAGCGACCGAGGCTGTCATCGAATTTCGCTCCGTCCGGGGTTGCGCTGATGGCCGTCATGACGATGGTTACGGGTATGACGAAAGCCATTAAGAGCAGCAGTTCACGCCGGATAGCGCGCAATGAGCCGGGATTCCAGTGGAAATGTTTTTCACCCAGGCCATCCTTCGTGGCGACATTGCGAATCAGGGCAAGCAAAAACATGATGAATGCCGCTGCCGTAAACCCTTTCGAAAGCGCTGCAAAAAATGCATTGCCTTCCATGAGAAGCAGGGCAGCTAATGCAAATGCCAGTACACCGGGTAAGGCCAGCAAAATGCTATTTATCAGCGCTTGCACGGTAAAGGCCGTGCGGTCCATGCCCACATGGCCGACGTATTGTTGATTGGCGTGCAGGTTGGCTTTGATTTTCTTGCGCTTGGTTAGTAATACCAGTAAGAACGAAACAACCAACGCAATTCGCCCGCCACGCTCTTTGACCGATTGAGAAACAGAATCTCTGAGATCGTTAAATTGTAGCTGCGATACCAGCCACTGAATCGACTCGACAAGCTGTGCGCTGGTGTCGGTGGATATGATCTTCGCACTGGGCAGCCAGAATAAACGCTGTTTCAGCAGTGTTTGGTAGCGTTTTACCTGATCCTGCAGAGCGGTCACCGTGTTGAAGTACTCGTTGAGCACGTTGATGTGCTCGGTGACGGCTTTGTGCAATTCCCGTAACAGCTTGGAGCGAAGGCTGCGCAGTTGGCTTCGGGCGTCTTCGCCCGGGGCTGTGATGGCTTCAAACTCTTCCAGCCGAAGTTGTTCTTCCCGCGCTGTGGCCAGTTTGTCTTCAATGCCTTTTATAAAATCGCTGGCAACGCTTTGTTCCTGAAGCCTTTCGAGCCGTTGTTTCAGCAGCTCTGCATAATCGGCAGTCAGGTTCAGGCCGGCGTTTTCCAGTCGCAGTTCAAAACTTTGGTACTCACCTTCTAACCGGGACAGGATTGATTCGGCGTAATCCAGGCGTTCCCGGCTTTCGGTCAGAGCAGCGCGCCGTTGATTGAGCGATTTTCGCAGCGTCTGAATTTGTTCACGGATGTCCGCATTAACGGAATCCGGAAGTTCGGTTTGGGGTGGAGTGTTCAGGCTTTGCTGTAGCTCGGGCTGGACGGCGGGCAGGGCTTCTTCCGGCGCTGGGGTATCTTGTTCGGGTGAGGTCTGCGCGGATGCGGTCCCGATGGCAAGGCAGAACATGAGTAGCCCGATTAACCGCTTCATTGAGAGGGGCCGGTATAACGTGGGCTTTCTCATAGTTCTGCTCACAGGGAGGGGGTTACACGCTATCCAATGGCGTCTTCTTGAGCTCGAGTGATTTGCCCGGCTCGGCCACCAGCCACCAAACGTTTTCGTCCCAATCGCCCAGTACGATGCGGCGGGCAGGGTGATTATTGGCCTCGAGTTCGTGAATCGCCGGGCGATGTGTGTGGCCGTGAATCATCAGTTGAACCTGGTGGCGTTCAAACTCGTTCACTACTTCGTCAAGGTTCACGTCCATGATGGCCTCAGCCTTACCTTGATTCTTCGCCATGGAAATTTCCCGAAGTTGCCGTGCCATCAGTTGTCGGTCTTTCAATGGCCGTGCCAAGAGCATTTCCACGGTTTTCGGGTTGCGCATGTTGGCGCGGAATTTCTGGTATTCCACGTCGTCAATGCACAGGCTGTCACCGTGCATCAGCAGAGTGGGAGTGCCGTACAGGTCGATCACGGTCGGGTCATCCAACAGGGTTGCCCCTGCTCTTGCGCAGAAGTCCTCGCCAATCAAAAAATCCCGGTTTCCGTGCATCAGGTAGATGGCTGTGCCCGAGTCGCGAACCTCCCGCAGCGCGGCTGCGATCTGTTCTTGCAGTGGGGTGCGTTCGTCGTCGCCAATCCAGGCTTCAAAGAAATCGCCCAGAATATAAAGGCGTTCAACGCCCATGGCTTCTTTTTTCAGGAAGCCAAGAAAAGCGCCCGTGATGTCCGGGCGCGATTCCTCAAGGTGTAAATCCGAGATGAACAGTGTGCTCACGCGGCCTCCACGACCTCAGCCTTGATAATCACAATGTCTTCAGCGGGCACGTCTTGATGGCCCGAACGCATGGTGGTGCGAGTCGCGCGGATCTTGTTCACGGTGTCCATGCCTTCAGCAACCTTGCCAAATACACAGTAGCCCCAGCCTTCGGCATTCTTGCCAGTGTGGTCCAGGAAGCCGTTGTTCTCAACGTTGATGAAGAACTGGGCAGTTGCTGAGTGCGGGTCCATGGTACGGGCCATAGCCACGGTGCCGACCATGTTGCTCAGGCCGTTGTCTGCTTCGTTCTTGATAGGGTCACGGGTTTGGCGAGGTTTCATGCCGGGCTCGAAGCCGCCGCCCTGAACCATGAAGTTGCTGATTACCCGGTGAAAAATCAGGCCGTCGTAAAAACCGTCACGAACGTACTGCTCGAAGTTTTTTGCGGTTTCCGGGGCGTTTTCGTAATCGAGTTCCAGTTTGATATCACCGAGATTGGTTTGCAGCAGAATCATCAGGGCTTCCTGTCATTGGGTGTATAAAGGTTTGAAGTAACCATTGTACTGAAGAGTTTCGTCCTGTGCATGAGTACTGCAAGGAATTGTGAGTATAATAGGCGGTTTAACGGAGCCTCTGAATAGCTCCGACAATTCATTCCCTGTTGACAGAGATTGTATGAGCGCCGAGTCGAAGAAAGCCCACAACTTTATTCAGAGCCTGATCGAAGATGCCGTCGCCAAGGGCGAGCATACGGGCAAAGTCGTTACCCGGTTTCCGCCTGAGCCCAATGGCTATCTGCATGTTGGTCATGCCAAATCTATCTGCCTGAACTTCGGCATTGCTGAGACGTTTGAAGGCGAATGCAACCTCCGCTTCGATGACACCAACCCGGAGAAAGAAAGTCTTGAATACATCAATGCGATCAAGCGTGATGTGGAATGGCTTGGCTTCGAGTGGGCGGATGAGGTGCGTTACGCCTCGGATTACTTCGATCAACTCTACGCGTTTGCGGAAGAGCTGATTGAAAAGGGGAAAGCCTACGTCTGTGCACTTACGGCCGACGAAATGGCCGAGTACCGTGGTTCTCTGAAAGAGCCGGGTAAGAACAGCCCGTATCGCGACCGTCCGGCTGAAGAAAGCCTGCAGCTGTTTCGTGATATGCGCGATGGCAAGTTCCAGAACGGTGAATTGGTGTTGCGCGCCAAAATCGATATGGCGTCACCGAACATCAATATGCGCGACCCGATTTTGTACCGCATTCGTTACGCGGATCATCACCAGACCGGCGACAAGTGGTGCATCTACCCGATGTATGACTTCACGCACCCGATTTCGGATGCTCTTGAGGGTATTACGCATTCCCTGTGTACCCTTGAATTTGAAGATCACCGCCCGCTCTATGACTGGGTTCTGGATAACATCAGCGTTCCCTGCCATCCGCGGCAGATTGAGTTTGCGCGGCTGAACCTGAACTACACGGTGACCAGTAAGCGCAAGCTGAAGCGGCTGGTTGACGATAACGTGGTTGATGGCTGGGACGACCCGCGTATGCCGACCATTTCTGGTATGCGTCGTCGTGGTTTTACGCCGGAATCCATTCGTACCTTCTGCGATATGATCGGTGTGAACAAGGCAGGTGGAACCGTTGACGTGGGCATGCTTGAGCATGCGATCCGTGAAGATCTGAACACCCGCGCACCGCGTGCCATGTGCGTAATGCGACCGCTCAAGGTCACGCTGACCAACTACCCGGAAGGTCAGACTGAAACTTTGAGCTTGCCGGTTCACCCGCAAAACCCGGATATGGGGCAGCGTGAAGTCACCTGGAGCCAGGTGTTGTACATCGACCGTGAAGACTTCGCCCAGGAGCCTCCGCGCAAGTGGAAGCGTTTGGCCCCGGACCAGGCGGTTCGTCTGCGCGGTGGTTACGTCATGACCTGCAAAGAAGTGATTCGCGATGATAGTGGTGAAATTGTCGAGCTCAAGTGCGAATACGATCCGAAGACGTTGGGTGTGAACCCTGAAGGCTACAAGCCGAACGGTGTTATTCACTGGGTTTCGGCGTCGGATAGCGTTGAAGTGCGGATTAACCAATACGACCGTTTGTTCAATCATGAGGCACCCGACAGCGACAAAGAAGGTGACATGATGGATCACATCAACCCGGCTTCTCTGGTGGTGCTTGAAGGTGCAAGGGTCGAGAAGAGTTTGGCGACACCGCGTAGCGACCTGCCATACCAGTTTGAACGGGAAGGCTACTTTTTCTGCGATCAGGAACTGACCGAAAGCACCGGCAAGCCAGTGTTCAACCGCACCGTGACCTTGCGGGATTCCTGGGGCAAGGGGGGTAAATAATGCGTATCTACAACACGCTCACGCAACAAAAGGAAGAGTTCAAGCCCATCGAGCCGGGAAAAGTGCGCATGTATGTGTGCGGCATGACCGTTTACGACTATTGCCATCTGGGGCATGGTCGGGTGTTGGTGGCGTTTGATGTAATCAGTCGATACCTGCGGCACCGCGGGTATGATGTGCACTACGTTCGTAACGTGACCGACATCGACGACAAGATTCTGCGTCGTGCCGATGAAAACGGTGAAGTGTATACCGATCTCACCGAACGCATGATTGATGCGATGCACGAAGACGAGGCCCGTTTGGGCGTTCAGTCCCCGAACGAAGAGCCGCGAGCTACCGCCTTTATCAGCGAGATTATCTCGATGATTGAAACGCTGATCGAAGGTGGCCACGCTTACGCAGCTGACAATGGCGATGTGTATTTTTCTGTGGAGTCGTTCCCGGATTACGGCAAGCTCAGCAAGAAAAAACTTGAGGATCTGGTGGCGGGAGCGCGAGTCGGTGTTCAGGAAGCCAAGCGCAGCCCGGCGGACTTTGCGTTGTGGAAAGCTGCGAAAGAAGGTGAGGTGAGTTGGCCTTCGCCCTGGGGCGACGGCCGCCCTGGCTGGCACATTGAGTGTTCTGCCATGTCCACCAAGTGTTTGGGTGATACCTTTGATATTCATGGCGGCGGGCCTGATCTGTTGTTCCCGCACCATGAAAACGAAATCGCCCAATCCGAATGCGCCACGGGCCACAAGTTCGTGCATACCTGGATGCACGCCGGAGCTATCCGGGTCAATAAAGAAAAGATGTCCAAGTCGTTGGGCAACTTCTTCACCATTCGCGAGATTCTGGAAACCTATCCGGCAGAAGTGGTCCGCTATTTTCTGGTGTCCAGCCATTATCGTAGTCAGGTGGATTACTCGGCAGACAGTTTGGCTGAGGCGAGCCGGACGTTGACCAAGCTCTATCACGCGCTGCGTGGTGTTAAGCCTGCGGCAAGCGAGGATGTGCCGGAAACCGAACATGACCGTCGGTTCGCGGAAGTGATGGATGATGATTTCAACACCGCCGGTGCCATTGCGGTGTTGCATGCGGTGGCGAACGACATCAATCAGCAACGCCGGGAGGGCGATGACGAGAACGCAGCGCGCAGTGCTGCTGTTCTGGTGCGTCTGGGCGGTGTGCTTGGATTGCTGCAGCAGGATCCGGAAGCTTTCTTTCAGGCCGATACCGGCAGTGAACTGAGTGCGGCCGATATCGAGGCCATGATTGAGGCCCGTGCCGCTGCTCGCAAAGCCAAGGATTTTGCTGAAAGTGACCGTATTCGGGATGAGCTACTCGAAAAGGGTATCGTTCTGGACGACAGTCGCGAAGGGACTACTTGGCGTCGGGCCTGACGTCCGGAGGCTCGACAAAAGCCGCATTGTTATTTTCGGGAATGACCTTGTAGGGAATTTCACGTACAATGCGGCGCTCGAATAATCATGCCCCTGATGGCTTTGCGCAATCAGGGAGTCGGGAAACACAACCCATTGAGGCAGGTAACGATGACAGAACGCGTTCAAGTTGGCGGCATTCAGGTCGCAAAGAATCTGTATGACTTCGTAAACAACGAAGCCATTCCGGGCACCGGTATTGATGCCGACAAATTCTGGGCCGAGTTCGACAAAATTGTGAACGAGCTGGCGCCGCGCAACCGTGAGTTGCTCGCCAAGCGTGATGCCATTCAGGAAAAGCTGGACACCTGGAACCGTGACCACAAAGGTCAGAAGCTGGATATGGCTGAGTACAAGTCATTCCTGAAAGAAATCGGTTACCTGGTGGACGAGCCGGAAGAGTTCAAGATCTCGACCTCGAACGTTGATCCGGAAATTGCCACCATGGCTGGCCCGCAGCTGGTTGTGCCGGTGATGAACGCACGTTTCGCGCTGAACGCAGCTAACGCACGCTGGGGTAGCTTGTACGATGCCCTCTACGGCACCGATGCATTGTCAGAAGAAGACGGCGCTGAGAAGGGTCGTGGTTACAACCCGGTGCGTGGTGCCAAGGTAATCGAGTGGGCCCGCAACCTGCTGGACAGTTCTGCACCTTTGGCAGCTGGCAGCCACAAAGATGCGGCCAAGTACTATGTCGATGGCGGCAAGCTGGCGGTTAAGCTGCAAAATGGTGACGTAACTGGCCTGAAAGACGAGTCCGGTTTTGTGGGTTACACCGGAGCAGCCGATGAGCCTACCGGCCTGCTGCTGGTCAAGAACGGCATGCACTTTGAAATCCAGATCGATGCCACTCATCCGATCGGAAAAGACGACGGCGCTAACGTGAAAGATGTTCTGATGGAGTCAGCGTTGACCACCATCATGGACTGTGAAGATTCTGTTGCCGCGGTCGATGCAGAAGACAAGGTCATCGCCTACAAGAACTGGTTGGGGCTGATGAAGGGCGATCTGGAAGAGTCGTTCGAGAAAGGTGGCAAGCAGGTGACTCGCCGCATGAACCCGGATCGTGCCTACACTGCGGCAGATGGCAGCGACTTGACCCTGAAGGGTCGCAGCATGATGTTTGTACGTAACGTTGGCCACCTGATGACTAACCCGGCCATTCTGCTGAATGACGGCAGCGAAGTGCCTGAAGGTCTGATGGACGGTTTTGTCACTTCGTTGATCGCCATTCACGATCTGAAGGGCACTGGCAAGTTCCAGAACAGCACCAAGGGTTCTGTTTACATTGTTAAGCCGAAGATGCACGGTCCTGAAGAAGTTGCGTTCACCAACGAATTCTTTGGTCGCGTAGAAGATGCTCTTGGCCTGCCTCGCTTCACTCTGAAAGTGGGTATTATGGACGAAGAGCGTCGCACCACTGTGAACCTGAAGGCCTGTATCCACGCTGCCAAAGAGCGCACCGTGTTCATCAATACCGGTTTCCTTGACCGTACCGGTGATGAAATGCATACCTCTATGGAGTTGGGTCCCTTCATCCGTAAAGGTCAGATGAAGCAGGCCGCGTGGATCAACGCCTACGAGCAGTGGAACGTGGATATCGGTCTGGAAGCGGGTCTGTCTGGTGTTGCCCAGATTGGTAAAGGTATGTGGGCTATGCCGGATTTGATGGCTGGCATGCTGGAGCAGAAGATTGGTCATCCGAAATCTGGTGCAAACACCGCTTGGGTACCGTCTCCGACTGCTGCCACCTTGCACGCCACGCATTACCATCAGGTGAATGTGTTTGATGTTCAGAAAGAGCTGGCCAGCCGTCAGCGCGCAGCGCTTGAAGACATCCTGACCGTACCGGTTATGGAAGATCCGTCTTCGCTGACCGCGGAAGAGATTCAGCAAGAACTGGACAACAACGCGCAGGGTATCCTCGGTTACGTTGTTCGCTGGATTGACAGCGGTGTTGGTTGCTCCAAGGTACCGGACATCAATGATGTTGGCTTGATGGAAGACCGCGCAACTCTGCGTATTTCCTCTCAGTTGCTGACTAACTGGTTGTACCACGGTATCTGCACGGAAGAGCAGATTCTGGAAACCATGAAGCGTATGGCTGCTGTGGTTGATCGTCAGAACGCCAACGATCCGAGCTACCGCAACATGGCGCCTGGTTTCGACGGCATTGCCTTCCAGGCTGCGATGGATCTGGTGCTGAAGGGTCGTGAGCAGCCGAATGGCTACACCGAGCCGCTTCTGCATGCTTACCGTCTGAAGGCGAAAGCCAGCCAGTAATTAGGCTGCAGATACAAAAAAACCCCGCTTAAGCGGGGTTTTTTTGTGGGCTGCCGATTGGCGGCAGCGAGATTTGCTCTGATGTTTCGGCGGCGGTGTTAATCCGCGTGCAATACGTCAGCGGCGTAGAGTGTGTTCTCAAGCAGCTTGGCGATGGTCATCGGGCCTACGCCACCCGGAACGGGGGTTATGTAAGCGGCGCGTTCTGAGGCCGCCTCAAAGTCTACGTCGCCGCACAAAGAGCCGTTTTCCATTCGATTGATGCCAACATCAATAACTGTGGCGCCCGGCTTAACCCATTCACCTTTAATGATGCCCGGTTTGCCTACCGCCGCGATCAGGATGTCGGCTTCGCTGACAAACTTTTCCAGATTGTCTGTAAATCGGTGGCAAACGGTCGCCGTTGCTCCTTTGAGCAGGAGTTCCATGCTCATCGGCCGCCCCACAATGTTGGATGCGCCTACAATGACCGCGTGCTGGCCTTTGTAGGGGGTGTCGATGGAGTCGAGCAGGGTGATGACACCTGCCGGCGTACATGGGCGCAGAGTGGGTTTGCGCTGCATCAGACGGCCGATGTTGAAAGGGTGAAACCCGTCAACATCTTTGTCGGGGCGAATTTTTACCAGGATTGGGTCTGCGTCCAGGTGGGAGGGCAGGGGAAGTTGGACAAGAATGCCATCGATTGCCGGGTTCTCGTTCAGTTCGTCAACCAGCGCTTCGAGTGCGCCTTGTGAGGTGTCTTCTGGCAGGTCATAAGATAAAGACATGATGCCTGCCTGTTCGCACGCTTTGCGCTTGTTGCCCACATATACCTGTGAAGCGGGGTCGCTGCCGACCAGAATGACCGCCAAACCGGGGGCTCTGAGTCCCTTCTGTTTGCGGGCTTCGACGCCGACAGCAACTTGCTGTCGAACCTGTGCGGCAATTTCTTTTCCTTTAATCAGTGTGGCGCTCATGTTTCCGTCTTGTAGGTTGGGCATGAATAATGGTCTAATAACGAAGGTGAGGCATTGTCTCATGGTTCAGCATTCTCGCCAATGTAAGTGAAGGGCGTAAATGCATCTCTCGGGAGAACTGTGAGAAGGCGTTTTCATAATTATCTGAATGAATTTCAAATTCTTTGTTGACGGATGCGAAACTCGAAGGTAATATGCGCGCCAACTTTGCTGAAGCACTTGTTGTTCAGTCTTATCGGGGTATAGCGCAGTCTGGTAGCGCGCCTGCTTTGGGAGCAGGATGTCGGGAGTTCGAATCTCTCTACCCCGACCATTTTTCTGAATATTCAGGTGGGCGAAAGGTCAAGCGCCCGTAGCTCAGCTGGATAGAGCATCCGCCTTCTAAGCGGATGGTCGCAGGTTCGAGTCCTGCCGGGCGCGCCATTAGGCTCTAAGTTCGGTCTGCACCGGGCTCGTCAAACCAGCAAAGTTGAAGCTAGACAGATCAAAGTGCCATCGGGCACTTTTTTAATGTGGTGGACGTAGCTCAGTTGGTAGAGCTCAGGATTGTGACTCCTGCGGTCGAGGGTTCGAACCCCTTCGTCCACCCCACTTTTCTCTGTTTGGTTGTTTCCGGTTTTCTGAGGTCTTCAGATCCTAATCGGGCATGCGAGAGTGGCGGAATTGGTAGACGCACTGGATTTAGGTTCCAGCGGGGCGACCCGTGAGAGTTCAAGTCTCTCCTCTCGCACCATCCTTCTTTGTTTTCCTGTTTTTATCCTCATATTTTACGTTTTCACGCTGTGATCATGCTCTTAAACCGTTATTCCGTTTGGTGCAGTGATTCTCTCGGCGGGGTAAACCGTGATAAACTACCGGCTTTTAATTTTGCGTCCCGCTAAAGAGTTTCGCTCCTAACGGGATTTGGTTTTATTTTTCATTCACATACAGAATCTGTAATTCGAGGATCTTCCATGCAAGTGTCTGTTGAAACGACCTCTAACATCGAACGTCGCATGACGATTGGTGTGCCCGCCCAGGAAATTGACCAGGCGGTTCAGAAACGCCTACAGGAAACCGCTCGCACTGTTCGCTTGAACGGCTTCCGTCCAGGCAAGGTGCCCATGAGCGTGGTTAAGCGTCGTTTCGGTGACAGCATCCGTCAGGAAATCGTTGGCGAAGTAATGCGCGATAACTACATCAAGGCGCTGCAGGAGCAGGACATCAACCCGGCGGGCTGGCCGCAGTTTGAGCCGAAGACCATGGAAGAGGGCAAAGACCTTGAATTCGTGGCCGTGTTTGAAGTACTGCCGGAAATCGAGCTAGGCGACCTGAGCAAAATCAAAGTTGAGAAGCCAGCCGCTGAAGTAACCGAAAAAGATATCGACACCATGATCGATAACCTGCGTCGTCAGCAGGCTCCTATGAAAGAAGTGAAGCGCAAGTCCAAAAACAAGGACGTTGTGACCATCGACTTCAAAGGCACCATCGACGGTGAAGAATTTGAAGGCGGCGCCGCTGAAGGCCATCGCCTGACTCTGGGCTCTGGCCAGATGATTCCAGGTTTCGAGAAGGCTATCGTTGGCGGTAAGACCGGCGAAGAGTTCGACATCGAAGTAACCTTCCCCGAGGACTACCACAACGAAGATCTGGCGGGTAAGCCGGCTACTTTTGCAATCAAGGTTCATAAAGTAGAAGAGCCTCAGTTGCCAGAGCTGAACGCCGAGTTCTTCCAGAAGTTTGGTATCGAAGCCGAAGACGAAGCCGGATTCCGTGAAGAAGTTAAAAAGAACATGGATCGCGAGCTGAAGCAGGCCGTGTCTAACAAGGTCAAGAATGACGTTGTTGAAGGTCTGCTGGAAACAACCGAGCTGGACGTTCCGTCTTCCTTGGTAGACCAGGAAATCGATCGTCTGCGCCAGGAAGCCGTTCAGCGCTTTGGTGGTCAGGTAGACTTCCAGCAGCTGCCGAAGGAAATCTTCGAAGAGCAGGCTCAGCGTCGCGTTAAGACCGGTTTGTTGTTCCAGGAAGTGGTTAAAGCCAACGACCTGAAGGCGGATGCAGCGAAAGTAGATGAAAAGATTCAGGAAATCGCGTCTACTTACGAACAGCCGGAAGAAGTGGTAGCCCACTTCAACAGCAACCAGGAGCAGAAGACTCAGGTTGAGTCTGTTGTTCTGGAAGAAGCGGTTGTTGATTTGGTGCTGGAGCAGGCCAAAGTGAAAGAGAAGAAGATGAAGTACGAAGAAGCAGTCAAGGCTGGCCAAGCCCAGCGTTGATAGCTCGGGCATAGCCCTGAGTCGCTTTCTGGAAACAGCCGGTGTATCCGGCTGTTTTCATCTGGGCTCACTGCTGGCAAAGTATAGGGGTATCCAGGCTTTATATTCCGGATGTCCTGAAGCAGGAGTCCATGCCCAATGTCTTTAAGGAGTTCAGGCACACATGACGCAAAAACCGTTTGATGGCCCAACAATGATAACGAGCGCCGGTCTGGTGCCGATGGTAATCGAGCAGACGGCACGTGGAGAGCGGTCCTTCGACATTTATTCGCGCCTTTTGAAAGAGCGGGTAATTTTTCTTGTCGGTCAGGTTGAAGACCACATGGCAAACCTGGTCGTTGCTCAGTTGTTGTTCCTGGAGTCCGAAAACCCGGATAAGGACATTCACCTGTATATCAACAGCCCGGGCGGTTCAGTCACTGCGGGTATGTCGATTTACGATACCATGCAGTTCATCAAGCCCGATGTGGCTACCTTGTGTATTGGCCAAGCAGCCAGCATGGGCGCATTCCTCCTCGCCGGCGGCGCAGAAGGCAAGCGTGCGTGCCTACCTAATTCCCGCGTCATGATTCACCAGCCACTGGGCGGTTATCAGGGCCAGGCAACGGATATTGAAATCCACACTCGTGAGATTCTGAAGATCCGTAACACTCTGAATACAATTCTGGCGCATCATACCGGGCAGGATCTCGAGACCATCGCTCGCGACACCGATCGTGACAACTTTATGGATCCTGACCAGGCGAAAGAGTACGGGCTAATTGATACAGTACTTGATAAGCGCGTACCGAATAACTAATACTGAAAGTCATCGCATCACCCTTGGCCTGCGTATAGAACGTTTAGGCAGGCCAACGAAGAACAGAGGTATTTAAATGGCAGATGAAAGAAACGGCAGAGGCGACGATAACGGCAAGTTGCTGTACTGCTCGTTTTGCGGAAAGAGCCAGCATGAAGTCCGTAAGCTCATCGCAGGGCCCTCGGTTTTCATCTGCGACGAGTGTGTGGATCTGTGCAACGACATTATTCGTGAAGAAATCCAGGAGAATGCCCAGGAAGAAGCGAGTGACCGCCTTCCCGTGCCGGCAGAGATCCGCGATACGCTGAACGAATATGTGATTGGCCAGGATCGTGCCAAGATCGTGCTGGCTGTTGCCGTCTACAACCACTACAAGCGCTTGCGCTACGGTGAAGGCAAAAGCGACGTTGAGCTGGGTAAAAGCAACATTCTGCTGATTGGTCCGACCGGTAGCGGTAAAACCTTGTTGGCAGAAACTCTGGCTCGCACGCTGAACGTGCCGTTCACCATTGCAGACGCAACTACGCTGACCGAAGCCGGGTATGTGGGTGAGGATGTTGAGAACATCATCCAGAAGCTGCTGCAAAAGTGCGACTACGATGTAGAGAAAGCTCAGCGAGGCATTGTCTATATCGATGAAATCGACAAGATTTCACGCAAGTCTGACAATCCGTCTATCACTCGCGATGTATCGGGTGAGGGCGTTCAGCAAGCGTTGCTTAAGCTGATTGAAGGTACGGTTGCTTCGGTGCCTCCTCAGGGTGGACGAAAGCATCCCCAGCAGGAGTTCCTGCAGGTCGATACCGGCAACATCCTGTTTATTTGTGGTGGCGCTTTCGCCGGTCTGGAAAAGGTCATCCAGGAACGTTCGGAGCGTAGCTCGATCGGTTTCTCGGCTACGGTAAAGAGCCAGGACGATAGCAAGAGTGCTGGCGATATCATTCAGGACGTAGAAACGGAAGATCTGGTCAAGTTTGGCCTGATTCCGGAATTCGTAGGTCGTTTGCCGGTTGTGGCAACGTTGACCGAGCTGGATGAAGACGCTTTGGTGCAGATTCTGACGGAGCCTAAGAACGCCCTGACCAAGCAGTATCAGAAGCTGTTTGATCTTGAAGGGGTTGAGCTGGACTTCCGTGAAGACGCACTGCGTGCGGTTGCCCGCCAGGCTATGTCACGGAAAACCGGTGCCCGAGGCCTGCGCTCCATCATGGAAGCTACGTTGCTGGACACCATGTATCAGATTCCGTCTGAAACCGATGTGTCCAAAGTGGTGGTCGATGAGAGCGTGATCAACGGTGAATCAGAGCCGTTCAAGATCTACGCGAACAGCGATCATGCGAAGGCAGCATCAGAAGACTGATTTTCTCGGCCAGCGAGAGATCGGTTACCTGAAAAAGGGGCGTGCAACGCCCCTTTTTCATGGCTGTTCATAAAGTAC
The DNA here is from genome assembly GCF_016427555.1 of Marinobacter litoralis. Classification (GTDB taxonomy): domain Bacteria; phylum Pseudomonadota; class Gammaproteobacteria; order Pseudomonadales; family Oleiphilaceae; genus Marinobacter; species Marinobacter litoralis_A. The sequence goes on from NZ_JAELVS010000002.1 coordinate 184,287, forward strand.
CCGCCAAGAATTTTGCCCCGTAAAAAGATTGCAATTTTGGTCTGCGCCCCAATGATGGGTGGTATGCTGAATAAAATGTTTTCAGAGGATTCTCTATGACCCTTATATCCGAAGAAACCGTGCAAGAATATCCGCTGCTTCCGCTTCGCGATGTGGTGGTGTTTCCGCACATGGTGGTGCCACTGTTTGTAGGACGCGAGAAGTCCATTCAGGCACTCGAGGCCGCGATGGAGGGTAGCAAAGAGATTTTGCTGGTTGCGCAGAAAGATGCGGCCACCGACGAGCCAGGCTCCGCCGATGTGTTCGACATGGGTACCTTGGCGACCGTTTTACAGATGCTGCGTTTGCCGGACGGCACCGTAAAGGTGCTGGTAGAGGGTAATGCCCGTGCCAGTATTTCCGGTATCGAAGAAGGTGACTACCTCACTGCCAGCGCCGTGTTGATGGACGAAGATCAGCTGCCAGAGCGCGAGCAGAGTGTGTTGATCAAAACCCTGCAGGAAGAGTTTGAAAAGTATGTGAAGCTCTCCAAAAAGGTTCCGTCGGAAGTCTCTAACTCCCTTACCGGCATTAACGAGATCGATCGCCTTGTAGACACCATGGCGGCGCATCTTGATATGCAGATTCCTGAAAAGCAGGAGCTGCTTGAGGCGCTGGATGTTCGAAAGCGGGTAGATTTGTTGCTGGGTAAGCTCGACAGCGAAACGGATCTGATTGAAGTTGAAAAGCGCATCCGTGGTCGCGTTAAAAAGCAGATGGAGCGGAGCCAGCGTGAGTATTACCTGAACGAGCAAATGAAGGCTATCCAGAAAGAGATGGGTCAGCTCGGTGAAGGTAACAACGACTTCGAAGAGCTGGAACAGAAGCTGGAAGAGGCCGGATTACCCGAAGAAGCTCGCAAGAAAACGGAAGCCGAGCTCAATAAGTTGAAGATGATGTCGCCCATGTCGGCCGAGGCAACCGTGGTGCGCGGATACATCGACTGGATGCTGGCGGTGCCTTGGAAAAAACGTAGCCGGGTGCGCCACGATCTGGATAAGGCTCGGGAGATTCTGGACAAGGATCATTACGGTCTGGATGAAGTCAAAAAGCGTATTCTTGAATATCTGGCCGTTCAGAGTCGGGTCAAGAAGGTGAAGGGTCCGGTGCTGTGCCTGGTAGGGCCTCCAGGTGTGGGCAAGACCTCTCTTGGTCAGTCCATTGCCAAGGCAACCAATCGTAAGTACACCCGTATGGCTCTGGGTGGCGTTCGAGACGAAGCCGAAATCCGCGGCCACCGCAAAACCTATATCGGAGCGTTGCCGGGCAAGTTGCTGCAGAAGTTGTCGAAGGTTGGCGTTAAAAACCCGCTGTTCCTGTTTGATGAAATCGACAAGATGGGCATGGACCATCGCGGTGATCCGGCTTCTGCGTTGTTGGAAGTGCTTGATCCCGAACAGAACCACACCTTCAACGACCATTACCTTGAAGTGGACTACGACCTCTCCGATGTGATGTTTGTGTGCACATCGAACTCGATGGACATACCGCCTGCGTTGCTGGACCGGATGGAAATCATCCGTATCCCGGGGTATACCGAAGATGAGAAGGTCAACATTGCACTGAGGTATTTGTTGCCCAAGCAAATCGTTGCAAACGGTCTGCGCAAGAATGAACTGGAAATTCCGGAAGAAACCTTGCGGGATCTGATTCGCTATTACACCCGTGAAGCTGGGGTGCGTGGACTGGAGCGTGAAATCGCCAAAATCTGCCGTAAGGTAGTGCGCGAACACGTAGAGAGCAGCGATAAGGCTTCGGTAACGATCACGCCGGACATGCTGGAAGACTATTCGGGTGTTAAAAAGTTCAAGTACGGTCTTGCGGAAGAGAATAACCAGATTGGTCAGGTAACCGGCCTGGCCTGGACTCAGGTTGGCGGTGAATTGCTGACGATTGAGTGTGCGTTAACGCCGGGTAAAGGCCGTGTTGTGAAGACCGGTTCGCTGGGCGATGTCATGCAAGAGTCCATCCAAACGGCCCTGACCGTGGTCAGAAGTCGGGCAACCGGGCTGGGTGTGGCTGACGATTTCCATGAAAAGCACGACTTACACGTGCATGTTCCGGAAGGTGCAACGCCAAAAGACGGCCCGAGTGCGGGCATCGGGATGTGCACAGCTCTGGTTTCTTCGCTGACTAAAATCCCCGTTCGCGCGGACGTTGCCATGACCGGTGAGATCACGCTGAGAGGCCGTGTGCTGCCGATTGGTGGCCTGAAAGAGAAGCTGCTGGCGGCGCATCGGGGCGGCATTAAAACCGTTCTGATTCCTGATGAAAATGTTCGTGATCTCAAAGAGATACCGGAGAATATAAAGGAATCTCTCGAAATTAAGCCGGTTAAGTGGATCGATGAAGTGCTCGACATTGCGCTGGCTTATCCGCCCGAACCGAGAGCGGAAAAGGACGATGAAAAAGTGTCCTCCGCCAAGGGGAACGACGATTCCAATGATGCTGCAGAGCGCATAAATACACATTAAACACTGGATGAGTTGTTGACATGCCGGAGAGCCCATTGGTATAACTGTTTCGCCGTGAAGCAGCCAATACCAAGGGCTCCCGCGCAGTATGTGCCTATTCCAAACACCGGTTAATCGCCGCAAGGAATAATAATAGTGAAGAATGGAATTCTCCGACCGCTTATGCGATAGTCGTGAGCGTCCGCGAAAAAACAAACCAACCTATAACATCTTCAACCTGACATCGAAGGGGTTTAGTGTGAACAAGTCCGAACTGATTGATGCAATTGCAGAATCCGCAGATATTTCCAAAGCTGCAGCTGGCCGTGCGCTGGATGCTATGACGAACACCATCACTGGTGCTCTGAAGAACGACGATCAGGTTACTCTGATCGGCTTCGGTACCTTCTCTGTGAAAGAACGCGCCGCCCGTACTGGCCGTAACCCGCAGACTGGCGCTGAGATCAAGATTCCGGCCTCTAAAGTGCCTGGATTCAAGGCAGGCAAGGCCCTGAAAGACGCTGTTAAGTAATAGCTCTTTCACTGGCAGCTTCCGCTGGCGGGAGTTGCCATAAGAATTCAAGGCGCATTCCGATCAGGGTGCGCCTTTTTACGTTAAAGGCCGCCGGGGCTATAGCTCACACAATAATCACCAGCACGACCTTGAACAGGGATTCAGAACTAACATGCTTCAAGATATTCGGGATAACGCCCAGAGTACCATCGCCAAAGTGATCGTTGGCCTATTGATTGTTTCCCTTTCCATCTGGGGAATGGATGCCATTATTGGCGGTTTTTCCGGTGAGCCCGAAGTGGCTACAGTGAACGGAACTGATATCACCGAGCGGGAGTTTCTCCGAACCGTTCAGCTCGAAACCCAGCAGCGCCTGATGCAGATGGAAACCCCAGATCCATCTCTGGTGGACGAAGACCAATTACGCACCGATGTACTGGAAGCCCTTATCCAAGAGGCCGTACTGACCCAGGATGCCCAAAGCCAAGGGCTTGAGCTGTCGGACGCGGATATTGATGCCCTGATTACTCAAATGCCTCAGTTCCAGGTGGATGGTAAGTACAGCCCGGAGCGCTTTGCGGCGACCGTTCGTAACCTGGGTATGGGTGTTGCCGAATTCCGCGCCAGCATGCATAAGAGTTACGTGACCAACCAGATTCGAGCGGCCATCGCTCAAACCGCACTGGCGACACCGGAAAGTGCCGCTCAGTTGCTGGCCATACAGAATCAGACTCGAGATTTCCGTGTTCTTTCGTTGTCCAAAGACCAAGTCGCTGATCAGGTCGCGGTGACGGATGACGAGATTGCCACGTATTACGAAGAGAACAAGGCTCAGTTCCAGGAGCCGGAAAAGGTAGATGCAGTCTACCTGACGTTGTCACAGGCCACCCTGGCGGATGCGGTTGAGGTGAGTGAAGACGAGGTACGGGCCGAGTATGAGTCGCGGGCCGAGCAATTTGCCCGAGAAGAGCGTAAAGCGGCTCACATTTTGATTGAGGCCGGTGCAGAAGCTGAAGAAACGCTCTCGACTATTCAGTCCCGACTGGAAGCAGGCGAGTCCTTTGCCGACCTGGCTAAAGAATTCTCGGTCGATACCGTTTCGGGGCGTGATGGCGGCGATTTGGGCTATGCTGGCCGTGGCGTTTACGATGAAGCGTTTGAAGAAGCGCTGTTTGCATTGGACGAGGGTGAAATCTCCGGGCCCGTTGAAACCAGTTTTGGTATTCACTTGATTCGCCTGGACGATGTTCGCCGCTCCGATGTGCCCTCGTTTGAAGAGCTGGAAGGGCAGCTGCGTAACGAGTTGGCTCGGGCCAAAGCCGAAGAGCGTTATGTTGAAGTCCGCGCTGAATTGGCAGACGCAGCCTATGCGGCGGATGATCTGGCCGGGCCTGCCAGTGAGCTGGGGCTGGAGCTTCGTGAAGTGCAGGGCGTAACCCGAGATGGCGGCGCAGAACCCTTCGGTCATGCCGGGCTGGTGCGCCAGTTGTTCTCCGCAGATGTGCTGGAAGATGGCTACAACACGGAGCTGATCGATGTGGGCGACAATGTTTCTATTGTTGCGCGTGTGAAAGCTCATCACGAAGCTCGTCAGCTTGAGTTGACGGATGTTCGCGACGATATCAAGGCAACACTGGAAGTAATGGCGACGCGAGAGGCGCTGCAAGCGAAGGCGAACAAGCTGGTGGCAGACATTGAAGCCGGCGATAGCGTAGAGCAGGGCAACTGGAAGCAGTTCGAAGCCCAAGGCCGTGGCGCTGCCGGGGATCTAAGCCCGCTGGTGCTGCGCAAAGCCTTCACCATGCCACGTCCAAATGGCGAGCAATCGACTGTAGACGCGGTTGTAGGTCTGGCGGAAGCTCATATCATTGTGCTTGAGGCCGTTAACGAAGGGGACGTGGATCGTGAAAATGCCGAGTTCCAGCATGTTCAGCAATTCTTGACCCAGCTTCAAGGTCAGCGCGAATACGCGGTCTATCAGCAATACCTGAGAGAAACCGCCGAGATCGAGCGGAACTAATCCGGTCGCTCATTGAAAAAGGGTGCCTAGGCACCCTTTTTTTATGGCTGTGGATCCAGTGGGAAGCGCGTTGCTTTCAGGCTCTCCTTCACCTTCTTGAGATGGTTGAGAAAGTCCGGGCCCCGCTTCAACGTCACGCCAGTTGCCAGGATGTCGATCACGGTCAGATGAATGATGCGTGAAGACATGGGCATATACACTTCCGTATCTTCCGGCGACGTCACCCCCAGAACGGTGGTGCACACCTCCGCCAGAGGGGAGTCCGGGTTGGTTATGCCAATCACCGTGGCGCCATTGCCTCGCGCCAGTTGGGCAGACTCTACGGATTCCCGGGTGCGGCCGGTGTAAGAGATGACGACGATGGTATCTCCCACGCCAGCCCCCGCGGCGACCATGCGCTGCATCAAGGCGTCTTCGTAAGCGGACACCGGTGTGTTGAATCGAAAAAATTTATGCTGGGCGTCCATGGCAACCGAGGCGGAGCCACCCATACCGAAAAAGATGATCTGTTTCGCCTGAATCAAGTAATCCACCACCGTTGCGATGGACTCCGGGTCTAGCGCCTGACGGGCTTTATCCAGGCTGGCTATGGTGCTGAGCATGATCTTGTCTGCATACTCGGAGGCCGAATCGTCAGGTTTGATATTCTCGCCCACGTAGGGGGTGCCGGTGGCAATGCTTTGTGCCAGCCGAATCTTGAAGTCTGGAAAGCCGGTAGCGGAAAAGCCCCGGCAAAAACGGTTGACTGTGGGTTCACTGACGTCAGCCGCCCGAGCCAAAGCTGCAATGCTATACCGGGTTGCAGCGCTGGGATCACGGAGAATGGCGCCGGCCACTTTGCGCTCGGATTTATTGAGAGTTTCCAGGCGGTTCTGGATTTCTTCCAGCAAATTCTCTTCTCGACGGACCGCACTGACTGCCATACGGATTGCTCCCTGCCTGTACGCAAAAATGATTAATGAATCCGCATTATACCTTCCTTGAAAGAAAACCTGAGTAGTAAAAACGTCATGAGTTGCGTAGTTTCTTGGATTCCTTAGTCGGCAATGTCATTATTTGGGTAAAGTTACGACAAGCGCCTGCCAGCAGGATGGGGAGTTGAATGTCTGAGCCATTGCCAGTGTCTTGTGATCTTATGCTGTTCGGAGCAATGGGGAATTTGGCCCGAAAAAAACTCTTTCCCGCCCTTTATCAGCTGGATCGCGAGGGATTGCTGGCGGAAAACAGCCGTATTCTCGCGATTGCCCGGCGCGACTTAAGCGTTGCAGACATCCGCAAGCAATTGATTTCGAACCTTGAGGTGGCGGTCGCAGATGGAGAGTTTGATTCCAAACTTGCCGAACGTTTCGCCGCTCGGGTTGATTATCAAAATCTGGATTTCACCGATACCGCAGCCTTCGCCGCGCTCAACAGCTGGCGCAACGCAGACAACCAATTGATCGTGTACATGGCAACGCCACCGGCTATGTACGGCGTGATCGCACGGAATCTGAAAGACCAAAGCTGTTGTACGTCGCGTACTCGGGTGGTGGTGGAGAAACCCATCGGTCACGATCTGGCATCATCCAAAGTCATCAATGATGCATTGGCGGAGGTTTATGACGAAAGCCAGCTCTTCCGTATCGACCACTATTTAGGCAAAGAGACGGTGCAGAACCTGATTGCTCTGCGTTTTGCCAACAATCTGTTTGCCTCCCAGTGGGATCAAAACCATATTTCCCATGTTGAGATTACCGTGGCTGAGAGTACAGGGATTGACGGGCGTTGGGGGTATTTTGATCAAGCGGGGCAGGTCCGGGATATGATCCAGAACCATTTGCTGCAGCTGCTTTGCTTGATTGCGATGGACCCGCCTGCGGATTTGTCAGCCGACAGTATTCGCGACGAGAAGGTGAAAATTCTGAAAGCGCTCAAACGAATATCTCCCGCGATGATGGAGCAATACGTGGTGCGCGGCCAGTATGCCGCCGGAGCCAGTCATGGCGAAGTGGTGCCTGGCTATCTGGAGGAAGAGGGTGCGGATAAGTCCAGCCTGACGGAAACGTTTGTTGCCTTGAAAGTGGAAATCGACAACTGGCGCTGGTCAGGTGTGCCATTTTACATTCGAACCGGTAAACGCATGCCGGAAAAAATGGCCCAGATCATTATCCACTTTAAACCGGCCCCTCATTACATCTTTGATCCTGACCAGAAGCATCTGGCCAATAACAAACTGGTTATACGACTCCAGCCGGACGAAGGCATGGAGCTGAAAATCCTGACCAAAGAACACGGTTTGGATAAGGGGATGCGTTTGAGGCAGGGGCCGCTGGAGCTGACGTTTTCGGAAACCTTTGGAGCCGAACGGATCCCGGATGCCTATGAGCGATTGTTGTGGGAAGTGATGCGAGGCAACCAGTATCTGTTTGTAAGGCGCGATGAAGTCGAGCACGCCTGGCGCTGGGTTGATCAAATTATCCAGAACTGGCGTGATCTGGGCGAGCCGCCGAAACGCTACGCTGCCGGCACCTGGGGGCCGGTTGCCTCCATTGCACTGATCACCAGAGACGGCAGGAGTTGGTATGAAGATGCCTGAATTACAAATGCCGGAGGGCGTCCATGTGCATTCAGCTCAGTCGCCGGAGGCGATCGGCGAAATGCTCGCAGAGCAAGTTGCTGAACATTTGCGGCTTCGGCTTTCTGAAGCAGCGCTGGCAACGCTGGTGGTTTCCGGGGGCTCAACGCCGCTGCCCTTTTTTCGGGCCTTGAGGGGAAAAACGTTGGAGTGGGGTAGGGTTCTGATCGCTTTGGCCGACGAACGCTGGGTGCCGGAAACTGACGCAGCCAGCAATGCCGCCTTGGTAAAAAAAGAACTGCTGCAAGCGGAAGCGGCTCAGGCCCGGCTTGTGTTGTTTCACTATTCAGATAAAGATGCGAGTGAGGCAATGCCTGAGCTTGAGGCAGCAGCAACGGAATTGACCGACCCTGTGGATGTGCTGGTGCTTGGCATGGGCAATGACGGGCATACGGCTTCGCTGTTTCCGGATGCTCCCGAGCTGAACCAGGCCATGGACCGGCATGGGCATCAGCAGGTCATGGTGATGACTCCGCCGTCACAGGCTAACCAGCGGGTTACATTAACCTTGCCGGTTCTGATGCGAGCGCGATTTAAAATGCTACACCTGAAAGGACAAGACAAGATCTCCACGTTGGCTAGGGCAGCGGAAGCGCCGGCCGATTGGTCCGCAATGCCCATTCGCGCTTTCCTGCAAGCCGGATTACATATCTACTGGAGCCCGTGATGCCACAACTCTCGAACGAACATAAGCTGGAAATTGAGAGGGTACTGACGCAGTCATCAATCATACCGGTGATTACCATTCATCGTCTGGCGGATGCAGTGCCTCTGTGTAAGGCGCTCTATGAAGGAGGGCTTGGTGTTCTCGAAATCACCCTGCGCACCGAGTGCGGGGTGGCCGCCATTCGTGAGGTTCGCAACGCACTGCCAGATGCATTGGTAGGCGCCGGTTCGGTGACCAGTATTGCCCAATATCGCGAGGTAGAGCTGGCCGGCGCTCAGTTTGTGATCACGCCCGGCGTTACCGAAGCGGTGCTGGAATTCGGGGTAACCTCTGAAGCGCCGTTGCTGCCGGGAATTTCGACAGCTTCAGAACTGATGATGGGCCACATTCACGGCTACCGGCATTTCAAATTCTTTCCCGCTGAAGTGTCCGGTGGTGTAGCAGCATTGAAAGCACTGGCAGGGCCGTTCCCGGGCGTGAAGTTTTGCCCGACGGGAGGTATTCGGCGGGAGACGGCGGCAGACTATCTGAAGTTGGAGAATGTCGCTGCGGTCGGCGGTAGTTGGCTAACACCGGCCGATAAAGTCGCGGCGAAAGACTGGGCGGCGATTTCCGATATCGCTCGCGCCAGTCTTGTTGATGCCGGAAAGCAATCCCGAGCGTCGGATTAGCCGATGTCGGTGCCCACCTGAACAATTTTCATGGTGTTGGTGCCGCCATGCGCATTCACAAAATCACCGTTAGTGATGACCACCAGGTCACCCTGTTTGACATAGTCGCGCTTGACCAATTCTTCCAATGCCAGATTTTTCACCTGCTCTTTCTCGTGATTGGCAGAATCGAACGGCACAGTTTGAACGCCCCGGTAAAGCGCGACCTTGTGCTGGGTCGAGTGGTGCCGGGAAAACGCAAAGATGGGCAAGGCTGATTTGATGCGTGACATCAGGCGCGGTGTCGAGCCGGTTTCGGTCAGGCAGATAATCGCCGTTACGCCCTGCAAATGGTTTGCGGCATACATGGCAGATAGGGCAATGGCTTCGTCAACGGCTTCCATGCTTTCGTTAATACGGTGTTTTGACTGGCGCATCGAAGGGTGGCGCTCCGCACCTTTACAGATTCTCACCATAGCCTCGACCGCTTCAGTCGGATAATCGCCCACGGCGGTTTCAGCCGACAGCATGACCGCATCGGTGTAGTCCATAACCGCGTTTGCCACATCAGACACCTCGGCCCGCGTTGGCATGGGGTTGGTGATCATGGATTCCATCATTTGGGTGGCGGTAATGACGACGCGGTCGAGTACCCGCGCCCGAGCGATAATGTGCTTTTGAACGGCCACCAATTCCGCATCGCCGATCTCTACGGCTAAATCCCCTCGGGCAACCATAACGGCATCCGATGCCTTGATGACGGCATCCAGAGCTTCCGTGTCGTGAGCCAGCTCGGCCCGCTCGATTTTTGCCACCAGGCCGGCATCCGAACCCGCTTCCTTCAGCAACCGGCGGGCAACGTGCATGTCTTCGGCAGTGCGTACGAAAGAGACCGCAACGTAGTCGGCGCCCAGATTGGCGGCGGTAACGATGTCTTGCTTGTCCTTTTCAGTGAGTGCGTCAGCGGAAAGTCCACCCCCGCGCTTGTTCAGACCTTTGTTATTGGACAGCGGGCCGCCGATCAGCACGGTTGAGGTAATGCTGTGGTCATTGACAGCCGTGACTTCCATTTCGATGCGACCATCGTCCAGCACCAGAATGTCACCGGGAGTCACGTCGTTGATCAGCTCTTCGTAATCAATGCCCACGGAGGCTTCGGTACCGGCGTCTTTGTCCATCGAAGCGTCAAGAACAAACGTCTGGCCGGGCTTGAGCGTGACTTTGTTATTGCTAAAGCGAGCAATTCGGAGTTTTGGCCCCTGCAAATCCGCCAGTAATGCCACGAAACGACCTTGTTCGGCGGCGGTTGCCCGTACATTCTTGGCCCGCTCTATGTGTTCCTGCGCGCTGCCGTGAGAAAAGTTCAGGCGAGTAACGTCCACGCCGGCCGCGATAATGCCGGCCAACGCTTCTTTGCTGTCGGTGGCGGGGCCAAGGGTGGCTACGATTTTTGTGCGCCGGAGCATAAAGCTTGTCCTTTTGAAGTGTCGAAAACGGGGAATGTATTGAGTATGGTTAATTGAATCGGAACGCGAGTCTTTAAGGAAGTACACTTACGTAGTGTGTTTATCAATGTGGGAGTCATGCCATGCAGCCTGTTGTTTCCAGGGTTACTGACCGGATTATCGAGCGAAGCCGGGTGACACGGCAGGCGTATTTGGCCCGAATGCGGGCACTCAGGGAGCAGGGGCCGCAGCGCGGAACCTTGTCGTGCAGTAATCTGGCACACGGTTTTGCAGCGTGCCAGCCAGGCGACAAGGACCAACTCAAACTGATGAACCGAGCCAATGTGGCGATTGTCTCTGCATACAACGACATGCTTTCTGCCCATCAACCTTATCATCGATTCCCGGATGTTATTCGCGAAGCGGCGCATGGTATGGGTTCCGTGGCCCAGTTTGCCGGTGGCACACCTGCCATGTGTGATGGTGTTACCCAAGGCCAGCCCGGCATGGATCTAAGCCTTTTTTCCCGCGACACCATTGCCATGAGTACGGCCGTGGCGTTAAGCCACAACATGTTCGATGCCGTCACCTTACTGGGTATTTGTGACAAAATTGTGCCAGGCCTCCTTATTGGTGCCCTGAGTTTTGGTCATTTGCCTGCGGTTTTGATACCGGCGGGGCCGATGCCTTCGGGTTTGCCTAACAAAGAGAAACAGCGGGTTCGTCAGTTATTTGCCGAAGGGAAAATAGGGCAGGACGAATTGCTTGAAGCCGAGAGCAAGTCTTACCACAGCCCGGGCACCTGCACGTTTTACGGAACCGCGAATAGCAATCAGCTCCTGGTGGAGGTGATGGGTTTGCATATACCGGGGGCAGCCTTTGTTCACCCGAACACGCCGTTGCGAGATGCTTTAACCCGCGCAGCCACGGAGCAGGTGATCCGTTTGTCTCAACCTCAGGGCGGTAAGCTAGGGTTGGCCGATATGGTGGATGAAAAGGCAATCGTGAACGCTCTGGTGGCTTTGCTGGTTACCGGTGGCTCGACCAATCACACCATTCACTGGGTCTCGATTGCCCGGGCCGCGGGTATTCTGATTGATTGGAACGATTACGCCGAGCTCTCCTCCACCGTTCCGTCTATGACCCGTATTTACCCGAACGGGCAAGACGACATTAATGCCTTCCATGCGGCGGGTGGCACGCCTTATCTGATTCAGGAATTATTGAATGCAGGGCTTCTGCACGAAGACGTCAACACCGTTATGGGGCCGGGCTTGGCCCAGTATGCACGCATGCCGGAAATGAGCGATCAGGGGCTGCGATGGTGCCCGGCCGTTCGCGACAGTCTGAACCCCGATGTACTTAGCTCTGTTGAACAGCCGTTTGCTCCCGATGGTGGGTTGAAAGTCCTCGAAGGCAATCTTGGCCGGGGCATTATTAAAGTCTCTGCGGTTGCAGCGAAACACCATTGTGTGGAGGCACCTGCGATTGTATTTGAAGACCAGAACGATCTGAAGGCAGCCTTTGAGGGCGGCGATCTTGACCGGGACTGTGTAGTGGTAGTGCGTTTTCAGGGGCCCCGGGCTAATGGTATGCCGGAGCTTCACAAACTAACGCCTTACCTGGGTGTTCTTCAGGATCGCGGCTATCGAGTCGGGCTGGTGACGGACGGCCGTATGTCGGGCGCTTCTGGTAAAGTTCCTGCTGCCATCCATGTCTATCCCGAAGCCTTGGATGGTGGGCCGTTGGCTAAACTGCAGAACGGCGATGTTATTCGTTTGGATGCTGTTAACGGGCAGTTATCTGTGTTGGTAGACGACGCCACCTGGAAGGCAAGGAAACCGGTTTGCCGTGATCTTGCGCGGCAACATCAAGATTACGGACGCGAACTGTTTGGCTGGATGCGGCATGGGGTGAGTCATCCGGAGCAGGGTGCCAGTGTGTTTTGGGCAACCGAAGGCCGCAGTTAGGTGACTGTATTGATTCAGGCCGGGAGAACTGATGGTGATGTCAGATAATCAGGAGCTCGATAAGCTCAGCTTTGAGCAGTTAGTCATGCGAGTTCGGGCTTGTACCTTGTGCCGTGACAAGCTGCCCCATGAGCCAAGGCCGGTTGTTCAGCTGTCCGGGTCATCCCGTATTCTGATTGTGGGGCAGGCGCCCGGCAGAAAGGTGCACGAAACGGGGATGCCCTTTAACGATCCCAGCGGGGACAGGTTACGCCGCTGGATGGGGGTCGATAGGGAGACGTTTTATGATGACACCCGAATGGCCATACTTCCGATGGGGTTCTGTTTTCCGGGCACCGGAAAATCCGGCGATTTGCCACCCATCCCGGAATGCGCAGATACCTGGCGTGAGGGATTGCTGGCACGGCTGAAAAAGGTTGAATTGACGTTGGTGATTGGCCAGTACGCGCACGCCTGGCATCTGCCTGATAGCCGACGATCGGTTACCGACAACGTGAAAGCGTGGCGTGAATACTGGCCGCGGCTGCTACCAACCCCTCATCCCAGCCCCCGAAACAATTTATGGTTTCGAAGGAACCCCTGGTTTGAGGAGGAGGTGCTGCCGCGGTTGCAGGCGCGGGTTGCTGAGATTCTCGGTTAGATCACATCGCCCGCTTTGACTTTGACGTAGCTGCCGGGGGCGTCTTCAATTGCCTTTAGTTCCCCGTCGCCGGGTACCCGTGCGGGAACCTGCGCGCCTTCGTGTTTTTTGATCCACTCACGCCAGTGTGGCCACCAAGAGCCATTATGGGCTTCGGCAGTGTCAAACCATTCATCCGGGTTTTCGGGCAGGGCGTTGTTGGTCCAGTAGCCGTATTTCTCCTTGTACGGCGGGTTAATGACCCCCGCGATATGGCCGGAACCTGAAACCACAAAGCGGACATCACCGCCATACGCCTTTGCACCTTTGTAGGTGGCTTTCCACTTGGCGATGTGGTCCTGGCGTGCCGACAGGAAGAACGATGGCACCTTGATTTCGCCGAGATTGATCTTTTCACCGCAAATGTTCATTGCATCTGGTTCGATCAGGCGGTTGTGAAGATACATTTCACGTAGATAGTAGCTGTGCATGCGGTAGGGCAGATTGGTGCCATCCTGGTTCCAATACAGCAAGTCGAACGCTTTTGGTTTGATGCCCTTCAAATAGTTGTTGGTCCAGTACGACCAGAACAGGTCGTTCTCACGCAGTAAGTTGAAGGTGAACGCCATGGCCCGGCCGTCAAGGTAGCCTTTCTTCTCCATGGCCCGCTCGATACCGCGCAGGGAATGGTCGTTGATGAACACACCGATGCCGCCGGGGTCGGAGAAGTCCATCAGAGTGGTCAGATAGGTGGTGCTGACGATCGGTTTGAGTTTCTTCTTGGCCAGAACCGCCATGGTAGTGCCCAGAAGGGTTCCTCCGATGCAGTAACCGATCGCATTCAATTTGTCTTCGCCGGTGGCCTGCTTCACGGCCTCAATGGCGGCTAACGGCCCGGATTCTACATAGTCGTCCCAGCCCAGATTTTTATGCTCAGGCCCGGGGTTTCGCCACGAAATAATAAACACCGTTTGACCTTGACTGACCAGCCAGCGAATAAAGGAATTCTGCTCGGACATGTCCAGAATATAGAATTTGTTGATCCACGGCGGAACGATGAGGATTGGTCGCTTGGCAACGGTTTCAGTGGTTGGGGTGTACTGAATCAGCTGCATGAGTTCGTTTTGATAGACCACTTTTCCGGGCGTTTCTGCCAGGTTTTTGCCTATCTCGAATGCGGTGCGATCGGTCATCCCTACGTTGAACAGTGCCGGGTTTTGGCGAATGTCCTCGACCAGGTTACGGGCACCATCGATCAGATTCATGCCTTTACGTTCCCACGTAATACGAAGCACCTCAGGGTTGCTTAGCGGGTAGTTTGCGGGCGAAAGCGCACTGGTTAACTGACGGGCATAAAACATCAGTTGATCCCGGGTAGGGGCTGGCAACCCTTCGATATTTTCTACCCAGTCCAGAAAGGCTTGGGAATTGATCAAGTACGCTTGCTGTAACACATCGAACGGCAGGTGTTTGTGCCAGTCCTCCGCCAGAAAACGTCGGTCATCCGGATCTGGTTTGGCGACAGGGGGGACTTCTTTCCCTAGGACTCGATTGAGCGTGTAACGGGCAAGACCAAGATGTTTCTTCGCGAGATCCATCTCGGCACTGGCGAATCTGAGAGGGTGTAGCAGAAGGTCCTCCGCCATTGCGCGATACGCGTCTGACATTTCGGACAGGGTCGATAGTTTGGCGTAGTCCATCAAGCCAGCATCACCCAGTAACGTTTCAATTTGCTGCTGACTGTCACGAATTCGGGGTTCGAAAGACTTGAGTAACTGGCTTGCCGTCTTACCGAAAAAATCCATACCAAGCATTGGGGCCTCCGTTCGCTTGATAAAAACAGCCGGAATGAATCAGGTCATTCCGGCATTCAACTGCGTTTAACGGTAATCAGGTTGCGTTTTTGTTACTGCCAGATGTCTTTGATGATGCTTTTGGTTCGGCTGATGGCTTGCCTGTTTCAGTCTCGAAAATGCTCTGCATGCGCTCGCGGGTCTCACTGAAATAATTCTGCCAGGCTTTCCAGTCATTGGTGAGTTGGTCATTCAGTGATTTGAGCGTGTCCGCGTGGTTGGCGGTTAGCGTTTTCAAATCATCCAGATTGCGTACTTCGGCGGCCTGTTGGGCCTGATCCATCGCAACGTCGGCGTAACGGCGCAACGATTCCATTTGTATTTCAGCCGCTTTACCAAACTGGTTGATCAGTGTTTCGTTAAGGCGAGAGGCTTTTTCGAGTAGATCCGTGTTCATAAAGTACAACTCCGTTTTGTAAGGTATCTTCTTTAGAGGATGTTTTTTTATCGTCGCCGGCGCCTGATGACGCTGGTATGACAGTACGTATTATCCCTTACCTTTGTGCGCGAGTCGTTTAGCTCTTAGTCGATAATGGAATCGATTTGAATCAACGGCTCTTGAACCAGTTCTCACTCCCACCCGGGCTGGCCTGCGCTGCAGCGATAGATTTGAGGCACAGTTATCTTTAAGCCTTTTCCGATTTCGGTATCGTACCGTTACATGATGTAACCACTAAGTTGCATATCTAATAAAAACAGGGACTTTCCATAATGCTGCTGGTGTTAGCCGGGTCTATCATGACCTTCGCAATGGTGCAGGAAGCTACCGAAGTAGAACCGTTTGATCGGGGTACCATTGTGCTCGAGCACAAAGTGGACGCCAGCCCCGTCGAGCATCGCACCGATGTTCGCGTTGAGCCATTGGTGGAACAAACCTTCCGAAACATAGTGCGGCAAGCCTACGACTACAGTTGCGGCAGCGCAGCGCTCACCACCGTATTGAACAATTATCTGGGGCGAACACTGTCAGAGCGTCAGGTAATGGAAGGGCTGCTCCACTACGGCGAAAGCGAGCGCATTGTCGAACGCCGCGCATTCTCCATGCTGGATATGAAAAAACTGGTGACCGCCCTTGGTTACCCGTCAGGTGGTTTTCGCGCCGGTATCGATGACCTGATGGAGCTTGATCACCCTGCCATCGTTCCCATCCAGCACGCAGGCTTCAAACACTTTGTTGTTCTTCGAACCATTCGAGATGGCCGGGTATATCTCGCTGATCCGGCCGTGGGCAACATCTCGTTTACCTTGGCTCAGTTCGAAGAAAAATGGGACGACAACGTGTTGTTCATTGTCTTTCCGGGGAGTGATAAGCCTCTGGATAACCTGGAATTGAAAGAGGAAGACCTCCGGTTCGTGGATGACCAGACGATGACGCTGCTGGCGCAGCACGAAATTCCAGCATTTCATGAAGCCACGGAGCGCAGGCTGCAGAACCTGTTGGAACGTCAAAAGAACAATCCCGACGGCAGTGTGGAAAACACACGAAAACAGCTTCACTACCGTCGTAACTAATTTTCGGGTTAACACCCGGGACAGGAATAAAATAAATAAAAGTAGGGAGTCAGGATGAATCGTTGGTTAGTGCGAGGCTTTTTCCTTGTTTCCACGGCGGGTCTGCTTCCGGGTATGGCGCTGGCACAGGACGGAAGCGTTGATCAGGCACGGGAAGCGTTGTCGCGTCAGGACGGAGATGAGGATTCCAGCCGTCAATTGGAAGAGGTGTTTCAGGCGGCGGAAAAAAACTACTCGTTACAGAAGAAGGGGACCCATTCTCTTAATTACTCCTTTGATTATTCGTACACCGGCGATCAACGTCTTGATCTGGCGATTACTAACGGTTCGGTACGCAATCTGGATGTGGTGCCCTCGGCTACTCACAGTTTCACCAATTCGTTTTCCTACGACTACGGGCTTTTGGACAACTTGACGGTAGGCGCCCGCCTTCCGCTAGTCGTGAAGTACGACACCGAAGATGAACTGAATGTCTACGACATGGGGGATGTTTCCTTTACCGGGCGCTGGCAGCCATTTGCGTATGTACCGGGCAAAATGTCGACCACCTTTTTCGGAACTCTGAGCACCAAAACCGGCGTTAGTCCCTACGAGATCGATATCAAGGAGCAGTTATCAACGGGCAGCGGTTATTACTCGGTTGGCGGCGGCCTGAGCCTGTCCAAGGTGTTGGACCCGGTGGTTGTTTTTGGCTCGGTGAGTGCGACCTACAATATCACTGCTGATGATTTGGAACAGGTACGTGGTGGCCGTCTGCTGGTGGAAGTGGAGCCCGGTTTCGGGTTGTCCGGGTCCGCCGGTTTTGCTTATTCGTTGTCATACGACATTTCCTTGAGCGTATCAGCCCAGGTCAGCTATAGCGACGAAACGATTCTGACGTTCTCTAACGGTGATCAAGCCGCCGCTCAAGACCAGATGACCGGCTTCCTCAGTATGTCGCTCGGCACGCGCGTCAGTGACATGACCATCGTGAACACCAGCCTGGGTATTGGCTTGACCGAAGATGCTCCAGACTTCTCCCTGGGTGTATCCCTGCCCATTAATTTCTCCGGCCTCAAAGAGTGATTGGCGCTGTAGATATTCAAAGGGAAGGGGATGAATTTCATGGGACAACCTAGCTACAAACAGCACGTTCTGGCGACGTTGATAGCGGCTGGCCTTTCGTGTGGAGCGCAGGCGCAGATGACTCAGAACCTGACGATCCACCCTAAGGCACTGGCGCTCGGCAATGCTGTGACCGCCGATCCACCGGGGGTTATGTCGATTCACTATAATCCGGCCGGCCTGACGAAGTTAGACGACCGTCAGTTGGAAGTGAACATCCTCAGCATCTATCTGGATATTGATGCCGACTTCATTGCGGATGAAGAGTATGAGATTTTTGGAATTAAAGGGCTGGAGATTGACCCTTTAACCAACGAAAAGCGTGACCCGGTCGCTAATAGCCACAGTCATACCAACAACGTGGCCCTATACGTGCCCGGATATGGCGTTCTTCGGTTGCCGCCGGGGCCGGCGGTTGCGCCATCAGCCGGGATCAGTATCAAATCTCCGGGGTCAAAGCTAACGTTTGCGAACGCGTTCTTTATGCCGATGGCCGCTGGCTTTTACCGGGACAAAGACGACCCGGGCCGATACCAGCCACAAGCAACGGCGCTTCAACGCACCACGTATCTGTCGCCAACGGTGGGTTACGAGATCAATGACGAGTGGTCGGTGGGAGCCGGCATTCATTTGTCCCACTTCGGTTTAGCCGCTGATCAGTACATGCGTGCCCCCAACATGTTGTTGGGTGTCGCTGAAGTGCTGCAGGATGCCTTCAACTGCGAAAGCGGCGACGAACCATTGCAGCCCTGGCTTGCGCTGTGTGGCGGTAACATAGGCCCGTTTGATGACATTGGTGCCCTGAGTCTGAACATGCAGGAAAGCATTTCGCCGACCTATGCGCTCGGCGTCATGTGGGAGCCTACCGATTGGTTTCGTTGGGGGGCAAGCTACACCTCCGAAGCCGACATGAATCTGAAAGGCCAGTTCGAGATTCAGTACACCGACGATTGGGCGGGGTTCTGGCAAGGCTTGAACGGGTCGGTACTGGGGGCGATCACTTCAGCCATTCTTAGTTTGCCTTCTGGTGCGCCGCGCGAGGCGGGTAACGTGTCGATGGACCTGGTGTATCCGCAGCACTTCCAAACCGGGATCAGCGTGGATGTTCACCCCAAGCTAACCTTGAATGCCGATATCGGCTGGACCGACTTTGCCCAGTGGGATGCCTTCAATTTGCGGTTCGACCGGGATCTGGAATTTCTGAACGCCGCGAGAATTCTGTCTCCTGATAACGCAACACCCAATACGCTAAAACTGCCTCTGGGTTTCAAAAGCCAGTGGAACTGGGCGTTCGGGATGGAATTCCATGCATCGTCACGCCTTGACCTGCGGGCCGGCGTTGAAATTCGGGATTCTGTCATTCCGGATGACCAGCGCTCAATTATGGCGCCCTTCGGTGGGGCGAACCTTTACAGCATTGGCATGGGGTATCGCTGGGATAAAGATACCGAAATCGACATGAACTTGTCGTATTTACAGTCGATTGAAACCATTCCGGCGGATTCCAGCTGTAACGTAAACTGTGACAATATAACCAACATCATTTACAACCCATATGCTGGCCTCGATATAAAAACCTCCCTGCGGGTTGTGATGGCCGGTTTAAGCTTCAGGACCAAGTTCTGAGCGAACGGCGGAGTTTGTCAATGACACTGGCCCGCGCAAAGGCGTTATCGCTGTTATTTGTCGTTGTTACGGTACTGACTGGTTGCCAGTTTAGTGGCGGAAACGCTCACGTTGGCGACCGTGAGGGCTATTTTACCTGGGTGGACGAGCAGGGCCGGGTACGTTACACCCGAATTCCAGATTCGGATACGCCTGAAGAGAGTGGCGATAACGCCGAACCGGAGCGTGTCGAAAGCCAGGATCCGTTTGTGGCCAGTACACCGCCAAGTGACGATGATTTCACCGTCGAGAATTATCCGGATGGTGAAGCGCTGGCGGACCATGGTTTTGTGCGTGATGGCCAGAGACAGCCCTATTTCACTTGGCTGGATGCCCAGGGCAATGTGCGGGTCAGCTATTACACGCCCGATTTCGAAGGCCGGCCGAAAAGCCAGGCCAGTCCGATTAGTCTCACGCCGGCCTCCGTGCATCTGCCATCGCAATCCGTTGGTGAAATTGAACCTGTGGAGGGGTACGACCCGAATGCTTTTGCGATTTTAGGTATAGAGCCTAAGCAGACCAGCGAGTTTGATGAGTTTGCAGAGCATTGCTGCAAGGCCCTGGCAAACAAGGACTATCAAAATTGGGTGGAGGGGAGCGAATTTGGCGTTCAGATGGATTCCGATACTCCTCGTCATCAATTCAGTTCCGGCGAGTCACCGTACCATCTGATTGCGCTGCCTTTGTCAGTTTCCAAGTCCGGGTTTGTCATGCGGCTACGGGCTTATGATCACCACGGAGTGTTTGTTCCGAGCCTGGCGTTTCTTGATCGGGAGTTCAAGGTCGTCAGGCTCGTTACAGATCTCGTGATGGGATACACCCCGGAAAATTGGCATCGCCGGGGGTATCTAGAAGCTTGGGTGCCGGCTTTCCCCAACCGTGGTGAGCGCTGGCTTGTGCTTCATACCCGATCCCAGGACACTCAGGATCAGACTGTTATCACAACTGATGCTGGGCCCAAAGCGATTGCTCATACTCAAAAAGGTGAGTTGGGGATTGCAACGTTCGAGCCGTGAGTGCCGTTTAGTCTTCTGGCGCGTCCAGATTCAGCCACTGCTGTGACAGCCAGTAAAAACTGCCGTCACCTGCCGGGTGGGTGCAGTTGTATCGAAAGCGGCGGGCGTTCAGAGCTTTAGGTGCTTGCACGGTGACAGTGTCACCCGTTACGCGAAAATCGATTCGACCAAGCCCCGATGCAAAGCAAGCAAGTCGGGATGCCGATAGTGGGGCGTTCAGTTTAATTGTCAGCGATGGCGGATTGGTGGAAATGACGCCATCCGGCAGGCTACTGGCCCTCACAGGAAAGGCTTTGCTAAGCAGTTTATCTTTCAGGCTGTTGAGTTGTCCGTAAGCATTGGCCATTGGGAAGCGGGGAAGGCGCGTACTGTGCGAGTGGCGGCCTATGGCTCCCGATTGTTGGCCAAATCCTAGCCAGTCTCTGCTGTTTATTTTCTGCTCGAGCGCTTCGTCGTATTCGCCATAGGGGTATGCGAATAAGCGCGGGGTTGTTCCCAATTGGGTTTCCAGCGCACTTTGCGCGCGATCCAGGCTGCGGTTAGTGCGTGTGTTCCAATCGGCTTCGGCTTCACCTGGTTTCCGAGCCAGATGCGCATGATCTGCGCTGTGGTTGGCAATCGTAACCCATTCTTTGCGGTTCAGTTCTTTTAGCTCCGTCCAGCCCATATAACCCTTTCCACCTACTGAATTGGTGTTTACGAAGATGGTGTAGGGTATCTGTTGTTCGTCGAGCAGTGGGGCGGCCACGTTGTACACCGATTCATAGGCATCATCGAAGGTAATCGCGACTTGATTTGTTTTCGGAGCGTCTCCGGCGAGTGTCTGGCGCGCAGCGGGCTCCAAGGAAACCACTTCCAACCCCAATTCAGCAATCATCTGTAATTGAGCTTCAAACAAAGACCGCGATGTGCTGGTGGCTGGCGGGGTGCTATCGTCAACGTGGTGATACTGCAGAACCACCAGGTCGGCCTGGGCAGTGAACGGGAGTGCCATCATCAAGGACAGAGTGGTTCGAAGTATCAGTTTTCTGAATTTGATCATGAGTAGGGCGTTCCAATGGACACTGGGGTGTAGTTTATGAATAGTGCGCTTTGAGAACCGTGATAGCCTCATTCAAGTGCTGAACTTCTTCTGTACTACCGCCACGGTCAGGGTGCGCCTGCATCATCCGTTTTCTGAATCGGCGTTTTACTGTGTCGAACGACGTCGGCACTGACTCGAACCCGAGTAATTCAGCGGCCGAGGCAGCGGATGCGCAATCTGGTTTTTGCTGTATTGTACCTGCCCAAAAGCGATCCATCATGTCGCTGATATCGGTGTTAGACAGGTAGTATTGGTTCAGGTCGAGGTAAAACGCCCTGAGCGCATCTTTTGGCCCCGGAAGGGATGTGTCGGTAGCTGCATTTGCTGTGACCAGACGAATACACATAGGGGATATCTGGATGCTTTCCCCTCCGGTGAATAGCTCGTCGCTTAAGCGGTATAGCGCGTGAAAGAGTAAAAAGTGAACGGGGTAGAGTTGTTCGGGGCGGGAAAAATCCACTTGCCCGATTAATTGCCAGCAGTCACCTTGAAGTGCTTTGATCAGAGTCAGCTCACTGAGGCCCAACGGGCCTGCCACCCTCAACTCCTGCTCAGCCGCCAGCATGAGATGCTCGATCTGTTGCGTCAACCAGTTCAATTCGTTGTCAGTAACGCCACTGGCCCGGCCGGGTTCTCGTTCAATCGTCATGCAGGCATGGTATGCCAGTCAGCTTTTGCTTGGAAGAGTGGCCAGCGCCGGCAGGCCCCCCAGAAACAGATCGGTTGAGAATTTGGCGGCACGCTCTGCCTCATCTTGAACACTGTCAGGGCAGGTCCGTGCTTTTCGGGCGACGAGCAAGCTCATATCATAAGCAACGCCAAAAAAAGTGGCACATAGATAGTCCGGATCCGTTTTGGGAAGGAGCCCCCGGTCGATCGCGGCACGAACGTCTTGTTCCAGTGACAGGAGCGTCAGGCCGAGTATGTCCGAGCCAAACAGGTTTCTCAGTGCCCGCTGATTTTGATGGGCCAACTCGTAAATCACCGGGTCTTTGGCCGTTGCGCTATAAAGCGCATGGTAAGTGGAGTAGATCAGCTCTCGGGTTGAGGTCGCCGCATTTCTGCGCGTGGTCATATCCTCATTGAGCGAGGTGAGAAAATCGGTCAGCAGCGCGGCGAAAATGTCCTTCTTGCTCGAAAAGTAATTATAAAAAGTACCAGAGGCCAGATTCGTCCTGCGCACGATATCGCGAATGGAGCTGTTGTCGTAACCGTTTTCCTGAAAACAGTCTCTGGCGGCATCCAGAATGGCTCGGCGGTTTCGCTGCCTGTTGAGTGCGCGTTTACCCGTAGTTTCCGGCTTCAAATTCAACATATCCATGTTGCTGTCCTGTCCCTGAATGTTTGTGGTGCGTATAATTCCGGGCTCACTTACCTCGTGAGCGGAAAACCGATGTCTGAAGCAATGTCTGTCAAATCTGAATCTCAACCCGTTTCTGAGCAGGAGCGCCTCCTCAAGGTGGAGCAGAATAAACTCCAGAAGCGCTTGCGCCGAGAGGTCGGGCAGGCCATTGCTGAGTACTCGATGATTGAGGCAGGCGACAAGGTTATGTGTTGCTTGTCTGGCGGCAAAGACTCTTACGCGATGCTGGATATATTGCTCAATCTACAAAAGAGCGCTCCGGTCCGCTTCGAGATCATTGCCGTGAATCTCGACCAAAAGCAGCCAGGCTTTCCGGAAGACGTGCTCCCGTCCTATCTGGATGCGCTCGGGGTCGAGTACCACATCATTGAGAAAGACACCTATAGCATTGTTAAGGAAAAAATCCCTGAAGGGAAGACCACTTGCGGTCTGTGTTCTCGCTTGCGTCGCGGAATTCTGTATAACTTTGCAGAAGAGCACGGGGTGACCAAAATAGCGCTTGGTCACCACCGGGACGATATGCTGGAAACCTTGTTTCTGAACATGTTCTACGGTGGCAAGTTAAAATCTATGCCGCCGGTTCTGCATAGCGATGATGGCCGCAACACCGTGATCAGACCGCTGGCTTTTAGCCGGGAAAAAGACATTGCCCGATACGCGGAACTTCGGGGATACCCCATCATTCCCTGTAATTTGTGTGGTTCTCAGGAAAACCTGCAGCGGCAGGTGATCAAAGACATGTTCCAGACATGGGATCAGCAGCATCCCGGCCGCTTGGAAACCATGTTCCGTGCGATGTGTAATGTTGAGCCCTCTCACCTGGCTGACCCGAATCTCTATGACTTCAAGGACGGCAAACGCCTTGGAGGTAAGCGCCAGGCTGTTGTGCAGAACGCTGAGCCCGAGCAAGACTTTGGTCGTCTGGATGTGCTGAATCTCTAGTCGTCAGAGGGGCAATATGGCGTGAATGGGCAGTGTCCACAATCCGAACAGGATCAGCAGGATGCCGCTGATTTTGCGCACGCCTTGGTGGCTTTTGATGCCGCGTATCCATTGCGCGGCATATCCGGTTGCCAGCATTGAGGGTAGAGTGCCCAAACCAAAAAAGAACATGGTTAAAGCAGCGCTGGATACGGTGGGCTGAAGAGCTGCCCAGCCGAGTGTGCTGTACACCAAGCCGCAAGGCAGCCAGCCCCATAATGAACCCAGAGCCAATGCCTGCCCGGCGTTATTGACCGGAAGAAAGCGTTTGGTGAGCGGTGACAGCATACGCCAAACCGGTGCGCCCGCTCGTTCGATATAGCGAATTCCTTGCCACCATTGCCCCATTGATAGCCCCATGAAGATCAGCAGTACGCCGGCGAACGCCATGAGTAGTTGCCCTGCCCAGGCCCATTGCCCTGCGGCTTGGGTGCTGAGCAAGGCTATGCCGGCTGCAATCAGGGAATAACTTCCGATTCGGCCAAAGTTGAATGCCAATAGGAGCAGTGTCTGGCGAAGCCGGAAACCGCGGCCCACAGGTAGGGCCATTGAGAGCGAGGCGCTTATGCCTCCGCACATGCCAAGGCAGTGAGTGCTGCCGAGCAGCCCAATGACAAAGGCGCTCGAATAACTAAGATAGAGTTCTGGCTGCATGAATGTGGTTAGTCAGAGCGCTCGGAGCTTTTCCCCGAATCGCTTTTGCTTTGACGGTCTTTGGCGGAGCGTTCTGAAGGAGGGCGAGCTTCCGTGGGGATCATGTCTTTATCGTCGTCGTGCAGGATCCTGTGTGCAGGCCCGTCCAGGTCATCATACTGGCCGCTTTTGACCGCCCAGGAAAATAAAACGATGCCAAGCGCTACCAGCATCAACATCAGGGGAATCAGAAGCATGACAATGTTCATTGTTAACTCCTAAGTGTCGCGTCGGGCCCTGCTCAGGCGCAAAGCATTGAGGACAACGATCAGTGAACTGAGAGACATGCCAATCGCGGCAAGCCAGGGTGGCACAAGGCCCGCAGCAGCCAGCGGCAATGCAGACACGTTGTAGCCGAACGCCCAGATCATGTTTTGGCGTATGATGTGGCGAGTCTTCTGGCTTGTATGAATGGCCTCAACGAGCTGATAAAGCTGGCCGTTTAACAACACCGCATCGGCTTTTAGCTGGGTTAGATCAGCGGCGGTGCCCATGGCGACGGAAATACCGGCGCCGGCCATTGAAGGCAAATCATTCAAACCGTCGCCTACCATCATAACACGGTGGCCTTCCTGGCTCAGCTTATCCAGCACCTCGAGTTTGTGCTCTGGTGAGGCTTCACCGATGGCACGTGAAATTCCGAGTTCCGAAGCAACCTGTTGGACATGACCGGATCGGTCACCACTGAGAAGCACGGTTTCGATACCCATGCTTTGCAATGTGCGGATTGCCTTGGCGGCATCGTCACGAATTCTGTCATCTAGCTGGAAGCGGGCCAACCAGTGTGAGGCTGTCGCTAGCCAAATTTCCATGCCTCCGGCATTAGCTGCGTCAGGTTCGGACGCGCGTGTGTGGCTGGCAACGAACGCTTTGTGACCGATATAGACCGCCTCGCCCTCATAGTCTCCGGAAAGGCCTCCGCCCAGATGGTTGGTGACGTTGGTCACCGGAAGCGAAGGCATACTATGAAACACTTTAGCAATAGGGTGCTCGGACTGCTTTTCCAGCCCCGCGGCTATTCTCAGGCAGGTACCTTCATCAACCGGGCCGAACGCGGTGTGGTCGGTGAGCGTGAGTTCACCACGGGTGAGGGTGCCGGTTTTATCGAACACGACCGTATCAATCGCATTCATCGATTCCAATGTGTGGCCGCGGGTCGGCAGAAATCCGAGTTTTCGCAACCGGACCGTGGCTGAGGTAATGGCGGTGGGGGTGGCCAGTGACAGTGCACAGGGGCAGGTGGCCACCAGCACCGACAGGGTGATATCAAAGGCGTTATCCGCGCCGGCCAGCCACCAGCCAATCCAGACTACCGGTGCGAGTATAAGTACTCGGCCAACAAACTTTCCGGCAATCCGGTCTGCCATTCTGGCGACAGGGGGTTTTTCCGATTGGACCCGGTCCAGCACCCGGAGAATTCCTGACAGGCGCGTCTGTGCGCCGGCGCGAGTGACCTGAATATCTAGCGGGTTCTCGCCGTTGATGGTTCCGGCATGAACCGTATCGCCAGGCGAGCGGGTTTCTGGCAAATATTCACCGGTCAGTGCCGCTTCATTGAGGGTGGACTGACCGGAAAGGATAACGCCGTCAGCTGGTAGTGTTTCCCCGGGCCGAACCCGAATCACGTCGTCAGGCTGAATTTGGTGGGCAGGAACAATCTCCGCTTCACCGTCAGTGACAAGTGCGGCGACCGCCGGCTGAAAGCCGGCCAGCGCGTTGCCACTCAGGCCGGCCCGATAGCGCGCCTGCACCTCGATGTAGCGACCCAGCAGCAAGAAAAACGCGAACATGCACACCGACTCAAAGTAGACTTCCTGACCGCCGAATACCGTTACCCACGCGCTGGCGGCGTAGGCCAGGCCGATGGCGATTGCGACCGGCACATCCATGGTCAGATGTCGCGAGGCGAGGTCTCGCCGGGCATTGCGGAAAAAAGGCCGGGCGCTGTAGAACACAACCGGTGTTGCTACGAGAAAGCCGAACCATCTGAACATATTGATAAATTCAGGTGACAGCTCGCTGATAATTTCGAAATACAGCGGGAACGCCAGCATCATGCTTTGCATGGTGGCGATACCGGCGACCGCTAGCCGGATAAGCATGGAACGGTTTTCCGCCTTTAGAGCTTGCTCAGCCGAATCTGCCTGGTATGGGCGGGCGGTATAGCCCAGCTCGTAGATAGCGATCAGCAGATCGCTCAATCGGGTTTGTTCGGGAGACCACACCAATCTTGCTCGTTGGGTGGTGTGGTTCACGGTAAAACTCTGAACACCGGCTTGGTGCTTCATGTGATTTTCAAGCAACCAGATACACGCTGCGCAGGTGATTTCGCCGATCAGCAATTGTGCTTCCTGTCCGGCTTTAACGGGCGCAACGAACGATTGCTGAACCAGCGGGTGGTCCAGCTCACGCAGACGCAGGAGTTCGGATTCGCTGAGCTCTCTTGGGGTGGTGGCCGGTTCGGTGCGGATGTCGTAGAAGTTTGTCAGGCCCTCTTGGTGGATGGTCTGACATACCGCTTTACAGCCCTGACAACAAAAATGCCGCTCTTGATCGTCGAGCTTCAGGGTAATCGCCGGATTACCCTCGGCAAGCTCGCCACAATGGAAGCAACTGGTGGGGGTCACTCTTGAACGTTAGCCTTTGCTTGAATGGTAATAGGGTGTTCGGCGGGTAACCAGAGTTCCCCTTTAACCCGCCAATCGTTGTCGGGACCCTGAAGGTCGAAATACCAACGGCCATCCAGATTTTCCAATATGCGGCCGGAATATTCGCCGTCTGCCAAGCGGTTGAACTGAATCACCCGATCTTTATCTTCAAGGGTAGGGTGGTACAGATTAAGGACAAGATATGGAAAATCTGCCGGACCATCTTTTGTGTCCAGTGTAAGCACGGCTTTGCGGTTAGCCAGCTGTAGTTTCCCTGATACCTGCATTTCAGAGGCTTTCTGATCCCGGGCAATGGCCATGTTGATGCCACGGCCTTCCTTCGAGTAATCGTCTGTGACCATCGCAGTGTCCAGATTCACGGAAACCACGAGCATGGTCAGCCCGAAAGTGATAGACGCCAAAGGAAAAATGGTCAGAAACCAGAACCAGGGTTGGCGATACCATGGGGCGACGGGGGTGTTGTCAGTCATAATCTTGGTCGTCTCAAATTAATTTAAGTGTAGCGCGCCGTTATTAACGAGGTCTTGGACCCACAAATCGGCTTTCGGTTTCAAGTTGCAGCGATGGATCGGTTTTTGACTCTGCCCGGAAGCTGATGGTGTTGTTGGTTTGCTCAATCGATTCCGGAACCACATCAACAACGGTGGGCAGCGACAGGTTTTCACCGCTTTTAATCTTTACGCTGGTCTGGGTGAGAATACGGATCCCTTCCATGCCATCGACCGACAGCTCAAACGTTTGTGGGATCTCTGTCATATTCTGTAGTTTCAACGTGAACGAGTTTTCGACACGACCTTCGCCATTAAATTTAAAGAGAGCGCCGCGATCCCGGATGACCTCAAGTTTGGCGGGCACGCGAGTGGCGATAATGTACCCAACCGCACCAATCATGACGGCCAGCAAAAGCCCGTAGCCAAAGGTGCGGGGGCGAAGCAGTTTAGAGGTTTTTCCTTCGAGTTCGTTTTCCGTGGTGTAACGGATCAGGCCTTTCGGATAATCCATTTTCTCCATGATCTCGTCGCAGGCATCAATGCACAGAGCGCAGCCAATACATTCGTATTGAAGGCCGTCTCGGATATCGATACCGGTAGGGCAGACCTGTACACACTGCTCGCAGTCGATGCAGTCGCCCAGCCCCACCTCTTCGGGATCAACGCCTTTTTTGCGTTTGCCCCGAGGCTCTCCCCGGTTCGGGTCGTAAGATACGATGCGAGTGTTTTCATCGAACATGACCGACTGGAATCGGGCGTAAGGGCACATGTACAAACAGACCTGCTCTCGCATCCAGCCGGCGTTCAGGTAAGTTGCGACAGTGAAAAACGCAACCCAGAAATACGCCCAGCCGTTTGCTTGCAGTGTAATCATGTCCACGATCAGCTCGCGGATGGGGTAGAAATAACCAATGAAGGTGATGCCGGTGGCCAATGCGACGATCAGCCAAAGCGTATGCTTGATGGTTTTCTTGGTGATCTTCTCGGCCGAGTTGGGGCTCTTATCGAGCTTGATCCGCTTGTTGCGGTTGCCTTCAACTTTTTCTTCAATCCACATGAAGATAAAAGTCCAGACGGTTTGCGGGCAGGTATAGCCACACCAGACGCGTCCGAAC
Organism: Marinobacter litoralis; assembly: GCF_016427555.1. Classification (GTDB taxonomy): domain Bacteria; phylum Pseudomonadota; class Gammaproteobacteria; order Pseudomonadales; family Oleiphilaceae; genus Marinobacter; species Marinobacter litoralis_A. Next base: position 212,824 of record NZ_JAELVS010000002.1, read on the forward strand.
AAGGTAGTGATGAAAAACAAGCCAAATGCCGAGATGATCAGCATGGCCGATAGCAAAAAGAAATCCTTCGGGTAGAAGGTGGTTCCGTACAGATGGAATTCCCGGGCCGGGAGATCGAAGTGGATCAGCGGCTGACCGTCCAGCGTCAACCAGGCAAAAACAAAGTACATGCCCATGAGGGCCACAAGGCTGACGTTCCGGATTCTCTGGAATAGTCCTTTAACTTCTTTGACGTAGATCTTTTCTCGACTTTCGTAAAGGTCGTAGGTTCCGGAGTTTTTGTTGTTGTCGGAAGGGCTAGGGTCTACCTGCTTTACAGGAATCTGCTTGCTCATGGATACCTCCCGGTAAATAAACGTGCTGGGAGCGGGCCTCGGAGGGTCTGCGGATCTTTTCAAGCCTGTACCCGCAGGGCAGATACAGGGTTGAAAAGACCAAGCCGGGGATTAGTCACCCCCGGCCGGGTTTGATTCAGTTGGACAAGCTGTAAACGTATGCTGCCAGGATATGAATCTGGTCATCAGTCAGACGGCCTTCCTGTGCAGGCATCTGGTTCTGGCGACCGTTGACAACGGTCTCTTTGATCCACTCGTAGGTGGAGCCGTAGAGCCAAATGTTGTCGGTCAGGTTAGGTGCGCCAACCGCCTGCATGCCGGTACCATCCGCACCGTGACATGCGGTACAGGCTTGCGCGAACACAGCGGCACCGGCTTCTGCGGCTTCAGCATCCTTCTCACGGCCACTGAAGCTCAGAACGTAATTAACCACCTGGTCAACCTGTTCATTGGTCATGTTCGGCATGACGCCCTTGGGAGTCATGTTGCCCTGGCGACCTTTCGCAATCGAGTGCAGGATTTGCTCGGGCTCACCGCCCCACAGCCAGTCGTCATCGGTCAGGTTCGGGAAACCAACCTGTCCGCGAGCTGCCGTTCCGTGACATACGGAGCAGTTGTTCGCAAACAGGCGCTGACCGATTTTCATGGCGTCTTCGTTCTGAGCGAGTTCGGGAATGGGTGTTTCGCCAAACTGCGCATAGATCGGGCCATACTTCTCTTCAGCTTCCTGTACTTCAGCTTCCCATTGGTTGGTGGAAGTCCAACCCAGTAGACCCTCGTAGTTGCCCAGTCCCGGATAGAGTGCCAGGTAGCCCAGGGCGAACACACAGGTGCCAAGGTACAGATAGAACCACCACTTGGGCAGCGGGTTGTCATATTCTTCGATGCCATCGTAAGAGTGGCCAGTAGTGTTTTCGGTTTCGGTGTCGTTTGTCTGCCCTTTGCGGGTGGCCAACAGCAGCCAAGCACAGCCGAATATGGTACCGAGCACGATCACGATGACCCAGACGCTCCAAAAGGTACTCATTGTTTTTTCTCCGTTTTTTCCTGTTCGAGCGTACGCTTATCCACTTCGTCATCATCGAAGGGCAGGTGTGCCGCCTCTTCATTGGCCTTCTTGCGGTGGGCGCTGTACGCCCACCAGATGATGCCGAAGAAAGCTGCCATTACCAATAGAGAGTGAATTCCGCGTAACTCATTGATATCCATGGGATCACCGTTTCTCTGAAAGCACGGTGCCTAACTGCTGCAGGTACGCGACCAATGCTTCGATTTCAAATTTACCCTTCAGCTCATCGGCTGCGCTGGCAATTTGCTCGTCGGTATAGGGAACGCCAAGAGTCTGCAGGGTTTTCATGCGTGCTTCGATAGAACCGTGGTCTGCACGATTCTCGAACAGCCATGGAAACGCGGGCATGTTGGACTCGGGTACCACGCTGCGAGGGTCAAACAGGTGCTGGCGCTGCCAGGCATCTGAGTAACGGCCGCCAACGCGGGCCAGATCAGGCCCTGTGCGCTTGGAACCCCACAGGAACGGACGATCGTATACGAATTCGCCCGCAACGGAGTAGTGACCATAGCGCTCGGTTTCCGCACGGAAAGGACGGATCTGCTGGGTATGGCACACGTGGCAGCCTTCGCGGATGTAGATGTCCCGGCCTTCCAGTTCCAGCGCAGACAGAGGCTCAAGGCCTTCAATGGGCTGGTTCACTTCTTTGTGGAAGAACAGGGGAACAACTTCAGCCAGGAAGCCACCGCTGATTGTGAGAATAATCAGCACAATCATCAGGCCAAGGTTTTTCTCGATAGTTTCGTGATTCATCTGATCAATCTCCCCTTAGGCCGCCTGAGTTGCTGCATTGCTTTCAGCAGCCGCTTCTTTCTGACGCACGGTCATGTAAACGTTGTACGCCATGATCAGCATACCGGTCAGGAAGGTGGCTCCGCCGATGAAGCGAACCAGGTAGCCCGGGTAAGAAGCTTCCAGAGCCTCTACAAAGCTGTATGTCAGCGTGCCGTCTTCGTTAACCGCGCGCCACATCAGGCCTTGCATGATGCCGTTAACCCACATAGCGGCGATGTACAGGACAGTGCCGACAGTGGCCAGCCAGAAGTGAACGTTGATCAGCGCGGTGCTGTACATTGCCTTCACACCCCAGAGTTTCGGGATCAGGTGGTAGATCGAACCGATACTGATCATGGCAACCCAGCCGAGTGCGCCGGAGTGGACGTGGCCGATGGTCCAGTCGGTGTTGTGGGACAAAGCGTTTACGGTCTTGATAGCCATCATCGGGCCTTCAAAGGTAGACATACCGTAGAAGGACAGAGACACCACCAGGAAGCGCAGAATCGGGTCAGTACGCAATTTGTGCCATGCGCCTGACAGAGTCATCATACCGTTGATCATGCCGCCCCAAGAAGGCGCCAGAAGAATCAGGGACATAACCATGCCGGCAGTCTGAGCCCAGTCCGGCAGTGCAGAGTAGTGCAGGTGGTGGCCACCAGCCCATACGTAGGTAGCGATCAACGCCCAGAAGTGGACGATGGACAGACGGTAGGAGTAGACAGGGCGATCAGCCTGCTTGGGAACGAAGTAGTACATCATTCCGAGGAAACCGGCGGTCAGGTAGAAACCTACGGCGTTGTGGCCGTACCACCACTGCATCATCGCGTCTGTGACGCCAGCATAGGCAGAGTAGGATTTGAACGCGGTTGCAGGTAGCGCCATGTTATTGAAAATATGCAGCATGGCAACGGTCAGGATGAAGCCGCCGTAGAACCAGTTAGCTACGTAGATGTGAGGCGTGCTGCGCTTGGTGATCGTGCCAAAAAATACCAGTGCGTAGGTCACCCAAACAATGGTGATGGCGATGTCGATCGGCCATTCGAGTTCAGCGTACTCTTTGGTAGATGTCAGCCCCATCGGCAAGGTGATGACGGCTGCAATCAGAATGGCCTGCCAACCCCAGAAGGTAAACGCGGCCAAGCCATCAGAAATCAAGCGTGCCTGACAGGTTCGCTGAACAACATAGTAAGATGTTGCGAACAGGGCACTACCACCAAAACCGAAAATAACGGCGTTGGTGTGCAGCGGCCGCAGACGGCCGAAATGCGTGAAGGGAAGATCGAGGTTGAGAGTTGGCCAAACCAGCTGTGCTGCAATCAACACACCCAGAGACATGCCAACGATACCCCACACTACTGTCATGATGGCGAACTGTCTCACCACCGTGTAGTTGTATGTCAGGTTTGCGTTTACTGTGCTCATAGCCTTACCAATGGGTTCAGGATGGGGAAATTATGCGGTCGCAAGTATGGAGAAACCATGACCCCTTTGCAATGACTCAAGTCAACTACTGACATTCGTCAAATTTGCCATAATCGGCAGCGTTGCCAGTGGGTTGGCGTAGATTCCTGTTTCTTAAAAGGGTCTTGCGGGTTTTTCTCAAGGCGCTAATGATACCGCCAGATAAGTTGAAGGTGAATGTTGTGGTCCGATTTACCAGTAAAAGCTATGCGAACGGGGCAAAAACCGTCTTGATTCTTGCTCATGGAGCGGGAGCGCCGGCCGATTCGCCCTTTATGGAACAATTAGCCGAAGCATTGGAGTGGCAGGAGATTGCCTGTGTTCGGTTTGAGTTTCCTTATATGCAAAAACGTCGGGAAGATGGAAAGAAGCGGCCTCCTGACAGAGCGCCTGTGTTGCTGGAGGCGTTTAGGAAACAGATTCGGCAGGTTCGTGCCGAGGTGGGGCCCGATTGTCGGGTGGTGATTGGCGGTAAATCGATGGGCGGACGGATGGCCTCCGTGGTGGCCAGCGAAGACAATGTCGATGCTGTCGTTTGTTTTGGTTACCCCTTCCATCCACCGGGAAAGCTTGATCGATGGCGTCTTGATCATCTTCCGGCTGTAACCTGTCCACTCCTGGTGGTGCAGGGAACGCGAGATCCTTTCGGGAAGCCTGAAGAGCTAATTGCGCAGGGCGAGATAGACGGTATAACACAACTTTGTTGGCTCGACGGCGGCAACCACGATTTCGCGACCTTGAAAAAGCATCCGGCTGACCAGTCTGATCTGATTCGCCAAGCGGCTGAGCTGACCCGACAGTTTTTGACTGATCACGGCGTGATGTGAGGCGCGGTTTCCGCGAATGTGAGGGTGTCCCGGCCCCGGTGTTTTGACGCATAAAGCGCTTCATCCGCGCTTTGAAACAAGGCTTGGGCATTCTTGTGGCCGGCCAGCTCTGCGAGCCCTGCGCTCAGGGTGATGGTAATCTGGCTGCCATCTGGTGCGCGAACAGGTGTGTTGCGCATGGTTTTCAGAATGTCGTTGCACAGGCGGGCCGCCCCCTCAATGTCTGTGTCAGGCAGCAGAAGCGCAAACTCTTCACCACCAAACCGTACGGCAACGTCACGGGGGCGTTTCACGTGATCGGTCAGAATTCCGGCAATCATTCGCAAGCAGGCGTCGCCGAAATCGTGCCCCCAGGTATCATTGACTCGTTTGAAGTGGTCGGCATCTAGTAAGGCCAGGGTTAATGGTTTGCCTGTCCGCTGTGCCTCAAGGCACAGTTCGGGCAGCAAATTATCCATGTGCCTTCTATTATGTAATCCGGTAAGCGCGTCGTTTAGACTAAGGGCTTCCAGCTTGCGATTTGCCTGTTCAAGCCGGTACATGGCGGTACGCAACTGGTAGGTTCGTTCGTGAACTTTTACTTCGAGTTCGTTGCGGGCCTGATGCTCGATACCGAGTAGTTTTTCATTTAACAGGCGCCAGCGTTGAACCAATGCGTAGTTCAGGAGCACGACTTGCGCGCCGACCACGGCCTGCATCATCACTTCTCTGGCCTGATAATCGCCCATATAGCCGAATGCAGCTGCTGCATATATTAGGCTGCCGGCGACCATGACCATCCATGCGGCGAGGTACCAGAACGCAGGCTGGTAACCGCCACGCCAGCGAATGGTTGCAATTATGGACAGGAGCAGGATCACCGCCAAAAGGAAAATGGTGTTGATCTGTATGGATGTTGAATAGGGTATAACGCAAGTCAGAGCCAGCAAGCCTGCTGCACACCATGCCAACACGCGCAGTGATTTTCCTGATCGGGTACGCCGGGGAACTTCTAGAAACGACCATCCAAACAGAATCATGGCCAACGCAATGACGCCAAGCAGGAACGGGATGGACAGGTTCGCCATATAAAAGTTGTCGGGCCAGAAATATTGATTCGCAAAACCGCCCATGGCGAACAGAAACATCGCCATTGAAGCAGTGTAAAAAGCGTTGAGGAAATAGTAGCGGGTGCCGGAGCTGGCATATAACAGAAGGTTGAAGACCGCGAGTATGACCAGGGCCCCATAAAACAGGCCGTGGATCAAAGTAAGGTGGTTGCTTTGTTCAATGGCTTCGTCTGGCGTCATCAGGCTCAAAGGCACATTGAGAGCGCCGCTGCTGTGCACGCGTATGTAGAGGGTGGTCGTTTCGTTTTCTGCCAGCGTGATGGGTAGCAGGTAATACCGGTAATCGATGCCGCGGCTTTCGAACGGGAAATGGTCCCCTGTTTTCAGAGGGGAAGGCGTAGTTGCCCCGCTGTGGGGGCCTGGCTTTTGCCAGAAGGTGATTTCGTCGAGCGGCGGGTAGTTCAGCATCAGGTACCAGCGGCTTTGGGAGTCGCCGGGATTGTTGAGCCTGAGCTTTATCCAATAGATTGCTTTGGTATGGCTGAAAACCAGATCATTACCTGCTGAAGAGCGCCACTCTAGGGATTGAGGAAGTTGCTGCGGCGATAACGCAGAATGTGCGGGCTCGCCGGGGTTAGTAACCGCATAGCACAGATAATGATTGATCGATTGACGGGCATGTTTATCGTCAACAGCCAGAGTCGGGCATTGGGTCTGAGCGAGGACGTTTGAGACCAGAAATAGATTCGCCAGAACGAGGAGAGTTATGAAACTCCGAAACCGTGTGCCGAGCATCGTAGGCATTATCTGTTTAAAATGAGGCGCAATTATAGCGAGAGTCATGACGCATTGGTGTTAAGCAGGTTGAATTTCATGCTTGTCGATGTGCCAGAAATTCGGCGTAAAACGAGTACATAGGTCATTAATGCAACAGATTATGTTGATATGCCGGCCAGGCTTTGAGGCAGAGGCCGGTCAGGAGTTGATGGATCAGGCCGCCGAGAAGGGTATTTATGGTTACTTCCAGCCCGAACGGAATTCCGGGCAGGTCCGCTTCACGATCGCTGGTGGCGAAACCGGCCGGGATATGATGGACCGGGTTCCTTTACAGGGGTTGGTGTTCACCCGCGATTGGTTCGCACTGATCGGTGAGTGCGAACTGCCGGTTACGGATAGGGTAGGGGCAATCATTGAATTTCTGAAGGACTGTGAATGGTCGGGCGAGCACTGTGCTCGCGTTGACGTGCGGTTGCCCGAGAATAACGACGATAAGGATCTGGGCAACTTTGCGCGTAAATGGGTTGCGCCCTTGTCGAGAGGGCTTCGCGACGCGGGCTTGTTAAAGCGGGATGCGAAGGCGTCGTCCAAAGCTCGCCTCGAAGTGCTACTCGGTGATTTTGAAACGGCAGTCGTCGGCTTTAGCCTGGAAGACAATCGTTCTCCTTTCCCTGACGGTATCCTTCGTTTGCGCTTGCCTGCCTCCGCGCCGAGCCGTTCCGCATTAAAGCTGGAAGAAGCCTGGAAGGTGTTTTTGCCCAAGGCCCGCTGGCTGGATTATCTCGGCGGTGGTAAAAAAGCGGTTGATCTCGGGGCCGCTCCGGGTGGTTGGACCTGGCAGTTGGTGCAGCAGGGGATGCTGGTCTCGGCGGTTGATAACGGGCCGATGAACCCCGAATTGATGGCTAGTGGTCACGTTGAGCACGTGGTAGCCGATGGTTACAACTGGCAGCCGAAGCGTGCCGTAGACTGGATGGTGTGTGACATCATCGATAAACCCCAGCGCACAGCCCGGTTGGCGGTCGATTGGTTGGCAGGCCGGCTTTGCCGTTACACCGTGTTCAATCTCAAGCTACCGATGAAAAAACGGTATGAGGAGTGGCTTGTGTGCCGGGACATCATCGTTCGCGGGTTAGAGGATGCGGGCCTCAACTGCACGTTCAAGGCCCGCCATTTGTATCATGATCGCGAAGAGATCACTTGCTTTATTGAACGGCTCGAATAGAGTTCTCAGGGCATGGGGCTTTGGTGCAAGACAGTAATGTGCTCATCCTGATCCATCATGGGCACCAACTCTGCCATCAGATCTTTGCGTTCTTCCGAGCTGTACCAACGGTCCCAGTCAAGTTCGGAGCGCCAGTTGGCCAGAGTAATGCGGTGGTTAGGGTCTTTGCTGTCTACCAGAGTTTCGCCTGAGATAAAGCCGGGAGCACTGACCGCGTGTTGAAGCACCTTTCGGGCGCGATCTTCGTAAGCAGCTTCAAGCGTCTCGGCAATGTGGCGTTCAATCAAAACCCGAATCATGTAAGTCTCCCGTTTTTTCGTTGCTATAAACAATAATTTAGCACCGAATTCTTAAAATCACGAGAACTAGAGGAAGTCACCTTTGGCGGATCAGAATTTTCACGCGGAATTGGATACACGAGGCTTGTTTTGTCCTGAACCGGTAATGATGTTGCACACGCGCATCACCGACGTTGAGGTTGGCCAAGTATTGAAAGTCATTGCCACCGACCCCTCCACCACTCGGGATATACCGCGCTTTTGCCAGTTTTTGGGCCACGAGTTGATCGAACATGAAGAACAGGGCGGGGAGTTTGTTTACCTGATCAAGCGGTGCGAGGCTTGACCAGGCAATGATGACTAACTTTACGAGGCCGAGGATAGATTGCTCAGGTGGGTGAGGAATTGCTGCTTGTTCATTTCACCCAGAACCCGCGCCTCGGAGAATTCCTGGCCAGTGCTGTCGAAAAACAGAATGGACGGCGGCCCGAACAGGCCAAGTTCGTCAAGAAACGCTTGTTGGGCCGGTGTGTTGTCCGTCATGTCGATTTGGAGCAACGTGAATGGTTGCAACGCCTGAATCACATCAGGCTGGTTAAACACGTTGCGCTCCATCACTTTGCATGAGATGCACCAGTCTGCGTAGAAATCCAGCATGACGGGTTGGCCAGACGCGCTGGCCTGAGCCATCAGCGAGCGGATCTGTTCTGGGTCTTCTATCCGTTCAAAGTCAGCATGAGCTTGTGCTGTGCCTTGCGGAATTCCTGCCGTGGCTGTGAACGGCGCTAACGGGCGAAGCGGGTCTGTGGCGCCGCTGACAGCTCCGGCCAACAAGGCCAAGCCGTAGGAAAACATCACCAAACCGATGCCTTTGCGGGTTCGCCCCCAACCGGGTTTTGCTGCATCAAATGCACCTAATTGAACCGCGGTAACAGTGATGAGCAGGCCCCACAAAGTCAAGCCTGTCCAGGCGGGAATCAATCGTTCGACCAACCAGATTGCAACCGCCAATAACATCACGCCGTAAAAGTGTTTCACGGTCGTCATCCAGCGCCCGGAGCTTGGTAGCAGCTTGCGACCACCTACGGCGACCAGAATTAGCGGCACGCCCATGCCCAACCCGAGCGCCAGCAGGGCGACTCCGCCAATAAAGGCGTCCTGGGTGGTGGAAATGTACAGTAAGCTTCCCGCCAGCGGTGCGGAGACACAGGGTGAAACAATCAGGGCAGACAGTGCGCCGATTCCGAATATGCCCAGCACCCGGCCGCCGGTTAGTCGCTGGCTGGCATCGTTGAGTGGTTCACGGATGAAGCGAGGCAGCTGAATCTCGAACAGGTCAAACATGGACAGTGCGAACACGATAAATAAGGCAGCAAAAATCCCCAGTACCCAGGGAGACTGCAGTTGGGCCTGAAGATTAAAGCTGGCGCCGAGTAATCCGGTGATCACTCCCGCGGCGGCATAGGTGATCGCCATGCCTAAAACGTAACTGCCGGACAACAATAGCGCGTGTGCGGTGGTCCGGGTGTTTTGGCCGGACACCATGCTGGAAATGATCGGCACCATCGGGAGCACGCAAGGAGTAAAGGTCAGCCCCAGACCAAGCAGGAAAAACAGACCCGCGACCATCCAGATGGATTGGCTGGACAGAAATCCGGCAAGCCCACTGGCGCTGCTGGTGTCTGCCGTTGTGACTGGCGGCACAGTGTTGGTAGATGAAGGAGCTGTGGCGGAAGCTTGAGAGTCGCCGGAGCCCGGGTAATAAAGAATCTCGTGGTTTTGTGGCGGGTAACACAAGCCTGCTTCAGCGCAGCCCTGAAACGATACCCGTAGATCCGCTTCGGCAACGCCATCGGGAAGGGTTATCGGATAACGAACCTCGACCGGGTCGAAAAACACCGTCATCTCACCGAAGAATTCGTCGTTCGTGAGTGTGCCGGGCGATGAAAATTCCGGTTCACCCACTTTCACTCCGGCGCTGAGCGGGGTTACGGTGATTCGGCTTTTATACAGGTAGTGTTCCGGGGCTATGTCCCACGACAATACAAGGTGGCCCGCGTCAGAGGTGTAATTGAAGGGAAGTGCTTGCTCTACCGGCAGGAAATCATTGCTTGCGGTGTTAAAAAACGAGTTGCCGGCTGCCTGTGCGACAGGGGTAACAAGCAGACTGAATAGGGTGAAAACGGCAACAGCAGTCAGCACCTTGAGTGGCATAAAGTGCCAAATTCGTGGGGACACTGTCATGGCTATTTGAATATCCTGTGTCGTCAGTGCGTGTAGTGGTTAAGTCGGGGGCATTGACCGAGTGGGCTGTCAGAAGTTCCCGCTGGCATTGGCTGCTTTAAAGTCGCACAATAGCGAACCAATGAATCACAATCCAGACGATCTTATCATGCTGTTTAATGACCTGTTCCGGGAGAAACACCGGACCATACTGGTCAAGGGCAGTGACGAACCGGAATACCTGCCAGCCAGCGACCCCGACGGGCTCGCCAGGGTGGTTTTTGCCCATGGCTTTTTTGCCAGCGCCCTGCACGAAATTGCGCATTGGTGCCTGGCCGGTGAGTACCGCCGCACACTGCACGATTACGGCTATTGGTATTGCCCCGATGGGCGCACCCCCGAACAGCAACAAGCGTTCGAGAGCGTAGAAATAAAGCCCCAGGCGGTGGAGTGGCTGTTTTCTCTGGCTGCCGGATCACGTTTCCATATCAGCGTGGATAATCTGGCGGGTGATGGGGCGGCTGACGAGCGCACCTTTCGCGCTAATGTGCTTAAGCAGGCGAGTCATTATCTCGAACATGGCCTTCCTGCACGGGCGCAAGCTTTCTTCGAAACACTCCGGGATTTTTACAAGACTTCAGCCCGTTTTGCCGAGTACTGGAACCTGGATCGGGTTCGCATCGCGCCAACGGGCGTGGAAAATGATTAAACAAGGACTTCTGAAACTTTATGACGATTGAGACAAAAGACACCAGTAAATTGCGTTTCAGCGATTTAAACCTGGACCAGAAACTTCTCGATGCCATCAGCAAAATTGGCTTCGAATACTGCACACCGATACAGGCGGAAACATTGCCATGGACCTTGGCGTGTGAAGATCTGATCGGCCAGGCTCAAACCGGCACCGGTAAAACGGCCGCGTTTTTGATTACCGCCATTCAGACGCTGCTTGAAACACCCGTCAAAGCGTCGGACCGGTTTGCCTCTGAACCACGGGTTCTGGCATTGGCACCAACTCGTGAGCTGGCCATGCAAATTGCCAAAGATGCCGAGCACCTTTGCAAATACACCGGTCACAATGTAGTCACCGTAGTGGGTGGCATGAATTACGATAAACAGCGTGAGCAACTGCAAAATGAATTCGTTGATATTCTGGTTGCAACGCCGGGCCGTCTGATCGATTTTCTGGGCTCACAGGATGTGTTTCTGGATCAGCTGGATATCCTGATTCTGGACGAGGCCGATCGAATGCTGGATATGGGCTTTATTCCGGATGTTAAGCGAATTATTCGCAAGTGTACGCCCAAAGAAGAGCGTCAAACCTTATTGTTCAGCGCCACCTTCAATCAGGACGTACTGAACCTGGCGTCGATGTGGACCCAAAACGCCGAATTTGTCGAGATCGAGCCTGAGCAAAAAACCGCCGAGCGGGTTGAACAGACCGTTTACCTGATTTCCGATGACGAAAAACTTCCGGTGTTGGTGAACTATCTCAAGCGTCCTGAAGTGGAAAAGGCCATTGTCTTTGCAAACCGTCGTGATCAATGCCGGGACCTGGAAGAAGATCTGAAAAATCAAGGCGTGAAAGTGTCGCTGATGTCCGGTGAGATTGCCCAGAACAAACGCTTGAAAACGCTGGACCAATTCAAGAAAGGTGACATTCAGGTGCTGGTTGCCACCGATGTGGCGGGCCGGGGCATTCACGTAAACGGCGTGACCCACGTATTCAACTATAACCTGCCGGAAAACGCGGAAGATTACGTGCACCGCATCGGGCGAACAGGCCGCGCAGGGCAGACCGGTGTTTCCATCAGCTTTGCCGGAGAGGACGATGCTTATGCGTTGCCGTCGATCGAAACCTACATCAGCCAGAAGCTGAAAACCGCCGTGCCTGAAGAGGATCTTCTGGTGGCGATGGAAAACCCTCCAATCACCCGCAAACGGGGCGGGCGGCGGCCCCAAGGTAACCGCGCTGGTGGCGGCGGGCGCAATACCGGCGGACGCGGCCCGCAGCGGCCCCGTCGCAACTGATTGGCTTGAAGGAGCTGATATATGTTGATCGTTGCTGATGAGAATATACCGTTATTGGAGTCGTTTTTCGGCGATATTGGCGAGATTCGCCGGGTAAAGGGCCGGGGGCTGACACGAAACGAAGTCCAGGACGCGGATATTTTGCTGGTTCGCTCGGTGACCCGGGTGAATCGGGACTTACTCGAAGGTACGCGTGTGCGCTTTGTCGGTACGGCAACGATCGGTACCGATCACGTGGATGTTGACTGGCTCACGGAACAAGGTATCGGGTTTTCGGCGGCGCCGGGTTGCAACGCAGGAAGTGTGGCCGAGTATGTTCTGGCGGTGATCTCGTTGTTTGCTGATCAGCGGGACCTGTGTGATTGGTCAACTCTGAGTGTGGGGGTTGTTGGCGCGGGAAACGTTGGTAGCGAGCTGGCCAGAATATTAGAGCGCCTCGATTTCGACGTGAAGCTGTGCGATCCGCCCCGCCAGGATGCGGAGCCAGAGAACGCCGATGAGTTTGTCAGCCTGGCAGAAACGCTGGCCTGTGATGTGGTGACCTTTCACACCCCGTTGACTCGTGCCGGCGATTACCCGACGCATCATATGATCTCCGATCAACAGCTTGCCGAGCTGACCTCGGATCAGTTACTTATCAACGCCGGCCGAGGTGAAGTTATTGATGGGGCGGCTTTGGCGCGCAGGCTTGCGCAGCCTGATGCCCCGGTTGTTGCACTGGATGTTTGGGAGAACGAGCCTGCCATCGACCCTGATCTGGTCGATAACGTGTGGCTGGCGACGCCGCACATCGCGGGTTACAGCCTGGAAGGGAAGGTGCAGGGCACCGAAATGGTGTATCAGGCTTTGTGTCGTTTTCTGGGCTTGCCTGTACGGAAGAAAGCGGGCCAGTTTTTGCCTGAGCCAGCCTTGAGTAATATGTCGTTTACCCGCAATGCCGTTGAAGATGAAGCGCTGCGCCTTGCGCTGGGCGCTTGTTACGACCCTAGGAAAGACGACCTTCGGTTGCGCCGTGTGATGAAAGAAGAGGGTGAAAAGCGTGCCGAAGCCTTTGATCGCTTGCGCCGCGATTACCCGGTGCGCCGAGAGTGTTCCAGCCTGAAGATTCATCTGAAAGGAAGCAGCAAGTCTCTGCAGGACCGTTTCCGGGCACTGGGGTTTAAACTCAAGATCTGATTAGGTTTCTCATCTGAAACAAGAAGGGGCGCTAAAGCGCCCCTTCTTGTTTCAGGATACTTGGAAATGCTTAAAGCGATGCTTTTTGCAGCGCTGCAATCCGGTCTTCCAATGGCGGGTGGGTCATGAACAGAGCGGCCAGGCCTGAGCGGGAGCCCCGGTTGATGCCGAAGGCCTGCAGCGTGTCCGGCATTTGATCCGGCACTTCACTTTCCTGTTTCAAGCGCGCTAACGCGTTGATCATGGCGCCGCGACCAGCCAGTTGGGCACCGGCGATGTCGGCACGAAATTCCCGACGGCGAGAGAACCAGAACACGATGGTGCTAGCCAGAATCCCCAGTACGATCTCGGCCACAAAGCTGACGATGAAAAAACCGATGCCGTGACCATCCTCGTTTTTAAACACCACGCGATCTACGAACGAACCAATCACGCGGGATGCGAAAATAACGAAGGTGTTCACCACGCCTTGGATCAAAGACAGTGTGACCATGTCGCCGTTCGCTACGTGGCCGATCTCATGCCCCAATACGGCACGAATCTCATCCTGGTTGAAGCGGTGAAGCAGGCCTTCACTGACCGCGACCAGTGCATCGTTCTTGTTCCAGCCGGTGGCAAACGCGTTCGATTGGGAGGCCGGAAAAATGGCGACTTCCGGCATGCCGATGCCAGCCCTCTGCGCGAGATCTGCGACAGTCTCCAACAACCAGCGTTCTGCAGGAGTACGTGGGGATTCTATAACCCTGGCTTTGGTACTCCACTTTGCCATCGGCTTGGAGATCAGCAGGGAGACAAACGATCCGGCAAATCCGAACACGGCGGCGAAAATAAGCAGAGAGCTGTAGTTAATGCCCTGATGAGCAAGATAGCTGTCTACCCCAAGCAGTCGCAGGGTAAAGCTCGCAACCAGAATAACGGCCAGGTTCGTGGCCAGAAACAACAAAATGCGCATAGAATTTCCTTGTTTAAGATTACGCCAAACGTCGTTTTCTATCTGACCGATATATGTGGGCAGGGTTCACTTCTTCAAGAGGTTGACGACGATTTAATGAACCGATTGGAGTTCAGGGTCTAGGAAGAAAGTTGATTGCACGATCAGGCTTATCTGGCTGGAGCTGCCGCTTTTCAGTGCAGTGCGCAGAAGATGTATGTAGGTTGATCTATCCCGTTCTACAGAGCTTGGCAGTCCGGATTGATCCGTATTCGGGGCGAGCTTTTCACTCAAGACCTGCGGTGCCGGGGCACTCAGCCGGGTGAACGCACTTCGGGATAAAACCGCTTGATCGAGCGCCTCCTGGCGGATGGTGTCCACGTAGCGCAGAAACCCTTCCTCGCACAGCCAGAGCAGGGCGCCGAAGCATGCCATGTGTCGTTGGCTATGCAACCCGAAATCGTCTGGATCGTCAGGCCCGGCTATGTCTTCGACGAACAAACTGATACGCCGCGGAAAGGCGGCGTACAGTTGAACCAAGGCAATGGCGACGTCCTTGTAAAACTCTTCTACGTGAATGTCGGCCATGTGTTGCTCCGGTTACTGGCGGTAGTGTTCCAGGAAGTTGCCCAGCCGGCCCATAGCATCGGCCAATGCTTCTTTGCGCGGCAGGAAGACAACGCGTAGATGCTGCTGGTCGTCAATGTTAAACGCCGAGCCTTGCACCAGAAGAATTTTTTCCTGCAACAGTAAATCGAGCACGAGTTTCTCGTCGTTTCGAATCGGGAAATGCTTGGGGTCCAGCTTAGGGAACAGGTAGAGCGCGCCCTGAGGCTTCACACAGCTGACGCCGGGAATGTCATTCAGCATGCGCCATGCGGTATCCCGCTGCTCGTAAAGGCGCCCTCCCGGAGCGACCAGATCGTTGATGGACTGGTAGCCGCCCAAAGCGGTTTGAATCCCGAGCTGCGCCGGCACGTTGGCACACAGGCGCATATTGGACAGCATTTCGATGCCTTCAATCAGGTCTTTGGCCCGGTGTTTGGCACCGCTGATAATCATCCAGCCCGCCCGATAGCCGGCGGCCCGGTAGTTTTTCGACAAACCGTTGTACGTGAAGAACAGCACGTCTTCCGCCAGCGAGGCGGTGGAGGTGTGTACGGTTCCGTCGTAGAGAATCTTGTCGTAGATCTCATCGGAGAGCACGATCAGATTGTGCTTTCTGGCCAGCTCGATGACCTGATGCAGCAACTCGACTGAGTACACCGCGCCTGTGGGGTTGTTCGGGTTGATCAGCACAATCGCTTTGGTGCGCGGCGTAATCTTCTTTTTGATGTCTTCGATATCCGGAAACCAGTTTTGCTGTTCGTCGCAGCGATAATGCACCGGTTTGCCGCTTGATAGCGTTACGGCAGCGGTCCAGAGCGGGTAGTCCGGGGCAGGGATAAGCACTTCATCGCCGGTATTGAGCAGGGCCTGCATCGACATAACGATCAGTTCGCTGACACCGTTGCCCAGATAGATGTCATCAATATCGACTTTGGCGATGCCGCGTTGCTGGCAGTAATGCATCACCGCTTTGCGGGCCGAAAAGAGCCCTTTGGATTCCACATAACCCTGAGCTTGCGGCATGTTGTAGATGACGTCTTGCTGGATTTCTTCAGGTACGTCCAGCTCGAATGTCGCGGGGTTTCCGATGTTGAGCTTCAGTACGCGATGCCCTTCTTCTTCCAGCCTGCGCGCCTCTCTCAGCACCACACCCCGGATTTCGTAACACACATTGTCGAGTTTGGCGGATTTGGAGAAGTTATGCATGGCGTGCAGAGATCCTTAGCTAACGGTCTGGAAGAGTTATACGAGATAACACAAGCCCACTATTCTAGCGGAGTGAGGGGCAGGGCGAACAGGGGCAAATGTGTTCAATTGTGGCGAATTCTGTTGAGTTTGCGAGCGAATGTTGAAGTGGATGCTGGGTGGCGCGATAAAGCTGCATGTCTTGCCTGGTTTTTTGCAATTAAATTGTGCACAATCTAATTTTGACAATTTAACGACAAAGAGGCGAAAGAGATGGCGAACGAATCTATATACGATTTCAGTGCCAAGGATGCGAAAGGTAATGATGTTGCGATGGCAGACTACAAAGGCAAGGTGCTGCTGATCGTCAACACCGCATCGAAGTGTGGTTTTACGCCGCAGTTTGAAGGGCTTCAGGAGCTGCACAGCGAACTGGGCGCCAAAGGTTTTGAAGTGTTGGGTTTCCCTTGCAACCAGTTTATGAACCAGGACCCGGGTAGCAACGAGTCCATCACTGAGTTCTGCTCTTTGAACTACGGGGTGGATTTCCCGATGTTTGCGAAAATTGACGTGAACGGCGACGGGGCTCACCCGCTATACCGCTTCCTGAAAAAAGAAGCGAAAGGTTTGATGGGGAGCGAAAAAGTGAAGTGGAATTTCACCAAATTTCTGATCAATAAAGAAGGTCAGGTGGTGCGCCGCTACGCGCCGACGGTCAAACCTGCGGACATTCGGAATGACATCGAAAAGTTGCTCTGAAATCCCGGGGGGCGACCAGCTGCTGGCGCTGGACAACCAGCTGTGTTTTGCGCTTTACGCGGCCAATAGGGCGGTTACCGCACGCTACCGCCCTCTGTTGCAAGAGCTCGGCCTGACTTACCCGCAATATCTGGTGATGTTGGTACTGTGGCAGCAAGACCAAGAGGGGTGGGCACCTAAAGTGTCGGAGCTCGGGCAGCGTTTGCGGCTGGATTCCGGTACCTTGACACCTCTGCTGAAAAGGCTGGAAGAGCGTTCTTTGGTCAAGCGCACGCGCGGGCCGGAAGACGAGCGGGTGGTCAGGGTGGCGTTGACACCCGACGGGCGCCTGTTACGCACGAAGGCCGTGGCTGTGCCGCAGCGCCTTATGTGCGGTCTTGATGTTGATCCGCGGCGCGTAGCCTCGCTGCGGAGTGAGCTCAGGGATCTTCTGGAGATTCTGGAGCGGGCGGAGCCCAGCGCACAATAGCCGCCTTTAGCTCGTCGCGGTTATAGGGTTTGGTGATGTAGTCGTTCATGCCGGAGTCAAAGCACTCTTCTTTGTCGCCTTGCATCACGTTTGCGGTTACTGCGATCACAGGAATGTTCTTCCAGTGCGGATTGCGCCGTATCTCCCGTGTGGCTGCATAGCCATCCATTACCGGCATCTGGCAGTCCATCAACACCAGATCGTAGCTCTCCTGTTTGAGGGCTTCGATGGCGAGTGCTCCGTTTTCCGCCGTATCGACCTTGTGTCCCAGCCGTCTCAGGATTGCGCTCGCGACCAACTGGTTTACATGGTTATCTTCCACCAGAAGAATCTTCAACAACTGAGTTGAAGCTGACGGTAGTTCCTCGTCAGGCGTGCTGTCCTGCATAGGCTCGTTGTGGACGGGTAGGGGCAGTGTCACCGTAAAGTGCGTGCCTTTTCCGGGCGTGGAATCCACTTTGATCCGGCCGTTCATGCGATCAACCAACTGCCGGCAGAGTGTCAGGCCCAGTCCGGTGCCTCCGTAAAGACGGGTGGTATCGGAATCGGCTTGTGAAAAAGGAGAAAAGATCTTATTCAGGCCTTCCTGTGACATGCCGATGCCGGTATCGATGACCTCGATACGAAGGTGCCCTGAGGAGTAGCTGGCGCGAACCTTGACCTTACCCTGATCGGTAAATTTGATGGCATTACTGAGCAGGTTATTAAGTACCTGGCGGGTTCGGGTCGGATCGCCCAAGAAGCAATCAGGCAAATCCCCGTCGATCTGGTTGACCAAGGCGATGCGCTTGCTGCGGGCCTGTTGCGCGTGCAGGGCTGTGCACTCGTTGATTAGCTCTCGGGCTGAAAACGGTATGATTTCAAGGCTCAGCTTTCCGGCTTCGACTTTTGATATATCGAGGATGTCATTGAGGAGTTCGAGCAGGTTCTGGCCTGCTTTTGACGCGATTTCTATACGACTTTTCTGGCGTGGGTCGCTTTCGTCTTCGACCGCCAACCCAAGCATACCCAGCATGCCGTTCAGCGGTGTTCGTATCTCATGGCTCATACTGGCCAGAAAGTTAGCCCGTGCACGGGCTCGTCGTACTGCATCTTCTTTGGCTTTCACCAATGCCCGATTGCCGCGCTGAAGGGCGGTGTTTTTCTCGGATATCTCGCGAGTTCGCTCCTCGACTTCATTCTCCAGATGAGTCGAATAGTTCTTCATGGTGCGTTCTGCCGAACGGAGCCTTTCAACACTGACTTCCATGTTATGAAGGTGCTCGTTGATGATCCCGACCATCGCACCGATCTCGTCGTCCTCATGGTTCTCAGGGACAGGGAGCCGGACCTTCTCCAAAGGCCGGTTGTTTGCCTGCCCCAAGGCACGAATCAGCCCCATCATCGGGCGTGTCAGCACCAGGTAAAAAATAGCCAGAAGCGCCAGTGTTAACACCAGGCTTTTCAGCAAACCAATCAGCAGCGTGTTGCCCGCCCGTTTCAGAAACTGCAGGCCATAGTGATAAGTGTCGATGGTGAGCACCAGCCGGCCAAGGGATAAATCTCTGAGCTGGGGTACTTGCAGGGGTTCGGCGAACGTGCGGCTGTGCCCGAATAACGAATCACTGATCCATCGGTAGGGCGAACTGACGCTGGGTGTGCTCGACGCCGCCATGGTTTTATGGTCGCTATCGATAATCCGGGCATCGATGGTAGCCGGGTGCAGCAATAAGCCATCCAGAAGTTCTTCCGCAAGGCGGACATCTATATTGTAGGCAATCTGTGAAGCGGGGCTACGGCTGATTTCGAGCAGTGCGTGAACCTCCTGATCCATTGCGTCCCGGGCGGTAAAGTAGTCCAGGGTTATTTGAATCAGGTTTAACAGCAACCCCAACGCCATGGCTACCAGAACGGTATCACGGGTCAGTCGATACGAAAGCCGTTGTTTGAACCTGTTAAACACGGTGGCCGGGAATCCTTGTCTCGCGCACTGTTTTTGTTTTAGTTATCGAAGTCTTTTCGTTTTTTCCAGGACTCTTCATCTTGCAGCATGTCGTCCCACTCCTGATCCAGC
Source organism: Marinobacter litoralis (assembly GCF_016427555.1). GTDB lineage: Bacteria > Pseudomonadota > Gammaproteobacteria > Pseudomonadales > Oleiphilaceae > Marinobacter > Marinobacter litoralis_A. The sequence continues at coordinate 232,058 of NZ_JAELVS010000002.1, forward strand.
TTGGTGCCGTGCTCGGCAGTCGCGTCTTCGTCCTGCAGGCTTGCTTCGAGTTCTTTGATCCGGGTTCTGAAGCTTTTCACAGCCTTCAACGCCAGTGGATTGTCCTTTGACTTAACCATTTCCATGCTGGCTGAATGATACGAGTGAATGGCTTTGCGAATTTCGTTCTGGCGAATCTGTTCCCTCGCCTGGAATACGTACAGGTCTGCGTGGGTTTTGTGGACCAGAAACAGCACATACTTAAGATGTTGTTTGGCCGTGGGCGCATCGATTCGACCGCTTTTATGCATGCTTTCAATCAGTTTGAACAAACTGTTCAAGTGCTCTTTAACCTGTTGCGCTTTTTCAGGCGAATCGATCTTAACGGGAGGATGGTTGTCAGTCTTGTCGACAACGTGCTGCCGGCTCTGTTTGACGGTTTCAAGCCATTGGGTCACAGGCTTTTCGGTCTTGAGTGCGGCCAGATTCTTGCACGCATCTTCCATTTGTTTGAGCAGAATAAGCTTTAGCCCGGTGTTCAGGTATTGCCCGGGAATTTCGGTCAGCAGACGGTCGGCCCGATTGTAGGTGTCCTGGAGCGCGCGGATCTTTCGCAGGCGCTCAATGCGAGACTTTTCGCGCATTTGGCTGACCACGATAATCACCAAAGACAGAGCAACGATGGCGGCAAGGATGATGACGATGGTGGTTGCTTCCATGTTCCGGACGTGGCTCCAAGTAAAGGTTGCGAACGAGGCTGCGTCAGTTAGCCCATGAATTCTGCGTTATAACAGCCTGAAAGACTAGCAGAAATCTATTGATCCGTCCGAAAGGCGCCTGTATCAGTGAAAGTTTCATAAATTTGATGAATTCTTGTAACCGGGTATATTGTTCGTGTGAATGTGCGCCCTGTCCGCGTTCCGGTTTTCCGAATTAGAGGAGTTGTTGATGGATATTTCCCGAGTGGACCTTAATTTGCTGGTGTACCTCGATGTACTGTTGCGGGAGAGGAACGTCACCAAAGCCGCCAACCATCTGGGGATCACACAACCGGCCATGAGTAATGGCTTGAGGCGCCTGCGGGATCTATTCGGCGATCCGATTCTGGTCCGGACCAGCGAGGGGATGACGGCGACAGAGCGAGCACAAGAATTACAGCCGTTAGTGCGTTCGATTCTCTCGAACATTGAACAGGCAGTGCAGGAAAAAACGCCATTCGCCGCAGAGAACAGCCAACGAGTGTTCCGAATCATGGCCAGTGATTATGCGGAATCCTGCCTTATGCCCCGGGTATTGCGGCGCATTCGGCAGGAAGCGCCGCACGTTACGCTGGATGTGCTGACGCCGAGTGATGTCAGCTTTCTGGATGTCGAACAGGGCCGTTTGGATATGGCAATCAACCGGTTCGACAAGATTCCACAATCGTTTCACCAGAAAACGTTGTGGACGGAATACTTCGCGTGCTTGATGAATGCCCATAATCCGGTGCTGGTGGAACCCTTTACGTTGGACACCTATTTGGATGCAAGCCATATCTGGGTCAGCAAAACCGGATTTGGTGTGGGCGTGGGGGTGAACCCGAAGGATGTGCAGCGCCTGGGCTGGGTGGATGAAGCGCTGGGTTTGATGGGGCGTAAACGCCAGATCTCGGTATTCACACGACATTATCAGGTGGCTATGTTGCTGGCTGAACAACACGATTTGATCGCAACCTTGCCGTCACGCGCTGCCTGGCTCCAGAAAGACAATCCGAACCTTGTGGTGAAGGTGCCCCCGTTTGAGATCCCGCCGTTCGAGCTCAAGATGGCGTGGAGTCCGCTGCTACAGCACAACTCGGATCATCAGTGGCTAAGAAAGCTGATAGCGGAAGTCGCCGAGGAAGTAGACGATGAGTTTGCGCCCTTCGGAGCTCAGTTCGAATCGCCTCAGGCGCTGGGATCAGATCGGTAGTTCGCGCAGTTCGAGAGATGGTTGTGCTGTCTCCCACATGCGCTGGAACGCCTCTTCTTTGAGCTTCAGGCGCCGCCCGGCGGTGAAATTGGCGAATCCTTCGGGTTTATTAAAGTCGTGGCGGCAGAGCAGGCCGTCACGGTCTACGAGAACAAAGGGTTGGTCTTCTTGCGGGTAATCGTGGTTGAGCACACGAAGCTCGATGCGGCTGGGTAATCGGCGCATCAGCTCGATCAGACGATGGCGTTTTTGTACCAGCGGTTTGTCGTCGTGTATCAGAATGCGAACCTCGCTGAGGCGGTGCTGGCGTGCCACAGCAGAAATCAGTTCTCGCAGTTGGTGGCGGTCGTACCGATCGTGATCCAGCAGGCGATCATAAATCCACAGGCGCTGTCGTGCCTGGCCAACTAACGAATCCATCAGTTCTAAAAAAGTGCTTTCCTGATCGAATATCCAGCTTTCCGCATCAACGCCGAGGATGAGCGGTTGAGAGCGATGGCCAAGCCCGTGATGAGCCAGCGCCGGGGACAGGCATCGCATATCGAGGTGGGGAATACCTGCATCGTCGTATAGCGACGAGCAAACATGAAAACCGCAACGCTGGTAAAAGCCGATAGCGTGTTGCTGGGCCGAAAGCCTGAGCTCCTGATAACGGCCGGCGGATTCTTTTAACAGGTGCTGAATGAGGGCTTCGCCAATGCCGCGCCCACGGTATTCCGGCAGCACGGCCATGCGCCCGATATAGCCGGTTTCTTCCAGAGCCGAGAACAATCGGGCGGTAGCAATGGGTTGGTTGTCGCGGCCTACGGCCAGGTAATGATCAGCTATCTCGTCTGTGTCATCCCACTCCAGCTCCGGTGGCACTTGCTGTTCGTCGATAAACACCCGTTGGCGGATATCGCGAATGGAGCCGGGCGCCAATTGCCAACTGTATTTTCGGAATCGTGGAGTCATTGCTTACTCAAAGTACACAGAGCCTTGATTGTAAAGCGTGGTCAACAGACCAACCAGCGCTTCATCGCGAGCAAAGGTGGCCAGTTTGGATTGATTGATACGGGCGCCGGCGCACAGTAGAGGTGCGATGGGTTGAGCGTCACCTTTCAGCAAATACTGTTCACCATCTACAAACAGGGCGGTTTCGCCCTCAAACTCGTGGTACGCGAAGCGGGAGCCTTCGTTCCAGCGCAGTTGCTCGCCGGCTTCAATGGCCGTAGCGAGGTCTTCAGGCGTTGCGGGTTCTTCCGCCGGCACGACAATGTCCAAACTTTTCGGGGCCGTAGTGTATTGGCCAAACCAGAGTGCCAGTGCACGTCGGTCACTGATCTGTTCGCGAATTACTTGATCAAGGCGGTCAATCACTTCCGGTGCAATGGTGCCGGGGTTGTCCTGAACGGTCAGATTCGGGTCGCCTAGATGTTCTGCCGCTTTTTCCTGATTGCACAGGTAATCGGTAAAACCGGTTAACACGTCATCGATCGTTGGCGCCCGGAAGCCGATCGACAAGGTAATGCAGTCATCTTCAGCAACGCCATGGTGGCCCACTCCGGGAGGGAGGTAAAGCATGTCGCCCGGTGCCAGTGTGACGGTTTCTTCTCCGTCCCAGCTGCTGAGAATTCTTAATGGCGTGCCTTCAACTCTGGGGGAGGTGTGATCGCAATGACCACCAAAGGTCCAGCGCCTATGGCCTTCTGCCTGCAGCAGAAATACATCGTATTGGTCGTAATGAGGGCCTACGCTGCCGCCCTTGGGCGCATAGCTGGCCATGATGTCATCCAGCCGCCAGTTGGGCACAAAACGAAACGCTTCCAGCAAATCGGATATTTCCGGCACCCAATGGTCGAGGCCTTGAACCAGTAAAGTCCAATCCTGATCCGGGAGGGTGCTGAACCGTTCCGGTGTGAACGGGCCGTTGTGTAGTTGCCAGGGCTTACCCGATTCGTTTTCAAGAACGATGCGGGATTCCACGGCTTCTTCACAGGCCAGACCCGCCAGTTCGTCCGGGCTGACCGGGCACTGGAAGCCGGGGAATGCCTGACGGATGACGAGGGGCTTCTTCTGCCAGTAGTCGCGCAGAAATTCAGAGGCTGTCAGTCCGCCAAGCATATCCATGGTGCTGCTCCAGATTTAGATGTTGCCGGCTTGTTCGACGGCGTTACCAATGTAGGTTTCCGGCGTCAGCGCGCGCAACTCGGCTTTCGCTTCTTCCGGAATCTCCAGTGTTTCCACGAAGTTCTGAATCACTTCCGCTGACATGGTTTTGCCGCGGGTCAGATCCTTCAGTTTTTCGTAAGGCTTTTCGATGTTGTAGCGACGCATCACCGTCTGGATGGGTTCCGCCAATACTTCCCACGCGCTGTTCAGGTCTTCACCCAAACGAACCGGGTTGATTTCCAGCTTGCCCAGACCTTTCAGGGTGGCTTCGTAAGCAATCAGGCTGTGAGCAAAGCCAACACCCAGATTCCGAAGCACGGTCGAATCGGTTAGGTCGCGCTGCCAGCGGGAAATCGGCAACTTGGCCGACAAGTGCCCGAAGATGGCGTTGGCGATACCCAGATTGCCTTCGGAGTTTTCGAAGTCGATCGGGTTGACCTTGTGCGGCATGGTAGAAGAGCCGATCTCGCCGGCAACCGTCTTCTGCTTGAAGTAACCCAGAGAGATGTAGCCCCAGATGTCACGATCCAGATCGATCAAGATGGTGTTGAAGCGGGCGATGGCATCGTACAGTTCCGCGATGTAATCGTGGGGTTCGATCTGGGTGGTGTACGGGTTCCAGTCGAGGCCGAGGCGTTCGATGAATTCTTTCGCATTGGTGGCCCAGTCTACCTGCGGGTAGGCAGACAGGTGCGCGTTGTAGTTACCGACGGCACCGTTGATTTTGCCCAGCAGTTCCACAGCTTTGATCTGCTTGAGCTGACGGCGCAGGCGGTACACCACGTTTGCCAATTCTTTGCCGACCGTTGTGGGGGAAGCCGTCTGACCGTGCGTGCGCGACAACATGGGCTGATCAGCGTGTTCTTTGGCAAGCTCGGCGAGTTTGTCGATCACTTTTTCCATGCCCGGTAGCAGGCCATGATCCAGGCCTTCACGCAGCATCAGGGCGTGAGACAGGTTGTTGATGTCTTCAGAGGTGCACGCGAAGTGAACAAACTCGGTAACGGCGTGCAGCTCGGGAACGTCAGCAATCTTTTCTTTGATGAGGTATTCAACCGCTTTTACATCGTGGTTGGTTGTGCGCTCGATTTCTTTGATGCGTTCCGCGTCGGCCAGACTGAATTCGCTGACCATTTTGTCCAGAAAGGCATTGGCTTCCGCTGAAAAGGCAGGCACTTCGGTAATGGCCGGGTGTTCAGCGAGTTTCTGCAACCAGCGGATCTCGACGGTTACCCGGTTACGGATCAGTCCGTATTCACTGAAGATGCTGCGAAATACGCTGACTTTGCTGCCGTAGCGTCCATCGACCGGGGAAATGGCGGTCAGGGCGTTGAGTTCCATCGAAAACCTCTCAGTTCATCAAAGAATCGGATAAGAATAGTAGGGGGTCTATGATACACCAGCCCGCGTCGCGAATCAGCGCAACAACTCGCGGGCGTGGTTGATCACTTTTTTACGGGCAAAAATCAGTTGCCAGCGACGGCCGCCGCATTGTCGCCAAAGCACCGCGGAACGAATACCGGCAAGGAGCAGCGCGCGAACCTTGGCGGCATTCTCGTCTTGCTGCAGGACTTGCGGATTGCCGCTGACCTGAATGCGCAAACGGAAGGTGCTGATAGTATCGGTGTAGATCGAGGCCAGGTTGCCAATCAGATTACTGTGGTTGTAACCAAAATGGCTGGCAGTATGCCGTGCTTGTTCGATGCGGCTACCGATCACGTCAAGAAGGTCCGGGCTGCTTTTGAGCTTGGATTCCAGTTGCACCAGATTCAGCACATAGCGAAGTGTTTCAACATCCTTCGCGCCACTTTGCTGAGCCAGAGAGGTTGACAGTGCTTTCAGGCCTTCCCGTATATCGGACAACTCGCCACCGTACACGTCGAGAGTAGATGCGGGGTCGGTGGCAAACAGTGAGCGCAGCGAGGTTTCTAGGCTCTCTTCGTCGCACGTTCCTTTATGCGCAACCTGCTGAACCAAAGAGGCCGCCTGAAACAATCCGGCCAAAGCTAAAGTCTGGTCGTGCAGAGTGCGGCTCATGAACGCGCCTCAGCCGTATGGTTTTGATCCAAACGGGCTGGCAGCTCTTCGTTGTCGCGCCAGGTTTCTTCGATGACACCACCGCCGAGGCACACGTCGTCGACATAAAACACTACCGACTGACCGGGTGTCACCGCCCGCTGGGCCTCGTCAAACACAACTTTCACGCCGCCGTCGATAACCGTGACCTCACAATCTTGGTCCGGCTGGCGATAACGGGTTTTTGCCTTGCAGCGAAACTGCGTGGACGGTGCATCGCCGGCAATCCAGTCTATCGGGCCGGATACCAGCCCACGGGAGAACAGCAGCGGATGGTGTTTGCCTTGCACTGCAACCAGCACGTTTCGACTCAAGTCTTTTTCGGCGACGTACCAGGGGTCATCGCCGTATTTGGCCAGCCCACCAATGCCCAGGCCTTGGCGCTGGCCAATGGTGTGGTACATCAAACCCTGATGCTTACCGATCACTTCGCCATCCGGGGTTTCAATGTTGCCGGGCTGGGCGGGCAGATATTGTTTCAGGAAATCGGTGAACTTGCGTTCGCCGATGAAGCAGATGCCCGTGGAATCTTTTTTGTCGTGAGTGATAAACCCTTGCTCTTCCGCGATACGGCGAACTTCAGGCTTTTCCAGTTCACCGACCGGGAACAGGGTGCGGGCGATGCGATCACCAGACACGGCGTGCAGGAAATAGCTTTGGTCTTTGTTTGGGTCCAGACCTTTCAGCAGTTCGGCCTTGCCGCTGCCATCATTCAGCGGGCGCTGGCGGGTGTAGTGCCCGGTCGCGATATAATCCGCGCCCAAAGTAATGGCATAGTCCAGAAAGGCCCGAAACTTAACTTCTTTGTTACACAGGATGTCGGGATTGGGCGTTCGGCCAGCGCTGTACTCCGAAAGAAAGTGCTCGAATACGCGATCCCAGTATTCTGCGGCAAAGCTCGCGGTGTGCAATGTGATACCGATGGCATCGGCCACCGCTTGCGCGTCAGCAAGGTCGGTCATCGCGGTGCAGTATTCCGTGCCATCATCTTCGTCCCAGTTCTTCATGAACAGGCCTTCCACCTGGTAACCCTGGTCTTTCAATAACCAAGCGGCAACCGATGAGTCGACACCGCCGGACATGCCGACAATGACACGGGTGTTTTCTGGGGCTTTGGAATCAGGATTTGGGATCATGAGCCTACTGGTAACCGGTTAGAAAGCGGCGATTTTAGCACTTTGTAACGGTTACGTCTGTCCGTCGATCACGACCTCAAGGGGGAATTGCCGGCCGTTTCGGTAATCCTCGATGCATTGCAGAACCAAAGGGCTGCGTAATTTGCTTCCGAGTTCGCGGATCTCGTCCAGTGTTAGCCAGTGCGGGGCGATGATTCCGTCGTCCAGTTCGTCCGTGATTTTTCGAAGCGGCTTGGCGGCGTAGCAAAAACGGTGATAGGTAACGCCGTTTGTCGGTGCCTTGTAGGTGTAAATGCCCAGGAAATAGGTGGGCTCCACTTCCCATCCGGTTTCTTCCAGGGTTTCCCGGCAGGCCGCGTCAAGAATCGGTTCGTCTTCTTCGATGTGTCCGGCCGGTTGATTGAAGACTACCTGGCCGTTACTGAGTTCTTCCACCAATAAAAAGCGGCCGCGATCATCTTCGGCGATAACAGCCACTGTTGCGTGAGGCTTCCAGATCATTTTGATGCAGATCTCCTGTTGGGTCGGCGCGCTTTCGTTGAGCGGGGTCCGGGGCGGCGCCCCTGCTTGGACGGCGAAGCCGGGGCATCGGGAAGGTGCACCTGCTCCATTCGGAACTCGCCCGGCTGTAGCTTGTCGAGGGTCCAGTCGCCAATTTGATAACGTACCAGTCTAAGCGTTGGGTAGCCAACGGCTGCGGTCATTCTGCGCACCTGCCGGTTGCGGCCTTCACTGATGGTCAGTTCAATCCAGCTGGTTGGCACTGTTTCGCGATGCCGAACCGGAGGGGTGCGTTGCCAAAGCTTGGGTGGTGTCATTCTCCGAACTTTAGCCGGACGGGTAGGGCCGTCTTTCAGATTTACCCCTCGGGAAAGGTTGTCGATTGCAACGCCAGAGATATCGCCTTCCACCTGTACCCAATAGGTTTTGGGCATTTTGTTGCGGGGTGACGCTATGCGGTGCTGTAACGGGCCGTGATTGGTGAGCAGCAGGAGACCTTCGGAATCGTAGTCGAGTCGCCCGGCAGGGTAATAGCCCGGCATCTTGATCCATTCAGCCAGTGTTGACCGGGGGTTTTGAGTGCGCTCATCCGTGAATTGGCTGAGAACCTCGAAGGGTTTGTTAAACAGGATGATGTCCGCCATTCACAGGGTCCTGTCAGTTGCGGGTTTACCGAGCTGACAAGCCTACTGCAATGCAGGCATTGAAAAAAGCACCGATGCGGGGTCCCACCGGTAAATACCGGCAGGCTGGCGGTTGAGCCGGGCCGAAATTGGCTCAGGCGTTGGCGGCTCTGGATGGATATCCGTCGCGATTATTACCGGATTGGGCCTCCCGGCTGGCGGGCCGGTCGCCGGGTGCAGTATCCGGCACGATGTTCACGGCATGAACGCCTTTATCGCTCGGTTTTTTCTCGAACGTAACCGCCTGGCCTGCCTTCAGGGTTTTATAGCCTTCGATCTGAATGGAAGAAAAGTGCGCGAACAGATCATCGCTGCAGCCATCTTCGATGATGAAGCCGTATCCCTTGGCGTTGTTGAACCACTTAACCTTGCCCCTCGGCATGATGAACTCCCCCGTCCCTTTGCTGTCTCTTTTATTATTGGAGTGTTTATCCGTTGATAAACTTTCGCTGCATTCCGTTACATTAAATTACATACAATGTTAACTGTCGACCAATCAGGTTTCTGAGTCAAGGATCACAGCTGTTTGAATAAGTGTTTCATCAGGGTATGGAATCGGTATCATGTTCACAGGATTTGTTAACCCGCGCTTGCTTGGGCGCCAGCCTTGAAAATGTCTGGCCGGGTAACCACATTAAGATAGCCATCCGAATAATCGGTACACAGAACCATGCGGACAATTGAAAATTCTCTACTAATATTTAATCAGGGGGAGGACGACCAGCCCGGGCGTCAAGATGGGGTGAGTGTAGCGCCCGAGAAGCCGGCCCTGAAGCGTCCCGCCCGCTTTAGGGTGCTGCTCCTGAATGATGATTACACCCCGATGGATTTCGTGGTGGAAGTGTTGATGACGTTCTTCGGCATGAACGAAGAAAAGGCGACGCAGGTGATGCTGCTCGTCCATACGCAAGGAAAGGCCGTATGTGGGGTATATACCCGCGACATCGCAGAAACGAAGGCGGCGCAGGTGAATCAATATTCGTCAGAATGTGAACACCCGTTGCTTTGCGAGATAGAACGCGCGGACTGACAGACCTAGGGGTAGCCCATGCTGAGTAAAGATCTTGAACTTACGCTGAATACAGCCTTCAAAAATGCCCGCGACAAGCGCCATGAATTCATGACCGTGGAGCATTTGATGTTGGCTCTTTTGGATAATGAATCGGCAGTGGGAGTGTTGAAAGCTTGCGGTGCAGACCTCAAACAGCTTGAGGATGAACTGATAGAGTTTGTGGATTCCACCACACCTCTGATTCCGTCCAGCGACGGCGACCGGGAAACCCAGCCAACACTCGGTTTTCAGCGTGTGCTGCAGCGGGCGGTATTTCACGTGCAATCTTCCGGAAAAAAAGAAGTAACCGGTGCCAATGTGCTGGTTGCGATTTTCAGTGAACAGGAAAGCCAGGCGGTTTATGTTCTCAAGAAACAGAACATTGCCCGCATTGATGTGGTGAACTACGTATCCCATGGTATTTCCCGAGTACAGGGAGCTGAGGACCAGGACGGCGCTGACCATGCTGCGCAAGAAGAAGCGGGTGAGGAGAGTGGTCATGCCCGCCCGTTAGAGAATTACGCAGCCAACCTGAATGAGCAGGCGAGAGAGGGTCGTATTGATCCCTTGATCGGCCGCGAAGTCGAGGTAGAGCGGGTTGTGCAGATTCTGGCTCGGCGGCGGAAAAACAACCCACTGCTGGTCGGTGAGGCCGGTGTGGGTAAAACGGCGATTGCGGAAGGCCTCGCCCGGCGTATTGTGGACGGCGAAGTGCCGGATATTATTTCGGACGCGGTGGTCTACTCCCTGGATATGGGGGCTCTGCTGGCGGGCACCAAATACCGCGGTGATTTTGAAAAGCGCCTGAAAGGTCTGCTGGGCGATCTGAAAAAGCAGGAGCACGCGATTCTGTTCATCGATGAGATCCACACCATCATCGGTGCGGGTTCCGCATCGGGCGGCGTGATGGATGCGTCCAACCTGCTTAAGCCTATGCTCAGTTCCGGCGAGCTGCGTTGCATTGGTTCTACCACTTACCAGGAATTCCGCGGCATTTTCGAGAAAGACAGTGCCTTGGCGCGTCGTTTCCAGAAGATCGATGTGAACGAGCCTAGCGTTGAAGACACATACCAGATCCTTAAAGGGCTGAAACCAAGTTTTGAAAAACACCACGACCTGACCTACACCGATCAGGCGCTGCGGGTTGCGGCTGAGCTGGCGGACCGTTACATCACTGACCGGCATATGCCCGACAAAGCTATTGATGTGATTGATGAGGCTGGCGCGCGCCAGCGTCTTCAGCCGGAGGACAAGCGCAAGAAGTCGGTTGAGGTTGTCGATATCGAGGACGTGGTAGCCAGTATTGCCCGAATTCCGCCGAAGAACGTGTCCACCAGCGATAAAGATCTTCTGCGTAACCTGGAACGCAACCTGAAAATGGTTGTGTTCGGGCAGGACCCTGCCATCGAATCTCTGTCTACCGCCATCAAGCTGGCCCGTGCAGGCTTGAAAGCGCCCGAGAAGCCGGAAGGCGCTTTCCTGTTTGCGGGTCCGACCGGGGTTGGTAAAACCGAGGTGACCAAGCAGTTGGCCAAGGTTCTGGGTATCGAGCTGGTACGCTTTGATATGTCGGAATACATGGAGCGCCACACGGTGTCTCGCTTGATTGGCGCGCCTCCGGGCTACGTGGGTTATGACCAGGGCGGGCTGCTGACGGAAGCGGTAAACAAGCATCCGCACTGTGTTCTGCTGTTGGACGAAATCGAAAAGGCGCACCCGGAAGTGTTCAACCTGCTGCTGCAGGTTATGGATCACGGTACGCTGACTGATAACAATGGCCGCAAGGCGGATTTCCGTCATGTGATTCTGGTGATGACCACCAATGCGGGTGCCGAAAATATGGCCCGTCGTTCAATCGGGTTCAGTGAGCAGGATCACAGCACCGACGGCATGGAAGTCATCAGCAAAACCTTCACGCCTGAGTTCAGAAACCGTCTGGACGGCATTATCCAGTTCGGTGATCTGCAGAAGGCGACGATTACCCACGTTGTCGATAAGTTCCTGACGGAGCTGCAGGCGCAGCTTGACGAGAAACATGTGGTACTGCATGTAAGTGAGGCGGCCAAGTCGTGGTTGGCAGAGAAAGGTTACGATGCGACCATGGGGGCCAGGCCAATGGCGCGTTTGATTCAGGATAAGATCAAGCGACCTCTGGCAGAGCAGATACTGTTCGGGAAATTGTCGGAGAAGGGCGGGGATGTCCACATCCAGCTCGAGAACGACGAGCTTGTCTTTGAGTACGAAGACGAACCGGCAGAAGCCATCTGACGTAACAAAAAAGCCCCGCTCGTGCGGGGCTTTTCAGATGTCACGAGAGCATTAACGGGCGCGGTAAACGATGCGGCCCTTGCTCAGGTCATAGGGAGTCAACTCTACCTTGACCTTGTCTCCAGTCAGGATGCGGATGTAGTTCTTGCGCATCTTTCCAGAGATGTGTGCAGTCACAACGTGGCCGTTAGACAGCTCAACGCGGAACATGGTGTTAGGAAGGGTGTCTAGAATAACGCCTTCCATTTCAATGACATCTGATTTCGCCATTCAGAAAAAACCTCGTTCGGAATACTTTCGGTGATTTTAAATTGCGCAATTCTGCCTGAATTCTTGCCGTTTGGCAAAAATCAGGTACTTCTCATTTCATGCCACTGGCCATCTTGAAGCGCTTCAATAGGTTTGTAGCGGGTTTTATAATTCATCTTCTTGCAGGCTTTGATCCAGTAGCCCAGATACAGATGAGGCAATTCCCGTGCTTTGGCTTCCTGAATTTGCCATAACACCGCATACGTGCCGAGGCTTCGATGCTCCTGTTCCGGCGCGAAGATGGTATAGATTGCAGACAGGCCGTCATCCAGTAAATCGATAGCGGCCAATCCGATCAATTCATCATGCAGAGTGATTTCCAGAAACCAGGAATCGGTAGAGCCTTCAACCAGAAACGATGTGAACTGCTCCCGGGTGGGCGGGTACATGTCGCCATCTTGGTGGCGTTCTTCGATATAGTGAGCGTACAAACGGTAATAGCGTTCGCTGTAAGCTGTTGGGACCAGACGGCATTCAAGGTCGGCATTCTTTTTCAGTACTCTACGCTGACTGCGGTCCGGTTGGAAACGATCGACCTTCAGGCGCACAGGAACGCAAGCTGAGCATGAATCGCAGTGAGGCCGGTAATAGTGTGAGCCGCTGCGCCGAAAGCCAAGGGCCGTGAGTTGGCTGTAAAGTTTTTTGTCGATGTCCGCCCGTGGATCCACAAACATGGTGGTGGCTTCACGATCAGGAAGGTAGCTGCAATCGTGGGCGGGGGTTGCAAAGAAAACGAGCGTTCGGAGATTACTCATGCGCTTCTCCTAACGAGGCCACTGCCATGTAAAATCCCAGTTGAGCGCTTTTGGCTGCGCGTCTACTCCTGCCTTGAGTATAGATAAAAATTCGGAGCGGGAAATGGTTGTTGCACCCATGGATAACAAGTGGCTGCTCTCAACCTGGCAGTCCATGAGTTCGTAGCCCCATTGTTGCAGCTGGTGGGACAGATGAACCATGAGTACTTTTGAGGCATTCGTTTGCAGCGAGAACATGGATTCCCCGAAGAAGCACCGGCCCAATGCAACGCCGTACATTCCACCGGCCAGATCGCCGTTCTGGTTCCATACCTCGATAGAATGGGCAATGCCCAAGCGATGGAGCTCACTGTAGGCGTCGATCATTTCATCGGTGATCCAGGTGCCTTCTGATCGATTAGAGGCGCACAGCCGGATAATTCGACCAAAACACTGATCGGCGGTGATGCGAAAGCGCCGCTGGTTGAGCGTGCGGCGCAGACTTCGGGAGACATGAACCTGTCCGGGAATCAAGATGCATCTCGGATCAGGCGACCACCAAAGGATAGGCTGGTCATCGCTGAACCAGGGAAATATGCCGTTGCGGTAGGCCAGTTGCAGTCTTTCTGGTGACAGGTCGCCACCAACGGCCAGCAGGCCGTCGGGGTCGTCCAGGGCTTCGTCCGCCGGAGGGAACCAGAGCTTGTCTGGCTCGATCCATGGTAACGACGTCATATCGACGGCTTCGCCTTAGTCCTGCTGGTCCAGGAACTTCTCGGCATCCAGGGCGGCCATGCAACCAAAACCTGCAGAGGTTACCGCCTGACGGTATACGTGGTCTGCCACGTCGCCCGCAGCAAAAACGCCGGGAATGCTGGTTTGAGTGGCCATGCCTTCCAGTCCGGATTTGATTTTCAGATAGCCATTTTCCATGTCGAGCTGGCCGGCAAACAAATCGGTGTTCGGTTTGTGGCCGATCGCGATGAACACGCCCGCCAAATCGAGATCCCGGGTGTCGCCGTTTTCGGTGCTCTTGATGCGCATGCCGGTAACGCCGGTGCCATCGCCCAGCACTTCGTCCAGAGTGTGGTTCCAGACGATGTTAACGTTGCCGTTTTCTGCTTTCTCGAAGAGCTTGTCCTGAAGGATTTTTTCAGCGCGCAACTTATCACGGCGATGTACCAGCGTGACTTCGTCTGCGATGTTCGACAGGTAAAGCGCTTCTTCAACGGCCGTGTTACCGCCACCGATAACCGCGACTTTCTGCTTGCGGTAGAAGAAACCATCGCAGGTTGCACAGGCTGAAACACCTTGGCCTTTGAATTTTTCTTCAGATTCCAGGCCTAAATACATTGCTGAGGCACCTGTGGCGATGATCAGGGCATCGCAGGTGTACTCGCCGTTGTCGCCTTTCAGGCGGAAAGGGCGGTTTTGCAGGTCGGCTTCGTTGATGGTGTCGTAAACGATGGACGTTTCGAAACGCTCGGCATGCTTTTGCATGCGCTGCATAAGCTCGGGGCCCTGTACGCCGTCGTTGTCGCCTGGCCAGTTGTCGACGTCGGTGGTGGTGGTAAGCTGCCCGCCCACTTCAATGCCGGTAATCAATGTCGGATTCAGGTTAGCGCGGGCTGCGTATACTGCAGCGGTATAGCCGGCCGGGCCGGAGCCAAGGATGATCAGGCGATGGTGTTGGGTTGTGCTCATCGAAATCTCGCTAATAGTTAGGTCTGGTTTGAGCTCAATGCACGAGCTCAGTGTTCGAAGTGTGGTAGAAGGCTACCATGAATTTGATTGGCTGCCATTTGTTTCACAATATACTGTTCATTGACGCTGGCTATGCAGAGGTTGTCCGGGTTTAAAGAACGGAAACCGTGCTCAGAAGCTGGCGAACACGCTCATGGCTCTTGCCGGTTTCGCCTTGCTCAAGCCGGTGTTCAGCCACGGCCGGGAACACCGCTTGAAGGTCGTCTGGCAGCACATGATCTCGACCTGCCATGAGCGCCCAGGCTTTCGCTGCGCGCAACAATCCCAGGCCTGCGCGAGGGGACAGGCCGTACATCAGGCCCGACATTCGCCGGCTTTGTTCCAGTAACCGTTGTAGGTAATCGAGCAGGGCGGGGCTGGCAGACACTTTTTCAACGGCGCCTTGGGCCTGCTCAAGCTCCGCTTGCGGTAGTATGGCTTCAAGGCGCGCAGTTAACGCTCTTCTGTCTTCGCCCTCCAACAGTTCCCGTTCAGCTTTGGGATCCGGGTAGCCCAGTTTCAGCCGCATCAGAAACCGGTCAAGTTGAGATTCGGGGAGCGGAAAGGTGCCGCCTTGCTCGATGGGGTTTTGAGTGGCAATCACGAAAAACGGTGAAGGCAGAGGGCGGGTCTCCCCTTCGATCGAGACTTGCCGTTCCTCCATGGCTTCCAATAACGCGCTCTGGGTACGCGGCGAAGCCCGGTTGATTTCATCAGCCAGCACGACCTGCGCGAAAATGGGGCCCGGATGAAACACCAGGCTGTTGGCCTGTTTGTCATACATGGAGTAGCCAAGTACGTCGGCCGGCAGCAAGTCGTTGGTGAACTGGATCCGCTGATAGCTTAGCCCCATGATGCTGGCCAGCGCATGGGACAAGGTCGTTTTGCCCATGCCGGGAATATCTTCGATCAGCAAGTGGCCGCGAGCGAGCAGGCCGCACAAGGCAAGACGTACCTGTGGCTCTTTACCCAACAAAATCGTATTGAGTTCGTTAACAACCGTGTCCAGCTTTTGCTTCATACCTTTGTTAATCCCTGACCCGCTTTAAAATGTCACCGTAGGCATCGATTCGCCTGTCTCTGAAGTACGGCCAGATTCTGCGAACGGATTCCGAGCGGTTGCGGTCCAGTGTGGTGATCAGGATGTCTTCTTGCTGCTCGTCGGCACGGGCAAGAAATTCGCCCTGCGGGCCACAGATGAAGCTGTTACCCCAAAAACGAATGCCATCGGTTTGTCCGGAAGGGTCGGGCTCTGTGCCTACCCGGTTGGGTGCGATCACGGGCAGGTTATTGGCTACGGCGTGGCCGCGTTGAACGGTGATCCAGGCATCGAGCTGGCGGGCCTGCTCGTCTTTGTCGTCGGTGATGTCCCAGCCAATCGCTGTTGGGTAGATCAGAACTTCGGCGCCAGCCAGCGCCATCAAGCGTGCTGCTTCCGGGTACCATTGATCCCAACACACCAAAACGCCTAATTTGCCAACGGAGGTTTGGATGGGCGTAAACCCATTGGTGCCGTTGTTAAAGTTGGCATCGCCCGGGGTGAAATAAAACTTCTCGTAAAAGCCGGGGTCGTCCGGAATATGCATTTTCCGGTACAGGCCTGCAAGGCTGCCGTCGGATTCAAAAACAACCGCGGTATTGTGGTACACGCCATTCATTCTGCGCTCGAAAATCGAGCCCACCAATACAATCCCGAGTTCTTTTGCCAGCGCAGATAAATGCCTGCTGCTTGGCCCGGGGATAGGTTCGGCCAACTCGAAAACATCGGTATCTTCTGTTTGGCAGAAATACAGGGTGGCATGCAGTTCCTGCAAAACAACGAGTTGTGCGCCACTCTTTGCGGCGTTTCGAATGAGCCGTTCAGAAGTGGCCAGGCTGACCGCTTTATCGTCACTGCAGTTTTGCTGAATGGCGGCGACAGTCAGCTCGTTGCGGCTTGGTGTCTGGGTCATACTTCTACGGCTCCTGCAGGAATCTGCATGGTGACGCAGTGCAGGCTGCCGTGCTGATAAATCAGAGGGCGGCAGTTGATGGGAATGATTTCCCGGTCAGGGAAGATGTTGCCCATCACGCGTATGGCCTCCTGATCTTGCGGCACATCGTAAATTGGCAGTAACACGGCACCATTGATGATCAGGAAGTTGGCATAGGTGGCCGGGAGGCGCTCGCCGTCTTCGTCGAAAATCGCGTCCGGCCAAGGTAGTGGGGTGAGCCGGTAAGGCGTGCCATCCTTCTGGGTGAAGCCCTGTAATTCTTCTTCCATTGCAGCAAGTGCACTGTAATGTTCGTCGGCCACATCCGGGCAGGCGACGTAACAGATGTGATCGGGCGCGCAGAAGCGGGCAAGGGTATCGATATGGCTGTCGGTATCGTCGCCGGCAAGATAGCCGTGGTTGAGCCACAGGATACGCTCAGCGCCGAGCATTTCTGTTAGAAGCTGCTCAATACTGGTTCGATCCATCGTCGGATTGCGGGATGGTGTCAGCAGGCATTCGCTGGTGGTGAGCAGTGTTCCCGCACCATCGGATTCGATAGAACCGCCTTCCAGCACGAAATCCACGGACTGCATCGGATGTTTGCCAAACACGCGTGCACCTGCCAGGTGCATATTGAGCGCGTTGTCTTTTTCCCAGTTGAATTTTCCACCCCAGGCATTGAACTTGAAGTCGATCAGGGTGGGGCCGTCTTCTGTCGCAACGGTGATTGGGCCGTGATCTCTCGCCCAGGTGTCGTTAGCGGGAGCGGGCACGGTGATGACTCTGCCCGGCAATTGGTTGTCCTCTGCCCAGGTATTGAGTTCGCTGCCGAGCTCTTGTAACCGCGCAACGTATTCGCAGCTGATAATCAGGTGCTCGAAACGGAGAGTGGCCTTGGCGATTGCCAGAAAGACTGGCTCTACCTCGGACATCACGCTGGCCCAATCGGTGCCAGGGTGTGGCCAGGTTAGCAGGACGGCGCTCTGGGGTGCCCACTCGGCAGGCAAAACTCGTTTGGAACTCACTGTATTAAGCCACCTTAGTTCGCAAAAACTGCCATTCTAGCTGACCGTTATCGGAACGTCAGGCCAAGAGCGAAGAAACTTGTCATTGAAAACTATGACATCAGTTTTTCTGGCGTTTCACGACGGTGTGCATGACGAGGTCGCGTTCGAAGTAGACCACGAAGTCTGCGTAGTGCCACTGGCTAATCGGCGGCTGGCCAACGGGGCCGCTGATGTTCAAAGGGTTGCCCCAACGCTGGCGCACCGATGCCTGGTTCATGCCGTTGCCAGGTAGGCTGATGGCGCTGCGATCCGCTTGGCTTCCAACCGGGATCGCCAGATCTTCTGCCTGAACGGCCGGTGCCATTCCGGCGGTTAGCAGGGCTGCAAGGCCGAATGCGGTTCGCAGGGTGTGATTCTTTTTCATCTTCGACTCCGTTGATGGCGGCCTTTTGGGCACATGGATAAAGCGTAATATGGTGAAAAGCTTACTAAAAGCCAACACTTTATTGCGAGTTTACTGGTTTTGTTTCTGCCGTATTTGCCATCGCATCACATGACGAGCAATTTGTTGGCGATCGCTTTCCTCCAGCTCGGTAAATGCCGCCAGAACCCATGCGCCGCCAGCGGTGTCGCGCTCCAGGTCAATCACCTGCGCAATCGCCTGTGGCTGGTAGAGCTCGGGGGGGAGTGTCATCCGCACGGCCATTCGATCTCCGGTTTGCCAGGCGACGGAGGGGCTAAAAAAGGCCAGCCCACCTTCGCTCAGCGTCACATCTTGCCAGTCCTCCGGTTGCAACGGATTTTGCTCAAAGGCGATAATGCGCGCCAAGGCATCCAGCTTGCTATTCAGCGTGGTTATAAGGCCCGTTAGCAGGCGGTCACGTTCGGCAAGGTTGGCCAAGTGGTTTTTTATGTCTTGGTCTAGGCGCCGGTATTCGGCTTTCAGGGAATCCAGCGGTGTGTTGTTAAAAAGGTCGGGATCTGCCGGATGGTTCTCTTCGAGTCGCCGGATTTCCAGCCCAATACGATCCTGGATCCGGAAGAACTCCCGACGATCTTGTGGCGGCCGGGGCACTGAGCCCGTAGTATCTTGGCTTGGCATCCTTTCTCCGGATAGCTAAGAAATGTTGATAGTACAAAGTAGTTTAGCAGTTTCTTAAACCACGACAGACCCGAAGGTAGCGACAGGCACCTCCCCATGTTCAGACCCTTATCGTTTTACATTGGTTTGCGGTACACCGCGGCCAAGCGTCGTAATCACTTTATTTCGTTTATCTCTCTCACATCCATGATTGGCCTGATGCTGGGGGTGGCGGTGCTCATTATTGTGCTGTCTGTGATGAACGGTTTTGATCAGGAGCTTAAGCAGCGCATTTTGGGCATGGTTCCCCATGCCACCATCCAGGGCGCTTCCGGTCCGCTGAACGATTGGGAAGAGCTTGATCGTCGTGTGGAGCAGAATCCTGACGTACTCGCGGCAGCGCCGTTTATTCAGGGGCAGGGCATGGTTACCGGCGGTGGTAACGTGCGAGGTGTGATGCTGAACGGCATTTTGCCGGAGCAGGAAGCCTCTGTTTCAATCATTGAAAACCACTTTGTTGAAGGCGGGTTGGGTGATCTCAAATCCGGTGAGTTCGGAATCATCATAGGCCGCCTTATGGCGAACAGTCTCAGGCTGGGTGTCGGGGACAAACTGACGGTCGTGTTGCCCGAGGCTTCGGTAACACCGGCCGGCGTGTTGCCCAGGCTCAAACGTTTCACTGTTAAGGGTATTTTCAGTGTGGGCGCGGAATTGGACGGTAACTACGCGCTGATTCACATGGACGACGCGGCTCGATTGATGCGCACCGGCGGAAAGGCTGAAGGGCTGCGCCTGTTAATGGACGATTTGTTCTCCGCCCCGCGGGTTGTTAACGATGTGGCCTCTGGCTTGGGCGGCCGATATTACGTGTCGGACTGGACGCGTACCCACGGCAATCTGTTCAATGCTATTCGCATGGAAAAGACCATGATTGGTCTGTTGCTGATGTTTATCGTTGCGGTTGCCGCTTTCAACATTGTTTCTACGTTGGTCATGGTGGTTACCGATAAAACCGCAGATATCGCCATTCTGCGCACCATGGGGGCAACTCCGGGCCGGATTATGCGCATCTTTATTATTCAAGGCGCCGTGATCGGTGTTTTTGGCACTTTGATTGGCACCGCGTTGGGTGTGCTGGGGGCGCTCAACATCAGTGCTTTCATCGCATGGCTTGAGGCTGCGATGGGGCATCAGTTCCTGAGCGCCGATGTCTACTTTATCAGTTATCTGCCGTCTCAATTGCAATGGCAGGATGTGGCAATAATCAGTGGTGCCGGACTGGCAATGAGCCTGTTGGCAACGATTTATCCGGCTTGGCGGGCATCGCGTGTCGAACCGGCGGAGGCTTTACGCTATGAGTGATGCAACGATGACAAATTCAGCCACGCCGTTAGTGATTGATTGCCGGAAGGTTACGCGCACTTACAGTGAAGGCCCTGAAAAGCTCACGATATTTTCCGATATCTCGTTGGAAGTGTCGGCCGGCGAGACTGTGGCGATTGTGGGTAGCAGTGGTGCCGGTAAAACAACTTTACTGAATCTTCTGGGTGGTTTGGACAAGCCGTCATCCGGCCAGATAGAGATCTGTGGCCAGAACATTCATGGTATGTCGGAAGCGGGGCGTGCACGATTCCGCAATCGACATCTGGGTTTTGTCTATCAGTTTCATCATCTTCTGCCGGAATTCACGGCGCTTGAGAATGTCATGATGCCACTGGCACTTGGAGGAGGATCTCCCCGGCAGGCGAAACCCAAGGCGGAAGCGCTGCTGGAACGTGTGGGGTTGGGGCAGCGTCTGCGGCACAAACCCGGCGAGCTTTCCGGAGGGGAGCGCCAGCGAGTGGCTATAGCACGAGCCTTGGTCAACGAGCCAAATTGCGTGTTGATGGATGAGCCCACAGGCAACCTGGACCAACATACCGGAGAAGGGATAAGAGCTTTGATTCAGGATTTGCGCGATAACTCGGGTACCGCCTTCATTATGGTGACCCACGATATGGGAATGGCAAAAAGCTTGGGGCGGGTGTTGCGATTAGAGCAAGGAACCCTGATTCAGGAATCCTGAGCTTGGCTGCGCTGCTGTTTGGTTCTCAGGCGGCGGCGTAGTTGCCAGTCCGAGCGCACTTTTCGACGCCATAGGTATTGCACGGCGAGATAAGCGATACAGGCGCTGATCGTAGCGAGCAGAAGCGAACCCAGATACAGCGGAATGCCAATTTCGAACAGCCGGTCACTGACCCAGTGCCAGTTTGCGTGGAACTCGAAGGGCAATACGGGCCGGTCCAGTATCCAGGCGCCGACTTTGTAGTTGAAGTAAAAAATAGGCGGCATGGTCAGCGGGTTGCTGATCCAAACCAACGCAACGGAAAGCGGCAGGTTTGCGTTAAACCAGATCGCGAAAAAAGCAGCGGCAACCATCTGAAAAGGCATCGGGATAAAGCAGAACCAGATGCCGATCAGGAAGGCCCGTGCCACACAGTGCCGATTGATGTGCCACAGGTTGGGCTCGTGAAGGATATCGCCTAGAAAGTGCAGGCTCTTCATAGACTGCACTTTTTCTGGAGTCGGCAAATACCGTTTCATAAACCTCTTCGGCATTGGACGTTCGGCCTGTTCTCTCGGTATGGATGGTAACCGGCGCATGAGAGGCGTCGATTTTGATCGGAGGACAAGGATTGTCCAGAAACACCCAGTTCAGCATCAAAGCTGAAAGATCTATTCTTGGCCCTTCGGCCATGTTCGCATTTAGTTGCGGCGTTATCTTACTGTATCGGTTCTCGGTTTTGCCACCTTATCCGTGGCTGTTTTTATCCCTATTTGTACTACTGACATTTTTTATAGCAAAAGCAACCCGTTTTCGTGTTGTTGTTCTTTTGTTGATTGCGTGGGTATTCGGGCTGGGATGGGCTGCGTGGCATGCAGACGCCCATCTGCAACAACGGCTTTCGCCGTTACAGGAGGGCGTGCCATTAACAGTTGCGGGGTATGTCTGTGATCTACCGCAACCAGGAAGTTTTAACAGTATACGTTTCAGTTTTTGCGTAGAGAGTTGGCCCGAATCCATTGATTTGCCCGATGGTGGCGCGCACCCGGAGAAAATTCGAGTGGCCTGGTATGGTTCGGGCGAGAAGGTGCTGCCTTCGGGGGCGATCTTGCTTGAGGTGGTGCTCAAGCGTCCGCATGGTAATCTCAATGACGCAGGCTTTCGATACGAAGATTGGTTGTTCAGACACGGTGTGCGAGCAACCGGGAGCGTTCGGGGTGTGGCTAAGCTTACGAACGGGGCCTGTGGGCTAGTTTGTTCCTACCATGCCTGGCACCGGAAAATGGCGACGGTTGTTGAGGGCTATTTTGGCGGCGCAGCGCAATACCCTTTGCTGGCATCGTTGTTGATCGGCAATCGAGGTCACCTCACTGGTATACACTGGCAAACCCTAAAAGCAACCGGCACCATCCATCTGGTCGCTATTTCAGGATTGCATCTCGGTCTGGTGGCGTTGGCCGCCGGGCTGCTCTGTCGTCGATTTCTATTGTTGCTGCCCTCGGGCTGGCTGTCTGAAAAGAATCTGCGCAAGACTGTCTATTGCACCGTAATTCTCGCGAGTCTGTTTTATGCTTTGGTAGCCGGAATGACCGTTCCCACCCGTCGTGCGCTGGTGATGGTTGTTGTCGGTGGATGGTTTCTGCTCAAAGCCCGGGACGTCAGTCCGTGGCGGCCTTTCGTTATCGCTTTGACCTGCGTGCTTGTGTTCGATCCTTCTGCGCCTCTGGATCAGGGCTTTTGGTTATCCTTTTTGGCAGTCGCACTGCTGGTTTGGGTGTTTTCAGGCCGGTTGAGAAGGGTGGGGTGGCTTGCGGGATTGATGTTGGCCCAATGTGCCGTATTTGTTGGTCTTTGGCCCGTGCTTCAGGCGTTTGATCAAACTCAGCCTTTGGTGGGCGTGGTGGCGAATTTGGTTGCGATCCCCTGGGTGTCGTTTGTGGTGATGCCGGTGCTGTTTGCCGGGGCCGTATTGGTGTTCATCACCGGGGATATGGTGGTGGGCCATGTAATTGCGGTTTTCGATGCGGTGTTGGGGGTGCTGTGGTACCTGCTGCAATCTGTAGAGGCAATCCCGTTTGACCCACTGCCGCGCCTGACGCAAGCTGCGCTCGTCGCATTGGCCTTGGTTATTCTGCTGGTGTTGCGATTTCCGGATCGGTTATTTCGGGCCGTCAGTATCATCGTTTTACTCGGCTGGGTAGGGCTGGGGTGGCGGAGCCCCGAGCCACCGGTAAATCCAGCGGTTAAGATGCCCGAGGTGCGTATCTGGGATGTCGGGCAAGGGCTGTCGGTGTTAGTTCGCTCGGGCAGAAAGGTCTTGCTGTATGACACGGGGCCGGAAGTAAAGGGTGTGTATTCGGCCGTGGAGTCGGTCTTGCTTCCGAATCTGAGAGCACTGGGTGTGAAACATATTGAACACCTTGTAGTCAGTCATGGCGATAGCGATCACTCGGGTGGGTTGTCTGCATTGCTGAATGAGGTGTCGTTAGGGGCTATTTCATCTGGTGAGCCTGTGCTGGTTGGGGAGAAACTGGCGCGCCATCCAGCCCCATTGATTCAAGACTGTCCTCGAATGACGCAGACTTTCGGCGAGTTCGAATTGAGTTTCTGGCGCAGCAGTTCAGGGGTCTCCGGAAACGATGCTTCTTGTGTGCTCAGGCTGTTTCACCCTAAGTTGAACGTCGATCTGCTCCTGACGGGGGACATTAGCCGCAGTGTGGAAGCGGAAATGCTTGCAGATCCCCGGTTGGGTTGGCTGTCAGCCTTTTCGGGGCGGCGAATTTTAGTCGCTCCGCATCATGGCAGTAAAACATCCTCTTCGACGGAATGGGTGGCCGGGGTAGCCCCAGACTGGGTGATCTACACCGCGGGATATCAGCATCGATATGGTCACCCGCATGAGGACGTTGTCGAACGCTATCAAAAAACCGGCGCGGTGCCGTTGAATACCGCGTGTTCAGGGCAGTTATCCGTGCGCTTTGGCCCGGAGAGCCTGAACATTGTCGAAGCGAAGCAACAGGCACCATTCTGGATTGCCGGTCCGGGCCTTGCCCGGGATCAATGTAAAATACCGTGACATTGCAGGTGTGGCCTGCACCGGCAGCTATGCTAAAGTAGCGCGGCTTGTCATTAATCAGGGAGATCAAGCGTGTTTGAGCTGTTGAAAGCTGGTGGCATCCTGATGGTGCCCATTGTTGCCTGTTCCATATTAGCGCTTGCGATTATTCTTGAGCGTTTTTGGTCGTTGCGTGCTTCACGAGTCGCACCCAGCCAATCGCTTAACGAACTTTGGCGCTGGATTAAAAAGAAAGAGCTCAACGGCCGGAAGCTGAAAGCGCTTCAAGGCTCATCCCCGATGGGACGGGTGTTAGCTAGTGGTCTTATGAATGCGAAACATGGTCGCGAGATCATGAAGGAAAGCATCGAACACGAAGCCAGCCAGGTCATACACGAACTCGAACGTTTTCTGAATCCGCTCGGTACGGTTGCGACGATCACACCGCTGCTTGGGCTTTTGGGTACTGTGATCGGTATGATCAAAGTGTTTGCCGAGATTCAGCTGGCGGGCGTTGGCAATGCCGGTAATTTGGCAGGGGGTATCTCCGAAGCGCTGATCACCACGGCGGCAGGGCTGAGTGTCGCTATTCCTGCGTTAATTGGCCATCGCTATTTCATTCGCCGGGTCGATGAGCTGGTGGTTAACATGGAGCAGGAAGCCATTAAGTTGGTTGAAGTGGTTCATGGCGATCGCGAAATTGACGTGGAAGGAGCCTGAACACCGTGAAGTTCAAGCGCCAGAGAAGCCAGGAAGTCGGGGTAGACCTGACGCCATTGATCGATGTGGTGTTCCTGCTGCTGATTTTCTTTATGGTTTCCACAACCTTTACCCGAGAAAGTCATCTTGAGGTGGAGTTGCCGGAAGCCAGTGGTGACCCGGCAGAGCCGGCTGAAGTCCGTCAGATTGATGTGGTCATCAATGCTGAGGGCCAATACATTCTGAATGATAGAACGCTGGTGAATAATCGGCGAGAGACTCTGGAAAGAGGTGTCAGCGAGTTGGCCGAAGGGGATAACAGCTTGCCGTATATCATTACTGCAGACGCTCGCACGCCGCATGAGTTTGTTGTTCGTGCAATGGATGTTGCAGGCCGTTTGGGCTTTGCGAAATTAAGCATCACCACCGAGCGGGAGGCTGAATCCCAGTGAGCAGCTCCATCCCCGAGCCCCTTAAAACGCCTCCAGCTGGCAGCTGGACCACGTACAAGCGTCTGTTGACCTACGTAAAACCCTTCTGGCTGGCGTTTTCGTTAGCTGTTTTGGGAAACGTGCTCTACGCTGCCGCCTCCACTGGCATGGCTGCCGCCATGGAGTACGTGATCACAGCGATCGAAAATCCAACCTCGCAAAACCGGATACTCCTGACCGGATTGATCGTCGGTGTGTTTGCCCTGCGAGGGCTGGGTACCTTTTTCAGCCAGTACTTCATCAGCTACGTGGGGCGCAATGTAATCAACGCTCTGCGGAACGATGTGTTTGACCGGATGATGACGCTGCCGTCGCGCTATTTTGACGAGAATGCGGCGGGCCGGCTGGTTTCCAAATTGACCTTCAACGTTGAGCAGGTGGCGGAAGCGGCGACCAACGCAATCACCATTACGCTCCGTGAAGGATTGACCATCGTCGGTTTGCTGGGTTTCATGATCTATACCAACTGGAAACTCACGCTTGTGTTCCTGACCGTCGGGCCGGTGATCGGTTTTGTTGTCAGTTACGCCAGTAAGCGTTTTCGCAAGATCAGTAAGCGAATTCAGGGTTCAATGGGGGACATTACCCATGTCGCGACGGAATCGATTTCGGGCTATCGAGTGGTTCGCACCTTCGGCGGCGCCGACTACGAGCGTGATCGTTTTCGTCAGGTAAGTGCGCGCAACCTGAAACAAAGCCTGAAAATGGCGTCTACACAAGCCATCAGCGTACCTGTGATACAGGTGTTAGTCGCTATCGCGATCGCAGCATTGGTTTGGACCATGCTCGCCCCTGAAATCCGCGGAGAAATGACCACCGGTCAGCTGATCGCCTTTATTACAGCGGCGACCACTATGGCGAAGCCGATACGGCAGGTTACGTCTATCCATTCCAAGATTCAGAAGGGTGTGGCGGCCGCCTACGATGTGTTTGAAACCATGGATGAGCAGCCCGAGAAAGATGGCGGCACCCATGCGCCAGCCCGCGTCGAAGGGCGTATCGAGTTCGATCAGGTGTCGTTTCGCTACCGTGACCAGCTCGATAACGTTCTGGACGGAATTTCGATTGATCTTCCGGCCGGCCAGAGTGTGGCGTTGGTAGGGCGCTCAGGAAGTGGTAAATCCACCTTGGTGAGCCTGCTGCCGAGGTTTTACGACTTCACCGGCGGAGATATCCGGGTTGATGGTCATTCCTTGATGGATTTCTCGCTCACAGCGCTTCGGTCCCAGATTGCTCTGGTAACCCAGAATGTGGTGCTGTTTAACGACACCATTGCCGCAAACATCGCTTATGGCTCGCTGCGGGATTGCAGTCGGGAAGAAATCCGCGAGGCGGCAGCAAAGGCTCATGCACTTGAGTTTATTGACCGCATGCCCGAAGGCCTGGATACCGTGATTGGTGATAATGGCGTGATGCTGTCTGGCGGTCAGAGGCAGCGTTTGGCCATTGCCCGGGCTCTGCTTAAGAATGCCCCCATTCTGATTTTGGATGAAGCCACGTCTGCTTTGGATACGGAATCAGAACGTCATATTCAGCAGGCACTTGAAACCGTTATGCAAGGGCGCACTACGTTGGTGATTGCGCACCGGCTTTCAACGATCGAAAAGGCCGATCGCATTCTGGTGATGGATAACGGCCGCATTGTCGAATCCGGGACCCACGACGAACTGCTGGCGGCAGGTGGTGCATACGCGCAGCTGCACCAGGTGCAGTTCAGTGAGCATTCATGAGCAATGTGATAGACCGGTTGTGGTATAGCCAGTCGCGGCCCTTGAGTATTTTGGCGCCGCTTGCATGGCTTTATCGCACCATATCTGAATCGAAACGCCGAAAGGCTTGGCAGGCGCGTGATGAGAGCTTGCCGGTGCCCGTGGTTGTGGTGGGTAACATAACCGTCGGTGGAACCGGTAAGTCGCCGCTAACGGCTCGGCTGGTCGAATGTATGCGTCAGCAGGGCTGGCGCCCGGTCATCTTGAGCCGCGGTTACGGCGGTAAAAGTGAACGTTACCCGTTACTGGTGAAAGAGGGTACGCCGGCCGGCGTATGCGGCGACGAGCCTCTTATGCTGTCACTCGCAACCGGTTGTCCTGTGGTAGTAGACCCTCAGCGCCTTCGCGGTGCGCGTTGGGCTTTAGAGCAAGATCTCGGTAACGTATTGATTTGCGATGATGGCCTTCAGCACTACCGTTTACCCCGAGATATTGAACTGGCTGTGTTTGATGCGCAGCGAGGAATCGGAAACGGAGCCATCCTGCCTGTCGGCCCCTTACGGGAACCCGTTGACCGACTCAGCTCTGTCGATTTCGTGGTCTTGAATGGGGGCGAATTTCCGGCAGCCGGCGAGTGTATCGACGAATTTGCCGGTGCAGAGCACGCCAATATCCACGCCATGACCTTACGGCCTGCGTCTTTGGTAAATCTGAATTCAGGAGAAGTCCGTGCACCGGAAGATCTGAACGGAAAACCGGTGCGAGGGGTTGCCGGTATCGGCAATCCGGGGCGTTTTTTCGACACGTTGAGGCATTTGGGCGCTCATGTGCAGGAACAGGCGTTTCCGGATCATCACCGGTTTCGCCCCGAGGACCTGGCATCAGGCGCCGGAGAATGGCTGGTGATGACCGCCAAAGACGCGGTGAAATGTCGTGGATTTGCGCCCGATAATGCCTGGGTATTGACCGTGGATGCCTGCCTGTCCGAACCTTTTGAACAACGCTTTCTGGAACGGCTCAATGAATGTGCTGAGCAGTTGCAGACTCAAACGACTGAGAGAACAAACCATGGATAAGAAACTTCTGTCTATGCTGGCTTGCCCGGTATGTAAGGGTGAACTGAAACTCAACGAGGCTCGCACAGAGCTGGTGTGCTACCAGGACGCCATGGCGTTTCCGATTCGCGAAGGCATTCCGGTGATGATCGCTGTTGAAGCACGCACATTGAGTACAGACGAGCGTCTGGAAAAGCACTGAGTTAACCGTTAGCAGGACTGTCTGTATGTCTTTTACTGTGGTGATTCCCGCGCGCTATGCCTCTAGCCGTCTGCCGGGCAAGCCCCTGGCTATGATTGCTGACAAGCCGATGATTCAGCATGTGCATGAGCGCGCTCAAGACAGCCGGGCAGGGCGTGTCGTGATCGCAACTGACGACTCACGTATCGAAGAAGCTTGTCAGGCATTTGGAGCCGAGGTGGTGATGACCTCTCCAAATCACGCCAGTGGTACCGACCGGCTGGAAGAGGTGGCCCGCAAGCTGGAACTCGGACCCGACCATCGTGTGGTCAATGTTCAGGGTGACGAGCCACTTTTGCCGCCTGATTTGATCAATCAGGTCGCTGACAATCTGGAGCTGTATCCGGATGTTGAGATAGCGACACTGTGCGAACGTATACACGATGCTCCGCAGGTGTTTAACCCGAACGTCGTTAAAGTGGTGTTTGACGCCCGTGGTATCGCCCATTATTTCAGCCGGGCACCGATTCCCTGGGCTCGTGATGTATGGCCTCAAAATGCCAACGGTGCAGAAATCGATTTGCCTGAGGGAATAGGGTACTTCCGTCACATTGGTATCTACGGTTACCGGGCCAGTGTATTGAGCGATTTTGTCAGCTGGGCGCCAGCGCCAACCGAGCAAGTGGAAGCTTTGGAGCAACTGCGAGCGCTTTATAACGGTGCCAGTATTCATGTGGATGTCGCTGAGCGTCCCCCGGCGCCTGGTGTGGACACGGAAGAAGATTTGCAAAGAATCAGAAAGTTGATGGAAGCCGGAGGGCGCAATGTCTGAATCCGTTCGGGTTCTTTTTGTTTGTTTGGGGAACATTTGTCGTTCGCCCAGTGCCGAGGGTGTGTTTCGGCAGCTTGTGTCCGGCCAAGGCATGGCCGAGAAAGTGTTTATCGATTCCTGCGGCACAGCAGATTGGCATACCGGCAAGGCGCCCGACTCCCGATCCATTGAGGCAGCAGCGCGTAGAGGCATTGATCTTTCGGGGCTGCAGGCAAGGCAAATCAAGCCAGATGACCTTGATACCTTCGATTATGTGTTGGTAATGGACCGCTCGAATCTCGCCGACGTGCGAGATATCTGGCGCCAGAATGGCGGCACCGAACCACAGTTGCTGCTTGAGTTTGGACGGTCCGATGAACTGGAAGTGCCCGATCCTTACTATGGCGGTGAGCAGGGTTTCGAGCAGGTTCTCGATTTGATTCAAGAGGCTGGCGAAGGATTGTTGGAAGATATTCGGAGGCGGCTGGCTTGAGCTACGGGCTGCAGATTCGCAAACAGGTCGGCTTGAAAGATCTGAATACAATGGCGATCGCGGTTAACGCAAAACAGTTTGCGACTATCGAAAGTGCCGACCAGCTCGTGCAGGCGTTAGAGATTGCGGCTGACCAGAAGCTCGAAACCCTGGTTTTGGGCGGTGGAAGCAATCTGGTATTTGCAGGCGACGTTGAGGGTCTTGTCCTGCACATAGCCCTGCGCGGGAGGCGCTGGGAAAAGGTCGATGGCGATACCGCCGTGCTGGCGCTCGCTGCTGGTGAAAACTGGCACGATGCCGTGCTTTACGCAGCGCGTTCGGGTTATCGGGGTATAGAAAATCTGGCTTTGATACCGGGAACGGCGGGAGCCGCACCGGTTCAGAACATCGGTGCCTACGGCGTGGAGTTGTGCGATACGCTGGCGAGCGTAACCGCTTTGGATTGTGAATCACGGCAAGTGGTCACGTTGAGCCCGGAAGATTGCCAGTTTGCTTATCGAGACAGTTTTTTCAAACGCAATCCAGGGCGATATGTCATCCTGGAAATACGCCTGAGGTTGTCTCGTAGTGCACCTCTCAAGTTGGGGTATAGGGATCTCCAGGACTATCTGAGCGATGTCGATGGGGCGAAGCTCAGCCCGCTGGAAGTCGCTGAAGCGGTTATGGCGGTACGGCGACGAAAGTTGCCGGATCCTGATACCTTGCCGAACGCCGGAAGTTTTTTTAAGAATCCGGTGGTTGATCAAGGGCAGTTCGAAGGTTTGCAACAGCGTTTTCCGGATGTGGTGCATTATCCGCTGACCGACGGTGTCAAGCTGGCGGCGGCTTGGTTAATAGATCAGGCGGGCTGGAAAGGTTTTCGCAACGCACGGGTGGGAATACATAATCGGCAGGCTTTGGTGCTGATCAATCATTCCAAGGGCACAGGTGAGGATGTGCTGGCATTGGCAGAGGATGTGCGGCAATCGGTGCGGGAGAAGTTCGGGGTCGAACTGGAGGTCGAGCCGGGGATCGTCGGAGCACGTTAAACAGAATTGAAACATTCCGGGCAGCGACTTACGGCTACCCGGAATGTTCGCATCTTACAGCCCCGCTTCAGACGAAGCTTTCATCAGCACAGGCAGTGCATCTTCTACCGCAATATCCTGTTTGTCTTCATCACGACGGCCTTTGTATTCCAGTGTGCCAGCGTTCAGGCCGCGCTCCGAAATAACAAACCGGTGCGGAATGCCCATTAATTCCATATCTGCGAACTTCACGCCAGGGCGCATGTTTCGGTCGTCCAGAAGCACATCGTAGCCCGCTTCCAGAAGCTCGTTGTAGAGCTTTTCACCCGCTTCGGCAACCGCTGGTGCCTTGTGGCCATTCAGCAGCACAATGGCAACCTGGAACGGGGCAATGGCGTCGGGCCAGATGATGCCTTTGTCGTCATGGTTTTGTTCGATGGATGAGGCAACGATGCGCGACACACCAATGCCGTAGCAGCCCATTTCCATGATCACCGACTTTCCGTTTTCATCCAGCACCGTGGCGTTCAGGGCCGAGCTGTACTTGTTGCCTAATTTGAATATGTGTCCAACTTCAATGCCGCGGCGAATCTCCAGAGTGCCGTTGCCGTCCGGGCTTGGGTCGCCTTCGACAACGTTGCGGATATCTTCGACACGGCCCACGGCAACATCACGCTCCCAGTTCACGCCGGTCAGATGGTAATCGTCCTTATTGGCACCGCACACGAAGTCAGCCAGGTGGGCTGCGCTGCGATCGACAATGGTCGGAATGGGCAGATTAACCGGGCCAATAGAGCCGGCTTTGCAGCCAATGGCTTTCTCAATTTCTTCGTCGGTGGCCATGGTTAGCGGTTCTGCCACACCGCGCAGGTTTTCAGCTTTGATTTCGTTCAGCGTGTGATCGCCGCGCAAAATTAGCGCAACCAAGCCGGATTCACCGTTTTCGTCGGCTTCGGCTTTCACAATCAGAGTTTTCACGCTGCGCTCGGCGGGCAAGCCCAAGAACTCGGAGACTGCATCAATCGTTTTCTGATCCGGGGTGTGCACTTCTTGCATGTTTTCGGAAGCCGCAGGGCGATCGCCGGCCGGAGCAACGGCTTCGGCTTTTTCAATGTTCGCCGCGTAATCACTGCCTGTGCTGAACACAATGGCGTCTTCGCCGGAAGAGGCCAACACGTGGAATTCGTGAGAGCTACTACCACCGATGGAGCCGGAATCTGCTTGCACCGGGCGGTAATCCAGGCCCAGGCGATCAAAAATGTTGCAGTAGGTGCGGTGCATAAGCTGGTAGGTGTCGTCCAGTGATGCCGCGTTAATGTGGAAGGAGTATGCGTCCTTCATGATGAATTCGCGGGCACGCATCACACCAAACCGTGGCCGGCGCTCATCACGGAATTTGGTTTGAATCTGGTAGAAGTTGGCGGGCAGTTCTTTATAACTCTTCAATTCGTTACGAACCAGATCCGTGATCACCTCTTCATGAGTCGGGCCCACGCAGAAATCGCGACCGTGGCGGTCGTGCAGGCGCAGCAATTCGCCGCCGTATTGCTCCCAGCGACCAGACTCCTGCCAAAGCTCAGCCGGCTGAACGGCGGGCATCAGAACTTCCTGAGCTCCACTTTTGTCCATTTCTTCGCGTACAATCCGTTCTACTTTGCGCAAGGTCCGCAGGCCCAATGGAAGCCAGGAGTAGAGGCCGGCGGCCAGTTTACGGATCATGCCTGCACGCAACATCAGCTGGTGGCTGATGATTTCCGCGTCTGCAGGGGTCTCTTTTTGGGTGGCAATCAGATAACGGCTAGCTCGCATCGTGTCTTCCGCTTTATTGAAAAGTGGGGATTGGACTAATTGGCAGGGGGGACTGGCCCGAAACTGCCTTTCATTGTCTTAAAGTGAGCGTTATTGTACGGAGCCTGCCCCATAAGGTACAGATGATGACAGACGAATCTATAAATGTAGCACCACGCCGGAAGCCGGTGCAGGCGCGCAGCCGAGAGCGTGTAGACAGTATTCTCCGCCACGCGGCCGCGATCTTTCACGAGAACGGCGTGGATGGCACCAGTATGTCAGCCATTGCCCGGCAATCCGGGATGTCGCTCGCCTCGCTCTATCGCTATTTTCCGAACAAAGCCGCCATCGTTCACGCGCTCGCTGAAGGCCATGTTGAAAAAATGGAAAACGCGTTGCGCGAGCGCTTGGAGCAAGTCGGGTTGTCGGAAGCCGTGGACGTGCTGATCGACTTGTTTTACGAGTTTTATCGGACTGAACCGGCTTACTCGGCGATCTGGAGCGGTGTCGAATCAATGCCGGAACTTCGCGAGCTGGATTTGCGGGAACTCTACAGCAATGCCCGGGATTTTGATGCGCGGCTGAAACAGGAGTTCCCCGGCATCCCGGAAGAGCGCCGTTGGACGGCGAGCTTGTTACTGCCGCGTTCTGCCGGCTCCATTCTTCGGTTGGCCGCTACTTTGCCGGAGTCTCAGGGGGCTTTGCTGGCAAACGAGCTTAAATGCATGGCTCGAGCCTATCTGATGGAGCTAATTCGTCAGGACAAGTAACCCAGGGGTAGGGCGGTACTGTCGATAACTCGTCGTAATACAAAGCTTGAATGCACCCCGCTGACTCCGGGTATACGGGTAATGCGGTTGAGCAGGAACTGGTGATAGTGGTCCATATCAGGTACCACAACTTTTAACATGTAATCTGCGCTCTGCCCGGTTATCAGATAGCATTCCTGTACTTCTGGGTAGTTGGCGATCTGTTCCTCGAAATCTGCGAACCGCTCCGGGGTGTGCCGGTCCATTCCGATCAGTATGACGGCGGTCAGGGCCAATCCCAGTTTCTTATGGTCAAGAATGGTGGCGGTTCTGACAATGATGCCCGAATCCTCCAGTGACCGAACCCGGCGCAGGCACGGAGAGGGCGACAAACCGACCTTTTCGGCGAGCTGCTGATTGGTTAGTGACCCATCTTTCTGCAATTGCTCGAGAATCTTCCGGTCAGTTTTGTCTAATTTAACTAACGTTTTGTCGTTGCTAGGCACAAGATGTCACCATTTTTGTATGATTGGCAATATTATGCCATGCATTTTATGTTTCCAGCTAAAATTCGCAATCGGATAGCGCATTAAATTGGTTACACTGGCGTTATCTCTTCGATCAGTGAAAGGAATTGTCAGACATGGCTTTTGATCATCGAAAATACGCACCCTTCAAACCCGTTGCCAAGAAAGATCGCCGTTGGCCGGACCAGATTATTGAAAAGGCGCCAACCTGGTGTGCGGTGGATCTGCGGGATGGTAACCAGTCATTGATCAAGCCGATGTCCGTTGCCCAAAAGCAGCGTTTGTTTGATTTGCTGGTCAAGCTGGGTTTCAAAGAAATTGAAATAGGCTTTCCAGCCGCCAGTCAGCCGGATTTTGATTTTTGTCGAAAACTGATTGAAGAGAACCGGATTCCGGACGATGTCACCATCCAGGTACTGACCCAGGCTCGCGCTGAGTTGATTGAGCGTACGTATGAGGCCTTGGATGGCGCAAAGAAAGCGATTGTTCATGTCTATAATTCCACCTCGACGGTGCAGCGTGAACAAGTGTTTGGGCTGAATCGTGAGGGAATCTGCGATATTGCCCGAAATGGCGCAGCGCTGGTGAGAGATTTTGCCAGCCGTTATCCCGATACCGAATGGACCTTTCAGTATTCTCCTGAGAGCTTTACCGGCACGGAGCTGGATTTTGCCAAGGACGTGATTGATGCGGTAACAGGTGTTTGGCGCCCGGATCAGGGGCAGCCGGTGATCATCAATCTGCCGGCGACCGTTGAAATGTCAACACCGAACGTATTCGCCGATCAGATAGAGTGGATTTGCGAAAACATTCAACGCCGGGATTCGGTGAGCATCAGCGTTCACACCCACAACGATCGCGGCTGCGGCGTGGCGGCAGCCGAGTTGGCCGTAATGGCTGGTGCGGACCGGGTTGAAGGCACCCTGATGGGTAATGGCGAACGTACGGGCAATATGGATCTGGTCACCATGGCCATGAACTTGTACTCGCAAGGTGTTGATCCAAAATTGGATTTGTCGGGCATGGCCGAGATAACCGAGGTGGTGGAAGCCTGCACCGAGATCTCGACTCATCCGCGTCATCCCTACGCCGGAGAATTGGTTTTCACCGCATTTTCGGGCAGCCATCAGGACGCGATCCGAAAATGTCTGGCACGCCGCAAAGACGGGGATGTGTGGAACGTTGCCTACTTGCCAATTGATCCCTCGGATCTGGGCCGGCGCTATGAAGAGGTGGTACGGATTAATAGCCAGTCGGGTAAAGGTGGCGTGGCCTACGTGTTGGAGCGGGATTACGATATCAGCTTGCCTAGATGGTTGCAGATTGAGTTCAGCAAGGTGGTCCAGTCGGAAGCCGAGACCAACGGTGGCGAGATTGACTCAAACACCATTCATCGCCTCTTCGAAGAGCGGTACCTGAAGGTAGCGAAAGACTGGGCGTTGCGCACTTACAACCTGCATCGTGACGATGAAGGCGTTCGAGCCGATGTGGTCGTTGGCGCAGGTGAATCGTCTGTTGCCTTGGAAGGTCGAGGTCTGGGCGCTGTCGAAGCAGTTTCGGATGCGCTGGCTCGTCGATTCGGCGTATCCATCGCGGTTGAGGCCTACGATGAGTTTGCGTTGGGTGAGGGGACGAAAGCGAATGCTTTGGCGTGTATTCGTTTGAATGCCAACGGCAGGCTTTGTAGTGCGGCCGCACTGGCTGAAGATACAACTTCGGCGACCTTGCAGGCATTGTTCTCAGCGGTGGCTCAGGAAGTTGGCGCAGAAATGCCGGAAGTAATAGTCAGCGAGGAGTCGGTTTCGGCTTGAGGCTTGTCTGTAAGTTTGAACCAAAACCAAAACAGCCGGCGATATTGCCGGCTGTTTTGTTCCGTCTGCCCGTGAGGGGCATCAGGCAATCAACATAAGCCGATTACAGCGGCGTTACGTTCTCTGCCTGCGGGCCTTTCGGGCCCTGAGTAACGGTGAACTGCACCTGCTGACCTTCGGTCAGAGTGCGGAAGCCACCTGAGTTGATTGCGCTGTAGTGAACGAAAACGTCACTGCCGCCTTCCTGCTCAATAAAGCCAAAGCCTTTTGCTTCGTTGAACCATTTGACCTGGCCAGTTTTTGTATCAGACATTGATCTTTCCTGTACTTACTAAAAGGTTTGCCCTCACGGGACCATGCATGCTGAATAATTCGGGGCGTACTGATGAAAGGGGCAACGAAAAGCCGGGGCAGGACGTTGGTGCACATTCGCCAAATACCGCTGCAGAATTACACAGCAATTTCAGTATAGACCGACTTTACCGTCCGTCAATTTTTTATTTGTCGCATTCGAAAGTTTTTTTGTCATAAAAAACAATTGATTGTGACTTCTTGGGAAGCACAAGACCACCTCCGCAATGGAGGTAGTCTCGAATCGTTTCTGCGAAGGTGCGTTTGGCAGGTCAGTGCCTGAGTGCTTCGCTGATTTCTTCCAGAATGGCCGGATCATCTATCGTACTTGGTACGCTGTATTCTTCCTGATCGGCAATCTGACGAATGACTCTCCTCAGAATTTTGCCTGATCGCGTTTTGGGCAGACGCTCAACCACGATCGCGCGCCGGAAACAGGCTATCGCGCCAATTTTTTCTCGCACCATCTCTACAAGCTCTTCTTCGAGCTCATCCGGGTCGATGGTCGCGCCGTCTTTAATGAGCACCAAGCCAATGGGTAACTGGCCTTTGAGGTCGTCGTGGGCGCCAACAACGCAACACTCAGCGATTGCCGGATGAGAGGCGACCACTTCTTCCATTTCACCGGTTGAGAGGCGATGGCCTGCCACGTTAATGACATCGTCGGTTCGACCCATGATGAAAACGTAACCATCTTCGTCAATGTAGCCGCCATCGCCTGAACTGTAGTAGCCCGGAATCGGGCGGAGATAACTGTTCAGGAAGCGTTCGTCGTCGCCCCAAACGGTCATCAGGCAGCCGGGGGGCAGCGGAAGTTTTACGGCGATCTGGCCTTGCTCACCATCGGGAACGACAGAGCCATCCACGTTGACCACGCGCACATCGTAGCCCGGTGACGGTACGGTTGAAGAGCCGGGTTTGGTGGCCATCATTTCGATTCCGGCCGGGTTGCAGCAGATTGCCCATCCGGTTTCGGTTTGCCACCAATGATCCAGAATTGGAAGGTTGGTGTTCTCTTTCAGCCATTCGTAGGTAGGCGGGTCCAAGCGTTCGCCGGCCAGATAAATCCGCTTCAGTGACGAGGTGTCGTATTTGCTGAGCTGTGTGGCTTCGGGGTCTTCCTTTCGAACCGCGCGAAAGGCCGTGGGGGCGGTAAACAGTATGTCTACCTTGTGGTCCTGGATGACTCGCCAGAAGGCCCCCGCATCGGGCGTTTTAATGGGTTTGCCTTCGTAAAGCACCGTGGTGCAGCCGGCGAACAGCGGACCGTAAACAATGTAGCTGTGCCCAACAACCCAGCCAACGTCGGAGGCTGCCCAATACACATCCCCGGGGTTCGCATCGTAGACCAGGCCCATGCTGTACTTGAGTGCAACAGCATGGCCGCCGTTATCCCGAACTACGCCCTTGGGTTTGCCCGTGGTCCCCGAGGTGTAGAGGATGTAGAGCGGATCGGTGGCGTTCACTGGCACGGGGTCAGCGGGCGTGGCGCTTGCGCATAGATCGTACCAGTCCCGGTCCCGGCTGGCTTCCATGCTGGCTTTTGCTTGAGAGCGTTGGAACACCACGCAGATCTCGGGCTTATGGCTCGATTGCTCGATGGCTTTATCTACTAGCGGCTTGTATTCAATTACGGTGCTGATTTCGATACCGCAAGAGGCGGTGATGACAGCTTTTGGAGTGGCATCATCAATTCGCACAGCCAGTTCATGAGCCGCAAACCCGCCAAATACCACCGAGTGGATAGCGCCAAGACGTGCGCAGGCCAGCATGGCAATGGCGGCTTGGGGGATCATCGGCATATAGATAATGACCCGGTCGCCTTTTTGTATGCCTTGCGCTTTCAATGCGCCTGCGAAAATTGCGACCTCGTCGCGCAGCTCGTTGTATGTGTAGGTTTTCTGGGTGTTGGTGACCGGCGAATCGTAAATAAGGGCGGCCTGGTCGCCACGGCCAGCGCGAATGTTGGCATCCAGCGCAACATCGCTGGTGTTCAGTGTTCCGTCTGGAAACCATTCGCCGTGACCGTTTTCGAGCGGCCGCCAGATGGTGTTGGGTGCCGAGGTCCAATCGATGTGGCGGGCTTGTTCGCGCCAGAAGTCGTCACGTTGATCGATGGAATGGCGAAATGCGGAGTTGTAGCTCATAAGCTCCACCTTAGTTGAGCGGTTTTTATTTTATGTTTGGTTCCGTCAACTGTAGGAGTTTTGAGGGGCTGAGCTAGTAGACCATAGGCGTAGTAAGGGGCGATTAGTTTACCGTGGCTCAATCTCTGTAACGCTCGCCGAAACATGCCCTTGGCCGAATTGGGTGCGAATGGTGTCGCCTGTTGAGAGTTGGTTTGCGTTTCGGACGATGTCGCCGGATTCGTTTTTGACAATGGCGTAACCTCGGCCGAGCGTGGCGAGGGGGCTGACAACATTCAGAGTTTGCGCCTGCAGCTGGAGCTTGTCTTGTTGCAGTCTCAGGTTGTGCTGTATCGCCGCATGCATGCGT
Organism: Marinobacter litoralis; assembly: GCF_016427555.1. Lineage (GTDB taxonomy): Bacteria > Pseudomonadota > Gammaproteobacteria > Pseudomonadales > Oleiphilaceae > Marinobacter > Marinobacter litoralis_A. The sequence goes on from NZ_JAELVS010000002.1 coordinate 269,970, forward strand.
TCACTCAGTCTGACCACTTGCTCTTGTGTGCTGAAGAGGAGTTTCTGGGGAGATTGGGTTTTCAGCCGCTGGGCCAGGTGGCTGGTTGCAAGCGACTGGTGTTCCATTTTTTGCCGCATGGCCTTGTTCAGGCGCATGTCGAGCTCGTCCATGCGTTGTGCTTTGTCCTGCAGTTCCCGGCGAGGGTCCCGAAGGCGAGCGCTAAGGTGTCCCAGTTGGTTTTCCAGTCGTTTAAACAAGCGTTGTGCCGAGTGACCCAAGCGCACCTGTTGTTCATTCAGGCGGCGAAGCCAGTCTTGTTGGTCCGGAGAGATTTTCTCGGCGGCGGCTGACGGGGTCGGAGCCCGCAAATCGGCAACGAAGTCGGCAATGGTGACATCAACTTCGTGACCAACAGCGCTGACCGTGGGGATAGGGCAGTTGGCAATTGCCCTGGCTACCGCTTCCTCATTGAAACACCACAAATCTTCGAGAGAACCACCGCCCCGACCGATGATCAGAACATCTGCGACATTGTGCCTTTGCGCGCGCTCGATGGCGTTGACAATTTCAGCGGTAGCCGCCTGGCCCTGAACGGCAGTTGGATAAAGTGTCACGGGAATGGCAGGACAGCGTCGCGCAAGTACGGTCAGGATGTCGTGAATTGCCGCGCCCGTGGGCGAGGTGATCACGCCAATGTGTCTTGGCGTCGGCGGTAGTGGTTTTTTACCGGTTGGCTCAAACAAGCCTTCTGCTTGAAGCTTTACTTTAAGTGCTTCGAACGCTTGCTGCAGCGCGCCCAGGCCAGCCGGTTCCATGTGCTCGACAATGATCTGGAAATCGCCCCGGTTTTCGTAGAGGGTGACCTTGCCGCGAATGCGAATTTGGTCGCCTTCGCGGGGCAGGGTGCGAATGCGTTGGTTGGCGCCTCGAAACATAGCGCAGCGAATCTGGCATTTTTGGTCTTTTAGCGAGAAATACCAGTGCCCGGAAGATGGTCGCGACAGCCCCGAAATTTCGCCTTCGACCCATACCTGCATAAAGCTGGTTTCCAACAGGCGACGAGCCTGACGGTTCAGTTCACTGACGCTCAGAGCGTGGGGGCGGGTGTCCGGATAGGCGGGGGTCAATGTCGGGCTCCGTGGAATTTATACGCAATAGCCGAGAAGGTGACGGGTAAAAATAACGGAAATTCAGAAAGATGCAACCTGATGGTAAGAACCCCGTGGTTTACTGTGTTCTGTCACCACTTTATAATAGATCGATTAAGGATTTCGCTCTGCCACACCGCGTCTGGTGTGGCTCAGGAGCACCCAACTTAGCATGATCAAAAGGCGGACCCAAATGCTGCGTATTGCCGAAGAAGCCCTCACGTTTGACGACGTTCTGCTTGTGCCCGGATTTTCCGAAGTGCTTCCCCATCAGGTTGACCTGAAAACTCAGCTGACCAAAGGGATTACTCTGAATATTCCGTTGATTTCTGCCGCCATGGATACGGTGACTGACGCTGAACTGGCGGTCGCGATGGCCCAGGAAGGCGGTATCGGTATCATGCATAAAAACATGACGGTAGAGCAGCAGGCCGCAGAAGTGCGCCGGGTCAAGAAGCACGAAAGCGGTGTCGTTAAAGACCCTATTACTGTAACGCCGGACACCACCGTTCGTGAGCTGGTTGATATTACCATGGCGAACAACATCTCAGGGCTGCCTGTTGTAGATGGCAATGACCTGGTTGGCATCGTGACTGGCCGTGACATCCGCTTTGAAAGCCGGATGGATACACCGGTACGGGATATCATGACCAGAAAAGAAGATCTGGTAACCGTGAAAGAGGGTGCCGATCTGGTTGAGGTCAAAGAGCTTCTGCACAAGCACCGCATCGAGAAGATTCTGGTTGTTAACGATAACTACGAGCTGCGTGGCCTGATTACCGTAAAGGATATCCAGAAAGCCAAAGATTACCCAATGGCTTGTAAGGATGATCAGGGCCGCTTGCGGGTAGGTGCTGCGGTTGGCACCGGTGGCGATACAGAAGCCCGTGTACAGGCGCTGGTTGAAGCTGGCGTTGATGTGATTGTAGTAGACACCGCCCATGGCCACTCGAAAGGCGTTATCGATCGCGTGCGCTGGGTTAAAGAAAACTATCCGCAGGTGCAGGTGATTGGCGGCAACATCGCCACTGCAGACGCGGCCATTGCCCTGGCAGATGCCGGCGCCGATGCGGTGAAAGTTGGGATTGGCCCGGGTTCAATCTGTACCACGCGGATCGTGGCGGGTATTGGTGTTCCCCAGATTTCAGCGGTGTCCAATGTTGCGGCTGCTCTGAAAGATCGCGGCGTTCCGCTGATCGCGGATGGTGGTGTACGTTTCTCCGGCGACATCGCCAAAGCAGTCGCAGCGGGCGCGAACTGCGTCATGATCGGTAGCCTGTTGGCGGGTACTGACGAAGCGCCGGGCGAGATCGAATTGTTCCAGGGTCGTAGCTATAAGGCCTACCGTGGCATGGGCTCTCTTGGTGCTATGGGGCAAGGCTCCAGTGACCGCTATTTCCAGGATGCCAGCAAGGGTATTGAAAAGCTGGTGCCGGAAGGTATTGAGGGTCGCGTTGCTTGCAAAGGCCCGATGCGCAACATTATTCACCAGTTGATCGGCGGCTTGCGTGCCTCGATGGGGTATACCGGCAGCGCGAACATCGACGAGATGCGCACCAAACCGGAATTTGTCCGTATTACCAATGCGGGTATGCGTGAGAGTCACGTGCACGATGTGACCATCACTAAAGAAGCTCCAAACTACCGCATCGGTTAATTATTGCTTGATTTGACACAGCCCGGTTTCCGGGCTGTGTTGTTTCTTTTCAGCCCGAGGACTCCATGGCTCAGAACATTCACGATCACCGTATCCTGATTCTCGATTTCGGCTCCCAGTACACCCAACTCATTGCTCGCCGTGTTCGGGAGATTGGCGTGTACTGCGAGGTGAAAGCCTTTGATATCACCGAAGATGAACTCAGCGACTTCAACCCCAAAGGCATCATTCTGGCCGGTGGGCCTGAATCGGTTACCGAACTGGGCGGGCCGCGTGCGCCCGAGGGCCTGTTCGAAAAAGGTATTCCGGTGCTCGGCATTTGCTACGGCATGCAGACCATGGCCGAGCAGTTGGGCGGCCGGGTTGCCAGTTCGGAGAAGCGCGAATTTGGCTATGCACAAGTAAAAGTGCGCGCAAAAGGGCCGTTGCTGAACGACATAACTGATCACCTGACACCCGCCGGCGATTCTTTACTGGATGTTTGGATGAGTCATGGCGACAAAGTAGTTGCCATGCCTGAAGGCTTTGAACTTCTCGCATCGACCGAAAGCGCACCGATTGCGGCAATGCAGGACTTGTCGCGCAATTTGTTCGGCGTTCAGTTCCATCCGGAGGTCACTCATACGCTGCAGGGCAAGCGGATTCTTGAGCACTTTGTTCTGAATATCTGTGAGTGCGAAGCTTTATGGACCCCGGCCAAAATCGTAGACGATGCCGTGCGTCAGATTCGCGAGCAGGTAGGTAACGATAAAGTGCTGCTGGGCCTGTCTGGCGGTGTTGATTCGTCGGTTACGGCTGCTTTGTTGCACAAAGCTATTGGTGATCAGCTGACCTGCGTGTTCGTTGATAACGGCCTGCTGCGCCTGAACGAGGGCGACCAGGTTATGGATATGTTCGGTAGCAGCATGGGTGTAAAGGTCATTCGCGCGGATGCCGAAGATCTTTTCCTGTCCAAGCTGAAGGGCGTCAGCGATCCCGAGCAGAAGCGAAAAGTCATCGGTAACACCTTTATCGAGGTATTCGACGAGGAAGCCGCGAAGATCAAAGACGTGAACTGGCTGGCTCAGGGCACGATCTATCCAGATGTGATCGAATCAGCGGCCTCCAAGACCGGCAAGGCTCATGTGATCAAGTCGCATCACAACGTAGGCGGTTTGCCAGAAACCATGAAGCTGAAGCTGGTTGAGCCCTTGCGTGAATTGTTCAAGGACGAAGTTCGCCGAATCGGGCTTGAGCTGGGTCTGCCTTACGACATGGTGTATCGCCATCCGTTCCCGGGACCGGGTCTTGGTGTCCGGATTCTGGGCGAGGTGAAAAAAGAGTACGCTGATATTCTGCGCCATGCCGATGCTATCTTCCTGGAAGAGCTTCATCGTGCCGATTTGTACCACAAAACCAGTCAGGCATTTGCAGTTTTCTTGCCGGTGAGATCCGTGGGTGTGGTCGGCGATGCGCGTCGCTATGAGTGGGTTGTGGCACTGCGTGCGGTAGAAACCATCGACTTCATGACCGCTCGTTGGGCTCATTTGCCATACGAGCTGTTGGAAACGGTTTCCAACCGAATTATTAACGAGATCAGCGGCATTTCCCGGGTGACTTATGATGTTTCATCCAAGCCCCCGGCGACGATTGAGTGGGAGTGATAAGTACACCCCCGAGTCTAATGGACAGTGAAATCTAAGTAACTGAAAAGCCCACCGTGTTGTGGGCTTTTTGGTTTTTCACAATCGTGAAGAAAAAACTGGTGATTTCTGCGGTTTTTCCTAAGCTTAGCTAATGTTAGTCGTGCGATAGAGAAAGAGTGAGATATGGAAAATCATCACGCGGATACAAGGGATGCTGTACGCCAGTTGTTTGATACGGTCGATGCGATTTCTGTCCAGGGATACGATCAGGAGCTGAAAGTTGTTTACTGGAATATAGGCAGCGAGAAACTCTACGGCTATACCGCCGATGAGGCGGTAGGGCGAACCTTGGATGAATTGATCATTCCTGAACACATGCGCGAGGATGTTGTTACGGCGCACCGGAACTGGGTGATCAGCGGTGTTGAAATACCCGCCTCCGAGCTTACCCTGAGAAATAGAAATGGCGAGGATGTAAGCGTCTATTCAAGTCACGTCATGTTCCGGAATGCGAGCGATGAATACGAAATGTATTGCATCGACGTTTACCTGGGCGATGTAAAAAAAGCTCAGCGCCAGGCGGTTTCAAAAGACGAATTGCTGAACAGCGTTTTCCAGTCTATCCCGGATCTGTTTTTTTTGTTGACGGAAGACGGGAGAATTATTGACTGCCACGCAGGGGATAGTCAGAAGCTCTACGTGCAGTATGAGAAAATCGTTGGCAAACATATGGTCGATTTTCTGCCGGAAGAGGTGTCGGCCAAGTTCAAGGTTTCCATTGCAAAAGCAATAGCAGAAGGCGGTGTCCTGAGCCTTGAATATTATTTAGATCTACCGATTGGCAGGATCTATTTTGAAGCGAGGCTCAGCCATTTGTCTGGCCAGAAGCAGATCGTCGTTATCGCACGCGATATTACAGAGGCCCACGAAGCCGCAGAGCTTATCCGAAAGCAGGCTTATTTCGACTCTTTGACTTCGATACCCAATCGCCTCCTGTCACTTGATCGCCTATCGCAGATGGTTAAAGAGATGGATCGCAGTGGCGAGAAAGCGGCCGTTGTGTTTCTTGATATTGATGATTTTAAAAAGATTAATGATTCGCTTGGTCATGAGGTAGGTGACAAGGTTCTCGTTGAAGCGGCCAATCGCCTGAGTTCGGTGGTGCGGGACTCGGATACCGTGGGGCGATTGGGGGGAGATGAATTTATCGTGTTGCTGGGGGCGTTGGCTGAAAGTTTTGATGCCGTCGGCACGGTAGAGAAATTGTTGGGTGCATTCAGAGAACCGTTCACGATTGATGGTCGAGAGCTGATCCTGACGACCAGTATTGGGGTTGCCGTATTTCCGGATAACGGCGAGTGTGCCACCGATTTATTGCGCAATGCTGACGCGGCGATGTATCAGTCAAAAGAAGCGGGGCGTAACACCTATTCGTTTTTCACGAAGCAAATGAACGCCATGATTTTGCACCGCTTGGAGATTGAAGAGCAGCTGTACGGCGCGCTAGAGCGTGGCGAATTTGAGGTTTGCTTCCAGCCTAAGATCAATTTGCGCAGCGGGCAAATTATGGGTGCTGAGGCTTTGCTTCGATGGCACAGTTCGGTGATGGGGACTATCGCGCCGGATGAATTTATACCCATTGCTGAACAAACAGGGTTGATCGTTCCGATTGGAAAGTATGTGCTCGCCCAGTCATTGGCGTGTCTGAAAAGTTGGGGCGATGGCCAAGACTATACGATGGCGGTAAATCTTTCTCCTCGACAGTTCAGGGACCCGGATTTTATCGAGTTTGTAAAAACATCGCTCAATGCGTCTGGCGTCGCGCCAGATCGATTGGAGTTCGAAATTACCGAAGGCGTGTTGCTGATAGGCCAGGGGTGCGTCGATGATATTTTGAAAGGGTTGCATGGTTTAGGCGTGAAGCTGTCAATGGATGACTTCGGAACCGGGTATTCATCATTAAGTTATCTGCGGCAGTACGATTTTGACCTCCTCAAAATTGACCGGAGTTTTGTCGCGGGTATCACTACCATTAAAGAAGACCGTGACCTTGTTACGGCAACGATTGCCATGGCCCATAGTCTGAACTTGCAGGTGGTTGCTGAGGGCGTGGAAACCGGCGATCAGCTTGATCTTTTGCATAAGCTGGGATGTGATGTGGCGCAGGGGTACCATTTCAGTAAGCCGATTCCGGCGAATGATTTGATGGATTTCCGGTTAGTCGATACTTGTATACCCGGCGGCTAAACAAAGGCGAAGCTCCTTTGTTTGGTTAAGATGCTGAATAGTGGTATTTTTGTCGAACTTCCGGATTGCCTGCTACCGCGCTGGTTCAAGTTCCTATCAGACGACCCTCTTTATATGTCAGATTTACAAGCCAATGACGAATACTGGATGGCGCGGGCGCTGTCGCTGGCGGCTCATGCCGCTGCGAAAGATGAAGTACCCGTAGGGGCTGTGGTCGTTCGTGATGGTCGGGAGTTGGGGGTAGGCTATAATGCGCCTATCACCGGCTGCGACCCGACGGCCCATGCGGAAGTTCGCGCATTGCGTGATGCGGCCGCAAGGGCTGGTAATTACCGGCTGAGCGGGGCAACGCTTTACGTAACTTTGGAGCCCTGTACCATGTGCGTGGGGGCGATAGTGCACAGCCGTGTTAGCCGCATTGTTTATGGGGCGAAAGAGCCCAAGGCCGGGGCCGTTGAATCCGCACGGCGCACATTGGACGAGCCGTTCCTTAACTGGCAGGTGGACGCTCTTGGAGGGGTTCTGGCGGACGAATGCGGTCAAATGATCAGCGATTTTTTCAGCCGCCGGCGTGATGAAATACGCCGGAAGCGCAAACAAAATTCAGGGAAGGAGTAATCCCACGTGAAAGTACTTGTGACCGGCGGTGCCGGCTATATCGGTAGTCACGTTGTCCGTCAGTTGGCCGCGGCAGGCCATGACATCGTGGTGTTTGATAACCTGTCCACCGGATACCGATGGGCGGTGACGGCGGGTGAGTTGGTAGTAGGCGATCTTTGCGATGAGGATGCGATCGAAGCGTTGTTCGCAGCTCACGACTTTGAGGCTGTTTTGCACTTTGCAGCGAACATTGTGGTGCCCGAGTCGGTCAGCAACCCGCTGAAGTACTACAGCAATAACACACGCAATACTCTGAATCTGCTCAAGGCAATTGAGCGCCATAAAATACCTTACATGGTGTTTTCGTCCACAGCGGCGGTCTATGGCATGCCTGAGCAGACGGTACTGACTGAGGATATGCCGCTGGCACCGATCAATCCCTATGGCGCATCGAAAATGATGAGCGAGCGGATGATTATGGATCTGGCCGCCGCTTCCGGCCTCAATTACGTGGTTTTGCGCTACTTCAACGTTGCCGGCGCCAATCCGGATGGTCTTCTGGGGCAGGCGACACCCGAAGCCACTCACCTTATCAAAGTGGCTTGTGAGTGTGTGACCGGCCAACGAGAAGGCATGAGCGTTTTCGGAACAGACTACGAAACCCGTGATGGCACCTGTGTTCGCGACTACATTCACGTAGAAGATTTGGCTAAAGCTCACGTGATGGCGCTGAGTTACATGGCAGAAGGCGGTGAGTCGCAGGTGCTTAACTGTGGCTATGGCAGCGGCTTTACGGTTAACGAAGTGATCGATGTAGTCAAAGAAGAATCTGGAATTGATTTCCCGGTTGAAACTACGGGCCGGCGCCCGGGCGACCCGGCAGCGCTTATGGCCGATAATGCCAGAATCAAGGAAGTGTTAGGTTGGCAGCCCGATTACGATGATCTCAACACAATCGTGCGCACTGCGCTGGCTTGGGAAAAGATCTGGCTTCAGAAAAAATCAGCGAAATAACGCTTTAATCTATTGGTTTCGGGAAAGACTTCATGAAGATTACGATTTTCGGGACGGGGTATGTCGGTCTGGTGACAGGTGCCTGCCTGGCAGATGTCGGGCATGATGTGCTGTGCATGGACGTTGATGAGGGCAAGATTGGCAAGCTCAAGAACGGACAGATTCCGATCTATGAGCCGGGCCTGGAGTCGATTGTTGCGCACACCTATGAAGCCGGTCGCTTGTCCTTTACCACGAATGTAGAGGAGGCCGTCAAGCACGGTTCTTTGCAGTTTATCGCGGTTGGAACGCCTCCGGATGAAGATGGTTCGGCGGATCTCCAATACGTGCTGGCCGTGGCAAAATCGATCGGCCAATACATGGATGAATACAAAGTTGTCGTCGATAAGTCCACCGTACCCGTAGGCACTGGTGACAAGGTGAAGGCGGCCGTTCGTGCTCAACTGGACAAGCGCGGGCTTGAGCTTGAGTTCGATGTTGTCTCCAATCCTGAATTCCTGAAAGAAGGTGCGGCCATTAACGATTTCATGAAGCCGGACCGCATTGTGATTGGAACTGATAGCGAGCAAGCGGCGGACTTGCTTCGTGAGGTCTATTACCCGTTTAATCGAAACCGGGATCGCATGATCTTCATGGACATTCGATCAGCGGAATTGACCAAGTATGCCGCCAACTCCATGTTGGCGACCAAAATCAGCTTCATGAACGAGATGTCGAATCTCGCGGAGCGGTTGGGGGCCGATATTGAGGCCGTCCGTCGCGGAATTGGTTCGGATCCCCGCATCGGCTACCACTTCATATACCCCGGCTGTGGCTACGGCGGCTCCTGTTTCCCGAAAGATGTCCAGGCGCTGGCCCGAACCGCTCGTGATTGCGATTACGACGCCAAGCTGTTGAACGCGGTTGAAGCGGTCAATTACGCTCAGAAGCATGTGCTGTTCGACAAGATCAGTCACTACTTCCAGGGGAATCTGGAAGGCAAAGTAGTCGCCCTCTGGGGTTTGGCGTTCAAACCGAACACAGATGACATGCGTGAAGCTTCATCCAGAACCTTGATGGAAAGTTTGTGGAAAGCGGGAGCGAAGGTTCAGGCCTTTGATCCGGAAGCGATGAACGAAACACAGCGCATTTACGGCGACCATGACGGGCTCACCTTGTGTGGCACCAAAGAGCAGGCATTGAAAGGCGCGGATGTGCTGGTGATCTGCACCGAGTGGAAGGAATTCCGTTCTCCGGACTTTGATGCCATTTCGGGAGCCCTGAAAGAGCCTGCGGTGTTTGACGGCCGTAATCTCTACGAGCCGGAAATGCTGGAGCGCTTCGGCTTGACGTACTACGCCATCGGTCGCGGGCAAAATCAGTTTCATTCAGCGGGTTGACCCGGGGGTGTTGTATGTTTGAGCTTCACGAACGACTTGCCGCCGACACCCATAGCCTGGGTCGTTCGGCGCTGTGCGAAGTGCGGCTTATGAACGATCGCACCTGGCCATGGATTATTCTGGTGCCGGCAGTGTGTGGCATTCGGGAAATCTATCAGCTTACCGCTGATCAGCAGGCGCAGTTATTGAAAGAGTCGTCAGCACTGAGCAAAGGAATGATGGAGCTCTTTGAGGGTGACAAGATGAACGTGGCGGCGCTGGGTAATATGGTGCCGCAACTGCATCTTCACCATATTGTCCGGTTTCAGGACGATCCGGCATGGCCGGGGCCGGTCTGGGGTACGCAGGCGCCTGTTCCGTACAGTGATGAAGAACTGGAGCTTGTCATTGAAAAGCTCCAGCCAGTTCTCGAGTTGTTGGCGTTACCCTCTATTTGACTACTCCCGGCCCTGTTGCCATTGAGCCAGGGTTTGGGACCCCACCAGTATCATCCGCAGTTCAATTTTTAGTTTTGCTTTAAGCTCTTCCCGCTCTTTGGGTGTGGCATCCAGTGCTTCGGCGCCTTGATTGAATACCAGAGTGACCATGGCTTCCGCGACAATCCGGGCGTCGGAGATGGGCTTGTTTTGTTCTTCGGCGAAACGGCGCAGGTCGGCGGCCAATTCGGTGACGAAGTGCTCGATTTCAGCTCTTACGGCAGTGCGGAACGGTTTGGAGACGCCGGTGCGTTCGCGCAACATCAAACGGAACAAATTGGCGTTGTTGCCAAGATACTCCATAAAGGTGTCCACAGAAGTCGAGATGGCGCTGCCGTCTCGAACAATCCGCTTTCGGGCCTGACGCATCAGTTGTCGCAGGGCAACGCCGCCTTCATCGACAAGGGCCAAGCCTAGCTCGTCCAGTTCAGAAAAATGCCGATAAAAAGAGGTGGGGGCGATGCCGGCTTCCCGGGCCACTTCGCGCAAACTCAAACTGCCGAAGCCCCGGTCTGCACTTAGCTGGGCCAAGGCAGCGTCCATCAATGCCCGCCGGGTTTTAAGTTTTTGTTCTGCTCTGGTGGCCAAAACGGCTGCTCCAATTGCGGCTAAAGACCGCCATTCTAGCCGCCTGTCTACACAGAGTCATCAGCGTGGCTTAAATGCGTTGTTGTACGCCTGATTTTCAGCGTCATTGTGTTTATAATGGGCGGCTTTTCCAGTAAGGTCGCAAAAATTTCCAGCGGCCAAGATTTGTTGCAAGCAAGCAGGTGGAGATGGCTTTCCGAAACACGCTGTGAATACGTCCGTGTACGCTCGGCTCCGCCATCCATGGCTACGCACGGTTTCGGAAAGCCATCTCCACCTGCTTGCCCAGACTTAACGATTTAACGCACACATTCAGAAACTACGGGAACCGGTATGCGCAGTCATTATTGCGGTGGGATCAACGAATCTCACATTGATCAGGAAGTTACACTCTGCGGATGGGTACATCGCCGCCGTGACCACGGTGGGGTTATATTCCTGGATCTGCGGGACCGGGATGGTATTTCTCAGGTCGTTGTTGACCCGGATACCGAAGAAAGTTTTGCGCTGGCGGAAAAAGTTCGCAGCGAATACGTTGTCAAAGTAACCGGTCGCGTGCGTCGTCGCCCTGCCGGCACTGAAAACGCTAATATGCCTACCGGTCAGGTCGAGCTGCTGGGTAAAGATCTGGTTATTCTGAATGCCGCCGCTACGCCTCCGTTCCCGCTGGATGAGCACGTCGACGTTGGTGAAGACGTTCGTCTGCGCTACCGTTTTGTTGACCTTCGTCGTCCGGAAATGATCAACCGCCTGCGTTTCCGTTCTCGGGTAACCAGTTACATTCGCAACTTCCTGGACAGCCGGGGCTTTATGGATGTGGAAACGCCCATCCTGACCCGTGCAACGCCGGAAGGTGCCCGCGACTACTTGGTACCTAGCCGTACTCACGATGGTTCCTTCTTCGCATTGCCTCAGTCCCCGCAGCTGTTCAAGCAGATGTTGATGGTGTCGGGTGTTGATCGTTACTACCAGATCGCCAAGTGCTTCCGTGACGAAGACCTTCGTGCAGACCGTCAGCCGGAATTTACTCAGGTAGACATCGAGGCTTCTTTCGTCGATGAAGAAAGCCTGATGAACCTGAACGAAGACATGATCCGCGCTCTGTTCAAAGACGTGCTGGACGTGGAGCTTCCTGAATTCCCGCGCATGCCATACGCAGAAGCGATGCAGCGCTACGGCAGCGACAAGCCGGATCTGCGTATCCCGCTGGAACTGCAGGACGTGAACGATCTGGTTGAGAGCGTTGACTTCAAAGTTTTCGCCGGCCCCGCAAAAGATCCAAAGGGCCGTGTTGCCGCGCTGCGTGTACCGAAAGGTGGCGAGCTGAGCCGTAAGCAGATTGACGAGTACACCAAGTTCGTGGGTATCTACGGTGCCAAAGGTCTGGCTTACATCAAGGTTAACGAGTTGGCCAAGGGCGTTGAGGGCTTGCAGTCTCCGATCGTTAAGTTCCTGGGTGACGACGTTGCCATGGCGATTATGGAGCGCGTAGGTGCGGAAGATGGCGATATCGTATTCTTCGGTGCAGACAAAACCACCGTTGTGAACGAAGCCTTGGGCGCGCTGCGCATTAAGGTGGGCCACGATCTGAACATGCTGACCTGCGAATGGGCTCCGATGTGGGTGGTTGATTTCCCGATGTTCGAGGAAACCTCCGACGGCGGCCTGACTGCCATCCATCACCCGTTCACCGCACCATCGTGCACACCGGAAGAGCTGGCAGCTGACCCGGCGAATGCTCTTTCCCGTGCCTACGATATGGTGTTGAATGGCACTGAGCTGGGCGGTGGTTCCATCCGTATCCACGACGGCGCGATGCAAGACACGGTATTCCGCATTCTGGGTATCGGTGAGGAAGAAGCCCGTGCGAAGTTTGGCTTCTTGCTGGATGCACTGAAGTTCGGTTGCCCGCCGCACGGCGGTCTGGCCTTTGGTCTGGATCGACTGGTGATGTTGATGACCGGCTCAGCGTCTATCCGTGACGTAATCGCGTTCCCGAAAACCCAGAGCGCCACTTGCTTGATGACTCAGGCGCCAGGGGAAGTAGACGAGAAGCAATTGAAAGAGCTGCACATCCGCTTGCGCCGGTCAGCCAAAGCCGCTGATGGCGGTAAAGCTGAAGACAAAGCGTAAGTGGAAGCGACGAGAGGCGGCTTCGGCCGCCTCTTTGTTTTGGTGATCCTCTGACGGAATTGAAGGTAGGCGGATGCCAATCATTCTGGGTGTAGACCCCGGTTCCAGAATTACCGGTTACGGCATCATCCGCGTGGAAGGTCGCCAAACCGAGTATCTCGACAGTGGCTGTATTCGGGTTGGGCAGAAGCCTATGGCCGAGCGTTTACAGACCATTTTTCAAAGTCTTGCGTTGTTGATTGGTGAGTACCGTCCGGAAGAATTTGCCATCGAGCAAGTGTTCATGGCTCGTAACCCTGACTCTGCACTGAAGTTAGGGCAAGCCAGAGGAGCGGCAATCGTCAGCGCGGCTAACAGTGGGCTGGCCGTTCATGAGTACTCGGCAAGGCAGGTGAAGCAGGCTGTGGTGGGCACCGGAGGTGCCGATAAATCACAGGTGCAGCATATGGTTCAGGCATTGTTGGGATTGTCCCGCAGGCCCCAGGAAGATGCGGCGGATGCACTCGCCATAGCGCTGTGTCATGCCCATATGAATCAAAGTACATTAAAGCTTGCCGGTGTTGGCGGCAAAGTTCGAGGCGGCCGCGCCCGCCGACAATAAACAAAGATTGATGAAAGCCAAAGGAGACGGGCTTTGATAGGTCGTATTCGAGGTTTGCTGGTTGAGAAGACGCCGGGTCAGGCGCTGGTGGAATGTGCCGGGCTTGGCTATGAAGTCGATATTCCCTACACCACGTTCTTTCACCTGCCGGAAACCGGCCACGAGGTGACGCTCCATACCCATTTTGCTGTGCGTGAAGACGCACAAAGCCTGTTTGGCTTTGCTTCTTTGCTTGATCGTAATCTGTTTAGATTGCTGATTAAGGTGAACGGCGTGGGGCCTAAAATGGCCATTGGCATATTGTCGGGGCTGGATGCGCAGCAGTTTATTCAGTGTGTGGAAGCTCGGGATGTCAATGCGTTGGTGAAGCTGCCCGGCGTAGGCAAGAAAACTGCCGAGCGTTTGCTGATTGATATGGCTGATCGAATCAAGCAGCTGGAAGGCCAGTTTGTGCCCTCGGCGCCGGAACAATTGGCAGCCGGGGCGGCCAGTAGCGGACCCGCAGCGGGGTCTGACCCCAGAGAAGAGGCGGAAGCCGCACTGATTGCACTAGGTTATAAGCCCCAGGAAGCCGCGAAAGCCATCAGCAGGGTGGCTGAGCCGGATATGAACAGCGAGCAGTTGATCAGGCTTGCACTGAGAAACATGATTCCAGCCGGGTAAGCCCGGCTTTTTTGTGTCGTATGATGACACTAATGTGTATAGAGCTTAACGTGACTCAGCCCGTGCCCTTTGTACAATTAGGGCAGTTATTGCCAAGGGCGACCAGCAGGCACGTTGTATATTCCCAGTAAGCGGATAATGCCATGATTGAATCGGACCGACTGATAACGGCCAAAGCCGGAGAATATGAAGAGGTGCATGATCGCGCCATCCGCCCGACGCTGTTGTCTGAGTACGTTGGTCAGCCGACGGTGCGCGAGCAAATGGAGATCTTTATCTCTGCTGCGAGGGCCCGTCAGGAAGCTTTGGATCACACCTTGATATTTGGCCCGCCAGGCCTTGGAAAGACCACATTGGCAAATATCATTGCCAATGAGATGGGTGTTGCCATCAAAACCACTTCGGGGCCGGTGCTTGAAAAAGCAGGTGACCTGGCCGCGATGTTGACCAACCTTGAAGAAGGCGACGTTCTCTTCATCGATGAAATCCATCGCCTCAGTGCAGCCGTTGAAGAGGTCTTGTATCCGGCAATGGAAGACTATCAGCTGGACATCATGATTGGCGAAGGTCCGGCTGCACGTTCAATCAAGCTGGATTTGCCGCCGTTTACGCTGGTTGGAGCCACAACGCGAGCTGGATTGCTCACATCGCCGTTGCGGGACCGTTTTGGCATTGTTCAACGCCTTGAGTTCTACAATAACGCCGATTTGACTCACATTATTTCCCGGTCAGCCCGATTGTCTTCGGTAACCCTTGATGATGGCGGCGCTTTTGAAATCGCTCGCCGTTCTCGTGGCACTCCGAGAATTGCCAACCGTTTGTTGCGCCGGGTGCGCGATTTCGCCGAAGTGCGGTCAGACGGCCGGATTACCGCCGAGATTGCTGATCAGGCGTTGAATATGTTGAAGGTGGATAGCCAAGGCTTCGACCACATGGATCGCCGGCTGCTGTTAGCCATGATCGAGAAGTTTGATGGCGGCCCGGTCGGTGTAGAAAGTCTGGCGGCAGCGATCAGTGAAGAGAGAGGCACCATTGAAGACGTGCTTGAGCCGTTTTTGATTCAGCAAGGGTACATGGTGCGGACACAAAGAGGGCGTATGGTCACATCGAGTGCCTACCAGCATTTCGGCGTGGTGCCGCCCAACTCCGAAAAAGAGAATAGTAGTTTTGAGTGAGAAGGCTAGAGCCCCTGTTCTGGAGTTGCCGATTCGGGTTTATATAGAAGACACCGACGCCGGCGGCATTGTGTTTCATGCCAAGTACCTTCACTACATGGAGCGGGCACGCACGGAATGGGTTCGCAGTCAGGGTGTGGAATTGCGGGCCGGGCTCGAGCAAAACGTCAGTTACGTGGTGCAGAAAATGTCATTGCACTACGCAGCGCCGGCCAGGCTGGACGATCAACTGTTGGTAACCGCGGAACCGATTGCGTCATCCCGGGTATGGATGACCTTTCGCCAGCAGGTTTTGAAGGCCGATAGCCGCGTCTTGTTGTGCGAGGCTGAGGTGAGGGTGGCTTGCGTTGCTCTGGATACCGGCAAGCCACGGCGTTTGCCAGAAAATATGAGTGTGATTCTAAAGAACGTGCTTTAATTAGCTGAAAACATAGAAACTTTTGGGAGTGTACAGTGGGATCCGAACTATCAGTCTGGCATCTGATTGCGAACGCAGGGCTTCTGGTGCAGCTTGTCATGCTGTTGCTGGTTTTGGCTTCTGTGGTGTCTTGGGCGCTGATCTTTCAAAGGGTGAAGGTGTATCGCCAGGCGAAACAGGCCCAGTTGGCGTTTGAAGAGCGCTTCTGGTCTGGCATGGATCTCGGTCAGCTGTACAAAGATGTCAATGCTAACCCTACGCCGAATTCGGGTATGGAATCGCTGTTTCGGGCAGGCTTCAAAGAGTTTTCCAGACTTCGCCAACAAAGTCGTGATGCAGATGCCGTTATGGAAGGCACCCAGCGTGCGATGCGTGTTGCCTTTTCCCGAGAGCATGAACGCCTGGATCTGCACCTGCCATTTCTCGCGACGGTGGGTTCTACCAGCCCTTATGTAGGTTTGTTCGGCACCGTATGGGGCATCATGAACTCTTTCCGCGGGCTGGCTCAGGTGCAACAGGCTACTTTGGCCACCGTTGCTCCAGGTATCTCGGAAGCATTGATTGCGACAGCAATGGGCTTGTTCGCAGCGATCCCCGCTGTTATCGCCTACAACCGGTTCTCGACCATGTCTGATGCGCTGCTGAAGAACTATGAAACCTTTGCAGACGAGTTCTCCAGCATTCTCCATCGTCGGGTTCACAACTCTGAAAAGGCCGGCTCGTAATGGTTTTTGACGGTAAGGGGAGGCTAGACCGATGAAAGGCATGGGGATGATGTCTCGTGAACCGCGCAAGTCGATGTCGGAAATTAACGTGGTGCCGTACATTGACGTCATGCTGGTTCTGCTTGTGATCTTTATGGTAACTGCACCCATGCTCACCCAAGGCGTGAAGGTAGATTTGCCGGAAACAACGTCTGACCCGATCACTCAGGACAAAGACGTAGAAACCATTACCGTTTCTGTTGACAGTAATGGCGCTTATTACCTGGAAGTAGGCGATGACAGCAGCGAACCTATGTCGCTGGAAAAGGTGCGGGCACAGGTTTCGAAAATCTTGTCTCAGCGCGCTAACAGCGAGGTGCTGGTTCGCGGAGACGAGTTTGTCGATTATGGCGTGGTTGTGCGCTTGATGGCAGAGCTTCAGGCGGCGGGTGCCTCTGGTATCGGCCTGATCACCGATGCACCCCAAAATCAGCCTTAATCGGATGGCAGGATTGTTGTGAAGGGTCACGAACGGGAAACCGTAAATAAAGACAGCACCTCATTGAAATCGCCTGTGGCGATGTCTCTTGGTTTGCACCTGTTGATTGTTGTGGTGGCGTTGGCTGGTTGGTCGTGGTCCAGCCCTGTTCAGGAACCTGAGCCGCGCAGTATCTCGGCTAGATTGATTAGCCCGGAACCGAAGCCGAGCCCGGTGGTGGATGAAGAAGATCAGCGGGATGAGGCTCGGAAGCGCGAACAAGCGGCAGAGCAACAGCGCAAGAAGGCAGAGGAAGAACGTAAACAAGCTCAGCGTGAGGCTGAAAAAAAAGCCGCTGAAAAAGCTGCGCAGGAAAAAGCACGAAAGCTAGAACAGCAGCGCAAAGAGCAAGAAGCCAAGGCTCGCGAAAAAGCCGAGCAACAGGCACGCGCCAAAGAAGCTGCCAGGAAAAAGGCGGAAGCTGAAGCCAAAGAACGTGAACGCCAGAAGGCTGAGCAGGAACGAAAACGTAAGGAAGAAGCAAAGCGCAAAGCCGAAGAAGAGAAAAAGCGGCAGGAAGAACAGCGCCGGAAGGAAGAGGCTGAGCGTAAGCGCAAAGAAGAGCAGGCCCGCAAAGAAGCAGAACGAAAGCGTAAGGAAGCCGAGCGCAAGTTGAGAGAGCAACAGCTCAATGCGCTGGCAGAAGAAGCTGAGAAAGCCCGCGAAAGCGAAGCGCGTCGCAAACGTGAGGCGGCAGCAGCCCGGGCCCGGGAAGCGCAAATGCTGACCGACAGCGAGAAGTATCAGGCGCTGATCCGTGACCGGTTGGCTCAGGCTTGGTATCCGCCGGCTTCGGCCACTGAAAACATGGTAGCGCGACTGCAAATTACGTTACTGCCGACCGGCGAATTGCAAAGTGTCAGTTTGGTCAGCAGCAGTGGTAATACCGCGTTCGATAACTCGGCACTGAGCGCTGTGCGGTCTTTGAATCGATACCCGGTGCCGGGCGACAGGGATACGTTTGAACGATATTTCCGGCAATTTACGATTGAATTCAACCCCAAACGGTGGCGGTGAGGCAAAACATGCATAAGAGCAATAATTCGAGACATGGACTGGCAAAACGACATCTAACCGCGATTGGCTGGTTGCTGGTTATGTGTTTTGTTGCATCGAGTGCCCGTGCAGAGTTGCTGATTCGAATCACTGAGGGCGCAAACTCCGCTATTCCGGTGGCGGTTGTTCCATTCGCAGAGAGTGGCGCCATGCCAGCTGGTGACAAGGTCAGCAGCATCGTGCAAGCCGACTTAACGATGAGTGGCGAGTTCAAGCCGTTAGATCCTTCGAAAATGCTGAGCCTTCCATCTGAGCGTTCGGAAGTGTACTTCCGAGACTGGCGGATGCTGGGTCAGCGATATGTATTGGTTGGCCAGTTGTCGAACAATGGCGGTCGGGTTGAGGCACGTTACGAGCTTTTTGATGTGAATCGGGAGCAGCGGATCCTGGGCGCGACGGCTGCGGCACCGTCGGGTAATGTGCGCTCATTGGCGCATCACATCAGTGATCGAGTCTACGAAGCGATTACCGGCGAGCCCGGTGCGTTTTCCACCAAGTTGGCCTACGTAACGCTATCCGGCACGGGTAAAAACAGCGTTTACCGCCTGCATGTCAGTGATATTGATGGCCAGCGTTCGAAAGTGCGTTTGGAAAGTGCTGAGCCCATTTTGTCTCCAGCCTGGTCCCCCGATGGCAAAAAGCTGGCTTACGTGTCGTTCGAGACAGGCAAGCCGGTTATCTACATCCACGAGTTGGCGACCGGCAAGCGGACTAAGGCGGCTGATTTTCCGGGTTTGAATTCTGCTCCTGCTTGGTCGCCGGATGGTCAGTCGCTGCTAATGACCCTTTCGAAAGATGGCAATGCAGAGGTTTACGAGAAAAATCTGGCCAGTGGCAAGATCACTAAACTGACGAACCATTGGGCGATCGATACTGAAGCGGCCTGGGACCATAATGGAAAGGGCGTGTTTTTTACCTCGGACCGCTCAGGTGGCCCGCAGATTTATTACATGGAGCGCCCGGGTGCTGAAGCGCGGAGGATTACCTTTGGTAGTCGTTACAACGCGCGCGCACGTCCGGATTCCAAAGGCGAATTCCTATATTACGTGCATCAGCGGGACCGGTCGTTCCACATTGCGCGTCGCAATCTGAAAACCGACGAGGAGTTTATAGTCACTCGGACCGGGACAGATGAATCTCCCAGTGTGTCGCCCAATGGCCGCATGCTGATCTATGCCAATGAGCAGGGCGGTAAAGGCGTGCTTACTGTGGTTTCCGCTGATGGCGGCGCAGCCTATAGCTTGCCAGCGTCTGAGGGAGAAGTGAGAGAGCCTGCGTGGGGTCCGATTACTCGCTAACCCCTGAAAGCTAATAAAGTAAATGTCACTTAAAGAAGGAAAGTAGTTATGAAACTGTCTGCACAAAACAAAGCATTTGCCATGTTGCTGTCTTTTGGCCTGGTTGCGGGCTGTAGCTCGACCGGTGACACCATGGAAGATGGTGGATACGACTCCGGCTCAGATGTCGCCGCGATTGATCAGGAAGGCGGCTCTACCGTTTACGGTGGAGAAGACGGTGAAGGTGTTTCCTCTTCGGTTCTGAGCGAGGAAGAGCGCGCCGAGGCCCGTGCGAAAGCAGAGCAGGAAGCCTTGCGTAACATCACCACCTTTTACTTCGATTTCGACACCTCCGAGATCAAGCAAGAAGCTCGGAACGCTCTGGTGACTCACGCTCGCTTCCTGTCCAGTAACCCGCGCCAGCAGGTTCGTCTGGAAGGTCACGCAGATGAGCGTGGCAGCAAGGAATACAACCTGGCGCTGGGTGAGCGTCGTGCGAAAGCCGTTGAGCGTTTCCTGGTTGTGAACGGTGCTTCACGTGGCCAGATTGAAACCGTAAGCTATGGTGAAGAGAAACCGGTGGTTCGGGGCTCCAGCGAAAGTGCTTACGCTCAGAACCGTCGCGTTGAGCTGATTTTCAAGTAATTAACGTTAATAAACGGACTGACCCATGAGACATACACTCATGGCGGCCGTGCTCATCCCGCTAGGCTTCGGTCTGGCGGGAGCTGTTTTTGCACAGTCGTCTACGCCTGCATACCAAAATGCTGCCTCAGAAGCCCAGCGGAACGCTGGTAATAGCCAGGCAACTGCCGAGTTGTTCTATATGATTCAGCAGCTCCAAGGCGATGTGCGTCGGCTTCAGGGAAAGGTGGAAGAGCAGCAGTATGAAATTCGCAAATTGCAGCAACAGGGGAGGGACCGTTACGTAGATCTCGATCAGCGGATACTCGATTTGTCGAAAACGCTGGAGGAGAAAGCATCGTCTTCCCGCGGGGAAACAGGCAGTGCCGCGTCTTCATCGGCCAAACCGGAAGTTCGTAATTATCGTTCCCCGGATGAGGAAGAGCGGAAAACCTACAATAAGATTATCGATCTGATTCGGAACGAAAAGGCCTATGACGAGGCCATTACGCAACTGTACGAATTCGTTGATAAGTACCCGGAGGGCGACCTGACGGTCAATGCCTATTATTGGCTGGGCGAAGTGTATCTGGCCAAGCCGCAGCTTGAACAAGCCAAGCAAGCCTTCACGATTGTTGCTACCCGTTACGATGATCATCGAAAAGCGGCGGATGCGGTCTACAAGTTAGGCGTTACGCTCGATAAACTGGGTGAAAAAGGCGAAGCAAAACGTCGTATGCAAATGGTGCTGGATCATTATCCCGACTCCAGTGCGGCAGATCTCGCGCGAAAATTTCTTGGTGAAGGGTGAAATTGTTCGCATAACCACCAAGTTGGTCGCTGTTTGGTCAGTATCTGAAAAAAATTAAAAAACCCTGAAAAAAGGGGTTGATCAGCAAAAAAATATCATTAATATACGCGTCTCCATTGGGTCGTTAGCTCAGTTGGTAGAGCAGTTGGCTTTTAACCAATTGGTCGATGGTTCGAATCCATCACGACCCACCAACATAGCAAAGCCGGAGTAGTGGTTTTGCTCGAAAAAAGAGCCTTCGGGCTCTTTTTTTTTGCCTGCAGTTTTTGGGGAGATGTCTCGCTGTCCTCAATTCAAATGGGGAAGTGATATACTCGGCCTGTAACGTTCAACGCAGAGATCCATCAATGACACGAGCGCAAGACCGTATCCTTGTTCAGGAACACCTGGCTCATGCCGCTGAGCCTAAGCCTCTCAGCACTAGCGAGAAAGCCGAGCTTGAGGCCCGCATTAAACAGGTACTTTTAGACAAAGATGCTGTGCTGGTTGCTCATTACTACACCGACCCTGATATTCAGCGATTGGCTGAAGAGACAGGCGGCTGTGTGGCTGACTCTTTGGAAATGGCGCGTTTCGGCAACCAGCATTCAGCCACCACTGTGGTTGTGGCGGGTGTTCGGTTTATGGGCGAAACAGCAAAGATTTTGAACCCTGAAAAACGCGTGCTGATGCCAACGCTTGAAGCGACCTGTTCGCTTGACGTTGGCTGTCCGGCAGACGAGTTTTCAGATTTCTGTGATCAGCACCCTGACCGAACCGTGGTGGTGTATGCCAACACCTCTGCGGCCGTTAAGGCGAGGGCAGACTGGGTAGTTACCTCAAGCTGCGCACAGGCGATAGTTGAAGATCTGGATGCCAGAGGAGAAAAAATCCTTTGGGCACCCGATAAGCACTTGGGCCACTACGTCCAGAAAACAACCGGCGCTGATGTGCTCTTGTGGGACGGTTCGTGCATTGTGCACGAAGAGTTCAAGTCGAGAGGGCTTGAAGATCTCAAGGCGCTGTATCCGAATGCTGCCGTTCTGGTGCATCCGGAATCCCCTGACGCGGTCGTCGAAATGGCCGATGTGGTAGGCTCAACGTCTCAGTTGATTCATGCCGTGCAAAGCATGCCCAATGAGGAGTTCATTGTGGCTACCGATAACGGCATCTTCTACAAGATGCAGCAGCTAGCGCCCAATAAAACGCTGATCGAAGCTCCGACCGCCGGGAACGGCGCTACGTGCCGTAGTTGTGCGCAGTGCCCGTGGATGGCGATGAACGGTTTGGAGAACCTGCTTCATGTGCTGGAAACCGGCGATCAGGAAGTGCACGTTGACCCAACCCTTCGTGAAGACGCCTTGCGCCCTCTCAAGCGCATGTTGGATTTCACGGCGGGTATGAACCTGAAGGCGGCTGGTAACGCCTCCTGATGGTGATGACAGGCCCGGATCAGGATCTGTTGGCTTGCTGAATGCGGCTGGCGATTTCGCTCAGCCGCTCGCTAACCACCTGCCGCTCTGCAGAGCCGGCTGGTAGCTTTTCCTGAGCTTGACGCAGCTGGCGCTGGGCAGAGCGGTAATCGCCCCTCAGAGCATCGTATTCCGCCCGGGCCCTGTGAACGCCAACGATGTTTCTGGCCATACCTTCGGCTTCTGCGAGTCGCAGCCAGATTTGATCGCCGGAGGGGCGCTGGCGGGTCAGTTCCTTCAAGTAGCCGGCCGCGGCGGTGCCGTTTCCATCTGCAATTTCCAGTCCTGCCAATGCCCAGGTAATCGGGTAGTTGCGCGGGTTTCTTGACAGTGCGGTGGTCAAAAGTTGCCGTGCCTCTTCATAGCGCTTTTGCTGGGTATACACTTCGGCGAGGGAAACCTGGAAGGTGATCCGGCCCGGATTTGACGACAGCAGTTCCTGCAGGATGCGCTGAGCTTCATTCAGCTGGTTGTTTTCTTTGTACGCTACGGCAAGCCCGTAGCGAATCGCGTCATTCTTTCGCGTATCGTCACGGTTTAAATACGATTCGAATATTTCGACCGCGGATGCGGGTGACGTCGCGTAGTGCACCTGCAAGCGGCTTCGCATCAGGTGATACTCCTGGCTGTCTTGCACGGTTTTGCTCGGATACTGCTCAGCCCGGTTTTGCGTGTCAGAAACACGGCTCTGCGTCAGGGGGTGCGTAGAGAGGTACTCTGGCATCTTGTTCCCTTGCAGTCGGTTCTGTCGCATCATGATTTCGAACATTTCGGGCATGCCTCTTGGGTCGAGGCCCGCGTTCGCGAGAATCTCAAGCCCCACCCGGTCGGCCTCTTGCTCATGAGCCCGGCTGTAGGACAGCATGTTTTGAATGGCCATAGCCTGTGTTCCGGCTATGGCGGCAATGCCAATGTCAGACTGAGTGACCGCCGAAAGAACGATACCCGCAATCATGCCGGCCAGCGTCAGCGGGGCGCTGGTTTCTTGCTGCTCCATTCTGCGGGCAAAATGGCGCTGGCTCAGGTGTGCCAACTCGTGGGCGAGTACCGAGGCAAATTGCTGTTCAGTGGCGGCGTTGAGAAACAGTCCGCCATTAACACCGACTACGCCTCCCGGTACGGCGAACGCATTAAGAGCCGGGCTGTCTATGAGCACAAGTTGCAGGTCGCGGTTATCCAGCGGGGCGGACGGGACGAGTCGGTAAATCACGTTGTAGAGGTAGTCGTAAACCAACGGGTCTTGTATTTGCGGGGCGGAGCGCCGGATTGAGGTCATCACCTGCTCGCCAATGCTGGCTTCCTGCTGGCCAGCGATCAGCCCGCCGCTGCCGCCGAAGGAGGGCAGGGGCGAGGGTTCAGCTTTTAACGCAGGTGTAGCGAGAGACACTGTGAGCAGAGCGGTCGCACTGATGCGTGTTAGTGTGCGTCGATAATTGCGAACGAGCTTCATGAGCCTGGATATTGCCTCGTGCCGGAAAGCATTACTAAGTGTTTTGATGCAATAGAGTAACACTCTCGGCATAATGCCTGCCCATTGTTGAATGAATATTAATGGTGTTTCCCGAAATGGCCGACAGAATTCTGGATGCAAGTGGGTTGCGTTGCCCCATGCCGCTTCTGAAAACCAAGTTAGAGCTTAATTCAATGGCTTCCGGAGAGCGCCTGGAAGTGGTCGCTACAGATGCCGGGTCAGCACGGGATATTCCTGCCTATATAAAATTATCCGCACACGAACTCCTTAGCTATAAGGAAGATAACGGTGAATACCGGTTCGTGATAGAGTGCGGCGGATAATCGTCGGAGCGTTTCATGATCAGAGTCTTGCGAGATCTCGCGAATAAATATTTCTCAGATGAAGAAGCTGTGGTGCTGTTTCTCATCTTGCTTGCGGGCACCGTTTTTATTGTTTGGTTCGGGGCCATGCTGGCGCCCGCTATTGCGTCACTGATTGTCGCTTTCATCTTGCAGGGCTTGGTGCTTAAGCTGCAACGATGGGGGGTGCCGGACTTTATCGCGGTCATCAGCGTGTTCCTGATGTTTATGGGAGTGCTGGTCGGTTTTCTTTTCGGTCTGCTGCCTTTGGTATGGTCTCAGGTCTCGAATCTGGCGAAAGAGGCGCCCAGAATTATCCGCGAACTGCAGTCCTATCTGGAGGTTTTGCCGGATGAATACCCGCATTTGATCTCTTCTGAGGCCGTCAATGCGGTTTACCAGCAGGTATCGACCGAAGTTGCCCATATCACCCAGTGGCTGGTGTCGTTTTCGCTGTCCAGCATACCGGATCTGGTTGCACTCTTGATCTACATGGTGCTGGTGCCAATACTCGTGTTCTTCTTCTTGAAAGATCGTGAGTTGTTGGTTAGCTCGTTCGCACGTCTGTTGCCTAAGCAGCGCCCGATGATGATTGGTATCTGGCACGAGGTGAACCTGCAGTGCGCCAACTATGTCCGGGGCAAAGCAGTCGAGATTCTGATCGTAGGCTCGGTAACCTATATCGCGTTCAAGGTGTTAGGCATGCCTTATGCTGCTTTGCTTTCTTTGCTGGTGGGGTTGAGCGTGGTCATTCCTTACATCGGCGCAGCTGTGGTCACCATTCCGGTTGCGGTGATCGGGCTCTTCGCGTTTGGTTGGGGGAGCCATTTCATTTGGGTAATGGTGGTGTACGGCATTATCCAGGCGCTGGATGGTAACGTGTTGGTGCCGGTTTTGTTTTCGGAGGTTAATAACCTTCACCCGGTCGCCATTATCGTGGCCGTGCTGTTCTTTGGGGGTGTCTGGGGCTTGTGGGGCGTTTTTTTTGCCATACCCCTGGCGACAATGCTTAAAGCTGTGTTTGCAGCCTGGCCGGTGAAGAACGATGTTTCCTCACCGGCAGCGAAGGTTTAAAACCTATAGAGCTTTGACAGCGTCTAGTACCTCGTCGGCGTGGCCTTTCACTTTAACGCCACGCCATTCCTGACGGAGGACACCTTCCTTGTCGATCAGGAAGGTGCTTCTCTCAATGCCCATATACTCTTTTCCATAAAGCTTTTTGAGCTTAATAACATCAAAAAGCTTGCACAGATCTTCGTCTTTGTCTGAAATCAGGTGGAACGGAAATTCGTGCTTAGCCCGAAAGTTCTCGTGTACACGCAAGCTGTCGCGGGAAACGCCGAATATCTCGGTGTTCAAAGCGGTGAATTGTGCCATGCGATCACGAAAATCCTGGCCTTCGGTGGTGCATCCGGGGGTGTTGTCTTTCGGATAAAAGTAGATAATAGCGTTTTTACCCTTAAGGCCATTCAGGGTAATAGTTTGATCACCGGTGGCCTGAGCCTGAAAATCGGGTACAGGCTGATTCAATGCTACGGATGACATGACATCTCCTTTAATTCCCTTGTGTCAGTTCGAGCCCAACATTACCATATCGGTTTTATTCGGACGGAGTTTTTATGATTACGGGTAGCCTCGTCGCACTAGTAACGCCCATGCATCCCAATGGTGACATCCACTGGGAAGATTTGGACAAACTAGTGGACTTTCATATCGAAAATGGCACTCATGGCATTGTGGCTGTGGGCACCACCGGTGAGTCCGCCACTCTGGACCCGAAAGAGCATTGTCGGGTTATTGGCCATATCATAAAACGAGTGGATGGCCGAATCCCTGTCATTGCCGGTACCGGCGGTAACAGCACCCGGGAAGCGATCGACCTGACCACGGAAGCGCACAAGCTCGGCGCGGACGCGTGTTTGCTGGTTGTGCCCTATTATAACAAGCCCACCCAAGAGGGCTTGTACCAGCATTTCAAGGCCATTGCGGAAGCCGTGCCGGGCATGAGCCAGATCGTATACAACGTGCCGGGGCGTACCGCCTGTGACATGTTGAATGAAACGGTGCTGCGCCTTGCTGATATTCCAAACATCGTGGGCATCAAAGATGCCACCGGCAATATTCCCCGCGGAACCGAGCTGATTGAAGGCTTGGCAGGGCGTTTGGCGGTGTACTCCGGTGACGATGCTACCGCTGCAGAGTTGATGCTTGCAGGCGCCAAAGGGAACGTGTCAGTCACTGCAAATGTGGCACCCAAAGGTATGTCACAGCTGTGTGAAGCTGCAATCGCCGGAATCGAAGAAGAGACTCGCCGTCTGAATGAACAGCTTATGCCGTTGAACCACAAGCTGTTCCTGGAAGCCAATCCGATTCCGGTCAAGTGGGCTCTACAGCGTATGGGCATGATCGGTGAAGGAATTCGGTTGCCGCTGACTCCGCTCAGCGATAAGTTCCACGGTGAAGTGGAAGACGCACTCAAGGCTTCAGGTGTTCTCTGAGGCCAACCCCTTTTCTCTTCAACCGGAGTAACCCGATGCAGGTTCCTGGAAGAACCCGTAACAAACTTGTATCCCTAGCCCGGCCTGTTGCCGGGTTTGTGTTTGCTGGCGCCCTGGCAGGCTGTGGTTTTCTGCACGACCGTTCTGAAGACTATGTGAACGCACCGGAAGGAACACCGATCCAGGTGCCAGCCGGCTA
Source organism: Marinobacter litoralis (assembly GCF_016427555.1). Taxonomy (GTDB): domain Bacteria; phylum Pseudomonadota; class Gammaproteobacteria; order Pseudomonadales; family Oleiphilaceae; genus Marinobacter; species Marinobacter litoralis_A. The sequence continues at coordinate 296,646 of NZ_JAELVS010000002.1, forward strand.
TGACAGTTCCCGTTTGGGTGAAGCTATGCCGATTCGTAGCATTCGCACAGACGACTCTCGCCGGATGTATCCGTCTTCTATTCCTCGCCCCCCCGACATGACGTCCGAGATCCTCGACGAAAACTACGTGATCGAGGAGCTGGATGGTCGATTGTGGTTGCTGGTCAACGATGTGCCGGGTCGCTTGTGGCCTGCGGCGAGCGCGTGGATGAACCAGTCCGGTTTAGGAGTTGCACACGACAGCCCACAACTGGGTGTTCTGCAAAGCGAGCTGGCCAATTTCAGTATGGCAGCCCGTGCGTTGGTTGAGCTGGATAACGCGCCATCTGCTTCTGAACCCAAGGTGCTTGTTCAGCTGAGATTGGCGCCCGGCATTCGCCGGAAAACCACCGAAATTCGGGCCCAGGTGCTGGAGTTCGCTGAAAAGCCGGAGGGCTTGGTCGCCTGGAACGCGGATTCAACCAACAACGAGCCTTCGCAAGACCTTCAGAAAAAACTGTTGGGCGAACTTGCCGGGTTTTTGAAGCAAAGAGAAGACAGCAAGTCGTTCTCCAGAGCCGCTTCAGGCATGGTGGCCAAGCCATTGGTTCGCCTCAAGTCTGAAGACGAACAGGCGAAAGCGATTGAAGTAGAGCTCGATTACGGCCGAACCTGGGCAGAAGTGAACCGTTCACTGGAAGAGGTTGGTGCCAACATTGTCGATATCGACCGCAGCGCCGGCTGGATTCAGGTGGATTTCCGTACCGAAGACGAGCGTTCGCCTGGTTGGTTCTCTTGGTTCAGCGACGAAGAAAAGCTCACTCATACCCACACGGTAACAATCAGCCAGGCAGCCCCTGCCATGGTGGTTACGGCAGAGCGCGTTGACGCCTATAATGGTGAACATACCAGTGCCGACCTGCTTACCAAACTGTTTGAACATCTGTACTGATTAACGGAGCGGCCGGGCAGGCCGCTGACCGTTTGGAGACCCTAATGGAAAAGCGCGAAGAGCTATACGCGGGCAAGGCAAAATCTGTTTACCGCACTGATAACCCTGATCGTTTCGTTCTGGTATTCCGGGACGACACCTCCGCCTTCGACGGCGAGAAGAAAGAACAGCTGAACCGCAAAGGCATGGTGAATAACAAGTTCAATGCCTTCGTCATGGAGAAGCTTGAGGCGGCCGGTGTGCCCACTCATTTTGAAGGGCTGCTGTCGGGCACCGAGTCTTTGGTGAAAAAACTCGATATGATTCCGGTAGAGTGTGTTGTGCGCAACATCTCAGCCGGTAGCCTATGCCGCAGAATCGGCGTGGAAGAGGGCGTCGAACTGAATCCGCCGACCTACGAGCTGTTCTTGAAAAATGATGCCCTGCATGACCCTATGGTCAACGAATCTTTGGCGGTCAGCTTCGGCTGGGCGTCAGAAGCCGAGCTGGCGCAGATGAAAGAGCTGACCTACAAAGTGAACGACGTGCTCAAAACCCTGTTTGATGAAGCTGGCATGCTGCTGGTGGACTACAAGCTGGAATTTGGCCGCAGCGAAGGCAAGATCGTTTTGGGTGACGAATTCAGCCCGGATGGCTGTCGAATCTGGGATAAGGAAACCCGTAAAAAGATGGATAAAGACCGGTTCCGTCAGGGGCTGGGTAGCGTGATCGAAACCTACGAAGAAGTAGGTCGTCGTCTCGGCATCAGTTTTGACTGATCACTATAATAAATAACCAAACGACAGGGTGTGTTATGCGTAAATTGATGATTGCTGTGGGTGGCTCTTTGGTACTTGCCGCTCCTTTGGCCAGCGCTGATGTAGTTGGTGCGGGTGCAAGTGTTAGCTACTGGAACTCGGATTTTTCCGGTGATGTGGTCAACAAAGGCGACGTTGTCGATATCGACAAAGACCTCAACATGAGCAGCGACGGCAACGCCAACTTTACCGCTAACTTTGAACACCCGATCCCGGTTCTGCCGAACGTACGATTGAATTACACCGGTATTTCTCAGAGTGGTAGCGGCACCGTGGGTGTAGGGGCTTTTGACGGTATTTTGCCCGGCGCCGACGTTAAATCCGATCTCGACATCGAGCAGATCGACGCCACCTTCTATTACGAAGTGTTGGACAACTGGGTGAATCTTGATCTGGGCCTGACGGCTCGGAGTATGGACGCTGAGTTGATTGTCCGGGAAAAGATTGCGAATGGCCGAGTCAGTAAAACCGAAGTCGACGCAGTATTGCCTTTAGGCTACGCGTCCGTTCGCTTCGACCTACCGTTCACCGGCGTATCCGTTGGTGGCGAAGGCAACGTGATTTCCTACAGCGGTGACTCTTTGTACGACGTTAATGTCTACGGTCAGTTTGATGTAGCTGTACTGCGCCTGCGCGCCGGCTACCGCGAGATGGCCATTGATTACGAAGACGACGATGATCGACTGGATGTGAAACTGTCCGGCCCGTTTGCAAGTATCGGCGTGGACTTCTAAGCAAGTTATAAAGGCGCCTTCGGGCGCCATTTTTTTGGAGAACAGATTTTGAAAATCCTCGTAACGGGCACGGCCGGCTTTATCGGCTCACACCTTGCTCATCGACTGCTGGATCGTGGCGACGAAGTGATCGGTGTGGACAACGTTAACGACTATTACGACGTCAACCTGAAGGAGGCGCGGCTGGCAAGGTTGCTGGATAAGCCGGGCTTCACTGAAGTACGCGAAGACGTGGCCAACCGTGAGGCAATGGAAGCGCTTTTTAAAAAGCACAAGCCCGAGCGGGTAGTTCACTTGGCAGCGCAAGCTGGTGTTCGCTATTCCCTGGAAAACCCGCACGCGTATATAGACGCTAACTTGGTGGGCTTTACCAATATCCTGGAAGGTTGCCGTCATAACGACGTGAAGCATCTGGTGTATGCGTCCAGCAGTTCTGTGTACGGCGCTAACGAAACCATGCCGTTTTCCGTGCATGATAACGTGGACCACCCGTTGAGCTTGTACGCCGCCTCCAAGAAGGCCAATGAGCTGATGGCCCACACCTACAGCCATCTGTACAACATGCCGACCACCGGTTTGCGGTTCTTTACCGTATACGGCCCCTGGGGCCGCCCGGACATGGCGCTGTTTATCTTCACGAAGAAAATTCTGGCGGGCGAGCCGATTGATGTATTCAACCACGGCCAGCATCGCCGCGATTTCACCTACATTGATGATATCGTGGAAGGTGTAATCCGTACGCTGGACCACGTGGCAGAGCCAAACACCGAATGGTCAGGCGCTCAGCCAGACCCCGGAACCAGCAAGGCGCCGTACCGCATCTACAACATCGGTAGCAACAACCCGGTAGAGCTGTCCCGTTTTATCGAGATTATCGAAGAGCGAGTGGGCAAGAAAGCGCAGAAGAACCTGCTACCGTTGCAGCCCGGCGACGTGCCGGCTACTTATGCCAATGTTGACGACCTGATCAATGATGTGGACTACAAGCCGTCAACGCCGGTTGAAGAGGGCATTGCCAACTTCGTGGACTGGTATCGGGATTTCTACAAGGTCTGAATACGCCTCGAGTTCCCCAACAAAAAACGGCCGACAATTATGTCGGCCGTTTTCGTAGGCTACCAGTTTTATTTAAGCAGTAATTGCTTTGCGGCGCGCTCGGAGCCCGAGTCCCAACAAACCCAGGCCGATGAGAGCCAAAGAGGACGGCTCAGGCACCGAGGCGGATGGCTGACATGCCGGATCGGTTGGGTTGAGTTGGCAGAAATCCAGAGTTTCCTGCAGTTTTTTGTTTGCGAAGTCAGTGACGAACTGCTGAACGACGTTCTGGTCATTGGTGTTAAACAGGTTCAGGTCGAACACGGTGCCACCATGATCGGTAATCAGTTGCTGGTAGGAATTAATGGTGCTGGATCTTCTGAGCACGCCGTTGTACAGCGCGTTGTTGTTGGTCAGAAGCCCGTCGAGGATGGTTTCTGAGACCGCCTGACCACCGACAGCTCCGCGTGAGACGAAGTCGCCATTGGAGGGCTCATCTGTCAGTATGATGATGTTCTTGACTGCATTACCGCGGAAAGAGAAAAGGTCGGTCTGGCCGTCCAGCGCATTTAGTGCAAAGGCGGTTGCGGTGTAGCCTGGTTCTGATCCACCGTTGGTCAATAGCCCTTGCGCTGCGGTCGAGAAGTTGGTGGCATCGGTGAAATCGGTGATCATTCTGGGGGCAGGTGATGCGCTTCCGTATCCTACTAAACCATACTGCGCATTAACCTGGCCAGTTCCCGTCAGTATGCTGGCAAACAACCCGATGTTGTTCCGTAGGTTGGTTTGAACATTACCCATGGAGCCCGACTCATCTACAACAAATACGATGTCGCTGAGAATGGGGGCTGCATGCGCCGGCGATAGTGCTATGGATGCTCCCAGCAGGAGCCCTGAGAATAGTTTTTTTAGGTTCATGGTTGGATCCCTCGTTCCATTTTATTCGAAATCGCCCGTTATGAGTTTGAGCGTAAGGGAGTACCAGCACGCCGCGTGCCATGTTTTTAGGGAACAATATTTTTATATTAAAACAGTATGTTACGAAGGTCTTGAAGCGGGTTTTGAGAATAAGTGTATAAAAAGCTGACAAGTTGAGGGATGAATTCTTGGTCTCAGGTGCTGACTGGCGGCGGCTCGCAGTCGAGGGCGTAGCGAACAGGATGCTTTTGGAGTGGGCAATCAAAGGCCAGATATTTGGCAACTAGCTGAAGTCCTGAGGAAGCTTTGGCGCCATAAATGCGATCACCCACAATCGGATGTCCAACCGATGCGAGATGGCGCCGTATTTGGTGTTTTCTGCCAGTCTCTATCTTAACTTCAACGAGCGTAGTGTTTGTTTCAGGATCGGCTTTGATGGTCGTGACGTGGCTTACCGATGCTTTGCCATCAACTGGGGCGTCAATTGTCGTGTTCTTGGAGAGCAGCTGTCCGGTAACTCGTGCCCGATAAATTTTGATCATGGCCCGGCTTGAAAACAGAGTAGAAAGAGCCGCTGCCGCCTTGCCATCGTGGGCAACCAGCATTAATCCTGCTGCGTCTGCATCCAGGCGGTGCACCAGAAAGCAGGCGCGGTTCAATTGTACTTCCGCGAGGCGCAGCAGGCTGCAATGATCTCCCCATTGGGAGCCTTGCGATAGCAGCCCATGGGGTTTATTCCAAACACTGTAGCGACCTTTGTCTTCAATAAGTGTTGGGTGTTCTGGTTCGCGGGCCAATACATTGTCATCATAAAACAGCTCAATGCGGGTTCCCGGTTTTAATTCCCGTTTAGCTTTTCGTAGTCGAACCCGTTTGCCCTTCTGCAACCACCAGCACGCTCCTTTCGCCATGGCATCCTTGATCCGCTGTTTAGGCAGATCCGACGCCTCAGCCAGCGCGTCCACTGCGGTTTGAGGGACATTAACTGTGATATCAATCTGTTTGCGCATCGGGTGACCTGCAGGGAGCGGTTGACGGAGCAATGGTACGAATCGACAGGGCGGCGGACAAGTGATTTCGCGCTGAGTTAACCAATTAGTGGGTAGGGTGTACACTCAGTAGAAACGCATAGAAGGAGATTGGAGATGCCGCTCATAGGATGGTTGTTCATTTTGGCCGCGTTTGCCTTGGTGGTTGGCAGCCTGTTATTTCTCAGGGACAGCGCTAATATGAAAATCCCGGAAGAGAAGCTGGAAAAAATCCGCGCTCGAAAAGCTCAGCTCGAGAAAGAAGAGCGAGAAGAGGAAAAGCGTGAGGGTTAGGCTCAGAATCCAGCCAGCAACACGTAATCCCGGGCGAAATAAAAAGCCCAGTCGTAATAGTAATACGGATCCAGGTATTTGGTTTGGAGCAACTCAGGGTGGTCCGAGATCACTGCCAGGGCCATTATTCCCGCTGCACAAGTACACTTTTTTCCGGTTCCCACGCTGAATTCCCTCTAAGCGACACACCCATAGTCGTACGGTGTGTTTTGATTGTTTTCAGGTTTCAGTGCCTTCATTGGTAAGAATAGCCGACGATGGGTCGCCTACCATTTTTTATGTACAGTTTTTGTGCGTATTGGGAGGCTTTTCGGAATTGGTAATGGGTTAGTATCCGCTGTCCGCGGAGTTTGCCGGGGGGGAGGGCGAAGTGGAGGTCAATTCTCTATGGGGATGCCGGTTTAGGTGGCTGGTTTCTCTTCGGCCATTCGGCGATCAGACATAACGGCAATGACTTCCGCTTCGGAGTCGCCTTCCGTTAGATACACATGGCCAATCTCGCTATTGAAATATGCCGTTTCGCGCTCGCCAAGGCTGATATGCTCACCGTTCTCAAACTGAATGCGGATGCGCCCCGATAGAACCATTGTGAATTCTTGCCCTGGATGGCGCACAAAATCATCAAACTCGCTGAGCTCACGGGCGATGATGCGAGCGTACAGTGGCGTCATGCTGCGCCCTGGAAAGTCTCCAGCCATCATGTGATATTCATAGCTGCCGGTTCCATAGCCGGTTAATTCATCAATTCTATTCGTTACGACCGTAGGTTGTTCAGGGCAGAAGTGGTGATCCTCTGGGGAGAACAATCTCGAGAGGTCGATTTTCAGTGCGCGAGCGGCCGCGGCGAGTTTGTCATAGCTCACGGTTGCTTGCCCAAGCTCCATCTTGGAAAGCGTCGATAGGGCAACACCGCATTGTTCCGAAAGCTGCTTTAACGTGAGTCCCTGGCGTTTGCGATGTTCCCGCAGGCGCGCACCGACATCGGCTCTGTCGGCAAGAGAATGTGTGTGTTGGTGATGGGGCAGTCTTGTCATGAAAGATAGTTTATCTCGATTGCGCCTTGACTTTAAAGTTCTCATATCTGATATTCTCTGATTAGAGAATTAATTCACCCGAGAGATCATAATCGATGAGTTCAAGTCTAGTGCGTTACCCCAGTGAATTGCCCTTTCCGTTCTCCCGTGCCGTTCGTGCAGGTGGCTTTTTAATGCTTTCAGGGCAGATACCGATGACCGCTGCGGGAGAAGTCATTCAAGGCACTATTGAAGAGCAAACGGAAGCGGTGATGACCCGCATCGGTGAAACTCTGAAGCATTGTGGGGCGGATTACTCACAGGTAATTAAGGCGACTGTCTGGCTTTCCGATATGAGCCACTTTGCCGGTTTCAATGAGGTGTACAAGCGTTATTTTGAAGCCGGTCTGCCAGTGCGCTCGACCGTAACTGCTGGTCTGGCTCTGGGGGTCGATGTGGAGGTGGAGGTGCAGGCTTGGGTTGGAGAGGCCGAACAATCCAGAGAAGGCTGAAACCTCGGCAACTACCATAACGACAAGAAGGAGTCGCAGGTTATGAAAGAGATGTTCAAAATTGCGGGTGCTTTTGTAGGTGTCTTGGTCGGAGCGGGCTTTGCCTCTGGTCAGGAAATACTGGTTTTTTTCGTTAATTTTGGTCTCTGGGGCCTGGCTGGCACTCTATTGAGTGCGGCAGTATTCGTTTTTATCGGCATGGCTCTGGCCGGTATGGGTAAGCGCTTGCAAGCAACATCCCATAAAGAAGTTGTTTACGGTATCTGTGGCCCCCATTTTGGCAAGATGGTTGACGGTCTGATTACCTTTTTCATGTTCGCCGTGACAGTCGTGATGCTGGCTGGTGCCGGCGCTCTTCTTGATCAGCAGTTTGGTATACCTGTGTTAGTTGGCAGCGCACTCGCGACGATTCTGGTAGTGGCAATCGTATGCCTGGATATTCACCGGGTAATCGCTCTTATTGGCGCAATAACCCCCTTGCTGGTGCTGACATCTTTCGGTGTGGCTGTCTATGCCATATATACTCGCGAAGCCGATATCGCGGCCATTGAGAGCCTGGCCTCCGCTCAAGTCGCCGGCGCTCAGTACTGGTGGCTTGGAGCTTTACTTTACGTATCGTATAACGTGGTTGCCGGGGTGCCGATTCTAGCGATTATGGGCGGCATGGCCAGCAACGAGCGAGGCGCGGCCTGGGGTGGATTGCTTGGAGGTTTAATTCTGGGAAGCCTGATGTTAATTCTCGGCCTAGGGTTGTTGTCGCGCTTAGGCACGGTGGCAGGTGCGGCAATGCCGACACTGCTGCTGGTTGGCGAGGCCTCTCCGGTTTTGTCGACTTTCGTCGCTCTGGTGATCCTGGCAATGATTCTTAACACTGCGGTGGGTATGCTTTATTCGTTCATCGCCCGCTTCGTGCCCAAAGGTACCGGTGTTTTTCGGCTGGCCTCTGTCGGCACGGGTTTGGTTGCCTTTGTTTGCAGCTTGCTCGGGTTTGTCAGTCTGGTCGGAATGGTCTATCCGATATTCGGGTACCTCGGGTTCTTTCTTATAGCGTCCATAATGGTCGCATGGTTCCGACAGCGTTGGCAGGGTGTGCCTTGGCGCGAGACCATTAAACAAGGTGGGAAGTAATTAGGATGCCTCACGATATTGTCGTTCTGGGTGCTGGCATGGTTGGTGTTTCGGCCGCTTGGCACTTGCAAGCCCGGGGACATCGGGTGACGCTGGTGGATCGCTGTGAGCCGGGTCGCGAAACATCGTTTGGTAATGCAGGTATTATTCAGAGTGAAGCGGTACGTCCCTACGCCTTTCCTCGTGACCTGATGACGTTGGTGCGAGTGCTGCCCAATCGCCGCGTTGATATCCGCTATCGGCCGGGAGCGCTCGTTGAGTCTGCTGTACCTTTGTTGCAGTACTGGCGCAACTCGGCGCCTGACCGCTATGAGCGGCTCGTGCCTGAGTATGCAGCTTTGATCCGGCGCGCACAGTCCAGTCATGCAGAGATGATCTCCGCAGCGAATGCAGACACGTTGATCCGCAAAGAGGGCTACCTGGAGGTTTTTCGCACGGTAAAGGCGTTTGAGGCTGCGTGTCAGGATGCGGAGCAAATTGCTTCACGTTTTGGGGTTCGGTTTCGGGCGTTGGATGCCAAAGCGTTGCGGCGGATGGAGCCAGATCTTACTGAGCGGTTGGTCGGGGCGATCCATTGGATCGAACCCTGGACAGCGACAGACCCGGGTGCGCTAGTTGCGGCGTACGCAGAGTCCTTCAAAGCATTGGGCGGCCAACTCGTTCGTGGCTCGCTGCAAGAACTGAGTCGCAAGGGTGAAGGCTGGCAGGCGACGATCGATGGCAAGGATGTTGTCGCCCGGCAGGTCGTACTAGCAATGGGGCCATGGTCAGCCCAGTGGTTGGCAAAGCAGGGCCCAGCCGTACCGCTGTTTGTCAAACGAGGGCATCACATGCATTACTCTCCCCGTGGCGGCGCAGTGTTAACGCATTGGGTGTTGGATGCTGAGGTCGGGTACTTGTTGGCTCCGATGCGGGCGGGCATCCGGTTGACCACTGGCGCCGAGCTTACCGCCCAAGAGTCACCACCGAGCTATCGCCAGTTGGCCGCTGCTGAAGCGGCGGCACGTGAGTTTTTTCCATTGGGCGATCGCCTCGACCCGAAGCCCTGGATGGGAGGAAGGCCTTGCACGCCGGACATGAAGCCGGTCATTGGTTCGGTAGCGGATTTGCCGGGGCTCTGGGTTGCCTTTGGTCATGGCCATCAGGGGTTTACTCTAGGCCCCATTACCGGGAAACTGCTGGGTCAGATGATGGATGGCGAAACCCCTGATGTCGACATGGGGCCCTATCGGGTGGAGCGCTTTTAGCTTCAATAAACGAAATTATGACAAGCGTAACGGCTAGAAAGCGCTCGGTGATCATGTCGCCAATGAATTGGATTGTTTTAGCTTGTTGGTTAACTAGTGGTACTAGTGTCCAGAGCGATATGGTATGCGGGGGAGTTCGTGAGAAAACATCGAGATTGGGCTGCAGTAAATAACTCACTTATTGAAAAGTGGTAGGACCACCCAGATTCGAACTGGGGACCTCTACCATGTCAAGGTAGCGCTCTAACCAACTGAGCTATGGTCCTATGTCCTGCAACGGGGACGAAATATACTGATTATCCCGTTACTGGTCAACTACTTTGAGTAGTATTTTTCACTTTGATCAGGCCTTTAATCGCACGCCGCACGGCACTCCAGCGATTGACTAATAAAGCCGCAAATATAAGGGCGCAACCGCCGATTTGGAGAAGCGTCATGCTTTCGCCAAACCATAGAGCGGCAAACAGCGCGACCCATACCGGCTCCAGTATGAGAATTACCACCCCGTGACTGTGCGCAGACAGGCTTTGAGCATAGGTTTGCAGCAGAAAGCGTCCCGCGGTGGCAATGACAGCGCTGGCCAATACCCATACGTATAGGATGGGTGGCGGATTGCTGAAAGTGGCCGCCCACGGTTCGCTGATGGCGGATTCAGCCAGGGTTACGAATCCCACGGTCAGAAGCGCCATAGCAGTGAGCGGCAGGGCAGGGACTTTCTTTTTCTCGATGGTTTCGCCGTGCTTGTTCACCACCGTCCGCTGGTTAGCGGTACGAGTGTTCAAGGTGAAATAGAGGGCAAAAATAAACGCGGCCATTACAAAATAGAGCTGGCCAGGGTCCGGCCTGAAACCGTTTTCCAGTGAAAGCAGGGCTAGCCCGGATATTGCGATTGGGATCGCAATCCAAGTGCTGATGGGCTGCGCTTCACCAAATACGAGCCTTGCGAGTATCGGCACGATCACTACGCCTAGGCTGGTCAGAAATGCGCCTTCGCCCATGCTGTCGCCGTGAAAAAGCCCCATAATCCAGCAGGTCATGGCAATTCCGAACACGGCCCCAACGCCAATGCTGCGCTGAATTTGATCCATGCTCAGGCGGCGCAAAGCGGGTAAGGCCAAAAGAAATAACACGCCACCTGCAACTAAAAAGCGAACGGCCATAAATAACAGCGGCGGCATCATCAGGATCGCTTCTTTAGAGAACATCCAGCCGACTGCCGCCAGAAGCGTGACAACAACCAAGAGGAAGTCGGATTTGTGAGCGTCAGACATGGTTGAGCAAAGCCTGCTTCGATAAAAAGGTCGCCCAATTTATCGTTAGGTCGCTAAAAAAGAAAGCAGCGAAAACCGATAGGCGGATGATGAGAACTCGTGCATTGTGCCTAAAGCGACATATACGCTACATTGCCGTATAACATTCTTCATCGTGCTCAACGCTAAGTAGCGGTTAAAGGCGGCCACAGTTAACAGGTCAGAGGCAACAGGATGCGGTACCTGCAATCATTTCATCGTCGTTTACGTTATCTGCGCGAAACAGGCCAGTTCTCCTGTTCCGACATTGCGGCAATCTGCGGCGTTGAGGAGGCTGTGGTTCAGCGCTGGGAGGCGCCGGAACTCAAACAGCGGAGTTACCCGGGCGTGGCCGAACTGCTGGATTTGTGTGTAAAAACAGAAACGCCCCTTGAGCAGTTGCTCGACATGAACGAAGACAGCGATGCTGATCAGCTGGAGTTGCCCGGTTTGGTTGTCAGCAATGGGGATGGGCTGGCCGAGGTGTTAAAAGAGTTGGAGCAGGAGATAGAGCGGGTGCAGCTGTCAGACGAGGAGAGGGAGATTCTGCGCCGGTTCCGTAAAGCCTCAATGGATAACCGGCGCATGGTATTGCAGCTGCTAGGGGGCTAAGCCCTTACTTGCCTTTCTTGTAGATGTTTTCGTACACGTAATTGGTGGCTTCCACAAAGCCATCAATGCTGCCGCAGTCGAAACGCTTGCCTTTGAATTGATACGCTAGCACGCAGCCGTTCTTGGCTTGCTCCAGCAAGGCGTCGGTGATTTGTACTTCGCCGTTTTTGCCTGGGGGAGTACGCTCCAGAATCTCGAAGATGTCCGGCGTCAAAATGTAGCGGCCGATGATCGCGAGGTTGCTGGGTGCATTTTCCGGCGCTGGTTTTTCCACCATGTCGGTGATGCGGTACAAGCCGTCTTTCATGGATTCACCGGCGATTACACCGTATTTGTGGGTTTCATCCATAGGCACTTCTTCGATGGCGACAATTGAGCAGCGGAACTGGTTGTACAGTTTCACCATCTGGCTCAGTACACCGTCGTCGTCCTCCGGGCCCACGCAGAAGTCGTCGGCCAGAACCACCGCGAACGGGTTGTCACCAACCAGGTTGCGGCCCGTCAGAATGGCGTGCCCCAAACCTTTCATCTCGCTTTGGCGGGTAAAGGCGAAGGTGTTGTTGTCAATCAGATCGCGGATTGAGGTAAGCAGGCCTTCTTTACCTGAACCAGCAATCTGATGCTCCAGTTCGTAACTGATGTCGAAGTGGTCTTCGATGGCGCGTTTACCGCGGCCCGTCACGAACCCGAATTCGTGTATACCAGCGTCTGACGCTTCTTCAACGCCGTACTGAACCAGCGGCTTGTTAACAACCGGCAGGATTTCTTTGGGCATGGCCTTGGTGGCCGGGAGGAAGCGTGTGCCATAACCGGCAACGGGGAAGAGACACTTCTTGATCATAGGGTTCATCCTTTATTCGATTCGGGCTTGTTGGGAGCCTTCCCACAAAGTGCGCTAAGTGTAGCGAAGTTGCGGCGCTAAATGGAGGGTTTCGTGGGCTTAAAGGAGGGAAGTGCAGGCTTTGGCCAAAATCATGCTAACAATTATACTTTCGCCGTAAGCCATATTGTTGACAATCCATGAGTTGTGGCGTAGTTTTCGAAGCATCATAGCATGGATTGTTGACAAAACATGGCTGAAGTTCAGTTACAAACTCAAACCCGAGCAGACGAAGCGTTCGATTGTTTGCAAACCGCCATTGTTAAAGGTGATCTGGCGCCGGGTGAAAAAATCGGTGAGGTGGAGCTATGCTCTCGCTTTAATCTGACCCGTGGGCCGCTTCGGGAAGCGCTGGGCCGGCTGGAATCTCGCGGCCTGTTGGTGCGCCGGCCTCATGCCGGGGTGAAGGTGGTTTCTGTCAGTGCGGATGAGTTGATCGAGCTGTACCGAATTCGTGAAGTGATGGAAGGCCTGGCGGCTCGGCAAGCGGCCGAGCGCATGACCGATGAGGAAATCCAGGATTTGCTGGCGACTCTGGACAGTCATGAAGCGATGATCGAAGAAGCCCAAGGGCAGGCTTACTATCAGGCCGAAGGCGATTATGACTTTCATCACCGTATTGCCACCGGCAGCCGAAACACCAAGCTGGCCCAGATGCTTCTGGGCGATCTTTATTACATGGTGCGGATGTACCGTTACCGGTTAAGCACATCCGCCGGGCGCCCCCATATGGCGCTGGGCGAACACCGCAGTATCGTCGAAGCCATTGCCCAGCGTGATGGTGAACTCGCCGAATTTCTAATGAAAAGACACATCAACGCCGCCCGTCAAAATATTGAGAAAAAGATTCAAGAAGGCGTTCTAACCATCTGATTAAGAGGTAATTGTTATGGCTAAGATTTCCGCAGGTGCTCGTTTCCGCAAAGCTCTTAAAGAAAACCAACCGCTGCAGATTGTCGGCACGATCAACGCGTACGCAGCCATGATGGCTGAGCGGGTAGGGCATCAGGCCATTTACCTGTCAGGTGGTGGTGTTGCTAATGCATCCTACGGCCTGCCGGATCTGGGCATGACCAGCATGAACGACGTTGTCGAAGACGTGCGCCGTATTACTGCCGCCACCGATGTGCCGCTACTGGTTGATATCGATACGGGCTGGGGTGGTGCTTTCAACATTGCTCGCACCATTCGCGAAATGGAACGTGCAGGCGCAGCTGCTGTTCACATTGAAGACCAGGTTGCCCAGAAGCGCTGCGGCCATCGCCCAAACAAAGAAATTGTCTCCAAAGAAGAAATGGTAGATCGTATTCGTGCGGCAGCCGATGCCCGAGAGGACAAAGATTTCTTCATCATGGCCCGGACCGATGCCTTCCAGAAAGAAGGTCTGGAAGCTGCTATTGACCGCGCCAAAGCCTGCATCGAAGCCGGTGCCGATGGCATCTTCGCCGAAGCTGTACATGAATTGTCGGACTACAAGGCGTTTGCTGAAGCGATCGACGCGCCGATTCTGGCAAACATCACCGAATTTGGTGCTACGCCGCTGTACAACAAGGCTGAGCTGGCGGAAGCTGGTGCCGCTATGGTTCTGTACCCACTTAGTGCCTTCCGCGCGATGAACAAGGCGGCGCTGACGGTATACCAGAACATCCTGGAAAAAGGTGACCAGAAAGACGTGGTGGATCTGATGCAGACTCGCATGGAGCTCTACGACTTCCTGAACTACCACGACTTCGAGCAGAAGCTGGACGAATTGTTCACTCAGAAAAAAGACTGAATCGTTAAAACTCTAACAACTGAACATTGAGGGAGACCAACATGGCTGAAGCAAAGAAACTAGGTGGAGCAGGTCTGCGTGGCCAGGTAGCTGGTGAAACAGCACTATGTACGGTAGGTAAAACCGGTGCGGGCCTCACGTATCGCGGCTACGACGTGAAAGATCTGGCCGAAAATGCCCAGTTTGAAGAAGTCGCCTACCTGCTACTGCGTGGCAAGCTGCCTAACCAGCAGGAGCTGGATGCATACAAGGCTAAGCTCAAGAGCCTGCGCACTCTGCCGGACGCCCTGAAAACCGTTTTGGAGCAAATCCCGAGCAACGCCCACCCGATGGACGTGATGCGCACCGGTTGCTCCATGTTGGGTAACCTGGAAACTGAAAACGATTTCAGTGAGCAGGACGATAAGATCGACCGCATGCTGGCGGCGTTCCCAGCGATCATCACCTATTGGTACCGCTTCGCCCACGAAGGTGTGCGTATCGATACTGCGAACAGTGAGTCCGACTCCATTGGTGGCCTGTTCCTGGAGCTGCTGCACGGCAAGAAGCCGAGCGAGCTGCATGAGCGCGTGATGAACGTGTCTCTGATCCTGTATGCAGAGCACGAATTTAACGCGTCTACCTTTACCGCCCGCGTGTGTGCTTCAACGCTGTCGGATATTCACAGCTGTGTTACCGGTGCGATCGGTTCCCTGCGAGGACCTCTGCACGGCGGCGCCAACGAAGCAGCCATGGAACTGATCCAGCGTTTCAAGACTCCGGATGAAGCCGAAGCGGGTCTGATGGGCATGCTTGAGCGCAAAGAAAAGATCATGGGCTTCGGTCATGCGATCTACACCGAATCGGACCCCCGCAACGGCATCATCAAGAAGTGGTCTGAGAAATTGGCACAAGAAGTGGGCGATACCGTTCTGTACCCGGTTTCGGTACGTTGTGAAGAAGTTATGTGGCGCGAGAAGAAACTGTTCTGCAACGCGGATTTCTTCCATGCCTCGGCTTATCACTTCATGGGCATCCCGACCGAACTGTTTACGCCCATCTTCGTGATGTCGCGAGTATCCGGTTGGACCGCGCACGTTAAAGAGCAGCGTGCCAAGAACCGTATCATCCGCCCAAGCGCGGACTACACCGGCCCGGAAAATCAGGAATGGCTGCCGATTGAAAAGCGCAGCTAAAGGCTAAGCAATTTTAGGGAATTGTTGACTCCCCGTTGGGGTCTGACCCCACGGGGTCAGACCCCATCCATGTTGCCTGAGCCGATCTCCGAACTAGAGGACACAAGATGAACACCGAATACAGAAAGCCGCTTCCGGGTACTGACCTGAAGTACTACGACACTCGGCAGGCCATTGAAGACATTCAGCCCGGCGCCTACGCCAAACTCCCGTACACATCGAAGATTCTGGCTGAACAACTGGTTCGTCGTTGCGATGCCGAAACGCTGACCGATTCGCTGAAACAGCTGATTGAGCGTAAGCGCGATCTCGACTTCCCGTGGTATCCGGCGCGTGTGGTTTGCCACGATATTCTTGGCCAGACAGCATTGGTTGACTTGGCCGGCCTCCGTGACGCCATCGCCGAGAAGGGCGGTGACCCCGCCAAGGTAAACCCGGTTGTTCCGACCCAGCTGATTGTGGACCATTCCCTGGCGGTTGAAGCCGCGGGTTGTGATCCGGATGCTTTTGAGAAAAACCGTGCGATTGAAGAGCGCCGAAACGAAGATCGTTTCCACTTCATCAACTGGACACGCACCGCTTTCCGTAATGTTGACGTGATTCCGGCTGGTAACGGCATCATGCACCAGATCAATCTGGAGAAGATGTCTCCGGTGATCCAGAATCGTCCAGATGAAGACGGGCATCCGATTGCCTTCCCGGATACCTGTGTCGGTACCGACAGCCACACCCCGCACATCGATGCGCTGGGTGTTATTGCGATTGGTGTGGGTGGTCTGGAAGCTGAAACGGTTATGTTGGGTCAGCCATCCATGATGCGCCTGCCGGACATCGTAGGTGTGAAACTGACCGGCAAGCGCCAGCCTGGCATCACCGCAACCGACATCGTTCTGGCCATTACCGAATTCCTGCGCAAAGAACGCGTTGTCGGCGCGTATCTCGAGTTCTTTGGTGAAGGTGCCTCCAGCCTGACCATCGGCGACCGGGCTACCATCTCCAACATGACACCGGAATACGGTGCCACCGCGGGCATGTTCTACATCGACGAACAGACCATCGATTACCTGAAGCTGACCGGCCGTGAGCCAGAGCAGGTTGATCTGGTTGAAAAGTACGCGAAAGAAACCGGCCTGTGGGCTACCGAAATGACCGAAGCCCAGTACGAGCGTGTGCTGGAATTTGATCTGTCTACGGTTGTTCGCAACGTGGCTGGCCCGTCCAACCCGCATCGTCGTGTGGCAACGTCAGAGTTGGAAGAGCGTGGCATTGCCGTAAATCTGGACAAGGCCCTGGAAGAAGAGAAAAAAGGCCTGATGCCGGATGGTGCTGTCATTATCGCGGCGATTACGTCTTGCACCAATACCTCGAACCCCCGCAACGTGGTAGCAGCGGGTTTGTTGGCGAAAAAAGCCAACGAACTGGGATTGGTACGCAAACCGTGGGTGAAGTCTTCCTTTGCACCGGGCTCCAAAGTAGCTCGTCTGTATCTGGAAGAAGCCGGCCTGTTGCCAGAAATGGAAAAGCTGGGCTTCGGTATCGTAGCTTATGCCTGCACCACCTGTAACGGTATGTCTGGCGCGCTGGACCCGAAAATCCAGCAGGAAATCATCGACCGCGATTTGTACTCCACCGCCGTACTGTCTGGTAACCGTAACTTCGATGGCCGTATCCACCCGTATGCGAAGCAAGCCTTCCTGGCATCACCGCCGCTGGTTGTGGCCTACGCCATTGCCGGTACCGTGCGCTTCGACATCGAGCAGGATGCCTTGGGTTACGACAAAGACGGCAAGCCGGTTACTCTGAAAGACCTGTGGCCTTCCGATGAAGAAATCGACCGCATCGTCGGCGAATTTGTGAAGCCAGAGCAGTTCAAAGAAGTTTACATCCCGATGTTCAACCTGGATGCCGTTGAGCAGGCCAAGAGCCCGCTGTACGACTGGCGCCCGATGTCTACCTACATCCGCCGCCCGCCATACTGGGAAGGCGCGTTGGCTGCCGAGCGCACCATGACAGGCATGCGCCCGCTGGCGGTTCTGGGTGACAACATCACTACAGACCACCTGTCGCCGTCCAACGCCATCATGATGGACTCTGCGGCCGGTGAATACCTGCACAAAATGGGCGTGCCGGAGGAAGACTTCAACTCCTACGCTACCCACCGTGGTGATCACCTGACCGCGCAGCGCGCGACCTTCGCCAACCCGAAACTGCTGAACGAAATGGTTCGGGATGAAAACGGCGAAGTGAAGCAGGGCTCCCTTGCACGTATCGAGCCGGAAGGGCAGGTCACCCGCATGTGGGAAGCCATTGAAACCTACATGGAACGTAAGCAGCCGCTGATCATTGTTGCCGGCGCTGATTACGGCCAAGGTTCCTCCCGTGACTGGGCGGCCAAAGGTGTTCGTCTGGCTGGTGTGGAAGTAATTGTCGCGGAAGGCTTCGAGCGTATTCACCGTACCAACCTGGTTGGTATGGGTGTACTGCCGGTGCAGTTCCGCGAAGGCGAAACTCGCCACACCTATAACATCGATGGCACTGAAACCTTCGATATTAAAGGCGAAATCGCCCCGGGTGCGGAACTCACGTTGGTGATCAACCGCAAAAACGGCGAGTCCGTTGAAGTGCCGGTGACCTGCCGTCTGGACACCTTTGCTGAGCTGAACATCTACTCGGCCGGTGGTGTACTGCAGCGTTTCGCCCAGGACTTCCTGGAAGCCGAAGGCGCTGCGTAATCAGATTGTAGAGCTTCAAATCTGACTCCGAAGCCAAACTGGCAAAGGGGTCTGACCCCTCGGGGTCAGACCCCACCCATCCAAATGCTTTCAAAGAGAGGCATTTCATGAGCTTCCCCCCACAAATTAAAGTCCCCGCTACCTACATGCGCGGCGGCACCAGTAAAGGCGCGTTTTTTCGTCTGCAAGATCTGCCCGAAGCCTGCCAAGTTCCCGGCGAGGCTCGCGATAAGCTGTTGCTCAGAGTCATCGGCAGCCCCGATCCCTACGAGAAGCAAATCGACGGTTTGGGCAACGCCACCTCCAGTACCAGTAAAACCGTGATTCTGGCGGCACCGACTCAGCCCGACCACGACGTGGACTACCTGTTCGGTCAGGTGTCCATCGACAAACCCTTCGTGGATTGGAGCGGCAACTGCGGCAACCTGACCGCGGCAGTCGGTGCGTTCGCCATCAACAGCGGCTTCGTTGCGAAAGAGCGCATTCCTGAAAACGGCATCTGCACGGTTCGCATCTGGCAAGCCAACATTAAGAAGACCATCGTTGCCCATGTGCCCATCACCAACGGTGAAGTGCAGGAAACCGGCGATTTCGAGCTGGATGGTGTGACCTTTCCGGCCGCTGAAGTGAAGATCGAGTTCATGGACCCAGCCGATGGCGAAGGCTCCATGTTCCCCACGGGTAATCTGGTAGATGATCTGGACGTGCCGGGTGTGGGTACGCTCAAAGCGACCATGATCAACGCCGGTATCCCCACCATCTTCGTGAACGCCGAAGACATCGGTTACAAGGGCAGCGAACTTCAGGGCGACATCAACAGCGATCCGAAAGCGCTGGCCATGTTTGAAACCATTCGTGCCCACGGTGCGGTCAAAATGGGCCTGATCAAAGACATCGCTGAAGCGGCTAATCGTCAGCACACCCCGAAGGTGGCCTTTGTCGCCAAGCCAGTGGATTATGTATCGTCCAGCGGTAAGCAGATCAACGCCTCGGACGTGGATTTGCTGGTACGCGCTCTGTCTATGGGCAAGCTGCATCACGCCATGATGGGCACGGCGGCGGTGGCTATCGCGACAGCATCGGCTATCCCGGGCACATTGGTGAACCTGGCGGCTGGCGGCGGTGACCGTACCGAAGTGACCTTTGGCCATCCTTCAGGAACTTTGCGCGTAGGCGCGGAAGCCAAAGAAGTGAATGGCCAGTGGACTGCAACCAAAGCCATCATGAGCCGCAGTGCGCGGATTATCATGGAAGGTTGGGTGAGGGTGCCTCAAGACAGTTTCTGAACTAAACTGAGGCATGCCCTGACGATTCCGGAAATAGGAGGGTTTTGCCATGGGAGCCAACGTAGACCAGAACAAACGTCCTGATTACGATGAGGTGTTACAGGAAATTGCGGACTATGTCCTCAATTACCAAATCGACAGTGACGAGGCATGGGAGACTGCCCGTTACTGTTTGATGGACACCCTTGGCTGCGGGCTTCTCGCCTTAAAATTTCCGGAATGCACCAAACACCTTGGCCCCTATGTGGAAGGCACTGTTGTTCCTCACGGGGCGAGGGTGCCCGGCACGCCATATCGGTTAGACCCGGTTAAAGCGGCCTGGGATATCGGCTGCATCGTGCGCTGGCTGGATTACAACGATACCTGGCTGGCGGCCGAATGGGGCCACCCCTCTGATAACCTCGGCGCCATTCTCGCGGTTGCCGATCACCTTTCCCAGAAACGCGTCGCCAACGGGCAAGCGCCCCTAGCCATGAAAGCCGTGCTGGAAGCCATGATCATGGCCCACGAAATTCAGGGTGTTCTCGCTCTGGAAAACTCGTTTAACCGGGTTGGGCTGGATCACGTTGTACTGGTAAAGGTGGCCTCCACCGCTGTAAGCGCCAAATTGATGGGGGCGGATAGAGAGCAAATGCTCTCGGCTTTGTCCCACGCGTGGGTAGACGGGCAATCCCTTCGCACATACCGCCACGCCCCAAACGCTGGCTCCCGTAAATCCTGGGCCGCAGGTGACGCCGCATCACGTGGCGTGCGCTTGGCCGATATTGCCATGCGAGGCGAAATGGGTGTTCCCGGAGCCCTGACCGCCAATCAATGGGGTTTCTACGACGTACTCTTTAGCAAGACCAATCGCGATCAGGCTCTAAAGCCTGACGCACACCGCAAGTTCTCATTACCGCAGCCTTTTGGCTCCTATGTGATGGAGAACGTGCTGTTCAAAATCTCGTTCCCGGCGGAGTTCCATGCCCAAACCGCGGCCGAGGCCGCTGTGAAACTTCACCCGGAAGTGAAAGACCGGCTCGATGAAATTGACCGCATCGAATTGACCACCCATGAATCCGCTATACGCATCATCTCCAAGCAGGGCGAACTGGCCAATCCGGCCGACCGTGATCATTGCCTGCAGTACATGACCGCCGTGCCACTGATTTTTGGTGGCCTCACCGCCGAGCACTACGAAGACAGTTTCCATCAGGCTCACCCGGAAATTGATCGCCTCCGTGACAAGATGCAAGTAATCGAAGATGAGCGATACACCCGGGAATACCTAGAAGCTGACAAGCGCTCAATTGCCAACGCCATTCAGGTGTTTTTTACCGATGGCAGTAGTACAGAGAAGGTGGCGGTGGAATACCCGATCGGGCATCGGAGAAGGCGAGAGGAGGGTATGCCGTTGTTGGTGGAGAAGTTCGAGAACAGCTTGAAGACTCGATTCGTACCCAGGAAATGCCAGGCGATTATGGCCAGTTGTGAGGATTTAGGAGCGTTGGAGGTTATACCGGTGCAGGAGTTTGTGGGGTTGTTTTCGGATTTTCGTTAAGACCGGGCCTTGTCAGCTTTCTTTACGCCTCTGAATGCCTTTGTTTTTAACTCCTTGTTATTTCGTTTGTTTTTTTTTGGCATAGATGCTGCTTCGTCTCTTTTGATTAATAACAATCATGGAGCGTTAGCAATGAAAAACATGGCAACGGCAGTAGCGGCATTAATGTTTGCCGGCAGTATTGGTACTGCGGCGGCGGCCCCGGTCATCAATATCAGTGCCGAAGGATCGAGTGCAGCGCAGGCAGCGGAAGCGGCATTTCTTGGCAACTTGAATGCAGGGTATATCACTGAAACGTTCGACAGTGGCTACACGGCAGGCGCGCAGTCAACATCTATCAATTCGCTGGCCGGTGTTGGAATGTTCACGATGGATGTGGCCGGCGCAGGCGGTGCATGTGACTCCGCACCGTACTCATGCTCTGCTGGCTTGGCAGTTCTCGATACCGCAACGTCACCTTATTCCGGTCGCTTCGACATCTCTCCGGACAACTGGCTTGACAGCATGGATGCGCAGGAAATGACCATTTCTCCTGCCGGTGGATACACCGCGATGGGTTTTTACATGACAGACCCTAACGATGCAGGGGGGCGTTTCTCGATTGGCGGCGTGAATTTCTCCTTTGCGGATGTCTTCGGTTCGGCGTTGGGTAATGGCAAAGTTTTCTACATTTCTTTGTACGATGACAGCGGTTTAGGAGACCTGACTATTTACGCAAACAACTCGAACGATGGTTACGGCCTCGACAATGTAACGATAGGTACGGTCCCAGAGCCAGGTACCCTGGCGTTAATGGGGTTGGGCTTGGTAGGACTGGTTTTGGTTCGTAGCAAGAAACACAAGGTATAAGCTTACAGCCCTCTAGGTGAGCACGTGTGGCCTGGAGGGTTTTGTAAGTTTTTGTTAACTCGTGCTTCTAAATGTTATTGCGGTAGCGAAATTATGCATTAAACTGAATGTTCACAAGTAGTAGTAAATCGCATGGGATGCGGGTTGATTTTACTGTGAACTGGACAAGGAGTCGGCGTGGCCCACGTCAGGTTGTTTAAACATTATTTGCACCTGCCTTTCATTCTGCTAGGTCTGATTGATCTGGTTGTTCTGGTTTTTTCTTGTGCTTTAGCTGTGTTCTTCCGCTTTTTTGGCGACGCAGAGTTTTTTAATGCCCATATCGGTTTTATTTTCCCCTCACTTCTCGTTTTTGCGGTAGTAAACCTTCTTGTCATGATGGCGCTAGGCGTTTACCAGGCCAGTATTGAGGAAGGGATGTCGGGCATGATGCTGCGTACGATCATGGCGATGATCCTCTCCATACCGGTCAGTGGCTTCGCCTATTTCGTCGCCAGTGAATGGTTCTGGTATTTGGGCAGTTTTGAATTGTTGTCCTCGGCCACGGTTCTATCCATTTTTTGCCTGGGCATCAGTCGCGTGCTTTTCTTTGCAATGGTAGGCAAGGCCTGGTTTAAGCGCAGGGTTGTGGTATTGGGTGCAGGTCAACAAGCCAAACAACTGCTTCAGGATCTTACCACCCCATTTAATCGCAAGGGTTTTACGTTAGATGGTTTTATCCCTATGCCAGATGAAGCCGTAGCGGTTGATGCCAAGCATCTCATTAACCTGCCTGCCTCCCTCCACAATTACGTTATGCGTCATCCGGTCAGGGAGATTGTCATCGCGGTTGATGACCGCCGTCGTGGCTTGCCTTTGGATGACCTTCTTGAATGCAAAATGGCCGGTGTCAGCATTATTGACGGTATAAATTTTTATGAGCGCGAATCCAGAAAGGTGGCCTTGGAGATGCTCACCAGAGGCTGGCTGGTGTTCTCAGATGGCTATACGTTTTCAGCCATGTACGGAATCGGTAAGCGAGTTCTCGACATTCTAGCCGCGGCTCTTCTGCTCGTGGCAACCTTTCCGATCATGTTGCTGACAGCACTTGCCATTAAGGTGGAAGACGGTCTTTCTGCTCCGGTTTTATACAGCCAGGAGCGGGTTGGGTTGAATAATCGACCGTTCAGAGTTCACAAGTTTCGTTCGATGGGGTTAGACGCGGAAAAAAATGGAGCAGTCTGGGCCAAGAAGAATGATTCGAGGGTGACAAAAGTCGGTGACTTTATCCGCCGCGTGCGGATCGATGAGCTACCGCAAATCTTTAACGTGTTAAACGGCACGATGGCATTCGTCGGCCCGCGCCCGGAACGCCCCATTTTTGTAGAGCGATTAGCCCAGTCCATTCCGTTCTACTCTGAGAGGCATCGAGTAAAGCCTGGCCTTACCGGTTGGGCGCAATTGTGTTTTGCCTATGCCGACAGTGAGGAGGATACCCGGGAAAAACTCAGGTATGACCTATACTACATAAAGAATCAGAGTCTCCTTCTTGATCTTTTGATTGTGATTCAGACGGTTGAGGTGGTTTTGTTCAAGAAAGGCTCACGGTAGCTTCGGGGGCATCCCCGGAACACGGAACTCAGCACTAATAAAAGAGAGAAAAACAATGTCTCTGAAGTCCTTCGTCTCTGCAGCAGTTTTTTCATTCATGGTCGCCTTTATGTTGGCAGGCTGTGCGTCCAATTCCCCGTCTTCACCAGAAATGGTGCAGCGCGCTTTGGCGATGGAAGCGCGTGACAGTGTTGACCAATACGTTTTAGGTGCCACAGACGTTGTACGGGTTTCCGTGTGGCGTAACGAAGATATCAGCATTTCTGTCCCGGTTAGGCCAGACGGCATGATTTCTGTGCCTCTGGTAGGGGACGTAAGGGCGAGCGGAGAAACGCCCGAGCAGCTTGCTCAGTCAATCAGGGCGAAATTGTCAGAGTATATTCGGGAGCCGCAGGTAAGTGTCGTCGTCACCTCCATGGGAAGTCATGAGTTCACAGACCGGGTGCGGGTAACCGGTGCCGTTCGCCAACCGATTTCGATTCCTCACCGAAGCGGTATGACCGTTCTTGACCTGTTTTTGAATGCGGGCGGCGCTAACCAATTTGCGAACCTGAACGATTCGATGTTGTACCGGCAGGTTGACGACAAGGTTGTAGCAATACCCGTTCAGCTAGAGGACATCCTGAGTAAGGGACGGATAGCCACCAACTATTCGATGCGCCCGGGAGATATTTTGACCATACCTGAGCGAAGTTTCTAACCCCCTACGACCACCAATCGCCCATCCGGCCAGGTGTGATTATGGCTTTACCCTTATCGAAAATGCCGAACGAGATTATTCGTGAGGTTAGAGAGCGCAAATGGTTAGTGCTGTTAGCCTTTCTGGTAATCAGCTTCACGGTATTGAGTGTGGGGTTTGTCTTTCCGTATAAGTACCAGGCTTCTGTTGTGATCTTTGTGGATGACAGCAATATCATCCGCCCACTCATGGAAGGCCGGGCGGTTACTACCAAAATCAATGATCGCATCTCTGGTGCTCGAGAACTGTTATTGACCCGATCGGTAATTGAGCGTTTGGCTCGGGATACGACTGTCTATCCCGATTCCTCCATGGAAGATGCTGCCGTTGAGCAGCGTATCGGCCGTATTCGCGGCAACCTGTTTGTCCGCCCCAGGGGCGATAGCTATTTCAGCATCGGGTTCTCATCAGAATCGCAACTGGAAACCTTCAGGGTGGCGCAGAAGCTGGCTCAGTTGTTTATTGAGGAATCCAATGACCGTAAGCGAAAGGAAAGTCGTGGTGCTTACGATTTTATTGATAAACAAGTGAAGAGCTACGAGCAACAATTGGCGCAAGTGGAGCAGCAACTTAAAGAATTTCTGTCTGAAAATACCGATGGCACCGAAGGCGAGGCCAACGCCCGCTTGGCCCAGCTCCGGAACCAACTCGAGCTCGCCCGCCTTCAACGGCAAGAACTCAATGCAAGAGTGGAGTCACTGCAGCAACAACGCGGTGGGGTTCGTCAGACCATCCGCCAAGGAAAAACAGAGGATGTGTACCGTCAAAGGATCAGTGTTCTTGAAGAACGTCTGGACACGCTGCGTCTGCAATACCATGACACTTATCCTGATATCGTGATTCTGCGTGAGCAAATTGCCGAATTAAAAAAACAGCGCAGAGCTCATTTGGCGGGCGGTCAACGTTCCTCTGGTGAGGATGAAGGCGTGCAAACCTTTAACCCGTTGTATCAGGAAATCACTGCCGACATCACCAAAGCGCGTGCTGATGTCGCCACAATCGACATAAGAATTTCCTCGCTAGAAAAACTCATCGCCGAGCAAAATCGCCGAATGGAGAGAATCCAAGAGAACAAGGCCCAGTACTCCGATCTTACGAGAGATCTGCAGGTAAACCGCGAAATATACGACGATCTTTTGAAGCGGCGCGAGAAGGCCCGAGTGTCTATGCATCTGGATGTGGAAGGGCAGGGCCTCAGCTATCGAATCAACGAGGCCGCGCAATATCCTAATCAACCCTCCGGCCCCCGGTTTTCGGCCTTTGCAGCTGCGGGGCTGCTGGCAGGAGCATTTATTCCCTTTGGCGCTATCGCTGGCCTATTGCAAATCGATCCTCGAGTACGGGTGAGAGAGCAGCTGGAGGAAGAGATTGGCTTGCCTGTGTTAATTGATATCCCCGCAGTTCGAACGCCTTTCGAAAAACGTCGGGACCGACGGGTAACCGTTTTAATCGGGATATGTGCGGTAGTGATTGTGGCTGTGTATGGCGCCATCGTGGCGGCTGCATACATGGGAGTTCTGTAATGGCGGATTGGAAGAGCGAGACCTCTAGAGTTGACGATGCGGGGGTAGGTGGCCCTGATCGTGAACATCGCAATAACCAACCTGATCATGTAGAGCGGCATCCGTACTTCCAACGTCGCAAGGAACGGTTGGAAAAGGAAGTCGAAGCATCTGGCGAGGAAGATTCAAAACTTTTGGTACCCAGCTCCTTAGAGCTTGGGCCGGGAGCTGTTGACCGGTATCTGATCAGCAAGCAAATTACAAAGATGCAGGAGCCCCGAAAGCTCACTCCTGATGATCTGGATGAACGGAGAATCATTTACCCTGAATCTTCGAACCGAGTGCTTGTTAACAGGTTTCGTGATCTGCGGACCAAGTTATTAGAGTTGTCCGGCGGCAACAATTTTACGATGGTGGTCAGCGGAGCTTCCCCGGGCGCAGGCTCTTCGTTTGTAGCGCTTAATTTGGCTGCGGCTTTCGCTTTTGATCAGGCGAAAACGGCGCTGGTCATTGATTGCAACCTGCGAGAACCCTCCATTCATAGCTCTTTGGACGTCATACCCGAGACCGGCTTAACCGATTTTCTGGATGATCCGAACTTCGATATCAGCAGAATCTTGTATCCGACCGGCATTCCCAGGCTCCGTTTGATCCCGGCGGGTAGTCGCCGCGAAACACCTGCTGAGTTCTTCACCTCGTTTCGTATGAAGCAATTCCTCCAAGCCATCCGCCGGCGGTATCCGGACCGCTTTATTGTGCTGGACACGGCACCAATTTCCGAATCTCCGGATGCCCGTATTCTCACGGAACTTTGTGACTACGGCATGTTGGTGGTGCCACACGGGAAGATCACGCCATCAACCGTTGAGAAAGCGGCCACGGCGTTTAATCCGGATAAATTTGTGGGGGCTGTTATCAATGGTTAGACCACACCTCACAAGCAAGTTTTGTCTTTCGCGGATGTGTGCGGTTGGATGGTGTTTCGGGTTCCTGTCTTCAACGGCAATCGCTGACCCCGTTCAGTTGGCCGTCGGGCAAACGATTCTAACCACGAATAACGCAACTAAAGTTCTTGAGCAGGACAGACAGGACAATACGAAAAGCAGAACTTACCTGAATGCTACTTACGAGAAGAGCGATGGTCGATGCGTTGGCGGCCTTTCAGGGAGTGTTGGCTATACCGTTTGGTCGGACGAATCCTTCGACAATGAAACCGACGCTCAGGTAGATGCGCGGGGTAGATGCGAGTTATCCGAAAGTTTGAGTTGGAGTGTCACGAACAACTTGCGGGAAGTCACGCAGGATACTTCGGATAACGACACCCCCGATAACAGGACGCGCAAAAACCTGTTCTCCACCGGCCCTAACTATATTTTTCAGGTGAGTCCCGTGGATTCGGTGAGTTTCGAGGCCCGATACGAAAACACCGAATTCAGCGAACCAGAAGAACGTGATAGCGAACGAGTAATCGGTACGGCTGGTTGGAGCCATTTATTTAATCCCACTCTGAATGGTGGCCTTAGTCTTTCGGTGAGTGATACCGAGTATGACACCAGCGCCAACGTACAGGTGCGATCGGCTCAAGTGAACTTGGGAAAACGGTGGGCAACGGCTTCATTATCAAGCGCTATAGGAGTGAGCGAGATCGAAACAGAATTTGGTGCATCGTCGTCCACCAGCAGTGGCAGTGTGGGGAACCTTGAGTTCATCCGTGAGATTAGTGGCAGTGCTGAGTGGTATCTGCGGGGGGCAAGGGAGTTGACCGATAGTACCTCGAGTTTTGATATTCGATTTGAAGAGTTCGAGTTCAATCTTACCGAAAGTCTGGCGGTTGAAACGACATCGCTTGAGGCAGGGCTGAACAAAAGATTCTCTAATGGTAGTCGCCTCAGCGCTGGGGTGTTCACAAACAGCTCCGACTATCTTGACTCCGACGAAGAGGAGCAGAGTGCGGGAGTTCGGCTAAGTGCCACCAAGTCTCTGTCGCAGCTGGTGTCGCTATATGCAAAGTATGGGTACCGATACACCAAATTCGAAAAAGATGAATCGGATGATGAGCAGCTTAATATTGAGCTTGGCTTGAAATATCAAGCCAGTCGCAGGCTCAACGTATTCGCCAGTGTTGGGCACGAAGAGAAGGGTAGCGACGTGGTATCAAGGAGGTACGAGGAGCGTTGGGCATTGGTTGGTTTGGAGTACCAGCTTCGTTGAATCAACCATCACAGGGAAGAGCTTTGAGCATGACGCAAAAAATAACAAATGCATTAACATTCGATGTGGAAGATTACTTCCAGGTGGCGGCTCTCGCTGAAGCCGTTCAGTATGACGATTGGCCCTCCATGGAGTACCGGGTAGAGGCGAATACCGACCGAATCCTTTGCTTACTCGACGAAGCTCAAACCAAAGCGACCTTTTTCACCTTAGGCTGGGTGGCCGAGCGCTCGTCAGCATTAGTTAAGCGTATTGTCGCGCAGGGCCATGAAATTGCGAGTCATGGTTACAGCCATCAGCTCATCTACAACCAGACCCCCGACGTTTTCCGTGAAGAAACCCGTAAATCGAAGGAAATTCTGGAAGACATAACCGGGCAGGCCGTGACGGGGTATCGCGCCGCGAGCTATTCAATCACCCACCAGTCACGTTGGGCACTGGATATTCTTTGTGAAGAGGGTTTTACCTGGGATTCGTCGATTTTTCCGGTACATCATGACCGTTATGGCATGCCCGGCACCCCGAGATGGCCCCACCGGCTTAAAACCGATAATGGCCACGAGCTGGCGGAATTTCCGTTGAGTACGCTGAAGTTACCTGGATATACGTTACCAATTGCTGGCGGCGGATACTTCCGGCTATTTCCATACTGGTTCAGCCAATGGGGATTAGGTTCTATTAACCGGAAGGGGCAGCCGTTTGTATTTTATTTACACCCATGGGAAGTCGATCCCGGGCAACCACGACTGGATGTAAAGTGGTTTTCCCGGTTTCGGCACTACAACAATCTGGATGTGTGCGAAGCGCGTTTGCAAAAGCTGCTATCGCAATTCCAGTTCACTACGATGACGCAGGTTCTCCGGAACCGCGGCGTGTTGGATAACTAACCCATGCTGTATCTAATCTTTTGGTTATCACTGTTTTTGTTGGTTTATGTCTACGTCGGTTACCCCTTGGTAGTTACGGTGTTGGCGAACACCATGCCCACAGTGCAGTCAGCTGCTGCAAGCAGTGGTGATGAAAACCTGCCTTTCGTGTCCATACTCATCGCTGCGTATAACGAAGCTGCCGATATCGAAGCAACGCTCGCTAACAAACAAGAACTCGATTATCCCTCAGACAGAATTGAAGTGTTGGTCATCTCGGATGAGTCCGAAGACGGTACGGATGACATTGTCCGGCGTTTTAGTGCGCAGGCTTCGATTCCCGTTCGCCTTTATCGTCAGTGCCCGAGACAAGGTAAAACTGCCGGCTTGAACACGCTGGTACCTGCGGCAAAAGGCAGCATTTTGCTGTTTTCCGATGCCAACTCGCATTGGGACCGGCAGGCTGTTCGCCACTTGGTGCGCTGCTTTGATGATCCCAGCACAGGTTACGTCACTGGCAAGATGGTCTATGTAAACGATGACGGTTCCTTAGTGGGAGATGGCTGCAGCGCGTATATGAAGTACGAGAATTGGCTGCGTGAAAAAGAGACTGAACTTGGTTCGATTGTAGGTGTAGATGGCGGCATCGATGCCATGCGAAAAGATCTTTATCAGCCACTCCGAGCCGACCAACTGCCCGATTTTGTACAACCACTCAAAGTGATCGAGCAGGGCTATCGTGTTGTTTACCAACCGCGCGCACTGTTGCAGGAGTCAGCGCTGGACGATGGCGGCAGCGAATTCAGTATGCGGGTTCGGGTTAGCTTGCGAGCAATGTGGGCGTTAAAGGATATGCGCCATCTGATGAATCCGTTCACTTATGGGATCTTCGCAATCCAGCTTATTTCACACAAATTGTTGCGATATGCCGCCTTTTTGCCGCTTGCTACCTTCTCCTTGGCCGCGCTGCTCCTTGCCGGGCGAGGAGGCATTTATTCCTTGGGTTTCATCGGCGCCGTCGCGTTTTATGTGTTGGCCTGGATAGGTCATACCAAAACTGAGGGTAATCAAGCTACTTCTGTGATTCTAACCGTACCGTATTATTTCTTGTTGCTGAACTACGCCTCCTTGAAAGCGGCCATCTCGTTTTTAAAGGGGGAAAAGAAAGTCGTCTGGAACCCAAGGAAGGGCTGAGCAACATGGCGATCAAGGTGTTGCACTTAATTGATAGTGGCGGTCTTTACGGTGCTGAGAAGATGCTACTAACGCTTGTTTCCGAGCAGATAAAGCAGGGACTGGCTCCTATGATACTTAGCGCCGGGGAACCAGAGCAGCCCGAGAAACCACTCGAAACCGAGGCCAAAAACCTGGGCTTGCCCGTTACCCCGTGGCGCATGAAAGCAGGTTTCAACCTGATGGGTGCCAAGGACATTTTCCGCTGGGCCAGGAGCAACGGCTTTCAGTTACTGCACTCCCATGGCTATAAATTTAACGTGCTGATGGGCCTATGGCCGGAATCGATTCGTTCGTTGCCTTTGGTCACAACTTTGCACGGTTACATTAAAGCTCCGCGTTTTACCAAATCCTGGCTCTATGAAAGCGTAGATCGGTTCGCCCTAAACCAGATGAGAGCGGTGGTATTGGTATCTGAGACGATGAGGCAGCAAATACCACGGGCCATTTCTGAGTCTGAAAGAGTGGCCGTGATACCGAATGGGCTGGACGTAGACGCTGTTCAGTTAAAAGCACAATGTCCACTAAGTGAAACCTACTTAGACTTTCTTGAAGCGCATTCGCCTGTGGTGCTGGCGGTGGGGCGGTTATCTCCGGAAAAGGGTTTTGATCGGCTAATTCAGGCCTTTAGCCTGGTAATTGAGGATTACCCGAATGCGGGCTTGATCATCATTGGCGAGGGCGCGATGCGAGGGCAGCTTGAACGCCAGGCGAAAGAGGCTGACCTTTCATCAAACTTATTACTTCCAGGTTATTCCGATCAAGTTCCAGCCTTAATGTCGAAGGTCGATATGTTGTGCATGCCGTCTCTGACAGAAGGGCTGCCGATTACCTTGCTCGAGGCTATGGCTGTGGAAGTTCCGATTCTCGCGACCAACGTGGGTGAAATTGGCCAGGTGCTGGGGCGAACGGGCACCCACACCTCGGGAGGAGTGGTTATTCCCGAAAATGACGGTGCGGCGTTATTGGATGGTATGAAAGAAGTGCTCTCTAGCCTGGGAGCCCAGAAAATTGCCGCCAACTGGGCCCGGGACCGGGTGCAATCAGCCTATTCCTCGGTTTCTATGGCCCGGCAGTATTCCGCAGTCTATCAGCAGGCTATCGGATGAAACTCAGCATCATCATGGATCAATACAACAACCCCTATGCAGGTACCGAAAGCCAGGTGCTTAAGCTGGTCGCAGGGCTAGTCGAGCGAGGCTGGGAAGTGCGGTTCGCAGTATTCAGGGGAACAAAGTACACCCGTAATGGAGAGTTCCCGGTTGCAATTGAAGAGCTGGACATCGGCTCGCTCTCAAACCCCGGAAGTTGGGTTAAAACCTACAGTTATGGCCGGCATTTAAAGAAGAACGGCTTCGATCTGGTCCACGTATTTTTTAACGATGCATCTGTATTGTGCCCGCCTGCTATGAGTTTGGCCGGTTTAAAAACCGTTATCTCCCGTCGCGATATGGGCTTTTGGTACAACAAAAAATATCTGCAGGCTTTAAGGCTAACCAAGCGCTTTGTAGCTGCAGTAGTTTGCAACAGCCAAGCAGTGGCCAATATCACCGCCTCCTCTGAAGGAATTCCGGCCCGAAAAATCAAAGTCATTTACAACGGCTATCCTGCCACAAAAATCCAAAAGAACGGTCCCAATGCTGAATACAAAAAAAGCGATCCTGTCGTCATCGGCGTAGTTGCGAATCTTAGGCCGATCAAAAGAATTGAGGACTTAATCAAAGCCGTGGCCAAGTTGAGAAAGGCGGGTTTGAGGTCTAGCTTAAATATTGTGGGAGGGGGAGACCCTACGCACTATGTACAGCTGGCTGATGAACTTGGCATTCGGGACTGCACGCACTTTCTGGGCTCTCAGGCGGAGCCGGAAAAGTTCATAAAAGACTTTGATGTAGCGGTTCTTTGTTCGGAAACAGAAGGATTCTCCAACGCCATTATTGAGTATATACGCTGCGGCAAACCCGTGGTGTGTACCCGTACCGGTGGTAACCCAGAGATTGTGCAGCACGGAGAGAATGGGTACTTGGTGGACGTAGGTGATGTTTCAGCCTTGGCAGAAATGCTCAAAAAGCTTATTGAAAATCCCGAATTGAGAGAGCGCATGGGGCGAAGAGGGGCAGTTGATGTGGCGGAACGATACAACCTGAACACCATGCTTGACCAGCATATCTCGCTCTATAAAACGCTTCGACCAGGGGCCCCACAATGATGATGAACGCGTTGTCTAAGTACATCTTCTACCCGGCTTGGGATCTAAAAGACGGCAGCCATCGGCTCCTGGAGTGGCGCCAGCTCGAAAAACAACAATGGTGGGCCCAGAAAGATCTCGAGGATCTGCAATTAAGCCGTCTGAATTCTTTGCTGATCTACGCGGAAACACACAGCCCATATTATCGAGAACTTTTTAACCAGCATGGAATTAAAGCATCGGATATCCGAACGTTAAAGGACATTGAGCGGATACCAGTAACCACCAAACAAGCGATCCGGAATGGCGGGGATCAGTTCATCAGCGATGAATGCAAGAAAACGCAACTGGTTTCGGCCAAAACGGGCGGATCTACCGGCGTCTCGTTAAATCTTTATTTTGATGACACCTGCCAGGAAAAAAGAAACGCGGCCCAACTAATGGCAGACCGTTGGTCAGGATGGGATCTCGGTATGAAAAGGGCTTCGGTGTGGGGTAACCCCCCCGTACCCGACAGCGTAAAACAGAAACTGCGCCATAACCTGCTCGACAGAACCATCTATCTGGACACCATGGATTTAAACAGCCGATCTATGGGGGCGTTTGTAACTCGCTGGAGAAAAGAAAAACCGGGAGCCGTATTCGGACACGCGCACTCAATCTACATTTTTGCGAAATACCTCCTTCACGAAAACATCACCGATTTACGACCTCAAGGCATTGTTGCGACCTCTATGATGCTTTTAGAGCACGAACGCAAAACCATTGAACAAGCCTTCGGTTGCCAAGTTACGAATCGCTACGGATGTGAAGAGGTTGGCCTAATCGCGTGCGAGTGCGATCAGCACAGCGGGATGCACATTAATGTTCCCCACGTCTACGTGGAGTTTTTGGATGGCAACAATAACCCGGTTGCGGCGGGAGAGCCTGGCAAGATCGTCGTAACGGACCTAAACAATTACGCAATGCCGCTGATTCGTTACCGTGTTGAGGATGTGGGCGTATACAGCGAGCGCACGTGTAAATGCGGCCGCGGCTTTCCACTTTTGGAGAAGTTGGAAGGCCGAGTGGCGGACTTCCTCAGGCTTCCGCATGGCGGCCAGGTTGCCGGAATCTCGCTGGTGGAGCGAACGCTGACGAAAGTACCCGGCATTGAACAAATGCAGTTGATTCAAGAGCAGATTTACGAAGTTGTGATCAATCGAGTGAAAGGGCGTGAATTCACCGAGCAGACTGACAAAGAGCTGACGAGCGCTATGCGAGAGGTATTCGGTGAAGACGTTGGCTTGACCATCAACAACGTAGATGAAATCCCCCAAGAGGCATCCGGTAAATACAGGTTTTCTATTTGCAGGGTTAATCAATGAGTGATCAACCGCTGGTTTCTGTAGTCATCGCTACTTACAACACGGACCAATATTTGCCGGATGCTGTTGCTTCAGTGCTTGCGCAGTCTTGGAGCAACCTAGAAGTCGTCGTCATCGACGATGGCTCTGAAGATGACACGCCAGCGCGTATGGCGTTGTTCGACAACGACGAACGTGTTCGCTACATCCGGACTGAAAACCGGGGCCAACCCAAAGCCAAAAACCTTGGCCTTAAAGAAGCTCGAGGTGATTTTATAGCGTTTTGCGATGCTGATGATCTTTGGGCGAATAATAAGCTTGAAGTCCAAATGCCTAAGTTCTCAGACCCTCGAGTAGGGGTGGTGTATAGCGAAGTGTCATACATCGACCAGAACTCTACAGCTATAGAAAAAGAGGCGCCTTACACTCGTTACAGCGGGAAAGTAACGGATGCATTGGTGATCTCCAATTTCATACCTTTTGGAACCTCGGTCATTCGTCGAAAGTGTCTAGAGCAAAATGGTGGGTTCGACGAAGAGTTACCTATGGGCATCGATTGGGATTTGTGGCTGAGGTACTCAATTGATTGGGAGTTCGTTTACTGTCCGGAGGTCACTTATGTGTACCGGATATGGCCAGGGCAGATGTCCAAAAACTATCGAGGCCGCTATGACAATGCATTCCGCATCCTCAGAAAGTTTATCAACGCGAACCCAAGCAAAGTATCCCAGCGTTTAGCTTCGCGAGCCTGGGCAGACATGTACATTGGCCGAGCGATGGCTATTGCCAGCGCTGAAAAAACAATCTCTGAACCCTTATCTGACATTTTCACCGGATTAAAGCACGACGCATCGTATATGCGCGGATGGAAAAGCCTGATTAAGCTGATGATACGGAGAGTCTAGAGCCATGGCCAAGTCGAGGGATGGACTGTGACGTTAAACAATTTCATATACAAGGTTTCAAAGCCATTAGGCGGTTTGCAGGTCGCACGCTTCCTCGCACGTAACCATCCTCGGATATTGATGTATCACAGAATATCTCCGGACGGATCACCTGGGACTATTTCTGTGGATCAGTTTAGAAAGCAGATGAAACTGATCAAAAGGTCTTTTAATCCGATCTCTTTGTCGAATCTCATCGAATTACATGAGCAGGGAATTACACCTAAGCACGCAGTCGCCGTAACCTTTGATGATGGTTATAGTGATTTTGCGGAGTATGCATTTCCGATACTTCAGGAAGAGGGGATACCCGCGACTCTCTTTATAACTACCGGGTTTGTGAATGGTGATGTCTGGTTGTGGCCGGATAAAATCAAGTTCTTACTCTCTAAGAAGTCGCAAATAAAAATTCCGTCTAAACTTGATGACGATATAAGGCTCGAAGAAAGTTCGATATCACTTTGGAAAGATATATCGAATTATTGTTTAACATTAGATAATTTGGTTAAGGAAGCGTATATATCTGATCTTTTTTCATTAAATGACGTTTGTCTACCGGAATATGCTCCTGAAGGATTTGAAGCTGTCGGTTGGGAACAGCTAAATAGGTTTATAGAAGGTGGATCAGTTGATATTGGTAGTCATACGTGCACTCACCCGGTTTTGACCCGCCTAAGTCTGTCCGAATTACGTTACGAATTGATGTTCTCTAAGAAATCGATATATTGTAATTTGGGTGTCGATGTTTCTATTTTATGTTATCCAAATGGAACGAAATTTGATTTCAATGATAAGGTAAAGCGCGAGCTGTTAAATTCAGGATATAAATATGGCGTGGCGGCTTACCCAACCTTGGACCCCCTTGACGATGTTTTGTCTGTCGGAAGATATTCGGTCGATAAAGATCTTGAGAGATTTACTAAAACAATATTTGGAATATCTTATGTTGCAGCTATGTTTCGTCGGAGTATGAGTTCGGATGAATATTGATAAAGATAAGAAATGTATCTTCTTGTCGTGGGAGATACATACACGCAGCCGTAGTATTTCTAGAGAACTAGGTGTGCCTATTTTTGAAGTGGTGCATGATAATTTTTTTTTGATTAGATACTATCGTTCGATAATCGAAACATTTCGGATATTGAAAAAAGAAAAGCCCAATATCGTGATCTTTCAGAATCCATCAATAGTTCTTGCTGTATTTATTTTGGTTTATTCTCGCTTTTCAAAGTTAGATCTTGTTATGGATGCGCATAATGCTGCAATATTTCCTTTGGAGGGTAAGTTTTGGCTGTTAAACAAATTGTGTTCGGTGCTGATTTCGAAAGTAAAATTGACCATCATCACTAATCAATTTCTTATAGAATCAATAAAAGATAGAGGTGGTCGTCCTTTTGTTCTAGAAGATCCAATACCAAAGCTCGATGTTTCTAAGGGGGTGAAGACCTCAAAAGGTAAAGTGAAAAAATTAGTGTTCGTATGCAGTTGGGCGAAAGATGAGCCATATATGGAAGTTATGGAAGCTTTTAAGAGTTTGTCGGATAAAGACGTCATGCTTTTCGTAACCGGAAGGCCTCCGGAATACGTATTTAATAAACCCATTCCGAATAATGTAAAGTTAACAGGTTTCCTTTCAGAGCAGGATTATATCGATCTTTTGGCAGGATCGAATCTTATTATAGATCTAACGAATCGCCCTGATTGTTTAGTTTGCGGTGGCTACGAGGCAGCAGCGGTTGGCACTCCTTGCATTATCTCCAATAATTTATGTTCATCTGATACTTTTAGTAAAGGGTATGTGTATAGTGAAAATGATTCTGGAGGTTTGAAGGATTCAATATTATATGCGATTGATAAAGAAGATGCATTAAAGTCAGATATTGAATGGTTTAGAGGTGACTATGAAGTTAGGTATCACAAAAAGATTGAAGCTCTTAAGGATGTTATTTATCATCTATGAATGGGTGGTTTATTATTTTTTTTAGAATAACATTTGTTTCCTGTCCGGTAAATTTTATATCGAACAGGAAACGCCTACTATTCAATACTTAAATCAGGAGCTGCCGGTGGTGCATCCATTGTAGGAAGCTGGGGACAGTTATTCTGACAAATCCTAGCACCTTTCTCATTGATTTTGCCGTCTTTGTCTGCAACGTACACGTAAAGGCTATCGACGGAACTTCCGCCAGGACTAAAGGCGAATTGAATACTATTGTTGTCCCAAGAAATGGGTACCTGAATCAGGCGTTTTTTTGCATTACTGAACGTCGGGGATTCAGAAACGTAAATGCGATGATGAGAATCATCAATGTAAATATTGTCGTAGTATATGTTCAAATCTTGCGATGTATTGGCGCCATTGCTGATTTGATCAAAATAAATTTCGTCATACATGCTCGATCTGTCACTTGTCCTCATTCTCCAAGTGCGGCTATATGGTAGTATTCCATTACGAATAAAATCAAACTGTCCATTTTTAACATTTACGCCGCTTGACGAATAGATTATTTCCTCCTGAGTCCACTCATCTTTCACTTGACCGAGTTGGC
Organism: Marinobacter litoralis; assembly: GCF_016427555.1. GTDB lineage: Bacteria > Pseudomonadota > Gammaproteobacteria > Pseudomonadales > Oleiphilaceae > Marinobacter > Marinobacter litoralis_A. The sequence continues at coordinate 333,585 of NZ_JAELVS010000002.1, forward strand.
TTCCTGGCCATACCGACCCACCTTCCGCGGTGTATTCAGCATAGATTCTCGCAGAATTAGCGCCTTCTTTACCTTGATATCCCAAGTATATGTTGTTGCCATCACTTCCCCAGAGTCGGTTCACCTTAAGATTGAAACCCATTGGCCCCCAAGTAGATGAATCGCCAATCGAAAAGTCATAGCGTCTGTGAAAATATAAATATAATTTATCAGGGGCTGGGCTTATTTCAATTCTTGGGATAGCTACCTCACGGTAATCATCAGATATCCTATATTTTAGAACGTTTCCTTCGCCTGTTGGTGTTGTTTGCGAAGTAATCGTACCATTTGCAGCTAGTGGTTTAGTAATAAATGATAATTTACTCTGATTCTTCGATCCATTTTCAAAATTGAAATAGTAAAGAGGCGCTCCACGATTCTTTTCTGTGAACCCTGATCCAGTGACCAGAAGCGTTGGGGGCGAGTCAGAAACTTGGCTGACACCCGTAATATTTGGAACGGCCATCGCCGTGGTTGAAGCGAACAGAGTGCAAACTAGTGTTGAAACGCACTGAGCTCTTCGGTTGATTGGAGAAATCATGTAACCCCCAAGGTCAGGTTTAAATCTCCTTCAGTTTACTAAAAAATCATCGTTCTCGGGTACGTGTATTTTTCGATAGAGCAGACTTATTGGGAATAAATCGTTTTTTTTTATCGTTAATTGGAATTTTTGAACGCCTAGCAATCAATTTATGCTTTCAATGTCTATAATGTAAAGGCGACTGTGGTGCCGAAATAGGACATAGGTTTTACATGTTTATTGACGAAATTTGGTAAAAGCATTTGATCTAAGCGCAGAAATGGAGCTAAATTTGTGAGCGATAATTCCTTAAGGAGTGATGAGCGATTTCGAGTACTCGTGGTGGTGCGATGGCCTGTGGGTGGAATAAGAACGTTTCTCAGGTATGTGTATCAACACTTTGATAAGGAACAATTTGAATTTACGTTTGTCGGTGCGAGCACAGGCAATTCAGGTACTTTGGAGAGTGACCTTTCTTCAATATTTTCTGAGTGGGTTTTATTTCCCGAAAATGGTACGGAAGTTTGGGGTTGCTTCAATGCGGTGCTCAACGCTCTGAAGAATAACAAATATGACCTCGTGCATGCGCACGGTTTTACTTCCGCAATCTCGAGTGTGCTCCCCGCGCGTTTATTAAGAGTTCCTTTGATTTGTACCTCTCACGACGTCCTCAATAGCGTCCAGTTTAAAGGGCCAGGGGGGTGGTTGAAAAAAGTGGTATTGGGTTTGGCTCTTTGCGGTTGTAGTAAGGTACATTCAGTTTCGTCAGATGCGCAGGCCAACCTCAAAGCGACGTTGCCGATTCTCTCGCGTAGCAAACATGTCGTCATTCGGAACGGTATTCAGGCGAGAAAATTCAGAAATGCCAAAAAAATTGATCTAAAAGATGAGCTTAGTCTCGGGCAAACAGACGTGCTAATTGGTTTTTTCGGCCGTTTCATGGGACAGAAAGGATTTTCTATTCTCGTTGACGCGGTCGAATATTTGAAGACGTTTATGCCGTCAGTGAGCATTAAGATAGTCTGCGTAGGATCGGGAGGTTTTATTAGAGAAGAAATGGCTCGCCTGGAAAAGCGAGGTCTGTCCGGATACTTCTATTTCCTTCCATTTACACCGGATATTGGAGGTTATCTGAAAGCTTGCGATTTAGTAGTAATGCCCTCGCTTTGGGAAGCTTGTCCGCTTCAACCAATGGAGGCTCTTTGTGCCGGAGTTCCTTTTGTTGGCAGCGATTGCATTGGGCTTAGAGAGGTGCTTGCCGATACGCCTGCTGTGGTGGTTGAGGCCGGGAGTGCTGAGAGTCTGGCACAAGGAATTGTAGACTGCCTGGAAAAAGGGCGCCAACCATTTGATAATTTTTCTTCAGAGGCTGTTGAACGGTTCGAGGTTAGTAAAACGGTTGAGCAGATCCAGCTGATGTATGAACAGGTTTGTCGATGAATCCCCTTGGCGTTGATCTTAATAATAAGGAAAGAGATGGAGTTATAGAGAAAAAAACGAAGGTAGCTTTCGCTCTATTTCTTGTTTATTTAGTTAGCTTTTTTCTTCATTTGCCGTCTCGTATTTCTATTTTAGGCGCGATCAGGCTGGATTTTATTTTGGTCGGCGTGATAACGTTTTTAATACTTTCTTCTCAATCAAAGAAAGGGACTCGCATTGATGACGCATCAAAATATTTGTTAGCGATACTTTTATATGCAATTATCACGATTCCGTTAGTGCAGTGGCCAGGATCGGTTTTAAATAAGGGAATTATAGAATTTATAAAAGCGGCTATATTCTATTTTTTTACAGTAAATCTTGTTGTCAGTGAAAGGAGGTTGAAGGCTGTAATTTCATTTTTTGTGGCATGTAATGTTATAAGAATATTGGAACCTTTATTGTTAAATATTACATCTGGTTATTTGGGTTCTGTTACGCATTTAGGGGGGGGGGAATTTGCGGGCAGGCTTTCCGGAGCACCATCGGATATTGTGAACCCTAATGGTTTAGCGTTTATAATTGCGACAGTGTTTCCATTTCTACATTACGTTTTTGCCCCAAGCGGAAAGAAAGCATTTTTCATCTACGCGCTACTCATCCCTGTTCTACTTTATGCGATGGGGCTTACTCTTTCAAGGTCCGGTATTCTAGCGCTCGGAATTATAGCTTTTGGGATCTGGGTAAAAAGCAAATACAAGTTTAGGCTTCTGATGTTGGGTTTGGTTGGCCTATTAGTTATAGGTATGAATTTAAATGAGATTCAGAAAGATCGTTATTTGTCTCTAGTTAGTGATGATGCTCGTCAGTCCGCTTCAGCGGAGGGCCGTATTGACGGGTGGTCAGCAGATTTCAAGGTGGCGATGAATAGGCCTATCATTGGTCATGGATTAGGTACTTCCAGAGAGGCTAATTGGAATGTTAGGGGTAAAGATCAGATCTCGCATATTCTTTGGGCTGAAATTTGGCAAGAAATAGGGATGATCGGACTTCTTATATTTGTTTTATATTTGAAATCAATGGTCAAAAATTTCCGTGAAGCAGCTAGCCTTATCAAGATAAGTTTGGGAACCAATGATTTTCTTTTCCGTTGTTCCCAGGCAATGCAGGTTTGGTTATTAATGAATTTACTTTTTAGTTTGGCGAGCTATGGCTTGAAAAGCTATGAGTGGTACTTTTTTGGGGGGCTTTCTGTGGCTTTGCTTAACATTACGAAGGATCGGATTGCTAACTCTAGCCTAGGTGCTGAAAAAGATTTTTCAGTCGGTCCAAAAACTAACGAAAAATTTATATTAGCAAAGAAGGTAAGATGATCTGATCGTAGAATACTGTTTTATTAGTTTTTTTTCGGGCCTACTCTGCGTAATAGGATCTTCACGCCTTGTCGCAGATCATGATTTAGCTCCGATTTTGAGCTGGGGGGGAAGGTTTCTTTATACATCTTTAATGCAGAAATAAGCATGCCTTCGTTAACAAAGCATGATTGTAGTGTTCGTAGATATCTAATAACACGGATCTCTAACCGCTTTCTTAATTCGATATTTGGTTCTATTGATGATAGGTGTTTTCGGCTATCTATCAAATTTCTTAACATGCGTTCATTATCATTGCTCATATTCGCGCCATGCACTCTACGCTCAAATCCTATCCCAGGGACAATTACGATATTTCCGTGCATAGCGACTCGGTATATTAAATGGAAGTCTTCGCATGCCGTTAGCGATACATCAAATCCTTGTTCTTGCTTAACGTAAGCAGTCCTGAATATTGGAGAAGAGGCAATTGTGAAGTTGTCGTCAATCAATATGTTCCGGCATTCTTCTGACGTTAGGGTAAAGTGCTTGTTCTTATAGGCTAGTAAATAAGGAACTAGATTTGGGCAACTGCTGAAATGGTCTGCTGATCGAGTCCCGCCGGTAAAGTTTCGGTAGTTCACTACGCATAAAGCAGATTCGGGGTGGGCTTGCAGAGCTTTTACCTGGGTTTCGATTTTCTCAGGAAGCATGATGTCGTCGGCATCGAAGAAGTTTACCAACTCACCAGTAGCATACTCTAAACCGTGGTTTCTGGGGCCTGCGCAGCTACCGCTGTTCGGTTGGTGTATGTATATTATGTTAGTGCCGTAATTTTTCACGATCTCGGCAGTATTATCGGTTGAACCATCGTCTACGACGATGACTTCTAAATTTTTGTAACTTTGAGAAAAAACGCTGTCGAGCGTTTCGGTGATAAATTCAGAAGCGTTATAAGCGGCGATAATTATGCTGACTAGAGGTTCATCCATAGAACGACCATCCTAAGTTTGGCATTGGAGCACGGCAGCGTGTTCTAGTGGGCAAATCAAAGTATAGCTCGTTGCTCATGTTTCGCCATGCTTCGCGAATAGTGTCGGCCAATTGAGTAAAAGCATCCACCTCTCCGGCAAGACTCTGGCTAGCTGGGTGTGTTCAAGGGCAGAAAGCAAGAAAGGTAGGGTCATAAGCACGTAAAAACCATAGAATGTGGCGCAAATCAGTATTGCTGTTATCTGTGGAATCTCTGTTTGTACGTTCGAATACAGTGAGCTTATCAAATAGTAACCGACGCACGATACGAGCAGGGGGCGACCCCAAAGAAATGTTATTTTACCTATAGACAAGTTGAGTTCTTTGCATATTAAGGCAGGGACAAGAATGAGTCGTGTTAGAGCGTACGAAACCATCACGGAAAATGCGATGTTAATAAGGCTCGTATCGAATAATATGGGAACTACAATTAATAGTGCGCCAAGGAATGAAGTTTCTGCCATGCTGACAAACGACATAACGCGAGGTTTCTGCCTTGATAAGAAGGCACTATTAATCGGCATGGTTATGAATAAGAGCATTTTTCCAGCTAAAAGAAAAAGCCCTGACAAATAGGCGGTTCTATAGTCAAAATTATTGCCCATCCATAATTTGATTAATGGTTCTCCGAGAGTAATAAACCCGACCATAGATGTGCATGCAAGAATTACGTTGAGTTTAGTGAAAATGATCAGCTTGCTCGTAAAACCGTGTATGTTGTTGTTTACGTGCTCACGGGTCAGTATTGGTGTATACATGCTCACAGCCCGATATAAAAACTGAAAGAGGTATTCCACTAGGCGCTGCCCTACATAGAATACTGCTAACAATTGCGGGCCAAGAAAAAAACCAATTGACCAGAGTGGGGCGCGCTCTTGGAGCAAACGAGATACATCGATCAAGAATGTCCAGGTACTAAAATTGAAAAGGTCTTTTAGGTGAGCACGTCGAAAACGGGAAATTTTAACGTGGACATCAGGTTCAAGGCGGTGGGAGAAATACCGAAATGCAAGGTTTGAGATTAGTGAGCCGGCAAGCCCAATAAGAGCCACTTCAATGATGCCTTTGCCAATCAGTAGCGCGGCAATCGTTGCTATTGTTGAGGCTAGTTTAACGCTGATCCGTACAGCCGACATTAGATCGTACCGTACATGATAGGAAATTATCCCGGCATAGGCTTTGAACGGAAACTCTAACGCAAGGTTAAGACCTGTAATGATAATCAACGACTGGATGAGAGTGGTATGATCGCCCGAGCTGGTTATATTCGGGGTAAGGCTAGCAATGATAATCGTGGTAAGGATGATGAGCAACGCTAGTGCGCAGTAGAGAACGAAGGCTGTTGAGGACACATACTGAGCTTCGGTTCGATCCCCTCGGGTCAATGAGGCTGCGATAAAACGAGTGACTGCTGAGGCGAAACCGAGGTCAAACAGGTAGAACGACGCGGTAATGCTCCCCACGAGTACCCAAATACCATAGATTTCCTCTCCCAAATGGTGCATCAGAAGTGGCAACATCAGGAATCCGATGCCTATATTGATCGCCGTCTCGATGGTGCGAAAAGCGGAGCTTTTTATCAGTTTTCCTAATAATGTCATCAGAGTGCGCCAGCAGGTTCTTCGGCGGCCGACCGCGGCTTTGTGTTGGGAGCAGAGTGAGTATTGCGGTTTACAATAGTCATACTCCATTGATGAACAGAATAAGGGATTGCACCCTCAAGTATCCGGTCGAAGACACTTAACGCGGCTTCGCGAGAGAACACACCCGAGATTACACCCGGCCAGATATCAACGTCCTTACGGTCCACAACTTGTATTATTCTTACCGGCACAGTCTTAAATCCAAGTGCGCTAAGGGCGGCGGCTCGGTGTTCTCCTCCTGCTACTTGCCAACACCATTCATCATTCGAAACGCGTAGCATGATGCCGCGAATGTCCCCATCGTGGCCATTATGACGATGATGGCCGTTCGCTTCGAGCGACGCCATCAATCTGTGGATTCGCCGGGCCTCGACTAAAAGTTTCTGTTCATCAACCGGGCCCCAGAAGTGCCAGCCGTTTTCAATAGAGAGGTTTCGGCCTGCTGCTTTGCTTTCAGATTGAGCGAATAACTCTCTTGCTTCACGCCACTCGGTAGGGGTTCGTGTATCCCATGGCATAGATATGCCACAAGGAACCTCATTGTGGAGCCTTGAATGGTGATGTTCTGCAAGTCCTAGCCACTCAGCTGCTGTCTTGGGTTGTACGTAGGTATAGTAATGCTTTAACGCATGGTGAATGCTTTGCTCACTATTTTGGGCTGAGAGTCCTGCTTTCGACGCTAGCACGAACGGGTGTGTGGACGTAATATCTAGCGGTAGGGTGCGCAGGCCTCGGCCTTTGGAAATAGGAACGTCAACTAATACTGGCTGGGTAGTGCTCTGGTAAAGCAGTAGCGCTGGATGGTTTCCACTTGATCGGACATCGATCGGGGGTAACTCTCCATATTTTGAGAGCTTATAGCCCATAAGCCCAGCAAGGCGTTTTAAACAAATTTTTAACCAAAGTTTAGGGTTCAAACAGTGTGGCATACTTATAACTCAACATTGCTAGTCAATACGTGAGTTTTAGTTAAATAAGAATTTTTAACTGTTTAATTGGTAACAGTTTGCGCAATTCAGTCTTTTCGCTGTCGGAAAAGCCGAATTTTACGCCTATACCCGCGGCTATGATTATCATCAGAGCTGATAATCCAGCGAGCTGAAAATAATCTTCAGGCTTAACGGTGGCATGCACCCAAAGATAAATGGACACAAGTGGCAAGGTTGTTGCCAAGAAAGGTCGAATTAAGCAGGCGTAGTAGTGATAGGCAGGCATATCTATGGATCGGCAAGCGAAGAAAGGAAGTACGAATGCGCGAAGGGTTAGTAGCGGTATCATGGTGCCTAAAGCAACACCGATCAAGTCATAATATTGCACTAAAATAAGGCTTAGCACCAAATTAAAGCTCACTTCCACAACGTCAATTTTTGCGACGATGCTGTGCTTGTTCGCCGCGTACATAGCCGAATTGAGTGGATGGTTGGCGAAGCCAATCATTCGGCCAACGAGTAGTATCACCATCACCCAATAGGCTTCTGAATAACTTGGCCCCATCCAGCGATTAATGAACGCTTCGCCAAATATCACTAATCCTCCTCCTGCGATGAGTGCCAGTACAAGATTCAGGCGAGTGATAAAGAGAAGCTTCGAATGTAACTCGCGGTTATCCTCTTTGGCGTGGTAAGCCGTAAAAATAGGCACGAACATGTTGGTCGCCTGGCTGAGAAACTGGGCCACGTAGTCCACGAGCCGCAAGCCTATTGCATAGGGCGTTACGCTCGCGGCAGAAAGAAACCCGGCAATCACGAAGTTGTCCACGTTGTTGCGCATTTGGTAGGCGATGGCAATAACGAACGACCAAATACTGTACTTAAATAATTCCTTACTGTTGTCACGGGCGGCTAACGACAGCGAAATTCTGAGGGCGGGGAAGGCCGATTTGCAGACAAGGTAATAGAGGATATTGGACACTCTGGCAGTACAGAAAGTGATGACGGCTAAGGCAACGACTCCATAGCCTATAGATATAAACCACCACGTCAGTACTGCTCCGAGCAGAGTCATGATGATTCGTACCAAGGCTACTTGATGAAACTTCAGCTTCGCATTCGCTACGCCGGCCAGGGCGTTAAAGGGAAATTCTAGAGCGACGGATACTCCTATGATAAGCACGAGCCATTGAATAGTATCTTTGTCAGCTTCGTTATCGATGAATCCACGGCTTATTGCGCTTGCGACAATGCTCACGAGGATGATTACAACGGCGATGGCGATATATATGGCCAGTGCGGTATTAATCGTGACGTTGGCTTGTTGGTCATCGTTCAGGCCAAAAGCCCGACTGACATACCGGGTTACGGCACTGGCCATGCCCATGTCGAAAAGATGATAGGCGGCAGCTAAGCTTCCTACGACCGTCCAGATGCCGTACCAGTGGTCACCAAGTTCATGAATAAGGAAAGGCATCATGAAGAAAGCGACGACGATGCTCACGAATGTTTGTGAAACCCTGGTGACGGAGCCTTTTAAAAGTTCAATGGCGGTTGACACGTTAGCCGTTACTACCTGTTGCTTTTAGTTGTTTTAATTGGTTTAAGACGAAAGGGGGAAGGCAAGATAAAAAAAGGTAAAAAAGGCTAATTCGATCTTTTCGTTTGACAAGCGCTTTGAAGAACGATTTCCGTGCTAACGCCATGCTTTGCTGTTTGAAATGTGAATAGCCAACTTCAAAGTGGAATCGCCCAACCCTTTGCCTCAAATGATTCAACGATATGGTGTCGCCCTTGTGGTACTGCATCATTTTCTCGGTGCAGGCGATTAATCCGGGTGCACGATCCTGAATGCTCCGGAGTGAAATGCTGCCTGACCGAACGCGGTACTGATGAAAAATGCCAGGGATATAGATAAAGTCGTAGCGGCTCGCGACAGCTTGCCACATTAAGTAATCGTCTGAATTTCGGACGTCCTCATCAAAACCGCCCACCTGCTCGAAGACTTCGTGCCGAATAGCTACACCTGATGTACCTAAGTAATTTGATACAGCCAGACCTTTCAGCGCTTCACTAGCTTGGATCAGATAGGCATTGTTCGATACGGCGCTCTTTTTCAGATTATGCAGGGTCTTATATGGGGCTAGAAAATCCGGATTGATGACATGCCCGACCTCATCGATACATGCAAACCCTGTAAAAGCCAGTCCGGCTTTTGGGGCTTTTTCCATGCATTCAACCGTTGTTGCCAGTTTTCCCGGCAGCATGATGTCGTCTGAATCGAAAATGAAAACGAATTCGCCCCGAGCTTTCTGTATTGCACGGTTTCTGGGGATGGCCGGTTTGCCACTGTTGTCCTGATGGAAGTATCGAATTCTGGGGTCGTCGTACTGGGAGATAATGCTGGCGGTCTCGTCAGACGATCCATCGTCAATAATCACTACCTCGAAGTCCTGAAATGACTGATTCAGGATCGAATCCAGTGTCTTACCGATGTATTGTGCCGCGTTGAACGCGGGCACAATGATTGAAGCTTTTGGCATTTGCGTCCTTGCCACTTCAGAGGATGTTTGATTGCCTAAAGTATAGCCAGTTTCATAGGCATTCGATAGGCAAATCAAACCGTCTCTCTGATGATTCCTTGAATTAATATCTTAATGCTTCCATGGAGCTGGTGTACGATGACCCAGCTGTTGCGCCACCACCCATTATATAGAGTGTGCCGTTGATCGTCGCTGCCGCGGCTCCGTGCTTGGGCGTTGGAACATTGGTTAGAGGGCGCCACGTGTTCGTGGTCGGATCGAACTCTTCATTCTGCTCGAACACGCCGGTTGTATTGTTAGCGTTGAACTCGCCACCGGCCACCTGAATTTTGCCCCCAATCACACCGACACTCATGGTGCGTCTGCCGGTTGGCATTGGGCTCATGTTCGACCAATTGCCGGTTGCCGGGTCGAACATCTCAACCGTTTTCATTGCGCCTTCAATTGTAGTGCCGCTTGCTTCACGATGACGACCACCAAAGACGTAGATCTTTCCGTTCATAACTGCAGAGCCGGGGTTGTCGCGAACATACGTCAGGGATTGGCCAGGCTGCCAGGTATTTGAAAGGGGATCGAACACTTCCACTGTATTTAGAGAATTGCCGGCAGTCCCCATACCGCCAATGATGTAAAGATTGCCGTTGAGGGCTTGGGCAGTTGCGCCACCCCTTGCGGTTGGCATGGAAGGAAGCGTTGCCCAAGTGTTGGTTAAGGGGTTGTACACTGAGGCGTTGGTCACGGCACCTGAGAAAGGTGCCGTTGATCCGCCAAATACATAAAGTTCGCCGTTATAAGCTGCGACAGCAGGGTTTTCAACCCCGGCACCGGGAAGCGGCGCTCCTTGGCTCCAGCTGTCTGATGCCGGATCGTATATGAGCAAGTTGTTCAGGTGTCCGCTGCTGTTTTTGCCGCCCACAGCGTAGAACTTGCCGTCGATAGTTGCCCCGGAGGCATCCAGTACCGCAATGGGCGCAGGTGCCTTGGGTTCCCAGCAGCCCAGGCTAACGGGCTTAAGCGAGGTGAGGTTGCCGCCACCGAATTCGCCGACAAACAGGTTGCCAGATGGTGACTTTGTCATGGGCAGCGGGTCGTTGAATCCTGTTACCAACGGGCTGCCTTCGATGCCGTAGTTTCCGGTACTGTCGAGTTTGACTCTGAAAATATCGTCTCCTACCGAGTAGTTTGTGATCAACAGCTGGCCATTCAAGTAATCGCCCACACAACCTTGACCGCCTTGGTATTCAATAATGGCATTGGACGATTTGTGTTCGCCAAGAAGATAAGCGGGCTCTTCGTAGTTCGGTAAAGGCGCGACGTTTTGGTAGGAGCCGTCTTTAAAGACGCACTCATCGCGGTGCGGGTTGGGGTGGCCATAATAGGCACCTTGTTTGATAAGCAGCAGCAGATCAGGCTGAGCGCCAGGGTTATGTCCCCCGTTTTGGTAGCTCGCTGTGCTGGCTAATCCGAGACACTGGGGCTCTGGTTTTGGCGGGAAGGTGCCGGTTACACCAAGGCCATTGTCGGTTGCGTACATGTTCCCGTTGGAATGGAACACAAAGTCATAGCTATTCCTCAGGCCGGTTGCGTAGGTGGTGACATCGCAGGGTGGGGGGCCGAATAAATCGTTAGCATTATGGCATGTGCCGTCAAAGTTGGCGGAAAACACATCGGCCACAAGAATAGCCGCGCTCAGAGGCTGTTCTTGCATTTGCCCGAATTCAGAATTCGATTCGTTGGGCGCTCCAGCGCCGGTATTGCCGCCCATGGCAATATACAGGCGATTATCATCCGGGCCGAAGTGTATGGAGTTGATCGAATGGTTGGCTATTGCCCTTGGCAACCCCGTGATAACGTGTTCAACCGTTCCGAAACCTTGACCGCCAATGCGCGTCACCATGCCGGAATTCGGTTCGCCATTATCGATCGATGGGCTGCTATGGGCTACCCACAGTTCTACGTCGTTGGCTGTGGAGTACGGAGAAACGGTGATTCCTAGGGTTAGTCTTGGGCCTAGGTCGTTTTCAAGTGCGTTAATGACTTCATCGTTGATAACGTTGAGCTCGCCGTCAAAGGTAAGAGCCCGAATGGTACCGAATAGTTGGGTTACGTAGAGCCGATCATCAGGCCCCCAGACCATCGATGTCGGGTAGTCTATGTTGTATTGCCGTTTGATGAAGTCGACACCAGAATTTGGTGCGAGAGGAGCCTCACCTTCCTGTAACGTGAATTCGTTAAAGCGGTAGATGATTGGTGCGGCGGCATGGCGATGAGTCGCAAAAATACCGGTAAAACTCCGTGTTCCTATTTCTGGGTCGATACCTGCGGCGTCGAAGCTAAAGAACTCGTCAGGCGGATATACGGTATCGAGCTTGTAGGTTGATCCCCCATTAAGGCTGTAATTCAAGTCAATGCTACGGGAGTAGGGGTCTACAATCAGGCCGAATTTAGCATCCGAGCCAACGAGCCCCGCCACTGCAACATTTTTTTCGATCAGTTTTTGCCCGTTTACTTCCAGCAAGTAATGCAGAACGGTGCCACTGGGCGTAGAGGCCGCAACCAGTTTGAGGTAGTTGTCCTCATCATTTCCGAACCAAAGCCCGGCCTGTTCATAGTTGCCCGTACCCTGCGGTACATCCAGTACTTGAGTGGTGATCCGGGTAATTTGGTTCGGCGCAGCAAAACCAACGGCCAGAGCATTATCCAGCGAGTTGACCCCGCCGATATTCAGCCCAGAGGTGGTGGTCAGTTCCAGATAACCCTGCAAGAAAAACATCTCAAGGTTGTCCTGGATGTAGCCGGTTCCTGAGGTCGGTTTATCCACCCAGGTAAATCCGGTACCTCTGCCGTTCTTATCCATGTAGTAGCCTTGGCCCTCGGTGAAGCTGAGCTGATAAGGCAGATCTATACGGACATCGCTGCATTGCACCGGGGCACATTTGTCTGAGCTTGCAACGGTTAATTGAACAGGTATATCCACCGGATTTCCGCTGGCCGGGCTGAGAGTGACCAGGCCGCTGTAATTTCCCGATGCCATGCCCGTTGTATCAACTGACACAGCAACGTTATCGGGCGTATTTGTATTTGTTGGAGAGGCAGATAACCAGAGTTCATTTGTGCTAACTGTAAATGCAACGGATTGATTGCTTGTATGGCTAACCGAGACCGTCTGGCTTGCGGCTGTTGAGTCGGGAGCAGCATTAAAGGTTAGCGAGCTTGGCGCGGCGAGCAGCCCTTGTGGGCCATCGGTAACGGTCAGAGTGTAATTGAGAACGGCGGATACATAGCTTGAAGCAGAAGCGCTCAGTTCTGCATTGTAAGTGCCTGCCGGCAGCCCGGTCGGGTCTGCGGTAACGGTAACAGTGGCGGGTGTGGTGCCAGAATCTGCGGAAGCCGAGAGCCAGGTTTCGCTTGAGGTCAAACTGAACGGAGCATCCGAATTATCACTGTCGCTCAGTGTGCTATTCGAAACAATCGGGCTCGGGTTATCAACATGCCTTGACCCTGCCAAAGACGACGGATTGAAACTCATGAAAACAGCGTTGTTGGTAACATCAAAAAATTCAGTCACTTCATGCGTTGAACCATCGTTAAGCTTGATCACCGCGGTGACGGTATGGGTGTCATCAGTTAGCTGTGTTGTATCGAACGCTTGGGCCTGATCATTGGACGCGGTACCCGCTAGATCATAAGGTGCAACATTTTCGGTTTGATCTGGCGAGCCGTTCTTTTGAGTGTTGTCGATATAGAACCGGACTTGTGTCATGTCCGGCTGCTGTGGAACGAAAACGTAAACATCGCCGGCCAATGAGGCTCCGCGCAGTGAGATAGCGGAAGACCGGTCCGGAGCGCTGCTGACCATCAAGGCATAGGTGTTAGACGACTGCGGTACTACATTTAGGGAAACCAGCACGTTGTCACTGCTGGCACTGTTACTGTTTGCGGTAACCTGTGCCGTGTATTGACCGGGTGGTAAACCGGAAGGATCAGCCGTGAGGTTAATGCTTTGAGGTGTTGTGCCGGAGCTTGGCGCGACAGAAAGCCAGGTTGCGTTGTCGGATAAGGTAAAGGAAACCGGATTTGAGTCTGAGGTCTGCAGTGATACCGCTTGAGATGTCGCAGTCGTGCTGCCTTCCTGGGCGGAAAAAGAAACTGTTGATTGGCTGAACGCCAAAGCAGGAGCTGCGTTGTTTATCGTAAAAACCGAGGATAACAGCTCGGAAGTGCCGTTGTTGTAACGAACGGTAGCGTAAATGCTGTGTTGCCCGTCGTTTACGGAACTGGTGTCATAGGGCTTGGCGGAATCGTCAGCTTCGGTACCGTTAAAGTCGAAAGGTGCGACGTTTTCAACGCTGAATGCTCCTGATGGCGGTGCCGCGTCCAGGTGAAACTCTACGCGTTTAATGCCAGTGTCCGGTGAAATGAATATATAACGGACTCCGTGAAGTTCGGCCCCGGCCAATGGGGCCGGTGCTGAACGGTCGGGATATTCGCTGACCAATATGTTGGGCGCAGCATGAAGCGGTGAGCTGGATAGGGCGCTGAAGACAAAGAACAGAAAAAACGTCAGCAATCTACTGCGGGCGGGTACTACTCGGCTCAGAAAGCTCATGCTTTAAATCCCCCAACACGGTCAAAGGTCCTTTTCAGGGATTGCAGCATTGGGAGTGCCAGATTATAACTTCACCCTATATAACAGTGTGATACTCTGCTAATTGCACTGTTTATTTGGGCAGTATGTAAAATTTTCTGACAAGCCAACAGCCCTAAAATGTGCTGTTTTTCTCTATAACTTACTCATGGACGACATGGGTTGTGAGCCTATTCCAAAGCAATGCCTGGCAGAAGACTTGGTGGGACACCTGGGGCAATACTCAGGGGTTCAGCTTGGTGGCGCGAGGAGAAAATCACCGCTGTGGGATATATCTTGATCAGTATCGCTGGCGCAACGTGGTGCCTATCCGATGCCTGCAATTTGTTGGTACGAATTATCGGCGAATTTCCACACCTAGAACCGAATACAACGATTTAACTTCGTTCTATGACGGCCTGGAGCCAGATAAAGAACTAGCGCATCTGCCTTGGAACGAAGCGGTCTTTCGGGACATTATTGATAACGCTTCCGAGATAAACCGTTTGCAACAGCTTTGTCTCGAGCGCGGCTGGTTGTTGCGAACCGTCCATCAAGACACCGCCTATCATATTTCAACCGATGGTCCGTTTGATGAGTACCTTGCCAGTCTTGGCCCGAATACGCGTTTGCGATTGTTTAACCGTCGAAAAGTGCTGGATGCTGAGGGTTTCGTTAAAACAGAGAACTTTTGGCCAAATAAGGTGGAGTACTTTTTTGAGCGGTTAAATGAGCTCCACGCTATTCGTTGGGGGACGCCTTGTTTTGGGCGACTCAGTCTCGATTTCCATTTACGCTTCTTGTACAGGATTGTCGAAGAAGGCGGAAGGCCGGAGTTGTCTGTTCTATTCTGTGGCAAGAGGGAGATATCGCTCCTGTACAATGTGGTTTATGAGGGAAGGGTATATAATATTCAAGCGGGTTATATAGAAGGATTCCACCCCAAATTAGCCTTGGGCACGCTGCACCTGGGGTATTGCATAGAAGCAGCGTTCGGTGACCCTGAATTAAACAGCTTTGATCTTTTAGCTGGGGAAGGGAAGAACGAAAATTACAAAAAACGCCTCGCCAATCGTGAGGTGCCGATGGTTTCTTTGATGGTCGTGCGCGGGCGGCTACTGAAGCTGTTATACAGGCTGAAACATTGAGATGGGGCAACATGGAACGTTTGAATTTGCGAACCGGCTATGATCGGCTGATGCCCATAGCTGTAATCGTTATTTTGTTTGCAGGTCTATGGCCCGCACTGGAAGTGTTGTCTGAGCGGTGGTTGAAATTTGATGAATCCTATTCCCATGGATTCATGGTTCTGGTGGTTAGTCTTGCGTTAACGCTGCATAAATGGGTTCGAATGAAGCCGAGAGTGGGGGCTTATCCATTCTGGCTCTTGCCTCTGAGCATGGCTTCGTTGGTGTATCTTGCCGGTTCTATTTTGTTGATCGAGGCCGCTCAGCAACTCGCCCTGCTGCCGTTGGTGCTTGGTTCTTTTTTACTCATATGGGGCTGGGAACAGACGAAGCCTTTCTTCCTCCCGTTGGGGATTTTGGCTTTTACCATCCCCGTTTGGGACTACGTGTCTTGGCCACTGCAGGTAATCACGGTTTCAGTAAACGACTTCCTGCTTTCTTTCTTCAATATTGAATTTTATGTCGAGGGCGTTTTTGTCTATTTCCCGGGTGTAGGCGCCTTTGAAATTGCCCACGGCTGCTCCGGTTTACGGTATTTGTTGGTTGGTCTGACGCTTTGCACACTGTACGGTGAGTTGAATTATTCCAGAGTTCGAACTCGCGGGGCGTTAATAGCCGCGGGCATTTTCTTGGCATTAGTGGCCAACTGGATTCGGGTTTTCGTGATCATCTATATTGGTTACGAATCAAACATGACCTCATCGCTGATCAACGAGCATGACTTTTTTGGCTGGTGGGTGTTCGCTGGCACCTTGGTACCGTTATTCTTTTTAGCGCGATGGTTGGAAGGTATCGAGGCGCCGCTTACCACCACGGGAAGTTTCTCTGAAGGGGGCGCAAGAAAAACGACAAGTCTGGTTCCAATGGCCATTCTGGTCTTTGGCCCGCTTGTTTTGTTTTCCGCGACCGCACTTGGCCTGGATGCGCGACAGCATCAAGGCCGGTTGGCCCATGCGTTACCCTCGTTAGAACCTTTGCTTGAGCGTGATCAATGGCTGCCCTTGTTTCGGTCTGATCTCGAGGGGTGGGCGCCTGTTGTGCGTAGTCCTGATGCTTACCGTGTTGATGTTTATCTGGAGCGTGAAAGCGCTACTGAAAATGACAAGCTGCGGTTAGAGGTGTTAAGTGGCCTGTATATTTATGGCTATCAGAGGCCGGGGGGGGAACTGGTTGGCTATCACAATCGCCTGTTTGACCGTGCTCTGTTTATGCCTGTGGAGACCTTTGAGGTTGATGCGGGTGATGGAGCGAGTTTTCGGGGCATGCGATTGAAGCTCCGGCAATCTGGCAAAGAGCTCTTCGTGGCCTATGGGTACAACGTTGAAGGCCGTTGGGAAAGCGATAAGCTACGGGCGAAACTGGCGCAAATTCCCGGTATCTTTAATGGCCGCACGGATGCTTCTTTGATGGCGGTCGGTGTGTCTTGCGAGCAATGCAATGGCCAAGCTGAGTTAGAGAAGCTTACACCGCTCATAAGAAAGCGTGCTGAGTATCAACTTCAAGGATGGATTGAAAAGGGAAGCTGACCGTTCGGGTTAGAACGGTCAGTCTCGATTCAGGTCGGGTTTATTTTACCTCACCAGAAACCACGTCAGAGGGTGGGCTGCTCAGGCCTGTTGTATCGGTTACCTGAATCGTAAAGTACCAGGTTCCGAGAGAGAGGTTATCAAAGGTATAAGAGGTTTTATCACCACCGACCTGCTGGGTTTGGTTAAGATTCGAAGCGCTTTGTCCGTAGCTGATGGTGTAAGAGTCAATTTCACTGAGAGCAATCGAGCTGCCATCAACCCGTGTCAGCGGTGCTGTCCAGCTCAGGGTGAGCGATTTGATTGCCGGGTCTTCCGGGACCTCTGGCGGTGTGGTAGAGCCGCCTGTATCTGTGCCACCGGAGGAAGAGCCAGAGTCCGGAGTTTCCACCGTCTCAAGAGTGAATGGATCCAATGCACTTTGATACGCCTGAATGTTCGTCAGGCCTTCTGAATTGTTGACGTTGCTGGCGTCTGGAATCCAGGGGCTCAGGCCATGCTGAAGCTCCCAAGTATCGGGGATCTGGTCGCCGTCAGTGTCTTGCGTACTTGAACCAGAGCTATCAAGGGTGGTAACTGTTTCAGCGGTAGACAAAGCCTGACCGGTTGTTCGGTTAGTCGCTGAGTACTGAGCTACTGCACTGCCTTGGCCTTCAAAGTATTCAATGGTCAGGTTCAGCGTTTCGCCAGCGTTCAGCGAATGATCGTAGTTGTATTCGGTGGTTGGCCGTTCGGTCCAATCGTCGATCACAAGTTTGCCATCTGCATACAGGCGCACACCGTCATTGGTGCGTACAGTAAAGCGGTATTGGTTGGTGCCACTTGTATGGGGCGCAGTGAATGTACCATTCCAGCGCACGCTGAAACGATCGTCCGGCATGTCAGGGCGCGGCTGGCCACGGCTCCAGTCAAAATTCACCGAATCTTGTACTTCAACAGCAACCAGGCGTTGGAAATTCGAACCCTCAAAATACTGGGCCGTGAAACCAGCAACAGCGGTCGGCTCTGCGGGGGCCGGAGTATCGTTGGCGTCGTTCAATGAGGTGCCGGCGTTGTGCTCCTCAAGGTTTGTGTAGCCGTCGCCATCCATATCCTCTGAAGCATCGGTATTGTCAAGCGGGTCCATGCCGTAGGCATACTCGGCGCCGTCAGGGATGCCATCGCCATCGGTATCTGGATTGTTTTCCCGTGTACCGATGAGAAATTCATCGGCACTGACTAAAAAGTCACCGTCGGGATCGCTCGTACCGTCATTCGGGTTTTGCGGGTCTAAGCCGTTCAAGACTTCCCAATTGTCGTATAAGCCGTCTTTGTCTTGGTCTGCAGGCGGGAACTGAGGGTTAAAGGCCAGTCCGTTCTGGCCATCAACAAATCCGACCCGGTAACCGAGATTGTAAGATTCACCGCTGCTTTGCGATGGTGCTTCTGTGGGTTGTGCCCAGCTTGCTATGTACGCACTGCCGATGACAGATTGTGCGAACCCGGGGCCTTCCCACGCCACTGAGAAATGGTCTCCACCACCGCCTTCTTTGTGTTTGAGTTCAAAGTAGTAAAGCTTGTCTGCAGAGAGTGAGATGAGCCCGGACTTTTGGGATGAATATTTGTTGTAATCCTGAAAGCCCGTCCAATTGGGAACGGTTGCAACGACTTTCGCATCACTGGGTTGGTCACTCGTACTAATGGCAAATTCGGCGTTATCATCAGAAGCTAGGTAGAAGCGGTAGTCGCCTGTAGCCGGAGGAACAATGAAACCGCGAACATAGCTTCCGTAGTTGTCACCACGTCTCCCAGGGATACTGAGTTCAGTTAATTCCTCTGTTGCGTTTGGGTTGTCTGGAAACTGGGCGCTGCCAATCAGGTTTGAAAGCGAACTTCCCGAAATTCCATCGTAATACCGAACCTCTACCATACCCGGTGTGATCTTGTCAGGGACAGCAGCCGTCGGCGGCAATCTTCCCAGTTGCCAGCTTTGACAACCGCTGATGATGATTATGGCGCTTCCAAGACTCAAAACCCTGTAAACAGACATAGATCACCCGGTTCTCTGATTAAAAAATAGTCTAATGAGTATTGTTGATCCTCGTATAGGGTGCCACTTGCTGAATGGAACGATTTGGTATTGTGACGACCCTATTAGACCGTATCTCTATTTGCTTAGCTGCCGTTTATGATTGCCTTGGCTTTCTGATGCATGCCGGCGGCTTTGTATGCTTCGGCCAGATGCGTTGCAATATCTTGAGACTTGGGGTCTAGACTATGTGCTTTTTCTAAGGCTTTGAGGCTTTCATCCAGATTCCCGGCCTCAAACAGAATCCATCCGTAAGTATCAGCAATGGCCGCGTTGTCTGGCGCTAGCTCAAACGCCTTTCTGGCGAGCTTTGATGCCTTTTCATCACCTTTTTCGTAATAAAGCCACGCCAAGTTGTTCAATACCAGAGGATTGTCAGGGTTAATTCTCATCAGCGTTTGATAATGTTTGATTGCTTCATCCGGCTGATTGAGCTGCTGATGGGTCATCGCCAAGCTCAATAGAATCGGCTGGTTATTAGGGAACTGTTCAGAAGCAACCTGTAATGCCTCCACTGCTTCTGGAGCTTGTCCTGAGCGCGCGAAGGCACGAGCGCGCGCCACTTCCAGTTCCGGGGTACGGCGTTTTTTCAGTGCCAGCTCGTATAGCTCGGCGGCTTGCTTGTGCTTGCCGCTGTTTTCGTAGAAGTTCGCCTCAACTTGGTAGGGTGCCGGGGAGTCGGGATGGTGCTGTTTGACATCTTGCAATGCGGCACGCGCTTCTGATGTGTTGCCTTGCTGAAACTCAACGGCGGCCAGCTTCAGCGATATGCTTTCTGTTTTCGGGAACAGAATTCGCCCTCTATTCAAGATTTCCAACGCACGTTCAAGCTTTCCTTGCTGTGCCATTTGCGTACCAATACCTTCATAAACCGTAGCAACCATTGGCTCACTTGGGCTGGGTTCATTTTCTTGCGCGCGCTCCAAAAGCTGGGCGGTTAGCTTATCAGCTTCGGCTGTGTCATTGTTGATCAGCGCTGACTCAAGCAACACCAGGCGCGGGCCTACCGATTGAGGGTTTCGTTCGTTGATCTCCTGCATGTAGGCCGCGAGTTTTTCTCGGCCTATGGTAGCTGCGGCCGCGTGGATCGCTCCGGCATTGTCCGGGTCAAGGTTAATCGCTTCTTTATAATAGTCGATTGCTTGATCTGTATTGTCCGTAGCGCGGGCAAGATTACCCAGTGCAACCAATGGCGCAGGGTCGTCAGGGGCTTTGGCCTTTGCAGTTTCGTAGTATTTTTGCGCATCTGCTTGTTCTTTAAGGCTGCTTGCCAAATGACCTCGGGCGAGAAGGGCGCGGATACTATCGGGATTTTTCGCAAGCCAACTGTCCAAGGTTTTCTTAGCGCTATTGGTATTACCGGAAAGGCTTTGGATACGGGCAGTCAGCAGCTGGGCTTGGAGAGCTTCTTCGGCATCGGCCGGAATTGTGCGCACTTGCTCGAGCGCAAGCTCAGGCTCATTCATCTGAGTCAAATAGGCCGCGTAACGTATTCTCAGATTGTGGTTGTCCGGGTCTTGTTCCAGAGACTTTTCCAGAAGTTGGCGGCCGGTTTGGTCGTCGCCCGAAGCCAGTGCTGCTATACCTACCAAGGCCAGCGTTTGCGGATCTGTATCTTTGTTGCCAACGTTGTCGAGGATGGATTGTGCGCCCTCAGGGTCCCGCATTGAGATTCGTGTTGCGGCCAACAGCTTACGAATCTCATCGGCATCATCTACGTTTGCCAAAGGCTCGAGTAGCTTTTCAGCTTCTGCTGCGCGCCCCTGTCGGAACCGCACAACACCCAGCATTAGGGTGCTTTGTTCGTGTCCCGGTGCTTGGTTCAGTACTTCTTGAAGGTAGCGCCCGGCGGTGTCGAAATCTCCATTCGCATAAGCAGCGGTCGCAGCTTCAAGGTTGCTTTTGATGGTGCCTGGTGCGGACTTTGCGAGGATTTCCTCGTAGACAAAGGCTTCAGCCGATTTCCCTTGTTGGCGCAGAACCGTTACCAGGGCCGAAATGGTCTGGTATTTTTGAAATGTCATTACATCGTACTGACCGATGGTCTCAAGTGCTCGGATGTAAGCCTGCTCTGCAATCTCCCAGTCACCTTGCATGTGAGCTAGCTGGGCTTTCCAAAGCCAAACCTCTTCATGTTCTGGATCTATACCTTTAGCTTGATCCAAATGCGTTTTCGCGGACTCGAAGTGTTCCCGAGCTGCGGCTACTCGGGATAATCCGATGTGGCCCAACACATTGTTTGCGTGATTGTTGATGGCATCTTGATACGCATGTTCGGCATTTTCCAAATCGCCGCTAATTAACCAGGCTTGGCCTTTTAGGTTATCAGCTTCCAGAGATTGATCCGGAGGCGGAGATTCGAGCTGCTTGAGCGCTTCCAGTGCAGCTTCGGTTTTACCGTTAAGCGCTCTGGCTTTTGCAAGAATAAGAGCAGCTTTGTTTTTGTCAGACTGGGTGAGTTGATCGGCTCCAATCTCTTCTACCAGCTTATCAATCTGGCGCTCGGCATTTGTGGCATCGCCAGCAGTCAGCAAATTGTCAATGATGACAAAATAAGGAGCGGGCCGTTCGGGCTGGAGTTGTATCGCGCTCCTCGCTTCGATAGTGCTTGCTTTTAGCTCACCTTGGCGCTGAAAGAAACGTGCTTGATCAACATGGCTGATGTACTGAATGTCTTCCTGAGACATTTCGGGTTCATTGCTGCATCCTGCGAGAGTTATCGAGGCAATGGCAACGGATAGTATTGAAGCGCGCACAAATTTATTCATGGTCATGCCCTGTTCCTTTTCTTGTCGGGTCTTTCTTATTGTGTTGGTGTGGCTCAGGTGCCATTGGTCGCTGTAGAGGTTTCAATTCGATACTTGTCGGTGAGGTTGTACAGCGTCGGCCGTGTAATGCCGAGAAGGCGTGAGGCTTGTGCCATGTTATGACCACAACGGGTTAGCGCCTGAAGGATAGCTTTTCGTTCCGCGTGCTCGCGAACCTGCCTCAGATTCAACTGATAATCCGAATCACAGGCCTGTTCGAAAGGCAGCAACAGGTCTTCAGCAGTGATGCGCTTGTCGTCAGCCATGATGATGGCTCGTTTGACCTTGTTGATCATCTCCCGAACGTTGCCGGGCCAGGAGTATGCGCTGATCGCTTGAGTCGCGTCCTCGGAGAAGGTGAGGTTCGGGCGATCCATTTGTTTGCCCAGGCTCATCAGCAGCGATTGTGCGATAACGATTGCATCGCCTTCCCGGTTGCGCAGGGCCGGTACATCCAGTGTGATTTCGCTAATACGGTAATAAAGGTCTTCCCGGAAGGTGCCCTCGCTAATCAGATCTTGAACATTCCTGTGCGTTGCGCACACCACTCTAACGTCTACCGGGATGGGTTTTACCGCGCCCACTCGGTCTACCACCCGTTCTTGCAGAAAACGTAGAAGTTTTGCCTGAAGGGGTAGGGGCATGTCGCCTATTTCATCGAGAAACAGCGTGCCCCCGTTTGCGCTTTCGATCTTGCCTTTTTTGCTTTGTGTGGCACCGGTGAAGGAGCCCTTTTCAAACCCGAACAGCTCGCTTTCCAGCAAGTTTTCTGGAATGGCGGCGCAGTTAATCGCTGCGAAGGGTTTATCTGCCCGTTGGCTGTGGTCGTGCAGCGCTTGTGCGAGCAGTTCTTTGCCGGTGCCGGTTTCGCCGGTAATCAGAGTGGTTACATCGGTTGGAGCAACCTTCTCGACGGTTCGGCAAATCGCAAGCATTTCCGGGCTTGATGCAACAACGCCTTTGATGTGCGTGCCGTTGTTTTGGTTAGCCAATTCGCGATTTTCGAGTTCAAGCTCAGCCAAGCGGAAAGCACGATTCACGACGAAAGTGAGGATGTCGGCATCCAGAGGTTTTTGATAGAAGTCACAGGCACCCATGCCGACGGCTTTGACAGCGTTCTCTTTGTCTTCCCGCCCGGTAACCACGACAATCTTGGTTTGCGGGGCCAGCCGCAGAATGTCTTCGAGTAGCGCGAAACCCTCACTAGCGCCGCCGGGATCGGGTGGCAGGCCTAAATCCAACGTGACCACCTGGGGCTCCAGGCGACGCAGAGCAGCGAGTGCGGTCTCTCTGTCAGATGCCACAGACACTTCAACGTCGTCGCTAAAGCACCAGCGCATCTGGCTTTGAAGGCCTGGGTCATCTTCTACGATTAATAGTTGCTTCACAACGGCCATCATTCCTTTGTTTTGTGTTCCGTTAGTGGGGCGCGACTGAGCTTCGCCAACTCCCTATATAGGATTCTTAACTCAAGATTGACACTTTGCAATGCTGACATCGCAAAAACCGATCTCGCGTCGATTAATTGACGTTGTTGTGTTGAATTCGTGCATCGAGTTTTGGCAAAGCCTCTGAGCTACTGGGTTTTTCGATAACCACGCCCGTCATTGGAATGCGCACTGAAAAACACGAACCCACGCCGGGTTCGCTGGTTACATCAATAGTGCCGCCGAGTTCTTGCACGTACTCTCTCGCCTGATAGGCGCCGATGCCCATGCCGGTTAAGCCTTTGGTGCTTTCGAACGGCTTGAACAGTTGGCTGCGAATAAACTCGCTGGTCATGCCGGTTCCGGTATCTTGGATGAATAGCACCACGTTGTTCTTGGCTGTTTTCAGATTCAGCGTAATCTCGCCGTCTGGTGGCGTTGCATCTTGAGCGTTTCTAATTAAATGGCCGAGTACGCTTTTGAGTTGTTCGGATTCCGCGCAGATGTAAATGGCTGGAGGGTCGCCCAGTATTTGTGGCGCGGGCAGGCGTTGGCTATTGTCTTCAGCTACGCTTCGAGCCAATTCGGTGAGGTTAACTTTGATTCGAGCGGCTTCGTTGGGTGCTGTGGGTTTTCTTACGTGGTCGACCAGGTTCGACATCTTACGAACTGCGTGATCGGTTGTTGAAATCATGTCGTCAATGAAAGCCGGGTTGTCGCGGTGCTTGGGGGCATTCTTAACCAACAAGGACAGCTGGGCGATAAGGGTTTTCAAATCATGCACCATAAATGCAGACGCTTTGCTGACCGCCTCAAATTGCATGGCTCGGGACAATCGATTTTGAGCATCGGCCTGGGCCAGCAAGTTACAGGTTTGGCGCGCCACGACTTTTATAAGATCGAAATTCTCCCAATTCAAAACCACCTTGGCATAAGGTCTGCCGATCATTGCAATGCCGTATAGCTCATTGCCAAGATACAAAGGCACAATCAGCCAAGCGTCGGGTACGTTGGTGATGGGCTCCGGAAGTTCTATCAAGTCATAGGCCAGAGGATTGGCGCGATACTCTGCGAGATCGATGATCCACTCTTTGGCTTGAAACAGATTGACGAGGTCGGAGTCGCCGTCGATCGTTGTGTGTTTTGGCGTGGCGACATTCACGCTGCTTTTTAGCTCATAGTTGTTTTGATCCGACTTGAGCCAGATAACCCCGGCGTTGCTTTCAACCAGATCGGCGAGGATTCGAATCGCCCGTTCAGGAAGAGGGGGGTCGTTGCTGAGATTGGCCAGCTCCTTGGTCATCCGCAACCATTCTTCCCGATAGTCATACTTGTAATCGAAAAAGTTCTGACTGATGAACACCATAATCCGGGCGCGTATGCGCCGGGACATCACAAGGGTCACAAGGAACGCGAGAGCCAGGGTGATGAATAGCACCTGAAGGGCATCACCCCATTCTCCGCCGAGACTGCGAACGTAATAACCGCCAATGGCGAGCAGTAGCAGATAACCACCGCCCATGATCAGTGCGCCGGCGTGGAATACCGCCGCACGGGAAAGCTGAAAGTCCACTGGTTGTTTGCGGGCGTTGATGATGTTGACCGCAAACAAAGGAACTAAAGCTGCATTGATAAAGCCGCGAGCGTCCCAGAATGATTCGGCGACCTGCCCGAATAGCAGGGCGTCGGCGTACATAATGAAGTCGTACGCAAAGATGGTTGCCGTGCCGATGCAGAGGTATTTTACGCTTGAGCGGCCCAGCCTGGGGGAGTTCCGCCAGATTTGCTCAATCAGCGACAGGCCGAGCAGGGAAAGGGCAATCTGTCCGATCAGTTTGGTTTTTCCGCTGACCAGGTCGATATTAAACGCGAACTCCAATGTGCCGAGTGAGAGCAGCGTGACAATTAATACGGTGGTGGCAATGCCTAATGTTTTGCGCAGTTGTCCGGTAAATTTCGCTTGCCGAAAAGAATCGCGGAGTAGTGCGAAAAGCAGGAGCAGCCAAGCGGTGTCCCGCAGCAATTCAAGAAGATATCGGACGAAAAAACCGGGCTCGCCCCAAAGGCTTTGAGAAACCAAGGCCGATGCCCAGAGGGTGGTCACGAAGGCCGCGAGAAACAGTGCGCGGTCAAGCTCGCGGCGTAGGTAACGCGTCGCGAGAAGGACCGACAGCACGGCAAACACAATCGCCGATGCGCCGTAGCTGATTACGCTGAGGTCACTGAGCATTCGGTCTTTCCTTAAACCGCCGATCTGTCACTAACCTCTACAGAATAGCTGTGAACCTCCGTTTGCGCCCCTTTTAATTGCCAATTTAGCTGCGTGGATCACACTGTTATTTGTGATTCCGATAATAATGGAAAATTTCCGTCAACGAACGTTTGGGCTCGAAATTGAATTCTTTGGCGAATGTTCTGCCATCGATGACGACAGGGTATTTAAAAAACGCCAGAAGATAGTGCGGAAAGCTCCGAAGCTTGAGAATCCGTGCGATGGTTTTCGGTAGCACCGGCGGAACTGAAACAATGGGGATGCGGGTGCAGCCACAAAGCTTCAAGGCCTGTTGGTAGGCAACCCAGTCATGCGGGGCTACGTTGAACACACCTTTTGTGGTTTTCTGCCACGTCAGTGTGATGGCATCGGCCATATCGTCAATATGAATGAATTGCATCATTGGTGAAAAACCTGCCAGAACCGGTGCCGCCTTGCTGCTGAGCAGCCGGCTCATGGTATTGCGCACACCGGGGCCAACAATGTTGCAGGCTCGCAAAATGGTCACGTTCAGTTCGGGGTAGCGCCACAAATACAGGTTGGCCAGGTTTTCCAGTTCCACCGAATCGACCAAATCTGCGCTCAGGCCTGCGCTCTTCAGAGGTGCGGATTCATCGATCAGTGCGGGGTTGTAGGCCACCGCGCCATATACGTGATAAGTGGATAAGACAATAACCCGCTTAACGCCGTATTTTTGGGACAAGTCCAGCAGCTTTTGGGTGCCCAGAACGTTGGCATTGTATCGGCGCATTCGGGTGAGTTCGCTCGATTGCACCCGGCCCAGATGAATCACGCCATCAAACTGGTATCGGCGGAACAAATCTTCAAAAACGCGTTTATTGAAGTCGATGCAGTAGCTGGGTATGGAATCGCCCAAATCGACTTTTTCGCGGAAATCCACAGCGACCAGATCGCAGGTGGCACTCAATCGGTTGATGACCTGCTGCGCCAGTGTGCCCGCAGCGCCGGTAACAAGAATTTGTGGTCTGGTTTTTTTTGACATCAGAACAGCCTTTTTCTCTCGGTCAGACCTTTATTAATGAGTCGGTTAATCTCTGATTTAACGGCTTCGACCCGCTCGGTGACTTGTTCTTCCGGAATTTCGTTGCTGTCGAAATACATCGGCTTGCCGAAATTAAGATGCACTTTTGCGGGTAAAACGAAGGGCAGGGCTACAGGCGCGTAAGGCACGCCCAGTGCTTTCGCGAGCGGTTTGATGTTGGCAATGGCCGGGATTGTCTCTTCGCAACCAACTACGCCCACCGGCACGATAGGCGCGTTGTACTTCATGGCTAGGTGCATGAAGCCGTTGCCGAAGCGTTGAAGTTGGTACCGGTCCTTGTAGAGTTTTCCGGACCCGCGGACGCCTTCCGGGAACACAATAATCGCTTCATCGTTTTCGAGCATTTTGGCGCAATTGATGGGGTCGCCGAGAACCGCTCCTACTTCATTCAGCATATTGCCCAGCCATGGCACAGTCGGGAAGAAGCGTTCAATCATTGCTCGTGGCAAGCGAGGGTTCACCTCGCGATTTGCCAGCGCATGGCCAACGAGAATGCCATCCAGGGGAAGCTGGCCTGAGTGGTTACCGATGATTAAAACCGGACCTTCGGCAGGTATGTTTTCGATGCCACTGGTTTCAACGCGAAAGTACTTTTCGTAAAGGTGGCGGGTAAGGGTCATCCCGAATTTGACCGAATCGTTGTTGTAGCCCCAAGGGTCATACCCCAAGGTTCCAATTGGCTTTTTGATGCGGTCAATTTGGCTGTTTACATCCGCAGAAGACAATTTCGATCTGATAAATGACGCCAGGCCCATACCTGCTCCCTGTGTTGAATCCCGGTGCATGCTGGCGGTTAGAAAATTATTAATTATCCCCGCTCAATCAATACGCCCAATGTGTGGCTCTGGCCGGTATTTAATACTCGATAGTCGCCTGCCGCATTGGCCGTTTCGACACACAGCATGTTCCTCCAGCCAGTCTCAGGGAAATCAGAAAGTCGTTGGGATTTTGCAGGGCCTGGGTTCCAGACGACGGTTGAGTCACTGCCGAAACCGATGAGTTTGGTTCGCCGCTCCGGCGTTGCTGCGATCAATACGTCGCCGGATTCATAAATGCGATCGGTTTCTCCGTCGAAATAAACCGGGCCATCCTGAGTGGCGTACTCCCAGTTTTCTAAAGTATCAATGTATTGACTGTTGCCGAGGCCGAGAAGCCGGGTGTGAGTGATGTCCGGTGTAGGTAGATAGGTATGTAGGGCCTGGCTCAAGGCTAGGGGGTCTTGGCCAAGGTTGGTTGTAGTGAGTGCGATTTGGCAGCCGCGCAGTGAAAAATGGAATGTGATCAGCGCCAAGGCATGCCCTTCCCATGCGCCGGAAAACTCGGTGCCTGTGTTCAGCGACAGGCTGATTTCCACTTCGTGCGCGCTTTCACTCACATCTTCCAGTTGCCAAAGCGCTGTGCGCGCAAAGCCGTGCGCAGACGGCGTTTTTATGTTGGCTCGGATCGCCGGTGGGTTTCGGGCCGGGTCGCCAAACCAGGGCCAGCAGATGGGAACTCCGCCCCTGATAGCACGGCCTGGCTGGAATCGTGCGAGTTCGCTTAGCCATAGCCAGTTAGCTTCGTTGGTGTGGGAGAAGTGAACCAGGTGTGCTCCCTGAAGTGTAATTGCTGCTTCAAACAGCGGGTGCTGAACTTCGAGAGCTTCCAGTTGCCCGATGGTTTTCCAGCGAGTGAAAGACCATTGGCCGGGTGCCAAAGTAGTAGAAGGTTTGTCACTGCGTTCTGACATGCTGATGCCGTTTTTTTAGGTGCATTTGCGTACTATCAGGTTAAAATAAAAGCGCCAATTCGGCGACTTTAGTCATACAATATCCCAAATTACCGGAGCGCTGTTAATGGATTCAGATGTGACCAAAGGTGTCGTAGTGCCGTTGCTTGAACCGCGCCTTGAGCGGGGTGGTGAGGTGATGGATCGGTTGGCCGGAGATGAGCCGAAAAGCGTGGGAGACGCTTCGTCGGTGCAGTCTCTGGTGGACGATGCCTGGCTCGATGAGTTGGCCGATGCGCTGGCCGGCGCAGGGTGGCTGGAGTGCGACCTTGCGTCGCGATTGCCAGTGGGTTTGCTGCGCGATTTAAAGCGTGAGGTTGAGATCCTCGACAAAACGGAGGCCATGACTCGCGCTGGCATTGGGCGGGGCGCTGATCTGCTGAAAGATCGTAGTGTGCGGCGCGATAAAATTGTCTGGATGGATGGTGCCAGTGCACCACAGGCGGCTCTGTTTAGTTTTTTTGAGCAAGTGCGTGAGGGGTTGAATCGCCGGTTGTTTTTAAGTTTGAAGAGGCAGGAGGCTCATTACTCCACCTATCAGTCGGGCGATTTCTACAAGAAGCATGTTGACAGCTTTCAGGGCAGGGCATCCCGGATGATCAGCCTGGTGCTCTATCTGAACGATGACTGGGGAATCGAAGACGGCGGGGAGCTGCGTATATTCGATGCGGTTGATCAGGAGACGCCAATAGGCTTGTTGAGGCCGGAAAGCGGTCGTGCCGCGTTTTTTCTGAGTGAAGCCATACCTCACGAAGTGCTACCCGCGAGGCGCACTCGATACAGTATTGCCTGTTGGTTTCGACAAGACGAAGTGCCTTTGCCGCTTTAGGGCGTTGTAGTCCCTGTAACTCTCTGATACTATTTGCGCCGCTTTCAGGGAAATGTTCTGAAACGCCGTTATGGTGGCCCCATTGGTGCCTCCGCAACATGAAGCCGTGAACCCGGTCAGGCCCGGAAGGGAGCAGCCGAAGCGGTGGAATTGTGTGCCGGAGAATTGCTGGTGGGGTCACCCCCAATTTCCTTCCTGTTGTTACTGCTGTCATCAAGCTTTTGGCCTCTTAAGACCTTATTGTCTGTTCGTTGTTGTGACGATGTTCGCTAATTGAAGTGCGTTTGTACGTTATGTTGGCGCTGTTCGATATGTTGCATTCTGAACTAAAACAATAAAACAGGTGATGAAATGGCACGTTCAAATCGAAAGCTGGCCGTCGTGGCTGGTGCCCTCGCTATTGGTTTGTCTTCTCAATCTGCTACTGCCGGATGGTTCGATTGGTTGTTCGGGAAAAGTGCAGATACCTACACCCAAACCGAGCATCCGATTGTACTGGTGCACGGGTTGTCTGGCTTTAATAAGCTGCTCGGTTTCGTTGAATATTTTAACGGCATTCCTGAAGCCCTGACGGAAAGTGGCGCTGAAGTTTTCGTGCCCCAGGTGTCTGCCGCCAATTCCTCGGAAGTGCGTGGTGAGCAGTTGTTGGCTCAGATTGAGGAATATATGGCAGTGACGGGTGCCGAAAAGGTGCATCTGATTGGACACAGTCATGGTGGCCCGACAATCCGTTACGTAGCCGGTGTTCGGCCAGATCTTGTGGCTTCTGTTTCCAGTGTTGGTGGTGTTAACTGGGGCACACCGGTAGCGGACTTGGCTAACAATGGCGCATTGGACGGCCTTGGAAACTTTTTCTTCGGGTTGATCGATACCTTCTCGGGTGGCGGTGGTCTGCCTCAGGATACCGGGGCAGCGATCGCATCCCTCAGTACGGAAGGGTCGCTTGCATTTAACGCCCAATTCCCGGCCGGCCTGCCGTCAAGCTACTGCGGGAACGATGGTGAAGAAGTTGTTGATGGTGTGCGTTATTACTCGTGGGGTGGCAACAAAGTCTGGACCAACGTTCTGGATGCCAGTGACGCACTACTTTTAACGTTGAAGCCGGCGTTTGACGAGCCGACCGATGGTTTGGTGCCTGCGTGCAGTATGAAGGTGGGGCGGGTGTTGGGGGTTGATTATGCTCATAACCATCTTGATCAAGTGAACCAATTGTTCGGCTTGGTTGGGCGCAACGCGGCCGATCCGGTTCAACTCTATCGGCAGCAGGCCAATCGCCTCAAAAATCTCGGACTCTGATTTTGTGTTCACACTGAGCGGGCCGCAATGGCCCGCCATCGAGGTGGTTCATGAGTAAGCGTTACATCGTTGTTTGTTTTGGTGTACTGCTCTTTGTTGTTTCGTGTACCGGGTTGTTTTATTGGTACGCGGATACCGAGCTTAGCGAAACCCCACGCGCGGCTTCCGCAGCTCAAAACCCTTTTTCAGCCCGCCACCCCCAGAATTCGGTTTCTCCATTCAACTCATCCGATCAAGCACTGGCACTTCCAGCTTTGCCAAGAGACGAGCGCGTTGCTGATATCCAGATCGATGGTGCGGTTCGTGTCGATATGAACGGTAATCTGGTGCTAGATCGGCACCTCCGCCGTTTTATGGATTTTTTTATTGGCTTAGCGCCGGGGCCTGAGCACGAGCCGGCCATGAAGCTTCGTATGCAAGCTGTAATGGAAAAAAACGGCGTGCCGAGCGCGGTGCAGGCGGAGGTGCTTGGTATTCTCGATCAATACCTCGCCTATCGGGAGGCGTCGGAGCAGATAGAGCTCCAGTCGGTATCCGGTTCGGAGGATATTTATGCCGCGTTTGATGCGGTGCATCGTATGCGCAGAAAATATCTGGGGTCTGATGTGGCTGAAGGCTTTTACGGCGCTGAGGAGCGCCGCCTGCGTTTGGCATTAGATCGCCAGCGTGTGATGGCTGACGAGAATTTAAGCGCAAACGAAAAGAAACGGGCGTTGGCTCAGATCGATCAGCAGCTCCCGGAGCACGTTCGAAAATCGAAAGAAACTTCCAGAACCGTTGTTAGTACCGTTCAGCGTGTACAGCAGTTGCGCCAGTCGGGTGCGAGTGAGGTAGAGGTGCGAGCTTTGCGGTTGCAGCGGTATGGAGCCGAAGCAACGGCCAGGCTGGAAGGGCTGGATATGAAGCGGCAGCAGTGGCAAAAACGGGTTGCAGACTACCAGCGGCGCAAGCAAGTGGTCATGCAAAGTGAAGGTTTGGCGCCACAGGACCGAAGCGAGGCGCTTCAGTTATTGAGGGAATCGATGTTCGAAGAGCACGAATTGCGCCGTATTCGTGCTTTGGACAAGATGGCAGAAACGTCAGGCTAGCGTGATCATCCTTCTTCTGGCAACGGGTCCATGCTATTGTTAAGCCCTGATTTCAGAGCAGTTGGCGGATCATGAGCTACCAGGTTTTAGCCCGAAAATGGCGCCCCCGTACCTTTGAAGATATGGTGGGGCAAGAGCATGTGCTGCAAGCACTTGTACACGCATTGGAGCATCAGCGGCTCCATCATGCCTATCTGTTTACCGGTACCCGAGGTGTTGGTAAAACCACTATTGGCCGTTTGTTGGCCCGTTGCCTGAATTGCGAGACGGGTATTACAGCCAATCCGTGTGGCGAGTGCGGTAGTTGCAAAGAGATCCTGGATGGGCGGTTCGTCGATCTGATCGAAATAGACGCAGCCTCCCGTACCGGGGTGGACGACATGCGTGAACTGACCGATAACGTTCAGTATGCTCCCACCCGCGGCCGCTACAAAGTGTACCTCATCGATGAGGTGCACATGCTCACTAACCAGTCGTTTAACGCTTTCCTGAAAACGCTGGAAGAGCCCCCCGAGCACGTGAAATTCCTGTTGGCGACGACCGACCCGCAAAAGTTGCCGGTTACTGTGTTGTCTCGCTGCTTACAATTCAACCTCAAACGCATGACCCCCGAGCATATTGTGGGGCATTTGCAGAAGGTGTTGGCGGAAGAGCAGATTCCCTTCGAGGATCCCGCATTGTGGTTATTGGCGCGCGCAGCAGACGGCAGTATGCGGGACGCATTGAGCCTCACCGACCAGGCAATCGCGTTTGGCAACCAGAAGCTGGCGGCCAGTGATGTCAGCACTATGTTGGGTACGATCGATCAGCAAGATATCGAGCGCATTGTTGATGCGCTGGTCGAACGGGATGGCCCCGGATTGCTGGCGGAGATCAATCGTATTTCTGATTTCGCGCCGGATTACGACGTTATTCTGGCTGACCTGTTGTCGCTGTTCCATCGCGTCACCATGGAGCAGGTGGTGCCGGGTAGCGCTGACAACGCCATGGGTGATGCCGCCCAGGCCCAGGCGCTGGCGCGCAAGCTCAGTGCCGAAGATGCACAGCTGTTTTATCAAACGGCGTTGATGGGCCGAAAAGATCTTGCCATTACGCCGGATGCCCGGATGGGGTTTGAAATGACCCTTCTGCGCATGCTGGCCTTCCGACCGGGGGTTGATCGAAAAGCGCCGCCGGCGGTGTCGTCGAACGGCAACGAAAGTGCGGGGCGAGCCGAGCCCGAACCGGAGCCTGCCCGAGCACAGGCCGTACCTGCTCAATCTGAGCAATCTGAAGCCCAGCCAGTGCCAGCGGTAAAACCGGACTCAGTGCCGGAACCTCGGCCTGCTCCGCCTTCTGAACCGGTTACGGAACAAACACCGCCTCCGGTAATTGATGATGCACCACCGTGGGACCCTGATCCGAATGAACCGGCGTTCGCATCAGCACCTCAGGAACCGATACCCGTTGCGGTTGCTGAGCCGCCTGTCGCAGAGGCCGGTGAGCCAGAGCCCACGCCCAATGTGGCTCAGTCTGAACCTGAACCGTCGCCCGAGCCTGACCAAGCCAATGCGCTACCCGAAATTGAACTGGCTGCACCAGTCAGCGATGACGGTTTTGTGTGGGAGCGTGATTATCGGACATTGGACATTACCGGTATGCCCGGAAATCTGGCTAGCTACAGTGCCATGGAGCGCGACGGTGAGACGATTGTATTAACGCTGGAAGAAGGTCACGCCCGGCTTCTGAATGAGCGCCATGAAGAAAAAATTCTCAGGGCCTTGAGATCCCGCTTTGGCGACGCCACACAGTTAAAGGTGGAAGAGGGTGAGCCGGGTCCACATACCCCTGCTGCTTTTGAGGAGCGTCAACGGGTTGCTCGCTTGAAGGCGGCGGTGGAGTCAATTCGAAAGGACCCGCTGGTACAGAACATTGTTGAACGGTTTGAAGGGCGGGTTGTCGAAGAAAGTATCCGCCCCATAGAGACAGGTAGGAGATAATCGCATGATGAATAATATGGGCGATCTGATGAAAAAGGCCCAGCAGATGCAAGAGCAAATGCAAAAGGCCCAGGAAGAAGCAGCCAAAGCAGAGGTTACGGGTGAATCCGGTGCCGGTATGGTCAAAGTGACCATGAATGGCCGTCACGATGTTCGTAAAGTGGATATCGACCCTTCGCTGCTGTCTGAAGACAAAGAAATTCTGGAAGATCTGCTGGCGGCCGCGGTCAACGATGCGGTGCGTAGGGTAGAAGCGAACCAGAAAGACAAAATGTCCGGTTTGATGTCGGGTATGGGTATGCCGCCTGGGTTCAAAATGCCGTTCTGAACCTGCGCGGTCTAGTTGTTGTTTGAGGAGTATGCATGGCATTCAGCCCGATGGTTGATGAATTGGTGGAGTCTCTTCGCTGTTTGCCCGGAGTGGGCCAGAAGACCGCGCAGCGTATGGCTTTTCATTTGCTCGAGCGTGGCCGGTCGGGGGGTGTTCGTTTAGCCGGTGCCTTGAATCAGGCAATGGATAACGTTCGTCGTTGTGAGAGTTGCCAGAATTTTTCGGATACCGAGATCTGCCAGCTTTGTGCCAAACCCGAGCGCCGAACAGGAACTCTGTGTGTGGTCGAGAGCCCGTCCGATCTGCTGGCGATAGAGCAGGCGGGCGACTATCGCGGCAGTTATTTTGTGCTCATGGGCCATTTGTCTCCCATTGACGGCGTTGGCCCCGAAGAAATCGGAATTGAGCGCCTGTTACAGCGCATTCGTGAAGAGGGTGTGACAGAGCTGATCTTGGCCACCAATCCAACCGTTGAAGGCGAAGCCACAGCCCATTACATTGCTGATCGCTTGGATGGTCAGGACATCTTGATCACCCGTCTCGCGCACGGTATTCCGGTGGGTGGAGAACTGGGTTATGTCGATGGATTTACCCTCACGCATGCCTTCCGGGGCCGTAAACCCCTTTCTGAGTAATTTCAGGTTAATTTATGAATCAAAGCCATACGGGCATACCGGTTCCGCCAGCGCCGGAAACCATTCGCTGGTTGGAAACCCCGGAGCAGCTTGACCAGTGGCTGATCAGTCTTCCCGCCGGTTGTCGGGTCTCGCTCGATACCGAGTTTGAGCGGGTTTCAACGTTTCATCCGATACCCGGCTTGGTTCAGCTAGGTGGCGCCGGTGATTTTTGGTTGCTTGAACCGCATGTAGCGGAAGCGTCAGCCCGCTTTCGGACAATGCTCGCGGATAGCGATCGCCCGAAATTGCTGTATGCGATGAGTGAGGATCTCGAGTTGTTCCGGCACTGGCTGAAAGTTGAACCTGCCGGCCTCCAGGATCTGCAGATCGGCGCTGCGCTCGCCGGTGCGGGTTTCTCCGTAGGCTATGCCCGCCTGGTGGAGTCTTTGTTCGGAGAAACGCTGGATAAATCGGTTACGCGATCGGACTGGCTGTCACGGCCGTTGTCGCCCGAACAACAACGGTACGCTGTGGACGACATCCGATATCTGGAACCGCTGGCGAATTGGGTAACGGAAAAGTTGCGGGAACGGAACCTGGAGCATGCCTTGGCCGAAGAGTCTCGCAGGTTTGCAGACGAAGCCGCTGCGCCGGACGATGTTGATCGGCATTATCTGAAACTTCGCGGTGGCTGGACCTTAACACTAGCCCAACAATCCGTGCTCCAGCGTTTGGCCGCTTGGCGTGAGCTGGAGTGCCACAAGGTTGATCGCCCAAGAAACCGGGTGTTGAGTGATGCTCTGATGATCGCAATCGCAGAGCGGTGCCCCCGCTCGCTGGGCGAGCTGAACGATATCCAGGGCCTACCCGGCGGTATCATAAAACGTTATGGCGAGCATTTGTTGGCACTCGTGCGCGCAGGCAAGGAAGCGGATACTGCGAATTTTGAAAGTATTCAAAGGCCACTCACACGGGACCAGCAAGCGCTCTATAAGCAAGTGAAAAAGTGCTTCAAGAAAGTGGCGGAAGAGTATGATATTCCGCTGGAAATTCTTGCTCCTCGGAAGCGAGCAGAGAAAGTGATTCAAGACCAGACGTTGCGTGGACAGGAATTTTTCGAAGGTTGGCGCACCACACTGTTAGGCCCGGTTGCCGGCGAAATTGAGGAACTTGTGAAACCATGACCAGCCGTGAATTTGTATCGGTGTATCGCAGCACCAAAAAGATGGATACATACATCTTTGTCCCCAGAGGCCAGGATTGGCAGGAGTTACCGGAGGCGCTTCGGTCTATTTTCGGCCAACCTGCCCACGCGATGGATCTTCTGCTGACACCCGAAAAGCAGTTGGCCCGAACAACGGGAAAAGAAGTGTTGGATGCCCTGAAAGATAAGGGGTTCTTCCTGCAAATGCCGGAAGAGCAGGACACCTACATCGTCGATTTCAAACGCAAGGTAGAGCAGCATAAAAAATGAGCGCCCAGATCCCGTTCTGGCAGCGAAAACGCCTGCAGGAAATGACACCGGCAGAGTGGGAATCTTTGTGCGACGGGTGTGGCCAGTGCTGCCTCCAGAAGCTCGAAGATGAAGATACCGGTGACGTGTACCACACGGACCTGGTTTGCCGGTGTATGAACATCGAAAACGGCCAATGCACGGTCTATTCTCAAAGGTCGGATGTGGTTCCGGAATGCACGGTGTTAACGCCAGATACCATTGCTGAGTATTCTTGGTTACCGCATACCTGTGCTTATCGAACGCTTGCCGAAGGCCGTCCTCTTGCAGATTGGCATCCGCTTCGGTCGGGTGATCCGGATTCGGTGCGCAAAGCGGGATTGTCCATTCAGGGTAGAGTAACCTCCGAAGGCGATGTGCCGGAAGAGGAATGGGAAGAACATATTATTCACTGGGTTATCTAATGATTGATGCAGATGCTTCTTTGGCATACGCCATTTTCTGGGGCGCGTACGCCGCCGCTTTCATCGTGCTGTTTTATATGATGAAGGCGTTGTTCCGGTTTTTGCCGTTCTATGGTTTTCGAACACTTTTGCTGGCGGCACTGACAGTTTTAGTACTCACTCCGGTTGAATCCCCTGATCTTGCAGGTTGGTGGATCCCCGCATGGCTATACGCGGGCTACGAACTGGTTCTTGGCGACATCGATGCCGCGGGCGTCGCTCTTTTTAATTTCGGTTTGGCCGCCGCGGTGATGTTGTTGGTATGGATACTTGATCTTGTCCGATACCGTCTAGTGACTAAATAACCCCAAAAAAACGATCCGAATAATAACTGGTGGGCGACCGTGAAAAGTATTCGTTTAGGCTGGCTTTTTATTGCTGTCTTTTCTGTCTTGATACCATGGCAGGTGTCCGTAGCTGAACAAGCCAGCGGTTCACAGCCTATCGATGTGCGTGTCGTGGTCGATATTTCCGGTTCAATGAAAGAGACCGACCCGGACAATCTTCGTCGCCCAGCCGTCAGGCTGTTGGCGGGGCTGCTTCCCGATGGGGCGGGCGCCGGAGTTTGGACTTTCGGCCAGTACGTGAACATGCTCGTTCCCCACGATTCCGTGGATGATGCATGGCGCGAAGCGGCGGTTGAGCGTTCGGCGCAAATCAATTCCGTTGCTTTGCACACCAATCTGGGGCTGGCGATAGAGAAAGCCAGTAATGACTGGTTGTCCGGCGGTACTCTTGAAAACACGCACCTGATCTTGTTGAGTGACGGCAAAGTGGATATTCCTGCCGGCGAGGCGGCCAGCCGTGCCGAGGAAGCCCGAATTCTTGAAACCATGCTGCCTGCCTTGAAGTCGAATGGCTTAACCGTGCATACGGTGGGATTATCGGAATTCGCCGACGTTTCGTTTCTCCGTACCTTGGCAGATGAAACCGGGGGCACCTTCAGATTGGCGCGTTCGGCAGAGGCCTTGAACCTCGCATTCGCCGAGGCTCTGAACGCTTTGGCCCCGCAGGCGCAAATCCCACTGGAAGGAAATCAGTTCACCGTTGATGAGGGCGTAGAAGAATTTACCGCGCTGATCTTTACCGGCGGCCCGTCTTCGGAGCAGAGTCAGCTTCGCCTGGCCATGCCCGGCGGTGAACTGTTTGCCGTCTCAGAAGCACCCGGAGGCGTTCGCTGGTTGGCAGAACCGGGGTACGACCTGATTACAGTCACAGACCCTCAGCCGGGGGAATGGAAGATTGAAGGTGAGCTGGGGCAGGGGAGCCGGGTCACTGTGGTGAGCAATCTGAGGATGGTCGTCGGCCCGATTCCGGCGCAATTCAGCAAGGAAGAACCGCTAGAGATAGAGATCGCTTTTTATGAGGGCGACCAGCTGCTGAACGATCCGAACTTTCTGGATGTGATCGATGTAACTCTCTCTCTTAGTGCGGGTAATCGCCGCAAGGGATCGAAGGTGCTTTCCTCGGGGCCCCCACCGGAGGATGGAGTGTACCGTGACACGCTGAAGCAGCTTTCGAAGGCAGGTGTTTATCGCGTTGACGTAGTGGCCGATGGTGGAACCTTTGCGCGTAAGTTCAGCGCCGAAACCACGTTTGTTGTTCCCGGTGAAGAGCCGGCTGTTGCGGTGGTGTCGGAGCCTCTGGTTCCGGATTTGAGCCAACCTTTAGAACCCATGTCACTTGATGGCGAGGATGCCACCAACACTTCAGTGCCCGAAACCGTTGAGAATCCTGAGCCTGAGTCAGCTCAGGCAATGCAACCGGCCACAGAACCCGGTACGCAACGTGAAGTGGCGGAAGTCAGCGAAGAGCCGCTGCCGCAGCCAAACCAGCAGAATGCCCCCGAAACCAAAGACCAACCGATCCATGAACCCGAAAAAGGGACGCTCTGGGGAATCCCGGTTTGGATGTTGGGTGCAATTGCGGCCCTGATCGTTATCATTGTGGGAGCCGTATTCTTTATATTGGCTCGAAAACGGGAGCAGAGTGAACCGGAAGAAGCGCTTCCTGTTCTTGAAGAAACTGTTCCAGAGCCAGAGCCAGAGCCAGAAGATGTGCCCGAATTGGTGCCTGAGCCTGAGCTAGATGCGGAAGAAATTCCCGAGGTCACCGAAACCATCGAGTCAGAGCCGAAGTCATTCGATGACGACACCGAAGAATTTGGTTTAGAAGATTTTGATCTGTCAGAATTCGACGATCTGCCCGAAGACAAAACCAAAAAAGATTAAGTTTTAAAGTAACTAACAGGAATTAGACACATGAAGTTTACCGGTACCGAAAAATACGTAGCCACCGATGACCTGCAAATGGCCGTTAACGCAGCCATTTCGCTCCAGCGCCCGTTGCTGATCAAAGGCGAGCCCGGCACCGGCAAAACCTTGTTGGCGGAAGAAATGGCGGCGTCTCTGGGAATGAAGCTGATTCCCTGGCACATCAAATCGACCACCAAAGCCCAGCAAGGGTTGTATGAGTATGATGCGGTTTCGCGTCTGCGGGATTCACAACTTGGTGACGAAAAAGTAAAAGATATTCGTAACTACATCGTTAAAGGCAAGTTGTGGGAAGCCTTCGAGTCGGAAGAGCAAGTGATTCTGCTGATCGACGAAATTGACAAGGCAGACATCGAGTTCCCGAACGACTTGCTGTTAGAGCTCGATCGCATGGAGTTCTTTGTTTATGAAACCCAGGAGTTCATCAAAGCAAAGCATCGTCCGATCATTGTGATCACCAGTAACAATGAAAAAGAGCTGCCGGATGCGTTCCTGCGCCGCTGCTTTTTCCACTACATCAGCTTCCCGGATCATGACACCATGAAAGACATTGTGGATGTTCATTTCCCGGGCCTGCAGCAGCAAGTGGTGCGCGACGCTCTAGAAGTATTTTTTGATGTCCGAAAAGTACCCGGCCTGAAGAAAAAGCCGTCTACATCCGAGCTTATCGATTGGCTGAAATTGCTGATGGCCGATGAGCTGTCAGCGAAAGCACTGCAGGAAAAAGACAGCAGCTCTGCGCTGCCACCGCTCTATGGTGCGTTGGTGAAGAACGAACAAGATGTGCATCTGCTGCAGAGGCTCGCGTTCATGGCGCGTCGTCGAAACTGATTGCTGGCAAGAGCATCGTTTTATGTTGATTGATTTTTTTCTCGAAATCCGCCGAGCCAAAGTACCGGCCAGCCTGCGGGAATTTCTGGACCTGCTGGAAGCGATCCAGCAGCGTCTGGCTTTTGCTGACATGGAAGAGTTTTATTATCTCGCCCGTGTTTGTCTGGTTAAGGATGAGCGGCATTTCGACAAGTTTGACCGGGCCTTTAAAGCCTACTTTGACGGTATCGAAAACCTCGACGACCTGCTCGAAGCCCTGATTCCCGATGAGTGGTTGCGGGCTGAGTTCGAGAAGCACCTCAGCGAAGAAGAAAAAGCCAAAATCGAGTCTCTTGGTGGTCTTGAAGAGCTGATCGAAACCTTCAAAAAGCGCATGGAAGAGCAAAAAGAGCGCCATGCGGGAGGTAACAAGTGGGTTGGTACAGGAGGCACATCGCCTTTCGGTGCCAATGGCTATAACCCGGAAGGCTTTCGCATCGGTCAGAAAAATGGCCGTCACGGAAGGGCAGTGAAAGTTTGGGAGAAACGGGGTTACAAGGATCTGGACGACAGTATCACCTTGGGCCTTCGCAACATCAAAGTAGCCTTACGCCGCCTGCGCAAGTTTGCCCGTCAGGGTGCGGCCGACCAACTGGATCTTGATGACACCATCCGGTCAACGGCCCGAAACGCGGGTTATCTGGATCTCAAAATGGTGCCGGAACGGCACAACGCCGTGAAGGTTCTGATTTTTTTCGATGTGGGTGGCTCCATGGACCCGCACATCCGCGTGTGTGAAGAGCTGTTTTCAGCGGCTCGTCTTGAGTTCAAGCATATGGAATATTTTTACTTCCACAACTTCATCTATGAAAGTGTGTGGAAGAACAATATCCGCCGTATGAATGAAACCACCAGCACCTGGGACATTCTTCACAAGTACACGCCCGACTACAAAGTGATCTTCGTCGGCGATGCCACCATGGCGCCTTATGAAGTCACGCACCCCGGCGGTTCTATCGAACACTGGAACGAAGAAGCCGGCGCAACCTGGATGCAGCGCGTGACGGAGCATTTCCATAAAGTGGTTTGGTTGAATCCGTTGCCAGAGAGCTATTGGGGCACTGGAGGCTCCTTGGGTATCACTCGGCAATTAGTGAACGATCACATGTTTCCCTTGACCATCGAAGGCCTTGAGTCGGCCATGAAACAACTAACCAAATAGCTGTTCGATTGGCCATAAAAAAGCCGATGCCTTTCACGGCATCGGCAAAGCTCGGCATATCAAGCGGGTGCAGCCTCATGGCGCGCCCGCAAGCTTGATGGAAGCAGGGTTTAGGCCAGAAACTCTTGATGTACTTGAAAATCAATAGGTTGATGCTTCTTCCTGCCTTCGGGCTTTCGTTCTGAAGGCCCTTTCTCGCCGCAATCTGTCAAATATGTTGACACTTTATTTAGTGCAGGCACGTCAAATGTCCATTTGGTGAAATGGATACCGTTCTTGGTTGTTAGCTGGTGTTACTCTTTATTTCGAATTGTTACGCGGCTGCCGTAATCGTTGCGGCCAGACACCACAGGACAGCTATGTTCGGCAAACAAAAATCACAACTGTGCCGGATTATTGCTCCAAGGATGTTGGAGCGTTGGATATCCGGATTAGTGGCCGTGTTCATGGTGGCCAGTGCTCAAGCTGCGTCACCCGATGCACAACTGGCCCAACTTACCGATAGGGTTGCGCGCCATACGGCTGATGTCCGGGCGGTTGAGCAGCAGCTCTTGCGCCATGCAGACACCCGCGTAACGTTAACCCTTGCAACTACCACACCGGAAACACTGCTGGTCGATTCTCTTGAGATCTATCTCGACGAGCGGCTTGTCGCATCCCCTCGCTACGCAGAGAATGAGCGCGATGGCTTGGCTCAGGGGTACACATTACCGCTGTACCAAGGCCATCTGAGCAGCGGATCTCATCACCTGAAAGCGGTTGTGAATGCTCGTGCGGATAATAACCGGTTCGTGCGTCGTGAGTTTACACACTCGTTTATTAAGCAATCTGCCTTAAAGCACTTGAAGATCACCTTGCGCGCCAAAGCGCCTGAGTTTGAACCGGAAGCGTTGTTCTCTGAAGAAGAGGGTGATTTCGCTTCCACTCCAACTGGTGAACCCGCTCATTCCGATCTGAACGGCGAAGCTAAACAGGCTTCCCGTGAACGCCGAGAACAAGCATTGTTTGAGCAGGCCGAGCGAGAGCGCATCAAAGGCCGAACCGATGCAGCAGGTCGCCATCTGGCAAAAATGGACGAAGGCTATTGGGCGGCGTTAGGTTATCTCAACCTGGCCAATGATTTTGTTCGGGACGACCTGAATTCTACAAGAGCGCTTGTGTCTCTCAGAGTAGCCATGGCCATGGCGGCCAAAGATAGTCATCAAGCACGCCGCAACAACCTCCTTGACCAATTACATCTTCGTGCCGGTTACCTTGCCTTAAAAAGTGATGACCATGACAAAGCCATCAATCTACTGGAAAAAGTACGGCTGGAAAG
Organism: Marinobacter litoralis; assembly: GCF_016427555.1. Taxonomy (GTDB): domain Bacteria; phylum Pseudomonadota; class Gammaproteobacteria; order Pseudomonadales; family Oleiphilaceae; genus Marinobacter; species Marinobacter litoralis_A. The sequence continues at coordinate 375,526 of NZ_JAELVS010000002.1, forward strand.
CTATTACGCGCCCCAGGCCTTGTACCTGCATGGTCTCGCGTTAGCGAACAAAGGCAACCACCGGGCGGCCATGCAAAGCTGGCATCGGGCCAAGAAATTCCCCCTGGCGTTTCCAGGGGTGACAGATGCCTGGATAGGTATGGGTCGCGGTTACGATATGACCGGGTATCCGGGGCAAGCCGGGGAATCCTGGCTGGCGGCAAACGCGGCCTATCAGGGCGAGCGAGTAACGTTGAGGGAGTTGGCCCAGCGCATTAAACAGCACGGTGCTTATAAGGCACTGGTCGAAGATGCCCGCAACACAGGCCCGGAATGGTTCCTGGCGGATAGCCGAACGTTGACCCAGCCCCGAATGGCGTACTTGCTGAGGTTCCTTGAAGCCGAAAACGCACAGGACGCGGTCAGGAAGGTGGCGCTGCTCGATGAAAAAACATCGCAGCTAAATCGCAATGGACATGATCTATCCGTGTTCGTCGTCGCGTTAACCGAATTGCTGAACGGCGGGAACGATGCCGTTTCCATCAAAACCATGCTGTCGGATACGCAAGGTTTAAAGCAACAGATCCATGGATTACTTGCTCTGGTGAATGCGCAGAGAGCCGGCGCAGCGCAAGCATTGGATCGGCTAGCCCTGGACTTTGTCGAGCATCAGTATCAGTTGATGGGGCATGCTCTGGACAAGACGGAACAGCAAATTGCACACCTCTATGAATACCTTGCACTCGAGACACTAGGGGAGGGCACACAATGAAGTTAGCCCTTGTTTCCAAGCGGTTGCTGCTTTTATTCGTGGCTGCCTCTTTTGGGCATGGTAACGCCATTGCTCAGGAATCGTTTCGAGTGGAGTTAGGGAAAGACGGTGAAACCCTGCGCGACATGCGGCCGGTCTTTCTGACGTTTGAAACCCGGCCCTTGCCTGCTATTTCTCCCGCGGAGGTAGCTCGGCGATACCAGAAACTGTTTGAAGATTCCGATGAGCCGGAGGTGCGCATCGACGCCCTGAATCGCCTGAATAACATTCGGGACCGTTCGGGCCAGGATATTGGATTCTCACAAGCCAAAGAAGCTGAAATATACCAAGATATATTAGGCAGTTACGAAAGTATTCTTTCGCGTGGTTCGTTTTCGGGGCGCTTGGACGAATTGCTGTATCAAATGGCAAAAGCGCATTCCCTGACGGGCCAGCACCAGGAATCCATCCAACGTTTGAGGCAATTGGTCGGGCTGTACCCGAAATCGGCACTGGTTCCGGAAGCACGTTTTCGCATCGCGGAAGCCGAGTTTTCCGCCGGCCGATACCGGGAGGCGGAACGTGGGTATCAGGCATTGCTATCGGCTGAGCCCGATTCGGAGCTGGCCACAAAAGCCAGTTACATGATGGGGTGGAGTCAGTTCAAACAAGGTAATTCAGGCTGGGAGCGAGCGGCAACCACGTTTATGACGTTGCTGGACCAACAGCTACCTGATCTCGATTCGAGCCAGCCTCGGCACAATTCCAACCTCGATATGATCGAAGACAGCTTTCGCGTGCTCGCGTTGATGGCTTCTCGAATGGATGATCATCAGACTCTGGCGCATTGGCTCGAGAGGCGAGAGCAATCGTCATGGTTTTACCTGTTGTATGACCGCTTGGCCGACCTGCACGCGGTTGAAGGCCGGTATGCGCAGGCCGTCGCAGTGACCAACGCTTTTGTAGGGCGATATCCTGTTCATGAATCAAAGCCCGATTTTCTGGAGCAGAAAGTCGTGTTTTGGCAAATGGCAGGAGAGCCGGCACGAGCCCGGCAAGCCAAAGCCGGATTCGTGGCGCAGTATTTACTTGAGGAGCCTTACCAGCAACTGCCTGATAACCACCGGCGGCGCTGGCAGAACTATGGCCGGTGGTTGGCGGATTTTTATTACGCTTCCGGTTCAACGTCTCAAGCAGGCGGGAAGCAGGGAGAGGCGAAGCATTCCTGGGCCAAAGCAGCAGAATATTATGAAATGCTAGCCCCCCGCACGGTGACGGAAGGTGAATTAATGCACTTGGCCGGTGATGCCCGATTGCTGGCTGGGCATGACGTGCAAGCGTTATCGAATTTCCGGCGTGCGGCCTACGGAGCCCACTATGAGCGTGCACACGAGGCTGGCTGGGCTGCCATCACGCTGCTCAGAAAGTTGGTCCCGGCTAGAGTTGAGTCTCCACAAACTACCCGGTATCAGGACGCGTTAACTGAGATAAGCTCGGAAGAGCAGCGGTATTCGACGACCTTCGAAGCCGACGATCGGGTGTCGGATTTGCGTGTCGATCTGGCCAACCGCTGGTATGCCTTGGGTGACTATGAGAGTGCACTGGGGTATGCGAAAAAAACGTTGGCTTCGGCGTCGCCAAATACCGAGCAACAGTACGCTGCGTGGCTGGTCATTGCACGTGTGCAGCAACACAAGCGCGAATTTGGTTTGGCCGAGCGAGCATGGCGCCAAGCGCTAACGCTTGCTGAAACGGCAAGCCAGCTATCTGTTTCACCACACGAGCAAAATGACATCCGCCAACAGTTGGCCGCAGCGATTTACAAACAAGGTGAGCAAGCGGCATCAGAAGGTAAGTCGACGTTAGCGGTTGCACACTTTAAACGGGTGATAAATGTACTGCCCGGGTCTGAGCTGGCGATTAAGTCACGTTTTGATGCGGCCAATACCTTCTTGAAGTCTTCGGAATGGCTTGCCGCCATTAACGAGTTGAAGATGTTCCGTAGGGACTACCCAGACCATCCTTTAGCGAAACAAGTTACTGAAAAATTAGTGCATTCCTATCAGCAATCTGACCAGCCATTAAAAGCTGCGAGCGAATTGCTTACCGCTTCATCCCTGTTGTCGGACCCGTGGCCAAATAAGCTGCGTGCCGCAGCGATCTATCACGATGCAGAACAAATTGAACGCCGTAACGAGCTTTATCGCAAGTGGCTTGCCGTGGCCCCAGCTGCGGCGACTGCCAGTGAGCATATGCAGCTGCAAACCATGCGGTATCGACTGATCGAGTCCGGCGTAAACGATCGGGTAACGCTGCAGGAATTGGTGGCTTCGGAATCTCAAAGCCAGTGGCACTCTGAGGAAACCCTGAGGTGGGCCGCGGACGCAGCTTTAAATCTTGGGGCCCGCGCAGCCGATCAGTTTGCGGCCATAGCGCTGGTACATCCTTTGGAAGAAACCCTGGTTCGCAAACAGGCTGCCTTGGAGCGTGCGCAAAATTACTTGCTGGAAGCCGAGGCTTTTGCCGGTGAAACCGTGGCAACAGAGGTTCTCTTCCGGCGAGCTGAACTGTATCGGGTGCTGGCAGCTGACTTAATGGAATCTGAAGTGCCTGCAGAGCTTAACGAGTTGGAAGCCATGCAATACCAGATGCTGCTTGAGGAAGAAGCCTATCCGCTGGAAGAAAAAGCCATGGAGCTGCATACCCGGAATCACCAGAAAATTACCGAGCAAGGATACGACAAGTGGATTGGGCAAAGCCTGGAGGCACTGGCTGCCATGCATCCCGGTCGGTATAACCGTGATTTTCGCTGGATGACCTGGGCAGAGAAGGAGAGCGACGATGTTTAACGGCCCATGCAAATCAGGTCTCTGTCTCTTGGTGGCGCTTGTTGCCATGGTATCTGGCTGTGCAGCGCCAGGTGACCGGGCTGGTTCGAATAAGGGGCCGTCGCAATTACCGCTTGCGTATTCACCTGAGCAGGCCGAGGTTTTTGCTCAAGAGGGCAAGCACGCCTATGACCGTGGCGAGGTTGAAACCGCCATCCAATCCTGGAAGAGCGCGGTTGCGCTCAATCCGGCCGACGCAGCCACGGTCAACAATCTCGCTCTGGTTCTTAAAAACGAACACCGATTCGCTGAGGCTGCGAAGTTTTTGGAGAACGGGCTGGGTGCATCTCCGGAAACCGCCGAATTGCATTACAACCTGGCGGTCATATCCGAGCTCTATCTGCTGCAACTTGAGAAGGCCTTGGCTCACTATAAACGCTACCAACAGCTATCTGGTTCGGAAGACGCAATGGTTGCCGGCTGGATCGTTGATTTGGAACGGAGGCTTCAATAATGGGTTTGGTCGCCAAAGCCGGTTTATTTCTCACGCTTGCTCTCGTGGTTGGAGTCCCGATGCCCGCCCATTCAGCGGCGGCCAACCAGCAAGCTCAGAAGCAAGCGTTGAGCGTGGCGGGTGTCTCTGCGAGCTCGGGCGAAGACGACCCGCGCATTCTTTATATCCTGCCCTGGCAAGGCCCCAGCTTGCCGAAAAGACCCAGGGCCGAGTTGAACGACGAATTGCCCGAACTTACCCAACCGGTAACCGCAACAGCCGTGGAAAACCACCGCCTGTTTCGCGAAACCCTGAACCCACTGGTCCTGGAGCCGACAGGCGTGGCTCCAAGCCGGGATAAACCGTGAACAAGCAGTAACAACGGAGAATAACATCATGCTAGACACTCTTATCCGATTCTTTCAGGACGGCGGTCCTTTTATGTACCCGATCGCGGTCGTTTTGGCGATTGGTTTGGCGATCACATTGGAGCGCTTTATCTACCTCGGGTCAGTTCGCCGCCGCAATCGCATGGCGTTCGAACGCGGTATTCTACCGGCCTTACAAAAGCGTGATTATTCTCGTGCCATGAAGGCCGCAAGCAGTTCGGACAGTGCGATTGCGTCCGTCCTCGGTGCAGGTATTGCACGCTTGCTGAATAACAGCCGTCGTGAGGACATAGAGTACGCCATGGAAGAAGGCTTGATGGAAGTGCTTCCAAGGTTGGAAAAGCGAACTCAATATTTAGCAACTTTGGCGAATGTTGCCACTCTGCTAGGCCTGCTTGGAACCATCATTGGGTTAATCGCCGCCTTTACGGCAGTGGCCGCAGCGGACCCGGCCCAAAAGGCAAGCTTGCTGTCTGAAAGTATTTCCGTTGCGATGAACACGACCGCCTTCGGTTTGATCTCTGCCATCCCTCTGCTGCTCTTTCATGCACTGCTGCAAACCCGTACCAATGAAATCGTCGATAGCTTCGAAATGGCCGGCGTCAAACTCCTGAATATAGTGTCTGAGCCTGAAGTTCCTAACGCTGCGGCGTGACGTGCCAGATTCGCAAACGAGACTGAACAGGAGTAGGGCGATATGAGACGTCGACACCGCCGGCTAACCACCGAGGCGGAGCTGGACATCACGGCCTTTATGAACTTGATGATCGTGCTTGTGCCAGTATTGCTTTTGGGCATGGTGTTCAGCCAGGTTCGAATGATTGAGCTTAATTTTCCGGGCATGGAAGCTGGTGAGGTGCCGGCCGCGGAAGATCTACGTCTGGTTGTTACTGTAATCCCCTCTGGCCTGGAAATCGCCGACAGCGAGCGTGGTCTTATCGAGGTGTTCCCCGTTGCCGGCGATGCGCAGAATTACGAAGGTCTGCGCAGAGTTCTGCAACAGATCAAGCGTCACGTGCCCGAGAAAACCGATGTGATCCTGGAAGTTGGGCCTGAGGTTGATTATCAAACGCTGGTCTCGGTGATGGATACCGTGCGGTCTTATCCGGCGGTCGTGGCCACCAGTGTTGTTGACGCCGAGTTGTTCCCGGATGTTTCGCTGATGGACGCTGCGGAAAACCGCGTATTGGCGCAAAACCCCAGTGCGGCAGACGGGGAGGGGGTATGAAAACATCTCGCAGAGCCCGGATGCGCAAGCGCCATTACAGCCGAATGCACAAGGCTGGTGGCCTGAACCTCGTGTCCTTGATGGATATATTTACCATACTGGTGTTTTTTCTGATGGTGAATTCTTCTGATGTCAAAGTGATGCAGAACAATGCCGATGTACCCTTACCTACGTCCACGGCCGAGCAGGAAGCCGTCGAGAACCTGACCGTACAGGTTGTTGGTCAATCGATACTCGTGCAGGGGCACGAGGTTGCGACGCTTGACGGAATCGAAGCGACAGACACGAAAATAGCCGGTTTGTCCGAGGAGCTGGCATACCGCCGCAGCCGCTGGGATGCCGTACCGGAACAAGGGCTTGAAATCACCATCATGGCCGCGCGAGATACCGATTATCGATTATTGCGCCGGATTATGCAGACCTGTGTTGATGAGCAGTTTCGCCAGGTACGGCTCGCGGTAGAGGCGGAGGTGAGTAATGGCTGATCGGGGCGGAGCGCGCGCGAATACCCGCTTACCCTGGAGTCGTGATCGCGCAGAGAGTTCGCGTTTTGGCGTGATCGCGGCATTGGTGTTGAGCCTGTTCATGGTGCCAGCGGTGTTAATTCCTGCCCTGGATGTACCGGAGATTGATCGTGCGGAAGCAGAGCGGATACCGCCACGGTTTGCAAAATTGGTTGCTCCGCCACCACCGGCCCCGGCAAAGCAGCCAGAGCCCGCTAAAGAACCGGAACCGAAACCTGAACCCAAGCCAGAAATAGCGCGACAGGAGGAACAACCTAACCCTGCCGCCGAGCCTCAGCGACCTGAAATTAAGCCAAAGGTAACCCAGCAGCCTGCGCAAACCCGGGAACAAGCTCGGGAAACCGCGTCGAGGTCCGGTTTGTTCGCCATGAAAGATCGGCTACGGGCACTGACCAAGCCTCAATCGACGAACAGTCGAAGGCTCTCCGCCAATGTTAACGGCGCCGAGGTTACCGGTTTGTCAGCGGAGTCGGTTGCCGCGAATGTGCTGGGCGATAGCGGTGGAATAGAAACTCGTGAAGGTCCGGCGCGAGAGGTAGAGGTTGCAGGCCATCAGGTTGCGGACGTGAAAGCGCCGGCAGAGGTGGCCGTAGCGAAGGCCGAAAAGACACTGCGCAAACCCGCGAAACAACGAGCCATGAGCAATATTCGCCAGGTTTTCGATGCTCAGAAGAGCGTTCTGTACTCGCTTTATAAACGAGAGCTCAGGAAAGACCCGACGCTTGAGGGTAAAGTCACCTTGGAGCTGACCATCGAGCCCAATGGCTCTGTATCCGCGTGTCGGGTAGTGGCGTCCGAATTGAGTAATCCGACCCTGGAACAACGTATTGCCATGAGAGTACAAATGTTCAATTTCGGAGCGGCTCAGGTGAGCACCCGGAAGGTTCAGTTTCCGATTGATTTCCTTCCGGGCTAGAACATCAGCCTTCGATGGTGATTTTCGGCAAGCGGGGTTTTTGCAGTGAGACTTTTTCAGTCGGTGCGATAACCTTGGCTTCGCCGACGACCACCTGGTCATCGTTCTGGTTGCGCACATCGCAAGCCAGCGTAACTCGATTTTTTGAGCCTTTTTCAGAAACGGTCAGTTTTACCGTAAGGGTATCGTCCAGTTTTACCGGGCGTTTGAATGATAACGTTTGGTCCAGGTAGATAGTGCCGGGGCCCGGCATAACGGTAGCAAGTGCTGCAGAAATCAGCGAGCCGCTCCACATGCCATGAGCGATGCGTTCCTTGAACATGGTGTCGGCGGCGAATTCTGAATCCAGATGCACGGGATTTACATCACCCGAGACTGCTGCAAACAACACGAGCTCGTCTTCCGTGAGTGTGCGGGTGAAGGTCGCGGAGTCACCTTCGTTCAATTCGTTGTAGGTAATGTTTTCAAGAATGTCCAAGGTGTCGCTCATAGTGACCTCTAGTCGTTGGTGGCTCGTTGCTGGTTGTAGAAGGATAGAATTTTGAAAGCTACCTCATCGATTCCAAAACTGCTATTCTCTGTGCACTTTTAAGGATTGAGACTTTAGTCGGGTTGCACAATTGGCCCGATTGACACCAATCAAACAGGAGATGGTGATGGATTTTGAGCAGTTCTATCAAGACAAATACCCTGCGGGCATCCCCCGTGAGGTAGATCTCAGCAAGTACAAAAACATGGTAGATGTTTTTGAGCAGGCCGTTAAGAAATACGCAGATAAGCCTGCGTTCAGCGCGGTCGGCGTCACTCTGACGTACAAAGATCTTGATACTCAGAGTCGCAACTTCGCGGCTTGGCTGCAAAACAAAACCGACCTGAAACCGGGCGACCGCATCGCGGTTCAGATGCCAAACGTTACCCAGTACCCAGTGGTTGTCTTTGGTGCGATGCGCGCCGGTTTGATTGTGGTGAACACCAACCCGCTGTACACCACTCGGGAAATGGAGCACCAGTTTAACGACTCGGGCGCCAAAGCGCTTGTGGTTCTTGCCAACATGGCAGAAAACGCAGAAAAAGTGCTTCCGAACACCGGTATTGAGCATGTGATCGTCACCGAAGTGGCTGACATGCACTCGCCCATCAAGCGAAAGCTGATGAACGCCGTCGTCAAGCACGTGAAGAAGATGGTGCCTCCGTTTAACATTCCACGTGCCCACAAGCTGCCGGCAGTGTTGAGCGCGGGCGCCCGTGAAAAGTTCACTCCGGTTGAAATCAAGCTGGACGATCTGGCGGTTCTGCAGTACACAGGCGGCACCACTGGTGTTGCGAAAGGCGCCATGCTGACGCACGCCAACCTGGTTGCCAACCTGACTCAGGTTCGCCCCATGCTGGAAGATCAGGTTTCTGAAGGCGAAGAAGTGGTCATCGCACCGCTACCGCTTTACCACATCTATTCGTTCACCCTGAACTGCGGGATCATGCTGGAAGCAGGTGCTCACAACATCCTGATCCCGAATCCGCGTGATATTCCTGGCTTCGTGAAAGAGCTTCAGAAGCACAAGTTCACGGCTTTCATCGGTCTGAATACCTTGTTCGTCGCTCTGTGCAACAACGAAGATTTCCAGAAGCTGGATTTCTCCGGCGTGAAGTTGACCGCCTCAGGTGGTATGGCTTTGACCAGCGACGCAGCCAAGATGTGGGAGCGCGTCACGGGTTGTGAAATCAGCGAAGGTTACGGCATGACCGAAACCTCACCGGTGGTTACGTTTAACCCCCGCAGCGCTATTAAGCTGGGCACCATTGGTTTGCCGATCCCGTCTACCATCGTCAAGACCATTGATGATGAAGGCAACGAAACCGCAGTTGGCGAACCGGGTGAGTTGTGCGTGAAAGGCCCGCAGGTAATGCGTGGCTACTGGCAGCGCCCTGAAGATACCCGCCAGTCTTTCACTGACGACGGTTTCATTCAGACCGGCGACATTGCGCTGATTCAGGAAGATGGTTACATCCGCATTGTGGACCGTAAGAAAGACATGATCATCGTGTCTGGATTCAACGTGTTCCCGAACGAAATCGAAGATGTGGTAACCAGCCATCCAAAAGTGGTTGAGTGCGCAGCAGTTGGCGTTGATGACGCTAAAAGTGGAGAAGCGGTTAAGGTCTACGTTGTTGCCACCAAAGAAGGTGTGTCTGCGAACGAACTGAAAGAATTCTGCCGCGAACGCCTGACCGCTTATAAAGTGCCCAAGCACTTTGAGTTCCGTGACGAATTGCCCAAGACGAACGTGGGTAAGATTCTTCGCCGTGAACTGCGTGACGAAGAAGCTAACGCGTAAACGGTTCGTTCTTCCCGCACTTAAAGACCCTGCCTCGGCAGGGTCTTTGTGTTTATGCAGTGTGGCTTTCCCGCTAGACTGTAGCGCCTGATTCCCTGATTGAACCTTTAAGAGCTAATGGCGAGTAATGTCTGATCCAATCCCGAATAAAGCTTCTGCATCCAATGTGGCCGATCCCAAGGTTGAGGTGACATCACTCAAGCGCCAGTTGGCTGAGTGTAACCAGCAGGAAGCGGCTCGCATTCTTCGACGTTTGGGCCGGAGCAAAGGCTTGCCCGGGCAGAAAGATCTTGCGGTGATGACGGATTGGCTAGAGCAGGGCAAAGAGAAAGTTCGTAAGCGCCAGGCGCTCCATAAGCCTGCCAGGTTTCCGGACGGCTTGCCTGTTAGCGAGCGCGTAGACGACATCAGCAAAGCCATTGAAGAACATCAGGTGGTCATTATTGCCGGTGAAACCGGATCGGGTAAAACCACCCAGATTCCCAAGATTTGTTTAAACCTGGGCCGTGGTGTACGGGGGTTGGTGGGGCACACACAGCCCCGGCGTATTGCGGCCCGGAGTGTATCGAGCCGAATTGCCGAGGAACTCGGCGAGCAGGTAGGCCAGCGTGTCGGGTATCAGGTTCGGTTTACCGACAACACCTCGGAGCATTCACAAATCAAAGTGATGACCGACGGCATCTTGCTGGCGGAAGTACAGCATGACCGATTTCTGGACCGCTACGATACGCTGATTATTGACGAAGCCCACGAACGAAGCCTGAACATTGATTTTCTTCTGGGTTATCTCAAGCAACTACTGCCTAAGCGCCCGGACCTGAAAGTGATCATCACCTCGGCAACTATTGAGGTGGAGCGTTTCAGCGAGTTTTTCGATAAAGCCCCGGTGATAGAGGTCAGTGGCCGGACCTATCCGGTAGATGTTCGCTACCGCCCGTTGGTCGGCGATGAGGATGATAAGGATCAAGGCTGGACCGACGGCATTCTTTCGGCCATCGAAGAAATTGAGCAACACGAGCGCTCGGAAAAAAAGTCTCCGGGAGATGTGTTGGTGTTCCTGCCGGGCGAACGGGAAATCCGCGCCGTCAGCAAAGTGCTCCGGCATGCGGAGTTGCGCCACACCGAAGTATTGCCCCTGTATTCCCGCTTGAGTAATCAAGAACAAAATCGGGTGTTCCAGTCACACCGCGGGCGGCGAATTGTGTTATCCACCAACGTGGCGGAAACCTCGCTCACGGTACCGGGCATTCGCTATGTCATCGATACCGGTGTCGCTCGAATCAGTCGCTACAGCGTTCGTTCTAAAATCCAGCGCCTGCCGATTGAGCCGGTTTCTCAAGCCAGCGCGAACCAGCGGGCAGGGCGGTGTGGCCGGGTTGCGCCGGGTATCTGTTTCCGGCTTTACGACGAGGCAGATTTTATTAACCGGCCTGAGTACACAGATCCGGAAATCCTGCGCACCAATCTGGCGTCAGTCATTCTCCAGATGGCTACGTCTGGTTTAGGCGAAATACGCCAGTTCCCGTTTTTGGAGGCCCCGGACCGGCGTCAGGTGAATGATGGCTACAAACTGCTCGAAGAACTCGGTGCGGTTGATGAAAAGCGGCGGGTAACCAAGCTGGGGCGGACGATGTCCCGGCTACCGTTGGACCCACGCCTGGCCCGAATGTTGGTGACGTCGGCAGACCACGGCAGCCTGGCCGAAATATTGATCGTGATTGCGGGGCTGAGTGTGCAAGACCCGCGCGAACGGCCTCAGGAAAAACAACAGGCTGCGGATCAGGCCCATGCGCCGTTTAATGATAAAGAATCGGATTTCGCAACCTTGCTGAATATCTGGAACTGGTTCGAAGAGCAGCGCCAGGAATTATCTCAAAACCAGCTCAAGAAGCTGTGCCAAAAGAACTTTCTTAGCTGGATGCGCATGCGTGAGTGGCGGGATATTCACCGGCAACTTACCTTGATTTGTCGGGACCAAAAACTGTCGATGAACCGACAACCTGCGAACTACGATGCCATTCATAAACCCATTTTGGCCGGCCTGCTGGGTCAGATTGCCGTGAAGGTGGAGAAACGCGAGTATCTCGCGACCCGTAATCGCAAGGTCATGATATTTCCGGGTTCCAAAGTGGCAAAATCCGGCCCCAAGTGGATTGTCGCCGCCGAGATTGTCGAAACCAGTAAGGTGTTTGCGCGCATGGTGGCCGCTATTCAGCCGGAATGGGTGGAGCCTTTGGCAGGCCATATTGTAAAGCGCCATTATTTTGAACCTCACTGGGAGCAAAAACGGGCCCAGGTCATGGGCTATGAAAAGGTCTCGTTGTACGGGTTGGATGTGGTGCCCAAGCGCCGGATTGCCTACACCAAAGTAGACCCCGCCGAATGTCGGAATCTGTTTATCCGCCGAGCGCTGGTGGAAGGGGAATTGCGGTCAAAGGCGCCTTTTATTACTCGCAACCGCGAGATGCTGGATACCGTCGAAAATCTGGAAAAGAAAACCCGGCGTCGGGACTTGTTGGTGGATGATGAGGTGTTGGTGGCGTTTTACGACGAACGCCTGCCCGACGACATTGTTAGTGGCCGACACTTCGAAAGCTGGTGGAAGAATCTGTCTTCTGAAGCGTTGCGAAACATGGAGCTGACCGAAGCCGATGTGTTGCAGCGCCCCGTCGATCAGTCCGCAGAAGCGCTTTATCCGGATTATCTGGAGTGGGAGGGTGCCAAATACCCCTTGAGCTACGAGTTTGAGCCGACCAGTGAACGGGACGGCGTGACCCTGAATGTACCGCTCATGGCGCTGAAGCAGATTCCCTCGCGCCGACTGGAATGGCTGGTGCCAGGTTTGTTACGGGAAAAGTGCATCGCGCTGGTGAAAGGCTTGCCCAAATCGGTTCGACGAAATTTCGTTCCGGTTCCGGATTTTGTCGATGCCGCGCTCGAAAACATGCAGCCGAGCAACGAGCCTTTAACCTTAAAGCTGGCGGATCAGTTGCGCCGTATGACGGGTGTTCGGATCGACCCGGACGCCTGGCCAGAAGAGGAGCTGCCCCGGCATTTGCGCATGAATCTGAAGGTTACCGGCAATAAAGGCAAGGTGATGGCCGAAAGTCGCAGCGCGGATGATCTGCAGGCCAAGCTTGGAGAGCAGGCCGAGCAGGCGCTGACCACCGCGGCATCGGATGACACCGCAGAAGCTAAAGTGATTGAGCACTCGGATTGGCAGTTCGGAAAGCTGCCGGAGCGCGTCCAGACTGAAAAGGGCGGCATGCAAGTGACCGTTTACCCGGCTCTGGAAGACCTCGGTAAGCAGGTGCGGGCAATTCGATGCCTGGATCCGTTGACGGCTGAAAATACCATGCGTCGAGGCATTGCACGGCTGATCATCAACAGATTTGGCAGCACACTAACGGATCTTGAACGCCGTCTGCCCAAGTTTAAGCAGTCTGCGTTGATGTTTGCCCCGGTCGGGCAGGCTAAAGCCCTGTTGGATGATCTGCTGCTAGCGGCTGTTATGGAGCACTTTTTATCCGCTGAGGTTCCTCGAACTCCGGATAGCTTCGATCAGGTTTTCAATCAGCATCGAGGGGATTTCATTCCTGCGTTGGAGCAGGCAGACCAACGCCTTCATACCGCGATGACGGGTTATCAGAAGGTTGCAAAGCAACTGAAGGGTAAGATTAATCTTGCTTTAGCAAACAGTATGGCTGACATTAAGTTTCAGCTTCAACATCTTGTCTATCCAGGGTTTCTTGTTGAAACGCCTTCGGAGTGGCTGGGCCGTTTCGGCGTGTACTTTGAGGCGGCCCTGATCCGGCTGGAAAAAATGCCTCGAGAAATGGGCAAAGAGCGTGAATTTCTTCACAGCATTGATAGCTTGTGGGCCCGCTACGCCAAGAAACTGGAACAGCAAAAACGACAGGGTGTGCGAGATCCGGAGCTGGAGCTGTATCGTTGGATGCTGGAAGAATTCCGGGTTTCGTTCTTTGCGCAGCAATTAGGCACCGCAATGACGGTGTCGGTTAAGCGCCTTGATAAACAGTGGGCGCTAACGCGGGTGTGATAAATGTCAGCGCGGTTCGTGCGCAGGGTTACTGAACGATAGTCCAACGGGCAAATCTTCAGGACTGTGTTAGTATTTCTGGCAGTGTATTGTCAAAAACTGTTTCTATAACCATGACGTGGGGTTATTGTGATTAAAGCCGTCATCAGCGGAACCGGCCTGTATACGCCGCCCGCCACCATCGAAAACGACGAACTGGTTGAGGCCTTCAACCAGTATGTGGATCTATACAACACCGAACACGCGGAAGAGATTGAGCGCGGTGATTTGGCGGCGTTGCAACCCTCGTCATCTGCGTTTATCGAGAAAGCATCGGGTATCAAACGCCGGCATGTTATCGATCGCGAAGGTATTCTTGATCCTGAGCGCATGGCTCCGTACATTCCCGAGCGCAGCAACGACGAGCGCTCCGTGCAGTGTGATATGGCGGTTGATGCCTGTAAAGAGGCGCTGGAACAAGCCGGTAAAACCGTTGCTGATGTTGATGCTGTCATCGTTGCCTGTTCGAATCTGCAGCGGGCATACCCTGCAGTTTCCATCGAAGTTCAGCAAGCCTTGGGGATTGAAGGGTTTGCATACGACATGAACGTGGCGTGCAGCTCCGCTACTTTTGGGTTGCAAGCTGCGGCCAACGCCGTTGAAAATGGTACAGCCCGTGCGGTGCTGGTGGTCAGCCCCGAAATTTGCTCCGGCCATTTGAACTTCCGTGATCGGGACAGCCACTTTATTTTTGGCGATGCCTGCACCGCCATGCTGGTTGAGCGTGAAGAAGATGTGAGACCGGGGCAAGGGTTTGCCATTGTCGGCACACGCCTCGTGACCAAGTTCTCCAACAACATCCGCAACAATTTTGGCTTCCTGAACCGTGCGGACGAATCCGGAGTAGGCAAGCCGGATAAGCTGTTCGTTCAACAAGGGCGCAAAGTATTCAAAGAAGTGTCACCGCTGGTGGCATCTACCATACAGAGCCATTTGGAATCGTTGGAGCTAGGCCCCGATAATCTGGCGCGCATGTGGCTGCATCAGGCCAACCTCAACATGAACCAATTGATTGCCCGCCGTGTGTTGGGCCGGGATGCCAGCGTTGAAGAGGCGCCGGTCATTTTGGACGAATACGCCAACACCAGCTCGGCCGGTTCAATCATCGCGTTCCATAAGTTCAAGGATGACCTGCAGGCCGGCGACGTGGGCGTTATCTGCTCCTTTGGCGCCGGCTACTCCATCGGCAGCGTGATCGTACGCCACCGCTGATGCGCTTTACTCCGTTGCCAGAGCTCTCAGGGTATCTGGCAGCGGGGTAGACTTCCTGGTGGTCTTGTCCATCCAGACAATTTTCGCGTACCCCTCCGCGTATACGTCCCCCGTGTTCGCATCTTTCAATAAATGGTAGGTATCCAGGCTGGTATTTCCGGCTTTGCCCGCGTATGTTTCCACCACCACAGTGGCTGGGTGCGTTAATTCCTTCAGAAACGTAGCGCTGGTCTTTATAATAACGGGACCTGTAGGTTCGCCTGTGCCGCCAAGTTCAAGCTTTGCCAGCCAGACAATACGAGCCTCTTCAAAGAAGCGAAAGTAAACTGTGTTGTTGGCGTGCCCGTATGCATCCATGTCGCCCCATCTAAGGGCCATGGCAAGGGAGCTGACGAGATTTCCCTGAACTGACATTTAATTTCCTCCGGATGACTGAGATAAAAAGAATACAACGCCGGTATTGTCGACTAATGGAATCGGACTAAACAACCCAAGAGATTGAAATGACTCAAACGACTACTCGGTATTGGAAACTCCCGGCATTGATGCCGATGCTCTTGGTCATCTTGGCCACCATGCCTGCCTCTGCTCAAACCGTGCAAGAGCCGGCAGACCAGCGCGCCGCACCCGTTAATCCGGCCGACCCTTACGAAAACTGGAATCGCAACGTATTTTCGTTCAACGAAACAGTTGATGAATGGATTCTTCGCCCTGTCGCGCAGACTTATCGCGCCGTTACCCCCGATATTGTGGACCGCGGGGTCACTAACTTCTTCAACAACCTGACAGAAATCCGCAACTTCAGTAATAGCCTGTTTCAGCTTAAGGGCGAGTCTGCGGTTGTAGCGTTCGGGCGTTTCACCTTCAACACGGTATTCGGGTTAGGTGGCATATTCGACGTGGCTACGGCCTTTGATTTGCCCGAACGGCCGGAAGATTTCGGGCAAACGTTGGGGTATTGGGGCGTTGGCTCCGGACCCTACTTGATGTTGCCGTTTCTCGGGCCCTCGACCCCCCGCCATTTCTCAGGCCTGGCCTCGGACAGTTTTATTCTGCCCTCGGCATGGGACACAGTTGAAGAGCCGGAAGTGTACTACCTTCGAGCGTTGCAGATTGTCGATAAGCGCGCGGACCTGATACCCGCAGAAGGCATTATTTCTGGGGATCGGTACACGTTCGTGAGAAATGCCTTTCTTCAGCGTCGTGAATTCCTGATTAACGATGGTAAGATCACAGCTGACCCCTTTGCCAATGATGACGAAGACGACCTGATGCTCGAAGATTTCTGAGCACTGTTGGGAGATCGATGTTGATTAAAGATCCGAGAATAAACCGATTCCGAAAGCAAATGGCGAATGCTCAGAATTATGAGCAATGGAAAGCGGCTGCATTGGAGTTGGACTATCTCGAAGGCAACGTTGAGTGGAAGGAAGACTTTGCCTCGGATCTGTATCACTACGAGCTGATATACGACAGGCTCTGCAACCTCAAACAATATCGTCAGCAAAACGATTTTGAACGTCTGAAGCGGGCTCTGCGTGAAGGGCTTCATCACGACCTGGGCAATATGGGTAACCCGGAACTTTATACTTGTTCCCGGGTAGGCACCAAACACCTGGTTGAAGAGTACATCTCTCAGGTCTGTGAGTCGTTGGATTACCTTTGTGACCATCCAGTGCCGAACTTTTCAGTACACGATAAACTGCAGTTTTTCCGGGATACCCTGACCAGTTTCGGCCGGCCGGCACTGTTGCTCAGCGGTGGTGCTGGGCTGGGCATGTTTCATTTTGGGGTGATAAAGGCATTGTGGGAGAAAGGTCTGCTGCCCCAGGTGATTGCCGGGTCTAGCGTTGGCGCTATCATCGCAGGCATTCTGGGCGTTCATACAGACGCCGAGATTCCGGAAATGCTTGTGCCGGAAAACCATAATCTCCATGCCTGGAAGTGGCGAGGCTTGTTTAGTGCGCTTCGTGGCGGCGGATTGATGGATCAGGATACCCTGAAACAGTGCCTGCGTGACAACATTGGCGAATATACTTTTGAAGAGGCCTATCTACGCACCGGGCGAAGCGTGAACATCAGTGTGTCGCCGGTACAAGCTCACCAGAAGGCACGGTTGTTGAGTGGATACACTTCCCCCTATCTGATGATGTGGAGTGCCGCGTTGGCAAGTGCTGCAGTGCCGGGAGTTTTTCCGCCGGTCACTCTGATGAAAAAAGATCTCAACGGAAACACATTGCCGTACATGCCGCGCCTGAAGTTTGTGGACGGCTCGGTGGTCAGTGATCTACCCGTTGACCGGTTGATGCATTTGTACGATGTGAATTTCACCATTGTCAGCCAGACTAACCCCCATGTTCTTCCGTTTCTGAACGCCAGAGGCCAGGATGAAAAGCTGTCGTTGCTGAATTTGCCCTCGCACTTGTTGAAAGCCGAAGTGGCATTTCATGGGCAAGGCTTGTTTGATTTCTTGCGCAAGCGCGTCAAGCCCGAGCTTTTGCGGCAGGCGTCAGGTCAGATGTATACGATTATGGCGCAGCGCTATTCAGGCGATGTGACCATCGCGCCCAATTATTCTCTCCGCCACTACCGGCATGTGATGTCCAGCCCGACACCTGAATACGTTCGGGAAATGATTCTTCAGGGCGAACGCTCCACCTGGCCGAAAATTTCGATGATTCGCTCCCACGCACGCATATCCAAAACGCTCGAGCGTTGTGTGCGTCGTTTGAAACACCAAAGTCGCCGTGCTGCCGAGCTGAAATTGGTTAGCAGTGGCGAGGCCAGCAGGCCCTAGGAACCATGTACTACGATTTTTTCGGTTTTCGAGAGCCGCCTTTTTCCATAGCCCCGGATCCACGCTATCTGTATCTGAGTGACCGCCACAAAGAGGCTCTCGCGCACCTCATGTATGGTGTGCAGGGGCAGGGCGGCTTTATTGTGATCACCGGTGAAGTGGGTACTGGCAAAACCACCGTATGCCGCTGCTTCCTTGATAATGCCCCCGGCCACGTTGATATTGCGCTCATACTCAACCCCCGGCTTTCAGCGCGGGAGTTATTGTCAGCGGTCTGCGATGAGCTGGAAATTTCCCATGCCGCTGATGCCAGCATCAAGGTGCTAGTCGATGCGATCAATGCGGACTTGCTCAAAGCGCACGCTGCCGGCCGGCACAAAGTTCTTATTATTGACGAAGCGCAGAACCTGTCTGCCGATGTGCTGGAACAGCTGCGCCTGCTGACCAACCTTGAAACGGCCGAAAAGAAATTGCTGCAGATTGTTCTGCTTGGGCAGCCTGAACTGCAGGATATTCTGGCACTGCCCGAGTTGCGCCAGCTCAACCAACGGGTTACAGCACGCTACCATCTGGACGCAATAGATAAGGCGGAACTTCCGGCCTATTTGCAGTACCGGGTCAGCGTCGCCGGACTTCGAGGAGATTTGTTCACGCCCGGGGCCATCCGCAAGCTCTACAGTGCCAGCCAGGGTGTGCCAAGGCTGATTAACCTGATTAGCGATCGTGCTCTATTGGGGGCCTACGCCGAGGGTGAGCACCAGATTACCGCGTTACACATCAAGCGAGCAGCCAAGGAAGTCAGTGGGGGAATGAAGCCAAGAGCACCGAAGCGTGCCCGTTTTGGCGACAGCGTCAGTCATTTGTGGTTGGTGGTTGCGTCCGTATTGATCGCGATTATCAGTACCTTGTGGGTTTTGGATGTGCCGCAATCGGAATACTTCGCAGAGGGCGATGATGAGCGAGCGGTTTCCGGTGTGATTGAGCGGATCGTGGCGGCGACTACCCCTGAGGACGCGGAAGCTGAGGAGGCACCGGCCCCAATCGAGCCCCCGAAAACAGACAAGACAGAGTTCCTCCCGGAACAGCACGGCCTTTCGCTCCAGGCGTCGTACGTTGCGCTCTTCGATCTATGGGGAAAGGTATACAATCCCGAGGTTGCACCTTACCCATGTCAACATGCTCAAAACGTTGGGCTGGAATGTTTGCAGCGTGAGGGTGCGCGTCGAACTCTGGAGTTTCTTAACCGGCCCGCGATCCTCGACTTGCGCTTAGCGCCCGGGCAGGAAGTCCAGGTGGTTTTACAGGCATTGGAGGGCGATGAAGCCACTCTAATGACTCCGGAAGGGCCGGTTACCGTTGAATTTCGTCAGCTTGAACAGTACTGGTTTGGTGGGATCCGGGTTCTGTGGCGTGCGCCCGAGTATAAGAGTGGTGGCGGTGTTTACGCCGATAAAAAAGGCCAAACGCTGTGGATCAGTTCCAAAATGATGGAGCTTGCCGATCGTTACGCGGCCACTGCGCAGGAATCTGACCGCATCAAACGCTTAGGTATAGCCGATCAGGTGCGCTGGTATCAAAAGCAGCGCGGATTAACGGTGGATGGCATTCCCGGTGCGATGACCATCATTCAGATCCATAACGATCTGGGCATTGAGGCGCCGCGATTGGTAGCACAGTCGGCGGCGGGAAACAGCTAGGTTATGTCATACATACTCGAAGCCTTAAAAAAATCTGAAGCAGAGCGCCGCCAGGGTAAAGCGCCAGATCTCGGCCAGCAGGTGCAGATGATCTATCGCCCCAAGAAAAAACCGGTATCTGCGGTGGTCTGGGTGGTGTTGGCGTTGATCATAAACGCCGTGGTTTTAGCCTATGTGTTTTGGCCCTCGAGGCAACTTCCGGAGGCAGCCGGGGTATCAGCAGCCGCTGTGGAGCCCGGCGCGGAGACCTCCCCGGAAGCGCCTGTACGCGCTTTACAGGCGAAGACAGAGCCAGAATTTCAGCCTGAACCTGTCAGTCAAGTTCCAGTTAGGCCTGCTGAGCCGCCACAAGCGGTTACAGAATCCGGACTGAATGAGCCTCAATTCGAACAGCCAACGATTATTGTGCCAAACCAGCCTGCGCAACAAAGCTTACCCGCACCCGTACAAACACGTCCCCAAGAACGCGTACCGCATCTGGTAGAATTGCCGCTTTCGTTTCAAAAGAGTGTTCCTGATTTGATCTTCAACAGCCATATCTATTCCTCAGACCCTGCTGCCAGCCGGGTGATGATCAATAACCGATATTTGCGCGCAGGCCAAAGCCTGGGTTCGTTGTTGGTTGAAAACATCACAGAAGATGGCGTGGTACTGAGCAAAAATGGCCAGCGCTTTCGGGTCGGAATCGTTCGCGATTGGGTGAGCCCGAGATAATGGCGCTAACCGAAGACGTTAAACAGGACATTCAACAAGCGTATCGGGATGTGTTGGCAGGCAAGGGGGTGCGAGCCCGCTATGGTCAGCGCTTGATGATCGCCGAAATTGCCCGCTACATGGGAGAGATTACCGATAACGACGGTCAGCGCACGTCACCTGCGTCGGCGTGTGTTGTGGAAGCGGGTACCGGTACCGGTAAAACGCTTGCGTATTTGATTTCAGCAATACCGGTGGCCAAGGCGTTAGGGAAAACGTTGGTAATTTCCACCGCGACAGTGGCCCTGCAAGACCAGATTGTTCTGAAAGATCTGCCTGATCTTCGTAAACACAGCAAACTGAAGTTCAACTGGACCCTCGCCAAAGGCCGGGGCCGATACTTGTGCATGTCTCGCCTCGAGGCCCGTTTGCACGATGAAGGGCACGGCGACAGCGACACCATGCCACTTTTTCTCTTGGATAACCCGGTTGATGATGAAGCCAGTAGCCGGGCAACGTTTGAGAAAATGCTCGGCAGCTACGGTTCCCGGGAGTGGGACGGAGACCGCGACCATTGGCCCGAACAAATTCCGGATGAAATCTGGCGGCAAGTCACCACTGACCACCGTCAATGCACCAACCGACATTGCGCCTACTTCGATAGCTGCGCTTTTTTTGAAGCCCGAAAAGATCTGGACGACGCCGATATCGTGGTGGCTAACCACGACCTGGTGTTGGCCGACCTTGCTCTGGGCGGCGGTGCCATTCTCCCCGAGCCGGAAAACGCTTTGTTTATTTTTGACGAGGCGCACCACTTGCCCGACAAAGCACTGAACCATTTTGCAGCTTCTGTGCCTTTGAATTCGACCCGTCAATGGCTGAAGCAATTGTCACAGGCTTTGGTAAAAATGCAGCCGTGGCTGCCGGGCGGTTCTCAGGCGACCAAAGCCGTAGAGAAGATCAGCGTGGCAGGGCGGGACCTCGATATTGCGTTGGCGAAAGTGTACGAAGAGGTTGAAGAAAATACCGGCTGGGATTTCAACGAAGAACGCCGGACTGCCCAATGGCGGTATCCGGAAGGCGAACTGCCGGATAGCCTGGCGGAATTGGCCGGCGAAACCCGAATCGTTACGGCCGGCTTGTGCCGCAATCTCGGAACTCTGGTTGAGGAACTGCAAAGTGCGTTCGATGAACGCAAAGATCCGGAACTGGATCGAGATACCGCCGAATCCTGGTATCCGGTTATTGGTGCATTCCATAGCCGCGCCGAAGAACAGCTACGGTTGTGGGAAGCCTGGTCAGAAGGGGCCGTCGCGGCGAAGCCTGATCAGGATGAAAGTGCTCAGCCGGTTCAGCGTAAAGGCCCGCCGGCTGCGCGATGGTCGGTTCGTCAGCGTTGGGATCACGCCGAAGACATTACGTTGTTCAGCTCACCCGTGCTGGCAGACAACCTGCTGTATTCGCGATTATGGTCACGCGTTTATGGCGCGGTATTGACCAGTGCAACTTTGACGGCGCTGGGTCGATTTGACCGTCTGCGCTCACGGGCAGGGCTTCCGGAAGCAAGCCGGTACATGGTCGTTCCCAGCTCATTTAAATATAACGAAATGGCCACGGTGGAAGTGCCTGCGATTGAAGCTCTGCCGACGGATGAAGGGTTTGGTGATGCGCTGATAAAACGCCTGCCGGATTTGTGGGCGGGCGAGAAGGCTACGTTGGTTTTGTTTACTTCGCGCCGACAAATGCAGCAGGTAAGGGACGCGTTGGCGCCGGAGTATCCGGAGCTGATTCTGACTCAGGACGATATGGCCAAGAACGAAGTGCTGCGAACCCACTGTGGCCGAATCGATGAAGGCAAAGCCAGTGTGCTTTTTGGGGTTGCCAGTTTTGCCGAAGGTATCGATTTACCGGGTAAATATTTGCACCACGTTGTCATTACCCGACTGCCGTTTTCAGTGCCTGATGATCCCATCGAAGCCAGTCTGGCGGAGTGGGTCACGCAGCGAGGTGGCAATCCCTTTATGGAAATCACTGTGCCGGATGCGTCGGTGAAGTTGGTTCAAGCGGTAGGGCGCCTGTTACGGACTGAGCAAGACACCGGCCGCGTGACGATTCTAGATCGCCGCATTGTTGCCCGACGATACGGGCAGTTGCTTTTGGATGCGCTGCCGCCTTTCCGCCGGCTCATTGAGCACTGACTCACTGCACCTGATTCCCACCAAAAAAAAGAGCCAGCCCGTAAGGGTGGCTCTTGTCGAAAGGGTTCTAATCGAACCCGGGCGTCCAAACAACGCGAAACAAGGAGACTGAAGGCCTGAGTTTCAGATCTCGCGTGAGGCGTTAACCTCACTGTGAAATCATAATAAGGCGTAAAGGGGCTTAAAGGGATCGTCCTAAAGGCGTAGTGGGTAGGCTTAATGTGGGAAAAGTGTGACGTGAGTCACACTTTAGGATTAGTGGTCGAGCAGTGCGAGTTCTCGTGCTTTGGCCAGAGCTTCAGTTCTGCGACCCACGCCCAGCTTGCTATACAGGTTGCGGATGTGGGCTTTGACGGTCGCAGGCGCTACCGACATCTCTACCGCAATGTCTTTATTGGCCAGACCTTGGTTGATGAGCTGCAGCACTTCTTGTTCACGTAGACTCAGGGGTTCTATTAATGGAGAAGACAGATTGGGAGCAGGGGGCGTAGTCGCACATTGAGAGGCTGATCCCTGTGTTTTCGGGGTGCTGGTGGTGTGCTGATCTTTGAGCATGATGAGCAGCTCCTGATTCCAGCGACCGGGTGTTCTCAGGCGAGGTAAATCGAGTAGCAAACGTTTTAGCCTGTCGTTTTCTTCAGCGAACAACCGCATAAAACCAGCGTCTTCAGCTTTGTCCAGTGCCCGCTCGAGCATGGCGGATGCCTCTTCTGACCGGCCCTCTTGCTGAAGTGCTTCGGCGTAAACCAAAAGGATTTCAACCAAATGACGGTTATGCGCATTGCGTTCCGCAATGGGAATCAGTGCCGAAAGCGTATCTTGCGCTTCTCGGTATTGCCCACCCGAAATAAGTGTTCGTGCCAATGAAATCTGATTTTGTTCACGGTTCAGCGGGTTATTCGCCGCTTGCTTTATCGCCGGCTCAATACAGCGCAGGGCTTTCTCCTGATCGCCGGCGGCAAGGTAGCAGCGGGCTAGCAGGGCAGAAACAGCTGGTGGTTCAAAGACAATATGTTCCCGGCGTTTGTGAGCAACCGATCGCGCATCTTCCAGCGATTCAATGGCGGCTACGAGGTTTCCTTCACTGAAGGCCAAATGACCACGCACGTACTGAATAACCACATGCTGGCCTGGCTCGGTGCCGTTTTCAACATGCTCCAGTAGAGGTGAAAGATAACTGGCGGCCAGTTCCAGTTCATTCCTCTCCCGATAGATTTCTGTCAGTGCGGAATTTTGCCAGCATGAAATCAGGCGAGGCTGGCTTGGGTCGGAATAATGTTCGTCAACCCAGGTCCGTATTCGTGTGGTGGTATCCAGAGCAAGGTCGGTATCACCGCGATGATACTGAATCCACGCTAAAAGGCCCCCGGAAGATAAAACTGTACTTGGTTTTCGCTCCACCTGGCCGAAATGGATAGCCGTCTCCAAGGCTTCTTGTGCATCGGTGAGTTCACCTTGACCGAAGTAATCCAGCCCTAATCCGTAGTAGGTAACCGACTTCAGTGGGATCTGGTTGTGATCGATCTCTTTAAGAGCCTGGCGAGTAAGGTCCGATGCGTGTTTGTCGTCATTCCGGCTTCGAGCCAGGTAGGAACGTATCAGCGACAACTCCGCATGGATTGCCAGCGCCCCTTCGGCATCCGGGTGGGAGTCTGCGACCTGGCAATCCAGTCGATCTTCCACTTTTCCTAGAATAGGCTCCAGCTTTTCAACCCGGTTCGCAAAATAGAGCCCCCAAATCTGCAGCATCATCAGCTGTGGGCTATCCTGAATCCGGCTCTCGGGCAGTAGTTTGAGCCATTCCAGAACCGGTAAGTGAAACCCGCCGTGAATCAGGTTATTGCCGTGCTCAGCTAATACTTCTGCCAACCGTTCAGTGTCCTTGCTGCTGACAATTTGGCCTATCGCTTCTTGCACGTGTCCGTGGCTGAGCAACCAGTTCACGGTACGCCCTTGCAGGGTCTCGGTTCTGGCCTGATCAACGATGCGGGCACGTGCCAGCAAAGCCTCACGGAATAAATCGTGGTACCGAAACCACCCATTGCGGTTATCGAGCGGGATGATGAAGAGGTTCTGCGCCAATAACGACTCAAGCATCTCTTCGCTGTCGGAGCGTTCCCGAATGGTGTTACACAGGGACGCGCACAATCGTGGGCAACAGGATGTGTCGAGCAGGAATTCTGTGAGCGGTTCGGACAGCTGCTCGAGCACCTCTGACAACACATAATCACTGATCAGCTTATCTTCCAAAGCAATCGGTGCAGTGAGTGTGCTCTGGCTCTGCGACTCCTGTCCTGCTTTTCCAGACAGCGCGGAAAGTTGCATCGCTGCGACCCAGCCTTCTGTTCGCCGGCCAATGGCGCGGATTTCCTGTTCCGTCAGATTCATTGCCATGGTGTCGCGGAAAAACGACAGGCATTCGTCTTCAGAAAATGCCAGCAAACCCGGATAGATGTCCTGGACTTGTCTACGCACACGCCAGCGCGCCAGCGGCAATGGAGGCTCGGTGCGAGACGCGAGGGTTATCAGAATGCCGGGCGGGAGGTAGTCGATAAACCATGCGAGCTGGCGATGGATCTCGTCATCAGAAATAACGTGGTAGTCGTCCAGCACCAGCGACCAGGGTGCGCCTTCATTTGACAATGTGTTGATCAAGCAGGTAATGGCAGCCGTCAGATCGTCGCCGGACTCTTGAGAAAGCTGTTTTTTCGCATCTTCAAGCCCCATCAATCCCGAGTGTTCAAATGCACCAATCAGATATTGCCAGAACTGCCGGGGCTGGTTGTCATGAGGATCCAAGGATAACCATGCCGTTCGGGTACTCTGTTGTGCGCACCACTGGCTGGCCAGTGTTGATTTACCGAAACCTGCGGGCGCAACCACCAAATTCAAACGTTTTCCGTCTGACGGGTCCAACAGTTCGCCCAGGCGCGGTCTTCGAACCGCGCGACGATCAGGGGATGGTCTCATGAATTTAGTGTTTAGCAGCATGGTTAAGCACAATCAAAATAGCTTCGATAAGCGATTGTGTGCTTTGTCACGCTCAAGTCAAGTGTAAAGCGAATGCCAAGTTGCTGGCGGGGCTGTGAATGCGGGGAATTAAGCTACACTGAAGATGTGTGTCTAAGTATATCCAAAAAGAATGAAAATTATCATTTTTATGCGTATTATTCGGTGAAAGGTCTTATCTGGGAGCGACGGATTTAATGAAATTACAACAACTGCGCTATATCTGGGAAGTTGCACACCACGATTTGAATGTGTCCGCCACCGCCCAGAGTCTCTTTACTTCCCAGCCCGGGATATCCAAGCAGATCCGTTTGTTGGAGGACGAGTTAGGGCTGGAGGTCTTCGCCAGAAGCGGTAAGCATTTAACCCGGATCACTCCGGGTGGCGAAATTATCATCCGCGAGGCGGGCGAGATTCTGCGACGCGCCGAAGGCATAAAAAAAATCGCCCAGGAGTTCAGCAATCAGCGCAAGGGCGATCTGAGTATAGCCACCACTCACACGCAGGCACGCTATGCGTTGCCCCCGGTGATTCAGGGGTTCATCGAAGAATACCCGGATGTCTCTCTGCACATGCATCAAGGTACACCGATGCAGATCTCGGAAATGGCGGCGAACGGCGCGGTTGATTTCGCCATCGCCACCGAAGGCATGGAGCTATTTAATGACCTGCTAATGATGCCGTGCTATCGCTGGAACCGGTGCGTGGTGGTTCCGAAAGATCACCCGTTGGCACAAGGGCAGGAGCTGACTCTGGAAGAACTCGCAGAATACCAGTTGGTCACTTACGTCTTTGGCTTTACCGGGCGTTCCAAACTGGACGAAGCGTTCCAGTCTAAAGGGCTGACACCCAAAGTGGTGTTCACGGCTGCCGATGCCGACGTAATCAAAACTTATGTAAGGCTTGGTTTAGGGGTAGGGATCATTGCCAGCATGGCCTATGACCCTAAAGTGGATACCGATCTGGTGGCGTTGGATGGTAGCAAATTGTTCCGCCCCTCTATCACGCGCCTTGGCTTCCGCAAAGGAACTTTCTTGCGCGGTTACATGTACGATTTCATGAACCGGTTTGCACCGCATCTGACCAAAGAGATGGTTGATCGTGTGGTGGCGCACCAGGGCAGTCGTACAGAAATTGCTGCGCTGTTTGAAGATATCGAATTGCCCACGTATTAACTGAACGCGCAATAAAAAGCCCGCCTGTGCTCCCACAGGCGGGCTTTTTTGTGACTAGCGATTAGCCGGATTTGCCAATCAGGTTGCCGGCGTGAAGCCCGCATTCCTTATGGGTGGCTTCTTCCCACCACCAACGGCCTTCGCGTTCATGCTGGCCTGGTAGCACCGGACGGGTGCAGGGCTGACAGCCAATGCTGATGAACCCTTTTTCGTGCAGCGTGTTGTAGGGGGCTTCCGACATCCGGATGTAGTCCCATACTTCTTTGGAGCTCCAGTTTGCCAGCGGGTTGAATTTCACCAGCGGTTTTTCGTCGGTCGAAAATGCGCCATCAATCTGAACCACGGGTACATCGTTGCGGGTGCCGGGGCTTTGATCACGGCGTTGGCCGGTGATCCAGGCACCTACGGTAGCCAGTTTTTTGCGTAGCGGCGCCACTTTACGGATACCGCAGCATTCAGAGTGGCCATCTTCGTAGAAGCTGAACATGCCTTTTTGGCTGACAAGTTTCTGAACGGCTTCCGCTTCCGGGAAGAGCACTTCAATCTCGATGCCGTAATGCTGGCGAACTTTTTCGATGAACTCGTAGGTTTCCGGGTGCAGCCGACCGGTGTCCAGCGTGAAGACTTTTAGGTTGTCCGTCAGCTTGTGGGCCATTTCGATCAGCACCACATCTTCAGCGCCGCTGAAGGAAATCGCGATGTTGTCGTAACGTGCCAAGGCGGCTTTGAGAATCGCCCGGGGGCTTTGGCCGTCCAGTTCCGAGCGGAGAGAATCGATGTCAGTCATGTTGCTCCAGCATTGCCAATATAGAATTCCCTCAAGGCTACAACAAACAATTCATAACCTGAAGGAATGACAATCTATATGTTTATGCGTTGTCGGCAGGAGAGTCGGCCCAATATCCGATGCATTTAGGCCTCGTTTTTCATATGATAGCCGCTTGAAAGATGAGCATTGGGTATGCTCGCTCAACAATTGATGAATCAGGAGACCGTTGTGGAACTCGCATGTCTTGACCTTGAGGGCGTATTGATCCCGGAAATCTGGATCGCATTTGCAGAAAAAACCGGAATTGAAGAACTCAAGGCCACCACCCGGGATATTCCTGATTACGATGTACTGATGAAACAGCGCCTGCGGATTCTGGATGAGCACGGTTATGGTTTGCCGGCCATTCAGGAGGTGATCGGAACACTGGACCCGCTGCCGGGTGCTCGTGAGTTTCTGGATTGGTTGCGTGAGCGTTTCCAGGTGGTGATTCTGTCTGACACTTTCTACGAATTCGCGATGCCGTTGATGAAGAAGCTGGGCTACCCGGCGCTGCTGTGCCACAAGCTGGAAGTGGCCGAGAACGGCCAGATCACCAACTATTTGCTGCGTCAGCGTGATCCCAAGCGCCAGTCCGTTCGTGCTTTCCAGTTGTTGAACTACCGAGTGATTGCTGCCGGTGATTCCTATAACGACACCACTATGCTGGGGCAGGCCGAGGCCGGTATCCTGTTCCACGCACCGCAGAACGTGATTGAAGAATTCCCGCAGTACCCGGCGGTGCATGAATTCGAAGATCTGAAGAAAGAGTTTTTGAAGGCAAGTGCTGTTCACAGCGCTTAATAGATTAAACGGCTGACCTGCGCCGCCAAAAGGTGGCGCAGGTCAGAGTTTCAAATTCTCCAGAAATTTCATCAGGGGCTGAACTTTTGTCAGTGTTTCCTGATACTCCGCCTCCGGCTCCGAATCTGCAACGATGCCACCGCCTCCCCAGCATCGAATAGTGCCATGCTCTAACCCGTTTTCATCTGTATGTTCGTTCTCGCAGAGTAGGGTGCGAATAGCGATGTTGCTGTCGAGCTTGCCGTCTAACCCGTAATAGAACACCGAACCGCAATAGGGTCCGCGCCAGTGGGGTTCTAATTCACGGATAATTTCCATCGCACGAATTTTAGGCGCACCGGTAATGGAGCCGCCGGGGAAGGCATCGAACAGCGCCTGTAATGGAGACACGCCGTCTTTCAGTTCAGCTCTGATGTGACTGACCAAATGGTGAACGTTTTCGTAGCTTTCCAGTGCAAACAATTCGTCAACTTTTACCGAGCCGGGTTTGGCGTTGACGCTGAGGTCGTTCCGGAGCAAATCGACAATCATCAGGTTTTCAGCTCGGTCTTTCTCGGAGGCGAGCAGTTCCTGAGCCAGTGCTGCATCTTGCTCGCGTGTGGTGCCGCGGGGGCGGGTGCCTTTTATGGGGCTGGTGGTCACTCGGCGCCCTCGGATATCTAAAAAACGCTCGGGCGATACAGATACGATCGTACTGTTCCGGTGCTTCAGGAAGGCTGCATAAGGCGTGGGGTTCGCTTTGCTTAAGGCGCTGAAACCCGCCCAAGGTTTGCCTTGGTACTGACCTTCGAATGACTGCGACAGGTTGGCCTGATAACAATCGCCGGCTTCAATGTAATCTCGAACTTGCTGCACTTTGTTGCGGAATGAGTCTGCGCTTTGAGTGGCCTTGAAGGTTTGCTTGATGGCCCAGGAGCCTTGGTGATTCGAACTGTCTTCATCCTTTAACCAGCTAGCCAGCCTTTCTTGCTGGGCGCCGCAAAGCGTTGGGTGAACCCATAGGTAACAGTTGCCGGTTTCCAGGTCTTCACTGGCAAACCATAGATAGAGGCCAGCAAAGAGCAACGGGAATTGTCCCTCTGGTTGCAGTTGATTCAGGCGTGGTTCCCGAGCGTAGCCAAACTCGTAAGCGATGTGGCCAACCCAGCCCCCCGTGAACGGGCTAGTGTGTTCGGGCTCGTCCAAGTGGATTGTGGCGTAAGGCGCTTGAAGAGCATTCATGCGATCAGCCACAACCCGAGTATCGATTCCTGCCCCTTTTGTGGCGTTCAGCACGACCTGCTCTGCAGCATTGCTTGAAAACCCTTGGGCAGAACCGCGCTCTCCATCGTTGGCCGGACTGCCCAGAAACACGAAATCGTTTTGGCATGAGGCACGGCTACAGAGTGTTTCGTACTGTTTTCGGGATAGCGGCTGACAAAGAGGAAGAGCCAAGTTACCTCCGTTAAAAATTGGAAGAATGATACGTGCTGCACACTATCTGCGTTGTCTGCTAAGGCTGCGCGCTGATTTAATAGATGGCGTTACTGTTCAGGCTGCTCGGTATTTTACCCGTTTTTAAGCGTCTGGGCCGGAAATCTGCATAACAATAATGGAAGTATCACTATGCTCGGAATTAGAAAGCACGTGCTTGTCGCAACCTTCTCTCTTTTTACGATGGGGGCCACCGTTTCATTAGCCCAAGAGCTTCCCGCAAGCGGGCCACTGGCAGATGGCAAAATTTCTGAAGAAGAGTTGGCAGGCATTCTTGCAACAGCCCAGCAACAACTGATTCGGCTGTCTGATGCAGCAACAGAAGAGTACCAGCAAGCAATCCTGAACGCTGACCAAGCCATGCCTTCTGCATGGATGCTCATGAAAGACGGTAAAACGGTAAAACGGCTCAATCTGGATGGTCAGGTTGAAGGCATGCCCGCCGCCGCGAAAATCAGAGTGTACAGGGCTGCATTCAAGTCCGTAGCGAGGAAGGGCGAAATTAACGCTGCAGCAATTCTGTACACCGGGCGCCTGAGTGAACAGAGCGACACTGAGGTGTTGGTGATAGAGCATGAACACCGACTTGGAGTTTCAGGAAATAAAGTGATTGGATACAAGGTAGACGGCGGGGATATTGCGTGGGCTGCGCCTGTAACCCAAACAAAACCGTTCCAGTGGTTTTACGACGCTAAAGAAGGCGCCTCCTGATTGAAATGTGAACTCATCGTTGTTTGTTTCTGAATGTAATCGAAAGGTAGCGGTTTGTGCGTGCGGTCACAGATTCAGAGTGTAAAACAATCTTAAATGGAGTTGTGGGGCATCGAACTCCACGCCAAACAAAAACTCAGATAAAAACAAAATGAGTTTCATAAGGGGAATAAAATGAAAGGCCTGAAAAAAATTGCTCTGGTAACCGCTATCGCTGCTGCACCTTTCGCGGCGAACGCTGATCTGAAAGCGATGGACGACGCCATGATGGGTGACATCACCGGTCAGGCTGGTGTGACCATCGAGCTGGAAACCCAAGTAAGCATTGGTTCCTTCGTGTATACGGATGAAGGCTCCTTTACTGTAAACGGTATTCAGATTGGTGGTTCTGGTTTGGCTGGCGGTGCTGGCACTAACCTTTTGGATGATTTGTACATCGATATCGACGTTGAAGCCGATGGCGACGCATTTATTTCTGTTCACTCACTTTCTGGCGCTCCAATCGACTGGGGTATGACCGCTAACTCTATGTCGTTGGTTGCTGCTGACGGAAGTCAAAGCACGACTCTGGTTTCTAACCTGGCCGGCCATGGTAACTTGGCACAGTTAGACATCCGTGTTGATACCGCGACTGACCAACTGCAACTGGACGTAGCGTTCAACGTTGTAGATATGGACTTCGACGTTGAATTCTTGGGCGTTGGTATCCGTGACATGTCGATCATGGGTGGTCGGTTCTTTGAGGATGGACCTGCTGGTGGCCTGCCAGCGCTGTTTGCAGTTGCTGATGTAAATGTCTACAAAGGCGCCGGTCTGGGTGCATCCACTGCGACCGACGTTCTGCGTATCGACATCAACGACATCACCATGGACATGAACATCGGTGCGATCGAGATTGGCGGTACCTCTATTGGTTCGGTTGCTCTTGATAACCTGACCATCTCTAACACCAAGCTGGCAGTATACGGTCACTAATCTGACCTGATCGCTTAATTGGTGAAGAAGCGCCCCGCACTGCGGGGCGTTTTCTATGCCTGAAATAAAATCATGAAAACAAAAACGGCAACCCGAGAGTTGCCGTTTTACGTGTAGTGATGTGTCTAAACGATCACCGATCCGGCACCGCAATCGACAAATCAAATCCACCACCTGGCCGAGGTGTCAGGGTAACCGGCCCTTCATTAATTCCTTGCGGCACCTGTATCTGGTTTAACCCCGGCGGGTTGCCAATGCTGAAATTCAGATTCTGCCCGTCGAAACCAAGCCCTAGCTGATCGTTCATAAACGTTTGCGTGAAAGGCTCGTCCGGAATGTCGGGCTGCTGGCCAAAAATCAAAGGCAGCGTCCTAGGCGTAAAATCCGCTGGCGGTTGTGCGTTGGCTAATTCGTCGATAGGCAGCAAAAGCGCTTTACGTACAAACTCCTCTTCAGCATCGGTAAGCGCATCTTTTCGCCCATCTTCAATATAACGCTGCAACGCTTCCCGATAGGCCTCTTCCTCCGCTTCGGTAACCACCGGCTCTCCCGGGGAAATCGTCAAGGCGCGGATGATCCTCTGTCGATCGGCCTCAGATTTCTGCTGATTTCTGGGCACGACGATAACCGCCGAGTCTTCAACGTAGGTATCAACCATCTCATCAGAGCTCATGGTTTGTACGCCGGCCCAAGCGGGGCTGGCCAAAGTTGCTGCAATGGTTGCTGCAAGCAGTGATGGGCGAGTCATAATCCGTGCCTCGTGCGTTACCGTGTCTGTTCAGAGCTGCCGCTGAGAATGCTATGTTCAGCCGATACGCTCCCTATTCGGAGTATTCTGGTTGTCAGACACTTTTTCAATCAGAAAGTGCCCTAGGTGTGATCAGAAGCCACAGTTAATCAGTATAGTTGTGTCTGAGGTGCCAAACTGTGGTTTGATGAGCACCGAATCGGGTGAGAATAAATAGTCGCGGGGACTTGGAGGGCGTGTTGAGGCAAGGTTTTTTGCAGCGATGGCGGGGCTGGATCAATCGACGGATTCCCCGTTCCGATAGTCAGATGTTTAGCCAAAAGAACCTCTTCATTTTGCCCACCGGGGCAGGGGTGGTGTTTGGCATTCTGCTGCTAATCATGCTGATTACCGGTATCAACTACCAGAATAGCCTCATTTACCTGATGACGTTTGTGTTGGGTACCGTGTTTATCGGTGCGATGCACCAAACCCACCGAAATTTGTCGGGATTGACTCTGTCGGTTACCCGAACTGGCGAAGGAACCGCCGGCGACGATATTCCTTTTTATCTAAGGCTGACGGCCGGCAAAGATCAGGCCGTGGCGATTCAGGTGTCAGTGGAAGATTCGGTGCTTGAGCAGCTTCATATTCCCGCAGGCGCAACCAAAGACGTGGTGTTGCCAGTTCCATCTGCACATCGAGGGTATGTGCGTCCGGATAGGATTCGTATAGAAACACGTTTTCCCTTTGGTTTGTTAAAGGCATGGTCCTGGCTGCGACCGTCATCGGCCGCGCTGGCGTATCCGCGCCCTTTGGTGGCACCGGAAGCGGGAAGTCAGGTTGACGACGGCGCTGAAGCAACGGCCGCTAAGCCGGTGATAGGGCAGGACAATGCGGATTTGCGGCCATTCCGTGAGGGTGACCTCAGTCAGCGGGTAATGTGGAAGCGGTTCGCGCGCTCGGGCCAGATGGTGGTCGCAGATTGGCAGGGCGAACAGGGCAGTCCCCATTGGCTGGACTTCAACGCCTTTCCGGGGGCCGATGCCGAGCTTCGTTTAAGTTATTTGGCCTGGCTTGTGGCTGATCGCGTTCAGCAGGGGGCTCGATTCGGCCTCAATCTTCCGGGCGAAATCATTGAGCCGGATTCAGGTTCCGCACATGGGGAGCGCTGCCTCCGCGCGCTTGCCGCCTGGGGTGAAAAGCCGCCGAGAGATCAGGATGCATTGTCGTATGGCACGCGAAAATCGTTGGATGCGGGTTATTCGGGGGCATCGGAATGAGCGTGTTGAGCCGTTTCAGCTTGAGCCAGAACCACGATGGCGGCAGCGCGATGCAGGCTATTCCTGCAGGCGCCTTGCTTTGGTTGATTGGGGCCTTTGCCTTGCTGCTCGCTCCCCAGTGGGATCGTTTGCCTTTGTGGTTGGTAGCCGCATGTGCGGTTTTGGCGGTGTGGCGTTGGTTGGCACAACAAGGAAGATTTCGACTACCCGGCCGGTGGCTGAAGACCGGCGTGATGTTGGTGTTGGTTGCGGTGTATGTAGCTACGGTGCAAGGCCGCTTTACCGTTGATACCGCAGCATCGTTTTTTGTGCTTGCCGTGGGTTTGAAATGGCTGGAAACCCGAACAGCACGGGATTTCTATGTTTTGTTTTTTATTTTGGTTTATCTCGCGGCTGTCAATTTTCTGTTCCAACAAAGCATTATTTGGGCGTTGATAACCTTTTCGGCCATCGGGTGTCTGCTGGTGGGGCTGCAAATTTTGAATGCACCGGCGTTGCCGGGGCACGTCCGCGCAGGTTGGAAACGGTTAGGCTTATTGTTACTGAAAACCCTGCCAATTGTTATTTTGCTCTTCGTGTTTTTCCCGCGAATGGCGCCGTTGTGGAGTGTGCCGCTGGTCTCGGGACAGGCCCGCAGCGGAATCTCGGATACCATGCGCCCCGGTGATATTTCGAATCTGGCTCAAAGTAGCGAAAGAGCCTTTCGCGTAACGTTTGGCGGAGAGAATCCGGATTACAGGGATCGTTATTGGCGCGGACTGATCCTTGATTATCTGGATGGCGAAACCTGGCGCCAGCGAGACAACGAACCTTTTCGGCGACTGGGTCGGGTTGCGACCGACGGCGGAGCTGGCTCACTTGCCGAGAACGAATACGATGTTTTGATGGAGCCAACAGATCAGCGCTGGGCCTTTACCCTTGAGAATTCCGTGGCGGCTTCAAGCAATGTGTTTGCGGCCGGAGAAGATTTGTTTCGTTTTGAGCGGCCGGCAGACAGTCCGGTACGGTACCGGATGGCCTTGGCGGAAGCACCGGGCGCGCCGACATTGGAGCTCAACCCTGTTCAACGAAACCGCTATCTGCAACTACCTCGCAGTGGTAATCCCAAAACCCGTGCGCTTGCTGAAACCATGGCCGCTGACCTACAGCCCGCAGAGTTGGTGGATGCGCTCATGCGCAGGTTCCGGGAGCAGGCTTATTACTACACGCTACGCCCACCCGCGATGCCCGAGGATGGGGTAGACGCTTTGCTGTTTGATAACAAACGGGGCTTTTGCGCCCATTACGCAGGGGCCTCAACCTTCTTGTTCAGAGCGGCCGGTATTCCGGCTCGGGTTGTTGTGGGTTATCAGGGTGGTGACCCGGGTGCGGCAGGCGAGTATCTGATCGTGCGCCAATACGACGCACACGCCTGGGTAGAAGTCTGGATAGAAAACCGCGGCTGGGTGAGAGTTGATCCCACGGCGGCTATTGCGCCGAGCCGAATAGAATCCGGGCTTAGAGACGCAGTAGCGGAAGAAGGTTCGTTTCTTGAAAATGACTTTACATCGCTTCAGCGCTATCAGGATTTTGCAGCGCTGCAGTGGCTGGGGCTACAACTCGACCGGATTAACTACCAATGGCAACGCTGGGTGGTTGGGTATCAAGGCCAAAGCCAGTTAGACCTCATGTCTCGCTTGCCCGGCGGGATGGGGTTGAAGGAACTGGGTTATATTTCCGCAGGGATTGTCGGATTCGCCCTGCTTATTGCAGGTATTGTGTCCGGCTTGAGCTTAAGAACCGGCGAACGGCGAGACGGTTACGGAAGGGCGCTGGAAAGCTGGCGGCGACTTTGTCAGCAGGCAGGTGTTCCGGTACGCAGCGGGGAAACCCCGATGGTTCAGGCGGAACGATTAGCCACTGCCCGGCCTGCAGTGGCCGAATCTGCAAGGACTTTTGCCCGGGCGGTGAACAGCCATTACTATAGGCAGGGATTATCATCGCACCGCGGCGAAGATTTGCAGCGCCTCCAACGATTATTGAAAGCCATCAAACGCCAGCTTCGACAGGATGGCCAACAAAGTTCCACAGGCACGGTTAAATGACGGATATAGCACAGGACATGCCTTGGCTTGCCAATCACTGGCAAAGCATTCAACAGCGCTTGACCCAGAAACGCTTACCGCACGCGTTGTTGGTGGGAGGCGAACGAGGGGTAGGTAAGCAGGCCTGGGCGAAAGCCGTTGGTGCGCTTCTTCTGTGTGACTCGCCAAGTGGACTGGGAAACGGAGCGCCCCTGGCTTGTGGATCCTGCAAACAGTGTGAGCTGATGGCTGCTGGCACGCATCCGGATTTGCGAGTTTACGCTCCCGAAAAGTCGAGGATGATCAGAGTTGACCAGATTCGTGCGTTGACCTCTTTTGCGGTGTCGTCGGCTCAGGTAGCGCAACATAAGGTTGCCATAATAGACCGCGCCGACCAGCTCAATATCAACGCTGCCAACGCATTGTTGAAAACGTTGGAAGAGCCGCAGCCAGATGTCACCTTATTGTTGTTGCAGGAGAGCGGCCGGCCGATCTTGCCGACAATCCGCTCACGCTGCCAGGCTCTTGCATTACCTTTGCCCACCGTCGAACAAGCAAGCCAGTGGCTCGCCACGAAAGTGGCCAGTCTGGATGAGGATGCCCGGCCATCGGATCGGGATCTTGCCCGGAGCTTGTTGCTCTCAGGCAATGCGCCTCGATTGGCGCTTGAATACGCCACCGGAGAGTTTTTGTCACTTCGGGATGCCGCTTTCGACGCATTTCGTCAGTTCATGAAGGGGCAGGTCGGGGTTGGTGAAGCTGCCAAGAAATTCAAAGCCTTGGGCGTTGATGATGCGCTTTGGCTATTTGAGAGTTGGGCGGCTGATCTCGCCCGTTGCTGTGCAGGTGGGGATGTGTCTGATCCTGAAACCGCTGACATGTTTGGTTACCTTGCCCGAAGCAATCCGGCTTGGCGCGCCCATGAGTTGTTGGATAAAGTGAAAGAGAGCCGAAGCGCGGCGGTTTACAACGCCAGTCCTGAACTGGAAGCCAGCCAGCTATTGATCGCCTGGCGATCGTTGATGCCCGTGCGGCGCAAAGCAAGTTGAGCTTTGTTTAAGTTCAGCTGCTATGATTGTGAAATATCGGGAAATTCTTGGCGAAAAAATAGCATAAAATAGCGTCACGAAACTTTTAGCATTCAAAGGTGTTTGATATGGGCCCCGGATTCGGAGCACGCAGCGGTATACTGACCCTGACCATCAAAGATAAGGCGGTACTTTACGCTGCCTACATGCCGTACATCCGACAAGGCGGGTTGTTCATACCCACCCAAAAGCAGTATCAGCTGGGAGACGAAGTCTTCCTGTTGCTCAATCTGATGGATGAACCAGAGAAAATTCCGGTCGCCGGCAAAGTAGTGTGGATTACCCCAAAAGGCGCTCAGGGCAACCGGGCTGCCGGTATAGGTGTTCAGTTTAACGGTGATGATGAAACGGCGCGCACCAAAATTGAGTCGTACCTTGCGGGTTCACTTAGCTCGGATCGCCCCACGCACACGATGTAGGATTTTCTAGATGAACGATGCCGTGTTAGCTGGCAGCAGGCTCGCGAATCCGGCCGGTTGCCGGGAAGCACACTGGCCCCTGCAAAACATTGAACTGTCGGGTCTTAACTGGCCCGCTAAGAACGGTTCGAAATCTCACCCTCCCATCCTTATGGTGCATGGCTGGCTGGACAATGCCATGACCTTTGCCCGTTTGGCCCCTGCCATTTCGGAAGTAGCGGATGTTTATGGCATTGATATGGCCGGGCATGGCCATTCCCAGCATCGCCCTCCCGGATACGGCTACTGGTTAACCGACTATGTTGCCGACCTCTGTGAACTCATCGATGTTCACTTCAGCCATGGCGGCGAACAACCGCTGGATCTGATTGGCCACTCTTTGGGTGGCATTGTCTGTGCGCTCTACGCTGCAGCTTTTCCCGAACGGGTCAGGCGATTGGTCATGATCGACAGTATCGGCGCATTAAGCCGTCCGGCGAGAGAAACCGTGCCTCAACTCCGCCGGGCCTTGCTAAAAAAGCGAAGCGGTTCGGCGCCGCCGGCGGTTTACTCATCGATAGAAACGGCGGCAAAGATCCGGGAAGGCGGCCTTAGCCCATTGAGCCCGGAAGCGGCGGCCACCTTGGTGCCTCGCAATATGCGAGAGCATCCTGACGGGTTTGTCTGGAGAACGGATGCTCGCTTGCGGCACCCAACGGCGCTTATGATGACAGAAGAACAGGTGCACGCCTCTTTGTCTGAGTTGTCGGTTCCGACTTTGTTCGTCCGGGCCCAAGGCGGACTGCTGGCGAATCGTAAGGGAATTGATGAGCGGTTGGCGTTGATCTCTGACTTGACCATCGTGGATGTGCCGGGGGGACATCATTGCCACCTGGATGGTGATACTGCCCCTGTCGCCTCCGCTATAAAAGGGTTTCTTTTTGATGCTTGATGCCGCGCGATTTCGTTTTCTGCAAAGTCTTACGCTTTTTGTCCTGATCGGGTTTTCGCTTAACTCTGGCGCAGAATCCTTGCGAACGGCACCAGATGCCTTCCCGCAATCCCGGTTACAGCTAACCAAGCCCATCGAATCTTCTGGTCATCTGGTGTTGTTTAGTCCGATCCGGGAGGTGCGCAATGAAATCCGTTCAAAAGTTTTGGCTCGCCTGCCCGTGAGTGGCGAAGGTCAGTTGTTCGAGCTAGATCGCGATGCCAGTCGTCATGAGGCCCGGGATCATTACTTGAAGCGCCTGCAGGCCCGGGGCGCCCAGCTACTTTTTGAATGTTCCGGCATAAACTGTGGGCGCAGCAACGTTTGGGCAAATCAGGTTTTTGAACAGCCTAAATTGTTAGGCCGGGATACCGAGCAAGATTACTTTGTGGTTGCTGGGCTGGATGAACAGGGGCAGCAGTGGTTGACCTTGGTGTATACCGTTACCCGCGGCAACTTGCGTGAGTATGTTTGGGTCGAGCATTTGAACGTTGCACAGGAAGCGGTTGTCCCGGGCTTTGAAGCCGGCAACGGGCGTGTTCAAGGCCCTCTTGTTGTGCCTTGGCAGGGCGGTATCACCTACCGGTTTGATTTTACCGCCAGTGACAGGCGCAAGCTGCTGGCCTGGAGTGAAAAGGATAGCTCTGATGTGGTCCTTGTGGCATTTTCCGAGCTGAGCGACGATGAAACCTTCGAGGCTGCAATCGAGCGATCGGACAGTGCAGCACAATCGTTTGCCGATCTGCTCAGTAAAATCGGAGTGTCACGTTCTCAAATACGTATCCTGC
Organism: Marinobacter litoralis; assembly: GCF_016427555.1. GTDB lineage: Bacteria > Pseudomonadota > Gammaproteobacteria > Pseudomonadales > Oleiphilaceae > Marinobacter > Marinobacter litoralis_A. The sequence goes on from NZ_JAELVS010000002.1 coordinate 413,956, forward strand.
CGGTAGGGCCTGCGGTTCAACAGGCCGGTCCGAGTCGTCAAGGCAATCGACTCGAAGTTGTCGTCATCAAGAGGCCTTAACTATGGCAGATAAGGATAATCCGGAATCGGGTAACAGCGCAGCTTCGGAGCAACCGGTACAGGATGGTGTGAGTGCCGTGGTCGAAAGTTCGGATGTGTCGCCAGCATCACCTGTGGTCAGGCAGACGGGTAACGGTAAAACCGTTGCTCTGACTCTGGGCAGTGGCGGGGCCAGAGGGTACGCCCATATTGGCGCCATTGAAGTACTGCATGAGCGAGGTTACAAGATCATAGCCGTATCCGGTTGTTCAATGGGTGCTTTGGTTGGTGGCATGTATGCTGCCGGCAAACTTCAGGAATATAAAGACTGGGTTACTGGTTTGGGGCAGTTTGACGTGCTTAAGCTGCTCGATGTTACGTTTACCTCCATCGGTGCTATTCGGGGAGAAAAGGTCTTTTCGGTCGTACGTGAAATTCTTGGAGATACCCGAATCGAAGATCTGCCGATGTCTTATACGGCTGTTGCAACCGATCTGCTGGCCCACAAAGAGATTTGGTTTCAGGAAGGCCCTTTAGATCAGGCTATTCGGGCGTCTATCGCCATTCCTAGTGTGGTTACGCCTCTGGTGCTGAATGGCAGGGTTTTGGTGGATGGTGCGCTTTTGAACCCGCTTCCGATTATTCCAACGATATCTGCGCATGCGGATCTTGTAATGGCGGTCAACCTGAGCGGTGAGGACGACCAGCACCGGCGAATTCCCGACGCGGCATTCTCGTCTGACAACGACGAAGGTCGAGACATCGAAGAGTGGGTCGGAGCAGTTCGCGATAAAGCCTCACGCTGGTTTGACTGGGATGCGCTTAAATCGCTGACCACCCGGAGCTCAAGCAGCGATGAATCGCCAGAGGATAAGATAAGCCGGGAAATTGCCAAGAAGACCGCTGAGGAAAATAAAAAACACGAGCTAATGGCAAAAGAGGAAGAGCGAAGCCAGAACAAGGCAAAGCAAAAAGAAGAGCACCCGACCATTGATTGGGACAAGCTGGGCATTGGTAAGTTTGATGTGATGAACCTGACCATTGAAACCATGCAAAGCGCTTTGGTTCAGTACAAAATTGCGGGTTACCCGCCTGATTTGCTGGTAAACATTCCCAAAAATGCGAGCCGTAGCTACGACTACCATAAAGCGCCTGAGCTTATCCGCCTGGGGCGGGAGCGCATGACGGCGGCGCTGGATCGGTTTGAAGAAAGTCGAAGCAGCTCGGGGCCACTCGCGCTTTAACCCCCATGAATGCTGCAGTTACGCGGCGAATCTGCGTATAATGCGGCGCTAAAATGCCTGAGCAGGAATGTTTATTTGTGACTAGTCCCGTTGATGATCTGCATACCATTCGTGATCTTTTGCGGTATGCCGCTTCACGCTTTGCCGCATCGCCACTTTATTTTGGCCATGGTACCGACAACGTTTGGGATGAGGCGGTTCAGTTGGTGCTGCGCAGCGTTCATCTGCCGCTGGAAAACAACAACATATTTCTGGATGCGCGGCTAACCCGCTCGGAAAGGGATCTGATCCTTAACCGTATCGAACGTCGTATCAATGAGCGTGTGCCCATTGCCTATCTGTTGGGCGAGGGCTGGTTTATGGGAATGCCGTTCAATGTTGATGAGCGTGTTTTAGTGCCACGATCGCCGCTGGGCGAGTTGCTCGAAAACGGCTTGCAGCCATGGTTGGGAGACACTTACGTTCAACGTGTGCTAGACCTTTGCACGGGTAGCGGTTGTATTGGCATAGGAGCCGCCACGGTATTCGATGAAGCCGAGGTCACACTGTCTGATATTTCTGAAGATGCGCTGGCGGTAGCGGAATCGAACATTGAACTGCATGGCCTTCAGGGGCGGGTGCAGGCGGTTTGCTCGGATGTATTCGACAGCATTGACGGTCGTTACGACGTGATTCTGAGTAACCCGCCTTATGTGGATGCCGAAGATATGGCAGACATGCCAGAAGAGTATCGCCATGAGCCGGAGCTGGGCCTGGCTGCCGGACACGACGGGCTGGACATCGCGCACCGAATCATTGCAAAGGCCGCTGACCATTTGACCGAAGACGGTTTGTTGATCGTTGAAGTTGGCAATTCCTGGGGTGCTATGGATGATGCCTATCCGGATCTGCCATTGACCTGGCTAGAGTTTGAAAGTGGTGGCGATGGTGTATTCCTGGTCACCGCTCGGGATCTACGCCAATGGCAGGCTAAAAAGTCTTAAAACTGTTTTTATAAAACTTACATAAAGTGCTGAAATATGTCGGGAAATACTTTCGGAAAGCTGTTTACAGTCACCACGTTTGGTGAAAGCCACGGCGCTGCATTGGGCTGCATTATAGATGGATGTCCTCCGGGGCTAGAGCTGTCGGAAGCGGATATGCAGGCGGATCTTGATCGCCGCAAACCGGGTACCTCTCGTCATACCACTCAGCGTCGTGAGGCGGATGAGGTCCGGATCCTCTCGGGTGTGTTTGAGGGTAAAACTACTGGCACGCCAATAGGTTTGATTATCGAAAACACCGATCAGCGCTCCAAAGATTATTCCAAAATTTCTGAGCAATTCCGTCCAGCCCATGCTGATTACACGTACCACCACAAGTATGGTAACCGGGATTACCGTGGCGGCGGTCGTTCGTCAGCCCGGGAAACGGCCATGCGTGTGGCAGCCGGTGCTGTGGCTCGCAAGTTTCTTGAGCAACGTCTTGGCATTCGAATTCGCGGGTATCTGTCTCAGTTAGGACCGATCAAAGCTGAAAAGCTGGATTGGGAGCAGGTCCATCAGAACCCGTTTTTCTGCCCGGACGCGGACAAAGTTCCGGAAATGGAAGCCTACATGGATGCTCTGCGCAAAGAAGGAGATTCGATCGGTGCGCGCATCAATGTTGTCGCTGAAGGGGTGCCACCAGGGCTTGGCGAGCCGATCTTTGACCGCTTGGACGCCGATCTGGCGCATGCTTTGATGAGCATCAACGCTGTTAAGGGTGTTGAGATTGGTGCAGGTTTCGGAAGTATCGAGCAAAAAGGCACTGAGCACAGAGATGAGATGACCCCGGAGGGGTTCCTGTCTAACGAGGCTGGCGGTGTGCTCGGAGGTATCTCATCCGGACAGCCGATTTTAGCCAGCATTGCATTGAAGCCGACATCCAGTTTGCGATTGCCGGGGCGGGGCATTGATGTGCATGGCAATCCGGTTGAGGTGATTACAACCGGTCGTCACGATCCGTGTGTCGGTATTCGGGCCACTCCGATCGCTGAAGCTATGATGGCCATTGTTCTTCTGGATCATTATCTGCGTCACCGTGCTCAAAATGGCGACGTTGAGGTATCCACCCCGGTTATCGGTCAGCTCTGATCCAAAGGAGGCGACACCATCTACTGGCGGCTGTCTAACCTCTACTTCTGGTTTTTTGCCCTCTTGGGAGGGCTTTTGCCTTACTGGTCCCTCTATCTGGAGGGGCAGGGCTTTACCTATCTGCAAATCGCCACGCTCATGGCGACCATCCAGTTAACCAAAATTGTAGCGCCCAGTCTGTGGGGTTGGCTCGGAGACCGAACCGGGCAGCGTGTGCGCCTGGTTCGCTTTGGCGCCATCACGGGCTCATTGTTCTTTGCCGGTGTGTTTCTGGAGCCTGGCTTTTACGGCCTGCTGCTGGTCATGTTGGTATTCACCTTTTTCTGGAACGCCATTCTTCCGCTATACGAAGTGATCACTTTGCGGGTTTTAGGGTCTCAGAAAGACAAGTACGGCAAAGTTCGTTTGTGGGGCTCGGTGGGGTTCATAGGAGCGGTTGCTTTGGTTGGGGCGCTGTTGGAATGGTTTCCGATTGAATACCTTCCGTGGCTACTTTTACCTGTTTTTGCCGGTATCGCCGTTTCGGCGTTTTTGGTGCCGTCCGATCGTGGTGAGCTTAAGCAGCGTGCGCCCAAAGGTAGCTTGAAGGCGATTGTCACCCATCCAGCGGTGATTGCCTTCTTTGCGATGAATTTTCTGCTCCAGGTATCCCATGGAGCCTATTACACCTTCTTCAGTATTCACCTTGAGCAGCATGGCTATGGCAAGTTATCCATCGGCATGCTTTGGTCACTCGGTGTGATTGCGGAAATCGTGTTGTTCTTGTTTTTACACCAGCTGACCCGCCGGCTGTCGGTGCGTCAGGTTGTGCTTGGGGCATTGATTCTCACCATGATGCGCTGGGCACTGATTGCCGAATTGACTGCGGTGGTTCCGGTTTTGATCTTTGCTCAGTTGTTGCATGCCGCATCATATGGTGTGCTGCATGCAGTTTCGGTGCAGTACGTTCAGGGGTTCTTTGGCAAGCACCATCATGGTCAAGGTCAGGCGCTTTACAGTGGCCTGACCTTCGGTGCCGGTGGTGCGTTGGGTGCGTGGATGTCGGGCTTTCTTGTGGATGGCTATAGCACGACCGCCGCGTTCTGGGGTGGCGCAGGCGCTATGGCGGTAGCCATTGGCGTGACCTGGTGGGGGTTGAGGCCCCCTCCCGAACAGAGTTGAGTTGCCCGGGCTAGGGCTCTGGGTCTTCCTCTTGCTCTTCCAATTGCAGCGATAACCCGATTCCCTCCGAGTTTGAAGATGAGGGCGGCGCTGCGCTAGGCGCTTTTGGTGCCGTCCGGCCATGAAGTTTGATCTTGAGGCGTAAGTTGTTCGCCGAGTCCGCATTCTTCAACGCTTCTTCTTCGCTGATTCTCCCCTCCATCCAAAGATTGAAAAGTGCGAGATCAAAAGTTTGCATGCCAAGGTTGGCGGATTTCTCCATGATCTCCTTTATGCCGTCTATTTCGCCGCGAAGAATCAGTTCACTGATGGTCGGCGTACCCAGAAGAATCTCGATGGCTGCACAGCGTTTTTTGTCTACAGTCGGAACGAGGCGTTGTGACACAAAGGCCCGCAGATTCATCGAAAGATCCATTAGCAACTGGTGACGACGTTCTTCCGGGAAAAAGTTAATGATCCGGTCCAAAGCTTGGTTGGAGTTATTGGCATGCAGCGTGGAGATGCATAGATGGCCGGTTTCGGCGAACGCAAGAGCGTGCTCCATTGTTTCTCTATCACGAATCTCGCCAATAAGGATCACGTCTGGTGCCTGGCGCAGGGTGTTCTTGAGTGCTTGCTGAAAGCTGCGAGTATCCACACCAACTTCGCGCTGATTGACAATGCTCTTTTTGTGCCGGTGTATGTATTCAACCGGATCTTCAATGGTAATGATGTGCCCGGCCGAATGGGTGTTCCGGTGGTCGAGGAGCGCGGCCAGGGAAGTTGATTTGCCTGAACCGGTGGCGCCCACAAACAACACCAGTCCTCGCTTGGCCATGACGACGTCTTTGAGAATCGGTGGCAGGCCTAAGGCGTCAACATTGGGAATGTCGGTAACGATATTGCGGGCAACAATGGAGATTTCATGGCGCTGCCGAAAGATGTTAATTCTGAAGCGGCCTACGTTGCGAATGCTGTAGGCAAGGTTCATCTCCATTTCTTGCTCGAATTCGGCCCGTTGGTCCTCGTCCATGATCGACCATGCGATGTCTTTGATGGCGCCGGGTGCGAGAGGTGTTCGATCAATGGGCTTCAGGGTTCCGTGAAATTTCGCGCAGGGCGGGGCGCCGGTGCTCAGGTAAAGGTCGGATCCATCGTGTTTGGCCAGAATTTGGAGGTAATCGTCGAAGCCCATGAAAACTCCTGTAATCATTTGATGTAGTTTGCACAGCTCACTTCTTCTTCCCTGACAATATCGAGCAGGGCTTTGGCGGCCAGGCTTAATTGCCGCCCGGATAAACCAACGGCTCCCAGCACCCGGCTGACCGAAAAGCCGGTGTGCAAAGTGTGCAGGCTTTGGTCCACCATGCTCAGCGGCAACACGCTCCAGCCCAATCCAACACTGGTCATCATCTTGATGGTCTCAAGATAGTTAGTGGGTATTTGTTGTTTGAGCGGAAGATTGGCCTCCAGGAACAAACGGCTTACGGTGCGATAGGTGGCTGTTGTCGTGTCCGGCAATAGTGCGGGATACTTTGCCAGCTCTTTAAGTGTAGTCGTTTTTTCGGCAGTCAACTCATGATCTGTGCCGGTGACAAATGCCATGGGGTCGGGCCATTGTTGGTATACCCTGAACTGGCTTTCCATGCTGTCGCTGAGGGTGACGAACGCGAGCTCTGCGTTGCGTTTTAACATTTGGCTGTAGGCTGCGTCGGACTCCATGAATTGCAGGTTTATGGAAACCTCCGGATACTGTTTTGCGAAGCGTCGCAGCCAGTTTGGCAGGTGGTGCAGGCCGATGTGGTGGCTGGCGATAATGTTGAGTTCGCCGGTTATGGTGCCGTCATCGGAGGTTAGAGCGGCTTTGGCGTTGTGGATGTCGTCGAGTATCTGGCGGGCGTGAGGAAGTAACCTCGCGCCGGCTTCTGTCAGACGGATTTCCCGGTGGCCGCGATCGACGAGTTTGGCGTTGAGTTGCTGTTCCAAGGTGGCCAGGCGTTTGCTGACGGCCGGCTGGGTTAGGTGCAGTGTTTCTGCGGCGTCGGAGAAAGAGCCTTGGTCTACGATTGTCAGGAATGCTTTTAGTGAGTTTGCGTCCATTTATGAGGTTCCGCCTGTCTCGAACTGTGCCTTGTGAGAGTGTCGCGGCTTCAGTACCCCCTCCCAAAAAACGCTACGAGCACATCCATGTGCGCTTCTCTCCGGCCATCCATGGCCTACGAAATTTTTGGGAGGGGGTACTGAAGCCGCTACCGGTACATTTCTGTATGCCGTTGAGTGTTTAATTTGGTCTGTGGAAGCGAATTCCCTGATGGGCGATGGGGCGCTATCGATACGGGTTGGCTTTTCAAAACCGTTGAGGGCCATGGACGGCCCGAAACGAGCCTACAGGGACGTACTCGTAGGCGTGTTTTGAAAAGCCAACCCGTATCGGTAGTGACCTGCACCCAAAGTGATGCCCAATCAGGCCAAAACTATCATCGATAACCAGCTGGAATGCAATGAATGAAAAACATGAATTGGGGTTATTGGAGTCAAGATAGTATGATGGTTGCACTTAAGAAAGAAACAGAAACCCCCAGAGAGTGAGAGAGAACCATGGCGGGCAAGACCTTATACGACAAGTTGTGGGATGACCATTTGGTCAAACAGCGCGATGACGGTTCAGCATTGATCTATATCGATCGCCAGTTGCTGCACGAAGTTACATCGCCGCAGGCGTTTGAAGGGCTTCGGTTGGCTAACCGTAAGCCGTGGCGTATTGATGCCAACCTCGCAACCCCGGATCACAACGTACCGACCACCGACCGTGACAAAGGTATCGATGGTATTGTTGATCCCGTGTCACGCACGCAGGTCGAAACCTTGGGTAAGAACTGCGATGAGTTCGGCATTCTCGAATTCAAGATCAAAGACATCCGCCAGGGGATTGTTCACGTTATCGGGCCGGAGCAAGGCGCGACTTTGCCGGGTATGAGTATTGTGTGCGGTGACTCCCATACCTCCACCCACGGCGCTTTCGGCTGTTTGGCGCACGGTATCGGCACCTCTGAGGTTGAGCACGTGCTCGCCACTCAGTGTCTGGTTCAGAAGAAGATGAAGAACATGCTGGTCAAGGTGACCGGTAAACTGGGCGCGGGTGTAACCGGTAAAGATGTGGTTCTGGCGATCATCGGCAAGATCGGTACGGCCGGCGGTACGGGTTACGCGATTGAGTTTGGCGGTGAGGCTATCCGTGGTTTGAGCATGGAAGGCCGGATGACCATTTGTAACATGGCCATCGAAGGCGGCGCGCGCGTTGGCATGGTGGCGGTAGATGACACCACAATCGAATACGTTAAAGGTCGCCCGTTTGCGCCGAAAGGCGAGACTTGGGATAAGGCTGTTGAGTACTGGCGCACGTTGCACAGTGATGTCGACGCAGTTTTCGACAAAGTTGTCGAAATTGATGGCACCAAGATACAGCCACAGGTGAGCTGGGGTACTTCACCTGAGATGGTGGCAGATGTAGGAGCTAACGTGCCTGATCCTGCCAAAGAAGAAGATCCTATCAAGCGTGAAGGCATTGTTCGTGCGTTGAAATATATGGGTTTGGAGCCGAATCAGAAGATTACCGACATCAAGCTTGATCGGGTGTTTATTGGTTCTTGCACCAACAGCCGGATTGAGGATCTGCGCGAGGCTGCTGCAGTCGTTAAGGGCCGCAAAGTTGCTTCTGGCTTGAAGCAGGCGATGGTGGTTCCCGGCTCCGGACTCGTGAAAGAGCAAGCTGAGAAAGAAGGTCTGGACAAGATCTTTATTGAAGCGGGTCTTGAGTGGCGTGATCCGGGCTGCTCCATGTGTCTGGCGATGAACGCTGACAAGTTGGGGCAGGGCGAGCATTGCGCCTCTACTTCGAACCGTAACTTCGAAGGTCGTCAGGGTTTTGGTGGGCGCACCCATTTGGTGAGCCCGGCAATGGCGGCCGCAGCAGCGGTGACCGGGCACTTTGTTGATGTCCGTGAGTTGATGAACTGATCCACAGGAGAGACACCATGCGAGCATTTACGCAACATCAGGGCATTGTTGCCCCCATGGACCGGTCCAATGTGGATACGGACATGATTATTCCGAAGCAGTTTTTGAAGTCGATCAAGCGCACCGGCTTTGGCCCGAATCTGTTTGATGAGCTGCGCTATCTGGATGAAGGTAAGCCGGATCAGGATTGCGCGGGGCGCCCTCTGAATCCTGATTTCGTGTTGAACCAGGATCGTTACAAGAATGCCAGCGTGTTGCTGGCCCGGGCCAACTTTGGCTGTGGTTCCAGCCGGGAGCACGCTCCCTGGGCCCTCGATGATTTTGGTTTTCGGGTCATTATCGCGCCGAGCTTTGCCGATATTTTCTACAACAACTGCTTTAAGAATGGCTTGTTACCCATTGTTCTTGAAGAAGAGGTTGTCGATAAATTGTTTGAGAGTGTTGAGGCGAATGAAGGCTATCAGCTGACGGTTGATCTGGAAGCTCAAACGGTTACGACACCTGAAGGGGAGTCCTTCAGCTTTGATGTCGATAACTTCCGTCGCCATTGCCTGCTGAATGGTCTGGACGACATTGGCGTTACCTTGGAAGATGCGGATGCCATCAAGGCTTATGAAGATGCGCGTCGTCAAACCGCTCCCTGGTTGTTTAACGCTGGAAATTGATTAAAAAGGATTCTGATATGTCTCGTAGTGTTTTGTTGTTGCCGGGTGACGGCATTGGCCCCGAAATTGTGGCAGAAGCGGAGAAGGTTCTGCACAAGGTGAACGATAAGTTTTCCTTGGGTTTATCATTCGATACCGCGCTCGTAGGTGGCGCGGCGCTTGACGCCGAAGATACTCCGTTGCCAGCCGATACTCTGGATAAGGCCCGTAAGGCCGATGCGATCCTGCTTGGCGCAGTAGGTGGTCCCAAATGGGACAGCCTGCCTATGTCAAACCGCCCAGAAAAAGGGCTGCTGGGGTTGCGCTCCAATCTGGAGTTGTTTGCGAACTTGCGCCCGGCCATTCTTTACCCGCAACTGGCTTCTGCTTCTTCGCTCAAGCCTGAAGTGGTTTCCGGTCTGGATATTCTGATTGTACGTGAACTGACCGGTGGCATTTACTTCGGTCAGCCACGCGGCGTTCGTCAGCTGGAAAATGGTGAGCGACAGGGATACAACACCTACCAGTACACCGAGTCTGAAATTCGCCGTATCGGCCGTGTGGCTTTTGAAGCCGCCCAGCAGCGCGGCAAGAAACTGTGCTCCGTGGATAAAGCAAACGTGCTGGAAGTGACCGTGCTGTGGCGCGAGATCATGGAAGAGCTAAAGAGCGAATATCCGGATGTGGAGTTGTCGCATATGTACGTCGATAACGCCGCCATGCAGCTGGTGAAAGCGCCCAAGCAGTTCGACGTGATTGTGACTGGCAACATGTTTGGTGATATTCTTTCTGACGAAGCTGCAATGCTAACCGGCTCAATTGGTATGTTGCCGTCCGCTTCGCTGAACTCCGAGAAGCAAGGTATGTATGAGCCTTGCCACGGTTCGGCGCCGGATATCGCCGGGCAGGGCATTGCGAATCCGCTGGCCACGATTATTAGTGCGGCGATGATGCTGCGCTATAGTCTCAATGAAGACGAAGCGGCAGCAGCGATTGAAGCCGCGGTCAGCAAGGTGCTGGACCAAGGTTTGCGTACCGCCGACATTATGTCTGAAGGCGGTCAGAAAGTGTCGACCCGTGAGATGGGCGAAGCTGTTCTAAACGCACTTTAACTCAGGTTCAGAAACCGAGGCCCGACGGCGGCGGGATGCAGCCGCTGCGGGATCATCCATCCTGTCCCTGCCAGCGATAACGGTAGTGGGTGGGCATAATGTGAGATTCAAAGGTCGCACATGAAGCGAGTTGGACTTGTAGGTTGGCGTGGCATGGTGGGGTCTGTCCTCATGCAGCGCATGCGCGAAGAAAACGATTTTGCTGACATCGATCCGGTGTTTTTTACCACATCCCAGGCGGGTAAGCCGGCCCCGGATGTCGGGAAAGAGGGTGTGCCAGCACTTCAGGACGCATTTGATATCGACATCCTGAAGACGATGGATGTGATTGTTACCTGTCAGGGTGGCGATTACACCTCGGCGGTATACGAGAAGCTGCGTGACGCGGGTTGGCAGGGTTATTGGATTGACGCAGCGTCTACGCTGCGCATGGCGGATCATTCCGTCATTGTACTGGACCCTGTTAACCGCAACGTGATTGATGAAGCGCTTGAAAAGGGCGTGAAGGATTATGTCGGTGGGAACTGCACTGTAAGCCTGATGATGCTGGCTCTGGGCGGGCTGCTCGAGCAGGATTTGATCGAGTGGGTTTCCCCGATGACCTATCAGGCGGCTTCTGGTTCCGGTGCACAGAATATGCGTGAGCTGCTGAATCAGATGGGCGCATTGAATGACAGTGTCAAAACCGAACTGGAAGACACATCATCAGCGATTCTCGAAATTGATCGCAAGGTGACTGACACCATGCGTTCTGGCGATTTTCCGACCGAACACTTCGGTGTGCCGCTGGCGGGTAGCTTGATTCCGTTCATCGACAAGCAGCTTGATAACGGCATGAGCAAGGAAGAATGGAAGGCGGGTGTCGAGACCAACAAGATTCTTGGTCGCAGCGGCAACCCAATTCCTATTGATGGCATCTGTGTACGCGTTGGCGCGATGCGCTCCCACAGTCAGGCGCTGACCATCAAGCTTAAGAAAGATCTGCCGGTTTCCGAAATCGAAAGTATTTTGGCAAAAGGCAACGATTGGGTGAAAGTCATCCCGAATGATCGCGATGCGACCATGCAGGAGCTGACCCCAACCAAGGTGACGGGTACATTGAGTGTGCCCATCGGACGTATTCGAAAGCTGGCCATGGGCCCGGAATACATTTCCGCGTTCACCGTGGGTGACCAGTTGTTGTGGGGCGCGGCAGAGCCGCTTCGCAGAATGCTGAGAATCCTGCAGGAACGTTAAAAAATGTTACAGGTTGGTCATTAATGCCAACTGTGTCCGGTTTTTCATAAGCCGGTTCGGGGCGGGTGCTGATTTCAGTGCCCGCCCCTGTTATTTTCAGGGACACTAATGAGTTCCGTGGGAGTGGTGAACTAATGGTGCAAGGATTGCGGCTGATTGATTGATAAAAGAGGTTTTATCAACAATACTCCCAAACTATAAAAAGACGAAAGTCATCCAACCTCGTCCGATTCTGTTGAAATTCAGCAGTCAAAGAATAACGGAGACTGGAAAGGAAAAAGCATGAAGGTACGCAAGCTTGCGGTTGCCCTGGCGTTAGCGGGAGGGCTCGGCTCGGGCATGGCTCAGGCCCTGGGGCTGGGTGAAATTGAAATGCAGTCGTGGCTGAATCAGCCACTGGATGCTGAAATTTCGTTGCGACAAAGTCGTGGAGTTGATCCCGGTGATGTCTTCGTTAACGTGGCTCCTGAAGCTGCTTACCAACGAGTCGGATTAGAGCGTCATCAGTTTCTGAGCAAACTGAAATTTGAAGTAGTAACCGAGGCCGACGGCAATCTCGTGATCAACGTATCCTCACGAGAACCTTTCCGCGAACCTTACCTGAATTTCCTTCTTGAACTGACCTGGCCGAATGGTCGCCTGATGCGCGAGTACGCGGTACTTGTCGATCCTCCCGTTTATGCAGAAGAGTCGGGTGTTCGGGAGCAGGTGGCAGCGCCCACTTCGGCGCCGCAGCGCAGCACCTCTGCTCGCGCCAGTCGCAGTGCCGAGTCCGTTCGTCGACAGGCTGCTGTGCAGAGTTCCCGCTCGTCCGGGTACAGTGCTGATAGTTTTGGTCCTACCGGGCCTTCCGATACGCTTTGGACCATTGCGCAGCGCATGCGTCCGAACAATTCTGTGTCGATGCAGCAGGTGATGCTGGCAATCCAGGATAAAAACCCTGATGCCTTTATCGGTGGCAATATCAATCGTCTGAAACGTGGGCAAGTGCTTCGGGCACCGAGTCTTGCCGACATTCAAGTTCGTAGTCAGGCCGAGGCCTCCCGGGTTGTTGCCAGACAGAACGAAGAGCTCAAATCACCGCGGCCTGTGGATGCGACGAAAACGGCCCAAGCGGCTCCTGAGTCAAGTACAGCCCCAGATTCAGCAGAAACCGGAGCTGAGCTGCGCCTCATTGCTGCAGATGAAGCCGAAGCTCGTACGGAAGAGCAGGGCGGTTCAGCAGGTGGAGATGGCACCTCTGACGGTGGTGTAGACGCAGGGTCAGCTGTGGCCATGGAAGAGCTGGAAGCGACTCGCCGTGAAAATGAAGAGCTGAATTCCCGTCTTGAAGACATGCAGTCGCAAATTGAAACATTGCAGCGCCTGCTTGAACTGAAAAATACCCAGCTTGCGGAAATGCAGGGTGCAGTTTCCGAGGAGCCTGCTGCTGTTCCCGGTGACTCCGAGCTGAGTGAGGGCGGTGTCTCCGAAGAGGGTGTTGATGAAGCCCTGTCTGTGGACGCAAGTTCTTCCGAAACGAATGTCGTAGAGAGCGACGAGGTGGTGTCTGAAGAAGCTGAATCAGCCAACGGAGCTGTTACGGAAACCCCGGTTGATGCAGAAGAAGCTGACGAACAGAGCTCCTCTTCGCCCACTGCCATCAGTCAACAGGAAACAGAGGCGGCGCAGCTGGACGATTCCGTAGCCGAGGCTGCGGACGTTGCCGGCGAGCAAACTCGTGATGCCGCAGAAGGCGAGTCAGCCGACTCAAGTGTGATGTCTGACCCCGTGGCAAGCACCGGTACTCCGGAACAGTCTCAGACTCAGCAGCCAGCCGCAAACGATTCCGAGGAAGCCTCCAAGAAAGGTTGGTTGGGTCAGTTTATGGATTCGGTCGTCGGGAATCCGATGTACCAGCTTGCCCTGGGCGGCGGGTTGATCCTTCTTCTTCTCCTTCTTCTGCTGGTGGCTCGCAGGAACGCAAATCGTGAGAAAGCGTTTTATGATCAGCTGAACGCTGAAGATGATGGCGATGCGGAAGGTTTTGAGCTGACTCCGGCGGAAGAACCAAGCCAGGCGACGGCCGCGTCTTCGGGTGATGAAGTCTTGGCGGAAGCGAATAGCTACATCGCGTATGGGCAGCATGACAAGGCGGCCGAGGTTCTTGAAACCGCGATTTCTCGCGAACCCAGTCGAACGGATCTTCGTCTGAAGTTGCTGGAAACTTATGCCGATGGCCAGGATTATCAGTCTTTCGATAAGCAGTTCGGTGAAGTAGAGGCTTTGGGAGATGACGAAGCTCTGGCAAAAGCGGCGGTTCTCAAGCAGCAGCTTGAAGAAACTGAATCCATGCCGAGCATAGACGATCTCGAAAACGAACTCCGTTCCGATTCGCTGGCCGGATTCGCTTCGGAAGCTTACGCCGACGAAAACGAACCGGAAGTGTCCGCAACGCCTTCGGAGGATAATGTCGGCGAGCTGGATCTTGGGGATGAGTTTGACGACGAGAAGATGCGCACTGGTTCGCCCGACGATCCAATTGAATACGATCTTTCCGGCATTGCCGCGCTGGATAAGTCAGATGAATCGGCGGACGCGGCTGAAGAGGAGTCCGATTTCTCGTCCTTCGAAATGGATGTAGAGGCGGATTCTCAAGTCGATAAGCCGGACGATGTTTTGGGTGAAGACGAATTCAGTCTGGATTTCGAGCTCAGCGAAGAAGACGAAGCCGTATTCGGTGCAGGCGAAACCGAGGATGCGCTTGATCCGGAGCTGGACTTGGCTGAGAGTCTGGATCTTGAAGGCGAGTTGGATGATTTGGGTGCGCTAACCGGCGACTCGGACGACAATGCCGATAAAGAAAGCGAGCCGGCTTCATTGTTCGAGCAGGCGGGCGATGATTCCGGTCTTGATGAATCTTTCCTTGACGAACTTGATGCCGAGCTCGACAAGGTTGAGGATGACAGCGAGGCCGAAGCCCTGGATCTGAGCGAAACAGGCTTGGATGATCTTGAGCTGGATGTTTCTGAGGATGACCTGGCCCTGATGGATGAGTTCTCGGAGCTCGATACGGCCGACGTGCCAGAAACGTCTGAAAGTCCTGTCGATGAAGAGCAAGACCTTGAGAGCGCTCTCGAGGAATTGGGGCAGGGCGATGCCGAGGACGTACCATCCCTGGATTCAGAGGTGGATGTACAGGAAAGTGAGAACGACGTTTTAGCTGGACTCGACATCGAAGACGCCGACCTGGGTGACGATGACGATTTCGATTTCCTTGCAGGCACAGACGAAGCGGCGACCAAGCTTGATCTGGCCCGAGCTTACGTTGAGATGGGCGACGGCGACGGTGCCAGGGATATTCTGGAGGAAGTCGCACTGGAAGGTAACGAAGAACAGAAGGCTGAAGCGCAAGAGCTTCTTAAAAATCTCTCCTGATTCGTTATAATCACTTTATAACGGCAACAGCGCCGGCCTTTGTGCCGGCGCTTTGTTTTTCTGAACCTGTAAAACTGGACGCTCCATTGTTTCTTCAGCCGCAGCCTCTAACTACGAACAATTCGATCGGAGATGGTCGGGTTGTGATTTCTTTCGAATATGACGGGCAGGCATTCCATGGTTGGCAGCAGCAGAAAAGTGGCGTGCGGTCGGTTCAGGCGGAGTTGGCCAAAGCAGTCAGCAAGGTTGCTAACCATCCGGTCGAACTGGTTTGCGCCGGCCGGACAGACGCTGGGGTTCATGCAAGTTTTCAGATTGTCCATTTCGATACCAAGGTGGTGCGCCCGCTTCGGTCTTGGGTTATGGGCATTAATACGGCGTTACCTGACGATATAGCGGTGCATTGGGCGGGCAACGGGGTTGGGGATTTCCATGCTCGGTTCTCGGCAACCTATCGGCGTTATCGCTACGTTATTTTTAATAATCCGGTCAGACCGGGTATCCAGCGCGGTCAGGTGAGCTGGAACTTCCGACCGCTGGATGCCAATAAGATGAACGAAGCTGCTCAAGCGCTCACCGGCGAGCATGACTTTTCGTCGTTCCGCGCTGCGGGCTGCCAGTCTCGAACACCGGTTCGGTTCTTGGAGCGTATTTCGGTCACTCGGTCTGGGGATTATGTGGTGATTGATGTGCAGGCCAATGCATTCTTGCATCATATGGTTCGTAATATCGCTGGCGCACTCATGGCCGTTGGTTCGGGAGAGCAGTCGGTATCGTGGGTCGGCGAGGTTCTTGCCGCTCGGGATAGAAAATTGGCGGGTGTTACAGCGCCGCCATACGGGCTTTACCTGGTAGATGTAGGGTATCCTGAACACTTCGGTATTCCTGAAGCACTATGTGGACCGGCCTTCGTGGCACCCTGGTTTTCGCGAGAAGACAATTTGCCCATCGTGCCAAGCCATATTCACCCTAAACAGCCGGTCACCGAACCATGACAACGCGTGTAAAGATTTGCGGCCTCACGAGAGTGGAGGATGTAAGGGCAGCTGTAGAGAACGGTGCGGATTCGATAGGCCTGGTGTTTTATGATCCTAGCCCCCGCGCGGTAACGATCGAGCAGGCGCAAGAATTGGCATCGGCCATTCCGGCGTTTGTCACGGTGACAGGCTTGTTCGTGAATCCTGGCGCGGATTTCGTGAAGTCGGTCCTTAATGCTGTACCGCTGGACCTGTTGCAATTTCACGGCGACGAAACGCCTGAGTTTTGCGATGCGTTCGAACGAAGATGGATCAAAGCCATCAGAGTTCAAAGCTCAGAACAGATCTCGGAAGCTTTTTCTACGTATAACAGAGCGGTGGGGTTGCTTGTGGATGCCTGGGACCCTGATCGTTATGGCGGAACAGGCCAATCCTTTAACTGGCAACTGATACCTGAGCAGCGACCTGTTCCCTTGATATTGGCCGGGGGCTTGTCATCTGCTAACGTAGCCCGCGCCATCGAAGAGGTTCGCCCCTGGGCCGTTGATGTCAGCGGAGGGGTTGAGCTCAGCAAGGGTATTAAAGACGCCACCAAATTATCTGATTTCTTCAAAGAGGTGCACAGTGTCCGTAAAACTGACTGATGAAATGTTGAAGGCACTCCCGGATTCCAGAGGTCACTTTGGAGACTTCGGTGGCCGGTTTGTTTCCGAAACCCTGATGGATTCCTTGATGACACTGGAGAAAGAATACCTCCAGCTGAAAGAAGATCCGGAATTTCAGGCCAAGTTCGACAAGGATCTGGCCGATTACGTGGGCCGGCCCAGCCCGCTGTATTTTGCAGAGCGTCTGACCCGTGAAACCGGTGGTGCGCAAATCTGGTTGAAGCGCGAAGATCTCAATCATACCGGTGCCCATAAGGTGAACAACACCATCGGCCAAGCGCTTCTTGCAAGCTTTCTGGGTAAAAAACGCATTATTGCCGAGACCGGTGCAGGCCAGCACGGTGTGGCCACAGCCACGGTTTGTGCGCGACTGGGCCTGGAATGTCATATTTTTATGGGTTCTGAAGACGTTCAGCGCCAGTCTTTGAACGTTTACCGCATGAAACTGCTTGGTGCTACAGTTCATTCCGTAGAGAGTGGTACCAAGACGCTTAAAGACGCAATGAACGATGCCATGCGTGACTGGGTGGCTAATGTAGACGACACCTTCTATATCATCGGCACCGTTGCCGGGCCGCACCCATACCCGCTGTTGGTGCGCGATTTCCAATCCGTGATTGGCCGTGAGCTGCGCGAACAGTCTATGCAGAAGATGGGTAGGCTTCCTGATGCATTGGTTGCCTGTGTCGGCGGCGGCTCCAATGCTATTGGTATGTTCTATCCCTTCCTGACCGATGAGTCCGTTGACCTGTACGGTGTTGAGGCCGGTGGCTTGGGGATCGAAACCGGCGAGCACGCCGCGCCTCTGTGCGCAGGTCGCCCGGGTGTTTTGCACGGTAATCGCACGTACCTGATGGAGGACGAGAACGGCCAGATCTCCGGAACCCATTCGGTCAGTGCCGGGCTGGATTATCCAGGCGTTGGCCCCGAGCATTCCTGGTTGAAGGACATTGGTCGGGCCCAGTACGTGTCCGTGACCGATGAAGAAGCTTTGGCAGGTTTCCGCACACTGACCCAGGTCGAAGGCATTATGCCGGCGCTGGAGTCGTCTCATGCCGTAGCCTACGCGTTGAAACTGGCGGCGACGATGGATAAAGACAAGGTTGTGGTCATTAACGTGTCAGGTCGTGGTGATAAAGACATTCACACCATCGCCCAGTTGGATGGCATCGAGATCTGAAGGTACCAGGAGCAGGCATGAGTCGTATTGAAGGTGTATTGAAGTCCTTGAAAGAACAGGGGCGTAAGGCGTTGATCCCCTATATTACTGCGGGTGATCCTCATCCTGAGCAAACAGTTGGTCTGATGCACACACTGGTAAAAGCCGGTGCGGATATCATCGAACTCGGGGTTCCCTTTTCCGACCCGATGGCCGATGGGCCGGTTATCCAATTGGCCTGTGAGCGGGCGTTGAAGCATAACACCTCGTTGCGGCAGGTGATTGGCATGGTTGAAGAGTTCCGAAAAACGGACGCCGACACTCCTGTCGTATTGATGGGGTACCTCAACCCGGTGGAGGCAATGGGGTATGAGGTTTTCGCCGATGCAGCGGCAAACGCCGGAATCGATGGCGTTTTAACGGTCGATCTGCCACCGGAAGAAGCTGGAGATGTTGCGCCTCTCTTTGCCGAGCGTAACATCGACCCTATCTTCTTGTTGGCGCCCACTACGACGGATGAGCGAATTAAAGCCATTAGCAAACACTCTTCTGGCTATGTGTACTATGTTTCTATCAAGGGTGTAACCGGCTCGGCAACCATCAATGTTGATGAAGTTGCAGCGAAAGTGGCTCACATCCACGAGTTAACCGCACTTCCTGTAGGCGTGGGCTTTGGAATCCGGGATGCGGAAACCGCCGGAGCGATCGGCAAAGTATCCGATGGTGTAATTGTGGGTAGCGTACTGGTGGATACAATAGCCCGAAATCAATCAGATTCTGACGCATTGAATCAAGCGTTACACGATCTGTTGTACCCAATGCGCGAAGCACTGGATAGCCTTGCCTGATAAGTGAGCATCCAGGCACAAAAGGACAGGACCTTAGCATGAGTAACTGGCTGGACAAGATCATGCCGAGCAAGATTCGCTCGGAATCAAGACAACGCACCGGTGTCCCGGAAGGGCTCTGGAAGAAGTGTCCGAAATGTGGTGCATTTCTGTATAAGCCAGAGTTGGAAAAGAATCTGGATGTTTGCCCAAAGTGCAATCACCATTTGCGTGTGTCCGCTCGGCGTCGCCTTGAAATCTTTTTAGATAAAGACGGGCGCGAAGAGATTGCAGCCGATCTCGAACCGAATGACCGTCTCAAGTTTAAAGACACCAAGCGCTATAAAGACCGTTTGGCGGCCGCCCAGAAAGCGACCGGCGAAAAGGACGCTTTGGTAGCGATGAGTGGCAGTGCTTTGGGTGTGCCTTTGGTGGCTTGTGCCTTTGAATTTAATTTCCTCGGCGGCTCCATGGGGCAGGTTGTGGGTGAGAAATTTGTTCAGGCCGCAAACGTAGCCCTTGAGCGAAGGATACCGCTGGTATGCTTCTCGGCGAGTGGTGGTGCACGTATGCAGGAAGCCATTCTGTCGTTGATGCAGATGGCGAAAACCGCCGCGGTTCTTGAGCGCATGAAGGAAGAAGGTATTCCTTACATTTCGGTGATGACCGACCCGGTATTTGGTGGTGTGTCTGCAAGCTTGGCTATGCTGGGCGACCTGAACATTGCTGAACCCTACGCCTTGATCGGTTTCGCCGGCCCCAGGGTAATCGAGCAGACCGTGCGAGAGAAATTGCCAGAAGGTTTCCAGCGCAGCGAGTTTTTGTTGGAGCATGGTGCGATAGATATGATTCTGCATCGTCACCAGATGCGTGAACGGATTGCCCACGTACTTGCAAAGTTTACCGGTCAGGAGAAACCGGGTACCGAGGCTCCGATCGAGTTTGAAATCTCTGAAAAGCCGGGTGCTGATGAATCTGTCGAGTAGTCCCGAAAAGGCAGTAAAGAGCCCGGCGAACGGTGCGACTGTTAATGAATGGCTTCAGTGGTTAGAGGCTATCCATCCGACAGAAATCGATATGGGGCTTGATCGTGTTCTGGTGGTGCTTCGCCGCTTGTTTCCGAAAAAGCCCAATGCCCGAATCATCACCGTCGCTGGCACCAATGGCAAAGGCTCCACAGTTGCAACGCTTGAGCGTCAGTTACTGGCGGCCGGCAGAACCACCGGTGCCTACACGTCTCCTCATCTTCAGCGTTATAACGAGCGTATCCGTATTGACGGCAACATCATTTCCGATGCAGCCCTGGTGACTGCCTTCGAAAAGGTAGAAGAAGCTCGGGGGCATGTCTCGTTGACCTACTTTGAGTTTGGCACCTTGGCCGCATTTGTGGCCCTCGAGCAGGCAGGGGTTCAGGATTGGGTGCTCGAAGTAGGTTTGGGTGGCCGGCTCGATGCTGTCAATGTTCTGGACGCCGACTTTGCGATCATTACGTCGATTGACATTGACCACATTGGTTTCCTGGGTGACAACCGGGAAGTCATTGGGTTCGAAAAAGCAGGCATTCTGCGCCCGGGAATTACCGCTGTTTGCGCCGATCCCGTGCCACCGGCTTCGGTTTTGCAGCAGGCAACCGCGCAGAAAGTTGATCTGAGGCTAACCGGGCGTGACTACCGGCTTGAGCCTCGCACTTATGGCTGTGACATCATTGAGTTAGTAATGGCCGAAGGGCGTGTGGCGCTGCCGGCTGGACCACTGCCCATTGAAAGTGTGGCGGCGGCTACGGTCATGGCCGCACAGCTTGTTCCGGAAGCCGGGCTTGAGCGGCTGGGAGAGGCTGCGCATTCCGTCAACTTGCCCGGACGGTTTGAACGGCTCAGCAACACGCCTCTGGTCATTGCCGATGTAGGGCATAACCCCCATGCAGCACGTTGGTTGGCAAGCCGGCTCTATGAATTGAAGCAACAAAACCGTGGGCGTGTTGTTGCGGTCTATGCTGCGCTTGGTGATAAAGACATTGAAGGTGTGGTGTCTGCCATGGCGCCTGTCGTGGATCACTGGTGCCTCGCGGGTCTGAGTGTGCCCAGAGGGTTGTCGGTTGGGGAGCTTCAGGCGCGTGTAGGTGAGGTTGCCAGCGTTGGTTCAAGCGCCACCATCGCAGAGGCTTTAGATGATGCTAAGGGAATGGCTGTCGAGCCTGCCGACTGTGTGGTGGTTTTTGGCTCATTCTTTACTGTCGCAGAAGCTCGCGAGTTGCTCTTGGATGATGCGCCTTAAACTTTGTTCATTGGCGGGATATGACTTCAGTTCTGTTTTTCACCCAGTTACTATCGAACTCAAATAGGTTGGCATAGGGAGTTCTTTCAGGTGGACGGATTAAAACAGCGAATCATTGGTGCTTTGGTCTTGATCTCCCTGGCTGTCATCTTCGTGCCGATGATCTTTGACGAGCCGCATTCTCAACGCAAGACCACATCGATCACCATCCCGGAAGAGCCGCCGTTTCCAGAAGTAGAAATGCCTGACGAGCCTTCCGGTGATTCGGTGGGGTACCAGCTCTCCTCGGACACTGGTGCGGCGGGTGCCGAAGAAACCAAGCAGAGCCCGGGATTCCGCATTGTCGAAGATGAGCGGCCACAAAATGCGGTCGCAAGCGAGTCAGCACAACCCTCACAAATGGCTCCGGCTGAGCAGGCTAAGGTCTCAGAACCTGATGTGTCGCAAACTTCGCAGCAAGAAGACCCGGCACCCAAAGCAGTCGAAGAGGACGAGAAGGCCGAATTCTCACGCACTCTGGAAGGGGCCTGGGTTGTCCAGTTGGGCAGCTTTGGTAACGAATCCAATGCGCGGCGACTGCGGGACAACGTGATTGAGATGGGATTTGGAGCCCATTTGCAGCAGTTTTCCAGCGGCGACAAAACCTTAACTCGTGTGTTCAGCGGCCCTTTTGTGAATCGGGCGGATGCTGACCAGGCCAAGGTCAAACTGGATAAAAAGTTCGGTTTAAAAAGTCTTGTGACCAAAGGCGGAAAATAATTCCGCCGGAACCTCAATATTCTTAAGGCGAGAGTTTGGTGCGCTCTCGTTTCCTGTTAGAATTCCTCCTTCGTTTTCTCCACCGGGTTGTTCATGGAATCGCTGATCTGGATTGACTGGGTCATCATTGCCCTCATTTCTGTTTCCACGCTCATCAGTTTGAAGCGGGGGTTCGTTCGCGAAGCTCTTTCATTGGTGACCTGGATCGGTGCATTCATTATCGCCCGCACGTTCCACCCGCAAATGCAGGGGCTGCTTGAATCATCCGTCGAAACCCCCTTGGTTCGTTTGGTTGCTGCATTCGCCATTCTGTTTTTCGGCACTTTGATTGTAGGTGCCATCGTTAACAATCTTATTGGGCATCTGGTTCGCGCGACCGGGCTTTCCGCCACCGATCGGGTTTTAGGCATGGGCTTTGGCCTGCTTCGTGGCGTAGTCGTTGTCATTGTTGCTATAGCCTTCACGCGCTATACGCCCCTTGCACAAGACACCTGGTGGCAATCGTCTGTGATGATTGACCGTCTGGCGGTGGTTGAAGATTGGTCTCGACGCACCTTTGGTGATGAATTTGCCCGCTTCCTGGGGCCGGCAGATAGCAGTTCGGGTAACACCCAAGTACCCAGTGAACCGGAAGGCGTGGAACCCACGTCGGCCTCTCGCTAACATTCAGTTCTAACTCTCGGAGAATCGTCCAGCCATGTGTGGCATTGTCGGTATTGTCAGTACTTCTAACGTCAATCAGATGCTTTATGACGCATTGACCGTTCTACAGCACCGTGGCCAGGATGCGGCGGGTATTGTTACCTTCCAGGATGACCGTTTCTTTTTGCGTAAAGATAATGGTTTGGTCAGAGACGTGTTCCACACTCGCCACATGCGCCGTTTGGTAGGCAATGTCGGTATCGGGCATGTTCGTTACCCGACCGCCGGCAGCTCCAGCTCGGCCGAAGCCCAACCGTTTTACGTGAACAGCCCATACGGTATCACGCTTGCCCATAACGGTAACCTGACCAATGCCGACGAACTGAGCAGTGATTTATTCCGCACAGATCTGCGACACATCAATACCAATTCCGATTCGGAAGTCCTGTTGAATGTGTTTGCACATGAACTGCAGAAGCTCGGAAAGCTGAACCCGACCAAGGATGAAATTTTTGCTGCGGTACGCGCCGTTCATCAACGTTGCCGGGGGGCTTACGGAGTGATTGCCATGATCACCGGTCACGGCATTGTTGGTTTCCGTGATCCTAACGGCATTCGCCCGGCCTGTTACGGTATTCGAGACGGTGAGAACGGCCAGAAAGAGTACATGATTGCATCCGAAAGCGTGGCTCTTAATGCTGCCGGCTTTACATTGGTTCGTGATATTGAACCCGGTGAAGCGGTGTACATTGAAACAGACGGCACGCTGTATTCTGAACAATGTGCTGAATCACCGAAGCTTTACCCGTGCATTTTTGAACACGTGTATTTTGCCCGCCCTGACTCCATCATGGACGGCGTTTCTGTTTACAAAGCCCGTCTTCGCATGGGTGAAGTGTTGGCGGATAAGGTGCTGCGCGAGCGCCCGGATCACGATATTGATGTTGTGATCCCGATTCCGGACACCAGTCGCACATCTGCCATGCAGATGGCCTATCAGCTTGGCGTAAAATACCGTGAAGGTTTTATCAAGAACCGTTATATCGGCCGGACGTTCATCATGCCAGGCCAGAAAATGCGGAAAAAGTCGGTACGCCAGAAACTCAATCCTATCGATCTGGAGTTTCGCGGCAAGAACGTAATGCTGGTAGACGACTCCATTGTGCGCGGCACCACGTGTAAAGAAATCGTTCAAATGGCGCGGGATGCCGGTGCGCGTAACGTTTACTTTGCGTCAGCAGCTCCCCCAGTGCGTTATCCGAACGTGTACGGCATCGACATGCCCTCTGCGTCTGAATTGATCGCTCATGACCGCACGGTTGAAGAGGTCGGGGAACTGATCGGAACAGATTGGCTGGTCTATCAGGATCTGGACGACCTGATTACCTGTGTCAGCGATGTCAATGAAGATATCGATGGCTGGGAATGCTCTGTGTTCAGCGGCGATTACATCACCGGAGACATCGATAAAGAGTATCTGACGCGTCTTGAAAATCGTCGTAAAGACAGCAGCACTGCGACGACAAACGTGACGGATGTTGACTCCGATTCCGATTCGGATAACGACAATATAGACCTCCACAATGACGAAGACTGAGCGTCGCCGAATAGCCAGGAGAATGCCATGAGCCACTCGCGTGAAGAACACCTCTGGATTCCCGAATCCGACTTGGACGGGATGTCAGTAGATACGCTGTCGGTCAGGGCAGGGCAGATTCGAACAGGACAGCTCGAACATAGCGATGCAATTTTCCCGACATCGAGCTTCGTCTATGGAAGTGCAGCGCAGGCAGCCGCTCGATTTGGCGGGGAAGAAGCGGGAAACATCTATTCTCGTTTCACCAACCCGACGGTTCAGGCATTTGAAGGGCGCATTGCCGCAATGGAAGGCGGAGAAAAGGCCGTCGCGACGGCTTCGGGCATGGCGGCCATTCTCAGCACCTGTATGTCGTTGCTGAAAACCGGTGATCACGTGGTCTGCTCCCGCGGCGTTTTCGGAACCACGAACGTGCTGTTCCAAAAGTACATGGCGCGATTCGGCGTGGAAACCACGTTTGTCAGTCTTACCGAGGTTGATGAGTGGCAGGCGGCCATTCGTCCCGAAACCCGGATGTTGTTCATCGAGACCCCATCGAATCCTTTGTGTGAGGTGGCTGATGTAAAAGCGTTGGCTGCTCTGGCACATGGAAACGACGCGCTGCTTGTGGTTGATAACTGTTTTTGCACCCCTATTCTCCAGCGCCCGTTGGAATTAGGTGCTGATCTGGTTATCCACTCTGCAACCAAGTACCTCGATGGGCAGGGTCGTTGCGTTGGCGGTGTCGTGGTTGGGCCGGCCAAGTATCTGGATGAAGTTTATGGCTTCATTCGTTCTGCCGGGCCCACCATGAGCCCGTTCAATGCCTGGGTTTTTCAGAAAGGTCTCGAAACCTTACCGATTCGTATGCGAGCTCACTGTGACAATGCGTTAGAGTTGGCTAAGTGGTTGGAATCACAGCCCTCCGTAGAAAAAGTGTTTTACGCGGGGCTGGAAAGCCACCCTCAGCATGAGCTGGCTAAACAGCAGCAAAGCGGGTTCGGTGGCATGGTGTCGTTCATGGTAAAGGGCGGCAGGGAACAGGCCTGGCGTTTCATTGATGGCACACGGATGATTTCAATCACGGCCAATTTAGGGGATGTGAAGACCACCATCACCCACCCGGCAACGACAACGCACGGGCGTTTGGCGCCTGAAGATAAAGCAAAGGCAGGTATCACTGAAAATCTGATCCGGCTGTCAGTTGGCATTGAAGCCATTGATGACTTGAAAACCGATCTCGCAAGGGGTTTTCAGGCGCTGGAAGACTAAACTTACATACGGTTCGAGTATTCATGGCGGAATCCGCTAAAGCGAAAAAATCTGTACCCACGGAACTCACAGACAAACAAAAGCGCTTTCGCCTGTTGATGGCCCAGGGCGCCCGTGAGGGTGCTGTTCTGGGCCTCATCGTGCTGTGCATCTATCTGGCCATGGCGCTTTTTACCTTCAGTCACACGGATCCCGGCTGGGCCAGTATTGGCCATGAAACCAATGTAGAAAACTACGCGGGCCGCACCGGGGCCTGGTTGGCCAGTCTGTTAATGGACTTTTTCGGACATGTGTCCTGGCTTTTCCCGGTCATGGTGGCAGGCTATGCCTTCATGCTCATTCGGCTTCGCCATCAGCCCCTGGATTTGCATTGGCCGCTGTTCATGGTCCGATTCGGTGGCTTCATTCTGATTCTCCTATCCGCAACGAGTTTGCTGTCGTTGTATTCCTTGTTCGGTCTGGGCATGTCTTCCGGTGGCGTGCTGGGCAAGGCGGTGTCTGAGTCGATGGTTCGATTTTTCAACCTGCCAGCAACGACACTGTTGTTGATTGCGATTTTCCTGTTTGCGCTCACCGTTACGATTGGCCTGTCGTGGTTCCGTTTGATGGATCGGGTGGGTGGCTTGACCCTCAAGGCGGCGTTGGCCGTTACAGCGTTCTTCAAAAAGCAGACCTCGAAAGCGGCACGATCTGAATCGCCTTTAACCAAGGACGAACCAGAACCGCCCGTGGTTCGTAGTGCGCCTCGGGCAACCGCCTCTGATGCCAAGCCGGCTTCCGCAGTGAAGACGCCCTGGTGGCGCCGTCTATTTGCCAAGAAAGACAGAACGCCGAAAGGGAATCCGGAGCCAAAGCCGCAGAACTTGCGTAAAGAACCGGCTCTGGAAGGGAGAACGACAGCTGACCCGGAACCGGCGGAAGTTGAAAGCTTCAGTTCGCGCGACGTTGAACCCGTAGTACCGAAACCGACCGCGAAAAAAGCAGAAAAACCTTTGAGCCGGGCGCTGAAGATCGCGCCTTTCAAGAAAGAGGATCAAGGCGCTTCTGACACGAAAAAGAGCAGCAATAAGCAGGGCTCTTTGCTTGAAGACATCGAGAGCCCGATTCCGCCGATTACACTGCTAGATCCGCCCGAAGAGCACAAAGAAAGCGGCTATTCCGAAGAATCCCTCGAGCACATGTCCCGGTTGCTGGAAGAAAAGCTGGCGGATTTCGGTGTCTCGGTGGAAGTGGTTGAAGTCAACCCTGGTCCCGTTATTACCCGTTTCGAAATTAAGCCGGCGGCAGGGGTGAAGGTCAGCAAAATATCAAATCTGGCCAAAGACCTTGCTCGCTCGTTGGCGGTACTCAGTGTTCGGGTTGTCGAGGTGATACCCGGAAAGTCGGTGGTTGGTATCGAAATCCCGAATGAAACCCGAGAGATCGTTCGGCTGAGTGAGGTGTTGGGAGCTCGAGTATTTACCGAATCGTCATCGCCGATCACGCTGGCCTTGGGTAACGACATCGGCGGTAACCCGATGGTGGCCAATCTGGCGAAGATGCCGCATCTGCTGGTTGCGGGTACCACCGGTTCCGGTAAATCCGTGGGCGTTAACGCGATGCTGTTGAGCATGTTGCTGAAGGCCGGGCCGGACGATGTGCGCTTCATTATGGTGGATCCGAAGATGCTTGAACTGAGCATCTACGATGGTATTCCGCATTTGTTGGCACCCGTGGTCACCGACATGAAAGAAGCTGCCAATGCACTGCGTTGGTGTGTCGCTGAAATGGAACGCCGGTATCGCCTGATGGCGAGCTTGGGCGTGCGTAATCTGGCCGGCTATAACAAAAAGGTGAAAGATGCCCGGGCGGAAGGTGAACCTCTGCTGGACCCGCTCTGGAAACCGGATGATCATCTTGCGAACGATGAGCAGGAGCGCCCGGAGCTGGAAACCTTGCCGTTCATTGTTGTCGTAATCGATGAATTTGCCGACATGATGATGATCGTCGGCAAGAAAGTGGAAGAGCTTATTGCCCGAATTGCCCAGAAAGCCCGTGCTGCGGGTATCCACTTGATCCTCGCTACTCAGAGGCCTTCGGTTGACGTGATCACCGGCTTGATCAAAGCCAACATTCCGACCCGGATCTCGTTTCAGGTTTCCTCCAAAATTGATTCCAGAACGGTGCTGGATCAGGGCGGGGCAGAACAGCTCCTGGGGCACGGGGATATGTTGTATCTGCCGCCGGGGTCGGGTTTGCCTGTTCGTGTGCACGGTGCCTTTGTGGACGATGATGAAGTGCATCGGGTGGTCAGTGCGTGGAAGGCTCGGGGCGAGCCGGAATACGTTGATGACGTGCTCAGTGGTGCCGAAGGAGAGCATTTGCCCGGAGTGCCTACCCTGACGGAAGGCGGTGGTGGCGACGAAGGCGACGCGCTGTTCGATGAAGCCGTCGCGTTCGTCACCGAAAATCGACGAGTGTCGATATCCTCGGTTCAACGAAAATTCAAGATTGGCTACAACCGCGCCGCCAACCTGGTGGATGCAATGGAAGCAGCGGGTGTTGTCAGTGCGGCGGGTCATAATGGCGCCAGAGAAGTTCTGGCACCGCCGCCCCCAAGAGACTAGGAGCGTTAGTATGAATCGATTTTTGAATTCTTTGATCATGAGCCTGCTGCTTGTTTTTACAGCGGGGTTTAGCCATGCCGAAGAGGCTTCCTCCGGCGCTGCCGAAGAGCTTTCATCAATCCTGCGAAGTTATGAAACCTATCAGGCTGATTTTATTCAGATTGTGGTAGGTGAAAACGGCGGGCGGGTACAAGAAACTCGCGGTTCTCTCAAGGCCAAGAGGCCTGGATTGTTCTACTGGGAAACGGCTGCTCCCTTGTCGCAATTCATTGTAAGTGATGGCGAAACCGTTGAAGTGTACGACCCGGATCTCGAGCAGGTGACGATCCACAAGCTGGACGATCGCGTCCAAAGCACGCCCGCGCTGTTGCTCAGCGGTGAGGTCGATAATCTGGACGAAACCTACGAGGTCAGCCAGCGCAGAATCGGCGAATTGACGCAAGAATTTACGCTGATCCCCAAAGGGGCTGACTCTTTGTTCGTTTCACTGCGTCTGAGCTTTTTCGACGGTGAATTGCAAGAAATGAGAATGGAAGATTCGCTGGCTCAAATCAGCATTCTTAGCTTTGATTCCATTAAACTGAACAAGGATGTAGATCAAAAAGCCTTCACGCTGGAGTATCCCGAGGAGGTTGACGTTATTCGGGACGGTGCTTGATGCAGGACAACCTGTTTCAGCAAGAGGTTGGGTTTCAGCCGCTTGCAGCCAAAATGCGCCCTAAAACCCTGGCCGACTACGTAGGGCAAGCCCATCTGGTGGGAGAAGGGAAACCGCTCCGACGGGCTGTTGAACAGGGCCAGTTGCACTCCATGATTTTATGGGGGCCGCCCGGGGTTGGAAAAACCACATTCGCGCAATTACTCGCCAATGTCGGTGAGTTGACGTTTGAAACCTTGTCGGCGGTGCTTAGCGGTGTCAAAGAGATCCGCGAAGTCGTGGATCGTGCTAAACACCGAAAGCAGGCCCAGGGCCGCGACACCTTGCTTTTCGTTGATGAGGTTCACCGGTTTAATAAAAGCCAGCAGGATGCTTTTCTGCCTCATATCGAAGATGGGACGTTCATCTTTGTCGGAGCAACTACCGAAAATCCTTCCTTTGAACTCAACAGCGCTCTGTTGTCCCGCACCCGGGTGTATGTCCTCAAAAACCTCGAAGCTGATGACATTTTGACTCTGCTAAACCGAGCACTTTCCAGTGAGGACGGTTTTGCGGGTTCGCTGAAGGTTGATCCTTCAGTACTGGATACCATGGCTTCCGCGTCAGGCGGGGACGCGCGTCGGGCATTGAATATTCTCGAAGTTGCTGCGGATTTGGCAGAACCAGACGAACAAGGAAACAATCGGGTACTGCCGTCAACACTGGAACAAGTCCTGCAAACCAGCCTGCGCCGGTTTGATAAGGGCGGTGATGTTTTCTACGACCAGATTTCGGCCTTGCATAAGTCGATCAGGGGGTCCAGCTCAGACGGTGCACTTTACTGGCTATGCAGAATGCTCGATGGTGGCTGTGATCCACTCTACGTTGCACGAAGGCTTGTCAGGATTGCCAGTGAAGACATAGGCAATGCAGATCCGAGAGCGCTGCAATTGGCCATGCAGGCGTGGGATGCGCAGGAGCGCTTAGGCTCTCCGGAAGGGGAGTTGGCTCTTGCGCAGGCAGCGACCTATTTGGCCATGGCGCCCAAAAGTAACGCAGTCTACGCCGCGTTCAATCGATGCATGGCTGATATCAAGAGCGATCCCGACTATGAAGTGCCAGTGCATTTGCGTAACGCACCCACTAAATTGCTTAAGAGCATGGGGCACGGCGAAGAGTATCGTTACGCGCACGACGAGCCCGATGCCTATGCGGCAGGTGAAAACTATCTGCCAGAAGCCATACATCAGCGCCGTTACTACGAGCCGGTGATGCGGGGCCTGGAAATCAAACTCGCCGAAAAGCGTCAACGTCTGGACACACTCGACCAACAAAGCACTCTAAAGCGCTATTGATTGGTTCGGCCGGTCTGCTTTGTGGCTCAGGTCAATGCTGGCCAGCAAACTCATGGCGGGTATAATGTTCGCCTATTCACCCATTCGTTAACTGGATAATTCAGGAACACCATGCTCGATCCCAAACGTGTCCGTTCACAGACTGAAGAGATCGCCCGCCGGCTGGCTATTAAAAATTTTGAGCTCGACGTAGCCACTTTCGAGCAGCTGGAAGAGCGCCGCCGAGCCATTCAGGTTCGTACCGAGACCCTGCAGAGCGAGCAGAACAAACGTTCCAAGTCGATTGGTAAAGCCAAGGCGGCCGGTGAAGACATCAAGCCGCTGTTGGATGAAGTTGAAAGCTTGAAGCAACAGCGTAGCGAAGCGGAAGACGAACTACGGTCCGTGCAGGAAGCTTTGAACGCATTCTTTGCCGGCATTCCGAACGTCCCGGACGAAGATGTACCCCCCGGTAAAAGCGAAGATGACAACGTTGAAACCCGTGTTTGGGGAACGCCTCGCGAATTCGATTTCGAGCCGAAAGATCACGTCGCCCTGGGTGAAGCCATTAACGGTCTCGATTTCGAGAAGGCGACCAATCTTGCCCATTCCCGTTTTGCCGTGATGCGTGGCCCATTGGCCCGTCTGCATCGGGCTCTGGCTCAGTTTATGCTCGACCTGCACACCACCGAGCACGGTTACACAGAGACTTATGTACCTTACCTGGTGAACGGCAATGCACTGTTTGGCACTGGTCAGCTACCGAAGTTCGAAGAAGACCTGTTCCGGATGGACGGCGACAATCCTTTGTACCTGATTCCGACTGCGGAAGTGCCGGTAACCAATCTGGTCGCCGACAGCATCCTGGACGATTCGGAATTGCCTCTGCGCATGGTCGCCCACACGCCGTGCTTCCGTAGTGAGGCGGGTTCATACGGTCGCGACGTGCGGGGCATGATTCGCCAGCATCAGTTCGACAAGGTGGAGTTGGTTCAGGTGGTGCGTCCGGAGGAGTCCGGTGAGGCGCTCGAGCAGCTTACAGGTCACGCGGAAAAAGTACTGCAATTGCTTGAGTTGCCGTACCGGATGGTCACGTTGTGTGGCGGCGATATGGGCTTCTCCGCGGTTAAGACATATGACCTTGAAGTGTGGCTGCCGGGGCAGGGCAAGTATCGTGAGATTTCTTCGTGCTCCAATACCCGTGATTTCCAGGCGCGCCGTATGCAGGCTCGCTGGCGTAACCCGGAAACCGGTAAGCCAGAGCCGGTGCACACACTAAATGGATCAGGCTTGGCGGTTGGTCGGGCCATGATTGCGGTTATGGAAAATTATCAGCAGGCCGACGGCAGCATCGTTGTGCCTGACGTTCTGAAGCCCTATATGGGAGGCGTAGAGCGCATCCAATGAGTCGACAAACCGAGGTGCCAGGGAAAGGTGTGAAGGTTGGAGCAGGCCCGGTCCGCTTCAAACCGAATCCGGTCACGGAAAATCCGAACAATTCCGCCGGTGATGTGGCTTTGGTCGGGGCCGGCCCCGGTGATCCTGAACTGTTGACGCTTAAAGCATGGCGACTGATTCAGGCGGCAGAAGTGGTGCTGTACGACAGCTTGGTGTCGCCTGAGATTATGGCGTTGGTTCCCGAGCAGGTCGAGAAGATCCACGTTGGCAAGAAACGCGCGAATCACACGTTACCTCAAGGGCAAATTAACCAGCGTTTGGTAGAGCTCGCCAAGGAAGGATATCGGGTTGTCCGCCTGAAAGGGGGGGATCCGTTCATTTTTGGTCGTGGCGGGGAAGAAATTGAAACTCTCGCGGCCGCTGGAATTCGCTTTCAAGTGGTGCCCGGGATTACCGCTGCATCAGGTTGTGCCGCTTATTCTGGTATTCCGCTTACTCATCGTGATCACGCTCAATCCGTTCGTTTTGTCACCGGCCACTTAAAAGATGATACCTGCAATTTGCCGTGGACGGACTTTGTACAGAATAACCAGACGCTGGTGTTCTATATGGGGTTGGTGGGATTGCCAATCATCTGTCGGGAACTGATTGCTCATGGTATGGATTCGAATATGCCGGTAGCACTGGTGTCCAAGGGTACGACACCGGATCAAAAGGTTGTGACTGGCACTTTGGAGAACATTGCCTCTTTGGTTCAAAGCAGTGGCGTTCAGGCTCCAACCATTGTGATCATTGGTCACGTGGTCAGTTTGAGAGGGAAGTTGGACTGGCTGGGGTGTGAGTCGGTTATTTGAGCACTTGATTGATCAAACAAAAAGGCCCGGAGCTGTTCAGGTTCCGGGCCTTTTTTTGTTTTACTCGCCGCGCTTTGGAAGCACATCCTTCAGCTTGTCGCGCATTTCACGAATCGCGCTTTCTGTGGTTTCCCAGTCAATACACGCATCAGTAATGGACACGCCGTACTTCAGATCGTCGAGATTGTCAGGGATCGACTGGTTACCCCAGTTGATGTTGCTTTCCACCATCAAGCTCTGAATCGACTCATTACCTTCAATGATCTGGCGGGTGACATCCTGCATGACCAGCGGTTGGATGCCAGGATCTTTGTTGGAATTGGCGTGGCTGCAATCCACCATGATGGATTTGCGCAGGCCGGCTTTTTCCAGGGCACGCTCGCACAAAGCGACATTGACTGAATCGTAGTTCGGCTTACCGCCGCCGCCGCGCAGAACAACGTGGCCGTAGTTGTTGCCCTTGGTCCGGATAATGGCGCCGCGACCCTGCTGGTCAATTCCCAAAAAGCTGTGAGGGTGTGAAACCGAGTTCATCGCATTCACTGCAACGTCCAGATTACCGTCTGTGCCGTTTTTGAAACCGATAGCCATCGACAGACCGCTGCTCATCTCACGGTGGGTCTGGGATTCAGTTGTTCGTGCGCCGATCGCTGACCAGGCAATGGTGTCTTGCAGGTACTGGGGTGAGATCGGATCAAGTGCTTCGGTAGCAGCCGGCAAGCCCATTTCATTGATGTCCAGCAGCAAGCGGCGGCCAATGTGCAGGCCTTGCTCAATATCGAACGTATCGTTCAGATGTGGATCGTTGATCAGGCCCTTCCAGCCCACGGTAGTCCGGGGCTTTTCGAAGTAAACGCGCATCACGATCAGCAGAGTGTCGCTGACCTCATCGGCGAGCTTCTTCAGCCGGGTGGCATAATCTCGTGCTGCTTCGGGATCATGGATGGAGCAGGGGCCAACAACGATAAACAGCCGCTTATCCTTGCCGTCCATGATGTCGTAAATAGCCTGACGGCCTGACGCGACAGTATTTGCTGCCTTGTCTGACAGTGGCAGTTCGTCTTTTAAGGCTTCAGGAGTGATCAGTTGTTCCTGGCTGGCCACGTTCAGGTTTTCCAGTTTCTTGCCCGACATCTTGTTGTAGTTCCCCGACTCAAATCGTTACGTCACCGAAACAACGCCGTGTCGCTTTGCCCGGTGATTGAAGATAAACACGAATGGCGCCGGTACACGGTTGCAGCAAACCCCGGCGAGTTGGTTATACTGCGTTATTTGAAGGTCCATTTCAACGATTCCAGACAACAGGCACCGGATGTTCCCTAAGGCAAAGCAGCCAGAGGTAGAGCCAATTTCCCGTAAAGAGGTTGCTGCCCGAATTAATCAGGTTCTCACCGGCATTCGTGTACCGGACCTGCCATATCCCACCGGTAACTCTGTACCAGAGACCGTGCCGGACTGGAGGCCTCTGCTTTCATCCTGTTGGTCCGAACAACGGGATGAACGGGTTACCCATGTTTTACGCTCAGTGCAGATTGACTGGAGCGTCCGCCAGGTCAATGCGGCTTATCTTGCTGATCGGATTATGGATGTCTTCCTGAATACCAGTGGGCTTCACGCTTCGCTGGTCAGTCGCGTTGCCCGGCTTAGATTCTGGTGTGCCTGGCGGCTGGATGAAGACGGCGGCAAAGGTTTCCCGCAGGTTGTGCTGGATTGGCTCGACCATCTGCAGGAATGGCGTGGATGGAGTGATACCGGCGGGCGCTCGTCTCGTGTACTGCTGGATTTGCTCGATAGCCTGGTTGTTGCTGTGGCAGCTAGTTTCGAACAGGGTTCGACAGAGCCGGTAGAAGTTTATTGTCAGCAGTGGCTTGATGACAGTTTGAAGAGGCTGGGGCAGGTGGATCGGCTTCGGCGTCGGTTGTATGACACCGAATTGGGTCTGTCACGGCAACGTCAGGCCGAGCAGATATCAAAAGCCTTGGTGGGGCGAGCGCTAAGGGGGCGGCAATTGCCAAGTGTTATTTCGGGCTTCGTGTTGAACGATTGGATTGGCGTGCTGAAGCAAAGCGTATTGGCCGACGGTGAACAAAGCGAATTGCATCGGCACGCGAATAAAATTCTGGAATGGTTGGTGTGGGCGGGCGACCCGGCCTTGTCTGATAAAGATCGAAGCAAGCTGTACCGAGTGGGTGAACAGCTCGGAGACCTTGTTCACGATGTGTGGCGCCGTGCCATGGGGCGAGACATACCTGTGGCAAAAATTGAGGCGATCAATGCGGTTATTGTTGACCGGATTAAAGGTGAAAGC
This sequence comes from Marinobacter litoralis, assembly GCF_016427555.1. Taxonomy (GTDB): domain Bacteria; phylum Pseudomonadota; class Gammaproteobacteria; order Pseudomonadales; family Oleiphilaceae; genus Marinobacter; species Marinobacter litoralis_A. The sequence continues at coordinate 448,227 of NZ_JAELVS010000002.1, forward strand.
ACCGCTCCGGAACCCGCTCTACCGGCGAACGGCGAGTTCGCGTTTGACGCCGGCTGGCTCGAGCGAACGGCCCTGAGCACCCGTGATGTTGAACCCTACACGGAGCGCTGGTTTGTGAGCGGCGAGGGTGTCGATGAGCAGCGGCGGTTTTTCTTTGCGTTGTTGCCGGATAGCCAGGAGATCGTCTGGACCAACGGTGCCGGGGTAAAACTCGGGTTGCAGGATTGGTCCGAGTTCCAGCGGGAACTGAATCAACAAACGTTGCGGCTTTTACCTGAGTTGAAACCGTTTGGCGAGGTCCTGGAAGAAACGGTAAATGTGTTGGTGAAGGTCTGTCAGAAACAGCAGCAGCAGCGAGAGCAAGCCGCCCGCGAAGTTCGAGCAAGAGCAGAGGCGTTGCGCCGTGAAAAAGCAGAGGCACAGCGTCTGGCTGAAGAGCGAAAAGCGGCTCATGAAGCCACGCTGGCAAGGCAGCGTGCGGAGGCCGAGCAGCAAAGGATGGCTGATGAAAAACTGGAGCTGGAACGGTTGGCTCGTGAGGCCGAAGCCGATGCTGCTCGCCAAGTTGACCAGCTCGAACTTGAAGGGTGGATAGTGCTCGAGTCTGAACAGGCCGAAGACACACCCTTGCGATTGAAATTGGCCGTCAAAATTGCGGCTACCGGCAAATTTGTCTTTGTCGATCGCCTGGGGCTCAACCGGCATCAAATGATGCGGGACGAATTGGTAGCGGGTATTGTCGGTGGAACGATAAGAATTCTTGGAGGCGGGGCAGCCTTTGACGATACGCTCAGTCGTGTTGTGGGCCGAATCCGTGGCAGCCGGAACTAAGGGGGATTGTGATGGATAAAGATTACCGTTTCGGTGAGGAATCCCCGGTTCCTGATGGGGCCGATAAACGGGCGGATTACCGTTTGTCAGCACGGGCGACAGCCCGGCTCCAGGTTGAATCAACGGAACCACTCGAGCTTGGCGGAGAGTTGCTGGAAGGTTCGGTTCGAACCTGCGAAGTGCGGGATCTTTCGGCCAGCGGGATGAGCCTGGTGAGCGCTGAAGCCTTGCGGATAGGGTCGTTGTTAGCCGCTGAAATCCATTTGTCCGGACGCGAGGAATCGTTAAGGCTTATGGTGGAAGTGGTATGGAGTAAAGAAGAGGGTAAGCGATATTTGATCGGCTTGCGGGTGTTCGAGTCCGACGAAACCGATTATCTGCACTGGCTTGATGCGGTCGCCGAAGCATTTGCGGGATCAGAATAAACAAAGCCGACAGAGAGTCGGCTTTGTAATGGGGTAGGGCTGTTAATGACCTTAGTCTTCCAGCTCGCCCATACCGGTGATGTTGAAACCACCGTCAACGTACAGAATCTCGCCGGTAATACCGGATGCCAGGTTCGAGCACATGAACGCAGCCGCATTACCCACTTCTTCGGTTGTCACGTTACGGCGCAATGGTGCACGTTTGGCGTTCTCTGCCAGCATACGCCGGAAGCTTTTGATGCCGGACGCCGCCAAAGTCTTTATGGGGCCGGCAGAGATGCCGTTCACGCGGATGCCTTCTTTGCCCAGGCTTGCAGCCATGTATCGAACGTTTGCCTCCAGAGAGGCTTTCGCGAGGCCCATCACGTTGTAGTTCTGAAGAACCTTCTCGGCACCCAGGTAACTGAGTGTCAGCAAGCTGCTGCCGTCGTGCATCATCTTACGGGCGCCTTTTGCCAGGGCAACAAAGCTGTAAGAGCTGATGTCATGGGCGATGCGGAACCCGTCACGGGTGGTCACATCAACGTAATTACCATCCAGCTCATGGCCGGGCGCGAAACCAACAGCGTGAATGATGATATCGATGTTGTCCCAGTGCTTGCCTAGCTCAGTGAATACGTTCTCGATCTCTTCGTCGCTGGCAACGTCGCAGGGAATGGTGATCTTGCTTCCCCATTGCTCGGCAAATTTCTCCACGCGTGACTGAAGTTTTTCGTTCTGATACGTGAACGCCAGTTCCGCGCCTTCGCGAGCAAAGGCTTCTGCAATGCCGTAAGCGATGGAATGTTTACTGGCAACACCAACAATCAGTGCTTTTTTACCACTGAGAATACCCATGGGTATCGACTCCCTATGTTCCTTGATTTTGGCGCATTATCCCCGACCCGAGTCGAAGGGGCTAATGTCAATTGGTCGTAGTGCTATAGAAAAATGCCGCGTTCAGCAGCTCTTTGGTGTAGGTTTCCCTGGGTTCCCGGAAGATTCTTTCCGCGTCTCCGTATTCAACAATCTCGCCCTGTTGTAACACCAGTAATTTGTGGCTCAGAGCTCTCACGACATTCAGATCGTGGCTTATAAAAATATAGCTTAGCCCATACTGAGCCTGAAGTTTTTGCAGCAACTCAATTACTTGCTTCTGAACCGTGCGATCGAGCGCAGAAGTGGGCTCGTCAAGAATGATGACTTCGGGTTGCAAGACCAGTGCCCGGGCTATCGCAATGCGCTGGCGCTGACCGCCTGAAAACTCGTGCGGGTAGCGGTCGCGGGCCGCGGGGTCGAGCCCGACATCCTTCAATGCCTGAATAACCTTGGCGTCGTGTTGATCGTTATTAGCTTGGTCGTGAATCAAAAGCCCTTCTTTGATGATCTCCGCTACCGACATTCGCGGGCTTAAGCTGCCAAAGGGGTCCTGGAACACAATCTGGATGCGGCGGCGCCAGGGTCGGAACTGCTTTTGGGAAAGAGACGCTAATTCGGTGTCATCAAGCCGAACGGAGCCGGTGCTGGTCGTGAGTTTGAGTAGTGCATGGCCGATGGTTGTTTTGCCACTGCCGCTCTCGCCAACGATGCCCAACGTTTCGCCTTGGCTCAGTTGCAGGCTGACGTCTTTTACCGCATGAAAGCTCTTGGTGACTTTGCCCAGAAGGTTTTTTTTCAAAGTAAATGATACGTTTAGCCCGGAAACCTCTAGTAAAGCCTTTGTTTTTGCAGGCGGAGCTAAAGGTTCTTCCGGTGGTTCTGCATCAATCAGCGTGCGCGTATACGGGTGTTCAGGCGCTGAAAACAAGCGATCGGTTTCCGCTTCCTCAACTTTGCTGCCTTTTTCCATAACCAGTACCCGGTCGGCGTAACGCCTCACGAGGCTAAGATCGTGAGTGATCAGCAGCATGGCCATTCCGAGCTTTTTCTGAAGCGACTGAAGCAGCTCCAGAACTTGCTTCTGAACCGTTACATCCAGCGCAGTGGTTGGTTCGTCGGCGATGAGCAGCTCCGGCTCGTTGGCCAGGGCCATGGCGATCATCACCCGTTGTTTTTGGCCGCCCGATAGCTGATGTGGGTAGCTCGCCAAGCGTTGTTCCGGGTTCGGGATGCCAACCAGATCAAGCAGTTCGATACAGCGCGTTCGCGCCTGTGGGCCTCTCATGCCCAGATGGACCTGCAAGGTTTCTGAAATCTGCTTCTCAACAGTGTGCAATGGATTGAGAGATGTCATTGGCTCCTGAAAAATCATACTGATTTTCCGGCCACGAATGGTTTTCATGACCTTTTCAGGGGCGTTAAGCACATTTATGCCCTCAAACAGAATTTCGCCGGAGGGGTAACTTACATGCCGCTCATCCAGCAGGCGAAGCACCGAAAGCGCCGAAACCGATTTTCCGGAGCCGCTTTCACCGACCACCGCCAAAGTTTCGCCCTTACCAATCGACAACGAAAGGTGTTGCACGGCGAGAGGGCCGTGATCGAATTGGATGGATAGATCCGAGATGGTTAATAAATCACTCATATCAATTCTTTCTCGGGTCAAACGCATCACGTACCGCTTCTCCGGTAAAAACCAGCAAAGTCAGCATGAGCGACAAGGAAACAAAGGCTGAAATGCCCAGCCAGGGCGCGTGCAAATTGGCTTTACCCTGGGCAATCAACTCGCCGAGAGAGGGCGAACCAGAAGGCAGGCCGAATCCCAGAAAATCCAGGGAGGTGAGGCTGGTAATGGCACCCGCGAGGATAAAAGGTAAGAAGGTGAGGGTGGCCACCATGGCGTTTGGCAGCACATGGCGGAACATAATATGCCGGTTCTCCAGGCCCAGGGCTCTTGCTGCCCGCACGTACTCAAAGTTTCGGGCCCGGAGAAACTCCGCCCGAACCACATCCACAAGCCCCATCCAGCTGAACAGCAACATAATACCCAGCAGCCACCAGAAATTCGGCTGCACAATGGCCGACAGGATGATGAGCAAATAGAGCATCGGCAGCCCTGACCAAATCTCCAGAAAGCGCTGGCCAAGAAGGTCAATTTTGCCACCGAAGTAGCCTTGAATGGCACCTACTGCGACTCCGATAAGGCAGCTGACCAGGGTCAGTGTCAGGCCGAACACCACCGAAATACGGAATCCGTAGATCACTCTGGCAGCAACATCGCGCCCCTGATCGTCGGTACCAAGCCAGTTGACGGAGCTGGGTGGGGCCGGTGAAGGCACATCCAGATCGTAGTTGATGGTGTTGTAGCTGAACGGTATCGGGGGCCAGATCATCCAGCCATTGGCGTTGATTTCGTCGGCAATGAAGCTGTCCCGGTAGTCGGTTTCCGTGGGCAGGAATCCACCAAAGGTTTCCTCTGGAATGGTCTGCACGACCGGGAAATACCAGTCACCTTGGTAGGACACGACCAAAGGCTTGTCGTTTGCTAGCAATTCGGCAGCAAGGCTGATGCCGAATATCAGCAGGAACAGCCAGAGCGACCAATACCCGCGTCGATTGTTTCGAAAGTTGCGTAGTCGGCGTTGTTGAATGGGAGAGAGTTTGATCACAATTAAGCGCCCTCTCTGCTTTCAAAGTCGATGCGTGGATCAACCAGCACGTAGGTGATGTCGCTGATGAGTTTCAGCAGCAGCCCCATAAGTGTGAAGATATACAGGGTGCCGAAAATGACGGGGTAATCCCTGTTCAGAGCGGCTTCAAACCCAAGCAAACCAAGGCCGTCGAGTGAGAAAATGACCTCGATCAGCAGAGAGCCAGTGAAGAACAAAGACACAAGCACGCCGGGCAAGCTGGCAATGACAATCAACATGGCGTTGCGGAACACGTGGCCATAAAGAACCTGTTTTTCATCCAGGCCCTTGGCTCTGGCGGTGACGACATATTGCTTGCCGATTTCATCGAGAAACGAATTTTTGGTCAGCAACGTGAGGGTGGCAAAACCGCCAATGACGTTGGCGGTAACCGGAAGTGCCAGATGCCAGAAATAGTCACCAATCTTCTGGTACCAATTCAAAGAGTCAAAATCGGGTGAGGTAAGGCCTCGCAACGGGAACCAGTCGAAGTAACTACCACCGGCAAACAGAACGATCAACAGGATCGCAAAAAGGAACCCGGGAATAGCATAGCCGACGACAATGGCGGAGCTGGTCCAGACATCGAAACGGGAGCCGTCTTTAACGGCTTTTCGGATCCCGAGTGGAATGGAAATCAGATAGATAACGAGCGTTGACCAAAGCCCAAGCGAAATGGATACCGGCATCTTATCAATAACCAGTTCGACTACAGAACGGTCTCGAAAAAAGGAGTTCCCGAAGTCAAACGTGGCGTAATCCTTCAGCATTCCCAGAAAGCGTTCGTGGGCGGGCTTGTCGAAACCGTAGCGGGTTTCCATTTCGGCCAGCAGTTCCGGTGGCAAGCCCCGGGCACCCCGACTTTCGCTCGAAGCTGTCGATACTTCGCCGCCCATGTCGCCGCCACCGGCTCGGGCTAGTGCATTGCCGCCAAGGCCTTCCATTTCGGCTATCAGCTGCTCAATAGGACCACCCGGCGCAGCCTGAACGATGATGAAGTTGAGCAACATGATGCCGACCAAAGTCGGAATGATCAGCGCCAATCGACGAAGTATGTATGTACCCATCTAGGGAAGGAATCCTTGCGTAACGGCTTGGTTCGGAGTGGGTTCCTTAGCGGGCAACCCACCAGTTGTTAAGATCGATACCGCTTTTAGGGGTAACGTCCGGCCGTTCAAGATGGTTCCAGTAGGCCACTCTGTCTTTGCTCAGGTGCCAGTGAGGTATGACGTAATGGCCGTGCAGCAACACGTGATCCAGGGCGCGCACCCTATGTACCAACTCGTCTCTGTCCGGTGCTTGAATCACCATATTGACGAGTTCATCGACGACTGGGTCGTTCACCCCGATCGTATTACGCGAACCTTGTACATCCACATTCGACGAATGCCAATAATCACGCTGCTCATTACCGGGTGAGTCGGATTGCGGCAGTACCTGAGTGATCATATCGAAATCGAAACTGCGAACTCGCCGAATATACTGGCTGGTGTCAACAAGGCGCACCGTGACATCAATGCCCAGCTTTTTGAGGTTCTGGGTGAACGGAAGCACCACACGCTCGAAGCTTTTCTGTGCCAGCAGAACTTCGAACTTAAGTGGCTTTCCGGATTCTGTGTGAACCATCTTACCGCCTTGAATGCGATAACCGGCTTCGGTCAGCAGCTTCAGTGCCTGTTTAAGGTTGTCACGAACGGTCCGGCTTTTGCCGGTGTCAGGTGGTGTGTACACCTTACTAAAAACGTCAGCGCTCAAATGATTCCGAAACGGTTCCAGAATCTCCAGTGTGCGCCCGGAAGGCAAGCCTTCAGACGCGAGTTCACTGTTTTCGAAGAAACTGTCTGTGCGGCTGTATTGGCCATAGAACAGATTGCGGTTTGCCCATTCGAAGTCGAATCCGTAGGCCAAAGCTTCACGGACTTTGGGGTCTTTGAAAACCGCTTTTCGGGTATTGAAAACAAAGCCTTGCATGCCAGTCGGACGGTGATGCTCGATTGCGACTTTGGTGATCAAACCTTTCTCGAACGGTGTTCCGGTGTAGGCCGTAGCCCAGTTTTTTGCTGAGGTTTCCTGCCGGAAGTCGAAATTGCCGGCTTTGAACGACTCGAGAGCAACAGTATCGTCGCTGTAATACTCGTAGGTGATTTTGTCGAAATTAAAGCGACCGATGCGAACCGGGAGGTCAGCTGCCCAGTAATCAGGTAAACGTTCGAATGTCACGGTGCGGCCTGCATCGAACGAGCCGATACGATAGGGGCCACTCCCCACCGGCACATTCAAACCATTGCCCTCGAACTCCCGGTCTTGCCAATAGTGGGCCGGTAAAATCGGCATCTGCCCGATGATCAGGGGAAGCTCGCGGTTTTCGGTATCACCAAATTCAAACCGAACGCGGTGATCACTTTCGACCGATACACTTTCGATATCGGAGTAATAATTGCGATAGAAAGGATGGCCTTCCGTGGTCAGGATGCGGAAGGAAAAGGCAACGTCTTCAGCGGTAATGGGTTCGCCGTCCTGAAACCGAGCTTCTTTTCGTAAATTGAAAATAACGTAGCTTCGGTCATCGGGTACTTCCAGGCTTTCTGCGATCAACCCGTAAGCCGAGAAAGGCTCATCGTCGGAAGGCACCATCAGGGTGTCGTAAACATAGGTACTGATGCCCGCTGCGGCAACGCCTCGGACTACAAACGGGTTAAAGCTATCAAAACCGTTGGCGACGGCACTCAGTTTTAGGTGGCCGCCCTTGGGGGCTTCTGGATTTACGTAATCGAAATGATCGAAATCCGACGGGTATTTCACCTCCCCGTGCATGGCGATGCCGTGCATCGGCGCGGGCGCTTCCGGGGAGTGATTGTCTGCGTATGAAACAAAAGAAGTGACCACCAGAGCCAGTGACGTAACCAGTCCGGTGAGGCTCGGTGCTTTACGTATTTTTGTCATAGTTCTCGCACGTTATGGGCTGTTTCTTATGTCAACGTAGAGTACCAGACTTTGGCCGGGTTGCAGATAACGGTTGGTATTAAGATCGTTCCATGATGCGATATCGCGCACATTCACGGAGAAACGGGAGGCGATCGTCGATAAGGAATCGCCTTTGCGTACGCGATACCCAACCTTGCGCACCATGGCTTTGCTTCTGGCATTGCTGGCGACGGTTTTAGGTTGCTTGACCTTGCTCCAGATCACCAGTTTCCGGCCGGGGTGCAGAGGGTCGCCTGGCGCCATGCCGTTCCATGCGGCCACCTCTCGCACGCTTACCCGGTGCTCCCGGGCGATGTCCCAGAAGGTATCACCCCGGCGCACGGTGTAGCGCACCTTATTGCCGGAACGTTTCCGCTCCTGCTTGCGCTCAATTCTTTGAGACTGGCTCAAGGCATAAGCGTCAGAGCCTTTGGTGGAGGACGGAATCAGAAGCTGCTGACCGATCCGGATCATGTCGCTGTTCAGCTTGTTTACCTGACGGATAACCGATGTAGTGGTGGAAAACCGGCGAGCGATACTACCCAGATTATCACCCTTCGTTACCTTGTAGTTTTTCCAGGAAACCCGTTGGTCGGCGGGGAAATTTGCCAACGCAGCACGGAATGTATCAGCATTTTGTGCAGGTACCAGCAACCGGTGCGGGCCGTCTGGATTAGTCGCCCAGCGGTTGTACGATGGGTTGAGCAGGTAAATTTCATCGATATCGACACCTGCAAGTTTGGCGGCCTGCGCAAGATCCAGCTGTGAGCCGGTCTCGACCACTTCGAAATAGGGTTCGTTTTTCAGTTCCGGCAGTTGAATGCCAAAGGCGTCCGGGTTGTCGATAACCTTGGCCAGTGCCAGGAGTTTCGGTACGTAGTGCCGGGTTTCTTTTGGGAGGCTCAGAGACCAATAGTCCGTTGGTTTGCCTGCCTTTCTGTTGCGACGCATGGCGCTGGAGACGGTGCCACCGCCGGAGTTGTAGGCCGCCAGCGCCAGGGTGAAATCACCGTCGAAGCGATTGGCCAGGCGCTCGAGATAGGTGAGTGCTGCGTCGGTCGAGGTCAGCACGTCGCGACGATCATCATGCCACCAGCTCTGTGTCAGGCCGAAGTATTTGCCCGTTGACGGGATAAACTGCCAAAGCCCGGCTGCGCGCCCGTGGGAGTATGCAAAGGGATCAAAGGCGCTTTCTACTACCGGCAGCAAGGCCAGCTCTGTGGGGAGGCCGCGAGCTTCAGCTTCGCTCAGAATGTGGTGCAGGTATCGCGCACCCCTTTCTGTTACGCGCTGAATATAACGGGGGTTGCGAGCATACCAATCCAGCTGGGCCTGCATCCTTCGATTATCAACCGAATGATCCATTTTGAACCCGGCACGCATGCGACTCCACAGATCTGTTTGCACAAGTTCATCTGGCCCGGAGGACTTGGGTTCGTCGAGCTTTTTACGGGCGGCTTTCGCTTTGGCTTTCAGGTCTGCTGAAATGGCATCGTCCAACGGTGCATTCGCTGATAAATCTTTGTCGGAATCGATAGCCGCGATCAGCTCGTCGTCGCCCTGGGCCACCACAATGCGTTCAGACTCGAGCGGGCTGCTGTGCCAGTTTTCGAATAATGGATTGCTGCTGCAGCCAGCGGTTAAGGATGTGGTGAGCAAGACCAATGAGAGGCGATTAACCGGCATAACTAGGCTTCCGGGAGGTTGCGCCGGATGTCAGTAACCAGATCCGGCGTAAAGATAAATGCAATGCTTCAAACACAGTTCGAGCGAGATTCTATGGGACGGGTTTTAAGGCGGTCAAGGCACGTGATGTTACGGCTTTGAGAGGTATTGTTACCACCGCCTTTATTGCCTTTGGGATTAAAAATGATCTTTACCATGCCGGACGGCTGCAAAGACTTCCGTTGGATTGGTGACCGGCAACCCGTTTTCGGCGCCATAAGCTTCGGCGGCTTTGATCACGGCAGGGTCATCCCAGCGCAAAAACAGGTTCAGGGATTTCTCGCTTTTCAGGCTGGAGGGCACAGTGGGTTTGCCGGCTTGGCGCAGCTGGTTGCACTTGTGCTCGAACTCGATCAACCCCGCATCGTCGGGCAGCCAATGGCGTGCAAAATGAAGGTTTGCAAGGGTGTATTCGTGGGCACAGTATATTGCAGTGTCGTCTGGAAGATTCAGTAAAGCGTTCAGGGAACGGTGCATTTGTTCGGGAGTGCCCTCAAATAAGCGCCCGCAACCGCCGATAAACAGGGTGTCACCACTGAACAAAACAGGGGCGTTATTCACCTGGGTCTCGGTAAAATAGACAATGTGATCCAGGGTGTGGCCAGGGGTTGCCATTACCGAAAACCGAATTGATTGCCATTCAACGTGATCGCCGTGGCTAACCGATTCTGTCACATTGGTGAACGGTGAGCCTTTCGGGCCAACAATCCGGACATCCGGGTGCGATTTGCGAAGCTCGGCAATCCCACCCACATGGTCGGGATGATGATGGGTAACCAGGATCGTATCGAGCGTCAGGCCCGACCGTTCCAGATACTCCTCGACCGGTTGCGCCTGCCCTGGGTCCACCACAAGGGCTTTACCGCATGAGCTATCTGAAAGGCACCAGATGTAGTTGTCTGAAAACGCCGGAATAGGGTAAATGCGAAACATCTTGACCACATGTGCTTAATGGATGTGACTGTTATGATAAAGCAACAGAGCGCCTATCCCAAGGTGTCGGATGTCAGGGTCGCATGAGCAGGGGAATAAACAGTGAACGACTCTAGGCCGATCGATTTTTCAGCACGACATGAAAGCTTTGAAGTCTGGTTTCAGAGCCCGCTAGGGCGAGCTTTGTTGGCCAGCCAGCGCTGTGTGCTTGATAGAGAGTTGGGCAGCCTGACCGGTGCCCGGCAGCTGCAAGTCGGATTGAGCCACAGGTTGCCGTTGGCCACGGGTACCGACTTCGTGCAGAGGATTATTACCACGCCGAGCTGGAGTCCGAATATGCCGGATGGCGTGGCAGTATGTGATTCGGATGAACTGCCGTTCCCGACCGATTCTATCGATCTGGCCATTTTGCACCATGCTGCAGATTTCTCGCAGGATCCTCATCAGGTGCTCAGAGAAGCCGCAAGGGTTTTGCGAGGTGAGGGAGTTATGGCTCTGGTTGGTTTCAATCCGCTTGGGTTGTGGGGGGCGCGCAAACTGCTTTCCCGGCATCACCAAGGGCCATGGGGCGGGCGGTTTTTGATGCGCTCGCGCATGGAGGACTGGCTTCGGTTGCTCGGCTTTACGGTGGAGTCTTCGGCTACTTATTTTTGCCGGTTACCGATCCAGAAACGGCAGGGCTCAACTACTACCCGAGAACCTTCGGGGAAAGCCAATATTGTTCCTGTCGGGGCCTATTACTGTATCCTTGCGCGCAAGCGTGTGCCGGCCCCTATTCAGCGCGGAGTAAACTGGCGCAAAACCAAGGTGATCACGCTCCCCGGCGCAGTCGGTGCATCCAGGGGTTGCACGAACCGGGTGCCCCGGCGTTTCGATACCAGCAACCATTCATCGGAGATCTAATGGCAGGCAAAGTAGTAATGTACACCGATGGCGCGTGTAAAGGTAACCCGGGCCCGGGTGGCTGGGGGGTTGTTTTGCGCTACGGCGGAGCCGAGAAAAAAATGCACGGCGGCGAGCCAGAAACAACCAATAACCGGATGGAGCTGATGGCCGCTATTCAGGGCCTGAAAGCATTGAATCGCACCTGCGATGTCGAGTTGTATACAGACTCTCAGTACGTCCGTAAAGGCATCACAGAGTGGATGGCGGGTTGGAAACGCAATGGCTGGAAAACCTCGGCGAAGAAGCCGGTCAAGAATTCGGATTTATGGAAAGAGCTGGACGCGGAATCGGCCCGGCACAATGTAAATTGGCACTGGGTTAAGGGGCACGCCGGAGATCCGGGTAACGAGTTGGCAGATGAGCTTGCGAACTTGGGTGTCGAAACCGTGATGAGGCGCTAAAGTAGTAGCTGCCAATTGATGTTCTCTGAAAGGTAATGCATGAGACAGATTGTACTGGATACAGAAACAACGGGTATTGATCCCAGCGCAGGGCACCGGATTATCGAGATCGGGTGTGTTGAAGTGGTTGAGCGCAAATTGACCGGGCGAAATTACCACGTCTATATAAATCCGGAGCGGGAAGTCGAGGCGGAAGCTATTACCGTTCACGGTATTACAAACGAGTTTTTGCAGGATAAGCCGAAGTTCGCAGACATCGCTGACGAATTTTTTGCGTTTATCGAAGGGGCCGAACTGGTGATTCATAACGCGGCGTTTGACGTCGGTTTTATGGATTCGGAATTTTCCCGCCTCAAACCAGTGCGGAAGACCGCAGATCATTGCGGCATTGTCGATACCCTGGCGATTGCCCGTAAGAAGCATCCCGGGCAAAAAAATAACCTCGACGCACTGTGCAAACGATACGGTGTAGATAACTCCAACCGGGAGCTGCACGGCGCGCTGTTGGACGCCGAAATCCTCGCGGATGTTTATTTGTTGATGACCGGTGGCCAAACCGCGCTGTCACTGGATGCTGGCTCGGGCGACGAAGGGGGTGTTACCGGGGTTCGCAGACTGTCGTCGGAACGGGCCCGTTTACCTGTTGTCGAGGCCACGAATGATGAGATCAATGCGCACAATGAAATGATGGAGCGGATCGAGAAAAAGGCGGGGCAGACCGTGTGGAGCAAACTTAATGCTTCAGAGTGAGATCTGTATCTAACTGTACTAATTGTTACATTTCAGCTTTCTTGAGCTACATGAATTTTATGTTATAAGTAATGATAAGTTCGCGGGTTTTATGCGAATTGAGATTGTTCATGCACAGGAAGCGGTCGTCTCCGCAACGTAACAGGAAGCGTTTATGGTCCAATCGTCTCTTGCGACGAAATCGCAGTCGTTTGATCTGGTTAAGGGTGAAATTGAACAGACCATCAAACAAGCGGAATCGAGCCTTGAACGCTTTCAGGAAAATCGGGAAAGTGGGGAAGACCTGCAAAACTGTGTCGACTATCTGAACCAGTTACGCGGTATTTTCCTGCTCGTAGAACTTCGCGGTGGAACGCTGATTTGCCAAGAAGCGGTGAATCTGGCGAACGACGTTCCCGTGGGTGCCAACGACGACAAAAACATCTTGCTTACCACTCTGAATAGCGCGCTGTTCACCTTGCGTCGCTATGTGGAGTATTACCATCAACAGCGTGTTGATCACCCAGAATTATTGCTCCCCGTTATTAATGACTTACGCGAAGCCCGTAAAGAAAAGCCATATCCGGAATCGTGTTTTTTTGACGTCGATGTGCGAGAACGTCCGGATTTTTGCTGCGATCTCTCGCTCCGTCCGAGTGTAGATGACGACCTTGAATACGAAATGCTGGCGCGTCGTATGCGCTTGACGTTTCAGGTCGCTTTGCTGGGGATACTCCGGGAACAAAACGAAGAGATCAGTAAGAAGCTCATTGCTCGTGCAGCCCGCGGTTTTGCCCGACTTTGCCAGAATGCACCCATGGGCCAGATGTGGTGTTTGGTGGCAATCACCGCGGATGCCATGCTGGATAGGGCAATGGGGTTCAGTAAGGCTCGAAAGCGCTTATTGATGCGTTTGGAGCGCTACACCCGTGAAATTGTTTACGTGGGGCGCGTTGCCACCGCCAAAGACGCTCCGGATTCCGTTGTAAAAGACCTGTTGTATCTGCTTTACCGCAGTGGTTCGGCAAACCCTGAAATCACCCGGGTTCTGCAAAGCTACAAGCTTCAGCCGTCAGACTTTCCTGACTCCATGATGCAGGCGCACGCACGCCGGCTGTATGGTCCGGGCAGCGATGTTCTGAAGTCGTTGTCTGAAGCGTTGCTTGAAGAGCTGAGTCAGCTCAAAGATAAGCTGGACATTATCGAGCGTGGCATCGAACCAGACCTTGCTGAACTTGCCTCTATTGCGGATGCACTTGAGCGTCTTGGTAACACGCTGGTTATGCTCGACCTCAATCGCCTGGCGGGCATTTCCCGCGGCGAAGCCAGAAAGCTTCGGGCGTGGGAAGAAGAAAACCGTTTGCCGGCCGAAGAAGAGTTGTACCAGCTGGCGGATTCGGTTCTGGGCGTTGAAGACGCTGTTATGCAAATCGTAACTCGGGGCATTACCTCTGAAACCGATGCGCTGGCGAGCAGTAATGGCCGCAGCGAAGAATCAGTGTACCTGCAGGAAGCGATCCTGGTGGTGACTGAGGAGGCTCGCGGCGCTTTGACCTTGGCGAAGCGGGCAATCACAGCATTCATCGAATCTGACTATGACAAGCTGCATCTCGCAAACCTGCCCGGCACGCTGAGAAGCATATGGGGAGGGCTCATCATGGTGAGTGATCCCGCAGCGGCCAACGTTATCGCGAGGATCGCGGACTCCATTCAGAATGAGTTGCTGGACGCAAAGGAGGCACCATCGAGTTCGGTGCTGGAGGCGCTGGCAGATGCGCTCACGTCACTTGAATACTATATTGAGGGCATTGGTCGGCGGGAGGATAGCAACGTCGGCTTGCTGAATCTGGCGGAAACCTCGCTGGCTGACGTTGGCTTATAGCGCCGGGTTAGCCCATGTTGAGACACAAAAAAACCTGCGATTAGCGCAGGTTTTTTTGTGGAACTTTCGAATAGGTCTTAGCCCATGTCGAACAGTTCACCCAGCTTGGTAGCCAGCATCATGTCGCCTTCGGCGCGCAGCTGACCAGCCATGAATGCTTGCATGCCGTCAGTTTCGCCAGAAACGATGCCTTGCAGAGTTTCAGAGTTCATGATCAGGGTAACAGAAGGATCTTCGTGAGTGCCTTCGTTCAACTTGCAAGAGCCGTCTTTGATTTCCAGGTTGTATGGCTTGTCGTCTTCGATATCAAACTGGAACACCAGGTCCAAGCCCTGTGCTGCGTCTGCGTTGAAGTTCTTTTCCAGCTTCTCAAAAATCTGTTCAACAGACATTAGTTATACCCTTTATAGTGTTTGTCATATCTAGTCGTGGCGGATCAACAACCCGAGCGAAACTGAGTCTGTCTTAGCTGGGTATCGCCGACCTCAGTATTCGACTTTATGGTTACAGAGGGATCATGTCAAGCTTGATCGAACGCTTGTTTTAATTTGTTCGGGCTTATCAGTTAAGGTGCGACAGAGTAAACTCTGGGGTTTGCATAAAGAGCACTGGAGAATGCATTTTGGAATTTATTAGTGAGTACGGATTGTTCCTCGCAAAAGTTGCAACCTTTGTTGTGGCCGCAATTATTCTGGTCGCTGTCATCGTGTCTGCAAGTAAGCATAACGATTCGGACGACGACGAAGGCGAGCTGAAAGTCAGAAACCTGAACGACAAATACCGGAACCTGAAAGAGTCAATCCAGACCAAATTAATGTCGGATGACGAATACAAGGCCTGGAACAAAAAAAAGAAAAAAGAAGAAAAGGCGAAGAAAAAAGCCGAAAAGCATAAAGCCGAAGACGAGAGCCAGCCGAAATCCCGAATCTATGTAATCGACTTCGACGGCGACATCAAAGCCAGTGACACAGACACACTGCGTCGCTCAGTAAGCGCAGTTCTGAGCGTTGCAGACCCGGAGAAAGACGAAGTTGTGGTTCGCCTCGAGAGCGGCGGCGGCCTTGTTCATGCTTATGGGCTGGCATCAGCTCAGCTTGACCGCATCCGGAGCAAAGGCGTACGACTGACGGCCTGTGTCGATAAAGTGGCGGCCAGCGGTGGTTACATGATGGCTTGCGTTGCCGACAAAATCCTCGCATCGCCGTTCGCGGTGATCGGGTCAATTGGTGTTGTTGCCCAACTGCCGAACTTTCATCGGTTGCTCGAGAAAAACAACGTTGATTTTGAAGTCCTGACCGCAGGTGAGCACAAGCGCACGCTCACCATGTTTGGTGAAAACACGGAAAAGGGGCGGCAGAAGTTTTTGGAAGATCTGGAAGATACTCACGGACTGTTTAAAGAGTATGTCAGCGAGCGCAGGCCAGATCTTGACATCAAAGCCGTCGCGAACGGCGACATTTGGTTCGGCAAGCGGGCGTTGGATGTAAATCTGATCGATGACATTAAAACTTCGGACGAATATCTCATCGAGGCCTGCGAACGCGGAGAAGTTGTTACCGTCTCATTCCAGCAAAAACGAACGCTGGCGGAAAAGATTGGAATTGCGACCAGTACGGCACTGGAACGCTCGGTGTGGAAGGTGTTAAGCGCTTTCAGGAATCAGAAGATTCAATAATCGGTAGGGTAGAGGTGCCAACGATGTCGTTGGCACCTGCTCAATGCAGACAGATTAAGACGCCCGACGGCGGAACAGCGGTACATCGTTGTCTACGGCGGCCTGATAGGTCTCAGAGAAGAAATTCAGGCAGCGTGCGGCTTTGGTGATATCCTTGTCGGCGCGAAGCACATAAGAATCAAAGCCGCAGCGCTTCATGAACTGAAGCTGGTCCAGCAGTACGTCACCGATTGCTCGCAATTCACCCGTATAGCCGAAACGCTGGCGCAGTAGGCGGCCAATGCTGTAACCACGGCCATCGACGAAACGAGGAAAGTTCACTGCAATCAACGGCAGTTCATTTACCTTGCCTTCCAGCAGTTCCGGTTCGTCATGACTGTCGAACCACACGCCGATATCAGCACGACCCGCGAAATGCTCGTAGCCTGCTAGCCACAGATCAGCGGGAATCAGCGCCGGCTGGCCCTCCGGGATATCCAGAGAGTCGCCTTCGGCCGGGCGGGCAACCACTACCCAGTTATCGTTACGAATAGTGCCGTCAGCGGCAATAACATCAGGCATAAACCCGCTCCTTGAATGGATTCAGACCAACCCGGCGATAGGTATCCAGGAAAGTCTCTTCTTCAGTCCGGTTCTCTACGAACACATCAATGATCTTTGAAACAACGGCCGGCATGTCTTCCCGGGCAAACGACGGCCCAAGAATCTTACCGATATTTGCATCGTGCTGGGATGAGCCGCCCAAGCTTACCTGGTAGAACTCGGCACCTTTTTTATCGACACCCAGGATGCCGATGTGGCCCACGTGGTGATGTCCACACGCGTTCATGCAGCCAGAAATGTTCAAGTCGATCGGGCCCAGATCATAGAGATAATCCAAATCGTCAAACTGGCGCTGGATGGCATCGGCAACCGGAATTGATTTTGCGTTTGCCAGCGCGCAGTAGTCACCACCCGGGCAGCAAATCATGTCCGTGAGCGTGTTCAGGTTGGCAGTGGCAAAGCCCATGCCTGTGATGGCCTGCCAGAGTTCGAACAAGCGGTCTTGGCGTACATCGGCCAGTACCATGTTCTGTTCGTGGGTCGCACGAGCTTCACCAAAGCTATACTCGTCTGCCAGGTCCGCGATTTGTTCAAGTTGGCGGTCGGTCATGTCGCCAGGCGGGGTACCGGTTTTCTTCAGCGTCAGTGTGACGATGGCATAGCCTGGCTTTTTGTGCTCGCCCACGTTGTGGGTCAGCCAGCGATCAAATTCTTTATTCTCGAACCGTTGCTGGCTCAAAGTGTCTGTGGCGTCTTCCAGGCTTTCGTAAGCCGGCTCGGTGAAGTAACCCTTAACGCGATCAATCTCGTCCGAGGTAAGACGCGTCGGAGAATCTTTGATCTGTTCCCATTCCGCTTCGACTTTTTCGGCGAAACCCGCAGGGCTCAGCGCTTTGACCAGAATCTTGATGCGGGCTTTGAATTTGTTGTCCCGACGACCGTAGCGGTTATACACCCGCACAACGGCTTCAAGATACGTAAGCAAATCGAGCTCCGGCAGGAATTCACGGATCACAGGGCCGACCATAGGGGTGCGGCCCAAGCCGCCGCCTACGTGAACTCGGAAGCCCAGTTCGCCTTGATCGTTGCGAACCATTTGCAGACCAATATCGTGGACCTGAATCGCGGCACGGTCGGTATGCTCCGACGCGTTTACCGCGATTTTGAACTTACGAGGCAGGAACGCAAATTCCGGATGGAACGTTGACCACTGGCGGATAATCTCGCAGTACGGGCGCGGGTCTGCGATTTCGTCTTTCTGAACGCCGGAAAACTGGTCTGTGGTGGTGTTGCGAATGCAGTTACCGCTGGTCTGGTTGGCGTGCATTTCAACTTCGGCCAGCTCGGCAAGAATGTCCGGTACATCTTCCAGGCGCGGCCAGTTCAGCTGAATATTCGTCCGGGTGGTGACGTGGGCATAGCCTTTATCGTAGTCACGGGTCACTCGGGCTAAACGCCGTAACTGCTCGGAACGGAGCATGCCGTAGGGTACGCAGATACGCAGCATGGGTGCTAGGCGTTGGACATAGAGACCGTTCTGCAAGCGAAGAGGCAGAAATTCCTCTTCGGAAAGTTCGCCCGCCAAGGCGCGTTCGGTCTGGTCCCGAAACTGGGCGACGCGCTCTGCGGCAATTTGTCGGTCGTGTTCATCATAAACGTACATAGTGGAACGTCCTGCCTGCTAACATCAGAAGCTAATAGTTATGACGGCAATTTTTCATTGCGCCTTATTCCTGATGCGAAGGATACCAGCGAGTTTTTATTCTCAAAACGATTATTTCAAAATATCTTTATCGATTCAGGTGATAAGGGCTACGAGCGGGCTGGACGAATGTCAGTTATCTGCTTTAATTTCAGCAGCAACCTGATAAAAACAATGATGTTATACGAGTGAGGTCCGCATGAAGCAGTCAGATCGTTCCGACAGTGTTGTAGATTCCATGGCCGCCGTTGTCTTGGTTGTTCTTGTGGTGGGGTTCGCGGTTCTTTGGGTATCTGGCCAATAATTTCTATTGGCCAGACAGTACCAGGTTGACCACCAGGATCAATCCACCCACAAACAGGCCAGTGAAGATCAGGCCCGTGATAATGAAAGGTGCAGGGCTGTGGCTGGAAAAATCCTCCTGCCGATGTTTGTTCGATTGAACACCAAACGCACCGGCGAGAATGCTCTGTGTGATTTTTAAAACCCCGGGCCCCCGGGGTTTTTCGTTTTCGCTGTGTTTGTTTTTGTTTTCAGCAAGGTGTGTCATGGGGGATTCCCTGATCTATTCCGCAGGATCGTACGCCAGGCTCGGCATCAGCCAGCGTTCCGCTTCAGCTTTTGAAATGCCTTTACGCTCAGCATAGTCTTCAACCTGATCAACGCCAATTCTGCCAATCGGAAAATACTTTGATTCCGGATGGGCAAAGTACCAGCCGGAGACGGCCGCAGTCGGGTACATGGCGAAGTGTTCTGTTAACTGGAGCTCAATGTTGTCGGTTGCTTCCAGCAACTTGAACAAGGTTGCTTTCTCGGTGTGGTCCGGGCACGCCGGATAACCGGGAGCAGGGCGAATGCCACGGTAGCGTTCTTTGATCAGGTCTTCGTTCGCCATTTGCTCTTCGCTGGCGTAGCCCCAGAATTCTTTCCGAACCCGCTCGTGCATTCGTTCGGCAAAGGCTTCAGCCAGGCGATCGGCCAAGGCTTGCACCATGATGGCGTTGTAGTCGTCGTTTTTGTCTTTGTACTCTTTCGAGTATTCGTCAGCGCCGATACCGGTTGTCACAGCGAACCCGCCAACGTAATCCTGCTTGTGGGAATCTTCCGGAGCGACAAAGTCTGACAGAGCCATCATCGGCTTGCCGGGCGCCTTGTCATCCTGTTGTCGCAGGTGATGCAGGGTAGTGAGCTCTTCTGTGCGCGATTCATCCGTGTAGACCACAATATCGTCACCTCGACGACTTGCGGGCCAGAATCCAACCACAGCGCGTGCAGTGACTCGCTTCTGTTCGATCATCTGCTTGAGGATGACTTGTGCGTCGTCATACAGAGTGCGGGCAGCTTCACCTCGCTTGGGATCATCGAAAATGGCCGGGTATTTGCCCGAGATGTCCCATGCAATAAAGAAAGGCGTCCAGTCGATGTAGTCTACCAGTTCGGCGAGATCGTAATCGTCAAAAACGCGCACGCCGGTGAACTTCGGGCGCGGTGGCTCATAGTTCTCAAAGTCAATCTCGGGCGCTCGTGCACGGGCTTCCTCCAAAGTAACGAGCTTTGTGCGGTCGCCACGGTTCTTGCGGCGCTCACGCACTTCTTCGTACTCCTTACGGGCAGCTTCGACCAGCGCGGGCTTGGCGGTTTTGCTGAGCAGTTGCGATGCAACGTTAACGCAACGGGACGCATCGGAAACATACAGGGCGATGTCGTTTTTATAATGCGGCTCAATTTTGACCGCTGTGTGCGCTTTCGAGGTGGTAGCGCCACCAATCATCAGCGGCAAATGGAAGTCGAGGCGTTGCATCTCGCGCGCTACGTGAACCATTTCATCGAGGGACGGAGTAATCAAGCCGCTTAAACCGATGATGTCCACGTTTTCTTTTTTGGCGGTTTCCAGGATCTTTTCACAGGGCACCATGACGCCCAGATCGATCACTTCATAGTTGTTGCACTGGAGGACCACGCCGACAATGTTCTTGCCGATATCGTGAACATCGCCTTTTACCGTGGCCATCAGGATCTTACCCTTGGCCTGCTGGTTCTCGTCTTTCTCCGCTTCGATAAACGGAATGAGGTGAGCAACGGCTTGTTTCATCACTCGCGCGCTTTTGACCACCTGTGGGAGGAACATCTTGCCGTCGCCAAACAGGTCGCCGACCACGTTCATTCCGTCCATAAGCGGACCTTCGATCACGTGAATCGGGCGGTCGGCTTCAAGCCGGCAGGCCTCGGTGTCTTCGATAATGTAGGTGGTGATACCTTTTACCAGCGCGTGCTCAAGGCGTTTTTGCACTGGCAGTTCGCGCCAGGAAAGGTCCTCTTCCTGAGCCTTGCCACCTTTGCTTTTGAATTTCTCGGCGGCTTCGAGCAGTCGGTCGGTGGAGTCTTCGCGACGGTTAAGAACAACATCCTCAACCAGCTCTTTCAGGTCGGGCTCAATCTCATCGTAAATCACCAGCTGACCCGGGTTTACGATACCCATGTTCATGCCGGCTTTGATCGCGTGGTACAGGAATACAGAGTGAATGGCTTCACGTACGGCATCGTTGCCGCGGAACGAGAATGAAACGTTGCTCACGCCGCCGGAGATCGACGCATGAGGCAGGTTCTCTTTAATCCAACGCGTGGCGTTAATGAAATCGACGGCGTAGTTGTTGTGTTCTTCGATGCCCGTCGCAATGGCGAAGATGTTGGGGTCGAAGATAATGTCGGCCGGATTGAAGCCAATGCCCACCAGAGTGTCGTAAGACCGCTTACAGATCTCGGTCTTTCGCTCGAACGTATCAGCCTGGCCATCTTCGTCAAACGCCATCACGACAACTGCCGCACCGTAACGCATGCAATCGCGGGCGCGCTTGATAAATTCCTCTTCGCCCTCTTTAAGGCTGATAGAGTTGACCACGGCCTTGCCCTGAATACAGCGCAAACCAGCTTCGATCACGTCCCACTTCGACGAGTCGATCATGATGGGGACACGGGAAATGTCCGGTTCTGAGGCTACCAGATTGAGGAAAGTGACCATCACTTCCTTCGAGTCCAGCATGCCTTCGTCCATGTTGATGTCGATGATCTGAGCACCGTTTTCAACCTGGTCGCGTGCAACACTCAAGGCCTCTTCGTACTGTTCTTCCTTAATCAGGCGCAGGAAGCGTTTAGAGCCGGTAACGTTGGTACGCTCGCCCACGTTGATGAACAGGGTGTTCTCGTCACCGGTAAACGGCTCCAGGCCAGACAGTCGAAGGGATTTCGGGCGGTCTGGTATTTTACGGGCCGGGTACTTGGCGACCGCATTTACAATCGCTTCAATGTGTTCGGGGCTGGAGCCACAGCAGCCACCGATGATGTTCAGGAAGCCATCCCGGGCAAAACCTTCGATGATCTCGGCCATTTCTTCCGGTGTTTGATCGTATTCACCGAACTCGTTGGGCAGGCCGGCGTTGGGATGGGCTGACACATAGGTTTCAGCCTTGTTGGCCAGCTCTTCCACGTAAGGGCGCAGAGCGTCTGCACCCAATGCGCAGTTCAGGCCGACAGAGATAGGTTTGGCGTGAGCGATGGAATTATAAAAAGCTTCCGTGGTCTGACCCGACAAGGTACGGCCGGAAGCATCGGTAATGGTGCCGGAGATCATGATCGGCAGCTCTATGCCACTGTCTTCGAAGTACTGTTGAGTGGCGTAAATGGCGGCCTTCGCGTTCAGGGTGTCGAAGATGGTTTCGATCAGAATAATGTCTGAGCCGCCTTCAACCAGACCTGATACCGCTTCGTAATAATTATCAACCAGGGTCTGGAAATCGACGTTGCGGAAACCGGGGTTGTTTACGTCTGGCGACAAAGAGGCTGTGCGGGATGTCGGGCCCACTGCACCCGCGACAAATCGGGGTTTGTTGGGCGTCTTCTTGGTGTATTCGTCGGCTATTTGGCGGGCGATTCTGGCAGACTCTACGTTCAGTTCCCGCGCCAGAGACTCCATGCCGTAATCTGCTTGAGACAGTTGCGTAGAGTTGAACGTGTTTGTCTCGATGATGTCTGCGCCCGCGTCCAGATAGTCCGCGTGGATATTGCGGAGCAGGGCGGGTTGAGTCAGGTTCAACAGGTCGTTGTTACCCTGTACATCATGTGCAAAGTCTTTGAACCGATCGCCCCGAAAGTCGGCTTCATCCAGTTTCTGGTTCTGGATCATGGTACCCATGGCGCCATCGAGAACAAGAATGCGTTCTTTAAGGGCGAGATGGAGCTGTTCCAGACGGCTGCTGCGATCGGTCATAGGTAAATCTTCCGGTGTCATGAATAACATCTAATAAAGGTAGTGCGGCGGGATCATAGCAAAAATGCAACAGAAGGTCTTAGTACAGATGATCATTATCAAGTGACTGAAAATTAGGAGTGATGGCGGCGGCAATAGGGGAAATTCGTTACCTCCGGAATGCTTGACCGTTTTACTTGGTCTTTCAACTTTGAGCCAAGTCTCTTAAAATGGAAGCTACATTTGAAAACAGGTAGGAAGCATGGCCGTGGTAACTGTGACAGATTCCGCACGAGATTATCTCGCAAGCTTGATTGAAAAGCAGGATGTTGAAGGCATGGGGGTTCGCATTTTCGTAACCCAGCCGGGTACCCGAAATGCGGAAACGTGTCTGGCATATTGCCCGCCGAACGAGGTGGTGCCGACGGATGAAGCAAAAGATCTGGAAAAATTCATGCTTTATCTGGATCACAACTCGGTGCCGTTTCTGGAAGATGCCTTCGTTGACTATTCCAAGGACCAGATGGGTGGTCAGCTAACGATCAAGGCACCGAATGCGAAAGTTCCGCAGGTTTCTGACGATGCGCCACTGCCCGAGCGGGTCCAGTACGTGCTGGCATCCGAAATCAACCCGAACCTGGCGGCTCACGGTGGTGATGTGTCATTGGTTGAGATCGTTGACGAATCCGTTGCAGTACTGCGTTTTGGCGGTGGTTGCCAAGGCTGCTCTGCGGTTAGTCTTACCTTGAAGCAGGGCGTCGAGAAAACATTGAAAGAACGTGTGCCCGAAATTACCGCGGTGCGTGACGTAACGGACCACACGCAGACCGAAAACGCCTATTACCAGTAATTCCTGCCCCGCGTAGTCGCGTTTCCCTCCTTGAACAGGAAGCGGTAACAGCCGCTTCCTGCCAGTATCACGCCTTCTGGCTGGCAATGCGGCCAATGTGCCCTGAGCATGGCTGTTTCATACTATTGTCATATGGGTTCACATTGAATGCGGTATTGTGCCGCTTAACTCGAATAATAACCCGCAGAGCGGCGGGGATGATGCTTGGGGTTGCGCTTGTCTGAATATTCTCTTCTGTTGGTGCCTGCAGTGGCTGCGCTTGTCGGTTGGGTCACTAATTGGCTTGCCATTCAAATGTCATTCTATCCCGTTCGGTTTGTTGGAATAGGTGTTCTCGGTTGGCAAGGTGTGATCCCGCGCAAAGCGGAAAAAATGGCCCACATTTGTATCGACCAAACGCTGCAGCAGTTTGGTGATCTGAACTCCGTTTACCGCAAGCTTGAACCCCACAAAATTGTCGAGCACGTGGTTGATCTGGTGTCTCCGAGGCTGGATGAGTATATCGATTCCATGATGTACGAAGTGCAACCTGTGCTTTGGGACAACCTGCCGCTTTTTGTGCGCGCCAGAATCTATCGCTGGGCTCGCGAGCAGTTGCCTTCGCGGATCGAAGAGCTGGTTGATGATATTGGTGATGATCTCGACAGCCTCGTTGACCTGAAAGCTCTGTTGAGTCGCCAGCTGCAAGCCCACCCGGATCTCATGAACCGGATATTTAAAGAAGCCGGTGCGGTGGAGTTAAGATCTGTGGTGAATCGCGGCGCATTGATTGGCGCCTTGCTCGGCGCTGCTTTGTTACCACTGTGGGTTCGGTATCCGGAGCCGTGGGCTTTACCTGTGGGTGGCTTCTTCATAGGTTTCATAACCAACTGGCTGGCCATTAATCTTATCTTTGCGCCGTTGAAGCCGCGTCGATTTCTGTTCTGGAAGATCCAGGGGTTGTTTCTGCGCCGTCAGGATGAAATCAGCGATGTTTGGGCCAGGCTCGTCGCCGAGGAGCTGATTACGGTAGAGCAGGTCGCTGATGCGATGGTGAATGGTGACCGTGCCAGTCGAACCCGGGCCATTTTGCAGAAGCATCTGCGGCCAATGCTGGACGAATCACTCGTACTGAAGATGGCGGCTCAAGTCAGTGTAGGGCTTGAGGGGTATACCGATCTGAAGCGTGTGATGAACGACAAGGCGGTGATCGCCACAAAAGATGTCTTTGCCGACCCGAACTTTAAGAAGGAGCGGGCACCGGCGGTGGCCAATGTGCTGTCCGAGCAAATGAAGGCATTAAAGCCCGAGGAGTTCCAGGACATATTACGCCCGGCGTTTCGTGAAGAGGAACTTCAGCTGATGATGGTTGGCGGTCTTTTCGGTGCTGCGGCAGGATTAGTGCAAGTGCTGGGCATGGCCTACCTCCCATTGGTGGCCTTTGGTTTTTAGGGCGCCGTAAGCCCCCATGCTGGCGCGCCCTTAAGCGGCTCACAGGCAGTTCGTAGGGCGAGGTAATCCGGCTATCTTGCAGGCTGTTTTTGCCGGTGTGCCCGGGAACAATTGCATCAGATAAATGCTGTTACCTTTTTGCTCGCCCAATGCATCTTTAACGGCTTTAACGAATAGCCGATTGGATGGGGGCGACATCTCGTGTGCTTTATAAAAATCCCTCAGAAACTCGATGATTTCCCAGTGATTATCGCTTAGCTCGATTTGATCTTCGGCGGCAATTTTTTCGGCAACAACCGATGTCCAGTCGTTGGCGTTTTCCAGAAAGCCTTCGTTATTTCGGTCGGGTAGATTTGCGATGCTCATGTTTACCAGCTGATAACCTTTTCATGTTTCTGTGTGAGCTGAACCAGTCCCTCAAAATCCACTGTATTGCTCGAATCGTAGAGCGTGTCGAGCGCTCTGGCGGCGATATCGGCTTTTAGTCCGTACAGCTTGCAGGGGGCGTTCAGTTGGGCGCCAGCAATGCTGAGCACGCCGTTCTCGATGAGCACCAGGGTGTCAGAAGGCAGCAATGCTTGCATGCACAACTCGTATCGTGGGTGCTCTGGCGTTTTGTTCAGGATATGAAGCGTAGGGTGGGGGTTCATAATATCTGCTCGCTAGCTTGCGAATACCACGTGAGTGTGGCCGTTCAGTAGCTCTTGGATGTTGCTGGATAGCTCTACGCCAGACAGCATGGTTTCTGAGCTCAGGCCGTATTGTTGGCAGGCACGCTCATCAGCGATCAGTGCCTCGATGCCGAACAGCGGTGCCGCAGAGAGGTTTTTTTCAGCCGACTTTTGGCCAAGTTCGTCCGGTTGCTGTCCTTTGCGAAGCCAATTGACGCCCGGCCCGGTAAACAGCATTGCAGCTGGCTGATCAAATGCAGCCAGTGAAAAGGCCATGTCCAGTGCTTCCCGCCCTGACCAAGAGCCGTAGGGGGCCTGGTCGATCACGATCAGTGTGGTCACGTTAGCTTCCCCCATGGAAGTAAATCGTTCTGTCGCCGGCTTTACTGCCTTCCACCCATTCGCCCAGCCCTGCAATCTCGAACGGAGCGCGAAGGTTGTTGGCTGGAAGCTCGTAGCGAGCCTGCTCCGTTTCGTTTACAAGCCCTCGGCGCAAGGCGGAGGCAATGCAAGCAGTCGCGGGAATGCCGTGCTGTGTCAGAAAGTCTGCCCATTGCTGCGACCAGTGCGTTTCGTCCGAAGGCGGCGCGTTTAAGCTGGAAGCGAGGTGAACGCCATCGCCGTACAGGAACACTCGGTCGATCTTGTGTCCGGCCGAAACCGCGGCTCGCGCGAACAGCAAGGCTGTCTGAGGTGCCTGAGTGGTCCATGGTGCACCAGTGATAACCAAAGTATAGGCAAGCGAATTGGGCATGTGTCGGGGTTCTGGTAATGGATAGATTGCAGTAGGGCAGTGTACCTAAAGCAGAAACCCCGGCAAAGTGCCGGGGTTTCTGGAGGCTGGTTCAGCGGAGTGAATCAGTCTTCGCCGGTGAAGGCGCCAATCAGGTGCAGCAGGCTGACGAACAGGTTGTAGATGTTCAGATACAGCCCGGTAGTTGCCATGATGTAGTTGGTCTCACCGCCATTAACGATACGGCTGGTGTCGTAAAGAATGAAGCCAGACATCAGGAACACGATGGCTGCACTCATGGCCAGGCTGAACGCAGTGACCTGAACGCCGAACAAGCTGGCTACGAAGGCGCCCAGCATGCCAACGATAACCACCATCATTCCGGCTACCAACATGCCGCGCATGAAACTGAAGTCTTTCTTGGTGGTCAGCACGTAGCCGGACAAGCCCAGGAAGACAACAGCGGTGCCGCCCAGCGCCTGCATAACGATCTGGCTGCCGTTAGCAAACTGCAGGTAGTGCATCAGGATGGGGCCCAGTGAGAGTCCCAGCAGGCCGGTGAAGGCAAACACGACACCGATACCGGCAGCGCTGTTCGCTGTGCGAGGCAGAACCAGCCATACCAATGCCAGTGCGCCCAGGCTGCAAACCAGGCTAACGCCTTGGCTCAATCCAATGCTCATGGAAACGCCTGCCATGACAGCGCTGAACAGAAGTGTCATTGCCAGCAGGGTGTAAGTGTTACGTAGAACCTTGGTGGCCTCTGGGCTGATGGCGCCGGTAGCGCTGCCGCGCGCGACCTGAATGCCACCCTGGCTTTGAACGTTGTATTGCCTGTTATCCATTCTCGTCTCCGAATTTATCAAACGGCGGGAAGGGCGGGCTGCTAAGCCTAACGTCTTCCCTTTAACCTGTAGCCCATAATAAGGTTGTATTCGCAACTTTCAATCATTTCTGACAATAAAGAAGGTGGAGAAGTTCATTACACTTCCTTCACCTTGTTGGTATTGGTGAATCGTTGACCAACCTGAAGAAAATGAACGGAAATTTCAGGAATTTCGTTATAGACCGTTGACAGCATAAGCGATTCCGGTATCATGCACACCGCTGTCGAGATGACGGCAAGAAAGATGCGGTGGGCTGGCAGAGCGGCTGAATGCAGCGGTCTTGAAAACCGCCGAAGGTTAATAGCCTTCCCGGGGTTCGAATCCCTGGCCCACCGCCATTTCTTCTTTCTTATCAGTAAGTTCCAGATTTTCCTCCTCTCGAAATCATATTCTCAGAAATTTTTATGCGCACGCTTGCTACAGAGCGTTGTGTTAAACGCCCTGAAGCAAACGAATTTATTTATTTTATTGCCAGAAACGCGTCGAGCGCTTCAACATCCCCCGCTTTGGCATACAGCCCTTGCTTGGTACGACGCCATAAAATGTCGTCTGACGTGATGGCCCACTCGTTTTGCACCAGATAGCTCACCTCACGCTCGTAGAGCGTTCCAAGGAAGTGCTTGCCCAAATCCTCGATGCACTCGCAATCTTGAAGGAGGGTGCGGGATAGGGTGCCGTAGGTTCGCGCGTAGCGGCGGGCGATTGGGTTAGGTAGCCACGGATACTCTTCTTTGAGCGCGCTGATCAGGTTGGCCTGATTATCGAAATCGCCTCCGGGCAGGGCGGCAGTTTTCGTCCAGCGTTTTCCGGCAGTTTCGAAAAAATTGCACAGCCTGTCGGTGGCTGCTTCGGCCAACTTTCGGTAAGTAGTGATTTTGCCACCGAACACCGAGATCAGGGGTGCCTGGCCTTTTTCTGCGCTCACCTCAAAGGTGTAATCCCGCGACGCTTTCTGGGCGTTCTCTTCTTCGCCGTCCATCAATGGGCGCACACCGGAATACGACCAGACAACGTCTGCAGGCTCTAGTTGTCGTTTGAAATGATCGTTGACGACACCGAGTAAGTAGTCCGTTTCTTCCGGAGAAATTTTCGCTTTCGACGGGTCTCCTTCGTATTCAACGTCGGTGGTGCCCACCAAGGAGAAGTTGTCTTCATAGGGGATCACGAAAACAATGCGTTCGTCTTCGTTTTGGAGGATGTAGGCCTCGTCTTCTTGATTCAGTCGAGGCACCACGATGTGGCTGCCCTTTACCATGCGAATCATCTTGGGTGCTTGCATGGAAAGTGCTTCACCGAACAAAGCGCTGACCCAAGGGCCAGACGCGTTCACAATCGCGTTTGCGGTTACCATTTCCTCGTCTTGTGTGAGGGTATTTCGGAGCGTTACCTGCCACTCATTCGCGCCCCGCTTTGCGTTGACGCATTTGGTGCGGGTCATGATGGTAGCGCCGGCTTGCTCCGCTTTTTTGGCGGTCAGAACAACCAGTCTGGCATCGTCCACCCAGCCGTCAGAGTATTCGAAGCCCCGGGTCATTTCAGGTTTCAGCGGCCCGGAGCCATCAAAGCGGATTGAGCGAGAGCCGGGGAGCATTTCACGCTTGGCCAGATGGTCGTATAGAAACAGCCCCGTCCGAATCATCCACGCGGGGCGCAGATGCGAACGATGGGGCAGGCGGAAGCGCATCGGGTGCATGATGTGGGGTGAGTTACGCAGCAATGACTCCCGCTCCGCCAGTGCCTTCTGGACCAACCGAAACTCGTAGTGCTCCAGGTAGCGCAGTCCGCCGTGAATCAGTTTGCTGCTGTTCGACGAGGTGGCAGAGGCCAGGTCATTCATTTCGCACAGCAGAACATTTAAACCGCGGCCGGCGGCATCCATCGCGATGCCTGTACCGTTGATGCCGCCGCCGACAACTACGACATCATAGTGGGGGTGTTCTGCTGACATGTCTGATGCTCTCCCGACGCTAAGTGGATTGGTTCAGACATTATGCGAAAGTCTAAGATGTTCGTAAAGGAAAATAGGAAAGAAAACGAAAGCCTGGGTTGATGGTTGTTTTCGAGAAAGAAAAGCGGCGGGTTAAACCAAGTGCAGGGTCACGTTGTGCTCTGTGAGCATTTTCGAAATTTCTTCAGGTGGTTTTTCGTCAGTGAACACGTGGTCGGCTTGCGTGATGCTGCCTAGTCTTACCATAGCGTTTCGGCCAAACTTGGAGTGATCTGCCGCCAGCAATGTTTGGCTGGAATTGGCGATGATGGCTTGGGCCACACGGACTTCGCGATAATCAAAATCCAGAAGCGAACCGTCATTATGGATGCCACTGATCCCGATAATGCCGAAATCCATTTTGAACTGGTTGATGAAATCACGGGTGGCCTCGCCGACAATGCCGCCATCCCGGCTTCTGACTTCACCGCCGGCGATGATCACGCGAAAATCCTCTTTGGCTGACAGAATCGAGGCAACATGCAGGTTGTTGGTGACCACCTGTAAGCCGTTTTTCGCCAGCAGGGCCTTGGCGATGGTTTCCGTGGTAGTGCCGATATTGATGAACAGCGAGGAATTATCGGGAATGAGCTTGACCATGGCCTCGGCAATCCGCTCCTTCGCTTCCAGGTCCATGATCTTCCGGGCTTGATAGGCGGTATTTACGGTGCTCGAGTCGATTCCCGCACCGCCATGGTGTCGCCGCAATTTTTTATGCTTGGCCAACTCGTTTAAATCTCGGCGTATGGTCTGCGGCGTAACCTGAAACTGTTCGACTAACTGATCAGTGGTGACGAAACCGTTTTCCTGGATCAACTCCAGGATGAGTTCCTGTCGGTGCCGCTGTGCCATTCAAACCCCTCCAAAACTGGCTGTTGACTGTTCGATTTCGCGTGAAAACGAAAATGCAGGCAAAGTTTAGTTGTTTTAACGGTTTTGTGCAGCTTAACCGGTGGGTGGGGAATCAAATTGACTGCTATATAAGGGGGATGAGTCAAAATTCTTGGTATTTCTTTTTCAAAAAAGCAAAAATGCGAACAAAAATGAAGCCGAGGCCGAAAGCACATGAGTCAGTATCTACTTTCCATCGATCAAGGAACCACCAGCTCGCGGGCGATTCTTTTTGATCTGGACGGAAATATTCATGCCGTTCGACAAGAGGAATTCCCTCAGCATTTTCCGGACAGCGGATGGGTTGAACACGACCCGGAGGATCTTTGGTCAACGGTGAAGCGCACCTGCGATGCCGTGATGGCGGAGGAGTTTGGTCCAGACGATGAAGTACTTGGGGTCGGTATCACCAATCAGCGTGAAACAACCATCATCTGGGATCGAAAAACCGGGAAACCGGTCTACAACGCTATTGTTTGGCAAGACCGGCGAACCGCTGATTACTGCAAGTCACTCAAGTTGAGCTCCCATGAGCCCTGGGTGCACGGTAAAACCGGGCTTCTGATTGACCCTTATTTTTCGGCTACAAAGATTCGCTGGATTCTCGAAAACGTATCGGGTGTCAGGGAGCGCGCGGAAAGGGGAGAACTGGCCTTTGGCACCGTGGATACCTTCATTTTGTGGCGACTCACCGGTGGCCGGGTACATCGCACCGATGCCACGAATGCCAGTCGGACGCTGCTGTTTAACATTCACACCCAGGAGTGGGACCAGGATCTGCTCGAGATGTTCGGCATTCCCGAATCGCTGTTGCCTGAGGTGATGGACTCATCCGATGACTTCGGTGAAATCACCGAAGGTGGCGCGCTGAACGGAACCTGTGTGTACGGTATCGCCGGTGACCAGCAGGCCGCGCTGTTCGGGCAAACTTGTTTTGAAGTGGGTATGGCCAAGAGCACCTACGGCACCGGTTGTTTTCTGATGCTCAATACCGGCGAAAAGGCGCTGCGCTCGGAACACCGGCTGCTGACCACCGTGGCGTATCGTTTGAATGGCAAAACCACCTACGCCCTGGAAGGCAGTATCTTTATTGCCGGAGCCGCGATTCAGTGGTTGCGGGATGGCCTGCAGCTAATCAACAAAGCCTGCGATACCGAACCACTGGCACAGGGAACGCCCGTTGACCACGGTGTGTATCTGGTACCTGCATTTACTGGACTTGGCGCACCTTACTGGGATCCTGACGCACGAGGGGCTATCTTTGGTTTAACGCGGGACACCGGAATCAAAGAGATTGTTACGGCAGGCCTGCAGTCTGTGTGTTATCAGACCAAGGATTTGCAGAAGGCGATGGAGAAAGACGGTATCCGCCCGACCACACTTCGGGTAGACGGAGGAATGGTTGCCAACAGTTGGGTGCTGCAGTTCCTCGCCGACATACTCGGAGCAACGGTGGATCGCCCGTCGCTGGTTGAAACCACAGCATTGGGTGTTGCATACCTAGCCGGACTGAAAGCCGGGGTGTATCAATCGCTGGACGATTTATCGGATTTATGGCGCTGCGATCGCAGGTTTGAGCCTGTGATGACAAAAGAGCATCGCGATCGTTTGTACGAGGGCTGGATCAATGCTGTGCAAAAGCTGTAGACGGGCCGGGGCTTAACGGATTTAAGCCCCAACACCACTGCAGCTTGCACTGGATGACAGAGCCCGGACACGTTTTCACAAGAACAACAAGGAAGACACATGTCCTTAACGCTCGAGAACCTTTCCCGAATGGTCGATGGTGTCGATTACATTCGGAATGCCAACCTGACGTTTGAGGCTGGCTCGTTCAACGTACTATTGGGGCGGACGCTCGCAGGTAAAACCTCGTTGATGCGTTTGATGGCGGGGCTGGACAAGCCGACTGAAGGCCGGTTGATCTTTAACGGTAACGATGTGACCGGTCAGAGCGTCCAGCGCCGCAACATTTCGATGATCTATCAGCAGTTCATTAATTACCCGAATCTCTCGGTTTACGAGAACATTGCTTCACCACTGCGCTTGGCGAAGATGCAGGAATCGGAGATTGATCGGCGAGTCAAAGAAACCGCAGCGATGCTGCGCATCGAGCCGTTGTTAAAGCGGTTTCCCCTGGAGCTCTCCGGAGGCCAACAGCAACGCACAGCCATGGCGAGAGCCTTGGTGAAAGATGCGACTCTGGTGCTTTTCGATGAACCGCTTGTCAACCTCGACTACAAGTTGCGCGAAGAGCTGAGGGCCGAATTGCGGGATTTGTTCCGAGAACGCCAGTGTATTGCGGTTTACGCAACCACTGAAGCGAACGAAGCCTTGGCTTTGGGGGGAACCACCACATTGCTTCACGAAGGCCGTGTGGTACAGAGTGGCCCAGTGATGGAGGTATACCGCAAGCCGGTGAATACGCTGGCTGCCCAACTGTTCAGCGAACCCCCGATGAACCTCATTCGTGGCCGTGTTTCTGATACGGAACTGTCGTTCGATGAAGATACCCGCCACGCCCTGACTCAGGAACTCGCCAATTTAAAGCCCGGCGAATACTGGTTCGGTATCCGCCCCAGCCATATTGCTCTGAAACCCGCCAACGATGACGATCTTGAGATCCCCGTGGAAGTGGCACTCAGTGAAATCAGCGGTTCTGAAACCTTCATGCATGTCGAGAGCCGTCATTTCGACATGGTTACCCAATCGATGGGCGTACACCAGTACCACACAGGCGCACCCATTCGCGTGTATTTGCCGGTCAACAAACTGTTCGTATTCGATACTCATGAACAGTTGGTGCACACACCATCTCAGCATTCGGGGAGGGGCGCTTAATGGCCGAAATTCACCTGAAGTCCCTGGCGCACAGCTACAGTAAATCGCCGTCTGGCCCTGAGGATTACGCAATTCGTCAACTTGATCACGTGTGGCAAAAAGGCGGTGCGTATGCGCTCCTAGGGCCCTCTGGATGCGGCAAGAGTACGATGCTGAATATTATTTCAGGCCTGGTTCAGCCATCGGAAGGAGAAGTTTTGTTTGATGGCAAACGGGTCAACGCGCTCTCACCACGGGACCGGAATATCGCGCAGGTGTTTCAGTTTCCGGTGATTTACGACTCGATGACGGTATACCAAAACCTCGCGTTTCCGTTGAAGAACAACAAAGTTCCTGCGGCGCGTATCAAAGAACGCGTGCAGGAGATCGCTGAAGTTCTCGAGATTGAAGACAAGCTGCATAAAAAAGCCAAGAACCTCACGGCCGATGAGAAACAGAAAGTGTCGATGGGTCGAGGACTGGTCCGGGAAGATGTGTCGGCCATCCTGTTTGATGAACCCCTAACGGTCATCGACCCGCAGCTGAAGTGGAAGTTGCGCCGAAAGCTCAAACAAATCCATGAGCAATTCGATATCACCATGGTTTATGTCACCCACGATCAGCTGGAGGCGTCCACCTTTGCGGATAAGATTGCGGTGATGTACGACGGCCAGATCGTACAGTTTGGCACGCCGACCGAGTTGTTCGAGCAACCTAATCACACCTTCGTTGGCTACTTCATCGGCAGTCCCGGCATGAACCTGATCAACGTTGAAAAGTGCGCTTCGGGCGTTCGTTTTGGCTCTACCGAAGTGGCCTTGGAGGGCTGGCGGCTAGCGCAGTTACAGCGCCTCAATTCAACCAACATAAAGATCGGTATTAGACCTGAGTTCATAAAGTTAGGGCTTAAACCTGAAGTTAATTCTTATGAGTCTGAGGTGTTGGATATGGAGGACTTGGGCACCTACAAGATCGTTGATGTGGGTCTGGAATCCCAGATATTGAAAGTAAGAGTCGATGAGGATTTCGAGGCGCAGATCGGCAGCCGTGTTCACCTTACCATGCCGCCGGAATGGACCATGCTGTATGTCGATGAATTCCTGATACAGGAGCAATCGTGATGGATAAGATCCCGAACAATCGAGCCTGGTGGTTGGTACTGCCCGTATTTCTGTTAGTGGCATTTTCGGCGCTTATCCCACTGATGACGGTAGTCAACTACTCCGTGCAGGACATCTTCGGGCCGGGGCAGGCGTACTTTGTGGGTACGGAATGGTTCAAAGAGGTTCTGACCGATGAGCGTCTTCAGGATTCGTTGCTGCGCCAGTTTTTGTTTTCAGGCGCCGTGTTGTTGATCCAGATTCCGCTGGGTATTGGTGTGGCACTGATGATGCCGAAGTCCGGTATCAAAGGTTCCCTGTGTTTGATTCTGGTCGCCATTCCGCTGCTGATTCCCTGGAACGTGGTGGGCACCATTTGGCAGATTTTTGCGCGTGGTGACATAGGGTTGTTTGGCTGGGGCATTAACCAGATGGGCGTTGACTACAACTACACTGGTAGCACCGTCGATGCCTGGCTAACGGTGTTGCTAATGGATGTCTGGCATTGGACACCACTAGTGGCTTTGCTGTGTTATTCCGGCCTTCGCGCGATTCCTGAAGCCTTCTATCAGGCTGCGGAAATCGACCGGGCTTCCAAATGGGCTGTGTTCCGTTACATCCAGCTGCCACGGCTCAAAAGTGTGCTGATTATTGCGGTGCTGTTGCGGTTCATGGACAGTTTTATGATTTACACCGAACCCTTCGTGCTGACCGGCGGCGGGCCGGGTAGCTCGACCACCTTCCTGAGCCAGACCTTGACCACCATGGCGATCGGGCAGTTTGATCTTGGCCGAGCAGCGGCCTTCTCGCTGATCTACTTCCTGATTGTATTGCTGATTTCGTGGTTGTTCTTCACCGCAATCACGCACGCCGACAAAGAACAATAAGGAGAGTGTGATGAAACAAGCCCGCTCGAAAAATGTCGCGATCACTGTGTTTATAATTTTGCTGCTAACGCCTGTGTACTGGCTGCTGAATATGTCGTTCAAAACCAATCAGGAAATTCTCGGTGGACTGACCATGTGGCCGGAGAATTTCACTCTTGAGAACTACGTGGTGATTTTCACCGATCCGAGTTGGTACAACGGCTATCTGAACTCCATGGCCTATGTAACCATTAACGTCATTATCACCCTGCTGGTGGCGCTTCCCGCCGCCTATGCCTTCAGTCGTTACAAGTTTCTGGGCGACAAACACCTGTTTTTCTGGTTGCTCAGCAATCGTATGGCACCTCCGGCGGTGTTCCTGCTGCCGTTCTTCCAGCTGTATTCATCCATAGGTTTATTCGACACCCACATTGCGGTGGCCTTGGCGCATTGTCTATTCAATGTGCCGCTGGCGGTTTGGATTCTGGAAGGCTTCATGAAAGGGGTGCCCCGGGAATACGACGAGATGGCGTACATCGATGGTTACAGCTTCCCGAAGTTCTTCGTGAAGGTGTTTCTTCCCATGATCCGCTCTGGCATCGGGGTAACGGCGTTTTTTGCGTTCATGTTCTCCTGGGTTGAGCTGCTGCTGGCACGGACGTTGACCAGTGTGGATGCACAGCCCATCGGCGCCATCATGACTCGTACCATTGGTGCCAGCGGTATTGATTGGGGCGTTCTGGCAGCGGCCGGTGTGCTTACCATTATTCCGGGCTTACTGGTGATCTGGTTTGTTCGGAATCACGTGGCCAAAGGCTTCGCGCTCGGGCGCGTTTAAGGAGATAACCCATGATTGCGTGGATGAACTGGACACCCAGCGTCGCTATTTTTTTTGCGGTGATTGCCGCCATTCTGGCGGTGATGACGGTTTACGAAATTGTCTCCCCGTGCACCGAGCGCAAAGGCTTTCTGCCAATTGAAACAACACGGGGCGACCGACTCTTCATCGGGTTGCTATCCGCGGCTTATATCCATCTGGCGTTTCTGGCAGTCAGTGACATCAGCTTGTGGATTGCACTTGGAGTGTCGGTCCTGTGGGCGTTGGTGCTGTTGCGCTGGGGGTGAGGAAAGGTTGCCGAATTTGTAAAAGGTTCGTTTGCGAACTAGCTTGTAATGAGTGTTTGAAAACGATCATTTGGTTGATACGAGCACGGTTTTCATGGAGTCACTGAAATGTAATGAAATCCCGAGTGCGGTTTGTGGCGCTCTCTTACTAACACCAGTAAATGAGGTCGGATATGTCCAAGAATAAAAAACATCCCGGAGCCCTGTTACTCAGCGCGGCTATTGCCGCAGCCGCGATGGGGCTCAGCCTGCAAGCTTATGCGGATCAATATTCAGACGCCGCTGAAAAGTGGGTGACGAACGAATTCAAACGATCGACCCTGACCAAAGAACAGCAACTCGAAGAGATGGCGTGGTTCACCGAAGCCGCAAAAGATTTCAGGGGTATGGAAATCAACGTGGTTTCTGAAACTATCGCGACTCATGAATACGAATCTAACGTTCTGGCCAAGGCATTTTCCGACATCACTGGCATCAAGCTTAACCACACCTTGATTCAGGAAGGCGATGTTATCGAGAAGCTGCAAACCCAGATGCAGTCTGGCCGTAATATTTACGACGGTTATGTGAACGACTCCGATTTGATCGGCACCCACGTGCGCTACGGCAAGGTGGTGGCAGTCGAAGACATCATGAACGGCGCAGGTAAAGATCTTACGCTACCCACATTGGATTTGGACGACTTTATCGGGCTGGATTTCACCACCGGTCCAGACGGGAAACTCTACCAGTTGCCGAGCCAGCAATTTGCCAACCTGTATTGGTTCCGCGCGGACTGGTTCGAAAGAGACGACCTCAAGAAACAGTTCAAAGAGCGCTATGGATACGCCTTGGGGGTTCCGATCAACTGGTCGGCGTATGAAGACATCGCCGAGTTCTTTACCGTACACGTGAAAGAGATCGACGGTGAGAAAGTCTATGGGCACATGGATTACGGTAAAAAAGACCCGTCTCTGGGCTGGCGCTTTACCGATGCCTGGTTCTCTATGGCGGGTGCCGGCGACAAGGGGTTGCCAAACGGATTGCCTGTAGACGAATGGGGCATTCGGGTTGAGGACTGCCATCCGGTTGGCTCGAATGTTTCGCGCGGCGGCGCGACCAACGGGCCAGCGGCGGTATACGCAACCACCAAATATGTCGATTGGATGGAGAAGTACGCACCGCCCGAAGCGACCGGCATGACCTTTTCTGAGTCTGGTCCCGTTCCAGCTCAGGGAAATATTGCACAGCAGGTATTTTGGTACACCGCGTTTACCGCAAGCATGATTGAAGATGGCTTGCCCGTGGTCAACGAAGACGGCACACCCAAATGGCGTATGGCCCCTTCACCGAGAGGTCCGTACTGGGAAGAGGGTATGAAACTCGGGTATCAGGACGTGGGTTCCTGGACGTTCCTGAACTCGACTCCAGAGAAGCGTCGCTTGGCTGCGTGGCTGTACGCACAGTTCACGGTTTCCAAGACCGTCTCTCTGGAAAAAACCATTGCAGGGCTTACGCCGATTCGTGACTCCGATATCAATTCCGACTACATGACGGAAATGGCTCCGAAACTCGGTGGTCTTGTCGAGTTCTATCGCAGCCCCGCGCGCGTCCAGTGGACGCCAACCGGTACCAACGTGCCGGATTATCCGAAACTGGCACAGCTCTGGTGGCAGTTCATTGCGCAGGCTGCCAGTGGCGAAGCAACACCTCAGGAGGCGCTTAATGGCTTGGCGGATGCTCAGGACCGCGTGATGCAGCGTTTGGAGCGGGCCAATGTTATGCCCAATTGCGGTCCGAAGTTGAATGAACCTCGCGACCCTCAATACTGGTTGGATCAGCCCGGTGCCCCTAAGCCGAAGCTGGAGAACGAAAAAGTGCAGGGCAAAACGGTGCCTTATAAGGAGCTGCTGAAAACCTGGGAGGACGCTCGTAAAAGCTGATCTCTGACCCGATCTGCCCACTTTCCTGAGGTGGGCAGATCCTCTTACCTCGCGGCGCGGTCCGTCTATCCTCGTATTGCCCACGCACTGCTTTTGCGTGACCCTAACGGTGCACGAATCTATGAGGTGTTTTATGGCGAATAACGAGAAGGTTACCGGGCAGGACCAGCGCAAGAATCGTCGATTCTCGGTATCGGCTAACCGCGGCAATGCCAGCCATCGGATTCGTTATGTAGAGTCGGGCGGGGCGGCTGTGGATACGGAGGAGTGTACGTTTTGCCAGGCGTTGCCGGATACAGAGCAGAAAGGAGAAGTCGCGAAGACTGAAGTTACCAAAGGCCGCCACCCCGAATGAGTCTGGCGGCCTTTGGCGTTAAGAGCGCCTAAAGGTCGGTACGGCCCGGAAACGTGGCCTGTTTGCGAGCTTTTGCCCGTTTCGCCCGGGCTTCAAGCTGTTCGCTGTCGTTCGAGGGTACAGCCCAGCCTTTGATGTTCTCGTCGATAAGCTCCACCAGCGCGTCTATGTGCCCCGGAGTGGCATTCAGGCAGGGGATGTAAGCAAACGCTTCACCGCCCGCTTCCATAAAGTACTCCCGGTTTTCCTCATCGATTTCCTCAACGGTTTCCAGGCAATCTGCTGAAAAGCCAGGGCAGAACACATCGATGGATTTCACGCCGCTCTCAGGGAGTGATTTGAGCGTTTCATCGGTGTAGGGCTGCAACCATTCCTCACGGCCAAAGCGCGACTGAAATGTGGTGAGGTATTCGTCGCTTTTCAGCCCCAGTCGTTCCGCCAGCAACCGCGACGTTTTGTGGCACTCACAGTGATACGGATCGCCTTTCAGCAGGTACTTCAGCGGAATGCCATGATAAGAAAGAATCAGCTTTTGCTTGCGCCCGTGTTCGGCCCAATGTGCTTCAATATGCTGAGCCATCGCCTCGATATAGGGCGGAAAATCATGGTAATGGGACACAAAGCGGAAGTCTGGAAGCCAGCGGCGCCCCATAAAGTCTTTTGAAACCGCATCAAAGGTTGAAGCCGAGGTTGATGCGGAATACTGCGGGTACAAGGGAAGAACCAGCAATTTGTTAACGCCCTGCTGTTGCATCTCATCCAGAACGCGGGGGATCGAAGGGTTGCCGTAACGCATGGCAAAGCCCACCACAACGTTGCTTCCGTACTTGGCCTGCAAGGCCTCCCGAATGCCTTCGGCTTGCTTGGCGGTATGCACCAATAGTGGGGACCCTTCCGGAGACCACACACCCGCATAGGCTTTGGCACTGCGCCGGGGGCGAATACGCAGGATTACACCGTGCAGTATCAGCCACCACAGTGGGCGGGGTACTTCCACAACTCGCGGGTCCCATAAAAACTCAGCCAGGTACTTTCTTAACGCTGAGGGGGTAGGGGCATCGGGTGTGCCCAGATTCGTGACAAGAACGCCCAGCCGTTCGGCCTGGGTGTGGCTGAAATTATCAGTCCCTTGGTATGGCATTGAAGCTTTCCGGTTGTCGGGTGTTAATTTTGGTGGTTTTGCTGCTGCGTATGCATACGACCAATCAGTCCGGTGAGATCATAGCCCGCTTGATAGGCTTTCGAGAGCAAATCCTGAGGCTCCTGTTCTCGCGCGGAACTCAGGGCCCATAATACGGTACTGCGTGTACCTGATCGGCAAAACGCCAGTGCAGGCTTTTCTGCCTCTTTGAACATAGGGGCGAACGCATCCACATCTTCATCGGTAATATGGCCGGAAGCAACTGGCAGATACACCCACTTTAACCCATGCTCCTCGGCCGTTGCTTTGATGTCCATCATTGGCGGTTGACCAAATTCTTCGCCATCGGGGCGGTTTGCGATCAGCGTTTTGAAGCCCAGGCGGGCAATTTCCGCGATATCTTCGATGGCAATCTGGGGAGCGACAGAAATGTTGTCGTCAATTTTTCTGATATCCACTGGACGTCTCCAAAGGTTGGACAAGCCGGGCCAGTAACAAGCCCGGCACAGATACGAGCGTAATCGCAGGATATACCTTAGGCAGATTGTGCGCGTTTCCGTTCGATAAGTTCAAACAGCATCATACCTGCCACCATGGACGCGACAAAGACTATCCCTTTAATTTCACCGGCACCAACGGCAACCAATGCTGGCCCCGGGCAAAAACCGGCAATGCCCCAGCCCACGCCGAACAGCAGGCTACCGCCCACCAGTCGCTTGTCAATTCTGGTGCTTGTCGGCAGTTTCATGTTGAATCCCAGCAGCGATAGCGTGCGCTTTTTCGCGACGGTAAAAGCGACCAAGCCCACCAGAACCGCGCCGCCCATAACCAGTGCGAGTGATGGATCCCACAGGCCGGCTAAATCGAGGAAACCAAGCACTTTGGCCGGGTTAGCCAAGCCGGAAATGATCAGCCCCAAACCGAAAATCAAGCCGGAAACTAAAGCGGTAAGGTTGTATTTCATGGAATCAGGCTCCGATCAGGTGGCGAATAATGTAAACGGTAATAAAACCCGTAGCCATGAAGCTCAGGGTAGCAACCAGCGAACGCGGCGATAGCCGTGAAAGGCCGCACACGCCGTGACCGCTGGTGCAGCCGGAGCCGTAACGCGTGCCGATGCCCACTAAAAGACCGGCAA
Organism: Marinobacter litoralis; assembly: GCF_016427555.1. Taxonomy (GTDB): domain Bacteria; phylum Pseudomonadota; class Gammaproteobacteria; order Pseudomonadales; family Oleiphilaceae; genus Marinobacter; species Marinobacter litoralis_A. The sequence continues at coordinate 488,690 of NZ_JAELVS010000002.1, forward strand.
CGATAATGGCCGGAAAACCGGCGTTAACTTCGATGGCAGGCAGTTCGGCGAACAGCCTCCAAACGATGGGGGTGCCGATCAAGCCGCCAAGAAAAGCCATGCGCCAGAGCATGTCGTTTCGGACCGGCGTGAGTAGTCCACCGAGAATTCCGCTAATACCGGCGATGCGGCCGTTAAATAAAAGGAAGCTGGCGGCAGCAAGGCCTACCAGAATACCGCCAGCCAACGCGCTGACCGGAGTAAAGTCATTCCAGGCAATGTCTATCATGAGTAATTCCTGCTAAATGTACGTTTTGGAATAAGCATATAATAACAGGAAATAAGGATAAAAAAAGCCCGGCTTGGGAGGCCGGGCAGAGGCGTGCGAGTAGTATCCATGAAAGACTTCCAGACAAACCGGCATCAACGGGGACACCGGTATTGAGAAGTATTGACCATATTTCATACAACTCAAGCTTTGACCGGATTCCTTTGAAAACATTTCTTCATATGCCGCCGTTCTTTATATTGAAGCCCGCCGTTATGCGGGTTTCAGCGCTGATAGCACAACCACTGCAATCAAAAGATGGCTGTAATATAATGCGTAACTAACCCTACGGCCCGTATTTAAGAGGTACTCATGTCTGAGCACGATGACCAAACACCCGAGACAGATCCGCAGCTTCCGGGAAAGATCAAGGACTCTGCACGTCAGATCTGGTTGGCGGGGCTTGGTGCCTATACCAAAGCCGAGGAAGATGCCGGCAAATTTTTCGAGCGGCTGGTTCAGGAAGGTGAGCAGCTCGAATCCAAAACCCGTGGCGTTGTTGGCAAGCAGATTCGCACAGTAGAAGACCGGGTGGGTGAAGTGCGCGAGCGCGCCACAGGCACCTGGGACAAGCTTGAGCATATGTTCGATCAGCGCGTTTCAGGCGCGTTACGTCGACTGGGTATCCACCGCAAGGAAGACATTCAGGCGTTGGAAAGCCGAATTGAATATCTGGAAGCCGAGCTGGCCAAGCTTCGCGGCGATTCAGCTAGCGGTAAAGACGAAGAAGAATAGGAAACGCTTACAGATACGTCTCGCTGATCAGCTTGACCTCTTCTTTGTCGTCATCGGTAAGGTGGGGCAGTATCAGGTGCAAAATCTGATACACCCCTTTACCGGGATCGACGAACTCCCGATCATCCAAATGCGATAGCGTGTCGAAACTGCTCCAATAGCAAACGGTTAATGTCAGCTGCTGGCACAGAGCGTCCAACTCCGCAGGTTCGATGATCATCAAGCCCTGTCGTTTGAAGCTGTTGCACAGCGACTCAAACGCCAGAGTTTTCTTTTTGAGTATCCGTCGAAAACGAACTTGCAGCTGATCGTACCGCGACAGTACGTTCACCAGGTCTTGGTACATGAAGCGATAACGGGCCACCGCCTCGAACAACAGATGCAGAAAGAAGCTGAACTGGTCCAGTGGCACTTCCGCATCGTCGGGCACGGCGAGCAAATCCAGCATTTCCGCTTCAAAGCTTTCGAAGAGCTCATCAACAATGTCGCCTTTACTCTTGAAGTGGTAGTAAAGGTTGCCCGGGCTGATATCCAGCTCATCGGAGATCAACAGGGTGGTGACATTCGGCTCACCCAAGCTGTTGAACAGCTGCAAGCTGGTGTTGAGTATCCTGTCCCTGGTTTTTATTTTCTTCATGACGGATCGTTTGGCCTATCAGAGTTCGAAGCTGGCCCAGATCGGGCAGTGGTCAGACGGGCGCTCCATTGCCCGGATCTCATAACTCACACCGGCGTCCTTGGCTTTGGGCAACAGGCTATCACTGGCCATCACCAGATCGATACGAAGGCCTCGTTTGGGCTCGCGTTCGAAGCCTTTGCTACGGTAATCGAACCAGCTGAAGGTATCCGCTTCGTCAGGGTTCAAGTGCCGGAACACGTCGGTAAATCCGCGAGCTTCAACCTGGCTTAACCATTCCCGCTCTTCCGGAAGGAAGCTGCATTTACCGGACCGTAGCCAGCGCTTGGCGTTGTCCGGGCCAATGCCAATGTCTTTGTCGGTTGGAGAAATGTTCATATCCCCCATCAAAACCACGTGGCCCGGGCGTTTGTTCAGCTCATCCAGCAAATCCATCAGATCGGCGTAGAACTTCTGCTTAGCCGGGAACTTGGTGGGATGGTCTCTGTTTTCGCCTTGTGGAAAGTAGCCATTAATAACGGTAAGCGGTTCGCCGTTTACCGTGAAATGCCCGGTAATGAGCCTGCGCTGCGCGTCTTCATCATCGGTTGCGTAACCTTTCACTACTTCATCGGGAGCCTGCTTGGACAACAGCGCAACGCCGTAGTGGGTCTTCTGACCATGGAAATGCACGTGATAGCCGAGTTGCCGGATAGCCTCCTCGGGGAATTCTTCATCTCGAACCTTGGTTTCCTGAAGCCCGATGAAATCAGGGTTCAGCTGTTCAATCACAGCCTCCAGTTGGTGCAAGCGGGTGCGGATACTGTTGACGTTGAACGACACGAACATCATGGTTTTGGAATCTCCGAATCAGTTTGGCCCGGAGTTTACCATACCGGCGGGGGATAACAGTTTGGCCGAGTGGCCGCAGCCTGGGGCTTTAAGAAGTCAGGTCGCAATCGGGGTACTGGCTGATACGGTAGCGGATGAGCGCGGTGTGGTTTGTTTCCTGGTTGGCGCGAATGTTGGTCAAGCCCTGGTAGTGCGTTAATGCGCCGTTTTCGTTGTAACCCAGGATGATCGGGTCAACCAGAAAACGCAATACGAGACTGGTCGGGCGAATCTGTATCACCACATCGGCATCTATCTCCGCAGTGGGGGCCGGCTCGAGTACAAATCCGTAATGATCCCCGCGAGTGGGGGCAAGAAACCGAAACGAAATCGACTCGCCGGCTGCCACTGCTTGCCAGTTTGCCCTGACAAATTGATCAAATCCTGCGTCAATCACCAAACGAGGGGGGGAGGTTACCTCGAAGGTTTTTGGGCGTTCCGATGGGGGTTGCCAGTTGATGGTCAGTTGGTTCGCGTCAGTAAAGCGGATTTCCAGCGATTCTTCGAAATCCGGCTGCCGGAAAACCACGCTGGGTCGGTCAGGGTGTTGACCGTAATCCAGCGTTTTGACCGCAAACCTGCGGTCGTTAGGGCCTTTATGGTAGGTCACCCGGTGCTCACGAGGTTGGAATCCGGCAACTGAACAGGTCCCGTTAACTTGGTGCCGTTCTTCGTAAAGCTGATTTTGAGTGTCAATCGCAAGGGCGGTTCCGGTGAATTCAAAGGTAGCGGCGGCTATCGGCCCGGCGGATAACAGCAGGGCGATTAAAAGAGCCCAACGATTCATGACGCCTGCTCCGGAACCAGATGTTTGCGAATACGCAGCAGCAACGGGAAGAGCACCAGCCAGCCGGCACCGATGGCGACCAGAGAAAAGGCTTGGATGGGTAGTGTCACCGCGCCGAGTTTGCTGGCTGACCAATAGGCAAACGAGCCGGCGAACGGCGCGAGTACAAATGGAAGCCATGCCCGTTTCGCAACCCAGCCGAGGGAATGACACAGGGTCGTCATGAACAGGGCCCAGATGGCGATTAGCCATACCGGCGTGATGTTGATGCTGTTCTGGCCTTCGATGCCAAGTATACCAGTTTGCAGCCACAGCGAATCCATCAGGCTGCCAAGCAGGATTCCTGTCGCGATGAATCGCAATTCGGCGCCACGCTGTGTGCTCACCAGCAACAGATGAATGGCTAGAAACAGCAAGACCAGAGCCGTCGCTGTCAGGCCGGGGTAGAGTACACACACCAGCCAACCGGTCTGGAACAGCACAAAATTGAGCGTATTCCGCCCGGTGGCAGAGGTGATCATGAAACGGCACGGGTGCTGTGCTTGTTGGCAGGTTTGGCCATTACGATGTGGGCGACACCAATGGCGCGTTCGCTGAAGCCCGCTTCGCAGTAAGCGAAATAGAACTGCCATAAGCGTTGGAATTGGCTGTCATAGCCTTGTTGCGCCAAAACTTCGCGCTTGGCCATAAAGCGTTCGCACCAGTCATGCAATGTGCGGGCGTAGTGGAAACCGAAGTCGTCCACCTGCGTGAGCACCAGGTCTGACCCTCGGCTCATTGAGCCCAGAATAGCGCCAAAGGAGGGGATGAAACTGCCCGGAAAAATATACCGTTGAATAAAGTCTACATTGTTCAAGGCCCGCTCATAGCGCTGCTCGGGCATATTGATGGCTTGCACCAATGCGATTCCATCGGGCTTGAGTAAGGCGCTGATCTGGCTCAGATAGCTGTCAAGAAACTCCGGCCCAACGGCTTCTATCATCTCGATGGAAACCAGTTTATCGAATTGGCCGGACAGATCCCGGTAGTCATCGAATAACAGGGTGATCCTATCTTCAAGGCCCTCGGCTTTCACGCGCGCCTGAGCCAGTTCCAGCTGTTCCCGGGATATGGTTGTGGTGGTGACATGGCAGCCGTAGTGTTTTGCCGCGTGAATCGCAAAGCCACCCCAGCCGGTGCCGATTTCCATAACTTGGTCATCAGGCCGCAAATTCAGTTTCTGGCAGATTACGTCGAGCTTGTGGATCGCTGCTTCGTCGAGCGTCGCTTCCGGCCGAGGGTAGATAGCCGAGGAATACATCATGGTTGGGTCAAGAAACTGACTGAACAGATCGTTGCCCAGATCATAGTGAGCACTGATGTTTTTGCGGGAGCCTTCTGGAGTGTTTCGGTTCAGCCAGTGCAAACCTTTCAGCGCGGGTTTGCTCACCCAGCTGAATTTGTCCTCGAAGGCATTCATGGTGTCGAGATTACGGGTAAAGAACCGCAGCAATGCGACCAGGTCCGGCGAGCTCCAGTCGCCTGCCACGAAGGATTCTGCCGCACCCACGCTGCCGCCGGTCACTAGATCCCGCCAAGTGCTGTGGTTGTGGATAGCCAGCTCGGCTATCGGGTAACTGGGATCACCATCGCCAAAAATCTGGTCCTCGAAGTTAGGCTCCCGGATACGTAAAGTGCCTTTTGCAAGTTGAGCCAGCTGGCGACAAACCAACTGCCTGGCAATCCGGCTTACCCAAGGCAACCGTTCCGTTGCAAGGCCTGATTTGTTGGTGGAGGTGTTCACGTTCTCCATGAGGTTACCCTTCCTGTTGATGTTGTATCGGGTTGTGCCAAAAGATGAGGCTCAGTGATGTCGGTACCCTGATCGTCTGAGCCTTTGCGGAAATCCTGTTCTTGGGTGCCCAGTTTGTCTGGATGCGTATAAAAGGGCGCACCTTTGAGTTTCAGCTTCAATGCATTCCAGTAAATCCCCGCCACCCCTTTAAGGGATTCCAACGGAAAACGCCGCAAGCTTCGGTGAAGGGTTATACGATCCAGAGCGGTCCGTTGGACCACCAACGTGGCATCAAAATGCTTCTGTTGTGCCTGCTCGATGTTCATGTGGATGCGCAGTTCGGAACCCCGAAAGCTGAACAGCCATTTATAATGCTGATTCATTCCGTTGAACGGCGACACATGGAAGCGCTTGTTGAAGGCGAAACGCTCGGTATGCCATTGCTCTGAAGTAGTGGCAGGTTGCTGGCATTCCAGGCAATACACATGCCTTTCTTTCCAAGGGGTGTTGGTGATCTGAGCCAGGATGACTTTGGGAGCGTCGCCTTTATCCGGATGTTGGCCCTGTTCGTAGCACAGATAAAAACTCACCGGATTGAAAATGTGGCCAAGATAGCGGGGGTGGGTGATCAGCTGCACGGGACCATCCGGCCGCCAGCCGGTGGCCTCCCAAACCCGTTGATCGACTGCTTTGCGCAAATTCGGCTCGTCTGGATCCAGGTAATCTTTGCGCCTCAGCGCCAGCCAGTTAAACCGCTCAAGTGAGAAAACAGGGCTGATGCTTGTCACTGTGTTCCACTCGTCAATGTCCAGCGCCAGCATGCCAATCTTGTAAATAAACTCGTGTTCAGTCGGTAGCTTACGTCTATGCCTTATAGTGCCTTCTAGCCACTGGCTGGTCATGTTCAGAGCTCCACACCAAAGGCTTTCGCGACCCGTAACGCGCTACGCACCCCATCTTCATGAAACCCGTTAAACCAATAAGCACCGCAAAAATGGGTGCGGTTGTGCGCGCCAATTTCGTGATACCGCCCTTGGGCGGCGACAGCGTCCAGCGTGAAAACCGGATGGTCGTACTCAAAGCGTTTGATGACTTTTTCAGGGGCGATGTCGCGGCTGCGATTCAGGGTGACGCAAAAGGTTTCCGGGGCGTCGTCAAAGTTCTGGAGGATGTTCATGTTGTAGGTAACCGACACCGGCTGGGTGCTGTGTTCCGGTACCATGTAATTCCAGGCCGCCCAGGCCAGCCGGTTTGACGGCAGAACGCTGTCGTCGGTATGGAGCACAACGTCGTTTTTCTGGTAGCCGATCGCGCTTAGAATGTCCTGTTCTTTCTCGGTAGGGTCACTCAGCATCGTCAACGCCTGATCGCTGTGGCAGGCCAGAACAACCTGATCAAATCGATGGGTTTTACCATTCGACACCAAAGTAACGCCGTTGTCATCACGTTGGATATTCGACACCGGGCTGTTTAGATGCGTTTTGTCGCCAAGTCGTTCCATCATCCGTGTGACATAAGTGGCAGAGCCCCCGGAGATAACCCGCCAGGTTGGTCGGTCATCTACAGACAACATGCCGTGGTTGTTGAAGAACTGAAGGAAAAAGCGAATCGGGAATTGTTCCAGGACCAGCTCTGGTGCAGACCAAATCGCTGCGCCCATCGGCACAATGTAGTGCTTGCGGAAGTAATGGCTGTATCGGTTTCGGTTTAAATACTCGCCCAAGGTTTCGCCTTCGGGTATTTGGCCATCTGCCAGATCGGCACGGGATTCTTTGTTGAAGCGAAGAATCTCCCGAACCATCGTCAGGAATTTGAGATTGAACAGATTCCGGCGCTGCGCGAACAAGGTGTTCAGACTGGTGCCGTTGTATTGAAGGCCAGTGGCGTGGGAGTCCACACTGAAGCTCATGGTGCTGACTTCCGAGGCCACGCCAAGACGATCCATCAGTTTGATGAAGTTAGGGTAGGTCCAATCATTAAAGACAATGAAACCGGTGTTCACCGGCCAGGTTTTTTCTCCGAGTTTTACGTATTCGGTATTGGTATGACCGCCGGCGTAATCCGCCGCTTCAAAAAGTTCAACATCGTGGTGTTCACTAAGCAACCAGGCGGCGGTCAAGCCAGATACTCCGGCTCCGATTACTGCAATCCGTTGGCGTTCCTGCTTCATCAATGCATTTCCTTTAAAGAGCTATTCAAGAGGGGGTGTCGGTCTTTCGCGCCATTGAAGCGGCCATGCGATCAATCATTGTTTGCGGTAGGCAGTTCAGCGCTTTTAAGGTCCAGGTGAAGCGGCGGGGAAAAGCTATTTCCCGTTTACCTTTGGCGAGGCCTTGATGGATTCGGTGTGCGGCTTCTTCAGCGCTGACCATAAACGGCATCGGGAAGTCGTTTCGATCGGTTAAGGGCGTTTTCACGAACCCGGGCGACACCACCACCACTTCGATGCCCTCCGCGGCCAGATCTGCGCGGAGTGATTGAGCAAGGTAGGTAAGTGCGGCCTTTGATGCGCCATAGCCTTCGGCACGACTGAACGGAAACCACCAGGCAGAAGAGCTTACAATCACCACGCGGGCCGGTTTACCTTTGGCGCGAGTTGCTCTCAAAGCGGGCAGGGCAATATCCAGACAGCGGGCGGTGCCAAGCACATTGGTGGTCAGGTTGGCCTCGATAATCGCGCTGTCGTAATCCGCTATGTCTACGTACTCGCACGTGCCTGCATTGAGAATCACCGTGTCGAGATCGCCAAAATGATTCAGGGTGCCGGATAGTGCGGCAAGTTGATCGCGACTGGTGGTGTCAGCGACAGCGGTATGGATCTGCTCTGGCCAAATCCCGGCCAGCTCATCCAGAGGTTGTTGGCGCCGACCCGTGATCACCAGTTTGTGCCCGTGTTTAGCCAGCTCACGAACCAACGCCTCGCCGATACCAGAAGACGCGCCGGTCAGCCAAATGTTGGATTTATTCAGAACGCGCGTGCTCATCCGGCGTGCCTCTTGACCCATCGTATCGGGGCTCCAATCAAAGGCAGGTGTTCGTACAGCAGCTCTCCGGCATCGAAATAGTCCCGATGAGTGCTTACCTTGCCGTTGCGGATGATTAAGTGGCTCATACCTTCAACGTAAACCGGCTTTCCGCGCTGAATACGCTTGTGACTGAGTTCCATCACCCACGGGATACAACAACGCGGATATTGGATAACCGGTTCTCCAAACCGGAACTGGCACCGGATGACGTTCTGGTAGGCGCCTGCCATGTATTCTGTCAGGGCGTCGAGCCCAACCACTTGTCCGAAGGGGTCCTGGAATTCGATGTCTTCGGCGTATACCGCCGCCAATTCATTGAGGTGGCCTTTGTCCAGCTTGTTGTACAGGCGGCAAAAGGCGTTAAGCGTTATCTGCATGGCTTTTTCTTTGGAGCCAACTTCAACAACGTTGTTTGGAGGAGTCATTGCTTTGGCATCCTTGATCGGTTTTGGTCAGTGGCCAGCGTTTCTGCAACGATGTGAGGAGGAATTGGTGCCAGATCCCAGATGATGCCGGCTTTCGAAAGCATCCACAGGCCATACCAGGTGATGTCTATCTCGTACCAGCGAAAACCCTGGCGAGCAGATTGGGGCCAGCGATGGTGATTGTTGTGCCAGCCTTCACCTAAGGTGATTAGGGCTAACCAGAAGTTGTTGCGGCTTTCGTCATTGGTGTCGAACCGGCGTTTGCCCCAAACATGAGACAACGAGTTGATGGATACGGTGGCGTGGAACAATGCAACGGTTGAAATGAAGAAGCCCCAAACGAGAAGCTGAAAACCATCAGTGCCGAGGCCGGGCGCCCATTTCGCCAGCGCTTCGCCTAGAAGAAAAATCAGGACGGCAAAGACCGCAGGAATCAGCGAGTCGAAACGATTGATAAAGCGGAGTTCCGGGAACTTGAGCCAGTCCCGGATGCGCCGTTCATCCATAACAAATCCGGCGTCGCAAGTGAACCATCCTACGTGTGACCACCAGAATCCGCCATGATGGGGAGAATGAAGGTCTTCAGGGTGATCGGAGTGCTGGTGATGATGACGATGGTGAGCAGCCCACCAAAGGGGACCCCGCTGGGCGGAGCTGGCGCCCAGAACGGCGAAAACTAATTGCGCAGCGCGGCTGGTTTTGAACGATTTATGCGCAAAGTACCTGTGATAAAAAGCGGTAATCGAAAACATCCGAAGAAGAAAAAAGGTGATGGCAAAGCCAACGGCAAACGCACTGGTTCCGGTGTAGATTGCCAAGAAGCAGGCCGCGTGTAGAGCTAAAAACGGCAGCACTCTGATGATATTGAACCGGCGGCACTGCGTGTCGAGGTGATCCAAACCCGCTTCAGAGTCGAACCATCTTAGAATGTTTGTAAACAAATCATTTACTCGGGTCATAAACAGCCATGGAAAGTCAAACTTTAGATACCTCAGCTATACGCAGCGTTGCTGTTATCGGATCAGGTCTGGCGGGCTTAACCGCAGCGATTTTGCTTGGCAAATCAGGCCATCGTGTCCGGGTGTTCGAAAAAAGCCGGGGGCCTGGTGGTCGTATGTCTTCAAAAAGAGTAGCAGACGGAGCGGTCGATATCGGTGCGCAATATTTCACAAGCCGGAACCCCGGGTTCCTGACTTTCCTCGAGAACCATGCGGGCTCAGACTCGTTCGCCCGGTGGCCTGCGAGCTTCGGGTTCCAGAAAGCGGATAAAAGCTGGCAGTCGTTCCCGGACGAGACTCGTTACGTCGGTACCCCCAGAATGACCGCGATTACCCGTGGGCTTTCAGCGCATGTGGAGCTCACCACGCAGGTTCGGATTGCCCAAATGAACCGCTCAGGTTCGCGTTGGCGGTTAATCTGTACCGAGGATGAAGATCACGGGGAATTTGATCAAGTGGTGGTAACCGCGCCTCCTGCTCAAACACAGGATCTGCTGAAAGCCAGTGGCTTGGCATCTTTGCTGGAGGAAACCCGAGCGCCCGGCGGCGATATTCTGCCGTGTTGGGCTGTCGCAGTGCATTTCAGGAATGCCCCTGCGGCTCGGTTTGATGCGATGCGCCCGGATTCCGACGTGCTTTATTGGGTGGCAAACAACTCCTCAAAGCCGGAGCGGAACGATGACGGCCAGTGGTGGGTTCTTCACGCAACGCCTGAGTGGACCGATGCCAACGTCGATGCCAGCCCGGAACACGTGAGTAGCGCTTTGCTGGCGGAGTTTAAACAGCTGACCGGCTTGGATGGTGAGCCCACAGATTCGGTGGCACACCGCTGGTTGTACGCTCGATCTGCATCAAGTATTCGCCCCGGTTTCTTGTGGGACCCTAGCCAAGGCGTGGGGATCGCCGGTGATTGGCTGGTTGGTGGCCGAGTTGAAGGGGCTTGGGACAGCGCCAGCCTGCTGACGGAAGCCATGCTGGCGGATTAAGCTCTGGTGCTCGGGTTATTCTGAGAGGTCTGGCGCTTTAGCCGCAACGTCAGGCTGGCGGTAAAAATGGATGATGGTTCCGTCCCCGAATTTCGAGAAGAAGGCGCTCACATCGGTAATCTTGCGCAGTGAGCGCTTTCGGCTAATCGGGTCTTTATCCAGCACCTTGATGCCGTTGAAGTTGTCCTGAATGTTCGAGAATCGAGCCTTCATCGTGCAGGTCACCACATCGTCAGCCGACAAGCCAAGTTCCTGTGCCAGCCACTGGCTATGAGCCTGAATCTCGGCCTGGCTCAAATTTTCCCGGGTATCGAGATGACTGAGCTTTACCCGGTTCACAATCAAAAACGAGTAGCTCTTGGGCTGTTTACGGGCAACCTTTCGGAAGGCCTCCCAGAAGAAACTGTCGGTCAGTTCAGCGAAAAAACTCATATCGCTGAGGCAGGTATCAATCCACTCGAAACTCTCGGCATCTTCCAACACTTCGTTGATGGCTTCACGCAGAAGCCAGTCAAACCCGAGCGCCGTTTTGTGACCGTACACTTTGCGGTACATCTGATAGCGGCTGTAAACGAAATCCTCCAAGGCTCCCAAGCCTTTGTGGGTGATGGCCAGCCCCATCCACGGCTCTGAAACATCCCAGCCAAAGCGTAAGTTGCTCAGCAAGTGATCCAGGTTAAAGCCACCGATAGTGACGGAACTGTGGAACCCGTCCCGCAGCATATAATCGGCGCGGTCTGCATCGATTTCGCCAGAGACAATGGATGAAAGCAGCCCCATAACCAGCGCCGGCACCTTGTGCTCCCCGCTGGATTCCACCAATGCCTGATCGCCCGCGATGAAGTTCAGGAAGGTGTGGGCATGGCGGCAGAAGGTATCACTCGGCGTTACCTGAGTGGTTTCCATAATGCCGATGATGTCTTCGGCATGCAGGCCCGCAGCCTCCAGATCGACGGACGAGAGTACTTCGTGAGCGACCCGCACCGAGTAGTGTTCGTGTTCCAGCTCATCCGGTTCCTCGGGGTGATAACGACTGAAGTCTTCGCCTCGCCACAGCTCACGAAAACGTTCTGGGCGTGACATGAGTTCGCGAATACGTCGGGCCTGAGTGAACTGGTGCGAAAAACTGGAGTGGCCGCTGTCGTGCAACAGGCATCCCAGGCGAATAATCTTGGCAAGATAATCGATGGCGTCCAGTTGATTGAGGCTCAGTTCGGTTTGCTCGCTGAGCTGACGCTCCCGCAGATAGGCATCAATCATGGCGCGAAACATACGGGTGCCGACATGCATCACGCCAACGCTGTGCAGGAAGCGGGAGTGGGTAGCGCCCGGGAACACCAAACTGAGGATGTCGTTCTGGCAGATGTTGCGTAAACGCTGGAACAGTGGGTGGTCAATAACCTGAATTTCGTGCCGGTAAAGCGGAATCCCGCCATGGACCGGGTCCATGATCAGTTTGTCGTAGGCACCCAGAAGGTCGTTGACGGCACGTCGCATGGTTACAAATCCCCCAAAAAGATCAGTATGGCCTTGTTATATCACAAGGTCATGCCAGAATAGACCTTATAACGCCTGTTTTTCTTTTACCGCTGGTAGTTTAGGGCAACTAACATGACCTCGCGCACCGAGCGCATTTTAATCATCGACGCCAATGAGCAGGCCCGTTCTGACCTGTCACGATACCTGGATGCCAGAGGCTTCTATGTGAGCGTTTGTCCGGACATTGGCACGGCCCGCAGTTTGTTCGCCGCGAACATGCCCGACGCCATTTTTGCCGACCTGGCTCCCACCGTTATAGACGATCTTTGCCGTCGCCTTGACGCGGCCGACAGCTATACGCCCATCATCGCGTATACCCAAAGTACGTCCAGCGCTCAAGTGGTAGAGTTGCTGCGTGCAGGCGCCGAAGACATTGTGCTCAAACCCTGCTCTTCCAGCAAAGATGCGCTCGATGACGTTATCGAAAAACTGTTTGATCGTATTCGGGTCAATCGACTCAACAAGCTCTATAGGGAAGAGCTGGAGGAGGCAAACCGGGATCTGCGCAGTGGCATTGCCGAACTACGGGCTGACCAAAACGCAGGCCGTAAAGTCCAGCTGAAGATGCTGCCCGAACATAATCAAGAGATATGCGGGCTGCAGGCCGATTACCTGATCAAGCCGTCTTTGTATCTGAGCGGCGATTTTCTGGATTATATCCGCCTTACAAAAGACAAGGTGCTGGTGTATATCGCCGACGTGTCGGGCCACGGTGCCAGTTCGGCCTTTGTCACCGTTTTACTCAAGAACCTCACCAACCGCCTGAAGCGTAATCTGCGCAGGCAATCCAGCGATGACATCATGCATCCGCGGCGGATTCTCGAGCGTATAAATTCTGAGTTGATGGACACAGGGCTCGGGAAACACGTCACCGTATTTGTCGGCATTATTACTTTGTCAGAACGAACCCTTAGTTACGCAGTGGGTGCGCACTTTCCGATGCCGATATTGTCGTTTGAAGACGGCGAGACCCGGTTTCTCGAAGGCAGTGGCCTGCCAGTAGGGTTGTTTGAAGACCCCGAATGGGAGTTGTACGAGGTGAAACTGGATCGCCCCTTCCGTCTTTTATTGTTCTCTGACGGCATTTTGGAGGTCATTCCCGACAAAAGTCTCGATGAAAAGGAACGAACGCTACTTGAACTCGTATCAGGAGGTAGTCACACTATCGCATCGCTGAGCGAGGCCTTGGGATTAAAAAGTATCTCGGAGCTGCCTGACGATATAGCGATAGTATCGGTAACTGACCAGTTAACTGGTTCAGATCAAACGTCGTCGACTTAGTGGCACTGTGAAAAAAATGGCTGGTTATAAAATCCTGCAAGCAGATAAGCAGGGAATATACGTCCTGAAGTTTATCGGAGAAATTCGGCTGAACCTGTGTTCGACGCTGGATAATCTCGTTGAGTCCATCACTCGGGACCCAGACTTCAAAACCGTCGTCATCGATCTCACGGAAACCGAGATAGTCGATAGCACAACGCTCGGGCTGCTGGCCAAAATTGCGTTGGCAGCGTACAAACAGAGCCATTTTCTTCCGACTCTGATCTCCACCAACCCTGATGTGACTCGCATCATCTCGTCTATGGGCTTCGACAAGATTTTTATCATTGTCCGCGAGCCGGCTTCCCGAATTGAAGATCTTGAAGAAATCCCTGTCCTGAAAGCGAGCGAACAACAAGTACGCGAGAAAGTGCTGGACGCTCATAGAGTATTAATGGGCATGAACAGCAAAAACCGGGAAGAGTTCAAGAATCTCGTTCGGGCTCTGGAGTGTGAAGAACCTGGCTGATCGATATTCTTTGGCGCCGGGTCATGCCTAACACGAACCTACGGAAAGACTATGCCAGAAAACGTAACGCCGAAATCTGATTTGGCGAAAACGCAAAACGTTGCAGTCCTTGGTGGCGGCAGTTTCGGAACTGCTATGGCCAAGGTTCTCGGTGAAAACGGCCATACCGTGCATTTCTGGATGCGCGATGAGGGTCAGGTTGAAGAAATCCGTACAACGCGCATGAATGGCCGTTACATGCCCGGTATCGTCCTTGAAGGCGAGATCCTGCCCACTACCGACTTTGCCGGGGCCGTGAATAACGCTGATGTGGTTTTTGTGGCCATTCCCTCCAAGGCGTTCCGTTCGGTGGTTCGCGATAACAGCAGCGCCTTCAAAGACGAACAGATCGTTGTCAGCCTGACCAAAGGCATTGAGCAGCAAGGCTTCAAGCTGATGAGTGAAATCCTGCTTGAAGAAATCCCGCGCTGCCGGTCTGGTGTGTTGAGTGGCCCAAATTTGGCTGCTGAGATTGTGAATCGTGAGTTGACAGCAACGGTTATCGCCGCGAAGGATCCGGAGGTTCGACAAACCGTTCAGCAATTGCTCGGTTGTGATTATTTCCGCGTTTACGCCAATGTTGATGTCTACGGCGTTGAGCTGGCGGGCGCTCTGAAAAACATCTACGCCATAGTGGCCGGCCTGGCATCTGCACAGAACCTCGGTGAAAACGCCAAAGCGATGCTAATTACCCGTGGGCTGGCGGAAATGAGCCGGTTCGCAGTGAGCCTGGGGGCAAATCCTATGACGTTCATGGGCCTGGCCGGTGTGGGCGACCTGATCGCAACCTGTACCTCCAGCAAAAGCCGCAACTTCCGTGTGGGTTACGCTGTAGGCACGGGTAAAAAACTGGATGAGGCAGCCGAAGAACTGGGGCAGGTGGCTGAGGGCATCTATACTCTGAAGTTAGTACGGGAAAAATCCGAGGCGATCGGAATCCACATGCCGCTGGTGCGCGGGCTGTACGAGATTCTCTACAACGGTGCCCCGATTGAGGCGGTCATCAAGAATCTGATGAACGCTGTTCAGAATTCGGATGTAGAGTTCATTTTGCCTCGTACGGTGGCTCAGTAATCACGTCAACTGAACGAGGAGATTGTTATGCAACTGATCATCATGCGCCACGGTGAGGCAGGCAGACACTCCCTTGATCATGAGCGGGAGCTGACCGAGGTGGGGCGAAAGCAAGCCGCCAATGTAGCAGAGCAAATCGCCAAATCCGATTCAAAGCCCGGTGTCATTTGGTGTAGCCCCTACATCCGCGCTCGCCAGACCGCAGCCATTGTTGCTGACATACTGGGCGTTCCTGTGCAGGAGAAGTCGTTCATCACGCCAGACGATGATCCTGGCCGGTGTCTGGATGCGCTGCTCGAAAACAAGGAGTCGCCGCTGATGCTGGTGTCTCACATGCCCTTGGTGGGCAGCCTCACCACCTTGTTATCAGAAGGGCATCGTAACGGTATGCCGTTTATGACCGCTCAGGCTGTGGTGCTCGACATGCCTGTTGCCGGGCCGGACTGCGCCACCTTGAAAACGCAGTTCTTGCCCTGATTATTGATACTGCTATCTTTTTCTCACGTTAACTGAGCCGTTATGTACAGTTTCCCGATCGAATACATTGAGCCGGTCTTCCGGCCGCCGAGTGAGGCAAGGTCTCTTATTTTGCCTGTCACCAATGGTTGCTCATGGAACCAGTGCACGTTCTGCGAGATGTATACCCAGCCCCAGAAGAAATTCCGGGCCAGAAAGCCCGCGGATGTTCGGGCGGACATCGAAAAAGCTGCCAAAGCATTTGGCAGCGTGCCCAGGGTGTTTCTGGCTGATGGCGATGCCATGGTGCTGCCGACCCGGCGGTTACTCGAAATCCTCCATGAGTTGAAAGGCGCGTTTCCGGGGCTTCAACGGGTGTCCAGCTATTGTCTACCGCGAAACCTCGCCAAGAAGTCCGTCGAAGACTTGGTGGCGCTGCGTGAGGCCGGGTTAGGAATTTTGTACGTTGGTATGGAATCCGGCGATGACGAAGTGTTGCGCCGTATCAACAAAGGTGAAACCTGGGAATCTACCCGTTCCGCACTGGAGAAAATCAAGCAAGCGGGTTTAACCAGCTCTGTAATGGTGCTTAACGGGCTAGGTGGCAGAACCTTGTCGCGCCAACACGCTATCAACACCGCAACCTTGTGCAACGAAACACAGCCGGATTTCCTCTCCACATTGGTGGTGAGCTTCCCGCAGGGTGAGGAGCGGTTCCGCGAAGGGTTTGGAGACGATTTCGAACCTTTAGACCAGCAAGGTTTGTTTGAGGAAATCCAGGTGTTTCTTGAGCATCTGGAGTTAGAAAACACCACCTTCCGAAGCGATCACGCCTCAAACTATCTGGTGCTGAAAGGTACGCTAGGGCAAGACAAACAGCGTTTGCTGGATCAGGTAAACCTCGCTATCACAAAGCCGGGTGCCGTGCCGTTAAGGCCGGAGTCTATGCGGGGCCTTTGATACTTTCCGTTTTCAAGCAAAAGGAGTTCGCCCGTGAGCACAAAGCCAGAAGACATTGCCAAAGTTGTTAGCGAGCACTCGAAAGAGCGCAGCCTGCCACCGCTGGATAAATGGCACCCTGAGCTCTCAGGTGACATGGATTTGGTGATCACTCGTGATGGTCAGTGGGTTTTCAAGGGCAACCCCATCGAGCGGGAAGCGATTGTGAAGTTGTTTTCGACGATTTTGCGCCGCGAAGACGATGGCCACTATTACTTGCTTACCCCCGTAGAAAAATGGCGCATTCAAGTTGAGGATACCCCCTTGCTGGCACATACTTTGACGGCCACCGAGGAGGGCGAAGGTCAGATTCTGAGTTTGACCACCAACATGGGCGAAACTCTCGAGATTGGCAACGACCATGTTTTAAAGGTTGAAAGCTATCCGGATTCTGATGAGCCAAGGCCGATCATTACTGTGCGTCATGGTGTTGAAGCACGCCTGCAAACCAGCGCATTCTACGATTTGGTTGCGGTTGCTGAAGAGCGTGAAATCGACGGAATTACCACCCTTGGTGTAATGAGCCACGGAAATTTCTGGAAAATCGGGCAGGGCGGTTGAAAAGCCCCGAGGCGTCTCCATAAAGAAGGTAGAAAACGCAGTCTGTCACTTGTTAAACTGTGGTTTCTTTCTTGTTATCGAGCCAGGCTCTCTAACGAGGCCGGTGGTCGTTAGTCCCTCTGTGCAGTGCATCTGTTCACGTTCCTTTCGATTACCTCCATTTTAAATACATAGTCACTGCGACTTGCAAGGAGATCACATGGCCCAACCACGTGTTGTCACCATCCATTACACGCTTACCAACGACCAGGGAGAGCAGCTTGACTCCTCCCGTGTAGAAGGCCGTGAGCCTCTGTCTTACCTGGAAGGTGCACAGAACATCATCGGTGGACTGGAAAGCGCACTGAACGAAAAGAACGCTGGCGATCAGGTTAAAGTGTCTGTAGCGCCTGCTGAAGGCTACGGCGAAGTTAACGAAGAGCTGATCCAGCCTGTTCCTCGCTCCGCTTTCGAAGGTGTAGACACCATCGAGCCGGGCATGCAGTTCCAAGCACAGACTCCGGGCGGCCCTCAGGTTGTTCGTGTTGTTGAAGTAAGCGAAGAAACGGTTACTATAGACGCAAACCACCCGCTGGCGGGTGAGACTCTGCACTTCGACGTAGAAGTTGTAGAAGCTCGCGAAGCAACTGACGAAGAGCAAGAGCACGGCCACGTGCACTGATCTCTTCCGAAAGGGTGATCAAAAACGGCTCCCTCGGGAGCCGTTTTTTTTGTGACTGCTAAACGCCAAAAAGCCGGGACGATCCCGGCTTTTTGGTCATATCCGAAGATTTTATTACATATTCGGATAGTTCGGACCGCCGCTACCTTCCGGCGTTACCCAGGTGATGTTCTGCGAAGGATCCTTGATGTCACAGGTCTTACAGTGAACACAGTTCTGGGCGTTAATCTGGAACTTCTTGCCGCTTCCGTCTTCGGCTTCAACCACCTCGTATACGCCAGCCGGGCAGTAACGCTGCGCGGGCTCGTCGTACTTCGGCAGGTTAACCTGCAACGGAATGTCCGGGTCGGTCAGCTTCAGGTGAATCGGCTGGTCTTCCTCGTGGTTGGTGTTCGAGATGAACACTGAGCTCAAGCGATCGAAGGTCAGTACGTTGTCCGGCTTCGGATAGTTGATCTTCTTGCAGTCCGCTGCAGGCTTCATGGCTGCGTAATCCGGAGTGGTGTCACGGAACGTGAAGGGCAGGCTTCCGCGCAGAATGTTCTGCTCGAAGAACGCAATTGCACCGCCCACAAAGTTACCGAACTTGTGCATGGCCGGACCAAAATTACGCTCGGCGTATAGCTCTTTGTACAACCAGCTGTCTTCGAAACGCTTCGCGAAGCTGGTGATTTCTTCGCCGTTCTTGCCTTCTTTCAGTGCTTCAAATACTGCTTCAGCACCCAGCAGGCCAGACTTCATTGCAGTGTGGGAACCTTTAATCTTGGAGCTGTTCAGCGTACCGGCGTCACAGCCCAGCAGCAGACCACCCGGGAAGCTCATCTTCGGCAGAGCGTTGTAGCCGCCTTTGGTGATAGCGCGAGCACCGTAAGCAACGCGTTTACCGCCTTCCAGGTACTTCTTCACTTCTGGGTGATGCTTGAGGCGCTGGAACTCTTCAAACGGGCTCAGGTGCGGGTTGCTGTAAGACAGGTCCGTGATCAGACCCACATACACCTGACCACCTTCCAGGTGATACAGGAAAGAACCGCCGGTAGAGCCGGATTCGTTCAGCGGCCAGCCAGTGGTGTGAACAACCAGGCCTGGCTCGTGCTTAGCCGGGTCGATGTCCCACAGTTCTTTGATGCCGATGCCGTAATGCTGTGGATCTTTGCCTTCGTCGAGCTTGAAATCGTTAATCAGGCGCTTGCCCAGGTGACCACGACAGCCTTCGGTGAACAGGGTGTACTTGGCGCGCAGTTCCATGCCCGGCATGTAGCCGTCTTTCTGGGAGCCGTCACGGGCTACACCCATATCGCCAGTGATAATACCTTTGACCTGGCCATCTTCTACGATGGTTTCTGAAGCGGCGAAGCCTGGGTATACCTCTACGCCCAGCTGTTCGGCCTGTTCGGCCAACCAGCGGCACAGGTTGCCAAGGCTGATGATGTAGTTGCCGTGGTTGTGCATATTCTTGGGCACAAACGCGTTCGGAATCTTGGTGGCTTTTTCCTGATCTTTCAGCAGGAAAATATCGTCCCGGGTAACCGGAGTGTTCAGAGGCGCGCCTCTTTCTTTCCAGTCAGGGAAGAGTTCGTTCAGGGCGGTTGGCTCGAAAACGGTACCGGCGAGGATATGTGCACCAACCTCGGAACCTTTTTCTACTACACAAACAGTCAGTTCTTCACCGGCTTCTTGGGCCAGTTGCATGACTCGGCAGGCTGCCGACAGTCCCGCAGGGCCGCCGCCTACGATCAGAACATCAAATTCCATCGATTCGCGTTCCACGTTGGTCTCCTCATCTCATACAGCTTTAATGAATGTTATTTTCCGAAGGATAACGCATTTGACAAATCAAACAAACGTTTGTTTGAAATTTGCACTCACCTTTGGCATTGTACGTATACACCGAAATAACGTGTGTTTTGAGTCGATTTTTAGTATCGTCTCATTGCCTGGCCGGGTCAACCCGGTCGATTGGCTGTGAACGCAGGCCTGGAGCGTCGGATGGGGCAATTCCCCCTTCTGTTTTAACCTGCAGTATTGTCATGCTTTATGTGGCAGGCGCTCTTTTTAGTACTGTGCATCATTAAACCCATTGTAGAAGAACGAGGAATCTATGAAGGTTCTGGTCGCTGTAAAACGAGTTATCGACTACAACGTAAAGGTGCGCGTCAAGCCGGACAACACCGGTGTTGACCTCGCCAACGTCAAAATGGCAATGAACCCGTTCTGCGAAATCGCAGTTGAAGAAGCGGTTCGTTTGAAAGAAAAAGGCGTTGCCACCGAAATCGTTGTTGTATCCATTGGCCCGAAGGCCTCCCAGGAGCAAATTCGTACTGCTCTGGCATTGGGCGCTGACCGTGGTATCCACATCGAGACTGACGAAGAAGTCCAATCCCTCGAAGCGGCCAAGCTGCTTAAAGCTGTCGTTGAGAAAGAAGAGCCGAAGCTGGTTATTCTGGGTAAACAGTCCATCGATTCCGACAACAACCAGACGGGCCAGATGCTGGCCGCTCTG
This sequence comes from Marinobacter litoralis, assembly GCF_016427555.1. Taxonomy (GTDB): domain Bacteria; phylum Pseudomonadota; class Gammaproteobacteria; order Pseudomonadales; family Oleiphilaceae; genus Marinobacter; species Marinobacter litoralis_A. Next base: position 508,853 of record NZ_JAELVS010000002.1, read on the forward strand.
ACCGGCATGGGTCAGGGTACTTTCGCTTCAGAAGTCGTTGTTGACGGCGAAAAAGTTAACGTAACCCGCGAAGTAGACGGCGGTCTGATGACTGTTGCTCTGAACCTGCCTGCGGTTGTTACCACTGACTTGCGTCTGAACGAGCCGCGCTACGCTTCTCTGCCGAACATCATGAAGGCGAAGAAGAAGCCCCTCGAGACAGTAAGCACAGCAGACCTGGGTGTTGAAGTTGCACCTCGTCTGTCCACCCTGAAGGTAGAAGCGCCTGCAGCACGTCAGGCTGGTATCAAGGTGGCTGATGTTGCTGAACTGGTGGATAAACTGAAGAACGAAGCGAAGGTGATCTAAATGAGCATCCTGGTAATTGCTGAACACGACAACAGCAGCCTGAAGCAGGCTACTCTGAACGTTGTAGCGGCAGCCAAGGCTATCGGTGGTGACATCGACGTGCTGGTTGCTGGTGAAAACGTAGGTGCCGTCGCCGAAGCCGCTGCAAAAGCCGAAGGCGTAAACAAGGTTCTGGTTGCTGACAACGCAGCCTACGGCCACTTCCTGGCTGAAAACCTGAGTGAGCTGGTTGCAGAAGTAGGTAAGGGCTACAGCCACATCCTGACCTCTGCCGGCACCACTGGTAAAGACTTCATGCCTCGCGTAGCTGCGCTGCTGGACGTTGCCCAGGTTTCTGACATCATCCGTGTTGAGTCTGAAGACACGTTTGTACGTCCGATCTACGCGGGTAACGCCATCGCGACTGTTAAAGCAAGCGACAGCATCAAAGTTGTTACTGTTCGTCCGACAGGTTTTGATCCGGTAGCTGCTGAAGGCGGCTCTGCTTCTGTAGAACAGCTGGACGTTGTTAAAGACGCTGGCTTGTCCTCTTTCGTAGGTGAAGAGAAAGCAGCTTCTGACCGTCCTGACCTGGCTTCTGCCGGCATCGTCATCTCCGGTGGCCGTGGTATGCAGAACGGCGAAAACTTCAAGATGCTTGAGCAAGTAGCTGACCTGATGGGCGCTGCTGTAGGTGCTTCCCGTGCCGCAGTTGACGCAGGCTTCGTACCGAACGACATGCAGGTAGGCCAGACAGGTAAGATCGTTGCGCCTCAGCTGTACGTAGCGGTTGGTATCTCTGGTGCTATCCAGCACTTGGCAGGTATGTCTGACTCCAAAGTGATCGTTGCGATCAACAAGGACGAAGAAGCTCCGATCTTCCAGGTTGCCGATTACGGTCTGGTAGCGGACCTGTTCGAAGCTGTTCCTCAGCTTGAAGAAGAGTTGAAGAAAGTTCTGTAACTTTCTGATCTCTTTAAAAAAGGCACCCTAGGGTGCCTTTTTTGTTTTTGAGATAATGCGTTTCTCGGCTTTGCCGATGAACAAGCTGTCGGCCAGTATGTGTACGGCTCGGTTCGTGGTTCGTACCACTTGATACACCTGCTCGCTTTTTTCGTGATGGGTCTTCTTTACCTTTCGGGCCGTGTTCTTGAATTCTTCATCCTTGGCGAACCGGTCAATCAGGCCAAATGTGGTATTGGCAATAACCTTGTGCACTTTTTCAACGGCAGTTGCGCCACCGGATACAGTGTCTTCCATCAGCTTGGCGCGATGACGCACCTCGAGCAGCTCCATTCTTTTTCGCTGGATCTCGCTTTGTGCATGCAGCCGGCTGGCGTTGAGTATACGAAGTTGACTGCGGGTAGTGGCCGATTCCCTGAAGCCCGCAGCCAGCAAACCAGCGCTCAGAGCCAGACACACTCCGGCGGTTATCAAAATGACCATGATGGGTTACCTCAGCGATATTCGATTTGCATATCAACATCAATTTCGCGCGCTTCCAGTTCGCTCGTCAATTCCTTCAGAACTTCCTGATACACCATTTTAGTTGCTGTTGTTGGCAAGCGGTCTCCGATCAGCCGCCCAGCTTTTGATTCCCGTTTTGCCAGCCCGATAGGGTCCAGCACCTTCAGGACGATCGCCAGCTCCGGCTCGGGTTGGTGCTCCGGTATATTTTCACGCTCAAGCATTTGTTGAATCATTTTGCGCTGCACCATCAGTTGCCAAAGCAGAATGCCACTCATGCAGGCCAGCACGAAACTCGTTACAAGCAGGAATACAATCACGTATGTCCTCCGGGGTGTTTGTTAAGGTGTGACCAGTGTGAACCTGCATCACTGCGAAACGATTGGCCGGAAGGACGCTGTTTTCATAAAAAGATGAAAGTAACACGCACGATTAAACCTGTTACCATCGTTTCCATCATAAAATCCAATAAAGACAAGGACACGCAATGACTAAGACACAGGCAAATTACGATCTGATTGTATTTGGTGCCACCAGTTTCGTAGGCCAGATACTCACCGATTACCTCGCCAAAAACTATGGCGTGGGCGGTGGTGTGAAATGGGCCATTGCCGGCCGCTCCGAAGCCAAACTGAATGATCTGAAAGCTACGTTGGGTGCTGAAGCGGCGGACTTGCCCGTGCTGATTGCCGACGCCAGCGACGAAACGGCGTTGTTTGCCCTGTGCGAGCAAACCAAAGTAGTGATCTCAACGGTCGGCCCCTACGCGTTGTATGGTGAGCCGATGATCAAAGCCTGTGTAAGTACCGGTACCGATTACTGCGATTTGACTGGTGAAGTCCAGTGGATCAGCCGCATGATCAAACGTTACGAAGAGCAAGCCAAACTGAGCGGCGCGCGCATTGTGCATTGTTGCGGTTTTGATTCGATTCCATCGGATATGGGCGTTTGGTTCCTTCAGAAGAATGCTGAGGAAACCTTTGGCAAACCGTGCCAGGACGTTCGTATGCGAGTTAAGGTGGCCAAGGGTGGCCTATCGGGCGGCACGGTTGCGTCCATGATCAATATCGCGAAAGAAGTGGGTGCCGATCCCAAATTGCGTAAAGAGCTGGCCAACCCGTTCTCCATCTGTCCGCCGGAGCATCGCTCAAAGGTAAGGCAGCCGAACTTGAAATCTGCTGAGTACGACAAAGACTTCGGCGCATGGTTGGCACCGTTCGTGATGGGAGCCATCAACACCCGAGTGGTTCACCGTTCGAACGCGGTACAAGGTACTCGCTACGGCAAAGAGTTCACCTACGATGAAGCGATCATGACAGGGAAGGGCACTAAAGGCCGGTTGACGGCCTACGGTGTGGTAGCCGCTTTGGGTGCTTTCCTGACTGCTTCGGCGATAAAGCCAACCCGTTGGGTGGTCGAGAAGCTGGTACCTCAGCCTGGTGAAGGCCCAACACCGGAAGCGCAGGAAGCCGGCTTTTACGACATTCGCTTTATTGGCCGTACTCAAGATGGCAAAACCATGATCACCAAAGTGACCGGCGACCGCGACCCGGGCTACGGTTCGACCGCGAAAATGCTGGGTGAAGCCGGTGTGTGTATGGCACAGGATATCGGTGAAGAACTGTCCGGCGGTTTCTGGACGCCGTCTTCGGCGATGAACGGTAAACTTCATGAGCGCCTGACCAGCAATGCGGGCCTGACCTTTGAAGTACTGGAAACCCGGTAAGCGCCTAACTCAGGTGCAGAATGTGGTCGGAAGGCAGCAGTGCTTCCGGCCCATGGCCCAGACTGATGACCGTGCGGCCTTCCAGCCAACGGTCAATCAGTGGCGCGATGCGGGCCCGGGTATCGGCATCTACGCCGGTAAACGGCTCGTCCAGTATCACCAAGGGAGCGCTTGATAGCAGCACCCGGGCCAGAACCAAACGCCGGGCTTCTCCGCCTGATAATCGATTACCACCGCTGCCCAGCCACGTGTCCAGTGCTGCGTCTTCCCGCTTAAACCTCTCTGCCAGTTCCACCAGCTCCAAGACTCGCCATAAATCTGCGTCTGTTGCCTTTGGGTTACCCAGCAGGAGATTGGCTTTCACCGTATCCTCAAACACCACGGTACGTTGTGTCAGATAGACGCAATCGGGCCGTTCTATGGTGCCTGACAGCGCTGGAATCACGCCCGCAAAGGTATCAGCCAAGGAGGATTTCCCGCTGCCAGATACCCCAACAATACCGAGGCGATCGCCGGCCTGAACCGACAGCGAAAAGTGCGTCATGACAGGTGCGCTGCCGGGGTGACCGATGGAAAGATCAGATGCCGCCAGTGTGGTGCCCGCCGCTGTGTTAGCCGGCTGCACGCCCGAGGGTGTGATTTCCTCATTCAACCGCCTGGCAGCGGCCACTGTTGCACCGAGTTTGCCAAAAGCATCCGGGAGCATGGCGTACACTTCGTTCAGCCCCAGCAAAACGATGGGCAGCATGACCAACACGGGGCCCGAGACAGATCCGTTTTGAAACAAGGAAAATCCGGCCCAAAGCACAAACACTGCGCTGACATTGATCAGTAACTGAGTGAAGGCTAAGTGCCAGCCGGTCCGGGTCTCGATAACCGCCTGGTCTTTGTCCAGCGTTAGTGATTGCCGCTTCAAGAGGGCTGCGTGCTTACCGATCCGGCCAGCAGCCGTCAGCTCTGAAAACCCTTCCAGATGTTCGATGACTTCGCTGCGCAGGTGTTCCTGGCGCTCATTCAATTTGCCGGCAAGTGTCTGTGTTCGGCAGTACAAAGCCCAGCTGGCAATCAAAAAAGCTGTAGCCAGCATCGCCAGCAGGATTAAGGCAATTTGCCACGTGAACAGCAGCCAAACCAACGCCACCACGAGCAATGTTACTACCGCTGCCAAAGCCGCAGGCGCCACAAGGCGAAGGTACAAAGTATCGAGAGCATCCACGTCGGAGGTGAGCCGGGACAGCCAATGAGCGCCTTTGTGGCGGCCTCTGTCTCTGTGCCCCGATTGGGCCATGCGATCGAACAGCGCAACCCGAATGTCGGTTAACAAGCGCAGAACCGTATTGTGGTTATAAAGCCGTTCCAGATACCGGGCAACCGTGCGCGACACCGCGAAGAATCGAATGCCACCACCGGGCACGTATAAATTGATGTAGGCCTGAATGCCCGCCGCAAACAACAAGCCCACCAGAGCAGTTTCGGTCAAAAACCAGCCGGACAACGCAAGCAGGGCAATGCCGGAAATCAGCGTGGCTAACAGCAAAAGTGCGCCGACAAACAGACGCCCACGGCGCTGTAGAATCAAATGGAACCAGGGGCGAAGATCACGCATCTCTTACCTCGCCATCGTTGACGATCAGTAGCCTGTCGGCGAGCGTGAACAAGGCCTGATGGTGAGTGGACAGAATCAGGGTTTTGCCTGCTTCGGACAGTTTGTGAAGCGCGTCCAATACATGAATTTCACTGGTGGCATCCAACCCGGCGGTGGGTTCATCCAGAAGTACCAGATCGTAGTCAGCCAGAAAAATGCGCGCCAGACTCAAACGCCGGGCCTGACCGCCCGATAACCCTTGGCCATCCTCGCCAATGACGCTGTAGATACCATGTTCCCGGTGTTCCACCAGATCGGCCAAGCCCACTTGGTGAAGGGCTTTTTCAATGGCAATGTCTGAGGCGTCCGGGCAAGTCATCCGTAGGTTGTCCGCCCAGGTGCCTTGAATCCAGAAGCCTTTCTGGCCTAACCAGCCAAAAGGCTGCTCACCAGCAGGCTGGCCAAATACCGAAATGGAACCGGAGTCCGGCTGAAGGAACCCCGCCAGCATATGTAAAAGCGAAGATTTTCCGCCACCGGAGGGGCCGGTCAGTACAATGGTTTCACCTTGCTTGACCGTAAGCGTGACACTTCGGATGACTTCAGGGCCGACGTCGTAGCAGAGGGATACGTGCTGAAGCGCGATAACCGAGGCATCGGTGGCAGTCGCCAAAGTGGTTTTTTTTGTGGGTGTTACGGGCTGGTCAAGCCGGGCAATAATTTCGGCGCTGGCACCAAGGGCTGCGGCCCGGTCATGGTAATGTTGGGACAGTGTACGCAGCGGCTGGAAAAACTCCGGTGCCAGCAACAGAATCAACAAACCCGAAAACAGCGTTAACTCCGAGCTTGGCCCGAACGAGATGTAGCCTAGCAGCCCGAATCCGATGTAGATGGCGATTACGGCAATCGCAACCGATGCAAAGAACTCCAGTACCGCAGACGAAAGGAAGGCAATTTTCAGGGTTTTGAGCGTAATCAGCCGAAACTGATCTGAGCGATGGTGAAGCGTGGAGCTGGCTTGCGCCGTTTGACCGAACAACTGAAGGGTGGTCAGCCCTCGTACCTTATCGAGAAACTGCCCTGAAAGCCGGCTGACGGTTTCGAAATGCTGCTGGTTAACCTTTTCAGCGCCCATCCCCACCAGCGCCATAAATAAAGGAATCAGGGGTGCAGACAACACCAGGAAAATGCCCGCAAGCCAATCCAGCCAGAACACCACCGCCAGAATCAAAAGCGGCACAATCACCGACAACATCATTTGGGGCAGGAAGCGGGCAAAGTAGCCGTGCAGGGCTTCTACATGATCCAGCCATTCGCGGGTAAGAGATGCTGCCGAGGCGTCAGCCAAAACTACTGGACCAAGGGATTGCCACTTGCGATGAAGCTGCCGACGCACATCGCGGCGTACTTCTTCACTACAGCGCGCTGCAAAGCGGGTTTGCAGGCCCTGGCCAATGGCGCGCAGCAGCAGTACTGCGATAAGTAATAGATAGGCGGGAGTCAGGCCGGTTACCGGTTGTTGCTCGATAACCCCTTGGTAGGCCAGCCAGGCCAACAATACCATCTGGGCAATGGTTGTCAGCCCAACCCAAACGCCGGCTAAAACCGTGGCTCGTATCCAACGCTGACTGCTCTTGGTTAACTCCGAGAGCCAGCGCCGGACACGAGCCGGGTCCGACGATTCCACTTAGTGATACCCCTCTCCGGCGCGCACCTTGCCGCGGAATACCCAATAGGTCCAGGCGGTGTAAACCAGAATGATGGGAATCACGAACAGTAAGCCGAGCAGCAAGAACAGCTGCGCTTCCGGGGCAGAGGCCGCATCCCAAAGGGTATAGTTGGGTGGCACTACATAAGGCCAACGGCTCACGATCAAACCGAGGTATGTGGTGATAAACAGCCCCATGGTGGCCACAAACGGCATGCCTTCAAACCGATTGCGCACCGACCGCCAGATCTGGAACGCACACAGCAGCGTGATGGCTGGCAGCACCCAGATAATGCCCAGATTCGAGAACCAGCGTTCCCAAACCATATTATCAACGAACGGTGTCCACACACTGATAATGCCGAATACCACCAGAACGGTGACCAAAAGCGGCGTAGTAATGCGATAAGCCCAGTCTTGCAAACGGCCTTCGGTTTTTAGAATCAGCCAGGTGGAGCCCAGCAGAGCGTAGCCCGCGAGGGTGCCCAAACCCGTCAAAACGGTAAAGGGCGTTAACCAATCCAGTGCGCCGCCAACGTACACGCCGTCTACGGTGTTGAAGCCCTGAATGTAAGCACCAACCACGGCGCCCTGAGCGAAGGTGGCGATAGTAGAGCCACCCGCGAATGACCAGTTCCATAGGTAACGCGAGCTACGCGCTTTGAACCGGAATTCAAAAGCAACGCCCCGGAAAATCAAACCGGCCAGCATCAAAAACACGCCAATGTACATGGCGGGCAGAATGATGCTGTACACCATTGGAAACGCAGCCAGCAAACCGGCTCCGCCCAACACCAGCCAGGTTTCGTTACCGTCCCAGACAGGGGCCACTGAATTCATCATGGTGTCTCGGTCTTCTTCCGACGGGGCAAAGGGAAACAGGATGCCAATGCCCAGATCGAAACCATCCATCAGCACGTACATGATGATTCCGAAACCGATAATAAACGCCCAAATGAGGGCCAAATCGAACACTTCCATTATTGCTGCCCTCCTTCATTGGCGGTTTTCGCCGGGTTTGCCGAGTTCTCTTCCGAATCGTATTCGAACTGGACGTGCGCCGCAGACAGTGGTCGGGCAGGGCGGTCGGCCTCGTCTTCGGTATGACCGCCATCGCCTTCCAGCCCCACGTACAGAACCCGCATCAGGTAGTACAGGCCGGCAGTGAAAATGGAGGCATACACCAGAATGTAGCCAATCAATGTAAACAGAGCCATGCCACCGGTAAGAGACGGAGTCACCGATTCAGCCTGCGTCATCATGCCGTACACCAACCAAGGGGCACGGCCTGTTTCGGTGACAAACCAGCCGGTAAGTACTGCAATGAATGGCGCAATACTCATGGCCCGAAGCCCCTGCAAATACCAACGGGCTTTATACAAACGGCCACCTTTACGCAGAATCAGACCGGTAATGGCAAACAAAATCATCAGCATGCCAAGGCCGACCATAATCCGGAACGACCAGAACACAATTGCGACCGGCGGTTGCTCTTCAACCGGCACCTCTTTCAGGCCAAGAATCTCACCATCAATATCGTGAGTCAGAATCAAACTGGCGAGGCTTGGAATGCCAATTTCGAAATGGTTGGTCTGGTTTTCCTGATCCGGAATCGCAAACAGCAAAAGGGGCACATTGGTGGAGGTTTCCCAATGGCCTTCCATTGCTGCCACCTTCATTGGCTGATGTTCCAGCGTGTTCAGGCCGTGAAAATCACCCACAACCGCTTGCGCCGGTGCGATGAATAGCAGCAGCCACAAACACATGGACAGCGCTTTCTTGTTCGCTTCCACTTCGCGCCCTTTGAGCAGGTACCAAGCGCTTACACCGGCAACGACGAAACTACCCGTCAGGAAAGACGCCAGCACCATGTGCATCAGGCGGAACTTGAAGGAAGGGTTAAAAATGGCATCTCCCCACGACAAAATGTGAAACGCACCGTCTCTGAATTCCGTGCCGGCGGGCGTTTGCATCCAGCTGTTCGCAGAGAGAATCCAGAATGTTGATATAAGCGTACCGATGGCCACCATAATGGCGGAAAACAGATGCGCCCCAGGCGGGACTCTGTCGCGGCCAAACAGCAGAACCCCGAGGAAAGCGGCTTCCAGGAAAAACGCCGTTAGCACTTCATAGCTGAGGATAGGACCCAGGAAGTTGGCTGATGCCTGCGCGAAATTACTCCAGTTGGTGCCAAATTGGAACGACATAACAATGCCCGACACCACTCCCATACCGAACACCACCGCAAACACCTTGGTCCAGAACGCGGACAGGGTGATCCAGACCGGGTTTTTGGTTTTATAGCCAAGGCCTTCAAGCAGGGCGATAAAGGATGCAAGCCCGATAGAGAACACTGGGAAAATGGCGTGAAATGACACGACAAACGCGAACTGGATTCGCGATAGGATGAGGGGATCTAGCTCCATAGGAACCTCCAGCAATGACATGCTTACAAAAGGGCATCGCCCGCACAGCAACAGCGTGGTGCATTTTGTAATATTGTTATTACCAGCGGTTACGACAATGCTAACGTGATCATACCAGAGAAACGCGAGACATTTTGTCGCACTCTTGACGTATCACAAGAACAAAACGAGCCAAGCACGGTGTATTCATGAGTTTTTACGAAAACCGAATTCTGCCTCACATGATCGATAAAGCCTGTTCCATGGGGCAGGTGATGAAGCTTCGTAACCAAGTGGTTCCCCGTGCCAAAGGCCGCGTTTTGGAAGTTGGCATGGGCTCTGGCATCAATCTTGAATTTTACGATCCCGACCGGGTTGAAATGGTGTACGGGCTGGAACCATCTGAAGGAATGCGCCAAAAAGCCCAGGCAAACCTCAACCGCTCGTCTATCAAAGTAGAATGGTTAGACCTTCCTGGCGAGAAAATACCACTGAAAGATAATTCCATAGACACCATTCTGCTGACATTTACGCTGTGCACCATCCCGGACTGGCAAGCTGCGCTTGAACAAATGAAGCGCGTGCTCAAACCGAATGGGGAGTTGCTGTTCCTCGAGCACGGTGAATCACCTGATAGAGTTACCTGCAGATGGCAGCACCGGATCACCCCGGGTTGGAAAAAACTGGCCGGGGGCTGTCATCTGAACCGCAACATCGCCGAATTACTCAGGCAGGGCGGCTTTGAGATTCAGGCACTCGAGAATCTGTATATTCCCAGAGCGCCGAAAATCGCAGGTTACATCTATAAAGGCATCGCTACAAATCCAAAAAGTTAGCCAAATTGTGCGCGAAATGAACAGGTTGGCCAGGAAGTTAAAGATCGGAATTGCGTTAGGCTACGGAGCCTTATACAATCTCGGCCTTCAGATTTTTCCCTCCTATGCCCGGATGGTGAAATTGGTAGACACAAGAGACTTAAAATCTCTCGGCCGCAAGGCCGTGCCGGTTCGATTCCGGCTCCGGGCACCATTTAAATCAATACGTTAGCAAGTTCTCCCCTCGGCTTTACCTGCTGGTCATTCCCTCAGTGCATCACCTGTAGGTCGCATCTGCGAGTTCTACTCTCGTTGACTAAATCGACCGAAATAAAGCCCTGTCATGATTGGTTGATAAACAATGAGATGTCGCGCGATTACTTGTTGCTAAAACCGCAATAAACTAAGCTACTGTTTAGTTTGATAATTTGGCTGCACAAAGGGAATGGCGAGTGCGGAGTTATGTAGAGCGCACTTGTATGCAATATCGTGGAGTGCTGTCTAATTGCTGTTATGCCCAAAAAAAGAGGTTCATTGAGTGCAGGAAATAAGCCGAGAAAAATTCTGTCAAAAGCTTCGAAGTGCTGGTTTTGCGGCTGCGTTCTTAAGCGCCGCAGCTGGTAGTGCTTTGGAAAGCTTTGAGCACTTCAACGGGGAAATTTTCGAACCGTTTCGTCAGACCTCGTTTTTGGAGGCAGATGCTAATTTTTCCGGCAGGTACTTTTTGGAGCATCACGGGCCTAAAGATCAAGTAGACGAGGCGATCAGCAAATCAAACTTTTTTGCCGCTTTTTCTTTAGAGGTGCAGCCATCTCATCTTAGTGATTCGCTGGCGGGAGACCACGAGTCTCTGGTTCGGTCTCTAGCGGGCACACCGTACCTGAGACTGAGACGTGAGTATGAATCGCTGAGAGGGGCTTCGATAGAAATTTTTCTTATTCCTGTGGCCTCTGACCCTCAAGAAATTGAATCGGTTGTTGGCAGCATCAGAGATAATGCCATGTTTTTCTTTTTCCCTGATGAGACGAGAGAATTCCATGTTGGCAATTGCCGGTGGGGAAACGGTTTTAGACTTCAGAAGAAGGCATAACCAGGCGCTTCAGCCGACCGCTAAAGCGGCGGCTGAGCTTTGGCGTTATGTGTTACTACCAAGGAGCAAGCTGTTTTGCCTGAGTTAAAAACCGTTGGCCTTTTCCTCGTTACGGCATTGGCAGAAATTGTCGGCTGTTATTTGCCTTACCTCTGGCTTCGCGAGGGCAAATCCATCTGGCTATTGGTGCCGGGTGCCCTGAGCCTGGCCGCATTTGCATGGTTGTTGTCATTGCACCCAACTGCAGCGGGCAGAGTGTATGCTGCCTATGGCGGTGTTTATATTTTCATGGCCATACTGTGGCTCTGGGCCGTGGATGGTATCCGCCCAACAGCTTGGGATTTGGTAGGCTCGAGCGTTGCTTTGGCAGGAATGGCAATCATCATGTTTGCGCCTCGCACCACATAACCAGTGCATTGAAGTCGTTCCGGCCAAGAGGAGCCTCGCCCTAGCCGGCGCCTCACATTTCTTCCTGAACCTGTCCGTAGGCAAGCATCGCGAATAAACCTGTACCGCCGAGAATGTTTCCAATCAGCACTGGGGCGATATGGTAGAGCAGGGCGGTAGAGATGATCATTTCTCCATTCACCACCAGAGCAAAAATTTCGTTGGCCCCTGCGATTACGTGGGTAAAATCGCCCGCTGCTATCAGCCAGGTAAACATCACGATAACCAGAACTTCAGATCTCTTCGCCGACGGCAGCATCCAAACAATGGCCGCTATGAAAAAGCCCGATGGTATACCGCGTAAAAGAGTTTCGGCCGGAGTTAGTGTTGCCAGGTGGCGCGAAATCTCAAGGATTGCTGTTAGGGTATCGGCGGTAAGGATGCCCCCATGGACGAAGATGGCAGCGGTAACAAATGTGCCACATAGATTGGCTGTGAGCACTATTCCCCAGAGACGGGCGCTGCAGTAGAACCCGTTGCGCGTCGGCTGAGCCAGAATCGGTAGCACAACGGTGATTGTGTTCTCGGTGAACAGTTGCAGGCGAGACAGAATCACCAAGACAAACCCGAACGAATAGCCCAGGCTTGCAATCAACGTTAGGTAGGGGTGGTCAGGGCCTAGGTTGGCATGGATAAGGCCTTCGGCGAGCACTGAGGTGGAAATCCCAAGCCCCGCTGCCACGCCGGACCACCAGAGCGAGATTTTCGGGCGCTCCAGTTCTTCTTTGCCTTCTCGAAGGATGACGGAATAGACAGCTAGCGACGACAAGCTGCGATTTTGGGAGACGGTATCACGCTCTTTCGATGTCAGTGATTTTTCGGTCGGCGTTGGGGTCTGCTCGCGAGCTTCGCGATCCCCGGCTTTGGCGCTCGAATCTTGCGCGTGTGCGTCCTCCCTCGTGTTCTTTTTGGAGGTGGTGTCCCGGTTAGTTTTACCGTCGCTCATTCAACTCTCCTTTAGCTATCCAAAGACGTTTGGGTGCCTGGCTAACATTGGAAGATATTACAGCTATCATGTTTGAGCGACGCACCACATGACCCGTACACTCATTCAAGCAGAAGCCACCACAACAACTCGGTCACGCCCCTGTTTTTTGGCGGCGTAAAGGGCATTGTCCGCACGATGCAGTGCCGCGCTCCAATCGCGGTCGCCAACGCAATACTGGGCCACGCCGAAACTTGCAGAAACGGCCAGGTCGGTTTTAGGGGGGATTGCTATCTGCGTTTCGGCGGTTTTAGCTCTGAGATCTTCCGCTACCTGCGCGCCTTGGTCAGCGTTATTGCTGGGTAAAAGCAATACAAACTCTTCACCGCCAAAGCGCGCAACCACATCATGCTGCCGCACTCTGTTTTTTAGGATGCCGGCGAAGCGTCTCAACACCTCGTCGCCTATATGATGACCGTGCTGATCGTTTACTTTTTTAAAGTGATCTAAATCGCACATTATGATGGTGAACGAGCTGCCCGAGCGCAGTGCACGGCTGAATTCGGATTCACAAAATTCGTCGAACGCCCGCCGATTGTAGACCCCCGTTAATGGGTCAACCCGAGCGATTTCCGAGAGTTCAACTTGTAGCTCATCGGAAGCCATCCAGATAGTGGCAAACGAAGACAAGATAACTAAAAATTCCCCGGCAATGACAGCCAGAGAACTGAGCAATCCTGCGTTCATGAAATCATCCGGCACCACCTGATGAAGCGTCCATATCAAACGGAACACAAAGAAGGCACCTATCAACAAAAACATGCCAATCAGCATTTTGATGACCAGACGGCTACGGTAGTCAGGGTGTTGTGACAACCCGTAGGCACCGATAAAGCAGGCGGCTGCAAAGGTGGTTGAGAACGCCTGAATACGCGGGATTAGATCCGGGGAATAGAAGGTATAAAAGTACAATACCGATGCAAGCAGCACCAAAAGTGTGGGGCTTAGCCAACGCTCAAAACGCAGTGAGATATCAAGGAAACGAAACAGGCCTCGGTAGGTGAGTACCACGCCCATTATGATCGCGACGTTGGAAATCACGACGGAGGCAAAGTCATGAATCAAATGGCGAAGCCCGAGCAACACACAGCCGCCGCCGATCAGTAAATAGCCGGCTCCGATTGTTTTGATTCCGGAAAATTTGGGATTTTCTTTGGCGTAAGCAAACATGCCAAGCCCAAACACGATGCTAAAAAGCATCAAGGTTAGGCTAAGGGTACGAAAATCGAGCTGGATTGGCATGGTGATTCCTGTAAAGGTGCGGCAGCAGCGCCCAGCGCCCTACCGCTTTATTGTATGCTTTCGCTACACGTTTCGCAGCTGCTAATTACCTTCGCGTCAATTTTCATCTTTACTCCTGCTTGTGTTTTTCTTGTTATCCGCTTTTTGCTCATCTTCCGGCTTAGGCCAGTTCGCCTTTTTCTTCTCGCATTCCACGATGCCACTGCTGCTTAATCGCAAGCTCCAGCGTTGTGCAGACAGGTGTTGTTGGCCGGGCTGGGAATACACCAGAAGCAGGTCGTAGTCGTGCTGTTTTTCAATGGGATGCGCTTTGATCTTGGAGGTGAGATCGTCTTTTTCGCTCCAGGCGTACAGCTTGTTGGTTGTGGGCTGAATCATTTCACACAGGGCATCGCAATCCAGGCTCAGGCGTTCCTGCAGGTGGCTCTTTTCCAGCGCCGAGTGATCAAAGTAGGTAACCGAGCGGTAGCACACGATTTGTTGCGCTTCGTTCGTTACCCATTTGCCGGAGCTTTCTTTTACTTGCTTGGGCAAATCTGCACGTTTTCGATAATCCAGCCACACGCGTTTGCCGGCGAACGGTTTGTTGGTGTATGGCGTTAACAGCCGAATCTTCCAACGGGGTTTGCCTTTACGGAGCCAGCGGGTGATGGCCGTTATCATGTCGTCGCGCAGCAGATCCCGAACAGCGTAAATGAGCGCAATGCCGAACAACAGGCTGAGCGAAAGCTGCTCGCTGATGGTGCGGGTGTTGAACAAGATGTAGGTAAACAGCGCCATAATGAGTGTGGTTGAAACGGCCTTTACCATTTTGCGGGTGCCTTCGCCCAGCTCGATGACTTTTGGCCGGAGTAGTACCGGGTACTCAAGCAGGCGGTGGTAAAGACCCATTCGGTTCCATACCCGCGTGGCATCGCCTTTGAAACTGCTTTTGTATTCGTGTTCCTTGCGGTGTTGGTATTCTCGTTCGAGAAACTCGATGACAGACGCCCGAATCTCTTCACCCAGCTCGTCAAAATCTTCCATTGCCAGGCATTCCAGAAAAAACTGTTCGGTATGCCAGGAGTAATAAATGTCTGCCAGGCGGTAATAGCGCTGCTGGCTGCTTTTGGCTGGGGAAGAGTTGCGTAAACGTTGGGCGAAGTTACGGCTTAGGCGCAGGGCGCGTTTGATCAGATCCACACTCAGGCCACTACTTTCAATTTGCTGGCGCAGCCGCTCCATGGAGGCGCGATACTGAAACAGCCAGGAGCCGAAGGTGATTTCGTAGTGGGGAGAGAGCAGGGCGAATGCATGGTTGGATTTGCCGATGCGGTCCTGCTCTGGCAGGCCGAGCAAACTGAACCGATGCTCGATGGAGGTAAACAGAAACTGCTGTTCTGAGAGCGTCCAGGACGTCAGGCTGTCTTCATGGGGGGTGAACAGATACAGGTCTACCTGATAGCGCCCCGGTTCTGACACAGTGCGAGTCAGCTGCAGGCGATGATTCCCTTTGCGTTTCATCAAAAACACATTGCTCTCCCAACAACCAAGGCACGCTTTTGGATATAACTTGGTGAATCCGGCGATTTTTCAAAGATATAGCTACGTCTTAGAGTATAGGAAAACCTCGTGTTGCCGCTAGTATTCGACAGTCGTAGCAAGTTGTCTGATACTGGGCGCATCCTAATAATTAAGCGGTTCGGAGATCTCGATATGGCAGAGTTGCTGACAATCAACACCGATGAACAAGGCATCACAACGTTGACACTAAATCAGCCGGAGCGGCGCAACAGTCTCTCGCTGGACATGCTCACCGTATTGGGTGATGCGCTTTCGGATATTGCGAGGAATGCATCGTCCCGAGTGGTTGTGCTGTCGGCAGCGGGCCATGTTTTTTGTGCTGGCCACGATCTTAAAGAGATTCGTAGTCAGTTTGACAGCTACGCGTTTCAAAAAAAGCTGTTCGAGAAATGCAGTGAAGTGATGCAGCAAATCGTTAACCTGCCACAACCAGTGATCGCCCGGGTGGCAGGCGTGGCCACGGCGGCTGGCTGTCAGCTGGTGGCCAGCTGTGATCTGGCGGTTGCGGAAGCCGGAGCGCGCTTCGCGACACCGGGCGTGAACATTGGTTTGTTCTGTTCCACACCGATGGTAGCGCTGTCCCGTAATGTGTCTCGCAAACATGCCATGGAGATGCTGCTAACCGGTGACATGATCGATGCCGATCGGGCAGAGCGCATCGGGTTGGTTAACCGGGTGGTGGAGCCCGCATTGCTGGATGAAACGGTTTACGCCATGGCGGCAACCATTGCCGGAAAATCCGCCCACACCCTGAACGTGGGCAAAACGGCCTTCTATCGCCAATTGGAAATGCCACTTAATGAAGCCTACGAATACACCGCAGAGGTAATGGCCAGCAACGTGGTTTCGAACGATGCCAAAGAAGGCATCTCTGCCTTTTTGGATAAGCGCCAGCCAGAATGGCGCCACGAATGATCAGGATGGACAGACGCCCTCAGAGGGCCAAACGAGCCTGTCGCCTTCGTCAATGCCGTGTGTTTCGAAGTAACCGGCATTCACTTCCACGGCATTCCTGAACGGTTTGCCGGCCGGATAAATCGGGCAGTCTGAGCTGCGCGAGGAAGTGCAAGGCAGCATATGACGGATGCTGACGATCACGCCGTGTTCATCCAGAAAGGCGATGTCGAGCGGTATCAGGGTTTTGTACATCCAGAAGCCATAGCGGGCAGGGCGGTCTTCGGGGTATTCGAACACCATCCCGGCGTTATCACCAAGATTGCGCCGGCCCATCAGGCCTTTCTGGCGTTCTTCGGAGGTGCTGGCGATTTCAACGGTGATCGGGTACTGCGAACCACCACTCAAAAAACAGGCTTGAGCCTGTGGTAGTTCAAGCGGTGCGGTGGTTTTACCGGCTTCAGCAGCGCCACAGCCCGCCAAAGCCATTGCGCAGACGGGAATTAAAGCGGTAAAGATCTTCATGAACGCAAGCGATAACCGGTTTTGAAGATCCACCAAATGGTCGTCAGACACATGGCAAGGAACATCAGAGTCATGCCCACACTCACGCCAATGTGAACGTCTGAAACGCCGTAAAACGCCCAGCGGAAGCCGCTGATAAGATACACAACCGGGTTGAAGAGGCTAATGGTTTGCCAGATTTCAGGCAGCATATCGATGGAGTAAAAGGTGCCGCCCAGAAAAACGAGTGGGGTTACGATCATCATGGGTACAATCTGCAGCTTCTCGAATCCATCCGCCCAGATACCAATGATGAACCCGAACAAACTGAACGTAACGGCGGTCAGCGAGAGAAAGGCTACCATCCAGAACGGGTGCAGAACCGAGTAGTCAACGAACAACCGGGCGGTAGCCAGGATGATCAAACCAAGCAAAACTGATTTGGTAGCCGCTGCGCCGACATAGCCCAATACGATTTCAAAATAGGACACCGGTGCAGACAGAACTTCGTAAATGGTGCCGGAAAATTTCGGCATGTAAATCCCGAAAGAGGCGTTGGAAATGCTCTGCATCAGCAGCGAAAGCATGACAAGGCCGGGGATGATGTAAGCTCCGTAGCTGATGCTGTCGATATCACCCATGCGGGAACCGATGGCCGAACCGAACACCACGAAATACAGGCAAGTGGAGATCACTGGCGACAGCACGCTTTGCATCAGCGTGCGCCGCATACGCGCCATTTCAAACTTATAAATTGCTTTAACACCGTACAAATTCATTTCTATCTCCGTGCGGGCGCGGTTTTACTCGTTAACTAGGCCAACAAAAATCTCTTCCAGCGAGCTTTCTCGTGTTTGAAGATCACGGTACTCGATGCCCAAATCACCCAGGGTGCGCAGTAGCCGGGCAACGCCTGCCTGTTGCTGCTGGGAGTCGAAGGTATAAATCAGTTGGTAGCCGTCTTCCGACAGTTCTACAGGTTCGAGCGTCAGTTCTCCGGGTACGGCTTCAAGTTTGTTTTGCAGATGAAGGCGCAGTTCTTTCTTGCCCAGCTTGGACATCAGGCGGTCTTTTTCCTCCACCAGAATGATCTGACCCTGGCGAATTACGCCGATGCGGTCGGCCATTTCTTCGGCTTCTTCGATGTAATGGGTGGTCAGAATCACGGTGGTGCCGTTCTCGCGGAGTTTTCGTACCATCTCCCACATGTCGCGGCGCAGTTCCACATCCACCCCTGCGGTGGGCTCGTCCAGAAACAGAATGCGGGGTTCGTGGGACAAGGCCTTGGCAATCATCACACGGCGCTTCATACCGCCGGAGAGGGACATAATTCGGTTATCCCGTTTATCCCACAACGACAGATCTTTCAGTACTTTCTCGATGTGGCTGGGTTTCGGGGCCTTGCCAAATAGCCCGCGGCTGAAAGAAACCGCATGCCATACCGTTTCGAACGAGTCGGTATTCAACTCCTGTGGGACCAGGCCGATGGCTTCTCGGGCTTTGCGATATTCTTTAACGATGTCGTAGCCGGCAGCGGTCGCGTGCCCGCTGGATTTGTTCACGATGCCACAGATAATAGAGATCAGCGTTGTTTTGCCGGCACCGTTCGGGCCGAGCAGGGCAAAAATTTCACCCGGGTAGATGTCCAGATTGATATCATTGAGCGCCTGAAAACCACCTTCATAAATCTTGTTCAGGTTCTTTATGGAGATATCCGGCTGCACGGCGATGTGTCCTGTTTATGTGGGTGACTCAAACCAGAAAGCCGCACATTTTCTCATGGTGGCGGCAGTTTAGAAACCTTTGCCTTGTGCGCACATATCCCCATAATGTGGGCTTGCATACAAACTGAGGCTGAAGATGTTACGTGTTTTAGGTGTGTCCGGTTTTCTGATCGCGGTTATTGGAATAGCGTTCTGGGCACTGCAACATGCCGATGATACCGGCGAGGATGTGGCACGCCCGGAATGTGATCTTTTGGCTGGCCCATGCAGCTGGACCACACCGGAAGGCCAGTGGCAGGTTAGTCTGAAGCCGCAGCTCGTCAGTATGGGAGCGCACCGCTACGAGCTGGTTGTCGAAACCCCAAGTGCCCCTGATCGCTTTCTCGCCGTGTTGCGTGGGCGTTCGATGTACATGGGCGAGTATCCTGTGCCGTTGCAGCGGCAGTCTTCCACCCAGTTTCGCGCAGAGTTCGATGCGCCTTTATGTGCAACCGGGTCGGAGATGGTATGGCAGGTTGATCTGCAAAGCGGGCAGCAACCATTGGGAACTGAGTCCCCGGTCTTGTACTTTCAGGCGAAGATGTAACTCATATTGTGATACTTGGCTGGCGCGGTATTGCCGGGGAGTCAAACCGGTTCAGATAAAGGCATTGCTGGTAACGGCTTCATACAAGCTGGAGGAGGCGGTTACGTGGTGGTGGTCTTCCCAGAATTTTGCACCGTCAAGTCCAGCCCGATAACAGGCCAGCAAGATGTTGCTGGATGTTAGCGTGGCAATGGTTTGCATCGCTTCCGATTGGCGCATGCCGGTTTTTCGGCTGGCAATTCCCGCAACAATAGCGATTAATCCGTCGGTGTGGCGCGCGGGCTTGGGGCATAAGGAACAGCTGGCGCCATAGAGCCAGGCGGTGGCGTATGCCCGCACAGCCGGCGGCGCTTCCGCTAACGCCAACCCCTTCAATTGGCAATCCCGCTCCTGCAAACCCGCCAGTATATGCAGCTTTGAGCACAAATCAGCACGGTCCAGAGCGATAGTAGCAGGTGGTTTCGCCGGGGAGCGGGGGCGTTTGCCTGATGGCGGCAGGCAATCACGGTTAGTGAATGAAGTAAGGCCCTGAGGCTCAGCAAACTCGTGACGACTTAAACGGTACATCCGCACCACTAACAAGCCGAGCAATAACAGAAGTCCGATTTGAGTTATTGCCACCACTCCGTAAGCCATTGCGCTAAGTTCCTGAAAGCATTGTTGATGCGTTGCTTGATGGCGGCGAGTGTAACATTGAGTAACGGATGCCCGGTGCAACCCGTTCCACAGTTCGCGGCGGATTGCGCTCGGACTTGTTGATCTGTGACGCTTGTCCCAACGGGTTTGGGAATTTCAGCAGGTAGGCATGGTTTTGAGGGCGAGCTTTCGTCGAATGTAACGGCCGAGTGCGTCCACGCCAATGTTGAGTAGCGCGGTGATCAATATCAGGACCATTGCCCGGTCAAAGCGAATGTTCTGGATAGCACTGTCTACATAGAAGCCCAGTGTGTAGATGCCCAGGATACCCAGAATGGCGGTCTCCCGCATGATGATTTCCCACCGGTAAAACAGAAACGCCAGAAAAGAGCGGTATACACGGGGAAGCAGTTCCCAGCTGTAACGTGACAGGCCGGTAGGCGCATCCGGACGCAGCTCAATGGTATTGGTTTGCCGGCCAATCAGGTGGCCAATAATACCGCCATTATGCAGCGCCAGCGCGACTACCGCCGGGAGCATGGAAGGCCCCCAAAGCTGCAGCAGAATATACGCGAGGATGTATTCCGGCGTGGAGCGGGCGATAACCAGAAAAATATGACCCGATGTACGCCGGACCGGCCCGCCAAAGTGCCTGGAAATAAGTGGGAAAGCCAGCAGCGACAGGATGCCGGTGGCGACCAGAGCAATCTGGGTGAGAACGACTGTATTCCATATGCCGGGCAACGCCTCGCTGACCCAGACATCGGCCATCCATTCGGATAGCCCGATGAATCCCTCACCGTTGCGGATGGGTGCCGGAACAATGTCTTCAGTGAAGAACCTTTTTACGTTGCCCCAAATGATGGGCATGCCATCACCCAGGAAAAACGGTGCTGCCAGTACATAAGCCGGAAGAAGCTTGGGGCGAACCCAAAGAGGCATAGTGGCAATCAGAACGTAAAACAGCACAAGCATGGCGCCGGCATCGGAATACAGGCCTTGGGAAAAGGATGACTCCAGATAAAAGCCGAGCGTGGGCAGGCCAACAAACCCGAGAATGGCCGAAGAGCGCATGCCGCATTCAAGGCGATAGGCGGTGTAGGTACGCAGCTGTACCCAGCAGTCGGGAATTTTGGTGTAGAGAAACGCGGAGATCGCCGTTGTGCCGGGCGGCAGCAGTCGACCCGGCTCCGGGTCTGATTCTTCGAAGATCTCCGAATACACTTTGGCAAAAATGCCGGCATAAGGAATGGCGATGGCCAGCACACCGGTAAGCGGGTGAAAACCGAAAAACTGAAGAAAGATCAGCGCCCAGAACAGTTCATGGATAGAGCGTATGAACGCGCAGAACATGCGCACGGGTAAGAACCGGTATACCAGCGAGAGCGCGAATCCGCATACGCTGCCCAGGGCCACGCCGACAAAGGCAAACGCGACCGTGCGAAGCAGTGCTGTCAGTAACCCTTCGGTGCTGAAGAAATTAGGCGTTACGATGCCCCAGAACAGCCGGCCTAAATCCTGCCAGGGGTTTGCCGTGGTAATGGCAATGTCAGCCACCAACAAACCGGCTATGGCGATTGCCAGAAAGATGAAGCTAGTGCGGACGGTCGGGTAGGCGAACATGAATAGTGATGGGCCAGTCAGTAAATCGAAGCGATGTCTGACGCTACCAAATTGGCAGCGGGTTCATCCAGCGCTATCTGGCCGTCTTGAATGCCAATAATCCGGTCGCAGTAAGCAAGTGCCATCTCCACATCGTGCAGTGCAACAATACTGGTCGCAAAGCGGCCGGTCAGTAACTTCATAGCGGCATGGGCCATAGGACCATCCAGGGCCGAAATAGGTTCGTCGGCTAACAGTATAGGCGCTTGGCGATAAAGTGAGCGGGCAATGGCTACCCGTTGGCGTTGACCACCCGACAAAGCGGCCGCCGGTATCCAAAGCTTCTCGGAAATCGAAAGTTCGTCCAGCAGGGTTTTGACCGCATTTTTGTCCTTCGAGAAGGGGCGCATCAACGTCAGGGTGTTGTACCAGGTTGGATGTTGGTCGAGCTGGCCGATAAACACGTTGTGGAACACCGGCAGTGCGTTTACCAGCCCCAGGCCTTGCGGTATGAGCGACGCTTTCTGTTGCAGCCGTTCGTATAACACGTTAATCAGTGTTGATTTACCCGCGCCACTTTTGCCGACCAAGGCAATGTGTTCACCTTCGTTGATGTGAAGAGACAACGGGCCTATCACCCGCTGTCCTTCAAAACTGGCTGTCAGGCCATGAAAATCAACCTCTGACATTAATCCAGGATTCCAATGTTAACGGCCGTCTTACGGATTGGTTCGTAATCGTCGTTGGACGCTGGAATGAATCCGGACCGGGGAAAGCTTTCAAGCAGAGCAGGATCGTCCAGTTCCAGGAGCGCATTGGTTACACGGTCTTTGAAGCCTTCTCCGAAGGTTTCGTTAACGTCGCCACGAATGGTCCACTGGTAGTCAGGGTAGGCCGGTGTTTTCCAAATCACCTGAACGGCATCGGTATCGATGTTGCCGTTGGCCAGTTCTTTCTCCCAAACCTGAAAGTTCAGCGCACCAACTTGATAGGTGCCAGCTTCAACCAGACGCAGCGTACGGGTGTGGTTGCCGCTGAAACCAACGCGAGAAAATACCGAGTCGGGGGCTTCGTCGAAGGTATCGCGAATGTAGAATTCCGGCATCAAGCGCCCGGACGTGGAACCTTTGGAACCAAAGGTGAAGGTTTTTCCACGAAGCTGTTCCTCAAGACTTTCCAGTGAATCGGAAGGCTCGATACCGGTTTCGGTATTGGCGATGAAATACGTCTCGAAGGCTTCGTCTTCTACACCTTGCGCAATCGCTTCGGAGCCATCAACCAGTCGGCGTGCCTGAACACCGGAAAGGCCGCCAAACCACGCCAGCTGCACTTGATTGTTGCGGAACGCCGATACCGCTGCGGCATAGGACTTCACCGGGATGTAGCGAACTTCTACGTCCAGCTTTTCTTCAAGGTAATCGGCTACGCCCTGAAAGCGCTCAACCAACTTGGTTTCGTCTTCGTCGGGGATTGCGGTAAAAATGAAGGTTTCTGCTTGAGCTGCTGAAAACACAAACATTGAGATAAGGCCAGTGGCTAACCACTTGCGCAATTGTTTCATCGCCATGGAATTCATTCCTTTGTTATTTCAGATCAGCGAGGGAAAGGCGGGTGCCAATATCCGTTTCAGGATACCTTGAATTATGCGTTTGATGAACCGCTTTCCACGTCAATACTTTACCTAACGCATCTCGCCATGCAGAATCTTTGAAACCTCCGAACGTGGCGATTATGAATATCATCATTATTACCCCGGCAGGGCCGGATTCCAAAGCTGGCAACCGAGCAACCGCAATGCGATGGCAGCGATTGCTTGAGCAATCCGGGCATCAGGTTAAAGTTGAAACGGAGTATCAGGGAGCGCCATGCGATCTGTTCATCGCTCTTCATGCGTGGCGCAGCTCGGAACCTATAAAAGCGTTCAAGGCCGACTGGCCGGAAACACCTTTAATTGTGGTGCTTACCGGCACCGACATCTACTACCACCAGCACGAATACCCTGAAGTCACTTACGAGTCGATGGATCTTTCAGATCTACTGATTGGCTTGCACGATCTAGTCGCACAGGATATTCCGGAACGCTACGCAGACAAGTTACTAACGTTGCGCCAGTCGGCTGACCAACCGGATGTATTCGGCGGATCCCGAATGGAACCCGGGCAGTTTCATATTTGTGTGCTGGGGCATCTTCGTGATGAAAAGGATTCTTTGAGAGCAGCCATTGCCAGCCGCCACCTGCCCGAAGACTCAAACATCATTGTGTCTTGTGCCGGGAAGCCCCACAACGACGAATGGCGGGAGTTGGCGTTGAAGGAAAGCCAAAGCAATCCTCGCTTCCATTGGTTAGGGGAGCTGAATCGCCCCGAACTGGAAACCTTGATTGCGGTTAGCAGTGTCATGGTCATCAGCTCGGTTATGGAAGGCGGTGCGAATGTAATTTCTGAAGCCTGTCGTGCCGAGTTACCAATACTCGCGTCGGATATTCCGGGCAATCGAGGGCTGCTGGGCGATGACTATCCGGGCTATTTCCCCGCAAAAGATGATCACACCCTGGCCGATCTGATGGCTCGAGCTGAAAATGATAGAGAGTTTTTGGCGGAGTTGAAGAGGAGGGTGGTCGAGCTGGCCGAAACCTTCCAGCCTGAACAAGAACGCCAGAGTCTGGAAAAGGCTCTGGCGCTCGTTGTCAGTGCAGACAGTTAAAGGACTTTCTTCGCTTCATTTGACAGATTATCGAAGCCCTTAACACTCTTGAAGGCTTCCAGCTTTTTCTTGTCGGCATCGCTAGGGTTGGCGATTTGTTCAATCGATGTGATGCCGGCATCTTTCATTTTTTTGGCGGTTGCAGGGCCGATACCTTTAACCTGCGTCAGGTCGGATTTGTCGGCTGGCTTGGCAGCTTTCTTGGCCGCAGGTTTTTTGGCAGCCGGCTTCTTAGCAGGGGCCTTTTTCGCAGCGGGTTTCGCCGCTGGCTTCTTAGCGGCAGGTTTGGCTGTTTTCGCTGCGCTCTTCGCTTTTTTGGCTGTTGTCTTTGCGGCCTTTTTAACGTCGGTTTCCACCTCTTTAGAAGCGATACCGAGTTTTTCCAGCAAGCTGGTTTGCAGCTCGTGGAAATCATTCATCCGACGTTCCAGCTCGTCGTTAAAGCGTCCAATTTCACGCTCTCGCAGTTCTTCGACTTCTTTCAGCAGTTTGCGAACCGGTTCCTGAACCTGGCTTTGCAGGTGATCCAGCTGTTTGAGGGCATCGTTGATCAAGCCTTCAATCTGCGTGGATGCTTTATCAAATTCTTTATTCACTGACTTAACGATTGATTCGATGCTTGGCTTGGATTTCTTTGCCATCAGGCTGTCTCCTTGCGGGATAGGCTTTGTTAGAAAACGATTCAGGCTGTTTGCCGTGACCAGGTAGATGGGCCAGCAGCTCTGCGTGATCTCAGGGTTTGCTTTTTATAAAGCACCTCCCGGATGCGCCGTAGTTTTTCGCTTAACTGAGAGTTTTCATTCGCATCAGGTTGAATGAAATCAATCGAGTAGAAGAAGTTGCTACAGTGTTTTCTCTTCTCGGTAACCAGGCCGGATATGCCCTTGGCACAAATGTCATCGAGGGGCATTTTCATCACAAGGTCAAGCGTGACCGTATCGCCAGGTTCGAACGGTTTATCGGTTTTCATCACGCATCCAAAGCTGTCCAGCTCGTACAACCGCGCATGCACCTCTTCTCGACGGAAGAAACCATGCCGATAACGGAAGTGGGCGACAAGATCGGGTAATGCGCTCTTCATGAAACCTGTTCTCTGTTCTTAATTGCGATCACTTGAAATGGGTGTATTTTGAACAATAGACGGACTGGGTCCGTTTGGCAATGACACCCATTTCTCCCTGTTTAAGATTCTAACGCTGGTTTTCGTGTTTTGATTTGATACAGATCTACGCGACGATCCAATAGATTGGTCACCGAACCCTCGTTACGGACCAACTTGAGTTTGTCGAGATCCATGTCGGAAAACATGATCATTTCTGTGTTGGGCGTTGTCTCTGCCATTACTGCGTCGTGCGGGAAGGCAAAATCTGACGGCGAAAACACGGATGACTGGGCATATTGAACGTCCAGATTCTCCACCTTCGGCAAGTTACCAACGCTGCCGGTGATAACCACATAGCATTCGTTTTCAATCGCACGAGCCTGCGCGCAATGCCGCACTCTTAGGTAGCCGTTTTTGGTATCGGTCCAGAAGGGCACACAGATAATATCCACTTCCTTTTCGGCGGCAATCCGGCCGAGCTCCGGGAACTCAATGTCGTAACAGATGAGGATGGCAACTCTGCCAGCATCGGTCTCAAATACTTCAAACTCGTGACCGCCCTCGATCACCCAATCGCGGCGCTCATGCGGGGTGATATGGATTTTACGCTGTTCATCAACACGGCCATCCCGGTGGCACAAGTAAGAAACGTTGTACACCCGGTCATCCTCAATCAGGGGCATAGAACCGGTGATGATATTGATGTTGTAGCTGACCGCCATATCCGACATTTCATTTCGGAACTGCTCGGTAAAGCCCGCCAGAAAACGGATGGCCCTAGTTTGATCCAGCTGGTCGGTCAGTCCCATCAAGGGCGCATTGAAAAATTCCGGGAACAATGCGAAGTCACTTTTGTAATCGGACAGTGCATCAACAAAGTACTCCACCTGTTTGAGTACTTCATCAACCGACGTAAATTCCCGCATTTGCCACTGAACCGCCCCCATACGAACCTGCGTTTTCTTTACGTCCAGAACCGAAGTGGGGGGTAGATAGAGAATGTTTCGCCACTCAAGCAGCGTGGCATAGCCCAGCGATTTTTCATCCTCCGGCAGGTACTTGTGCATTAACCGGGTAACCTGGAAATCGTTGGAAAGCTGGAAGCTCAGAATCGGATCGTAAATTTCCTTTCGGTCTACCCGCTGAATGTACTCTTCCGGTGTGTATTGATCGGCATACTTGAAATAGTTCGGGATGCGACCACCCGCAAGAATGGCCCGAAGATTCATAGAACGGCAGAGTTCTTTGCGTGCCTCATACAGGCGACGCCCCAGACGGTAACCGCGGTATTCCGGATGAATAAAAACGTCCAGCCCGTATAACGAATCCCCGTTGGGGTTGTGCCAGATTTTTTCATTACGAAGAATCAGGTCGTCGTAGGCGTGAGGGTTGCTGAATCGTTCATACTTTACGCATACGGTAAGCGCAACGGCCACCAGTTTCCCGCTTTCCTCAATACAAACCTGACCGTCCGGAAATTGCTCAACCAAGGTTTTGATGGTGTCTTTCGGCCATGCCCCGCCGATGTCGTCATAAACATCGTCCATCAATGCCTGTAATTCGCTGTAATCATCGAGGGTGAGGTTTCGCAGATTCAGGTGTAAATCTTCGTGGGCCATGCAAGCTCTCTCCGTTGGGTGTACGCATCGGCTAAAGACGGTGGTGCGTCGAATATTAGCAGAGTATGCAGGCACCTACACGTTCACCTAAAGAACCGCAGGTGGCCGCCGATACACTTGGTAACTGTGGCTTGCAGACAACTGGATTAAACTCGCGCACCGCTTATTCCCTGAAGGAGCTTTCATCGTGCAACTTTCATTCGGCCAGAAGTTACTGGTTGCTGTCGGCGTTCTGATCGCCGTCATCATGGCTGTATTTACCTTTACTTCTGATCGTCAGATTCAGAAAACCACAAACACGTATGTGTTTGCCATGTTAGATGGGGCCATTGAGCAAAGCACCGCTAGCATTGCGGGCTGGCTGAATACCCGTCTGGATATGACCAGTGCAACGGCGAAGGGTCTGACTAGCATCGAAACAGAAGAGCAGGCGCGCCTGCTGCTGAACACGATGACGGAAGGCGGGAACGCAAAAGATGTTTACGTAGGCACCACGGATGGCCGGATGATGATGCGGTCTTTGGCATCAGAGCAGGGCTTGGGTGCCAGCTTTGATCCGAGGGAGCGCCCCTGGTTCAAGCAGGCGCGCGCGGAAGGCAGAGCATCCTTCACTGGCATCTATCAGGACGCGCAAACTGGCGAGACTTTGATCTCGGCCATCGCACCGGTGTCTTCCGGGAATTTTGAAGGCGTGGCCGGCATGGATATCAGCCTCAATGTGATCCAGGATCTGCTGGCTGCTATCACTCTGGGTGACGCTGGCTACGCCATGTTAATGGACGGTGACGGAACCATCCTGTTTCATCCTGATGAGTCTCTGATCGGTAAGTCTGCACGAGATTTCCTGGGCTATGCGCCCGCAAAAGATGGCACTCCCAAGCGATACGAACAGGACGGCACCGAGTGGAGTGTCGCGTTCTTTCCGATTTCTGATGCCCGGGGTGTGGATTGGTACATTGGTTCAGTGGTGAACTGGGACCAAATCACCCAGCCGGTTGTAGACGCCCGAATCACCAGTCTGGCCATTGCCATCGTTGGCTTGATCCTGGCGCTCATCATCCTGCACTTCAGCATTCGTGCATTGATGGCACCGGTACGCAGGTTGAACGATGCCATGGCCGATATCGCATCCGGCGATGCCGACCTTACCCAGCGCCTTGATGACAGTGGCAGTGACGAATTCGGCTTGCTTGCAAGCAACTTCAATACGTTTGTATCCAACATCCAGCAGGTTGTTAGTGAAGTGAAAGAAGGCAGCGAAGAGTTGTCTCAGAATGTGACCTCGCTGCGACAAACCTCCAGCAACAGTCGCAACAGCGTGGAAGGGCAGCAAGGCGAAATCAACATGGTGGCTACCGCCATTAACGAGATGTCTGCCGCGGCGAATGAAATTGCCCAGAGCGCACAGCAGACGGCGGAAGCGGCCGAACAGGCTGACCATGAAAGCCTTGGTTCCCGGGAAACCGTAGCGGCCTCCCGGGACGCAGTGCAGAAATTATCCCACGAGATTACGGCAGCGGCTGAGGTCATCGATAAGCTCGGTCAGGATGTTTCTTCGATCACTACGGTTCTTGAAGTGATCCAAGGCATTGCCGAGCAAACCAACCTGCTTGCGTTGAACGCTGCCATTGAGGCGGCCCGTGCCGGCGAAGCAGGGCGTGGATTCGCGGTGGTTGCGGATGAAGTGCGCAATCTTGCTCAGCGCACCCGTGCTTCCACAGAGGAAATTAACAACATGATCGAGCGCCTTCAGACCGGTGCCAACGATGCGGTTGATGTGATGAAAGCCTCTACCGCGGTATCCAATGTGAGTATGGAAAAAGCTCAGGATGCGATGGAGTCATTGAACCGGATAGCTGAAGCCATTACGTCAATCAGTCAGATGACCTCGCAGATTGCAACCGCATCAGAAGAGCAAACGTCTGTTACCGAAGAGCTGAATGCGTCGATCACGCGCATTGCCGAGCAAGGCCAGTCGGCGGCGGAAGCTACCAGCGAAAACGATGTGTACAGCAGCCATATTGAACGCATCGGGCATACCCTGAACGACAGAGTGAGCCGATTTAAAGTCGATTAATGGGACGAATGAACGGGCAGGCCAAGGATGGCTTTCCGCAGGGTCAATGATCGTCGGTCAGGTAGTCAATCCGCCGTTTCAGGTTGTCGAGAATCCGCCTGGCGACATACTCGGAATCGTCCGTCAGGAGAGGGTTTTCCAAAGCGATCACCGTTCGTCGGTTAAGATCCAGACGGGCTACGCTCTCTCCAAATGATTGTTTCAGATAGGTCGCAAATGTGCCGTCTTTGATGGCACGCTCCAGCCCAAGCTGTAATCTGTGGGCCGTTTCGTGATCCTCTGGCGACACGAACAAATACGAAGGCATCGGATAAGCCAAAAGCAGTGTTGGTTCAACAACGAGCCCCTTCGCATCCTCACGCTCCAGTTCAAACATCACTTCGCTGATGCCTCTTGCGAAACATTCGAATCTTTGATTCTGGAGCATGCCGAAAAGAATTTCATACCGGGTATGTGTGATCACCCTGACACCGTTGCTCCTGAGAATAGGCGTGTCTGGCCAGTGAGCGCCTTGGCCAATGCGAATATGACGCGAGTAGAGGTCTGCGATATTGGTGATACCTTGAAATTTTCTGAGATTCTCAGGTAACACCAAGCAGACTCGAAACCCCAGAAGGCCGCCATCGACGGGAACCGGGATGTGGTTGAGAGCATTTTCCCGTTCAGGTGAGGTGGCTACGTTGGCAATATCGACCAGTTTGGAGTTATTGCTGGCAAGCTCACGGAGTGCTCGCCCTTGGCTTAATTCCTCGCTCCGGATCAGCCGGAAGCTGCCGTATTCCGGCGTTTTTCGGAATGCCAGGTCAACCAGCGTATGAATGGCAGGGTTGTCGTAATTTCGATACCAGAGAATGTAATCTTTGGATTCAGCCGAAACGGCCAACTCCGGGGCGAGTTGAAAGCTAAGCAAAACGGATAGAAAACCCAATAACCTTCGTGATTTAAGCCGTTGGGTCCTGATGAGAGGGGGCAAGCTTAAAGTCCTTCTTTGAGCCGAAACACAGCCACACAGCCAATGACCGCTTGAAAGATTAGCGTATTTAGCGTGATTTGCACGAAATTTACGTGATAATTCACGAAGTTTCTTGAACCCATGCAACAGTATTGCAATCATTCTCGCCTTAATACTTAGAGGAGCCACACCATGGCGGTTATTGATAAGCTTATAGGCACTGCAGGGCAGTGGGTTGGACATACCGATGCAAATGCGACCTTGTTGCAGCCATTGGAGTGGATTAAAAAAACCGGCAGTTATACCGCGATCAATCGCATTGTCGGCATGGCCATTCCGTTTACCACTCGCAATGGTTTCTCGGTACAGGAAGTTCGCCCGGGCTATGTGCGAGCGAAGGTGAAGCTGAAGGGCAACAAAAATCACTTCGGCAGCCTGTACGCGGGTGCATACTTTTTGGTGGCTGAAATTCCGGGTGGGATTTTGGCGTTGTTTGATCTGGGCCCTGCCTACACCCCGATCCTGAAAAGCATGACGCTGGAATTTCTACAGCCTGCCGATTCGGATGTAGAAGTGGAATTTACCCTGCCGGAAGAAACCGTTGCTGCGGTATTGGCAGATGCCGACGCCACCGGGCGAGGAAAGTTCACTCTGGAAGGTGTTCTGAGAGACAAAGACGGCAACCACGTAGCCACGTCTTACGCCCAATACCGGGTGCGAAAGAAGGGTTTCAAGCCTCAGGCCTGAGCAATCTCGCGCAGCGTTTGCAGGAAAATGTCACCGTATTTTTCCAGCTTCGCTGCGCCGACTCCGCTAACCTCTGCCAGCTCTTCCAGAGAGGTTGGCCGTCGCTCCAGCATGTCGAACAAGGTGGTGTCGTGGAAGATCACGTAGGGCGGCACACCTTGTTTGTCCGCCAGCTCTTTTCGGCAGGCTCGCAGGGCATCCCAGCCCGCCTGGTCGGTAATTTGGTCTTTTACACTGGTGCCGCTGCGCTTGGATGAACCGGAGCCGGCGACTTTTTTCACCACCGGATCTTTACGTAATTCAATTTTCTGCTGGCCCTTCAACAACGGCCGACAGAGCTCTGTTAACTGAAGCGCGCCGTACCCCTCTGGATCTGCCCGCAGGTAACCGTTGGCGACCAATTGCCGAAAAACCGATTTCCATTCATTGGCGGATAACTCAGTACCAATCCCGAAGGTTGAGATGGCTTGATGGCCTGCCTGCTGGATGCGCTCGTTACTGGAGCCTCGCAGCACGTCAATCAGATAGGTAACGCCGTATCGTTGACCGGTCCGGAACACGCAAGACAATGCTTTCTGGACTGCTACAGTGCCGTCCCAGGTTTCAGGGGGCGTCAGGCAGGTGTCACAATTCCCGCAGGGCGTTTCTAGAGTATCCCCGAAGTAGCGAAGCAATACCTGGCGGCGACACTGGGTGACTTCGCAGAGCCCGAGCATGGCATCCAGTTTTTGGCGTTCAACCCGTTTGAACTGATCGTTGCCTTGGGACGTTTCCAGCATTTGGCGCAGCTTGATCACGTCTTGCAAGCCGTACACCATCCAAGCGGTGGAGGGCTTACCATCACGACCCGCGCGGCCGGTTTCCTGATAGTAGGCTTCCAGACTTTTCGGCAAATCAAGATGCGCGACAAATCTCACATCGGGTTTGTCGATGCCCATACCGAAGGCTATGGTTGCCACCACGATCACGCCATCTTCGCGCAGAAAGCGCTCCTGATTCCGCGCACGTTCTTCGTCGGACAAACCGGCATGGTAGGGCAGAGCGGTGTAGCCTTTGTCGGACAGCAGCTTGGCAGTCGCGTCTACTTTGTTACGTGAAAGGCAGTAAACGATGCCACAATCACCTTGATGCTCTGCTTTGATAAACTCCAATAACTGTTTGTTTGCATTCGTTTTTGGAGTGATACGGTATTGAATGTTCGGTCGATCAAAGCCGCTGACGAAATGCCTGGCGTTGGTGAGGGAGAGACGTTCGGCGATTTCTTTGCGCGTGCGCTCGTCTGCTGTGGCCGTCAGTGCGATGCGGGGTACGCCGGGGAATTCCTCGGCCAACATGCTGAGCTGCAGGTAATCCGAGCGGAAATCATGCCCCCATTGAGACACGCAGTGAGCTTCATCAATGGCAAACATCGAAAGCGATGCGTTGTGCAGCAACTCGATAATCCGAGGCTGAATCAAGCGTTCGGGCGCGCAATAAAGAAGATCGAGTTCGCCGGTCATTAATGCGTATTCGGTGGCGCGCGCTTGTTCGAAATCCATCGAAGAGTTCAGGAAGGCGGCCTTCACGCCCAATTCACGCAGGGCGTTCACCTGATCCTGCATCAAGGCTATCAGCGGGGAAATTACAATGGCAGTACCGGTACGCACCAGTGCCGGCACCTGATAGCAAAGCGATTTGCCACCGCCCGTGGGCATCAGTACCAATGCATCGCCGCCGTTAATCACTTCCCGAACGATATCCCCCTGCAAAGGGCGGAAGCTTTCGTAGCCAAAAACCTCATGCAGCACCTGTTCCGGGCTCTTTTCAGAAACCGATGGGCGCTCTTTGGCTAATTGCTCGAAGTCATGATCGTGGTACATGATAGGCGCTGGCCTTTGGACAGGGTAAATTTCAGGCTGGGAATGATACCAGATATAGGTGCCTGAAGGATGTCCAAGGCGTTTAGGTGGAGGAAAACCGGCCATAGACCGGCTACAATATCGCACCGTTCAAAAAACCAATTAACATCCGCGAACAACAACAGGGCCCGCATGCAGGAATTTGACTCAATTCGACCTTACTCGGACGAAGAAACGGCTCCCACTATCCAGCGTCTGGTTAATGATCCTGAATTCCTGAATATGATCGGCCGTTTCCAGTCGCCACGTTTGGCGGCCTGGGCTCCGGCGCCTTTACGCTTCTATATTCGCCGCTGGTTGTTGAAACGCTTTGGTCACATCAAGACCGTGGATGATCTTCAAATGAGCGTGTCGGGCTATGTGGGTGAGCTGGTGGAGAACACCACATTGAAAGTCACTCACAGTGGTCTCGAGAATCTGAGCAAAACCAATGCTCATTTGTTCATCTCGAACCACCGCGACATTGTGTTTGATCCGATGATCGTGAACTACTTGTTGTTCCAGAACGGATTCCAGACCACTCGGATAGCCATTGGCGACAACCTGCTGTCCAACCGTGTGTTCGCGGAAATGATGAAGCTCAACAAGAGCTTTTTGGTTCGCAGAAATATCACCAGTCCCCGGGAAATGCGCGACGCGTATTTAACCCTGTCCGGGTTTATCAATCACAGTATCGACACCAATCACAGTGTATGGATTGCCCAGCGTGAGGGCCGTGCGAAAGACGGCATCGATGCCACAGACCCGGCCATCATCAAGATGTTCTACATGAGCAAGAAAAAGTCTGGCCTGGGATTCGATGAGGCGCTGAGCCGTTTGCACATCGTGCCGGTGTCTATTTCCTACGAATACGACCCCTGCGATGTCGATAAGGCCAGGGAGTTGGAGATTCGCGACCGTACCGGCGAATACCAGAAGGCAGAGGGTGAAGATTCCGAGCAGATTATGAAGGGGCTTACGGGGCCCAAAGGGCATGTTCATGTGCATTTCGGAGCACCTATATCCAAAGCACCGAACACGCCGAAAGAATTGGCCGCCCATATTGACCATGAAATGCACGCAAACTACCACTTGCATGCATCCAATCTGGCGGCGTACGAAATGCGCAATCTACAGGTTGAAACACCGGAAACGGCGAACCGCTTAGGCATTGATGCAATTGCAGCGGGCGCTTATTCGAATGAAGAGCGGGAAGAGGCCAAAGCCGAAATCACCAGGCGCCTTGAGGCCTGCGATGCGGCTGGCAGGAAGTACTTGCTGGATATGTATGCCAACCCGGTGGTTAACGCGCTGGCTGCACGCCGGCATTCAGAAAGCACGGAGGCGGCTTCTGATTGATTGAATAACGGGCGCGGTGAATCAGCCGCGCCAGAACCCCGGTGACAATACAATCACCACGCTTAGAATTTCCAGCCGCCCCATCAGCATACCTACCGCCAGAATCCATTTCGCTGCTTCTGGCAGCGGCGCGAACGTTCCTGCAGGGCCGATGATGTCGCCCAGGCCTGGGCCGACGTTGGTCAGCGAGGTCAAAGCGCCAGACAGCGAGGTAATGAAATCCAGTTGCAATGATGCCAGCAGCACGGTGATTAGCAGCAAGCAGAGCAGGAACATAAAGGTATAGGCGATCATCGACGAGATGATTTCGTCACTGACGGATCGGCCGTTGTAGTTTCGGGTGAACACCGCCCGCGGATGCAAAAGCCTCAGCAGCTGTTCCCGAAGAACCATCAAAGACAGCTGAAATCGGAAAATTTTCATCCCGCCTGCGGTTGAGCCGGAACACCCGCCTACGAACATCAGGAAGAAAAACAGTACGAACGCTAAGGGCCCCCAAGCGGAATAATCCTCCGAGGCATAACCGGAAGTACTGATCACCGACGTTACGTTAAACAGCACGGAAATGTAGTTGTGCAGCGGGTCAAAATAATCCTCTGCCACCCACCAGCGGTAGAGTGTCAATAGCGCAGGAATCGTCAGCAAAATGGTCAGGAACAGTCGCACTTGCTGATCCCGGAAGAGGGCAAAGTGCTGGCCATGCATTTCCCGAACAAACAGGAAGAACGGCAGGCTGCCAAGGATCATGAAAAAAGTGGCTTCTGCCAGAATCAGATCGTTGAACTTGCCCATCGAGAAATCAGAGGTTGAAAACCCGCCGGTCGCGATACTGGTTAAACCGTGGTTAAAGGCATCAAATAACGACATGCCTGATGCCCAATAGGTGAGCACAGCAACCGTAGTAAACACCACGTAGACAATCAGCAGGCCCCGGCTCAGGGTTTTCATGCGGGGAAGTGCTTTGTCTGTCCACTCGGAGGATTCGGTTGCGAATAGGCGCATTCCGCCGACACGCAGGAATGGCAACACCGCAACGAACATGCCGATGATACCAATGCCGCCCAGCCATTGAAGGATTGAGCGCCAGAGCAGCAAATCTTTATCGAAATCGTCCAGCCCGGTTATTACCGTTGCACCCGTTGTGGTAATTCCGGAGGTGCCTTCAAAAAAGGCATCGGCGAGCGAAAGCCCGTTGTCGCTGAAGTAAAAGGGCACTGCGGACAATGCTGAAATAATGAACCAGCTGGAGACGGTCAGCACGAACATGTAACGAGGCTTCAGGTCTCTTGAGCGGTGACGGGTACAGAGAACACCGATCACCCCGAGCAAAAACACCAGGGCCGCTGATTCTGCGAAGGCAGTGGCGTTGGGCGCACCCTCGGGTGTAAAAAACAGCAAAGCAACCGGTAACGTCATGAATACACTGAGCAGTATAAACATGATGCTAACGATTAGAATGACAGGACTAAGGTTTCTCAAGAGACGCCCAAAACAGCTAACAGTGAGATGCGGAAGGATACCCCCCGTTCCGGGTAACCGCAAGGAAGCAGGGCGTTGCGGTGGGCATTAACGGAAAATTAAAAGACGTTAAATTTCCTTTTCTGCTATGGCCATATTCGTTTTGATCGTCCAAGTTAAAAGAAGAAGCAAAACAACTCTGTTCATGCTGAGGAGAACGCTGATGACTATTAGAAAAAATCTACTGATTGCATCTATCGCTACTGCTGGTTTCGCAATGGCGGGTACGGCATCAGCTGCGGACATGTATAAGTCTGGAGTTGGGGCTCTCTATGCAGGTTTGAATTACACATTTATGAACCTGGACTTTGACGGTGAAGACGCAGATGTAGGCACGCTATCCGGTAAAGTTGGGGTAATGGCTAACGAATATGTTGGCTTTGAGGCGCGCGCAGGCTTTGGCGTGAACGATGATGACATTGGTGGAGTGGCAGACGTAGAGGTAGATAATTTCTTTGGTGGCTACGCAACCTTCAACATGGTCAACGAAAGCCCCGTCACGCCATACGCTGTGATCGGTTTCACCAGAGCTGAACTCGAAGTAGACACTGCCTTTGGGTCAGACTCGGACGACGATTCTGATTTCTCCTACGGCGCCGGCATCAACTTCGAAATGGCCCAGAACGTATCGGGTAACCTTGAATACATGCGTTACTACGATGATGACGACGTAACCGTAGACGGTATTGGTCTGGGTGTTCAGTTCAACTTCTAAGCCGCCCGCTCTAATCTGAATGCCCGTGAGCTCAAAGCCCACGGGCATTTTTCGTTAAGCCAGTATGAAACGCCCTAGAAGTAACACCCCAACATAGCCCATCGAATAAGCCAGAATCAGGTGCACGGCATAGCGCATGTAGGCACCGAAGGTCAGACCGTCGATTTTGCTCATGGCGACAATGCCGGCGGCAGAACCAATCACCAGCAGCGAACCACCGACACCAACCGCGTACGTTAGCCCCATCCACTCAGCCGGGCTCATATCGATGCCTGCTTTCAGCAAGGCAGCGGTTAACGGTACGTTATCGATCACCGCAGAGAAAATGCCCATCAGATAGTTGGCGTATATCGGCGGTAGTACATCGTATATGGCAACCAAAGAATCCAGAGCGTGTATTTCCTTGAGCATGCCAACCAGCAACAAGATGCCGAGGAAGAACAGTAAGGTTTCGAATTCGATGACTCGAATGTATTCAAGGATCGGGTCCAGATCGTTGTCGTCGCTCATGAAGCGGGATACCAGGAACATGATCGAAAGACCGAACAAAAAGGTGAGTACCGGAGGTACGCTGAACAGCGCATTTACGGTGATTGTCCCGATAATGGTGACCAAGAAAAGCCCGGCAATCACCGCGTCTACGGTTCGAACGTCAGTGGTGCTTCCTTTCAACTCTACCGTGCCATCCAGACCGCGGGACAGCAGCACAGCCATTATGAACACCGTGATAGAGGCTGGAATCGCCAGTGTAAGCAGTGTCAGAATCTCAACTTTCTCGGCCAGGAATATCATTAACGTGGTGACATCGCCGGTGATCAGCGAAACCCCGCCTGAGTTAACCGAAAAAACAATTAAAACAACGAATTGCAGGCGCTTCTTAAGCTCTAGGTTTAATGAAAGAATCAGCGAGCACGAGACCAGGGTGGCAGTAATGTTGTCTGCCAAAGAGGAAAACAGAAAGCAGAACAGGCCGGTCAAAAACAGCAAACGCCGTTCGGTAACGTGCCGGGGCATGATCAAATAGATCATGTTTTCGATCATGCCTTTTTTGTTCAGGTAAGCAACAAACGTCATAGCCGCAACCAGAAACAGCCATAGCCCGGCAATCTCGGCAATACTTTCCGACAAACCCGCACTTACAACGGCGGTTTCGTCTGTGCTGCCACTGAACCAAAACAGCAGCATCCAGCTCAAGGTTCCAAAAAACAGGGTCGTTTTTGCCTTGTTAACGTGGATGATTTCTTCAAAGATAACGCCAAGCAGCGCGAGTATGGCTAGCGTGATGAGTGTGATATCTAAAGCGGTCATAAGGCTAGGGCGCCTGATACTAGTTGTCGAAAGGTGGCCTGCGACAGCCCGAACGGGCGAAATTTTATACCTTTGATGGTGAGCAAGCTATCACTTAAGGGTGCAAACTTGATTTATGTTGAAGCGATTTTCGGGGTTTTGAAAGCAGCGGCATAGCCTGAACAAAATGGCCGGCCATTCGCTTCAGAAGTTACCGTTGTTTCGACCCTGAAAACCCGCTGTATCAACGATTCGGTAATAACCTCGGCCGGGCTGCCCACGGCCTGCAATTCGCCGTTGGCCATGATCGCGATATGGTCTGCAAATTGCGCGGCCTGATTTAAGTCGTGTAGCGACATAACAACGGTTAACCCGTGTTCACGGTTCAGCTTGGCTAGCAGCTCCAATACCTCTAGCTGATAACCCCAATCGAGAAACGTGGTGGGTTCATCGAGCAACAGAATACTGGTCTCCTGTGCCAACGCCATGGCAATCCACACCCGTTGCTGCTGGCCGCCCGAGAGTGCCTCCACCGGCCGATCAGCCAGTTCGGCTACGCCAGTCATCGTCATTGAATCATGAGCGATTCGATTATCCTCGGTCTGATTCTTTTGCCACCATTTGCGATGGGGAAAACGACCTAAAGTCACCAGATCTTTCACCAGAATGCCATCCGGAACGATGGGTTTTTGCGGCAACATGGCGAGGCGTAACGCCAGTCGTTGGCGGTCCCATTCGTCGATTGGCTGGCCGTCCAGCAATACGCGTCCCGAACGGGCGGACAGCAAACCAGCGAAACTTTTGAGTAAGGTGCTTTTCCCCGACCCATTGGGCCCGAGTAAGCAGGTGATCGCCCCTTCAGGAATCGCCAGCGACACATTATTTACAACCGGAGTTGCGCCATAAGCTAATGATAAATTCTCAGTTTGTATCATGGTGTCTCAGGATTGCCGTGATAACAGATAAAGAAAGAAAGGCACGCCCAGAATCGCGGAGACGACGCCTACGGGTACTTCATAGGGGGAAAACAACGTTCGCCCGAGCACATCGGCACCCACCGTAAGTAAAGCTCCGAGTACCACGCATAGCAGCAGTTGTGCCGAAAGGCGGGGCCCGGCGAGCTTGCGGCTAATATGGGGAATCAATAGCCCGATGAAACCAACGGGGCCGGCAACGCCAACGGCGCTGGCTGCCATTAGAGTGGCAATCAACAGCGCAAACGCTCGCCAGCGATTAAGCGGCAAGCCAAGCGTCTGTACATGCTGCTCGTCCAGCTGCATCACCTTCAGTGGCCCCAGCAACAGACCAACTCCGGCCAGACCCGCAATTGTCCAGGGCAGCAATGAAGCCAGATGCCCCCATTTTGCGCCATACAGCGAGCCGGCCAACCATTGCGCAACCAACTCGGTGTGTGCATGCCCCCAAAAGGCCAGGGCCCCGGTGGTCAGTGCGTGCAGCATACCGGCAATGACGGCACCGGTTAACGTCATCTTGAGAGGAGACAGTCGGCCATTGCTCAAACCCAGAGAATACACCGCCACAGCGGCAACCAAACCACCGGTCATTGCGAAAAGGGGCAAATAGTCTAATGCTGGTGAAGCGTTGTTATACGGATTTCCGCTGGAAAACACCCAGTCTCCAACGATGAAGGCAATCACCGCCACCAGACTGGCACCGGCTGAAATGCCTAGAATACCCGGTTCCGCCAATGGGTTTCGGCTGAGCAGCTGCAACAACCAACCGGAGAGCGCAAAATGAACACCAATCAATAGCCCCACCAGTGTTCTTGGCAATCGTATATCGAAAACAACCCGGTGAGCGTGTTCAGTGCTGTCGCCCGTGAACACGGCCCATACTTGCGGCCACGAAAGATCGACGGCTCCGGTCTGAATCCCGGTCGCCACTGCCAAAAACAGCCCGACCACACCCAATATCAGGCCTGAAGCCACGCGGCTGGAAGGTTGCAGTGCGGTTTCGGTTGCCATCGCTCTATGCGCTCCGGACTGATGTTTTGGTATTCAGCAAGTAGATTAGCCACGGGGCGCCAATCAGAGCCGTCAACATACCCACGGGCAATTCCTGGGGGAACGCGAGCTGTCGTGCGAGTATGTCAGCGGATAGTAAAAGCAGGGCACCAAGGAGTGCGGTTAGAGGCAACCAGTGTTTGATCTCACTGCCGATCATTCGCCTGGCAATGTGCGGTGCCACCAGCCCGATGAAGACAATAGGGCCGGTAAACGCCACGAGCGCGGCGGCAATGAGTAGCGACAGCAGCAAGAAAATTAGGCGCCAGCGCCCGACAGCCAAACCCATTGCGAGTGCAAGGTCGTCGTCGAGCTGAAGTAATTTAAACGGGCGGTGCATGGCCAACAGTGCGGCCATGGGTAACACGAGCCAAGGCAACACCAATTCCAACTGAACCCAGCCGCGCCCCATCAAACTCCCGGCCAGCCAATAATACAGCTCGGCGGCCTCCGCACCCGATACCAATAACAAACCTGTCGTAACGGCAGTCGCCAGGGATGTAACGGCGATGCCCGCGAGCACAACGCGCTCGGGTTGCAGCTGGCGCCTGCCGGAGATCACGAAGGTAAGAGCGCCGCCAAGAAAGCCTCCGGCAAGCGCCATTAACGGAAGCCAGAACGCATCGGGATTCGCCAGTGTTCTAAGGGAAACCACCGCCAGTGCCGCAGATGCAATTACGCCGGTCAGGCCGGGAGACG
Organism: Marinobacter litoralis; assembly: GCF_016427555.1. Classification (GTDB taxonomy): domain Bacteria; phylum Pseudomonadota; class Gammaproteobacteria; order Pseudomonadales; family Oleiphilaceae; genus Marinobacter; species Marinobacter litoralis_A. The sequence goes on from NZ_JAELVS010000002.1 coordinate 548,838, forward strand.
CGAGCGGGTTGCGGGTAACCCCTTGCATGACAGCGCCGGCCATACCAAGCGCTGCACCACCTAGTATGCCGAGGAGGTTTCGGGGGAGCCGCAGCTCCATAACACTGACTTTCGTCAGTATATCGCCTCCACCGCTCAGCACGGTCCACAAAGAGGAAGGCGACACCCATCGGGAACCGGCCATTAAGCCCAGTACAAACAAAACCGCCAGTATCAAAAACGCGGTTCCGTAAGCTCTATAGAGTGGCACGTTGGGGTGGTTAGCCATTAGATTTCTGGACTGTTTTCAGGGTTGTTAAGTAGTAATCGCTCGATGTCATCAAGAATACGCTCCCGAGCGATCGGGCCTGCACCTTCTTTCCAGTAGTGCGGGACTTCAAGCACCCGGTCATTCTGAACGGCTTTCAAGTATGGCCAGACCGGATTCATCGTAAAGGCACGCTGCCGACTCGTCGGTAGCATCAGGATGATGTCTGGATCGAGCTCTAGCAACGCCTCCAGACTGATCCGATAACCTAGCGGAATTCCCTCTTCGGGATTTTTCAGTGCGCCGCCAACGCTATTGAAGCCGAGTTTTTCCAGCAGCGCGGTCGCCAGGAAATGATCGTAGTAGATGAAAGGGGTTTCGCTGCCACTGGTTAGTAAGGCAATGGTTTTAGTGGGCTTTCCTTTTCTAAGTGCCGAAAGCTCATCAATCCTGTTCAGGAAGTGCGCATTTAACTTACTAGCTTTCTCATGCGCTCCCAATGCCTGCCCCGCCAATTCGACTGCCCGAAGACTGTCTGATAACGAGATGAGATCCAGAGCGAGTAGGGGAGCGATGGATTCAATATGCGCTCCATCTTTCTCGGTATAACGCCGAATGGCAATAACCAGATCTGGTGAAAGCTTTGACAGTATTTCCAGATTGGGCTGATGCCGAGGCCCCACAGTTGGGACCCCTTTCAGCTGATCGGACAAATAGTCCGGCACACCTTGAAGCCCATAATCCGTCACCGCGACCGGCACGACTCCAAGGGCCAACGACACATCCGCCCCGAAGGTTGAAATCGCGGCCGGCTGGGTTGCCGCTGCCGATAGCTGCAGGGTGGCCCCGCGGTCATCGGTCAGCTCTATACTCTGGTCGCTCGCCAAAACGGCCGGCACAACCAGAGCAAAGAGTATGGCTATTGCCAGATTCCGGAAATCAAACATCAGAAATCAAGCTGAGCTTCAAGAACAAAGCTTCGGCCAGGCTGCGGCACGCGCCCAACCGGGCTAACGTCTACGCCACGGAAGTAATAATCTTCATCCAACAAGTTGTTGACCGCTAAGCCGAGGTTCAGCACGTTGCCGCTACCCATCGCGAAATCGCGACCAACGCGCGCATTGACCAGATGGTAGTGCGGAAGCTTTCCGGCGCTGCCGTTGTCGGTTTCCTGTTCGGTGTTGTCAGCATCGCTGTAGCTTGAGCTAACGTACACCCAGTTCACGCGGGCATCCCACGCTTGGTAGTTATAGACTGCATCCGCGCTCACTTTGTGACGAGGCGCGTTGGGCAGCTCATTGCCTTTGTTGTCGCCGGTGAGCTGTTCGGTATCCAGGAAGGTGTAACCAAGCCCGAGCTCCCAGGCGCTGTTCAGATACAAACGGTTCGACAGTTCGATCCCCTGATGACGGGTTTCGCCCAGGTTTTCGTACCGGCTATTGGCGCGATTGAACTGAATCTGATCTTCGTAGTCGATTCGGAATAGCGTCGCTGAAGATAGAAGGTCCGGCGTCACCTGAAGGCGAGCGCCCAGCTCGTGGTTCCACGCGGTTTCGTTAGCGACTTCGCCTTCGCGGGTGGTTTGGGCGATCTGTACGGGTACGAGTGAACGCTGGCTGTTGGCGAATACGAATAGGTCATCCGATGCTTGCAGGCCAACGGTCAGCCCCGGCAACCATTCTTCAGCATTGTTTTCTTCTGTTTGGTCGTTGAGGTTGTCTCGAAAATCCATGGCAACATCTTCGTAACGAATACCAGGTGTTACGGTCAGGCGGTCATCCAGGAAGGACACGGTGTCGCTGAGGTAAAACGCCATGGCACGGGTGTCCAAGTGCCAGTCGCGCGCAACATTCCGCTCGTTGGTTGCGAGAGTAAGCCGATTTACGTCGAATTCAACATCTTCACTAACGAAACGCGCGCCAACGGTAATGTCGTGACGGCCGTGCTTGATCGCCAGTCTGGGCTCGGTGCTGTAGACCGTGAACAAGCGCGGTGAATCGGCAACAAGCGTGGATTCGTCCGCCGGATCTGCCCAGTGGCCGCCATTGCTGAAGTTCTGACCAAAGAAGAACGTACGATCGGCATCGTGGACGAAATTGCGCCATTGAAACTCAACGTTGTCGGATGGCGTGTAGGTCCAGGTAAAGGTTGCACGGGTCATGTCGGCTTCGTAGCCATCATGGGGGCGCTGACTTTGCGTGCGGTCGTCTTTATAGGCTTTTGGAGAGAGGGCACCAGGCAGGTCGGCTTCTACCCGATAATACTGAAGTTGTGATGCCAGTTCGTGCTGATCATTCAGGTAATAACGCGCATCCAGAATCAGATTGTCTACTTCAGTATCAGAGTGGTCGCGGAAGCCGTCGCCACGTTGGATGTTAGCCTGAAGCTGCAAATCGAGGTTGTCGGTTGCTCGTCCACCGATGCGGTAATAAGTGTCGGTGAACACATTGCCGGTGTCTTCGGCAATGGTGATCCGCTCGCGCAATGTTTGAGTGGTTTCTGCAGGAATGGGCTTAGTCACCATGTTGACCACGCCGCCCACGTTATTCGGGCCATAATGCACCGAAGCGCCGCCCCGCACGATGTCTACCACCTCAAGACTGGGGAGCGTGACTGGAAACAGCGAAACACCCACGTTGCTGTAGGGGCCAATGGCGATAGGGTAGCCATCGACCAGCAGCTGCAACCGCTCGCTTCTCAGTGGGTTCAAACCCCGAACGCCAATGTTCGGCAAAACACCCGTGCCCGTTTCGTCCAGCACCGTCAGGCCCGCTACGGGACGGAGCGCGTCTTCAAGGTTCAATGCGCCAGAATTCTGCAAACGGTCCTTTTCAACAACGGTGCGGGAACCAGTGTACGTTTTCTCGGATTCTTTAGTTGGAGCCCCCAACCAATCCGCGGTGACGGTTAATCCTGGAAGCAGGGTAGAGTTGTTGGCCGGGTCTTGAGCCATTGCTGGCGCAGCACCGATTGCCACAAAGGACATAGGTATGAGTGAGATGGCAACGGCCAATGGGTGGCGATTTAGCGGCTTTTTAGCTTCTCGTTTTGACATGGGGGCTCCAGCACTTCAGGGAAAGAAGATGCGCATTATACTGAGAAGCGTTCTCATTACAATC
>NZ_JAELVS010000003.1 GCF_016427555.1 Marinobacter litoralis
CAAATAATTATCGTCGCTATGAGCTTACTGAATTTTCAGCGGACAATCTCTTGGACTTTAGGCCGTTGATTGTCTGCGTGTTCACGTGTTCAGTTTTATCCGCCATCGCTTTTGTTTTGGTCTAAATCCATTTAAAGCCCAAACCGCTTTATTTTCCGGTACAGCGTTGCTCGGGTTATGCCCAACTCTCGCGCCGCAGCACTAATATTGTCACTGCATTTTTCGAGCGCCGCACACACAGCCTCGCGTTCGGCATTAGCCAATAATCGTCCCGATTTCGGAGTCATTGCTGGCGCTAACGCGGTAAATCGATTCGCTTTTACTGCTTCAGGCAGGTGATCAATTTCAATAACACCGTTATTAGCCAGCGCCTGCCCTAACTTTAGTGCCTGTTCCAGCTCTCGAATGTTTCCTTTCCAGGGATAATTTCTTAACAGGTTGCGGGCTTCCGGAGACAATATCGATGGTCTATCTGGTGATGCGGCGACCGCCAGCAAATGATCGATCAACCCATCTAGATCTTCACGCTCTCTTAATGGCGGCAACGTTACCTTCAGGCCATTCACCCGATAGTAAAGATCATCGCGAAAGCTCCCTTGTTCCATTAGCTCATCCAGATTCCGGTGGGTAGCGCAAATCAAAGAAAAGCAGACCTCACGAGTTTTTTCTTCCCCCAGCCGAGTTACCGTTCGCTCCTGCAGTACACGTAACAAGCGTGCTTGAAACTCCACCGGCATGTCTCCAATCTCATCAAGAAACAGCGTCCCTCCGCAGGCCTCTTCGAACTTCCCTTTGGCGCCCCCACGGCGAGCACCGGTGAACGCTCCGTCGGCGTAGCCAAATAGCTCAGATTCAATTAACCCTGCTGGGATAGCTGAGCAGTTTACAGCCACAAAGGCTCCTTTAGGGGAAGGACCCTGCGAGTGTAACCAACGGGCAAGCACCTCCTTTCCTGTTCCCGTTTCACCGCTGATCAACATCGGCACACGATGCATGAAAGCACGCCGAGCCTTTTCAAAAAGAGGACGCAGGGAAACCTCGGCAAAAAATGGAGACGGTGCTGGTGCTGGTGCGCGTTCCAACACAACTTGGGCGTGAACAGGTGAGGATACTTCGGGCACTTCTTCTGCCTTCAAAAACAGCTCTGATCCATTGTGGCATGCCACTTTAATTGGACTATGTTGCGAACGCCTTACCTCATCAAAACTGCACGAGAACAAATCTCTGAACGTCACCGCTTCCCCGTTCTGCTCAAGAATATCCAGTTCCAGCATCTGCCGAGCAGTTGGGTTTGCCCCTAACACTTCGCCATCTGCACAGAAATGAATCAGACCTCGCATCGGCGAACCGGTTAGCTCTGGAAGATAGTGAATCGCTAGCACCCAAGCACCAGACAAGTCTCCTACCATCCGGTTTTCAACGGCTCTACTCGCCAAAGCAACTGACTCGAGTATCCCTACAGGACGACCATCGTAGTGCTTAGTCGCATTCAGAGCCCCGATCACCATTCCTGCCGGGTCAAAAATGGGGACAGCAACGCAAGCAAGATCTCGAAATTCATGCAAAAAATGCTCATCACCACACACGACTGAAGGCCTGTGTTCGAGCAAAGCACAGCCAGGGCCATTAGTACCCGCGACCTGCTCAGAAAGATCGAGCCCCGAACTTAACGATGTTCCCAGCAGGCTTTCCTTTCCAAAATACTTAATACTCCGACCTTCTCTTTCCAGACAGGCGAAGACCCAGCCAGCTGCCCCCCAAGACCCAAACAAATTTCGCATTTCCGGTTCTACATAACACAGAAGATCTCGGTGCTGATCGTGCAAGTAAGGTAATTCATTGAGCGATAGGGTCTTTCGTAAAACCTGATCGACAGGAGAAAGGCCGTTTTCTCTAGAGCGCAACCAAGATCGCATAACCTCATCCCGCACCCACTGAGACGGCACCTCAAGGCCCGCATCAAAAAGCTCCCGTGCTTGCTGAACCCGGGTATCTTGATCGAAATTATGTACCTCCATACTTCCTCCACCAAGCTGTTTTATTTTTATTCACCTGACCGGATGGTGTGTATTAAAACGATCCAGTTTTTCCTTCCCTGGGCTTTTATATTTTTCTATTGATCTGTAACTCTTTGTTTTATCGATCTTTTTATATTCCACTTTTCTTGGCACGAGCTCTGCTTAGACACGCATGCGGTACCAACAAAATCAATAAGGAATCTGCACTATGCCATTTATGTCAAGCTTTGGAAAAACAACCCCTGCGTCCTCAAAGCAGCGCTTCGTAAGCCTAGCTACCGCTACCATAGCCTCTTTGCTGCTCTCTTCAGGCAATGCCAACGCCATTGATATCGATGCGGGAGATTACACAGCGCTCCCGCCGGGCACTAATCTAGCAATGGGCTACTACCAGTTCGCTACTCGGGATTCCCTCTACTCAGGTGGCGATAAAGCCCCTATCAATGCCAGGCTAGATTCACATATCGGTATTCTTCGGGGCGTCCACTTTACTGGAATCGGAGGTTACACCGTAGACCCTCAATTCCTTCTACCTGTAGGAAAGCTTGAAGGCAAGGACGACACATCTGGCCTAGGCGATGCCAGTGGCGTAGGTGACCTAACCTTAGCCGCCACAGTATGGCTGGTAAACAAACCTGAAAGTAATACCTATTTTGGTATTACTCCCTTCCTATACCTCCCCACTGGAAGCTATGACCGAACTGACACCTTAAACCTTGGTGAGAATCGCTGGAAATATGCCTTGCAAGCCGGCTACGTCACCGGGATTACCCCTAAGATCTCACTAGATGTGGCCGCTGACGTTACGGTTTATGGCGACAACGATAAATTTGGATCGACTAACGCAACCCTAGAGCAGGACCCTTCTTATCAGTTCCAAGGGTTTCTTCGCTATCACCTAACTTCACAATTAGATTTTCGCGCAGGTGTTTCTCACACCCTAGGAGGCGAAACATCTGTGAACGGTATCGATCAGGACAACCGGATATCACACACCAAGATAACCGTGGGTACGGCTTGGTTCGCGACGCCTGGTTTACAGTTGATGGCAAATTATGGGACAGACCTTTCAGTAGACAACGGGTTTAAAGAACAGCATCGAATCAACCTTCGTGTTCTCAAAGCCTTCTGAATAACTAGAAGCAGAAATAACAAAGATAAAGGACATTGAGATGACATTTATAAAAAACAGCTCCGGAATCCTGATAAAACCCCAAGCTCTCCGATTGGCCCTGGTGGTAAGCCTAGGGTTTACTAACTCTCATGCAATCGCTGCCAATCGCATTGACCAAGTCAATGAAAGCTACATCTTAGAAAACACCAAAACAGGCAAAGATTGGCCGGTTCACGGTTTTGATTACTCAGAAACACGCTACAGTCCCCTATCCCAAATTACAGCGGATAATGTCGATAAACTGGGGCTCGCCTGGACCTATGACCTGCAATCAAGTCGTGGTATTGAAGCGACCCCCTTAGTTGTCGACGGTGTGATGTATGTCACCGCATCCTGGAGTGTGGTGCATGCAGTTGATGCAAAAAATGGCAAAAAGCTATGGACGTTCGACCCGGAAGTTCCTCGTGAAAAAGCCTACGAGGCTTGTTGTGACGTGGTCAACAGAGGCGTCGCCTTATACGAGGGCAAGGTCTATGTTGCGGCACTTGATGGGAGACTAGTCGCCATCGACGCAAAAACAGGCGAAAAAGTCTGGGAAAAAAATACGCTGATTGACAACGAAATTGGTTACACGCTGACGGGTGCACCACGGGTGTTTAAAGGCAATGTAATCATCGGAAACGGCGGCGCAGAACGCGGTGTAAGGGGCTATATAACAGCATACGACGCTAAAAGCGGAGAGCAAAAATGGCGTTGGTTTACCGTACCCGGGAACCCAAACAAACCCTTTGAGAACGAGGCTATGGCAGAAGCCGCAAAGACCTGGGACCCCAGTGGAAAATACTGGGAAAGCGGTGGTGGCGGCACCGTTTGGAACTCAATGGTCTTTGATCCAGACCTAAATCTTATGTACATCGGCACAGGTAATGGCGCCCCATGGTCGCATAAAAAACGCAGCCCAAAAGGCGGTGACAACCTCTACGTAGCTTCCATCGTCGCACTAAACCCCGATACCGGCGAGTATGTTTGGCATTATCAGGAAACGCCGGGAGATAACTGGGACTACACCTCAGCGCAGGACATGATACTTACAGACCTGGTTATAGAGGACGAACAACGAAAAGTTATTATACATGCGCCTAAAAACGGATTCTTTTTCGTGGTCGACCGTACCAACGGGGAGTTTATATCTGCCAACAATTTCGTTGATGTGAACTGGGCAGTAGGGTACGACAGCAACGGACGACCTATCGAGGCGCCTGGCGCGCGGGCTACTGACAAACCGTTTGATGCAATCCCGGGCCCCTTCGGCGGACACAACTGGCACTCAATGTCGTTTAATTCGGACACAGGGCTAGCCTACTTCCCGTCTCAGAACATTCCAGTGACATTATCCGAAGACCCCACCTGGCTAAATATAGACAGCAATGAGCCCGGGCAACCCATGAGCGGTATTGGCTGGAATACGGCTATGAGAATCAACGAGGCCCCTCCTTCGAGTAAACCATTCGGACGCCTGACCGCCTGGGACCCAGTGAAACAAGAGGAGGCCTGGCGTTACGAGCATGCCTCTCCTTGGAACGGAGGCGCGCTTTCTACCGCTGGCAATCTGGTCTTTCAAGGCACAGCAGATGCTCGATTAATGGCGTTTAATGCTCAAACAGGCAAGCCGTTATGGGAGTCTCCCATGGGAACCGGTGTGATCGCAGCGCCGGTCACTTATGAAGTAGATGGCACCCAATATATCTCTATTGCAGCGGGCTGGGGCGGCGTATACGGCCAATCTCAGCGAGGCTCAGACCTAAAGACTCCCGGCACCGTTTATACATTTGCCCTGAATGGTGATGCGGAAATGCCTGAGTTCACCAAATATCAGTTAGGTTCACTGATATCCGGCGTTAAATACAATCCGGAGTTTGTCGAGGAAGGCACCGGACTTTACGTCAGTAACTGCGTTTTTTGTCACGGCGTCCCCGGGGTGGATAAAGGCGGAAACATTCCGAACCTAGGTTACGTCAATAGTGCTGTTATTGAAAATCTAGGAGCCTTTGTCTTTAACGGTCCATTTGTATCCAAAGGAATGCCTGACTTTACGGGCAGGCTGAGCGAAGCCGATGTCGAGAAAATAAAGGCATTTATCCAAGGTACCGCTGACGCAATTCGCCCTAAAAGCCAATGAATCGAGGAATTTTCAATGAACAGTATGACAAACGAAGTAACAAATACCCAACAAAAGACACGTGCATTTCTAGATCGCCAAACTCACCGCATGTTGATAGGCGGACAATGGGTTGATGCACTGAATGGCGAACGCCTACAGATCGTCAACCCGGCCGATGAAGCGGTAATTGGAAGCATACCGTCTGCCCACGCAGAGGATGTTGATAACGCTGTAGAGTGTGCAAAAAAAGCGTTAGAACATAGTGTTTGGGCGCGGATGCGGCCTTCCACTCGGCAAAATTTGCTTTTAGAGTTGGCCGATCTGATTGAGCGTGACGCTCGAGTAATCGCCGAACTGGAAGCCATCGACAATGGCAAATCTGCCGCCATTGCTCAGGCCGTCGATATAGGTTTAGGACTGGAATTTTTCCGCTACATGGCGGGCTGGACAACCAAAATTGAAGGGTCAACTTTGGATGTATCTGTGCCTTTTGCGCCGCCCGAAGCAGACTTTTTTGCCTACACTCGGCGGGAACCGGTCGGCGTTGTGGCCGCCATCATACCGTGGAACTTCCCCTTTCTAATGGCGTGCTGGAAACTCGCACCAGCCCTTGCAGCCGGCTGTACCGTGGTTCTTAAGCCCGCAGAGCAAACGTCTCTTTCTGCCCTGTATTTAGGGGAGCTTATTGAAGAGGCCAACTTCCCTGAAGGTGTCGTCAATATCGTCACGGGTGATGGGCAGAATGCCGGTTCGGCTTTGACCAAGCACCCGGGCATCAACAAAATCAGTTTCACTGGGTCAACACAGGTAGGACAGGTCATCGGCCGCGCCGCCATGGACAATATGGCCCGCGTTACTCTGGAGTTGGGAGGTAAGTCACCTATGATTGTCTTGGGGGACTGTGATCCTGAAAAAGCGGCACAAGGTGCAGCGACAGCCATATTTTTTAATCACGGGCAAACCTGTAGCGCGGGCTCACGCTTATACGTGCACCGAAGCATCTTTGATGCGGTTGTGAATCGGCTCGCGGAGCTAGCCGAGAGCATTCCAATGGGCTCGGGCCTCGACCCTGCTACGGAAATGGGGCCGCTGGTGTCCCAGGTACAGCTAGATAGGGTCTGCCATTTCATTGAGAAAGGACGCGAGGAAGGTGCCCGCTTGGTAACTGGCGGCGAGAGGGCTGATCGCAAGGGCTATTACGTCAAACCAACCATCTTCACCAGTGAAGATGACAGCCTAGTTATCGCCAAAGAGGAAATATTCGGTCCGGTGCTGGTAGCAATCCCCTTTGATGATGTGGACGATGTAGTTCTCCGCGCCAATGACAGCCGCTACGGCTTGGCAGCCAGCATATGGTCAAACGATCTCTCACAAGTGCAACGTATAATCCCAAGACTTAAGGCCGGCACGGTCTGGGTCAATGGGCACAATATGCTTGACGCAAACGTGCCATTTGGAGGCTACAAACTTTCTGGGGTTGGCCGCGATATGGGCAAACAGTCTCTGGACTCCTACCTAGAAACCAAATCGGTTTTTATGGCCCTTTAGCAAAATAGAGAGCATGAGGCCCCGGGGTACGGATACCGGGGCCTCGATATACGAGCCACAGGTTTACACTGTCAAACCCCCTCCCAAGACGACACTTATGAACAACTACAAATTGACCTTTCGCTTGTTGAGTGGACTTATCATGTTGCCTTTCACCATGACAGCCTATGCACAAACACCCGCTGAAATAGTGGTGACGGCGCCGGTGATGGAGCGCACTTTGTACCAAACACCGGCGGCCATCTCGGTCGTTCAGCCAGATTCGATTCATAAAGGCCAACCCAAGCTAAAGCTTGATGAATCTCTTGCTATGGTTCCTGGTCTTTTTCTGCAAAACAAGGAGAACTTCGCGCAAGGAGAACGTATAGCCATACGTGGGTTTGGAGCGCGAGCGCCTTTTGGAGTTCGGGGTATTACGGTTGTAGTAGATGGCATCCCGTATACGTTACCGGATGGGCAGGCCCAACTGGATGCAATTGACCTCGACAGCGCCGAGCGCATCGAAGTTATCCGCGGCCCGGCCTCAGCTCTATATGGCAACGCAGCTGGTGGCGTTATCAGTGTAACCACATCAGATGGGCGTCGTAGACCCAATGAAACATCTCTGCGAGTTACGGGCGGAAGCGATCGCTTTGGCAAGATCTCACTCAAAAACAGCCAGAACAATAGCCCCTGGTCTCACAGCATCAACGGTTCAGCACTTAACTATGAGGGATATCGCGAGAACGCTAAGGTTGAAAAATACCTTCTGAATGCCAAACTGCGCCGAGAGCTCGGAAACGATCGCTCGATGACCGCCATTATTAACCTCCTAGACAACCCACGCTCAAAAGACCCAGGCGCACTGACCACTCAGCAGGCTGAAGAAGACCGATCTCAGGCTGGGCGCTTTACTGAGGCTTACCACACCGGGCAATCCGTTGATCAACAAGTGGTAAGCCTCCAATACCAGGATCTTTCTGCGGGGCCAGGCGAATTCCGCGCGATTACCTTTTACCTCCGCAGGAATTTTGAACAGCAACTGCCCTACCCCGGTGACAGCCGAATTGATTACGATAGGGATTATTATGGGGTAAGGGCCGATTACCGAGAGTCGCTTTTAATCTCTGGGTTGCCTTTTCGCTATGTCGCCGGCCTAGAAGCCCGAAAACAACGGGATGATCGTATCCGCCGAGGCATGAGCTTCGGAGGAGAGCTGCAACGGCGGACCGCCGATGAACTGCAAACCGCCACGGCATTGGGTGCCTTCGCACAAGGAGATGTGAGCCTGTCCGAGCAATTAACCCTATCAGTGGGTGGTCGTTTCGATCGGGTACACCTCAAAGTCAATGATGATTTCACCACCGACGGAGACCAAAGCGGGAGTCGCACTCTACGTGAATGGAGTGGCTCTACAGGTTTGAGTTACCGCTACCTTAAATCCCACCAGACCTATGCCAATATCAGCAGTGCCTACGAAACCCCCACTTTCTCGGAGTTTGCAAATCCTTCTGGAGTGGGTGGGCTTAACCCCGAAGCTGAACCACAAAAATCGCTGAATCATGAACTAGGGCTGCGAGGCAGCTTTGGTAACGGCGTCAACTACGACATAACCCTGTTTTGGGTAGATGTCCGCGATGAACTGATCCCCTATGAATTGCCAGGGCTGGATGACCGTACCTTCTACCGTAATGCTGGCAAAACCACACGCAAAGGTGTTGAGGCTGCGGCCGATTGGCTAATTTCGCCGAGCTGGCGCGCAGAAACAGCACTCACGTTGGCTAGCTACGAGTTTGATACATACCGTTCGGGTGCCACTAGTTATGATGGAAACCGTTTACCCGGCCTACCTGAGCAGTTTTGGTCAAACCAACTCACCTGGCAAGGCTTGGGCGGCGCGTTTACCACCCTAGAGGTCCGTTATATCGGAGACATCGTCGCCGACGATGCCAATGAAACCAAGGTCGATGACTACTGGATGATCAACTTTCGAGGAGGCAATACGCTTTACGCCGAAAGGAGTTATCTGTTGAAAGGGTTTGCGGGCGTGCACAATCTCGGCGATACAGAGCACTTTGCCAATGTTCGTATTAACGCCAGTAATGATCGGTACTATGAACCGGCTTCTGGGCGTACTTGGTACACGGGCCTTGAGTTTGTCTTCTGATGGATGGCTTCTATGATTCTGGGGCGCGGAAACAATGTTGCCCCACAAGATTAGCTATCTATAGTTCATCCCACCCACGTGCCGCATTACTTCGGCCGCAGTATGTTTCAATTCAGAGAGCAATGTCTCCATAACGCCTTCAGTATTCATAACAGGATCAGGTCCTGAAATGTTTATGGCCGCTATGACCTGCCCTGAAAAATTTCGGATAGGGATCGCGAGTGCCGTCGAATGATCTGAATAGTGATGTGTCCAGCCTTGAGCCCGCTCTTTTTCGCAGAGCGCCATCAATTCCGGCATGGACTGTGGTGCTGGCCGAGGATAGCCATCGAGTCGCTGGCCCTGAAAAAGGTGCTGCAACTCGGCCGGTGACATCCCCGTCAGGAGCGCCCTACCCATAGCGGTTGTGTGCAGCGGAAAACGAGTACCAACGGGCACGTTGACCGAAACCCTCTGTAACGCCAACGCACGATAGACATAGAGTACTTCCGTGCCGTCTCGAACGCCTACATGACTGGATAATGAAGTGCTGTCTCGCAATCGCGTCACGAAAGGAGCAGCTACCTCGACAATCTCCCGACTGGCGAGGTAGCTGAAACCACGAGAAACCACTTGAGTCCCTAACGAATAGGTATTGGTTCCGATCTTGTTCAAATACCCCATGGAGACCAGAGTCTGCACGATTCTGTATAAAGAACTCGTGCTGACCCCTAAGCTCTGTGCCATCTCCACTTGGCTCAATGCCCGACAGTTACTGTCAAACATTTCCAAGATACGTAGCCCTTTCTGTAAGGCCGGAACGGTATAGTCCTTCTGACTCAAGAGTTATCTTCCCTATGCTGCGTGCGCCACCGGTGCAGAGTGCCCCGCCCTGTAGTTCCTACCAAGAATCACGAGTACTACTGCGCCGGAGACCAAGATCAGCCAAGGATTGTTGCCTACCAGAGACAACCCTGCAAGGCTAAGTATTGTTTTCTCCACCTTCGAAATTGGCGCACTGAAGAAACCGATATACGCCGCTGACAAGGCTACAATACACAAGATGCCACTGATCATCGCGAGCGAGAATTCGAACCATGTGAAATTGAGAAATAACAGGCTCGGAGCATAGATGAACATCAATGGCACCAGCGCCTTACCCATAGATAGCCGGAATGCGGTGACCCCGGTCTTCATCGGATCCGACCCCGAGATCCCCGCCCCTGCATACGCGGCCAAAGCTACCGGCGGCGTCACATCGGCAAGTACACCGTAGTAAAAGATGAAAAAGTGGGATGCCAACAGGGCAATACCAAAATCATCTAGTGCCGGAGCCACGATAGCGGCAAGGATAATGTACGTGGGTGTGGTTGGGATTCCAGCCCCCATCAGGATGCAAGCCAACGCGACCAAGATCAGCGCGATGAACAGGGTCAGACTGTCTTCTGTCAATAAATCAAAAGGAATCAACACAGCCAACGTGCTACCAAAATCAGTAGCCAGGCCAACAATAGCTCCCGAGAACTTAAATCCGAGCCCGGTCAATGTCGTTACACCCAGCAGAAAGCCAACGCAGGCGCATGCAGCGGTAATAGCGATGGATTGCTTCGCACCTTCTTCAAGGCCATCAATCAAACGTCGTGGCGTTAAGGCACTTTCATGATCCAACTTGGTGAACCCGAGTGGTCTGAGCAAGAGAGGTAGGTAAGAGCAGACAATGGTCAGAATAATGCCCCAAAATGCTGCCAGGAATGGGGTGAACTGCATAAGCAGTAGTGTCACCATCACGACTAACGGAATAACCTGATGCCAGTGTTTAGATAGCACGGCGCCAAGGCGAGGAATTTGCTCTTCTGGCATACCTTTAAGGTTCAGGCGGCGGGCCTCAAAATGAACCATGCACAAGGTTGCGAGATAGTGAAACGCAGCCGGTATGATTGCAATCAGAATCAACTCGCTGTATGGAACACCGAGCATTTCGGCCATCACGAAAGCGGACGCGCCCATAATCGGCGGGGTAATCTGGCCACCACACGAAGATGCTGCTTCTGTGGCTGCAGCGAAGCGACCACTAAAGCCGTACTTTTTCATCATCGGTATCGTAAATGCACCGGTGGTAACCGTGTTAGCAACGGGTGAACCAGAAATCATGCCAAAGAAACCCGACGAAACGACAGACACCTTTGCCGGACCACCTGAATAGCGGCCTGCAACGAGGGTTGCCAGCTCAATGAAAAGTTGGCCAAGGCCGGACGCCTGGGCCAATACACCAAAGAGCACAAAATGGAACACATACGTGGCGACAACACCAATAGCGATACCGTAGATACCTTCCGTTCCGAGATACAGGTGCTCAACCAGTCTAATGATGTCGTAGCCCCTATGCGCCATCACGCCCGGCAAACTCGGACCAAACATGGCGTACAACAGCGCGAGCACACCAATAATTGACAGTGACTCCCCCATGGTTCGGCGCGCACCCTCAACGACCAGCATGACCGCCATGCCGCCCATCAGGTAATCGAACGCTTTTGGGAAGCCAATATTGATTATGAAAATCTCTTTGAAAAAAATCACTAAGTAAGCGGAAAAACCAGCACCCGCCAGTACTAACGGCCAATCAAGCCAACTGGGTTTATTCCGACTTCCCATAGCAGCAACGGGCAAAGCGGACAGCGCCATGAACACCGCAAAACCGTAAATCATCCATGTCCACCAGACCGGAATATCACTCGCCAAGGCTTGGGCTAGCTGATGGGCAACCAGCAGATAGAAGGCGCCGTAGGCAAGGCTCAAAACGACATTGATTTTGAGGTGCTTCGGTTGCCGCCTAGGAAATACAATGAACAGTAGGCCCATGATAAAGGCCATGTGCACATTGCGGTGGGTGATCTCGTTTAATAGGCCGAATCCCGCTGTATATATATGAAAAACACTCAGAACAACACAAGTGATCGTCACCAGTGTTTTAAGAATGCCTCGCAAGTCCCTGAAGTTCGATTCGTTATCAAACTTTTTTATCAGGTTATCCAGATCAGCTTGGTGCATTTCAGGCCCGCTGAACGAAGAACGGTTGTCCACCTGGCTGTTTGAGTTGCTCATACCCGTTCACTCTGAGTTATGGTTGGCAGTTAAAGACCGGAGAAATCAGCAGCCCGCCGTCCGGCCATTGGTTCAAATTGATTTTATTGTTTCCAGCGTGCAATCTGTTCTTGAAGCGCCGATCGGTTCGTACTATCAGCGGTCCAATATCACGATCCATTTCCAGAATAAACTGGCCATTTCTGTGTTTGAAAGACGTCGCATCGGGTTCGTTCACCAGTGAGGGCAGCCCTTGCCCATGGGCGATAAAAACTTCTGCAGTCTGATTAATCGTCAGTCCGCCAGCCGAGGATTCCACCACTCGATAATAGTCCGTGACAGGCGTATGCGACACAGAGTGGATGAACGAGAGTTCAAACGTCTTGTCAGCAACAGGAATACACGCAAGCAGCTTGCCTTCCCGGTAATAACTAATTTCCAGATCTGCAGCCTGCAAATTGCCAGCCAGGGCAAAGGCCCCGGCCAGCAGCAGGGCTAGCTTATTCAATGATGCCCTTTTCACGGAAATACTTTTCTGCACCTGGATGCAGGGGAATGGATACCGACTCCAGAGCGGTTTCGCGTGTAATTTCCTTACCCTTCACGTGGACCTTGGCCAAGGTGTCTGTGTTTTCGTAAAGCGCTTTGGTAACCGCGTAAGCAATATCTTCTGGCAAGTCAGCATGGGTTGCCCATATCGCTCGGACAGCAATGGTTTCAACATCGTTGTCCACGCCTTTATAGGTACCACCCGGCAGAATGGTGGATGCGTAATACGGCTGAGTTTCCTGCAATTTTTTGATCGGTGCACCGGTCAACGGAATAATGTTTATCTCGTGCCCGTTAGCCAATTCCAAGATCGATGCGGTTGGTGAACCGGCAGTAATCAAGGATGCGTCAAGATTTCCATCTTTTATCTTCTCGGCAGATTGAGAGAAGGAAGAATAATCTTCGGTTAAATCATCACGAGTCATGCCATGAGCTTCCAACAGGTCCCCGAGTAGTTGCCACTGCCCGGAGCCAGGCGAACCGGAACTAACGGAGTGGCCTTTCAGATCACGAAATGACGTAATACCGGGCTGGGCTACCAATTGAACAGCCTCTGGATACAGAGCACCCAGAGCTCGAAGATTCTTCTGGGCCTTTCCCTCAAACTGGTTCTGTCCCTTGTAGGCCGAATCGAGGATATCGGCCGCAACAAAAGCAGACTCTATATCTCCCCGTCCGAGCAGGCCGGCATTTGCCACCGATGCGTTTCCAGTCTCAGCCGTCGCTGACAGTTTTTTGCCTTCCAACTCGGCGTTATTGGAGATCACTTGCGCTAACATGCCGCCAAGCGGGTAATAGGTGCCGCCCGTCCCACCGGTAGCGATTCCAAAAAACACTCGCTCCTGCGCCTGCGCAGCTCCCGCAGCCAGACCCACGCCCAAAGCGGCAGTCATAAGCATCGTTTTCAGCTTTTTCATTGTTTTGACTTCCTTTACTGTTTTAGCTTAGTGATACCGCCTCATGGGCGGCAGTGTTGACACAGCAGTGTGTCCGCCAGCAGAGCCGCTGTTTTAGCGGTAACGCCAGATTCATCAAATTCGGGATTCAACTCGCAAATTTCTACCAAAGGCATGCCGTAAGGTAATGTCGCAGCAATCTGTTGCGCTTCATTAATCACAGCTTGCACAACTTCCAACGCAACACCTCGTGCCGCTGGAGCACTAACACCAGGTGCCTGATAGTGAGGAAGTACATCCAAGTCGATGGTCAGGTAGAGCATGTCCAAACCCTGACTGAATTCGCGGACTTGTTTTATGACGTCCGGAATATCTACCTCCCGCATATCTCTATCTTCACGATAACTAACCCCCATAGCACGGGCACGTTCGAATAAGGAGGAGGTGTTGCTCGTCCGAGCAAGGCCCAAGCAGCAGTAATGAAAAGAATCCCGTCCGCAGCGCTCAGCTATTTGGGTAAAGGGCGTACCCGACGATGCACCCTGTTCACCTTTCATTCGCAGGTCAAAATGGGCGTCTAGATTGATAATGCCGATTCTTGTAGTGGTCGGGTCGTACACTTTTGCTAGCCCCGAAAAACTGCCCCAAGCTGTTTCATGTCCCCCACCTATTACTAATAGGCGATTGACGGACGCAAGTGCTTCCGCAACTTTTGACGCCAGCTCTTCTTGCCCGTGCTCCAATGCGTCACCGACAACCTCTACCGTACCAAGGTCAATTACCGACACGTCATCACCACCGTGCCAAGCTAAGCTACCCAGTTGACGCCGAAGCGCATCCGGACCAGCAGCAGCACCGGGCCGCCCCTTATTTCTCTGGACACCTGCATCGCACGCAAAGCCAAGCATTCCCACGGTTTGACCGGAGCGTCCATCTGGCGCAAGTGACACCATTTGATGCCACCGTGTAGCACCAGCCCCTTCTTCACTATCTACCCTGCCGTGCCACTCTGATGCTGGCTTGAACGTGACCATACTCTCTCACTCTAATTCAACATGCGATCATATAAGCATACAAAAACCGATATTTAAACACCCTACCACCACCTATCGTTCATATATGAATAATGAATGTCCATATGAATTTCTATGATTAAATTTCCGAATATTTCTCACTTTGCGATAAGCCAAAATGAACGCTAAGAGGTACAGTTACACTCAAAGAGGGCAATGAAATCGAAAAGGGTAAGACCGGTATGTATGAAAGCGGCATTCAAACTCTGGACAGAAGTTACTCATTGCTTCGCCGGGTGATAAAAGCCGGGCAACACGGCCTCTCCATTTCTGAGCTCACCGATGCAACGGGTCTGAGCACTCCGACAGTGTACCGCTTGGTTCGCGCTCTAAAAGTTCTAGGTCTTGTCAGGCAACCACTTAGTCGTGGGCCAGTTTATCCCGGTCCGGAACTCTTGAGCTGGAGCGAGCTGACCCGCGCCGCACTGGACAAGGTTGCGCACATGCACCTGCTGGACATGGCAGAGAATTTAGGTGACAGCTTTTTTCTTATGATCCCTGACGGCTTTCACGTGCTATGCCTAGATATCGCAGATGGGCAACACCCCGCACGGAGTTACACCCGTCAAAAGGGTGACCGAATTCCCTTCGGGGTCGGCCAGGCGTCCATCGCCATCCTTAGCTTTATGAGCAAGCAAGAACAGACACACATCCTTGACCACAACGAAGCGCCATTTCTGCGAGCAAAAGGAATCACGCGCGGGCTCGTGCAGGAAGCCATCGCCAACTGCCGACACCTCGAAGTCACCTGCGGAGTGGAAGGCACTGACCCGCCTGAATTTACGGGTGTAGCTGTCCCTGTTTTCGGAAAAAACCAGACACCAATCGCTGCATTAAGTTGTTGCCTGCGGCGCTCACGGTTGTCCGACGAACATTACGAGCGCCTTACAAAATCACTTCTGGCCAGTGCGAGAGCGATTAGCCACAACCTTTTCGACCCGGTGGAAAACACCCGGTAACAGAGTATACCTACGATGAACAGAAGCAACGCCCCCTACCCTGATTATAAACGCGCCTGTGGTTGGAAAGAGACGGCTGAGTTGTCCCAGAAACACCCTCGCCTTACAGGTTCTCAAACCTGCGACGCGATCATTATCGGCGCTGGCTATACCGGAATCGGCATAGCCAGCCAGCTCGCAAAGCTACAGCCAGAAAGTGATATCAGAGTTTTAGAGGCGGAAACCATTGGTGCAGGCTCCCCAGGCCGCAACTCGGGATTCGTTCTCGAGCACGCCTTCACCGGAGTCAACGCTGAAGCGACCGGAGAACTCTACCGGCACTATCAGTCCACCCAAAATGCTATGCGTGAAATAGCCTATCCGGGAGCCGTCACAGCAAACTCTACAATTTTCAAAGGCGCAGCTACAGACCGGGGCATGCGAAATCTCTCAACCTTAGCTTCACTCCTTAAAAAGAGCGGCCAACCCTTCGAGTGGATGAGTCCAGAACGCTTGAGGTCAATTACAGGCAGCAGCTATTACCGTGCTGGGCTGAATTTGCCAGGCAACAGCTTGGTCAACCCCTATGCACTGATTTCGAACTTGGCCCGAAGCCTTCCCGCCACGATTACATTGCATGAGCAGAGCCCGGCTATTCACCTGTCACAAACCTCATCTGGGTGGTTAGCCACAACACCCGAAGGTGCACTTCAGGCACCACAGGTATTTCTAGCCAACAATGCCTTCGCCGCCTCTTTGGGGTTCGGAAATGCTTATAGCGTGAAAATATTTACCTATGCAGGGATCACCCCAAAATTGCCAGCCGATTTATTCGCTGCCCTAGCACCAGAAGGTCAATGGGGGTTGCTGCCTGCCCACCGTCTTGGCTCCACCCTAAGAACCACTGACGATGGAAGACTTCTTATACGCGGCTTTTACGGCTACGAGCGCGAAGGCAATGACGCCACACGAAGCTATCTTGAACAAAGCCTGTTAAACCGTTTCCCTGAACTGAGCAGTTATGGCTTGGAGGAATGGTGGGGCGGCACCACGTCGCTGACAGCCAATGGAGCACCGCTTTGGGGTCAGCTAAAAAAAGGGCTATTCGCCTCCATCGGCTGCAACGGCGTCGGTATTTTAAAGGGAACGCTTCTGGGACAGCAGTTGGCCAATCTAGCTTCCGGCCAGCCCTGCCTGAACGTCCACGAGCTCATGGGCGTGCCCAGTTGGATGCCACCTGAGCCAATTAGACACATTGGATTCAACCTCGTCAGCGCCGTAGAAAGGCGGCTGGCAGGTGCTGAGCGCTAACCAAAACCCACCTAAGGAAGAGCAAACATGGTTAAAACAGTAAAAACTGAATTATACGCGTCCCCATCACCACTAGAGTGGGCAACCATTGGTAACGGCATATTGTTCACTGCTCAGATCCCTATTGATGACAAAGGGAAAGTGGTTGACGGCGGTATTGAAGCCCAAACACGCCAGACCATGGAAAACCTTCGCCACACACTGGAATGCGCAAACGCAAACCTCACAGATGTCACACAGGTTTTGATTTATGTTACCGACAGATCGCACCTGCCGGTTGTTAACAAAATCTACGCAGAATACTTCGAAAAGCCTTACCCCAACCGTGCAGCTTTGGTAATAGCCGGCCTTGCTCGAGAAGAGATGCTGGTTGAATTGGTCGTCTATGCGACGGTCGAAGATTAATCGTTAAATAATTACAAAAAAACATTTCTCTGATTGAAATTCCCTACAAGCTAGGCACGCTGCTTGGCGTCAAGCACATGATAGCCCCAATCACTTTGGGGCTTTTTGCTCCCTTCCATTCGAAACCTTTGCAATAACTTTGACACCTATTCGTCACGAACCTTCCTTAAGGTAAATCTGGCATATACCAGAGCTCATAATGCTGAGTGTCAAAAACCTAAAACCTAAAACCTAAAACCTAAAACCTAAACAGGAATAACACGATGCCTTTTGGAAAGTTTCCGAGTAAGCAGCTAGCTATTGCTACCGCAGCGCTAGTCGCGCTGAGTGGCTGCAATGACGGCAATAGCAACGAAGACAAAACTAACATCACTAAACCTGACATCGAAACACCAGTGACCGAGCCTACCCGAAAGGCACTGGTGATCGGCGTTGATGGTTTGATGTACGACTACATTGACGAGGTCGACAACCCCGAGCTTAACGAGCCGCAAACCCCAAACTTTGCACGATTCACGCTAACCAAAAGCTTCGCCGGGGGGCTGCTCAACACCAGCTCACACCAGCCTTCCTATTCGGGACCTAGCTGGTCGAGCATTCTTACAGGTACTTGGGTGGATGGCCACGGCGTGCAAAGTAACAACGGCAAACCTGTCGCTACCAACAGTATTTTCACGACACTAAAACAGAGTGAAAAAACACTCAAAAGCGGGAGTTTCGTATCGTGGACTCCGATTAACAGCGGTCACCTGATCAAAGAAATGTCTAGCATCGATCGTAGGGTCGACGGCGCTTCTCGCCCCGAAGGTAAGTCGGTCGATACATTCATCACTGAACAGCTGGTGAATGAACTGGAACAAGAAGACAGCAATCTCGACTTTATTTTCACTCACTTAGATGAAGTAGATGGCGCAGGCCATGCCTGCGGTTGGTGTGAACCCTATGAAGCGGCACTAACTCAAACGGATGCCCGATTGGGACAAATCATGGCCGCCGTTGAGCACCGTGAACGCAACCTTAACGAAGACTGGTTGGTAATGATCGTATCCGACCACGGCCATCGTCAGGCCGGAGGCCACGGCGGTGATACCGTGGCTGAACGCACCAGCGTAATCGGTGTGAACAAACCTGAGATGTTCAACCAGTTCCTGACGAATCCTGCCGCCTCGCCGGCGTTGTCCGATGACGCTGAACAGAACGCACTTATGGCTTATCCCGCCATTACCTCGGTAATGCCAACGGTTATGACCTATTTGGGGCATTTACCAGAGGTTGAAGATCAACTCGTCAGCCCTTCCCTGATTGGAATGTTAGGAGCGTACAAGCTGCTCACCTCAGTCGATCAGACCGAACCGAAAACTGCAACGGTTAACCTCAGCTGGCAGGTGACTAGCGATGCGAACAAAGTCGTCATCTATCGCAATAATGAACGGATTGCTGAAACAAGTGCCGGGCAAAGCAATTACGTTGACACCCTGACACTGGAAGAGATCGGAGAGGGTTCTCATAACGTGGTGTAC
This sequence comes from Marinobacter litoralis, assembly GCF_016427555.1. Taxonomy (GTDB): domain Bacteria; phylum Pseudomonadota; class Gammaproteobacteria; order Pseudomonadales; family Oleiphilaceae; genus Marinobacter; species Marinobacter litoralis_A. The sequence continues at coordinate 18,740 of NZ_JAELVS010000003.1, forward strand.
TCCGTACAGGCCGATATAGGCGCGCCAGTCAGCAGCCGGGTTAACGTCTCTTTGGCGGAACCCGTCGACCTCGGCAGTCTGCTAGCCGAACGGGAAAGTCTGTCAAGTTTTAATGGAACCGTTGCACCATTCGGCTGGGTGTCCGAAGCTTCCGCCATCCCGACATATGTTGACGGCCCCTTCTACGATACCAAAGCGCTAAACCTTCATCGCAGCCAAGGCTACCTGAGCCAAGCCAAGGATCTGTCCGCTTACGATCAGCTATCCTTCGGTTTCCGCTTTCGGATCAATGGCAACATCCAAGGAGACCCCCAACTCCTATCGAATAAAAACTGGGCAAGCGGTTACAACCCAGGCTTTACCGTAACCGTGAGAAACAAAAGCATCAAACTCAATCTGGGAGACGGCTCCCAGCGGGCCGATACCAATTGGATGCCTCTGGCCAAGAATCAATGGATCTTTGGGGTGGCTACCATGGATCTAGTAAATGGTCAGGCTGCACTGTACTTGCAAGATGCAACCTCTGGCTTCCAGGCGTCGCAGGTCAATACCGGCTCCATCTCCAGCCTGGCTTCCCCTTACCCATTAAATATCGGTGAAGGAGGCGATGGAAACTACAACGCTGGCCGAGGCTTAGAGCTGGACATTGCCGACCTGGTGACCTTTAGCCGAGCCTTGACAGAGGCCGAAGTAAAGGCTCTAGCCAACGCTACAGCGCCCTTGGGCAACCTGTAGGCTTTGCTCCCGGCCCGAAGCGATCCGGGCCGGGGCTATCTTTCCCAAAAACCAATTAAGATCCAAGAGCGCCTTATGCTTGCAATTTTCGATCTCGACGACACGTTGATTCATGGTGACAGTGCTCACCTATTCACAGCTTTCTTACACGACCAGGGGCTGCATCCAGATCCAGAGGCGCGCCACAAGGAAGGGCAATTTATCGAAAAATACCAAAACGGGAGCCTCAACCTCGAAGAATATATGCAGTTCAGCCTGCTGCCCCTTAAAGGCTGGAACAAAAAACGTTTAGAAATTGTAGTCAATGCGTTTGTGGTAGAAGTGATCGAACCACTCATTTGTCCAGCCATGAAACAGCGCCTTGATTGGCACCGGCAACAACAACACCGACTACTCATTATTTCTGCGACCGGCGAACATCTGGTGCTGCCAATAGCTGAGGCGTTGGGGGTTCCAGATGCACTGGGGATTGAAGTCCTCTGGCGCGATTCCGCACTGACTGGAGAAATCGGTGCCCGGCGCCCCTTTCAAGCCGGTAAGTTAGAAGCGTTAAAGCAGTGGTTGTCTGTGCAAACGACACCTCTGGGAACTACGTGGTTTTATTCCGACTCCCACAATGACCTACCCCTGCTTGAGCAGGTCGATCACCCCGTGGCCGTTAATCCAGACCCGCAGCTACTGGCTCGAGCGCAGACCGCCGGCTGGACCATTCTGGAGGGAGCGAGACTGTGAGCCTCCGCCTCCTGTTACTGATGCGATCCATTCACAGTGGGCGATCTGGGCGCACTACCCCAGGACCACAAGAAACAAGCCAATCAAAATCACACCGACCCCCAGTATTTTGGGGCCGTGCAACGACTCTTTCAAAAACAGCCAGCCCATCAGAACCCCCATAGGAATACTGATCTGCCGAAACGCAACTATATAACTGACGTCTTCAGCGTAGGCCATGGCCCACACCACCAGCGCATAGGTTCCCAGAATCAAAATGCCTGCACCCAGAGTGCTCCGCCACTTCCTCACAAGAACCCTCATCAAGCGCCGCTCTTCAGGCTGGCACAGCACCCCCAGAGAGAGCCAAGCCAATGCCGACCAAGCTTGTAATATCACAAACAGCAACGCCACCTCACCGTCATTGATCGCCAAACCCGGTAGCGCCCGCATCTGCCGAGTGGCGTTATCATCAACCAACGAGTAACCCGCAGTACTCATCGCTGCTATCAGCGCAAACAACGTTGCAAGGTTGGCGTAGTTCGACCAGCGAAAATCCCGGAGGTAGCGCATGGGCAGAACCATACAACCTGCAACGATCAGCAGAATGCCACAGACAGCCGCTGCGGTGATCCTGTCTGCAGTTCCCAGGAACAGGGCTCCAACCAACAAAATGATGAGCGGAGAAGATCGAGCCATGGGGTACACAACGGACATCTCTCCATGGCGATACGCAGCCGCAAGCGCACTAAGATATAAAGCCTGAAAGACGCCAGTAAGAATCACAAGCGTCCATATTTGCAGAGTCAATTGTTGCAGAACATCCCAGTAAGAGAAAAGCAGAGGTGACGAAAGTATCGCCCCCCAAAAAGTGCTGTACCAAAAAAAAGCGCCACTTGGGTTGACGCTTTTTCCGAACAGGTTCCAGCTTGCATGAGCCAGAGCCGACAGCAGAACAATCAAAGTTGCCGAGAGGGTCATACCTTTCCTTGGCGCCAGGCTCTGGTGGAACGATCCAACCAGAACCGCAATAACCCCTGAACCAATTTCGCGCCGGCACAGGTGATAGTAATCAACACCGCCATAGCCGCCGCTGGCGCAATGTCACCGGCTTCGTCCATATTCAGCACCGCCACTGAGGCAAGCTGAGAATCATGTCCGTACAAGAACACCACTGCGGACACTGTCGTCATGGCATTTACAAACAAGTACAGAGCCACATCGAGGATCGCAGGTAAACACAGGGGCAAGGTAACGGTGACTAACACCCGCCAGCGGGATGCCTTCAGGGATTCACCCACGGCCTCAAATTCCCGGTCGAGCTGCTTCAAGGCCGTGATCGCCGTCAGATGCGAGACCGCATAGAAATGGGCGACGGTACATAGAATCAGGATCAACAGAGAGCCGTAAATCATATTCAAAGGATTATTCGGGTCGTTGAAAAAGAAAATGTACGAAAGCCCGAGTACCAGCCCCGGCACCGCCAGGGGCAGCAAAGAAAGCAGGTGGAACAGCCCTTTAAGACCTGATGGCTGGGGTGTTCGCTCCATCAGCCAGGCATTAAAGAACACCAGCGCCGTTCCAAATACCATTGCACCCAGCGCCATTTGAACGCTGTTGATGTAGGCCCCCCAGCCGCCCCCATCCATCAGATCGAATTGATAATTCCTGAAACTCATCTCCAGGTTATATGGCCAGAAAGTGACTAGCGATGCGTAGATGGCCATGCCAATGATCGCGAGAATAAACACGACCGCAGGGAGTAGCATCAGAGCACCGAACCAGTCACGGGCTTTGTTGGCTCTGGGCTTGTAGGGCGTCGACTGAGCGGTAAAGCTGGCGGTCTGCTTGCGCTGCACATATCGGTCTGCGACGAAAGCCAGAAGCGCTGGCAGCAACAGCAACACACTCACTACCGCCCCCATTTCAAATCGTTGCTGACCAACCACCTGTTTGTATATATCGGTAGCAAGCACGTCAAACTGACCACCAATCACTTTGGGCACCCCAAAGTCTGTGATCACTAACGTAAATACCACGAACGCGGCACTTACCAGACCGTAACGGGCACTCGGCACGGTGACCGTCAAGAAAATTCGCCAAGGGCTGGCTTTCAAAGAAGTGGCAGCTTCGTAATGGCGCCCGTCGGCATTTTCCATGGCCGTCAGAAGAATCATCAACGCATGGGGAAAAGTCCAGAAACACGAGCCCAGAACGACTCCGATTGGACCGTAAATTTCGGCACCAAACAACCAGCTTTTCAAGACCCCTTGATTCCCGAACAGATACACCAGACTGATGGCCGACAGCAGCGACGGCGCCAGGATTGGCACTACCAGGATGCCTCGAATTAATCCGGTCAATGGCAATCGTGTACGCGTTAAAGCCCAAGCCGCCATAAAGGCCAGCAGAACTACCACAACCGTACTTAAACCAGCGACCCACAGGGAGTTGAAAAGAGCCGACTCGACTGCGCCGGACCCAAGATACTGAGCAAAATTATCGAGACCGACAAAGTCACCGGCTTTATTTTTCACACTTTTTGACAACAGGGTGTACAGCGGGGCCAAGACCAGTAATGTCAGTACGCCACACCCCAGAAGCAGCAACAGAGTATAGCCCCAGCGCTGAGCGAGCTGTTGCGCCTTTTCACTCAGCGGCACTGATGCCGCAGTAGATGCAGAAAGGTTCATAAATTCATCATTTCGTCAGTCAATAGTCGTTCTCTCAGGCCGCGAAGCAGTGCAACGAGTCTGAGGGTAAAGTCACATTCACCCAAGCACCTTGGGCCAAACCAAGCTCGCGAGCTGAGCGGGGGTCTACGTCCACCAACAAACGCAGCCCACACCCTCTCAGAGTCACTTGTGTCCGAACGAAGGCTCCCAGGTAGTCCAATGTGTTTACCTGCGCCTCCCAACCATCGCCAGTTATTGGCTGCAGGTGTACATCTTCTGGACGAATCGCCAGCCGCACGACACCTTTCCCGCGGGGCAGCGGTTTTGGCAAATGCAGCACACGACTACCGAGTTGCACAGAACGATCGTTGACTGCGGCGCTGTCCATAAAGTTCATCGCCCCGATGAACTCAGCGACAAACGCTGACGCTGGCTGCTGATACACCTCCACCGGCGTTCCTACCTGCTCGATGACACCGTTGTTCATCACCACGACCCGATCGGCCATGGCAAGAGCTTCTTCCTGATCGTGGGTCACCATGATCGTGGTGACCCCCAACTGTTGCTGCAAATGTCGGATTTCGGCCCGCAAGTGATTCCGAACTTTGGCGTCTAGGGCCGACAACGGCTCATCCAGCAACAACAATCCGGGACTGGGCGCTAAAGCACGGGCCAAAGCCACTCGCTGTTGCTGGCCACCGGACAACTGGGTTGGGTATTTTTTGGCTTGGTCGGGCAATCCGACGGTGGTTAATAGCTCACAAACTCTATGCTGTATTTGTTGCTTAGGCGCTCCCACACTGCGCAAGCCGTAGGCAACATTGTCCGCAACCGTCATATTCGGGAACAAGGCATAGGACTGAAAAACAATGCCAAAATCTCTCGCGTGAGGCGGCTTCAGAGATATGTCGTCTCCGCCTTGGTACAGTGAACCTGAAGACTGCGTTTCCAGACCTGCAATAATTCTCAGAAGCGTGGTTTTACCGCATCCGGAAGGTCCGAGGAAACACACCAATTCGCCCGGTTCTACCTCCAGATTGATATCACGAAGCGCACAAAAATCACCAAAATGTTTGCCGACATTTTTCACGACCAACCGGCTTCCCTGGATAGACTGTTTCATCGTTTAACCCTCCGTCATTTATTCCAGCTTCGTCAGAGTTTCCGGCCCCGCCGAGGGGCCGGAAACAGCCCGATTATTGCGCTTCAGACTTGGTGTCGTAACGCTTCTGCCATTTCGACAGAATCGCCTCGCGATTCTCTGCTGCCCAGGCAAAGTCGTTCTCGATGATCAGCTCGTCTGCATTTTCCGGAAAGTGTTTCACCGGCTTAGCCACGCCTGGCATCGCCACAATGGCAAAGCCTTCGTTATACATTTCCATGGCCTCGCGGCTGATCGCCCAGTCAACCAGCGTCTGAGCGGCATCCAGCTTAGAGGTGCCCTTGATGATACCGGCAGCTTCCACTTCCCAGCCCAGCCCCTCTTCAGGGAACACCAGTTCCAGAGGTGCACCTTGGTCTTTTAGACGAGCACCGCGAAAAGCAAATGACACTCCGATGGGAGTCTCACCAGAGGCAGCCATTTTGCAGGGCTTGGAGCCAGAATGGGTGTAACGACTAATATTGTTGTGCAGACCATCCATGAAAGCCCAGCCTTCGTCCTCACCCATCATCTGCAACCAGGCAGAGACATCCAGGAACCCGGTTCCGGAGGAATTGGGATTCGGCATAACCACATGCCCTTGATAAACGGGCTTGGTGAGATCCTCCCAACTGGAAGGCATCGGCAAGCCTTCATTCTCAGCCTCAATAGTGTTTACACAGACGGCTGCCATCCAGGCATTCATGCCAACCCAGGAGGGCACCTCATCGCGATCGCGAAATTTGGGTGACAGGTTTTCCAGCCCCTCCGGTGCGTATGGCGCAAGCATGCCTTCATTCTTCAGCATCAGAAGGCTCGTGCCTGCAAGCCCCCAAACGACATCAGCACGGGGATTTTCTTTCTCAGCCAGCAAACGGGCGGTAACAATGCCAGTGGAATCACGGACCCAATTAATTTTGATGTCCGGATGGTCATCGTTAAAGCTCTGCGCGTATCTTTTCAGGTCGTCTGCTTCCAGAGCAGTGTAAACGGTAAGTTCAGTCTGAGCCTGAACGCCGGCAGCCGCAGCGCAAAGTGAGAAGGCAAGAGCGGATTTAAGCTTTTTCACGTGGCGATCCTCGTCGTAGATTGAATAAGCCATCAATTACTGGTCTATACCAGTGTTGAACCACCACGATAATGACCCTGGATGTCATTATCGTGACAGTGCTGTGACGATTGCTGAGTGGCCAATCAGGGGTGGTCGCCAACCTCAATCCGCTCCTGAATATTCGCGACAACCTCCGGCAGCTCATCAATAGAATCAATAAGATAGTGAGCACCCGTGAGAGCCATTTTTTGGTGTGCGACACGAAGACACTGAGCCCGTTTGTCATCCTCCAGCTGTTCAAGCTGCGACTGCGACAAACCCACGGCATTTCCCGAGGCGACCACGGCAACCGTCCACATTCCCGCATTCAGTCCTTCCTCAATGCCAGTGGCGGTATCGTCCACTTTTACGCAACCTTGCACGGCAGTCGCCCCCAGCTCCATGGCATTACAAAAGCTCATATAAGGCGCAGGGCGACCCTGAGGTACCTCGGTGGCACACACAATGCTCTCAGGTTCGAAACCCTGTCGGTGAAGCTCCGGTAGCATCACGTTAACCATCTCTCGACTGTAGCCCGTATTAACGCCCAGCTTGATACCGTGGTCTCGAGCAAAGGCCTGCAGATTCAAAGCTCCAGGAATCAATTCAGAGCGTTCCGCAATCGCCTGGAGCTGAAACGGTACAAAAGCGTGATAAAGGCGCTCAACATCTTCCTCGGTCGGCGCGGTACCGACGCGATCCTTCCATTGCCTCTGAATTCGAGGCATCGCCAGCAGTTTCCGGATGTGCTCTCGCTTTTCGGTGCCCATCGGCTCACGGGCCTCTGCCTCCGTCAGCGAAAGACCTTCGGATTCAAACAGCGTGAGAAACGCTTGAATCGGTGCCAACGAGCCAAAGTCCACACAGGTGCCGGCAAGATCCAGAATGATGGCCTGTACAGGCCCGGTGTACGAACGGGTATAACGGTACATAACTACTCCTTCAGTCGGATTTAAGGTTATCAGGGGTCAAGGCAGGAGGTGGCACAGGCAGTGTCAGCCCCATATTTTTGCAGGCATTGGCCACCGCAGAAATAACGTCGTCCATTTGCTCATCAAACAGCTGGCCAATACAGCCAATTCGGAAACTGTCAGTAACCGTGAGCTTGCCAGGGTAGATGACAAAACCCTGGTGCTTGATCTCATCGTAAAACTGGCGGAAGTCGAACGTTGACGCGCCCGGAGACAAAAAGGTCGTAATAATCGGAGAAAGCCACTCGTCGGCTAGTAAAGTCTGGAAACCCAGCTCACGCATGCCAGCCACCAGCCGATTCCGGTTGCGGGTATACCGGGCCAAACGCCCTGCCACTCCGCCTTCAGCCTCATGCTCTTTCAGCGCTTGCAGAAACGCGGCTACGACGTGGGTCGGCGGTGTATACCGCCACTGACCGTTTTTTTCCATGTAGCGCCACTGCTCATATAAATCCAGCGACAGACTGTGACAACGGCCTTGAGCGCCTTCCAACAACGACCGCTCAATGATTGCGAAGCCGAATCCGGGCACACCTTCAAAGCACTTGTTTGCGGATGACACCAGAGCAGCACAGGGCAATGCTGCGACGTTCACGGGCAAGGCTCCGAATGCACTCATGCTATCAATGATCAACCGGGTACCCGCCTGCTCACAAACTTCCGCAATTTCCTCAATCGGATTGAGGATTCCGGAGCTGGTTTCACAATGGACCACCACAACCTGGGCCACCTCGGGGTGAGCACTCAGGAATGCGGCCACTTCATCGCCGCGCGGGGGTTCATAGTCCCCTTTGTCGATGCTCAAGTACGGCCGATCCAGGTAATCCAGAATCTGACCTATCCGCTTGCCATAAGCGCCGTTCATCAGCACGAGGGTATGGCTATCTGGAGCTATCAACGTCCCTAAGACCGCTTCAACAGCGAAGGTGCCACTGCCCTGCACCGGTACACAAACGTGGCTTTGCTCGCCGCCGGCCGCCTCCAGCAATCGCTGACACACTTGTGCGGTCATGCCATTGAAATCACCATCCCAGGAACCCCAGTCCCGAAGCATCGCCTGCTTGACTGTCAAGCTGGTGGTCAACGGGCCAGGAGTAAGTAGGTAAGGGTCTTTCTCAATCATAGGTAATCTCCGTGGTAATTAACCGGAACGCTTACGGGCGCGAGCCTCGGCACAGCGTTGGATAAAAGTGGCATCAAAAGAATCGACTGGGCCAAACCGATCCAGCCTGAAATCGTTGAGAGAAACAAAAGGGGTCTGACCGGACACCAAATCTGATACGAGGCGCCCAATACCTCCCGACAGACCAACACCAGCCCCCGAACACCCGGTAGCCGCGAGGAATCCACCCACACCGGGCATCGTTCCGATCAGCGGCGCACCGTCCGGCGTATAGCTAGAAATGCTGCTGATATAGTTGGCGAGAGTCAGCTCTTCGAGCACCTGACATTGACGCTGAAATGCCGGATAGCCTGCTTCCAGAGCCTCATCGCCAGTAGAATCGACATCGAAGCTATAACCATGCAGGCTATCGGGGAGAGCGTCCGGTCGGGCGTAAACGGCGCGGCTATCACGCAGCCCGAACAGCAGGCCGCCTACTTCTGGGCGTGCGTAGGCGCCGCTGTCGGGCAGAATGGTCATGGGACCACCGTTAGCAATTCTCGGGTGAGGCGCAGAAATCCAGTAATGACTTCGAATCGGTGCCATCGCCAGGTTGATGCCCTGCTGACGCGCCAACGCCGTGCTCCAGGGCCCTGCGGCATCTATCACCAATCCTGCCTGAACCGTATCGCCAGTCGACAGTCGAACACCTGTAACACGATCCCCGGACCCAACCAGCGCCGTCACCTCGTGGTGCAACAGGAATCGAACGCCGTTACGCCGGGCGGCACGAGCATATGCCATACACAAAGCATACGGGTCGATATAACCATCATCTGGGAGAAACAGGGCCCGAGCCCCCTCCTCCAGAGCCAACCAAGGAGACAATCTCTCCGCTTCGGAGTTATCAAGCCATTCGGTCTTCCGACCAAATTCGGCCGCTCTGAGGGCCAGGGTCTCGAGCTGATGTTGCCCTGACGCGGAAGCAGCAACCTGCAAACTGCCTGCCCGCTGAAGTGGTAGTTGCACACCGGAGCCCTGCTCTAGCCGGTCGATGGCTTCAAAGGTCTCGGTCGCCAGGGCGGTCAGACCTGAGGACGGACGAATCCTGGTCAACAGGCCGGCTGCTTGACTGGTGGTTTGCTCGGCCAGGCCTCCGCGCTCAATGACGGTCACGGTCAAACCGGGTTGTTGGCTGAGATAACTGGCAATGGAACATCCTAGGATGCCGCCACCAATGACGACGACATCTGGATGATTGGTAATGGACATAGTAACTCCCCGCTCATCTGGTATAGACCAGTATCAAGGGGAGTTATGACAACTTAATGAAGGATAGATGACGAAATAACGAGCAGACTCAAGCCACATTCACCTGAATACTGAGGGTATCGTGAAGCCAGAACTCCTCGTCAAACTCCACGAACCCACCGGCAGCGTCCCGGCTACAGCGGTTCACACAAAGTCCTGCGGTACCAGCATTAACGCTCAGCGCGCTTGCTTGAGGATCCACCAGCGCAGTGGGAAACATTTCAATCTTCTTCTGCACCAAATCAACGCTGTATTGATCGCGCAGAAGCTTCCACAGGGAGCGATTGAAATCAAAATCTTTGATGCCCGGGAGGCGACGGGGGTTGAGATAGATGTTTTCCACCAGAACCGGCCGCTCATCCAGGTAACGTCGGCGCCGGACCAGCACTACCGGATCTCCAGTCTCAAGACCTGTCTTACCCGCCAGCCAAGCCGAGACAACAGTGCAGCGAACCTCAAGCGTCTCCGTTCGAGGGAGACGCCCTTGGGAAACCGCATTATCCGAAAAACTGTAATCTTCCGTAGGGTTGTAGATCAGACGCGGTGGAGACACGAACCAGCCCCTCCGATTGGAGCGATATATACGCCCCTCTGCTTCCAACTGAGCCAACGCAAGCCGGGCTGTTACTCGCGTGGTCTCAAAACGCTCGGCAAGAACCCGCTCCGAGGGCAGTTTGATGTTCGCCGTCACCTCTCCCCGCTCTATCTGCTCAGCCAGCTGATCCCTGACACGCAAATACAGCGGCGAGCCGGTCTCTGATGTGGCGATATTCTCTGGCATGTAACAAAACTCCGTATCAAAAAACGAGAGAGCATAACTGCAGTTTAATGCAGCATTGTGACACCGAAAAACGTGTTTGAAACCCTACGGTCACCTGTTTGAAATGTTCCCCACCTATGATTAGCTGACACCCCTAACCTGGTATACACCAAGGACATTCTATGCTTCTCAATTATCGTTCTGCCCTTGCGCTATGGCTGTCAGCTCTATTACTCGCGGGATGTGACGACTCGTCGGATTCGCACAACTCAAATACCGGCAACAATACCAGCACCCCCGACATTCCAGCCGTGCCTGACCCGGTCATTATCCCCCCACCGCAGGCGGATACGCCCCCGGCCTTTATTGTACAACCCTATCTGCAGGCACCGAGCACGGACACCATGACGGTGATGTTCGAAACTGAAGACAAGGAACCGCAAGTGTGGGCGCGCTCATTTGGCAGCAATGAAGAATTCCGCAAGGTTGCCGGCGAAATACACTCAAGCGATGGTTTGGTATATCGCTCGCCGCTCACAGAACTCGAATCCAACACCTTGTATGAATATTACGTTCTGACTCAAGATGCGGAGGGCAACCAGCGGGTAACCCAACCGTTTGCATTCAAAACCTGGCCACGCCCTGGTGATGGTGTTTCCGAAGCAAAATTCATTGCGATCAGTGACACCCAACTGGATCGAACCATGTACGAAGTCGTACTGAACAACGTGGTAAGCGATGGTTTCATGGCAAAAGAGTGCGATCGCACGCAACCTGAAACCTGTTCGGAAAATATCGCTGCCATTACGATCTCCGGAGACGTCGTTCAGACTGGTAGCAACCGTACTCACTGGAGAGAGCAACTGTTCGGGCGAATGGCAGAGATAACCCCATATGTACCGTTGGTTACCGTTCCGGGAAACCATGATTATTATGGCAACGCAGAACTGGAATTGTATCGCACCTACATGGCGCCACCAGCCAATGGATCCACAGGATATGAAGACCATTGGTACTTCCTCGATTACCTTGACCTACGCTTGGTTGGCCTTGACAGCTATCCCATCTCCGGCGCGCACGGCGACTTCAATCAAGAAACCCTAGCCGTACAACGCCAATGGCTCCGTGAAACACTTAAAGACGCCGAGATCCACAACAAGACGTTTGTTATGGGCATATTCCACCATGGCTGTCTCTCCGAAATGTGGAATGCCGGCGAAAGCATCGGCTCCTGTGAATTAGTGGCCGAGTTGGAGCAATACAGCGAACGTACTGGCGCCGTTACAGGGCATCTCTTTGGCCATACGCACTCCTACTCTCGTGGCCAATCCATGGATTCACTGCATTTATGGCTGAACGCTGCCAGCGCATCTGGCTATATTGAACCACTGGATGACCCCGGTTTCCAGAACGCCCAAATCAGCGACTACGAAACCTTTGAAGTCAGTCGTAGCGAATTTGGTTACAGCGTTCTTACATACCAGTTTGGCCAGGATCAAGCCGTTACCTTGCGCCGTAAAAAGGGCGGGTATGACGGTGATACCGACTTCGAAGTTGTCGATAAGGTCACTTTTTCGCCCGCAATAAACAACGAATTCCCTCAGGCAATCTCCGGCACAGGGGCACTGGCAGCCACTGACGTTCAGTTAGGCATTCAGGTTGGGGTTCCAGATTCCGTCCATGAAGTACAGTGGCAAGTAACCGAAACAGAGGATTTTTCGGGGGCGGTTTTCGATATCTGGGGTAACGATACAAGACGGCACAACTTTTTCTATGACGAAGCGTCGTTAGTTGGGGGTGATGAGTATGCAGGCTTTGAGTCCATTGACACCCAACAAGGTGTCGACCTTTTTAAACTTGATCTATCTTTGCTGCTTCAACAGAAAACCATCCGCCTTGGCGGGGACGATCATTACCGCTGGAACAAACGCTACTCTAGTCAAAACACCCACATATCGGCGCACGATGATCACCAGGGACGCGCCCGGCCAAACCTGACAATAAAACCCGGTACATCATACTACTGGAGAGCACGCGTAAGAGATAAAAACATGAATTGGTCTAACTGGAGTCGTAACTATAAATTTGATGTGGAAGGCTCTCGGACGCCCAACCTTTTAATAAATGGTGACGCAGAGTCAGGCGACCTCACTGGCTGGACTGTACTCAACGGGTCAGTCAACACTGTATCTGGTGTTAACAACTCTGGCGTACTAAATGCGGCCCAGGGCGAATACTACTTTACAGGCCGAGGCTTTGGGAACGGGCAGCCAGCCGAGTGCTGCACTGACACCGCTTACCAAGTCGTTGATGTTGCGGGCTACACGGACGTGATTGACTCGGAACAAGCCTACATTGAATTAGACGCGAAGCTAGCCACATGGAATGGAGTAGACGAACCAGAACTGCTCGTAGAACTACTGGATGCGAACGACAACGTCATACCTTGGAGCTCCTCAGGATCACTTAGCAGCAGCTCCAAACAAAAATGGGAATCCGTGAATATCATCGATCAACTTCCGGCCGGCGTGAGGAGTATTAAAGTCTACATTGGCGGTACACGTAAGCAAGGCAGCGACAACGATGTCTACTTCGACGATTTGCACCTCAACCTTCTTCACTAAAGCCTTTGCTTAATTAGCATCTGGAGCCTCCCCCTCGCTCCTTAACTGAAGGGAGGTGAGGAGGTTCTCCGGTGATAGAACATGAACTGGGTGGAAAACCAGATCCGGTTAGCGAAACTGAATGGGCATGATCCGTATGCCTATCTTAAGGATGTGCTGACCCAACTGCCGACGCGCTGGCCAAGGAAATCCACAATTGCTATGAGCATCAACACCACGCCCACCAAGGGAAAAATGACGCCACCGATCATCAGAAGCCCCAGCACTGCCCACAGCCGACGGGGGTTTTGGGGAAGCGGGGGCACCCCCAGCTTCCCGCTGGGACGTCGTTTCCACCACATAACGCCCGCTGCGACGCTGAACACCACGATCACGACGCACGCGAACGCCAGCACGACTTGATTCCAGATGCCAAATTCCTGGCCCAAGTGCACATTGATGCCCCATTCCAGGCCGCGGCCAAGAGGGCCGTAGTCCGCGTAGTTCATATCGATTAATACGTGGCCACTGTACTGATCAAGATGTACGACACGCTGCTGACTGAGGTCATCAGGGTAAACAGACCCCGTAAACACACCCTCAGAAGACGACGGCAGATTGACCGTATATCCCGGCGCAAGCCCAAGTTCATTGAAACGCGCGACGGCCTGGTCAAGGCCGATTGGTGGCGTTGTCTTTTGCCCATTTGCCGGGCGCTGAACCGACAATGGAATCTGTGCCTGCTCCAGGGACCAGCTTGTCTGGCTTCGCTCGGACAAGCGTTCCCCGGACATCGGGACATCGACGCGCACACCCGGGGGATAACCAAAATTATGGCCATTGGCGAGCTCATTGACCTTGTCACCCCAGACAACGGACCAAGGCATCCCGGTGATCGCCAGAAAAAAGATGAACCCACCCACTGTCACTCCTGACACTGCGTGCAAATCACGCCAAAAAACCCGCTCCTTGCGGCTGCCTCGTATTTTCATTCCACCTCTGTTCTGTCCCCTCGGCCACCATAGATAAGTACCGGTGATTACCAATAGAATCGACAATCCTGCGGCTATTTCCAGTGCGCCATTGGCGACGGGTCCCAGCTTTTCCAAGCTGTGCAATTTTCGGATAAACCACATGACACTGCCGCGATAGTCCATAGCGCCAAGCACTGCGCCGCTGTATGGGTTCACATAAACGGCGAGCTTCTCTCCCGCGTCGGTTTTTATGTCAATTTCCGTAGCGAGATTCTCCGCAGCGCCTGTAACATACTTGAAGACCTCTCCGGGGTAACCCTGGAGCGCAGCGGCCGTTTGACGCTCCGGCGCGATGGTGCGGCCTTGCTGCACTTCCACCGGCATCAGATCAGCGTGTAAAACCTGATCGATTTCATCACGGAAGAGGTACAAAGCGCCTGTCACAGCTAGCAGAATCAAGAAAGGCAGTACTAATAAGCCTGCATAAAAGTGCCACCGCCAGACAGCACGATAGAGGTCAATGTTAGAGAGGTCCCGGCCCTGCGCTGAAGCTGCTGGATTGGCAACAGAATGTTCCATGGAAAATATTTCCGAGCAAGATATTGTAGCTTTTTGAGAGCAAGGTTAAACCTGCCTCAGGTTGCGCAAATTGTAGAGAAATAAAGGGTGGAGTATCGTGTGGTTTTTTGTCGCATGCCGTCGTTGCATGCACGCAGCGGCTGAATGATATCCAGTCTCTGTTTGAGAAAGACAAACAGCTTCGGTCAAGATGGGTTTACCGGGCTCTTACTCGGAAAAGCGCGATATCACTTTTGAGCAGCGCACAGTATGGTCGCCATTTAAACTCGGATACGCCTGCTAAATCGTCCCACCAAGGCTCCCAGTGAAGACAGAAACAACCAGCAGAGCACAAGATTCTCTGATTAATCCCGTCCTTATTGCCGGCTGCATCATCATTCTGGTGAGCTTTTCGGTAAGGGCTTCCTTTGGGCTATTCCAGTTACCCATCGCGCTGGAATTTGCCTGGCCGCGGGAATCTTTTTCTCTGGCGATTGCAATCCAGAACCTGTTCTGGGGCATTGGACAACCCATTTTCGGTGCGCTGGCAGAGCGCTTTGGTGACCGAAAGGCAATTTTTGCAGGGGGACTCGTTTATGCGTTGGGCCTCGTACTGTCAGGGTTCGCCATTACACCGGGACAGCATCAGCTTCTCGAAGTGCTTGTAGGTTTTGGCATCGCCGGCACAGGGTTTGGTGTCATTCTCGCGGTGGTTGGCCGAGCAGCGCCTGAAAAACACCGGTCGATGGCGCTGGGCATTGCAACCGCGGCAGGCTCTGCCGGCCAGATCGTAGGCCCCCCCATTTGCTCAGATGCTGCTCAGCCAGATGCCCTGGCAAACGGTCTTTGTGGTATTTGCCGGCATCATTCTGGTATCCATGTTTGCGCTTCAGATGATGCGCGCCCCCGAGCGTGTCCAGACTACAGCCAGTGATGAGCCCATGGGCCTTGTAATCCAGCGGGCCCTGAAAGACCCCACTTTCTGGTTCATTTTCATCGGCTTTTTCTCGTGTGGCTATCAACTTGCCTTCATCACTGCCCATTTTCCGGCGTTTATTACCGAGATGTGCGGCCCTATCTCACCAGATAGCCTGTTGTACGTGCTCGGAGTGACCTCTGCGTCCGGACTTGGTGCCGTCTCGATCGCGATCATCGGCTTTTTCAATATCGGGGGCACTCTGTTGGCCGGCTGGCTTGGGCATCGATTTTCTCGAAAGTACCTGCTGGCCGTTATTTACCTGCTGCGAACGCTAGTATCAGCGGCGTTCATTATAACGCTAGTTACACCGGAGACGGTCGTTCTGTTCTCGGTTGCCATGGGCTCTTTGTGGCTGGCCACCGTTCCGCTGACCTCCGGCCTGGTGGCACACATCTACGGCTTGAAGTACATGGGCACACTCTACGGCCTGGTCTTCTTCTCCCATCAACTGGGTGGTTTTCTCGGCGTTTGGCTCGGCGGGGCCATGTACGACATGTACAACGACTACACCATCGTCTGGTGGGTTGGCGTAGGCGTTGGCGCGATATCCGCCCTGATCCATCTTCCGGTGAAGGAATTTCCCTGGGCACAAAGAACGCAAATGGCACAAGCCCAACACGCCGAGGTGGTTCGTGGGGGGGGATTTGGAAAGCCATAACACGCTCAGATTGAGGGCTCTGATCAATTTTCTAAGAAAGAAGGCACGGGAACGCAGCGAACGACGGTCTATAGATTAAAACAGCCGCTCCCCATTCTCGACCTCAGAATCAGGGCTCGCCAGCGTCACCACACCGGTTTTGGTTTTGAACCCGGTTACGAGACACTCAGAGATAAACGGACCGATCTGCTTGGGAGGGAAGTTCGTGACAGCCAATACCTGCTTGCCCAGCAGGTCCTCTTTCGAATACAGATCCGTAATCTGGGCACTGGATTTTCGCATACCAACTTCCGGGCCAAAGTCCACTTTAAGTTTGTAAGCCGGTTTTCTGGCTTCAGGGAACGGCTGAACCTCGACAATGGTTCCAACCCGTATTTCCACTTTTTCAAAATCTTCCCAAGAAATCATTTTTCATCCTCCATTGCTACACAGGTTCGTAATTTACAGTTTTGGCAGCCTCTGTTTTTCGGGTTTTTCCAGTTACCAGTGATCCGGACGCAATCAGCGTGCTGGCACCCGCGACGGCCATGGTTGCCTCGCCGAAGCTAAACACGATCAGTCAGAGATTAATCAGTTCAGACGCAACAGCTTATTGAGTTGGTGATGGAGAGGCTTTCAAAATTCGGAACGATTATTTCGAAAGTCGGCGAAAAATACATCCGTGAGATGGACCTGCTACCCAAGCCAACGGCAGGGAAGATTCCGGTGCTGATTACCGTAGGCAGCCAACAGACGCCGCAATGGGGAACCCAACAGGCTCAGATCTTTCAGGTACAGAGTGCGAACATCCAGCTCCACCATTGGCCCCGTAATGGCACCGGAGGCCACATACCGACCAACCTTTGCCAATACCTCTAACAGCGCCGGCGAATGGGGGCCCGTTGACAGTGAAGCTCATCTTGCTGAAACAACCAGCCACTCTTGTCTACGTTGATTTCGGTGCACTCTTGCCCTTGAGTAACGAGCCAACGCAAATAAGCATTCGCCACCGTATGATCGAAGCTGCTCACCCCACGGCTAACACCTCGCATTTGCCCTCTTAGCAACCCCTCGGCGGTGAACAACGTCATTTGAGTGTCGTCGGTGATCTTACCTTTCCCGCAGTAGGCTTCCGCGTAATGGATAATGACCTCTGGCCCGATACGACTCAGGATTGCGGTGCGTGACCTGAACTCAACTGCTCCGCCCAACGCATCGCCGATGGCGCCACCTAGAAGATAGGCGGTGAATGAACCCACTGGATCAGGGTTAAGTTCTTAAGGAACTCAGGCCCTACGCTAAAGACATTGATATCGGTTTCGAAGGCTTCATCTTCATCACCGACGTTAACGAGATAATCCCAGTCAGCACGCAGACGAACCATGTCAGAGACATCGAAGGTAACGCCCAGCCCCGTTCGGAATGCAGCACCCGTCACTCATCCGAGTGAGCGAGCCAACCAACCAAGTTGTTCTGTGCGAACCGTTTGGATTATTTGCATACGATGTTCGCCATGACTGGGCCAGCATGCCTTGGAGGTGCGACAGATAGAGTCGCCTCACTGATCTACCCCAGGTGGCACCTCCATGGATCAGTTGATTGCGAAGGGGGAAGCACATGAATTTAAGGGCAATTCGTTGAAGCGACTTCAAACTCAACAGAATGACCAAAAACGTATGCGGAATCGATATAGGAGCTGACCTTTTGCTTACACCAGTTCAGTGCGAGGTTCTTTTCTTCGTAATCAACACCATCCCAGCATTGCTTTAGATCTGTGGCACGATCTGCTGCAAGGACAGCTTCGGACTTAGTGATTGCGCAGGAGCTGTAAGTGGTTTTCTTTGAACCATCGGAATTTTCGCTGCCGCCACAGGCGGTGAGGAAAAAAGCAGTAGCGAGAACTGTAGCCATACGTCTCATTATTTAATTTCCTTTGTCTCACCACACTCAATGTGGCTGAGCTCCATGCCCACTTGAACTTCGACCTTCTCACCAGCAAGACAAGGTTGCAACATTGCCACGCCAGCCCTTAACTTTCGATACTCACCATTCACCCACAAATCTACCGCTCGGTCGGTAAAATTCAGGATGATACACGGTTACTGATTCCTTTTTCCATTTATGCCAGGCTTCGCAAAATGCGAAAGTCGCCAGTCTCGAAGTCGCATGTCCCGTGGCTTCGCTAAGTACTGGTCCCTAGCATTTCCCTATTGATACATCATTGCAGGCTAACAGGTAGGCTGCACTTTTTATAAAACTAATAGTGCTTGAAGTTACACGCCATTCCAAGGCTTACGTCGCTTTTAGCAACATGCGACGGATACTAGCCACAGATAAATGCGGTTCCAGATGCGACAAGCCTCTCGGCGGTAGCATTCGAGTGAGGTACGCCTTGGCTAGTAGGCAATGCAGAAGTGCTTCCACCAGATTAACTGCTGCATTGGGAGTGGCGTTTAGGACCTTTGGAAAATGAAACCATTGTCGCCATCGATACGCCGGTTAAGACAGCATAATGCTAAGCGATTGAAACAAAAGGGTAAAAAATGGAGGCGCGGGTCGGAATCGAACCGGCGTACACGGAGTTGCAGGCTGGCGCTTTTAAAAGAACTTTATGCTTATATTTCAGTTGGTTGAGGGGCTTTAATGATAAGTCACTTGAAGCAAAAATGACATCTTTGGATCTATAAAAATCAATTAGTTACGCAGTGTTTGTCGCCACTAAATTTAGCCAATTTCACTTGAAGGCATCCTGCTAAAGCCTACCCTTCTGATCAGATTTCAGTGGCGAAAAAGATGGCCTGGCAGCCCCAGTCGGAGATCGGAATCATTGGGCCAGCAGACCGATCTCCCAAATTTGGTGCCGATCTGAAACGTTGGAGTGTGCTCAGAAAAGCGTATGATTAGTTGGGTTACTTGAACGAGGCAGTGCTTATGAATTTAATGGCAGGCTTTATGGGGTTTTCGGCGTTCACAGTTACATGTGTGACTATAGGCCTATTGGCTTATTGGCAGGCAGACCGGCTAGAGAGATACGCACGGAGCTACGTGCGAAAAACAAAGAGAAAATAGACATCTAAAAGCCCTCTCGCTTTTTCGTTTTGGGTGTTCGCTAAGCATCCTATTACCACCCTACTCATCAGGGAAAAATACATCAAACGGATCTGGTTCGGGGTCCGAATTTTCCTCGCTGTACTTGCTCAGGTCGGCTCTACTGTATTGGGACTCCAGGTGGCCCAAGCATTTGCACAGGCAGTTCCAATAGTCTTCCGGAAATTCCAGGAAGGCTTCGCCGGTTCTGAGCGTGACCATTCTTCGCGGAGTGTAAACATCCCTGTTTTAGTTGCACCGCTGATTAGAGTTTTCCGCCCGTTGGTGTTTCGCCAAGTATTCCCATGGCGTCAGGTCTTCCAGTGAATCGTGGGGACGCTCATCGTTGTATTCCGTCATCCAGGATTCGGTCAGTTCTCGGACTTCGGTAAGGTTCCGGAAGACATACATCTTCAGGATCTCGTCCCGATAAGTCCGATTAAAGCGCTCAACATACGAATTCTGAGTGGGTGTGCCTGGCTTGATAAACTCCAGCTCGATACCGTGTTGCTCAGCCCAATCTGCCAAGGCAATCGAGATGAATTCAGGACCGTTATCCATGCGTAGTTTTGCCGGGTAACCTCGCCAAGCAATGATGCGCTCCAGAACCCGTATGACCCTCGGTGCTGGCAGGTTCAGGTCAATCTCGATCGCCAGTGCCTCACGGTTAAAATCGTCCACCACGTTGAAAGTGCGGAACCGGCGACCACAGAACAGACTGTCGCTCTTGAAATCCATGGACCAGCATCGATTAACGGTGACTGGCACGCTCAATGGCTCCGGGGTTCGTGTCGGGAGCCGTTTCTTACCCCGTCGTCGTTTGTTCAAGTTGAGTGCGCAATACAGCCGGTGGACCCGCTTGTGATTCCATCCGTGACCCCAGCGTCGCAGCACCTTGAACAGCTTGCTGAAGCCGTAGGCAGGATAGCGTTCAGTCGCGCTTTGAAGCGCTGCAATCACCGGTTCATCCCGGGAGGTGTCTGGCCGATATCGGTACACAGAGTCACTGATGCCAGCGATTCGGCAGGCTCTGCGAATGCTGACGCCGTGAGCCTGCTTGAGGTAATCCACCAGTTCTCGTCGAACGGCTGGCTTTACAGCTTTTTTTCGATCACATCCTTCAGCAGTTTGTGGTCTAGGCTCAGCTCCGCGTACATCTGCTTCAGTCGGCGGTTTTCCCCTTCAAGCTCCTTGAGGCGCTTCACATCAGAGGCTTCCATGCCGCCGTACTTGGATTTCCAGTTGTAATAGGTCGCATCGGAGATGCCGTACTCCCGACACACTTCCTTGACTAGGCGACCGCCCTCGACCTCCTTCAGAATCTTGACGATCTGGGATTCGCTGTACCGTGATTTCTTCATGTCGTTCTCCGTTTGCCTCATTGTAGGCCGGAGAACTCTAATTACGCATGCACCGATTTTAGGGGATGGTTACAGGTCACACTGTACGTGTACCCGCCAAACTGCACACCAACGCTTAAGAGCCGGACGACTGCTCTATTAAAAGCTTCTGATGAATCACCGACGACCACACACCACTGAACTCCGCAAGCACCTCAAGTTGCGCATTGGCGCGCGTAAGCCTGGCCAACAACCGATCCTGTTGAGCCGAAATAAAGGTTCGATTGGCATCAAGCAGATCAAGATAGCCGATCGCCCCCTCGCCATGCATGGTAGACGCGATGCTGAACGACTGATTGGCTGCCTCAAAGGCCCTGCCCGCTGCGCGATCGGCCTCAACAGCTCGACCGTAGTCGAAAACCGCTACCCGCGCACTCGCCACCGCTTTGATTATCGTTTGCCGATAGCGAATATAGCTTTCTTCCGACACTTTGTTCTGACTGTCCACGCGCTGCATAATCACCGGATAACTCAGCAGCGACCAGGAAATCCTTGGGGCGATACTCGCAGTACTTTCGAATCCATCAGACTGGCCCGCTACATCCGTCACGCCAAGGAAGCCCTCCACCGAAACTTGTGGGTAGAGTTCTGCCCGCAGGGCATTGCCTTGTGCGACGTCTTTGGCGAGCGTCGCGAGTGCTCCGCCAATATCAGCCCGGCGTTGCATTGCCTCATTCGCCCTATTAGCCCCCGGCACACCAACTGACACAGCTAACACTCCCGACGCCGGCCGAAGGGTCAGAGTTTCCGGGTCTTCATTCACCAGAACTGACAGCACCGCTTTTGCCCGATATAACTGAGCTCGGGCATCCGGCAATTTGGCCCTTTGCTGCTCCAACAAGGTGTCCGCTCTCGCCAGATCGAGATCTGGCGAGAGCCCCTCACACACCCGTAACGCCATTACCTTACGGGTGTTTTCAAGGGTCCGTATATCTTCCTTGATCAGCTGAACGCGCTGTCGGGCGGCCTCCCACTCTATGTAGGCCTGCACAACACCGACAGTCACTTCTTTCAGCATCGCACGCTGATTATTCAGTGCAACTTCAAGATTGGCTTCCCCCGCATCTACCAAAGCTCTAAGCCGTCCAAACAGGTCCAACTCCCAAGACGCCGACAGGCCCACAGAAGCAGTTTCCTGGACGCTGTTTCGGTCCGTAGCGTCATAGTCGACGACTACCTCTCCCTGTGGCAACAACCGACTTTCGTCGGCCCCGAGGTCTGCAATAGCCCGGCGAACTCTCTGCCGCGTAGCCAGCAGGTCCAGATTTGCCGTCTGGGCAACCTCAACAAGTTGGTTGAGCTGGGTGTCCTGATAATCTCGCCACCACGCCAGTGTGTTGGCGCCTGCCGGCTGCACATCGAACTCAAGGCTATCCAAGTATCGAGCATTGGCGGCCTGTCGAGCTTCATAATCCGGGGTCGCGGCACAGCCGGTGAGCAGGATTGATCCAAAGACCAGCCAGACTGCGCTCTTAAGCATGGTTGTTCTCCATGATCTGATCCTTGGTCGCCGCTTTCTTCTCACGGGCTCTGGCTGCGTCCGCTTTTGCACGCTGAATGACGGCATAAAACACGGGCGTAAAGAGAAGGCCAAAAACGGTGACACCGATCATCCCGGAAAACACAGCTATACCCATCGCGTGTCGCATTTCCGCACCGGCACCACTGGCCAGCACCAGCGGCACTACGCCTGCGGTGAAGGCAATTGACGTCATCAGGATCGGGCGAAGCCGCAGGCGACAAGCTTCGATAATCGCTTGATAATGCGTGTAACCACTCAGATTCAGGTCCCTGGCAAATTCCACCATCAGGATCGCGTTCTTGCTCGCCAGGGCCACCAGCACGATCAAGCCAATCTGGGTGAATATATTGTTGTCCCCGTCGGTCAACCAAACGCCAGCCAATGCGGATAGCAAGGTCATTGGCACAATCAGGATGATGGCAAACGGCAGACGAAGACTCTCATACTGAGCAGCCAGCACAATGAACACCAACAGGATAACAAGCGGGAACACGTACACCATGGTGTTACCTGCCAGCTCTTGCTGGTAGGTCACCTCTGTCCACTCGAAGGTCATACCATCCGGTAACGTCTGAGCCAGCACCTCTTCGATGGCAACCTGAGCCTGATCAGAACTGAAGCCCGGCGCGGGCGAGCCATTCAGCTCCGCCGTGGGATAACCGTTGTAACGCATCACACGATCCGGCCCAATGGTTGACTCCACATTCATGATCGCCGAGAGCGGGATCATCTGGCCCTGCTGATTGCGAACCTTCAGGTTAAGAATGTGCTCGGGATCCAGTCGCTTCTGGGCCTCCGCTTGCGCAATTACCTGATAGGTGCTTCCAAACATGTTCACATCGTTAACGTAGACCGAGCCCAGATACACCTGCAGAGTATCAAACACCGACTCCAGCGGAATGCCCAGAAGCATCGCCCGCTCTCGGTCGATATCCAGATCAAACTGCGGTACCTGAACCCGAAAGCTAGAGTACAAACCAGTCAGCGCGGGGTGTTTTCGGGCTTCGTTCAACGTAGTCTGCAAGCTACCAAAAAGCGCTTCAAAACCCTTACTACTGCGATCTTCGATCTGCAGCTTGAACCCGCCCGTCGTACCCAACCCCAGAATCGGTGGGGGTGGGAACACAGCCACGAAGCCTTCATCAATACCGGCAAAGGCTGCATTCAGCCTTCCGGCAATGGCACCGGCGCTCAGCTCGGGCGTCGTCCGCTTATCAAAATCATCCAGCGGCAAGAACACAACGCCGCTGTTGGAACTGTTGGTGAAGCCATTAATCGACAGCCCCGGAAAGGCGACCGTATTAGCCACGCCTTCTATTTCAAGGGCAAGCTCTTGCATCTCATCAACCACCGCAACAGTTCGATCCAGGCTGGCCGCATCCGGGAGTTGAGCCACAGCAACCAGGTACTGCTTGTCCTGCTGCGGAATGAATCCGCCAGGAACAACATTGAACAAGTGGCCAGAGAATACCGTCAGGCCCACATACACAACGCCTACAATGGCGCCGTAGCGAACCAGTTTCTTGACCAACAACTCATACGCTGTACCGATCCGGTCAAAGAATCGGTTGAAGGGATGGAACACAAAACGACCGAAGACCTTGTCAAGTATGCGGGAAAGCCGATCCGGCTTTTCATCATGGCCTTTCAATAACAGGGCCGAAAGAGCCGGTGACAGGGTCAAGGAGTTGATTGCCGAGATGACGGTCGAGATGGTGATGGTCAACGCAAACTGCTTATAGAATTGGCCCGACAACCCGGTAATGAATGCGGTCGGAATAAAGACTGCACACAACACAAGAGCAATAGCGATGATCGGCCCGGTCACCTCGTTCATAGCTACCTTGGTAGCTTCTCGGGGCGACAATCCCTGATGAATGTTCCTCTCGACGTTTTCCACCACCACTATCGCGTCGTCAACCACTATCCCGATGGCCAGTACCATCCCGAACAGTGAGAGCGTATTGATCGAAACGCCAAACCACTGCATCACCGCGAAGGTGCCCACAAGCGATACGGGAACAGCAACAAGCGGAATAATTGAGGCGCGCCAGGTCTGCAAGAACAGCACAACCACCAGCACCACCAGAAGAATGGCTTCGAGCAACGTGGCAATGACTGCATCGATAGACCCACGAACAAACACGGTCGGGTCGTAGACAATGTCGTAGGTGACGCCTTTCGGAAAGGATTCCGACAACTTATTCATAGTCTGCCGGACACTGTCAGAGAGTTCGATCGCATTAGCGCCGGGGCGCTGAAAAATGGGCATGGCAACCGCCGGCTTTCCGTCCAACCCTGCTTCCAGTGCGTAAGTGTTCTGTCCCAATTCGACTCGGGCAACGTCCGACAGACGAGTGATAGCACCGTTCTCGCCGATTTTCAGCACAATATCCCGAAACTCATCCAGGGAAGTCAGTCGCCCACGGACATTCAACATCAACTGAAACTGATTATCCGTTGGCGCGGGCTGTGCGCCCAAAGTGCCCGCAGCGATCTGTCGATTTTGGGCACGAACCGCGTTAACAACATCCGTCGCGTTGAGATTACGGGCAGCCAGGTCGTCAGGGCGTAGCCATAGACGCACGGCAAATTCACTCCCACCAAACAACCGCACATCCCCTACTCCGCCCAGGCGGGCGATTTCATCTTTTACATTCAGTTCGGCGTAGTTCGCCAGGTAGGTAATGTCCCGGCTCTGATCGGGAGAATGCAGATGTACGACCATGCTCAGGTTAGGAGACGACTTTTCCGTCACCACGCCAAGGCGCTGAACCTCCTCTGGTAGTCGTGGCAGAGCGATATCAACGCGGTTCTGTACTTGTACCTGAGCTTTGTCCAGATCCGTGCCCAGGGCAAACGTCACTGTAAGCGTCATTCGACCGTCTGCGGTTGCCTGCGAGGACATATACAGCATGTTCTCAACGCCGTTAATTTCATCCTCAATAGGAGAAGCCACGGTCTCAGCAATCACTTTGGGGTTGGCGCCCGGATAGTTCGCGGTAACCACGACGGTTGGAGGCACGACTTCCGGATATTCACTGATCGGTAACTGGAAAAGGGAAATGCCCCCCCCGATCAGTATGATCAGGGACAGCATGGCGGCGAAAATCGGCCGGTCGATAAAGAAGTGTGGAAACTTCATATAGCAGGCCTCAGAACTCGACGCCAGCGGTCTGCTGGACTGTCGATGCGTGAGCTTCAAGGGTAAAAGCAATGTCAGAAGGCGCTTCTGAGAGCAAAGTTGGAGCAATCTTCATATCTGGCCCCACCTTGGCAGCACCATTTGCTACCAGCAGATCGCCCTCGGCGATGCCCTGCTCTACCACACGGAAAGTGCCGTAGCGCTGGCCAATTTCCACGGGGGTGTAACGAGTTTCGCCATGATCGTTTACCGTGAGCACAAACCGGCTGTCCAGGTCGGTAGCAATGGCTCTATCCGGGACAAGAATTTTCTGTTCTGTACCGGCCACAGCGATTTTCACACGTGCAAATGCACCCGGAACCAGAGTGCCGCCTGAATCTGACAATACCGCGCGCAAACGGAGCGTTCCTGTGTCGGAATCAATGCTGTTGTCGACAAAGTCGATCTCGCCCACGTGTGAAAAACTGCTTTCCCCAATTAATTGGATGCGCACCGGGGATCCAAGTGCCTGATCACGTGTCTGGAAGAAGCGATACCAAGTACTCTCGTCCATATCAAAATAAGCGTAGCGGTCCTGATTCGATGCAATCGTCGTCAGACGACTCTGGTTCGCAATGACGGTGTTTCCGGCCGTGATATTCGCTCTGGAAATGTCACCTTCGATCGGAGACCGAATGGTGGCGTAGCCCAACTGAAGCTCTGCATCCTTGAGCTGAGCGTTTATAGATGAAACTTCCGCCTCAGCCTGATGACGAACGGACTGACGAAGTTCCGCCTGTTCTTCGGAAATGGCATTGCTGCGCAGCAATCGACCAGCACGCTCGGCTTCGGCTTTGGCTTGATGAAGCGCGGCCCGGGCACGAGCCAGCTCGGAATTAAGCTGCTCCACTCGAGCATTCAGGTGGCGATCATCCAGTTGGAAGAGAACGTCGCCCTTATTTACCCTTTGCCCCTCCTGAAAATGAACTCTATCGATCACACCGGACAACCGGGGACGAAGTTCCACGTTCTCTGGCGCCTCAATGCGCGTGGTGTAGGTTTTCTGTGGTTGAACACCAACGCGGGCTGCGGCGACGACCTCAACCGCGGGTGGCTGAGAGTCGGAGACATTGTTTTGAGCTACGTTATCGCAACCCGCAAGAATAAAAACGGCCGCACTCAGTGCGACGAGAAATCGATATCTCATTGACTCAACCTTTTTCGTTTTCATTAGGAACTCTGAAGCCGGCACCGAGTAGATTGCTCAATCAATGCCGGAGTGACGCGTGGCAGGAATTATCTTTACTTCAAAGCGCCAAAAATAATCATCACGTTATATTGGCTTTATCATTCAAACTGATGTGATGGCTAAAGCTGTATATCCCGAAGGCAAGAACTATAAAGCCCGCTGCGACTACATTCAGAGAGTCGGTTCCGAGTGTTTGGTATACATGCTTCCCAATAAATGTGGAGAACGAAACTCCCAGATAGATGGCGGATGTGTTCAGGCCAAGAACAATCGGCGCACTGGAGGGCGCGGTTTTAACTAGTTGGTGTTGCAAAGGCACCAAACAGCCCCAGGCCAAGGCGCCCCATACGACAATGGGCACCACCGCCATAACGGGCGAAGATGAAAGCAATGGCCAAATCAAGAAGTCCAGGCCCAGCAATCCAAGCCCTGCAAAGATGACCGTCCTGCCGCCCCACTTATCAGTTAATCTACCAGCAGAGAAGGTTCCTATAGTCGCTGCCACACCCCAGCAAGCCATCAATAAAGCCAAAGTCTGGCCATTACCAGCGGTGGCGGGCTCAAGAAGAACACTGGCGTAGCTATGCACGATGTATGACCCTGTCATCAGGAACAAGGTTGTTCCCAGGACTCCCAAAATGGAGAGTCTCTTGATCGGTTTTAGAAGATCCAAGGGTCTCTTTCTTGTGGCTGGCTTAAGGGCAGGGTCAAGTAAAAATACCAGTCCGATAGCTGCCAAACTGGCCAGGATGGCAACGAACCACATACCAAGCCGCCAGTCACCAAAACTCGTTGAGAGGGCAATTCCCAATGGCGCCCCAATAGCGGTCGAGGCACTCAGCCCGGCTGTTATCAAGGATAATGAACGCGCCCAGTATTCCTGCGCAACTATAGCGGTCGCTGCAGCTCCGGCAATTGGCATATACAAGGCGCAACCAAAGCCCGCCAAGGCTCGGCCAGCGATTATCAGTTCAAGATCCGAAGATGCTGCAGATAGGATATGCCCTACAGCCAGGACAGCCATACCAAAGATCAGAATTGGTTTGTAAGAGAAATTAACCAGTAGCGTGGCGGAAATAGGAGTCATCAATGCATATGCAGCAGCAAAGGCGGCAATCATGCCTGCAGCTGTTCCGACATTGACATTAAGGCTCTCTGCAACCTCGGGTAGCAGGCCCGCCATAATGAAACTACCGGTGCCAATAGCAAACATTCCAAAAGATAGGATGAGTAACTTTTTCATGAGGGATTACATTATCGAGTGCCCACTTATCTCCTGGGTGCCAAAAGTGAAGTGGGCTCGGTGAAGAAAAAGGCCAGGCTGAATCATGTCCCGGCCGACTTAGCTAGGTCGGCTCAGCTTCCAAACAAAAACTCTCGCATCTGCGGGATGTGTAGTCTTGAATATCTGCAATCCTGCCTTTACCGAATAATATTCGAGTCGGGTTTCTGAAGTTAAAGTTCTTCATTTTGGGTTGTCTCCGTTTCTATGTGTAGGCGAACATCCACGTTGCCGCGAATCGCGTTAGAGTATGGGCAGAGCTCATGCGTCGCTTCGATTAATCGCTCGGCGTCCGAACTGGCCATCCCGGGCAAATGAGCTGTAATATCGACATCAAGGCCGTAACCGCCCTCGGTTAATTGGCCTATGCCCACTTCGATCGAGGTTTTGGCCGCTTGTGCGTCCACCTTCAGGTGCTTCGCCATGAGCTGCATGGCGTTGTCAAAACAGGCGGCATAGCCAAGAGCAAACAACTGTTCAGGATTAACACCGGTAACGTTGCTACCAGGCGGTACCATTTGCACGGAAAAGCTTCCGTCATTCAGTGTGGACGTTCCTGACCGCCCGCCAGATGCCGTGGCAGCCGTTTTGTAAAAAACCTTCATTATTGACCTCCTGTTTATTAGACCGGTCGTATATTCGCCCGGCAAAAAAATGTTCTCCAAACCGCCATTCGGCGGAACCGTCTTCAACGGCCTCTCAACTCGATTGCGCCCTCAAGCGGCTAGTGAATTGCGCCACTTCGGTGCATGAGCATGCCGCCACTGCGCCCACGCAGAACGGCACTGATTTCCGATACTATCGCCATAGCGACACTTTCAGGGGTGTCTCCCCCCAAATCCAACCCCACGGGATAATGCAATTTTTCTCGTGTCACTTCCGACCCATTCGACTCATCCATCCCGGACAGCAAGCGTTCAGTCCGGTATCGTGGCCCCAACTGCCCGACATAACTGGCGCGGCTTCTCAAGGCCAGCGATAGCCAGTTTTTGTCCTGCTCAAGACTATGCGTCATGATAACGACGGCCGCGTTATCAAGGAGCTCTTCTGTCGATAACAGCGAATCATGGCTCTCAATTACCCGAACCTCGTCAGCCAAAGGAAACCGTGACGGGACGGCAAACGTGGCGCGACCATCGATGACAGTGACGTGCCAGCCCAGCATTTTTGCAAACTTGACCAGCGGTTGAGCGTCATGCCCGGCACCGAAAACCACGAGCTTTTGTGGTGGTGACACCAGCTCGATAAACACTTCAATGCTGCGGTTTGGGCCACGATATTTTTGTACCCGAGATCGACCGTTCGCTATCACCGACTTCATATCGGCAAGAACAGACGGCCGGATAACGTCATCCCTCAGGCCGCCCTTCAGTTCACCCGAGTGCGCAAGTATCAGGCGCTCACCAATGGTAACCCCGGAATCATCGGGCGCCCCGATGACGGTGGCAACCACCGCCTGCTGCATATCGGCTCTCACACGTTTGAGGATATCCACCAAATCGGACTGGATGTCGGGAGTAACCCGCTCAAACAGCAAATGCACCTTGCCATCACACCCTAGTGCGAAATGATAGGAGCTATCACTGGCCTCGCCCTCCTCGTCCGTGCTGTAACTGCGCACGGTCGGCCCATCTGAGGTCAGCCAGAAGGCCTTACGGATGACATCCTGCTCCAGACAGCCACCACTGACCGTGCCTTCCGACTGTCCCATCGAGGAAATCAGCATACGCGCGCCCGGCCGCCGGTAGGCCGAGCCTTCGACCTTCACCACCGTCGCCAGAACGAACTCCTCGCCGGCGCGCTCCTGATTCTCGATCGCCTCTAACAGCGACACCAATCCCGACATCCTGGAATACCCGTGTAGGTTTAATGCAAGGCCGCAGCCTGACGTTCCCGGATCTGCTCCGGTGTCACCTCCGCGTCCAGGCCACCGAAGTGTTGCAGAACGAAGGTGGCCAGGGCCGACAGCTCATAATCGTTGTAAATGGTTCCGAAATCCGGCATCCGGTGGTTCACCGGCAGCGAGGACGCCGGATTGCCTTCCATCAGTATACCCATCAGATTCCGCGCCTTCGGATCGTGAACCGTTTTCAGGCCCGCCAGGGTCGCAGCCGGCGACTGGTTACCCTCTCCGTTCCACTGATGACAGCTGGCACAGGCCTCGGCAAACACCTTGCTGCCCAGCCCGGGCTGCTCCGGTGCCGCCAATGTGTCTGCCAGGGGCGTCGGCCGGGGCAAGCCGGTGGCCTGTGGCTCGGTCTGTTTCAGATAGGTCGCTATCGCCCGCAGATCCCGGTCGTTCAGGTGCCGCAGGCTCAGATCGACGACCTCTGCCATGGGGCCGCCGGCAACGCCCAGGCCCTCGGCATAGCCCTGCCTGAAATAGTTCACCAGCTGCTCTTCTGTCCAGGTGCCAATGCCATGGGAATCGCTACCGCTGATGTTGTACGCACGCCAGCCTCCCAGGTCGGCCCCGGCCAGGCGCTCGCTGCTATCCATGGCCTGAAACAGATTTCTCGGTGTATGGCACTCCCCGCAGTGTCCGGGGCCTGTGACCAGATAGGCACCCCGGTTCCAGTCCTCACTGCGATCCGGGTCGGGCTCAAAGCGGCCTTCGTCCAGAAAGAGCAGATTCCAGAAATACAGCCCCCAGCGCTGATTGAAGGGGAACGCGATATCGTTCTCCGGGGCAGACTGCTCTACCGGGTCCAGACTGAACAGATAGGCCTTGATGGCCAGAATATCCTCGCGCGGCATTTTGGTGTACGACGTATAGGGAAAGGCGGGGTAGTAATGATCGCCCTCCGGGCCAATACCCTCTTGCAGGGCTTTGACAAACTGCTCATCGCTCCAGCCGCCGATACCGGTTTCCCGGTCTGGCGTGATGTTGGGCGAATACAGCGTGCCAAACGGCAGTTCGAAGGCCAACCCGCCGGCATAGGGTTCCTTGCCGGGCGCAGTGTGGCAAGCCACGCAGTCGGCCGCCTTGGCCAGGTATTTGCCTTTTTCAAGCATCGCCGCATCTTCACTTGCCAGGGACATCCCGGCTCCGGTCATCAGATACGCGAGCAAACCATAAACCAGCGTTCTCACAGCGCCTCCCTTAAACAATGTAATAGCCTGAACGAGTCAGCGGTAACTGGCGCACACGATCACCGAATGCGGCATGAACGGCGTTGACCAGCGCCGGACCAATCAGCGCAGTACCTGCTTCACCCACGCCTCCCGGCGCCTCCGCGCTGGGCATGACATCCACTTCAACCGAGGGCGCTTCGCCCATGCGCAGCTGGCGATACTCGTGGAAGTTTTCCTGCTGGACTTGCCCCTGCTCGATCTCGATTTCATTGAACAGCGCCGCCGACAACCCGAACAGGGTGCCGCCTTCCATTTGCGCTTTCACAGAGGTGGGATTGGTCACCAGGCCACAATCCACCACCGTCACCAGGCGGTCTATGCGGATGCCCTTGTCGCCCACCGCCGACAGCTCCACTACTGTCGCCACCACACTGCCAAACACTTCACCGACCGCCAGGCCGCGCCCTCGGCCCTCGGGCAGCGGGTCGCCCCAGTTGCTCTGCTCAGCCAGCCGTTCCAGTGCCGCCACTACCCTGGGGCGATGCTGGAGCAGTGTTTTGCGGTACGTCAGCGGGTCGATCCCGGCGTTGTGAGCCAGCTCATCGATGAAGCATTCGACGGCATAAATGCCCCGCAACACCCCCACTCCTCGCCACCAGGAGATGGGCACCACCTCCGGCTCCTCCCGAATATAATGGACCTTGAGATCATCCAGGTGGTACACCGGGTCCACCGCGATTTCAACGGCATCGAAATCCACACCATTGTCTGGCAAGCCACCGAGGTAGCGCGCAATAATCGAACCTCCGGCAATGCGATGGCGCCATCCCGCCGGATATCCATCGTCCCCGATGGCGGCGGTCATGCGGTCAACGTACCGGGGACGGTACATATCGTGGGTCATGTCTTCTTCCCGGCTCCAGGTCAGCTTGACCGGATAATCCACCTTGCTGGCAATCTGGACGGCCTGGGTGATGAAATCAAAATCCAGCCGGCGCCCGAACGCACCACCAATCCACTGGTTATGGATCCGGATCTGCTCCGGGCTGAGCCCGGTGATCGACGCGGCGGTTTGCTGTGCCAGGCCGGGCACCTGGGTACCCACCCAGAGATCGCAACCGTCCGCCTGCACATGGGCCACGCAGGTCATCGGCTCAAGCGGGGAATGGGACAGAAACGGCTGTTCATAAACGGCCTCAAATTGCGTCGCTGCCGTATCCAGTGACTGGTCAATGTTGCCGTTCTCGGCCGCCACCACCCCATCACGGCGGCTGGCCTCGTGCAGTTTCTCACCAACCCGGGCGGAATTAAGTTCACGGTTGGCGCCGTAGTCCCACTCAATGTCCAGGGCCTTGAGAGCCTCAAAACACGCCCAGGTATTCGTGGCCGTAACGGCTACTGCATTCTCCAGAACCACAACGTCCTTTACCCCGGGAATCGCCCGCGCTGCGCGATCAGAAACCTGGCGCACAGTACCGCCGTAGACCGGGCAGGCCCGGGCCGAGGTGATCAGCATGCCCGGAACATCCAGATCAATGGTGAATTTCGCCTCACCATTCACTTTCGCGGGGGTATCCAGACGTTGGGCCGGAGTTCCGATCAGCCGGAACGCCTCCGGCTGCTTGAGTTCCACGGTCTCGGGCAGGGGATAAGTCGCAGCCAGATCTACCAGTTTTCCATAACCGAGCGCCTGACCATCCGGCCCGAGCACCTGACCGTCCCGGGCCTGGCACTGCCCCGCCTCAACCTTCCAGACCGAGGCAGCGGCCTCAACCAGCAACATTCGTGCAGTCGCTCCGGCCCGCCGCAAAGGCTCCCAGGTATAGCGGGTCGAGGTTGAGCCTCCCGTAGCCTGAAACTGCAGCAACGTGTCGGTATAGAGGTCGGCATCGGGTGGTGCCTCCTGCAGGTCAATCTGGTCAAGCCCGACTTCCAGCTCCTCGGCGACCATCATGGCAATGCCGGTGTGAATCCCCTGCCCCATCTCGATCTTGGGTGAGATCACCGCAACCCGGCCATCATGACCGACCCGAACAAAGGCACCGAAACCTTCGGCAAAGCGGTCTCCCAGGGCACCCTTTTGGGTGGCGACGGCCGCTGCGGCGGCACTTTTGGGCGCAAAGGGTGGCAGCCAGGCGCCTACCATAAGCCCGCCCATGGCCGCGGTGCTGCCTTTCAGAAACTGCCGGCGGGATGCGCTTTCCTGTGTCAGATGGTTATCGCTCATGGTTGCCAGACTCCTACACTCTCGCTGACGTCCTGAATGGCACTGCGAATCCGGGTGTACGTGGCGCAACGGCAGATGTTGCCCGCCATCGCCTGGTCAATCGCGTGATCGTCGATGCGGTTGTTGTTGGCCAGCAACGCCACCGCGGACATAATCTGGCCAGACTGGCAATACCCGCACTGGGCAACCTCATGATCGAGCCAGGCACGCTGGACCTTTTGCGCCAGCGGTTGCTCGCCGATGGCCTCAATGGTGGTGATCTCGCGGCCCGAGACATCGCCCACCGGCAACACACAGGAACGGATAGGCTGGCCATCCATATGGACCGTACAGGCGCCACACTGGGCAATCCCGCAGCCGAACTTGGTACCCGTCAGTTTGAGAATGTCCCGCAACACCCAGAGCAATGGCATGTCGCCGGGCACATCCACAACATGAGTCTGATTGTTTACTTTCACCGTCTGCATGGTGCCCTCTTGTCCCCATTAAATCTAAAAGATATCAAACCGATAGATTAGACCGGTCGTATAGTGCCGTCAAGAAACAGCTCAAGATAAGGTCCTAACATCACGTTAAATGATGAACGTCAACAACAGCAGAGAAATGAACAACCCGATAATGGCGGCTACGGGCGACGACCCTTGCCGAGCTTGCGAGGGATTAGCCAAACAGCGCTTCAACGCTTTTAAAAAGCGCTTTGGGGTGTAGATATTTTTCTTATAGTTTGTCCGAAAAAATCTGAGCGTAGCCTCTGGCATGCTCCTCCGATCAAACCGATACCAGAGCTTTAATACACCCAGCAAGTCTCTCTTGCGTGCCCAGCTTCCGATAGAACGAGGGAGCAGATACAGAGGAAGAGCAGATCCAAAATCGATTATTTTGGGATCCCCGGAAGTCGAGCACAATACGTTACCAGAATTACCCAGGTCCAGATGGACAATGCCGTACCGGTGCAACTGCTGCACAGATGCGTATAGCTTCACGAAGAAATCTTCAGGAATCGCTGATTGTCTGAAGGCATCTTTCAAACCGATGCCATCGATATATCGATATGTGATCGTCCACGGATCGTCAGAACAACGGCTTGCCAAACTGGGGGTGAACGCGGTTCCATCCGCCCTGATGAGCATTCGGTATTCATGATTCGCCAACAGACGAAAATACCATGATAAAGGAAACACTCCGTTAGGGTATTTCTTCATCACTCGCTTATCACCATTCTGGCTGTGAATCACTGCAGTGACGGGCTTATACCAGCGCCTGGGAAACCTCCCCTCTTCCTCACCAGCTTGGTTACGCAAATCAATACACTCTAGAAGGTCAGTACTATGAATACTCATCGGTCATTTCCTTAACGGACGTGAACGCCAACGATGCAGCAGATGAGAGGCTAAAATTCAAACTATTGAACGTGCCGATCTACTATTGTTGATTGATTATCAAGGAATGATTTTCATATGAATAATTACTGCGCTATATGCCTACCATCACCTGAAATGATGAATTTTGCTGAAAGTATGATTTCGCCCTCTTCGTACATCGAGACTTAAAACAACCAAATCCCCTTCCGATTCGGAAGAGGATTTGCGTGGGACATTGTTTAAAGCTGTTCAGTAACCCTTTCTCTGGAGAGGGAATCGGAATGGGACTCAACAGTCGGATAGTCGGTATATCCTTTATCAGTTCCACCGTACATCGTTGTCGGATCTACATCGTTCCAGGGCAAGCCCTTCCGAATTCGATCAGGTAGATCAGGATTCGCTATGAACGGTTTACCAAAAGCGAACAGATCACCATAACCTGCCTCAAGCATGCGAATTGCTTTTTCAGGCGTGTAACGGCCAGCAAAAATCAAAACACCGCTGAACGCGTTTCGCAGAGCCACGCAGAAACTTTCCGGAAGCTCTGGTGCGTTGTCCCAATCCGCTTCGGCAATAGAGATATAGGCCACCCCCCGCTTCTCCAGAAGCTTTGCAGCCTCCAGATAAGTTTCATGCGGGTCTGATTCAACCAGCCCCAGATATACTCGTTCCTCCTCGGTACTCTCGAACAATGGAGCAAAACGCACCCCAAGGCGCTCCGCACCTACCTCTGCAGAAATAGCAGACACGATTTCCTCAAGAAACCGGAGTCTGTTTTTCAGGCTTCCGCCGTACTGGTCGGTCCGGTGATTTGAATGCTCCGAGATAAACTGATTGACCAGATAACCATTAGCACTATGAATTTCTACCCCATCAAAACCGGCCTCAACAGCGTTACGAGCTGCACGCGCATACATAGCAACTAATTCCTGCACCTCCGCCGTGGTTAACTCACGAGGCTCGTCAGGATCTGCCAACGCGCCCGTCCCAGGCCCTGTTTCAACAAAAACTTTTACGCCTTCGGCGCGAATCGCGGATGGGGCAACAGGTGCCTGCCCATCAGGCTGCAGCGAACGATGGGAAACCCGTCCTACGTGCCACAATTGACAAAAAATTGTCCCACCCTGACTATGAACAGCGCGGGTCACTTTTTTCCAGCCCTCGATCTGCTCTGCGGTAAAGATACCTGGAGTCCAGGCATAGCCTTGACCTCGCGGCTCAATCTGCACACCTTCGGTTATCATGAAACCGGCCGTGGCTCGCTGAGCGTAGTAGGTGGCCATAAGATCATTTGGAATATTTCCGGGCTGCGTACTTCTTGATCGCGTCAAAGGGGGCAAAACAATACGGTTTTTCAGATTTAAACGGCCCAATTTCACCGACTCAAAAAGATTACTTACATTCATCACTTTAATTCCTTTCAGATAGGTCTCTAATGTTGCTTTGTGGTCTCTCTAAAAGCCCCTAGAACAGGCCGTACGTGGACTCATTCAAGCTGATGATTATGTTTTTCTTTTCGGTATAGCTATCGAGCATCATCTTGTGAGTTTCGCGGCCAATACCAGATTTTTTATATCCACCAAAGGGTGCGTGCGCGGGCAATTCGTGATAAGTGTTGACCCACATCCGTCCAGTTTTAATTGCACGAGCTACTCGCAGGGCCCGATTGATGTCCTGAGTCCAGACGGCCCCGGCCAAGCCATAATCGGATTCATTCGCCAACGCGATAACATCAGCTTCATCCTCAAATGGCATAACCACCAACACTGGGCCGAAAATCTCTTCCTGAGCCACTGACATATCGTTTGATACATCCGTAATGATGGTCGGCGCGATAAAACTTCCGCGGCCCAGCGCCCCACCGGTCAAGCGCTTTCCACCGGTAAGAACATTGAGGCCTTCCTGCGCCGCTAAGTCGACATACCCCAGAATCCTCGCCATCTGCTGTTCACTGACCTGGCTTCCCATTTGGGTTTGAGGATCCAAAGGATCTCCTACTCTGATTTGTTCAAAACGCTCTTTTAGCGCTCCAATGAATTTTTCAAAGATGGAGTGATGAACGAATAAACGGGCCCCGGCCTCACAGACCTCTCCCTGATTGAGAAGAATTGAGAGAGCAGCTCCCTCCAGGGCTTTCTCCAGGTTGGCATCGGGAAACACGATGTTGGCTGATTTACCGCCCAACTCCAGAGTGGCCGGGATCAGCTTTTCTGCCGCAGCCTTCGCCACACGGTACCCAACCGCCGTCGATCCCGTAAAAGCAAGTTTATCCACGTCTGGGTGATCAAGAAGAGCTTGTCCCGCTTCTGCACCCTGACCGGTAACAATATTTACGACTCCTGGTGGCAGTACATCATTGAGAATTTCACCCAATGTAAGAAGGGTTATAGACGTCATCTCGGATGGCTTGATGACAACAGTGTTGCCAGCTGCAAGCGCGGGCGCTAATTTCCAGGCTGCCATCAATAGCGGAAAGTTCCAGGGAATGATTTGGCCAACCACACCAACAGGTTCATTTAAAACCAGGCTCAATGTGTGGTTATCGAGCTGCACAGCTTCATCGCTGTGAGAACGAATCACACCGGCAAAATACCGAAAATGATCAATCGCCAGGGGGACGTCAATCTGTCTGGTTTCTCGGACCGGCTTGCCATTGTCAAGCGTCTCAAGGATTGCAAACTCTTCTGCTCGCGCTTCGAGTCTGCTCGCAATTGTAAGCAACGCCTGTTGACGCTCCTGGGGAGATGTTTGCCCCCAAACAGCCAGCGCTTTACGCGCTGATTTCACTGCAGCATCAACATCTTCTTTGTTGGCCATCGGTATGTTGGTCAACACGGCGCCTGTAGCCGGGTTAATCGAAGGAGAAGAACGTCCGGACAGACTTGTCACCCATCGCCCGCCAATGAACATCTTATAGTCGGCCTTTATTGACCGTTGAACTAGTTCGCTATTAGTACTATGACTCATGAAATGCTCTCACCTTATCGCTGCATAGGATCAACGCGTCACCCACAACAGACCGATGTCTAGATTCCAGGCCGCTGGGTGGCGAGTCATGACAAGAGCATGCTATGCGGATAAAATAACAAATAGAAACAGTATTTGTTGGTTAGAGATACAATTATGAGTGATATTAGCCGAGTCGATCTGAAGCAGCTGCGAGTGTTCAAAATTCTGTTAAAAGAGAGGAGTGTCACACGAGCCGCGAGTCAGATGGGCATGACCCAACAAGCCGTCAGCGCTCAGCTCAGCAAACTCAGAGATGCCTTTCAGGATCGACTGTTTATACGATCCGGACAAGGGGTCATACCCACGCCACTTGCTGAACAGCTAGAACCACGAGTTAACGCTGTTTTCGAGAGTATTGATCGTTTGATGGCGCCTGACGACTTCAATCCGACCACTGTGGAAGCGACCTACGTGATCTCAGCGACGGATTACGCTGTAGCGGTTGTATTGCCAAGACTGATGATGAAGTTACGAAAGCTGGCACCGGGATTGAAGTTAATCGTGCGAGATTTTGAAAGTGATCGACTCTATGCGTTACTGGCATCGGGAGACGTGGACCTCGCGCTGACTTTTCCGGCATTTGTTCCTGAAAGCTGTCAGACACAATGGCTTTTTTCAGAACACCATGTCTGCGTAACCCGAAAAGATTCTCCCTTGCTCGCCCGGCGACTTACGATAGGTGACGTTGCCGGACTGCCCCAACTCATTGTCTCTCCGACACGAGCCAACCTGATCGGCTCAGCCGATGAGTGGTTTGCCAGTAATGGCTATAAACGCAATGTCGTTATGTCTGTCCCAAGCTTCTCTGCCGCACCGGTTTGCGTGGCATCAACCGACTGCATCGCATTCCTACCATCACGGATTTTGCCAAACCCACTGGTGAAAGAGATCGAGCTCGACCAATCGCCTCCGTGTTTCGATGTGATCGCAGCCTGGCATTCTCGTTCCAGTCAAGATCCTCTTCACAGATGGATACTGACCCTGCTTCAGCAAGAATTTCCAAGCAACTAGGCAAAAAAAAAAGCCGCCTCAACATCAGTGTGCTGGGCGGCAAAGAGACAACGGTGCACATTACCTAATGCTAACCGAGCCTCAGACGCAACATCTCTCAATTAATCGTGACGACTAATCGTCACGACAACTTTCACCACTCAACAACGATCTTGCCAAAATGACCGCCATTTTGTTGAACGGTAAATGCCTCCACTAATTGGTCTAGATGAAAACTTTGATCTATAACCGGCCGCAGATTATTTTGCTCAAGGGCCGCAATATAGTCCTGTTGCTGACGCCGATTACCGACAATCAAACCCTGAAGCCGCGCCTGCTTCGCCATGAGCAACCCCGTAGGAACTTGGCCCTCACGACCGGTTAAAACACCAATCAAGGCTATGTGGCCGCCTACACGAACCGCCTGAAAAGATTGACTGAGAGTGCCAGGCCCACCTACCTCAACAACATGGTCGACACCTCTACCCTCGGTTAGAGAGAGAACCTCATGCCCCCAATCCGGACAATGTCGATAGTTTATGGTGTGATCCGCTCCGAGTTTTCGGGCCCTTGCGAGCTTTGCATCTGACGAGGAGGTAACAATGACCCTGGCCCCCATTGCTTTGGCAAGTTGCAGAGCCGCGATTGAGACCCCGCCGGTTCCCAGCACCAAAACGCTTTGCCCAGCCTTCAAGTTGCCCTCTACAACCAAAGCGCGCCACGCTGTTAATCCCGCAGTAGTGATAGTCGCCGCTTCCGCATGACTCCACCCAGTAGGAGCGTGAGTAAAATCAGTGGCTGCGCGAACCGCGTACTCTGCAGCAAAGCCATCGACGCCATCGCCCGGGGTTTCTGCAAAATTTCCAACTCTGTCGTAGGCTTGCCCGTCCTGCCACTGAGGGAAAAAACCGGAAACAACATGATCACCTATCTGGAACTCTGTGACGCCTTCACCGACAGCCTCAACAACGCCGGCCCCGTCTGACATTAAAACCCGACCGTCTTCCGTCGGGATACTACCATTCGCCACCAACAGGTCATGGTAATTCAGAGAGGTGGCACGTATTGCAACCCGTACCTGCCCCGGTCCCGGCTGCCCCGGGTCTGGAGTGTCTCTTACCTCCAGCGAATCAAGCCCACCTGGAGCACGAAGAGTGACTGTTTTCATAGCATTTTCTCCAAAATAAGTAGACCGGTCGTATAGTTTCAGTTCAAAAAAAGTCAGGTTTGGCCCAGTAACACCTTGGTCGCTTCCAAAGCGGACTCCATCGGCTCCCGGTCACGGGTGATCTTGCCACGCAGACTGGCGCCTAACCAAAGCTGATAAAGAGTAGTAGCCGTTCCTCTGGGGTTAAGTGTGGCTGGCAGAGACCCATCCGAGATTCCTTCCTCGACGGTTTGCGCCAGTCTGGCAATAACCCGGCCAGTCTCTCTGGCTAATACGCTGCGCATGGCTTCCGATAAATCGCAAACTTCGGCTGCAAGCTTAACCGTTAAACACTTGCCTTTGGGGTCACACGTGGATTGCGTTTCTAACCAGGATTCCCAATAACTCAGAAGACGCTCAGCCCCCGACATGCCGGGGCGGGACAACAACGAATCCAGGGAACTCTGGTATTCAGAAAAATAGCTTTTCAGTAGCTCCTCACCAAAAGCCTCTTTAGACCCAAAGTAGTGATAGAAAGACCCTTTGGGAACACCAGAGGCTTTCAAAATTTCATTTAATCCGACAGCACTGAAGCCCTTACCACTGATGATGACTTCTGCCGTTTTAAGAACGTGCTTTCGCACATCGTGAGAAACTGTTTTTGATTCCATGGGGCGATTTTAGGCCGCACTAGACCAATTGTCTAGTGGTCAATAGATCATACTTCACCAAGAGCCAGTCACTCTATCCAGCCTCTTTACCGCGACCCTGAATGGTCGCCTCTGAACTCAGCATTTGCCAGAATTAGACCAGTCGTCTATAGTGCGCAACATTAAGACCTTAATACATTCCAAGCCCAGCCTTACTAGCGAAGTAATCCGGGCACACCAAAAACGGAAGGAAATTATGATTATTGTTCATCATCTAAATGACTCACGCTCGCAGAGGATTCTCTGGCTGCTCGAAGAGCTGGGCCTCGAATACGATATTAAACGCTACAAAAGAGACCCTGATACCCACTTGGCACCACAGGAATTATTCCAGATCCACGCATTAGGCAAATCTCCCGTCATTGAAGACCGGCAAACCATCATCCATGAATCTGGTGCGATTATTGACTACCTCCTCCGGCACTATGACGGGGCTGATCTGCAGCCGCCCCGCATCACCAAGGAATATGATCAATACGTGCAATGGCTTCACTATGCCGAAGGATCAGCAATGCTTCCTTTACTCCTGAAAATTTACGTTGATCCTCTTGGCAACAATGGCGCCCCCCTCCACCCGCGGATCAATAGCGAGTTGGACAACCATCTGGGCTTTATCGAAAATTCACTGAAAGGACAAAGCTATCTGGTGAACGACACATTTAGTGCCGCCGACATTCAGATGAGCTTTATTGGTGAGGTTGCCAAGTCGTTTCAATTACTGAGCCAGCGCCCCAATCTGCAAGCCTGGCTTGAACGACTTCACTCCAGACCTGCTTATCAATCGGCTATTGCCAGGGGTGGCGTATACAAGTTGGCGTAATGTTCTGATGCCTCGAGCACAAACGTTATTCCCGTTACCAGTTGAGAAAGGGCGGTCCTAAGGACCGCCCTGATCAATCAAACAGTCTTCCGGCAAACATGGCTCTAATCGATAGAATGCTTTGACTATGCAATCGCTTTGGAGGTGAGGCGACTGCATGGGGACTTGGTCATGATGTCATGCCAGCGCTCTTGAAGAAGTCTTTCAACGTGGGTTCGCAACCAGACAATACCGGGATCACGATCGTGCCGAGCATGCCAGATTAGATACAGGCTGGTGGGATCAACGCTGAAAGGAAGCTCACCCATCCACAACCCGTTCACAAAACCGCAATCCTGACTGATCAACTCGGGTACTGCCGCAATCAAGTCTGACGCTCGCAATATCTTCGGTACAATCGAAAAATGGTTTACCGTCGATGCTATACGCCTGCTATGTCCCTTCTGATCCAGATAACTATCGACGAACCCGTGCGCATCCCCTGACATTGTTACAAGCAGGTGACGGGCGCTCAGAAACTCATCCATGGTAATTGGTCTTCCGGCAAGCGGATGGTCTGCACGCATAGCGAGCAAATACCCACCTTCGAATAACCACGTACTCCGTAGACTATGGTCGTGCTGAGTCAGAACACCTACAGCCAGATCAACATGAGCTTCCCTGAGATCATGGTGCGTTCCCTCCGGCGTGTACGGAACGGCATGGACGTCCACTCCCGGCGCCTCACGCTCAAGCAGTTCAATCAACTGAGGCCAGACCAACTCCACGAACATATCCGTTACTGCAATTCGGAACCTGCGTTTCGAGGTTTCTGGATCAAACTGTGTCGCACTAACCGCGTTGGTGAGAGCAAACATAGGATCGCTAACCTGGTCCCAGAGACTCAAGGCATAGGAGGTTGGCTCGATGTTCCTGCCCTTGCGTACAAATATCGGGTCGTTCCAAATCTGGCGCATTCTGGAAATAGCATTGGACACCGCCGGCTGTGTCATCGCGAGACGATCGGCCGCGCGAGTCACTGAACGCTCTGTCATGATGGCATCGAACACGTACAACAGTTGAAGTTCTTGGGTTTTCATCAGTCTTTTCCCGAGACGCAAAAAAGCCTCCCAAGCAAGAGGCTTGTGCTATGCACTTATAAGTTACCTTTAACAAAGGCTCTCAATTCACTCAAACTTCCAGCACCAGTTTTCTGTGCAATCACACCGCCCTCATTAAAAAGAGCAAGAGTCGGAATGCTCCGAATACGCATCTTGGCAGCAATCTCCGGACTCTCGTCCACGTTCACTTTGACGATGGTTAACTGATCGCCCAGCTCATCAGCAATTTCCTTCAGCATCGGCGTAACTGTTTTGCAGGGGCCGCACCACGGGGCCCAAAAATCCACCAAGACTGGCCGATCACTCTGGACCACGGATTGCTCAAAGTTCACGTCTGTTACGTGAATAATTTGACTCATTAGATAGTCTCCTTGTTGGAAGCGTCTGATCGTAAGAATGTGAGCTTGGAACAATAAAAACTAATTGCGGGGCCATATAGATCCTATTTCTCAGGATGATGAGTGCCTTAACGCTTACAGGCGTTTACTAAAGACCAGGCCGCCCCAAGCGAGCGTGCGGTTCCCGGTACCGCTCTTAATCTCGGAGCTCTGCACTCGCAGTACGTAACTCAACTCTATACCAGCCAGGAAACCGTGGGTATAACCAGCCCAGACCTCTGCCAAAAGAATGTTCAAATCATCGGCATTCAGCTCATGCTCCGAATCCCGAAACTGTCCCTGCAAGAACGCGTTATAGGCGCGAGCTTTGACTGACATTCCGCCCCAAAAATAATTCTCCCGTCCACCAGGTACCGACACCCCGGGTGCGCGCTCACCGTAAGCCATCAATTCGGGGTTAAACCGGTTATCGGGTGATGAGATCAGACCGCCCCTGAAAACCAGGGCCGCGCCGAATTCAGTGAGGTACCCGGCTGAACCGAAATACGTCACTTTGAACTGCTGATTCGGCTGACTCGCATCCAGGTATTGATGGTATGCAGCGGAATACCGGAAAGTCAGCTCTCCGCCGTTGGAAATCTGGTGGCCCCAACCATTAGCACGGTCGCTACCGACGATCTTGTGAACCGCATTCTGGCCGGATTTGAAAATATCCAGCCCCAGCACGCCTACGGTCATCGATGTTGTCCAGCCCGATTTTGCGCTCAGTGCCTGATAGCTCTGGCTCGACGACAGGTAAACAAGACTGCTGTACGGGCGATCGTTCCGGTCAATGGCCGACTCTTTGATCTCCTCGGGCGTGAAGCCATAAACCCCAAACTCGAGCGCCGCGCTTTTTGGCTTTTCACCCTTGCCCCCCAGGTATGGCAGGACATACCCGTCCAGCCCCTGACTGAAACTCGAAACCGGGTTGTTTACGAATGCCTCTGAATTCGAGGAATAAGTAATGGCCACGCCAGCAGTGTAATCCC
Source organism: Marinobacter litoralis (assembly GCF_016427555.1). Lineage (GTDB taxonomy): Bacteria > Pseudomonadota > Gammaproteobacteria > Pseudomonadales > Oleiphilaceae > Marinobacter > Marinobacter litoralis_A. Next base: position 62,459 of record NZ_JAELVS010000003.1, read on the forward strand.
GATCTGTCTGCGCTGGAGCGAAGAGATCGTTATCCGTAGACAAAGCCATCACCGAGTCTGAGGACTCGGCATGCGCGGTAAATGCCAGCAGGGAGACCGCGAGCATCGGAACTAGAAAACGAGAATTCATAGCCAACTCCGAAAAGTGTGTCGGTAAAGTTGGCGCTATTTTTCGATTGACTGACGCTGAGGACTAATCAAGCGTCGGTATTCAAAACATCATCGATATTTATGGGTAAGTAGTTTTGCGTGCATTTTTTGAGCTGCTCTAGCTGCACCCATCACCCAAATTGATGTATTGCATACCGTTTGGGAATTATTCGTTGTCTCTCTTCAACTCCATACTTCGCTCCATCTGATATCGAGTCCTTTGGCGACTCCGGTATGAGCATCAACCTATCGAACTTTGGAGATAACGTTATGCGTAAATTTGTTTTGATCACCCTGGCTTCACTTTTTGCCGCCGCCGCCCTGCCCGCTAACGCCACCTTGGCAGACCGTAAATCCGATGAGCCACGCTCCAAGCCGGCTCAGCCGGCTCCTTATAGTGGGCAAACCGTAATTCGCGGTGAAATCCAGGATCGGGTTGCAAAGATTGGCTTCTCTGAGCTATCCCCGTACAGCGGCCAGATAGTTATACGTGGCGAAGTACGCTCCGAAAGCCACGGCTGAACATAAAGAGTTTCATTTGCATCTTGGCACCAGGGACGGTGCGTTTTGGGATCGATTTGCTTGGAATCTGCGGTTCTTCTCTTCAAGACCCAAGCAGTATTGAAGATAGAGGCACGGCTCGGTCACGAAAAACTCCGACTGGCCATACCTATTCCCATCTTCAACACAACGCGTTAACCCCATTGCAGGCTATGTGTGCCGACATCACCTTCATCATTCGACATACGCGCGACAATTAAGGCAGGCCGTGAAAGGGAGCGGAATTACCAAACCGGTTACGGCTCATTCTTTTCGCCACGCTTTAGCCACCGAGCTGCTGAAATCGGGAAGTGATATCCGAACAGTCCAGGAAATCCTCGGCCACAGCGATATTCGGACGACTGAAAGCCACACCCACATTATCGGCGATCGAAGAGCTGGTACAGCTAGTCCATTTGATCGTTTGCCGGGTTCTTGAGAAATGACCAAGCGTCCAACCAGGGCAGAGAGAGCCGAGGATCTCTGAGGCGATGCGAATGTTCGCTTTTGTTTAATTGCCGGGATTCGTGAGAGTGCACGGCGAGGTTTTTACCGTCAAGGGCTGGGCTTTTAGGAAACCTTGGCAAATACCCCAAGCCGCTGCATCTCCCCCTATCCCGCTAACACCCCATCTAGATATACCAACACCCCCTCACCCGCCCCGCCGCAGTCCCCCTCAGACACCGGTGCCCACCTGCTCAAAGCGCCCCATTCCTTTTTTTTTAATTTTTTTATCTTCTTTTTTCTCCGGTGGGCTGCGGAGGTCGAGGGCAGGCGGCCAGGGGTGGGTTGGCTTGAGGGGGTGATGGTATATGCCTCTGGGGATGCTGGGGGGCGCATTAGGTGCTTTTTCGGATCGGGGTAGAGTGATTTTTGACACCGCTATCAGGAGACGGCCGTGGATAAAAAATCACTCTCAGCAGAACTGCACCGTGTGATGGACGCATTGAACGACTCACTCAACGAGCTCCGGGCTGAATTGTTGGCCTGTCAGCTAGACGCGTGCTGTGCATTCAAGTTGCCATTGGTCACGCCCGCAGAGGAGCTCGGGGAACCCAGCCGAATTGAATCGACTCCTCTTAGGGGCCAACAAGCATTCACAGCATCGCTAGATTCTTTTACACGTTTCCATACAGGTTTGGGGCTGTCCACCCGGGTGGTGTTCCGACTACCAGGGGCGGTGGCGGTCAGTTCGTTATGTCCCGAACACTTAATCAACCAGGTTCACGACATCAACCAACTCAAAAAAACCTTCAACGCACTGGCTCAAACCGTGCCGGATCCGGACGAACGGTTTGACCTCATTCACCGGAACTTCCCAGGCGTGGTTTTTCTGCAGGTGATTCGGGAGTTAAAAATCGTTTCGGATCCGCTGAGGTCGGTCACCTTCTCCTGGGGGCACAAGCCGGGCAGTCAACGGATCTCAATCGAGAGTGCGGACGCGAAGCTTGAATGGGCCGCCAGGCATGCCTCGAAAGCATTGTTAGAGCGCACGGGTCTTTCACGCCAAGAGCTTCTGGAAACAGTCGTTCGTGAGCGAGCCTACTTAGCCTCATTGCCCTCCGAGACATTCCTTAGACTTCGTCGCGAACTTCGCGTACGCCCCCTTGCCAACCTGCTTTTTGAGTCAGGCGCGGCGGTCTCTAAAGCCCAGAGGGATGGCCATTTGCCGCTAATCATTGTCAACTCCCCGAACGTGCGCCTCGGAGACCTCAAAAACTATGACGCGGCTAAAACTCGCCAGCGTAAACGCCGGGACGACCCGCGCGCCTGTGGCACGCGAATATCTCGGGTACTGCCACTGTTCAAGATTTAGCCCTCTCCAATCAAATCCTTGACTAATCCGGCCAGAGCGCACCCCCCCGCGGTTACAGCCAACGTCGAAAACAGTTTGTGTTTGACGAGCGTTGAGACCAGCGTGCTCACCGAATCAAAGCCGAGCCACGGGCTACCTCCGGCTCCTTGAATAACCCAGAACAGCACGGCCAAACAGAAAGCGATAGGAAGAGCTTTGAGGGGCTGCACTGAAGATTTTACGTGGATGGCCACAAGCTGTTTGATGGCTGTTTTCATGGGTTTTACCTCCGTGGGATTTGAGACCTTCAATGCTTACACAAATCCCAAATCCACCAAGCGCGCCCATCTTTCTGACTGCTCTGCGCTGACCCACTACAAATTTTTACGCACCACCCCCCCTGCGAAAACAGTAACTGTAGTTGCGCACCCCCCTTGCGTAAAATGCAGGTGTTTTACGCATCCCCCCCTTGCGAAAACAGTATTTGTAGTTGCAGCCTAGCCTGCGTAAAACAAAAGACGAAATTGCCGCTCTCCCCGCTTTCTGACTGCTCTGAGCTGACCCGCTACAAAAGTTTTACGCACCTCCCCCCTGCGAAAACAGTAACTGTAGTTGCGCACCCCCCTTGCGTAAAACGCAGGTGTTTTACGCATCCCCCCCTTGCGAAAACAATAACTGTGGTTGCAGCCCCCCCTTGCGTAAAACACCCTCTAAAAATCTTGATATTTTGGCCGTTTGAGGATCAATTTGTTTTTCGCAGGGGGGGGTGCGAAAACAGTAAGTTAGTTTGTATACGCAGGGGGGGTTAAAAACTGCTACTGAAAAGTTAATCAGAGCTACAACTGAAACGGGAATGTGTGCCTAGATATCACGCCACCTTTGAGTTACTCCGAATCAACCGACACTCATCTGAAAGAGATACATCCCCGAAAAAGCACCTCTCAGCGCGTTAAAGGACGCTTTCGGGGAAACGCTACACTTAACCAGCACAGAAACAAACAGCCCGCAAACGGGCCGTCAGGAGCTGAGAGATAAACGCAACATAACCCTGACTCATCCTCCCGGATACCGAGCCCAGAGCCTGTCATCGCCCATGTAAGAATGCCACTCTCGACACGTCCACAAATCGGAAGCAACAGCCTCAATCACCGGCCGTAGCTCAAGCTCCGCCAGCCACCGATCTGGGATAGCACGCAGCCCAAGATGTGCGCCAAGAATATTCCCGGTAATCGCTCCCGTGGAATCTGAGTCGCCATCGTGATTGACCGCCAGCACGATACCCTGCTCGAAGCTATCCGCCACCAAAGCGCAGTACACGGAAATGGCCAAAGCTTCCTCCGCCACCCAGCCTTCGCCTAGTTCTCGAATAGCCTCATGGTGAGGTTGGGCGGATTGACTGAGTGTGTCAGCGTGTTCTAGCGCCGCCGCGGTTTCTTCGTGACCTGGTTCAGCCACTAGCAACGGCTTGGCGTTATCCAGCGCCTCTGACAACGACTTACCCGCCAGCAACTCGAAAATGACAACCGCCAATACGCCACCGGTCAAATAGCCACTGGGGTGACCGTGAGTAATTGCGGCCGCCATGCAGCCGTCGTCGAAAACACGTTTCAACGGGTTATCGCCAAGGAGGTCCTTGAAGGACCACCAGAACAGTCCAACCGGTGCCACGCGCATCACGCCGCCGCAACCTTTACTGTCGTTGGCCGCAATACCGGGTTCGCCGCTGTAATGCCGCAGCGCGCTCAAACACGTACTTCCCGGGGCCCGCTGGTTGTGAAGTTCATCTTGTTGAAACAACCAGCCGCTCTTGTCCACGGTGACTTCGTAGCACTCCTGCCCCTGAGTGGCGAGCCAACGCAAATAAGCATTCGCCACCGTATGATCGAAGCTACTTAACCCACGGCTGACACCTCGCATCTGCCCTCTCAGCAACCCCTCAGCCGTGAACAGCGTCATCTGGGTATCATCGGTGATCTTACCTTTCCCACCGTAGGCTTCCGCGTAATCGGTAATGCCCTCCGGCCCGAAACGGTTCAGTATCGCGGTTCGTGACATGAATTCGACCGCTCCGCCCAGGGCATCGCCGATGGCGCCGCCTAAAAGGCAAGCGGTAAATAAATCCACTGGACCAGAGTTAAGTTCGGAACGAGTTGCTTCCATGGCGTTCGACCTCCAGAGGTGAGCGTGGGCTTGGCTTGGCTTGGCTTGGCTTGGCTTGGCTTGGCTTGGCTTGGCTTGGCTTGGTACAAATTCTTTGAATGACATAAGACAGGAAACGCCTGGGCCCATTTCATGAGGCCCAGACACAAAACAACGATCTGTTAGAAACGGAACTCAGGCCCTACGCTAAAGACGTTGACATCGGTTTCGCCGGTTTCATCTTCATCACCGACGTTAACGAGATAATCCCAGTCAGCACGTAGGCGTACCGAGTCAGAGACATCAAAGCTAACGCCAAGCCCCGTTCGGAATGCAACACCCGTATCGCTATCGCTCTCAGAAACCGTCATAAAGCCGTTACTTGCCGTCGCTTCATAATTTAGGCGCCACAACAGCAGACCCGCCTTGGTAAATACCTTAAACGGCCCTGCTTCCGGCATTCCTAGCTGGAACGTTGTATCAACGAAGTGTCCATTAACCGCACCAGCAACAGCCACGCCCCGAAACATTCCGGATACCTCTACGTCATCGATATAACGATAGCCAAACTCAAGATTTGCAAAACCGTTTAACTCCGTTCCTCCGTATACACGTAGAGAGAGCGCACTGTCGTCGCAGGAAGTTTCCGACCCATCACAGAAATCGTCTACGGTAGCCTGCCCTAACGACACACCTACATACCCTGCCTGCGGTTCAGCGGCTTGCGCTGAAGTGTGAGCCAGAACAGCAATGGACAACGCCAACACAAATTTATTGAACTTCATTTCAACATCCTTTTAGTCACAACAAACAACTGCCACTCACCCAAGTGAACGAGTCATCTAATTTGTTCTATGCGAACCGTTTGAATTAATTGTTTACGATTTTCGGCATGACAGGGCCATCATGCTTTGGAGGTGCGACAGTTAGAGTCGCTATAACTTCGAAGCACCGAAATCTAACCACACTGATTCTATAATGCGACCAATGGCTCATTTTCCCTGAAGGTCGTGCAACTTCTTTTTAAGTTCTAAACCGCGCTCATTCAGGCTGAAAATCGTTACTCGGTAGTCGTTTGGATCTGGCCGAGTACAGGCAACATCGATACCAGACTTACCTGGACGAGCCCGGTCAGTGAGATTCCTCATATTTCGAGAAGTACGGCTTTTACCTAACTTAAAACGGGCCTCGACTTGGCTCACGGTAGCTTCATCGTTATCACAAAGATGCAAAAAGCAGAGGATGGTGCCTAGAGGTATGTCCTCTTCATACTCCCTGAAAAGAGAAATTGCATTGACTAACGTATTACAGTTCATTTTTTCCTAACAAATGAAACACGAATCATCAACATCCGTTCCCGAAACCGCTTTCCAATCCGTTAAAGCGATACAGTCAACCGGCTAAGCACCAACAAAGCCGGTAAACGCCCGGTCATGATCCTCCAGAAACGTCGACGAATCTATTTCAAAAGCTAATAATGTGAAACCCAACTCGTTGTTATTGCGATCATTTTAAAAGTAACGATAATGTTTTTTAGTACACCTAATAGGACCCTTAGAAGGGTCTTGCTTATCACTGACCCGCTTTTCAGTCAGAAAAACTCAAACATTAACCTTTACCAACTCCGTTAAACTCGAGAAGCCCCAAATCAAACGCTATTTCATTTTCTGTATGCGAACAGCCCTCTCCGCTGCTTCGATAGTTTTTGCAACCCCAGAACTCCCCATACCGACCTTTGCGCTGGACCATTTCTGCCCCACATTTGGGGCAAACTGGTACCTGGTTCACGCACTTTGGATTAATACAGGTTTTGAATCGGCCAGCTCGACGCATTTGTGATTCGCAATGAGCGCAACCGCGCTCACGGTGCTTGCACAGCGGGAAGTTGTTACAACCAAAAAATCCCCCGAATTTGCTATGCCTAGGAACCATCGTGCCGGTTTTGCATTTCATACATTTGAGCATGTGCAACAGTTGCTGGCTGAGCGAGGTTGCAAACTCATTCAGCTCAACGTCATATCCATCCCCCAACAGCTCAACTACGAATTCTGAGGCAACGGCCATATCGGCGATCAAATAAGCTCGATTCCTGGCCCGAGTGAGGGCGACGTACAATAATCGCCTCTCTTCAGCATATGGGTGCTGCTCTTTTTCTGGCAACAATGCCTCAAGCAGCGGATGTGTGGTCTTCATTGAGGGGAAACCGTGCTTGCCAGTTTCCAAACCAAGAATGATCACGTAATCGGCCTCCATTCCTTTGGAGGCATGAACTGTAAGAGGTTCCAACACAATGGAAGGGTAGCGTTCGGCAATGATACGTAACTCCGACCTGTCCGGCAGATTGAAGCCGTAACGTCCTAATAAATAAACGCTGCTTCCAGGCTCAGCAATGTCCGATATGCGCGAAATAACCTTCTCCAAACGACTTGGTTCCCCTACGCTTTGCTTTTGCCGGTTGTCCTCACGGAGAAGCGAGACGGCTGGTTTACTTACCTGTTTAATACTGTTTAATTGCTTTCTAACCTGTGCCGGGTTTTGAAGCACAAAGCGCGTGGCAACATCACCAATACCACTGTTAAAACGGAAGGTAAGATCAAGCGCTGTTACTCTGGTATAGCCGAACTTTTTTCGAAACTCGGTCGTAAAACCGAGATCACTACCCGTGAAACGATAAATTGCCTGCCAGTCATCCCCAACGCAGAATAAAGAACTGTCTTTAACAGAATCTCTAAGGTATTTAACCAGACGTGCACGGGCATCCGAGATGTCTTGAAACTCATCAACGAGAATGTAACGCCAAGGACTTACAAACCGACCATCTCGGACATAGCTTATGGCCTTACCAATCATGTCATCGAAGTCGATGTGGCCTTCTCGGTCCAGCAATTCCTGATAGTCATCAAGTATCGGCTGAAGCAGCTTTAAAGCCGCTTTTACTTGCCCCTTGTTTTCAACCCTGGAAATGGTTTCTTCCACTTGCCCTGACTCATAACAGTTAGCCCGATACCTTTTGAGCAAGTCCGCCAGCAAAGCAGAAAATGTGCTGATAGCCCCAAACTCGCGCAACGTCTCAAGGACAGCTTTAGGTGGAAGCGGCCGATATTTGACCTCGTATTCGGCTAATTTTTCATCGAGCGCTTCAAAGAGCACACCTTCTACCAACTCGTAGTGATACAGTTCGACCAGACATGTGCCATTTTTAGAATGAAGTTGTCGTTTCCAGTTAATTCCTTGATGGTATAGATCCCGGTCCACGTACGGTGCCGTATTACCCTTCCGATCGATCCCATAGTACTCGATATAAACACCATGCTCCGGCAGATAGAAATCCGGCTGGTACTGACGATGGAGCGGATTCGCTGTCTTATGTTCATAAGCAGACTCATATTGATACTCGATGCCTTGCTTAAAAAGGTAATTGGCGACCAGGCACTCGCCCCAACTTTTAACCGCTTCACCTTTTAGAGTCCGGATATCGTTAGCGGTGATATAATCAAAGTATTCCCCTTCTGTTTCGAAATCGAAGGGGTTTGCTTCAGGGTACAGATAGTACTCGAAGTAGTTGAACATCAATTGCCGGTAAGAACGCACCTTCAAATGCTGTTCAAACCACTGGTTCACTTGTAATGCCAACCGTCTGTCATCCTCGGCAAGCGGTGTCAGGGACGGTTGCTGTCCCTCGACTTTGGCAATAATCTCCTTGCCCAGCTTGTGAAACGTACTTGCAGCAACTCCACACCGCCCTAGCCGGTTATCGATACGTTCCTGCATTTCTGCTGCCGCTTTATTCGCAAATGCTAGCATCAGAATCTCGCTAGCTCTGGCTTGCCCGCTTTTGATCAAATACCCGGCGCGACCAACCATTACGCTCGTCTTACCAGTGCCCGCACCAGCCAACACCAAATTATTATCTTCGTCGACGACACAAGCCTCTCGCTGGCGCTCAGTTAGCGGCTTGCGTTCAACGGATGCAAAGAAATTATCATAGAGCTTCAATTGATGTGCCACATAGCTTTGGCGTAGTTGTTTCAGGTCTGATTCCTGCCATCCAGCTACATCAGCTACCCACTGAAAAGGCGCTTCCTCGATGCCCTCACACCATTCAGCCTCTGGCACTCTGACAAATCGATTCAAAGCTTGCTGCGCCATTTCTTTAGCTAGGTCTATTCTCGACTGCCGGGGGTATCCCTTAGCCAAAAGGGACCGAATATCCTCTGCAGTCTTCCCCACTTCAGGGGAAAGCTCCCTGAGCCATTGCTGGCGTAACCAACGAAACAACTCTTGCGCGTCTTTTTTCCGAAGCCCTGAAAAGGTCTTAGGTCCTGAATCTGTCTGAAGCTCTAGGCGAGCAAAAAGTGCTCCTTCCTGAAATGTAGCCTCGTTCGCTAACGATTCAGCAAGAATCAGGTATCGATCACCATCCTTAGTAACGACCTGCAAGCCACCATCAGCTAAGTTGAATGTTGCAGACTCAGCTCCAAACAGCCGCATCAGCCAGTGGGGGTCAATTTGTGCAGAAGAGGACACTGAATTCATGATGGGAAATGACTCACAGTCTTACAGGGCAGCTTGTCGCTGGAGTGGCGCAAAAAGGTATCATCCTAACATTATCACTGAGCCTTGTGTGACACGACTCTAGAACTTCAGTCTCAAAGGATAATGGCCTCGTAAGTTCCTGATATCGCCCCAATGCAATACGTAAATTCGCCATATCGGCCTACTCTCCAACAACCGGGTAACACGCATAACCCAAAGTGGGTTCGGATTATCCATCATGATGGTCAGAATGATCGGCACCAATTTCCCATGATCGTCACGCAATCGCGGAGCTGGTCTCGATCTACTTTGCTCCCCCAAGTAGCGCCTCCATGAATCCGTTGGTTGCAGAGGGTGCAGATCCGATTGAGCGCTATCCCTAGAACATGGCATTTCCATAAAAACGCGCATGCACGTCGCATGCGACAACTCTGTGCGCACAGCTCCCAAATTTTATTTAGAAGATGGTGTTCAGGCCACTTAAGTTGTCGCAAACACGTCGTAAAGGTGTCGATTGCGACAACCAAAAAATATTGAAAACAACAAGTTGACATCACTATGAGATCAATCTATCTTGGATTTGAATGGCACCGGTAAGCGGATGTCGAACTGCCAGCTGAGCAGGCCTAAACGGCGAAACAGCAGCAATAAAGGCGAAACCGTTAGTCCTCACATCGCCTCTGCAATTCAGTCGGGAGTCTAATCTCCCAAACACTCAAGATTGAGTGAATCTTCACGAAAATTATCCAACCATCAGTGACCTTTCCAGGTCGTGGGAATCTTTTTTCTAAAAACAGACTCCCCAGAGACGCTTTTTTGTTTTAACGACAAAACTGCCCACTTTCAAATGCTTATCCTAAAAATTCTGGAGACTTTTCGGACGAAAATGGACGAAAAACCAGACTGATAAGCCGGGATCCACTTTCAGTCAGTGAAGTGCCTGCAAACGCAGGGGCGTCGGAGCTTTCATAACCCTAGAGCTATGACGGCATTGCATCACCCCAGCCACACGCCATGATCATCCCCAACATTCAGAATTCCCGCTGACGGCTATGCCGGCCGCATGAGTGCGGCGGACGCACTCCAACACTAAACATTGAATCATTACCACGGGGCTGCCGGCATATTTTTAAGCTATTTCATGAAGGGACCATCTATGAGTTGTCGTAAAAAATCTTTGATCGCGAGAGCAAGACACAGCCTCAGACCGCTTGTCGCGGATGGAACGCTTTCTTATTCATCTTATGGATCCATCGTGGATAGATGGCTTGTGTTCGTGAATTTCCTGGTCGCACGAGAAGAAATACCTAAAGTGGAGGAAATCTCTAAAGACTTGGTCATCGAATTTTCCAAAAGCCTGGCGGATACCCAGCCGTCTTATGCCCAAAACGTGATTTCATCAATAAACACCGTAATGAAAGCCCTTACCGACGGTGACTGGGTCACTGTAAGTCCAGTCCGCGATTGCCTGATAGCACGCAGATGTAACGTCAGGACAACGCAACCGTCAGGAATGGACGATCACCAAATCAATAAAGCTCTAAAGCAACTGGAGAATGCGCACCTCTCCAGGGGGAGAGTTGTCGCTTTGGCCGCCAAAACGTTTGGCCTTAGGGTGAAAGAAGCAACCCTTTTGGATTACAAACAATCACTTCAACAGGCGCTATCAGATGGATATATAGATATCCGATTGGGAACAAAAGGAGGCCGTCCGCGACGTATCCCCATCACTGCTCCGGACGAACAAATACCTGCTCTACGGTCCGGCGCCAAAATTCAGGGAGACCATTTCTCATTGATTCCGCCTGACATGACTTGGAAAAAATTCCGGGAAAATGAAATTGTGAAAACCCGGGCAGTACTCAAGTCCAACGGAATAGCCTCCATTAGAGACCTACGGGCTGCCTACGCCTGCCAGCGATATCAAAATGAGACTGGCAAACCAGCCCCTGTAATGGGTGGCCGAGCCACGAAAGAAGCCGATGAAAAGGCCCGGACAATCATTGCAGAAGAGCTTGGCCATAATCGCACCAATGTCACAAATTCATACCTAGGTAAGAGCCATGCCAAATAAATCGAACAGCAGCAGGATCTTTTATATACGGTTAGCGAACTACGGCAAAAAAGGAGGAAAAAACCGAGCAAAAAAGAAAAAACAGATAGAGCTGGTTATTAAACACTGCGGGTGCAAGCCTGCCCAAATTGGAAAAAAACAGGTCAAAGCTTTCTTCCGAGCAAAAAACTACAAACCGAGCACGGAGAGAGACTACTACTATGCGCTCTGTGATTTTTGGGTACTGCTCGATCGCACTTCGAAACCTCCTAAACCTCCCGCCATCACCGCGCTCAATAAAGGCGGGGGCAATCTTGGGTAGCTAAAATCCCAATATTCTCTCTTGCCAGTGTCATGAAGCTTGAGCCCATTGTGAGTTTCAGGGGGCTCTAAACCCGCTTCCGGCGCTAAGATTTAGGCGTAAAACCAACTAAACTTCAGCGGTGTGATGGAACACCGGCCGGAATCCTCGCGAAAAGGTTTTTACTACTGTAGACGGTGTAAGAACCTCTACCGTTTCAGGCAACCTATCATGAACCGCCTTTCGGTATCCCGACGCATTCCAGGCGAGTAAACCATTCTCAGAAATTGCATAGGCAGCGTTATCAATCAGAACCATTGTTCCATGCGGAAGATCCTGAAGTTGACCTTTCCAAGTAATTTTTCGGCTGTCTTCTATACGCTCCTCGTGGAGCATCTCATCCAACTCCGCAGAACGCACATTGCGCGCTTCAGTCCAAGCACTTGCTGACTGCCAGGCATCGCGGAACTCGTTATAACGTTTTCGCCGGCATTCGGCGCAAGGCCGATGGCCGGCAGCGAAAGCCGTGACCTCATCAAGGAAAAAGAGCTCCGTATACCGTCCTGGCGTCATTAGCTCACGCTTCCGACCTTTAAACTCGAGCAAACATGTAATCCATGCTTTGGTTTTAAACTGACGCGTTACCTCGCGCTTGCCATTGTGCAATACCCCGCGGTTGCCCATATACGTGCCCCTTGCAGAGCTTTCTTCAATAGTGCCTTGGGGATTAACCCGATTCTGTAATGGCATCTAAATCTCTCCCTGAACCCTAAGTACTTGCTACAACGTAATCGAACCATTCCCCGAGCAAAGCCTTCTCCTCATCCTGAAAGTCCCCTGCCGGAAAATTCAACTGTGCTTCAGGTGAAGCATTCCTGCTGAGCCGGAAATTCACAAACGGAAATCGGTTATTAAGCCTTAGCAACTTTAGCAGTTGATCCTTCCCTTTGAACGCACCGACGACATTCTCCGACAGGGCATCAATTGTGTCGCTTGAAAGCGGACTTAAGAGCTGTTCAATAGGGCCAGACATAGTTTGGAAACTCAACCAAGTCTGAGGCGCGCGACTGGCCGTTCTCTCGCGAGGCAAAGCTACTGGTAGTGGTCTCGGCCCAGACACATTTTTGGCATTAATCTCGTCAATGGTGAGGTCCTGGATGCCATGGAAAAGTCTGGCCTCTAGCTCGTCAGAAAACTTCTTAATGCTCTCGAGACCCATTCGAAATTCCTCTAAAGACAGCCACTGCATCGTCCCTCGCCGAACAAACAGAGGAAAATTGACGCGGGTGCTGAGGTAGAAATGACTGTTACCCGAGTCCTCGTCGACCGCCACGCGAACTAATGGGTACGATTGGCTCAGTTCATCAATCAATGTTTTCAACTCAGTGAGGGCTATCTTTTCAAAATTCTCGCGATTAGCAATTGGCGACGCAAAACTCACTATGTAGGCTGTCTCAGGACTCAAAGCCGAAAACCGAGGTGAAAAACCAAGCGTTGCGAATATAGGCTGGTGCCGCCGGGATTGCCCTCGCTCAATGCGTGGATCAATGATGAACAAAAGCTTTGGTGATGTCTGGCTCGACCGAGCTTCGATGATTTTGTCGTTCAGCGGATCACAAGCACTTTCGAGATGCGCTCGGATGGTCTCTGCGATATCGGAAAAAGTATGGGTATCCTGCGGCTGGTAGCAGGAATCTAATGTTTCAGGCCGATCAAATCTTGCCGGATAAGGATCGACCACCTCTTCCTCAGAATGATCAATTGGTGTTCTGAAAAGCTGCCCCCAATCCTTGTTTGCGGTCGGACGATATTCAGAATCAAATTTCGTCTGTAGGCAGGCATCCATTCGTTCTTCCACCTGATGTTTTCGCTCAATGAAAGAAGCCACTTGATCCTCATCCACGGAACCCTCTAGGTAGGGGTAATGGATACCCAGATCGCCTTTGCCAGATTCCAGCCGTTTATTGACGCACCCGAACAAACGGTCAATCCGCCCTACCCTCTGTTCGTTATCCCCCGGTGATCCCGCTATTCCATAGTGGTGCACCTGATGACAATTCATGTGCAGATTCACCCCTTCCTGGAATACCGAGGTAGAAACCAGAACGTTGGGGTAAAAGGGGCTGTTAAAACCCAGTATCAGGCGTTGGCGGGCGCTGTTATTTTCACCACTGGCGTACCAGGCTGGACTGGTCAAACCTTTTAAGCTTCGCCATTCCTTACGCCAATCTCCGACACCATGGTCAACAATTTTGTCGCAAAGTGCTTCGAAGGTTTCCAGGGCCGCGACAAAGTAGCGGAGTAACAAAGAGCCTTTGATTTTTTCCTGCCGAACGAAATCATAGAATCCTCGGTACCACTCCTGCACATTGGCAATCCTTCCTTTGCGGCGATACTCTGCAAACCAGCTATACAACTCCACGATCACTGGGCTCGCATGTAAAAATCCGGCTCGAATATAGTTCCCGAAGTTTTCCGCAACGGGCTTACTTGTGTTTGCCCATCTAAGCATTTGCTCCTGAAGCTTGCCAGGAAGTTCATTGAAAACCAGTTTCCATACTGTAAACAGCTCCTGAGTGTAGGCTGTTTGCGGTGCTTCAGTTTTGCCCACGGCTTCTCGCAAATCGGCAGCACTGTTCCAACGGGAAAACCGTTCATAACGAGCAGCCACACCGTAGTTGGCCCGCGTACGCTCTGAATCCCCATAAAAGTAGCTGTATCCGCCTTTGAGGTAATCACTGGACGGCTCAAGAAACAGCGAGAACAGACTTTCATGTTTGGTAAAACGCCGCCGCACATTTACACAATCGGTCTGGCCACCAGCTGCGCCTTCCTTAACAACAAACAGCTGAGCAACCCTTGATGCCAGATAATCCTCTTCCATGCCGTCAGCGTCTTCGTCATCCGCATCTACTTCCGCGCTTTCATCCTGAACGTCACCCGTTCTTACGCTTTCTAAAAGCTGTTCAAATTCGTTGCGGGAAAAGCTTTTAAGCCTTGGCTGTCCGTGAGAGTCAAATGAGGACAAGCCCAATCCGGAAAGCAGCATTTCACCTAACATTTGGTCGTAACGCTCATTTAAGCGCTGGGTTAATTCTCTGACCGAAGGAATGCGACGAACAAAAATCAGATGTTTAAGGTTGCTGAGTGGCAACTGGTATAAATCCGCCTTTTTAGGAACACACGCCTCAATCAACCGACCGTATTTTGGGTGCCCGGGAAATCGATCGAATGCCTTATAGAAACTGTCGGTAAGCCCCATGAGCAGATTGGTATCCGGAGCCGTCGAGTAATCGGTCTTGCCTTTATCACCATCAGACGTATCCCGGTCAGGATCCTGCCGCGAGGCCTCGTCTGTTATGAGATCTCGGCCAACGGACTCAAACCCTTCCAGATACCCGTACATCAGACTTTTGTTTTCATTTTTCTTGTTTAGTTCAGCTACCAGGCCTTTCTGGTAAAGGGCAAAAAAGCCTTCTGCCTCGGGTTTTCCATCAAATGTCGCCGGCATAGGCTTTTCATGTCGGTAATGCCGTTTACTGAAGAGCTTTCCATTGGCCTCCATAAGCCGCATCCGTCGCAGTCCATAGTTATTGAGCAGGTAACTGGCGCGATCAGCTTCACTTGTCCATCCGTCCCCGGAATCCAAGAAGTAACTGAAAATGCTGTTTACATCCGAAAGACGGGTATGACTGGGCGTTGCTGTCAGCAATAAAGCTCTTTGTGAGAGTGGATCGTGCTTGGTACCAAAAAACGCCCCGGCTGCAGCAACCCGCTGAGAGCCGCCGTGAATATTCCTAAGGTAATGGGCCTCGTCAACGATGATCAAGTCGAAGCCCTCAGGACCAAGAGCACTTTTGATGCTCTCGTGAATCTCTTGTGCTCTTTCTCCGGCGACTATGTCAGGGCTACGACCATCAGTGTCTTCGCCCCGTAGCAAGCCACTCAATGAATGAATCGTGGTGAGATAAAAATGGGAAACGCCCTGGCTCACTGCGGCATCTAGATCAGCTAATGACTTACAGATTTCTATGCTGGGAACGACACCTCCATCAACACTGTTCTTAACGGTGTGGTCGACAACCCGGTAGTGGGAACTCACCAAGTTGTTAAATTCCCGGCGCCAGTGCAGGCATAAATCCCTGTTGGGTGCCATCACCAAAACTCGGGCATCAGGTTTCCTCTTCCATAACAGCGCTGCAACCCCCAGCGCCTGGAAGGTCTTGCCCATACCTACTTCATCCGCCAGCAGAGCCACTTTCTGTTCCGCTAACACATTCCATAAGTAGGCGACCCCTTCGGTCTGTTTAGCAGGCATAGATTGGCGGTCGTGCGCACTATAGCGCCAGTCTTTCTGGCCACGATT
This sequence comes from Marinobacter litoralis, assembly GCF_016427555.1. GTDB lineage: Bacteria > Pseudomonadota > Gammaproteobacteria > Pseudomonadales > Oleiphilaceae > Marinobacter > Marinobacter litoralis_A. The sequence goes on from NZ_JAELVS010000003.1 coordinate 78,339, forward strand.
GAAGTTGATCCACTCCGAGACCATGTCGGGACTTAACAGCCCCCAATCGGATACGCTCATTTTCCTTCCCTGTTAGAGCTACGGCGAAAGTATTCGTCGGTTAACCATGCGCGGTATTCTTCACTGACCGATGCCGGCAGCGCCGGTTCCGCAACAATCAAAGCTTCCCATCTTTGGAATGTTTTCTCAGATCCAGCACCGACTAACTCTGCCTGCTTTGAACGGGCCGTACTGCATAGCTGATTAACCTCCTGGGTAAGAAACCAGTTAAACAGAGTAGGCGCAGAGCTACTCTCAATGCGGTGCACCGTTTTTTCTACCAGCTCTTGGAGACACCCAGGACGAATGAACGCCCAATACTCCAGTTCTTTCTGATCCCGGCAACCAGCCAACAGCTCCTCATAGTGATGGCAAGCAGAGAACAGCCGAAAATAACTGATGTCAGCCGATTGATGTTCATGTTCGGAGACCACAGCGGCATCGTCTGAGACCAGAGCGTCAACCAACGCCCGCCCATCATCGTCCTCCTCGACGCGGTAGGCAGCAGCATCGGTAGGAGGTTCACCGCCGGATAGCACCAACGCATCCAGCAAGCCTCGTAGATCCTCATACTGTTGAGCTCTTCGGAAGATCGGACGTGTTTCAATAATCAAACCTTTTGCGATCGCAACATCACCGCTGAGTACCTCATAATTGCGGTCTACTAAAAGCGGTTTCGTGGATGCTACCGGCAACTCCAGTTTCTGTAGTACGAAAACATCACCGTGAGAATCAACCACCCATTGAAGCTTCACTGAATGGGAAAGTCCGGGAAGTTCTAGCTCAAACTCACAATCAGGCTCCGACGTACCAACCCACACTCCCGAAATGTAAAAACGCTCGATTTGCCAGTCAAACACCACGCGCAGATCAAAAGGCGGGGGCTCCGGGACTCGAAGACTTTCCTGCTCCATTTGGTCTGGTGTCGCAAATAAAGCTTCAGACAACGGCAACACCTCACCCACATACTCCGCCAAAGGAGACTCATCAACGATAAGCAAACCTGCTTCTACGTTATGGATGGGATAGCCACCGTCTGGTATCAAATTGCTCCCAGGCTGAGTGAAATTCCAGGATCCAATCGCTAATCGATCCGGTGTTTTCCAAAGCTTTGCATGGGTCATAAAGCTTCGGTGATCACGTTTGGAGGGGCTCTGGTGCAAAGAGAGCAGCCCTTGCTCGTGCAACTTGGCCAAGCCCTGGTTCCATTCAGCGCGTAAATACTGATTCTCTACCCTGTCTGGTACCAGCTGAACCCGAAGGTCAGGAGCTACTGCAAAACGCTGTAAGTTCCTCACGTACTTACTGATATCTCTTGAAAAATAAGGGGACCAAACGGCAAGTTCACTTGGTTTGCTATCAAAAAGACGATTAAGAAAGGGTATCCCTGCCAGACTATGACAGAAGCTCACCCCCGGATCCTCCGTCTGACCCGGGATGGAAAAATCTTCAGGGAATCGTTCTTGAACGTTGGTAAACACTGGCTGAAAGAAACTTCTAACGGATTCCGCCATGCTCCGACTTGCCACCGGAACAAAGGAGAACAGCTCCTGATTTCTGCCCCAGCCATCCACGGTCAGGTTTGCGCTCCCGGAACCAAGAGCAGAACCTTTGTCGCCCTGAAGATAGATAACCTTTGCGTGGAACAGACTGTGCTCAGAGAAAGAAATGTCTCCATTGGATGACAATCTTTCCGGTGAAACGCCATGAATTGGAATTGCGGTTCGTTTATTCTGATCTGGCTCGATGAATCGCTTGTCACAGAACACTCGAATATCGATACCCCGCTCGCTCAGTACCTGCTGCATCCCCTCATAGTCCATTCTAAGCTTTGGGGGATCCATCCCTAGAATGGTCGGTAAAAGGTAGGTTTCGATAAATTCGATGTTGATGACGAAACTGGTGAGCCAAACCCGCTGAAGCGTGCCTACTTCGTCAATCTGTTTTCGGAAAGTCGAGAGCAATTTCAATGATCACCCCCGTAGTAGCCGCTGACCAGGAAATTAAACTGATGCAAATAGTAAGAATTCACCCAAGAACCAGGTGGGCGGTCACCTGCAACCGGTAACGATGCCGTTCGGCCATGGTTATGAACTTCCCCGCTCCGCGCCAGCTCGACCCAGCGTAATTGGCCCCGCTGCTTCATGACGGTCGCATGGTAATCCAGTAAAGCGACAAGCTGTTCTTCTACGGTATTCAAGCGGGCAATTTGAAGTATTTTTTCCAAACGCTTTCGGCCTGTTTCTTGAAGAGGAACCCGAATTTCAGGGTGGTCAACGATTGTCTCAGCGTAACTTTGTAGCGTGGTTTCGGAACGACCGAGCCGCTGCCAGTGATCCCGAATTTCTGCCACGGCCTGAACCTTCTTGTGTCGGGCAACTCGAAAGAGCAAATCTACTTCAGCAAGCAAAGGTTCAATACGCTGGATGTTCTGAAGTTTCTGGCGTTCAGCGGTTTCACCATCAAAGGTCTTAACCGCCTCTTCAACAATGGACTGAGGGTTCAGTTTCTCCGGTGCAACATCATTGGCTTTGAACTGACTGAGCTTTTTTTTCATAACATTTAGAAGTTCACCAGCAGATCCCTCGTTCAGTCCCGTCGCTGAAAGCCAGAAGTCCCGTGTTTCCGAGCCGACCTTGGCACCAGTAATGAAAGCCGTGCGGTAAGCGTTCTTTAGAACTGGCGAAATCTCCAGGAAATTAATCCTGGGAGGCACTTGGGACTTGGCCTGCGCTGAGTGAACAAGATTTACCAAGTGCCTTCTGACCTCTGTGAAGCAATAACGCAGTGAATCACTACTTGATAGCAGCTTCTCAAACTCAGCCCAGCGCTCTTGAGCCGTAGGATCAATATAGCGGTAGTTCTGATCGAAGAACCCTATCTCTACAAACGGTGTTTTGTAACGACCGCTCACTCCCAAGCCCAGCTGGCGAACTAACAATTGGCCTGAAGGTTTATCCGTAAAAATCAGCTGGTGATCCCCTTTGCTCTCCTGCTCTTCCAAAACGGCGCGACCTTTACTACCACCCAAGATACCGAGCGTATCGATACCCGCGTCCTCTGGTCGATGAACCATTGAGTAGGTAAAGATATTCTCCAGATGTATCAGGCAGGCATGAATAAATGGCAGGCTATCTTTCGGCCCCAGCTCATTGGCAAGTGCATCGGACACCTGAACTTCTTCATCGAGAAGTATCGAGCGAATCACACCATGATGCAGCAAGTTGAGCGTAAAATTTCGGACATCATTTGAGACGGAGTTTACGCGGTTTCGGAAGACCTGTTGGCCATAAGCCGACCAGATAACCAGCTGGCCGAGCGGGTCGATAAACGAATCACCAGACAAGGAGTCATCGTATTCGGTAAGCATATCCTTAAGCTTCATAAGACAGTCCAATCCTTGGAGAAACAATCACGTTAAAGCTTCCGGCTCCAGCTTCTCAGCCTCCCAAGCCTTATACGTTTTCCCTTCCGGTAATCGCCATTCAGTGGTGCCATTGGTTGGACGGCCATTCACCACTGCCGCTGCAGCACTTGGGCTTTTAAACGCGTAGTTCTCGGTAAACACAGCAAGCTCTCCCTCTGGGCGTATGACACCCGCTGCCACCAGCTCACCATGCAGCTTACTGTAGCCAGTGTGGTGAGTGCTCTTACCTCGCCATCTGGGACTGACTTTGGAGCCCGTGAGAACCACAAATTCCCCATCCGTGAGCACAGCTTTGGCCTCGATAGCATGCTTGGGGGTTCGAAGTTCAAACACTGTATCCGGCTCATCTGGGTCAGCAGAGGAAACTGAACCTGTTTTTGCCTGCGGTCGAGTCTGAGCAAGAAAACTGTCGATACGTATGGCGGGCAGCACCATCATAAGGTACTCAAGAAAGCTCTCCATATTGGCCTGCGCAGCCTCACTCAGCGAGGAGCGCGGGGGTGTATTGCCATTGTCTAGTCGGATTTTGCCAGCCCGTCGAGCCTCTTCAACCAGCCTGGATTCCAGATACTTTGCATGTGCCTTATTAAGGTTATTCCCGGCAGTCGTTATAAGAACCGCAGTGGTCCACCAATCCTTGGACGTGTCATGGCTTTTAATCCGCCCGCCGATATCCTCACCCTCCCCGATGTAAGCCAACGGACCGTCATCATCTTCGCCAAACAACAAATATACGCCAGTGTAGCTGGCTTCCGGCCTCTTCAAGGCGGCTCCCAGGCGCGTGCGCGGAGCCATGAGCACATGACCCGTCCAGTTAAACACCTCGGCTGTCAGCATGCCGTCGGGTTTTCCATCGATGAAGAATAGTTCGAGAGACTGCCCTTTATTGTTAATCATCATTCTCTGCTATCGTTGATTCGACTTTTTACTGCTTTATCGTGTCTACCTTCGGGTTTGAAACGCAAAGCTCCGCCGCCCAACCACTCGAAAATCTCGTGAGCCAGCAAGTTTCTGCTCGTACTCCACACCAGCTCCGTTCACTCGAAGGTACCGCTTTGTCTTGCAAGACTTACAATCTGTCGCAAAGCTACTGGGTTCTTGATGAACCAGCTTTACTGGACTTGAGCAAACCGGACATCGCTCAAGTACCATGATTTCCTGTTGTCTTCTGCCCAACTCCCTCACTTGAGAAGCTGCATTGTCATCGACAAGTGACCGCTCAACCCGTGAAAGATCACCCTCGCTCAGACCCTCTACAAGTCTAATTTCATGTCGTTTCGATTCTACTGCCAGGCCTTTAATTTCTCGCGCGATTCTTAGTGAATTGGCTGGGACTTTTAAGATCGGGCAACCGTATCCAGCCACCAGCTCCCTCTGTAAAAGCTGATCGATCAGATAACCAAATCTTTCGACGCTATACAGGTCGAACGGCGATAGCTGAATCCATATGCCATCGATGGGAACTTCACTGGAATACAAGTGTTCGTCCGTCAATTTTGGCCAAGCCACTACTCTAGACAAAGGGTGATCGAAATTCTGCTCCGCAGAAAGTTCGTTTGGACGTTCGCCCAACTCCAACCAAGGAACAACTTCCAAGAGAATTTTTTCTGTTCTGCTTGAGTCATCGGGAGATAAAATCAACTGCCAGTCGAGCCCTACCTGTCTCAGCTCAAGATTCAGCCCGGCCCAACGCGATGAAAACTCAGTTCTGAGATAAGGTGCCAAAGCATGACGAAGAACCAGACCGGCGTATCTCGAATACGTTAGGTTCAGCGCTTCGTTTCGCGCGCATCGTTCCTCAGGCGTCGTCTGTTTACCGCCAACGACACTCCGTAACTCATTCCAAAGGACAGGTAAATGGCGGTAATGCTGATCATGGCTCAGGATATTCGTAAGATGCAGTCCGTCTCCGATATTTACGCCGCGGTTCACCAACAGGTACAAACCTCTCTGCTTGAGACCTCGAACTATACCAAGCGCATTCTCTAGCTGTTCCAGCGTTTCGGCTAGCTGTTCGGACGCTTTATTGGTTGAATCCTGAGTAAAGGCTTTTCCCCAAAGCCTGCATATTTCGTCAGTCAGGCGATGATGAAGCTCATTAGTTCCGTAAAACTCCAACGCCTCATTAACGGCAGACTGGATCTGCTTTAGCGTGCCGACTCGTTTGCACAAATATTGCTCGATTTTGTCAAGCAACCTTGCGTACACACGATTTTCATAGATATTAAAGTCGTCCTCGCTAAACCGGGCTTTCACTCTCTTGGGTATAACACCGGACAAGGTCTGGCGCTGCCAGCACTCAGAATGCGAGGCCAGATGCACCAAGGCTCCTTTAGCTAACTTCTTGGCCCTCGCGACATCCGTGACCTCTTCTTCGTAGTGCAGGTCCAACCTAGGTCTCATCGATATTTGATGAAGGTGCCCCGCTCCGATGGTCTCGATCAGTTTCAAATCAAATGAGTTTAGGTGACTATCTTCGTTAACCACACCCTCAGGCATTAATGGTGATGCCAGCCCATTTCCACTCTCGATGCTTGAATCTATCGTATCCAGGATGCGCTCGAATAAATCGGCTTTCTGGACGATTGCCTTATCCGGCAACCTAAAGGATTTTCGCTCGCCATCGACATTGGCAATTTCGCTCCCATCGTCAACCAAGAGACCGCTCGTTCCCACACCTAAAGATTTTGGATGTCCAGCCGTTGCCTCAGCTAAATAACGGCCGGACTCGACAACGTCAGGTAAACGCTCGATAGCCTTCCCAGTCAGCCGATCCACCCACATTAAAACCCGCCCTCTTTCCTTTTGATGTCTTTCTCCAAAAGATCAAGTGAGGTCACTGGAAGACTATCCAGGCCCGTTCCGCTCCAGAACGCTTCCAATGAAGACATCAATTTTCGAACGGAATCCGCGCTTACATCGAAGCGACCTGTTACCTTACCCTGGCGCATTATTCTGCTCGCTAGCAGGTGATCCAGAGCCTCACCCCTGGTCGCCCCTGATGACATCATCACGGGGATAAACCTGAGCGCCTGCTTCTCAAAGCGGTTGCCCCACCCCAGACCAAAGTCAGTCTCAAGCTGTTTTGTAAAGTCGTTTTCGGTTAATTTACCTAGCAAATCTTTCACAGAGGCGGTGTGCTCCCCGCAGGCAGAATCGAAGGCTTTCTGAAGAGAACTGAATGAATAGCTCGCAGGTGGATATTCCTTGATACGGAAACTGTGATCCTGCTTCGGAAGTGTCATCACATGTGACCGATCATAAGTCTTATCAGCTAGCTCATTAGTCGTCTCGTCATGATTTGCCGTGCCGATAAACCAAACGTTGTTCGGCACAAGAATCTGGCGCCCATCCCTCAGCATATTTGGTGCCCCGGGCAACTCTGTTTCAGAAAGGCTGATTAGTCGCTCGGCCGGATTATTTTTTTCAAGAGCGGACAAGAATTCTGCGAAATATTGCTCTGGTCGAGAGAGGTTCATCTCATCAAGCAAGATCACATTACAAGAGTCTTGCCAGCGAGGGGCCTGTGCCTTGTATAGAGCTTGCAAGCAGTCCTTCTCGTAGAAACGGCGCTCAAAGGCGTTGAAATGACCCAGCAAATCATCGCGATCTCTCCAGCCTGCCTGCACGGCTATGTCCTGACAGAACCCTCCCATGGCCTTAGCAAAGGCCTTCGCAAGGCTCGTTTTACCCGTGCCACTAATTCCTTGGAACACGTGTAACTGACTCATAGCCAAACCACCGAGAAGCAGCCTGATATCCTCAATCGGATAGAATAGCTCCACATTCTTTTCAGCTCGGGCAATACGGTGCTGAAGTTCTTCTGCAAAGGACTTCAAATCTGGCACATGCTCAAGTTCGATGCTGGCCTGGAAGGCTTTATCAGTGTCCATGATCGACATCGCAGGGAACGCTGTTTTGGCCTTTTGCGCATTGGTCAATTGATCAATACGAGTTTCAAGATCATCAATGTGGACCGCTAACGTATTTTTGTGAGATTCGAGAACCCGCTTCTCCCGGGCAATGGCTTCAAGCTCCGTAGCAGCTACACGCTTCACGCTCAACTCTCGACGCGCTTCGTCAAGTTCCGGGCGCAGAGCGGCAATGTCTCGCTCCAAGTCTGAGACTTTATCCCGTAGATATTGATTGTCTTGCTGCAACCCAGCGGTGTCTGAAGATTCCAGCTGTCTTTTCAGCTCGCGATTTTCAGCAGTCAATCTCTCTAAATTCTCAAGTATTTCTGCCGGAGAGCGCTCGCCCAGTGCAGTACCCAACTCCTGGAGGTCATGTAACCGTTCTTGTAGCGTCTGAACCTTTTCCCAAGCCTTCTCTCTCTGTGCAGATACCTTCGCCAACTCGAGCGCAAACCCCTTTCGCTCAGCTTCCATTCCCTCAGCTATGCGATTTTCTAGCTCAGCTTGCTCTGTTTTGAGTTCTGACCAATCGCGGTCCAGCCTTGTTCTATCGCGACTTAGCTTTGCCTTTTCCTGGCTGAGCTCATGCTCTCTCGCATCAAGCGCGTCAATTCGCTGAGCTTCTGCGTCAGAACAGCTATGCCTGATTTCTGCCAGCTTTCGTGCAGCCTGCTTTATTTCCTCTCCAAGCGCGGTCTTCTGATCCTGTAGATCCTTCAGATCTGATTCTCGCTGCACAATCAGCTGACGCTGTTGCTCTTCCAGTTGCCGCAGTGCTTTCTCATTCTCCTCTGCAAATCCTGCCTCAGCATTCGCCTCTCTCTGCTTAAGCAATCGTTCGAGGCTCAAAAGATCATTTTTCTTGGTTGCTAACTCCTGCTCCAGCTCGTCTATGCCGGCAACTCGTTGCTCCAAGGCCTCACGGTCTGCCTCAACCCGCTCAGCTTCGAGTTGCAGCCGTTTGTGTTCGGCATTGTTTTCTTCACCAAGCTTGCTGGCCTTCTCCCAACGTTGGATATATTCCTCGTTGAGCTTCTCCTGGTATTTGCTGAGCTCCTTACACACCTCTGCAAATCGCTCAATCCATCTCGCTATTGAGGCAGTGTCCTCAGTCTTCTGAAGCGCATCCAGGACCCGACCGATCAATTCTTTGTCGACGTCAATATCTAGGTTTGAACCAGTGGCTTGATAGACCTTTGATGCATTCTCAAACGAGGCTGCCCATATCGGACCATGCTTTTCGAGTGACGCAGCCTGACGAGAAGGTGCAGCGGGAGCTCCTGTTGCCACCGGGGAGGCATTGCGTTTGTTTCCATTCTTCTTGGCCATTACATCCAGTCCTTAAAGCATTCCGTGAAATTCTTTGCATACGTCATCTGTTCTATCACCAGGTCCTGAGTAATCTCTTTCGACCTCCGTTTATTGAAACGACTCTGTCCATGGCTACTCTGATTCCGAAGGTCAGCCAGATCTAACAACTGCATTAGCTGTAAGTCCGAATCTTGCAAAACCTTTAGCGGGTGCTGATCGTCGTTGAGTGCCCCCATTCCCGCGGCAAACAGTAAGGCTTTGAGAGAGCTTGATGGGTTGCGACACGATTTGATGACGTCATCTAAGCGCTGCCTCGCTAATATTCGAATGACATCTTCGGTGAAAGATGGAATACCCAATGCGCCAAGCAACCCTTCATTCAGACTCCAGTTCGATTTCTTCGCGGATGGTATCTGCCCCACATTCGCAGGGTAGGTCTTGATCAACCATTGCATAACCACTTCGAGAAGCTTCTGACAGTCACCGAGAGCAGCCTCCAAATCAGAATCCCAAGTCAGTCCCGATTCGATTCTGCGTCGCCACTTCAATATTCGGGCGAAATACCGCTTGATGTCGGGCTGAGCCTCTACCCAGGGGTACTCGATCAAAATATCCAGCTCCGTTCTCTTTTGAAGCTCTCTCAACCACTCTTCATTAGTCAGTGCCCCTGCGTCTGGAATACCAATCAGCGGCGCGAGAAAATTCCGAAGCTTAGTGTCTGAGTCCAGCAACTGCCTCACAGGCTCTTCGAGCCACCAGGCGCCTTCCCTGAGCCCAAACGGATCCCTTACTGACCAGAGCTCGTCCCCCTCATCATCACCCGTTATCCAAACCACAATTCTCGCGGCCTCCGGTGAATCGTCCAGACGCTGAATGCCCTGCAATCGCACAGAATCAGATGACGAATGCAAGCCGTCCATTTGCTGGCTGGCCCGAAAATCTTTCCGATAGTCACGGTAGGCCCGAGCGAGCCCCTCGTTATCTAAAGCAGGCAGGTTTTGCTTTTTTGATCTGGCGAGATAGGGCCGGAAGGTGTGACCTGTCCGTCTCTCAACAGAAAACTCCGGAAACCTGGCTTGCGGATCCAGAGGCTCTATTTGTTCGAGCCTTGTTACCATTCGTGGCCAGAAATCACCGCTTATCGCGTCCTGAATCAGGAAGCCAGCCTTGAGATTCGACGACTCATCTTCCTCAGCGTCCAGCAGCTTGTGTCCTTCATCCGTCAGAGCATCCGCCCCCGTGGTCAACCAACCATGACTAATCCCTTGCGCAATAATCAGGGCGATCAATTCCGGGTGTAGACCAGTCAGAGCGGCAATATCATCCTGTCTGGTGCATTTGGCCCTGATCAGTCCCAAAACCGCTCGCTGAAACAAATTCAACTCGGGCTGCCTTGGTTCAGGATAGAGAACTCGATGAACAAGGACCGGCCAAAGAATCGCTTTCGATTTTGACCTGGGCCGATCGCTGAATTTGAGATAGCTGCCAGTTTCAACGAACGCTGCCATGGTCACCTCCACATAGTTCGTAGAAAGCAGCCAGCGCAGGAACAGCGTCTCTGGCATCGGGATTGGTGGCAAGGTTGGCATCACCAACGCAAATCAACATTTGTCGCTGACGACTCATTGCCACGTTCATTCGGTTTGGTAACCGTAAGAAGCCGAACTGTCGATTCAGTTGCTCTTCCCTTGCAGCGTCATCGTCTAGCTGAACCATTGCAGGATGCGTTGGTTGATAGGTTCTCACGCAGGACAATAGCACCACATCAAACTCCTTCCCTTGGAAGGCATCCACTGATCCAACCCTTAGCCGTTCTTCCTGGCTATATGAGCCATCCGCGTTCTGTTTCTTTGTCCACTTGAAATCATCATGAGGTTCGTACCCGCCCTCTTGTTTGACCATCAAAGGCTTTCCGCCGATTTTCGTCTGCGCCAGTTTTTCCATGATGAGATCGCGCTGAGCGGCATAGAATGTAATCACGCCAACAGAGACGGATTCTCCACCAGCCTCCATCACCCGCCGAACCTCATCCACGATGCGCTCAGCCTCTGCTTCCCTAATGCGACTCGTCCCTCTCTTGCCAGCTTTGCCCTCTGTAAGTGGAACGTTAACCCACTGGCACACACGCCCTTGGTAGTGATGGCTCAGCTCCTTCATGCCATTAAGGAAAGAATCGGAAAAAGCGAAATCCTCCGCCTTTCGGCCAGACTGAACCTTTCCAAGCCCCGCAGCCTCGTAGAAGTGTTTGCTCACAAAATCCCCCAGAACAGGATGCATGCGGAACTGGGTATCGAGCATGACAACTCTCCGGATGTTGTCCTGCCGTTCGAGATCCTGGAGTTTCACTCTCAGTCGCTCAAACAAGCTTGATCGAAAAGCTGCCAGTTGTTGTTCCGTAAGGTCATGCTCCTCTTGCAACTGCCCCTCAATATTGGGTTCGAGCATGTGTGGCAACTGCCGATCGTCGCCCACCAGAACAATCCGCCGCTTGGCCATGGCCATCGGTACAAACAGATCCAGCGGATTTGCCCTTGCAGCCTCATCAACGACTACAGTCTCAAACTCGATTTCCGTAGTATCGAAACCGGCAATCGATTTTAGATTGGCCATTTGCTGGCCAGCCGCTTGCTGGCAGGTAGCACCGACCACCATGGAGTATTCATCTACTACTGATTGAGCAGCCTGACGATCAAGACTGAGACTATCGGAGAGCTGCTCAAGTACCCAGGCTACGCCTTGCTTGCGCGCCTGAACCTTTCTTTCGATCAGCCGCTCCAGAGTGTTCAACAAATCCAGCCCTTTCGAATCTATTTTGAACCTGAGCTCTGGGGGGCGGTAATCTGGCAGGTATTGATCCAGCAGTCGGCTCTTAAGCCTAGCGAGCTGTTTGAGGGCCGTATCATTCACTTGCTCTGCGTCAGCCAATTCCTCGAGCAAAGAGAGATATTCAGGATTACCGTTTGGATCATTTCGTTTCAGCCAGCTCAGCAAATCCCAGGCGCGATCAGCCCCATCATCTTGAAAAGACATCGCAGTTTCGCGGAGCGCCCTGATCTTGCGCAACGCAGTGGGATCCATCTGCCCTTTGTTGGCCGCTACCTTACGGCTACGCCCCAACCTCTCAATGTATTCTTCCAGTTCCGCCTCTGTTTTCGGTGGAATGATTAGCCCATCGGCTATGAGCTCCCTGAATCCATCAAGAATCCGCTGAATCTCATCGGCAAGTCGGGCCGGTTCGTAACCGGCCACCCGAGCAAAAGCCAGGGCTTCGGACAACTTCTTGATTTTCTCCAGCTCTGGATATCTTTCGTACTCCAGCGCAATCTTCTCTTTGAGATGCGCTGTCTGTCGATCCAACCACGGGTCTATCAGAGCAGCGTCGTCAGCAGCACCCCGTTTACCACCCACTCTGGTTGCCGGTAACCCCAGCACATCACTGCGATCCAAAGCATTATCGACCGCATCGTGCTGGAAACTGCTGATGAGAACTTGCCCGGAAAGGTTCTGATTCTGTGATTCCTCGGCCAGCCGCCTTTGAAGAGCCGCAATTACCTGAGTCTTGCCCGTTCCAGGCGGCCCAATAATGATGGCCAAATCCGGCGTATTCAGTGCCGCATCCAATGCCTGAATCTGCTTTTCTGTGGGCTTTCCACCCTTGAACGTCTCTTTGGCGTATGGTGTGAGCCCATCTATTCGTCTCCTGCGAGCGGACGGAACAGCAACACCCTCCAGGAGCCATTTCAACTGTGGCAAACGCTTTCCGGAATCAATGGATTGCTTGGCAGCAAGGCGACGCTTGCCGGCAGTTCGGTGCCCCGCCAATGACAGGTACAGCCAACCCCCTTTCTCGCGTGGCCGAACAGACTTCCGATTGGAAGCGGGTCTGAAAATCACGTGATCAGATTTGAAAACGATCGTGCCTCGCGGCGTGTTCGCAGAGGCACCATCGCTTTCATCTGTCGTTAATTCTTCAGTCCAATCTGGTGGATTAATTCCGATATCCACCTGACGATTCGATGGCAGATCAAGACCAGCCCAACGATCACGAAACTCTCGATAATCATCGGGTGTTCGCGGAATCAGGCGCCAGGCGTTCTCTCGGCCGTCTTCAAATGCCTCCCAGTCTACAAATCTCAAAGATCGTAGTGTCTCCGCCTCTTTCAAAGCGTTCTGCCATTCCTTGTCGTTGTATAAATTCCATAATTCCAGATAACTTTCGTTATCGCGCAACGTCGCATCCAGGATTGCTTGCTGAGAGCCGCTATTCAATACAGCCGCCACAGATGCATCCACGAAGGTGAACTCTCCAGTCAGTAGAGAGAATGCACTGTCTTTCCGGACATGTCGGGTAATTCTTTTGACCAGCAAGGCGCCGTCATCTCTGCGCTCAACATCTGCTCGCCATCCATTCCCCAACAACTGAAAACCACCTTTGGAAGCTCGGTTGGAGAATCTTGCGAGGGTGAGCCAGCGCTCTTCTTCTACGTCCACGACGAAATGGGATTCAAACCAGCGGCAGGCCAGGTCAACATCCTTGTCACCTATTTCCTGTTTGCCATAAAGGTCGTCAAGGATCAGCTCATCAAGGCCAAGTTCCAGCCCCATGGGTGCAATTTCGACCGGAGCACAGTACTGAACAAGCAACTGGCCTTTGCGGGTTGTGGTTAACAGCCATTGCACCTGGTCGCGCTGCGCCAGACGTTCAAAAAGAATCCGATCAACCGGGCTACAGCCAACAATGACACGGACATCGCCCTGAATAGCCATCCAGTCATCATCGTATGGCTGAAACAGAATCTTTTGGCCCGCCTGAAAGCCGCTTAGATCTTCTTTGCTCGATAAGGTGAGCAAGTCCTCGGAAAACAGCGGAAAGTCTTTAAGCTCCATGATTGATCACCACCTGAACTGCCAGACGATGTGCTGGTCTGTCAGCCCACCGATGTGAATCCAATACGGCGTATCGTATTTCCCACGGAGGCTCTCCTTCAGTCCCTGATAGCCCTCCACTGGCTTTATCGTGCTACCGCGCTGAACGTGAAGGGTGCCATCCGGTAACGGACGGATTCCTAACCCCTTCTCTGTGTACTCAACTTTCAGGTGGTCCTCGGGCCAGCGGTCATAACTGAAAGTCGGCATCAACCGCTTTAACTCACGTTTGTCGCCAGGTTGCATGACAACCTTCCGTCCAGTGGGTATCCAATCATCCACCTCCGGAGCAACGCCTTCTTCATGGGCAGGAACAATGAATTCCTCGAACAAAACCAGGTTTTCATCCAGAGGAGACGGACAAAAAAAGCACTCTGTGTCGTCCTCATTGAAATGCGCGGGTAAAAGATTATGACCGCCACAGCCGTCGCAACTCACCATTCGCTCGTCGCATTCAGTCAACGCCTCCAACCACTCCGACATGGACGGGCGCTCCGCCGGATTAGCCAGCCCATCCTCAAAGCAACGTCGGAACAGCTCGGGCAAGCGGCTGTGTTCGATGAACTGCACAGGAAGATTGCCCGAACACTCGTTGTCAAAATCTTCGGAGTGGTTAATCCAGGGATGCTCACCACGCAGGGCCGCCTCCTCATCCTCTGGCTCACCATCATTAATCATGTCGCCCTTGAACGGATGGTTGTGGCTCAAGAGCTGGTAAGCAATGACCGCAAAGCTCCAGGCGTCCGTAAGGCTTGAAAGCAACGAATCACCCCGCACAACCTCAGGAGCACCGTAATCAACCGTGTGCAGGGTAAGACCACTGTGAGATTCGAGGCTGATATTGTCACAGTCAATCAGCCAGGTTTCGGCATGTTCAGGATCGTCTGAAACAAAAATATTGGACGGTGAGAGGTCGCCATAAAGCATGCCTTTCGAGTGCAGCTGATTCAATGTTCTCGCCAACTGACAGAGAATCCGGACCCGCCTGCGAAGCCCGCCCTGTTTGAGGTAGTCTTCGGAGGACGCATCTCCAGCTTCGATGAAGCTATCAAGTAGGCTCTGCAGCGGGACCAGGCCATCCATAAGCTCCATAACGTAACCGTTACGAGGCGGAGCAAGCATGATCAAAGGCTTGGAGAGTTTTAGCCCGCCAAGGTCCTGTCTAACCAGCCACTCGATGTGCCGACGCCAGCGCCCTATCGCCTGATCATCTTTATTCGTGAAGCCTTTCACGAGCACCTGAGGATGACTAGTTCGATAGACGACACCCTGCCCGCCCTGACTCATCTTCTGAACAAGCTGATAACTAGCTCCCTTAGTATCCTGAACAACGCGAGGGGCTTTTTGTTTGGCTGCTGTACTCATGTGCTCAATCCATTCTAAAAATGCTTGCGATGGTTTTGTCATCACCATGGCGCGGTGTGGACCACTGCTGAAGCTCGCTCTCGAGCCAACGCTTCATTCGTCTCTTGCTGCTGCGCCGCTGGCGTCGATAAATGGCATCGAAAAATGGTTCCAGCTGCTCGGGGATGAGGTCATCCGAGATTCCGTCCGTCATCAGCAGCACACCGTCCCCTGGTTCGATCAGCGCAACTTCAGAGCCGGTGGCACCCTCAGAATCCGCCTGCGCGAGCGTCGTCGTCTGATTGCCAAAACCATCCCCCTGCACCGTTAAAACCCGGAACTTGCCCTGGCTTCGAATGAGAGCCAGGCCATCCCCGGCCTGCCCAATAATCCCTCGTCCGTAACTATCAACCCATGCCCAGAGGCAGGTGGTCTCATAGTCGTCATGGCATCCCGAGAATTCGGCGCGCCAATTGCGACTTAGTCGTGATAGAACATCGGTACTGGATAAGGTGCCACTTCGGTTGAGATTGACCTCACGAGCTAGCTCAACTGCTCGCTGTGAGCCAATGTGGCTAAAACGACGGCTCCCCAACCCATCAGCGACTGCAATAAACCGACCGCCATCACGCCCGCGCACAGAAATAGCATCCTGATTTGGAGAACCATCCTGCTCGTGGGCTGGCCCCCGGACCGAAGCCCCGGCTGCTGCCAGCCTCATCAGAATTCCCAGTCCTCGTCGTCTTCGGCGGGGATCTGTAGCGGGGCCGACTGGTTTGGCTTAACCGACTGACTGCGGGCACTGACACTCATCGTGACTGCACGGAAGAATCGGTGAATGTCACGGGCGTTTTCCGCATGGAACAACGGCGCTTCCGGATCATTCGCAAAATCACTCAGCATGGCCTCGTCCGCATCGGAACCAATGGCCATGGCAAACCGCGTTGCTTTTGCTGCTCGCTCACCATTCACAAAACTTTGGAAAGGCCCCTGCCAGTCATCATTCGGGTAGCCATCGGAGATGAGGACTACCACCGGCTTGTAGGCCCGGGAAGGGATGCGTTCCTTGTCTTCAACAAGCTCATTGGCGATAGTCAGAGCGCCCCCGAGCGGTGTCATTCCAGATGCTTCGAGTTGAGTGATGCCCTCAATCTGGTGGGCCGGGGTCAGTGGAAGAATCATCTCCGCCTTGTTGCCACCAAAAGCAATCACCGAAACCTGAAGCTCCGCCCTCAGGCGGCTTTCGGATGCAAAGCTCGCCACCATGTCTTTCAAGCCCCGATTCATAGCCTCGATCTTGCCATCATCCGACATGCTTCCACTGGTATCTGCCAACACAATTACTGGCAGTGGGCGAGCGGTTTGTACCTGGAATTTTTTGAGTTCCGACATCTTTTAATCTCCTTGAATCACTAAATATCGCATCTGACTGACCTTCTCTCTGCAGATTTGCGAGAACCATGCCAGAAACTTAAATCTCTATTTTTCAATACGTTGAAGGGATAACTCGTCAGAAAGGAAAGGCGAAGGGTAGAACTATTTACTGGAGAGTAATTTTTCTTACCGTCACGTCCTTTGACTTTTATTAGCACACTCACGAGATGAGGATCCCTGCCCTCTAGACCGATATGTGCCAAAGCTCCTTCAACCGAGTCACCGTGTGATCCCATTTAGACGCACGAGGCCTTGCTACAGAGTTCTGGTTGCCAAACAAGCCGACTTCGTTAACGGCGTTGAATTCTGAAACCTTGTGAAGCCAGTCCACAGGCACAAAATACTCTGCATCATCTTCGCCATACTCGGCAGCCAGGTTATACCCGCCCTGCATATCCATGTCGTCGGTGATGAATTCGTCCGCCACCATTGGGTAACCGGAGACTTTGCCAACACCCACGTATCCCGTGCCTGGAATATTTACCCAAACGCGATCGCCCGGCTTCAGCATAAAAACGGTTCTGCTATACCAGCGCCCACCGCCGGCCGAAATAAACCCGTATTCCGCCGCATCCTGCCAATTGCGTCCATTCGGGTAGGCGCCAAAGCTGACATAGAACTCACCGTTCCATTCGCCCCGCTGACCAGTGTTTACCGCGTGTTCTTCCGTTTCCACAGGGTCAATCATCCAGGACCGGCTGAGGTACTGGTTCTCACCATCCTCAAACACAGAAAAGAAGACCGCATTGGCCGCAACACTGGCTTTATCATTGAGGTAGTTGATGATGCGTTCGGTACTTGCATCAAGTTCCGCCGCAACAATCACCATCTGGTGGGAGCTGTTGATCTCCTCCTCGACCGGCGCCACTCCAAACCTGGCTTTGAAGGCCTGATCGAAGGTTCTTTCCGGAAGGCCGTGTCTCTCGGCAAACTCGGCGTATATCTGGACAAACTTTTCTGAGGAAAGATTCTCGACCCAGGCGGCGTAATCTATGGTCTGCGCAACGACATCTCTGGGCGTTTTGTGCTTCTTCAGCTCGATTATGATAATGGAGCCGGTCGCATCAATGGCCAGCAAATCGATGTACTTACCGAAGTCGGTGTATACCTGGCGACCAATCAACAGCCAGTGGTCACTGAGGATGGAGACATCCTTAGTGATTTGCTCTTCGAGGAGCGACTCGCTTTCCAACTTCACCCTTGCAAGAGTCTGAGGCTTGTCTCCGATTTTCCAGATGCCATGCTGCACTGCCATTTACGCTTCCTCCGCCAACGCCGGTTGTTCACCTAACATCATCTCGTAGTGACCCAACTGGCCGGCCTTCTCAAAAATGTGCCGGAATACCCGCAAATAAGCATCGTTGGTTTGATCGCCATGATTTATGTAAAGGTCATCATGAATAGAGTGAGATCCATCGTTGACCCAGGAAAACAGCGACTGGCAAATCAATTTGTCGCGCCCATCAAAATGCGCACAGATTTCGTCTTTCCCCATTCCGCCCCACATGGTGAAGTAGTTCTCCAGTATTCTCCGCAATGTATTCTGAAGACTAACACTTGATACATTGGCGGACTTTACGTCTTCCCATAACAGCTCATAAGCCGAGCGTATAGGGTTGGAGTTGCAACGCTCGATAATCGAACCTTGCTGCTGTTTCTTAACCAACCAAAAGCTTTCCTCATTGAGTGCTCGATCTGAAGGCCTTGCTCGATTGAACGTAATTTCTTTGTGGAAATAGACGTTGTGTGTGAGCAAGAACACCTGCTTGATTTGGCCAGTTTGGCTTTTGACATCTTCCATTACGCCCTTGATAAGGCTGCTTACGATGTAAAGGATGTCGCTGTCCAGAGAGGATATGGGGTCATCGAATACCACAACCCTATTAGTCGTTATCCCTGAAGGCGATTGAGCGCCTCTAATGAGGTAGTAGAAATACAAGAACGTTATGAAGGTCTTTTCACCCTCACTCAGCGAGCGGCTGGCATCGTCACCATTATCGCGGATTATTCGATAGTGGCGGCCGCCATCAGCCTCACCAATATGAAATGAATGAAAACCAAATCTATGCAATAACTCATTGATCGCCGTAATCGTCGGCTGAATTGACGTGGTTTGCTTTTCCAGCTCTGCAATCTGCTCCTTTAGCTCTCCGCGCCGCTGCTGCTTTGCTCGCAGACTGCCTTCCATACCTCGAATAGTTTGGTTCAACTGATCCTTTTTTGACTGATATTGCGACAGATCATCAGCTAACTCGTTGAGCACATAGCGCCAGACTTGGGAAGTCAACGTCTCCCTCTCTGTCGCTATGTTCGTCACCGTTCGGTTATGACTAGAAGTTGCATCATTTGCTTCGGAGACTGTCTTTTGTAGTTCCGCTAGTAATGGCTCGACGGACTCGAGCTCGATCTTTCGACTTGGCTCGGCCAGCTTATTATCCAGGAGGGCCAGATTTCCCTTAAGCCGTTCAGACAGAGCCTGGGCTTCCGCATTGAAAAGTTCTAGGCTCAAGAACTGGTTACCTGATTCGCCATTACGCTGGATGGTAGCCAGTAACTGCTCGGAGGCTCTTTGGTAGTTTCCTTGAAGTGTCTTTAAAGCCTGAATGTCATTATCATAGGCCTCACTAAAAAATGATGTCAGGCTCTCTGAAAAATGGTGATCTGTGGGCTGTTGGCAAAATGGACAGATTTCCGGGTCTTGCTCATGGTACTTACGGCCTTGTTTCACCCAATCGCTATTCCCAAGACGCTCAATTAAAGCAGCAATATCGACGTCCTGGTTACCTATGATGGCCTTTTGCAGTAGTCCATGGGATTCCAACTGTATGAGATTGTCGGCTGACAGGTTCGCAAGAGGTGATATTCTTTCTAGGCCTTTTGAATACACTGTGCTGGCCTTTTGTTTTAATTCGTCCAGTGTAAGCAGCTCCGCACTGTTCAAATCCCTTTCACTCAAAACCTTTTCTTTGAATTTTTCAGCACTGTTGCGTACACCGCTATACGCTTCTTGAAAGTAGGTATCGTGAAGCTTCTTCTGCTTAAAGCATTTTTCACGCAATTCAGGTTCGAGGTCAGCTAGCTCTTTTCGTTTACCAGACTGACCATCCTGGCCATCAAGCTGATTGTTTAGACTGGCTATCTGCTCATCAATTTTTTCAATTTCTGGCTGTAAGCGCTCTATTTCACGCTCAGCCTCCACTTGGTTCTCTCCAAGGGTAAAGACGCCTTGTAGCGGGCTATCCTGATTAAAATTTCTGTCAACGAAATCGCGGTTATACACCATCACATTCAGGGGAGCACCTCCCTGCCATATAAGCTGACAATGACTGGCCCCCTCTGTTTGCGCAATCACGCGGCTGATGGTGGTTTTTCCGGTACCATTAGCGCCGAAAATAAAGTTGATACGGCGCAGATCGCCAAGCGTTGCCGGCTGTGAATAGGTTGCTACCGGTGGATTGATCTTGATTTCGCCGATCATACTCCCTCCTTAGAGCTTTCCTTGAAACGCTTTTTGGCTAAGCGATTCAAATGCTTCACTTACCATATTCTCCGATGTAGATATCTTCCTCTCAGTCGCAAGTATGCAGGAAACTATTTCGCTAAATTTTTCCTGCTTAGACTTAGGAGGAACTGGAATCGAGAGGCCTCTTAGAATTTCAAGATTGATATTTTTCTGAGCCGCCTGAGGTGCGTTTGCCTCCAGATTCTTCTGCAAGAATCCGAGCCAATGCTGCACAAACTCAACGGTTACTTTGTTATTTGGTTTAAAGCCAACAACGCTATCGGGAAAGCAGGCGGGGAACGTCAAAATGCCAGTTTTCGCAATATTAGCAGCAATAGTGATACACAGGGTTCCGGCATCCCATTTTTTACTCTGAGCCAATCCAAGGTCAGAGTATGTAGCAGAGTAATCCGTTATGTAACCTTTCGAATTCGCTACTTCCCCTGTCTGGATAAGCGGATGAGCACCTCCCAAAAGTGAAGGGTCATTTCTCGGTCTGTGCTTTGATTTACCTCTATCCAAAGTCCCAACCGTGGAGAACGGTAACAGCTCCCACCCTTTCGGATTAGTCACCGGATCACCAAACATATCCAGAAACACCGCCCGGAGGAATTCATCGGCAAGCTGGATGGCTTGCTGGCGTTTTCGGCGGATGTCGTCGGCTTTGTCGAGGATGGAGACGATGCGTTTCTGTTCTACCAATGGTGGGAGCGGAACCTCAAACCCCTTCAGAAAATCGGTACTGACCCGCTTTTGACCTGCAGCACCAGACATTGATGGCTCACCCAGGAACCTGAACTGCTTGCTCCAAATCATATAGAAAAGGTAGCTGGGATCTAACAACTTCTCATCAGCTCTCAGAACATGAAACTCCGTGGAGCCAAACCCGACTTGATTGCTTATCTGTCCTGGTCGCAAGCATTTTCCATTTTCAAAGCAAGGGGTTATCTTTGCCAAAAGAACATCCCTATTCTCGAAATAGGTAAATCCTTTTTTGGTTTCAGCCAAAATCCGCGGCTCTTCATTCAGCAGCATCCCGTCCTCACCCGCGGATGCCATTGCTACAAATGACACTACCCGGGAGTCGTCTATATTTTTAGGAAGCCGTGGATTTATCTGGGCCACATCGTCGAGTCGCACAACAGGCCAAGTCACAACATCCCCTCCAATTCGTCCAGCTCAGCCAAGATTTCTTTCTCTAGCCCTCTAAGCCGCTGCAGAATCAACTTCGGATCTTCGTATTCCTCCTCCTCATAAACCACCTCCTTGTAGCGGTTAATAGAAAGATCATACTTGTTGCCCGCAATATCGGAGGCGTCTACCACAAACGCCTTTTGGGCCTTGTCGCCAAAGGCTTGTTCAATCTCTTCTGCATCGGCGTTGGCTTCCACCAGCTGACGGTATTGCTTCCATTTGGCGATAGCATCCGGTAGGTCATTGCTACCCTCGCCTTTCAGCTCGGTTCGCTTGTCATCAAGGCTAAAACCGTCGGCTTGCAGATCGTAGAACCAGACTCGATCTGTCGTGCCGCCTTTGGTGAACATCAGAATCGCCGTGCTCACACCTGCATAGGGTTTGAAAACACCACTGGGCAGGCTGACGATGCCTTCCAGCTGGTTGTTCTCGATCAGCTCCTTGCGCAGTTGCTGATGAGCCTTGGAGGAACCAAACAGAACGCCATCCGGCACAATCACTGCAGCCCGGCCGCCCAGCTTCAAGCCTCGGAGTATGTGCGCCACGAACAGCAGTTCTGTTTTCTTGGTTTTGACCAGACCCAGCACATCCGGGTTGGTGTTGGTTTCATCCAGGCTGCCCTTGAACGGCGGGTTTGCGAGGATGGCATCGAAGAAGTCTTCTTCCTGCTCCGGGTAATGCTCTTTGATGGATTTGTTGAGGCTGTCCTGATAGTGAATGTTTGCGCCGTTTACCCCGTGCAGCATCATGTTCATGCTGCTCACGCGGAGCATGGTGGTGTCGAAGTCAAAGCCCCAGAACATCTGTTTGGTGATGTGGTCCCGGTAGGGTTCGAGCATGTCTCCGGTGTAGTGCAGGTTGCCGTCTTCGTCGGTAAAGGTGCCGGCTTCACTGGAATACTTTTTGTTCAGGTACTCCATGGTTCGAGCCAAGAATCCTGCCGTTCCGCAAGAAGGGTCGCAGATAACATCGGTGGGCTGCGGGTCGATCAGTTCGATCATCGCATCGATAATATGGCGCGGTGTACGGAACTGGCCGTTAATACCTGCCGTGGTCAGTTTGCTCAGCAGGTATTCGTAGATATCCCCTTTTATGTCACTCTGGGTGAGCGGCAGGTTGTTAACCATTTCCACTGCCGAGACAAGCACAGATTCGTTCTTGATCTCCAGATCCGCATCCTGCATGTATTCGCCGATGTGGCCCAGTGCCTGGGCTTCGCTGCCTTCCGTTCCGAGCCCTTCTTCCTCTGAGTGCTGGCCGAGGCTGGCGAAATACGGGTACACATGAAGCTTGAGATGCCTGTGCAGCTCCTTACCGCTCATATGGTGAAAATTCTTCCAGCGCAGAAGCTGGCCTTCCGGCGTATCCGGAAACAACCGGTCGAAGGATTTGCCAGTTCGCGCGGCCTTACGCTCGGCCACCTCTTCCTGCATGTCGAGCATGCGAGCGAACATCAGATAGCTAATTTGCTCGAT
Organism: Marinobacter litoralis; assembly: GCF_016427555.1. Lineage (GTDB taxonomy): Bacteria > Pseudomonadota > Gammaproteobacteria > Pseudomonadales > Oleiphilaceae > Marinobacter > Marinobacter litoralis_A. The sequence continues at coordinate 100,905 of NZ_JAELVS010000003.1, forward strand.
CACAGTCAGCGGGTTGGCAATGCCCCCGGTCCAGAATTTTTCCCAGAGCTTGTCGATGTCGTTACGTAATTGACCTGTGAGCATTTAATGGATCTCTTCATTCGATGTTGCATCTGAGGCTTCCTGTTCCGGTTCCTCAGACGGAGTATCAGTTTGATTGGTTAGTTGCTGATCAGAGCCGAGCTCTTCCAGCATTTCTTGCTCCTGTTTTTCCGGCTCATCGAGCGGTTCAACAATCAGGGCAAGGCGCTCAGACTCGAAGTCTGTATGGGCAGGCTCGATCTGTGGCAAGGATTTGCTGACTTTGGTTGAGAGCTGGCTAAAACGATCCACCTTGCCGTATAGACCCTGCTGGCCTGCCAGAGCCGTAACGGTGTTGTTGTAATGGTTGCTTACAGTCTTCAGTGTGCCGCCCAGCTTATTCAGCCGGTCAGCAACCACACAGACCTGATTGAAAATTTCCCCGGCCTTTTCGGAGATTTCCCGGGCCTCGGCGTTGCTTCGTTCAATCATCCACAGATTGGACACCGTGCGGAGAATGGGTATCAGGGTGGTGTGAGAGACCAGCACGATATTCTGTTTGTAACCGTATTCAAAGAGTCCTTTGTCGTACTTCAGAGCCTCGATGTAGGCCGGCTCGATGGGCATGAACATCAGCACAAAGCTGGGGCTCCGCATGCCGATGAGACTGGTGTAATCCTTGCTGCTCAAATCGTCGATATGGCGCTTCACCGCTTTAACGTGCTCATCCATCGCCAGGCGTGACTCCTCAGGCGTTTCCGCGCCCACCGCTTTATCGTAAGCAACCAGGGAGACCTTGCTGTCGATGATAATTTGCTTGTTGTCGGGCAAACGGATCAGGTAGTCGGGGCGTTTCTTTTTGCCTTCCGCATCTTTGAATTCGCCCTGGGCGTCGTAGTGCTCGCCTTCGATCAGACCGCTCATTTCCAGAGTCCGGCGCAACTGAACCTCACCCCATGCACCTCGCTGCTGAGAGTCGCCCTTCAGCGCGGAGGTCAGGTTGTTGGCTTCTGCACTCATCTTCATGCCGATTTCCAGAACGTCACGAATCTTTGCGTTCATCTCCGTCTGGCCGCGCACGGAAGATTCATGGACGTCATTCACCCGCTTCTGGAACCCTTCAATTTGTTCCCGGAAGGGCTTAAGCATGCTGTCTATACTGCTCTGGCTGGTTTGGGTGAAGGTCTTGCCTTTCTCCTCGAAGATCTTGTTGGCAACATTCTCGAACTCTCTGGTGAGGGATTGCTTGGCCTCACCCAGTTGCTGCATCTGTTCTTTGAAGTGCTCTTCTTTGCGCTCCAGTGTGGTTTTCAGTTCGGTGTGCTCGTTGCTCAGGGTCTGGTATCGCTCCTGTAGCTGGGCGTAGTTATCCTGTTGCGCCAGCAGGGTCGCCTTGATTTCCTTCAGTTGCTCTTTGGCATCCAAGCTTGAAGACTCGAAGGCTTGCGACCTTTTCCCTTCTTCTGCGAGGCTCCCCTTCAGCTGATTGACCTGCTCCCGTTCTGCCTGAAGATCCTGCTCTGAGCGTGAGAGTCGCTGACGAAGTTCTTCTACTCGGTCCTGATGGGCACGGTTATCTGCCTGTACGTTTTCCAGCTGTTTCTCTGTCTCATGGAGACGGTGGCGCGATTCTTCCAACTTCGCATTCGCAGCCGAAAGCTCATCTTTTTGGCTCTGGAGCTCACCGATAAGCCGTTGCTCGTTGGATTGAGCACCGGCTAGCTTCGCTTGCAAGCGGCTTTCTGCCAGATCCTTTTCATGCACAGAGGCTTCGAGCTCTTTGATGGCTGTCTGGGCAGCCTCGTCACGCGCGTTCGCTTGCTCCAGGTCTTCCTGAAGTTGCTCCAGTTGCGTAGCAAGCCGGGTGGACTTGCGTCCTTGCAGGACGGAGGCCAGCAAAAAGCCCAATCCCGCCAACGCCGCGCCAATCAGGCTTGCCATCACGATCAGTTCGGTAGTCCATTGAATATTCTGCATCGTTATCCCTGTAGCTCTGCGGTTGGAGTATCTGGTTTCAGGAAAGGTTTCAGTACGGTGATCAACTCGCCCACATCATCCGGTTTGAAAACACCGTCAATTCCTTCGTGGGAGACTGAGGTAAACGGCGCATCGTAAAGGGTTTCCACTACGATGGAGCCATGTTGGGCGATGTAGTTTTTCAGCAGGTTCATGAACCTTACCTGTTGAGCTGTCAGCGTCGGGTGCGCATGAAGGAACTGTTTGAAGTGTTCCTCTACTGCCTGGGGATCGAGGCCAATTATCTCTCTGACCGTGACATCCAGCTGATCAGCCGTTCGGCCATAAAACTCGTTCAGCACATCCAGGCTGACCCCAGGGTTCGTGGTGAGAATTGTCGATGTCAGGGTTTTCAGGTCTGACTCACCGATAGTCTCTCCGTTGTGGATTTTCTGGAGAATCGGATTTTCCGATAGCATTTTGTCCAGAATGCCCTTCAGGCGCCGGCGGTAGATCATGGCTTCGTTTGCGCCGGTGATGTATACCTCGCGCTCTTCCCCTTGAACCTTGCCGTCTGGAGTAGTGGTCGTTTGCGTACCTGAGCCAGGATAAACGTTAGACTTCCGATACTTCATGATGCCACGCAACTCCAGGCGGGCATTTTCCAGCTTTTCGATGCTGGGATCAGACCAGAAAGAGGCGCTCTTCACTGCTTCGATCACTTTGTCTTTCTGGCGAACCGCCTGGATATTGACTGCTAGCCTCTCGACTTCGGCTATGAGCGCCGTTTTGCCATCTTCGAAGCAGCTCGCTTTCTCCACCAGGCAGCGCTCAATCTCTGCCATAAGTTTATCGAGCGCTGTGGCGTGTTTATCCCGGAGCACCCGGCTGGACATAAGAGGCGCTATGGTTTCTGCCAGGAGGTGCTGCGTTCTGGCATCCAGCTTGTCCAACAGATCCGTCTGTTGGAGCTGATGAACCACTCGCAGGTTACGGCGAACGGCAATACTTTCATCCGGCAGGTCATTGATGTCTTCCTTGAGCAGGCGCACGCCAACGTCGTAACCGGCGGCATGATTCTGCTTCAGCGCCGCTTGTGCGAGGGCCAGTCGTTCCTCAAAGGTCGCTTGGAGGAGTGACTTGCCGCCGGTGTCCTCCGGCTCTTTGTATTCCTCTTCAAAGAAATCGAAGTTGCCGTAGTGGTCGAAGATCAGGAATTCAGTTTTGTCCTGTCCGGGGCCAAACAGGTTTGGACGCAAGCGCGTGCCTCGGCCGATCATCTGCCAGAATTTCACCCAGGATTTGACTGGCTTGGCAAAGACGAGGTTAACGATTTCCGGCACATCAATGCCGGTATCGAGCATGTCTACCGAGATGGCAATCCGGAAATCGTTGTCCGGTTTTTTGAATTCTTTGATCAGGCTATCGACATGGGGAATGTCGTTATGGATGACCTTGCAAACCTTGGTACCGTACTGGGGGTACATCTTGCAGAACAGTTTTTCGAGATGTTCTGCGTGATCCTGCCGCTGGGCGAAGATGATCGTTTTCCCGACCAGTGAACCGGTTTCATCTTTGATGCCGTTGTCGATCAGGTTTTCCAGAATGACCCGGTCGGTCTCCTCACTGAAGATTTTTCGACCGATGTCTTTTCCGGCAATCCGAGTATTGCGGGCCTCTTCTTCGCCCAGATCCTCTTCCAGCTGTTGCTGTTGCTCGGGCGTCAGATCGGTGTAATGAATACCGTCGCGAAGGAATTCGGTGGTCAGGTCCTTTACCCGGAACGGCACCAGATAGGGTGGCTCGTTATTGATCGCCGCATCCAGCCCAAACTCGAAGGTTGGGTCTGTGGTTTCACAATCAAAAATGTCGAAGGTGTTACGGCTGATAAACTTGACCGGTGTCGCGGTAAGACCGACCTGCAAGGCATCGTAGTAATCGAACAGATCGCGATATTTGTTGTAGATACTGCGGTGACTTTCATCGGCAATGATCAGGTCGAAGAAGCCCACATCCAGCTGAGCAAACCGGTTCATCATTCCAGGATAGGTGGCGATATAAATGCGTGCTGATTCGTCAATCTGCCGGGTTTCCCCAATGATGCAACGCGGTTCACTCGGCAGGTTTTGCTTGAACGCATCATCGGCCTGAACACGCAGCTCCTTTCGATCACACAAGAACAGAACCCGTTTGGCCCAGCCGGTTCGCAACAGCAGCTCCGCGAGCGCAATGGCTACGCGGGTTTTGCCTGTACCGGTTGCCTGGATGATCAGCGCCTTGCGACGTTGATTTTGGAAATGCGCCGCTACTGTTTTGATGGCCTCAATCTGGTAAGGGCGGTCTGCAATCTTGAGCTCCGGATTAAAACGCTCCAATTCGGCAGCGCGATAATGGCGCTGGTAAATCAGGTATTCCAGGCTTTCCTTACTGTAGAACCCATAGACGGGGCGATAAGCATTGTATTGGTGGTCGTCCCAGATAAAGGTTTCATAGCCGTTGCTGTAGAAGATGACCGGGCGCTGGAACCCCATGTACTCGAAGGAGTTGGCGTACAGGCGAGCCTGCTCGCGGCCAGCCTGGAGGTTAACCGTCCCGGACTTCTTGGCCTCAACCAAAGCCAACGGCTGCCCATTTTCACCCCACAGAACGTAGTCAACATAACCCTTCCCTGATGGATTATCGGGGAAATTAACCTCTACTTCCTGGCCAACCTGGGCTGGATTGCCAACGTCCCAACCGGCTTTCACCAACATCGCATCGATCAGCTGAGCTCTAGTCTTGGCTTCGTTCCATTGGAGGGAGTCAGCGGCCTGCTGGCTTCGCTGTTTACGCGCTTTCTGCTCGGGTTCGGCCGGCTGCTTGAACATCTCTGCTTGCTTGGCGCGCTCGCGGTCCAGCTCGTCCATTACCCGCTCAAGCTCTTCCTGCTGCTTTTCGATATCTCTCTTGTAACTGGAAACCGACTTTTTGAGCTCAACAATGGTGTTGGTCGGATCTGGGATTTCTTTGAGAGATGGCAGATTCTCCTTTGGTTCCCCGCAATAGGTGAGCGCCATATAGCCCGCCAGCTGATGTGCGGTTGAGAGCGCCATCTTTGCGCTACGCAAATCCCCTTCCGCTCCGTGTGCAGAGTCATTGCCTTGGACACGGAGAAAGTTAATCTGATGAATCAGTGACTTATCGACGCAACCCGCGAATACCGGATTTTTGACCAGCTCATAGAAGCTGGCCTGAGGCAATCTGGGCAGAGACTCTTCTTTGTAGATGGTCTTGGTCATCTCCTCGGCAAAGCTGCGCAGCCTCGTTAGTGCGCTACCGGGATCCACATGCAGTACGGCCTCTGCCAACCCACCGAGGTTTGCCAGCAACTCGTACTTTGGCCGAAGAAACTCAAAATTCACCGATTTCATAAAAGATACTCTGCTCATGCCTGTCCTACTGCGAGGACCATGCCATTATTATTCGATGCCGTACTTTTCGATCCAGTTGCTCAAGGTCTGCTGGCTTTTCAAGCCCAGAAGTTTTGCCGCCTTCGTTTTGTTCTTCCCGGTGTGAGCCATCGCATTCTGGATATAATGCGCCGCCAAATCTCCCATTAAATCATTGAGATCAATACCTTGTCTGACGTCACGATTGAGTAGATCCGTTTGACGCTCTGGCATTGTGAACAATGCCTGCTGCAAGTCAGAACCGGTTATTTGCTCCGCAGGGCTCCAGAGCGCTGCTCTAATGAGCGTTGATTGGAGCTCTCGGACATTCCCGCGCCAGGGATGTTGAAGGATAATTTTTTTTGCATCGGCAGAAAGTTTCTTACCGGCGAAGACAGGGTCGTGCTCACCTTGAGCTTTGAGCACCATATCTGCAAGTAAAGACAGGTCACCTTCTCGTGCGCGAAGTGGAGGTAGGTGCAGAACACCGACAGCCACACGGTAGAATAAATCTTCCCGGAATAGGCCATCTGCGACAGCTTCCATGAGATTGCGGTGTGTGGCGGTGATAATGCGCACATCCACCGGCATTTCTTTATCACTGCCCACCGGGACCAATCGGCCCTCCTGCAGCACGCGAAGCAGCCGAACCTGAGACTGGTGAGACAGTTCGCCAAACTCATCTAGAAATAACGTGCCGCCATCCGCCTGCTGGAACACACCTGGGCGATCCGCAACTGCGCCGGTAAAGGCCCCCTTCTTATGGCCGAAGAGCGTTGAATCAATCAGGTCTTCCGGAATGGCCCCGCAGTTCAATGCAATGAAGGGCTTTTCACGACGCGGGCTGGCATTATGGATGGCCCGGGCAAACAACTCTTTTCCTGTACCTGTCTCACCATAGATCAGGACTGGCACGTTGCGTTCAGCGAGGACTTGCGCCTGCTGTTTTAACACGAGCATATCCGGGTTCTGGGTGACAATATTATCGAACGCGGCATTAATGGGAACCCGAGAGTCAGCCAGAGCCTGGAACTTGGCATCTGATATTTCGGTAACTGTAGGAACAAACTCTGCAGCAAGCTCGAAGGGTATCTCTACCTGCTCTACCCCCCTCTCCAACGACGATTGGTAAAAAATAGCTGGGTATCTGGTTTTGCCGAGCAAAATCCACACTGCCTGCATTGCTGGGGTACCAGGACTCAGCAGAATCGACAGCTCTGTTTCGGTGGTCGATAACCTTCTCAGCTGCGGCTCGGCCGCCAGATAGATCTCACCAAAATTAACCGGGGAACTGAGTTTGGCCTCGGTGGCGTGGATGGGGATATCAACTTCGCTCTTCAGCCAAGAAAGATATGGCTCCACCTCTGAGCGAGGATAGGAAAAGAGCAATTGAACCGCGTCGACATCGATATTTTTAAGCGTCGAACGGATAGGCCCCAATGGGACTTTTTGATCGGAAGACGCAGCCTTTAAGTCATTGCCTCCAATCCAGCTTATCAAGGTCTTATGCACGTGTTTCGCCATCCATGAACTCAACAGTCAATTACGAGTTAGTCATCTTAGCGCCCTGCAGAATTGATGTCTGTTGCAAACACTAACATTTGTTTTTATTAATATTTTTAATTGTGGGAAGCTTAAGCGTCTTTCCACCCGACAGCGCTTACTATTCCCCAGTTGCCTTTGGGATTCGGCCGGCGCCATTTTGCGGTTGGCATCCGCTTTAGGTACTCCAATGCAGCTGAATAATTGGCAAAGCGTTGCTCTGAACCTTTGTCGCCCACGGTAAAATATCCGTTTCTGTTGCAGCCTTCTCTACAAAATGAACTGCCATCCCTCGCATAGGGTATCTTCTGATCGGTGCTCCCTTGAACACTTGCTGGAGTCGAGTCAGAAACCGCTTTGCTCGGACGGGGAACTACGCCCATGAACGTTTTTTGAAGAGCCTCCCTAGCTGCGTCGTCTAAGTCAACCCAGATAACTGCCCCCTGCTTATGGCGGTATTTTACTGGGCATGAGAGAGGTATAACCTCATCCAACACCCAGGCGTGATTCCACTTGTAGTCGGACTTGGTATGGATCTCTCGTCCGACCCTATGCTTTGGTAGGTTTTCGGAGATGTCATGAAGAGACAAAGGTCCCAAAGAGTCCACGATTGAAGCCACGCCGACAACTGTGCCACTGCCCTTTTCAATGAGGGCAATAGGGCCTCGTATTGATGTACGAGAGCTTCGCATTTCCCAGGTTTTTTCTCCTCGGAGAATTTTGCCGATCCATGGCTGATCAATAATTAGTCCACGGCTTACATTAGTCGCGGCATCTGCAATGTCATGGTCTAGTTCGTGTTCATCGTTGGTCATGGGTGAGTCCTTTCGTTAATAATCCATGCTGCTGTCTTCGTAAACCGCAATATCGGTAGCCCAGCCACCAGCATTGACTAACCGACCATCCCTATCAAGTTCGAGCATTCTGTTAACTTGTGCTTCAAGGTCGAGATCGAAATTAAAGTATTTCAGGTCATGGCGAAAGGATTTCATTTCCCAATAGCCCATGCCCTGGTCGAAAGCCAGTTTAATCGTACGCCCGGAAGCCAACCCAACACTGAGTACCCTCCGGTGAGTCAGTTCGCGACGGTCATTGCTGACTTGGAAATCTACCTGTTTGGCTCCAAGAACGGCTCTGAGGAACGCCCCCGAAACGATCCGTTGCGTTTCAGCGTTAACCCAATCGTCCCAAGCCATTCGGCTATCTCGGCGGCCATCTCCAGGCATGGTGATAACAGACAACGATGTTTCATTGCCGATTTCCACCGATTTCAGAACGTTGGCGAGCATTACTACCGCCCAAGGGGACTTCAGGTAGCGATCTTCGTACTTAAGTGAAACAATCTTTTCTTGATCGATGGCTTCCGCAAAACTCGGAGCCTTTTGCTTGAGTACGCTCCAGAAATTTCGCGCCAAATCCTGAATGGAGCCGTTGAGTTCGGTGGTCAGTTCTACCACAGCGGCGCCACTGGGCTGAGCCGACCAACCTGCAATATCCAAGGTGCTGGCTGAGAAAGCCGGCTCCTGATGTGAATAGATCCACAAGGCTTGATCATCACCACTCAGCCAGTTTTCACCGGGACTTTGGGCGCTCGCGCTGTCGGTGATCAGAGTCACGAGTTCGTCCTTTTCAAGCTCGAACTGAAGCGGCATTCTTATATCTGGATTTGGGTGATTCTCATCTGTTTCTGAGACGTCGATACCAAATCGACCGAGATTGGCGAGCTCCTGTTTTACCTCCTCACTCAACGGAACGCCCATCGGCAAGATCAGAGTTACCCGCAAGCCATCAATAGCGCGCCATCCCATGAGTTTCCGCCGAAAATCAGGGTTGCCGAGATCCCAGTCATCGGGATTACCTTTGAGACGCAATGAGACTGCTTTCGCGCCTTTGTTGATCCAATGACGAACGAAGCGCTCAGGATCATAAGGCCAGTAGGCTGCGCCGGGAACAGAAGCGAAAGGTTCAGGTAAGCTCAGGTGGTTTCTGATACCGCTGTGAGCCACCCATTCCAGCGCCGCCTTGCGGTTCAACTCGTCGAACTCCACCCGGCTGTCTTTGCTGGCAAGGCAGGCGGAACAGACATTGTCGCAGTTGGCCGGGCACTCAAGTTTTTTGAGCGTTTTTTCAATCAGCTCTGCCAGATTTTCTAATCCGGTGAGAACGAAGCCCGCACCGCCGGCGACGTCATCATAAACCTGAATGACGTAACGAGTTGCGCCTGTGTCTTGGTCCTTGTCTTGCCGAACACCGAAGCCCATCTCTGTCGAGGCGATGCCTAGTTGGTCGGCAATGGTATCGCGCAACGCCACCGCTAGGGTTGTTGCGATAACCCGGCCGTTTTCAGAGGCCGGTATCCATTCACTAGTAATCGGGCTCTTAAGTATAAGTTCAAGGACGTCTGTCTGAGACTGATAGCCGAGGTAAATCCCGGCCATAACCTGCTCGCCTGAACAATCTTTCTCTTTATGGCTACCCGCATTTCCGCCAATGGGCCGGTGGAATTTATCAGGCTGGAGGTCATTTGGTATTTCGTGGGTCGCGGACATCGAGTCTGCACGCCCACAACTGAGACAGATTGCATACCCAGTCCCGTTTTCACCACCGGAGTGATGAAAGACATGTCCTTTATCACCGAACCGGATGAACCCGCAGCGGTCGTCAGGCAGTGAAATTATATTCTCATCTACGCTTATACGAGGTTTTTCAACGGGGATGAATTTCTGGGAAGTAACGTCGTTACTCGTTGAATCGTAGAAATCCGTGGTAAAGCCTGCCGGTCTGAGAATCCGTTTGACGTATTTCGGGTTAATCATGCTGTGACACTGCGTACAGGACAGTTCATCGCTGTTCACGTAGGCGTACTCTCGGTAGCCATGCGCACCGCAATTCTGACAGCTCCAGGCCAGATCGAACTTTTGTGCGCCACCTTGAGCACTGTCGTAATAGGAATAAAGCGTCACCCCGGCAGAGCGGTATACGCGTCCATCAATAACGACCTGCGCGCCCGGCGCGTACTCACGAATGGCAATTGGCAGCCCCCTTGATGGTTTTTCTTTGTAAGTATAGATATTGTCCTCGCGAGACTTCTCTTGCTTACGGGTGCTTTTATTAATGAAATCTTCGACGTTGTAGGTGTTAAGGTTCACCACATCGGTAGGGAAGCCATAGCCAGGCAGGAATGCGCGGGCCGCCAAGTCTCGCAGGAGGTATTCCTCTTCGTGCCGCTTTTTCTCAAGCTCCAGCGCTTTCTTATAGGCATCATCCGACGCCTCACGGTGTCGTTCGTTCAAGCGGTGATGTTCTTCTTGCCAAGACAGTGACAGTTGCTGAATCGATTCTTTACAATCGGTCGCCAACACGGGGAACGATGTGGCGGACAACGCAGTGTTTTCACGAGTGATCCGTGTAACACCTTTCACCACTTCATTCTCGGAAGACCCTGCCGCGAGGGTATCTAACCAATCGACAAACCGCTCGCACACCGACGGGTTGCCGCCGAAGAACCAATGAACGTTTAATCGTGTGCGATCATTTTCACTGTCCGTTTCGGACTTGAGGAAGCTCGCTAGCAGGAACGAATTCACGTGCCGTTGAACCAGTGGCGCTGCACTGAGAGTAATCACCGGTGCAGGAATGGCCGTTACCCAGGGCCACTGGGGATTCTGAAAGGCCCGCGTGTTGTGCGGGTCTGGTTTACAAAGCGTATAAGCAACGGCTCTCGGCTCGCTACGCCGGCCAGCACGACCGGCGCGCTGGAGATAATTGGCCGGATGAGGAGGCACGTTATTCATAACCACCGCGGAAATACCGCCAATATCGACGCCCATTTCCATAGTTGTGGAACAATTGAGAACGTTGATTTTGCCCTTCTTAAAATCATCCTCGTATTTCTGCAGGCGCTCTGCAGCCTGCTGGGCGGAGTGTTCAGCGGTTCGGTAGTAAAAGCCGCCCTCGGCCGTGCGATCGGAAATGTCTGTCCAGAGATTTTGCTCACGAAGTGACTCGACAACCTCATTTTCGGCAATGCGTTTTCGGATTGCCCGGAGTACACCTTCCGCCTCCCCTTCCGGGGCTAGCGAGATGAACTCGGGCATCTCAACTCTTGTGCATCGATACTTCTCTACTTCGGCCTTGTTGGGCAGGTAGGGAGTCAACCCACGGAATGTAGTGTCGATAAGCCGGTTTGTGACCGGGCATACCCACGCCGACTTGGGCAGAAAAAAGGTCATTGTTTCTCGGATAAGCGCGTAGCCCCCTCCCTGAGTTTGAAGGATCTGGGCTTTCACCAATGCTTGCCAGGCGGCCTTGAGCCACCCGTTGATCTTGTTTCGATTTGATTCCAGATCAGTAGTCAAACCTGTTCCGAGAGATAGAATTTTAACCAGGCGAGACTGCGAACCCTTTTGAAGCTGAGGCCAGGCCTTGTCTCTAGCGCCGCTGACATCGCTGCCCGGGGCGTATAGCTCTTTCGGCGCAAACCGCGCTCCCATCCAGGAACGCTCCGTTTCTCCAAAGCGGAGAAAGGTGTTTTCCCGAACGTGGAAGTCCAAGGAGACTTTAAGAAAATCTTTCCAATCTTTTAGGGTTAACTGAGTTTCTCCTTTACCATCCGTTGAGGGAGCCCGAGTTTCCGTCCAGAAGTCTGGCGTGTTGGTGACGTGCTCCAAGCCTTTGTAGCCAACAGCCACGAGCCCCAGCGTTTCCGTACTGTTCTGATTTTTTGGCCTGCGGGCATATTCTCGCAATAGGAGAACCCGCGCCATTGAATAACTACCCTCACTGCCTTTGAACAGCTGAGGGTTGGCATAGCGGTTATAATTCAGGATGGAGTATTTAAGGTCGTTCGAGGCGGCTAGCTCCTCTACCAGTTCTGACCAGGGCACTTCCAGACTATCTTCTGAACTCCCGCCATTTTTGAGTTTCTCAGCTTCAGACCTTATCCCCGAAGCCGCAGCGTGCATGCCTATTTTCTCAAGCTGCTCTGCTTGCTGTATCAATTGTTCATAGCTAGCTGTTGGAACATCTTTCGGACCAGCATCAGCCTTTGCCTGTTTATTTCTCAGTATCTGAAAAACCAATCCTCTTAGACGCGAGCGCTCCGCCTCCTGTTGCATACGCACCGCCATGCGGGCCGTGCCCTGGCGGCTATCGGTAAAGGTGATCAGCTTGCGGCCTCGACCCGGCAGGGATTCGGGAGAATCTCCATCGCAATCTTCGCGGGAAGGGTCAGGACAAAACTCCAGAACCGTTGGCACGGCGTTACTGACGTAGAAAGGCGATCCCAAATAAGACTTGCGCAGAAAGCCCCCTGGTGTTTTACCAGCGCTACCACAATTCACACAGATCGAATCAATTTCGTCCGCCTGTGAAATCGTAATGCTGTTCTCGGCATCCAGCTTCCCAAGCTCTGCCGTGTCCAGATCCAGATCTTCAGAAACGAAAGCCTCATGGGGCTTGGGCGCAATTACGGTGCGCCCTTTCAATGAGCTTCCAGCGCTGTCCGAAAGGCCGCTGTCATCTGAGTCGTCTTCCTGCAAGGAGAACTCATCACCAACATAGGGGCTAGCCTGACGCAGGTATGGATGGGCATGCTCAGCCGTCAGGTGAGGTGTTTTGCAGTCGTCACAAAAGCCCACCTCGTATACGGGCGAACCACAATCGCATTTCCCGCGCTGCTGAACATAAACCTGGCCGAATGGCCAGTCTTCGAGATCCTCAGATTTTGCAGAGCATCGGGGGTTTATGCAGCTCCAGAGTCCATGAAGCATGCGCTGAAACAGGTGGGCTCGTAATTTGAGGAAGGGCTCTTGTTTATCCGACGGTTTGGTATCTGTCAGCAGGTCCAACCATTCCAGAAGCTCCCGTTGTTGCTGAATAGCCTCCTGACTTACCAACAGAGAACCCACGGAGCTAATTAGATCATTGAGGCTTACGGGCTTTGGTGAGTTGACTACGGTATTGCGAATCAGCTGGGCCGTTCTGGATGTACTAAGGGCATCGAATCTTTTGGCCGAGACGGTGTTTCCTAACTCGATCGACTTGAGCTGTGCTAGCGACATACCATTGTCATCACCATCAAACGGGATTTCAGGAACTTGACGCTGACCACCGATCACCACAATCTGGCTTAAAGGAACACCCGCTAGACCTGCAAGGTATTCTCTCAATCGTTCTTCCGCCTTCTCATCAGCGATTGTGGCAGATGTTGCGACAAACCTAATATCTGAGGCTTGGCGCCCGAAAGCTTCGACTACGCGGCGCAGCAGTAGAGAGAGCTCCGCGGCTTGAGATCCGATATAGGTATGCGCCTCGTCGAGGACAATCCAGCGAAGAGATTGGGCCTCCCTCGACTTTTGAATGATCGGGTCGTCCACCTGACGGACGAGCATGTACTCAAGCATGGTCGCGTTGGTCATTAGAATAGGCGCCGGATGCTCCCTCAACTCTTCCCTTGAGAGAATCTGATTAGGCGTCTCTTTCTGCTCTTGCCGAACAGAGGCTCTAGATTCCTTCGTATTTCCGTTGTACAGGCAGAACCGAATGTTCTTATCGAACGGCTGGGTCCAGGCATCCAAGCGTTCCCGTTGGGAATTGATCAGCGCGTTAAGAGGATAAAGAAATAGTGCTCTCACACCTTGCAGTGGTTTCTTTGTCTGCTGATGCTCTCGGACAAGATCCTGCAAAATTGGAATCATGAAGCACTCGGTTTTTCCTGACCCCGTGCCGGTGGTGATCACAGCAGACTTTGGTTTGTCAGCGAGCAAGGTTCGCCAGGCCGTCAGCTGGTGCGTGTAAGGTTTTATGTTCGGATCAAACCGATAACTTTCATTGGCTGCTTCAGCCAAAGCAGAGATAACCTCACTGCTGAGTAAATCCCCCTCCAAGGCCTTAAAAGTAATATTCCCCGGCTCCCATCCAAACGTGTGCTCGAACACGGGTGGTGCAAGAAAGCAGCCTTCCGAACCCAATTCGTTATTCATCTGCTTTGCTAGGTGCGCTCGAAGCCCTGGATCACCCAAACCGAGGATGCTGAGCGTGGACTCCCGGGTGCGCTCTAGTGACTGGTTGATGAGATCCTTGAAATAACCACTCATTTTAGTTCCTTATTCTTTCGTTTCGAGCAAGAGGTTTGATAGCACAAGCGCATAGGTCGGCTCATACCAAGCATCGCGATCAAAATCCGAGAGAACTCGGGCAGCGAATCTAAGCTCCGGAATCGATTCCGATAGATCCGTAAAGCCTGCTTTTCCTGCTGTCACGGCGGCCATAAAGACAGGAAAAAATGCTACTGCACGTGTGAAACCAACGTCAGGGAGGGCCGATATTTCCGTCGGGAATTCTTGTTGGCTAACCCAGCTTGTGAGCTCGACGTTGAACCATTCGGGCCATCTCTGGTCGTCCGCATGGTTGCGTCGCAGATCTTCAAAGCACATCCTCGCAAAAACATAAGGGACCTGTTGCAGATTCACATGCTTTGGCTCTCGTAAGTAATTGGAAAGATGCATAAAACAAGGAATTACACTTGCGACGCTACTTATCCGATCCTCTATAAGTTTTTCAGAGAATTCTTCGGGTATGCCCTGATCAACGAGGTAATCATGCTGCCTAGACCGAACCTTGACCCAGGTCTTCACATTCACTGTCTCCCAGATCACTGCAAGCTCATTACTTAACCGCCGACAAAATACAGGATCAAACTCTAGCCGAAAAACAGCTGTGGCGACCGCCGCAGTATTCTTCGCTAACGCCTTCCAACTCTCAAACGCTGACAAGGGCAAGGCGTGATATTGCTCTTTGAGAACCCTAAGATAGTCCCAACCACTATGTGAAAAATCCTCGGTCATCGCCGATATTACTTCGTCAAAAGCATGAGGATTGTGCATCGGGTGAAAATTTTTGGCCGCAGAATGCAAGGTGTTTGCTTGAACTTCAGATGTGATCGCCGAATCCTCCGTAACCCAGACGGCCGGGCGAAACATTACGCTGGATTGAGTCGGAGAAAATAGTAACCACGGACCGTTTTTCATCATTTTCGGCGGAATTTCGAATATCCCCATTCCCACGCCCTCGGACACCCTCTCGGGAACCTCAACTGGTACTGCGCGCGGGTCGTCGAGTCGCATACCGGACACTCTGACAGAGCCCTGTGACTCGCAGCTAGTATCTGTAACAACTTCAAGCCGCCCTATCGCTGACGGGCGTTCAAGACGAGCATCGTAACGAACAATATTGAATTGTTTTAGTATTCGATCTGTTTCAACGGTTATGCGCACAAAGGCATCTTGATTAGAGGTTGTTCCCAGCATCTGCTGAATGTCTTCCTCAAACGCGTACAGGCTAATTTTCTGAGCCTGGCTGTTCACTGTAAATGGATAATAACGCCTGAAATTAGGAAGTTGCGGGCACATTAGTTCCAGAGAAACAAAGAATTCTTCTCTCGTGTCGGGCTTTGGTGTCAGCGTCATAGATATACCTATAAGCTGATCGAGGGATATCAAGCCACCCTTAATCTCTGTGCTCATATCATTAAAAAGCTGAACACCAGTCTTTGGATAGGGCAACCTTAAAATGACTGGTTCGCCTGGGTTTATCCCGTCAACGATAGCTACCTGTACTTTCTCTGGCGCTTTCTGTCCGGCTTTCGGCTCCATCGTTAACAGGTAACCATCGGAAGACTCCTCCGTCTTGGAATTAATGCTTTCTCCTATCAATTCGACCGAAAGTTTTCTGGAACTCCTTAGAATTATCCGCGCAGAGCTGTTTGACGAAGCCGGAACCGACATCACTCTCAAGTCTCTGGGGATAATCCCGACTTTGCGGCGAAGAAGAGTTTCTCCGGATTTTCCAAGAGCATTAAAATAAAAACTACCGACTTCGTTTTTTTGGTAGTCGAATTGAACAGGTACGCCATTGGCGAAAAGCCGGCAGTCCTGGCCGCCATCGCCTTCCATAAATTGAAGGTTTGGCCAGCCCCGATAGACCAAATTTGGCAGCGTGTCATAGAGCGCTACAGTTCCGGTCAAGATGGGCTTTGAAATCGTCGCCTGAGGATCGAAGTGCAAAATTACTTTGGTGCCCTCACCAACTAACGTAGCGTCATCGCATATTTCAAGCCATTGGCCAGACAGCGTGTCAATCCCTAAAACGCTAGGTCCTTCGTCCGATTGGATAGCAAATGTTTCCGGCAGTCTCACGATAGCGCTGGAATCAGGCACTGTTATCGATGCTGTTGCCGCCAGTTTGAGCTGTTCCCCTTCCTTTAAAAACACCATGGGAAGCGATCTATAGTCGACTTCGCTTCCCTCGAAATAAACAGCATGGACGCGATGGCCATTTGAGAGGAATTGGACTGTAAGCGGCAGCTCGGGCTTTGATCGAATGACTGGGATCGCTCGTGTGTTTATTTTCACGCCTATGCTAGATCGGTCATCGCTGACTTTTCCGTGAGCGATTCCGGAACGCTTCAGTAGAGCTTCACCCTCATAGAAAGCTATCTCGAGTCGGGTGCTTTGTATCTTGTGGCCTTCCAACTCGATCTGTATTTCGGCAGGTAGGAAGACCTCTGTTTCGATGTTCCAATTTTCATAGCCGCCTTTCAGCCAATGTTCACAGGTATAATTCTTCTCATCTGCTTCAAGGCGTTTTTTCTCCGAACGACTTTTACCAGCATCCTTGAGCCACTCATTGATGAGATTTCGCGCGTTGCCCTCGCCAACAGGTAACGGAGACTGCCTTCGCCACTCTGGGGCTTTATCGTCAAGGTAATCAGCGGGGTTATCAACGGTCGATATCGGATGGGCCTCAGCAAGGTCCATCAACCAATCCACGATTGAGGCAATCAGCAGATATTTGTCATGTGTTCTGAACGCCTGCGGAAAGTAGTGAGAATAATTAGCAACGACTGACACAATGTCGCCACCGAACTGCTTAATTCTGTAATAATTGGAAACCGCACCACGGACTGCACGGCCAAAGCTGTGGGTATTACTCTGAATTAAGCGCCACGGCAGTCCCCCTTCGTCAAATAACGAGCCAAGATAATCATAGCCGTTGGTTCTATGCCGAATTGGGCGTTTCCAGAAATCCAGACCTTTTCGTACCACTTCTCTACGGAGCTGACTGGAAAGCTCAGCAGATATCGGCTTTTCAAATCCACTCCATGACCAGCCTAGATTTGAACCGTCGTACTCTCTTCGATATTTCTCAGCTACGAACAGGCAGAAAACCGCTGACCAATATCTGAAATAGGAAGGGCTATCGACATCAGGAAGGGATTGTCGAAGTATGGTTGTTAGTTCTGAGTATTCTTCATCCGTAACATGGTATTGATAAAGAGGGCTAGCGTCTGGTCCTCCAATCATTCCTCTGACGAATAGGAATTCATTAATCCATGCTTTGGTTTTGCTACGCCTAGCGTACATTAATAAGTCCCTTTATACCTGTATTTATTCGTATCGAATCTATTTTCACTTGCCAACCTCTAGTGGCTCTACCAA
Organism: Marinobacter litoralis; assembly: GCF_016427555.1. Classification (GTDB taxonomy): domain Bacteria; phylum Pseudomonadota; class Gammaproteobacteria; order Pseudomonadales; family Oleiphilaceae; genus Marinobacter; species Marinobacter litoralis_A. The sequence goes on from NZ_JAELVS010000003.1 coordinate 118,351, forward strand.
GCAAACACATTTCGAAAAATTTGTTCAGGAAAATTAACTAGAGATCAGGCATGAACCCAAACGAAATTGCTAGCAGAGAGACACCGCTCGCCACCGAACTGATACGCGCATAATTTCCCGCCGTGATCTCCTGCAACGCTGTAATCAAGACAAGCAACATGCTCGCTCAACGGTGCAGGTTCGCCCTTCATCCAGTAATGCCCCACGAACACCGGCTTTTCTCCGTCATAACCTGGAAGGATGTGAGCCTCAACAGGCTCATGGGGGATCTTTTCAATCTCAGAGCCCGGCACCATCGCAAGGTCGCGATAGGTAAGATTTCCTGTCTGCCACCACTTGGTTCGCACATCAGTCCGCTTGTTCTTTTCTTTGTCGAGAAAGTAGTGATCACCTGGCAGGGGGATTTCCAAGCCTTTCAACAGAGTTTCGACCGCTCCATAGGCTTCGCTGCCTTTGCGGGCGCTCGCCTCCCAAGCCTCGGGTAACAACCGGTTGCGATCGTCAGTAAACTGCTTTACAGATTCCAGGTATGTCGGGTGCCAGCATGCGTGTACCACCCGAAATTCCGGCAGGTCTAGGTACAGCGGTAGAGATTTGAACCATTCGAGCATACTGAGGTGAAGCCTACTGCCCTCGCCTACCTGGTCCAAAAAGGCTTCGTGCTGCTTTAGATTTTTTTCGGTGTGGGGGCGAAGGTACTCGCTAGGGTTTCGTGGGTCTGGCGTGGCCCAGGCAACGGCATTGAACTCGTGGTTACCCATGACCGCTAAGGCATTACCGCTTTCGACCATGTTACGGGCGATCTGAACGGTTTCGATCTGTTCCGGGCCGCGATCCACAAAATCTCCTAGGAAGATCACTTCGCGCTCTGAATGCTGCCAAACGCCATTGGTTTCCTGGTAGTCCATCTTGGTCAGTAGGGCTTTAAGTGCGCGGGCGTGGCCGTGAATATCGCCAATCAGATCGTACATGGATACCGCTCCCTTCATCCATTAATGCGAGGCTGTGCGTGTTGCCTTGGTGATCAGATTTAAGGCCTTGTTTCCCGTGGCCTTACTGGGCACTGATCCCTCACATTTCCCTATTAATTCACCGTTGCGAGCTAACAAGTAGGCTGCATCGTTCTTGTAATAAAACCAATACTGCTTTATTTCGCCCCATATTCCAAGACTTCCGCCAGTTTCGTATACATGTTCGCGGACCATGATTTGGGCGCGCCCCAATTGTGCATCGGGCGTTAACCGCCAAAAGCCTTTTGGAAGTTCCAAGTAGCGCTGATGTTCGCACGCTGCAAGGGCAAAAAGTGGCTCGCTCTTTCGCTTAAATCCGGTATCCACCCACAAGTAGGGTTTGAACGCTACCTTTTCTACCGAAACGCGTTTTCTAATGCGAGTGATCCTCTGGTCGGCCAACGCGATATCCATTCCGACTACGGCGCACAATGCCCTCAAAAAGCCTTCACTACTGAATTTGAAATCGAAACCACCGTTGTTCAAGCCGAACTCGTCGCTTTCCAACACGGATTTTAATCGCTGTAAATTGGCGGAGGTGGGTTTGAAGTACCCCATGGCTTTGAGGATTTCTTCGGGCGGAATAGCCGCGGCGCGCACTACTAGGTCAGTTTTAAAGTTATCGATCATGACGCCTCCTTGAGTAATTCTAGGTGTTCATCAGGCGGGGCTTACACGGCTCAGTCCTGTTACGCCGTTTTCATTCGGTAAAAGTAAAAAACAGCCCCCTCTTCCACCATCTGGTATGGGAATCGCTCAGCAAAATACGCGGCCACCCTGCGGTAGATCATTTTTCGTTTTTCAGTCTCGGCTGAGAAGCTAAACATTGGTGGGCGTGTCTCGCCAATCCAATGAATGACTGTTCGGAGCGCAGTGCGCAATACCGTAATGGGGTAACGTGTAGTGCCTACATCCGCTGTGATGAACGGGGTGTACTCCCAATCGAATGGGTCATATGCTGGTTGGAACGTGGGGGAAGCTCCCCCGGTTATAGCTAGATGAATTGCATAGCGACTACTGATAGTCAGCTCATAAATCAGCCCGTCTACTTTGAAAGTGTGCAGCATCATTTTTCCTCCCTGAGTAATTCGAGAGTCGGGTTTAGCTGTTCGGTGTCGAAGCTTTCTCCGCCAAAGAACCATTCCGAGAAGCACTCGGCTAAAGCCTTTTCCAGACTCATCCCCTCCACCATTCGCTCTACTATTGCCTCCGCAACGTAGTCGTATTCATCAAAATAGTCGTTTTCTTTACAGCAGGTATTGGCGGGGTCGGTTTGGAACAAGGCGTGGGATAGTTGTTCTGTCGTGACGTTTAGCGTCATGGGCCCTCCTTTTTCGACAGGAGTATTGTGCAACAAGCATGCGACATATAATGTCGCGCCCATCGGTTAGGATAAAAACTCACTATCAAAGGTATTCTGCAATCAGTCAGATCTGATGAGGAGAACAACACGGTGACCACTTCGGCAACGCAGCGCCCGGAAGCCACAGTCGTATTCGACCTGAGCTCTATCCTCAATTACGCCATCCAGCTCACCGTGCAAACCTGGGACTCATCCCGGCCGCTACACTGGTTCAGTCAAACCGATGATTCGATTTTAGCGGAGGGGCGTTTTCTGGAAGCGCCGGGCTTGCCACTGTTCACTTTGGAAGACAACTCAGGAAGGCGGGTGTCTGATGGCATTCCTGAATCGGTTCTTAAGATCACTCGCTTAATGCCGGCGATGGATTTTGAGCTGGCCCAAGCCTGTGCCGCTTCTAGTGCAGCGTGCGAACTGGCTGAAAGCTCTCCCCTTTTATTTATCCTGCTCGTGGACTATGCCCGCGGTCAGTCGCTCACGCTTGACGAATTCGAAGAGTTATTAGCTTTGAAGCGAACCAGCATTCTTGAAAGGGCCGGCCTGCCCGCCAGCAAGTCTCTCGTGAAGCTGGTGAACCGTATTGAGCTTTCTCCACTGCTTCCTTGGGAATTAGAAGATGTGGTCAAAACGCTTCGCCGCACCGAGTTTATCGAACTGCTTCGGCATCATCCGAATGTGCATCTGAACCATTTACGGTTTCTGCGGCGCCAGCGCCAACCGCTTTGGCCAGGGATATTGTATCTGGTTGATAGCCAATCATCGGCTTTGGACATTACCTGGCTGTGCCGGATGATTCGAGACACGCTGACGATGGCGGAGGGGGATGTGCAACGCCTTAGGCATGTGAGATCGCGTGACGCTTTGCAAGATCTGCACGACCGTTTGGTAGGCTGGTTCAACAATTTGGGCTCTGAAGGAAAACGTAAAGCTCAAGCTGCTGCCCTCGAACAACGGCACGGCAAATATCCGGCGCCGCCTATTCCTGCCATCGAGGGTATCGAGCCCCTCACCTCTTGGCTTGAACTGCTGGAAGAAGGTGTGACGATGCACCACTGTGTAGGCAGCTATGATGAGCGCGTGGCCGATCGCGAGGTGTTCATTTACCGTATGATTCATCCGGAACGGTTAACGATTTCGTTGGCCTATCGGAACAACCGCTGGATCGTGAGTGAGGTGCGGGGGAGCCGAAACGCCAATCCGCCAACTCGGGCCATGGATTACATTCGCCGCTGGGTTGAAACACGTTGATCGCGACACTATTTGTCGCACACCTCTGTTAAAGTCTTTTCTGACTTCGGAAACCTCAGGCAAGCCAATCATCAAAGGTGACTTACTTTGACTGCATCTGCCTTTTCCGAAATTCTGGTCGAACACGGGTTCGTGCCCTACTCCTACGATTTCGCCGCCACAGCCTTGGGTTTTCAGCACGAGATTTTTAACGTGCTCATCCATGACGATCCGGTGTTCACCACCGACTCAACTATCCATGAACAGCTGTGCACGCCTGATGCGATGCTGCGCTGTGAGCTGGTTACGAGAACCGGGGATTTAACCGCCGGTATCGCCTACTTCTACCAACAGTGGTTCAGGGAGCTTCGTTACACCAACCCGGTGTTGCAAACCATCAACCTCAACCAGAACGCGGATACCGCCACGTTCGAGATTCTGACTATGAGTCAGCACAACGCAATGACTTTCCTGTTTACGATCAAATGAGGAACGCACGATGAACCGATATACAACCGAAGAAGCCCGTGCAAGCCAAAACGCTCGTGTTGGTAAAACGCCTGCCGAAATTACTGAGCTAGACCAGCAAAAAACACTTCAAGCCCGCATTTGCGAACTCGCCCGGACGATCCATATAGAACGATTCCCGGAAGAGTACGACCACTATTACGACTCCATCGCGGATGCGAGCGACCGTGCCAGCGGAATCAATCCGATGAGTAAAGAATACATTGAGCGAGTGACCGCCAAGCGGAAGAAAGAAGGAATGTCCCCGCTTGCAGAGAACGGACTGCCTACCGCCAACGACACGAGGGAAATCGCTCTCGCAGAAGCCGAGCGCCAGTTGTGCTGAAGAATCCAACACGCTCGATCGTCCACTAATCAAAAACACACTGCATCTATATAATTTTTTTGTACTTACTACCCTTTGAGGTTTTCCTCGGAAGCATAAGAGATCTTTTCAAACCCGTCGTGTGTGACGGGTTTGCGACAGGTTAGAGAATGATGCTGATGAATTACCACGTTCCGATCGAGCAAGTCGTCGAAATGTCGTCGATTCGACACAAAACCTATGCGCAATGGTATCGAATAAGGCACCAAAAGGCGGGCTCCTAGGACGTGCCCACCTTTCTCTCGTTCAGACAGACCAAACATGGGCGTAATTCCGGGACGGCGAGTTACGTCGAACGAGGGCTGTATTAATTAAATGTGGCATCGCGGATTCATGCTCGACGTGCCGCTTATACTGGTCTGCGCTGAAAGGAATTGACTGGAGATCAGGCAGGCGAGGATCACCATCGCGCAGGCATCATCAATAGCTAGTTCGCAGATGGTAAAAATGAAATAAGGAGGACAAATGGCACGCCACGATCAGACGCTGATGGTAGCTAATTCTGCGCCCTAAAGCCCCAAACAAACCGCCATATCGGTAGCCCACAATATGTCGTCACCAGGTCTACCGATCTTCAGATAAATCATGAGAATTAGGATTTGACTAGCGATTTTTGGCGACGGTAAACCCAAACTGATGGCCAAAGTCCAAAGGCCCTGATCAGCAACAAGGCCTTTGTCCACCACCTCTTATTTTATGACATGTTCGCTCCATCACTACGTCAGCGTATCAGTCGACACCGATATTGATAACCGTTAACCAAGCAAGGAATTTTTTCCATACGTTTGTAAGTCGATTAATTTTGCTCCTACAAAAGCTACAATTACAGGACGTTACAGACGCTTGTTCATCAAACCTCCTGGCCGCTTCTCGATATTTTCCGTTCGTCTCGATGACAAATGGCCAGGGAGCATCCTGCCCGCGAAACATAACGTTATGCCAAATCTCCCGGTCCGCCCAAAACTGCAGTTCGGTGAGATTTTGAAACTGATCAAGGTCGCATTTAATGTTATGTTGTTTCAGATATTTGAGCTCAATCTTTACCTCCTTCGTATTGCGATGTAGTGGCATCTGGGCCCATCCGAGCTGGAGAAATCGAGAAAGAGTGTCAGGTGACCACAGGTCAACACGAGGCTCAGGGAGATCAAAATGTTTAACGATCTGTCGAATTTTCTTCAATTGCTTTTCTGTTACTGCCGCCATAAGTCGCTCCGCTTAATGAAAATGCAACCTCAGGATAATGTCTCGAACAAGCCTGATGCTGACGTTAAAGTGTGTTTTTCGTCCGCTTTAACGTCATAGAGCGAATTTCTCGCGCGTAAAAACAGTTTTTTTGGTTCAAGAGCGTAGAGGAGCCCGATGGGATGTCGTATTGACCTCGAATCAAAATCATCCCAAAATACTGTATATTCAAACAGTATCTAGGAAAAGTATGTCCTGCACACTTCTTGGTGACTACCAATCGTTTTCCCGACTTGGCATTCCGTTCTTTTTAGAACGCGTCTCCGCGGGCTTTCCCTCACCCGCTGAGGATTACGTCGAGAGAACGCTAGATCTGAATGAGCTGTGTATCCAGCACCCTGCTGCGACCTTTTTTGTGCGCGTTCAGGGCGAGTCCATGATTGAAGCGGGCATCTACCCGGATGATGTACTGGTGGTTGATCGCTCTCTGCGCGCGACCCATGGCGACATCATAATCGCCAGCCTGGAAGCCGAAATGACGGTGAAGCAGCTCCACCTCAGCCCACCACCGGTGCGACTGCTGCCACGGAACGCAGCCTATCAACCGATCATCATTGACGGCGATAAGGTGATGGAAGTGTTTGGTGTTGTGACCAATGTCGTTCGCTCTCTCAAACGAGGAGGTAAGTCATGATGCCTCCTCAACCAATCTCCTTTGTCACGGTACGACGCCAGTTTGATTTCAGGGGTATTGAGATTGGCCGCTGGGTGACCGAGCAGGAACGTGATCGCGCAGCCGGTCGTTTTTACCGCGCGCTGTGTGATTTGATGGCAATACTCCAAGGGCCGGAGACACTGATATCACTGCGAGGCACTTTGGGTATGCAGTACGGAATTGGCGGTCGGCCCGGGGTGGCCGCACATTACATTCCGGCTACTCGTCAACTGGCCCTCGCCAAAAACGCCGGGGCCGGCAGCCTGGCCCACGAATGGTTTCACGCATTTGATCATTACATGGGAAACAAAGCATTTCGCGATGTGGGGAAGTTCGGCTTTGCCTCCAGCGGTTGGCTGGGAAGCGCGACTCAGAAAGAGCATCCGCTGAACAAACTTCTTAGTGACTGCTTCAAAACCGTTTTGCTGACTGAAGACGGTGCTGCACCTAGCCCTTTGTTCCAAGCATCAAAGGCTGCAGACAGTCGGTTAAAGGTACTCTATTACGCCAAACCTGAAGAACTCTGTGCTCGTGCATTCGAAGCATTCGTCGAAGACAGCACGCCTAAGAACGCGTTCTTGGTGCGCGGCACCGTTTACTCAGACGAAGCAAAAGCTGGCCTTTACCCCGAGGGAACGCACCGCCAGCGAATCAACGATGCTTTCCGGAACTATTTTGCCGCGCTGGGTACAGCCTTGTATCGGGAACAGGCCAAAGCGGGATGAAGCAGCCGGTCTTTGCCCTTGTGGACTGCAATAATTTTTACGCATCCTGCGAGAAGCTGTTTCGGCCAGACCTTCGGAATACGCCTGTCGTCGTACTCTCCAACAACGATGGCTGTGTGGTTGCGCGCTCTAAGGAAGCCAAAGCCCTAGGCATTAAAATGGGAGTGCCGGTACACCACATTAAGCAAGAAATCCGGCAGCACGGTATCCAACTGTTTTCATCCAATTACACCCTGTACGGAGACATGAGCCATCGCGTAATGATGACACTGGAAGCGATGGCACCGAAGGTAGATGTGTACTCCATCGATGAGGCGTTCTTAGATCTCACCGGCCTGGAACGCCTTATGTCCTATCAGAACTTTGGCCAACAGGCAAAAGACACGGTGCACCAAAACGTGGGGCTTCCGGTCTGTGTTGGTATTGCACCCACCAGGACACTCGCCAAACTTGCCAATTATGCGGCCAAGAAATACCCTGCAACCGGCGGCGTGGTAGACCTTACCAACCCAGCCAGGCAGCGAAGGCTTTTAGCGCGAGTGCCCGTAGACGAAGTCTGGGGTGTCGGGCGCAAGATAGCCTCCAGGCTCCAAGCCATGAACATTGTTACAGCAATACAACTGGCCGACACCGACTTAGCCACCCTGAGAAAGCGCTTCTCTGTTGTACTAGAACGCACAGCCCGCGAGTTAAACGGTGTGCCCTGCCTACCCTGGGAAGACGCGCCCCCACCGAAAAAGCAGATCATGTGCTCGCGCTCTTTTGGCCAGCCCGTTTATGCCCTCGCTAATCTGGAAGAGGCCGTAACACACTTTGCAACGAGAGCGACCGAAAAGCTGCGTGGTGGTCAGCAATATGCCGGCGAACTAATGGTCTTCATTCGAACCAACCCGTTCAAATCCACGGTGCCTCAATACTCTAAAAGCGCGAGCGTCCGATTCATCTCAGCATCTCAAGACTCCAGAGTGATTGTTCAGCACGCAATGAATCTACTGCGCTCTATCTATCGCGATGGCTTTGAGTATGCGAAAGCCGGGGTGATGTTGAGCGAACTAACCGACGATTCTGCCTTACAGGACGACCTCTTTGGATCCAGTGAAATCGGCACAGCCCATAGTGCGCGGTCCGAACGCCTTATGAGTGTTATAGACGAGATCAACCGAAAAAGCCGTGCAAAGATCTGTATGGCCAGGGAAACCGGGCCGGCTGTTTATGCCATGCGCAGAGAGCATTTATCGCCGGCGTATACGACGGATTGGGGCGAACTGCCTAGGGTTCTTTGAGTTTCAGCCAGCGCTCAACCGTTCGTTTACAACCTCCGGCACATTAACAACGGGCCCACCCGCCTCATACTGGGCATCCAGGTCGTAGGCCATTCGCTCCAGTGGCATTTTGTCATAGCCAGCGGCCTGCAACTCCTCAAGGTAACGGGTTACAAAGCCTTCCACTCCTAGCCGTTGCCACTGAGCCACGTGCACCAACTCGTGGAAATGCACCCGCAAATTGTTTTCTACGGAGGGCAGTAGGTAGTAGGTATTGTTTAAGGTGAGGCCAGCCACGTCCCGGTTGAATAGGTCCGTTAAGCCATGCTGTTCCAGGAATTGATACGCGGGCACGGGCATTTGGGGGACCACTACGTAGTGAGTTTGCGCCAAAAAGGGCTCGGGGAAATAACCCGCAAAGGGTTCTTTAAGTACCGTACATGGACGCCTGAGATCGTCGAATTGCATATTCATCAGACGCATCCATTCACTAACAATTTCCAGCATGGTCATAGCATTAATCCCTTCAGAGTTGCGAAAGCCACTCCCACCATAACGAACACATGCGACAGAAACTGTCGCACTCTACACCTACCATGGAGTATCCAAGCCTGCTGTAAGAGGATGCTCTATGCGGAAAATTGCCGTTATCGGATCACGCTCTTTTAACGATTTCGAACATCTTGAACGAGTGTTGTTGCCTTGGCTTCCGGCGCACATTGTTTCCGGCGGCGCACGCGGTGCGGACGCTTTGGCGGCCCGTCTCGCCGAAACGCACGACCTGCCTATTACCGTCATAAAACCGGACTGGGCTCAATACGGCCGTGCCGCGGGGCCCATCCGCAACCGGGCGATTGTCGAGGCCGCCGATATTGTGATTGCTTTCTGGGATCACTCATCTAAGGGTACGAAATCGGCCCTTGATTACGCTCGCAAAAAGCAGAAAACCATCATTATCGAAGGGATGTCGCCGGACGGCACCGCCTAGCCTTGTTTTCTTAGTCGTCGATCGCTTAAACCTTCCATACGCTCAAGCCCCTCTACTAACGTTTTCGTTATTTCCTCACGTAGCCAATTAGGCTCCAAAATATCGCAATGGACAGCTTGGGCCGTTAGCCACCATCGCAGATCCTGGGTATCACCTACGGTGACCGACAGCTCAAACGTTTGGTCATCGTCCTCTGTGACCAACTGATCCAACCCGAGAGGCGATTCGATCAGGTGATTCAAGGCGGGTTTGTCACAACGTAACTTCAGGAAAACCGGCTTGTCGGATTTCAGAATGCCCATGGCGCCCGAGTGAATGTACAGGTCCAGATCGAAGTCATCCGGGCGGTCTACCGGCTCTTCAACGATCTCTCCGGTGGTCGCCCTATGAAGGACTAACTGGCGCACACCTTCCCTGCCCTCAATGGTGCCAATGAGGTAGACGTTCGGGTCCCGGAATATGAGGCCATACGGGTGGACTCTGATCTCTTCTGGCTCTGGCCAGCTGCGCGCCTGGTAAGTGAGTTTGCACTGATACTCTCGAAGCAATGCCTCGGTTACGGTTTCCAGCACATCGGCATCAATGTCTGGGCGGCGGCCACCCAAGCCACGATTAATGACTCGCACCCGGTTTGGCCATTGCCCGAGAGGATTACGGTCTCGCGACAACGCTCGGTGGGCTTCATTGAAATGCGGTTCCAGATGCGACAACGCCCTGGGGGGCAACATGGGTGTGAGATACGCCTTGGCCAGTTCAAACGTCAACGCAGCGGGTAGGTCCAACGCCGGGATGATATCCATAGACGCTTCACGATCGAACGACCATCTGAACGGCCGAGCACTCTCGTCCACCATCAACGGGAAGTCGGTACTGAGCTTTTCAAGGTCACGCTGGATTGAGCGCATGGTCACCGAAAAATCATGCTCTTCCAGACGTTGAGCAAGCTCGGTGGTTGTAATGGACTTGGGATACCTTGGCACCATCCTGAGCATAGTCAGGTAGCGAATGGCGGTACTGGACAAAACTCGACTCCTTGTCGTGCGGGGACGGCCGACAGCGGACCCTGCTGCCACCCCGATTTTTTAGCGGCTACTCCAAAGTAGCATTAATTATCGGTGAAGCCCTGCAGAGTAACAACTCATTAGCCCAAAGCGTTTGGCCGAATGGTCTCGGTCAGTGCCTTGTTAGCGCAACGTCCAATCAAGCAGCTACTGTATCTAGCTAGGGTATGGAACCGAGGGCTTTATGTGCGGTAGATACAACGTCACGGATTCACCTGAGCTCCGAGCACTGATGGAACAGCTCGGCTTGCCTGGTATAACGCCGAGATTCCAACACAACGTTCCGCCAGGAGGTATAGGCGAATTTGTCGTTGAAACCGTTGAAGATCGCCACCTGCTTTCGGGGATTTGGTCGTTACTGATTGAACCTTGGCCTGAAGGCCAGGGATATCGGCCAAACCCGAAATTTAACACCTTTAATGCCCGAAGTGATCGACTTACCAGAAGCCCGCTCTGGAAAAAGGCGTACCCCTCAAAACGATGCATCATCCCAGTAAGCGCTTTCCATGAATGGCAAGGCAAGCAGGTTTACAACATTCATCCGTTAAATGAGGCCACGGCTCTCGCCGGCCTCTGGCAATCCTGGCACTTTGGCAACGAGCAGGTGAACTCATTCTCCGTCATTACCCTTCCACCACACCCAAGGTTCAGCCACATTCATCCAAAAAGTATTCCGATGATGCTTAGGCCCAATGAGTTTGATCTATGGCTAGACTCACGCTTTCATCAAGTGGAAGCGTTTCAGTCGCTCCTACAACCTCGCATTCCTGCTCCGCTGGTGTGTGAGCCGGTTTGCAGCCCTATGGACTTGGAGCTAGCGGGAGATGTAGAAGTTATACCTCCCGATTAACGGCTACATTGATGCTAGGGTGTCGTGCAGCTGTCTACGAGAGGTTGCCGTACTTCATATCACACAAATAACCTTCCAGCTGATCGATTCCCATCGGATCTAGCAATAGCTGATTCGGTGTTTTGCCCTCTAGAGCCGGAACAGGCCGACTTAACCATCGCTCGAATAATTCATCGTCCCCTCTGAATAGGGTTCGCCTAATTTCATCTAATAACGCTTTTTGTATGTCGCCTTGGGAGTCCATGGAGTCAACCAATAGTAAGACCTCAACGTTTATGTCAGCGTGAATAAAGGCTGGGGGGAGCCGAGCTTAAAGCTCACTTTTCCCGCAGGCCCAGCCCCTGTCCCACCCCAATTAGGTAAATCTTCCCTCTGCGTTATGCTTAATATTCACTCACTTTAGGTGGATAAACGCATGATCACAATCATTGCAGTAATTCTTGGCGCAGTGCTCGGCAGTTACCTCGGACCATTCGGGCTAATTGGTGGCGCGATTGCCGGACTCTCGCTTTCAAGCGCTGCCAGAACCTCTTACAGAGCAAATCATCCAAAGCATGGAATGTTTTCGGCGCCCCACATACCGACAGGTTTCAATGGAATGAACACGGAGAGAAATATCGATACCCATACACACAGCATCGATAGTTTTGATGAATCGCCTATGGCGAAGCCTACAACAATTAACCCGGCAACAGGATTACCCATGATAAGTGGGGATACGACTGGGGTAGATGTGGGTGGCAACCTGTTCGGCACGAGCAACGACGACCTGTTCAGCTCTCCAATGGATATAGGTAGCGACTCCATGTTTGACGACAACCTCTAATTCTCAGATCGGCCGGCACAAATCTTTGATGGAAACAGCCAGCCTCACGAGCATCCGAGGTACTTTTTCCTGAAAAGAGCGGTAAAACAGTCAAAAAAGTCATTTTAACGACAAAAGGGCTGAATTCTGAACCTTATCATTAGCGTTAACTGGTTCGGGCCCAAAGCTTAAGCCGCCCAAATCCAAAATGTAGGTAAACGCAGATTAGAGGAAAGTTTATGAGGCTCGTCTCGATCAAGAGCTTTATCAAGATCGTATATGGCGACGATGAAAAACCGCCTACGCCCACTACGATTCGCCGACGTTGCCCTGACATCCCAGGTGCCGTGAGGGATGGGCATCGCTGGATGATCGATCTCGATTGCTATTTCGAAGTCATGGAACGCCGTGTGTGGGGTTTTCCGGAGGACAACCAAGAACTGGGCTTCATCAAATCTCTTGCTAAGAAGCTGAAGTAATATGGGAGCTTCTCGAGATCGAACACAACACTGGCTTGATCGATACCCGGGCCTATACAGGCGACGCCGAGACGGTATCTATTATGTGCGTCATCCATTTACCCGCAAACAAGGCAGCTTGCAGACTGACGACAAAGAAACCGCGATTCGTCGTTGGGCAATCCTGCAACAAATCTGGGAGGAGGAACGCAGGGCGTTTGATGCTGAACTCATGGCCGGCAATCTTTCCATGTGCGATCCCATTGATGAAGCGAATCGAATCACTTTGAGGAAATACCTGCATACGTGGCGCACCGAATATCTCGGCCACAGCGTCGTAGATGGACGAACAAAATGGGGCAAGTGCACTATTTTCGCAAAACGAGGCAACAACCGCGGAAAACCCATTGCACTGTCGACACGGACGGATTACGCGAGTGATGCGCAGCAACTGGAAGCTAGCGAAGGGTCTGATTTTCTATTAGCAGACCCGCAAGTACTTCGTCGAATACGGCGGCTGCTCTCCGGCTGGCACACCAAACCCACTCACTATAATGGCTTGCGTAATACCCTCTCTCGAGTGTTCAGCCACGCGGTTCAGGACGGATTGATCGACCGAAACCCCATGGTAGACATCGAAAAGCTCATCGAGCCGAAAAGAGAAGTTCTGATTCCCGACGACGTATATGCAGACATAACCACACGTCTGTGTGTTCACAACCATAATCGTCGTACCAAGGATGGCACGTGGCGAGCGAAGATTTGCGATCTGATCTACATGATGAGTCAGCAACCCATCGATGTATTCGGACTAAAAGAAGATCAAATCAAAGACGACGAAGGTGAATTCGGAGAAATTCATTTTGCCCGGCACAAAACCGGGGTTGCAATTGCACTAGAAATGAATCAGGACCTACGGGAACTCATCGACTGGTTTCGCGAATGGAAACGCGACCAAGACATCATCTCTCCATACCTTATGGTCTATCCCCGCTATTTTGATTTCCGTAGCCGTACCAAACCAGTCAGGCACCGATATATCCAGGGAGTCTGGGCAGAGGCCTGCGAAGAGGCTGGGTACAGAGGCCAATATCAATTAAGAGATTTGCGGAAGAAAGGTTTAACGGATGAATTTGTCTCGCAAGGAGAAAACAACAAGGGTGGTCACGAGACCGAAGCAATGCGGAAACACTACCGATTGATTCGACCACCAGAGCGTTCGAAATCGACGTTAAAATCACTGAGAGATGCGGACAGAAAATGAAATTGATGTCGCCATTTTGTCGCCATTTTGTCGCCATCGACACGCCGGTTAAGACAGCAAAACGCTAAGCGATTGAACCAAAAGGGTAAAAAATGGAGGCGCGGGTCGGAATCGAACCGGCGTACACGGAGTTGCAGTCCGCTGCATAACCACTCTGCCACCGCGCCGGGTAAGCCTTTTCGGGCTCTGCTCTCAGGGGGCGTGAGAGACTTGGAAATTGGAGCGGGAAACGAGATTCGAACTCGCGACCCCAACCTTGGCAAGGTTGTGCTCTACCAACTGAGCTATTCCCGCTCTTCGTTTAAGAGGCTTTGCCTCGTCAACGGATGCGTATTCTACGGATTACTTCGCCGGCGTCAACAACTTTTTTCAACCTTTTGTTTTTTAGCGTGTTTTGGGTGTTTTTTAGCCAAACAAGACAATTCTTTGCCGCTCCTCTCCCCTGCGATGTCATTCACGCCATAGATTCACCCTGACTCATCCCCGAGAATCGCCGCCTATCGATATTCCGTTTCAATAAAGGCTTGTGTTGACCATGCGACATTTCAGTTTTTCGACCCTGGCATTTCTAACACTTTCGTTATTCAGCGTGAGCCCTGCCCTTGCCTCTGAGTGGGTCGTCAAGCAGCAGGGCGAAGAACGTTCCGACATTACAACTTACGTTCGTGATGCTGAAAATTCGCCGATTAAGCAGTTCCGTGGTGTGGTGGAAACTCAACACTCCATATTCTCAGCGATGTCCGTCATCAACGACATTTCCGTATGCCAGGAATGGATCTACAACTGCCAGGAGGCTCACTATCATTTCACCGAAGACGGCGAAAAGTTTCTATGGATGATGTTTGATGGCGTATGGCCAGCTTCCGACCGTGACCTGGTGATGAAGTCTGCATTTAAGCAAGAAGAAGTAGACGGGCCCGTCACCGTGCAATCTATTGGCTGGCCAAAAGGTGCACCGGAACAGGAAGACTATGTGCGCATTCCGATGCTGAACAACAGCTTTTACCTTGAGCCGCTGGCTGACGGCTGGACGCGCATCACGTTTACCACCCAGGTTGATCCGGGCGGGTTGGTTCCTGCATGGATTGCAAACATGGTTGCCACCGACGCCCCCATCCGAACTCTGGAAGGACTTCAGAAGATGATGAAAAAGGAGCCTTTCAACAATTACGATGAAGAGAACGTGCCAACAGAATTAGTTGAGAAGCACAATTTGCGCTTCTCAACGCTGGGCTCTTAAACAAACTCGCCAACTTACGAGTTATTACCCTTCGCCGGAGTGGCTTCGGCCACTTGGGCGGGGGCATCGCAATTCAGGAAGCTGGAACTCTGCAGCCACTCCTGATCCGGGTAATAGGTAAACACCAACTGCCCACCCTTCAGATTATCCACCACAGAACGAATCACTTTTCGGTCAACCGCCGGGCAGCCGTGACTACGGCCAATTCGTCCGTAATCTGCCACCCAATCCGGGCTTACGTAATCGGCACCATGAATCACAATGGCTCTCTGGCGGGCCAGGTCATTCACCCCAGGTTCCAATCCGTCCAGTCGCAACGCATAACCATGAGTGCCACTGTAGCTTTCGTTACCTTTGAACAAGCCAATGCTGGACTGGTGGCTGCCTTCAATGTTCGAGAAGGCGCGGGCTTCCAGGTTTCCGGAATTCTTTCCATGCGCTACCAAATCTCTGAGCAACAAATCGCCCTTGCTTAGATCGAAGATCCACATACGTTCTTCACTGGATGGCAGTGAAAAATCAATCACCGCTAGCCGCTCGGGCATGGCAACACCGTTGTTAACCGCACACTGGGTTGCTTTGTAGGCTGCACCCAACACTTCTGGGTTCAAATTCGGAGCAGCCCCAGACAGTCTATCGAGTAACGTTTGATCAATGGATGAGGCATTTCCTTGAACGGAAAAACAAGCAAGAAATGCCAGGCCCGATAACCATGTAAAAGGGCGTCGTTTGGTGTGCAAAGACATACGCACAAGACCTCAAAAGTAATAATCGTTGACTAGCTGACTAAAAATTGGCCCCATTCTAACAGCGAACTTTTAGACTTTCGTGTTTCCGTACATTTTTTAACCTTTACCCTACAAAGACCTCGAATTTGTCCTGCCTCAGCGGCATGATAGAATCGCTCTAACTCAACGGGGTGCCCTCGTTAAAGGGCTGAGACCACACCCGCGGAACCTGACACGGATAATGCCGACGAAGGAATTGAGTCACACTGAACACCTCAGTGTGTGCCGCGGCATGGTATCTCCCCCTCAAATAAGGATGCCGCACATGCTTTCTCGCTTATCCCTCTTGGTCTTGGCCGTTACCTTGCCTGTGATTGCACACGCGGCCGACCGACCGGTATTGAACGTATATACCCACCCGTCCTTCGCCGCTGAATGGGGCCCCGGGCCCGGCGTTAAAGAGGCGTTTGAGAAGCAATGTGAGTGCACGCTCAATTACACCGTACTGAACAGCGGTGGTGATATTTTGCAGCGGCTTCGGTTGGAAGGCGCTTCAACCCCGGCCGATGTGGTGCTGGGGCTGGATACAGCCACTATGGAAACCGCGCTTCAAACCGGCCTGATTGCAGAGCACGACCGCTCGTTAGAGGCACTGGATTTACCCATCGACTGGAATGACGCCCATTTCATTCCTTACGACTGGGGCTACTTTGCCTTTGTGTATGACACCGAACAGCTGCCAGAGCCACCCACCAGTTTCGATGATCTGATCAACTCACCCGATGATCTGAAAATCATCATCCAAGACCCCCGAACCAGCACTCCGGGGCTCGGTCTGTTGCTGTGGATGCACTCGGTCTACGGCGAAGAAGCGCCGGCCAAGTGGGCGCAGCTGAATGACAAAATTCTGGCCACCACACAAAGCTGGAGTGACGGCTATTTCTCGCTGTTTATGAATGGTGAAGCGCCAATGATTCTTTCCTACAGCACTTCGCCTGCCTATCACATGGCCGTTGATAAAACCGACCGGTACCAAGCGGTTCAGTTTGAGGAAGGTCACTATCTGCAAGTCGAAGTCGCCGCGCTGGTTGAATCTTCGCAACAAAAACCGTTGGCCCGGCAATTTTTGGATTTCATGCTCACTCCTGAGTTTCAAACACACATCCCGCTCAAGAACGTCATGTACCCGGCCATTGATCTGGGCGACGATCTGCCTAGCGTTTTCAACCGCCTGATTTCGCCTGAGCATACCTTCTTCCTGCCTCCAGCGGAGGTTGCCGGCCAACGACGCCAGCTTGTGAACGACTGGCTGGATGCGATGACCCGTTAGCGTTATGCGCTCCACGCCCACGAAAGCACCTCTCAGCCACCCGGGATGGCAACTCGTCCCGGGCCAACTTATAGGCTTGGTCTTATTGATACTGGTCGCCCTTGGTCTTGGCAGTATGCTGATAACCGCCGGCGGCCTGGATCTCTCGACGGTGCTTGGCAGCCGTTATTTGCGGGGCGTGGTGTGGTTTACGGTCTGGCAGGCATCGCTGTCAGTTTTATTCAGCCTGGCACTGGCACTTCCCGTTGCCTTGGCCTTGGCCAGATACCGCCACTTCCCCGGCCGGTCAGCGCTGCTTCGAGTGATGGAACTCAGTTTGGTGCTGCCTACCATTGTCGCGGTTTCAGGGATCATTGGCGTGTATGGCCGGCAAGGCTGGGCCACCGGTTTACTAACCGAATGGCTCCCCGGCCATGGCTGGAATCTGTATGGGATCAACGGCATTCTGCTGGCCCACGTGTTCTTTAACGCGCCTCTTGCCGCACGCGTGATGCTGCAATCCCTGGAAGCAGTACCGCCATCCCGGCTGCGAATTGCTTCACAACTGGGCCTTCGTGGCTGGTGGTTGTGGCGCTCGGTGAAGTGGCCTGCCTTGCGGCCTGTCTTGCCGGGGTTGAGCGCCCTGGTCTTTACCCTGTGCTTCACCAGTTTTGCCATCATCATGACGCTCGGGGGCGGGCCGGCGGCGACAACTCTGGAAGTAGCGATTTACCAAGCGCTGCGATTTGAATTCGACTTCCCGCAGGCGGCGGTTTTAGCAGTTATTCAATTATTGATTTGCGGCAGCTTGTGGCGGCTGGTGTTCCGCCAGCGCCTGGAATCCTCTCTGCTTCCGCATCGGCAGTTTGCCCATGCCGTTCCGCTCAAGCCCTGGCGCGCCCAGTCTGCGCTGTCAGGTGCACTGTTACTGATGTTCAGCCTATTTTTACTGCTGCCCTTATTAGCCATAGGCATTCGCGGATTGCCCGCGCTTTTGGCCCTCGATGCCAGCCCTACTCTCTATGGCCGGCTATTACCCGCTACCGGGCGTAGCCTGATGATTGCGCTGCCTGCGGGGGTTGGCTCGGTCGCCGCGTCGTTATTGATTCTGGCCTCGGCCAACAAAGCCAAGAACTCGATATTGAAGGCCATTCCAACAACCACCGGATACCTGCCATTGATCGTACCACCCCTTGTGCTTGGCACCGGGCTGTTTTTGTTGCTTCGCCCGGGGTTAGGCAACCATGCGCAAGGCTGGGTGCTGGTGGCTTTGATCAACGGCTTGATGGCCCTGCCTTTTGTTATCCAGGTATTGCGTGGCCCACTGAGCAGCCTGGATGGCCATTCCCGCCGTGTGGCCTATCAGTTGGGCATATTGGGTTGGTACCGGTGGCGCTGGATCTATTGGCCATTATTACGCCGCCCGATGGCTCTGGGGCTGGCCTATGGCATTGCGCTTTCAATGGGAGATTTCGGGGTTATTGCCCTGTTTGGAAGCCCCGGCCAGCCAACATTGCCGGTTCTGTTATACCAACAACTGGGCAGCTATCAGGTAGCGGCAGCCGCTGGCACCGGCTTATGGTTGCTGCTGTTGTTGGTGTTCATTTTCGGACTTCTGTCGGCCATTGGCCGGCCACCCGCCCACCAAACCAGATCCCGCTTGCCTGAAACCACTCTGGAGCCCAAGCATGCTTGATGTCGAACACCTGTGTTTTCGCTACCCGGGGCAATCCGAGGGTTGGGAATACCACTTCTCTCTGGCACCCGGCCGGTGCGTGGCGGTTCATGGCGCCAGCGGCAGTGGCAAGACCACATTACTGAATTTAATTGCCGGTTTTCTCGCGCCGGATTCAGGGCAAATCCTTTGGAACGGCAGGCCGATTCAGCACCTTGAGCCCTGGAACCGCCCGGTTACCAGCGTGTTCCAGGAACACAATTTGTTCGAGCATCTGGATGTAGCCACCAATATCGGCCTCGGGCTTCATCCGGGATTGAAACTGACCGCCCATCAGCAGCAAAGCATTCACGACGGGCTCGAACGCACCGGGCTTTCGGGGTTCGGCTCGAGAATGCCGGGCGATCTGTCTGGCGGACAACGCCAGCGAGTGGCTTTGGTGAGAGCGATTCTGCGGCGACAACCTTTATTGCTACTGGACGAACCACTAACCGGCTTGGACAACGAAGCAAAAGACAGCCTTCGAGCCATGCTGAAGGAAGAGAAGGCTCGAGGTGTCGCCTTGATTCTCGCCAGCCACGACGAAGATGACCGAAAGTTATTGGCAGACTCCTATTGGAATCTCTAAGCTTGCAGTGAACGGCAGCAAGGACCTAATTTCGTAGTGGCAATTTCTCCCCGGCAATCTTCACGCTCACACGAACCGTCAGCCGGTAACGCAGAACTGAGCGATTCCGGACTGACCTGCAGCGGCGATTGGACTCTGTCGAATTACACCGAACTGGCCCGATTGGTCGAGATGATACAAACGAAGGATGTTGCAAGCGTCCCGCTCGATGTCTCTCAGCTCGGCCGGGTGGATACCGCAGGCGCTTCATTACTGGTAAAACTCGTCGGGCCCTCGGCACTTATACAATCTGTCGAAAGCAGCAATCTAGCCACCGAGCAACAAGCGTTGATTTCAACAGTTGCGTCAGCGATGAAGGCAGAACCACGCCCAGAACCGAGGACCAACCCTCTACTGGCATTTGTGGCAAGCACGGGTGAGAGAGTAACCGACATTTCCCGTCTGGTCTGGCTATTGGCGGGCTTCATCGGTCAAACATTGGCGGCATTATTTTACATCCTTCCCCGCCCCACACGCTGGCGCATTACCTCGTTTGTAGCAGCCGTTCACGACACCGGTCTCAACGCACTGCCTATTGTTGCCTTGCTCACCTTTCTTGTCGGTTCCGTCGTCGCCTTTTTGGGTGCCACCGTGTTGCAGGATTTTGGTGCCACCATATACACCGTGAACCTCGTAGCGTTTTCGTTCCTTCGGGAATTCGGCGTTTTGCTGGCCGCTATCCTGTTGGCCGGTCGCACCGCCAGCTCTTTCACCGCACACATCGGCGCCATGAAGGTGAACGAAGAGCTGGATGCCATTCGTACTTTGGGCTTAAACCCGGTGGAGTTACTGGTGGTGCCCCGGGTACTGGCCATGATGGTGAGCCTGCCGGTTCTCACGTTTGTCGGCATGATTTCGGGCATGATTGGTGGTGCGGTGGTCTGCGCGATTACGCTGGATATTCCGCCAAGCCAGTATTTGGCGATTGTTGAACGGGATATTGGCCTAACGCACTTTCTGGTGGGTATTGGCAAAGCTCCGGTGTTCGCCTTTCTGATCGCCGTGATCGGCTGCCTCGAAGGCTTCAAGGTGGCTGGCAGCGCACAGTCCGTCGGTGAGCACACCACGTCCAGTGTTGTGCAATCGATCTTCATGGTGATTCTGCTGGACTCCATCGCCGCGCTGTTTTTCATGGAAATGGGCTGGTAACGCATGACTCACTCTCAAGCTCAACGAAAACAACCGGGCGACGTCATTATTCAGGTACGAGGCTTGAGCACGCGCTTTGGCAGCCACATTGTGCACGACGATCTTGATCTGGATTTGTATACGGGCGAGATACTCGGCGTGGTGGGCGGCTCGGGAACCGGAAAATCGGTACTGCTTCGAACCATTGTGGGCTTGAACACCCCAAGTGCCGGGCATATTCGGCTGTTCGATACCGACCTTACCGAACTGCCCGCTGAAGAACGCTCCCGCTATGAACAGCGATTCGGTGTCTTGTTCCAGGGCGGCGCTCTGTTTACTTCTCTGAATCTGGTGCAGAACATTTCGGTACCACTGGTCGAACATGCGGGGCTTGCTCGCGCTGATGCAGAAGAGATAGCCCGCATGAAACTGGCGTTGACGGGATTACCGCCGGAGGCGGCCTTGAAATACCCGGCCGAACTTTCAGGCGGCATGGTCAAGCGGGCGGCACTGGCCCGCGCGCTGGCGCTGGATCCTGAAATTCTGTTCCTGGACGAGCCGACCGCCGGTCTGGACCCTATCGGTGCCGCAGATTTCGATGAATTAATTGTCACCCTGAGCAAGGCCTTGGGTTTGACGGTTTTTCTGGTCACCCACGACCTCGACACACTCTATTCCACCTGTGATCGGGTGGCGGTGCTGGCCCAACGCAAGGTATTGGTTGCCGATACGCTTGACCGCGTTGCCCAAACCGATGACGCTTGGATTCAGGAATATTTCCATGGCCCTCGTGGTCGTGCTGCCATCGCTGCTGGAACAAGAGCTACTTAACAGGAGTTCCGTAAATGGAGCCGAAGGCCCATCACATCATCATAGGATTCTTCACGCTGGCTGCGGTAACGGCAGCGCTGCTTTTTGCGCTGTGGCTCGGAAAATCCTCGGCAGATAGGGAATGGGCCTATTACCAAATCGGCTTTGATCACCCCGTCAGTGGGCTGGCCAAGGGAAACCCGGTTTTGTACAGCGGCATTCAGGTAGGTGACGTTCTGGAACTGACGTTAGCGCCGGATAATCCCGCCCACGTTCGGGTGCTGGTGCGCGTTGAGCAAGACATTCCGGTGCGCACAGACACCAAAGCCGGATTGGTACTGGCCAACATCACCGGCAGCATGAGCATCCAGTTTACCGGGGGCACGCCTCAGAGTGAGAGGCTTCAGGGCGACCGCAATAACCCACCGTTAATTCATGCAGAACCATCGGCTCTGAACAATCTGATGAATAACGGCGAAGCCATGCTCGCGCAGGCAGAACAATTACTGACGAACATGAACCGGCTGCTGGCTAGCGAAAACATCGAAAACGTATCCGCTCTGCTCGACAACGCCCGGGAAGCGAGCGAATCTTTGTTAGCAAACCGCGAAGCACTCATTGCCCTGATGGATCAATTCAACGCCGCCGCTGTGCGCGCCGAGGAGGCGGCCATTAAGGTATCGAACGTGTCTGACAACACTCGGGCAGTGCTCAATGATCGAGTCGTGCCCGTGCTGAATGCTATGGATAACGCCATCGCGACCCTGCAACCATCCTTGGAGCGGGTTAACAGCCTCACCGCCGACAATGAGCATTCGCTGAACGCCGGGCTTCAAGGGCTATCTCAGCTAGGCCCTGCCCTGCGGCAATTGAAATCCACTTTGCGCAACCTGAACAGTTTCACGCGGCGGCTTGAACAAGATCCGGCAAGCACCCTGTGGGGCGGATCGACCATCAAGGAGTTTGAGAAATGAATAGTCGCCTCTCTGCAATGGCCGTCTTGATGGCCGCACTATCAACGGCCGCGTGCACGGTTCTCCCGAGGCCAGAGCCACCCAGAGCCATGGATTTGGCGGTTGTGAGTGCATCGGTTGATTTCGAAAAACCGCTGCAAAGCAGCCTGCGCATCCATACGCCACTGGCTTCAGACCCCATGGACAGCTCCGCCATTCTGCTTAAGCCAACCCCTTACGAGTTTCAGGCCTACCCAAAAGCTCGGTGGCGCGACAGTGCTCCGGTCGTGATTCGCGACTACCTTGCCCGGCATCTTCGCAACAGTCGAGGGTTTCGAAATGTAGTGATCGACACCAGTGCAGCCAACACCGAACACTCCCTGCTCACAGAACTGTCGGCGTTTCAGGTCGTGCAACACGGTAACAGGCATCAGGTGGTTCTGGAACTGCATGCCGAAGTCATCAGCGAGCAAAGTGGCCGCAGTTTGTGTATTCGCAACTGGTCGATTCAAGAAATGGCTGCCAGCTCCGAACTGGAATCGGCGGTAGAAGCCTTTTCCCGAGCCAGCAATACGCTGGCAACCGAACTGACCGATTGGGCCTGGAGTTGTGTGCAGCGGGCGCAGTGAGCCGCGCCCGGATAGGGCAGGTTTAGATTTCGCTCCGGTTTTCGTCCGCCACTGTTTCATCCGCCTTCGGAAACAAGTCATCCCAGGCGGCGTGCAAGTACAGGTACATCGACCACAACGTTAGCACCGCAGCCAGGTACAGCAGCCCAACGGCGATGTCAGCAAGCATGTTCCCCGGCGGGAATGCCAGCAATCCTACGATGGCTGCAATCTGAGCCGTGGTTTTAATTTTGCCAATGTAGGAAACCGCCACACTGCCCCGGCTACCAATTTCAGCCATCCATTCGCGCAACGCGGAAATCACAATTTCACGCCCGATAATGATTGTCGCGGGAATGGTCAGCAGAACCGCAGAATACTCTTCGATAAGAACCGCCAGCGCGACTGCCACCATCAATTTGTCTGCAACCGGATCCAGAAACGCACCAAACGGTGTGCTTTGGTTCAGCCGCCGGGCCAGATAACCATCCAACCAGTCCGTGATACCCGCCAACGCAAAAATCGCCGCACTCGCCATATAACTCCAGCTCGCCGGCAAATAAAATACCACCACGAACACCGGAATCATGACGATGCGGGACAGGGTAATCAGGTTCGGTAAATTCATTGTGTTCCTATTCGTTATGCAATGCTGCGTAAATGGTTTCGGCCAATGCTTTGCTGATGCCTTGAACCTTGGCAATTTCGTCGACTCCGGCTTTTCGGATACCCTGAATTCCACCGAAGTAACGTATCAATTCTCGCCTGCGTTTCGGCCCCACACCCTCAATGCCTTCAAGGGTGGATTGCCGGCGCTTTTTATCTCGCCGCGCCCGGTGGCCGGTAATAGCAAACCGGTGTGACTCATCCCGAATGTGCTGAATCAGGTGTAACGCCGGCGAATCCGCAGGCACTCTGAATACCGCATCGGTCATGGCATCAATCAATTGTTCCATGCCCGCCCGGCGAGTAACACCCTTCGCCACACCTATTAGCGGAATATCTGAAATCTCAAGTTCGTCAAATACTTCCCGGGCAATGTTCAATTGCCCTTTACCACCATCGATAAACACCAGGTCCGGCTTCTTACCTTCCCCGCTCGCCAATCGACGGTAGCGGCGGGTCAGCACCTGCCGCATGGCGGCGTAGTCATCGCCAGCGGTCACGCCTTCGATATTATACAGGCGGTAATCGCTTTTCAGGGGGCCATTCTCGTCGAAAACCACGCAGGATGCGACGGTATTTTCGCCATGGCTGTGGCTGATATCAAAGCATTCCATGCGACTGGGGGTTTCGGTTAGCTCCAGCAGATCCCGAAGCGCCAGCAAACGACGATACACGGTTTCCTTGCTGGCAAGATGCGTAAGCAACGTCTGCTGAGCGTTGGTCATCGCAAGTTCGAGCCAACGTTTACGCTCACCTCGCACGTTGCCCCGTATACGGGTTTCGCGGTTGGCCGCCTCGGTAAGAGCTTCCGCCAGCAGTTCCTGCCCCTCAACCTTGACCGGCACCAGTATATCGTTCGGGATCTCCCGGCGCGTATCGCCGCCAAAATAATACTGGCCAAGAAACGATGCCAACAATTCGCCTTCGGTCTGCTCCAACGAGAATTTCGGGAAATAATCCTTGGTGCCCAGTACCCGGCCGCCCCGCACAATAATCACCACGATGCACACCACGCCGGCATCCTGGGCGATGGCAATCACATCGGCATCGCCACCCTCGCCATCGACGGACTGCTGCTCCTGTACATGGCGCAAATGATTCACCTGATCGCGGTAGGTTGCGGCTTTTTCAAACTCGAGCTTTGCAGCCGCTTCCTCCATTGCATTCATCAGATCCCGGATGATCGCAGGGTTCTTACCCTCCAGAAACATGGTGGCTCGACGGATGTCCTGCTGGTACTCCTCGGGGCTGATGTACTCTACACAAGGCGCGGTGCACCGGTTAATCTGATATTGCAGACAGGGCCGATTCCTGTTTCTGAAATAGCTTTCATTACAGGATCTTATCTTAAATACTTTTTGTAGAATATTAAGACTTTCTTTGACCGCGCCGGAGCTGGGAAAAGGCCCGAACCACGTACCACCGCCCTTTTTTGTGCGGCCACGACGAAAGGTCAAAGACGGGTAATCGCTGTGCGATGACAGGTAGATATAGGGATAGGATTTGTCGTCCCGAAGCAGAATGTTGTACGGCGGCCTGAGCGATTTGATCAGGTTTTGCTCGAGCAAAAGCGCTTCAGTTTCACTCCCTGTAATGGTCACTTCAATGGAGTGAATCTTGCCAACCAAGGCTTCGGTTTTCGGCGCCAGGCCAGTTTTGCGAAAGTAACTGCTGACGCGATTTTTCAGGTTGCGCGCTTTGCCGACGTACAGGATTTCTCCCGCACTGTCGTACATACGATAGACACCGGCGCGTTCGGAGAGTTGTTTGAGGAAGCTCTTGCTGTCGAACTCCCCGGGAGTGTAGTTAGGGTCAGACGGTGTCGGCATCCAGCAATCCAAGCCGTACTGCCATCAGCGCCAGTTCAACGTCGCTGGAAATCTCGAGCTTTTCGAAAATCCGATAGCGGTAGCTGTTCACGGTTTTCGGGCTCAGGCAGAGCTTGTCCGAAATATCCTGAACTTTCTGGCACTCTACTACCATCATGGCAATCTGCATTTCACGCTCAGACAGGCGCTCGAATTTAGACAATTCGCCGTCTTCATCCCGATCACCGCCGCCCAGCGAGTTTAACGCCATCTTCTGGGCGATCTCGGGGCTAATGTAACGCTGGCCGGAATGGGCTTTGCGAATGGCACGCACCATTTCCTGAATATCTGCGCCCTTGGTGATATAAGCTGCAGCACCACTTTGCATCACTCGCGCCGGATAAGGATCGTCCGCGCAGGCGGTCACCACGATGATCCGGATGGAATCGTCTAACCGGAGAATTCGGCGTGTGGCTTCAAGCCCACCAATACCCGGCATCCGAATATCCATCAAAACAATATCCGGACGGGCGTTGCGGACAAAATCGATTGCATCCTCACCAGAAGACGCCTGACCAATCACATCAATGTCAGGATTGTCAGCCAGCATGCGCGTAATACCGGAGCGCACCAACTCGTGGTCATCAACAACCAGAACCCTGATCAAAGCTCACCTCACCAACAGAATAAAAACAACGCTCAGTGATTGTACCCATTAGCAGAGTCAGCGCATAGGTAAGGCGCTCAAAACCTTGGCCTTCGTCAACTCTTGCCGTATTCCTGGCCCAGCACATCAAGCCGGTGAGCCCAAACCGGCGGTATTTTCAACCGGATCAAACCACACCACCAACTCCCCTGCGCGAACAGCCGCAAGCACGCGGCTGCGCTCGGCCAACGGGTTCTCGGTATCGTTCAGCCCGTGGTAACGGGTGCAGTACTCCTCTACCAAGCCTTCCAACTGATCTTCAGTCAGCAAGCTGGCATCTACCACAAACTTTTCCTGGCGCGGATCGGACTCAGGTCCATTAGCATAATCGCTCATCATCAATCCTTTCACACTATCTTCAAAAGCCACAAGCAATTCATTATCATCGTGCCTTTCACAAAGTTTGGATGCTAATGAACCAGAACGTTTTCAAGCTAACACTACCTATCCTGTTTGGCTACCTGCCCCTGGGCACCGCCTTCGGTGTGCTTTTTTCCACGCAACTGGATTACGCGTGGTGGATAGCACCGCTGATGGGCTTGGTGATCTATGCGGGTGCCGGGCAAATCCTCGCTGTCAGTTTGCTGGCCGCCAACGCAGGGCTACTCGAAGTAGCGGTTGCCATGCTGGTTCTGAATGCCCGTCATTTATTCTACGGTTTGTCGCTGCTAGGGCAATTTCGCGGAGCCGGCTGGCGTAAAGGCTATCTGATTTTTGGCCTTACCGATGAAACCTACTCGTTGCTCACCAGCCGTGCACGATCCGGCGACAAACACCACGAACAGGAAATCGACTTTCGCATTACAGCTTTCAATCAACTTTATTGGATAGCCGGCTGCGCACTGGGTGCTCTGTTGGGCGACTGGATCGCGTTTGACAGCACCGGCATCGAATTCGCACTGGTTGCGCTGTTCATTGTATTGACCATCGAGCAGTTCAAAGCCTTGCGTAATACCTTTCCGATCTGGGCCGGTGCTCTGGCGGCCGGCGCTGCCATGTTACTGATACCCGCCACGCACCAGCTAATTGCCGCCATTGCCATTGTTACCGCTGTGCTGCTGATTCAGTACCGGTATCAGAGCGATTCAGCTCTTGAACCGGAGGTCAGTCATGACTGAGAGCTACTATCTAATGGCCTTTATCGCGGTGACGGCGCTGGCAACCTTTGCCACTCGGGTGGTGCCTTTTCTGTTTTTCGAACGCCATACCGAACACCCGTTGATCAAACATCTCGGGAGGTTTTTACCCGCAGCTGTGATGGCGCTTTTGGCCACCGTTTTCCTTCAGCGTTCGGCGAGTTGGGATGCGGATACTCTGGGGTTGGACGCCCTGATTCCCGGCTTGCTTGTGGTAGCGGTCCATCTTTGGCGAGGTAATGCATTGCTGTCGATTGCGACAGGCACCGTCGCCTACATGGCTATTCAGCAAACCGGAATGATCGTTTCCGGAGGGTGATTACACACCGCCTTCAACATTGGCGACCAAGCGGGAGTCTTCCAGTGCCGCGGTTCTATGTTTGAGAACCCCTTTGTAATCGGGACTTTCAATCATGGCCAGAAAGGCATCAGTCGAAGGGTAGCGAACCAATAACACTTGATCCCAGGCTTCGTCTGGTGGCGCAATGAGCGACCCGACACTTCGGCCCGACCAAATAACTTCAGCGCCGACGGCTCTGACACATTCGGCAGCTTCCTTCATGTAGCGCTTGTAGGCATCGCGCCCGGAACATTCTTCACTCGCGTCCTGGTATTCCGCGCGATCACGGAATCTCAGCAAGTTGAGCATGACCACCGGTTGATCTTTAGGGGTCTCCTGCAGGACTTTTTTCAGCTCTTCCTGGGAAGCGTCAACAGTCGCCATAAGTATCCTTTTTATTTGTTATTGAGGATGCCAAAGTTCGCAAGCACTTGGGCACCATAAACCAATTTGCCCAACCATGCACATTGAGAGAGTACTGTACTTTGAGCGGATTACTAGCCACCTTCAGCTACACACTGGAAACCACACTTCCCGTCTTTGCCATGGTGTTCTTGGGAATCGGCCTCCGCCGGCTGGGCTGGATTGACCAAAACTTCATTTCCACCGCATCCGCCCTGGTATTCAAGGCGACCCTGCCCACCCTGGTTTTTCTGGCCATTATCAAAGCCGATTTGAGCGCCACACTGAACGCCAACATGCTGCTGTTCTATCTAGCGGCAACGCTCGCGAGCTTTTCCGCAGCTTGGCTATGGGCCATCAAACGGGTGCCCAGAGACGACCGAGGGG
The DNA here is from genome assembly GCF_016427555.1 of Marinobacter litoralis. GTDB lineage: Bacteria > Pseudomonadota > Gammaproteobacteria > Pseudomonadales > Oleiphilaceae > Marinobacter > Marinobacter litoralis_A. The sequence continues at coordinate 146,713 of NZ_JAELVS010000003.1, forward strand.
TGTACGTGCAGGGCGCGTTTCGAGGGAATTGCGGTATTGTCGGCCTGGCGCTTGCCGCCAATCTCTATGGCGATTACGGGCTCTCGGCCGGGGGCTTGTTGCTCGGCCTGGTCATCATTTCATACAACATATTGTCGGTGGTTGTGCTGCTTGCTTACCAACCCGGCAAACAGATGAACGTCTCAACAACGTTGCGAGACATTGTGCGTAATCCATTGATCATCGCTGTGGTGGTCGCTGTTCCCTTCGCGGGCCTGCAAATCACGCTGCCCGAATGGGTCATGACCAGCGGCGAGTACTTTGCCTCGCTGACCCTGCCACTCGCCCTGCTCTGCATTGGTGGCGCTGTGTCATTAAAAGCCATCCGCAATGACAGCGGACCTGCTTTGGGGTCAGCGGTTTGGAAGATGGTGACACTACCGGTAGCCTGCACACTGGCCGCCTGGTTGCTTGGATTCGAAGGTCGGGAACTGGGATTGATGTTTCTGTTCTTTGCCAGCCCAACGGCAGCGGCCAGTTTCGTCATGGTGAAAGCGTTGGGCGGCAACGATCGCATGGCCGCCAATATCATCGCGCTAACCACGCTTACGGCAAGCGTCACTGTGACCGTGGGTGTGTTCGTGTTGCAGACAACGGGACTGGGTTGAGTAAACCTTTTTTCTGCTGACAAACAAAAAACCCCAGCATCTCTGCTGGGGTTTTTATTTGGCGGAGAGGGAGGGATTCGAACCCTCGATACGCTATTAACGTATACACACTTTCCAGGCGTGCGCCTTCAGCCACTCGGCCACCTCTCCAATAAACTGTTTCAAATCAGCGAACTCGCCGCTCATTTGAGGGCGCAAACTTTAATTGTTTTGGCGGCGTTTGGCAACCGTATCTGTGAAATTCTCTGAAATTTTCTTTCAGCACGTTCGATTGGCCCTATTGGGGCGGCATTTTCGCTATGCTTAACGGATTAACGCCCACTTAATCTGGAGACACACCATGCTGATGAAAGCCGAGCAATCCACCTTGCTACTCATCGACGTACAGGAAAAGCTAATGCCGGCGATCAGTCAGGGCGCGGAAGTCATTGATCGCTGTACCACACTCGCAATCATTGCAGGTCTGCTTGAGGTCCCCATTATCGGCACCGAGCAGCTGCCTGATAAGCTGGGCTCGAACGTTGAGTCCATCCGGGAGCTGTGCAACACCACTGTTGGCAAAACTCACTTTGACGCCTGCCCTGACGGCCTCATCGACGAATTACCAGAAGGACGCCAGCACATCATCATCGGAGGCTGTGAAACTCACGTTTGCATGCTTCAAACGGCGTTGAGCCTGCTGGACTCCGGATACAAGGTTTGGGTCGTTGCCGATGCCACCGGTTCGCGCAATGAGCTCGACCGGGATGTCGCCCTGGACCGCCTGCATCAAAGCGGAGCCAGGATCGTCACTACCGAAATGGTGGCGTTTGAATGGCTGGGCCATTGCCAGCACCCGCACTTCCGCGACATACAAGAACTGATCAAGTAAGGAGTAACGAGCACCCTCATGCTGAACATGGACTTTACCCAACGCGTGGTCATCCGGACTCGCGATCTTGAGTGGGCACCCAGCCCTGCCGCTGGTGTAGAGCGCAAACCTCTGGCCCGCGAAGAAGCAGAGCGCGGCCACGCCACCAGCATTGTTCGGTATAAGCCCGGAGCTTCGTTCAGCCGTCATGAACACCCTTTGGGCGAAGAGATCCTGGTGCTTGAGGGCGTTTTCTCGGACGAAACCGGCCACTACCCTGCAGGCACCTACCTTCGTAACCCGCCCGGAAGTGGCCACGCGCCGTTCAGTGACGAAGGTTGCACCTTGCTGGTCAAACTACACCAATTTGATCCGCGTGACCGTGCAACCGTCAGCATTGATACCACAGCCGCCGAATGGCTACCCGGTACAGGCGGCTTGCAGGTTATGCCGCTGCACGACTTCGAACACGAACACGTTGCGCTGGTGAAGTGGCCGGCCAATGAAGTGTTCCAGCCCCATCGGCATTTTGGTGGCGAGGAAATTCTGGTGCTGTCCGGGGAATTCTGCGACGAGCAAGGCCGTTATCCGAAAGGCACCTGGATACGCTCACCGCATATGAGCCAACACCATCCCTTTGTGGAGCAGGAAACCGTGATTTGGGTTAAGACGGGCCACCTGCCACTGGACTAGCCCGGCGGCAGGTTTCTCGGTTACGCCGGATTCATTTTTTTCGGTAGATAATACCGGGCTGGCACTGCACCATTTCGTACAGATCCGGCAGGCCGTTCAGCGATTCGGAAGCGCCGAGAATCAGGTACCCACCCGGATTCAGCGCCCCGTGCAGGCGCGTAAGGATGTCTTTTTTGGATTCCGCGGAGAAGTAGATAAGTACGTTTCGGCACAGAATGATGTCGAATTTTCCGAACATATAGCGCTCAAGCAGGTTGAGCTCTTTGAATTCCACCATGGCCCGGATCTGATCGTTAATCTGCCAGCCACCGTTTACAGACGGCTTGAAGTAGCGTTTCTGGCGCTCAGGGGACAAGCCGCGCCCAATCGCGATCATTTCATACTCGCCTTTGCGCGCCACTTCCAGAACACTTTTCGATATATCGGTCGCCGTGATGCGCACATCCCTGAGCTTACCCGGCCGGGCCTGTCGATACTCATCCAGAACCATGGAAACGGAATAAGGCTCCTGCCCCGTTGAACAGGCAGCAGACCAAATTCTCAGCGGCTGTAACGATTTACGCTCCGCGAACTCCGGGAGCAACTTATCCTGAAGAATGCGGAATGGATGATTGTCCCGAAACCAAAGCGTCTCGTTGGTGGTCATCGCATCGATCACCACTTCGCGCAGCCCCATGCGCCCGGAACGCTTGAGTCGCTCCAATAGCTCACCAAGCGAACTCAGTCCATTATCTTCAAGAATTCTGCGCAACCGGCTTTTCACAAGATACTGCTTGTTATCGCCGAGCAAAATGCCGCAAGCATCTTGCAAGAACGTTTTGAACTCTTCGTATTCCCGAGGCGTAATTTCCGCGTTCATTGCATCTCTATCATGGGTAAAACGGTTAACCGAGACCTTAACTCTGATCGATTAATTCCATCACGCGCTCAGCCAACTCATCCGGGCTGAATTTCGCCATAAAATCGTCCGCACCGACTTTCTTGACCATGGCAAGATTGAAAACGCCGCTAAGCGACGTATGCAACATGATGAATGCATCTTTCAGCGCGGGGTCTTCTTTAACGCGAGTGACTAGCGTATAGCCGTCCATCTCGGGCATTTCCACATCAGAGATAATTAATGAAAGGTGGTCTTTGATGGATGAACCATCGCGGACCAGACTTTTCAGATAATCCAGCGCTTGCCTGCCATCGTTGTAGGTGACCACCTCCATTCCGATCGCCGTCAGGCACCTGCTGATCTGGCGCCTGGCGACGGCCGAATCGTCCACCACAAGAATCGGCAGATAACGTTTTGCGCCAGCAGCACTGCGCGTCACAAGCTCATCATTGACGTCTTCACGAAGCGGAGCAACTTCTGAAAGAATCTTCTCTACATCAATGATTTCTACAAGCTTTTCATCAACTTTTGTCACCGCAGTCAGGTAAACATCTTTACCCGCACCTTTTGGCGGCGGCAAGATCTCTTCCCAGTTCATGTTCAAAATACGGTCAACGCCAGACACCAGAAAACCCTGTGTCTTCCGATTGTATTCCGTAATGATAACGAAGCTTGTCGCGAGTTGTTCTTGGGGAATTCCGGGCAATCCAATCGCCATGCCCATATCAACAATCGGAATAGTTTCTCCGCGTATGTGAGAAACCCCACGGACAACTGCGCGACTGTTAGGAATTGAAGACAGTTTCGGGCACTGCAACACTTCTTTCACTTTAAACACGTTAATGCCATACACCTGCCGTCCACGGAGCCGAAACAGCAACAGCTCCAGCCGATTCTGGCCGACCAGCTGCGTGCGCTGATTAACGCTTTGAAGTACCCCTGTCATGTCGTTCTGCTCCTGATTGCCCTAACCGGCACTGATTTTGCTTCGTAGCTCAAAGACTCGGATTTCAGCTTAGTGTAACGGCCACAAGCCCAGATTCTTAACTTTTTTTAAAGGGCGACAGGCTTACCGACAGCATAGGACAAAGCACCCAATATGCGTACCCTCATTTTATTGACGCTGACACTGGTTTTCAGCGTACCCGTTCTCGGCGAACAGAGCACAACCGCCAGCGACATCCGGCAGATGGCCGAGCGGTTCTTGCAAGTTTGGGCCGAGGAACAGCAGGGCCTCGGCCGCCGCGTTGCGTATCAAACCGGCAATGTGGACCGACGTTTGAAACTTGCGCTCTGCGAAGGTGAACCTGAGCTGGAATTTGCCAGTAATCCGTTGCGCACCCCCAGCCCGTCGATTCTCATCAGCTGCGCGGGAAAACGCCCTTGGCGAATGTACGTATCAGCCTCTGTGGAGGTGTACGGCCCGGCGATCGTTGCCGCTCGCCCTCTGACCCGCGGGGAGCGCCTATCCAGCTCTGCCCTGACCACAAGTGAAGTGCAACTGAACGCCAGTCGCCGTGGCACACTCACCGATATCCAATCCATTCAGGGCATGCTGGTCCGCCGTCCTGTAAAAACCGGCACAGTGTTAACACCGGACTTACTGGAAGCGCCCGATGCCATCGAGCGCGGAGACCATGTTATTATTCTGGCCCGTACCGGTTCTTTTTCAGTGAGCTCCCGAGGCAAAGCCTTGGGCAACGCCAGCATCGGCGAGCAAGTAGTGGTAGAAAATCTACGCTCCGCTCGAACCGTCAAAGCCACGGTTGTCGCACCGGGACGTGTCGAAATTCCAATGCAGTAAGCCGTAAGAAGCCGGGCGGAAATTTTTTTCCTATATTGACTAAAGTCCGGCAACAACTTGCCGTTAACGAGATATAAACCCGAATCCGCCACTGAAAGATGTGGCCCCAGGCAAGCAGGTAATATTATGTCAGTTGACTTAAATGGAATTGGCCCAGGCCAGGTCAACACCACCAGAACCCAGGCCGACAAGGCGTCAGGCAGCGCCACGACAGCACCCGCCGATCAAGCCAAGGCACAAGGCCCGGCAGCCCGCGGCGAAAACGTCAGCCTCAGCAGCCAGGCAAAAAACCTGAAGCAGCTTGAGGAAGAACTTGGCGATTACCCGGAAATGGACGACGATCGCATTGCGGAAATTCGCTCCGCGCTGGATAACGGCACCTACAAGATTGACGCAGAAAAACTGGCCCAGAAAATGCTTGAGATGGATGAAAGCATTTTCGGGTGAGTAGAGTATGGCCGCTATCGATGAATTGAAGACTCTTCTACAAGAAGACATCCGCCAGCTGAACGTTCTGGCGGATCTTCTCCTTAGGGAGAAAGAGGCGCTGGCCTCTGCGGATATCAATCCCCTGCACGAGCTCACGGAAGAAAAGAACCAGATTCTTGGCGCAATCCGTGATCGAGCTCGCCAGAAGATCCACCACCTTGTGAATATAGGTTACCGCCCGGATTCCGGCGAGGCTTCACGCTTTATTCGCGCAGGCGGGATGGAGGACCTGTATCAGCTCTGGAAAGCCGCTGACCAAAAGCTTCGGGAATGTCAGTCGCTTAATCAGAATAACGGACGCGTGGTTGGCCATCTGCAAAAACGTCTCGCCCGCGTAACCGATATTTTCAGGGGCGCTTCCGGACAACAAAAGCTCTATGGCGCTCAAGGGCAACAAACCAACGTGTCGAGCGGAACTGTATTTGCCAGCGCTTAACGTTAGCGTTTCAACAAGAAGGCCCGGCAACTAGCCGGGCCTTCTTGTTTTGCACCCGGACAAAGGATTAACGAGTATAAATGGTCATGCTCGACGCGGTATGAAAACGAATATCCTGAATGCTGACGCTGCCCATCGATGCGCCATTACCGCCCGCCACCCGGATATTATCCATTCGAATTTCTTCAATACGCTCTGGCAACGCGAGCGATAACGCGCCGTCGTCCCGGATTGAATAACGCTCTTCACCCTCCCGGTATTTCACGCCTGATATCGTAAGGTCCGAATCAAGAAAGCTTAGAACCGGCACAAACACGTTGGCCGCCAGCCGCACCCCTTCAACCGCGTCCAGCCCGATCTCATCTGCACTACCGCCATCGGCATCCGCGGCTTTCTCTGGCATAGCAGCAACTTTCTCGATGCGGTCCAGTAACCCGATGTTGCGCTGCCCTGACACAGAAGACATTTCGTCATCGGTCAAAGGGGAAAAACCATGGCCTTCATACAACTGCCCTGCACTGGCGACAGCATCAGCATCTTCTTTGTCGGTAGTCGAGGCAAACGACACTAACGGTTGAAAAGGCAACGCCACCATCGTGACGAAAGCGGCGGTATTCCGGTATCGGGACTGGTGCTTCAGTACCCGGACCAAATCCTTTTCACTGATACACCCCGAAGCCACCAGAACCTCACCGAGGCGCTGACCAGAGGTACGCTGCTGCGTCAACGCCTCTTCCAGCTCCGCTTCGGTCAAATAACCACGATTGATCAACAACCGACCTAGCCGTGACTTCTCTTCAAATCCTCTTTGGACTTTCACTCGAGTTCTCCTGTGTTCGCCATGAACACCGTACAACCAGGCCCGGCATCGTCATTTTTGGTTAAGCTATGGCAAGCGTAGCCGAGAGTAGCCGGACTTGCTGTTTGCTTTTACTCTTATCGGCGTAAGGATCTGTTAATATCGTTAACTGCTTTGTAGCAACTATGATTATGTCACCAATCCCGACACCCACTGAAACAAAGAGCTGCCTTTAAATGACAAACTTCGTAAAACAACAATTCCTTGTGATTTATGCCGCATTGTTGGTTATGTCAGCGTTGATTTTCTCCGGCGCAGCACACGCAGACGCCAACAACGACTTGCCCAAAGTGCGCTTCGTCACTTCCGAAGGCGCGTTTGAACTTCTTTTACGCCCCGACGTTGCACCCAAAACGGTCGAGAACTTCTTAAGCTATGTGGACGACGGCTTCTACGACGAAACCATTTTTCACCGAGTCATCGCCGGATTCATGATCCAGGGTGGCGGGTTTACCGCAGATATGGGCCGAAAGCCTACGAAAGCTCCGATCGTCAACGAAGGTAGTCAAACGCTACCCAACCTGCGCGGCACCATCGCCATGGCGCGAACCAACAATCCTGACTCGGCCACATCGCAATTTTTCATCAACGTGGTGGACAATGACTTTTTGAACGCCGGCGTTCGCGGTGCTGGCTACGCTGTATTCGGGAAAGTGACCGAAGGCATGGGCGTAGTGGACAAGATTGCCTCGGTACAAACCGGACGAAAGCAAGGCATGGGAGATGTCCCGGTGTCTCCGATCACCATTAAAAGTGTGACACGGGTTTCCGCAGAAGACTGATGGCTTTTACCGGTACCCTAAAACCGCCGGCCACAGCGCCGGCGGATTTAATTTGGCAAGACGGCGTTCCGGAGTCGGCCCGGTTCGGCGATGTCTATTTCAATCGCGACGATGGTCTCGCTGAAACCCGCCATGTATTTATTAATCCCAACAGACTGCCCGACCGTTTCGGGAAACTGTCGCATCATGGGCAGTTTGTCATTGGCGAAACAGGCTTTGGTTCTGGCCTCAGTTTTTTAACGGCGTGGGCGGACTGGAAACAGCAAACAACCAGCCTCGAACACACCGTTCTGCATTTTGTTTCGTTCGAGCGCTACCCGCTCACCCGTGAACAGCTACAAGCCGCACTGGCCCGCTGGCCTGAACTTTCGGCCCTATCCGACCAACTAATCCGCCACTACCCACCTCTTATGAACGGCGTTCATCGGCTGGTTTTCGAGGGCGGCAAAGTCAGGCTAACCCTTTTCTTCGGTGAAGTTCTAAATGGGCTGGGTCAACTCTCGTTTCAGGCAGATGCCTGGTTCCTTGATGGCTTTGATCCTCAACACAATCCGGAGATGTGGTCTGATGAGGTGATGCAATCCGTCCGAACTCATAGCCGGCCGGGCACCACGTTCGCAACATTTACTGCCGTCGGTCGGGTGCGGCGATCTCTTGAAGCGGCGGGGTTCGAGGTTCGAAAACTGCCAGGCTTCGGCCGTAAAAGAGAAATGCTCTCCGGCACCCTGGCGACAGATACCAATGCCCCGGGTCCTGTAGACAACCCCAATGGCCCCGTCGCCATCATTGGAGCGGGAATTGCAGGCACCCTATTAGCCCGAAATCTGGCCGAGCGGGGTCTCCCGGTTTTGCTGATCGACAAAGCCGCCAAAGCGGGCTCCGGGGCATCCGGGAACGCTCAGGGTGCGCTTTATGCCAAGCTTGGCATTGAATACAACGCGCAAGCCGAACTGGCGGCGACGGCTTTGGCTTTCAGCCAGCGTTACTACCGCCCATGGCAAGGTGACTTCTGGCACCCGACCGGTTTGTTGCAGCTCGCGACAACGGAAAAAGAGAGTGAGCGCCAGCGAAAATTTTGCGAGCGTAATCAATATCCCGGAGATTTGCTGACACCTGTAACGGCGAATCAAGCCTCGGAACTCGCCGGCATCGAGATCCCGGTTGAAGGCCTATGGTTTCCGCAGTCAGGCTGGCTTGAGCCCGCAAAAGCGTGTGACCGCCTGTCCCGACACCCTCTGATTACCACCTTATTTGATTTTGAGGTGCATCGTATTGGGCGCCTGGAACATGGCTGGTGCATTCAGGATATTCACGGCACAAACCAACAGGTGTCTAAATTGGTCATCGCTTGCGGCCATCAAACGGCCGAGATTGCCCCCGTTACGGGAACGCTCCGGCTGAAGCCTATTCGCGGGCAAGTCACCTATCTACCCGAGAGCACCGTGACCCCGCCGGCAACCGTTATCTGCGGTTCTAAATATCTGAATCCTGTCGCTCATGGCCAAGCGACCACCGGCGCAACCTTCGACATCAGAAATAACAACCCCGAGTTAACCGCCGAAGGTCATCAGGAGAATCTGGATGAACTTCTGCGCATGTTGCCCAAGCTGCCAGCAACCCAGATACCCTCAGCCGACGCATTACATGGCCGTGTTGCCTTTCGATGCACCACCCATGATTATCAACCGGTCGCCGGGGAACTGCGCACAGAATCCGGCGACAAAGTAGAGGGCGCATACCTTTTTACGGGGCTCGGCAGTAAGGGACTGGTTTGGGGGCCGTTGCTGGCAGAATATCTGGGAGACCTTATCTGCGAACAACCCCTGTGCTTGCCCAGTCATCTTACCCGCCGTGTAGAGACACATCGCCTGTACCCGAAGCGGGAGGCCGGGCAATAAAGCAAATAACTGAAGTTTTCAGCTCTGCAGCCGATAAACGGTTAATGACGTTCATAGGGATTTGGCCGATCAGCCACGCAAGGTGTTGTTATGTCTATTCATGTTAGTGAACCCGGCCGCCCCATCGGCACTCGTCTTCCGGAAATCTTCCGGAACCGCACGGTGGGTGATGTCACAGAACTGGAAGCTTCAAGTGCGCTTTCGAATACTCACAACGAAGCCACGGATGCCGAGTTCCAGCAAGCGGCTAACAGCGGCCGGCAAAGGGCGCTGCAGCAATATGGTACCGTGGCAGCTGGTGAACGAAAGGAAGAGCGGGTTTACCTGCCTGTTTCAGAGATCGCGTCACCTGCCCAATTTACGGTACCGGCAACCGCCACGATGGCCCAGGCGCTCGCGGTGATGGAAGACAATGCCGTACACCATCTGGCGGTTATATCCGAGGATAACATTGCGGGCTTAATCGACTTCAGGTGGCTGCTGAGCTGGATATACGAAAACCCGGAGGAAGCACAGACCCAGAGCCTGCTAAACATAGAGTTGCCGGCGTTCCTGACCGCTTTTCCCGAAACCGACGCACACCAATTGGCTCGGCTGATGCTGGCCCACCGCTTGAATGCCGCGCTGATCGTCGATGGAACCAGCGGCCAGCCTTCCGGCATTGTCACCAGCACGGATTATTTAAAACTCTATGCCAACGCAAGCAGACAAGAAGGGGCGGTGTAATCCGCCCCGGCACTAAGGCCCAATCGGCGACAGCAGTTTTCCTTCGGGGCTGAACACAATCAGCTGCCGTTCCCCAGCCACATCGACCAGCGCCATCACTTCGTCATTACGATAGTTCACGAGATCAAGGAACGATAAATCGCTGGGAATCTGCGTGTTCCAGTTCCGATGATGCAACTCACTCTGTGCGCTTCTTCTGGCCAGGATACCGTCGTTACTCGTGGCCATGGGGCTGGTTTCATCCAGTTGCCCGTCGGTATTGCCTGCCAGCACGATGTCGCCATCGAACAGTATGCTTTGGGTAAGTGTTTCGTTCGATGCATCAGCAAAATCGTTGACCTGGAGGGCGTGCTTCGGATCGCCACTTCCCGCTATGCCCCACACGAACCCCGCCTGACTGTTAAGTGTGCGGCTACGGGTCAGTTCGTTATCGGCATCTTCCACTTCCGTGATGCCGTATGCCAGCCCGCTCGCATCACCCACCAACCAGGCCAGCCCTGAACCATATACCCCATGTCGCAGCGTTTCGGTAGCGTCTTCACCACTCTGAACCAGGTTAAAATCCGCACTGACCCTACCGCTGGCAAAGAAAGGGCCTATTGCGTTGGTGCCGTCCAGCGTGACCGGCGCTTGCCCAAACAGCACGACGGACGACGCATTGAAATCGCCCGCTGCCAGGCGGTCATCAGCACCTGAACCAAACAACCGGACTCCCTTCTCCTCAGGCGCACCGCCGTTATCAGCAATTTCCGCCAAAAACACATCTGTACGGCCTGCATTAGCCTGGGCGCCCCAACTCCCGTCGGTATCACCTGCAAGGGCCACAACGGGCTTGCCTTGATCGACTCTTAAACCCACCCACCGCACTAGATCATCAGCGTTCGAACCAACTTCGTAAGCAGTATTCCAGACAGGAAGATAGGCGGAACCATCAAACCGGAACAAACGGGAAAACACATTCTGATCCCCCGTGTTACCGGGCGCAGAGTAGCCTACCGCCAATTCCTGGTAGGTCACCCTCGGGGTGGCTGTAGTGTCAACTCGAGCCGCCACGCTGATGTATAGTTCGGTACTGGTCACGCCGGAGGCGACCGTCACTGTCTCCAACAAATTACCGGCCTGATCGTAAATGCGAACTTCCGAATCCGAATTGGTGTATCCCGCCACAAACAAACGGCTGCCATGCCCCAGCTCTATGTCTGTCGGCGTAAAATCAGTAAAGGTTTTCGGGGAGACCAAGCGGTTGAGATTGACCCTTAGCAAGCTGTCACTCGCCCCCCTCGCGTAACCTTGGCGACCCGCTTGATAGGCATCGTCTACGGCAAGATTCAGAAACAAATCGTCGAAGCCGTCGTCAGCGCTCAAGTTGTAGGCTTTACCGCGAAGACCAAACTCAATGGCGTCCTGCCCTAGGGGAAACAATAACTCCGATATAGCCGAGCCGTTGCCATCAACAATCTCGTAATGAGTACCTTTCCTGGCACCGGAACCTTTACCCTGCTCCGAAAACCGTACTTTTACGGGGCCGTCACGCTCTCCTTCCAAAACCGCCTTGTAGGTTGTGGGTTCCTCATTTTCATTCGCATTGATGGCGTCTTTTGCCCCGCCCTTCAGCGTTTGAACCGTAACCAAAGGCTCATTATCCAGTATGGTAATACCCGCCCGGGTGCCTGTGTTTTTCACCCCAAGCGAGGCAATGCCGTCGCGCACTTCGGTCAAACGAATAAACGCCAGTTCGCTGAGTTCCGGAATGCGATCATCGATCACTTCCATGGGGATGTAACATTCGGTGATGCCAGGTTCCAACGTCAGCACGCCACGATCATAAATACCCGCAGCATTTTTTTCATAGGTGATATAGGAAAGAGATTTTCCATTCTGATCAACCGCTTCATCCGACTGAGAACCGCGAACAACAATATCCTGACCAACGATAGCCCGCCCGGTATTAGAGGTGCTGTATTCGCATTTCTGATGCGGCGCGCTTTCGCCTGAGTCGCAATTGTCAGGATCGAAATCGCTATCCAGCTGAAAGGCAACGCGGATGCGTGTGACCGAAGGTTTGTCCAGAATGACTTTGGCGTAAGTGCGATGGGTAGTGCTGGTGACAGGTTCGGTTTGCTTGAAACTTCCGTCATCCTCGTAGGTATTCAGCTCAAACGAGTGCTCTCCAGTGGCCTCGAGAGCCGGCACCGAACAGCTTTCCGCGTTCGGGCTCGGTTCCGCCCCGGTCGCCTCTCCCTCTTTGAGCTCCCCGACTTCGATCGACATCACATTGGGCTTTACTTCAATATCGAACGCCTGAAAGCCCGCCATTTTGCCGTCGGTAGAAACAATTTCGATGTTCGTGGTTTTGCCAAGATCCGCTTCGCCGCGATTACCCCCTGAGAGGCCGGGTACCCCCCGCATAATGATGCCTTGGCGAGCCTTGTTTGAGGTATCCTCCAGCGCGAGCCAGGCAGGTGCGTTTACCAGCGAGTAGTCGAGAATATCCTCACCGCCGTATGCGCCCCAGTTGTAGTAATACTCAACGCCAAGATAAGCAGTCGGCGCAGGGGCACCCAGTAACGTAGGTTGGTCAGGATCTTTTTCGGTTTTGCAGCCTGCAAAAACCAGAACGATAAGTGCAAGACCGGCCAAGCGGCTGGCCGGGCAGGTACGGGAAGACAAATCGGCACGCATGCAAAAATCCGTTTCTTGACGTTGTTGTTAGGTCGGTGATCCGGCTCGCTTTCACGCGGCCTATTTACACACCGTTACAGATCAACGTCATGGTAGCCAATTTGTCCAAGGCAGGACCTGCGCGAGTTCTCAGATTCACCCGGCAGGCATCTGGTCAGATTTCTACTCCGTGTTCGTCAAAGAAGGCCAGTAGTGCTTCTTCATCCAGCACGGCTACACCAAGCTGTTCTGCCTTGGCGAGCTTTGAACCCGCCGCTTCACCCGCGACCACGCAGGCGGTCTTCTTCGAGACACTGCCGGCCACTTTGGCCCCTAGCCCTTCCAGCCTGGCTTTGGCCTGATCTCGTGTCATTTTCGACAAAGTGCCGGTCAGAACCCAGGTTTCGCCTGCCAACGGCTGCGCCTCAGCAGGCGCCACTCGCTCTTCTTGCCAAACAACGCCGGCCTCTCGCAGAGCAGCAAGAGTTTCCTGGTTGTGGGGCTGATCAAAGAAGCTGCGAATATGGCCGGCAACGATCGGGCCCACATCTGGCACCTGCTGAAGTGCTTCTTCCGTGGCAGCGGCAATGGCTTCCAGGGTACCAAAATAAGCCGCTAACGATTTCGCCGTAGCCTCACCCACTTCCCGAATACCTAGCGCATACAAGAACTTCCACAATACAGGATTACGGGAACGGTCAATCGCGGCAACAAGGTTGCTGGCCGATTTGTCGCCCATGCGCTCTAAGCTGGATATCTGGAATTTGGTTAAACGATAAAGGTCAGCAACGGTGGCGACCATACCTTCATCGACCAGCACTTCAATCAGCCGATCGCCCAAACCTTCAATGTCGAGCGCTTTACGAGACGCATAGTGGCGGATGGCTTCTTTGCGCTGCGCGGGACAATAAAGCCCCCCGGAACAGCGCGCCACCGCTTCTCCTTCGATTTGAACAATGTCGGACTCACACACCGGACATTGGGTGGGCATCACCACCCCTTGAGCGTTCTGGGGGCGTTTCTCGGGCACCACTTTCACGACTTGCGGGATGACATCACCAGCCCGGCGAATAAACACCGTGTCACCGATGTGCACATCCAGGCGCCGAACTTCATCCATATTGTGCAGAGTGGCGTTCGAGACGGTCACGCCGCCTACAAACACGGGCTTCAAACGCGCAACCGGGGTCACGGCACCGGTTCGACCCACCTGAAATTCAACGCCTTCAATGGTAGTCAGCTCTTCCTGAGCCGGGAATTTCTGGGCAATGGCCCATCTGGGTGCCCGCGACACAAAGCCGAGCTGCGTTTGCAGATCCAGCCGGTTCACTTTGAACACAATGCCATCGATCTCATAGGGTAAGCTGGCGCGCTTATCCATCAAGTCGTTATAGGCATCCAGGCAGGCTTTTGCCCCGGTCGCCAAACGCATCTCTGGGTTGATTCGAAAGCCCCAATCTTTCACCCGCTGCAAGCTATCCCAGTGCGTGGCCGGCAACTGATCTTCATCCAGGACCGCCATACTATAGGCGCACATTTCTAAGGGCCGCTTCGCGGTGACGGTCGATTTCTTTTGCCGCAAGCTACCGGCAGCCGCATTACGGGGGTTTACGAAGGTTTTCTCGCCTTGGTCCGCCAGCCCTTTATTGAGCTTCTCGAAACCCGCTTTAGGCATATAAACCTCTCCCCTAACCTCGACGAGATCCGGGTAATCGCTCCCACGTAATTTCAGAGGAACCGATGGAATGGTTCGAATGTTGGCGGTTATGTCCTCACCGGTTGTTCCGTCACCCCGCGTTGCCGCCCGGGTAAGCAAGCCGTTTTCGTAATGCAGGCTTACCGCCAGCCCGTCAAGTTTCGGTTCACATACGTACTCGATCGGCTCATCCGCTCCAAGCCTGTCACGCACCCGTCGGTCGAACTCCTGCAGTTCTTCTTCGCTGAACGCATTATCCAGCGAGAGCATCGGAACACGGTGGGTCACCTCGGCAAAGCTGGTATCTACGGCACTACCGACCCTGCGGGTGGGAGAATCGTCCGAGGCAATCTGCGGATGCTCGGCTTCTAACGCCTGCAGCTCCCGGAACAAACGGTCGTATTCTGCGTCGGGAATTCTGGGGTCATCCAGTACGTAATACTGGTAGTTATGATCGTGGAGTGCAGCGCGTAGCTCTTCTACGCGCTGCTGCACTTCTGCGGGGATCTGTGTCATCAGGTGGGTGTCCTGGTTAAGCGTTACACCCGGTGGAAACGCTGTTTACGTTCAAATTCACGGATGCGCTGGCGACAATGCTCAATGGTTTGCGGGGTCATCACACTCCGGCGCTCGTCTTTCAGTTCTCCACCCATATTACGAACCACACACTGGGCGGTTTCAAGCATGAACTCAAACGCTTGCAGCGCGTTGGTCGGGCCCGGCAAACTCATAAAGAAACTAAGGCCTGGCGTGCTCAGCGTGGGCATGTCTTCCGGCCGGAAGGTGCCCGGCTCAACCGCACTGGCAACGCTGAACTGAACGGGGGTCGTCGTGTCGCTGCCTTCATGGCGGTGATAGATATCCAAATCCCCGAATTCCAGACCACAGGCTTCGAAGAGTTTTTTCAAAACCGTCCCTTCGAAGGGTTTGTCTTGCGGCGACAGCACATTAATGACCAATACTTCTTTCGCTTCCGGTCGGTTGGCGCCGGCCAATGGCCGGTTGGCATCGCGCTGAGCGACTTGTCGATTGGCGGTATCTTCCTGAACGTCTGAAACCACACCTTCACGCTGCTGCGCGACATGATCTCCCTCTCGGGCAGAATCCTCCGCCGGCTGGATCGTAGGCTCGTCAGGAGCCGCAACAGGCGCTGATTCCGCCCTACGAGAATTCTGCTGCGGTTGGTCCGGGGTAAAGCCATCGTCTCGCTCGGCCCCCCATCCGGATTCGGGGGCAAAATCGCCATCGTCGTCCAGGCTGTTCAAAGTCTCAGAATGATCGGATTTCACATAACCATTCTCTTCGAGCGTTCCTCTGGAAACAATTCGCGCCCCGCCGTTGGGTAGTTCGGGATTAAAGTCCGGATCCAGAGGTGAATCATCCAGCTCGTCTACACCCATGCCCGACGATATAGCGATGGATTCTTTACGGGCTCGGTGCATTCTACGGATGCCATCAACGACGATTCCGATAATAACCAGGGTACCTATGGCAATTAACCATTCCCTAAGTGACATAATTCTGCTGTCCTGTTTGCAGTTTGCAACGTTGTTACTCTAAAAAAAGCCCGTAGCGAATACAACGCGCGCCGGGCCCAGATGGCCGTATTGTCATGGTTGGTGGCTTTTCCACCAGCGTTAGGCTTCGGCTAAAGCGGCCGCCTCGTCTACATCCACCGTGACCAATCGCGAGCAGCCGGGTTCATGCATGGTAACCCCCATCAGCTGATCTGCCATTTCCATGGCAATCTTGTTATGGGTAATGTAAATAAATTGTACCTGTTTGGACATTTCTTTCACCAGATTTGCGTAACGCCCTACGTTGGCATCGTCCAGCGGCGCATCCACTTCGTCCAACATACAAAAGGGTGCCGGATTCAGTTGGAAGATTGAAAATACCAATGCAATCGCGGTCAACGCTTTCTCGCCACCCGAGAGCAGGTGAATCGTACTGTTCTTCTTGCCGGGGGGACGGGCCATGATGGCCACGCCGGTTTCCAAAAGGTCGTCGCTGGTGAGCTCGAGGTACGCACTGCCACCACCAAACACCTTCGGGAACAGCGCCTGCAAACCACCATTAACCTGATCAAAGGTTTCCCGGAATCGTTGACGGGTTTCCCGGTCTATCTTGCGAATGGCGTTATCCAGCGTCTCCAACGCTTCCATCAGGTCGTCGTTCTGCTCGTCCAGATAGTTCTTACGCTCACTCTGAACCTGGTACTCCTCGATAGCAGCCAGGTTAATCGCGCCCAAACGCTGAATGCGATTCCCAATTTTGGTGAGTTCTTCTGCCCAAACCTTTTCTTCGGCGTCTTCGGGAAGTTGGCCGAGCACTTCCTGCAGCTTCACGCCCAGCTCTGCGAGCTGCTCAATGTGGTTTCCGGATCGGATTTCAAGGGCTTGAGATTCCATTTTCAATTTTTCGAGACTCGCCCGTACATCCTGAACAACGTGATCGGTGCGGCTACGCCCCTGCTCCCGGTCACGCACTTCTTTGTCGATATCTTCCAGAGCATCTCTGGCCGCACTGAGCTTTTCTTCTTCCGCCAGGCGCCGCTCCAGCAACCCTTCCAATTGCAGCTTGAGGTCTTCGATGGGTTCTTCCGATCCCTCGCGAGTTTCCCGGAGCACCTCGAGGCGCTCTTCAAGACGTTCTTTCTGTAGCTGCATCCGGTCAATGGTTTGCTTCAGGGCATCCCGCTGGCTGTGCAGGGTTTGCAACTGCAGCTGAAGCTGGTGTGCATGGTCGCGATCGTGGCGTGCATCCTGGCGCAACCGGTCAAGATTTTCGCGGAGCGTATCACGCTGTTCGAGCAGACGTTCTTTCTCTTCGTCACTGTCTTCGCTCGAAGCCAGCGCCATATCCCATTCTTCTTTCGCTTCCTGCAGCTGAATGTGCTGCTCTTCAAGATTGGCACTCACGTCTTCGATGTCATCGTGGATGCGTGCAATACGAGCATCAATTTGTTCGGCCCTCGCCTTCAGTCCACTTGCCTGTGAAGATAGGTTCGACAGTTCGCGCTGAACCTCGCTCAAACGGCCCTGGGCATCGTCGCGAGCCGTTTCTGCACGCTCGCCTTGCTCTTGGAGCTGTTCCAGCCGAGCGGTTGCCAATTCCAGTTTATCCTCGGCTTCGGTCAACTGGATCTGAAGTTCATCCACTTTCTTCTGCCGTTCGATAACCCCAACCTGGCTTGCATCGGAATCCGGCATTAATACCCAGTCCCGCGCAACCCATACCCCCTCAGGCGTAATGACGCTCCGGTTTGCATCCAGACTTGCGCGGCAATCTAATGCCTCTTGCGCGGAGTTTGCTACATCGATATGGCTGAGCAATGCTTTAATGGCGGCCAACCCGCTGACCTTAGACGCGAGCCCTGCTTTATCGGCACTGTCCGCCGCATTCTTAGCAACGACCGCAACCCCTTTAGGGGCGCCGGCTATAACGTCGCCAAGCTCCTCGAGCCCCGGCAAGGCCAATCCTTGAGTAAAACGGCCAATCACCTGCTCTACCGCAAACTCCCAGCCTTTTTCAATATCGAGCTGGGCGGCAACCCGTGGAGTCTCGGTAAAACCGTTCTCGGCGAGCCAGTTTTGCAGAGCGTCATCCTGCCCGCCCAACTGCTCATGTAACAGTGCTTGCTGAGATTCCAACGACGCACGAAGACTTTGAACCTGTTGGCGGTGATTCAGCACCTCGGCTTCTGCCTCTTTCAGCTGCTGGCGGGCCTGATACACATCGTCTTGCAGCGTTTCGATTTGCTCAGACGCTTCTTCCCGCCGAAGCTCCAAGGTTTCTTGCTGTTCAAGTAACTCTTCAAGTTCGGACCGGTCCAGCTGACCCTCAAGCAATGCTTGCTCGTCTTTCAACCGGTGATGTCGGGTCTGCAATTGCGCAATGGCTTCTTCCAGTGACCGTATTCGGGATTGAGCCAGCTCGGCCTGGCGGCGCGCATCGGAGGATCGTGTACTGAACTCATCCCAGCGATGCTGCCAGTCGGCCATCGCCTCTTCGGCTAGCTGCAGCTTCTCACTGGACTCTTCTGACCGCATCGCCAACTCTTCCTGTTCGGGCTCTATCATGCTGAGCTCATCAAGAATGGTCGCCAGCTTGGCTTCGTCCTGTTCGAGTTCTCGCTGTATCTCGCGCTGATTGGAAACCGCCTGATCAAGTTCTAGGGCTGCCTGTCGGCTGCGGTCACGATGGTGTTCAAGGCTTTGTTCAATGCGGGCAATATCGGCACCCGCCTCGTAATATTTGGCCTGCGCACGGTTAAAGTGTTCGGTGCGCTCATGATGCGCCTCTCGCAAGGATTCCAGAGAGGTTTCCAGATTAACCCGCTCCGTAAGCAGCTTTTCCAGTTCAAGTTCAGTATCGCGAATCTTCTCTCGCCAGGCTTGCAGGTCCTGATCGAGGGCCTTCCAACGAAGAACGGTCAACTCGGCTTTTTTCTGCCGCTCTTCCTGTTTGTAGGCTTTGTATTTTTCAGCCGCGGCGGCCTGACGCTCGAGATGCTGTAACTGCCGGCCGAGTTCTTCCCGCAAATCGGTCAACCGTTCGAGGTTTTCCTGGGTTCGCTTGATTCGGTTCTCGGTTTCTCGGCGGCGTTCCTTGTACTTGGAGATACCCGCGGCTTCTTCAATGTAAACCCGCAATTCCTCGGGCTTGGCTTCGATCAGGCGGGAAATCATCCCTTGCTCAATGATCGCGTAGCTTCGTGGCCCAAGGCCCGTACCCAGGAACAGATCGGTGATATCACGTCGCCGGCATTTCGACCCGTTGAGGAAGTACTCGGACTGCCCTTCGCGCGAAACCCGGCGTTTGACCGAAATCTCATTAAACTTAACAAACTCGCCAGGGGCTTTGCCGGAATCGTTGTCGAAGACTAATTCAATGGAGGCCTGGCCTACCGGTTTACGGGCGGTCGAACCATTAAAGATCACGTCTGACATGGATTCGCCCCGCAGGTATTTTGCGGAACTCTCGCCCATTACCCAGCGCACGGCGTCAATGATGTTCGACTTGCCACAGCCATTCGGACCGACCACCGCAGTGAGATTAGTCGGGAAAGGAACGGTTGTGGGATCGACAAACGATTTGAAGCCGGCCAGTTTAATGGACTTAAGCCTCATATCAGGCGCTCTCCTCCTTGAGAATATGCATTATCTGTTTACGCTGGTGCTCACCGTATTCCTGAATGACCTGCTGAAGCCTGGCTGCATCGTTGCCTGCCGCTGTGTCGGCCAGTTTGAGAAACAACTCGCCAGTTTCTGCCGCCTCGCTTGGCCGGTTTTCAAGCACCATGTAATAGGTTCGGCTGATGGCCGGACGAAAATTTTCGAGGGTTTCCTGCAAAAATGGGTTTTCAACCATCTGACAGGCATTCCGCACCAGGTCAAAGCCGGCATCAATAACCTGTTCCGGGTTACTGCCAGCCCCTTTCAATCCGGACAATAACGAAGCGTGCTTTCGCACCTGCTCCACCAATGCGCTGATTTCGTGGCCGGACCAACATTCCAGCACCTTGCGCCCCAGCATACACAACAGGTCGATATAGATATCATACAGAGCATGCACCGAGGCGAGGGTCATTTCTGAAACCACCGCCCCTCGGCGCGGGTATATCTCCACCAAATGACGACGCTCGAGTATCAGCAAAGCCTCACGTACTGAACCACGGCTGACATTCAGCTCACCAGCTACTTTCAGCTCTTGAATACGCTCGCCGGGCTTCAGACTGCGGACGACAATGCGCTGACCAATGTGCTGGGCTATCTGTTCAGACAGACTCTCTGGGGCCTCAAATCTCATGCTAAAACCGCTCACCTATGACATTTACGCTCAAGCGCGGGAGTTTATCACAGGCGGTCAAAGCACCCACCCCCTTGTAGGACATTTTGATTTCAGGCAAATATCAACCGGCAAACACTTGCCAAAACATTGACACAAATAAAACCCTAAGCCGTCAAAACGGCAAATATTGTTCGTATATATCTGGTTTGGTTACATAAATCAGGCTTGGCACTAATGGTGCATGAGCTCAACCATCTCTACTATTGGAACGAGCAAATTGCCGTGAAAAATCTGACCTCAATCCAGTCGTCCACATCTAAACCGGCCAAGCTGGCCGCACTCAGGCAGGCTTTTCAGACATGGAGCCAGGAGCCAGACCCTCTGGCCCGATTGACCAAGCGACTTTCCACGACCTTATCGCTGGAAAACCAACTGGAGATGATCGCGGAGGAAATCTCCGCCATCATTCCCTTCGACTCTATGCAATATCGCCACCGGATTGCGCGTCGGGAATTTGTTTTCTCTACCGGCGTTGGCGGCCCACACCGCTGCGAATACCGCCTGTCCCTGGAAGGGAGCCACTACGGCTTAATTACCTTCCACCGGCGCCAGAGGTTCAGCGACGATGAACTGGCAGGTTTTGAGATGATGCTGTCGGCCGTTGTCTGCCCCCTTCGCAACGCTTGCCAATTCATTGCCATCGAACAAGCTGCGCTGACCGATTCGCTAACCGGTATCGGCAATAAACGGGCTCTGCAAGAAGAACTTACACGGGCAAGCTCGCTTTCAGACCGCCTTGATGCTTCCTGCAGCTTAATCTTGTGCGATCTGGACCACTTCAAACGCATCAACGACACGCACGGCCACGTAGTGGGTGACCATATACTGTCGAAAGCGGCTGAAAAAATCGAACGGGCGATACGTAACTCGGATTCGGTGTACCGCTTTGGCGGGGAAGAATTTGCTGTGTTACTGCCTCACACCGACATTCAGGAAGCGAAAACTGTGGCGGAGCGCATTCGCGTGGCGCTGGAAAGCATTCGTGTTGACGGAGGTGAAACACCGATTACGGTAACGGGTAGCTGTGGCATTGCGACCCACCTGACAAATGAGCCGACCGAGCAATGGTTGGCAAGGGCCGATGAGGCGTTGTATCAAGCCAAAGCCTGCGGCCGCAACTGCAGCCGCATCTTCGCCTCTATTCCTTAGCAGGCGCGGGGTCAGGAACCTCGATTGTTCCGGGCCGGCCGAGAACCGCCAGCCGTTCTCTTTTTGGCGTCCCGCTTGGCTTTTGGCTGCCCTGCATCACTCACCTGCCAACTACCGCGCTTGGATTTTTGCACTGATCGACCGGGGCTCTTGCGCATTTTTCGATCATGCTCAGCCTGCTCGCCCGGCGTTTTCTGAGGCACCGGAACCGATTGCAATTCCACGGTACGGCTTAGCAAATCGACGGCTTTCTGATCCAACTCTTCCCACTTACCCAGAGACAAGCGACTCGGCAAGAAGATGGGGCCATAGCGAACACGCTTGAGCCTGCTCACTCGCACACCTTGAGATTCCCAAAGGCGACGCACTTCCCGATTCCGACCTTCCAGCAGGGTGACATGAAACCATTTGTTCATGCCGCTGCCGCCCGCTTCCGAAATGTCGGAGAATTGGGCCATGCCATCTTCCAGCAATACACCATCCAATAAACGCTGGATCATGGCTTCGTCTACTTCACCAAAAACCCGAACCGCGTATTCCCGGTCAATCTGACGAGACGGATGCATCAGGCGGTTTGCCAACTCGCCATCGGTCGTGAACAGCACCAGGCCGGTCGTATTTAAGTCAAGACGTCCGATTGAGATCCAACGCTGATCTTTCAGACGTGGCAAACGGTCAAACACCGTTGGCCGGCCTTCCGGATCTTTACGGGTAGTGACTTCTCCTTCCGGCTTGTTATAAATAAGAACCCGGCGAACAACCTGGCCGGCCGATGAAACGTCCAGCTTTTTGCCATCGAGCTCAAAGGTATCTTCGATCGTTGCCTTCTGGCCAGGCACGGATGGCTGACCGTTAACCAACAAACGACCGGCGTCCATCCAGCCTTCTATCTCCCGGCGTGAACCTACACCAGCGCGGGCCAAAAGCTTCTGAATGCGCTCAGGGCCTTCAGTGAGTGATTTATCACCTTGTGCGACCTTTTTGCCTGCACGTGGTTTTCCGGGGCTAGATGCCGCCATGTATTCTTTCCTTCCTGAGTATCTGATGCCTTCGAGGCGTCAGTGAATTGTCTGCTCTGAGGGCGATTCGACAGGTTCCTGAACTTCGGCTGCCTCGCTGTCTGATGAGGGGCCTGCCGCTTCAGTCTCGCCCTGCATATTCTTTTCAATCTCCCGACCGATCTCTTCCAAATCCCGCACTTCTGATAAAGCGGGCAACTCGTCGAGACCGGCCAGGTTGAAGTAATCCAAAAATTGTTTCGTCGTGGCATACATCGCCGGCCTGCCCGGCACATCACGATGCCCCACAACACGAACCCACTCTCGCTCAAGCAGGGTCCGAATGATATTGCTGCTTACCGTAACACCGCGGATTTCTTCGATCTCGCCGCGCGTGATGGGTTGCCGGTAAGCAATCAGCGCCAGCGTTTCCAGCAGTGCCCGGGAGTACCGCTGTGGCTTCTCTTCAAACAGCCGGCCCACCCATGGCGCAAACTCTTCCCTCACCTGAAGCCGATAACCGCTGGCAACCTGCTTTAACTCAAAGCCACGACCCTCGCATGCCCTTTCCAGCAATTCCATGGCCTGCCCCATAACCTGTCGCGTTGGCCGTTCGCTTTCCAGAAACAATTCTCGAAGTTGCTCAATCGACAGAGGCTTACCGGCAGCTAACAAGGCCGCCTCCGCAATCGCCTGGATTCTGACAAGTTCGTCTGCGTTCATGATCGATGACTATCCTTCAGCTAACGGCTCGAGCCCTGACATGAATTGGGCCGAGCACCTCGGCCTGCACCAGCTCGATCAGCTGCTCTTTCACCAACTCAAGGGTTGCCAGAAAACTGACCACCACACCGAGCCGTCCTTCTTCAACTGAAAACAGGCTTTCAAAAGTAACAAACCGATCCCCCTGCAACATCGACAGAATGTGAGACATTCGTTCTCGTGTGGACAGGCGCTCTTTCTCAACGTGGTGACTGGTAAACAAATCCGCCCGTTTCAGTACACCCTGAAGCGCAAGAATCAACTCTCGCATATCCACATCCGGATGCGGCTGGCTCGACGGCAATTTCGGCAACGCGGCTGATCCGGTAAACGTGTCACGGTCTACCCGCGGCATCTGCTCAATGTCTTCGGCGGCCTTTTTAAAGCGCTCATACTGTTGCAGGCGCCGAATCAGTTCGGCTCTGGGGTCCAGCTCGTCGTCGTCATCACTTTCCTGACGTGGCAACAGCATTCGGGATTTGATCTCGGCCAGCGTGGCCGCCATGACCAGGTATTCAGCCGCCAGTTCGAAGCGCATCGACTCGACTGCTCCAATGTACTCCATGTACTGACGGGTTATCTCACTGACATCGATGTCCAGAATGTTCATATTCTGGCGTCGGATAAGATACAGCAGCAAATCCAGAGGCCCCTCAAAAGCTTCCAGAAAAACAGCAAGGGCATCAGGCGGTATGTAGAGATCTTTGGGAACATCGACCAGAGGTTTGCCTGACACCAACGCGAGGGGCACCTGCTCCATCTCCTGCGCAGAAGCGTCAACTGGCTCCTTGATCTCTTCCGTCATACCACCGTCGCCTGTTTCCATCGATAACCAACGAGTTCGCGTCAGCGGTAACTGAGGCCCATGGCTTCCCGAACTTCTTCAAGGGTGTCTCTGGCGGCATCTCGCGCGCGCTCCCGACCTTCCTGCAGGATCGAGTACACCAAATCCGGATCGTTTTCGTATTCCTTGGCTCGTTCGTGCAGTGGTTTTTGCTCTTCCACAATGGCGTCGATCAAAGGCGCCTTACATTCCAGACACCCGATGCCGGCACTGCGGCACCCTTCCTGAACCCAGGCACAGGTTGCTTCGTCGGAATAGACTTTGTGCATTCCCCAGACCGGACACTTCTCGGGCTCACCCGGATCGGTTCGGCGCACACGCTGCGGGTCGGTCTGCATGGTGCGAATTTTCTGAGCAACGCTATCCGGCTCTTCACGCAGACCAATGTAGTTGTTGTACGATTTGGACATCTTTTGCCCGTCGAGCCCGGGCATTTTGGATTCCGGTGTCAACAAGGGTTGAGGTTCGGGCAGGATTACCTTGCCGCCGCCTTCGATGTAGCCGTACAAACGCTCGCGGTCGCCCAACGAAATGTTCTGCTGCTCTTTCAGCAGAGCCCGGGCAATTTCCAGTGCCTCGGTGCTGCCCTCTTCCTGATAACGTTTTTTCAACGATCGATACAGCTTGGCGTTCTTCTTACCCATTTTCACGATGGCTGCTTCGGCCAACTCTTCAAATCCGGGCTCGCGGCCATAGATGTGATTGAAGCGGCGGGCAATCTCACGGGTAATTTCCACGTGTGATACCTGGTCAGCCCCAACCGGCACTTTACCGGCGCGGTACATCAGAATATCCGCGGTTTGCAGCAATGGATAACCCAGAAAGCCATAGGTCGCGAGGTCTTTTTCACGCAGCTTTTCCTGCTGGTCTTTGTAGGTCGGAATTCTTTCGAGCCAGCCCAGCGGCGTAATCATGGAAAGCAGCAAGTGCAGCTCAGCGTGTTCCGGAACCTGAGACTGAATAAACATAGTGGACGAGCCCGGGTTTACACCTGCAGCCAACCAATCCACAACCATGTCCCAGACACTTTGCTCGATACCAGAGGGATCGTCGTATTGCGTGGTTAACGCGTGCCAATCGGCAACGAAGAAGAAGCACTCGTATTCGTGCTGGAGCTTAACCCAGTTTTTCAGCACACCGTGGTAGTGGCCGAGGTGAAGCTTGCCGGTCGGACGCATGCCGGACAAAATTCTTTGCTGGGAATCGACGGAACTCAAAGCACAAACTCCTTCTTTCTATTTATAAAGCGCCTGAATGAGCGTGAAGTCACGGGATGAGTCACCAGGCTGACCGGGCATTATAGTCTTAACACCCCCTTGCGTTAAACAAACAGGGTTAAAACAATCGCCTTAAAACGACAAACCCCCGGCATTCTTTCGAACCCGGGGGTTTGTCACAGGTCGTGAAAAGGCTTACCAGCCAGTCACTTCCTGCAGTGCCTTGCCGATTTCAGCCAGGCTGCGCACGGTTTTAACGCCGGCGTCGTTCAGAGCTGCGAACTTCTCGTCCGCGGTACCCTTACCACCTGAAATGATGGCACCTGCGTGGCCCATACGCTTGCCTGGAGGCGCGGTTACGCCGGCAATGTAGGAAACCACAGGCTTGGTGACGTTGTCCTTGATGAACGCGGCCGCTTCTTCTTCAGCGGTACCGCCGATTTCACCAATCATCACGATGGCTTCAGTCTGCGGATCTTCCTGAAGCAGCTTCAGGATATCGATGAAGTTGGAGCCCGGGATCGGGTCACCACCGATACCTACGCAAGTAGACTGGCCGTAGCCGAAGTCTGTGGTCTGCTTGACCGCTTCGTAAGTCAGGGTGCCGGAACGCGATACGATACCGACCTTACCTGGCTTGTGGATGTGGCCCGGCATGATACCGATCTTGCTTTCGCCCGGTGTGATTACGCCTGGGCAGTTTGGCCCGATCATGCGTACGCCTTTACGATCTACGTATTCTTTGGCGTACAGCATATCGATGGTCGGAATGCCTTCGGTGATGCACACGATCAATTCGAGGCCGGCGTCTGCCGCTTCGATGATGGCATCTTTACAGAATGGAGCCGGTACGTAGATAACGGTCGCCTGCGCGCCAGTCTGTTCTACGGCTTCACGTACGGTGTTGAATACCGGCAGACCCAAGTGCTCGGTACCACCTTTACCCGGGCTTACGCCACCAACCATTTTGGTGCCGTACTCGATAGCCTGCTCAGAGTGGAAAGTACCCTGTGCGCCGGTAAAGCCCTGGCAGATTACCTTGGTGTCTTTATTAATCAGGATGCTCATTATTTACCCCCTGCGGCTTTAACGACTTGCTCAGCAGCGTCTGCAAGGCTGCTAGCGGCGATGATGTTCAAGCCACTGTCAGCCAGAACTTTGGAACCCAGCTCAGCGTTGTTGCCCTCAAGGCGAACAACTACGGGAACTTTAACGCCCACTTCTTTCACTGCGCCGATGATGCCTTCGGCAATCATGTCGCAACGAACGATACCGCCGAAGATGTTAACCAGAACGGCTTGCACTGCATCGTCAGACAGGATGATCTTGAACGCTTCGGAGACGCGTTCTTTGGTCGCGCCGCCGCCAACGTCCAGGAAGTTGGCCGGCTTACCGCCAGACAGCTTGATGATGTCCATGGTACCCATGGCCAGACCAGCGCCGTTAACCATGCAACCGATGTTGCCTTCAAGCGCAACGTAGTTCAGTTCCCAGGCAGCCGCTTCCGCTTCACGGGCATCTTCCTGAGAAGGATCGCGCATCTCCTGCAGCTTCTTCTGACGGTACAGAGCGTTGCCGTCTGCGCCGATCTTGGCGTCCAGGCAGTGCAGGTCACCAGCAGGAGTGATAACCAGCGGGTTGATTTCCATCAATGCCAGGTCGTAGTCTTCGAACAGCTTTGCCAGACCCATGAAGATCTTGGTGAACTGACCGATCTGCTTGCCTTCCAGACCCAACTGGAACGCCAGATCGCGACCCTGATAAGGCTGAGGGCCTACCAGCGGATCAATTTCTGCACGCAGGATCTTTTCCGGAGTTTCTTCAGCAACGGTTTCAATCTCAACGCCACCTTCGGTAGACGCCATGAAAACGATACGGCGAGTGCCACGGTCTACAACGGCACCCAGGTACAGCTCCTGATCGATGTCAGTCAATGACTCGACAAGAATCTTGCTAACAGGCTGACCGTTTTCGTCGGTCTGGAAGGTTACCAGATTCTTGCCCAACCACTGCTCGGCAAAGGCACGGATGTCGTCTGTGTTCTTGACCAGCTTTACACCGCCAGCCTTACCACGGCCACCAGCGTGAACCTGTGCCTTGACAACCCAGCTGTTGCCGCCAATTTTTTCAGCCGCTGCTACTGCTTCTTCCGGGGTGTCACAGGCGATGCCTTGTGAGACAGGCAGGCCGTATTCAGCGAATAGCTGTTTGCCCTGATATTCATGCAAATTCATAGTTAATGTCCCGCTATTTGATGGAGGATAACCACGTACGGAGAAGAACCCGCTGCTCCCCTCATGGGAAGTCTTGAATGCGAATTCGGTTTGATGAGCAGGGGATCACCTCAGCTCATCATGTCCGCAACCAGAAATCGGTTGTTGTTATAGCGAAGGGGCGCTCTTTCGGGCGCCCCTTGCTTCTGGTCTGCGTTACTTCTTTTTGCGTCGGTTGGCGACATGAATCGCCCCGCCCGCAACGGCCAGAGCCGCCTCATGCACAGACTCGGACAGAGTCGGGTGCGCGAAGCACGTCAAGGCCAGATCTTCAGCGGTAGAACCGAACTCCATGGCGATCACGCCTTGGGCAACGATTTCTGACGCCTGAGGTCCCACAACGTGGAAGCCAAGAATCCGGTCCGTCTTCGCATCTGCGATGATCTTGACCAAACCGCCGGTGGCGTTGGCTGCCATTGCTCGACCGTTTGCGGCGAACGGGAAAGTACCAACGTTGTACTCTTCCCCTTCCGCTTTCAGCTGCTCTTCGGTTTTGCCGACCCAGGCAACTTCCGGAGCTGTGTAAATCACGTTCGGAATGCAGTCATAGTTAACCTGAGGCTTGTGACCTGCGATACGCTCGGCAACCATGACACCTTCTTCAGAGGCCTTGTGTGCCAGCATCGGGCCACGAACGATATCACCTACTGCCCACACACCAGGCGCTTCGGTTTTGCACTGGTCGTCAACGAAGATGAAACCGCGCTCGTCGAGGCTTACGCCGGAGTCTTCGGCCAGCAGTCCGTCGGTATAAGGACGACGCCCAACCGCAACGATCAGCTTGTCGAACTTCGCTTCCTGCTTGCCTTTAGAATCTTCGTAGCTGACGTTGACCAGCTTGCGCTTCACTTCGGCACCGGTCATACGGGCACCGGTGATGATGTTCAGGCCTTGCTTCTTGAACTGCTTAAGCGCGTCTTTGGCAATCTGCTGATCAACCACTGGCAAGAAGTTGTCTTGCGCTTCAAGAATGGTGACCTCAGAGCCCAAGCGCGCCCATACACTGCCCAGCTCCAGACCGATCACGCCGGCACCGATAACGCCCAAACGCTTGGGCACTTCGGTGAATTCCAACGCACCTTCGGAATCGACAATGTACTCGCCGTCGAACGGAGCCGGTGGGATCTCAACCGGCTTTGAACCACTTGCCAGGATGACGTTTTCAGCTTCGTAAGTCTTGGTTTTGCCGTCTTTATCGGTCACTTCTACCTTGCGACCGTTCAGCAATTTACCGTGACCGTGAATTGAGGTTACACCGTTAGCTTTGAACAGACCGGCGATGCCACCGGTCAGCTGCTTAACGATACCCGCCTTACGCTCCATCATTTTAGCCACGTCGATATCGACGCTCTTGGCCAAAATACCCATAGATTCGTAATCGTGGCTGGCTTCTTCGTACTTGTGAGTCACTTCCAGAAGAGCTTTCGACGGAATGCAACCCACGTTCAAGCAGGTTCCACCCAGTACCTGACTCTTACCGTCTTCGGCAGTCCAGGATTCTACGCAGGCAGTTTTCAGGCCCAGCTGGGCAGCCTTGATAGCCGCCACATAACCGCCGGGGCCGGCACCAATGACAATGACATCGTACTTATCGGACATAATTATTCCTGTTCCCAGATTCGTTGAGTGTCAGCTTACACGTCCAGCAGGATGCGCGCCGGGTCTTCTAGCATTTCCTTGATGGCTACCAGGAACTGAACGGCATCTTTGCCGTCGATCATACGGTGATCGTATGACAGCGCTAGGTACATCATCGGCAAGATCTCAACCTTACCGTTCACCGCCATCGGACGCTCCTGGATCTTGTGCATACCCAGAATAGCCGTTTGAGGCGGGTTCAGAATTGGCGTAGAAATCAACGAACCAAAAATACCACCGTTGGTGATGGTGAAGGTACCGCCTGTCATGTCTTCAATGCCCAGCTTGCCACCTTTGGCCTTGGTACCGTATTCAACAATCTTTTTCTCGATGTCCGCCAGACCCATGGCATCAACATCGCGAAGCACAGGTACAACCAGTCCACGCTCGGTGGATACCGCAACACCGATATCCTGGTAACCGTGGTAAACCATGTCATTGCCATCGATCGAGGCGTTAACAGCCGGGAAACGCTTCAAGGCTTCCGTGGCGGCTTTGGCGAAGAACGACATGAAACCGAGTTTAATGTCGTGACGCTTAACAAAGCTTTCCTGATACTGCTTACGCAGCTCCATGATCGGCGCCATGTTCACTTCGTTGAACGTGGTCAGCATCGCAGCAGTCTGCTGGGCTTCAACCAAACGCTTGGCGATGCTGGCACGCAGGCGAGTCATCGGAACACGCTTCTCAGGACGCTCACCCGGTGCAACGTTTACTTCCGGTGCAGCAGCTGGCTTGGCCGCAGAAGAACCTGAAGACTTCTTGCTATCAATATGATTCTGAACGTCTTCTTTGGTAACACGACCGTCTTTCCCGGTACCTTTGACGGCGGCCGGATCAACGTCATTTTCTTCCGCCAGTTTGCGTGCTGCCGGGCTCAAAATCGCATCGCCGGATGCAGGAGCATCTTCGCTCTTCTCAGACTTCTCTTCGTCTTTGCTGCTATCCGCCTTGCTGTCTGCCGGCTTGGATTCACCCGCAGCGCCTTCTTTAAATTTACCGATCACTTCGCCGCTTTCGCAGGTGTCGCCTTCGGCTTTTACGATTTCTTCAATCACACCGTCAGCCGGAGCAACCACTTCGAGCACAACTTTGTCGGTTTCAATATCAACAATCAGCTCGTCACGTGAACAGGCTTCACCTGGCTGCTTGTGCCAAGTCGCGACGGTGCCTTCGGCGACCGACTCAGGGAAAACTGGGGCTTTAATCTCTGTTGTCATTACAATTCCTTAGCTCGGTAGCTCGTCAGATTTCGAACGCGTCGTTAACCAACTTCTTCTGCTCTTCGATATGGACAGACATATGTCCACACGCTGGAGCAGCCGAAGGCTCACGACCGGCATACTGAAGGTAGAGTTTTGGGTTCAGGCGCTGCAGCGCATTCCGCATGTGGTGCTGACTGGGGTACCAGGCACCCTGGTTCATGGGCTCTTCCTGACACCACACCACCGTTTTCAGCTTAGGATACTGGCCCAGAATTTCATCCAGATCATCCGCCGGGAACGGGTACAGCTGCTCAATGCGAACCAACGCAACGTCATCACGCTCATCTGCTTTCTTTTTATCCAGCAGATCGTAATACACCTTGCCACTGCACATAATCAGACGAGTGACCTTCTTCGGATCCGGAAGCTCCTTTTCGGGCAACACGGTCTGGAAGGTACCTGAGGTCAGATCGTCCAGGCTTGAGATGGCTTCTTTGTGACGCAGCAAGCTCTTAGGCGTGATAGCAATCAAAGGCTTGCGCAAGGGGCGTTTAACCTGGCGGCGCAGCATGTGGAATACCTGCGACGGCGTTGTCGGCACACACACCTGAATGTTGTGCTGGGCACAAAGCTGCAGGAAGCGTTCCAGACGGGCCGAACTGTGCTCTGGCCCCTGCCCTTCGTAACCATGCGGCAACAGCAGCGTCAGACCGCACAAACGGCCCCACTTGTGCTCGCCGCTGGTCAGGAACTGGTCGATAACCACCTGAGCACCGTTGGCGAAGTCACCAAACTGCGCTTCCCAAATGATCAATGCGTCCGGCTGAGTGGTTGCGTAGCCGTACTCGAATGCCATAACGGCTTCCTCGGACAGCAACGAGTCATAGATATCAAAACTCGGCTGGTCGTCCGACAGCGCCTGAAGCGAGATGTAGGAGGATCCGTCTTTCTGGTTGTGCAACACTGCATGGCGGTGCGAGAAAGTACCACGACCCACGTCCTGGCCGGTCAGGCGAATCTGGTGGCCTTCATTGAGCAGAGTCGCGTACGACATCATCTCACCGTAACCCCAGTTCAGAGGCAGAGCGCCGGCTGTCATTTTCTCGCGATCGTTGACGATCTTGGAGACCTGACGCTGGACGCTGAACCCTTCCGGAACCTGCGTTAACTTGGCACCCAACTTCTTGATCGTTTTAGCCGCTACGCTGGTTTTACACTTGGCGGTCCACTCATGTCCGAGGTAAGGAGTCCAATCAACGTACAAATCTTTGTTGGGCTCTTTCACCAGTGACTTGACCACGTGCTCGCCGTTGTCGAGCGCATCCCGGTACTCTGTCTCCATCTGCTTGATCTCATCCTCATTGAGGATGCCATCCTGCATCAGACGGTCAGCGTAGATGTTACGGGTGGTTTTCAGCTTGCGAATCTTTTCGTACATCAACGGCTGGGTAGCCGCCGGCTCATCCGCTTCGTTGTGACCACGACGGCGGTAGCAAACCAGATCGATAACGACATCACGCTTGAACTCATTGCGGTAATCAACCGCCAGATGCGTCGCGAACATCACCGCTTCAGGGTCATCTGCGTTCACGTGAAGAATGGGGGCTTGTACCATCTTCGCCACGTCGGTGCAGTACTCGGTGGAGCGCGCATCTTCCTGACGGCTTGTGGTGAAGCCAACCTGGTTGTTGATCACGATGTGGATGGTGCCACCGACTCCAAAGCCTCGGGTCTGGGACATCTGGAAGGTTTCCATAACCACACCCTGCCCGGCGAATGCCGCATCACCGTGCATAACGATTGGCAACACCTTGCTGCCATCTTTATCGTTACGACGGTCCTGACGCGCTCTGACCGAACCAACAACAACCGGAGACACGATTTCCAGGTGCGACGGGTTAAACGCCATGGCCAGGTGCACTTCGCCGCCCGGCGTCATCACGTTTGAGGAGAAGCCTTGGTGATACTTAACATCACCAGAGCCGGAATCCGCGAGTTTCTTACCCTCGAATTCGTCAAACAATTCTTTCGGGTTCTTACCGAGCGTGTTAACCAACACGTTCAAGCGACCACGGTGCGCCATGCCCAACACGATTTCTTTGGCACCGTATGAACCGGCACGCTGAATCAATTCGTCGAGGCAAGGAATCAGGCTTTCGCCACCCTCAAGACCGAAACGTTTAACGCCGGGGTAACGGGACCCCAGATACTTTTCAAGTCCTTCCGCAGCGGTCAGGCGCTCCAGGAGATGCTTGCGTGTTTCAGGCTCGTACTGAGGACGGGAACGTACCGGCTCCATGCGCTGCTGGAACCACCGCTTGATACGGGTATCCACCACGTGCATGTATTCCGCGCCGATACTCTGGCAATAGGTCTGGCGAAGCCCGTCAACAATGTCTCTGAGCTTCATTGTTTCGGAACCAAAGCTCAGAGAGCCGGTCTGAAACTCGAGATCCAGATCCGATTCATTCAGCTCATGAAAAGCCGGATCGAGGTCTTCTACAGGTTCACGCTGCCAGACACCCAGAGGGTCAAGCTTGGATTCCTGATGTCCGCGGAAACGGTACGCGTTAATCAGCTGAAGAACACGAATCTGCTTTTTGTCAGCATCGGATGTGGCGCTGGCCGGAACGCCGCCACTGGCCAAAAAGCGCTGGTTTCGCGAGATGTGTTCAAACTGTTCACGGATCGTCGAGTGGATAACGTCACGACCTTGTTGGCCATCGACACTCGGGAGCTTATCGAAGTAGCTCCGCCACTCTTCAGGAATAGCATTGGGGTCTGTCAGGTAGGTTTCAAAAAGCTGTTCAACATAGGCTAGATTTCCACCCTGCAAGTGGGAAGTCTGCCATAACTGCTCCATGATGCTTTCGTGCATTTTGAATAGCTCACCTTGGCTGGTGCGGGGGAGCGGGTATGGTCGGCCAGTGGTATTTTCCAGTCAATACGGGTTATTACGGCATGACAACCGGATACCACAACCATTACGGATGTTTCCGTCCCCTGTGATTTGTTGTACTCAGCGACACTGCAAGGAAACCATAGGAAGGGAACCAGGCAGCGGGGTCAGTTTGCATCCTGGTAAGACTTTTGACTATAAGCCTTTGGTTGAAGGCCCCGCAATTGCGAGGCCTCCAGAGGCGCTAACTGACACCGGTGTACCAGTATAGCTATTTCTTCGGGATTTGCCGGTCAGGTGGCCCTGTGCAGCAACAAATTCCGGATATGACCGATGGCCTTGGTCGGGTTCAGGCCTTTCGGACACACGCTGACGCAGTTCATGATGCCCCTGCAGCGGAATACGCTGAACGGGTCATCCAGCTCAGCCAAACGCTCGGCTTGAGCCGTGTCACGACTGTCTGCAAGGAAACGGTACGCCTGAAGCAGACCTGCCGGCCCAATGAACTTGTCCGGGTTCCACCAGAACGAAGGGCACGAGGTTGAACAGCAAGCACAGAGAATACACTCGTACAGACCATCCAGCTTTTCACGCTCTTCTGGCGACTGCAGACGCTCAATGGCGGGCGCAGGCTTGTCATTAACCAGGTACGGCATAACCTTTTCGTACTGCTTGTAGAAAAGACCCATGTCCACAACCAGGTCACGAATGACCGGAAGCCCCGGTAACGGGCGCAGAACCAGCTTGTTGTTCTTGACCACATCGGAAACCGGAGTGATACAAGCCAAACCGTTCTTGCCGTTCATGTTCATACCATCAGAACCGCAAACCCCTTCACGGCAGGAACGACGGTAGCTCATTGAAGGATCCTTCTCCTTCACGAGGTTCAGCACGTCCAGAACCATCAGATCTTTGCCTTCAGGAATCTCGACTTCGACATCCTGCATGTAAGGGGCGTTATCAGCTTCTGGATTGTAGCGATACAGACTTACCAACATATTCAGAATCTCCCCTTAGTAGGTCCGGACTTTCGGCTCGAACGTCGGAACGGTCTTCGGCGCAAAGTTCACGTCACGCTTGCCCACACGCTTCTCGAGCGGGAAGTACATGGAGTGCTTCAGCCAGTTCTCGTCATCACGCTCGGTGAAGTCGTTACGGGCGTGAGCACCACGACTTTCTTTACGCTCGTTAGCCGAAATAGCGGTCGCCAGAGCAACCTCATACAGGTTATCGAGCTCAAGCGCTTCAATACGCGCGGTATTAAAGGCCTGACTGGTATCCGCCAGCTTGGTCTTACGCACACGCTCGCCAATCGCTTCGAGCTTCTTGAGACCCTCTTCCATGCTCTTGCCGTCTCGGAATACACCGAAGTACAGCTGCATGCAGTTCTGAAGATCCTTACGAACCGTTGCCACATCCTCGCCTTCGGAGGCACTGTTCAGACGGTCCAGACGCGCCATGGCACGCTTGATGTCTTCATCGCTGGCACTGTCTACTTCAAAGCCGCCACGAATCTGCTCTTCAATGTGCAAGCCAGCCGCACGACCGAACACAACCAAGTCGAGCAGCGAGTTACCACCCAGACGGTTCGCACCATGAACGGATACACAAGCAGCCTCACCACAAGCAAACAGACCCGGGATAGGCTGATCGTTGCCGTTCTCATCCTGAGACAGAGCCTGGCCGCCAACGTTGGTCGGGATACCACCCATCATGTAGTGGCAGGTCGGAACAACCGGAACCGGCTCTTTTACCGGATCAACGTGAGCAAACGTACGTGACAGCTCACAAATGCCCGGCAGACGCAGATTCAGAGTTTCTTCGCCCAGGTGATCCAGCTTCAGCAGTACGTGATCCTTTTCAGGGCCACAGCCACGCCCTTCCAGAATTTCCAGAACCATAGAGCGCGCAACAACGTCACGACCCGCCAGGTCTTTCGCGTTCGGAGCATAACGCTCCATGAAACGCTCACCTTCGGAGTTGATCAGATAACCACCCTCACCTCGGCAACCCTCGGTTACCAACGTACCGGCACCGTAGATACCAGTCGGGTGGAACTGCCACATTTCCATATCCTGAACCGGGAAGCCAGCACGCAGCGCCATACCAATACCGTCTCCAGTATTGATCAGCGCGTTGGTCGTAGACGCATAAATACGACCCGCACCACCAGTAGCCAGAACGGTTGCCTTGGATTTGATGTAGGCAACTTCACCGGTTTCAATTTCGATGGCCACAACACCAACAACTTCGTTCTTAGAGTTCTTAACCAGATCAACGGCGTACCATTCATTCAGGAAGCTGGTACCACCTTTGAGGTTTGCCTGATACAGCGTGTGCAGAAGCGCGTGACCAGTACGGTCAGCTGCAGCACAAGTACGAGCAGCCTGAGTCGGGTTATCAGGACCCTTGGACTGACCACCAAATGGACGCTGATAGATACGACCTTGCTCTGTACGAGAGAACGGCAGACCCATATGCTCAAGCTCAAAGACAGCCTGGGGGCCTACAGAACACATGTACTCGATCGCGTCCTGGTCACCGATGTAGTCGGAACCTTTAACGGTGTCGTACATGTGCCAGCGCCAATCATCGTTGGGATCAGCACTTGCGATCGCACAGGTAATACCGCCCTGGGCAGATACCGTGTGCGAACGGGTCGGAAATACTTTTGTGATACACGCGGTGTTAACACCAGACTCAGTCAGCTGGAGGGCGGCACGCATACCAGCTCCACCACCACCGATAACAATCGCGTCGTAAGACATGGTTTTGATGTTAGACATCGATTAAAGCCCCCAAAGGATCTGAATGCCCCACACGACATAAACGAACATCACTAGGATGCAAGCTGCCTGCAGCAAGAAACGCGGAAGTGCCGACTTAATGTAGTCGGTGGAAACGGTCCACAAACCGACCCACGCATGCCCGGCAATAGAAAGCAGCGCCAGCAGGCTAAAGATCTTGAACCAACCCTGATTAAACAGCGCAGCCCAAGCCTGGTAATCCACGTCAGTCGTGACAAAGAAGCCCAAAAGGAACAGCGTATAAAGAGCCAACACATAGGCTGTAGCACGCTGAATGATCCAATCTTGAATTCCGTTACGACCGATATTCGTTACACTGTTCATGCCCATACCCAGACTCCTGCCAGAACAATCAGAACAATGGAAACCACCAGCGTGGCTTTCGCGGCAAGGCGACCGCTCTCAAGCTCTTCGCCAATACCAGCGTCCATTAGCAGGTGCTTGATGCCCGCAACGAGGTGGTACAGCAGAGCAGACAGGATGCCCCAGGTAATCAGCTTTGCCAGGAAGCTGTCCAGCAGTTCATTCACACGATTAAAGCCATCTTCTCCGGACAAGGAGAGATCCAAACCGTACATCAGGAAAGCAACACCCACGAAGATGATGATGCCGCTGATGCGATGCAGGATCGATGTAATGGCTGGCAGCGGAAAATGGAACTTGCCGAGATCGAGATTTACTGGTCGTTTGCTATTCACAGCGCTCTCACACTCTCTTTTGGTTCCGCAAAACCGATATTCCGGCAGCGGATGGTTAGTATGTAGGGACCGGAGAATCGATACGAAACCGATAACCGATTGGTTCAGGAGGGCGGATGGCAACCCGATAGCTTGCTATGATCTAGCCTGCAAGCAGGCGCATCCCCGATTCCGGGCTACGGATTATAAGGAGACACCTCGGCAATTACAAACCTGCAACCACGCCGAAAGCCTTGCTAGGCGTAGACCAGCTTTACCCATTCGCATTATTGACAAATATTTTACGAACCACAAAGCGCTGGAATCCCGCGGCTCAGAGCCAACTTTTGCCAATGTAAATCCGTGTTTTCATCATCAATAGATTGACAAAAAAAGCTAACGCCCTATATTTTGCCGCCAGTTTTGCGATAATACGCGCCTTCTCGCGCATCGATAAATGCAAGAGCTGTTAAGCTAATTGAACAGGAGAGCACCATGACCGACAGGAAAGCCACGCTCTCGGTGGGAGATAAGTCCATTGAGCTTCCGGTTTACTCCGGCACCGTCGGCCCTGACGTAATTGACGTACGCGGGCTAGTCCAGGAAGGCGTTTTTACATACGATCCAGGGTTTGTATCGACTGCAGCCTGCGAATCCGCTATCACTTACATCGATGGCGCCAACGGCGTTCTGCTGCACCGGGGCTACCCGATTGACCAGCTCGCCGAAAAATCTGACTTTCTTGAAGTGTGCTACCTCCTCCTGAACGGCGAACTGCCGAGCGAAGAAGAGAACAAGCGCTTCCACACCACGATCAAAAACCACACCATGCTGCACGATCAGATGCGCAACTTCTTCAATGGCTTCCGCCGTGATGCGCACCCGATGGCGATTATGTGTGGTGTCGTCGGAGCGCTATCTGCGTTCTATCACGACCAAATGGATGTTGGCGATCCGAAGCAGCGTGAAATTACCGCGCACCGCTTGATCGCGAAAATGCCGACCATTGCAGCCTGGTGCTACAAGTATTCTGTTGGCCAGCCGTTCATGTACCCGCGCAACGACCTGTCATACGCAGAAAACTTCCTGCAAATGATGTTCGGCACGCCGTGCGAAGAGTACAAGCCGAACCCGGTTCTCGCCAATGCGATGGACAAGATCTTCATTCTGCACGCAGATCACGAGCAGAACGCTTCGACCTCAACCGTACGCTTGGCAGGTTCCACCGGCGCCAACCCGTACGCCTGTATTGCCTCCGGTATTGCGGCACTGTGGGGCCCGGCACACGGCGGCGCGAACGAAGCGGTTCTGGATATGCTGGCTGAAATTGGCGACGAATCCAATATTGAAAAGTTTATCGCCAAGGCGAAGGACAAAGACGATCCGTTCCGCCTGATGGGCTTCGGTCACCGGGTTTACAAGAACTTCGATCCACGCGCCAAAGTAATGGCTCAGACCGCTCACGAAGTTTTGAGCGAGCTTGGTCTGGAGAACGATCCTCTGCTGAAGATCGCCCAGCGCCTCGAAAAAATCGCCCTGGAAGACGAATACTTCGTAAAGCGCCAGCTTTACCCGAACGTCGACTTCTACTCTGGCATCATTCTGAAAGCGATCGGTATCCCAACCTCCATGTTTACCGTTATTTTCGCAATGTCCCGGACAATCGGCTGGTTCTCACACTGGAACGAAATGGTCAGCGGCGCCAACCGCATCGGCCGCCCTCGCCAGCTGTACACCGGCTCGCCGAAGCGCGATTACCCAAACAAGTAATTGCTTTGGGCACACCGGAAAACACACAAAGGCCGCTGATCACAGCGGCCTTTGTGTTTGTAATGGAAAAAGGAGATCAATAATGACAACAACAGCTGCTTTTATTGGATTAGGCGTGATGGGCTACCCCATGGCCGGCCATTTGGCTAAAGCAGGCATACTGGTTAAGGTCTGGAATCGTTCCAGCGAAAAAGCCGAAAAGTGGGCCGCCGAATACTCCGGAACCGCCTGCGAGACCATCTCAGAAGCGGTTCGAAATGCCGACTTCGTAATGACGTGTGTCGGCGCAGACAAGGACCTTTTAGCCGTTTATGAAGGCCCCGAAGGTATCATCGAAAACGCACCCAGGGGCACAACCCTGATCGACCACACCACCGCCTCGGCCGGTATTGCCGAGCAGCTCTCAGCAATCGCAGCCAAAGCCGGCCAGAGCTTTATAGATGCCCCGGTCTCTGGCGGCCAACAGGGCGCTGAAAACGGCCAGTTAACGATTATGTGCGGTGGAGAACAGGCAGATTACGACAAAGCAGCCCCTGTCATGGAGCACTACGCCCGTGCCATCAACCTGATGGGCCCTGCCGGTAGTGGCCAGAAAACCAAAATGGTGAACCAAATCGCCATCGCAGGTTTGATTCAAGGGCTCTCAGAGGCTCTGCACTTCGCTGAACAAGCGGATTTAGACATTCGAAAAGTCGTGGATGTGATATCCAAAGGTGCCGCCCAATCCTGGCAAATGGAAAACCGCTCAGCCACCATGGCAGACGGCAAATTTGACTACGGTTTTGCCGTGGACTGGATGCGTAAGGATTTAGGGATCTGCTTGCAGGAAGCCAACCGAAACGGCGCAACCTTACCGGTCACGGCCCTGGTGGACCAGTTCTATGGGGACGTACAAAAGATGGGCGGAAACCGCTGGGATACCTCTTCGCTGATTCATCGGCTTCGCAAGAAATAGGCAACGCTCAACCTGGCTAAGCTCGATTAGCCCCCTGCAGGAAGCGCCTTTTCCACGGCAGCTCCTGCAGGGCTCTAAAGCCGGAACTATTTTTTCTTGTCCCTCGGCACCCAGCGTCCATTCTCGTACCAGGCAGACCAGCCCGTCGCTTTGCCGTCTTTTTCCGACATAACGTACTGCTCTTTCGTCTTCCGACTGTAGCGAATCACGGTTGGGTTACCCTCGGGATCTTTCTCCGGAGCGTCCATCAGATAATCGTGCTTCGGATCAATTTCCTTGCGATGCGGCTTAATTTCCATGACCAGGGGTGGCCGGGTTTCCCGGTTCTTCGGGAACTTGCTCGCAGCCAGGAACAAACCCGAGGCGCCGTCACGCAAAACATAGGTGTCGTCCACCTTCTGACACTTCAGTTCAGGCATGGGCACCGGATCCATTTTGGGGGGCGCTGGCTCACCGCTTTTCAACAATTTGCGGGTATTCTTGCAGTCGTCGCTGGTACAACCGAAATACTTCCCGAAACGGCCGGTCTTCAGCTGCATCTCGGAGCCGCACTTGTCACATTCAAGCGTAGGCCCGTCGTAACCCTTGATTCGGAACGTACCCTGCTCTACTTCGTATCCAGAACAGTCTGGATTGTTACCGCACACATGCAGCTTACGGGCCTCATCAACCAGATAGCTGTCCATGGCAGTGCCACACTTACCGCAACGACGCTTCATGCGCAGAAGACGGGTTTCACCTTCGCCTTCCACATCCTCATCGGCACTGACCACCTCATCGCCAGACACCAGATTAATGGTTGTCTTGCAGCGTTCTTTGGGCGGCAATGCGTAGCCCGAGCAACCCAGAAAAACACCGGTACTCGCCACACGAATCTGCATATTCCGACCACAGCTCGGGCATGGTATGTCAGTTTCAGTTGGCGTATTGGCACGCATGCCACCTTCTGCCTGACTGGCACCGTCAAGCTGCTTGCGGAACTTCGCGTAGAAGTCGTTCAGCACCTTTTTCCAGTTCACATCACCGCCGGCAATATGATCCAGCTCATCTTCCAGCCGGGCCGTGAAATCGTAGTCCATCAGATTCGGGAAGGACTCAGCCAAACGCTCGGTAACAATCTCGCCCATCTTTTCGGCGTAGAACCGGCGGTTCTGCAAACGCACATAACCACGATCCTGGATGGTCGAAATAATCGAAGCATAGGTAGACGGCCGACCAATACCCTGCTTTTCAAGCTCTTTTACCAAGCTCGCTTCGGTATACCTTGGCGACGGCTTGGTGAAGTGTTGTGTTGGATCCAGCTTACTAAGCTCAAGAGCTTCATCGACCTTGATGTCTGGCAACGCCACATCTTCATCCTTTTTGGACGACTGGGGCGCGGCCTTCAAGAAACCTTCAAACTTTACGATGCGCCCACGGGTACGGAGCTCGTAATCGCCATTCGCCACCACGATCGAGGTACTCAAAAACTCCGCATCGGCCATTTGGCAAGCAATGAACTGACGCCAGATCAGGTCGTAAAGCTTCTCAGCGTCTTTCTCCAGGCCAGAAATATCAGACGGCCTGCGCGTCACATCAGACGGACGAATCGCCTCGTGCGCTTCCTGAGCGCCTTCTTTGCTGCCATACAGGCGCGGTGCATCTGGCAAATATCGATCGCCAAACTGTTTTTGTACGAACTCACGACAACTCTCAACCGCATCTTTGCTCAGGTTGGTAGAGTCTGTACGCATATAGGTGATGTAACCCGCTTCGTACAACCGCTGCGCCAACATCATGGTCTTCTTGACACTGAAGCCCATGCGGTTGCTGGCCGCTTGCTGTAGCGTCGAGGTAATGAACGGGGCCGAAGGCTTCGAGCGAGTCGGCTTATCTTCCCGTTTAGCAACCTTGAAGCCACCCTCATTAAGGCGAGCTACGTGCTCATTGCTCTGGGCCTCGTTGGCCGGGCGATAAGGCTTACCGGCATAACGAGTGACCTCAAAGCGAACCGGTTGCTTGGCTTCATTCGCCTTCAGGTCGGCATGCAATTGCCAAAACTCTTCCGGAACAAACTTACGGATTTCGCGCTCGCGCTCTACAATCAGGCGAACAGCAACGGACTGAACTCGTCCCGCTGACAAACCTCGGGCAATCTTGCTCCACAGCAACGGCGAAACCATATAGCCCACAACCCGGTCCAGGAAGCGGCGAGCTTGCTGCGCGTTTACTCGATCGGTATCCAGATTACCGGGATCTTCAAAGGCTTCCTGAATGGCACGTTTGGTGATTTCGTTGAACACCACCCGACGATACTTTTCGGGTTCACCACCGATGGTTTCCTGGAGATGCCAGGCAATAGCCTCCCCTTCTCTATCCAAATCCGTTGCGAGATAAATGTGGTCAGCGTTCTTGGCTAAGCGCTTCAGCTCACTGACCACTTTTTCTTTGCCCGGCAGGACTTCGTACCGCGCACTCCAGTCGCGATCGGGATCGACACCCATGCGCGCAACCAGCTGTTCTCTGGCTTTACGCTTTTTGTGCTCGGCCTTTTCCTTAGGACTCAACTTACGTGTTGCAGCCGCCTGCTTGGCCCGCTCTTTCGGGTCAGACTGACTACCACTGCCACTGACAGGCAGGTCACGAATGTGGCCAACGCTCGACTTAACAATGAAGTCCGAGCCCAGATACTTGTTGATGGTCTTCGCTTTCGCTGGAGACTCGACAATAACGAGACTTTTACCCATATCGGAGATCTATATCCTTGGCGGCGAATCGGTTAATAACTAAACAAACCGCAAACTCGCATAAAAATCAGGCAACTGGAAACGTAAGGGTTGCCATTATGTATAGGCACACTGTTTTACAGGGTCAAGAATGGCAAGACAACCCATTCTTTGGCCTGAAACAGTCTTTTTCTGATTTTTTGGCACCAAACAAGCGCACCACAAACAGGAAGGCCCGGCATAAGCCGGGCCTCCTGAACAAGCGTTACTGATTCGAGTTAGTCGATCAGAGACGCTCCCAGACCGTCGCGATGCCCTGGCCCAAACCGATACACATGGTGGATACACCAAGCTTACCGCCTTTGGCCTGCATAACGTTCAGCAGGGTGGTAGAGATACGGGCACCGGAGCAGCCCAGCGGATGCCCAAGAGCAATCGCGCCGCCGTTCAGGTTAACCTTCTCTTCCATTACACCCAGAAGCTTCAGGTCTTTCAGTACTGGCAGTGACTGACCAGCAAACGCTTCGTTCAGTTCCCAAAAGTCGATATCTTCAACTTTCAGGCCTGCACGCTTCAGCGCCTTCTTGGTCGCCGGAACCGGGCCGTAACCCATGATCGCGGGATCACAACCGGCTACAGCCATGCTGCGGATCTTGGCAATTGGCTTCAGGCCAAGTGCTTCAGCACGCTCTGCAGACATCAGCACCATCGCAGCGGCACCGTCAGTCAGCTGAGAAGAAGTACCGGCAGTCACGGTACCGTTCTTCGGATCGAAAGCCGGCTTCAGCTGGCCCAATGATTCCGCAGTGGTTTCCGGACGAATGGTTTCGTCTTCTTCGATCAGCTTCACGAAGCCATTTTCATCATGGCCCTGCACAGGAACGATTTCGTTCTTGAAGCGGCCTTCAACCGTGGCTTCGTGAGCCAGGCGGTGAGAACGCGCACCAAACTCGTCCTGCTGCTCACGGGTAATACCGTGCATTTTAGCCAGCATTTCTGCAGTCAGGCCCATCATGTTGGACGCTTTTGCAGAGTACTTGGATGCAGCCGGGTTGTGGTCGAAGCCGGCAGTCATGGGTACGTGGCCCATGTGCTCTACACCACCAACCATGAATACATCACCGTTACCGGTCATGATGGCCTGGGCCGCAGTGTGGATGGCGCTCATCGCGGAGCCACACAGACGGTTTACAGTTTGTGCTGCAGACTCGTGCGGGATACGGGTCAGCAGAGAAATCTGCCGAGCCACGTTAAAGCCCTGCTCTTTAGTCTGGTTTACACAACCCCAGATCACATCTTCAACTTCTTTCGGGTCGAGCTTCGGGTTGCGCTCGAACAGTGCGTCGATCAGCGCAGCCGACAGGGTTTCCGCACGTACGTTACGGAAACAACCGTTTTTGGCACGACCCATCGGAGTCCGTACGCAATCGACGACGACAACGTCTCTCGGATTAAGGCTCATTGATCTTTCTCCGTTCGGAAATCTCTTTCAGGGTTAGCCAAAGAATTTTTCGCCAGTCTTGGCCATTTCACGCAGCTTCTCGGTCGGGTGATACAAAGGACCCAGATCTGCAAACTTGTCTGCCAGTTCAACGAACTTGTCTACACCCATATCATCGATGTAGCGCAGCGCACCACCACGGAACGGCGGGAAGCCGATACCGAAGATGAGGCCCATATCTGCGTCAGCCGGATCTTCCACGATGCCGTCTTCCAGGCAACGTACAGTTTCCAGACACAGAGGGATCATCATGCGGGCGATGATGTCTTCGTCGCTGAATTCGTTCTTGGCTTGTACTACTGGCTCAAGCAGCTTGTAGGTTTCTTCGTCTACAACTTTCTTCTGCTTACCCTTGCGGTCCAGCTCGTACTTGTAGAAACCAACGTCGTTCTTCTGACCGTAACGGTTGTTATCAAACATTACGTCGATCGCTGTGGTTTCAGCGTGCTTCATACGATCCGGGAAGCCTTCGGCCATTACTTCACCAGCGTGCTTGCCGGTATCCATACCTACAACGTCCAGCAGGTACGCCGGACCCATCGGCCAGCCGAATTTTTCCATCACTTTATCGACTTTCTGGAAGTCGGCGCCGTCACGGACCAGACCTACGAAGCCACCAAAGTACGGGAACAATACACGGTTAACCAGGAAGCCCGGGCAATCGTTTACTACGATCGGAGTCTTGCCCATGGCCTTAGCGTAAGCAACAGTGGTCGCGATAGCGCGGTCACTGGTCTTCTCGCCACGGATAACTTCAACCAGCGGCATCATGTGCACCGGGTTGAAGAAGTGCATGCCACAGAAGTTTTCCGGACGCTTCAGGTTTTTAGCCAGAAGGTCGATGGAAATAGTAGACGTGTTGGACGTCAGGATGGCGTCTTCGCGAACTGCATCTTCAGTTTCACGCAGAACTGCATCTTTAACTTTCGGGTTTTCAACAACCGCTTCAACAACCAGGTCTACGTTCTTGAAATCACCGTAGTTCAAGGTAGGAGTGATGCTGTTCAGAACGTCGGCCATCTTGCCAGCGTCCATACGACCCTTATCAACACGC
The DNA here is from genome assembly GCF_016427555.1 of Marinobacter litoralis. GTDB lineage: Bacteria > Pseudomonadota > Gammaproteobacteria > Pseudomonadales > Oleiphilaceae > Marinobacter > Marinobacter litoralis_A. The sequence goes on from NZ_JAELVS010000003.1 coordinate 191,441, forward strand.
TTGGACAGAAGCTTCTTGGCTTCTTTCAGACCCAGCGCGATGCCGTCCTGATTGATGTCCTTCATGATGATCGGCGTGCCTTTCAGCGCAGACTGGTAAGCAACACCGCCGCCCATGATGCCGGCACCCAATACAGCGGCCAGTTTCACATCAGAGGCTTCTTTTTCCCATGCGCTAGCTTTCTTCTTCAGCGCCTGGTCGTTCAGGAACAGGCCGATCAGACAAGCAGCAACGTTGGTCTTGGCCATCTTGGCGAAGCCTTTGGCTTCAACTTCAAGAGCCTTGTCGCGAGTCATGCCAGCATGCTTCTGCATGGTCTTGATCGCTTCAACCGGAGCCGGGTAGTTTTTACCGGCCTTGCCAGCAACAAAGGCTTTGGAGATCTCGAACGCCATCATGCTTTCCATGGCGTTCAGCTTGATCTTGCCCTTCTTTTCTTCGCGACGAGCCTGATTGTCCAGCTTGCCTTCGTTGCACTGCTCAATAATCGCAACAGCAGCGGCAACCAATTGGTCCGGAGCAACAACTGCATCAACAGCGCCAATCTTCAGAGCGGCATCAGCACGATTCTCAGTACCGCCAGCAATCCACTCAACTGCGTTGTCTACACCAACAAGACGTGACAAACGTACGGTGCCACCGAAGCCCGGGAAGATACCCAGCTTGGTTTCTGGCAGTCCTACCTTGGCCTTAGGCGCCATTACACGGTAGTCCGTAGACAGACACATTTCGAAACCGCCACCCAGAGCGATACCGTTGATCGCGGTAACCGTCGGGAACGGCAGGTCTTCGATGGCGTTAAATACTTCGTTCGCCTTCAAGTTGTTGGCGACAAGCTCTTCCTCAGAACCCGCAAACAGCTCGGTAAACTCGGTGATGTCTGCACCAACGATGAAGCTGTCTTTAGAGCTGGTTACAACCAGGCCCTTCAGGTTGTTCTGGGATTTGAGTGCTTCAGCTGCGGCGCCTAGCTCTTCGATAGTGAGACGGTTGAACTTATTGACTGACTCGCCTTGCAAGTCAAAGTCCAACTGAGCGATCCCACCGTCGATCTCTTTAACCGTGATGGCTTTACCTTCGTAAATCATCAACTGATCTCCAGTCTGTGTTTGGAACTGCTGACAACCAGTGGGCGCTATGCTCCACACCGGCCGTTTTTGCAGCGAGATTTCGGTCACTGCCCGATCTTTCCGATCCAAAAATTCATACACTTGTTTGAATCGTGAGGGCACACGATGAAAAAAAATGGAGCGTTTGTCAATTTGTTTCTTTCGGAAGCCTCTTCAACTTGTTCGGAGACTTGAGCGGAACTAGCTCACGGAACCCTCCGCAAACGCCGGAAACTACTTGATAAGCCGGTGGAGTTACTTTAACTTCGCTGAACGATAATAGCCCAAAATAATAAAACCGCATTACGGAGACTTATTCCGATGACCGGCAGTCGAACGCGCTTCACCTCAATCATCTCGGCAATTCTGTTTTTATCTCTCGTCTCCTTTGGCGCCCGAGCCCAGGAATCGGGTGGCGAATTTCTGGCTGACCTTCACGATTTCCGCGTAAACAACTATCTTGCCGTGGATGCTTTCTACAACTTCAGCGCAACGGGCGACACTGACACTCTGAACCGGATTGTCGTTGCGATCAACAATGCAAATGACGCCATGAACTCGGTAATTGCCAGCACCAGCGGTGTGCTGACCAGCGATCAGATAGAGGGACTGAACCAGTCGTTTGACAAGTTCAAGGACCTCATGCGCAGTAATATCAATGAGGTTCGTGATCGAGGCTACCCCGATCTGCGTTTGATGGCGGATATGGCCGACAAAGCTCTCACGATGAACGCAACAGCAACCGAGCTCTACGGCATTGCTCAGGAAAATAGCGGCGCGAAAGCCGATGATCGGGTTGAATCGGCAAGGTCTGCATCGGTTCTGATGGCACAGATGATGGCCCGTTACGCAGCTCGCACCCATTCGTCGGTGTCGCAAACGTTCCAGGGCGCCACCACAGAAGTTCCGCTGGACGAGCAAGCCAAAACGTTCGACAACTACCTGAAAAATGTGAGCTCAGGCTCCCCGACTGGTGAACTCAAAGAAATCCTGAGCGATATTTCTTCAAAGTGGCAGTTTATTCGAAGCTCATACGTCAACTACAACGAAAACAACGTGTCCTTCATCATCGACCGATACTCCAAAGGCATCATCAATGGCTTGACCTCCGCCATTGAACTGATGCGCCAAAACGGTTAAGTCGTCTGGTTTCAGGGCAGGAATGTCTTTCTGCCCTCCCCCCTTTCATACGCCACCCAACGGTACTATGCTTGGTTTAAGCGTTATAAATCACAAAGGAGTGAAAGCATGCCGACGTACAAACGAATGCTGGTGGCGATTGATTTAACAGAAGAAGCCCCGCAAGTTTTGGACAGAGCGAGTGCTATTTGTGAAGCCTTCGGAGCAAAGCTGATCCTTGCACACGTGGTGGAGCCGGTTGGTTATGCTTATGGCGGCGACATCCCCATGGATTTATCGGAACTGCAGGATCAACTGGATAAAGCAGCTAAGGAACAGCTCAGCAAATACGGGGAACAATACGGCATCAGCCCAGAAGACCAGGTTGTAACCGTGGGCCGGCCAGAATCTGAAATTCACCGCCTGGTGGCAGACCACGATATCGACCTGACCATTGTAGGCAGCCATGGCCGAAAAGGTATTCAGTTATTGCTAGGCTCCACAGCCAACGGCGTACTGCACGGAACCGAGTGCGACGTGCTGGCCATCAGGATCCACTAAAACTGAATTAACGGGGGCATTGTACGCCCCCCATCTACCCGCTTATTGGCTGGCCTGCTCTTCCAGCTCCATCCAGCGCTCGATCACGCCCTCGAGTTGCGTTTCCGCTTCGCTCAAGGCTTCCAAAGTAGCAGCCACCTCTTCCGGCGCTTTCGAGTAGAAATCTGAAGCAGAGATTTCTTCCTGCAAAGCCGCCACTTGAGCTTCAAGCTGCTCGATTTTGCCCGGCAATTGCTCGAGCTCAAGCTTGAGTTTGTAACTCAGTTTGGCCGGCTTCGATTTTGTCGGGCGAGCCGCAGCTTCTTCAGGCTTCTTGCTCCCAGCCTGATTCGCTTCCTTGCCACGCTTATCTTGTTTATCAGGCCGATTCCCTGAGGCCTCCGATGGGAATGTTCCGCCTTGGCGGCGCCAATCACTGTATCCGCCTACATATTCCCGCGCCTCGCCAGTGCCATCCAGGAAGATGACGTCCGTCACGACGTTGTCGAGAAATTCGCGGTCGTGACTGATGACCAGCACCGTACCCTTAAACTCCGACACCTGCTCCTCGAGCAGCTCGAGCGTTTCAACGTCCAGGTCATTGGTTGGCTCATCCAGCACCAGTATGTTGGCGGGCTTGCTGAATAGCTTTGCCAACAGAAGCCTCGCTCTTTCCCCCCCGGAAAACACACTGACCGGCGAACGCGCCCGCTCCGGGGTAAACAGAAACTCCTGCAAATAGCCAAGCACGTGCTTACTCTGACCATTAATTTCGATGAATTCACGCCCTTCCGACAGGTTGTCCAGAGCGTTTTTATCGAGATCCAACTCTCCGCGTAACTGGTCGAAATACGCAACTTTCAGGTTGGTACCCAACCGTATGCTGCCAGAACTGGGCTCCAACTCGCCTAACAACAACCTTACCAACGTTGTTTTGCCGGTACCGTTTTCGCCGACCAGACCAATCTTGTCGCCACGCAGAACGGTCAAATCCAAATCCCGGATGACTGGCGGCTGCCCGGGATAAGCGAAGTCTGCATGTTTTGCTTCGGCCACCAACTTGCCTGAGCGCGCCGCTTCCTCGACAGCAAAAGTGGCGGTACCTCCTCGCACTCGCCTTTGCCGATGCTCTTCCCGCATTGCCTTCAAGTGACGCACTCGCCCCATATTTCGAGTTCTTCGCGCCTTGATACCCTGACGAATCCAAGCCTCTTCCTGCTTCAGACGTTTATCGAACAGAGCATTCTGTCGCTCTTCCTCTTCCAACGCCTTTTCCTTGAGCTCGAGGTATTTCTCATAAGTCGCAGAAAAACTGACCAACTGCCCCCGATCCAACTCTACAACCCGTGTCGCCATGCGCCGGATAAACGCCCTGTCGTGACTCACAAACAGCATTGCGCCACGGAATTGCCCCAGGGCCTCTTCAAGCCAGGCGATGGCCGGCACATCCAAGTGGTTGGTTGGCTCATCCAGCAACAGAACATCCGGCTCAGCCACCAACGCTTTCGCCAGCAATACACGGCGCTGCCAACCACCCGAGAGCGTATTCAAAGCCCGATCCGGCTCTACACCATATTGAGCCAGAATGGTGGTGACCTTCTGATCCAGGCGCCAGCCATCCAAGGCTTCCAGGCGTTCCTGAACACTCATCATTTTATTCAGACTGTCTTCGTCAGCCTGTTGGGACAGGTGATGAAACTGTGCGAGCAACTCACCGGTTTCCGGGAAGGCCGAGGCCACCACCTCGTAGGCTGTGCGCGAATCTTCCGAAGGCAGATTCTGTGGCAACACAGACAATACTGCGCCCTCCTCCAATCGCACCACACCGCTTTCAGGCGTAACCTCGCCTTTGACGATTTTGAGCAGCGTTGATTTCCCCTCGCCGTTACGACCAAGCAAACAGACCCGCTCGCCCGGTTCGATAATCAATGACGCACCGTCTAACAATGGATGCATACCGAACGACAGGGAGATTTTATCAAGGGTTAACAAAGGCACGGCTATCAACACTCCTGCTCAACAATAGAAACGGAATCCCCTACTGAAATTCTGCCAACCCCCTCGTGCACAGCGTTTTGGCCGAAGATCACGCCGTCTTCGGTTTTTCGGTAGTGCGACAGGGTCTTGAGTGGTTCCGTATTGGAATCTTTCTGGCCTGTATCCGGGTCCACGGTGGTCAACACGCACCGCGAACACGGCTTAACAACACGAAAACGAACATCACCAACGGTTAGCGAACGCCAGGAATCTTCATTCCAGGGGGCAGCGCCAGAAATCACAATATTCGGCCGAAACCGACGAATATCGACCGCTTGTGCAAGGCGGCCATTTAACTCATCCAGCGATGCGGCATTCGCCAAAAGGAAAGGAAAACCATCCGCAAAGCCGACTCGACGAACCTCGGCAACCCGTTCCGGATCCACTCTGCGAAACGTTGAATCCGGCATGTACACCATCCGTAACGGCTCGCCACAAAACCTGCTCAACGCATCATTGACATCTTGCTGGGCTTCGCTGGCAAGCACCTGATCGCGCCATACCGTTACTTGCTGCTGCTCAGAGGTCGCCACCAAGGCGAACTCACCCTGCTCCGGAATGCTGATACTCACCACACCGGCATTCAGCCTGACCCCAATCAATGCCAATCGCGGCAATCGCCTTTGAGTCACAAACTTCCCGAGCTTATCAACGATCATCCACCGGCGATCTCCGGAAGGACCAAAATCATCCAATTCGAGATTTGGGACCGCAATACCTGCGAGCGATTTTACCGGGTAAATAAAGAGGGATAACACGTTCATAGAGAAAACCTGAGACACGCGGTTACGAAAGTAAGACGACAGAGTATAACCGAGGCCGATAGCTAAAACAGAAGGGAGGCAGAATGCCGGGAACAAATAGCAAAAAACCCGACACAAAGGTCGGGTTTTTCTAAATTCTGGAGCGGGAAACGAGATTCGAACTCGCGACCCCAACCTTGGCAAGGTTGTGCTCTACCAACTGAGCTATTCCCGCTTTTCGGCTGTGAGGCATTGCCTCTCAACGGCTGCGTATTCTACTGATCCCGGCCCGGCCGTCAACCGTTTTTTATCACTTTTTTTCAAAAAAACCAGATCGCTCAAATATCAATCTACCATCATGCCCAGCCGTGCCACTTTCCTGCCCCAGCTTAATACTATTGCCCATACCGGGAACCGCTACGCAAATACACCTCCTCCGACTCTGTCGAAACCCGCCCCAGTGCCCGGTTGCGGTGAGGGAATCTGCCAAAGTTCCGAATTACCTCTCGGTGATCTTCTGCAGACTGCACAAAGCTCTCAAGAAATTCCCCAAGTAAGCCAGACTCCGTCGCCGCCAATTGGCGATAACACTGCACCGACAACTCCTGGTCATCCAGCTGCTCAGAGTGCTGCAACGGCATATACACAAACGCTCGCATCACTGAGGGCAGCGCCACATCAAAACCGCGCCGCATGGCTTCCTTGCAACGCTCTCTGGCGAGCCGGTCGTGCTCAAAGGCAAGGGAGGTGCCCCGGTATATGTTACGGGTGAACTGATCCAGCAAAATAATTTCCGCCAATGATCCACCAGCCTGAGCTCTCCAGTTTTCTAACCCCTGCTCTGATGCAAACACGACCAGTGACATGAAACGCCGCCTTATTTCCCGATCAAAAGAACGGTCTGATCGGAACCAACGATTCCGATGAAACGTATCCGGCAGCCCCTGCTCATCTAATTCGCCAAACCAGAAGTCCAAAAGCTCTTTCCAATCGAACATTACCCAACTCCCTGATACATTAACCATAGACTGATAAATCATTCTGGAGATGCTATGACCAGTGCGCACCATATCATTTTGCTAGCCCATGGCAGCAGCGACAGTCGCTGGTGCGAAACCTTCGAGAAACTTGCTGAACCCACACTACACTCTATAGACAACTCTTCCATTGCTTATATGGAGCTCGCCGAACCCTCTATGGAAACGATTGTTGAACAGGCGAAAGCGCAAGGCGCGAACCAGTTTACCGTGGTTCCCTTGTTTCTTGCCGCCGGCCGACATTTGCGCAAGGACGTACCGGCAATGATCAAGACCATCTCTGAAGAGCATTCGGTGACGATGCGCTTGGCAGATCCAATTGGCTACAACCCGCAACTCGGGCTAGCGATCAGGGATGTCGTGCAGGAAGAGCTGGCGAAACCGGCAGATTAAACGCGCCAGCAATTAACAGAAAATCGGGAGGTCAGCATGTCAAAGAAAATCTTGATCACCGGAGGCACGGGATTTATCGGCAGGGAGCTATGCAAACACCTGCTAAAAGCTGGGCATACCGTCACGGTTCTGAGCCGGCAAAAGCCCGCAACAGTGAAAGCAATCTGCGGCAAAGTGGAGCCAGTGGCTGACCTCAATCTGCTAAAAGCTCACCCCGGGTTCGATGCTGTTTTTAATCTGGCTGGGGAAGGCATTGCAGATAAACGCTGGTCACAGGAACGAAAAGCCAGCCTGTTGGATAGCCGTGTCGCACTCACCCTCTCACTTGTATCCATCATCAGGTCTTGGGAAAAATTACCCGAAGTGTTGATTTCAGGCTCGGCTGTCGGCTTTTATGGAGATCAACAAGGACACCTTGTAACCGAAGACACAGCACCAAACCCCGAATTTACCCATAAACTCTGCTCTGAATGGGAAGACGCAGCACTTTCTCTACAAGCGGACGGTGTCAGGGTATGCCTTTCGCGCACCGGGCTCGTGGTCGGCCAAGACGGAGGCTTTCTTGAACGAATGATCCTGCCATTCAAGCTGGGCCTGGGGGGCAAACTGGGCAACGGGCAACAATATATGCCCTGGGTACACCGTGACGATGTTGTGGCCGGCCTGATCTGGATGTTCGAGAACCAGCTTCCTCATGGGCCCTACAACATGGTTAGCCCAAACCCGGTCACCAACGAGGAATTCACACGCACCCTTGCAAGAGTGTTAAAGCGCCCGGCCATCTTGCCTGCACCAGCAGCCATGCTAAAACTGGCTCTGGGTGAAATGGCCGGCTTACTTCTCACCGGACAGAAGGCAGTGCCAACACGACTGCAAACGGAAGGTTTCGAGTTCAGCTACCCACATTTAGAGCCGGCTTTAAGGGACAGCGTAAAAAAATAAAACTTTTTTGAAAATAATCGTTGACACCCCCGCCATCGATACTTAATATACGCGCCATCTCGACGAGGCAAGTCAAGAAAACGTTGCGTCCCCTTCGTCTAGTGGCCTAGGACTCCGCCCTTTCACGGCGGCAACAGGGGTTCGAACCCCCTAGGGGACGCCAATTTTTTCTTCTAAGACAAGCCTATCTGGCTCCGGCCAACCTCTACTTTCGCTTTCTTGTCGTGTCGCTTCTGATCTTTAACGATGAAGATCGCAACACCGACAAAAAAGCCGATCATCAGCAACACCGTTGCAATTCCCGCAAACACGACCACGTCCATAAACATAATTACCCCCATCAATACGCAACTGCTTCAAATGAATTAAGCTCAGCTTACGCACTGCGAAGATTTGAGTATTGATCTGCATCAACTAAGCATCGTTGTCAGGCCTGACCGCCAAAGCTGAGAAGTACACCTCCCTTTTGCCATTCCCAAGACGCAAATCCTAAGCATTTGAAAAAAACTGCTGCTATAGTCAGTTTTTAACGACTTGCTTACATTTTCAAACTAGGGATTGCCAAGGATATGGCGGCTCAGCTCGGAACCACATGCGGTGACCAAACTAATAACATGCCCGATATTTCCAGTCGTTTAAGACGATTCCGACGCACCTCTCCCCTTTCCTTCCGGCTGCTTAGCTGGATATTGATCTTTAGCTCGGCTCTTACACTTCTGGCATCCGGCATCCAGATTTACTTTGATTACCGGCAAGACCTGAACGATATCGAAGACAGAATGGATGTGATTGAATCGGGGTATGCATCCAGCCTGACGCGAAGCTTATGGTCTCTGGACCAAAAGCTTTTGCAAACCCAGATGGAAGGCATTTTGAGCCTACCCGATATATCCCATCTGCGCTTGCGCATCGAACCCGATTCAGAACTGGTCATGGGCAACATCAACAATGGGTCAAAAACCCTCAGCCACAGCTTCGATCTCAATCATCAGGAAGGCGAGCTCTTCCGGCTCGGGCGACTGACCATCACGGCAAGCCTTGACCGCGTGTACGCCGATCTGAAAACAAAGATTGGTGTTACTCTCATTACCCAGTTCCTCACCATCTTCGTGGTTTCAATCGTTATCCTGTCTATTTTTCGGCATCTGGTCACCCGCCACCTGGCAGAAATGGCGGAGTACACTCGTGACCTGTCCCTCGACGATCTCAGCCACCCGCTACAATTAGATCGCCAGGAACCCGCGAATCATTTCAAAGATGAGCTCGCCATGGTAACGGATGCCATCAACCAGATGCGCGAGCGACTGAATGAAGACATCGCTCGCCGCGAACACGACGCCGCAGAAATTCTGAAGTTCTCCGAAGCCATAGATCAAAGTCCTTCGTCGGTCCTGATTTGCGATAAAGACTGGCATATCGAATACGCTAACCGGAAGTTCCTGCAGCTTACCGGGCACAGCCTGGAAGACATCAGAAATCAGCACCCCTCCAGCCTTATCAGCCAAAGCATGGAAGAACGTCAAGCCCAACAACTGTGGCAATCAGTCCGCCTGCAGGTTCAACGCGTTGGCGTTTGGCAAGGCGAGGTCAATAGCGCCCGATCCAATGGTGAACGCTACTGGGAGCAACTGGTGATCACACCGATTAAGGGTGCCAATAGCCAAACCACAGGCTACCTCATACTCGGCGAAGACATCAGCATTCGAAAACGCTATGAACAACAATTGCTCAGGCAAGCAAACTACGACATTCTCACCGGACTGCCGAACCGAATGCTCGCGCTCGACCGGTTGAAGCTCGCTATTGCGCAGGCTCGCCGGGACACCACCCAGGTTGGCGTCATGTTTCTTGACCTCGACAATTTCAAACACATTAACGACACACTCGGTCATGACGCAGGCGACACCCTGCTTGTGGAGGCTGCCCGCAGAGTATCAAGCTGCCTTCGCGGCACCAGCACTGTCGCAAGGCTTGGTGGTGATGAATTTCTGGTCATACTCCCGGGCCTGACTGAGCAGAACGATGCGGTTCAGGTTGCCCAGCGTATTTTGCTCACATTCTCCGCCCCTTTCATGCTTCATGCCCAGGAGGTCTTCGTAACGACCAGTATCGGCATCGCCATTTTCCCCAACGATGCCGACACAAGCGGGACGCTGCTCCAGCACGCCGATGCCGCGATGTACGAAGCAAAGCACCAAGGTAAAAGCTCCTACGCGCTCTTCACTCCGGAAATGACCGAGGTATCTCACGAACGCCTTCACATGGAATCTCACATGCGAAAGGCGTTGGAACTCAATGAGTTTCAGTTGGTATTTCAACCCATTGTTGAGACCTCATCAGGCAAACTGGTTGCAGCCGAGGCGCTGTTGCGGTGGAACAACCCGTCGCTTGGCACCGTCATGCCGGACCGCTTCATTCCACTGGCAGAAGAAACTGGCCTGATCATTCCTATCGGAGAGTGGGTAATTCGTGAAGCCTGCAAAGCCGCTCAGTGCTGGCAAGCATTGACCGGATACGACATTGGAATAGCGGTGAACGTCTCCCCCAGGCAATTCCGGGACCCCGGCTTCACGGATGTGGTTCATAAAGCCTTGGCAGAAAGCCATCTGAAACCCGAATTGCTTGAACTGGAAATCACCGAACGACTGATTCTGGATAACACCATCGAGACGGCCGACATCCTCCGGCACCTGGATACGGCTGGCATTCGGCTGTCGGTGGATGATTTCGGAACCGGTTACTCGGCCTTGAGTTATCTCAAAACCTACCCCTTCGATACACTGAAAATTGACAAGTCGTTCGTTCAGGACGTTCTTACCGATACCGATGACCTGGCGCTGGTCAGAGCCATAATTAATATGGCGCATAGCTTAGGTCTCGCGGTTATTGCTGAAGGTGTCGAAGAAGAAGCGCAAACGCACTTCCTGAAATCGGAGCATTGCGATTATTCCCAAGGCTACTTTTACAGTCGCCCCCTGCCTGAGCAAGACTTTATTCACTGGCTCGAAAACAATCACCGAGCTCATATATAAGCACCAAAACGGCATTATCCATGGACGAATCAATACTGGTTGTAAACAGCGGCAGTTCCTCTGTGAAACTGGCTCTCTTCAACAAAAACCTTGAAAAAAAAGCTTCCGCGCTGGCCGAAAAACTCAACAATAACGATGCAGTGGCCCACATAAATGGAATCTCCGAACCCATAGAACTTCCTCAAGGAGCCGATCACCAACAGGCACTTCAAGCACTGATCGAGATCTTCACCCGTACAGGACTTCTTAAGGGCTCGCCCTTCGCCATCGGCCACCGTGTCGTTCATGGCGGTGAAACCTTCCGGGAAGCAGCTTTAATCGATGCAGGAACAATCTCAGCCATCAAAAAGGTTTCCGGCCTTGCCCCGCTTCACAACCCGGTAAACCTCGTCGGCATCGATGCCATGCACGAGTTGTTCCCGTCGGTGCCTCAGGTGGCGGTATTTGACACCGCCTATCATCAAACATTGCCCGAAAAAGCATTCCGCTACGCCCTACCGAAGCACTGCTATGAAGAATGGGGGGTGCGTCGCTACGGCTTTCACGGAACCAGCCACTCGTTCATGGTTCAGGAAGCGGCTCGCCTGCTTGGCAAGAACGTCGAAAGCACATCAATCATTTCAGCCCACTTGGGCAATGGTTGCAGCATCACGGCCATTCAAGATGGGAAGAGCGTTGATACCAGCATGGGGCTTACACCGCTGGAAGGGCTGGTAATGGGCACCCGCAGCGGAGACGTCGATCCGGGCTTGTTCGATTATCTGTCTGGCCGGGGGGTCAGTGCGAGCGACGTCCACGCCATGCTGAACAACGACAGTGGCTTGATGGGGTTATCAGGCCACACCAACGACATGCGAACACTGTGCGAACTTGCCGAACAAGGCGACAAACCCGCCCGTCTGGCGATTGACGTATTTTGCTTCAGATTGGCCCGCTATATCGGCGCCATGACCGCGTCGCTCAGCCATCTGGACGCGGTGGTATTTACCGGCGGCATCGGTGAGAACAGCGCTCAGGTACGCCAGGAAACCATCAAGCACCTTGGTTTATTGGGGCTGGAGATCGATCCAGACCTTAACCAGATGCACGGCAAACAGTCGGATCACCGCGTGAGCCATTCCGATTCTCGCTTTGCGATTCTCACCATCCCCACGAATGAAGAATTGGTGATCGCGCAAGAAGCCAGCCGGCTGGCGAGCAACTGACAACACACGAATTTAAACTGGATACATCATGGCAAAAAGTCTTTTTATTGCGCCAACGTCAATGAACTCAGGTTTGACCTCAGTGTGCCTCGGGCTGCTTAGAGCATTGGAACAAGAAGGCGTAAGCGTTGGTTTTTATAAACCCTTTACCCAATCCGTCCATCAGGGCGAGGCCATCCACAACAACGGGAAAGACTCCTCGGTCGCCTTTGTAAGGGCCCACGGCGACCAGCCGGTTCCCGACCCTATTCCGCTAAAAGAAGCCCAAACGCTATTGAACCGCGGAAAAACCGACCTGCTGTTGGAGAACGTGGTTGGTGAATACCAGAAAGTCGCCAAAGACGTTGATGTTGTGATCATCGAGGGGCTCGTGCCAGACAGTGGCGAAACTTATATCGCACGCCTTAACGTAGAGGTCGCACGCAACCTCGGTTCCGAAGTCGTTCTGGTGAGCGCTCCCAAAGACTGTTCAGCCAAAGAGCTGGATGAAGAACTCGACTTCACCGCACGGCTTTTCGCAGCGCCGTCTGACCCCGAGGTGATCGCCGTCATACTGAACAAGGTCGGCGAGCCACGCCAGTCCCGCCCGGATTTATCGCTGCATTCTGAAAACCAACCGCCCGAAATCGATTTCCGTACATCGTGCAGCGTGTTTACAACCGAGCGTTTCCACCTGCTCGGACAAATTCCCTGGGACCCTCAACTTCTTGCGCCACGCGTTTCAGACGTGGCACGGGAGCTCGGCATAAAGGTCTTGCACGAAGGCCAGATGCATCAACGCCGGGTTCAAAAGGTATCCGTGTGCGCACGAACCATCCGTAACATGACCGACATACTGAAGCCCGGCACCCTGCTGGTCACGCCGGGCGACCGCGACGATATCATCGTCACCACGGCCGTTGCCGCTTTGAATGGTGTGCCTCTGGCAGGCCTGGTGCTGACCGGTGGCTTATTGCCGGATGACAACATCATCGAGCTATGCCGACGAGCACTCGATACCGGGCTACCCATTCTGGCCTCGGACAATAACACTTATGAATCAGCAAACAGGCTGGCCGGTCTTTCCCCATCCGTTCCGATCGATGACACAGAACGGGTCGAGCAGACCATGGAAGCGATCGCAAAAAACATCGACACCGGCTGGCTTGAAGAGCACCTGAAAGTAACGCGACAACGCCGGCTTTCGCCTCCGGCCTTCCGCTACCAACTCTCTGAACGCTCTCGTGCCGCCGACAAGCGCATCGTGCTGCCTGAAGGCAGTGAGCCCCGGACGGTTCAGGCGGCGATTATTTGCCACGAAAGGCGCCTGGCCCGGTGCGCATTAATCGCCGAGCCCCAAGAAGTGCAGTCTGTTGCCGATTCACTAGGCATTCAAATCCCTGCCGATATGGAGATTATCGATCCCCAGGCCGTGCGCGAGCGCTATATTGAACCGATGGTTGAGCTGCGCAAACACAAGGGCCTCACTTTCGACCAAGCCGAGGCGCTCCTCGAGGACAACGTGGTTCTCGGCACCATGATGGTTGCCATGGACGAAGCCGATGGTCTGGTTTCCGGTGCCATTCACACTACCGCGAATACCGTCCGCCCTGCCCTGCAGTTGATCAAGACTCATGACAACGCCAAGGTGGTCTCGTCGGTATTTTTCATGCTGCTACCGCAACAGGTACTGGTATATGGTGACTGTGCAATTAACCCTGACCCGAACGCTGAAGAGCTGGCAGACATCGCCATACAAAGTGCGGAATCAGCGGAAGCATTCGGGATTGAGCCTGTTGTCGCCATGATCAGTTACAGCACGGGAAAGTCCGGAACCGGACAAGATGTGGAGAAAGTACGGGAGGCTACACGCATTGCACGTGAGCGGCGTCCGGATCTGTTGATCGACGGCCCTTTACAATACGATGCTGCGGTCATTGAAAGCGTTGGCAGATCTAAAGCACCGGACAGCAAAGTGGCGGGTAAGGCAACCGTATTTGTCTTTCCTGATCTCAACACTGGCAACACCACCTATAAGGCCGTGCAGCGCAGCGCTAACGTGGTCAGTGTTGGCCCTATGTTGCAGGGGTTGAGAAAACCGGTGAACGACCTGTCACGAGGCGCACTGGTGGAAGACATTGTCTTCACTATCGCCCTGACGAGTGTTCAGGCGAAGCAGGTAGAAGATGCAGGAGCGGCCTGAGCCGCTCCCTGAAAACAAAAGCAGTTCGGCAGCTTAGCGTTTCGTGCTTTTCTGTCGGACTTTCTTCACCACACGCCCTTTTTTCATATCGTTGTCTTTCTTGACTCGCTGCCTGGGCGTCAGGCGATCCACTTTATTCGCAAACGGGTTTTCACCGCCGCGGAATTCAAACCGGATAGGCGAACCGACCACTTTCAGCACTTTGCGGAACGTATTTTCCAGGTAACGCTTATAAGCCCCTGGCAAGGAGCCAACCTGGTTGCCGTGCACCACGATAACCGGTGGATTGGACCCGCCCTGGTGAGCATATCGAAGCTTGATGCGTCGCCCATGCACCATGGGGGGCTGGTGCTGGGCAATCGCGTCTTCAAGAATGGCTGTCAGACGATTCGTTGGCCACTTGGCCATAGACGATTCGTAGCTGGCCTGAACCGACTCGTACATGGTACCAACACCGGTACCGTGCAAGGCCGAGATGTAGTACTTGTCTGCATAATCGAGAAAGTCCAGGCGGCGCGCTACCTGCTCTTTGACCTTAGCCCGGTCTTCCGAATCCATGCCATCCCACTTATTAATGGCGATGACCAACGAGCGGCCCGCATCGAGCACAAATCCGATCAAGTGCAAATCCTGATCAACCAAACCCTCTCGCGCATCGATGACCAGAATGACAACATGCGCATCATCAATGGCTTGCAAGGTTTTGATGATAGAAAACTTCTCTACCACTTCCTTCACGTTCTTGCGGCGGCGCACACCCGCGGTATCGATCAGGGTGTATTCGTGGCCATGCCGCTCATACGGGATATAGATACTGTCTCGGGTTGTACCCGGCATGTCATAGACAACCACCCGCTCCTCGCCGAGCATGCGGTTAACCAGCGTGGACTTGCCCACGTTCGGGCGCCCGACCACACCGATACGAATACCCGGATACCGGTCGGCACGATCCTGCTCTGACGGCTCTTCAGGCTCCGGAAGCAGGTTTTCAAGTAGAGACCGAACACCTCGGTTGTGAGCAGCGGCAATCATGAACACCGATTGAAAGCCCAGTTTGTAAAAGTCGGCTGCTGCCACGTCTGGGTCTTGGCCATCGGTTTTATTCACGACCAGATGGGCTTGCTTGTCCGAGCGGCGAAGATGGTCAGCGATGACTTCGTCACCGGCAGTCAGCCCTGCTCGGCCATCCACCAAAAACAGCACAATGTCGGCCTCATCCACGGCCTGAAGAGACTGCTGGGCCATTTCCGAGTCCAGACCGGCCTCCTGGCCTGTGAGTCCACCAGTATCGATAACAATAAACTTTCGGTCCTCGTAGAAACCTTCGCCGTACTTCCGATCGCGGGTCAGTCCCGGAAAATCCGCAACCAACGCATCCCGGGTACGGGTCATCTGGTTAAACAAGGTGGACTTGCCTACGTTTGGGCGTCCTACAAGGGCAATTACTGGGGTCATAATTATCTGCTATACAAAGAAACAAAAACCCGGCCTGAGCCGGGTCATTTCAGCGGGGCTTCAGTCGTCCTGCTCAAGCTTGAGAACCGACATTTTGCCACCGTTACCATAAACCAACAGGTTACCATTACTCAGTACCTGGACAGGTACGCGGATACCGTCACTGTCAAAGTCCATTTGGCCCACCAAGCGACCATCGCTCATCTGCAAAACATGCAGATAACCTTCATAGTCACCAACAACCAGATACTCTCCGGTTACCGCAGGGCGTGTGACCTGGCGCCATGCCAAATCACTTTGCACCCACAGCTCGCGGCGGTCGTTACCCCGCAAAGCGACTATGTCGCCATTGGCGGCTGCGAGAAAGATATTGCCACGACCAATAGCCGGTGAGTAGTAACTGGACGCCGAGCGGCTCCAGATTTCCTGCCCGGACCGAATATCAATCAAAGCAAGCTTACCCTGATAACCCACCACCATAATGGCTGAATCCAGTACCAGTGGCTGGCCGCCGATATCCACCAGTCGTTCCAATTCCGTGCGCCCTTGCGCCTGACCTACCTGATATTGCCAGACGGGCTGACCGTTCTCCGCGGTCAGTGCAATCACCCGGCCGTTGGCAAAAGAAGCAATCACGATATCAGCACCTACCAACGGGGCCGCAGCTGTGCGCATGGTGAGCACAGGAACCTGCGCTTCATACTGCCAAAGCTGTTCACCCTTATCGGTATCGAAACTGATCACTCGCCCATCGGTAGTTTGAACAACAACCGATGAACCGTTTGATTGCGGCGCTGCCAACACTTCTGTGGGCAATTCAACGCGCCAGTTTTCCTTTCCATCCTCGCTGGACAGTGCGATTAATTCTGCGTCGCGAGTAACGAAATAAAGCTGTCGGCCATCGGCTCCCGGTCCCGCGAAAATACGGTCGTCGAGCTCTTTTTCCCAAATCACTTTGCCGTCTTCCGCGGCCACAGTAACCACTTCGCCGTCCGCAGAGGCGGCGTAGATCACATCCCCCGCATAAAGCGGCGCCAACTGCAGATACTCGTCGTCGTGCCCGTCGCCAACGGACATTTTCCAAACCCGTTCAAATTCCACAGAGGTTTCGATGTCTGGCACTGGAGCCGGCTGCTCAAATGTATCGTTTGTACTGCAGCCAGCCAACAGCAAGGCCAGGGCCGCGGTTATTGACGTCAGTGCGAACGGTTTGTTGCGCCCAAAAGGCATCAAGCGCCCTCCCCGACACCAAGGTCAGACAGTTTGAGTTCGAGCAGATCGCCACCACGGGACGGACCCTGTTCTCTGGCCGCAAGATAGGCTTCACGCGCACCTTCGGTGTCGCCCTTGGCAAGAAGAATGTCGCCCCTCAGCTCGGAAAACACCGCAGCGAAGGATTTCGCCTCACTCGCATCGCCCAGAGTTTCCAATGCCGCGTCGTGCTCACCAGCGGCAAACTGAGCTTGCGCCAGACGCTGGCGAATCACCAGAGACAGCGCCTTATAGTCAGCGGCTTTATCCAGAGCCCACTTGAGTGACTCAACGGCCGCTTCTGGGTTGCTCTCTACCATCATCTGCTGACGGGCCAGTACCAGATTGCCGTAAATGGCGTAAGCACTGTCGCTATGCTCTTCACGCAACGACTCGGCTACAAACTCAACGGTGCTGTTGCTATCTTCGTCGCCGGTCGAGAAGGCTGTCAGCAGCGTTGTAAACTGATTCGCGGCTTCCGCACGCTCTTGGGCCTGATGGTTCTGCCAAGCCTGCCAACCGAACACAATCGCCAAGGCGGCACCAATACCGATTAGCAGTGAGCTACCGTTCTTTTTCCACCAATCTTTGATCGCCTGGACCTGTTCTTCCTCGGTGCGTAACTCAGCCATGAAAACTCCTGTTATTTATTAGTTATTGCCCGTTAATCGGTCGATTTTTATAGCAGTGGCGTCAAAACATCAGCCAATTCTGACTGCGCGACTTCCTGTTGAGCTTGCTCATCCCGTAACGGTTTCAACCCTACGGTGCCATTGGCCACTTCATTTTCGCCAAGAATTACTGCATAGCGAGCACCGCTGCGATCCGCTTTTTTCATCTGGCTTTTGAAACTTCCGCCGCCACAATGGGTAATCACCACCTTGCCGGGTAAAGCTTTTCTCAGCGTGTTCGCAATGGCCATTGCCGGGGCTACACTTTGTTCACCCATCGCGGTGACATAGACGTCGGCCCGATTGTTGACCTCGTCCGGAATCAATTCGAGAGTTTCCAGCAACAAAATCAGACGTTCCAGACCCATTGCAAAGCCGACGGCCACCGTGGGCTTGCCGCCCAGCTGCTGAACCAGCCCGTCGTAACGCCCGCCGGCACAGATTGTCCCTTGTGCGCCCAGGCTTTCGGTGACCCATTCAAACACGGTCTTACCGTAATAATCGAGTCCGCGAACCAGCGCCGGATTTACGGTATAAGCAACACCTGCAGCATCGAGCAACGCTTTGAGCTGTTCAAAGTGAGCCACAGACTCTTCGTCCAGATAATCACTCAAGCTGGGTGCATTCTCGAGCACCTTACGAGTATTCGGATCTTTGCTGTCCAGAATTCGGAGCGGATTAGTCGTTAAACGGCGCTTACTGTCTTCATCCAGCTCGTCATGATACTGCTCGAGATAGCTAACCAATGCCTCCCGGTATACTTTTCGAGCCTCGCTGGTACCGATGGAGTTAATCTCGAGGCGAGCGTGAGCCGTCAAGCCCAGTTCATCCCATAAGCGAGCGGTCAGCATTAACAGCTCAGCGTCGATGTCCGGGCCAGCCATACCGAAACATTCCACACCAATCTGATGGAACTGGCGGTAACGGCCTTTCTGTGGGCGTTCATGACGGAACATCGGGCCCGTGTACCACAGACGACGCGTCTGGTTGAACAGCAAACCATGCTCTTCGGCAGCACGAACACAACCTGCCGTGCCCTCAGGGCGAAGGGTCAGGCTGTCACCGTTGCGATCCTCGAAGGTGTACATTTCTTTCTCGACGATGTCGGTGACTTCGCCAATGGATCGCTTGAAAAGATCGGTCTGCTCCACAATCGGCATACGGATTTCCTGATAGCCGTATTGGGAAAGCACTTTGCGAACCGTTGATTCAACGTACTGCCAGACAGGTGTCTGGTCCGGAAGAATGTCGTTCATCCCCCGGATTGCCTGAATTTTAGCCAATGTAAAACCCTGATTGCTTCTTAATATAAATGTTTGGAGATCAGTCTTCGGACTTCGCTATCAATAATGCGTCCTGCTCTTCGCGACGAGCAACCTCTTCTCGGATTAACCGCTCCAAGTCATCCGTCAGCGTTTCATTGACCAACTTTTGGTTTGGCTTTCCGTGAAGATAAAACAGATTCTTCGGCGAACCTCCCGTCAAACCGATGTCGGCTTCGCGGGCTTCGCCGGGACCATTAACGATGCATCCAATGATTGCAACGTCCAGAGAACGGTTCACGTCTTCCAGTCTTGCTTCGAGATCGTTCATGGTCTGAATGACATCGAAGTTTTGCCGCGAGCAACTGGGGCAGGCAATAAAGTTGATGCCATGGCTACGCAGGCGCAGGCTCTTCAGAATATCAAAACCGACTTTAATTTCCTGAACCGGATCGGCTGCCAGCGACACACGAATGGTATCGCCAATGCCATCCATCAACAGCATCCCCAGGCCGATGGAAGATTTAACGGTACCGGACCGGAACCCGCCGGCTTCCGTGATACCCAGATGCAACGGTTGCTCAATTTGCTCAGCAATCAAGCGGTAAGCCGCGACCGTCATAAACACTTCAGACGCCTTCAAACTCACCTTGAAGTCCTGAAAATCGTGCCGGTCCAAAATATCGATGTGTCGCATGGCGGATTCAACCAACGCTTCAGGCGTGGGTTCGCCGTACTTGCGTTGCAGAGCTTTTTCGAGAGAGCCCGCATTAACACCGATACGAATAGGAATGTTGCGGTCTTTGGCGGCATTAATGACGGCACTCACGCGATCGTCACGGCCGATATTCCCCGGATTGATGCGCAAACAGTCAACACCAAGCTCTGCAACCCGAAGCGCGATCTTATGATCGAAATGGATATCCGCAACCAACGGCACCGACACCTGCTTGCGGATCTGCCCGAATGCTTCTGCGGCTTCCATAGACGGCACAGAAACCCGGACGATATCGGCCCCGGCCTCCTGAATGGCGTTAATCTGCCCTACCGTAGCAGCGACATCGCAGGTATTGGTGTTGGTCATGCTTTGAACCGCGATAGGTGCATCGCCACCTACGGGCACATCACCAACCATGATCTGCCGGGATTTACGTCTTTTGATCGGGGAATCTTGTTTCATTGACAGGAACCAACACTATATCCGGACGTTTAATTCAGGGTTCGAGTGTGAACTCTGACCGATTGTTCACGACGCGAAAGTTACCTTTATCGACGACTTCATTTTGAAACCGGATAACTTCCACTGCACTCATCGCACCGACAACCACATTCAACGGTGGCGTGCCGCGCACATCTAATTTATCACCCCGTTGGCGCAACCCACTTGCCAGCCGCTGGCCTGTGGCATCGGTAACTTTTATCCAGCAGTCGCCACTAAACCTCATTTCCAACTGGCCCGCAACGGAAGCTGCGACGGGTTGGACGACTTCGGGGGCCTGACTTGACTCCACCGGCGCCTGCAATGGCTCAACCGGCTCAGCGGTATTAGCCATCACCTCTGGTTCGGCCTCACTGCTCTCGGGAACGGAAGCCTGATCAGCGTCACCGGCCAAAGGCTGTGTTGAAGCAGGAGTATCCGTCGCCTCCAACTCGTCTGCAGGCTCATCAACCAATAAATCTGTCGCCGGCTCTGAAGCCATCGGTTCAGGCAAACGGTCACTGGCGTCGATATCTTCATTCACCGAAGTTTCAGCCGAGGGCGCAACCCGTTCATCAGTTGCGTTTTCCTTTCCCGCCACGAAATATAAAGCGATCGATGCTACTACACCCAGCAGCACGAGCCATAAAATAGCTTTCGCAATCCGCTGTTTCCGCCTTTTGCGGCGTTCGATATCAATCAGCGGATTGGCTTGCAACGCTTCTTCACGGCGCTTACGGGCGGGAGCCAATTCAACATCAAGGTCTTTAATCACCGAATCGGCATTCAAACCCACCTGCCGGGCATATGCCCTGACATAGCCCTTCAGAAACAGCTCGGTGTCGATCTTTTCGTAATCGCCAGCTTCAATAGCCTGGACAACCGAAGGACGAAGATGTTGCTGCTCGGCGATCGCCGTGACAGGCAGCCCCTTCGCTTCCCGGGCCCTCTTTAACTGTTGGCCAACAGGTTCCGCAGGCGTGTAGTTTTCCGGCTTTTCACTGACCATTCGTAACCAGTACCTTATATTGTTGGTATTCCTCTGACTCAGCGAATTCGTTTCTCAGCAAGAGAGCCAAACTGGCCTCTTGGTCACGATCCTTGAAATGTCGCGCAATTCGAATACCCGTATACAAACTCTCGGCAGAATGAACCAATCTGGGCGTGTTCTGAATCATCACCTGCAGGCGTGAGTAATAACGCGAAGCCGCCGAGTATTCGCCCTGCTCCACCAATACCCGCGCTAAGGAGAGCAAGGTGCGCGCCTCGCCACGGGTCAATTCTACCGCCCGACGATAGGCCTGCTCGGCTTGTGCGAGCTCGCCCAGCCGCTCCTGGGTCATGCCCAGATTGTAAAAAACACCGCCACGGTCTTTGTAGGCGGTATCTTCAGACGCCTTCGCGAACTGAGCCCTAGCCTCTCGGTATTCGCCCTGGCTGTAAAGAAAGGCTCCGTAATACACCCGACCGCGGGTGTATTTGCCATCTGCAGAGACGGCATCTTTGAAGCTCTGCTCAGACAGCCGTTCATCCCCTTCAGCGCTATAGACCAAACCCATGGTCGCGAGTGCGGGCGCATAATCGTCATCGATTTCAAAAGCGCGCTCAAGGTGATGGCGCGCACGCGTCAGATTTCCCTGCGCAATATACCGGGAAGCAAGTTTGACGTAATTCTCTAGTGCTTTTTCACGATCCGCTTCGCGGGTAAACCGGCTGTCTGTAGTGGTGACGCAACCCGAAACAAGCAATCCCAAAACCAGCAAGGAAAGAGTGGCCAGTTTTACGGCTGTGTTCTTAACCATCTACAAACACCTTCTGTTATGACTGACACCCCGTTCAGATCAGGGGTTAACTTGTTGCACGGCGATGTAACGTTGGCTGCGTTTAGTCCGGTCTTCAACACGACCAACCAGCTGCCCACAAGCCGCATCAATATCATCACCGCGAGGTGTGCGAACCGTTGTCACGTACCCCGCTTCCGTCAACGCATTCTGGAACCGTCTTGTTGCGTTCATGCTCGGGCGTTCGAAATCACTTTCCGGAAACGGATTGAATGGAATCAGGTTGATCTTGCACGGCAACCCTTTCAAAACAACCGCCAACTCTTTTGCATGCTCCAGCTTGTCGTTTACGCCTTGAATCACTGTGTATTCAATGGTCGCCTTCCGCTTATCCGGCAATCTGGAGAGATAACGGCGGGTAGCCGCCAACAACTCCGAAATTGGATACTTTTTATTCAGCGGAACCAACTGGTTACGCAGCTCATCATTAGGCGCATGCAGCGAGATGGCCAGTGAAACATCGGTAACCTCACCCAGACGATCCAACGCTGGAACCACCCCGGATGTACTCAGTGTGACCCGCCGCTTGGATATCCCGTAGGCGAGATCTTCCATCATGAGGTTCATGGCATCGACAACGTTGTCAAAATTGAGCAGTGGCTCACCCATGCCCATCATGACAACATTGGTGATCGGTCGGCTGCTTGGCTCGTAAGGCATGAATGCTTTGCGAGCGACCCAAACCTGACCGATGATTTCAGCGGCAGTAAGATTGCGGTTAAATCCACGCTTACCGGTTGAACAGAAGGTGCAGTCAAGGCTGCATCCGATCTGTGAAGAAACACACAGTGTACCTCGCTCACCATCGGGAATGAGAACGGTTTCAACATTGTTACCGTTGTCCATTCGCATGACCCATTTACGGGTACCGTCTTTGGAGGTTTCGTCGTAAACCACCTCCGGCCCACGCACCTCAGCAATAACCTTGAGCTTCTCGCGCAAGGCAACGCTCATATTGGTCATTTGATCGAAGTCATCAACACCACGCTGATGGATCCACTGCAAGACCTGCTGCGCACGAAATTTCTTTTCGCCCAGAGTCTCGAAGAAAGCCTCCAGCTTCGCTTTTGGCAGTCCGAGAAGATTGGTTTTTTCAGCAGGGGCAGTCATGGCATAACCTCGATCAGATAACCAATTCAGGGGTGACGCCCGTCACCCCTGAACAAACAACTTTAGCCGCGCGGGCAGATTTCGTTGTCGTTAAAGAAGTATGCCACTTCGCGCTCCGCAGAAGCTGCAGAGTCGGAGCCGTGAACGGCGTTGGCATCGATAGATGAAGCGAAATCTGCACGGATGGTGCCGGCTTCGGCTTCTTTCGGGTTGGTAGCACCCATCAGGTCACGGTTCTTCAGGATAGCGCCTTCGCCTTCCAGAGCCTGAACAACAACGGGACCAGAGGTCATGAACGCGACCAGGTCGTTGAAGAAAGGACGCTCTTTGTGCTCAGCGTAGAAACCTTCCGCTTGCTCCTGAGTCAGGTGCATCATCTTGGCAGCAACAATTTGCAGGCCAGCTTTCTCGAAACGGCTGTAGATTTCGCCGATTACGTTCTTGGCTACCGCGTCGGGCTTGATGATAGAGAGCGTGCGCTCGTTTGCCATGTCATTTCTCCAGTCTGGTTAGGGGGGTAAAAATCAGGGCGTAGATTATACGCAGTCAATAGGCCACTGCCTACCGCACCATGCGAAGTCGAGTAACCACATCAACAATTTGGCTGCTCGCGCATTCGATTTCTTCATTCGTTGTGTAACGGCCTAACGAAAACCTCAATGCCCGATGGGCAAGCTCGTCGCTCAAGCCAATTCCACGCAACACAAAAGACGGCTCAACCGAAGCAGAAGCACATGCAGAACCGGAAGACACTGCCATGTTCCGCAAACCAAGCATCAGGGATTCTGCCTCAACACCCTCAAACGACAGATTCACAATGCCCGGCACTCGATGCTCTTCGCTGCCATTAAAATGCACGCCTTCCAAAGCGCTCACGCCCGACATAAACCGCTGGCGCAGGTCTTCCAGCCGGGCCATTTCATCCTCAAGGCCTTGCCCTGCGATTTCAAACGCCTTACCCATGCCCACTATTTGATGAGTGGCAAGCGTGCCGGACCGCATATTCCGCTCGTGCCCGCCACCATGCATTTGCGCCTCTACACGAATATCGGGCGACCGGCGTACATACAATGCCCCGATGCCTTTTGGTCCATACACCTTATGAGCCGACAGGGACAGCAGATCCACATTCAGCCGAGTTACATCCACAGGAATTTTTCCCGCGGCCTGGGCGGCATCCACATGAAAACGAATGCCCCGCTCTCGCAACATCGCACCGATCGACGCGATATCCGTAATGCAACCAAGCTCGTTATTCACCAGCATCAGGCTGACGAGCACTGTATTTTCTTTTAACGCCTGCTCGACGGACTCGAGAGAAACTCGACCATCCCCTTCGGGCTCTAACCAGGTAACTTCTACACCCTGCTGCTCGAGCCACTTACAGGTATCAACCACCGCTTTGTGCTCGATGATCGACGTCACGATATGGGGCTTCTCGGCAATATCCACCGACCCTTTGATCGCCAGGTTATCCGACTCGGTTGCTCCCGATGTCCAAACGATTTCACGCGGATCCGCATGAATCAGGCTCGCTACCTGACGACGCGCATTCTCGACTGCTGCTTCCGCCTGCCAGCCGAACCCGTGGGATCGCGAGGCAGGATTTCCAAAGACACCATCCAGCGTGAGGTGCTTGGCCATTAAATCAGCGACAACGGGGTCAACCGGCGTGGTCGCCGCATAATCCAGATATACAGGCTTTTTCATAATTTAACGGGAGTACGTTGTTGTCAGGCCGGAGCCTGATCTGTCAGTTGGCGGGTATTAATAGTATCCGCATCGGTTTCTGACTGTTTTCGATTTTGACGGTCAGCCACCAATTGAATTTCGCGCTTGCGCATCAAATCACCAAGACTGATATCACTCAGGAATTGATGAATTTGATCGCTCAGGTCAGACCACAGGTGATGCGTCAGGCATTTTTCGCCGTTTTGACAATCGCCTTTATTGCCACAGCGCGTGGTGTCGAGCGATTCGCTGACAGCATCCACCACTTCAGCAACAAACACCTCATCCGCGTGCCGACTCAAACGGTACCCTCCTCCGGGCCCGCGAATGCTGACAACCAACTGGTGCCGACGCAAACGTGAAAAGAGCTGTTCCAGGTAGGATAAAGAGATTTCCTGACGCGACGAAATGTCGGCCAGACTCACCGGCCTTTCACTGCCATGCAGCGCCAGATCCAGCATTGCTGTTACGGCATAGCGGCCTTTTGTGGTGAGCTTCATATTCTCTGCCCCGACGATGGGTTTGAATATTGGTTTTCACCGCTGAGTATGAATTGACCTACTAAAACAGTCAAGTATTCAGGCTTTGCCGTCACTGTCCGGTTCATCGCGCACACAATCAAAATCCTCTTCATCCAATTGCGGCAAATCCCCGTTCTGATATTCGCTGTTCACCTTGCGCAGTGCCTTGCACATAACTTCCAAGCGCTCGTCTACAGCGTGCATGTGATCAAGCAGAGCCCGCACGGAGCGAGCCACCGGGTCTGGCATCTCTTCGGTTACACCGTATGCATCGAACCCCATCCGTTCTTCCATCACCTTCCGGCGAGGATTTTCTTCCGCCTCAGCCTTACGCTTAACAATAATGCGCCCCGGAATACCGACAACAGTTGCACCGGCGGGTACCGCCTTGGTGACAACCGAGTTAGAACCCACCTTGGCACCAGCACCCACTTCAAATGGCCCGAGAATCTTTGCCCCGGCACCCACGACTACACCATCACCGATGGTCGGATGGCGCTTACCTTTATTCCAGCTGGTGCCGCCAAGCGTCACTCCCTGATAGAGCGTCACGTCGTCACCAATAACGGTGGTTTCGCCAATCACCACGCCCATGCCGTGGTCAATAAAAAACCGCCGCCCGATTGTTGCGCCGGGATGAATTTCGATGCCGGTAAACCAGCGGGTCAGCGTCGAGATAGTGCGCGCCAACCACTTCAGACCAAGCCCCCAGATCCAATGCGCCAACCGGTGCAACAACAATGCGTGCAAGCCCGGGTAATTGGTTAACACCTCAAAGGTATTTCGCGCCGCAGGGTCACGGTGAAAAACGCTGTTTACATCTTCCCTTAAACGTTCAAGCATAACTCTACTCCTGACCTTTATCCTGGGAGCCCTCAGAGCGTTCGGCACTGTGCTCTTTACCTTTTTGCGGGCCGGCTGCCTTCTGGATGGATGAAAGCACCCCGCGAAGGATATTCACTTCCATCTGATCCATGCGTGCCCTTTGGAACAGACGCCGCATGCGCGCAATCAGATGGCGCGGATTTTCTCGCCGATGGAAGTTCACATCCACTAGCGTTTGCTCGAAATGGCCGAAGAAACCTTCCACCTCGCCCGCCGTTGCCGGCGGCGAATCCCAACCCTCATCTCCCGGCGCAACCATCGGCTGAAGGTAGGGGCGAGACTCCCCGTCTTCAAGACTGTTCAGATGAAACATTCTCAGCTCATAAGCGATGACTTGCACTGCCATCGCAAGATTCAACGAGCTGTAATCCGGATTGGAGGGGATATGAATGTGATAATGGCAGCGCTGCAATTCTTCATTGGAAAGGCCATGGTTCTCCCGGCCGAACACCAGTGCCACCTTGCCATTTTCCGCCTGTTGTACAGCGGTTGCCGCAGCATCAGGTGGCGGAATGACCGGCCAGGGCACCTTGCGCCCGCGAGCACTGGTTCCCATCACCATGACGCAATCCGCAACCGCCTCATCCAGCGACGAAACCACATGCGCGCGATCCAGAACGTCGCTTGCACCGGCAGATCGGGCGTACGACGTTTCATCCGGGAACGAGGCCGGGTTCACCAACCACAAATTGCCGAGCCCCATATTTTTCATGGCCCGCGCGACAGCTCCGATATTTCCGGAGTGGGATGTTTCTACCAGGACAATACGAATTTGATCATTGAACGAGTCATTACTTTCCGGCGAGCGCGCGGTTTCATGCATGGTATCTGGGCCTGTTGCTCATCAGTATTTTTAAAAAAGAGGCGAATCATACCAGAAACCCGAAAAAAACGGTTCTCAGAATATCCCGAAACCCTGTGGTATGCGTGCATTTGCTGAGGCAAAAAGCATACAAGCACAGCAAGTTTTTGCTATGATGTCGGCCCTTCACACATTCGGATAATGAACTCTCAGATGCAACCAGCAATTAAAATGGCCCTGCGCGTTGCCCGCCAGGGGTCTGACTACCTCAAAGCCCATTTCGAGCGTCAGGAACCCAACGGCAAAGACGAAGCCGACCGTTACCGACAGCTGGAACGGGTAGAGCAATCTATCTACGACAATTTCACGGAACAGCTGGCGAAAGCGTATAAAGACCACTCCATCGCACCGATGGGTGAAGCCGACGCCAATGGCAGCGAAAGAAGCTGGCACATATTTCCGATTCTTGGACGGGACAACTTCGTTCGCGGTATCCCCGAGTTCGCTCTCGCCCTGTCGCAGAAAAAGAACAACCGTACCGAGAATCTTCTGGTTGTTAACCCGATTACCGGCGAAGAATATTCGGCGAGCCGAGGGCACGGCGCTGCCTTGAATAGCCGCCGGGTTCGCGCTTCAGACGTGAAGATGCCCGCTAAATCCGCACTAGCCACCAACCTTCTCGACCAGAGCCGCCAGGGCGATGACCCAATGATCTGGGGCGAGATGGCAGCCACGCTGGCGCGTGATACAGCCATGTTCCGCACGTCTGGCTGCGTTGTGCTCGACATTGCTCGCGTTTCTGCAGGCCTGCTGGATGCCGCCGTCATTTTCCGGCCTTCCGCCGCCGATCTTGATCTGGGCGTCACCTTAGCGATGGAATCCGGGGCTTTGACCGGTGATTTTTCTGGCAACCCGTCAGCTGGTTCTGCAAAGCAGCTGATCGTCGCCAACCCAAAATTGTTCCGGGAAATTTTGAAAGTCATGAACCCGTTCCGCGGTCGCCTGCCTCGCTAACGATTCTACCGGACACAAAAAAACCGCCATCATTTCTGATTGGCGGTTTTTTTATGGGCCGGCTTACGCCGGCACCTAGCACATCACATACGGTTCAACCATTCGGGCGGCTGCTCTTCTTCCGCTTCATCTCCAGCACCCTCTTTCGCAGGCACCATAAGATCTTCACGGGTGACACCCATCACCATCAACATGTTTGCAGACACATAGATGGAGGAATAGGTACCCACAACCACACCAATGATCAACGCCAAGGCAAAGTTGTTGATGGCTTCTCCACCCAGAAAATAAAGCGCTATCAAAACAACTAAAGTTGTGCCGGACGTATTGATCGTCCGAGAGATCGTCTCATGGATCGACTGGTTGATAACATCCCAGGGCTCCCCCACACGCAACTTTCGGAAGTTCTCACGAATACGGTCCGCAACAACAATCGTGTCGTTAAGGGAGTAACCGATAACCGCCAGGATCGCGGCGAGCACGGTGAGGTCGAAAGTCCATTGAAACAGCGCAAACATCCCCAGAACGATCAGTACGTCGTGCGCCAACGGAATCACCGAAGCGATGCCGAACTTAAACTGGAAGCGCATACCAACGTAAATCAACACCACCGCAAGTGCGATGAGAAGACCCAGACCGCTGTCTTCTTTCAACTCTTCCCCGACCTGGGAGCCAACAAACTCTGAACTGACCAGCTCCAGATCTTCACCGGATTCAGACAGAGCAGCAGTCACCTCACGGGCCAACTCATCGTTGCCCGCTTCAGCCATCCGAATCAGCACCGTGGTATCTGCTCCGAAATTCTGAACCGAGAATTGTTCGTATCCTGCTTCAGTCAGCTGGTTTCGAACGGAGTCCAGGCTGGGCGCCTCAGCGTATTCGAACTCAACAGAGGTACCGCCCGTGAAGTCCATGCCCAGATTGAGACCACGAACTCCCAGCAACACTATGGAACCTATAACCAACACCAGCGACAACACTGACGCGGCTTTTCGAAGCCCCATAAAATCAAACGGTTGTTTCTTCATATCAGACATTGGCGAGCTTACCCCCGATCGACAGCTTCTCGACCCTACGGCCGCCGTATACCAGATTGACGATGCTCCGGCTTACCATCAAACCACTGAACATAGAAGTGAGTATGCCGATACACAGCGTGACGGCGAAACCTTTCACCGGGCCAGATCCCATCGCGAACAAGATAACCGCCACCAGCAAAGTTGTGATGTTCGCATCAAAAATCGATACGAAGGCACGTCCGTAACCCGCATTAATGGCCGTTTGAGGCGGCACGCCCGCCCTCAACTCTTCCTTGATTCGCTCAAAAATCAGAACGTTCGCATCAACAGCCATACCCACGGTCAGAACAATCCCTGCAATACCCGGGAGCGTTAACGTTGCGGAAAGAATCGACATGCACGCCACAAGCAACATCAAGTTCAATGTCAGGGAAATATTGGCAATCATGCCAAAGCCCCGATAGAACGCCAGCATGTACAGAAGTACTAAACCGAAACCGAGCGCTACTGACATAACGCCAGCATCGATATTCTTCTGCCCGAGGCTCGGGCCAATTGTGCGCTCTTGCACGAAGTACATCGGCGCAGCCAAGGCACCTGCGCGCAGCAGCAAGGCCAGCTCAGCCGCTTCAGGAATGGAGTCCAGACCGGTAATACGGAAGCTACTGCCCAATGCAGACTGCACCGTGGCCAGACTGATCAGACCTTTTTCGACAACACGCTTTTCGACCTGTTTCAGTTCACCGCCAACCTGGCGGGTTTCTGTCTCTGTCCGAAACTCGATGAACAGCACGGCCATGCGGCGACCAATGTTGTTACGGGTCGCCCGATTCATCAAATCACCACCGACAGAATCCATGGTGATATTAACCTGAGGCTGACCGTTTTCATCAAAAGCTTGCTGAGCGTTCGCAACATTATTACCCGTCGCAATCACATCCCGCTGAAGACGCGCGGTACGCTGGGGATTGTCACGGAAAGCGAACTGTTCGGTTTCAGAAGACGGCGCATCCTGGCGAGCTTCCATCCGGAACTCGAGGTTTGCCGTAGCACCCAGAACCCGCTTCGCCTGGGCAGTATCCTGCACACCAGGCAACTCAACAATGATGCGGTCTGATCCCTGGCGCTGCACCAATGGCTCTGCGACGCCCAGCTCGTTCACCCGATTCCGGATGGTGGTCAGGTTTTGCTCCAAGGCGTATTTTTTTATGCCCTGAACTTCCGCATCCGATAAGGTCAGCGTCAGAAAAAACTCTCCGCCTTCCGAGCTTTCGTTTAACAAGAATTCGTTGTACTGATCACGAACCAGCGAGAAAGCTTTCGCCCGCGTTTCAGAATCCCGAAAACTCAGAACGATATCTCGGCTGTTTCGGATATCACCACCACGGTAGCGAATCCTCTCTTCACGCATATCCTGCTTGATCTGACCCGAAAGCGCTTCCAGCCGCTGAGTCACCGCGGTATCCATATCCACTTCCAACAGGAAATGGACACCACCCCGCAGATCAAGCCCCAACTTCATGGGCCCGGCACCCAAACTACGTAACCAACCCGGTGTTGACGGCGCCATGTTCAATGCAACCAGGTAATCATTGCCCAGTGCCGCCTGCACCGCAGGGCGTGCCCGCAGTTGAGCGTCAGAGCTTTTAAGGCGAATCAAAGCATCGCGCTCTTCAACAACACTGGATTTGACTTCGATACCCTGACTTTCCAGAGCACCCAGCGCACGATCAAGTATGCGCTGATCAACCTCGGTACTACCTCGGGAACCAGTGATCTGAATGGCGTAATCGTCAGGGAAGAAATTGGGCAAGGCGTATATGAATCCGATGACCAGCGCGAACACGATCACCAGATTTTTCCAGAGAGGATACTTGTTTAGCATGGGATCCCTTTGAGCCGGCTAAGCCGCCAGCCTTGGTGTTTCAGCCAGAAAGATTCTGGCCGGCGCAGCGCACCGGCCTTGAATCGGCTCAGATATCCTTGAGCGTGCCCTTGGGCAGAGCACCGGCAACAGCAACTTTCTGAATCTTGATTTCGATATTGTCGGCTACTTCCAGAACGATGAAATCATCGGAAACCTTGGTGATGCGGCCAACCATGCCACCAGAAGTCACAACTTCGTCACCCTTGTTCAGGCTGGACATCAGGTTCTTATGCTCTTTTGCACGCTTGGACTGCGGACGCCAGATCAAGAAGTAGAAAATCAGAATGAAGCCTGCGAAAAAGATGACCTGACCCATAACACCCATGGACTGGCCTTCAGCGCCTTGAGCCATGGCCAGGGTCGGCAGAAGAGACAGCAGGCCAGCGATTAGCAGTTTGATTGATTTCATTCAGGTTCTCCGTTTATAGACTGTTCTTTAGTCAGAATTGATCACTCATCACCCAACGGCGGCACTGTTTCACCGCGTAAGGCGTAGAATTCGCTTACAAAGTCGGACAATGTACCTGCTTCAATGGCACCACGCAATCCACTCATCAGGTTCTGATAGAAACGCAGATTGTGGATGGTATTCAGTTGCGAGCCGAGCATTTCGCCGCACTTATCGAGATGGTGCAGATAGCTTTTCGAAAAGTTTTTGCAGGTGTAACAATCGCATCGTTCATCCAAAGGACCGGCATCGTGGCGGTTCTTTGCGTTCCGGATTTTCACGATTCCGGTAGACGTAAACAGGTATCCATTGCGCGCGTTGCGAGTTGGCATCACACAGTCGAACATATCAACGCCGCGACGCACCGCTTCCACTATATCCTCCGGACGCCCTACACCCATCAGATACCGTGGCTTGTCTTCCGGCATTTTGGGCGGCAAATGATCCAGAATCCGGATCATATCTTCTTTGGGTTCACCAACAGACAACCCACCAATGGCGTAGCCATCGAATCCGATATTCGTCAAACCCTCGAGAGACTGGTCACGCAAGGATTCGTACATGCCGCCCTGAACAATACCAAACAACGCGGATGGGTTGCCTTCATGAGCTTTCTTGCTGCGTGCTGCCCAACGCAACGAAAGCTCCATGGAGTCTTTCGCCTGCTTCTCAGTAGCCGGATACGGGGTACATTCGTCAAAGATCATCACGATATCCGAACCCAGGTCGCGCTGAACCTGCATCGCAATTTCAGGATTCAGCTCTACCTTGGCACCATCCACAGGGGAGCGAAAGGTTACACCCTGCTCGGTGATCTTACGCATTTCACCCAAACTGAACACCTGGAATCCGCCGGAATCCGTCAGGATGGGACCATGCCACTGCGTGAAATCGTGCAGATCGCCGTGCGCCTTTACCACTTCAGTACCCGGGCGCAGCATCAAATGGAATGTGTTCCCGAGAATGATTTCTGCGCCGATTTCTTCGATATCACGAGGCAGCATGCCTTTCACGGTACCGTATGTTCCAACAGGCATGAAGGCCGGGGTTTCCACCGTGCCGCGAGGAAAAGTCAGGCGGCCACGACGGGCCCTGCCGTCTTCACCCAGCTTTTCAAACGACATAAAACAGGATTCACTCACAAGCATTCTCCATTGGAATCGGTGCTGGCATCATCAGCTTGAGCTGAGCTTGCCAACCTACCACGACTGGGCTCCTGAGCGGTCAGGAACATGGCGTCACCGTAGCTGAAAAACCGATATTTCTGCTCTACCGCTTCACGATAGGCACTCATAATATTGTCGTACCCTGAAAAAGCGCTGACCAACATGATCAACGTCGATTCAGGCAGATGGAAATTCGTGACCATGGCATCAACGGTATTAAACCGGTAGCCCGGGTAAATGAAAATATCCGTTTCGCCCCGGAAAGTTGTCAGTTGCCCGGATTGGCTTGCCGATTCCAACGAACGAACGGATGTGGTTCCTACCGCGACCACTCGCCCTCCCCTCGCACGGGTCTGGCGAACCGCCTCGACGGTTTCATCAGGCACATGCGCGACTTCGCTATGCATCACGTGCTCTTCGATCTTATCGACACGCACCGGCTGGAATGTTCCTGCGCCTACGTGCAAGGTTACATATGCGAACTCAACCCCTTTGGCCTTCAAGGTTTCGAGCAGAGCGTCATCGAAGTGGAGCCCTGCTGTGGGCGCGGCTACCGCTCCGGCTTCCTGGGCGTATACGGTCTGGTATCGCTCGCGATCAGACTGATCGTCATCTCGCTCCATATAAGGAGGAAGCGGCATATGCCCAATGCGTTCCAGCAGATCGAGAATGGGCTCATCACCCTCATTCACAAATCGGAACAACGCATCGTCCCGGCCAACCATGGTCAGGGACGTACCGTCTTCCAGAATAACCCTCTGACCTTCTTTCAAAGCCTTGGAGGCTCGGGCATGGGCAAGAATTTCTCGCTCTCCCAATAACCGCTCCACGAGAACCTCAACACGACCACCGGTTTCTTTCTGACCGAACAGGCGAGCGGGGATAACGCGGGTATTATTGAAAACGAGCAGGTCACCGGGCTCTAGCAAATCCGGGAGATCTGTAAACTGAAGATGCTTGGTATGACCGGAAGAACCTTCAAGGTTCAGCAGACGAGAGGCACTGCGTTGTTTAAGCGGGTAACGAGCAATCAACTCGTCCGGCAAGTCGAAATGAAAATCGGAGACGTTCATGGGCCGGCTATTCAAGATGCCGTAGGATACGGCCAATAAGTGGTAGCGGCGGGCGGACTCGAACCGCCACTCCCGTTAAGGAAACGGATTTTGAATCCGTCGTGTCTACCAATTTCACCACGCCGCCATCAGGAAGTGGTGGGAATTATACTGAGCCTGAATCTGAAAGCAACACGCAAAGTAAAAAAATTTCCCACTGCCTCAAACAATTACAATCGATCAAATAATGACAGTCTTGAGATCTGCGCAAACGATTGCTGCGCGGCCTGCAAGACAAAGCTTTGGAAGCTCAGATTACTGATTGCTTCCGCATAATCAACATCTTGCAACTGCGATCGAATTTCCTTGGCATACAGTGCCGAATCGTCCAAAAACGCACTGGTCGATTCTACCGCGTTCATGCGACCGCCTATTTCAGTTTGCTTCAGCAGAATAGACTCCTGGCCATTATCCAGATTGGCTAAAGATTCTGATATCAGGGCATCGTATTCCGCATTACCCTTTGGAGAATCCTTCGAGATATTGTCCAGACCCGCGATGAGCGTTTCAATGGTGCCGAAGATGGATTGTTTGTCGTTGATGCCGATCGTAAAGCTTTTATTATCAGCAACATCGTTTAAAGTAAATTTAATACCAGCAAACTCAAGCTCTTCACCGCCCTGAAAAGGAATGGGAGACGTTACTAAATTTACTGGGGGTGTATTCCGATCATCGTAAATACCTTCAATCTCATAAACACCGGGACTAGGTTCATTTATGGTGATGCGTAAATCATCTGGCACTTTCGGATCGAATACAGCTGCAAGACTTTTTGGATCCACAACCTCGAGCCCGGTGATAAAACCATCTTCCTGCGTCGCCGACTTCACGAACACCTCCGCAGGTACATCCCCAAAAATTCCCTTACCGTGATCACTGATCGGCACTGTCACGCCGTCATCTATTTCCAGAACGCGCTGGCCTTCATCGCCGTTGTAGGTCCAAGAGCCGTTTTCTTTAACGAAAGCCGGTGAATTACCTTGAAAGCCACTAAAGATATACTCACCCGAAGCGTCACGGGTGTTAGCCACATCGGCCAACTGTCCAAGCCGCTCTTTAAGTTCAGACGAAATTGATTTGCGATCATTAGCAGACAACGAGCCGTTACCGGCTTGTACCGTCAGCTCCCTTACCCGCTGGATAATATCGATGGCACTGCTCAGCGCACTCTCTTCCTGCTTCAGGCGATTATCAGCTAGGTCGGCGTTGCGTTGATAGGTTTCAAGGCGACTCAGATTTTGATCGAGTTTAAGAATACGCGCGGCCGCTACCGGATCGTCTGAAGGCTTATTGACCTTCTTGCCGGTAGAAATCTGCTGCTGGGTTTTGACCAGATCGCTATTGATATCCTGCATCCGGTTGATACCGCCGGAGAATATCTGCTGTGATGAAATGCGAACCATTTTATCTTACCCCACCTTACCGGAAGCTTTGCAGAAGTGTATTGAACAAGTCCTGCGCCACCGACATCACTTGCGCTGATGCGTTGTAGGCCGCCTGATACTGGATCAGCTTACCTGCTTCCTCATCCAGATTGACTCCGGACACAGACTCCCGCTGGTTATTGGACTGCTCCAGCAGCGTTTGGCCAGCTGCCTTATCAAGCTGGCTCTGGCGGGTTTTCACGCCCACATCTTCCACCAAGCCGGCGTACCCTTCGGCAAAGTTCTGGCTGCCGCCGTTCAAGGTGTTAGCCGTACCCAATGCTGCCAGCAATTCAGCGTTTCGGTTATCGGACACGCCGTTTTTATTGAAGTCGATTACAAATTCATCGCCATCAGCTGGCTCGCCCGTTATTTCGAACTGGTACCCTTGATAAAGAGCGCCTGCCGCAGGATCACCACTAAACGCGACGTTAACGCCCTTTGGATCATATGGCACACCGGTCGGATAGTCCGATGCCGAAATCTCTGTTCCAGAACCATCGAAAATCCGATAAACGATGTCGGTCCCGTCATTGTCGAACGCGATTCTCATGGGGCCATTTGCCAATTTACCCTGACTTTGGAAACCGCCCAATAGCGCGTTTGTATTCGGGTTACGGACATTGAGCATCTTGCCCTGATTTATTTGGCCGGTGCCAAGATTGCTATCTTTTACTTTCTCGGTTAGGGGATCGATAACACCCGCACTGGCCCGAATCGGACTAGCAAACGCAAGATCCTCCTCCCGACGAACGTTCAGAGCAATATTCGCCGCCGCGTTTCGGCTGGGCTGAATCAGGTACTCATCTCCCGGATTGAAATCGCCGCCTTCAATACGCACGTTAAAGCCCGGCATGCTGATTTCAGACTGGACCGGGTCAGGCAACCGCCCTTGGCGTGCCACCTCACCTGTTGAGGCATCTACCAATTGGTAGCTTTTGCCGTCGCCACTGAACTTCAACGACCATGTTCCGGCCGCCAACAAACTGCTGTCAGTGATTTCGACCGCTAGCTGAGCGTTTTGAGGCTCTGCGTTATTGCCGTTTGCAATCACGCGGCTACGCTGAAATTCTATGTTGTTGATGTCGGTGAAAAAGTTTCCGCCTAAATCACCTTCCAGATCCATACCGATTTCATGCTGATGGTTTATCGCAGCCGAAATCCCAATCGCCAAACGGCCAAGCTCATCAAATGCCGGGCGCAAAGCTTCACGTTCGAAGCGGCGCAACCCGCCTAACGAACCACCTTGAATTTGATCATCAACCTGTAACAGACGCCCACCGCTGGTAAGCGTGAACTCCAACTGGGTCGGGTCTTGGGCACTGGTTCTGGTGCCCAATTGCGCGGCATCGGAACCGGTCACGAGGGACTGCCCGTTTGCGAGCGACACGTTCACCTGACTGCCATCCGTGTGGGTTACGCGGATACCGACTAACGCCGACAGCTCCCGAAGGTTTTCGTCCCGCTTGTCCATTAGTTCAAGCGGCATTTTACCCTGTGCAATACCGGGTGATTCAGAAATGGCGAGGTTCAAATCGGCAATATTCTTCAGCAGCGTATTGGCATCCCTAACGCCCTGCTGCATTTGCGTTTTGACGGATTCCCGCTGCTGAATGAACTGCTCATTCAGGGCCTGAAAACGATTTACAACCTGCTGCGCCTCGCTCAGTACCAGTTGACGCTGCGGCAAAGACGTTGGGTCTTCAGCGGCGTTCTGCAAAGAAGCAAAGAAATTATTCAAGGCATTGTTGAGCCCGGTGCTTTCGCCACCGAGTAAATTGTCCAACTGGGTCAACTCGGCATTAAGGGCGTTCTGCTCACCAAACAACGTGCTGTCTTCGCGCAATTGCTGAGTGAGGTATTCGTTTGCCAAACGGCGAATGTTCTCGATCGACACGCCAGTGCCAACGGTGCCAGCCCCGGTGCGATTGCCTTCCTGTGTCGCAAACTGGACTTCCTGGCGACTATAGCCCGGGGTGTTGGCATTGGTGATGTTATTGGCTGTGGTATTCAGAGCACTCTGGTGACTAAGCACTCCCGACAAGCCAATTCCGATTAATCCAGCCATGACCTGTTACTCCTTTAATCCGTTGTCGCTCATGGACAACGTCATCAGAGAATCGCGGTTCATAATCCGGCGAATCTTGGAACCGTATTCCGGGTCGGTGGCGTAACCCGCTTGCTGCAGTTTTTCTGCGAAAACTTCAGGCTCGCCTGCTGAGGAAAGCACCTCTTTGTAACGCGGGTTGCTTTGAAGGAAGTCCACATAGTCTCGGAAGCTTGCCTCATAATCCGGGTAAGCCCGGAAGTCTGCACGCTCCTTCATCGCCACACCGCCGCGGAACTCGGTGGTAGTGATGGTGACCGCTTCCCCGCTCCAACGGCTGTCCGCTTTGATGCCAAACAGGTTGAAACTCGGCTCGTTGCCGTCGCCTTCAATCATATGTTTGCCCCACCCTGTTTCCAGAGCGGCTTGAGCAACCATCAAGCGAGGATCAATGCCGCTCTCTCGGCCAATGCGTTGGGCAAAGGGCATCAACTCACTGACGAAATGCTCCGGGCTTTCAAAGGTGGCCGGCAATTGAGTATTCGGGTTCAATTCAGCAACATCCTCGGGCATGGCCCGCACCACCTCTGCCACTGCTTTCATTCGTTCCGGCAAGGCCGGAGAAATAGCTGGCAAGGTACGGTCGTAATCCGCCAGCGTCGCCTTGTGCCCTGCCAGTTTTTCGCCGTTCGATGCAACGCCGGGAATGCTCTCACCCAACTGCCGAACCAAGGCTTCAGCCAATCCGGTTCCGGCGCCGCTAGCCATGCTTAAACTGATCTGGCTATCAAACATATCCCGATAGAACTCGCTCTCATTGCTGTTCAGGTAGTTGCCTTCGGCGAAGACTTCGCCGGCTTTGCGCATGGATTTGAGCATTTCCGACAAGAACAGGCTTTCGAATTGCTTGGCCACTTGCTCAAGCGCGGCTTGTTTGTCGCTGCGAGCCTGGGTTTTCAACGCATTGAGGCCGCTGAAATCGGTATATACCTGAGCTTGTTGAACCCGATAGTCCTGCATAGCCACCTCTAGATCACAATCAACTCGGCTCGCAAAGCGCCAGCCTGCTTGAGAGCTTCCAGTACAGCCATCACGTCACCAGGGGCCGCCCCCACCTGATTGACCGCCTGCACAATTTCATTAAGCGTGGTTGCCGGGCCAAACTGGAACATCCGTGCCGGATCTTCAGTGATGGCTATCTGCGTATTCGCTTGCACTTCGGTGTCGCCACCGGCGAAGGGATTGGGCTGCACCACCTCAGGATTTTCCTGAATAGTGACCGTCAAATTACCGTGAGTAATCGCCGCCGGGCTGACTTTCACATTCTGTCCCACCACGATGGTGCCGGTACGGCTGTTGATGACCACTTTGGCAGACTCTTCCGCCGGATCGACTTCAATATTTTCGACGATCGACAAAAAGCTCACTCGCTGGGAAGGGTCCCTCGGTGCCCTGACTGAAATAGATGTCGCATCATGGGCATAGGCCATATCAGGGCCTAAGCGGCCGTTGATGGCTTCAACCACTCGCCGGGCCGTCGTAAAATCCGCGCGTAACAGGTTAAACGTAATGGTATCGCCACGGTTGAACGGCGATGCCACTTCCCGCTCAATGGTCGCGCCGTTAGGAATTCGCCCCACGCTCGGCACGTTCACGGTAATGCGGGATCCGTCTTGCCCCTGAGCGCCAAACCCACCCACAACCAAACTGCCCTGAGCCATGGCGTACACTTGGCCGTCAGCGCCTTTCAGTGGTGTCATCAATAACGTACCGCCGCGCAAGCTATCGGCGTTACCGATCGAAGACACAGTGATGTCCAGCTCCTGGCCGGATTTCGCGAACGCCGGCAGTGTGGCGCTCACAGTCACGGCAGCCACGTTAGCCAACTTCGGGTTAACGCCGTCCGGTAAGGTAATACCGAACTGATTCATCATGTTACGGAAAGTCTGGTTGGTGAACGGTGCTTTATCCCCGGTACCGCTGAGCCCTACCACCAAGCCGTAACCAATCAGCTGGTTGTTCCGAACACCCTTAACTTTCGCCAGATCTTTCAATCGATCGGCCGCTACCGGCGCTGCCAAAACCGACAGCAGCGTAAAAAATACACAAAGTTTGCGGATCATAACGGCCACCACTCACTGTTGAAGAAGCGGGCCAGCCAGCCCATCTGATTGGCTTGATCGAAGTCGCCCGTGCCACCATAGGCAAACCGTGCATCCGCAATTCGGTTTGAGGCCACGGTATTATCCGGGGCGATATCCTGCGGACGAACCATACCGGTCAGGCGGATATACTCATCCCCATTGGTCAGCGACAGCCACTTCTCGCCACGGATGCGCAGCACTCCGTTGGGCAACACTTCGGTTACCGTTACCGTGATGCTCCCTGCCAGGCTATTACTTTGGTCCGCCTCGGCGGCGCCCTGGAAATCCCGCTCAAGATTGGCTGAAGCATTCAGGCCAATGTTGTTCTTACCAAAGAGATTCGGCTCCGGCAGGCTTAGCTCCTGATCTTTGGTGATCTTGGTTTCAGCATTTTTGCTGGCGCGAGTGGACTCTTCCAGCAAAACCGTCAACACGTCGCCGACATTCAATGCTTTCGTATCACCGTAAATGTTGTAGTTTCGGGACACCTGATAGATAGAACCGGAATCCGGATCACGCTGCATCATCGCCTGGGCGCGCACAGGCGCATAAGCCGGATCATCCGGCACAGCACGGGGGCGGGTCATGGCGGTACAACCCTGCAGAATGACGAGGCCTCCCACCAATACCAGTGTGGCCACACGCTTTGCTGTCCAGGTTTGATGGTTGCGTTTCATAACTTACCCAATATTGTTGGTAATGAACTGAAGCATTTGGTCTGTGGTGGAAACCACCTTGGAGTTCATTTCGTAAGCTCGCTGAGTGGTGATCATGTTGACCAACTCTTCCACCACTTCCACGTTCGAAGACTCAACAGTGCCTTGCTCGATGGTGCCAATTCCCGCCAGCCCCGGCTCACCTTCCTGAGGATCGCCACTGGCATTGGTTTCCTTGAACAGGTTGTTACCAATCGCCTGCAACCCTTGCGGGTTGATAAAGTTCACCAACGTAATCTGACCAAGATTGACCGGTGCGGCTTGGTCGTCAGTCACCGCGGTAACCGTGCCATCACGACCGATAGTTACATTGGTGGTGTCTTCCGGCACGTTGATGTTTGGCTCCAGCGGATAACCATCTGGCGTTACCACATCGCCATCGGAATTCAACTGGAACTGGCCGTCCCGGGTGTAAGCAATCTGGCCATCAGGCATGGCGATCTGGAAGAAACCGCGACCGTTCACCGCCATATCCAGCGGTTGCTCGGTAATCTGCAGATTGCCTTGGCTGAACTGTTTTGCCGTACCGACCACTCGTACACCCGTACCCAGCTGCAGGCCGGACGGCAGTTCGGTATTCTCGGTGCTCATGCCACCGGGCTGCCGGTTGATCTGATACAGCAGATCCTGAAACACCGCGCGGTCCCGCTTGAACCCGGTGGTGTTTACGTTTGCCAGGTTGTTGGAGATGGTGGACAGGTTGGTGTCCTGTGCGCTTAACCCGGTTTTACTGACCCATAGTGCTGGATGCATGTTTTTACTCCTTACCTAGCCGGCTGCGAAGGCGGCCATTATTTGCCGCTTAATGCCGGCCGGTGATGCTTAATTCAGCGTTATCAGAGGTTCTGCAACAGCCGTGCCGTCGCCTCGGAATTCTCGTTCGCGGTGGACATGACTTTCACCTGCATTTCGTACTGGCGAGAAAGCTGCAAGTTCGAGATCATCTCTTCCACCGCATTCACGTTGGAACTTTCCAGAAAGCCGGTGGCAACGCGCATGTTTGCGTCTGCAGGTTCAACTCCACCAATGCCTTGCCCCGGCTTGCGGCGAATAAATCCATCCAAACCTTTCTCCAAAGAATCCGCCGGCGGGTTCACCAGTTTAAGGCGATCAACCTCTACTAACTGGTCTGGCGGCCCACCCACGGGAACAACGGAAACCGTGCCGTCAGCTCCGATCAACAGATCATCAAACGGCGGCAATGCAACCGGGCCGCCATTGCCCAGCATCAACTCGCCACTGGGCATTCGAACCAGACCGTTCACATCGACCTGAAGACTGCCACTGCGGGTGAAGACTTCTTCGCCTTGGTTGTTCTGAACCGCCAGCCAACCGTCGCCTTCAACCGCGACATCGAGCTTTCGGCCGGTATCCATTAAAGCGCCAGCGGATAGATCAGTACCCGGGCGCTCCGTCATTGCATAGGCACGGGTGGGATGATGCTCACCAAACACCGGCATGCTGCGGGCCTGAGCAAAATCCTTCTTGAACCCCGTGGTGTTCACGTTAGCGAGGTTATTAGCGTGGGCACGCTGGGCCAGCATGTTCTGCTTGGCGCCAGACATTCCAATGTAGAGGGCTTTGTCCATGGGCAAACTCCTGCCGGAATTTTGACTGTTTCCAGTCTTCCTGCAGGAGTCATGCCATGTTTACACGGAAGGGTTAGCGGAGGTTGATGATGGTCTGGGTGACCGCATCCGAGGTTTCAATGGTCTTGGCGTTCGCCTGATAGTTGCGCTGGGCAATGATCAAATTGACGAGTTCTGCCGAAAGATCAACGTTGGATTCTTCAACCGAACTTGCCTTGATTGAACCCAGGGTTCCGGTATCCGGAGCGCCGATGACGGGCTGGCCAGATTCGAACGATTCAACCCAGGTGGTATCGCCTACGGGCGACAGACCATTGGTATTATTAAAGGCTGCCAGCGCAACCTGCCCCAACGACTTGGACTGGCCATTAGTGTAACGGGCAAAAATTACCCCTTCACCCGACACATCCAGCCCCGACAAGCGTCCAGTTGTGTAGCCGTTTTGCCGCTGGTCATTCACACCAAAAGATGCACCGTACTGAGTAGCTGAACTCAAATCGATGACGAACGCCGAGCTTTGCAAGGGTTCAGGTATCGGACTCACGACATCGTCCGGATTAAGCGGCACTCCCGCCGCCCCATTTGGCTCACCGTTAGGGTCTTTCGGCACCCAGTCCGTGACAATAATTTCGCCAGTATTCCCGACTCGTCCGGCACCATTGCCTGCACTGATAGACTCCAGCTGGCCATCTTGGTTAAACGTTGCGGTATACGGACTGTTTCCGGTTCCACCGACAAACTCTCCATCCACCTGCAGATATATCGACCACTGGCTTTCCCCCACGCCGGTGCGGGACGATGGCTCTTTTACAAAAAATTGGGTCATCTCGTGAGTGTTGCCCAAGCTGTCATAGATCTTTGTCGAAGTGGCGTGGTTGTATGTGCGCTGGTCTATGGGGTTGAAGGCATTGATTTTATCAACGGGAACGTTAAACGCATTATTGATATCGGCCGAAGCATTATCCAATCCGGCGACATCGCCATCAGTAATCACAAACACTGTCCCGGGGTAATCGACAGGTGCGCCGTTATCGTAAGACACCCTAAGCGTTTCGCCACCGCTATGCTGAATCCGAAGCTCCCCACCCGTGTACGACGCTGATATCGAAGTATCATCTATACTGTCTATTCGGGCCGCCAATTCAGAAAGATCTGTAACCCCTGTCAAATCAATTGCCCGCTCTGGCGGAGTATCGCCAACCACTTCAAGCGTAAACGACTCGAAGTCAGTGATGACTGGACTGCCAAGATTCGCAGAAGTCGATGCAGAAGCCGACACACCCGGCGCTGCAGCCAATTCTTCTGCGACCGAGCGCGCAGAAACGCCAGACGCGAATGGGCCAACAGGATAGTCTGGCGAACCGTCTGAATATTGAAATGCAAAACTTTGGTTTTCGAAATCAGCAGGAGCCAAACCGTTCCAGTTTCGCACAGTACTTGCCAACACCGGCTGCCGCGAATCAAGGTTCAAATCCGTGACCAGATTCGTGGTTCTTCGCGGCGCAAGGTTTCCGGTCTCAATCGCCAGATCCCCACGTACACCAGACAGATTCCCGTCATCATCCGCCGTGTAACCCTGCACCTTCATGTTCTGGTTATTCACCACGAATCCATCTTTATCAATCCCGAACTGGCCAGCGCGGGAGTAACGGGTTTCGCCGTTATTGCTCAGAATGAAGAAACCGTCACCGCTGATGGCCATGTCCAGCCCACTATCGGTGAAGCTGATATTGCCTTGGCCAAACGATTGCTTTACGTCCTGCACCCGAACACCGTCGCCGATCGGGTTCGTTCCGCCACTCAAAAAGCCGTTCGCGTACAAGTCGCCGAACTGCACTTTACTGCCTTTGAAGCCGACGGTACTGGCGTTAGCAATGTTGTTGCCGGTTACATCCAGATCCACCGATGCGGCCCGCAGACCACTTAATCCTGTATTAAATGCCATGACTTATACCTCCTGGTCCGACACCGGTTCAGTTAATTTGTTTGACGTCAGACAGAGCAATCGAGCCCATGCCAGCAAGATTCAATGTGATAGAGCCGCCATTGTTCAGAGACACACTGTCTACGTTCGCACTGACCATGGTGCCTAACTGTTGCGGTCCGGACGGATAACTACCCTGTGCAACAATCTGGTACGGGCCGGGCGGCAAGGCATTGCCGTTGCCGTCTTGACCATCCCAACGGAAAGACACCACACCAGCCTGGCTGCTACCCATATCAATCTGCCGAACAAGCTCGCCTGACTGGTTCATAACCGACAACCGCAATCCACCTGTGGAAGCAGGAACTTCAATCGTGCCGGTCACTTCGCCCTCTGCGCCCAGAATGCCAACACTGGAGGGCACAAGAACGGTCTTACCCACCATGGCCGACGCCTGCAGCGCCTGACTAGAGCGGAACTGGCCGGCCACTTCGCCTACAGTGCCAGTCAGATTCTGCATTTCTTCCAAAGAACTGAACTGAGCCAGCTGAGAAATGAAATCACCGTTGTCCTGCGGCTCCAGCGGGTTCTGATTTTTCATCTGCGCCAGCATCAACTCCATGAAGGCATCCTTACCTAGCTCGCTGCCTCCCTGAGCCTTACTGTCTTGCTGAACTCGATACTGGCTCAGCACATCGGCGGCAGACGCGGTATTTACTGCACTCATCACTTTCTCCTCGCCCTA
The DNA here is from genome assembly GCF_016427555.1 of Marinobacter litoralis. Classification (GTDB taxonomy): domain Bacteria; phylum Pseudomonadota; class Gammaproteobacteria; order Pseudomonadales; family Oleiphilaceae; genus Marinobacter; species Marinobacter litoralis_A. Next base: position 235,782 of record NZ_JAELVS010000003.1, read on the forward strand.
TTACTGCTGACCCAGCGTCAAGATACGCTGCATCATGGATTTCGCGGTGTTCATCACATCGACATTCATCTGAAAGCTACGCGATGACGACATCATGTCTGCCATTTCTTCAACCACGTTGACGTTCGGGTAAAACACGTAACCGTCTTCGTTTGCGGCCGGATGATTAGGCTCATACCGCATTTGCAGCTCGGCGTCGCTTTCTACGATGCCTTCAACCCGAACGCCAGCACCCGCGCCTTCTTGCGGGTTGGTACCGAAGGCTTGTTGCTCCGGGTTCAGCATGGACTGCTGAATTGCCGCAAACACCGGCTTACGCGCGCGGTAGGTGCCTTCGGTGCTGGAACTGGCGGTTTCGGCATTAGCGATGTTCGAGGCGGTCGTGTTCAGCCGCAGGGACTGCGCGGTCATGCCGGAACCCGCGATGTCGAATATGTTACCCAGTGACATGACTGTCTCCTTCAATCAAAAATGGCTGCGGCTTACTCGCCTTTCAGGGCTTTGGTCAGCCCTGAAAACTTGCTGCTGAGAAACTGAAAGCTGGCTTGGTAGTCCATGGCATTGCGCATAAAGCGAGTTTGTTCCTGCTGCGCATCCACGGTATTACCATCAACCGAGGGTTGGTGAGGCGTGCGGTACAACAATTCACCATCGGCCCCGGTACCTGAGGCATCCATGTGCGTACTGTGGGTGGTGGTCATCTGAACACCGCTCATTTCATTCTGCGCTTTCTGCATCATGGCTCGGAAGTCAATGTCCCGCGCTTTGTAGCCCGGGGTGTCCGCATTTGCCAGGTTATTTGCCAGCACTTCTGCACGCTTGACCCGGCCTTGGAGTGCCTGCTCATGAATACCCAATGCGCTATCGAATGAAATTGCCATCACTGCCTCCAGAAAATCTGCACCGGCTTAGTGATTACTCAGTGATTGCCGGTTTTGCGTTCTGATAGTGACAAAGCAAACGGAATGCCAAAAAAGAAAAAGCCTGCAGAAATGCAGGCTTCAAGGGGTATTAAACGGTAATCGGCTAACGATTGAACCGGCAATTCGGGTGGGAATGAGAAACAGGCGGCAAGCTGTTTCCTCACCTTGCCACCTTACGTTCACACACTCCAGGGCCGGAATGCTTCAGGCCCTGTCCACTCCTCAACAAATTCCCCGCTCGACGGCCGTGGAACGGGAGGCTTGCGGGAAGACACGGTGCCGGTATAAAGAAAACCTGTAATGATCTCATCCTCTGCCAAACCCAACCCTTCCCGTATTACGGGATCATACGCAAACGCACCCGAGCGCCACATGATGCCGTAACCGGCATCAGAGAGCGCCAGCGACAGGAACGACATTCCGGATGCCGCAGACATAATCTGTTCGACATCCGGTACTTTTTTATGCGGCTTTGGCGAGGCAATACCCACGATCACCATCGGCGCACGGAGCGGCGCTTTTCTGGCATTTTCGCGGGCCTTATCAGTGGCATCTACACAACCGGAGCGCGCGAACAGTTCTCCAAGCGCAGCCAATGCTTCGCCTTCGATAACGAGATACCGCCAAGGGCGCAGCAACGCATGGTCTGGCGCACGAGCCGCGCACTGTAGCGCCAGATCAACCACATCGCGGGGCGGAGCCGGAGCCTCTAGTCGAGGTTCCGACGAGCGCTCCATAAGAAACCGGGTAATAGAACTCATATACTCTCGCTATTCATACAAGTGTGTGCAAAATCGTCGTTTCTGTTGACCTGGGTTAATTGTGGGTAATACGTAATACTGTTAACCTTTAGTCGCAGATACTACCAATAAAAACTTTTGGCACTCATCATGAGCCACACTCAACTAAACCACAGCGCTGACAAACAGGACGTGATTACGTTCAGCGTGGCCGTATGGGTGCGCCGGTAAGATGATGAGTGCTCCGGCAGAGCTTCGCAACGTTTCCGCCAGCTCCGGAAAGGTTTTGTTAAACGATGCCTACGATAACACAGTCGTTATTCCTCCCATGCCGGACTACAGTGGGCGCATTCTGGCTTACGCGTCGTCCTCGGTCATCACGGTGACTGGCGTTATTCAGGGCATTTTTCCGCAATGGTTTTTATGGTTGGTGGCAATCGCCATGGTTTGGCCGCACCTGGCCCACGTAATCACCCGGCGTACCTTCCTGAGAAACTCACCCCGCATCCGCCAAAAAATGCTTTTGCTGGACTGTGTGTTTGGTGGCGCACTGATCGGCGCGATCGGATTGGTTGCCATTCCTTCCACCGCCATCGTTTTAATGATGATGTTCAGCTGCCTGATTGTCGGCGGTGTACGCCAATGGCTGTTTGGCACCGCATTAACCGGCGCCTCTCTTGCTGCGTCCATCGCCATTCACGGCACCGCGGACAACCTGCAAGCCCCGCTTATGACCAGTGTTGTAGCCGTGCTCGCAACCGGCATTTACATCTGCGTGACCGCGTATTACTCCCACGTTCAGGCTAGAGCTCTGCTCTATGCAAAAACCCAAATCCAGAATCAGCGAGAGCAATCCATTGCACTCTCTCATAAGCTGTCAAAATATCTCTCACCACAGGTGTGGCAATCCATCTTTACCGGCGAACGCGATGTTCGGTTGGAAACCCAGCGTAAAAAACTGGCGGTATTTTTCTCCGACATCAAAGGCTTTACCGAGCTGTCTGAAGAGATGGAGCCCGAAGCGCTTACCGAGCTACTGAATCACTACTTTAATGAAATGTCGCAAGTCGCGCTGCGCTATGGTGGCACCATCGACAAGTTTGTGGGCGACTCCATCATGGTATTTTTCGGCGACCCGACCAGTCGCGGCCAGCGCGAAGACGCGTTTGCCTGCGTATCGATGGCCATCGACATGCGCAAACACATGAAGATCATGCGGCAGAAATGGCGCAGCCAGGGTATTAAAACCCCACTGGAAATACGCATGGGCATCAGCACCGGCTACACCACCGTCGGTAACTTCGGCGCCGAAAACCGTATGGATTACACCATTATTGGCAAGGAAGTGAATCTGGCCAGCCGGCTTGAGTCACTGGCCGAGGCTGGCGAGATTCTGATTTCCTACGAGACTTTTTCGCTGATCAAAGACCGCATCATGTGCCGGGACAAAGGCGAAATTACCGTAAAAGGCTTTGGTAAACCGGTGCCGATTTACGAGGTGGTCGATTTCCGCCGCGACATGGGGCCAAACCGAAGCTTCCTCGAGCACGAACACAGTGGCTTTGCCATGTATCTGGATTCGGACAAGATTACCGAACGTGAGCGCAGAGCGATTCTGACCGCGCTCGAAGATGCTGCCGATCGCCTTCGCCAGGAAGACGACGCGGACTGACCTACCTATTGGCGCACCAACCTCGGGCCCAGGCCATCCTCGGGACGGGTACTCCGCCAAGGATTGATATCCAACCCACCTCTGCGGGTATACCGGGCACACACCATTAAATCTGTTGGCTTACAGCGCGCCATCAGATCTATAAACACGGTTTCTACACAGTGCTCGTGGAAGTCCTGCTTCTGGCGGAAGCTCACGATGTACCGTAACAGCCCTGCCCAGTCGATAGCCGGGCCGGTATAACGGATGAAAATTGTCGCCCAATCTGGCTGGCCCGTCACCGGGCAATTGCTCTTCAGCAAATGGGAGCACAGCCCCTCAGACACTTCTGAACCACTCGCTATCAGGGAATCCGGCGCGTATTCATACACAACGTCTTCCACGACCTCGTCGTCTATCAACTCATAGGCGTTTGGCCGACCCACCGCCTCGGCGGTTTCATCGACACTGCGCATCTGCACATGAACGGCACCGCCACATACTTTCGAGAGATCTTGCGTAATCGTCTCAGCCACCTGAGATTCAGATGAAAATACATGCTGATTCAGGGAGTTGAGATACAGTTTTAAGGATTTACTCTCAACAATCGAGGGTGACGCAGCCGGGAAACGAATCTCCGCCCAGGCCACAGCCGGAATACCACCGGGGCGCAACCAGGACAGCTCCCATGCCTGCCACATGTCTTCACCAAACCAGGGCCAACGCCCATCCTCTAGGCCAATGCGTCTCCGATTCTCTTCCCGGGCCACTGGAAACAACAACGAGGGATCATACTGATCCGGGTAGTCGCTGGATTTGCCCAGCGGAGCATTATCAAGTGCCATGAGTATTACCGGAGCCCAAATTAGTGACGAATGCCTTTGCCACGCGCCAGCATGCGCAGCGCAATGGCCGAGAGCAGAACAATAAAGACCACAATCATACCAAGCGAAGCGAATGGATTGACATCCGAAACACCCAGTATGCCGTAGCGAAAACCGTTCACCATGTACAGAATCGGGTTAGCCAACGACACGTTCTGCCAAAAGGTAGGCAACAAATCGATGCTGTAAAACACCCCGCCAAGGTAGGTTAAAGGTGTAAGCACAAACGTTGGCACAATCGAGATGTCATCAAACTTGGTGGCCAGCATGGCATTGATAAAGCCACCAAGGGAGAACAGCGCCGAGGTCAGGAACACGGTAATGATCACCATCGGCAGGTTATGAATTGCAAGCTGGGTGAAGGCCAGCGACAACAGGGTTACGATCAGCCCGATAATCAGGCCTCGTGACATACCGCCAACAACATAGCCGGCCAGAATCGTCCAGTTTGGCACCGGCGACACCAACAGCTCCTCAATGCTGCGCTGGAACTTCATCGAGAAAAATGACGACACCACGTTGGCATATGAGTTGGTAATGACTGCCATCATGATCAACCCGGGGACAATAAACTGCATATAGTCAAAGCCGCCCATATCGCCAATGCGAGAGCCGATCAAACTGCCGAAAATGATGAAATACAGCGTCATGGTGACAGCAGGTGGCAGCAGGGTCTGCGGCCAGATCCGGGTAAACCGTCGAATTTCTCGCAGAACGATGGTCTGAAACGCGGTCCACAATGCCAGAGGTGTCATTTCGCACCCTCCTTCGCCTTTTTTGCGTCCGCGGCATTCTCTTCCACCATCCGCACAAACAACTCTTCCAGGCGATTGGCCTTGGTTCGCATGCTGCTTACCTTAATATCGTGTTTTTCCAGCTCTTTGAACAGTGCGTTCAGCCCCTGCCCTTTTGCCACCTCAACTTCCAGCGCACCGTCACCGTTAATCACGCAATTGAAGCCGTCCAGCTCCGGTGCGGTATCCAGCGCTTGTTCGGTATCCAGAACAAAAGCCTCAACACTCAGCTGCTGAAGCAACTCACGCTTGCTTGTGTGGCGGATGATCTCGCCATGATCAATGATGGCGATATTCCGGCACAAAGCTTCCGCTTCTTCCAAGTAGTGGGTGGTCAGGATAATGGTGGTGCCCAGCCGGTTGATCTCTTCGAGGAACTGCCACATGGAGCGGCGGAGCTCGATATCGACGCCAGCCGTAGGCTCATCCAGAATCAACAACCGGGGCTCATGCACCAGTGCCCGTGCGATCATAAGGCGCCGCTTCATGCCACCAGACAACATTCGGGCGGGCGTCTCTCGCTTGTCCCACAGCCCCAGTTTTTTCAGATACTTCTCTGCAGACGCGCGTGCCTTCTTCAGGGGAATCCCGTAGTAACCCGCCTGAGTGGTAACAATATCAAACACCTTTTCGAACTGATTGAAATTGAATTCCTGAGGCACCACACCGAGATTAAGCTTTGCATCTGACAACTCGGTATCAATATCCTTCCCGAATACACGCACCTTGCCCGCAGACTTGTTCACCAGCGAAGAGACAATCCCCAGAGTGGTCGATTTGCCTGCGCCATTGGGCCCCAGCAATGCAAAAAAATCCCCCTCAGCGACCTGAAGATCGATTCCTTTAAGGGCATAAAAGCCATCGCCATACCGTTTCTCAAGTTCTTCAATTTCCAATGCATAGGTCATAAATGGAACCGTTGTTAATGAATGCACCGCACAAACGGAAAATATGTAGTGCGCTATGTGATTGAGGCATTCCGCCAAATTTCAAGCCGGTGCGCGACATTCATCCGCCGCGCAGGAAACATCCAAACTGCGACAGGTTTCCCGATATAGACGAACGGCCCTCCTTATAATGCCGTTACAACAACTTACAAAGCCTGTCACTACCTCTGGTTAATCAGGTGACCGCGAAGGGATTGTACGACATACCATGGAACTCGTTCATCTGCGCCATCTACTACTGACACTCTCCACGGCCGTTCTGCTGTCCGCATGCTCTGACGGAGGCGGCTCCGGTTCTGACGACACCCTCACCGGTCAAATCCAAAGCCACGGCATAGGCGGCCTGACGTACACCACCAACTCCCGCCAAAACACCACCGATGCCCAAGGCAGGTTTGAGTACTACCCCGGTGAAACCCTGTCACTGAAAGTCGGTGAGCTCCCTATCGCGCAAAATGTGCCAGCAAAAGCATTTGTCAGTTTTCTGGACTTTCAACCCGAGCTTCGTGACGCGCTGAAAACGGCCAAGGTAGACAGCCAAAATCTCAGCAATCACGCGATCACCGAGTCTTCGCTGCTCACCAACCAGGAACTGCTCAACCGCACTCGCTTTTTAATGGCACTGAACTGGACCGAGGTCATTCAAGACGGCAAAGGTATCGACATCCGCCCCCGGGTGATCAATCAGCTTAACGCCGCTATCAACAATCCGGACCTCCCCTCGGAAGTAGATTTTTCTATACCCGGCACCGAGTTTGAAGCACCAGAATCTGCCGCAAACCAGTTGTTGGCCAGCATCTGTTTTTATGAAGAAGGCGACCGGTTGTGCGAACAACCACCGACGCTAGCAGACATTGAAAATGCGCCAGAAAGGCCCGAGAACGACGAGGCGATAAACCCTGATACAACCTACAAGCAGGACCTCAAATCATTGCGAGAGCGTATATTACAATCCGTTCGAAGCATCGAAGACATCGATACCCAGGGTGCCAAGGAATATCTAACTAAAGAGTTAGCAGGCATTACCAATGCAATCGGCAGACAATACTATCTTTCTGGCCATGTGGCCTCACACCCGGCAAGCGACACCGCTTTAAAAAACATCTCGATTCGAAAAGTAGGCGGTGATATTGCCCTTGCAAAGAACGGCGTTGAAGCAATAAGTACGCGCCCTCAAAACGTTGCCGTTCATACCTGGAGCTGGCAAGAAGCGAACGCTGAATATTTCGTAGACGGTGCCGCTGGTGGGGAGTCGGAAATCCTGATCAACTTCAAACCGGAAAAAGACTATCGCTGGATTCGAAAGTCGCTGCGGGTTCTTGTTACCGAGTAAAAATCTTGCCGAGCGACCAGCGGGGCTCGTTGGTCGCATCCAGAGCCATTAGGTCCAGCCCCGCCGTACCGTGCGGCAGACACTCCCGGACCGCCAGAACTTCACCTTGCGTTTTCGCTTCGTTATGAACAGCAAGATCAACCACCTTGCCGCTTTTCAACGAGCTTTTCCCGCTCGGCTGCAACACCATAACGCTGGGCCAGAGCCGCCGCTCGGAACTGTGCGATACAACCGCTCCGCGGCTACCATCGCTCAGTTCAACCAAGGTCCCTGCGGGGTATACGCCGACAGCCTGGATAAACGCCTCGACCAAATCTTTCTGGAATTCGATATTACGTAACTCGTAGAGCAATCCCACAGCCTTTGCCGGTGTCATGGGTTCTTGCTCCCCTCGGGGCGCGATTAATGACTCGAAGAACTCGGCAATGCCTGCCACCTTTGCCAGCAAGGGAATCTTTTCGCCACCCAACCCCAATGGGAATCCGGAGCCGTTATGGCGCTCTCGGTGTCCCTGGACGACGCTAAGCACAGCTTTGGATACGCCACACGGCTTCAAAACCTCAACGCCCCGCTGTACATACGTCTTGAATATTTCGAAATCGTCCGCAGACAAGTGCTGCTCGTGCTCGACAATCCCGGCTGGCAATGTGGTTTTACCAACCTGAGACAACAAACAGCCTGTGCCCAGGTGGTGTAAAAGCCCCTCGTTCAGTCCGAGTTGACGCCCCACGACCAAGGCCCATACCGATGTATTCAAGGCATGGCGATATACAAAGTCATCGTATTGACGGGTTCGGCTTAACCACAACAGCGCACTGGGCTGCCGACAGACGCTTTTCACCATTTTCTTGGTGACGTCCGCGACCAGCCGGGTATCTACACCCCCCTCCGAACGAACCGAGCCGAACATTCTATCAAGCGCAATCTCGGCATCACCCAACAGTTTTCTGGATGTCCTGATTTCTTTTTTCAGGGTGGTCGTGACTCTGTGGTGAACCGGTTCACGAATGCTCAGCGGCGGTAACTCGATCTCTTCTCGCCCCTTGGCCCTTTGCCTTGCGCGCGCTCGGAACCCCACCACATGCGGCACATCCACACCCGCCGAGTCTCGGGTTTCCGGCTCGTCAACCATCACCCATTTACAGTGGGAGACGAGCGCTCGCACGTCTTGTTGAGAGCGAATGTAAAAACCCTGAATCGGGAAAGGAGTTTCATGCCACGGTCGATCCAGATCTGACACGAACATGCCGATCTCCAGATCATGAACCGCTAGCTTTCGTTGCTGAACCCCCACCGCTTTCCCCTCAGATACAGATGTCTCAGAGTACTTAGTGTGGCATGTCGGTGCATAGCTACCATTACCATTTTGTAGAGAACGGTCACGAAAACCGGCTCAACGGTAACTCTGCACGACAATTTGCAACGGATTGTAGGGATGAGACTCAATGCTCAAACAGGAAACCCACTGGATCAATCTGCTTTACACACCGATTCATCAAACTCTGGCAAGCGGGCGCTGAGCGAGCCACGAGGGACTTTGCGTGCGTATACTGTATAGGCTACTGATGAAGCGCGAAGGTAATCCATATTCACCACCTCACCACCTTTTGACACTTCGGGGGCTATCGGCCGGCACGACACAGATAACCGGAACTTCGCGCCGATATCCGCGATGCGTTCCACGGAATCTGGCCCAACCACCTGCATACAGGCTGTTTCGCTGACTGGACCGTTCTTGACCACGTTCTTATCCTGGCTTTCGTCGCCGCACGCCCGAACACCCGCGCCACAACTGCCAGCCTGCTCATGACTGTCGTCAGCAAGCCGCCAGACCCGATCACTACACTGGGTTTCAATCTTCATGGTGGTCGATTGGTCGCGCATGAAGGACCACCCGGGGTAGTCTGCGGTCTGCCACGACACTCTTATCTGGCGTGACTCTCCCGACGAAGTCTCACCGGGGAACATAGCGTAATGGGTGTAATAACTGGCACATCCCTGGAGCCCAAGAAACAAAAAACCAATACCAAACAGCTTTGTACGAGCGCTATTCATAGACAACATGAAAACAAGCCTTCCCAAGCACATGAATTCTTCCTTTTCCGGCAAGCGTAGGGCTACTCACTGTCTAACGCGAATTGCAGCCCGTACCCGTCGTCGGTCTTTCGTACCACGACCATATTCAATATTGGCGCAGGTACCGGCAAACCCTGCACCTGCACAATCACTTTGTCCCCCAACTCGGGCGCAAAGGAAGCGTCTTCCAGTGCAATGAAAATTCCACCATCGGAAATATCACGGGTGGGGAAAACATGCTCACCCAACTCTTCGTGGATGACCTTTACTCTTGCACTCATCGCCGTGCGACAGTGTTCCCTGCGATCAGCTGTGGACATTCGGGGATCCCTAAGAAGTAACGTCTTTTTATAGTGTTAAGAAGCATACCATCATTTTTATAACAATATGCCAAGAGAGTTGTTGACTCAGAACGCACCATGAATGAGAATGCTTGTCGTTTTGATATGCCGTTGATACCCAATCACAGCACGCATTTACAAACAGCAAAATTAAAGGAAAGCACACATGCGAATGAAACTAGCCGCAACCGCCGCAATGGCACTCGCAGCCATGCCGCTCAGCGCTTCAGCCGATGGCGAAGTTAACATTTATTCTTATCGCCAAGCATACCTGCTCGAACCTTTGCTGAACGCGTTCACTGAAGAAACCGGTATTGAAGCCAACGTCGTTTTTGCCAAGCAAGGCCTGGCAGAACGCCTTGAGCGCGAAGGCCGCAACAGCCCAGCTGACGTTGTGATGACCGTAGACATCTCACGCATCAACGAGCTGGTTGAAAGAGACCTGGTCCAGGGTATCGAAACAGATACTTTGTCCGAAAACATTCCTGAAAACCTGCGTCACCCTGAAGGAAAATGGTACGCCCTGACTACCCGTGGCCGTCTGATCTTCGCCTCCAAAGACCGAGTTAAAGAAGGCGAGATCACCAGCTACGAAGAGCTGGCCGATCCTAAGTGGGAAGATCGCATCTGCACCCGCAGTGGTAAGCACCCTTACAACATTGCCCTGATTTCTTCCATGATCGCTCATCACGGCGAAGCAGAAACCGAAGCGTGGCTGAAAGGCGTTAAAAACAATCTCGCTCGCAAGCCACAGGGCGGCGACCGCGATCAGATCAAGGCGATTGCTGAGGGCGAGTGCGACCTGTCCATCGGCAACAGCTACTACTACGGCAACATGTTGAAAGATGAAAACCAGCGCCCAATTGCTGAACAGGTGAACCTGGTCTTCCCGAACGCTGAAGGTCGCGGCACACACGTAAACATCAGTGGAATCTCGCTGACCAAGAGCGCCCCGAACAAAGACAACGCCATTAAACTGATGGAGTTCTTGTCGTCGCCAGAAGCCCAGCGCATCTACGCTGAAGCCAACACCGAGTACCCGGCTAACCCAGAGGTGAAGCCAACCGGTATGGTTGCAGAGTGGGGCGAAATCAACCCGGACGACCTGTCGCTGCAGGAAATTGCTGAAAACCGCAATGCAGCTGTCAAACTGGTCGATCGAGTCGACTACGACAGCTAAGTATCGTCGTTCATTCAGATGATGCGGAAGGGTGCATGTTTAATGCACCCTTTTTTCGTTATTGACGCTCAACAAGATGACTGGAGTCATTGCAGGGAGCCTACTCAGTAACTAAAATCGCAACACTTCTCATCACCACTTTCAAAGACAGGAACGCCATGACTGAGGTTGTTAGCAGTGCCGACCCAGGGCTATCACAACCCCTATTGGCAAAACGCACCTCAAAACGCTGGCTTTTAAGCGCCATCATCACTACCGCGATTGTCGCGCTACCTGTTCTTGCCGTTATTTTTCTCGCCCTGTTTCCCGAAGAAAATATCTGGCCGCACTTGATCAGCACCACCCTGCCCCGCTACCTCACCACCACAATTCAGCTCATGATAGGCGTTGGCGCACTGACATTGATCATCGGCCTGTCAACCGCGTGGGCGGTTACCATGTGCGACTTTCCGGGCAGAAAGTTTTTCGAGTGGGCGTTACTGCTGCCCTTCGCCGTGCCGGCCTATGTAATCGCCTACGTGTACACCAGCTTGCTCGACTACGCAGGACCGGTCCAAAGAGCACTACGCGAGTGGTTTGGCTGGCAAAATGCCAGCGAATATTGGTTTCCTGAGATCCGCAGCCTGGAAGGCGCAACGCTGATGATCGGGCTAGTGCTTTACCCCTATGTGTACCTCTTGGGGCGTGCTGCGTTCCTGGAGCAATCACCGTCACTTTTTGCCGTCAGCCGCAGCCTTGGTCACTCCGCTTTGAGTACATTCTTTAAAGTGGTGCTGCCCATCGCGCGACCGGCCATCGCCGTTGGTCTTTCGCTGGTTTTGATGGAAACGCTGAATGATTTTGGCACGGTTGATTTCTTCGCAGTACAAACACTCACCCGCGGCCTGTTCGATACCTGGATGAACCTCGGCAACCTTGGCGGCGCGGCGCAAATTGCGACCACCATGCTCATCTTCGTCGTGATCCTTGTAACCTTGGAACGATACTCACGCCGCCGGCAGCAGCAGTTTGCCGCGCGGGATAACCGGGACCCGATCCGCCGCTTCAGCATGTCGTTTCCCCGCCAGATGATCTGTGTGGTGGTTTGCGCCATACCGTTGATCTTCGGCTTTCTGATTCCCGGCGCCACACTTGGTTACTACGCCTGGGAATACTTCGACGTCAGCTGGAACCCAAATTTCGTGCGCAACACTCTGAACAGCCTGTTCCTTTCAGGAACAGCCGCATTAACCACCCTGATCATCGGTGTCACGCTCGCATACAGTCGGCGCCTTCATAACACCAAAGGCATGAAAGTCTTAATGCGCTTGTCCAGTCTCGGGTACGCGATGCCAGGAGCGGTGCTTGCTGTTGGCGTGATCGTTCCACTTGCCGGTTTCGACAACTGGCTCGATTCGTTGATGCGGGATTACCTGGGCGTTAGTACCGGCCTGCTCCTGAGCGGCTCAGCGTTCGCCCTGGTGTTCGCTTACACGGTGCGATTCCTGGCGGTATCCGCCGGTAGTGTCGAAAGCGCCTTGCAAAAAATCACGCCCAGCATGGATATGGCGTCGCGTTCACTGGGCCACAGCCCCGGCAAAACACTGCTCAACGTTCACCTGCCTATGCTACGCGGGACCCTGTTGACCGCCGCACTCGTTGTTTTCGTAGACTGCATGAAGGAACTGCCAGCGACATTGATTCTAAGACCCTTCAACTACGAAACTCTGGCAACTTATGTATACCAGTTTGCCTCTGATGAGCAGCTTTACCACAGCGCCCTGCCCGCTTTGATTATTGTGCTGGCAGGCATTATCCCGATCATCCTGATGAGCCGGTCCATTTCAAACTCCCGCGCCATGAGCTGACCCCCAACCTCTCACCAGACACAAAAAAGGCCCGACATTGTCGGGCCTTCCTGATTAAGTGCTTGGCCGGGAACTTACTGCCAAATCACCTTCTGCTTCTGGGCATACCAACCATCAACTTTCGCCTGGTAGGCATCTTCAACCACATTACGCTTAAGCTTGAGCGTTGGAGTCAGGAAGCTGTTCTCAATCGACCACTCATCGCTGACAACGGTGATGAAAGCCAATTGCTCGTGAGGATCAACCGTCTTGTTGACCTGCTCGATCAGGCTCTTGAAGCTCTCTTCGATCTCCGCACGGAAGGCCGCATCGGCGGATTTAGGGCGAATCTCTTCGGACAACACCACCAGAGCGTGCGGCTGAGTCTGGTTTGCGCCAGACACACACACCATCTCGATCGCGTCGTGAGACATCAAGCTGTTTTCGATGGGCGCCGGAGCGATGTACTTGCCTTTGCTGGTCTTAAAGATTTCCTTGATTCGACCGGTCAGCTTCAAGCGACCCATCTCATCAATTTCACCCTTATCACCCGTCCGAAGGAAACCGTCTTCAGTGAAGGCTTCGGCGGTTTTCTCTTCGTCTTTGTAATAGCCCATCATCGTAGCCGGGCTCTTCACCAGAATCTCGCCGATTTCGCTGATCTTGGTTTCAACACCGGGCAATGCCTCACCAACATATCCGGTGCGAGTGCGGCCCGGCTTATTCATGTGAGAATAGGCAAAGTTTTCAGACATGCCGTAACCTTCAAGCAGCTCCAGGCCAAGGTTGCGATACCAGTCCAGAACGTCGTGAGACAAAGGTGCAGACCCGGAACCGGCCAGCTTCACTTTGCTCAAACCAAGCCCTTTGAGCACTTTCTTCTTGATAACCTTGTTGAGCAGCGGCACTTTGAGCAAACGCTCCAGCTTCTTCTTTGGAAGCTTCTGCAGAACACCGTGCTGGAACTTCACCCACAGACGAGGCACCGACAGGAACAAGGTCGGCTCGGCTCGCTGCAGATCGGCAACAAACGTATCAAGGGATTCTGCAAAGTACAGCTCGAAACCGGCATACAAAGAACCCAACTCTACGAAGGTGCGCTCGAATACGTGAGCCAAAGGCAGGTAGGACAACATCCGCTCGTTCGGCCCCACCCCAAGAGTTTGCGTACCACCAACAGCAGCAAATGCCATGTTCTCGAAGCTAAGCATGACCCCCTTCGGACGACCGGTACTGCCGGAGGTGTAGACAATCGTAGCCAGTTCACTGGCTTCGCGCTGCGGCTTGCCTTCCAGCGGCGGGTACTTGGCAACAATATCGTCCCAGGTTTCAAAATTATTAGACGGGCTAAGCGGGTAAGAAATACAACGCACGGAGTCTGGCACGCCAGGCTTCATCATTTCCCAGTCGTCCAGCTTACCAACAAACAACACGTCACATTCTGCGTGGCCAAGAATGTAGTTAACGGTGTCGGCGTTCAGCGTTGGATACAACGGCACTGAAATATGCCCGGCCAACCAAATTGCCCAATCGGTCATTACCCAATGAGCACAATTCTTGGAAATCAAGCCGATTCGGCTCTTTTCCGGCAAGTTGAGAGATTTCAGGTACGCCGCCATCCGACGAGCTTCGTCGATCGCGCGCCCCCACGTATATTCAACAACCTGACCGTTTCCGATTGGCTGTGTCATGTAGAGTGCGCTGGCGTTCGTGGCCTCCCAGTGGTAGACCATATCGAGTGGGAGTTTCTGGTTGGAGTCCATGGATCTTCCTGTCTTTTCTTTATAGTTGGATGACTTGCGTATTATTAGACTTTAGTCGTGCTTTGCAACATGTGAGTGTATATCCAAATGTTATGAATACGAAACCTTTTCAATTCATCAGAGCTTTGCCACTTTAAACCCGAAAACTGTCGATAGTCACTACCCTCAATGCCGTAAGCCTGTGTTAAACTGGCCAACTTTGAGTTTTCAACCCTGCACACAAGGGAAAACAACCCCAAAAACCGGAGATGGGCATATGGCCAAAAAGACCCTGCGCACCCTGCTTGCCGCGTCCTTGCTGGCGGCTGCGAGCCTGGTACAGGCTGAAGACACCCGCGTTGTAGCCATCACGCAAATTGTTGAACATCCTGCTCTAGACGCTGCTCACCAAGGCGTAAAAGACGAACTTGCCGAGCACGGATATGTCGACGGCGAAAACCTGCGCCTCATGCACGAGAGTGCTCAGGGCAACTCCGCCATCGCGACCCAGATCGCCCGTAAATTTGTGGGTGAAAGCCCGGATGTGATCGTCGCCATCGCGACACCTTCCGCTCAAACCGTTGCAGCCGCTGCACGCAAGACCCCTGTCGTGTTTTCGGCGGTAACGGATCCAGTTGTCGCCAAGCTGGTTAAAAGCTGGGAAGAGCCAGGCGCGAACATCACAGGTGTCAGCGACATGCTTCCCATTGAGAAGCACATCGACCTGCTTCAGCGCGTTATGCCGGATGCCAAGAAAATCGGTACCGTTTACAATCCCGGCGAAGCCAACGCAGTTGCTCTGATCGAGCTTCTGGAAGAGCGTCTCGCAGCCCGCGGGCTGGAGCTGGTTAAAGGTGCCGCCACCAAAACATCAGAAGTACTGGGCGCAGCTCGTTCTCTGGTTGGAAAAGCTGACGCGATTTATCTGACCACCGATAATACCGTTATCAGCGCAGCAGAAGCCGTGGTCTCTGTGGGTGAGCGCTCTGACATTCCGGTATTTGCTGCCGATACAGCGACCGTCTCCCGAGGTGCTGTAGCCGCACTTGGCTTTGATTATTACAAGCACGGCCGTCAGACCGGTGCCATGGTTGTTCGCATCCTGGAAGGTGCAGAGACAGCCAACATGCCTGTAGAAACCATGGAAGAACTCGACCTGTTTGTGAACCCGGCCGCCGGAGAGCGCATGGGTATCACACTGTCTGATGATGTTATCAAGGACGCCAAAGAAGTCGTCAACAGCGACAAATAATGCCTGACCAACACGGGCGAGCCTCACAAGGGCCCGCCCGTTTTCTTTCTCGGTGACTTATTACCCATGTTAAGCGAAATCGCATTCTACGGTGCTCTTGAAACCGGCCTCATCTACGGCCTGGTTGCCTTTGGTATCTATCTTTCTTTCCGTGTTCTGGATTTTCCGGATCTAACAGTCGACGGCAGCTTTCCTTTAGGTGCTGCCGTGGCGGCTGTTCTCATTATTTCTGGCTGGAACCCGTGGCTGGCTACCGGTATGGCTGTCATCGCAGGCATGGCGGCTGGTGCCGTAACCGCCATTTTGAATGTTAAACTCAACATTCTGAACCTGCTCGCCTCCATCCTGACCATGATCGCACTCTATTCCGTTAACCTGCGCATCATGGGCCGACCAAACCTGGCACTACTGACCGAAGACACAGTGTTGACCCCGTGGTACGACATTGAGTTTCTCGAATTCCATCAGGTATCGGTTGTACTGTTTGCTATTGTTGTCATCGTCTCACTCATACTCCTGTGGCGATTCATGAAGTCTGAAACCGGTCTTGCGATGCGCGCAACCGGCGCCAATGCACGCATGGCTCGCGCCCAAGGGATAGCAACCGGTGGCATGATCATTTTCGGTGTTGCGCTTTCAAACGGTCTGGTGGGTCTTGCAGGCGCACTGTTCGCCCAGAGCCAAGGTGCCGCTGACGTCACCATGGGCGTGGGCGTGATCGTTATCGGGCTAGCATCTCTTATCGGTGGCGAGGCTGTTATTACGCCCTCATCGGTGATGCGGGCACTGATTGCCTGCGTCATTGGCGCGATCATTTACCGGCTGGCCATCGCCTTCGCGCTGAATGCTGATGTACTCGGGCTTCAGGCGCAGGATCTCAACCTGATCACTGCCGTTCTGGTAACCCTGGCGATTGTGTTGCCGGGCGTGCGCACCAACCTTACAAACCGCTTTAGCCGCAAGAAAGCCTGAGGAGGCCCTATGATCAGCGCAACCGATCTTAAGCTCACCTTTGGCAAGGGAACGCCTCTGGAGAATCCCGCCTTGCGAGGCATGAGCCTGACCGTGAATCAGGGCGAATTTGTGACCGTAATCGGCAGTAACGGTGCCGGTAAATCGACATTCCTGAATGCCCTGTCCGGCGAGGTAATGGTCGATAGCGGTAAAATCGTCGTCGACAATCTGGATGTGACCAAGCTACCCACCCACAAACGGGCTGGCCGCGTGGCACGCGTATTTCAGGACCCGCTGGCCGGCACCTGCGAAGGTTTAAGCATTGAAGAAAACCTGGCACTTGCTATCAAACGCGGCCAACGCCGTGGCCTGACCAGCGCCGTCAAACGCCAATACCTTGCTCAGTTCCGGGAGAGCCTGTCCACACTGAAGCTGGGCTTGGAAAATCGACTTGGCGACAAGATGGGATTGTTGTCAGGCGGCCAACGTCAGGCCGTTAGCCTGCTGATGGCAAGCCTAACCCCCTCTTCTATCCTGCTGCTGGACGAGCACACCGCCGCGCTGGACCCGAAAACGGCAGCATTCGTGCTGGAGTTAACCACCAAGATCATTGAAGAGCAGAAGCTGACCGCCTTGATGGTAACTCACAGCATGAAACAGGCGCTGGAGGTGGGTACTCGCACCGTAATGCTGCACCAAGGCCAGGTGGTGTTCGACATTAAAGGTAAAGAACGTGAAGGCCTGGAAGTAAAAGACCTCCTCGAGTTGTTCGAAAAACAACGGGGAATCACCGTGGATGACGACAGCCTGTTACTAGGCTGATAAAGAACGGGAGCCTGAATGGCTCCCGTTCTTACATCGGCCGATGCCGGAAATTAATGGCCATAAATCAGCATTGACGTATTACTGATGGTCAGATCATCCAAAGCAAGCGAGCCGATTGAGGTTCCCCCAACAATCACACCACCTATCCGCACATCAGCTTCAAACGTTTGCAAGTCAAGAGCGAGGCTCTGCGCACCCCGCGAGTTTGCGGCCTTGTAGATATCCAGTTCGACAGGGGCAAACACTCTTAGCGGCTGAGGCGCCTGCAAATCATAATCTGCACCGGTTAATTCAAAATCCCGTATACCCAACGCCAGGAAAGGTACATCGAAATCCATATCGTCAATAGCGATATCTGTTTTAAAGTTCAGCGTGTCTGTCGCGGTATCAATGCGAATCGTACCGGAGCCGATCAACGCATCCATGTTGAAGTTATCGAGAATGACCGTGGAACCGCCGCTACCGGTCAGGTTCCAAGCGCCCGTGGACACTCTGAAATCCACCGCATTGAAGGCAAGAGGCAGCAAATTGATGATGGCATCGCCATCGCGCGCCACATCAATATTGACCCGGACGTTATCCAAACGATCCGTGGCCGCCCCGTTCATATTCAGCCCCATATCTGAAAACATATCCGTACGATTGGCACCCCCAACGAATATATCGTTGACCTCCAGCGATCCTTCATCGGTATAGATAAAACGGTCGATATTCAGCTTCGTCTCAAGCTCGATGGTTACACCGGCCTGCCCGGTGATATTTCCCATCGAAGCCTCATCCAGCGGCTGAACGCCGGTACCTGCAAAAGCCAGCGTCGGCGCTCCGCTCACGAACAGCGCTAATAATGTTGGTTTCAGGCCTTTCATTATTTTTTTCCTTGTATAGTATTAGCCAATTCCTATGGGCCACTGCAGACTTACGACACCACCACTCCAGTTTACCGATACGTCGCTATACAAGACGTGCAATGCTCACATATTCCTCAACTTGTTCAGTTATAAATCAGCGCATGGATTCGCGGAAATCGGCCGATTTTTTACAGAGCAAGCCACCAGCACAGGCCCCGCATGGTGTTGCGAACTTTCAAGTGTTTTTTCATTGAATTTCTTTGCTCGCGCCCCTCGATTCATAGGTTATCCCTTATTCACAAAACACTATATCCTGTTATACTCATCGAAAATTAACCCATATATAGGGTTATAGACGAGAAGACAGTTATTAAAAAAGCAGAGGGTGGCAATGAACGCTAAGGCACAGGCAGTGATCACAACGATTCCCATGCAGGAAGCTTCGCTCGACATCTGGGCCAGCAAATATCAGCTGAAAACCAAGACCGGCGAGTCCGTCGATAAAGACATTAATGCAACCTACGAGCGGGTCGCCAAAGCCCTGGCTGAAGTGGAAAAAAAGAATGTACGCGACAAGTACATGAAGGAATTCTTGTGGGCTCTGCAGAACGGTGCAATTCCCGCTGGCCGGATCACGTCGAATGCGGGTGCCGAAGCACACAAACCGGCGACCTCGACTATTAACTGCACGGTTTCCGGCAACATCCATGACTCCATGAACGATATTCTGGAGAAAAACCACGAAGCCGGCCTAACCCTCAAGGCGGGCTGTGGTATTGGTTATGAGTTTTCCACTCTGCGTCCCCGTGGTGCCTACGTGGCTGGCGCTGGTGCAACAACCTCTGGCCCGCTTTCGTTCATGGATATCTTTGATCGCATGTGCTTCACCGTCTCCTCTGCCGGCGGTCGTCGCGGTGCGCAAATGGCCACCTTTGACGTTCACCACCCGGACGTCATCGAGTTTATTCAAGCCAAGCGCGAAGACGGTCGCTTGCGTCAGTTCAACCTGTCACTGCTGATCACCGAGGATTTCATCGAAGCCGTGCGCAATGGCGCCGATTGGCACCTGTCGTTCCCGGTCAGCCAGAAAGAAGTCGAGCAAGAAGAGCTCGACCTGACCGACACCAGCAAATTCCTCTACCGCGATTTCCCGGTGCAGGACAGCTATGTAGTTAACGATGAAGGCAAAGTGGCCTGCCGCATCTATAAAACGGTAAAGGCCCAGTTCATCTGGGACACCATCATGACCAGCACCTATGACTATGCCGAGCCAGGATTCATCCTGATCGACAAGGTCAACCAGATGAACAACAACTGGTTCTGCGAAGACATTCGTGCCACCAACCCTTGTGGTGAACAGCCTCTCCCTCCTTACGGAAGCTGCCTGCTGGGCTCTGTAAACCTTACTAAGTTCGTGGACTACCCGTTCACTGACAAAGCCAGCTTCAACTACGAAAAGTACCGCAAGGTTGTAGGCACCTTCACCCGCATGCTCGACAACGTAGTAGAAATCAACGGCCTGCCGCTGGAAGAGCAGCGCCATGAGATCACCTACAAGCGCCGTCACGGCATGGGCATTTTGGGGCTGGGCTCCACGCTTGCCATGCTACGCATGCCCTACGGTTCCGATGAGTCCGTCGCCTTTACCGAAGAAGTGGTTCGCGAGATGGCCGTTGAAGGCTGGCGCCAGTCCTTGGCGCTTGCGGAAGAAAAAGGCGCAGCTCCCATCATGGACGACGAGTTTGAAGTAACGCCAAAGATGCTGTCCAAATGCCCTGAACTGGCGAAAGACGGCCACAAAGTTGGCGACAAGCTGAAAGGTAAAGTACTGCACGCCAAATACAGCCGCTACATGCAGAAGATTGGCGAAGTTGAACCGGAGCTGATTGAAAAGCTGGCAGAGAAAGGCGGGCGATTCACTCACCATACTTCGATCGCGCCTACTGGAACCATCAGCCTGTCGTTGGCTAACAACGCCAGTAACGGTATTGAACCGAGCTTCTCGCACCATTACGCTCGAAACATCATCCGTGAAGGCCGCAAGACCAAAGAGAAAGTGGATGTTTTCTCGTTCGAGTTGCTGGCATACCGTCATCTGGTAAATCCGGGTGCCATGCCGTTCTCCGCTGACGAAGACAAAAAACTGCCAAGCTACTTCACGACATCCGACGATGTCACGCCGAAGCAGCACGTAGACATCCAGGCCGCCGCGCAGAAATGGGTAGATTCCTCCATTTCCAAAACCGCGAACGTGCCTCAAGATTTCGCATATCAGGACTTCAAGGGCATTTATCTGTACGCCTACGATCAAGGCTTGAAAGGTTGCACCACCTTCCGTTTCAACCCGGAAGCCTTCCAGGGCGTACTGGTTAAAGAGAAAGACCTAGAAAACACTCTGTACGAGTTTACCCTGGACGACGGCAGCAAAGTCACCTTGAAGGGCAATGAACAGGTAGAATACGACGGTGAAATTCATACGGCCGCAAACCTGTTTGACGCGCTCAAAGAAGGCACTTACGGCAAGTATTGATCCCGGAACCCGACAGATAGGACAACGAAAATGACAGTTAAAATCAGCAACCAGATTGTCGGCTACCGAGTGAAAAAAGCCGACACAGAAGCCAGCACCGAAAGCCCGGCCGCCGCGCAGCCGGATACCAAGCCCGTTCAGATGAACGAATACATCGAGCGGCCTGACTTCTTGCTGGGCACCACCTACAAGATCAAACCGCCGGTGGCGGAGCACGCGATGTACATTACGATCAATGACATCCTGCTGAACGAAGACACCGACCATGAAAGCCGCCAGCCGTACGAAGTGTTCATCAACTCCAAGTCGATGGAACACTTCCAGTGGGTTATCGCGCTGACCCGGGTTATCTCGGCAGTCTTCCGCAAAGGCGGGGATCTTACCTTCCTCGTTGAGGAACTTCGCAGCGTTTACGATCCCAATGGTGGTTACTTCAAGAAAGGCGGTGTGTTCATGCCGTCGCTGGTGGCCGAAATTGGCGCCGTCATCGAGAAACACCTGAAGGCCATCGGTCTTTTGGAAAGCGACGAGATGAGCGAAACTACCAAGCGCATTCTGGCTGAAAAACGTGCTGAATTTGAAGCATCACACAGCACGGCCACTAACGATGACACCAGCAGCGATTACCCTGCCAACGCCACTATGTGCGGCAAGTGCAGCACCAAAGCGGTTATTGTCATGGACGGATGCGCAACGTGCTTGTCTTGTGGTGACAGCAAGTGTGGCTGAGTTGACTCCAGCACAATAATGAAAGCCCGGTTACGTGAGTTGCCGGGCTTTTTGTTTGTTGGTGAACATGCCCCCTCCCTACCCATTCTTGACGGTACACAGTCATGGCAAAATCCCTAGCGCTCACCTCTCTTCTTGCGGTTTTGGCAGGCCTGATCGCTTTTCAGTATTACATTACCTCGGTGCCAAGCCTCAGCGACCCGATCACCGCCACAAACGCCCACTACGCTGATAACGAAAATTCGTTACTGGTTTCCATGACCGGAAGTGACGGCCAAACATTCACATTCGGACTGCGTGGCGAAATCATCGATAAACCGGACGAGGCCGCCCTATTCTTCATCAGCTATCCCGAGTTTGTCCCCTACGTATACTGGCCAGGTTTACGCAGTAACGACGAAAAGCGTGTGGCAAATCTACTAGGCCGCTGGGCCCAGAGCCTCGATAACCCGGCAGCCGTCGAGGCCCGCTTTGTCCAGGCAGAGCAAACGAACACTACCCCGGATGCGGATGCCGCGGCGTATCAAATCTACTCGGTGTTGCAGAGCAGGAACTGACGCCTCGCCCAAAGGCTGGATTTTCCCGCAGTTGTCGGTATGCTTCAAAGAGCGGTCAACGACTTGGCCATCAACCTGCTTTCTCACACAGGTGGATACTGAAACGATATGACTACAGCCCCTTCGATCACCATTCGCAAATATCGAATTAAAGACCTGAGCCCGGTGGTTCGTCTGTTTACGGATTCTGTTCACGAGCTGACGGCAGCTGCTTACGACGAAACCCAGCGTTATGCGTGGGCCTCACGAACTCCAAACCTGGACACTTGGCAAGACCGTTTGGCCACACTGGAAACTCTCGTCGCCGAGGACGGCGATGCGCTTGCCGGCTTTATCTCGTATGAACCAAGCGGCGCAATCGATCTAGTCTTTACCGGCCCCAACTACGCCCGCCAAGGCATTGCATCGGCGCTTTACCAGGAAGCCGAACAGCAGCTCCTGGCCAAAGGCGTTAAAGAACTGGAAACCGAAGCCAGCGTTATTGCCCGCCCGTTCTTTGAAAAACACGGGTTTGAAGTCCTCGAAGAACAGCACGTCACCATGAAGGGGACTCAGTTCCTGCGCTTCAAAATGCGCAAAGAACTGCAGGGCTGAGAAAGTGATGTACTATGGCATTGCTCACAGCGCCCTGGGTTGGGCGCTTGTGGTTTGGAGCGATCGAGGCCTGCTTTCAGTCGATTTGAGCGATCAAAAGGAGCCGCTCGATAGCTTGATAGCAGAGCGTTTTCCTTCTCAAGCAATATCACCGGCAGACGAGCAAGACACGGTGTTGCTGACAAACATTATTACGGTGCTGGAAGATCCGGAAACCCCGCTCGACCTTCCGTTAGCTTTAGAGGGCACCGCCTTTCAAAAAAAGGTCTGGCAAGCTCTTCAGGGCATTCCCCCGGGACAAACAATCACCTATTCGGAGTTGGCAATCCATCTGGGCAAACCGAAAGCCGTACGCGCGGTGGCAAATGCCTGTGGGGCAAATCAATTGGCCGTCATAGTACCCTGCCACCGTGTTGTCCGGTCGGATGGCGGATTAGGTGGCTACCGCTGGGGTATCGAACGCAAAAAAGCTTTGCTCAATCGCGAAGCGAAGCTGGCAGCCATCGTTTCTTAGCCTTGTCGAGCAGGTGTCGAACATCGTTATTCCATGGGTGGAAGTTAGGGCTGTAGTAACGCAGATACGAAGGAATCATCTTGCGGAAGATTCCCGGCTTTACCCACATATACTTCAGCGCGGCCGCCCAGGATTTGAGGTTGGCGAGCTCACCCTCTTCTCTCATCAACTGAACCAAATGCAGTGAAGTGTAAAAAGGAAACATCACACTCACATACATCATCTCAGTCACGCGAACGAACTCGCTGCCACCCACCGACCGGTACACGTCGAACGCGACGGCTTTATGCTCTGACTCTTCAATCGCGTGCCAGGCCCAAACCGGCGCAATACGAGGATCCATTTCCTCCAGCGCGTCGAATTTGAGCAAAAACTCTTCCGCCATCATCGCGGTGAAGTGTTCGACCGCGACCGTATGCGCCAATTGCCGCTCAGGACTCAGGTTCTTTCGCATCCAATCCATGAACCACTGGATTTCACGTTCGATGCGGGCCAGGCCCACCCCTTTTTCCTCCAGGCAGCCATTCATCAATTTGTGCTCTTTCGAATGATGGGCTTCCTGGCCAATAAAGGCACGAATCGACTGCTGCAGTTCCGGATCTGAAATCTGATCCTGATAATAACGCACCGAATCGATAAAGAAGCGCTCGCCCGGAGGGAAGCTGGCCGACAACGCAGCCAACAAGAGTGTCTTGGCCGGATCGTTATCCCACCAATATTTCGGCAAGTCCTCAGACAACTCGAAATCCGGACTGCGAACCACCGGTTGAAAACCTTTCGGCGTCAACGACCGATAAACTTTCTTTCCGGCAGCCTTAACGGTGTTCGTGGCCATGTTCATAACAAACCTCCAGCCCTAATCCAGTTGACTTACTCTCAGGCTAGTCCTCCTGATACCTATAGGGCAGGTGTAAAGAGGCCAATTTCGTCTCATGACTATGGCAATTACCGGCTAAACTCACTGAAGACCTATGATTCAAGGAGGCATCATGAGCACCGCCGATGAACTGCAAACTACCATCAACGATCTGATCCACCCCGACAAAGGCATACTTGCGGCGGACGAAAGCGCGCCCACCATCGCCAAACGATTTTCAGCTATTGGCGTGCAATCAACGGAAGCGTCCCGGCGGGAGTACCGGAGTCTAATCTTCTCAACGCCCGATCTCGGCGAGCACATCAGTGGCGTTATTCTGTTTGAAGAAACCTTAGGCCAATTGAGTCTTGATGATGTGCCGATACCAAAACTGCTTGAGTCCCGAGGCATCGTGCCCGGTATAAAAGTGGATGCGGGTAAAGGCCCTTTAGTGAATGCACCTGGCGATGAAATAACCTTCGGGTTAGACGGGCTGGGTTCCCGGCTGGAACACTACAAGGCACTCGGTGCCCGCTTTGCCAAGTGGCGAAGTGTCTTTCATGTGTCGGATACCCTGCCCTCCCATCAGGCCATTGAAGCCAATGCCGAAGTTTTGGCTCGCTACGCCGCGGAGTGCCAGGCGCTGGGCATTGTGCCCATTGTCGAGCCCGAAGTATTGATCGATGGCGACCACCCGATCGAGCGAACGGCGGAGGTGAGTGAAAACGTCCTGAACAGGGTTTTTGGTGCTTTGCACCGGCATCATGTCCGGTATGAGTGGATGGTACTGAAACCCAGTATGGTGACACCCGGCAAAGATGCGGATAAAGCGTCACCCGAACAAATCGCAGCGGCCACTCTTCGTGTGTTTCGACGCTCCGTGCCGGCTGCTGTGCCCGGCATCATGTTTCTATCGGGCGGGCAATCACCGGAAGAATCGACAGCCAACCTCAATGCGATGAATAGCTTGGGATCACAACCGTGGGAGTTAAGTTTTTCTTATGGTCGGGCACTGCAGGAGCCCGCCCAGAAAGCCTGGGCTGGCGAACGAAGTAACGCAGAGAAAACCCAGGCCGCTCTCAAAAAACGCGCACATCTGAACGGCTTGGCGCGCTCCGGGAGCTATTCGCCGGCACTCGAACACGAAGACTGACACGGATTGCCTCAGGCAGCGGCTGTGTCTCCAGTGGGCGCAGTGGCCGCCTGACTAAGGCAGTCCAACATAGGCGCCACGTCACGCAGTTTGCGTGCATCCGGCCAGAGCAATTCCGCTTCCGGGAAGCCTTGTCTCAAAAAGTTAAGCCACTGTTTAATGCGGCCGGTAACGAACCGGTCTTCCAAGCGGGTCTGCAAAGCCTCGGCATATTCTCGCACCAGAGCCACGGCTTCGGGCCAGGTCATTGGCTCCAATGATTCTCCGCGCTGGGACGCTTTGATTTGGGCTGCCAAGTCCGGACGGGCAATCAAGCCGCGGCCAATCATCACATCCTCGCAGCCTGAGACTTCACGGCAACGCCAGTAGTCATCAACAGTCCAGATTTCACCGTTAGCAATCACATGGCTGTTGACCGCTTCTCGCACCTTGGCAATCTCTTCCCAGTAGGCCGGTGGTTTATAACCATCCACCTTGCTACGGGCATGAATGACAATTTCCGATGCGCCGGCCGCCTCCAGAGCTTGCCCGCAGGCAACGCCCATGGACCGGTCGTCGTACCCCAAGCGCATCTTGGCGGTAACGGGAATATCGGCAGGAACGGCTTTACGAACGCCAGCGGCAATCTCGTACATCAGCTCCGGCTCTCGCATCAGCACACAACCACCTTTGTGCCGATTCACGGTTTTCGCGGGGCAACCGAAGTTGATATCGACCTGTGTAGCCCCCAATTCAGCAGCTTTCGCACCATGTCGCCCCATCATTTCGGGGTCTGACCCCAATAGCTGAACCGCTACCGGAACACCCGCCTGAGTCAGGGATTGATTATGCAGCTCCGGAGCGTACTTGTAGAAAATACGAGGTGGCAACATGCCCTGAGTCACACGAACAAATTCGGTAACACACCGGTCAATGCCACCGACCTTGGTCAGGGTTTCGCGGATGGGTGCATCGACCAGCCCTTCCATCGGGGCAAGGATGATTCGCATGAAAACTCCAGAGGCAATATAAGGACGTTCGGAATAAGACTGCTCAGAAAGCAAGCGGAGGGGATTGTAAGGAATTTACCTGAAAGTTGATAGCAGGATACTCCCCTATCGGAGCATCCTGCCGGCTGGTGTCGGTTTAACCCTGCAGATCAAATCGATCGGCATTCATAACCTTGGCCCAAGCCCGGACAAAATCATTTACAAATTTCTGCTGATTGTCATCCTGGGCGTATACCTCAGCGTACGAACGTAGAATGGAGTTAGAACCGAACACCAGGTCAACCCGTGTCGCAGTCCATTTCACCTCACCGGTTTTGCGGTCGCGAATCTCATAGAGATTACTGCCAACCGATTTCCACGTATAAGCCATGTCGGTCAGGTGAACGAAAAAGTCGTTGCTCAAGACCCCGACACGATCCGTCAATACCCCCGCACCACTATCTCCGTGATTGGTACCGAGCATGCGCATCCCGCCAATCAACACCGTCATTTCTGGCGCCGTCAGACCCATCAATTGCGCACGATCCAGCATCAGTTCCTCGGGCTTGACCGCGTAATCTTTCTTCAACCAGTTCCGGAATGCATCCGCCACCGGCTCTAGTGGCTCGAAAGATTCTGCGTCGGTCATTTCATCCGTCGCATCGCCCCGCCCTTTCAGGAAGGGTACGCGGACCGTGTAACCGGCCGCCTTGGCCGCGCGCTCGATACCGACACTCCCGCCCAACACAATCACATCGGCGATACTGGCTCCGGTATCCGCAGAGATCTGCTCATAAACCTTGAGCACTTTCGACAAACGGTCCGGTTCGTTGCCCTCCCAACGGTTCTGGGGAGCCAAGCGAATCCGCGCACCGTTCGCGCCACCGCGCAAGTCGGAGCCTCGGAAGGTGCGTGCGCTGTCCCAGGCCGTGCTGACCATCTCACCAATGCTCAAATCACTTGCCGCTAGCTGCTGTTTAACGACTTCTTCACTGTAATCGAGGTTTCCGGCTGGTACTGGATCCTGCCAAATCAGCTCTTCAGCAGGCACATCGGGGCCTATGTAACGGCTTTTCGGCCCTAAATCTCGATGCGTCAATTTGAACCAAGCCCTGGCAAAGGTATCGCGGAAATACTCGGGATCTGCCATAAACTTCTCGCAGATCGCGCGATACTTGGGATCCATTTTCATCGCCATATCGGCATCGGTCATAATCGGATTGTGACGCACCGACGGATCGCTGGCATCGACCGGTTTATCCTCTTCCTTAATATCGATGGGTTCCCACTGCCAGGCACCGGCCGGGCTCTTTTTCAGCTCCCACTCGTAACCAAACAGTAGCTTGAAGTACCCCATATCGAATTGGGTCGGGTTCGTGGTCCAAGCGCCTTCAATACCAGAGCTTACCGCGCGACTGGCCAGACCGTTCATATTCGGGTTGTCCCAACCGAGCCCTTGATGTTCAAGATCAGCCGCCTCTGGATCAACTCCCAACACCGAGGCATCACCATTACCATGACACTTACCCACGGTGTGCCCGCCTGCTGTCAACGCCGCCGTTTCCTCATCGTTCATCGCCATCCGGGCAAAGGTTTCGCGTACTTGTTCTCCAGTCTTCAGCGGGTCGGGTTGGCCGTTCACACCCTCTGGGTTCACATAAATCAGTCCCATTTGCACAGCAGCCAATGGATTTTCCATGCTGTCTGGCTTGCTGATGTCTTCATAGCGCTCATCAGACGGAGCCAACCACTCTTTCTCTGAGCCCCAATAGACGTCTTTTTCCGGATGCCAGATGTCCTCACGGCCGAAGGAGAAACCGTAAGACGGCAGCCCCATCGATTCATAAGCGACGGTGCCGGCAAGTACCAATAAATCGGCCCAACTTATTTTGTTGCCATACTTTTTCTTGATCGGCCACAGCAAGCGGCGCGCTTTGTCGAGACTGACGTTATCGGGCCAGGAGCTTAACGGTGCAAAACGCTGATTACCGCTGCTTGCGCCTCCACGGCCATCGGCCAGGCGATAGGTTCCCGCTGCGTGCCAGGACATCCGGATCATCAGCCCCCCGTAGTGGCCCCAATCCGCAGGCCACCATTCCTGGCTTTGCGTCATCAGATCGTGCAGGTCTTTTTTGATACCGTCGAAGTCGAGTGTTTTTACCTCTTCCCGGTAATTGAAGTCGTCGCCCATCGGATTCGTTTTTTGGTCATGCTGATGCAAAATATCCAGATTCAATCCCTCGGGCCACCAGTCCATCACATTACGACTTGCGGTCGAGTTTGCACCATGCATCACTGGACACTTGGCACCCGGGTTATTCTGAGCCATATACTTCTCCTTCACTGCATTGTTTCGTGAAATTGGCTTTGATCCTGATTACCGGAGCAGCCATGGATCGTACGCTTATTGAGCCATCGCATAGTTCTGCCAGTAATCAAACATCACACTGGAGACATCGCCCCAAATCGGAAGCTGACGAATCTTTGGTATTTGCATAGCTTCACCCCCGACTCCAGTTTAGACCAAGTCAGAGTACACACAGCCAGACAATATGAACAATTAATTCAGAATAGAAAAGCCAAAGCTTTTAGCTATCAATCGAGCACAAATTCAAGAAAAGGGCATTACAGCCTTTCAATAGAGGAGAACTTTCCGGAGTCGTCAAACAGAATACGAAAACTGCCTCGTACTCCGTCACGAAGGTAGAACTTGGAGAGAATACGCGCCGGGAAGCGGACGGTACGCCCGTCCCGGCTCGTAGCGTGAACATCGGTCGCTACGCCCTGGTAGAACTTGATCCATTCCTCAGGGCTGATGGCGATGTCCACAGTAATTTGCTGCATTCAGCTACTAACTCAGTTAGCCAGTTCAAGCAGCAAACGGTTCAAGCGGCTCACATACGAGCCTGGGTCTTTCAGCTGTTCACCGCTGGCCAGTGTGGCTTGATCGAACAACACCGCCGATAGCTCGGCAAAACGCTCTTCGCCCTGCTCACTTTCCAAACGCTGAACCAGCGGGTGATCCACATTGATTTCGAAGATCGGCTTGCTGTCCGGTACCGCCTGGCCAGCTGCTTCCATGATCTTCTTCATCTGTGCGCCCATGTCGAACTCACCGGTCACCAAGCAAGCCGGGGAATCGGTCAGGCGGTTGGTTACCCGCACTTCCTGAACACTGTCTTCCAGAGCCTTCTTGATGCGCTCCGTCAGCTCTTTGTGCTCTTTCGCTGCTTCTTCCTGTTGCTTCTTATCTTCCTCGGTTTCTACTTCACCCAAGTCGAGATCACCACGAGCAACATCCTGGAACTGCTTGCTGTCGTATTCGTTGAGGTAACCCATCATCCACTCGTCGATACGGTCAGACAGGATCAATACCTCAATGCCCTTCTTGCGGAAAACTTCAAGATGCGGGCTACTCTTGGCGGCTACGAAGTTATCAGCGGTGATGTAGTAGATCTTTTTCTGACCTTCCTTCATCCGGCTGATGTAGTCATCCAAAGACACGTTCTGGGTTTCTTCGCCGGTGTGGGTAGAGGCAAAGCGCAGCAGCCCGGCAATCTTCTCTTTGTTGCTGAAGTCTTCAGCCGGGCCTTCTTTCAGCACCGTACCGAATTCATTCCAGAAGCTCTGGTACTCGTCAGCATCTTTCTTGGCCAGCTTGGACAGCATATCCAGCACACGCTTGGTCATGGCGGTGCGAATGCTTTCAACAGTGCTGTCGTTCTGCAAAATTTCACGGGATACGTTCAGAGACAGATCGTTGGAATCGATCACACCCTTGGTGAAGCGCAGATACAGCGGCAGGAACTGCTCGGCGTCGTCCATGATGAACACACGCTGCACGTACAGCTTCAGGCCACGCGGCGCCTCACGGTTGTACAGGTCAAACGGTGCACGTTTGGGGATGTACAGCAGGCTGGTGTAGTCCAGCTTGCCTTCCACTTTGTTGTGGGACCACGTCAGCGGATCTTCAAAGTCGTGGGCGATGTGCTTGTAGAATTCTTTGTACTCTTCGTCCTTGATCTCGGTACGCGGCAGAGTCCACAGAGCGGTCGCATCGTTGATGGTTTCGTCTTCGCCCTTCTTGTCCTCTTCCTCGCTCTCCGACTTCATAACAACGGGGAAGGAGATGTGGTCAGAGTATTTCTTAACCAGACTGCGCAGCTTCCAGCCATCGGCAAATTCGGTGGCATCGGGCTTCAGGTGCAGGACAATCTCGGTGCCACGCTTTTCGCGGCTAACCGGCTCAATCGTAAACTCACCGTCGCCTTTAGACGACCAATGTACACCCTCTTCAACCGGAGTGCCCGCGCGGCGGGTAAATACATCAACTTTGTCAGCAACGATAAAGGCAGAATAGAAACCTACACCAAACTGGCCAATCAGCGCGCTGTCTTTCTTTTCATCACCGGACAACTGCTTGAGGAATTCCGCGGTGCCCGAACGTGCGATGGTGCCCAGGTTGGCAATCACGTCATCACGGTTCATGCCGATACCGTTATCAGTCAGGGTGATGGTGCCGGCATCTTTGTCGTAGTCCAGACGGATTTTCAGATCCGAATCGCCTTCAAACAAGGCGTCGTCTTTCAGGGCGGCAAAGCGCAGTTTGTCTTCGGCGTCTGATGCGTTGGAAATCAGCTCACGAAGGAAGATTTCCTTATTGGAATACAGAGAGTGGATCATCAGCTGAAGCAGCTGCTTCACTTCAGTCTGGAATCCCAGGGTCTCTTTATTGGTTTCTACCGTCATGTTTTTTCTCGTCTCCTGCTCGTTACTTAGGAGGAGTGGCGGGGTCAGCTGGTGTCTTCCAAAACACGCTGTGGATACGTCCATGTACGCTCTGCTTCGCCATCCATGGCTACGCAAGGTTTTGGAAGACACCAGCTGACCCCGCCACCCAACTATGGAATTGGGTTCCGGTTCAGCACAGTGTCGGAGCGAGCGGCCGGTATGGCTTTCTGGAACCGTGCGGAGCCATGGATGGCGGAGCCCGAGCCGAACAAGGACGTCTCGAGGCGTGTTTCAGAAAGCCATACCGGCCGCTCGCTTACACCATTACTAAGAATCTGAACTCAGAGATGGGGCTAAGCCGAGGCATTTCAACCCCGGCAAAAGCAAAATCAGTCTTCGAGCAGGAAGTGGGCGCGAGCGGTGGCAATGGGCTGGGAACGGGACTTTTGCCAGGCGGTAATCATCACATTAGCAACCCGGTTACCCTGACGGGTCAGGTGGCATTCTGCGTAGGTTTCGCGATTGAGACCCGCTCGCAGATAATCCAGAGAAAAGTCGATAATCCTGGGCATGCGCAAAGTATCTTGCGACATCATCAGGTAGATGGCGGCGGACATTTCCATGAACCCACCAATCACACCCCCATGAATCGCCGGCAAAATGGGATTGCCCAGATTTTCTTCTTTTACCGGAAGGCGAAAGATCAAATCATCCCCGAACCGATCACACTGCAACCCGATCCACTTCGCATAGGGAACGCTGTCCAGCATGCGGGAAAAATCACCGGTTTGCTGGGTGTATTTCAAAATCTCCGGACTGGTCATTCCTCGCCTCCGGTAATCAGGTCACGATACGATTTCGGGCTGGCTTCTTTACCGATGCGCATGAACGTGCCCACACAGTTCGCGATAATTTCGCCGCCTTCCTGATAGGCAACACAACGGGTAAAGATGATGTTACGGGTTACCTTGTAGGTTTCAGCACGGGCGAACACCGGCTTTCTCGGTTCCGCAGGGCGCATGTAATCCACGCGCAAATCCAGAGTTGGGCACAATTCAAACTCATCCAGTGCGCAAATCATCACCGAGCCAGACGTGGTGTCCATCAGCGTGGTAATCGCGCCACCGTGAATCACACCGGTATCGGGGTTGCCAATGATCTGATCACTGTAAGGCAGCTCCATAACCAGATAACCATCACCCACCTCTTTCGGTGCCAGGCCCAACGCTTTCGCCTGGTTCAAGGTACTTAAAAACCGGGTGACCCGGTCGATTCGGGTTTCATCATTCATTCAGGAAGGTCCAGCAGATCAGTTTTTCGGTTTTGCAGTCGCATTTTTCGGAGCCGGCCGGGCTTCGTTGAACACTTTGCCGTCTCGAAGCGCGCTTAAAGCATCAGAATGGAATTCGCGGCGATACAACACGATCACCACCAGAGTTGAAGCCGCAATAAACACCAAGGGGTGGATGAAGCCAACAATGACCGCCAGCGCGTAATAGTAAGAACGAAGCCCCAGGTTGAAGGCATCGCCCGCCAGATTACAGATGTGCCCGGCATTACGGGCAAAATCTTCACGCGCCGCCGGGCTGGTTTTACTGTCGCTGGCCAACGGAGCACTACCGATCATCACGGCAACAAAATTGTACATCCGCATAGCCCAGGTAAATTTAAAGAAGGCATAAACGAACACCACCAGCAACACAACAAGCCTCAACTCCCACACTTCGCGAGTGGGTGCAAAGCTGAAAGGCATGGTAGAGAACACCTCCATGGCCTCACTGGTATACCCCAGTGCAGTAAGAAGCCCCGCCAGAATCAAAAGGCAGCTGGACGCAAAAAAAGCGCCGTTTCGTTCAAGGTTTCCAACCGCCGATGTGTCTGCGATACGGTTTTCACGTTTGAGCATCACCCGCATCCAATCTTCACGGTACAGATCGAGCGAATTCGACAAACAGGAGTGAGTGACGGCTCTTTTTTTCGAGTACCAGGTATAGCCACCCCAACAAACCAGGAACCAGAGCAACGCCAGAAGGTCTAGGTAATGTGTCATTGACTAATCGGTATCCAGGCCAGCAGATATGCGGTTAAAACGTTTCCATATAATACGGTAAGCCGACTTGGCGAGCCACCTTATAGCAACCGCTTATGCATCATACGGCCGCGATTGTGCTATAAACTTCGGTCTTATCACCGGTTTTTAGCTGAGAATAATCAAACATACGCAATATGAAGGAGCCATGCGTGAAATCAGGAATCTTGCCCGGTCTGCTCATTGTTCTGGCCATGCTCTCGACCCTCACCGGATGCGCCGTCAATCCGGTAACCGGCGAGCGCCAATTGGCGCTGATCCCCGAAAGCCAGGAGTTGTCTTTGGGGGCTGAACAGTACGTACCAACCCAGCAAACTCAGGGTGGGCGCTTCTATCTGGACCCCGAGCTCACCGTGTATGTGCGTGAGGTGGGTATGAAGATGGCCCGGGTAAGCGACCGGCCCGACCTACCATACGAATTCGTCGTGCTGAACAGTAGCGTACCCAATGCCTGGGCCCTGCCTGGCGGCAAGATCGCAATCAACCGTGGTCTGCTGGCGAAGCTGGATGATGAAGCTCAGCTGGCTTCTGTACTGGGCCATGAGATCGTTCACGCTGCTGCGCGGCACAGCGTGCAACGCATGCAGCAAGGCATGTTGATCAGCGCCGGCATGGCGGGTATCGGCATGGCCATCTCCGACAATGAATGGGCAGGTCTGATCATGGGGGGAGCGGCTGTCGGTGCTCAACTGGCTTTGGCGCAATATGGCCAGGGAGATGAACTGGAATCCGATGCCTACGGGATAAAGTACATGAAAGCCGCCGGTTACGACCCACAAGCAGCCGTTGAACTGCAGGAGCTGTTCTTGTCGTTATCCGAGGGCAACCAAACCAGCTGGCTGAACGGTCTGTTTGCCAGCCATCCCCCCTCGGCGAAGCGGGTACAAGCCAATCAGGAACTCGTGCAGAAAATCGGCGCAGGGGGCTATCGGGGGGCTGAGACCTATCAGCGCAGGATCTCGATGATCAAGAAGCTCCAGCCCGCCTATGACGCACACGACAAAGCCATGAAGCTGGCGGCCGAAGACAAGATGAGCGAAGCGCTGGCCTCGATCAACAAGGCCATCAAAATTGAGCCGCGGGAAGCCATGTTTTTTGCTTTGCGTGGGCGCATCTATAAAAGTCAGGACCAACTTAAGAAGGCCCGTGCCGACTTCGATAAAGCCGTATCTTTGTACCCGGAAATGTTTCAATACCAACTTCACAACGGCTTGAACGAATTGGCTCTGAACAATCTGAGCAAAGCCCGAACTCACCTGGAACGCGCAAACGAAGTGGTACCAACGTCCATTGCTTATCTTCGCTTGGGCGACATATCCAAACTGCAGGGGCGCCGCGATGAAGCCATACGCTACTATTCGACAGCGGCCGAAGCGGGTGGAGACATCGGCGAGGAAGCCAAACGCAAATTGGCCGCAATGACCAACTGAGCAACCGCAAATCAGCTGCAAAAACCGGAGGTTAACCACCTCCGGTTTTTTTATGGGCGCCCTCATTGCCCGTTTGACGCGATACACCCGTCAATGATTACATTGACTTCTAGAGCAATAACTCTAAAAATCGGATAACCCAATAACAAACGGACAACCAACATGCTCTCAAAACGAATGCAGCCGCTGACATCCCAAGCGCGGCGATCCTATGTCGAGTTAATGTTCCAAGTCATGGGCCGCGCATTGCAAGCGATTAGCGAAGTGGACGAGGTAGCACGCGACGAGATCAAGCGCCTGCCCGATGGTTTTCTCTTTGAGATGCAGGTTATGCCTGCCGGCCCAAAGCTGATCGTGGAGCACACGGGCGATGGTCGCCTTCGTTTTCTTGGCGATGAGGCACCGCGGCCTATAGACCTGTCTATTCAGTTCAAACACATCGCACACGCGTTTCTGGTGTTGTCATTCCAGGAAAAAACATCCGTAGCGTTTGCAAACGACCGCATGCTGGTGGATGGCGATGTTAGCCTCGCCATCCGTATGACGCGGGTTCTGAACCGTTTGGAAGCGTTTATCCTGCCCAAGCTGGTTGCGGAACGCGCGGTGAAGGAATACCCGGACCACATCAATTTTCCGAATAAACTCATCAGCGCTGCCCGTATTTACCTGAGAGTAGCCACCAACCTTGTCGAGACAGCGAGAGCATAATGACCAACAAATATTACGAGTTCTTCTGCCCGGTAAAAGTGATCGCAGGCAAAGCCGCCTTGGAACACATTCCGTTTGAACTGACCAGCCTGGCCGCAAAGCGCCCGATGATCATCACCGACAAAGGCGTGCGAGCAGCCGGCCTGCTCGACCCGGTCATCGCTGCGTGCGAAGAAAGCGGCCTGGACATTGTTTCGATTTACGATGACGTTCCGCCGGATTCGTCAACAACCGTGGTGGCCACAATCGCCAAGGTTTATCGCAAGGAAAAATGCGATTCGATCATCGCTGTAGGCGGTGGGTCTGCCATCGACACCGGCAAAGCCGTGAATATTCTGGTTTCAGAAGGTGGTGACGACATCGCCGAATACAGTGGTGCAGGCATCCTAAAACACCCGCTGAAGCCCTTTTTCGTGGTTCCAACCACCGCAGGTACGGGTTCGGAAGTCACTTCTGTGGCCGTTATCACCGATGAAAAACGAGGCGTAAAGCTGCCCTACTCGTCGCCATTCCTGCTGCCGAATGCCGCCATTATCGACCCCCGAATGACCCTAACGTTGCCGCCGCACATCACCGCGGCCACGGCGATGGACGCACTTACCCACGCCACGGAAGCTTTCACGTGCATGGGCAAGAACCCGTTGAGCGACGCTTACGCAACGGCCGCGGTTAAAAAGGTCAGCCAGTCACTGCTGAAAGTGATGGACACCCCCAAAGACGAAGAAGGTCGTCTCGATCTGGCCCAAGCCTCTACCATGGCCGGCATCGCCTTCTCCAATTCAATGGTTGGCCTTGTTCACGCACTTGGGCACGCCACCGGCGCGATTGTTCACCTGCCACACGGGCTGTGCATGAGTTTGTACCTGCCCTACGTGCTGGAGTTCAATCTGGAAAGCATTCGCGAGCCTCTGGGCGAGTTGTTGCTCCATCTGGAAGGCCCCGAAGTGTATTCGGCAACGCCGGCAGCCCGTCGCGCCGAAGCCAGCATTTCCTCTATTCGCAAGCTTCGCGATGAACTCTACAAGCGCTGTAAGCTGCCACGAACCTTGAAGGAAACCGAGAAAGTCACCGAGGATCAACTGGAAGCCATTGCCACAATGGCTTTGGACGACGGCTCGATCATGTTCAACCCGAAAGAAGTGTCGCTTGACGATGCGATGACGATCCTGCGTAGAGCCTGGGCTTAACCCCCCCCTCGATAATAAATTGCTACCCGGCAGCAGTCGGGTAGCAATTTGCTACATAAACAGCATTTCACATCCACCATTAAAAAGGTACTATTCTGTTAGCATTCCGCCTCGGTGTAAGCTGGAAAGCTTTTTAATAGCTTCATCTACCCGGCCGTCAGGGTTTCTTCCATGTATTTTGAACGCATCTGCACACTTCGCGTTTTAGCCAAACTCCTGGCCTTTTCGCTTGTACTTTCGACCGCCGGCGCCAGCGCTTCTGAAAGCGTTGCTGAGTCTCCAAAAACTTTCCGTCTCAACGTCTCTCCTCACGGATACCCTCCCTATCTGATTGTTGATAATGACCAGCCGTCTGGCATCCTATGGGACGTAATGGAAACCATTGCCCCGCGCTTGGGCTACCAGCTGATACCCAGAAAAATTCCGCGAAAACGGGTAGACGGCATGCTGATGGACGGTTACATCGACGGCACGCTGAGAGCTATTGAATGGACAGAAAACCCCGAAAATTTTCTGTTCACTCAAGCGGTGGTAAATGTCGAAGAAGTACTGTTCGTCGAGCAGGATTCAAAAATCGTATTCTCGCACCCCTCCGATCTGTTCGGGCACACCGTCGTTGCGCATTTAGGGTATAAATATCCGCTTCTTGCTCCTTACTTCGAGCAAAATAAAATCAAACGATTCAACGTGTCCAACGACAAAGATCTGTTCCGGTATGTCTTGTTGGGGGACCGCTTTGACGCAGCCTTGGCCGACCGACTGGTAGGCCAATGGATCTTGCGCAACGAGGGGCTTTCGAACCGGTTACGGGCTTCAACGGTCAATATCAGCGAATATGGTTACCGCCTGATGCTCCGAAAGGATTGGACGGATTTCGCGCAAGGCTTCAACCGCGAACTGTCGGCCATGCGCGAGAATGGCGAACTGGACGCCATTCTCGCGAATTACCGTTAACTGCAAGGCAAGGAAGCATCACTCCAACCGACGCAGAAGCAGCATCGGTGAAACGCTCAAGACCGGACGCAACTGCCAGCGACCGAACATCGCCAATAACAAGGCGCTAACAGCCGGAACGGTTAATACCACCTGCCAGTGCCAGCGAAACTCGCCTTCAAACGCACGTGCCTGGAGCGCATAAACCGCGGTCTCAGCGGCCAGAACACCCAGCACTCCCGCAAAAATGCCCAGCAAGGCAAACTCGAGCATCGTGCTTCGTACCAACAACAACTGTTGGCCGCCCAAAGTTCGCAACAAAGCACCTTCCCGCTGCCGATCACGAAGCGTCGCATTCACGACCGCAGCCATGACCACCAGCGCTGCCGCAAGAATCAAAGCCAGTATCGCTTCGATGGCTTGTGTTACTTGCTGAACAATCTCCTGAATACGCTTGATGATGTGATCAATCTCCAAGACCGACACCGTCGGGTAGTCACGGGAAAACTCGTTCAACATGAGCTTGTTGCTTTCATCCAGATGAAAGCTGGTGATCCATGTGGCGGGCATGTCGGCCAGTCCGCCACCCGGTGGAAACGCCATGTAAAAGTTGGGTTTCATGCTATCCCATTGAACACTTCGTATGCTGGCGACCGGCTCCGTGACTTTCTCGGAGCCAATGGTGAACGTTAATTGGTCCCCCAGCTTTAAGCCCAGTTTGCTGGCTAATTCGGCTTCAACCGACACACCCTTCGCATTGTCGCCCGCGAACCAGTCGCCTTCGAGAATCCGGTTATCGGCGGGAAGCTGCTCCATCCAGGTCAGGTTTAATTCCCGGTTGAGGGCATTGATTCGTTCATCCTTACTCACGGTTTCTTTGACGGGCTGCCCATTGAGTTCCGTCAGCCGCCCCCGAACCATCGGGTAAACCGTGTCCAAGGGCACACCTCGTTCGGCCCAAAAGGCTTCAACCGATGCGACATCGTCGGGCGCAATGTTGATCAGAAAGTGATTGGGCGTATCTTCCGGCAACTGTGCTTGCCAGTCCTCCAACAGTGATGAACGGACCAACACCAAAGTGGCAGCCAGCATCAGGGTCAGCGCAAACACAGCCATTTGCGACATGCTGGCCTGACGATGCCGATACAGCCCGACAAGGGCGAGGCGCCATGCGTTTCCACCTCCGCGTATTCGGCGCAGCACGGATACCATCAGCCATCCTACGAGCGCCAGCACCGTTAACAGGATCGCCAAACCACCCAGTAACGAAACCACTAGGGAGAGCTCGCCAGCGTAAAACCAAACCAAGCCAAAAACCGCGACCAGCGCGATAAGGATATCGGGCAGCACTTCCCTTCCGGTTTCACCCGGCTGAGCCCGCAACACTCTCATGGCCGGGACATTTTTCAGGCGGCGAATGGGAGGATAGGCGAACGCAAATAACGAAATCAGGGCGGTCAATAACGCCGGAGTGAGTGCCTCGGGGGCCAGGTAAAGATCAATCGGGCGTTCCAGCAAGTCGCTCAACATGCGTACAAGCAACCAAAACAGAGGCAATGCAACCGTCAGCCCGCCCGCGATACCGATGACGCCCCACACCGCCAGGCGGCGCAAGTACAACCGGCCAATGCCCGCACCTGTTAGCCCCAAGGTTTTTAGCAGTGCAACGGTATCGCGCTGAGAAAGTGCATACTGGCGGCTCGCCACCGCAACCGCTACAGCCGCCAGCAACACCGCGAGACTGCCACCCAGCAGCAGGAAGCGCTCGGCACGCTCCAATGAGCGTGAGAACGTTTCACCATCCCGCACGCCTTCCCACTCGTGACTGGGCTGTAATTGCGGCTCCAGCCACTGGTAATAGTTCTCAAGCAGACGCTCATCGCCGGCAAACAGGTAAACGAACTCCACCCGGCTACCTTCCTGCAGCACACCGGTCGCCGCTACATCATCCACGTGCATCATCACTCGCGGCGCCAGGGACGACAGCCGGAAACCACCATCCGGCTCACGAATCAGCAAATTCGAAACGGTCAGTTTAAGATTCCCGAGTTCCAGGCTGTCGCCAATCTCGAGCTCCAATAACTTAAGCAACCTCGGGTTGATCCAAATCTCTCCCGGCCTTGGCCCCGCATCAACCGTCATTCGTGAAGATTGCGCGTTTGCCTGCACGTCGATGTCGCCCCGCAGCGGATATTCGTCGCTAACGGCTTTCACCGAAACCAGCTGGAATCCGCTTTCGCCGAACACCATGGTTGAGAACTTGATCATCTGCCCGGTTTCCAGGCCTCGGCTTTGCGCCTCATCGATCCACCCCGCTGGCACCGGCTTCCCGTTCTCTGCTTCAAGCTGGCGGTCTGCCGCTAAAAATGAGCTGGCGGAAGACACCAAGGTTCGCTGAAGCTGGTTTGCGAAGAGCGCAATGGTCGCGACCGTTGCCACGGCAATCATCAGGGCAACCAACACAACCCGAACATCCCGCTCGCGCCAGTCTCGACTTACGGACATTAATTTTTTTGCGGCAGCCATCAGTCAGCCGACTCCCGAGCGGCATTGGGCTCGCTCAAAACACCGGCCTCGATATGAAACGTACGATTACAGCGAGCGGCCAGTTTTTCATCATGGGTCACCATGACAAGGGTGGCCCCCTGTTCCCGGTTCAAATCCATCAGCAAATCGGAAACCGATTGGCCGGTTCGGTTGTCCAAATTCCCTGTGGGCTCATCCGCGAACAGAATACTGGGTTCGGAGGCGAAAGCGCGGGCGATGGCTACGCGTTGTTGCTCCCCTCCTGATAGCTGCCTCGGGGTATGGTTCAGGCGCTCGCCCAATCCGACGCGTTCAAGCAATTCCCGAGCGCGTTGATGAGGCGCTTCTATTCCAGCCAGCTCAAGGGGTAACATGACGTTCTCCAACGCACTTAGCGCCGGAAGCAATTGAAAAGACTGAAAAACAAAGCCGACTCGCCGTGCGCGAAGCTTTGCACGTTCGTCTTCGGTAAGGCGACTGATCACGGCACCATCCAGTTCGACGGTGCCTTCGCTTGGGGTATCCAGCCCTGCCAGCAGGCCCAGCAGGGTGGTCTTGCCGGAACCGGAACGACCGACAATGGCTACGGATTCACCGCGATTGATTTCCAGGTTTACGCCCTGCAAGATCGTCAGCGTATCGGTTTCCAGACTGACTTGGTGGGTCAATCCGGTTACTCGCAGCATGGGGCTAGGTTCTTTTTTTGTCAGATCCGTCATTTGATTCACGGTTGCTCCGTTAGCTGGCGTTCAATGTTTTCGTTTTTAAGGGTACACGAATCTATTATGCATAAGGCACTTACGTTCGTTTGGTCGTTTTTTCTCTTTGTCGGTTTCATGCTGTCCTCGCCCGCCATGGCGAATCAGTCCACGTTGCTG
Source organism: Marinobacter litoralis (assembly GCF_016427555.1). Classification (GTDB taxonomy): domain Bacteria; phylum Pseudomonadota; class Gammaproteobacteria; order Pseudomonadales; family Oleiphilaceae; genus Marinobacter; species Marinobacter litoralis_A. The sequence goes on from NZ_JAELVS010000003.1 coordinate 276,481, forward strand.
GTTGTTGGCGACAGTTTGAGTGCCGCTTACGGGGTTCCTTCCGAGACCGCTTGGGTGGCTCTGCTGCGTGACCGCCTGGAGCGTGAGGGGCTGCCGTGGCGGGTGGTTAATGCCAGCATCAGCGGCGAGACAACAGATGGCGGTTTGCGCCGGTTGCCTCGTTTGCTGGAGCAGAATGAGCCGGAGGTTGTGATCATTGAGTTAGGCGGTAATGATGGCCTGCGCGGGTTTCCTCCGAATGTGATTGAGTCGAATTTGGCCCGGATGATTGAGCTGACGTTGAACGCTGACGCAACGCCAATCCTTGTCGGTATGCAGATTCCGCCGAATTACGGTCAGCGTTATACGCAGATGTTTTCCGATATCTTTCCAGCGTTGTCTGACCGCTATGAGCTGGGGTTGGTTCCGTTCTTTTTGGAGGGAATCTACGATCAGGAGGGGTTGATGCAGGGGGATGGCATTCATCCTACTGAGGAGGCCCAGCCTTTGTTGCTGGAGAATATTTGGCCTGAGCTGAAGCCTTTGATTCAGTGAACGCCTTGGCCACGGCCTGTACTTTCGTGCAGGTCGGCTGAGCACGGTATCCTCTCCTGAAACCGCTACAAGCACATCCGTGTGCGCTTCTCTTCGGCCATCCATGGCCTACGACATTTCAGGAGAGGATACCGTGCTCACCCGCCCCGAAATTTTGCGAAGGACGCTGACATAACGCTCTACACGCCCTGGTTAAGAAAAGTTTCCGACGAAATCCAACACCCGCCTTTCCGACCAGTAGTAGCCATCTTTTGCATGCTCAACAAAGCCAACGTGGCCGCCCCACCGGGGCGCTTCAACTTTCACGTACCGGCCTAATACCTTTTTCGATTCCGGGTAGCATGCGGCAGACAAGAACGGGTCGTCGGCGGCGTTGACCATCAGTGCCGGCACTCGAATGTCTTTTAAGCGGTATAACGCTGAACATTGGGCCCAGTAGTCTTTTGCGTCTTTAAAACCGTGCAGTGGCGCTGTGTATCGGTTGTCGAACTGGTGAAAGTTTCGGATCTTTTTGAAGTCGCTGATATCAATCAATTCGGGAAAGCGTTCAGCTTTCTCCTGCATCTTTCCGTATAAATCGTTCAGGAATCTCTGCATGTAGATCTTTCGGCTTGGCAAGGCCAGCATGTCGGCACTGCCGGCCAGGTCTGCCGGTACTGAGTAGGTCACAGCGCCACTAATTCGGCTGTCGAGCTGTTCGCTTTGCTGGCCCAGGTACAGCAAGGTGAGGTTGCCGCCCATGCTGAAACCGGATAAGAACAGGTTTTTATAACTTTCACCCAGCGCTCGGGTGACGACGGTGTGGAGGTCTTCGGTGGCGCCGCTGTGGTAGAACCTAGGTTGGTGGTTCATGTTTCCGCCGCAGGAGCGGAAGTTCCAGGCGAGTACGTCCCAGCCTTCGGCCATGAGCGCTTTGGCCAGGCCCAGCACGTAGGGCCTGCGGCTGTGGCCTTCCAGTCCGTGTGAGATCACGGCGATCCGGTCGCTGTTTTGACGGTACCAATCCAGGTGCAGTTCGTCGTTATCCGGAGTGGCTAGCACTTCCGTTTGGGGCGCGGGTATTTTCACGTTTCGAAACAGGGTGGGCCATATAGACTGCACGTGCCCGTTACGTAACCAAACCGGGGGCCGATACGGATACTGCATCCGTCTGTGCAAATTTTGACCTTTTAATTCAGGGGGTTGACGAACCAAATCAAAGTCCTTAATATGCGCCGCACATTGATGCTGTTCCCCGATAGCTCAGTTGGTAGAGCAACGGACTGTTAATCCGTTTGTCGCTGGTTCGAGCCCAGCTCGGGGAGCCACTTCTTTTTAAAAGCCGCTGATTGTTTCAATCAGCGGCTTTTTTCTTTCTACGTCAAAGCACTTCTTTCCGCTGCATGAATTCTTTCAGAACCTGGTACAGGGTGAAGCCATCCTGCACGCCAATGAGTTCTCGAATGGAATGCATCGCAAACTGCGGCACCCCGATATCCAGCGTGGTTACACCCAGGCTTGCAGCGGTCAGTGGCCCGATGGTGCTTCCACACCCCATGTCACTGCGTACTACGAAGGTTTGGTGCGGCAACCCAAGCTCATCGCTGATGTGGCGATACAAGGCAGCAGAGCGGCTGTTGGTTGCATAACGCTGGTTGTGGTTTACCTTGATCACTGGCCCCTGATTCAGTATCGGCCCGTGATTTTCGTCGTGCTTGTCCATGAAGTTGGGGTGAATGCCGTGCGCATTGTCGGCGGAGATCATCATGGACCGGGCAATCGCCCTGCCCTTTCCGGCGCCGCACCAGCGCTCCAATACATCACCCAGAAACGACCCTTGTGCGCCCTCGGCAGACACACTGCCGACTTCTTCGTGATCGTTGCACACCAACAACGCAGGCTCGTCACCCGAGGTGTCGAGAAGCGATTGCAGCCCGATGTAACAACTCAGAAGATTGTCCAGGCGGGCGGAGGCCAGAAAGTCTTCTCGCAGGCCGACCAAGGATGCATCCTGGGCATCGTAAAAGCTGAGCTCGTACCCTAACACCTTACCGGCTTTCAGGCCGGCCTCACTGGCAATCTGCTCTTTCAGCAAGTCATCGAATGTTTCCGCCCCGGATGATTGCATCAGGATGGGTGGAAGGTCCGTCTGGGCGTTGACCGAGCGGTTGCTGTTGGCTTCTCGGTCGAGATGAATCGCCAGGCTCGGGATGATGGCCACCGGCTTTTTGAAATCGACCAAAACATCTTTAACGTTTCCGTCTTCATCCAGCACGGTTACCCGGCCTGCCAACGAGAGGTCACGGTCAAACCATGGGTTCAGCAGCACACCGCCGTACACTTCAACACCTAGCTGCAAATACCCTTTGCGGCGCACTTCAGGATTAGGCTTTACTTTCAGGCAGGGACTGTCGGTATGCGCGCCCACCATTCGGATACCAGCGTTCTCCGCGCCGTTTTTACCGGTACGAAACGCAATGATGGATGAGCCATTGCGAATCGCGTAATAGCTTTTGCCTTGCTCCAGCGCCCATTCGTCGCGTTCATCCAGCTGTTCGAAACCAGACGCATCAAGGCGCTCTTTCATCACATTGACTGCATGCCAAGGCGTGGGCGAGGCATTCAGAAACTGCAACAAGTCGTTATTAAATTCAGTGTGTTCCATGATCTTCCTGATTGCATGATAATGGCCGCTACAGTATGGCATGAAGCCGCTGACTCGCCTACAGGCTAGCGGCTTGTCCGTATTAGCAACCCAACGATTCAACCCGGAGTTCACTGTGTCGATACCTCGTTTTTTGGACATCGAATACTGCCAAACCGACGATGCTCTCTTCCCGACAGCCATTGCATGGTCTTTGGAAGACGGGCAGATGAAATCGGTGGTCATCGCTCCCGATGAAGCCTGGATCCCGGATGGCGCTGATTTGGGCGACATCGATCTGTTCTACCTCGAGGAGCAAGGTGTACCCATTCTTGAGCTGGTCCGGGAGCTTCACGAAGATTTGCCCGGCCAGACCGTTTACGTTGACGGGATCGATCCCGATGAAACTCTGGCTGACCTTATTTTCGAAGCGGTCAAGCAAGAAGCACCTTTTGAAATTGCGCCAATCGCTGATCTGGTTACGGACTTAGACGCAGGCACATTGGAAGACCGCCGGCGTGAGTTGATGTTTGAAGAAGGGCTGGAACCCCAGCTTCCGGAAAACGGCGTTTACGCGCTGCTGTTGATCGCCCGCGAGTCCGGACTATTGGACGACCTACTCAGCTGAGTGTCAGAGGCGGCGAACTGTGACCGGTGTCTGCGTAACAGGGCGTTACACAAGGCAGAATCTGGCGTCAGCACCGTTACTGACAGGAAGCCAGATAATAATGAATAAGGTCGCAACCCGTTTCCTCACCGCCAGCACGATGTCCTTGTGCCTGTTTTCCGGAGCTACACAGGCTCAGGAAACACCCCGCTCAGACAAGCACTACGTGGGCCTGCTCGCGACCACCATTGAGCACCGCTCTATCGGTGAAATCTCCAAAGAAGATGCCTGGAGCCAAGCCGGTACTCTGGTGATTGGTGGTCACCTGAACGACCTCATTCATGCCGAAGTTCGTTTGGGCGGTGGCTATAAAGATGCCGAGATCAATAGCGATTTCACACTTGCCATCGATTATTACGGCAGCTGGTATATGGGGCTGCACTATCCAGTCGGCGAGCTGGGCAATGTATATGCGCAGGCCGGTTTTACCCACATCAGCGGTGAAGCCACATTGGAAAACCCGGACGAACGCCAAAACCGGCAGTTTCAGAAGTTTGGTGACGACTATCCGAGCAGCAGCTTCAGTTTCAGCTGGATAGCGGGTATCGATTTCGAGTTAATCGATAACATGTATCTGGTACTGGAAGGCGGGAAGTTGTTCGAAGATACCGATACCAGCGCGAATGCCTTCCAGTTTTCTTCGGGGATTCGTTACGAGTTCTAACTCCTTGCTAAACGAAGGCTGCGCAAAGGTTCGGTGAGGCAGGCGAGGGCCGCTTCCCTGAAATGTCGTAGGCCATGGATGGCCGAAGAGAAGCGCACATGGATGTGCTTGTAGCGGTTTCAGGGAAGCGGCCCTCGCCTGCCTCTTCCCCCCTCAAACTCAGACCTTGTGCTGAATATGCCAACACTGGTGAATCTTCTGATTCCGCTGGAAATCCTTATCCAAAGTGCTCGCCGTCACCTCTTTCACATCAAACTCCGCAGCCAGATCGTCATCCAGCTTAAACTTCCGGAAATTGTTGGAGAAAATCAGCAGACCATCGGAGGACAACCGCTCCATGCACTGGCGAACCATCACACCATGATCCCGCTGTATGTCCAATACACCCGCCATACGGGCTGAGTTGGAGAAGGTCGGCGGGTCCATGAAGATCAGGTCAAAGGTTTGGTTCGCCGTGCGCTTGTCTGCCAACCACGCCAGGCAGTCAGCCTGCTCAACCACGTGCTTACGCGGGTCTGCGCCGTTCAGGGACAGGTTGTCCATCGCCCAGTTTACGTAGGTTTTCGACATATCCAGACTCAGTGAACGACTGGCACCGCCTACAGCGGCATGTACCGTTGCCGCGCCGGTGTAGCAGAACAAGTTCAGGAACCGCTGACCTTGCGCATGTTGCTGAATCCAATGGCGCACAGGACGGTGATCCAGGAACAAACCGGTATCGAGATAGTCTTTCAGGTTAACCTTCAGCGTGCAGTTGTGTTCTTGCACATTGAAGTATTCGCCAGTTGCCGCTTGCTTCTCATATTGCTTGGTACCGGTCTGACGCTGGCGCTGTTTGCAGACCATGTCCTTCGGGTCGATATCCAGCACGTCCGGAATGATCGCCAAAGCTTCAGCCAAGCGCTCCCGGGCGGCTCTTTCATCGATCGATTTCGGCGCCAGATATTCCTGAACGTGCACCCTGCCTTCATAAATATCGATCGCCAGCGCGTATTCGGGCATATCGGCATCGTACAGGCGGTAGCAGCCAATATTCTGCTTTCTGACCCATTGCCCGATGGACTTCATGTTCTTCTTCAAGCGGTTCCGAAGCATTTCCGCCCGCTCCGCATTGACGATTCGCGGAACCACTTGGCCAGCGGCTGCTGGATCTCGCGGGGTTCTTGCGTTTTCAGTATTCACTTCAAACAACAGCAATTGCGCCGGCAATTTTCCGTTAAAGAGTTTGTATTGCTTGAAGCTTCTAAGTCCCACAGACTTACCGAATTCCGGCGCGCCGGTGAACACACCCAGGCGCCATCCAGCCAGTTCACGCAGCGACACTTCGCCCAGGCTTTGGTAAAGCGCCGCAAGCACATTCCGCTCACTCAAACGCTCACCGTATGGGGGGTTCGTCAAAATCAGGCCCGTCTCCGCCCAGTCGTCGTGGCGCGCAAAGTCGCTCAACGAGCGTGGTTCAACCATTACGATACCTTCAAGTCCCGCCCGCTGAACGTTTCTCTGGGCGGTATCCAATACCCGGCTGTCCTGATCAAACCCGGCGAATGCGGGCACACGGCCCTGCTTCCCTTCGTGTGCACGGCGCTCCGCCTCTTGGCGAATGCCCAGCCACAGCTCGGGCTGGTGACCGGGCCACTTTTCGAACCCGAAACGCTCCTGGCGACGGCCCGGCGCAATATCCAGCGCCATCAAAGCGGCTTCGATCAACAGCGTGCCGGAACCACACATCGGATCGACAAAATCTCCGCCTGCTTCGGCGATCTCAGGCCAGCCAGCTCGCAACAGAACGGCGGCGGCCAGGTTCTCTTTTAAGGGGGCCAAGCCCTGCTCTGTACGATAGCCCCGCATATGAAGGCTGTGACCACTGAGATCAATGCCAACCGCCAAACGGCCACGGTTGAGCCGAGCCGAAATGGTCACATCCGGGTCTTTCTGGGCCACCGCCGGCCTTGGTGCACCAGCGCCACGAATGCTGTCTACGATCCCGTCTTTAACTTTCTGAGCGCCGAATTGGGTGTTTCTGAGCGCTTCATTCTGACCAAGAAAATTCACCCGGAAGCTGCCACCCGCAGGAATATGAGCCTGCCAATCCATTCTCACGATGCCGTCGTAGAGTTCTTCCGCACTGCGAGCGTCCACCTCATCGATATGCAGGATCACCCTGTTGGCCAGCCGGGACCACATACAAGCCCGATATCCGGCTTCCAGCTCACCCTCAACCCAGACACCCGCTGGTGCATTGCGCACAAGTGTGAGACCAAAAGCCTCCAACTCATCACCCAGGAGATACTCAACGCCCTTCGGGCAGGTTACAAAAAAGACATACTTGGACAAAATCAACTCCTGGTTTTCGAGATAAAGCTGGTAAGCCGCTGGATTCGCAGCGAAAGCAAAAATGGCCTGCCATCAATAGTTCACAAAACTATAAAAAAGCATTCATATAGACGAAATCGTTAGTGTACTTCTCGGCAAGGTTCGTCTTACCTTGTACCTGACGCGTCGTTCTGGAAGCAACATTTAAAGCTTCCATCAACAGGATCCTGACTGCTCTGACCCAAGCTGGCAATAGTGGGTTGTCCCGGATGGGCACCAACGCCATGGTCACTGCAGATGTGTACACGCTTGTTCTGTTAATCCATAGTGAGGAACGGCATGAAAAGACAGAAGAGAGACGTTTACGCTCGTGCATTCAAGCGAGGATACCTCGCTGGCGTGTCCGGAAAATCCAAAGACAGCTGCCCAGTCGATCAACCAGAAGCGCGCCAGGAATGGTTGAACGGGTGGCGAGAAGGCCGCACAGATAACTGGGAGGGCATGACCGGCGTTTCCGGCATCCACAAGTTAGCCAACGTAACTGCAACGTAATTGCGGTGTTGGCCGATCTCAGTTAGCTAGATCTGTTTTTTTTCACACTTTACCACGACAATTTGACGCAGTATTCCGAGCAACCAAAACGAGGCCACCCGCCTCGTACCATGCGAAGAAGCGCCACGGGGTTCATTTCCCGCAAAGGGCCCGCTAAGCGGGCCCTACCATTTTATGCCTGCCGCGCTTTACGAACAGCCTCTACCGCATCACCAATCAGCTTCGGCCCTTTATAGATAAACCCGGTGTAGATTTGCACCAGTTTAGCGCCCGCCCGGATTTTCTCAGCGGCACTCTCGGCATCTGTGATTCCACCCACTCCGATGATGGGGATACGGTCGCCCAGTTCCGCGTACAGTCCTGCGATCACTCTGACCGACGATTCACGCACCGGCGCCCCACTCAAACCACCAGCCTCTTGCTCGTGCTCATGGCCTTTAACCGCATCCCGGCTAATGGTCGTGTTGGTTGCAATCACGCCATCCAGCCCAGACTCCAGAAGCGCCGAAGCCACAAACCGCACACCTTCATCATCCATGTCCGGAGCAATCTTCACCGCTATCGGCACGTAACGTCCGCTCGATTGATGACGGCGCGTTTGCTCGTCTTTGATTGCGTGCAACAACTGTTTTAACGAATCACCGAACTGAAGGTCGCGCAGGCCTGGCGTGTTGGGTGACGACACATTCACCGTAATGTAATCCGCGTAGTCATAAACCGCTGCAATCCCCTTGCGATAGTCAGACTCAGACTGCTCGTTGGGCGTGTCTTTGTTTTTGCCGACGTTGATTCCAAGAATACCGTTGTAGCGCCGATTCCGAACATTGCCAATCAAATGCTCGAGGCCTTCGTTATTGAAGCCCATCCGGTTAATAATGGCCTGGTGCTCCGGCAACCGAAACATCCGCGGTGTCGGGTTACCCGGTTGCGCTAACGGCGTGACAGTTCCCACTTCGATGAACCCGAACCCCAAAGCTCCCAATGCGTCCAAATGGTCCGCATTTTTGTCGAGCCCGGCAGCAAGGCCTACCGGATTTGGGAAGTCCAGCCCCATCACATTGATCGGGCATGGATCGGGTTGGCGTGTGAACAGGTACAGCGCGCCCACTTTCTTGGCAACGTCAAGGCCCTTCAAGGCCACGTTGTGTGCCTGTTCTGGCGGTAACCGAAACAACAGATTTCTAAGAACGGGGTACATCAGAAAACTCCTTGCAAGCGGTGGCAGGAGTATACCGGAAGTTTTCCACACCATCTCCCCGAACCGGCAAATGTCGCCAAAAGCCGCATGCTGTCGAGGCTTCCGAGGTTTTCCACGAAATCTGTGGATAACTCTGTTGATAAGCGCGGGGCAAACGTTTCCAAGCCTTGATTACTGCGCCAGCCTACAAATTGATCATTTTTTGACCAGCATTTTAATCCTTTATTTTCAACTAGTTACAAATATTGAAATAGGAATTGACTAAAAGCGTAACCTAATGGTAGCTAACGATACATATTTCAATGTGTGCATAAAACAGAAGGACATTTCGAGTTTTGCAAGCCCTTTTTTTAATTTTTGGGGCTATACTGGCGCCAAGCATTGCTATGGAGCCCACGCGAATGGATACCACTTCAATAGGCCAGCCGAACCCTGAGCGCGACCTCGAAGCCGAAAAGCACGCGGCCTCCAAAGTCACTCTCATTGGCATGGTCCTCGACGGCTTTCTCGGGCTGATCAAAGTTATCGCCGGTATCCTGTTCCACTCCCATGCCTTGGTGGTCGATGGCATTCACTCGTTTACAGATGTTGCATCAGACTGGGTGGTGCTTATCGTTATGCGCTTGTCGCGCAAAGGTCCCGATGACGACCACCCTTACGGCCATCAACGAATAGAAACCCTCGGCACACTGGTATTGGGAAGTTTATTGATCGCCGTAGGGGCTGCGCTGGCTTGGGAAAACATACTGCGCTTGGTAGAGCAGGAAGAGCTTTACGTACCGGGGTGGCCAGTACTGGTTGCGGCAACCGTCTCGGTGTTGAGCAAAGAATGGATTTTCCGCTATACCCGGCACGTTGGTCTCGCTATTCGTTCCGATTTAATCGTCGCCAATGCCTGGCACAGCCGCACCGACGCTATTTCATCGGTGGTCGTGTTGCTTTCAACCGCCGGAGCAATGCTCGGGGTGGTCTGGCTTGACACAGTCGCGGCGGTCGCCGTCGCGATCATCATTATCCACATCGGCTGGAAATTCACCTGGGACAGCGTCAAAGAACTGATCGATACCGGCTTATCCAAAGAAGATACCGAAAAACTCCGCGCCATCGCCCTGGCAACGCCCGGCGTTAGAAATGTCCATGAATTGCGAAGCCGACGCATGGGCCAGGACATTCTGCTCGATATTGATCTGGTGGTACGCCCTGAAATCAGCGTCTCCGAAGGCCATCAAATCGGCCTCAAGGTCGTGACTAATATGCGCGAAGCGGTCGACAACATCCAGGACATCAACTTTCACATTGATGCCGAGAACGACGAGGCGATCCCCTCATTAAATGAACCGGGACTGCCATCAAGGGAAGAAATACGTTCGCTACTTACCGAAGCCTTGGGTGAGCTGCCGCCCCATAGCCGGCTGGGGCTACACTACCTGGAAAAAAAGGTTCATCTTGAGATCTTTCTGGACGAAGAACAGCCCGTTCCCGAGCTGACCCCGCAAGGGGTTCAGACCGCTCTTTCGAATGCGCCCTGGCTGGGCAGTGTCCGGATTTGGATGGCGGCCGAATCCGGGTAAAGTTCCTACCGACGCCGCTTTGCTTCCATACGGGACAGGAATTCCTGCATGACCAATGTATAGAGTTCGCCCCCGAGAAACTTGTCCTCAACCCCGGAATCGATACTGGGGTTATCGTTCACCTCGATCACCGCAACCCGGTTGCCGGCCTGTTTGATATCGACGCCATAGAGACCGTTCCCAATCAGGCGAGTCGCATTCAGAGCAGCTTGAATGACATTTCTGGGCACCTCATAGGTCGGCATCGTCTCGAAATCGCCACTTTCAACCGCGGCACCGCCATGCTGATAAATTTGCCAATGCCCTTTCACCATCATGTACTTGCAAGCATAGATTGCACGGCCTCCCAATACGCCTATACGCCAGTCGTAGTCGGTATAGAAATACTCTTGGGCCAACACCAATGCTGACTGCCTGAACAATTCTTTCAAACCAGCTTTTAACTCCGCTTCATCTTTGGCTTTGGCGACACCGCGCGAGAACGCGCCATCGGGAATTTTTATGACCACCGGGAAGCCTAATTCACTTACTACCTGCTCGGCCGCATCCGTCTGGCCTTTGGAAAGAATCAGCGTCTTGGGTGTCGGTACTTTGTTGTTTTTCAGCAAGTCCGCGAGGAACACTTTATTGGTGCAGCGCAGAATAGACACGGGATCATCGATCACCACCAAACCTTCGGCCTCCGCCTTTCGCGCAAAGCGGTAGGTGTGATGATCAATCGCTGTGGTTTCCCGAATAAACAAGCCATCGAATTCCGGAAGCCGCATATAGTCCCGGCGAGTAATTCGTTCAACATTAATACCCAGTTTACGCCCTGCACTCTCGAACCTTTTAAGCGCAGCTTCATCGCTCGGCGGCATTTCCTCATCAGGATTGACTAACATGGCAAGATCAAAACGATAGTGCCGACGGGTTTTCGGTTTGCGCCACACCATGCTGCTAAACCGATCCAAAGCTGCGGCAAACAGATCCTGCTCGCGGTCACTCAGATCCGCGGGGCAAGCCGGCTTCATGGATTCGATTTGCCACTGCTTTCGATGACGGAATACCACTTCGAGAATGGGACAAGGTAAACGCTCAAACAGAGCACGAGCGGCGGGCTTGAGCTCTGCATGTTCGGCCTGTCCAAAGTACGTGCGCACCCGAACTTCGTGGGTCGCCGCCCGCTCATCTGTCGCCGGATCGATCTCCTGAGCTTCGTTTTCCAGCCACTGAATAACACTGGAGTCCAACTCTCCGAGCTCAAGGGAAAACAAGCCTTTCCGCCCCAGATCGTTCAACGTCATTACAGACGGCACCACGTGGTGCCCCCGGGCTTCCGCCAACAAAGAACAGTAATAACCCCGGCTCAGATACCGGGCACTCTGGCACAGGTTGATTACCCGCACCCGGCTGTTAGAAGGAGCGGCAAATTTCAGGTACTGCTCAAAGGTGAGCACATCTTCACTCGGATAGTAGGGTGCCCAATCTTTCTCACGATCCACAACAATCAACAAACGGGACATAGCAGGCTTTCCTCCCTGAAGGTTCAGCCGGATAATTAGCGCAACAATACGCCGCTGCAGGGTCCCCCACAATCATCCATTGATGAGTGCTTTTACGCATCCTTCCGCGCTACCCGATGCCCCCTGTCTCTACCATAATAGCTGCAGAGGGAGCCCTTCTGGCCTCCCGGTCTTTTGTGCGCCCCGGGACACAACCATCATGCAAGATGTACTGCTAAGACAAGCCGTCGCAGGCGACCTGAAAAACCTTGTCGAGCTTGAAAACCGTTGCTTTACCGAAGACCGTATTTCCCGGCGGAGTTTCCGGCGTTTTCTGGAAGTACCCCGAGACCGACTGATCGTTGCGGAGCTGGGTTCCGATCTGGCGGGCTACTGCCTGGTTCTGATGAATGCCGCGACCCGTCTCGCCAGAATCTATTCCATTGCGGTTTCTCCGAATGCCCGGGGAAAAGGTGTCGGAGAAAAACTGATCAAAGCGGCAGAAAAAGAAGCGTCCGATGCCGACCGCATTATCATGCGTCTTGAGGTGCGGGAAGATAACACCGGTGCCATCAACCTCTATCGACGCCTGGGTTACCGACAGTTCGGCACATACCGCGATTACTATGAAGATCATGGCACCGCGCTGCGATTTGAGCGACGTATTCTTTACTACGAGCCTGCCCGGGAGATTCTACCGGTGCCTTATTACCCGCAGACTACCGAATTTACCTGCGGTCCATCGGCGCTGATGATGGCTCTGTCGGCGCTGGATGAGCGTCAGCCGTTAACCACCCTTGAAGAGCTGAAAATCTGGCGCGAAGCCACCATGATTTTCATGCTCTCGGGTCATGGTGGCTGTGGCCCCCACGGCCTCGCACTGTCCGCCTGGAACCGCGGCTTTCAAGCCAGCGCCTGGATCAGTCAGGAGGGCGCTCTGTTCAAAGACACCGTACGTAACGACGATAAAAAGCGGGTACTGGAACTGGTGCATGAGGGGTTTCTGCACGACATAGGGCAAACCGGCATCCAGATTCACCACAACCCGCTAACGCTAGAGGCGATGGAAGATGCCCTACTCAGAGGCGAGATACCGGTCATTCTCATCAGCACCTGGCAACTGAACCGTAGCCGAGTACCTCACTGGGTGACTGTTTGCGCCATCGATGAGGATTTCGTGTATCTGCACGACCCGGAGATCGACATAGAGGAAGGCGAAACTGTGGCCGACAAGCAATATTTACCAATCGACAAACGGGTGTTTAGCAAGATCTCGCGTTACGGCCGCAACCAGCCGCTGCAAGCAGCGGTGATTGTCGGCCCGCCAAGAGCATAATCAACCATTGCGGATAGCAGCTTCCTTCAATTCGGATATCCGGTCCCGCAAACGGGCTGCTGCTTCAAAATCCAGGTCAGCGGCGGCCTTGTACATCTCGTCTTCGAGTATCGCCACTTCTTTAAGAAGCTCCTGCGGTGACCGTTTGCCGGCTGCAACCCGATAATCTTCCGCCTGCTCTGCCGCTTTCTGGCCGGGCCGTTCAGGTTTGCGGCGACCACGCCCTGCACCGGGAGCCCCCTCCATTATGTCGGCGATTTTCTTGGTGAGACCCGTCGGGGTAATGCCATGCTCTTCGTTATGAGCCTGCTGCTTGGCACGGCGACGTTCGGTTTCACCCAAAGCCCGCTGCATCGAGCCGGTAATCCTGTCGCCATACAGAATGGCTTTGCCGTTCACGTTCCGAGCTGCGCGGCCGATGGTCTGAATCAACGAGCGCTCGCTGCGCAGGAAGCCCTCTTTATCAGCATCCAGAATCGCCACCAGTGATACCTCGGGCATATCCAGCCCTTCTCGCAACAGGTTGATGCCAACCAGCACATCGAACTCACCCCTTCGCAGATCACGGATAATTTCGACCCGCTCCACCGTATCAATGTCCGAATGCAGATAACGCACACGAATATCGTGCTCCATCAGGAAGTCGGTTAAATCCTCCGCCATCCGTTTGGTTAGCGTGGTGACCAGAACACGCTCCTTTTCCTCGACACGCGCGTGAATCTCCGAGAGCAGGTCGTCCACCTGGGTAGACGCAGGACGAACCTCAATCTCCGGATCCAGCAACCCGGTCGGCCGAACTACCTGCTCTACCACCTGCCCGGCGTGTTCAGCTTCGTAATTACCGGGTGTCGCCGACACGAAGATCATCTGTGGCGCAATCCGCTCCCACTCTTCGAAACGCATGGGCCGGTTGTCCAGTGCCGATGGCAGACGGAAACCATATTCAACCAAAGTTTCTTTGCGCGAGCGGTCGCCTTTGTACATGGCCCCGATTTGCGAAATCGTCACGTGAGATTCGTCCACCACCAACAACGCGTTCGGTGGCAGGTAATCGAACAATGTGGGTGGTGGTGCGCCCGGATCCCGCCCCGACAGATAACGGGAATAGTTTTCGATGCCGTTGCAGTAGCCCAGTTCCAGCATCATCTCAATATCGTAACGGGTTCGCTCTTCTAACCGCTGCGCTTCAACCAAGCGATGGTTGTCACGCAATTGCTTCAACCGCTCATCCAGTTCCACTTTAATGTTTTCAACCGCATCCAGAACTTTCTGGCGTGGCGTGACATAGTGAGACTTGGGGTAGATGGTTACGCGTGGCACCCGACGCAGCACTTCACCGGTCAGTGGGTCGAAATAACTTAACTGCTCGACCTCATCGTCGAACAATTCAATTCGAATGGCCTCGCGTTCGGATTCGGCCGGGAAAACATCAATCACATCACCGCGAACCCGGTAATTGGCGCGATGAAATTCCACGTCGTTCCGGGTGTACTGCAGCTCGGCCAAGCGCCGAAGGATGTCCCGCTGCTCAACCGGATCACCCCGATCCAAATGCAGCATCATCTTCATGTAGGATTCGGGGTCACCCAAGCCATAGATTGACGACACGGAAGCAACGATGATTGCATCCGGCCGCTCCAACAGCGCCTTGGTCGCCGACAAGCGCATCTGTTCGATATGCTCGTTAATAGACGCATCTTTCTCGATAAACGTATCGGAAGAAGGTACGTAGGCTTCTGGCTGATAATAATCGTAGTACGAAACGAAATACTCCACCGCGTTGTCCGGGAAGAATTCTTTGAATTCACCGTACAACTGGGCTGCCAGGGTTTTGTTATGCGCCATCACAATGGTTGGCCGCTGAACTTCCTGAATCACATTGGCAATCGTGAAGGTTTTTCCCGAGCCAGTAACACCCAGCAAGGTCTGATGGGCCAGGCCAGAATGGATACCGTCTACAAGCCCGGCAATGGCCGTGGGCTGGTCCCCGGCTGGCTGATAAGGCGAATCGACACGAAAAACACCCTCTTTCGAGGCACGAGTTGATTGACTAGCCATAATTGGCGAAGAACCTCCAGTCGTCAGTGGCAACCATCACGGCTACTACTTACAAGAAATTTAGCGATACCGTCGCTTCATGATACCATCAGCCCGATCGACGGCCGTGTAAAATACAGCCGGGGCATCGAACTCCCCTTGCTACCACGCCGGTCGCAGCCCATAAGACGCAGCTTTAAGGAGCTCAAGTTTGGACCTTCAACTTTCCAGCCGTGTACAGGCTATCAAGCCATCCCCAACCCTCGCCGTTACCAACAAAGCAGCCGAGCTTCGCGCTGCTGGCCAAGACATTATTGGCTTGGGTGCCGGCGAGCCGGACTTCGACACCCCAGAGCACATCAAACAGGCCGCTATTGAAGCCATTACCAACGGTCAGACCAAGTACACCGCCGTTGATGGTACGCCTGCTCTGAAAAAAGCGATCATTGCGAAGTTCAAACGCGACAACGGACTGGAATACGAAGCCAACCAGATTCTGGTATCCAGTGGCGGCAAGCAAAGCTTTTTCAACCTGGCACTGGCCATTTTGAATCCGGGCGACGAAGCCATTATCCCTGCTCCTTACTGGGTATCTTACCCGGACATGGTGCTGGTTGCAGAGGGTAAGCCGGTTATCATCGAGACATCCGTCAATACCCGCTTCAAGATCACCCCGGAGCAGCTGGAAAACGCGATCACCGATCGTACCCGTCTGTTCGTGATCAACAGCCCGTCCAACCCGAGCGGCATGGCATACTCGATGGAGGAGCTGAAGGCGATTGGTGAAGTTCTGAAGAAGCACCCCAACATCATGATCGCCACCGACGACATGTATGAGCCGATCCTGTGGACCGGCAAGCCGTTCTGCAACATCGTGAACGCTTGCCCTGAACTGTACGAGCGCACCTTCGTGCTGAACGGTGTTTCCAAAGCCTACTCCATGACAGGCTGGCGCATCGGTTATGCAGCAGGACCGGCGAAGATCATCGGCGCCATGAAGAAGATTCAGTCCCAGAGCACCTCTAACCCCTGCTCGATCTCTCAGGCAGCCGCTACCGCCGCTCTCGACGGTGATCAGGCCTGCGTAGGCGAGATGGTTAAGTCGTTCAAAAAACGTCACGACTGGCTGGTTGATGCCTTGAACAAGCTGCCGGGTGTTGAGTGCCCTTACGGCGACGGCACCTTCTATGTGTTCCCAAGCTTCCAGGGCGCAATCGATGCAACCGACGGCGTAAGCACAGACGTTGAGTTCGCTGAAAAACTTCTGAGCGAAGCCGGTGTTGCGTTGGTTCCTGGCTCCGCGTTCGGTAGCCCGGGCCACATGCGGTTGAGCTTTGCGACCAGTATGGACAACCTCGAGAAGGCAATTGAGCGTTTGCAGAAAGCTCTTGGCTAATTTTTTTAGCTAAGGGGTTGACGAGGCGGTAAGGTCACACTAATATACGCGCCTCGTCACATGACGATGTTCCCCGATAGCTCAGTTGGTAGAGCAACGGACTGTTAATCCGTTTGTCGCTGGTTCGAGCCCAGCTCGGGGAGCCACTATTTCGAAAGCCCGCTAGTTCTATGAATTAGCGGGCTTTTTTGTGGGCACTTGTTTTACCTGACGCTTTCGGAGATTGCGGATCAACACCTGACCCCAGCTTGTCTGTTTGGGTGGAATGGCGTGGTGGAACCCTTCTTCCAAAAACCGCTCCTTCGGCACGTCCATGTGACGCTTCTGCTCCGCCATCCATGGCTCCGCACATTTTTGGAAGAAGGGTTCCACCACACCGATCAGGCTGCATCAGAGTATCCGAAAAGGCTAAAGCCAGCTCAGGATTAAATATCAAAACCAGAATCAAATCGCTATACGACGACCACTCCAAAGGTTGAACGCCGAGGATGGAGGCCGCTCCCGAAAATTTCGGAGGCCATGGATGGCCGGAGAGAAGCGCACATGGATGTGCTCGTAGCGGTTTTCGGGAGCGGCCTCCATCCTTGGCGCCACACCCAAAATAAAAGGCTAGAATCGGAAACGAACCAGCCGCCGCAGTTTAAGCGCCTTGCACCTCAGCATGAATCGCCTCAAGCGCCGCCAGCGGGTCGTCAGCCTTGGTAATCGGGCGACCAATAACCAGGTAGTCAGAACCCGCTTTCAGGGCATCTGTGGGGGTCATGATACGTTGCTGATCGCCCTTATCAGCAGTCAACGGGCGAATGCCCGGAGTGATGAGCTGGAAATCAGCACCCTGCTCTGCTTTCAGGCGCGGCGCTTCCTGCGCGGAGCACACTACGCCATCCAATCCACAATTCCTGGTTAGCGCTGCGAGGCGCGACACCTGCACTTCCGGCAAATCGGTAATACCGATACCCGACAAGTCATCGCCTGACATACTGGTCAGAACCGTAACAGCGATCAGCAACGGCTTATCCGCACCAAACGACTCCAGACGCTCTCGACAGGCGACCATCATCTTCTCGCCACCTGACGCATGAACATTCACCATCCACACACCAAGGTCCGCTGCGGCAGCAACGGCCGACGAGGTAGTGTTCGGAATATCGTGGAACTTCAGATCCAGAAAGACATCAAAGCCACGGTTCTGCAGCGCCTTAACCAGCTCCGGGCCGGAGCGGGTAAACAACTCTTTGCCAACCTTCAAACGACACTTGCCCGGATCGAGCTGATCAACAAGCGCAAGCGCCGGATCCTGAGAGGGAAAGTCTAAAGCTACAATGATTTTCGGGTCGTTGGGGTTTTGCACGTTCGATTTTCCCAGTCAGTAAATTAAAACGTTATTCGGCTTCCACACCTTGAATCGGCCTCACAGTTTCCCACTGCTTACAACTCGGGCACAACCAATGCAGCTGCTGGCCATCGAAGCCACAATTCACACAACGATAGATCGGACGGTTAGCCAGTATCAGATGACCAATACGACTCACCAGACGCCCCTCGTCGGTCGTCATCCCCTTCTCGTAGCCCGCAAGCTCAACAAGCCGCAAAAGGCCTCGCATTGAAGGGCGGACCTCCAGCTCCTGACGCAACAGATCAATCGCTGCCGGGCGACTGGAAGAGCGCTCCACTGATTCTACCAGTGCAAGCAACAAACTGGTGCTCGGATGTTGCTCGTAGAGCTTTTTCAGTTTCTTGAACAAACGCCCCACATCACCATGGTCACGCTCGAGCTGCATCAACCGATCGACGGCCTCGGGGCCAAATTGAGGGTTTTGTTCAAATACCTTCAGTCCCTGCTTACTGGCTTCACGATAATTGCCTTGGCGAACCTGAAGCTTCATCAACAACAGAGTGGCCCGCACACATGAAGGATCGTATTCCAAGGCTTCTCGGAACAACTTCTTTGCGGTCCAGCGATCGTCATCTTTGAGCGCCAAATCAGCCAGCTCACAGGTAATGTAGGCAAGTGTTTTGAACATAACCGGATCGGATTCTGTTCGGGTCAAGGTTTTTGCCACCTGCCCGGCTTTCTCCCATTCCTTCTCCTGCTGATACAGCTCGATGAGCTCACTGGCAGCCCGGCGCCCGTAATCACGATCTCCCATTAACTCCTGAAACAAAGCCTCAGCCCTGTCTAACAAACCGGCTCCCAGATAATCCATGGCCAGCTCTAGGGTTACTTTCGGAGTATAACGAGCGGGCAACTCGGGGCGAGCAAGTAGATTCTGGTGAATCAATGTGGCGCGGTCGGTTTCGCCTTTATTGCGAAAATGACTGCCAATGGATAAATGAAGGCTGACCGTGTCTTTGTTAACCGGCAAAGACTGCACAAAGTTTTCAACGGCTTGGTCAGAATAATTGGTAAAGAGGAATTGCAGACGATCTTTAACGGAGTCTACGTCAGATATGGTTTTACGCGAACGGCGGTAGGAAGCGCCATACCGACCCACTAACCAGCCAGCGGCAACAGCAACCGTTAGAAGCAGCCAGTTGAACACTAATTCCATTAAAGTGCCTGGTCGTTATCAGCCCTGGATTTTTCTAGCGCCTGCTCCGTACGTTCAAGCCGCTTTTTGAGGTTGCGGCGTGATACTGAAGAGCGGAAAGAGCCGATCAACATCAACAAAACGCCGACCAATGCACCCAACACAAAAGACAAGATAATCCAGACTGCGACACCGTGTGGCTGAGTTTCGAACAGCAGGAAATTAAGAGACACCGCCATCTGATTATTCAACGAGAACACCAGAGCAACGACTATCAGAATTACAACCAAGACAATTAAGAGAATCTTCTGTAGTGCTGCCATCTCGTACACGCTCCAGACGGGAAATTTTCGATCTTATGTTGCTGAAAGATTCACGTGCGTCAGGATCAGAATCCTTTCTTCAAGCTATCGTTAACCTGCTCTCGAAGCTCTTTCCCGGGCTTGAAATGCGGAACATATTTCGCAGGCAACTGCACCGCCTCTCCGGTTTTTGGATTTCGGCCAACACGCGCTTCGCGGTGATGTAAAGAAAAGCTGCCAAACCCTCGAATCTCGATACGCTGACCATCCGCCAACGCCTGAGACATGTGTTCAATAATGGTCTTAACCGCCAGCTCAACATCCTTTACCGAGAGCTGCGTCTGTTTTGATGCTACCAGTTCAACCAGTTCGGACTTCGTCATGAGGCACTTTCCTCTGTCATTATTATTCCGCACTTAAATGCTGGATTCCAATGACTCTAGTTTAGCCAAACCAGAAAAAAACACAAAAAAAACGGGCTCTTAGAGCCCGTTTTTTTCACTACCAACCAGACAATTAGTCTTTGTTGGCGTTTTGCTGCTGCATCTGTTCCTTGATCAGGTCACCGATAGTGGTGGCGCCTGAGGTTTCTGCAGCCTTACTGCGTACGCTATCCAGAGCCTGCTTGTCGTCTTCTACGTCTTTAGACTTAACAGACAGGTTGATCACGCGGTTCTTGCGATCGATGCTGATGATCTTCGCTTCTACTTCTTCGCCTTCTTTCAGAACGTTACGCGCATCTTCAACGCGGTCACGGCTGATTTCGGAGGCCTTCAGTACCGCTTCAACTTCTTCGTTCAGGGCAATAGTAGCGCCTTTTGCGTCTACTGCAGAAACAGTACCCTTAACGATGGACCCTTTGTCGTTCAGCTGTACAAATTCGGCGAACGGATCGCTTTCCAGCTGCTTGATACCCAGGGAGATACGCTCACGCTCTGGATCAACAGACAGGATAACGGTTTCAACTTCGTCGCCCTTCTTGTATTCGCGAACGGCTTCTTCACCGGTTTCGTTCCAGCTGATGTCAGACAGGTGAACCAGACCGTCGATTCCGCCATCCAGACCGATGAAGATACCGAAGTCAGTGATTGACTTGATCTTACCGGAGATGCGATCGCCTTTGTTGAAGTTGCCAGAGAAGTCTTCCCAAGGGTTAGACACACACTGCTTGATACCCAGGGAAATACGACGACGCTCTTCGTCGATATCCAGGATCATCACTTCAACTTCGTCACCTACCTGAACAACCTTGGACGGGTGGATGTTCTTGTTGGTCCAATCCATTTCGGAAACGTGAACCAGGCCTTCAACACCCTCTTCCAGCTCAGCGAAGCAGCCGTAGTCGGTCAGGTTGGTTACACGAGCCGTTACACGAGCGCTTTCTGGGTAACGAGCCTTGATATCTACCCAAGGATCTTCGCCCAACTGCTTCAGACCCAGAGAAACACGGTTACGCTCACGGTCGAACTTCAGGACCTTAACATTGATTTCGTCGCCCACATTCACGATTTCGCTCGGGTGCTTGATGCGTTTCCAAGCCATATCAGTGATGTGCAGCAGGCCGTCAACACCGCCCAGATCTACGAACGCGCCGTAGTCGGTCAGGTTCTTGACGATACCTTTGATTTCCAGACCTTCGGTCAGGGTTTCCAGCAGAGCTTCACGCTGCTCGCTGTTTTCAGCTTCCAGAACGGCGCGGCGAGAAACAACCACGTTGTTACGCTTCTGGTCCAGCTTGATAACCTTGAACTCAAGTTCTTTGTTTTCCAGGTGCGCAGTGTCGCGAACCGGACGAACGTCTACCAGAGAACCCGGCAAGAAGGCACGGATACCAGCCAGATCAACAGTGAAACCACCTTTGACCTTGCCGTTGATGATACCTTTAACCACTTCTTCAGCTTCGAAGGACTTCTCGAGAACCTTCCAAGCTTCGGCGCGCTTCGCCTTCTCACGAGACAGACGGGTTTCACCGAAACCGTCTTCAACAGCGTCGAGAGCTACGTCGACTACGTCGCCGATTTGAACTTCCAACTCGCCTTTTTCGTTGAGGAACTGGGAGGCGGGGATAACGCCTTCGGACTTCAGTCCAGCGTTAACGGTGACCCAGTCGCTATCAACATCAACAACGGTTCCCTGAACAATGGAACCTGGCTGCATGTCGATTTCTTTTAAACTTTCTTCGAATAAATCCGCAAAGCTCTCGCTCATTATGTGCCCTATATGATCAACGCAAGTATGCTCCGTGCCGCCAGCAACACGGTCTGTTAATGATTTCCGGATTCAGCCTGTGGCTGGCAATATTCCGCTGACTCCGGCATTCCAACGACAAAAAGGTGTAGTCAGGCCTGACCTGCTGCGGCCATACACCTGTCTAACACCTCTTCTATACTCAAACCTGTAGAATCAATGACTTGCGCATCATCCGCAGGCTTAAGAGGGGCCGCTGACCGGTTCATATCCCGATCGTCACGTACCCGAATCTCGTCTAAAACGGCGTCAATAGTAACATCGACCCCGGCGTCCTTCAACTGATTATAGCGGCGCCGCGCGCGCTCTTCGGCACTCGCGGTCAGGAAAATTTTCACTGGTGCATCGGGAAAAACAACCGTTCCCATGTCTCGCCCGTCCGCGACTACTCCGGGCGCTTTCTGGAAATCCCTTTGGCGCTGCAAGAGTGCATCCCGAACCGGCTGCATAACGGCCACTTTTGACGCGTTGTTGCCGCATGTTTCGGTACGGATTTCGGACGTGACATCCTGCCCGGACAAAAGCACTCGCACCGGCTGGCCAACTTCTCCCGGCTCAAATTCCACGTCCAGAGTGGCCGCCACTTCAACCAGACCTGGCTCATCATCCAGAGCCACCCCCTGCCGGGTTGCCGCCAGAGCGGTCAGGCGGTACAAAGCACCACTATCAAGCAAGTGCCACCCTAGTTTGCGAGCCAACATCTGGGTAATCGTTCCTTTACCCGCACCACCAGGGCCGTCCACTGTAATGACCGGGGCCTTGCTGTCTGCCATTAAGAAGCACCTTCTGTTCTGATATTGAAACCTGTCTGTTTGGCCAGCTCAACGAAGTCCGGGAACGAGGTTGTTACGTTCGAACAATCGTTAATGGTAATTGGCCCGGTTGCCCGCAAAGAGGCCACCGCGAATGACATCGAAATACGGTGGTCTTCATGACTCTCGACCGTACCAGAGCCGATCGTCTGGCCACCCTCAATAATAATCCCGTCCGGGGTAACGGTTGTTTCAACACCGAGCTCGGCCAGCCCGTCAGCCATCACCTGGATGCGATCACTCTCTTTGACCCGCAACTCTTCAGCACCACGAAGCACAGTGCGGCCTTTGGCGCAGGTCGCTGCGACAAACAGAACCGGGAATTCATCGATGGCCAGCGGCACCTGATCTTCGGGAATTTCAATACCGTGCAACTCAGCCGAGCGCACTCGCAGATCAGCCACTGGCTCGCCGCCAATAACCCGCTCTTCGAGAATTTCAATATTCGCACCCATCTGGCACAAAATATTGATGACACCTACGCGTGTCGGGTTCATGCCCACGTGGCGCAG
This sequence comes from Marinobacter litoralis, assembly GCF_016427555.1. Taxonomy (GTDB): domain Bacteria; phylum Pseudomonadota; class Gammaproteobacteria; order Pseudomonadales; family Oleiphilaceae; genus Marinobacter; species Marinobacter litoralis_A. The sequence continues at coordinate 299,260 of NZ_JAELVS010000003.1, forward strand.
TGTCAGATCCGAGTCCGGTGCGATGGAGGCCGCTACCAGGAAGAATGCCGCGGATGAAATATCAGCAGGCACATCAATAACTCCGGCTTCGAGCTTACCGCCACCAACCACTTTTGCGGTTGCGCCATCACGCTGCACGTCATAACCAAAACCTTGCAGCATGCGCTCGGTGTGGTCACGGGTAGGCGCCGGCTCCGTCACTGAGGTGACGCCGTTCGCGTAGAGCCCCGCCAACAACAGGCATGATTTCACCTGCGCACTGGCAACAGGCATATCGTAGTGAATGCCGTTCAGCGATTGCCCGCCTTTGATCTTCAATGGCGGACGACCGCCTTCCGCCGTGTCGATTACGGCCCCCATGGAGCGCAGCGGGTCGGCAACCCGCCCCATCGGGCGCTTAGACAAACTGGTGTCACCAGAAAGCTCGGAATCGAAGGGCTGTGCTGCTAGCAATCCAGCAAACAATCGCATGCCAGTGCCGGAATTGCCCAAATACAGAGGCCCGCGTGGTGCCTGCAAGCCATGCAGCCCAACACCGTGAATCCGGACCAAACCATTCTCCGGACCTTCAATGGTTACACCCATATCGCGGAATGCCTGCAGGGTGGCAAGACTGTCTTCGCCTTCAAGAAAGCCTTTTACCTCTGTCACGCCTTCGGCCAGAGCTCCCAGCATGATGGAGCGGTGTGAAATGGATTTATCTCCCGGCACACGGATGTCACCGCGGACAGATCCTCCCGGCTGCATTTGAAAGACAACTTGCTGATTACTGTTATTAGTCACGTACGCCTGCCCTGAAAGCATCTTTGTAAAATGTTCGCGCGCCGCCTTGGCGCGACTGAAAACCCGAAGCAAAGTAGCCCCATCGCCTTCGGCAATGGCGCCCCGGAGCTCACCCAAATCGTGGGTAAAATGGTCAATCACGCGCAGCACTGCATCGCGATTTGACAAGAAAATGTCGTGCCACATCACGGGATCACTGGCAGCAATTCGAGTGAAATCCCGAAAACCTCCGGCAGCGTACCGAAAGATATCCAGATTCTCATCTTCGCCGGCCAACGTATCCACCAGCGAGAAGGCTATCAGGTGCGGCAGATGACTGGTCGCCGCCAGCACTTCATCATGGTACGCCACCGACATGGTCAGCACCGTGGCTCCCGCGCCTTCCCAAAGCCGTGTCAGACGCGCCAGACACGCTGAATCGGTATTATCCGCCGGAGTCAGGATCACTTTATGATTGGCAAAAAGATCGGGGTTAGCCGCCCGGATGCCACTCTTTTCCGAGCCGGCAATGGGGTGTCCCGGAATGATGTTCGGTGGAATCGCACCAAAAACTGCTTCTACGTCGGCGGCAAAACTGGTTTTCGTGCTGCCCACGTCTGTCAGCACCGCATCTTTACTCAACCAGGGTTTGATCTGTTCCAACACACCGCGCGTGGCTCGCACAGGCACCGCCAGAACCACCAGGTCACTCCCCTCAACAGCCGATTGTAAGCTGATCGCGGCCTGATCGATCACGCCCAGCTCTTCACCCAACTCAAGCTCATCGGCGCGCTGGTCGAACCCGACCACATAATCAGCCAGCTGATGCTTGCGAATCGCACTGGCAAGAGAACCACCAATCAGCCCAAGCCCGATAATGGCTACCCGTTGAAAAGAAGGCGTGCTCCCACTCACGTTAGCGCCCTTCCCGAACGGTCTGTAAAGCGCCAGACAGCGCTTCCAGAAAACGCTCGTTTTCTTCGGGAAGTCCTACAGATACACGCAAGTGATTGGGCATACCGTAACCTGCAACCGGACGAACAATGACGCCGCTCCGCAGCAATGCCTGATAAACCTCAGCCGCCTGCTCACCCACATCGACCGCTATAAAATTACCAACCGATGGAATGAACGGTACATCCAACTGTTCAAAGCCCGCAGCGAGCTGACGTAAACCGGCTTCATTCACAGCGCGCGAACGGCTTAGATATTCATCATCTTCAAGCACGGCAGCGGCCGCAGCCAAGGCAATAGAGTTAACGTTGAACGGCTGGCGCACCCGGTTAAGCACATCCGCGATAGCAGGCGAACTAAAGGCGTAACCCACTCGCATCGCCGCCAGCCCCCAGGCTTTCGAGAAGGTGCGGCAAACGACGAGGTTGGGGAAACGCTCAAGAAGCTGAACTCCGTCAGCGTAATCACCTCCCGCCAGGTACTCGCAGTAGGCTTCATCCAGAACAACAAGAACGCGCTCCGGAATGCGCTGCAAAAACCCTTCAATGGCATCGGCCGTGTGAACCGTACCGGTGGGGTTGTTAGGATTGGCAACAAAGATCAGTTTGGTGTGTTCATTAACCGCTTCCGCCATGGCATCAAGGTCGTGCCCCCAAGCTTTGGCTGGAACCGACACGCCGGTGGCACCAATCGCCTGAGTCACTATCGGGTAAACCGCGAAGGCATACTGGGAGAACACCACTTCATCACCCGGCCCGGCAAAGCAACGGGCAATTACTTCCAGAACATCATTGGAGCCGTTGCCCAGAGTAATCTGATTCATCGCAACGCCAAACCGGCTCACCAGAGCCTGCTTTAGCGCAAAGCCGTTCCCGTCCGGATACAAGCAAGATTCATCAAGAGCCTTGCGAGCCGCTGCCATGGCCTTCTCACTCGGGCCCAGAGGGTTCTCGTTACTTGCCAGCTTAATGATCTCTTCCGGGTTCAGCCCGAGCTCTCGCGCCAGTTCTTCGATCGGCTTTCCGGGCTGATACGGAGACAGAGCCTGAACACCTTTTACCGCAAGACTCTGATAATCCACTGACATTCAACTTTCCTCCGGGTTAATGCAATCTGAACTTAAAGCACGCCAATCGGGTAAGAACCCAAGCGCTTCAATTCCACGGCTTCTTCATCAATCTCGGCCAACACTTTGCGAGCAAGCCCGTCGTCCATGTGCCCTTCAAAATCGATGTAAAACACATAGGCCCATGTGCCGCTTGGCGATGGACGCGTTTCGATACGGGTCAGACTGATGCCTTCCCGATGGAAGGGCTCCAGCAGCTGATACAAGGCACCCGGCTTGTTGCGCATGGACACCAGAATGGAGGATTTATCCTGACCGCTGGCCTCAACCTCTTCCCGCCCGATAATCAGGAACCGGGTGGTGTTGTCCGGGCGATCTTCGATGCTGCTTGCCAACACTTCCAAACCGTAAAGTTCCGCAGCCATATCACCTGCGATCGCCGCCGAACCGGGCTCTTCCGAAGCACGGCGCGCGGCTTCTGCATTACTCGACACGGTAATACGTTCGATCCCGGCGCGGTGAGAATCCAACCACTGCCGGCACTGAGCAAACGACTGCTGGTGAGAGTATATACGGGTGATTTCCTGATCTTTGAACTGAGGCGATACCATCAGATGATGATGGATTCGAAGTTGCACCTCACCACAAATTTTCAGCGGCGAAGACATGAACATATCAAGGGTGTGGTTCACCATACCCTCGGTTGAATTCTCCACTGGCACCACACCGTAATGAGCGGAGCCGGATTCAACTTCGCGGAATACTTCATCAATCGCCGGCATCGGCACGCTGATAACCGAATGGCCAAAATGCTTGAGCGCTGCCGCCTGTGTGAACGTACCAAGCGGCCCCAGAAACGCGATATGCATCGGCTTTTCCAGCGCCAGACACGCCGACATAATTTCCCGAAACAGTCGCGCCATTTCCTCAGCCGGCAATGGCCCCGGATTCTCTTCTTTTATCCGGCGCAGCACCTGAGCTTCCCGCTCCGGGCGGTAGAAAAACACATCTTGTCCGGGATTGGCCGCCATTTTTACATGGGCGACTTCCTGCGCGCAGGCGGCTCTGGCGCTGATCAGTTTCATGATCTGCTGATCAAGGCTGTCGATTTCGTCCCGAAGTTCGCTCAGGCGGGCCTTCTCGTCGGTCATGATCAGCCCCGCTCCTTCTCGAATTCCGCCATGTACTCAATCAACGCATCCACGCCGGCTTCCGGCATGGCGTTGTACAAACTGGCACGCATACCGCCAACGGAGCGATGACCAGCAAGGTTGAGCAAGCCGCGGGCATTTGCCCCCTTGAGGAACTCACCGTTCAGGGCATCGTCACCCAAGGTAAACGGAATATTCATCCAGGAACGGAAACGCCGGTCAATCGGGTTGGCGTAAAAGTCACTGTCATCAATAAAGCCGTACAGTTTGCTGGCTTTACGGGCGTTGATCTCACCCATCGCCTGAACACCACCCTGTTCTTTCAGCCACTTGAATACCAATCCTGCCAGATACCAGGAATAAGTGGCCGGGGTGTTGTACATCGAACCGTTATCCGCGATGACCTGGTAATTCATCATTGTCGGCGTTTCTTTGCGGGCTTTACCCAGCAGGTCCTTCCGAACAATCACAACAACCAGGCCGGATGGGCCGATGTTCTTCTGAGCACCAGCGTAAATCAGGCCGAACTTCGAAACATCCAGCGGACGCGACAGAATCGTGGAGGACATATCCGCCACCAAAGGAACGGAACCACTGTCCGGTACGAAGTCGTATTCCAGGCCGCCAATGGTTTCATTGGGCGTGTAATGCAGGTACGCCGCATCGGCAGACGTTGCCCAGCTGGACTGATCCGGAATGGTGGTAAACCCGCTGTCTTCCGAGCTCGCCGCCACATTGATATTGCCGAAGCGCTTGGCTTCCGCAATGGCTTTTTTGGACCAGATACCGGTGCTTACGTAATCTGCAGTAGCGTTCTCACCCAGCAAGTTCAGCGGGATGCTGGCAAACTGACTGGAGGCGCCACCTTGCATGAACAACACGGCGTAATCATCTGAAATGCCTGCCAGTTCTCGCAGATCCTTCTCGGCGGTTTCCGCAATGGAGACAAACTCGTCACTGCGATGGCTCATTTCCATCACCGACATACCGGTGCCGCGCCAATTCAACAGCTCAGTTTCTGCCTGTTTCAGCACGGCTTCCGGCAATGTCGCCGGGCCGGCACAGAAGTTAAACGCCCTACTCATTCTTCAGTTTCCTCGCCTGCGGCACCTTCATCGGCACCTGACTCTGTATTCCCTTCTACGCTTGCGGTGGCTTCATCCTCGTCATCGGATTCCGCAATACGCTCAACACCGACTAGCCGCTCGTCTTCCTGCGCCAAACGAATCAAACGCACACCCTGCGTGTTCCGGCTGAGAATAGAAACCTCATCGGTGCGGGTACGCACCAGCGTGCCCTTGTCAGAGATCAGCATCATCTCGTCGCCTTCGAACAACTGAAGCGCCGTCACCAGGTTACCGTTACGCTCAGAACACTGCATGGCAATAACGCCCTGACTGCCACGGCTGTAGGCCGGGAACTCGTCGATGGCGGTCCGCTTACCGTAACCGTGCTCACTGGCCGTCAACAACACGCCGCCTTCCTGAGGAATAATCAGCGACACCACCTGATGACCTTCCGGCATTTTGATACCGCGAACACCACGGGCGGTCCGGCTCATCGGGCGAACCTGCTCTTCGTTGAAACGCACCGCTTTACCTGCCGAGGAGAACAGCATCACTTCGGCATCGCCGTTGGTGATGGCGGCACCAATCAGGGTATCGCCTTCGTCCAGATTCAGCGCAATCAAACCGCTGCTACGTGGGCGGGAGAAGTTCGGCAGAGGCGTCTTCTTGACGACACCCGCAGAGGTCGCCATCAATACAAACTGGTCTTCCGGATAGTCTCGTACCGGCAGGAACGTGGTAATCCGCTCATCCTCGTCCAACGGCAAAATATTCACCATCGGGCGGCCACGGGAGCCTCGGCTGCCACGAGGAATCTCAAACACACGCAGCCAGTACACCTTGCCACGGTTGGAGAAGCACAAAATGGTGTCGTGGGAGTTCGCCACCAAGAGCTTCTCGATAAAGTCTTCGTCTTTCATCGCCGTTGCGGCTTTGCCGCGGCCACCACGACGCTGGGCCTGATAGTCTTCTACCGCCTGGGTTTTGGCGTAGCCGGTGTGAGAAATGGTTACCACCAGGTCTTCTTCATCAATCAGGTCGGCAATGGTCAAATCACGCTGTGAACTGGTGATTTCAGTACGGCGCTCGTCACCGAATTCGGCAACAACGGCTTCCAGCTCTTCACGGATAACCGACATCAAACGCTCAGGATCGCCAAGAATGTCCAGCAGATCCGCGATCTTCTCCAGAATTTCTTTGTACTCGTTCTGAAGCTTTTCGGTTTCCAGACCGGTCAGACGGTGCAGACGCATGTCCAGAATCGCCTGAGTCTGCTCAGGAGACATGTAATACAGACCGTCACGCAGACCGTAGATTTCTGGCAGGTCATCTGGGCGGCACGCGTCCTGACCGGCGCGTTCCAGCATGGCCAATACATCACCAGGCGCCCAGCCACGACTCATCAACTTCTCTTTCGCCTCAACCGAAGTCGGAGAGGCTTTGATCAATTCGATCATCTCGTCGATGTTGGCCAGAGCGACCGTCAAACCTTCCAGAATATGACCGCGCTCACGGGCTTTACGCAGCTCGAAGATGGTCCGGCGTGTCACCACTTCGCGGCGATGGCGCACGAACGCATCCAGCATTTCTTTCAGGTTCAGTGTCTTGGGTTCGCCATTGATCAGAGCAACCATGTTGATACCAAACACGGTCTGGAGCTGAGTCTGGGCAAAGAGGTTGTTCACCACGACTTCCGGGTTTTCGCCGCGGCGAAGCTCAATAACAACCCGGATACCTTCCTTGTTGGACTCGTCACGCAACTCGGTGATGCCCTCAAGGCGCTTCTCTTTAACCAGCTCCGCAATCTTCTCGATCAGACGCGATTTATTTAGCTGATAAGGCAGCTCAGTGATGATGATGGCATCACGCTTGGTCTTGGCATCGTGCTCTACTTCGTGACGGGCACGAATGTAAATTCGGCCGCGGCCCGTGCGATAGGCTTCAACAATGCCCGCACGGCCATTGATAATGCCGTGAGTCGGGAAATCCGGGCCCGGGATGTGCTCCATCAACTCATCGACGGTCAGATCCGGGTTTTCAATCAAGGCCAGACAGCCATTGACCACTTCACTCAAGTTGTGTGGCGGGATATTAGTTGCCATACCCACAGCAATACCGGAAGAGCCGTTCACCAGCAGGTTCGGCACTCGGGTTGGCATTACTTCCGGGATACGCTCAGAACCGTCGTAGTTATCAACGAAATCGACCGTTTCTTTCTCGAGATCCGCCAACAGTGAATGCGCCACCTTTTCCATGCGGATTTCGGTGTAACGCATGGCGGCCGCGTTGTCGCCGTCAATGGAACCGAAGTTACCCTGACCATCCACCAGCGGGTACCGGAGCGAGAACGGCTGCGCCATACGAACAATGGTGTCGTAGACAGCAGAGTCACCGTGTGGGTGATACTTACCGATCACATCACCTACCACACGGGCAGATTTCTTGTACGCCTTGTTCCAGTCATTGCCCAATTCGGACATGGCGAACAGCACCCTACGATGCACAGGCTTGAGGCCATCCCTTACATCCGGCAATGCTCGACCTACAATTACACTCATGGCGTAATCGAGGTAGGACTGTTTCAACTCGTCTTCAATATTGACCGGCAGGATCTCTTTGGCTAAATCACCCATCGAGAAAGGTTCCTTTGCGTTATCTGGAAGTCGTCTCGGAGCCGTGTCCCGGCTCCGTCTTTATTCTTCAACAAGCCGCTCAGCATACCACAGACCTGACTGGGCCGGGGCAGCAGCAACGGGTTAATCAAACACTACCGTCTTGTTTTCGAAGGTAATCACGCGATCTTCAATATGAGAGCGAAGCCCCCGCGCCAAAACGTTCTTTTCAACGTCCTTACCCAGGCGGACCATGTCTTCAATCGAATCTCTGTGGCTGATACGAATCACGTCTTGCTCAATGATCGGGCCTTCATCCAGATCCTGAGTCACGTAATGGCAGGTCGCTCCGATCAGTTTCACACCGCGGCTGTACGCCTGGTGGTAAGGGCGCGCTCCAGCGAAAGACGGCAAGAAGCTATGGTGGATGTTAATCACCTTGCCGGCGTATTTTTCACACAAATCGGCTGGCAGTATTTGCATGTATCGTGCGAGCACGACCACATCGGCTTCATACTTATCGAGCAGCTCTTCGATGTGCTCGAACGCCTCGGCCTTATTCTCTTTGCTCACCGGGACGTGGTGATAAGGAATATCGTGCCATTCCACCATGCGCCGCAAATCGTCGTGGTTAGAGATAACAGCCGCCATTTCGGCGTTCAACTCTTTGCTGTGCCAGCGATGAAGCAGGTCCGCCAAACAATGGGACTCTTTACTGCACATCAGCACCACACGCTTCGGACGCGCCGAATCGGCAATGTGCCAACGCATATTGAACTCACGGGCAATCGGCTCAAACGCGGCGCGGAATTGATCCAGGCCGAACGGAATTGATTCGGCTTTAATCTGATGTCTCATGAAGAACCAGCCAGACTGAGTGTCTGAGTGATGACTCGCCTCGGTAATCCAGCCGTTATAGGTGGACAGAAAATTACTCACCTTGGCAACAATTCCCGTCCTGTCCGGACAGGAAATAACAAGACGATAGGTATGCTCCATTAAGCCATTCCTTAACTAGAATCCGGGGAAAGCGAATGCGTTAGAAAACCACCAGCGATGACGCACGAGGAACTATCAACACGCACCTATAAAAATGACCAGCTATGATAGCGTATATGACCGCCAGAAACGAGGATTCCCCATGCACGACACTTACCCCAGCCTCAACATCAAACTCCGCTCCAGGCTCCTGTGGAGCCTGACAGCATCCATTGTGCTCAGTTTGCTGTCATTTTCATCGTTCGCCAGCAATCAGGCGATTCTCGAAGGCGAGCGATTTCACCCTAACCAGGGCAAGCAGGGTATGGTGGCCACCAGCCATACCCTTGCAACCGACGTGGCGCTTGAGGTTTTGAAAAATGGCGGCAATGCCGTGGACGCGGCAGTCACCGCCGGTTTTGCGCTTGCCGTCACCCAACCGCGATCCGGCAATATCGGCGGTGGCGGATTCTTGCTGTACTCACCCGGAGACGGCAAAGCCCCGGAAGCCATTGATTATCGGGAAACCGCGCCCGCCGCGGCGACAGAAACCATGTTTCAGGACAGCGACGGTAACGTGGTGAAAGAGCGCAGTCGTTTCAGCCATCTTGCAGCGGGCGTACCCGGCACGGTCGCGGGTCTGGCGCTCGCGTTGGAACGCCATGGCACAATTTCACTGAGTGAAGCACTGGCGCCAGCCATTCGCTTGGCGAAAGACGGATTTATCGTGCCACATCGATTCACGATTGGCCTGGAGCGAGCCGGCAACCGGCTGAAACGCTGGCCGGCCACAAAAGCCACTTTTTACAAAGACGATGGTTCAGCGCCCCAACCCGGCGACCGGTTCAAACAACCCGAGCTGGCGGCCACCCTGCAGCGCATTGCCGATCAGGGCATCAAAGGCTTTTATGAGGGCGAAACGGCGCGTCTGATCGTTGAAGAAATGGAACGCAACGAGGGCCTGATCACGCTTGAAGACCTGAAAAACTACCGACCAGCCATCCGCCAGCCCGTACACGGCACCTACCGCGGGTACGATATCTTCTCGATGTCGCCACCCTCCTCCGGCGGCACCCACATTGTGCAGATTCTGAACATTCTGGAAGATTTTCCGATCGGTGACATGGGCCACAATTCCGCGGCCACCATTCATCACATGGCCGAAGCCATGAAACTGGCCTATGCAGACCGGGCCCAATACCTTGGCGACACCGATTTCGTTGACGTCCCTCTTAAAGGGCTCACCAGCAAGGAATACGCTTCGGAACTGCGAAAAACCATCTCACCGGACAAAGCCCGGCCTTCCAGCGACATCGGGCATGGTAAGCCTGCGGACTGGGAAAGCCCGGAAACCACACACTTTTCGGTTGTGGACCGGTGGGGCAACGCCGTATCGAACACCTACACCATTAACTTCAGTTACGGCTCCGGCATTACCGTAGCGGGTGCGGGATTTCTGCTAAACAACGAAATGGATGATTTCAGCGCCAAACCAGGCGTGCCGAATGCCTACGGTCTGATCGGCGGTGAAGCCAATAAGGTGGAACCGGGGAAACGCATGCTCAGTTCCATGTCGCCCACCATCGTTCGCAAAGGCAACAAGAACCATTTGGTGACCGGCAGCCCCGGCGGTTCTCGGATCATCACCACAACCCTGCAAGTGCTGATGAACGTGATCGATCACAAGATGAATATCCAGACCGCCGTGAACGCACCGCGCATTCATCACCAGTGGTTTCCGGATGAAATCCGTATCGAGCAAGGCATCAGTCCGGACACCATCAGCCTACTTGAAGCCAAAGGCCACACGGTGACAACCAACACCGCCATGGGCGCCATTCAAAGCATCATGATTGGCGAAGACGGCACGCTCTATGGCGGCGCGGATGCCCGGCGCAGCACGTCTTCTGCCAAAGGCTTCTAAGAGCGCGGTTAGCTGCTTTCGTTATTCACCGGACTCAAGCTTATCTTGAGTTCGGTGTTCGAAATCGCTGGCGTCGTGGCGCTCATGCAGCTGAGACGACAAATCGCCCCAAGCCTTATTGACCATCCGCCCCCGCCTTACCGCGGGGCGCTTCGCCACTTCTTCCGCCCAACGCACAACATTGGTGTAAGTGTGGGCTTCCAGAAATTCAGCCGCTTCGTACACCATGTTTTTCACCAGTGCGCCATACCATGGCCAGATCGCCATGTCGGCAATACTGTATTCATCGCCAGCAATATAACGATTGTCCGCCAGCTGACGATCCAATACGTCCAACTGCCGCTTCACCTCCATCGTGTAACGGTTGATGGGGTACTCATACTTTTCCGGAGCATACGCATAGAAGTGGCCAAAACCGCCACCCAGGAACGGTGCGCTGCCCATCTGCCAGAACAGCCAATTGAGAGTTTCGGCTCGCTGGGCAGGATCTTTCGACAAGAAGCGTCCGAACTTCTCGGCCAGATACAACAAAATAGAGCCAGATTCAAAGACCCGAACGGCCGGGTCAGCACTGCGGTCCATCAACGCCGGAATTTTGGAGTTTGGATTCACGCCCACGAAACCACTACTGAACTGATCGCCCTCCATGATGTTGATGATCCACGCATCGTATTCGGCTTCCTGTATTCCCAGCTCAAGCAACTCCTCGAACATGATGGTTGCTTTCACCCCGTTCGGGGTCGCCAGAGAATACAGCTGAAAAGGATGCTCCCCCACGGGCAATTCTTTGTCATGGGTGGGGCCGGCAACCGGACGGTTAATATTCGAAAACTTACTTTCACCTTCCTGGTGCCACTTCCACACTTTTGGCGGGGTGTAGGTAGGATCGCTCATCAAAAACTCCTGCAATTGATAAAGATGCATTCACCGTAACAGCAACCGACAAGACTCGCCATAATCTGTGCATTACCCATTACGGCGGTTATAAACCATACTGACAATCTTGCACCACCGGTTATACGTATAACAAAAACCAGAGGTACAGCCCGTGTCTGAGGATTCCGTTTTCATCGGCAAAGGCAACCACACTCAACGCCTACTGCTGCGTCGCGCCAATCGTCACGGCCTGATTGCTGGCGCCACCGGCACAGGCAAAACAGTGACCTTACAGATTCTTGCCGAAGGCTTCTCTGCTCAAGGCGTGCCGGTGTTTATGGCAGATGTGAAAGGCGACCTATCCGGCATTTCTCAAGCGGGAACCACCAAACCGTTCCTAACCAAACGCGCGGAACAGGTGGGGCTTGAACCCTACACCTTCGAAGGTTTCCCGACAGTATTCTGGGATGTTTTGGGCAAACAGGGCCACCCCATGCGAGCGACTATTTCCGATATGGGGCCCTTGCTGCTGTCACGCCTGCTCGAACTTAACGACACTCAGGAAGGCGTCATCAATATTGCCTTCAAACTGGCCGATGATCACGGCATGGCCTTGCTGGACCTGAAAGATCTTCGGGCGCTGATGGCGTTTGTGGCGGAACAATCCAAGGAGCTTTCTGCGCTCTACGGGAACGTCAGCAAAGCCTCCGTCGGCGCGATACAACGTCGCTTGTTACAACTTGAACAACAAGGCGGCGATCTTTTTTTTGGGGAGCCCGCACTGGAGCTGGCTGATCTGATGCGTTGCGATTCGGCCGGGCGCGGACACATCAATTTGTTGGTGGCCAATCAATTGATTGAACGGCCAAGACTGTATGCCACCATCCTGCTCTGGCTGCTGGCAGAACTGTTCGAAGAGTTGCCCGAAGTCGGAGACCCCGACAAACCGAAGCTAATATTCTTTTTCGATGAAGCCCACCTGCTGTTTAACGATGCCCCCAAGGCATTACTACAGAAAGTCGAACAGGTGGTCCGCCTGATACGCTCCAAAGGCGTTGGCGTCTATTTTGTTTCCCAGAATCCCACCGACATCCCCGACAAAATACTGGGGCAACTCGGCAATCGGGTGCAGCACGCATTGCGGGCGTTTACCTCACGCGACCAAAAGGCCGTTCGAGCCGCCGCCTCCACCTTCCGGAAAAACCCGAATCTGGACACTGAGAAAGTCATTACTGAACTGGGCGTTGGCGAAGCACTTGTGTCTACCCTTGACGACAAAGGCACACCCTCAATGGTGGATCAAACACTGATCCGTCCGCCCTCTTCTCGTCTGGGACCAGCGACAGCCAAAGAGCGAAAAACCATCCTCGATACGAGTGAATTTGGCGCACGCTACAATGAAGTGATTGATCGGGATTCTGCGTTCGAAAAGCTGCAAAGGCGCGCTGAAGAGGCAGCGAAGGAAGCCGAGCAAGCCTCCGTTGCTAAAGAAAGAGTCTACGAAGCACCAGCGAAGGCAAGCAAAAAGCCGGCACCCAAGCGACGCTCATCCCGCCAGAGCGTATTCGAAACCCTGGCGAAAAGCATTGCCCGCACTATGGGCCGTGAAATGACGCGAGGTTTTTTGAGAGGGCTGTTAGGCTCACTCTTTAAGGGGCGTTAAAGCGCGCTGCAGCTCTCGATAATATCGCCAGAGCTTCCGCCCGCCCGATGCTTAAGCAAAAGACCTTCAGAGTCTGGACCGGAGCCCTTCACCCACCACTCTACGCCGCCACCAACGTATCGCGCGCCACTGGCAGAGGCTGCGATGTCCATATCGTAGCGAGTCCCCTGGTAGTAGACGGCGGCGGAGTCTGGAGCCTCATAGTTAACCGCTACCCTTTCGCCGCTCTCACACTCGTATCTCTTGGCGAACGCATCACCTTGCTGAAAACCTGAACAGGCTGAGAGCAAAAACACCGATGACAACGCAACTGAAACAAAAAACTTCATTCAGAACTCCATTTTCGATAATCAGACCGCAGCGGCACAGCAACTACTATTTATGGCTATGGCGCTGCTCGTAACGCTGAGCTGCAAGCAACCCGGCAGCTCTTCCGTGCCTTCGATAATAGCTTTTCCCACAGAGATTCTGCTGGTGCCAATACGCTTTCATTAGCAAAGCATGATCAGGAAGCCAGAATCGATCCGCAATTTCCTCTGTTTCGGGCACGGAACCGACATCCACATCCGACACAACAATGCCAGGCCCCTCGCTTGTCCTGCGCTGGGCCAGAACCTGACCCCGCCCATCGACGATCTGGGTACACCCGACATAATGCGTCTCATAAGGCACCGAAGCTGAAAAGCCTGGGGCCAGCATGAACCCACCCGAAAACGCCCCACAGTGGGAGGCCTGAACAACCGGGGCTCCAATACGCCTGGCCAACTCGCTTGGGGCTTGCTCCGACAGGTACCGGTTATACTGCCCTAACGCCGCCAGTCCACGGTTTACCAGCCTGCCCCAATTCGCTGGCAGGGTCCACCAGTGAGTGCCACTCATGACTAAACCAACCCGGTCCTTCAAGCGTTTGGCGGTTTGATGTCGAATCAATTCCCAACAGACTGCCGCACCTACACCACCCAAAGCTGTTTGAAATACACCGTCATCCTTACCAGGGCCATAGAATGCGTTCTCCCACATGGTGGGCAAATCTTTATCATGAGTATGCATCTGCCCATCAGGCTCGACGAAGTAATAACGGTTATATATTTCCTCGTCCTCAGCAATCAACATGGAACCACCAATCCAGCAGCCATACTGCTTCGCCAGACTCACGAGCAAATCTACCGCCTCATTGTCAGGAGGCAAAACGGCATCGTGCACACGCTGGTCAAAAGCGATACGCGATGTAAAGAATTCAGGAAGCGCCACTACGTCAGCCCCTGCCGTCAAGGCCTCTTTGGCAAGCTGTTCAACGCGCTCCAGATTCACAGACACATCGCCAAGTTCCGCTTCAAGCTGAACTGCCGCAATGCGCCGTGTCGCGTTCTGCATTACTTTTTTCATGAATTTTCACCAGAAAGTGTGCAAGATTTAACCCCACCATCCCGAAGCCTTCTTCCCCACAACAAACAACACAGCAAGCACAGCCAACACACTGAGAGCCGCGGCAGGATAGGCCAGACTTTCGGGAACGCCAACCGCCCACACTAGCGTAAATACCAAACCTTGGAATGCCTCAACGGGCCACTGATGCACAGGCAGGTTCGAACTCGCAGTGAACAAGAAAATAAGGCCGATCAAACCAAGAATGGACGAGCAAATACCGAAGAGAATCGATCGGTTCATTCGGGGGCTACCGCAAAGAAGAAGGGTCATGACCGAGGCTAACATACCGGGTGTTGTTATATGTTAAATCTCCGTAAGCGCAGCCGAAGTTGTTTCTCCGTTTCAATGACAGCCAAAAGCATGATGCCCACACATACAATAATGACACCGTCCCGAAAAGGAACCGCGACAGTTTCAAACAACGATTGCAGAGGTGGCAGATACGTAATGGCGAATTGGGCAAGAGTGACAACGATCACTGTCGCCCAGACCACCTTCGTTCCTCTGATAGCTTTCCAGGTCAGCGAAGTGCCGAAAATATTGCGGATGAAAAACAGATGGAACACCTCCATCACTACCAGCGTATTGAGCGCGACGGTACGCGCTAATTCAACGGAATAGCCCTGATCCATTGCGTAGGCATACATGCCAAACACGCCCCCCAGAAACAGGGCTGACACAAACACAATATGCCACGCAAGCTCCCCCGTCAGTAGCGCCTCGTTTCTGGAGCGCGGTGGCCGGCGCATACTGTTGGCTTCGCACGGCTCGAACGCAAGCGCCATACCAAGCGTGACCGAGGTAATCAGGTTGATCCAAAGAATCTGTATCGGAGTAATCGGGAGCGTCATCCCAAACAGCAATGCCACAACAATGGTCATGGCCTCCCCGGCATTGGTCGGTAAGGTCCAACTTATAACCTTTTTGATATTATCGTAAACCGTTCGCCCTTCCCTGACTGCGGCCACGATGGTCGCGAAATTGTCATCCGCCAGAACGAACTCAGACGCTTCTTTGGCTGCCTCACTGCCTTTTAGGCCCATTGCGATACCCGCATCCGCGCGCTTGAGCGCAGGGGCGTCATTCACGCCATCCCCAGTCATGGCAACGGTCATACCCTGTGATTGCAAGGCCATCACCAAACGTAACTTGTGCTCCGGGCTGGTGCGGGCAAATACATCCACATCCAGAACGGCCTCGGCGAGCGCGCGCTCATCCATGCCATCAAGCTCGCGCCCGGTTAACACCCTATCGGGATTCTGCAATCCGACTTGCTTTCCGATAGCGGCGGCTGTTCCCTTGTGGTCCCCGGTGACCATCTTCACGCGGATGCCTGCACCCTGACTCTCTGCAATGGCAGACACGGCCTCGGGGCGCGGCGGGTCAATCAGTCCCACCAATCCAATCAGCGTCAGCCCCTGCTTTACGTCTGAAAATTCCAGAACCGTGTGTTCCGGCGCCACCGGTTGTACGGCAAACGCCAGCACCCGCTGCCCCAGAGCCGCGATTTCCCCGGCCATCGTATCCCAATAGGTTGCATCGAGTGGCTCCGCACTACCGCCAACCTTGCGCTGCTGGCTACACATCGACAATATCTGTTCAGGCGCGCCCTTCACGGAGACATAGGCCCGATTGTCATGGTTGTGTTCAAGCGTGGCCATGAAACGGTGCTTGGCATCAAAGGGAATCACATCGGTGCGGGTCCAGCCAGAAAACTTCTTATGGAAATCGATGCCAATCTTGCCAGACAGCGCCAGCAAAGCGCCTTCCATGGGATCGCCCTCTACCACCCAGGTACCGTCTCTGTGTTGCAGCGACGCGTCGTTACACAGCGCTGATACACGTCCAAGCTCGCACAAGGCCTCATGTTCCTGAGCGTTTACGGAGACATCGTTAAGTTTGATATTCCCCTTGGGCTCATACCCAACGCCCTCGAGCGAGAAAACCTCCGAGCTTGTTACCACCGAAGCGACCATCATCTCATTTCGAGTCAAGGTGCCGGTCTTATCGGTACAGATGACCGATATCGACCCCAACGTCTCAATAACCGGCAAGCGACGAACAATCGCATTACGCCGCGCCATTGCCTGAACTCCAACCGCCAGTGCGATGGTCAAAACCGCGGGCAAACCTTCAGGAATGGCGGCGACGAAAAGACCGACCACAGCCATAAACATGACCGAGAAATCGAAATGCTGGACGAAGTAACCGAACATCAAAAGCGCTGCAGCAACAAGCACGATCAGTGCTGTGAGCCAGCGGGAAAACACGTTCATTTGCCGAATCAACGGGGTTGTCAGCACCTCCACCGACGACAGCAAACCACTGATACGACCGATTTCGGTATTCGAGCCCGTGGCGACCACCACTCCCTGCCCCAAACCACTGGTGACGAGCGTCCCGCTGTACGCCATACAGGTTCTGTCTCCAAGGGGCGCGGCAGCACTAACGGCCTGGATGCATTTTTCAACCGGGACAGACTCTCCGGTGAGAATCGATTCCTGAATTTGAAGTGCGTTCACGTCCAAGAGGCGCAGGTCGGCGGGCACCTTGTCGCCAGCTTCCAACAAAACAATATCACCGGGTACCAGCGCTTCGCCTTCCACCGAGCAGCGAACGCCTTCGCGCAGCACCGATGCCTTCAAGGCCAACATCCGGCGAAGGGCACCCATCGCTTTTTCCGCCTTGCCCTCCTGAAAAAAACCGATCCCCGCATTGGCAACCACAACCGCCAGTATTACCAGTGTATCGGCCAGGTGCCCCAAAGCTGCGGTAATCGCAGCGGCTCCGAGCAAAACGTAAATGAGGATATTGTTGAAGTGGGACGAAAAGCGAATTAGCAGGCTTCGTTTCGCTGCTTCCGGAAGCCGATTTGGCCCGTATAGACGAAAGCGCTTTGCCACCTCTTCGGATGACAGGCCGTGTGTATTGGCTTCCAGAGCGTCAATCGCGCTCTCCGGTCCCCGTTCATGCCACGCGCTCTGTGCGTCCATGGCATCAAATCTCTACACGCATCATTTTCTCGCGCCCATTCACCGAACTTAGATTCAGTTTATAGCCACCGCTTGGCTTCGGCTATGACCGTTTCCATTCTTTTTTGGAGTGGTCTGTGGCGAAGGGAGCAAAGATAAAGCGTCTCCCTCACCGGCTGGGCCAGTTGATGGACCTTGATGAGATCCTGCCTCGGGAAAGCCTCAACCGCATGAGCCGGCAACACGGTAAAACCCAACCCTCGGCTCACCGGCTCGAGGATCAAACCAATCTGATTTGAAAACCCCTTCTTCGTGAACAAGTTACTGTGCTGAAATTCGCGGTAGTTCGCGCCAAGTAGCAGGTTAGCGTGATGACTGCCATCCGGATGGTCGATAAAACCAAGCGCCATCAACGTTTCCCACTCCGGGTGTTCAGTGGCTGCAGGCGTGACCAAAAGCAGGGACTCCTCAGCAACGGGCGTACAATCGACCTCGGGCAGTGTGGATTTTGCGGTCATGAACCCGATATCTACATCAGAACCTGCGATTGCGTGTTCCACATCGGTGTTAGGCGCAAACCGGTAATCGATGATGAGCTTCGGGTGTTTCTGCTGCAAAGTCAGCAGTTGAGGATATACCTTAAGCCCTACGCTACCCGGCGACATAATCCGGATGCTGCCCTCGTAAGGTGGATCCTCGGCGGCTACTTGTTCCAAATTCGACAAAGCGAGAAGAACACTCTGAGCTTCTTTATATAGCCGTTCACCGGCACCCGACAGCGAAAACTGCTTGCCTTGCCGCAACAGCAATTCTGTGCCGAGCTGCTCCTCTAATTTGCGCACGTGCTGACTCACCCCTGACTGGGTCATATGGAGACGCTCCGCCGTGCGAGTGAAATGTCCCTCCTCGGCGAGCGTGCAAAAACTGCGCAACCAATGAACGTTAATCATCACAAACCCTAATCAAAATAATGACAAAGGATAATTTTACGTTATCAAGAAGGCTATGTAACCTATTCTCAAGTTCACAATAGGAGCACAAGCAATGAGCAACGTTTACCCAAGAAACTTTTCACACATCGGGATATCCGTACCGGATCTTGAGCAGGCCGTTAAGTTCTACACGGACGTTCTGGGCTGGTACCTGATTATGAAACCGACCGAGATCGAAGAAGACGACAGTGCCATTGGCGAGATGTGTACGGAAGTGTTCGGCAAAGGCTGGGGAAGTTTCCGGATCGCCCACCTGTCTACCGGCGATCGAATTGGTGTTGAGCTATTTCAGTTCAGAAATCAAACCAATCCTGAAGATAACTTTGAGTATTGGAAGACCGGCATTTTCCACTTCTGCGTACAAGATCCGAACGTAGAAGAGCTCGCAGAACGCATCGTGGACGCTGGTGGCAAACGACGCATGGAGAAACCACGCTACTACTATCCGGGCGAAAAGCCCTACCGCATGATCTATATGGAAGATCCGTTCGGCAACATTCTGGAAATCTATAGCCACAGCTATGAGCTGATCTACAGTGAGGGCGCGTACTGACTCGCTGCCCCGCAGGGAATCTGGAGCGGCCAGCGTCGGCCGCTCCAGAACAAACCCTTTATGGTGCGTCGATCAGCGTTCCCTCCAGCAGCGGAAGCTGCACGGTCCCTGACACATTTACAAAGGGAACCAGCGCATCCCGCGACCAGCTGGCCGGGTACTGTAAATGGTATCCGGTTACCAACAACGCCAACTCGTCACCGGGCGCCAAAGATTCAGCTACACCGACCAACTGAATAACAGCGTCATTTTTCAAACCACGAACCGGCATCACCTGGTCGTCAATCAGATCCCAGCGACTCTCGCCTTCCGCACGCTTACCCAATCCGACAAACACAATCGGATCGCAGCCCGGAGCGTAGGGGCCCAACTCGCTGTCACACGACGTTTTACCCGCAAGATCCGACATCGTCAGCTGCATGGTCGGTATGCCGCCCAATACCCCACCGTCTTCGCCAACTTTACCCAGGAATAGAGCTTGAGGAGGCTGAGTTACGGTGGCAGCGGCCTCGTATCCGGATGCTACAGGTTGATCCGACGCAAACGCCCGCTCAACAGCATAGCGCCCTGTCAGCAACTGATCTTCACTGGCTGGCGCAGGGAAGCTGTCCATGGGAACCAACACCGACTGATCATCCTCGAGCGACAAACACACGTTGGTTTCGGTGCCATTAAAGTAACCGGCAAGTGGCTTGCCCTGCAGATGGTGCTCCAGCCAGTTCAGCGTGGCATCGGCAATCGAAATGCTGCCACAATGAAACTTGCCAGCGGCTCCCTGAAAGCCCGGAATTTCAAGCAAGCCCGCGGCTGGATCAATGTAAGTGCCCGGCTGCGCATCGTCCGGTGCCTCGACGGGAAGCACGTGCCCCGTCTGGTGAGTGAGCAATCGAATATCGCCGTCCGTTTGTGCCGACAAGCATGAGAAGTTGCGCCACGCTTCATTGAAGTTAAACAGCGTATCTTTCATGCCCTGAGTCAACAACACATCAACGTTATTGAAGGGGGTCGGTGGAACATCGAAGGCCGGTGGATTCATTTGGTAGGAAACCAGATCCGTATCCTCTGACACAGATAACGCGGTGCCCGCGCAGCGATAAGCCGGGCTGTGGTAATAGACGAAGTCCAGGCCTGCCTCTGGGAAACGGTTCAAGGAGGCCCCCTGTGCCAGAACCTCTTTCATGATCGGATCCAAGCCGCTGTTTCCATTACGGTATGAGCCACTCTCACCAATCCCCACCAGCACCAGATCCCACCCCGTCTTTATCACGTCACCGGGATTCAGGCTATAACGCAGATCATTCCACGTCATATCCGGCACCAAGGCATCGAGCCGCTGTTTCGGATCCAGACCATGAAGCAGGAATTGGAAGCCGCCGCCGTAACTGCCGCCGATAGCACCCGCCACCAGATTTGGATTCAACGCTTCGGGAAGGTCGGCCTCGTTTCGAAATTGCAGGTAATCCAGATTAGCTTCCGCCCAGTCAAGAATCTGCACCAGGTCTTGCCCCTCAAATTCCGGATCCATGACCCTCACAGTTCCCGTACTTTGCCCAAACCCCCGTTGGTCGATGGAGATGACTGCAAAGCCCGCTTCGCGGTAACTAGCGAAGCCATCGGTGCTGCGCGATCCACCGAAACCGTGTCCTTGCAAAACGAGCGGATGCCCAGCTTCGCAGTCTATTCCACCCGCAGGCTCAAGTACCTGGAAGGTAATGGTTTCATTGCTGGCAGAGCTAAGAGAAACCGAATAACTTCGCCCGCCTTCACGGGGCGATCCCTCAGCGCAGGAAACTAAAACGGGGTTAGGTAGTTTGCACTGCGGTGCCTGGCTATTGCCGGGGTTTTCGCAGGCCTGATCGGCGGAATTTCGCTGTTCTGTGGCTTGATCGGAACCGCCACTTCCCGAACCGGAATCGATACAGCCGGTGACAGCGAATGCTAAAGCGATGGGCGCCAACGCAAAGCGAGCAGAAAGAAATGAGAAACGGGAGGGCATCGATTGTTCTCCTTATTGTGTTTTGAAAACCCAATAAGGAGCACGTAGCGCAGACAAACTCGTTCCGCTACACAGAAACAAAGGCCCAACATGACATTATGACGCCACGTTCATTAATTATAAAACGGTGGTCGCACGAGTGCGTTCAGACACCCGCCAACCACCGGCTTGTGTGCTACTTGACCGTGATGGTGATTTTGTCGGAGACCACAGGCGTGCTATGAGGCACGTGGGCATGGTTACCCAATAATAACTGCAAGGTATGAGTACCGGGGGCAAGTTCGATTTCGGTTTCCGTCTGGCCGCCGCCAAAGTGCTTGATCTTATCGGTGGCTGGCAACGGCTTACTCAAATCAGCCGGCACGTCGGTATCAATCAAAAGGTGATGATGCCCGGTATTTTTCTTATCAACACCGGCCGGCGCAACGCCCATATTGCGAAGACCAAAAACCACTTTAATGGTTTGCCCAACCGTGGCCCCATCGGTGGGCTGAACAAAATACACTTCCGCGTTGTCCGGAGCTTCCGACATCATGCTTCCCGCGAAAGTCATCATCGGTGCAACCAGCAAAGCCGACAACAAAGTCATTGTGCTTTTCTTCATGCTGCCCTCCCCTATCTCCGATTATTAACCGCTGCGTGATACAGACCACACAGTCTGACTGACAACATAACAAGGCTAGACCAAGATCAGCACCACTGCCTCCCCAAAGGCAAGTTACTCTGGATCAGCCAATAAAGCGTCAGTTTTGGCGGCCATAATAAAATCATTCCGGTGCAGTCCGCCGATAGCGTGGGTCCACCAGCTGACCGTCACTTTGCCGTACTCCAGAAGAATCGCAGGATGGTGGTTTTCCGCCTCAGCCAGATCACCTACTTGATTAGCGAATGCCTGAGCCTGGGCGAAGTTTTTGAACTTAAAAACCTTTTTGAGCTTCTCTTCGCTCTGTGCATCCACAAGGCGCCAGTCCGGGACTTTCCCGCACAAAAGCTCCTTCTCATCGCCGGTCACCGTGGGCGCACCTTTACGGCACGCCTCGCAGTGTTGCTCAGCCAATTCACTCATCGCTGCTCTCCCTAAATGTCGTTCGCTTATCGGTTCGCGATCGCGTAACCAATTCCCGCGCACACGGCAGCAACCTGTGCCGCATTGCACTGATCAGGTGTCGCTCTTGGGCTGTCGGGATAAACCTCGGTTGTGGTCCGGTATGGGGCGTTCGTGATACCTGCACACAACCCGAGCTGTTGAAGCGGATACTGGATAACACCGCGCGAAGCGACAGGCGAGCCGAAGATCTCCCCTTTATCATCAGCAGGTGCGATATGCGTTACCTGCTCCACCGCTTCTATGATGGCCTGCTGAAATTCCGGCTGCGGATTTTCACTATCATCGACCAAATAGAAACCGTCTGGTATGTCGCCCGGCTCAAACGACTTACCGTCCCGGGCAGCCAGTGCGGGGCGAAACTCGGTTTCATCGGTATCCGTGGTTTCGTGCAAGTCCATATGCAACAGCGCACGATTGCGGATGGGCGTTACCAATCGCATAAGAGCTGCCGATTCCCCCGCGGGGCTGTTTTCGTGGAAAGAGCGGTTGGGATCGATCGCGTCTGCGTTCCAGCGATGGATACGCTCGTATGCCCAAGGGCTGACACACGGTGCAACCAAAAGGTTCACACGATCCGCGTAATCCGAGGCATACTGCTCAACGAACTGCAGTGCGCCATGCACACCGCTGGTTTCATAGCCATGCACCCCGCCCGTAATCAGCACAATCGGCAGATCGTCATTCCAGTCGCGACTGCGAATCGCCATCAGCGGATAGCGATCAGAGCCATACTCCAAACACCCATATTCTTCTACGTCAAAATCCGGTTTCAGGCGTTCGATAACGCTCAACACTTCGGATTCATAGCTGCGCTGCCGGGACTGTTGTGACAACCACTCAGTGCGCTCTGCGGCCCCCCACGCGGTGCCGGGTATGCCGATTGGGTAGGGGCTGGGAGCGGTGTTCATAATACGGTTCTCCAGAAATGTGCGGAACATGCGGATATTCTAGCATTTGCGATCCAGCCTGAGCCCCCATCCCAATCACAGCGCCGGGCTCATGAACACTCCACCAGAGTTTGGGGTTTAAGTAGCGGCAATGCTAATATCGCAGCGCAGGCGGAAACCGTGGCTCTGCGCTGTGGAATGCTCATTTCACAGGTCATTATCAACCGGGACGGGCCGGCTCTTCAGTTGTCAAAGGGCCAAGAAAAGCCCTATGGAGTTTCTGTTGATATCACTCAGCCCCATTAAACGTCGTCTTCTTTACGTCGCACTGTTCGAATTTTTCGGCATCCTGTTCAGTACGGTCATTCTTATGGCCCTAAGTAAGGGTGATGCACACGAGTCATTACCCGTAGCGATCATCGTTTCCAGCGCAGCCGTCATCTGGAACTTCATCTACAACACCGGCTTCGAGTTTTGGGAAGTGCGCAGACAGATTACCGTCCGCACTTTTGCAATACGCTGTATGCACGCAACGGGCTTTGAGGTGGGCTTATTCATCATTTGCCTGCCACTTTACATGTATTGGTACGATGTCGGGCTCTGGACCGCCGCAACCATGGAGGCTGCGATTTTGATCTTTTTCTTGGTCTACACCTTCATTTTTACCCTGATGTTTGATCAAGTATTTACTCGTCATTCAAGCGAGGAAAAGCGCGATTCAAGTCGCAGGAGGCGACCGCCGGCTCCATCCTCAAGCAACCATAGCGCACCTTCAGGCCCGACTTCTACCTCTCGGATACGCGCACCCATGGCGAAACGCTCGGCTTCTTCAGCCTCCTGACCGTTGATTCGGATTCGTAACAGAGACTCTGACCGCAGGCCGCCGATAAAGGCCTGGCCCTGCCACTCAGGAAACATAGCACCGTCGTATAGAGCCAGGCCAGAAGGGGCCACCGTTGGCACCCAGTAGATCGCCGGCGCTTTGAACTCAGGGCGCGTGTCATGATCGGGAATGGGAAAGCCGGAGTAATGATCCCCCCAGGAAACCAAAGGCCAACCGTAATTCTCGCCGGCCACTGTCAGGTTCAACTCGTCGCCGTGCCTGGGGCCCATTTCGTGGGTCCAAAGCTGCCCCTGTTTGTCGAATGCAATGCCGAGTACATTGCGATGCCCGAGCGACCAAAAGGATTTTGCGAGCTCGCCTTGATCCTGAAACGGATTATCCTTTGGAATGGAGCCGTCCGGGTTAATCCGGATCACCTTGCCCAGGTTCTGATCCCAATGCTGAGCCGGCTCGAGTTTTTGCCGGTCACCCGAGGTGATAAACAAATGCCCTTCAGGCCTAAATGCCAGCCGGTGGGAGTAATGCCCTGCGCCAGAAACCTTCGGAGTCTGGCGCCAGATAACCTGGAGATTTTCGAGAGATGGTGGGTCTGCCGCGATATTCAGCTCGGCTCGAGCAACCACGGCTCCTTTTTTCCGCCAGGAACCCTGCTCTGCATACGACAGATAAATCCAGTGGTTATCCGGATAACTCGGATGAAGAACAACGTCCCCCAAGCCACCCTGGCCGCCATAGGCCACCTCTGGCATGCCTTGAACCGCCAATTTACTGCGATCTTCCAAGCGAACCAGATACAGCGTTCCTGATTTTTCAGTGACAAGGAGCTGTCCATTCGGGAGAAAGGTCATGGCCCAAGGTTCATCAAATTCGCCATAGCTTTCAGCGATAAGAGTCGAACCTGAATTACCGTGAACCAAGTTTTCCACTCGCTTGCCGTAGGTGTTGCCGCACAACCCAACGCCGATAAGGAATAGGCATAAGATGACTTGCGATGTTTTCATCATTCGCCCCACGTCAGCAGCAAGCATTTATCCAGAGTATAGGCTAAAGCGCACCCCGCATCGCACACGCAGTTGACCCAAGCTGTCAGACTTAAACCCTCAACTTGAACCAGGAAAAAACCGACCGGGCTGGTGCCGGGCGCACCTTCCGCTATTATCAAGATAGGATCCCGTTTAAGGCGAATTTGCTGTGGGACTGTCGATCAAAAAATCGGAATTTACCGAAGAAGAGTTTGAACAATTTTCTGCAAAGGTCCGAACGGACCTGACAGCACTCTCTTGCCTTCTAGAACGACCGGGCTTTGGCGAAGGCGAGAGCTCGATTGGCGCCGAGGTAGAGTTCTACATCGTCAACTCTGACCTGCACGTTCAACCCATTAACACTGAAATCGCCGCCAGCGTTCAAGATCCCCAACTGACGCTAGAGCTAAACCGATTCAATCTCGAATACAACCTCAGCCCCCAAGCCTTCAAAGGCACTCCATTTACCAAAACGGAGCAAGAACTGCTCGCTGCCATCCAACGCATCGATGAGCACGCCGCGCCATTAGGTGGGAAATTGGTACCGATCGGCATTTTGCCCACGCTCCGCCCGTCCGATACCGGACCGGACGCGATGACAGACGAACCCCGCTACCACGTCCTATCCAAAGCGCTGGTGAAGCAGCGAGGGGAACCATTCAGCATCCATATTCGTGGCGAAGATGCTATCAACGTAACAACCGACGACGTCACCATGGAAGGGGCGAACACCTCCTTCCAGCTACACTGGCGTGTTCCGGCTCATCGTTTTGCCGATTATTTCAATGCCGTCCAACTGGTGACGCCGATAGCCTTGGCTCTGGCCTGCAACTCGCCCAGTCTGTTTGGCCACGGCCTCTGGGACGAGACCCGCATTGCTCTGTTCAAGCAATCCATTGATAGCCGTTCCTCCAGTTTTAAATCCTGGCGCCATCCACCCAGGGTCTATTTCGGCAGCGGTTGGGCACGCAGCGCCTGGGAATTATTTGCGGCTTCCGCCTCACTGTATCCCCCCATCATCCCCCTGATGTCAGAGGAAGATCCTATGGCTGTGCTGGCTCGAGGCGAGGTGCCGAAACTGGCCGAACTGCGCCTGCACCATGGCACCACCTGGCCTTGGAACCGGGCCATCTTTGATCCCTCAGAGGGTGGCCATCTGCGCATCGAGCTTCGCTTCATGCCCGCTGGCCCGACACCAGTGGACATGTGTGCAAACGGGTTGTTCGTGATTGGGGCTGCACTAGCCGTTCTCGAGGACATTCATCATCTGACGTCGATCCTTCCGTTCAACTACGCCGAGCACAATTTCTACCGTGCCGCAAAATATGGCCTGGACGCAGACATCGTTTGGCCGCACAAAGATCAGGTTCAGCTGCAGGCTTCCCCCCTGTTAACGGTGGCCCGTGAGCTCTTGTCGCGCGCCCGGGAAGAATTGAAAAAAACAGCGGTAGACGAGACCGAAATCACCCTCTTACTGGGAATTATCGAAGGCCGAGTTGTAAATGCCATGACGGGCGCCCAATGGCAGCGCCACATTACCGATTCCTTCCTAAAAACCCTGAGCCCCGATGAGGCGTTCCGAAGCATGCTGTCGCTTTACATGACCAACCAAAATAAAAACACGCCGGTCCATGAATGGTCCCTGTCACCATGAGCAAATCAAACCTGCTTGATTATTTGAATGACCCATCTCCCCGAACGCTGGGGCGCTCTCCACTAGAGTGGCTGGACCGATTACACCGGCCCACAGTTATTCATGTTGCCGGTCGTGACCGCTCTCGGACCCGTGCCATGGCCACACTGCTTCACGGAAATGAGCCTTCGGGTCTGTTTGCGCTTCACCGGTGGCTGCTTGAGCAGCACACGCCTAGAGTCAACATGCTGTTCCTTTTGGGAGGCGTCTATCCCGCAAAGCGGCCGCCCACACTGTCGTACCGTCAGCTACCTAACGGTCGAGATCTGAACCGGTGCTTCCAAAAACCCTTTAAGGGTATAGAGGGAGCGATTGCCGAGGCCCTTCTGGCCGAACTTCACAAGGCCCAACCCGAGTGCCTGCTAGACGTGCACAACACTTCAGGCACAGGGCCGGCCTTTGCGGTAACCATCACGAATGATGCTGCTCATCAAGCCCTGGCATCACTGTTTACCGATCGGCTCATCATGACGGACCTTCGCTTGGGAGCACTGATGGAATATTCGGAACAGGAGGTTCCCACGATTACCATCGAGTGTGGAGGGTCCCAGGATGAACAGGCTCACCAGCTCGCGTACGAGGGGCTCGTGCGCTACACCTCGAAACCAGACGTGTTGTCACTGGACAATGCGGATTGGAACGTCGCAGTACTGCGCAATCCCATTCGGGTGGAGCTAGCCTCTGACGCAACCATAGAGTATCGCATGGAGCCCAGCGGTCAGGCCGACCTTACGTTTCCGCCAGACATCGAACGGCGCAATTTCGGAACTGTTTCACCGGATGAACCCCTAGGATGGGTTGGGCAGAAAGATTTGGGTATGCTCACCGCGATCGGCCATAACCGGACCGAGAATATGGAAAAAGTCCTGAAGATAAAGAACGGGAAAATTTACCCCGTCCAGGCCATCAAACTCTTTATGATCACCACCAACCCGATAATTGCAAAGAGTGACTGCCTGTTCTACGCCGTCAAAGAAACTGGCGAACCCATTTTCTGAGAGTTAACGAGTAAAGCTGCGATCCAGTAAATTACTGATGATGTGCTTTCGGACGGAACTGGCTCATATGCCCAGCATATACATTAGGCTTATAATGGGGCTCGAAGCCAGACCCAGTCTACGTTTAAATTCAAAGCCCCGGGCCGATTACTGTGAACTCTCTTCAGCGAAGAAAAAACCAAGGCAAACCTGTTCGCAAGAATCTGCACCCGAGAAACCTGCACAACCAAGGCTACGATTTCCCGGCCCTGATAAAAAAGCACCCGGCGCTAGAAGCTCATGTAAAACCGAACGCTCACGGTAACCTATCCATCGACTTCGCAGACCCGTTGGCGGTAAAAACCCTCAACGCCGCGCTATTAAACCGATACTACAACATTGCCAACTGGGATATTCCAGAGGGAGCGCTCTGCCCTCCCATACCGGGCAGAGCGGACTACATCCATCACGTGGCTGATTTGCCGGGATTAGAAAGCCCAAGCATCAGGATGCTCGACATCGGAACCGGGGCGAACGGAATCTACCCGCTACTGGCCTGCCAAATATACGATTGGCAGTGTGTCGGTAGTGACATCAACCCTCAGTCACTGGAAAACGTTGCCAGGATCATCGCCAATAATCCCGCGCTCAAAAGCCGTTTCACGTTGCGTAGACAGCCTGATAGAAACCATATTTTCGAAGGGATTATTCAGCCTGGGGAGTTCTTTGACGTAAGCGTATGCAACCCACCTTTTCATGCCTCGCTCGATGAAGCAGTCAAAGGTAGCCAGCGTAAACTCAAGAACCTTGCCCGTAGTCGCGGCGAGCAGAAAGGACAAAGCAAATCCCCTACCTTGAACTTTGGGGGCCTGGGTGCAGAGCTTTGGTGCAAGGGAGGCGAGCAGCTGTTTCTCAAAAAGCTCATCAAAGAAAGCCAAGCGTATTCAAGCCAATGCCGCTGGTTTACCAGTCTGGTCTCCAAAGCCGACAACGTTAAGCCCGCAAAAAAGTGGATCCTCAAGCTCGGCGCGGTTGATATTCGCGAGATAGAGATGAAACAGGGAAACAAGGTTACACGGGTGCTGGCCTGGACATTCATCTAAGCCCAGCCAGAGACATGAAGATCAAAATCGGTAGCTAAGCTCGATCATGTGGAAATCCGCCCCGGTGGTATCTGATCCATTAACGCTGGCGTCGGAATAATGCAGGAAGCGATACCCCAGCCCCAGATTTCTAAAAAGCGGAAAAGTGACGCCCGAGGTCAAGGCAAACTGAAAAGGCCCACCAAAATCCTGGGTACCAAAACGCCACCTGCTGAACAAAGCACCTCCTGCGCCCAGGTCCAGGACAAAACGACCGTTCTCACTGCCTAACGTCAATTCCGGAATGAGCGACACAACAAGCGCATTTTTGCCCGCTCCCCGCAAAAGTCCCCCGCTCGCCATCAAGCGGCTACCTACCCCCCAGCCTGACGCGAAATAGCTTTGCCAGGGTAAAGGGAACACTGCCGACACATCGTATTCCTTAAAGTCTTCCGGTGCGTCTTCTCCAAGCAAGGTTTTCTCTGAAACCCGTGCACGCACACTGAGACTCTGCAACTCCAGATCTCCAGCATAGCTCGGGGCTGAATGAAGTAACCAGCAGATGACCAATGGCAGCACGAAACGAAAGAAATGGCGACAAGAAACCATTGCTGGCAGCCCCCGCTGAGTATGAATAAGGGTTGTGCCTCACGCCCTATACAGACGTTTGTTATTGCTTAGTTTCCAGCTTGGCTTTTGCAGCCATATAGTCGGGTGTGCGCCCCACATCTTCGTAAATGGGATTACCCTCTTCAACGCGAATCACCTTATCGCCAGCCACATAGGGCATTTGCTCTTCTATTTGCAGCAACGCGGTGCTGATTATGTTAGCAAGCAAATCACCGGCAGGTAATTTATAAGTCTCGGCAAGTGCTTCAACCTTAATCAGGTCTGTCTTATTCAGAACAACCTTGGTACTGACCTGCTCTTTGACATGGGTTGAACGTAGCTCCCAATCATCGAGCATCTTCTTGATCAAGCGGCTGGTCATATTGGACTCCTGTTCGATTTATAAGAAACCTTTGATTGAGTCAGGGTTTTCCAAGGAATCAGGACGTACCGTGCTTACTCGAGCATAAACACAGCCCCCTGAGATAGTCAAACGCTGACCAGAGGCAAATCTGAAGTTCTCAGTGCTATCAACAAAACATTTTAGAACAAAACAATCGCACCACTTTGTTGAAATTCTACCCTCTTAAGAATACTGTATATATAAACAGTATTGAGAGAATTTCCCCATGAGCGAATTGCTGAGCAGCCTTCTTCAAGATGCCCGCGTTTGGCAGGGCCACCAGCATAAGAAGACCACCCAGCCTGCGGAACCAACAGGATACCAGTCCCTGGACAATCAACTCGGCGGGCTTGGCTGGCCTAAGGGCGCATTGAGTGAATGTTTGCTGGATAGCTGCGGTATTGGCGAACTGCATCTTGTGTTGCCACTCATGCAGCGAGTGTCCAATGAAGGTAAGACCATCTTCTGGCTGAACCCGCCGCACACGCCCTATGCGCCGGCTTTGGCCCGGGAGGGGGTTAATCTGGATCATGTGGTAATGGTCACAACTCAAGATCAGAACGACTTTTTGTGGACGCTCGAAAACTGCCTTCGTTCACCGGTTACCGGGTTGGTTTTAGCCTGGCCGGGCACGCTGGCCAGCCGCGATGTTCGCCGGTTGCAGTTAGCCTCGGAAGCCGGCGGTAATGTGTGTGTGCTTTTTCGTAGCCGCCGCCATGTTGAACAAAATTCTCCGGCCGCATTACGGCTGGAGCTTGTTCCGGATGAGCACCAGAAACTCAAGATCAACATCATAAAGCGCCGAGGCAGCTGGCCCGGCCAGCGCTGCTCTCTGGCCATCGGGCACCGAGCCAACCTTGCCAGCCAGGATTCCACCCGCGTGATTCAAGGGCCTTGGGCTGAGGCTGTTCGGTAAACTTATGCTTTGGTTATATCTGCACTTCCCTCACCTGTTGCTGGACCACATCCAACGTAATCAAGATGCGACGGGCGCTCTTGTGATTGTGGATGGCTCAGGACAAGCCGTTACGCAAGCCTGTGCCACTGCTCAGGAATTAGGCGTTGAGGTAGGCATGCGCCTGAAAACCGCACTTGGCCTGGCGCCTGACCTGCACATTATGCAAGCCAACCCGAAGCAGGAAGTCTGGCTTCTTGAAGACCAGGCGCGCTGGCTATATCACTACGCTGCACACATCACCCTGGCGCCACCCGATGGTCTTTGGGCTGAAGTCAGTAGTCTGCAAAAATTGTATGGTGGGCTCCCCGCCATCTGGCAAACCCTGGAACAAGCGTTAACCGAGCGCCAGCTCACCGCCTGGATCGCCATCGGCCACACGCCACAGACCGCTCGCTTGTTGGCGCTCACGGGCAAAGGCGAATGTACTGATGACAAAGGCCGCATCATGACGGCACTAGGCAACCTGCCGCTGCAGGCCGCTGGTTTCGATAAGAAGGCCTGCTCTCGCCTGCAACGATTGGGGCTGAGCACGCTCGCGGATGTATTCGCCCTACCCGCTCCTGAGTTAGCTCGGAGGCTATCACCCGAACTACTCAGCACGGTGCAGAAAATTCAGGGAACCCGCGCAGACCCGAAAACACCTTGGCAGCCACCTCATACATTCCGACATCGGGCGGATTTCATTCAGGAGGTGGAGCATACTCAAGGACTCTTATTTTCATTGCAGCGAATTCTGTCAGAACTGGAGGAAGACCTCTGCTGGCGCCAGCAAGATACCGACACCCTTCAGATCTCACTGCAACACCGCCACCAGGAATCGACACGACTTCTCATCCGAACCACGGGGCCCGAGCATCGTGCAGAGGTGTTTTTAAAGCTGATTCGCCTGAAGCTTGACCAGCAGCCCTTGAGTGCGCCGGTCACTGCGCTGACGCTCACCGTCAAACGGTTTGCCGGCCGGGCGGCGCCAACCGGGCAGGATTTGCTGGGCGAATCACAGGATCTGAACGAAGCCTGGCACACCCTGATCAGCCGGCTTCAGGCCCGACTGGGGGATCAGGCACTGAAACAACTGGCACCGTCCGAAGACCATCGGCCAGAATGCGCCTGGTCCGCTAATGCAGTGCGCAAACCCACAAAACAGCCTGAAACGGAGCCAGCCCCACTCCCCCACCGCCCA
The DNA here is from genome assembly GCF_016427555.1 of Marinobacter litoralis. Taxonomy (GTDB): domain Bacteria; phylum Pseudomonadota; class Gammaproteobacteria; order Pseudomonadales; family Oleiphilaceae; genus Marinobacter; species Marinobacter litoralis_A. Next base: position 331,017 of record NZ_JAELVS010000003.1, read on the forward strand.
TTATGGTTGCTTAAAGGCCCTCAGTCTCTGGACCAAACGCCCACACATTGGCTATCCGGCCCGGAGCGCATAAGCAGTGGTTGGTGGGATGGCCAGCGGGTTCACCGGGATTATTACATCGCCCAGCTACCGGGTGGTGAGCTGGCGTGGGTATTCCGTGATCATCAGGATGGGTGGTTCATCCACGGGTGGTTTGGCTAATGGCGACGGGTTATGCAGAACTTTTCTGCTTCAGCAATTTCACCTTTCTGACCGGCGCTTCGCACCCCCACGAGCTAGCCGAACGGGCATTGGAACTAGGCTATAACGCCATCGCAATCACCGATGCGTGTTCAGTAGCCGGCATCCCCAGAGCTTGGGCCGCATTGAAAGACAGCCCCGTGAAGCTGATTACCGGCAGTTGGTTCGAATTGAATGATGCTCCCAGCAGCTCCATTGCCCCTCGATTCATCCTGTTGGCGAAAGACCGGCAGGGTTATGCTCAGCTGTGCAAGCTGATCACTACCGGCCGGCGCCGTGCCGAAAAAGGCCGCTATCAGCTTTTCGCACGGGATATCGAAACCCACGAACTGGACCGCTGTTTTTGCTTATGGTTACCTCCCTCAACGGAGCACGCCACACTCCCTCAAACCATCGCTTGCGGTGAATGGCTGTTGCGGCTATTTGAGCAGCGATTGCGGGTTGCCGCCAGCCGTTCTCTGGAGGTCGGAGAGGAACTGCAACTGGCCCGGATTCGCGAATTGGCCGACCATTTACGCATTCCGGTGGTCGCCACCGGCGAAGTGCACATGCACAGCCGGGACCGGCAGCCATTACAAGACGTTCTCACGGCCCTGCGCAATCACAAAACCCTGGAAAACGCCGGGCACTGCCTGTTTCAGAATGGAGAGCGATACCTTCGCCCTCTTTCTGTGCTGCAAAAACTCTTTCCGGAAAGCTGGATACGCGAAACCATCCAGATCGCCAACGCCTGTCAGTTCGAACCCGGCAGCCTCCGTTACGAATACCCGCCCGATCTAGTGCCATCTGGTGAAACACCGGCCGGCCTATTGAAGCGCCTGACACAAGAAGGCGAACGCCGTCGATATCCCAGCGGCACGCCATTGAAAGTTCAGGCGTTGATTCGCAAAGAGCTGGGGCTGATTTCGGAGATGAAATATGAGCACTACTTTCTGACCATTCACGACATAGTCGCGTTTGCCCGAAGCCAAGGCATCTTGTGCCAGGGGCGAGGCTCGGCCGCTAACTCGGCAGTCTGTTACTGCCTGGGTATTACGGAAGTAAACCCCACCAAAGTCGAACTGCTGTTTGAACGCTTTATCTCGAAGGATAGGAACGAGCCGCCCGATATCGATGTGGATTTCGAGCACCAACGGCGTGAAGAGGTCATCCAGTATATCTACCAACGTTACGGCCGCGAGCGAGCTGCGCTAGCCGCAACGGTGATCCGGTACCGGCCCCGCAGTGCCATTCGGGATGTTGGTAAAGCACTGGGCTTCGATGCTGCTTTAGTCGAGAAACTGCTGGATGGCATCGACTGGCGCGACAAATCCACCAACTGGCACCAACAGATTCTCGACAAAGGGCTGACTCAGAATCCGCAAATGGCCAACCAGTTTTTCACACTGGTGAACACCTTGCTGGGTTTCCCCCGACATTTGTCCCAACACGTTGGCGGCTTCGTCATCAGCGCCGGCCCACTCTCGGAACTGGTGCCGGTTGAAAATGCCGCCATGCAAGACCGCACCGTTATCCAGTGGGATAAGGACGACCTGGAAAGCCTCGGTTTGATGAAGGTGGATGTTCTCGCCCTTGGTATGCTGACCGCCATCCGAAAGGCCCTGGAACTGATCAGCACAGAAAAAGGTACACCCTTTACCATTCAGGATATCCCTCAAGAAGACCCCGACACCTACGCCATGCTGCAAAAAGGCGACAGCATTGGCGTGTTTCAGGTGGAGTCTCGTGCTCAGATCAACATGCTGCCCCGGCTAAAGCCCGAGACCTACTACGACCTGGTCATTGAAGTGGCCATTGTGCGCCCGGGTCCGATTCAGGGCGACATGGTGCACCCCTACCTTCGCCGGAAACACGGACTGGAGCCGGTCGAGTTCCCCAACGATGCCATTCGACAGGTACTGGAGCGAACTTTAGGTGTGCCCATCTTCCAGGAGCAGGTGATCAAACTCGCCATGGTGGCCGCCGGCTTTAGTGCTGGTGAAGCCGACAAACTCCGCCGCGCCATGGCGGCTTGGAAATCACACGGCGACCTCACTCCGTTCCGGGACAAACTGATCAGCGGCATGCTGGAACGGGGTCATAACCAGGACTTCGCCGAGCGCTTATATCAGCAAATATGCGGGTTTGGCGGTTACGGTTTCCCAGAATCTCACGCTGCCAGTTTTGCTCTTCTGGTGTATGTATCCGCTTGGATCAAGCGCCATCATCCGGCGGCATTTTACTGCGCCTTGCTCAACAGTCAGCCTATGGGATTCTATTCGCCAAGCCAACTGGTACAAGACGCCCGCCGGCATGACGTAACCGTGCTGCCGCCAGACGTAAACTTCAGTCAATGGGAGCACACACTGGAGGGACCAACCCACCAGCTGCGCTTGGGGTTGCGAATTGTTCAGGGCCTATCAAGGCATGGCGGCCAGCGCATCTACGAAAATCGTCCAAGGCAAGGCTATCGCTCCGCCAGCGAACTGCGCACCGGCGCCAGCCTCAACCAGCGTGACATGGAGTTACTCGCGGGCGCCAATGCCATGGCCGGTTTTACCGCAGACCGCCATCAAGCCTATTGGCAGCTGTTGGACTACGAAGAACCTTCCGCGTTGTTTGCCCAAGAAACCGAAACGGATTACCAGTCCGAGCCTTGCAAACAGTTACCTCAGCCTACCGAGGGCCAAAACGTACTGGCAGACTACCGCAGCCAAGGCCTGACTCTGCAACGACATCCACTGGCGCTGCTCCGAGAGCAAGGCCATCTTCAACACTGCCTAACCGCCGAACAACTGAGAACCACCCGCCCCGGCATCCCCGTGCAAGTGGCCGGCCTGGTTACGGGTCGGCAGAGGCCAGGATCTGCGGCTGGCGTTACCTTTGTCACTCTTGAAGATGAAACGGGCAACGTAAACGTGGTTGTTTGGTTGGCAACCGCCCGCCAGCAACGCAAGCCGCTTCTTACGGCGCGGCTGCTACACGTAAAGGGGGTGATCGAAAAAGAGGGCGACATCGTGCACGTAATGGCAGGAAAACTTTCAGACTTGAGCCACCTGATAAATACGTTACCGGTCAGTTCACGAGATTTTCACTGACCACAAAAAACCCCGCCGAAGCGGGGTTTTTCTCACTACAGCTAGATAGCAACGATCAGCTCAACAGCTTGATCATCACACCTGCCGCAACCGCAGAGCCGATTACACCAGCCACGTTCGGGCCCATAGCGTGCATCAGCAAGAAGTTCTGCGGATTAGCCTCGAGACCAACCTTGTTGGATACCCGCGCCGCCATTGGCACCGCAGATACACCGGCAGAACCGATCAGCGGGTTGATGGGGTCTTTGCTGACTTTGTTCATCAGCTTCGCCATCAGAACACCTGAGGCTGTGCCCACACCAAACGCGACAACACCCAAGCCCAGAATACCCAGAGTCTGAGCATCCAGGAACTTGTCAGCCATCAGCTTGGAACCAACAGACAAGCCCAGGAAGATGGTTACGATGTTGATCAGTGCGTTCTGGGCCGTATCGCTCAAACGCTCTACTACGCCACATTCACGCATCAGGTTACCGAAGCAGAACATACCCAGCAGCGGCGCTGCATCTGGCAGGAACAGAACCACAGCGATCAGGACAACCAGCGGGAAAACAATCTTTTCCTTCTTGCTGACCGGACGCAGCTGGCTCATTTTGATTGCCCGCTCTTTCTCGTTGGTCAGTGCCTTCATGATTGGCGGCTGAATCATCGGAACCATCGCCATGTAAGCGTAAGCAGATACGGCAATAGCACCCAGAAGATGCGGAGCCAATACGCTGGCCACATAGATCGACGTAGGACCGTCTGCGCCACCGATGATACCGATGGCAGCCGCTTCAAGAATGTTGAATTCCAGAACGCCAGTCCAGTCCAGCAGCGCGGCACCAATGACGGTACCGAAGATGCCAAACTGAGCGGCTGCGCCCAGCAGCATGGTCTTCGGGTTTGCAAGCAGAGGACCGAAATCGGTCATCGCGCCAACGCCCATGAAGATCAGAAGGGGCCCAATGGTGCTGCCGATAACAACTGAGTAGAAGTTATACAACATACCGTTGCCGTAACCGAAGTCTTGAGCAAGGGAGTTCGCCATCGCCATTTCAGAATAGCTGGCTTCTTTCACCGCGACTTTGAAAGCTTCCTTCAGTTCTGGTGTAACCGCCTGTCCAGCCTGGTATGCAACATCCAGGGGCACAGCCAGCGCGGCCAGAATCTGGGTAGCGTCGCTCTTCAGTGCGAAGTGAATCGCATTCTCCGCCGCAGTCAGGGCCAGCCCTGCCTCCGGGATGTTCGCCAGAATACCACCGAAGCCGATTGGCACCAGCAGCAGTGGCTCAAAGCCCTTGCGAATTGCAAGGAACAGCAGCACCAGGCCGATGGCGATCATCACCACCTGACCAAACTCTATGTTAAACAGACCACTGCCTGTCCAGAGTGTCATTATCTTATCCATGGAATGCTGGCCCTTATGCGATTGTCAGCATTTCATCATCAACAGAGACGGCGTCACCGACTTTGATGAAGACTTCACCGATGGTTCCGGCCTTGGGTGCGCGAATCTCGGTTTCCATTTTCATGGCTTCGAGAATGATCAGCACATCACCTTCTTCAACCGTGTCTCCCGGAGAAACCAGAACCTTCCAGATGTTACCGCTCAATGGCGCGCCAACAGGCTCACCGCCACCGGCAGGCACTGGAGCAGCAGCCGCAGGAGCAGTACTGGAACCGCCCTGGCCTTCAATCTGGCTGATTTCACCGCCTTCAGTAACCGCAACAACGTACTTCTGGCCGTTCACTTCAACGGTGTAGTTCTCAGGACCGGAAGCTTTCTTCGCCGGAGCAACGTCGTCAGCACTTGGGACTGGCTCGAAGGCGTCCGGATTACCACGGTTCTCGAGGAACTTCAGACCAATCTGCGGGAACAACGCGTAAGTCAGAACGTCGTCCACTTCCTGCTCTGCCAGCTTGATGCCTTTCTCGTCAGCCAGGCCTTTGAGCTCTGCAGTCAACTTGTCCATTTCTGGCTCAATGTTGTCTGCCGGACGGCAGGTAATCGCCTCGGCTCCATCCAGAACGCGCGCCTGCAGCTCTTTGTTGAACGGAGCTGGTGCCGCACCGTACTCGCCTTTGAGGATTGCAGAGGTTTCTTTGGAGATAGACTTGTAGCGCTCACCGGTCAGTACGTTCAGAACCGCCTGAGTACCAACAATCTGGGATGTCGGTGTTACCAGCGGGATGTAACCCAGGTCTTCGCGAACTTTCGGGATTTCGGCAAGAACTTCGTCGAACTTGTCAGTCGCGTTTTGTTCACGCAGCTGGTTTTCCATGTTGGTCAACATGCCGCCGGGCACCTGAGCAATCAGGATACGTGAGTCGGTGCCACGCAGGCTGCCTTCAAACTTCGCGTACTTTTTGCGCACTTCACGGAAGTAAGAGGCAATTTCTTCAAGCAGATTCAGGTCCAGACCGGTATCACGATCGGTGCCTTCCAGAATCGCAACCACCGCTTCCGTGGGCGAGTGACCGTAAGTCATACTCATGGAAGAGATCGCGGTATCAACGTTGTCGATACCCGCTTCGGCCGCTTTGATGGCCGTCGCCGTAGACATACCAGTGGTGGCGTGGCACTGCATGTGAATCGGAATATCCAATTCTTTCTTCAGACGACTAACCAGATCGTAAGCAACGTAAGGCTTCAGGATACCGGCCATGTCTTTGATGGCGATGGAGTCTGCGCCCATGTCGGCGACTTCTTTCGCCAACTCAACCCACATATCAATGGTGTGCACCGGGCTGGTGGTGTAAGAAATGGTGCCCTGTGCATGTTTACCTGTTTTGCGAACTGCTTTGATTGCAGTTGCCAGGTTGCGAGGATCGTTCATCGCATCGAAGATACGGAACACATCAACGCCGTTTTCGGCAGCACGATCTACAAAACGCTCTACCACATCATCCGCGTAGTGACGGTAGCCCAGCAGGTTCTGGCCACGCAGCAACATTTGCTGTGGCGTGTTAGGCATTACTTTCTTCAGTTCGCGGATACGCTCCCATGGGTCTTCACCCAGGTAACGAATGCAGGAGTCAAAGGTAGCACCACCCCAAGATTCCAGAGACCAGAAACCCACTTGGTCGAGTTTCTCGGCAATTGGCAGCATGTCGTCAAGACGCATGCGGGTGGCAAGCAGGGATTGGTGGGCGTCACGTAGAATTACGTCCGTAATCCCCAGCGGTTTTTTCGTGTCAGTCATCGTGTCAGCCTTCTGTTAAAAGGTTCTAATCCGTTCCCGGGTCACTTCTTGTGGCGTGACCGGTGTTGTGCAATCGCCTTCTTAATGGCCTCGGCGGTGTCAGGGTCAACCGACGTTGGCGCCTTCGGCTTGGCACGTGGCGTTCTGGCCGGGGTTGCCGGCTCTGGCGGAGCAAGCCGCAGAATGATTTTCGACATCAGGCCTGTTGCGAATACCAGAATAACCAGAAACGCGAACACAAAGCCCATACCGGCGATCATCAAATCTACGGCGTGTGACATCAGCTCATTCATAGTGAACAGCTACCTGTATTGGTTTGTGATTTCCCCGTCTCTATCACCCTCTCCCAGACAAAAGTCTAATAGCTGGCAAAATCAAAACGGGAGGCAAAATCCTGCGTAATTTACCGGTTTCATTGTTCTGGAGCAACAAAAAGGAGGTTTTTCTATAGGGATTTCCCGAGCGCGCACTTGTACAAAGTGTTCTAAACACCCGGAAGAACCAGCCTATTCAGACATAACGCACACGAATTTTCCGACCCTTTACTTTCCCTTGCTCTAGCCGAGAAAGCGCTTTGCCCGCCCAAGCAACATCAACTGCCACATAACACTGAAAATCAAACAGATCGATCTTGCCGACTGCCGAACCCGGTATACCGGCCTCGCCCGTCAGAGCACCCAGCACGTCACCACGGCGAACCTTCTCTTTGCGCCCTCCAGCCAGGCACAGCGTCTTCATCGGTGGGGCAACAGGCGATACAGGCTCTGCCAGCAGCTGATCGGTATCACCCCATTCAGCTTTCATACCGCGAGCACTTTCCAGTCGAGAAATTTTATGCCCCTGCTTCGGGGTACACAGGGTCACTGCATGCCCCTGCTCACCGGCGCGTCCAGTACGACCAATCCGGTGCGTATAGACTTCAGGATCCCGGGCGGGCTCAGCATTGATAACCAGTGGCAGGCCTTTAATATCCAAACCACGAGCTGCCACATCGGTTGCCACCAAAACCGTGCAACTCTGATTCGCAAACTGCACCAAGGTGCTGTCGCGCTCCCGCTGCTCCAGATCACCGTGCAAGGCCGACGCAGCGAAGCCTCTCTGTCTTAGAGCGGCCGCGAGGTCATCGCAATCACGTTTGGTTGTGCAAAAAACCAAACTAGCCGTCGGCTGGAAGCGCGACAGCAATCCAACAACAGCCTCCACTTCCTGACCGGGGGAAATTTCATAGAACTGCTCTTCTATTGTCGCTGTTGTATCGTTCACTTCGATTCGAACATCTTCCGGGTCTACCTGAAAACGCTCACTCAGGGTCCGGATAGGCACGGGCCAGGTAGCAGAAAACAACAATGTCTGCCGGGATGAAGGTGTTTGCGCAAAAATGCCTGCCACCACATCCTCAAACCCCATATCGAGCATACGATCCGCTTCATCGAGCACCAGCGTGTTCAAATACTCCAACGACAAAGTACCTTTACGCAGATGATCATCGATCCGGCCTGGTGTCCCCACAATGATGTGAGCACCATGACTGAGCGAGCCAATCTGAGGCCCAATGGGAACACCACCGCACAACGTCAACACCTTTACGTTCTCTTTGGCGCGCGCCAGCTCTCGCAACGCTTTAGCGACCTGATCGGCCAGCTCACGGGTGGGACAAAGCACCAACGCCTGAACCGCAAAGCGCTTCGGCTTGAGTTTTTCGATCAATGGTATTCCGAACGCAGCCGTTTTGCCGCTCCCAGTTTGAGCCATGGCAATGACATCTTTGCCAGCCAAAGCCGGCGGCAAAGCTTTTACCTGAATACCGGTAGGCCGCTTGAAACCCAGCTGCTCAAGGTTAGCCAGCATGGTCGTAGAAAGGCCAAGCTCTTTAAAAGAAGACATAGAAAAATCCGTGGGGTGAGTAATCGTGGGTGATTGAGTGCGCTCTGACGGCGTATACTAGAGATAATTTGGTTAAGTTTATCACGAATCTACGGAGTCACTGATGGCGTCTTTGCAGGACCAATTACTAAAAGCCGGGCTCGCGGATGAAAAGAAAGCCCGCACCATTCGCTCTGAAAAGCGCAAACAACGTAAACAGCAGCCAAAAGGTGCCACTCAAGTTAACGAAGTGGAAGAAAGGGCCCGCAAGGCTCGCGAGGAGCAGGCCGAACGAGACCGGCAGCTGAACCTTGAGCGAAAGAAAGAGGCCGACAAGAAAGCTATCCAAGCCCAGATTCGCCAACTGGTGCAAACCAACAAACTCGAACGCAGCCGGGGCGAAACGTCCTACCAGTTCGTGCACGAGAAAAAAATCAAAAAGATTTTCGTTGATGACCAAATGGTAGACCAACTATCGCGAGGCCGGCTGGCAGTCGTTTTTGTTAACGGCGAGTACGAACTGGTCGCCGAGGGTGTTGCTCGCAAAATCATGGAGCGGGACGAAACGGCGGTGGTGGTTCTGCACGACCGGAAGGCAGAAGATCAGGGAGAGGACGACCCCTATGCCGGCTACGAAATACCCGATGATCTAATGTGGTGACACTCCCCAGCCCCGCTCCATGCGGGGCTTTTTTTTTGCACACGATTTTCTCCCCCCAGATAAATACACATCTGCTCCAGTCAAATTGACCAACTCACCTGTTATTATTACATTGGGTAATGTCCCAATAACAAAAGAGCTATACGCATGACCGAAAACAGCCAATTCATCAAGAATGAAGGGCTTCGACTCCATGTACGTGAGTGGAACAAAAATGACGATACGACCATCGTGCTTGTGCACGGGTACCCCGACTGCAGCCATATTTGGGACACCACAATAACGGAGCTTGCAACGCGCTTTCATGTCGTTGCGTACGACGTTCGTGGCGCCGGGAAATCCGACGCCCCGCATCGCACCAAAGACTATGCTCTAGAGCATCTGACGACTGATTTTCGTGCCGTTCTCGACGCAGTTAGCCCCGAAAAACCGGTGCACCTTGTCGGCCATGACTGGGGCTCAATACAAAGCTGGGAATTTGTCACCAACCCCGACTTTCAAGAGCGCATCAAGTCATACACCTCCATCTCCGGGCCTAGCCTGGATCATGTCGGCTTTTGGTTTAAACAGAACCTGAAAAGCGCAAAACCGGCAGATATTAAAGATATAGCCAAACAAGCAGCCCACTCATGGTATATCGCTGCATTTCACCTCCCGATCGTGGCACCTGCGTTATGGAAATCGGGACTGGACAAACTTTGGCCCCACGTGCTGCAACACCTTGAGGGCATCGAAGATTGCTCGCCATCTGCCAGCCAGAAAAAAAATGGCGCTACAGGTGTTCGTCTCTATCGCGCGAACGTAATCCCGAGAATTCTCTCGCCACAAGAAAAAAACACTCAGCTCCCTGTACAACTTCTCGTGCCCAAAGGGGATAGCTTTGTCACCCCAACGCTATTCGACAACTTGCTCCAATGGGCCCCGCGACTTTGGCGCGAAGACATCGATGCCGGCCACTGGATACAGGTTAGCCACCCTGAAGTTGTCGCGAATCGCATTGCTCGCTTCGTTGATTTCATTGAGTCCGGCGAAGCCTGGACAGGCGTGAAAAAAGGAGATTAATCTTGGCAACAATCGCTGATTAGAGAGCCAGATTCTTTATCGCTCGTCCTGTAAATTCTCTATAACAGCAGAGAGGCGATCGCCCAGGAAGTTACGCAAGGAGCGATTTAGAGCAAGCTCAGCTTCAGCGCGGATTGTTTGATGAGCGAGCGGACGAAGCTGCCAAATCAGCTGTGAAAGCTCACGGATGGTCTCTGACGGCGGCAGCTCATCTCCGAATTCGTCGAAACGGGCCACCGCAATCTTAACCAGACCGTCCGCGGCACGCTGTACATTCCCCCGCAAGAGGCGCAAGAGATCGAGGATTTCTTCAAAGGGCATTCCCAGCTTTATCAGCTGAGCACCGGACTCAATGAGCCTAGGGCTTGCTGCCACAAACTTCGTACCCTTGCGCTCTATCAGGCCCAGCTTTACCGCCTCATCAATCATGCTCTTGCTACGACTATTGAGGCCGAACATCTTGACCAGATCTGCAAGACTATACTCACGAGGCGCTTCAGATGAGAAAGCAAGCGTGATCGCTTTCTCCAGCCCCAGAATGTCCTCCAGATTCCGTCCGTCGGTCCATGCAGCGAGCAACTCACGAATATTATCAATGGAATACCCGCGATCTAGCAGGTTATTGATAATATCGAGCCGAGCGGCATGCGAATCGAAATACACACCCAACCGCCCACGCTTTTCCGGAGGCTCGAGAATACCCCGGTCTTGGTAAGCTCTGATATTACGCACGGTGGTACTGCAACGGCGCGCGAGATCATCGATGGTGTACTCGCCATCGGCCAACTGGCGTTGAGTTGTTTTGCGTCCGCGACGATTGCTGGTGGGATTATTCATGGCCCGCATTATATAACAGACGTGTTCATTGGCAACTAACGCCCCTGAGGCAATCAATAAATTTCAGGCACAAAAAAGCCCAGCACTTGGGCTGGGCTTTTGAGTTGTTTCTCAACAACTTAATATGGCGCGGCTGGGAGGATTCGAACCTCCGACCGCCTGGTTCGTAGCCAGGTACTCTATCCAGCTGAGCTACAGCCGCACATCTCATCGCATGTGGTTGAAAGCAACTTCAACCTGTTCTCACTCTCCCGAAAGAAAATGGCGGAGAGGGAGGGATTCGAACCCTCGGTACGATTTCTCGTACGGTTCCTTAGCAGGGAACTGGTTTCAGCCACTCACCCACCTCTCCTTGAGAACGGTGCGTATACTACCACAACTTTTCTGTTTTCATAGGGTTGACACGATATTTTTCTAATCAATTTGCCCTAAAATTAAAAAAGCCGCTCAAGTGACCCCTGAACGGCTTTTTTCTGATCAACTATTGCCCGGTTCTGGCTCGTCAGAGCCTTTTTCGGACTGAATACGCTGATAGATCTCTTCACGGTGAACCGCTACGTCTTTCGGAGCATTCACCCCAATACGAACCTGATTCCCCTTAACCCCCAGAACGGTGACGGTTACCTCATCACCGATCATCAGAGTTTCGCCAACACGGCGAGTTAAAATAAGCATGTTCCATACTCCCTATTGCAAAGCTACCTGTTCCGACTGTCACTACTTTTTACTTATTGCTTTTATAAAAGGATCACCTATCAAACTATAGACGCAATAACACTTATGCCAACATAGTTCCTGATAGAAATAACCAATGATCCCCATTTCCGCTCTCCAGCATCCCGCTTCAAGCGTTTTCGTCTACCTCGGCATTTTCTAACCCGAACGTGCTATGGAGCGCACGAACGGCCAGCTCAAGGTACTTTTCATCGATCACCACCGAAACTTTGATTTCGGATGTGGAGATCATCTGAATATTAATCCCTTCTTTCGACAGCGCTTCGAACATTTGAGTGGCAACGCCCGCATGGGAACGCATACCTACACCAACAATGCTGACCTTGGCAATTTTGCTGTCGCCAACAACTTCACCAGCACCTATGTCATCTGAAATCTGGCGCAGAATATCTTGAGCGCGCTTCAGATCGGGGCGATTCACCGTGAACGTGAAGGCAGTCTTGTTATCCTGACCCACGTTCTGAACAATCATGTCCACTTCAATGTTGGCATCGCTGATGGGCTTCAGAATCCCCAATGCACTGCCCGGGGTATCCGGCACGCCGGAGATAGTCAGCTTGGCTTCATCACGATTAAAAGCAATGCCGGAAACAACCGGTTGTTCCATGGCGGTATCATCCTCAAAAGTGATCAGGGTTCCTTCGCCTTCTTCGAAGCTGGAAAGCACCCTTAACGGAACATTGTATTTACCTGCAAACTCAACGGCGCGGATCTGAAGAACCTTCGAACCCAGACTCGCCATTTCGAGCATTTCTTCAAATGTAATACGATCCAATCGGCGCGCGCTGTCTACAACACGCGGATCGGTTGTATAAACACCGTCTACATCGGTGTAGATCTGACACTCATCCGCCTTCAACGCGGCCGCCAAAGCAACAGCGGTTGTATCGGAGCCACCACGCCCCAGTGTCGTGATATTTCCATGCTCGTCCACACCCTGGAATCCCGCCACAACGATCACGCGACCTGCATCGAGATCTGCCTGCATGCGATGGGCATCAATATCTTTGATGCGAGCTTTATTGTGGCTGGTGTCCGTCAAAATGCGAACCTGACCGCCCGTATACGAACGAGCGTCGCAACCACGCTTTTGAAGCGCCATGGACAACAGGGCAATGGTGACCTGCTCACCAGTGGACACCAGCACGTCCATTTCCCTCGGCGTCGGCTCTTCCATAATTTCGCCGGCTAGCGCAATCAGGCGATTGGTTTCGCCGCTCATGGCTGAAACCACAACCACCACATCGTGCCCTTCTTTACGGAACCGACAAACCTTATCGGCCACCGCCTCAATCCGCTCGGTTGTGCCGACGGATGTACCTCCAAACTTTTGAACCAACAGAGCCATGTTTTGCCAAACTCCGAACCGGGGACCCAAAGCGGAGCCAACAGGCTCCGCCATCGTATTAAGCGGGCGAATTATAAACCTGCGCCCGCCTAAGAAAACAGCATCTTACTGGATATTTCCTTCAACCCAGGCAGGCACACTCGCCAGAGCATCGGCCAGCTTCGACGCGTCGTTTCCTCCTCCCTGCGCCATGTCCGGACGACCACCGCCTTTTCCGTCAACCTGCGCGCACAAATGCTTCATTAGATCACCGGCCTTGATCTTGCCGGTAGCGGACTTGGTTACACCTGCAACCAATACAACCTTTCCGCCTTCAACAGTGGCCAGCACAACCACGCCCTCGCACAATTTATTCTTGAGCTGGTCCGCGGTTTCCATCAATGATTTACGATCAGTCCCTTCCATCTGCGCGGCGACTACTTTCAGGTCACCAACCTGTACAGCAGACGTTGCTAAATCACTACCGGCAGAGCTGGCCAGTTTCGCTTTCATCGCGGCGATTTCTTTCTCCAGCTGGCGGTTACGGTCCAGTGTTTGCTGCACTTTATCGACCACGGTTTCGCGGGTTGCCTTCACCAGCTTGGCCGTTTCCCGCAGGGTGCTGTCGGTTTCATCCACCCACTCCAGCGCACCAAAACCGGTGACTGCTTCAATACGACGAACTCCCGAAGAAATGCCGCTTTCGGAGGTAATACGCATCATGCCGATATCCCCAGTACGTGACACGTGCGTTCCGCCACAAAGTTCCACGGAATATCGGTCAGACCCCATGCTCAGCACCCGGACCACATCACCGTACTTTTCACCAAACAATGCCATGGCGCCCTTTTCCTGAGCGGTTTCCATGTCGGTAACGTCAATTTCAACCGGCGTATTCTGAAGCACCTGCTCATTCACCTGGCGCTCGATTTCTTTCAACTGCTCTGGGGTAACCGCTTCAAAATGAGAAAAGTCGAAGCGCAGCTTATCCGGATCAACCAATGAACCCTTCTGATTGACGTGTTCGCCCAGCACTTTGCGCAGTGCAGCATGCAGCAGGTGGGTGGCAGAGTGATTGCGCTTTGTGCGCTCGCGGCGGTCATGATCAATGCGGGCATCCACTTCTTGTCCCGCGCTCAACTCACCCTCAACCAGCTTGCCGATGTGCAGGTGGTTGTCGCCATCTTTACGCGTGTCTGCCACCTCGAAACGGCCGCCATTCCAGGTCAACAGCCCGGTATCACCCACCTGGCCACCAGACTCTGCATAAAACGGTGTGCGCTCAAGGACAACGACACAATCATCACCAGCAACCGCCTTACGCTCTTCGCCATCAACCAGCACCACGCGTACGCGCTCTTTACCATCGATGTGATCGTAACCGGTAAACTCGGTTTCACCCTCAATGCTGAGGCCTTCGGCGTTGTAATCAATTCCGAATTTGCTGGCCGCCCTCGCCCGTTCACGCTGAGCTTCCATCGCTTTTTCATAACCGGCGTAGTCCAGAGTCAGACCACGCTCACGAGCGATGTCGTTGGTGAGGTCTACCGGGAAACCGTAGGTGTCATAAAGCGTGAACACGGTTTCACCAGGAATCTCGTTACCTTTAAGCTCGGCAATGTCTTGCTCGAGCAAACGCAGACCTTTGTCGAGCGTTTTAGCGAACTGCTCTTCCTCTTGCAGCAGCACCTTCTCGATCTGCTTCAAACTGCTGACCAATTGCGGGAAGGCATCGCCCATCAGATCCGCCAGAGGCTTGGCCAGTTTATGGAAGAAAGGCCCGTTGGCACCCAACTTGTTACCGTGGCGCGCGGCACGACGGATAATCCGGCGCAGTACAAAGCCACGACCTTCGTTCGAGGGCATCACACCGTCTGCAATCAGGAACGAACAGGAACGGATATGGTCTGCAACCACACGAAGTGATGCTTCGGTGGTTTCAGCGCCGCCGAGCACGTCGGATGCGGCCTTCAACAGATCCTGGAACAGATCGATTTCATAGTTACTGTGTACGCCCTGCAACACCGCAGCGATACGCTCAAGACCCATCCCGGTATCGACCGAAGGTTTGGGCAGGTTCAGCATTTCTCCATCGGCAGTACGGTTGTACTGCATGAAAACCACGTTCCAGATCTCGATGTAACGGTCACCGTCTTCTTCCGGGCTACCGGGAGGGCCACCAGCCACATCCGGGCCGTGATCATAAAAAATCTCGGTGCATGGGCCACATGGACCGGTATCACCCATCTGCCAGAAGTTATCGGAGGCGTAGCGGGCGCCTTTGTTATCACCAATGCGCACGATGCGGTCAGCAGGCACGCCTACTTCTTTATTCCAGATATCGAAAGCTTCATCGTCATCCGCGTAAACGGTCACCCACAGCTTTTCGGTCGGCAGGTTCAGCCACTTGTCTCCGGTCAGGAAGGTCCAGGCAAAATTGATGGCTTCACGCTTGAAATAATCACCAAAGCTGAAGTTGCCCAGCATTTCGAAGAAGGTGTGGTGACGCGCGGTATATCCCACGTTTTCTAGGTCGTTATGCTTGCCGCCAGCGCGCACACACTTCTGGGTTGAAGTTGCCCGAGTGTAATCGCGCTCTTCCCGACCAAGGAAGGTATCCTTGAACTGGTTCATGCCCGCGTTGGTAAACAGCAAGGTTGGATCGTCCGCTGGCACCAGCGAACTGCTTGGAACAATAGCGTGACCGTGCTGTTTGAAATAATCGAGGAACGTCTGTCGCAACTCTGCGGTTTTCATAGCCCTTTGATACCTTTCCAGAAACCCGCCGAGAAGCCGGCAGGTCCGCGATTGAATACGAATACTTACATGCGTGTGCAAATCCGCTACTCTAGCACACGCCGAGAACATGAAAAACGTGAAACCTCATAGGAGAACCCATGCCCCGCCGCTTCCACGACGCCGAGGAACTATTACCGCCAGCCACAGCATTAAAGCGGGCATTGGCCATCATCTACGACGGCTTGATCAGCATTGCCGTGTTGCTGGTCGCCACTTGGGTCTACACCATGATCGCCGGCTGGCTAACAGGCTGGGACACCTACGAACAAATGGCCGAAGCCGGCCAGTTATCCGGTGATCCCGGGCTGACCTTTGTCCTGTTCCTTGTGCTGTATCTGTTTTTTGCTTATTTCTGGACTCGCGCCGGCCAGACACTGGGCATGCAGGTTTGGCGGGTGCGCATCGAAAACCTGGATGGCACATCGGTGAGCTGGACTCAATCATTGCTCCGCTACGGAACTGCGGCGGCCGTGGTTTTCCTGGCCATGATCGGCGGCCATTATCTGGGCGCGGTCACATTGCTGCTGACGGTACCGGCGATCATCGCCTTGTTTTACCCGATCAACGGCCTGTCGGTCACCGACCGGGTTTCCAACAGTGTGGTTGTGGCTCTCCCCAAGCCCAGCAAAAAATAACTTGCCTTCGGGCCGGCCTAGCCGGCCCTTCTCATTAACACAGCCCCTACCGCAGCATTGATCAGAATTGGCGCCAGCACCGCAATCATCGGATTAAAACCGTACACCATGCTCATCGGCCCCAGCAGATCCTGCATATACTTGAACAGCAGCCCTACCAACAAACCGGTAAACACCCGAAACCCCATGGTGACCGAGCGCAGCGGCCCGAAAACAAACGAAATAGCCACCAGCACCATCACAGCCGTCCCCAAGGGCATCAGCGCTTTCTTCCAGAAGGCTAGCCAATACTGGGCCGCCGTGAGCCCCTGCTCTCCCAAATAGCGGGCATAGGTGAACAACCCCGTCATTGATAGGTTTTCAGGCTTCACAATCAGCACACTGAGCACTTCCGGCGACAAACCAGTATCCCAACGCAGTGATGCCTGCTCGCCACGAACCGTTCGATCATCTTCAATTCGGGTTGTGACCACATTTTCGAGCATCCAGTGGTCACCCTGGAAGGCAGCTTTCTCAGCGAAACTCGATTGAATCAACTGCCGTTCATCATCAAATTCGAACAGAGATACGCCCACCAGTGCGCCGTCCGGCTGGACCGCGTTCAAGTGCATGAAGGTGTTGCCTTCGCGGTGCCAGACCCCGTGAGCTTCCGCAACATTCTTGCCGGCCCCCAAGGCGACGGCTTTATCGCTCTGAGCAATACGTTCGGTAGCAGGAGCCACATATTCGCCAATGAACACGCCCAGCACTACGACAATCAAAGCCGGTTTCATCGCCGACCAAACGATTCGCTTCAGCGAAACGCCGGCGGCCCGAATAACCGTCAGCTCCGAGGAGCTGGCCATGGTTCCCAACCCGACCAGGCACCCCATGAAAGCCCCCAAAGGCAGGTAATCATAAATACGACGGGGCAACGTCAGCGCTACGTACCAAAGCGCCTCCATGGTCTGATAGCCATTGCGGGTGTCTTCAAGCTCGGCAATAAAGGCAAAGATCAGATCCAGCGACAGCACCACCACCATCACCAAAAACATGGCGCCGCCCACGGTGCTCATTACGTAGTTATCAATCTTACGCATGGGCATTCGCCTCCTTTTGCAGGCGACGGCGATTCAGCCAGGCAGGACCAAACTGCAACCACAAGCCGAGCGACAAGAACAATCCGTGTACCCACAGCATGCCCAGCCACTCAGGCACCTTGCCATCGGCCAGCGCATCCCGCGCAACAATCAGCAAGCCGAGATAAGTGATGTAAACCAACATGGCCGGAAGCAAATGAAAGAACCGGCCCTGCCTCGGATTAACCCGGCTCAGGCGCACCGCCAACAGAGTGATAATCGGAACAATCAATGGCAGTGAAATACGCCAGTGCAACAAGGCACGGTCTTCGGGATCATCGGAATGCCAGAGGTCAAGAGTAGAAATGCCCTCTTCCAGCTCTTTGGTGCCGGCTTCACCGCTTTGAATTTTTAAACCATAGGCCTCAAAAAGCGTGGCGCTATGATCGAGCTGCCCGGGCACGCCCTGAAAACGCCCCCCATCTTCCAGAATCAAAAACCGGCTACCGGTTTCCTCATCGATCAACTGCGACCCGGTCTCGGCAGTAATCAGGGTAACGCCTTCTCCATCACTACCGTATTCGGCGATGAACACTCCTTGAAGCTGGCGCTTGTCGTCGCTCAAGGCTTCGGTATAGGTAACCCGGGTGCCCGAGGTGAAATCCTGAAATCGTCCCGGTGCCAGCATTTCGAATTCAGTCGCCTTACGCTGCTCGTTGAAAATCTGTTCTACCTGCTTCATACCCCAAGGCGACACGTATAGACTCATGGCGCCCACCACAACCATGACCGGCAACGCACCCAGCAGGGTTTTCGTCAGCAACTGGCGCTCACTCACGCCACATGCAAAGAGCACCGTCATTTCGCTTTCAAGATACATACGGCCGTATGCGAGCAAGATGCCGATGAACAGGCCCAGCGGCAGAATCAGCTCAAGAAATCCAGGAAACCGGTAACCCATGATGGCAAACAAAACGCCCGCAGCAATTTCACCCTCTGCGGCACTGCCTAAATACTTAATGAACCGGCCGCTCATAAAAACCAGCAATAAAATGCCGGAAACGGCGAACATGCTCACCATGATCTGGCGAATAAGGTAACGGAAAATGATAGTCAAATCAGTCTCTCTGGTGGCGCCCGGTTAGAAGATGGTGGATACAGGAAACTGCGCGTATTCTATGTAACCTTGCCACTGAATGACAGTAAAGCACTTATACATTACCGCTATTCAAGCAATATAGGCCGTCCGCTTGATTATTCGCGGCTTAGCCCCAATCCTAGAGAACATGCGAACCGCTGGGCTAGGCCCAACACTCGAATCACACAACAGGAGTTGTCATGAATTTCAGCCTGAGCAGCAAAGCCGTCACGGCGACCAACACCGACTGCCTCGTTATCGGACTGCCCGAAAACGGTGAGTGGCCGGAAACCACCAAAGCAGCAGACCAGGCTTTGGGAGGGCTGATCAAGCAACTGGAACACGCCGGCGACCTGACAGGCAAAAACGCCACGGTTAACACTCTGCCTCTGACCGAACAGCCCTGGCAGCGCGTTATTGTTATCGGCACAGGCAAAGACGACGAGCGCCATCAGGCCAATTACCGCAAAGCCCTGATCGCCGCCGTAGGCGCACTCAAAGACGGCCCATCCAACAGTGCCTTCATCTGCCTGACCGACACCGAGATTCAGGGTTCCGAAGCAACCTCCTCAGAAGAGGCCCGCCTGAACCTGCTCGGCCGCACACTGGAGGAGCAACTCTACACCTTCACCGGATTCAAGAGCGAACAACCGCCCGCCCGCAAACTCAACAAAGTTGTGGTGCAAGCGTCTGACGCCGATCAGGCCCAGAAAGACGCCTTCAACCTTGGGCTCGCCACCGGCCGCGGCATGAATTACACCCGCGATTTGGGCAACACACCGCCCAACGTTTGCCACCCGGTATGGCTGGCGGAACAAGCCCAAAACATGGCTAAAGAACACGACTGCATCAAAACCGAAATACTGGATGAGAAGCAGATGGCCGACATGGGCATGAATACCATCCTGGCCGTTGGCAAAGGCTCCACACAGCCCCCTCGCCTGATCGTTATGGAATACCGCGGCGGCAAAGCCGACGAAAAGCCCTACGTACTGGTCGGCAAAGGCATCACCTTCGACAGCGGCGGCATCAGCCTCAAGCCCGGCGCCGGCATGGACGAAATGAAATACGACATGGGCGGCTCTGCCAGCGTATTCGGCACCATGAAAGTCCTGGCTGAAACCAAACCAGCCATCAACGTGGTCGCCGTTATCGCAGCAGCTGAAAACATGCCAGACGGCTCAGCAACTCGCCCGGGCGACATCGTCACTACCCTGAGCGGCCAAACCGTTGAAATCCTCAACACCGACGCCGAAGGCCGGCTGGTGCTGTGCGACGCCCTCACCTACGTGAAAAAGTTCGACCCTGAAACCGTCATCGACCTGGCCACCCTCACCGGCGCCTGCATCATCGCCTTGGGCCACCAGGCAACCGGCATGCTGGCCAACGACGACGAACTGGCCAACGAACTGCTGGCCGCTGGCGAAAGAACCGGCGACCGAGCCTGGCGCCTGCCTCTGTGGGACGAATACCAAAGCCAGCTCGACAGCAATTTCGCTGACATCGCCAACATCGGCGGCCGCCCTGCAGGCACCATCACAGCGGCCTGCTTCCTGTCCCGGTTCACCAAAGAATACCGCTGGGCACACCTGGACATCGCAGGTACCGCCTGGGATTCCGGCAAAGCCAAAGGCGCCACCGGCCGCCCAGTGCCTCTGCTGGTCAACTACCTGATGTCCCATGCAGGGTAACAATCCGACCAACTTACCGGAGCCCGGCAGCCCAGCTGCCGGCCCCTCCGGCCAAGACGCAAAAAACCAGCGCTACTGGTTCCACATCCTCGCCCAAAACACCCCAGCCGCCCGCAACCTCCACGCCGCCAAACTCGTGGACAAAGCCTGGCAGCAAGGCGACCGCGTGTGCGTGCTCTGCGAAAACCAGCAACAAGCGCAAGAACTCGATGACCTGCTCTGGAACTTCACCCCAGACGCCTTCATCCCTCACAGCATCGCAACCGACCCGGGCACCCCATGCTCAGACCCAGTCGGCATCCTGCTCTATCCTCCGGCCGCCACCGATTGGGAAACCGTCATCATCCTGTCTTCCACTCTGCCTGAACAGGCGGATCAATACCGAAGACTGGCACTGGTCGCCCAAAACGACCCGACGGTACTCAACCAAGCCCGCGGCCACTACAAACAACTGCGAAAGCTGGGCATTGAAGCGCGGGTACACGACATGCGAAAACGCTGACTAACACGTTTGCTCGTCAAAAGGCATACGGTAGCTCACGACTTTCCAAGCACATCGAAACAGCACAAACTTGGGTGCGACAATAAGCCAGAGTTTGATAAGCGAAGTTGGGACAGGCTTTCCAAAAATTTCGTAGGCCATGGATGGCCGGAGAGAAGCGCTCAGGGACGAGCTTGTAGCGGTTTTTGGAAAGCCTGTCCCAACTTCGCTAACACCCAAACAAGCAGGCTAAGAATATACGAGCACCGGAAGCTGAACGTTCGCCCGAACCAAAGCGACCATGTATAATGGCCGGTTTCAAACTTCCCCATCGTGAATCAACCAACGGTCACTGCAGAAACCCATGGAAAAAACCTACCAGCCAGAAAACATCGAGCGCCAGTGGTACGAAAACTGGGAATCCAAAGGGTACTTCCGCCCCAGCGGAGAAGGCCAGTCCTACAGCATCGCTATCCCGCCACCTAACGTGACCGGCAGCCTGCACATGGGCCACGCCTTCCAGCACACCATCATGGACACCCTAACCCGCTACAAGCGCATGCAGGGCAACAACACCGTCTGGACCGTCGGCACAGACCACGCTGGCATCGCCACCCAAATGGTCGTCGAGCGCAAACTAGCCGCAGAAGAAGGCAAAACCCGCCACGACCTCGGCCGGGAAGAATTCATCAAACGCATCTGGAACTGGAAAGAAGAATCCGGCGGAACCATCACCCGCCAGATGCGCCGCCTGGGCAACTCCGTAGACTGGGACAACGAACGCTTCACCATGGACGATGGCTTCTACAAAGCCGTACAGGAAGTCTTCATCCGCCTATACGAAGACGGCCTCGTCTACCGCGGCAAGCGACTGGTTAACTGGGACCCGAAACTGCACACCGCCATCTCCGATCTGGAAGTGGAAAACAAAGAAGAAAAAGGCTTCTTCTGGCACCTGCGCTACCCGCTGGCTGACGGCGCAACCACCCAAGACGGAAAAGACTACGTCGTGGTCGCCACCACTCGTCCCGAAACCATGCTGGGCGACACCGCCGTAGCCGTACACCCGGACGACGAACGTTACCAGCACCTGATCGGCAAGCACGTGATGCTGCCGCTGGTAAACCGCAGAATCCCGATTGTGGCCGACCACCACGCTGACCCGGAAAAGGGCTCCGGCTGCGTCAAAATCACACCGGCCCACGACTTTAACGACTACGCCGTCGGTAAACGCAACAACCTGCCGATGATCAACGTCCTGACCCAGGATGCCAACATTCGTGACGTTGCCGAAGTCTTCAACAGCGACGGCACTGAAAACAGCGACATCGACGGCAGCATGCCAGCGGCCTACGCCGGCCTCACCCGCGAAGCGGCGCGCAAGCAAATCGTTGCCGACATGGAAGCCGAAGGCCTGGTACAACAGGTTGAAGATCACGTACTGAGCGTACCCCGCGGCGACCGCTCCGGCCTGATCATTGAGCCTATGCTCACCGATCAATGGTTTGCCGATGCCAAAACCCTGGCCAAGCCCGCCATTGAAGCGGTAGAAGACGGTCGTATCCAGTTTGTGCCCAAGCAGTACGAAAACATGTACTTCTCCTGGATGCGGGACATTCAGGACTGGTGTATCTCCCGCCAGCTTTGGTGGGGCCACCGGATTCCAGCCTGGTACGATGCCGAAGGCAACATCTACGTCGGGCGCGACGAAGACGAAGTGCGCAAAAAGCACAACCTGTCCGCCGATCTGGAACTGAAACAAGACGACGACGTACTGGACACCTGGTTCAGCTCCGCACTGTGGACCTTCGGCACCTTGGGCTGGCCGGAAATCACCGAGCGCCTGAAAACCTTCCACCCCACCGACGTGCTGGTCACCGGCTTCGACATCATCTTCTTCTGGGTAGCCCGGATGATCATGATGACCATGCACTTCATGAAAAACGAAGACGGCACCCCGCAGGTTCCGTTCAAAACCGTTTACGTCACCGGGCTCATCCGCGACGAACACGGTGACAAGATGTCCAAATCCAAGGGCAACGTCATCGACCCGCTGGACATGATCGACGGCATCGGCCTGGATGAACTGCTTGAAAAGCGCACCGGTAACCTCATGCAGCCCAAGCTGGCTGAAAAGATCGGCAAGCGCACCAAAAAGGAATTCCCGGAAGGCATCGCGGCCCACGGCACAGATGCCCTGCGCTTCACCCTGGCGGCCATGGCCACCACCGGCCGTGACATCAACTGGGACATGAAACGACTGGAAGGCTACCGCAACTTCTGCAACAAGCTGTGGAACGCCGCGCGCTACGTTCTGATGAACACCGAAGGCGAAGACTGCGGTGTGAACGACGAGCCGGTAGAACTGTCGCTGGCGGATCGCTGGATCATCAGCGAGCTGCAGCACTGCGAACAGGAAGTGACTCGTCACCTTGAGCAGTACCGCTTCGATTTGGCGGCTTACGCGCTCTACGAGTTCATCTGGAACGAATACTGCGACTGGTACCTGGAACTGGCCAAGCCCTGCCTGAGCAACGACAGCGGCAGCGTTGAAGCCAAGCGCGGCACCCGCCGCACGCTGGTACGGGTTCTGGAAGCCATCCTGCGACTGGCGCACCCGATGATGCCTTACATCACCGAAGAAATCTGGCAGCGCATTGCGCCTCTGGCCGGAAAGAGCGGCGACAGCATCATGCTGCAGCCCTTCCCGCAGCCGGAAGAGAGCAAACAAGACGCCACCGCCAAAGCCGACATCGAATGGGTGAAAGGCGTTATCGTCGCAGTACGTAACATTCGTGGCGAGATGAACATCTCCCCGGGCAAGCCGGTACCGGTATTCCTGAAAGGCGGCAACAGCGAAGACGAACGCCGCCTGAATGCCAACCGTCAGTTCCTGATGTCTTTGGCCAAGCTTGAAAAGCTGGAATGGCTGGGTTCCGAAAAAGCCCCCATGAGCGCCACACAGCTGGTTGGCGAAATGGAAGTTCTGGTCCCCATGGCCGGCCTGATCGACAAAGACGCTGAACTCAAGCGCCTGGACAAAGAGCTGGATCGACTGCAGAAAGAAATCAGCCGGGTTGAAGGCAAGTTGAGCAACGAAAAGTTCACCGCCAAAGCTCCGGCTGAAGTGATCGAAAAAGAGAAAGGTAAACTGCGCGATGCCCAAGGCAGCCTGCAGCGGTTGAGTGCACAGCGAGCCGAAATCGAGGCCATGTAAGGCCATGATTGCGATTCTGGGAGCCGGCTCACTGGGCCGGCTTTGGGCCGCCAAACTGCCTGCGGGGCGCGTCGCCTTTGTGCCCCGCCCGGAGCAGTCTGCTGCCTCCCTCCGCTATCGCTTCCGGCCCGTTCAAGGGCCGGAAATACCGGTGCAAATTCCCTGGCTAAACAGCCACCAATCACCCTCGCTCTTATTGGTCACCACAAAAGCCGGCGACACTGTTGCCGCTTTGCAGAGCGTTGTTCCTCGACTGCCCGAGACAACACCCATCGTTTTGTTTCAGAATGGCCTCGGCAGCCAGCAAGATGTGGCCCAATCCTGGCCGAATCGCCCTATCCTCGCAGCAACCACCACCGAGGGTGCGAACCGGCCGAAGCCCGAACTGACGCTTCATGCCGGGCAAGGTGAAACCTGGATTGGTGCACTCACCCCCGCTGGCGAAACCTGCCTTAACGAGGCGGTTTCCAGGCTGGCAGAAACCGGCCTGTGCGTTAACGCCACACCGGACATTCTCGACAGACTTTGGCAAAAACTGGTGATCAACGCGGGCATCAACCCATTTACCGCGATTTTGAATTGCCCGAACGGCGAGATTCTCAACCAACCGTTCTACCAGCAATGGATCGATCCTCTGTGCCACGAAATCAGCAAACTGTTAACCGCCAGCGGTCAACCTTCGAGATCAGCGGCAACACTCCGGGAGGCAATCGAATCGGTCGCCTGCAGCACCGCAGCCAATACATCCTCGATGCGAGCCGATCGATTGGCCGGACGCACAACCGAAATTAACTTCATCAATGGCTACTTGGCGCGTGCCGGAACCGAGCTCGGCATCGACACCCCCGTGAACCAGATGCTCACCGATCAAGTAGAACAACTGAAATGACACTTTTTCTTCAGGAGCACTCGCACTATGGGCAACCGCCTATCAAAAATTTATACCCGCACCGGTGATGACGGCACTACCGGCCTGGCAGACGGTAACCGAGTTACCAAGAACGCCCTGCGGGTCGAAGCTATGGGCACCGTTGATGAGCTGAACTGCCACATAGGCATGCTGGTGGAAACGTTACCCGCTGAAGATGCTCTGGTAGATCTGTTCCGCCGCATTCAGCACCACCTGTTCGATATTGGCGGGGAGTTTGCCATCCCTGGTAGCGTGATGATTGGCGAAAAACACATAAGCTGGCTGGAGCAGGTGCTGGACGAACACAACGACGACCTGCCCCCTCTGAAGAATTTCATCCTACCCGGCGGTTCTCCCGCAGCCGCACAGTGTCATTTGGCCCGAGCAGTTTGCCGCCGCGCTGAACGGATTGTAGTTGGCCTTAGCCAAGAAGAGGAAATCAATGCCGGTGCGCGACAGTATCTGAACCGTCTGTCGGATCTGCTGTTCGTAGTATCCCGGGTACTGGCCCGTCGGGAAGGTGCTAAAGAAATTCTTTGGGAGCAACAAAAATCCGGCCTCTAAGGGCCGGATTTTTAGGTTTAAGTCTCGACGACATCAGACCTTGAAGGCTTCGACCAACTTCTGAAGCGACGCCGTCAAACCGGACATCTGGCGTGAAGAATCCAAGGTTTCCTGTGCGTTTTCGGCCGTGCTTTGGCCCAATTCACCGATGCTTTCAACATTGGCATTCACGTTCTTCGCCACTGCGGATTGCTCTTCAGCTGCCTGCGCAATCTGGTGGCTCATATCGACAATTTCAGAAATTCCGTGTGCGATGCTATCCAGAGCCTGCGTCACTTCCGTAGACTTCTGAACGGTCAGTTCAGTCGCGCCATGACTACTGGTCATGGCCGATACCGCTTCTTTCACCCCACCTTGCAAGCGGGAAATCATATCTTCGATTTCCTCAGTGGACTTGTGAGTACGCTGCGACAACGACCGCACCTCATCCGCCACTACCGCAAAGCCACGGCCGTATTCGCCAGCACGCGCAGCCTCGATGGCCGCATTAAGCGCCAACAAGTTGGTCTGCTCCGCGATGGCTTTTATCTCGACAAGAACCTGACTGATGTTATCGCTGTCTTTGTTAACCCGATTGATGACATCCATCGCATCGGCAATCTCGCTGGCCAGCTTATGAATCGTCTCTACGGTATCCGCAACCACCTGTCGGCCTGTTTCGGTGTCCCGCTCTGCGCTACCAGCGCTGTCGGCTACCCGATGGGCACTCTCGGTCACTTCGTTTACCGCCTCGACCATCTGCCCCATGGCTTCATTAATCTGGCTGCTTTCATCCATCTGACGCGCCACCGCTTCACTGTTTGCAGCCGCAGTATCGTTGACCCGGACAGCCTGAAGGCCGACATCCGTGGTGGTCGCACTCACAGACCGGATCAGCTCGGCAATCTTGTCGGTCATGTTGTTGAATTCCGATGTGAGCACGCCTAGTTCGTCGCGGTTCGAAAGCTCGATATGCGTGGTCATATCACCGGCTGCCACACTTCTGGCGGCAGAACTGAACCGGCCAATGGCAACCCTGACCGACATAAAGAAACCAATGTACAAATACACCACTACCAGCATTACTGCGATCAGAGAGACAACAATGATGGTTCGCTGACGGGTTTCACTCGCTAAACGGTGTTCCAGGTTGGCCCCGACCACCTCAAAAATCGTCTCGGTCAAGGCATCGAAATGTTTGGTCTGGGCAGTTACCGTTGCATCGTATTCCTGCCACGGAGCCTCCAGCCGCATCGGGGTGATTATCTGAACATCCAGCGCATTCCTGACAACCAGCAAGCTGCCATCAACACGAGACAGGGCGGGATCCTCGGCCAACTCAGGCGAAGCATCTTTAGCAACCACCAGGCTGGGAGACAGCAAAGAGCTTCGGTTGGTCAAACGATCAAAGATCTCGTTCAGGTTTTCGCTCATTGCATAGCCCACCTGCCCGTCTACCAACGAGAAGATACCGTAGGATCGGGCGCTACCGATGGCATTACGTGCATCCGGAAAAACATCACGTACCAAGCCAAGCAATAACTGGTTTTCGCGGGAAACGTCCTGCCCCAAACCCGACACTTCCATCGTGGCTGGCAACACGGCCACCACTTTCTGCACGAACTCCTGATAGTACTTGAACTGCGCGTCCATACTGCCCTGATAGCTATTACTCTTCAGGAGTGCACGCCAATCTTTCTGCAATGCAAGAATCTGTTCCTGCCAGGACCCGGATTCATCAAACGAACGACGCGGTTCGGCCAAATCTGTCAGCAACGCATCCACTTGTTTCGCCGCCCGATCAGCTTTGTCAGCCAGTGCAGGATCTTCTTTGAGGATGGCGGGCGCTTTGTAGTCACGAAACTCCATTGCCGCTGCCAGCAATCGATCGGCGGTTTGCAGCTCCACTAATCCGTCAATGCTGCGATTCATGGTTTGCACAGACTGATTGAGGCCGGAAATTACCAGCCAGGACAGCACCAAAATCGGACCAAGAAAGAGAATGCTGATGAGGCTGAACTTGTAAACCATCGGCAGCCGGTTCATCAACGCAATCGCTGGATTAATTAAGTAGTTCAAAGCGCCCTCGCCCAGATTCGAAAACCGAACCATGAATGTTATTTTTTTGATTTTCACCTACAGCTGAAACGTTTGAATCGCTCCAAAGAGGTATTGGATCTAAACCACGCCTGCAATAACCAGCAACGCAATGGCACAGATCCAAACCAGCATGCTGCGGCTCAATAGATCCCTGATGGCAATCAGACTGCGGCCGCCGAAGCTTGGCCAGTCTGCCGGATGTAACTCCGAGAACCGTTCAGGATCAAGTGCATATCCGGTTAACGACCCGTTGGCGGAAATCATTAGCACTTCCGTCGTCGATTTTTTCAAGCCGGGCAAAACTTGACGAACTTTACGGGACCAGCCAGACAAATCGCCCGCCACACCGAACGTGCAGGCAAGCAATCGAGCCGGAATCCAGCCAACCCAAAAGGTCAGTTTTCGATACCCCGGTCGTGCTCCGGCTTGCGGCCAATGCTCCGCCAACGCCGATACACCACGAGCCAGAACGGCAGCCCCAATACCACCTACGACATACCAGAACACCACCAGGAAAAAACGGTCGAACACGTTGACAATCAGCGCCTTGGAAACCGACAAATGCATCACTTCGGGGGATACCGCCGCACCGCGCTCATCGGCCGGCAGCCGGTCTTTCACATGATGCCAGGCGCCCTGCATGTCACCATGCCCCCAAGCTTCGGAATAGGCCTTCAGTGACTCCTGCCAGCCCGGCACGCCCATCAGCAGGACAAGCAACACCATCTCTAACGGATAAACAGCCAGCCGAAACCCCAGCTGCTCTGCCAGCACCGTCAACAGTACCAGGCAAATCGCGGGCAGCACGACCAGCGCATACCCCCTTGTCGGGGACGTTTCATGCCCCGCCTTGCTCGTGGCCCCCTGCTGAAACCAGGCACGCCAGAATCCATCCGCGCTGTATGCGCCTTGCCGGTCCAGCTTGCGGCGAATCACATACGCCAACAGCAATATCACCAAAACCATTCAGTTTTTCTCCGAGCTGCTCACAAGCTTGTGAAAGTGCCGCCATTGAAACACCGGGCCAGGATCTGTCTTGCGGCCGGGGGCAATATCACTATGACCGGTGATGCGATCTGGGGTGACAGCGGGCCAGGCCGCCATAGTCAATCGCGTGAGCCGAGCCAAGGTTTGATACTGTGGCTCGGTATACGGAATGTCGTCAGTACCTTCAAGTTCGACCCCAATGGCAAAGTCATTGCATTCCTGCTCATCGCCAAAACAGGACCTGCCGGCATGCCAGGCTCGGTCAAGGCAACTGACAAACTGCACAACCGAACCATCCCGACGCACCAGTGCGTGCGCCGACACTTTCATGTCAGCGATCTCGGAAAAATAGGGGTGCGCGTGTCGATCCAGGCGGTTGCAAAAGAAATCTTCAATGTAAGGACCACCAAACTGCCCGGGAGGCAAACTGATGTTATGCACGACCAACAAGGTAATCTCAGCTCCGTCCGGGCGGGGGCCGAAGTTGGGCGACGGGTGCCATATGCTATCGGGAAAGCGGCCGGTCTCCCGCAAGGTATCAACTTGCGAGGTAAAATCAACGTTGGAACCGGAGGGGGCTATGAGATCAGATTGTATATTTGGCAAGGCTCATCCGTAGGGGCAATGAGTGATTCAAGTATTTCGATTGAATCACAAAGCGATTACAGATGCCACGAATTACCCGAATAGCAAGGCTTCAGTCCTTTCGACTTTGCCGGAGGTTATCAATGATGGATTCAAGTGCGCGATCGAAGATCAAGCCATCATCCAACAACGTGATCTCATCTTTCTGCATCGCCAATGCAAGGTCGTCACGAAGATATTCGGCTACTTTCGCCCCGTTACGGTTCACAAAAATGTACTTATCGGTCGCCTTGATGAAGGCCGCCAGCTTGCAGCGAACCCGAACACCGTCTCTATTCAGTTCAAGCCAGGACCCTACGCTCAACTGATCAGCTGTATCGAGCCACCGTTGATCAGCAACGTCTTTTTCCGATTGAGCCGCTGCCTGATCGACAATCTCTACCGCGCCGCCGTTACCGTCGTCGCCCTGGTCTGAACCAGGCTCTTTCCCCTCATCCTTAAGTTCTTCAGGCTCAAGAAGCGGCGGCTCTGCTTCAGCGTTCTCATCAAAGGCAATATCAGAGTGCTCTGGCGCGTCCTCCTTGGAGTCGCCAGGCTCAATCGGCGCTGTCACCAGATTCTGCAGCACATCAACGTGCACCAACTCTAAGTCCCGTATCACCGCATCAGTAGCAAACGGATCCCAGGAAATTTCCTGTAACGCCTTACGCAGCCCTTCTACCACATCCGGAATGGCTCTCAACAGGTCCGAACGGGTGTCAGAGGAAACCGGATGCGGATCAACACTCCACACCAACCGCTCGGTCAACGCTCTGGCGCTGGCCCATTCATGGGTCTCCTCCCCGTGGCGCAATAACACCCACTGGAGATAGCGCGATAGTGGGTCGTGGACAATCTGTGAGACGGGCTGCGGGAGCTCGTGCGCTTCCGTTTGCTGGCGGATCAACTCGGCCGCGGCCTGCTGGGCGCGCTCCTGCCTGGCCCGCCCTTCTTCCGCATCCCGAAGCCTTTGCTCGACCAGTTCTCTGCGGCGGCGGTCCAGATCCATGAAATGACCGAAGTCTTTCACCAGTTCCTCGAACAGCCCCACGTTCTCGCTGTACTCAGACAACACGCGCTCAACGACTTCCTCAATTTTATCGCGCAGCGGATCCCGCACGCCCGCTCGCTTCTCACTCCACCCAATTGCCGCCAGTGCAAGTTCGTTCAGCAACTTACGTACCGGATGCCCGCCGCGGTTGAAGAAATTTCGGTCACAAAGGGCCACCTTCAATACCGGTATTTGCAGCCGGCCAATCAGCGCCTTCATCACCGGATGCAATTGCCGGTCTTCCAGAATAAACTCGAACAGCATTGAAACAAGGTTAATAACATCACCATCAACCTGCCCAACAGACGCCTTTTCCCCCTCAACCGACTGTAGCAATGGTTTCAATTGATCCCGCAATGGCAGAACCTGTTCGTTGCGTGCAGTCTGGGTAGCTGATTGGAGCTGGCTCAACTGAGTGATCAATCGTTCTGTCTCTAACACCTGCCCTACAGCTTTCTCCGCCGGGGCTTCCTGATGATCGGTTTGATGCAGCAACGCGCTTAACTCACTTAATGTCGGCGTTACTTCCGCCTCTTTGTCATGGGAGGCAAGGTTCGAGCCGCCACTGTGTCGGGTACTGTCTGATGTCGGCACCGCACGAGGAATAGAAGAACCCGCACGCGGCGGTGTGGTCATCTCCGTCAATACGCCCTGGGTCACCAGGGTCTGGTTACAGGCCTGATAAAACGCCCCGAGCTGTTCGGTGAGCATTCGCTCGAAAAGCTTCAGCACCACCAGTTTGGCACGGATGTCGATATCGAGATCCGCGCAGGCTTCTGAAATCGCTCCTCCCAATACTTCGGGGCTCAGTGGAATCTGTGCGTCGGTCAGCGACAAGTCCGGAACGGAATGGCGCACTCTGGCCGCCAACAGACTCAAGACTTCCGCATACCGGTTCCGCAACCGATTGATCAGGTTGTCCAGCGCTACCTGCTGTTCAAGATCCCCGTGGTCAACCAAACTTAGTGAATCAACATCCACGTGTTCCAGCGACTGACCTTTCTGACCCGGATGAAATCGCCCCAGTTCGTTAAAGGACTGACTTACGTACTGCAGAATGGATACGGTCATGGCCTTGCGCCGCAAGCGCAGTTCACGCATGGCATCAAAATAGGAGGCCTGGTCCTGGTTCGAGCCCGCTCGGTCAGCCAAAGCGAACAAACTGTCATCAGCCTTTTCGAAAAAACCCGCAAGCACGGTCTGGAGTGATTGGCCGGAACTGTCCCGCAGTCGCACTAACGCTAACGGTAGCGAGAATTTGCCTACCGATGTTTGGCCACCCAAGTGAACGACCTTACTGTGCTGTGCCATGGATATGCTCCGTCCCAAACCTGTTAAACAATGTAAAACACGGCGTGAATACATCATATAGGCATTGCCTGTCACCTTCTGTCAGAATTTGTCACCTTTTGTTTACGCCGGAACTCAGTCACATTATTCGGTCTCGCACGGCGCATTTTGATTAACTGCCCGAGCGAAGTAGAATTGCGGGCCATCAACCCACATTCACTTACCCGGAACGTCACCATGATCAACCCAGAACTGCTTCGACAGGCCCGCATTGAATCCGTTGCTCAAAGCCTGCGGGAAGACATTGGCGATGGCGACATCACCGCCATGCTGATCCCTGCCGACAAGCCAGCCGAAGGCCGGGTTATCACGCGCGAACCTGCCAGGCTGGCCGGTAAAGAATGGGTGAACGAAGTATTTCGCCAGGTAGACCCGCAGGTTAAGCTGGAATGGTTGCATGAAGATGGCGATCAACTGCAGGCGGATGACGTTATCTTCCGGATGTCCGGAAACGCCCGCTCGCTTCTGACCGCCGAGCGCTCTGCACTCAACTGGCTTCAGATGTTATCGGGCGTGGCCACCGAATGCGCCCGGTTTGCTGCCAAGGTTTCGCACACCAAGGTGCAACTGCTGGATACTCGCAAGACACTGCCAGGGTTACGACTTGCCCAGAAGTATGCGGTCACCTGCGGCGATTGCAGCAATCACCGCATCGGGCTGTGGGACGCTTTTCTGATCAAGGAAAATCACATTGCTGCGTGCGGGTCTATCGCAGCAGCCGTTAAAGAGGCCCATCGCATTGCTCCGGGCAAACCGGTCGAAGTAGAAACCGAATCTCTGGATGAGCTAAGGCAAGCACTGGATGCCGGTGCCGACATCATTATGCTGGACGAGTTTTCCATGGAGGATATGAAACAAGCGGTGCAGCATGTTGGCGGGCGCGCAAAACTTGAAGCTTCAGGTGGTATCAACGAACAAACACTGGTTCCCATTGCAGAAACTGGCGTTGATTTCATTTCGATTGGCGCCCTGACCAAAGACGTGAAAGCCATCGACCTATCTATGCGTCTGGATTAATCCAGACGCTTTTCGATCACTCCCCCGACAGCAAACTATCCATGTGCGCCAGTGCCTGAATAAGCTTGGCGCCACTTTCGTTGCGCCCGCGGAAGTACTCCTCGGCCATCGGCGCAATACCGGACACCGACGGCAGTGGCTGCCCGCCTTCGAGCAACACTTTCATGCGCGCCACGAAAACAAACTGAAGCCACTGCGGAAAGCTCATGGTATCGAGACAGAACGGCTGCGTGCTTTCAAACGCTTCTGGCGGAAGCGGTTGCTCTTGCCATGCATCCATGACTCTAAGCTCCATTTCTATCTGGAGCAAACTGTCGGCAACGTGACTTGCGTGAATCTGGCTATCAGTCATGGTCCTTCGCCCTGTCAATCCGCCAGCGCTTCCAGCTCAACCGCTTCACCGTGCAGCACCCGGTACAAATCTTCGAACTGCTGGGTGAGCGCATGCTTGGGCGCCATATGTATCAATGGTTTTCGTGCCTGATGGGATTCTTTCATTTTCACTGAGCTGGACAAACGCACCGGCAGGACCGGCAAGCCCTCGTCAATCAGCTCCCGCACCAACTGCTTTGGCAGACTGGCCCTCGGCTGGAACTGATTCGCCACGATGCCTTCAACGACCAAGGCTTCATTATGGTCTTCCTGCAACTCGCGAATCTCATGCAAAATGTTGTACAGGGCCTGGCGCGAAAAGTCGTCACAGTCGAATGGAATCAGGCACCGCTGCGCGGCAATCAACGCTGACCGAGTATAGAAATTAAGAGCCGGTGCGGTGTCGATAAAAATCTCGTCAAAACTGTCACCCAGTTTCTTCAGAAATTCTCTCAACTTGTAAATCTTGTGCTTGGCTTCCAATTTGCGCTCAAGAAAATCCAGTTCCGGGCTGGAAGGCAACACAAACAGGTTTTCATAAGGCGTGGCATGCACAAACTCATCCGGGCGACGGGTGAACATGCTGAACGCAACCGTTTGCTCTAAGAGGTCTGCCACCGTGTCCTTCAGTTCAGAGGAGGCCTTACCCAACAGGTAATGGGTAGAGTTCCCTTGAGGATCAAGATCAACAACCAGAGTCCGCTTTCCCCGGGCAGCACTGATTGCTGCAAGATTACAGGTAATGCTGGATTTGCCCACACCACCTTTTTGGTTGAATACAACCCGTCTCATGTCATCTCTCCAATCGTCTTTGTAGTTTTGAATTCTTTGTTATTGTGCTGCTACCAACCCATAACCGTTTTTACGAATGGAATGGTCAAACGCCGCTGGGCCTGCAGCGAGTTTTCATCAAGCGTATCCAGAATACCCAACAGATCTCCGAGCTTTCGTGGCGCTCGCCGCATGATGAAGTTGGCCACATCGTCGCTTACGACCAACCCACGCTGCTCTGCTCTGGCCATGAGTATATGCATCCGGTCTTCGTCCCGGTACAACCCCAGTTGAAGCAATAACCCGTGAGACAGGCGGGACACCAGATCCGGCAACCTGAACGGCAATGACCCGGGCACTTCCGACAGACTTACGAGCAGCAGACCGCCACGGTCCATTACCCGGTTGTAAAGATGAAAAATCGCCTCTTCCCAATCGGGTTTACCAGCAATTTTGTCCAGATCATCGAGACAAAGTAACGGGTGAACCTCGAGGCCATCCAGCGCGTCCGGACCAAAGGGCAGCAATTCGCCAATACTGATACAAACACCAGCCCGGCCGAATTGGTCGGTTTTGTTGCAGGCAGCCTGTAACAAATGGCTTTTGCCGGTATCGGAATCTCCGCAGACGACAACTACTGGCAGCCCCTGTGGTGCATCACAGATGGCCTCAAGACGACGAGCCGCCTCACGATTCCTGTCGCCATGAAAATTATCGAAACGAGCGTCATCCCTGAGTTTGACCCCGAGGATCATCTGAGACGGTATCACGACCGCTTTGCCCTCCATGCCCTCACACCCCAAACCAAAACATAATGGCCACCGCTAAAGACCGCGGACAAGGCAACGACCCAGATACTGGCTGTGAGGATCCAGGGTTCCATCGACAAACCGGCCATAAGAATAATGATTACCAAAGCGGCCAAAATTTGGATAAAGGTATTCATCTTGCCCGGTATACTCGGCTCCATTTCAAAGCGCCCTACGCCATAATGAAACGCAAGCCCCCCGCACACAATAAGCAAATCACGCCCAAGCACCAAGGCAAACAACCAAACCGGCAACACGCCCGTAATCGTCAACATCAGGTACGTGGTGATCAGCAATGCTTTGTCGGCCAGCGGATCTGCAATTGCACCAAGCCGGCTTTTCCAGTTGAAGGTGCGGGCGAGAAAGCCATCAATCGCATCGGTCAGCGCTGCCACTGCAAAAATAGCCAGCGCAAGGCGATACCCGCCGTCAAGCAAGGCACCGGCGAACGGAATGACCAGCACGATCCGCAAAAACGTCAGTGCGTTGGGAATCCAACGCAACTGCTGCGATCTCACGTATAAATCTCCGTCAGTTTACGATTCGCTACCACCACGCCCCGGAACTCTTTGCCAGCGGTAGTAGAGCACTTCGTAGAGTGATTCAAAAGCATCAGCCGCGTCTTGCTCATCACCATCGGGCAACGACTGATAGGCCGGCCCTGAGGCTTCTGCCGCTTCAACTCCGTCTTCCTGTTTTTCCTGACCCACCGAGGCGGTTGATTGCGGAGCCTCGGTTGCATCCATCGTCGTTGCATCTTCTGCACTTTGGGCCACAAACCGCGGGTCCAGCGCAATGTATTCTTGCAACTGACTTAACTCGCCCGAAAACGCCACTTCCAACGTCAAACGCTCGCCCCGAATACGCGACGCGCCAACGGCCCGCACGGGAGTCATACTCTCAAGCGCTTTCAGCACCTTGCCGTAATCCGCCAGAGAGGTTACGCCGTCCAACACCACGTCAACGACCGGCGAATCGCCCACATTACCTGCAGAAACCGCGTAACGGCTAGCATAGAGGTCAGCCCAATTATCAACCACTTTTGCGGCGAGCTCTGCGGGCGTACCTGCGCTGACCGATCTTTCACTGGGGTCCATGCCCATGCCTTCAAATACCCAGCCCGCACGCCACTGGCCACCTGAGCGACTGATGCGCATCAGAGAAATGACATCATAGGCCAGCCCTTCCGAAGCGGCTTCGATCCGGTCAACAAACTGGCCCCACAGATCGGACAGCAACGAGCGGTCATCGGAAAATTGCTGGCCGGGAAAAACCATCGGCAATCCGCGCTCAGAGGCAGCCGCCATAAACAGTTGACGCCACTCAGCTGCGTTTGCAGATTGCGATGAGGCTTCAGCCTCTGCAGTAATCAGCTGGCGCTGACCACGATCTTCCACGGCAATCCAAGCCAACGTAAGCGGCCGGTTGGCTCCCCACACGGGTGCATTGAGTGCTGCCAGCCCCCGGTTCACGCCTACCGCACCAAAGCTCATCTGCATACGGCTCTGCCCCTCACTTTGCCCTACCTGGTAGGACAGCAACAAGGATTCGGCCTTTGCCAACAGATCGTCTACGCCTTCCAGCTCCAGAACATCCCGACTGCCGGACACGCGCACGAGTACTTCGCGCAACCCGGCCTCGTAACCGGCTTTCACACTTGAACTGCGGGTATCGGAAATCTGCACATCGGCATTGTAGAGCCCGGTGATCGTAACCGCAGCCGCTGGCGACGCAATAAACAAGGCGCCTACCATTGCCATTATCAGGCGCCCTGCCTGTTTCATTTTCGCTGAATACCCGTTGACTAAATTCGTCATGTAGATGTAGCACCCTGCCGTTCCCATGATTGGCGCACAGGATACACCATCGCCTGTCGGCTGAGTAGCAAGCCAGCCACCGCTCTACGTGATAACCGTAGATTATCCAAGGAATCGTAGCCGTATCGAGGAATACCAGTTGGAGCCCCCGTGCGCACCTGTTAAAATCCGCGGCCAGACCCACAGTCCAATGGTTATTTTCCATGAGCGAACAGAAGCCCTCCCTTACCTATCGCGATGCAGGTGTTGATATCGATGCCGGCAACGAGCTGGTTAACCGCATTAAGAACACCGCGACCAAAACCCGTCGCCCCGAAGTACTCGGCGGCCTCGGAGGTTTTGGCGCTATGGTGTCCATCCCTGCCGGCTATAAAGAGCCCGTGCTGGTATCAGGCACCGATGGCGTAGGCACCAAGCTTCGTCTCGCCATGCAACTTGAAAAGCACGACACCATCGGCATCGACCTTGTTGCCATGTGCGTGAACGATCTGATCGTTGGTGGAGCCGAGCCTCTGTTCTTCCTGGATTATTACGCCACAGGCAAACTTAACGTCGATATTGCGGCCAATGTTGTTGAAGGCATCGGCAAAGGCTGTGAACTGTCTGGCTGCGCACTGGTGGGCGGCGAGACCGCTGAAATGCCAGGCATGTACGAAGGCGATGACTACGACCTCGCAGGCTTCTGTGTTGGCGTGGTTGAACGTGAAAACATTCTTGACGGCAGCCGTGTTCAGTCTGGCGACGCACTGCTGGCCCTGGGCTCTTCAGGCCCCCACTCAAACGGTTACTCGCTGATTCGCAAAATCATCGAAGTGAGTGGCACCGATCTTAGCCAGCCGATGGGCGATGCCACTCTGGCGGATGCACTCATGGCTCCGACCCGCATTTACGTCAAGAATTTGCTGAAACTGATCCGCGACGTAGACGTGCGTGCCATGTCTCACATCACCGGTGGCGGGCTTCCGGAAAACATCCCCCGCGTTCTTCCGGATAATACGGTTGCCGCGATCGACACCGATAGCTGGGAGCTACCTCCTGTGTTCCAGTGGCTGAAAGATGCTGGCGGCGTGGCCGCTGAAGAAATGTACCGCACATTCAACTGCGGCATTGGCATGATCGTGTGCGTACCTGAAGACCAAAAAGATCTGGCCATCGACACGCTGAACGCAATGGGCGAAAAGGTCTGGCAGGTTGGCGTCATCGAGAATGCCGATTCCAGCGACTCCGCTTCGGCCGTCCGTTACGCGCCAGGGCTTCTGAAGGCATGAAGGCAGATCCAGCGCCGCTACCCAAAATCGTTGTTCTCGCATCCGGCAGCGGAACCAACCTGCAAGCTTTGATCGAAGCCACCCGTGAACGGGATTTTCCTGGCGAGATCATTGCTGTGGGCTGCAATCGCCCCGGGGCGTTTGCACTCGAGCGTGCAGCACAAGCCAACATCCCGACTTTTGTGATTGATCATACCAAGTCGGATTCGCGGGAGGCATTCGACGCCTCCCTGATGGCTGAACTGCACCGGCACAACCCGGACGTGATTGTTCTGGCTGGCTTCATGCGCATTTTGACGCCTGATTTTGTTCGCGCCTTCCGTGGCCGGATGCTGAATATTCACCCCTCGCTCCTTCCAGCCTACACTGGCCTGAACACGCACAAGCGGGTACTGGAGGCAGGCGATAAAGTGCACGGCGTTTCCATCCACTTTGTCACCGAAGAGCTGGACGGCGGCCCCGTCATCGCACAATCCGAAATTCGGGTGAACGACGACGATACTCCGGAGTCGCTGGCAGAGCGCGTACAGCAACAGGAACATCTGCTGTACCCGATCGTCCTGCGCTGGTTCTGCGAAGGGCGCATTCAGCTTGCCGCTGATGGCGTTCAATTCGACGGCTCGCTGCTACCGAGCCCGATGCGTCTTTCGGATAGCTGAACAGATTGTCATTCTCTCGAAGCCAATAACGACTAGACTGTGTCTCATGCACAGACCGTGAAGAGGCCTTCGAATGCAACGCTACCAAGCGCCAATCAATATTCTTTCGCTGCTCGCGGGGCTCTTATTTTCAAGCCTCGCAGCCAGCGCATCCACCAACAGCACTGCCACGGCAGAACTGACCCCCTACGAGGCCAGCTACACGGCGTCTATGTCCAAAGGCGTAAGCCTGAACGGCCAAGGCATCCGCACGCTCACCTCTCAGGGCAATAACGTTTGGCTGTACCGTACCGATGTCGATTCGTTCATCGCTGACATCAATGAGTCTCTGATTTTCAAATGGGACAACGGCCACGTTATTCCCTTACGCTATCGCTACCGGCTGTCCGGTTTTCTGATCAAAGACCGAAAACAGTCCATCGATTTCGATTGGCAAAACGGCATAGCGACCGGGAAATATCGCGGCGAATCGTTTGAGGTAAAACTTGAGGAAGGCACACTAGACCCTTTGGGCTACCAGCTGCAGCTGCATCAGGATTTGAAAGCGGGAAAGCGCGATATCACCTACCGCGTGTTGGATAAGGGCGACTACGACACCGACCGCTTTGCGGTCATTGCCGAAGAGAGCCTGAGCGATCGCGGTCGAACCTTGCAAACCCTGAAAGCCGAGAAGGTGCGCGAAGAAGACTCGAAGCGCCAAACCTTGATGTGGTTTGATCCCGAGCAAAACTATTTGCTGGCCCGCCTGCTTCAGGTCGAGCCAGATGGCAGCGAGTACGAGTTACGATTAAAAGATGCGCGGGTTCAGGACTGACCCGAAGCAGGCCGCTCTGCCCACACTGCCTTTACCTCGTCGGCAATGATACGCAGGCCATTAGCCACCTGCTCATCATCCTGCGAGTAGGTCACCCGCAGACACTCGTGGCGATGCTTCCAGTCATCATCCGGCAAGCCGGGGAAGAAATAGTGCCCGGACACCACCAGCACCCCACGCTCTTTCAACCGCTGGTATAGCTCCAGGCTTGAAATCGGCAAATCCGGGAACCACAACCAAAGGAACATTGCCCCTTCCGGCTTGTGGATGTACCAGCGGCAACTGTCTTCGCCCATCGCCACCCGAAATGCCTCGACCGCCCTTTCCATTTTCGCTTTGTAGAACGGGCAAATCACTTCGCGACTCAGCGACAAGATCTCGCCGGATTTCACCAGCGGCTCGGCTAGCATGGCACCGAAACTGCCCGTCGCCAGATTCATGATGGCGTTGATACCGGACAGCGCTTTGATGATCGACGCCGAGGCGATCACGATGCCCGTGCGAGCGGCCGGCAAACCGAGTTTGGACAAACTCAGGCAAAGAATGATCTGTTCATTCCAGGTCGGCTTTGCGTCCACGAACAACAAGCTCGGGAAAGGCGTGCCGTAGGCACCGTCCACTATCAGCGGAATATCCTGCTCGCGAGCCATCGCTTCCAGGCGCGCCAGCTCTTCATCGGTAATCACGTTGCCGGTCGGGTTGGTAGGACGGGACACGCAAATAGCACCCGTTTCACCAGTCACTTCAACCGCATCAAAGTCCACGCGATATTTGAACTCATGGGCATCGGTAAACGAAATATCAGGCTGTACCGCGTGGAACAAATCCTGATCAATGCCGGCATCGGCATAGCCGATATATTCCGGAGCCAGTGGCAGCAGGATGTGCTTGCGTTGCCCATTGCCGTACTCACCGCCAAACATATTGAACAGCATGAAGAAAGCTGCCTGGCTGCCGTTGGTAAGTGCGATATTCTCGGGCTTCAGCCCCCACCCGTATTCTTCGTTCAACAACTCAGCCAAGGAGGCAATGAACTGCTTTTCACCCTGAGGGGGATCGTAGATCCCCACCAGGCGGCGCACCTGATTCTCGTCGGTGGCCATCGTCGCTAAAATTTCCTGCACCCTCTGCTGAACTTCGGGGATGTGGCCTGGGTTGCCACCGCCCATCATGATCATATCTTCACCCGATGCCATGGCATTCCCCAGATCATCCATGAGCGAAGTGATACCAGCGTCAGCGGTGAACTTACAACCAAAAGCAGAGAGTTTCATGTCTCTTATCCGTTCTAAAGCGATTGAGGGAGTGTAGGAGAATTCTACTGCGGACTGCGGCAATCAGGTATCCAGGGAGATACCCAGATTGCTGACGCCTTCGTTTGAAGCATCGTTTCGCAGCTCTTCAATGAAGTCTTCACTGGGTACGCGCTGGCGCTTGAGTGCGAGCACCGTGTCGCGCTGGAAAACTTTATCTTCTTTGAGCAAAGGGTGTTGCTCGAACAACCGGATCAGCTCGTCGTCATCCATGCCCTCACCTTCCGACATTTCAACGAAATCCATGACGGTTTTGGTGGCCAACTGGGACGCGTCTGTTGCCCGGTGCTTGTTCGGGTTCAGGCGATTCAGCAAGGCTTGCTCCAGCAGCTGACAGAAGTCGAAAGCCGGGTATACGCCATAGGCATCGAACTCATCGACGTTGGGGCTGAGGGTTTCGAGCTTGCTGAGCAACTGCGGAATCGCGGCTTCCGAGGTGTCCAGCTGTAAGGTCCCCCAGGCAAGATCGAGCAGTTGGCGCATTTTGCCACCGCTTTTCATGCCGACTGCGTCTGCGAACAGCGCGTAGTTGGGGAAGGCTCGCTCGGCGAGAGCCAGCAGGTAGGCGCATTCGCGCCATCCCTGCAGCTGTGAAACGGCTTTTAAAAACTGGTTGGCGTTCATGTCCGCGGCAGGGTCACGCCTGTCTGGCCAAGGTATTTTCCGCCACGGTCTTTGTAGCTGGTTTCACAGATTTCATCAGACTCGAAGAAGAGCATCTGTGCCACGCCTTCGTTGGCGTAGATTTTAGCCGGCAGGTTGGTGGTGTTGGAGAACTCCAGAGTCACCTGGCCTTCCCACTCAGGTTCCAGAGGGGTGACGTTAACGATGATGCCGCAACGGGCGTAGGTGCTTTTGCCAAGGCAGATGGTGAGCACACTTCTGGGGATGCGGAAGTATTCTACGGTGCGCGCCAGGGCGAAGCTGTTCGGGGGGATAACGCAGACGTCGCCGGTGTAGTTGACGAAGCTGTTTTCGTCGAAGTTTTTCGGATCTACGGTGGCGCTGTGTACGTTGGTGAAGATTTTGAATTCGTTGCTGCAACGTACGTCGTATCCGTAGCTTGAGGTGCCGTAGGAGATGACGCGGCCTTTGTCGCTTTCACGAACTTGCCCGGCTTCGAAGGGTTCGATCATGCCGTGTTCTTCGGACATCCGGCGGATCCACTTATCGGACTTTATGCTCATGGAGAATTCTCGTTTCCAGCTGGGAAAAATTGGGGCGTAGTTTACCTTGTCCTTGGGGTTGTGTCGAAGGCTTTGCAGGTGGCTGCGCCACCAGGGACGACCGGCCAAAAACCGCTACGAGCACATCCATGTGCGCTTCTCTCAGGCCATCCTTGGCCTTCGAAATTTTTGGCCGGTCGTCCCTGGCGTCGCGAACAATCCTGGGAGCGTGCGCTCCTCAAGTCATCTAACTAAGTTACGGCTCAACTACTGAAACGCTTGAAATCGTTCCACCTAGATTCCGCTCCCTCGTGGACAGCTCCGCACCTACCCTGCGAGCAATATCACGGTAGCGGCGAGCCACTTCAGAATCGGGTTCGGCAACGACGGTTGGCGAACCGCTGTCGGTTTGTTCGCGGATGGTCATGTGCAGGGGCAGCTGGCCCAGCAAGGTGGTGTCGTATTCTTCCGCGATGCGTGCGCCGCCTTCGCAGCCGAACAGGTGTTCTTCGTGACCGCAATTGCTGCAGATGTGCACGCTCATGTTTTCGATCACACCGATCACGGGGATGTCCACTTTGCGGAACATTTCGATGCCTTTTTTACCGTCCAGCAAGGCGATGTCTTGCGGAGTGGTGACGATGACGGTGCCGGTGACCGGGACTTTTTGGCCCAGGGTGAGCTGGATGTCGCCGGTGCCCGGTGGCATGTCCACCACAAGGTAATCGAGTTCATCCCAAAGGGTTTGTTGTAGCAGTTGCATGACGGCACCGCTGACCATGGGGCCACGCCAGGCCATGGGGGTTTTGTCGGTGGTGACGAAGGCCATGGAGTTGGCTTGCAGGCCGTGGGCCTGCATGGGCACGAAGTATTTATTTTCGCGCACGTCAGGGCGTTTTCCTTCGGGCACGCCGAGCATCATGCCGATGCTGGGGCCGTAGATGTCGGCATCCAGGATTCCGACTCGGGCGCCTTCGGCGTGTAGCGCCAAGGCCAGGTTGACGGCGGTGGTGGATTTACCGACGCCGCCTTTGCCGGAGGCCACGGCGATGATGTTTTTCACGCCGGGGACCGAGGCGATTTCTTTGTTGATTTTGCAGGCGTGGATTTTTTGCGCGACATGCACTTCGGCGCTTTCTACACCGTCTACGAACTCAATCGCATTGGCGACGATTTGTTTAAGGCCGCCAGCAATGCCTTTTGACGGGTATGGCAACTCGACCATCAAGGTGACATTTCCCTGTTCGTCTGCCGTCAGATTTTTCACCGCCCCCAGCTCGTAAAGGTCTTTGTTCAGGTACGGGTCACGGTATTCGCGTACGGCGTCTTCAAGTGCCTTTTGGGGGATCTGGGTCATCGGTGTCTCCGGAATATGCTTATCACCCTGAATGCAGGTGAAAATTGATGGCTTGGAAGGTATCATCTGTGGCCGTTTCTGACCATATGGGGTCTTCGTCTGGAACAATCAATTCTGATTGTCTTCAAAACCCTGTTTGGCTTTCCACCCCGTATCAACATAAGGTTCGGACATCACCATGACGCAAGCGAGCAATCAACAGCGCGACATTCTGGTTACCAGCGCTCTGCCCTACGCCAACGGGCCCATCCATCTCGGGCACCTGCTGGAATACATTCAGACCGATATCTGGGTGCGCTACCAGAAAATGCGTGGCCACAACTGCTATTACGTTTGCGCCGACGATGCCCACGGTACCGCGATTATGCTGCGGGCCGAGCGTGAAGGCATTACGCCGGAGCAGTTGATTGACCGGATTCGCCAGGAGCATCAGGAAGATTTTTCCGGCTTCCACATCCAGTTCGACAACTATTACTCGACCCATTCGGAAGAAAACCAATACTTTTCCGAATACATCTACCGTCAGATCCAGGCCAAAGGCAACATCGCGACTCGCAAGATCAAGCAGTTCTTTGATCCCGAAAAAGAGATGTTTCTGGCGGACCGTTTCATTAAAGGCACCTGCCCGAAATGTAAGACCGACGATCAATACGGGGATAACTGTGAGGCCTGTGGCGCTACCTATACGCCCGGCGAGCTGATCAATCCTCGCTCAGCGGTTTCAGGTGCCACGCCGGTTGAGAAAGAGTCTGAACATTACTTCTTCAGACTGCCGGAGTTCCACGATTTCCTG
The DNA here is from genome assembly GCF_016427555.1 of Marinobacter litoralis. GTDB lineage: Bacteria > Pseudomonadota > Gammaproteobacteria > Pseudomonadales > Oleiphilaceae > Marinobacter > Marinobacter litoralis_A. Next base: position 374,744 of record NZ_JAELVS010000003.1, read on the forward strand.
AGTAAGTGGACGCGCAGTGGCACACTGCAACCCCAAGTGGCCAACAAACTGGCGGAATGGCTGGACGCAGGTCTTCAGGAGTGGGACATCAGCCGCGATGCGCCTTACTTCGGTTTTGAGATCCCGGACGCGCCGGGCAAGTATTTTTACGTTTGGCTGGACGCGCCAATTGGCTATCTGGCCAGCTTCAAAAACCTGTGTAACCATGAAGGTATCGATTTCGAGCACTTCTGGAAGAAAGATTCCACGGCCGAGGTGTATCACTTCATTGGTAAAGACATCATCAACTTCCACGCTCTGTTCTGGCCTTCGATGTTGCACGATGCCGGTTTCCGCACACCAACGGCGGTTTGGGCACACGGCTTTGTCACCGTTAATGGCAAGAAGATGTCGAAATCTCGCGGCACCTTCATCATGGCTCGCACCTATCTGGATCATTTGAACCCGGAATATTTGCGCTATTACTTCGCCGCCAAGCTTACCGGCGGTGTCGATGACATGGACTTGAACCTCGAAGATTTCGCCGCGCGGGTGAATTCGGATCTCGTCGGCAAGGTGGTCAATATCGCCAGCCGCAGCGCCGGTTTCATTACCAAACGGTTCGATGGTCAGCTCGGCCAAGTTACCGAGAAGGAAAAACTGCAAGAATTCATCGACGCTGGCGAACAAATTGCGGAGTTTTACGAAACCCGCGAATTTGGTCGTGCCATGCGCCGGATCATGGAGTTGGCCGACATTGCCAACCAGTACGTGAATGACGAGCAGCCCTGGATCATTGCCAAGCAGGAAGGTCAGGACGATAAGCTGCAGGCGATCTGCACGAATGCGATCAACATGTTCCGCCTGCTGATGACGTATCTGACGCCGGTATTGCCAAAGACGGCACAGGCATCGGCATCGTTCCTGAACGACCGCCTGACTTGGAATGAGCGTGCGAACCTGCTGGAAAATCACGGCATCGACAAGTTCAAACCTCTGATGAGCCGTGTCGATATGGCCCATGTTGAGAAGATGCTGGATGCTTCCAAGGAAGAGATGCCAGCCGCTGCAGGTCAGCAGCAGGCTCCCGCGTCTGATCTGGAACCCATTGCAGACGAAATCGAATTCGGCGATTTCGCGAAGGTGGATCTGCGTGTGGTGAAAATCGTCAAAGCTGAGCATGTAGAAGGTGCCGACAAGCTACTTCGCCTCACTCTTGACGTGGGACATGGCGAGCGAAACGTGTTTGCGGGTATTAAGTCTGCCTACAAACCGGAAGAGCTCGAAGGCCGCCTGACCGTTATGGTTGCCAACCTGAAGCCTCGGAAGATGAAGTTTGGTATGTCCGAAGGCATGGTTCTGGCCGCAGGGCCGGGCGGGAAAGACATTTTCATTCTATCCCCGGACTCCGGCGCCACGCCGGGCATGCGGGTGATGTAAGCAGCAACAGCAGAGACGCTCCTGATGACAGAGTATTTGCTTATTTTGGTCAGTACGATCCTGGTGAACAACTTCGTGCTGGTGCAGTTCCTCGGGCTATGTCCTTTCATGGGGGTTTCCGGAAAACTGGAAACCGCCATGGGCATGTCGCTGGCAACTACCTTTGTTCTGACGCTGGCGTCTGTGTGCAGTTACCTTGCGTACACCTACTTGCTGGAACCACTGGATCTGGCGTTCTTGCGCACCATCACTTTCATCCTGGTGATTGCCGTGGTTGTTCAGTTCACCGAAATGGTGGTGCGCAAAACCAGCCCTTTGCTGTACCGGGTTCTGGGCATTTTCTTGCCGCTTATTACCACCAACTGTGCGGTATTGGGTGTCGCGCTGCTTAACATCAACAAGAACAACAATTTTATCGAATCTGTTCTGTACGGTTTCGGGGCAGCGGCCGGTTTTTCTATGGTGCTGGTTCTGTTTGCGGCGATGCGTGAGCGCATTGCAGTATCAGATGTCCCTGTGGCCTTTCGCGGCGCCTCCATTGGCCTGATCACGGCCGGTCTGATGGCACTGGCCTTCCTGGGCTTTACCGGCCTGGTTGCGGTCTGAGGAGCACGCACGATGTGGATTAGTTTCCTGATTGCCGTCACCGTGCTGCTCACGTTGGCGTTGGTATTTGGTGGATTACTAGGATTTGCTTCCGAACGCTTCAAGGTTGAGGGCAACCCTCTGGTCGATCAGATCGACTCCCTCCTGCCCCAAACCCAATGCGGCCAATGTGGCTACCCGGGCTGCCGGCCTTATGCCGATGCCATTGCTGAAGGTGATGCCATCAACAAATGCCCCCCCGGGGGTGAAAGCACCATAAAAGCTCTGGCTGATCTGCTCGATGTGGAGCCTCAGCCTTTGGATGCCGAACACGGCGCCGAGCAAGCCGTCCGCGTTGCGGTGATTCGGGAAGACGAGTGCATTGGCTGCACAAAATGCATCCAGGCCTGCCCGGTGGATGCCATCCTCGGCGCAGCGAAGCACATGCACACGGTTATCGAAAGCGAATGCACGGGCTGTGATCTGTGCGTGGAGCCTTGCCCCGTTGATTGCATTGATATGGTCACCGTTGAAACGGACATCCGTACCTGGACACCACCAGCACCGAGCATTATTGCCACTGATCGCCAGGGAGCCACCGTCTGATGAGCCAGTTGTGGGATTTTTCAGGCGGCATTCATCCGCCCGAAAACAAGATTCAATCCACCCGTCGCCCTATCCGGCCGGCCGGTATTCCTGAACGCCTGATCCTGCCGTTGCAGCAACATATCGGTGTGCAAGCTGAAGCGTTGGTCAATGTAGGTGACCGGGTCCTGAAGGGCCAGAAAATAGCCGACATCACAACCGGCATGGGTGTTCCGGTTCACGCACCGACCTCCGGCACCATCCAGGCCATTGAACAGCAACCGGTCCCCCACCCGTCAGGCATGTCGGACCTATGTGTGATTCTGCAACCGGATGGTGAAGACAAGTGGGTCGATCTGCACCCCGTGGTGAACTATCAAAAACTCGACCGGGACGAAGTGTTGCAGCTGATCCGCGACGCGGGCATTTCTGGCATGGGCGGTGCGGGCTTTCCGACGACCATCAAGCTAAGACCACCTCGTGACCGCAAGGTTGAGACGCTGATCCTCAACGGTGCCGAGTGCGAGCCTTACATCACAGCTGATGATATGACCATGCGCGAACACGCCGCCGAGGTGGTGTCGGGCATGCAAATTATGGCGTGGATTTTACGCCCCTCCCGATGCGTTATTGGCATTGAGGACAACAAACCGGAAGCGATTGCTGCCCTGCGCGAAGCGGTAGAAGGCACTCAGATTGAAGTGACGGTCATCCCGACCAAATATCCGTCTGGGGGTGAAAAACAGCTGGTCCATATTCTGACGGGCTTGGAAGTACCCAGCGGTGGCATACCGGCAGACATCGGAGTGATGTGCCAGAACGTGGGCACAGCCGTTGCCGTCTCGCGCGCGATCCATGAAGGCAAGCCGCTGATTTCGCGGATCGTGACCATCACCGGTGACGCCGTGCAAGAGCCCGGCAATTTCGACACTCTGCTTGGTACACCGGTCAGCGATTTGTTATCCGCGGCCGGGCTGCAAGCTCAGTTACTGAACCGTTTGGTGCAAGGCGGCCCCATGATGGGCTACACGCTCACCACCGATGCGGTTCCGGTGGTAAAAACCTCCAACTGCGTAATTGCTGCAACCGCTCGGGAACTTCAGGCTCCGCCGCCAGAGCAGCCCTGTATTCGCTGTGGCCAATGCGCGGAAGTATGCCCGATGGAACTCTTGCCTCAGCAGCTTTTCTGGTACTCCAAAGCGGAAGAGTTCGAGAAAGCCGAGCACCTTAACCTGTTCGATTGCATCGAATGCGGGGCCTGCTCTTACGTTTGCCCAAGTTCAATTCCCTTGGTGCAATACTATCGCTTTGCCAAAGGCGAAATTCGCAACCAGCGCGAAGAACAACTCAAATCGGACCGAGCGAGAGAACGGTTCGAGGCTCGCCAGGCGCGTCTTGAGCGGGAGCAGCAAGAAAAAGAACAGCGCCGCAAAGAGCGAGCGAAAGCCGCCGCCGAAGCGCAGGCGAAAAAGAAGGCCGAAGCCGAAAAGGCAGCAGCAGAAGGCGACGCCGCTGACGACCGGGCAGCCAAAGCGGCTTTGGTGCAGCAGGCACTGGAGCGCAAAAAAGCCAAAGCCGCCGAGGCCAAACCTGAGCCTGCACCGGCTGCAGAACAACCCGATTTCGAAGCGCTGGAGAAACAGGTCACCCAAGCCGAAGCCAAGCTCAATACCATGCAAGGGATGCTCGACGAGGCAAAAGCTCAGCAAGCCGACAACGTCGACAAACTCGAGCGCGCGGTCGCAAAAAACCACGAGCGCGTTAAACGGGCAAAAGAGGCGCTCGCCGAAGCCCGTAAGCAAGTCCCGGCTGAACCCGAAACTCCGTCGTCCGAGTAACTTATTTCAGGCTGATCGTTCATGGCATTAATTCAACAGTCTTCTCCTCACGCCCGCAGCGCGCGCCCCACATCGCGCGTTATGCTGTGGGTCATTCTCGCAGCACTTCCGGGCTTGCTTGCCCAAACCTTGTTCTTTGGCTGGGGTAACCTGATCAATGTGATTTGGTGCGTCGCACTGGCAATTGCTACCGAAGCCCTCGTTCTGAAGCTTCGAAACAAACCGATTGGCTTTTTCTTGCGTGACAATACGGCGGCGGTCACCGGCCTGCTGCTGGGGTTATCTCTGCCGCAACTGGCGCCCTGGTGGGTCTCTGCGGTTGCCGTCATTACCGCCATTGTGGTGGCGAAACAACTCTACGGAGGCTTAGGCTCAAACCCGTTTAACCCGGCCATGGTCGGGTATGCTCTGGTGCTGGTGTCGTTTCCCGTTGCCATGACAACGAACTGGGCTCAGCCAACCGCACTCTGGGCTGGGGCACCGGGATTTGGTGATACTCTGGCTACAATTTTTTCCGCCAGCCAAACCGCGGTCGATGGCTGGACCATGGCCACGCCTCTGGATGAATACAAACACAAAATTGCCACACACACCGCAGCCGAAGTGCTGCAACACCCCACTTTTGGTGAGCTTGTGGCTCGAGGCTGGGAGTGGGTTAATCTGGCATTTCTGCTGGGCGGGCTGGCGCTTATCGCCCTGAAAATTATCAGTTGGCACATTCCGGTAGCGTTTCTTGCCGGCATCACTGTTATGAGCCTGGCGTTTGGCAGCAATGCCGATCAGTACGTTCCACTGCAGCTGCACCTGTTAGCCGGCGGTACCATGCTTGGCGCGTTCTTTATTGCCACAGACCCCGTCTCGGCGGCCACCAGTCATCACGGCAAGCTTGTCTACGGTGCCAGTATCGGTGTGCTTGTTTACCTGATCCGTACCTGGGGCAACTATCCGGATGCGGTCGCCTTTAGCGTTTTATTGATGAATTTTGCGGTGCCCTTTATTGATCATTACACACCACCGCGTACCTATGGGCACCACAAAGCACGTCGTGGTCTGCCCAGCAAAAACGGAGCGAAGTCATGAATGCAATGATGAGTTCCGTTCGCCGTAGCGCCATTGGTTTGGGCCTGTTCGCTGTCATTACCGGCGGCACTATCGCACTGACCCAAGGTGTCACTAAAAACCGGATAATCGAACAGGCTGAACGCGCTGAAGCCAAAGCACTGTTTGAAATCATCCCGGAAAGCCAGCACGACAACGATTTGCTGAAAGATGTTGTGACGCTGCCGGCAGACTCCCAACTACCGTCGCAAGATCCGGTACAGGTATGGGTTGCCCGGAGCAGCGGCCAACCGGTCGGGATTATCATGCCCACTACCGCCCCGGACGGGTATTCTGGCGACATTCGCTTGCTGGTGGGCATTAACATGGATGGCGAGATCATGGGCGTTCGGGTGACCAATCACCGTGAAACACCCGGGCTGGGCGACCGTATAGAAACCCGGAAATCCGACTGGATTTACAATTTCGACGGGCGTTCCCTCAGCAATCCGCGGCCCAGGCTTTGGAATGTCAAAAAGAACGGCGGTGTCTTCGACCAATTCACCGGTGCCACCATCACTCCGCGAGCCATCGTGAAAGCCGTTCAACGGTCGCTGGTCTATTTCCAGGAACACCGGCAGGATATACGGGAACGCTTGAACGAAGCGCTACCCGGCAATCCCAACACGCAGCGCCCCGAAGTCATTGCGGGTGAACTCAACACTGCGGAGCATTCGTGATTATGGCCACCAAAACTTCTACCGAAATTATCAAAGAAGGTCTATGGACCAATAACCCTGCCCTGGTACAGGTGCTAGGGCTCTGCCCATTGCTGGCGGTCACCAGCACCGTCGTCAATGCCATTGGTCTAGGGCTTGCTACCTTACTGGTTCTGATCGGCTCTAATCTGTCGGTCTCGCTGATCCGCAATTTTGTCGGTGAGTCGGTCCGCCTCCCGGCCTTTGTGATGATCATCGCCTCATTCGTGACCTGTGCAGAACTGCTGATGCAGGCATTCACCTATGAGCTTTATCAAATTCTCGGCATATTCATTCCCCTGATCGTAACCAATTGCGCCATTCTGGGTCGTGCTGATGCTTTTGCCTCCAAAAACGCGCCCCTGCCCGCTCTCCTTGACGGTGTCATGATGGGGCTGGGCTTCCTGCTGGTCTTAATCCTTCTGGGTGGTATGCGGGAATTAATTGGCCAGGGGACCTTATTTGCCGATATGCATTTGTTGCTCGGCCCGGATGCCGCAAACTGGACCATTCGCCCTTTCGAGCACTACCCCGACATGCTGTTCATGGTGCTTCCGCCGGGTGCGTTTGTGGGGCTGGGCCTTCTCATTGCACTGAAAAACAGTATTGACCAGCGCCTGAAAGAGAAGCAATTGGCTGCAGCACCTGTGCAGGCAGAAGCAGGTAGCAAACGCGTGCGGGTGACCGGCACCGTTTCCTGACTGTCATGAACGACTCTATTTCCGGAAGATCATGAACAAAGATAAGCGTACCGAAATCTTCACACGCCTGAGAAACGAGAACCCGAATCCGACCACCGAGCTGAACTACAGCTCTCCGTTTGAGCTACTGATTGCGGTGATTTTGTCGGCACAAGCTACTGACGTTGGCGTGAACAAAGCCACCGACAAACTTTATCCGGTAGCAAATACCCCGGAAGCCATCTATGCACTGGGAGTCGATGGGCTCAAGGAATACATTAAAACGATCGGTCTGTTTAACAGCAAAGCCGAAAACGTGATCAAAACCTGTAAGATCCTCATCGACAAACATAACAGCGAAGTGCCCGATAACCGCGAAGACCTGGAGGCTTTGCCGGGCGTCGGCCGAAAAACCGCCAATGTTGTACTGAATACCGCCTTCCGGCAGCCGGCTATGGCCGTGGACACCCACATTTTCCGGGTCTCCAATCGCACCGGTATAGCGCCTGGCAAGACCGTATTGGAAGTAGAAAAACGATTAATGCGCCTGGTGCCAAAAGAGTTTTTAATGGACGCGCACCACTGGCTCATTTTGCACGGTCGATACACCTGTGTCGCGCGAAAGCCCAAATGTGGATCCTGTCTGATTGAAGATCTCTGTGAATTCAAGCAGAAACGGGATTACCTGTAAGGCCCTTAAAGCTTTACCCAAGGCACAAAAAAACCGGCAACAGCCGGTTTTTTTGTGCCTTGAAACCTACTTGATCCTTAGCTCTTGCCAAGCATCTTAGCCTTCAAGTCTTTCTGGGCGGGTTCGTCTGACAGCCAGATTCCAAACAGCGCCTTTTTAAATTCAAAGTCACCCACGGTATCTTTTTGCTCGCCATTCTTGAACACCTGCACGCCAGTGCCTGGAACGTACACGAGCTCAAACACGTCGCTTTCTTTGATTTCCTCTCCGAACACAGCGAGGAACTGGTCAACGTCGGACTGAATGGCGGACAGGTCGCCGTCAGTTGCCGCCTTGAAACCGTCCATCGTAGCCTCGGTCATTCGATCGCTGGTGATCATGCCAGAGGTTATATGCAAAGCGATGGCTTGTGGCTCATCTGCATTAATAACGGTGCCGCCATCGCTGACTTGCTCTTGAACGTATAGACCACCAACGTATAGATCCATAAACCACTTCGAGCGCGTGCCCGCACCGTTCAACATAAGTTCCTGGCCTGCTGCCGTGTAGGTGTCGGGAATATCAACACCGGCCACTTCGAGAGCATGCACGGGCGTTACCAGTGCTCCAGCCAATAGCAAAGAGGCAAATCCCGTTGTAAGTGTCTTCTTCATCGTCCTTTCCTTCCATCATTATTATCGAACGCGGTTTCGTGCCGAGGCCGGCACACAGCCTCCAACCGACGCCACATTCTAGCAATGAAGGTAAACTCGTCATCGGCACCTGGTTCTCATTTGATAGTGACCATAAATGAAAAACCGGCCATGTTTCCATCGCCGGTTTTTTATTCGCCTCAGATCGAGCGCAACCTATTCGAATAACAGGTTACTAGAAAGGCCTTCTTTTTCAAGGATTTCTCTTAATCGGCGCAGAGCCTCCACTTGAATCTGACGCACACGCTCCCTAGTCAGTCCGATTTCCTGCCCGACTTCCTCGAGGGTACTGATCGGATAACCCCGCAAACCAAATCGGCGCGACAAGACTTCCTGCTGCTTGTCACTCAACTGGTCGATCCAGTTTTCAAGGCACGAATTCATGTCGTTGTCTTGCAGTACGTCCGCTGGATCCGACGCGCCTTCGTCGGCCACGGTATCCAGAAGCGACTTATCACTGCCGGCACCGAGAGGTGTATCCATCGAGGCCACACGCTCGTTAAGCCCCAGCAAGCGCTTGACGTCCTTGACCGGCTTATCAACCAATTGGGCAATGTCTTCTGCGGTTGGTTCGTGGTCCAGCTTCTGAGTGAGCTCTCGTGCGGCACGCAGGTACAGATTGAGCTCTTTAACCACATGGATGGGCAAGCGGATGGTACGGGTCTGGTTCATGATTGCCCGCTCGATGGTCTGGCGAATCCACCAGGTTGCATAAGTCGAGAACCGGAAGCCCCGTTCCGGGTCGAACTTTTCAACCGCTCTGATGAGCCCCAGATTACCCTCCTCGATCAAATCGAGAAGTGTGAGCCCGCGATTGACATAGCGCCGGGCGATTTTCACCACCAACCGCAAGTTGCTTTCAATCATCCGCTTACGACCAGACTCTTCGCCCTTTCGGGCCAAGCGTGCGAAATACACTTCTTCTTCTGGTGTTAGTAAGGGGGAAAAACCAATTTCGTTGAGGTACAGCTGAGTGGCATCCAGCTGCTTTTGGGAAGCAAGAAACTTCCCGCGGTAAGTAAGGTCATCTGATTTATCGACTGCCGCTTTGGTAGCTGGCGTTTTGCCGGGCTTACCTTCGGTCAACATCGACTCGTCCAATTCGTCTACTTCTGCTACGCGATCAATGACGCCTTCTTGCTCTAGTGACATGATGCATCCCGCCTCTCAATAATCCTGTGATCGCCCTCTACATCTTATTATTCCGGGCCCATCGTTTTTGGTTCTGTTCAGGATATTAATGTTTTTGTTGGCAATTTCCGTTGCCGTTTTTCTTGTTTTGCTTTTTGCTGATCCCGGCTCCCTTCGGAAACCACTTTTTCTAGCGCCTTGGCAGGTATCGGGCGGGATCGACCGGGTTGCCATTTTTTCGGATTTCAAAATGCAACATCGGTTTGTCCGTACCGCTACTGCCCAGTTCGGCAATGACCTGACCTGCTTTTACGCCCTCCCCTTCTTGCACTAAAATCTTGCGATTGTGTGCATATGCACTCAGATAATGTTCGTTGTGATTCACAATAATCAGGTTACCGTAACCAAGCAACCCGTCCCCTGCGTAAACCACACTCCCATCGGCTGCTGCCTTAACAGCATCCCCGGGTCGGCCAACAATATCAATGCCTTTATTGACTTTTCCCGACGTAGAATACGAAGCAATTACGGTGCCAGCATGCGGCCAACGCCACTTGATATTGGCAACGGTCTGACTACTCTGTGAGCCGGACCGTCGAACCGAAGGCGCTTTCGATACCGACTTTACCGGCGCCGCTTTGGCCGGCGGCGTTCTCGATGCCGGTGGTTTCGCAGCCGGCATTCGCCTGGCCTGAGCTGTCGAATCCGCGCTATGTCGGATCCGCCCCTTTCGGTCCAGCCTTAAAACTTGTCCTGCTTTTATGTTCCAGGGAGGCCTCAAACCGTTAGCATCTCCCAGCTCCCGGTAATCCCGACCATAACGCCAGGCAATGCCGTAAAGGGTTTCACCACTCTTGACCACGTGGCTCCCCCAATACACCGGTGGGTTATAACGATCGTCGTTGTAGATGGCAGCTGTATTACAGCCGGAAAGAAAAATCGCAGAAAGAAGAAAGATAACAACGGCAGGCAGCGGGCTCATGTACGAACGGCCGCCCTCGGAGCGTCCGCCTGGTAGGCAGTGCTTATCGAGGCTCGCTGAATGGTGATGCCTGCTATAAAAAGTCACAAATAAGCCAACGCCTGATTATAATAAATCCATCTAAGAAACTGGACGTGCTGCACGCACATTCTTATGTTTCAGGACTAACCTTCTAATATATTGCACGTTTCGGCAGTGATTCCAAGTTACTGCTGACTCAGGTTTGTTACCTTCCGGAACACGTTTTTTGTGCGCCAAGTAACACTTTCAACATGCAAGCCTCTCAATCCCGAGCATCCGAACGCTGACGCCCGATCATTTCCAGCCCCACCACAATCATCAGGCCCACGCACGCCATTAACCCGGCCAGGCCCACCAATGGCTCTTGGCCATGCAGGGTAGCCCAGGTCTCAGGGCTTACCGGTAATTGAGTCAATGGCACCTGCTCTCCGGAACTGTTCGTACGCCAGCTCAAGGTTTCCTGCCATGGCCAAACCTTCACAAGAGCGCCGATCATAAAGCCCGTAAGCAAAGCCAAGACGGTGTCGTGAGCGTGTTTGAATGCCAGCGTGATAAGGCGGGCTACTGACAGCAGGCCGATCACACAGCCCGCCATGAACATGCCCAAATCTCCGAGAGCGGCACTTTTTATGGCCGATAAAACCGGTGCATACATACCGATAATCAGTAACAGAAAGCTGCCAGAAATGCCCGGTAAAATCATCGCGCAGATCGCTAAAGCCCCGGCCCCGAGAAACGCCAGAGCTGAAGGATCCACTTCATTGGCGGGCAGCGTTGTTACCCACCAGGCAAAGACCACGCCCGCAATCAATGGCAGCAATAACACAGACGAATAGTGTTTTACCTGCTGCCCCACGTGCCAGACGGACGCAACGATCAACCCGAAAAAGAAACTCCAGATTAGAATGGGATGCTGATCCAACAACCAGGTGATGAGCGACGCCAGGCTGGCAACGCTGGTCAGGATGCCCGCCAACAACAAGACCAGAAAAGAACCGTCAATGGCCCGCCAGAATCCGGAAAAATCGCCGCGAAGCAGCTGTCGGAAAAAAGCAGCCGGTGCGGCACTGATCGCTTCGAGGAGTCGAAAATAAATTCCCGTAATGAAAGCGATGGTGCCGCCAGAGACACCGGGTACGATGTCTGCCGCGCCCATCGCCATGCCTCTCATAAAAACACCGACCGGATGATGCGTTCGGTTTTCTCCGTTCCCTTGCAACTCGGACATTAACGGACCACCCCACCCAACAAGGGAACAAACTTGACCGGTTCCAGTTCACGGCGCTCGAAGTTATCACCGTGGCGCACTATTTCGACCAACACCTGATCCTCTTCGCCGACGGGCGCAATCAACACTCCACCATCCGCAAGCTGGTCCAGCAAATCTTTGGGAACATCTGCCGGTGCCGCTGTCACAATGATGCCGTCAAAAGGGCCGCGGTCGGGCCAACCCATGCCGCCATCTGCATGCTTGAGCATCACGTTGCGGATGTTGAGCTGGCGCAGCCTGTCACGGGCCCGCTCTTGCAACGGGCGGATTCGCTCGACGCTGTAAATCTCTTTAAACAGCTGGGAAAGCACTGATGTCTGATAACCTGAGCCGGTCCCTAGCTCCAGGACCCTCTCAGGCTCATGAGCCAGGAGAAGCTCTGTCATACGGGCCACAATATAAGGCTGGGACAGGGTTTGGCTGTAGCCGATCGGCAGTGCCGTGTCTTCATAGGCCCGGTGAGACAGGGCCTCATCCAGAAAGATGTGCCGCGGGATTTGCCCAATGACTTCCAACACCCGGTCAGACTCTATGCCCGATTCCCGCAAACGTTGTACAAGGCGCATTCGGGTGCGCCGGGAGGTCATTCCAATACCTTCAATCTGAGCATTCATTGATCTACGACCTCTACTCCGGTCAAGCCACCAAGCCAATCCTTGAGCTCCGGGAGCGCTGCATGTCTCGTCATATCAGTATGAACAGGCGTAATCGACACACATTTTTGACTGACCGCATAGAAATCGGTTCCCGGCCCGGCATCGCCCCCCCGGCCTGCGGCGCCGATCCAGTAACGTTTCTTACCTCTTGGGCAGGTGACAGGAACAACGCCCTCAGCGCGCTCACGATGCCCCAGCCGGGTGATGCAAAACCCGGCGATTTCGTCCCACGGGACATCGGGAACATTGACGTTGAGTATGGATCTTGGCCCAAGAGCGAGGGTGCGAGGATTTTCCAGCAAGCGACGTACAACCTGAGCGGCCGTTTCATAATGGAAGCGCCCTTCGTTCGCCAGAGATACCGCTATGGCCGGTAAACCAAGATGGCGGCCTTCGGTAGCGGCTGCTACCGTGCCGGAATAGATAATGTCATCGCCAAGGTTTGCGTGGGTATTAATGCCAGACACCACTCGATCAAAAGGTTTGCTGAACAAGCCATTGACCGCCAGGTGCACACAATCCGTAGGTGTGCCGTCAACCGACTGAAAACCGTTAGGGTGTGTTTCGACCGTCAGTGGCCGACTCAATGTCAGAGAGTTGCTGGCACCACTGTGGTCGCGGTCCGGTGCAACTACCTCCAGCTCACCCAAACCTTGCAACCCCTCATGCAGGGCAACCAAGCCAGGCGAATGAACGCCATCATCATTCGACAGTAGAATTCGCAAAGTGATCTCCAGCTAGCTCGCTTATTACTTATTATCACGGCTGAGGCTCATGTCCTGCAGCTCAAAAACATCACCCAACACAGTGGTTGCGTACTGACCAGGCGGCAACAAGAACTGCAGCTGAAGGGTAGTGGCGTCTAACCACTCCCAGCGCAACCCATCCGGCCGAGTGACTAAGGCACGACGTTCGGGCTTCATACGCGTACTCGAAAAGAGCTGCTCAAACTCCGGATGCAGCGCAACAACTGACCGTTCCAAGCGTTCTTGTTGTTCAGTGGCCTGGGTGCCACCATCGCCCCAAAGAGGGCCGGTTGGCTTGCCGTCATCAGCCGGCTCCCCGGGCAATGGCGTAAACCAGTTTCCGGCACTGACACGCTCTGCCAGCACCTCGTTGAACAACCACGAACGTGCCGCCGAAAAGTACAATACGTTTTTCGAGGCACTTCCGCCACCGCCGCGACGACCACCGCGCTTTCGATTCAATCGTGTGGGATCAAGATTGACCGCCTTATCCAAATTGCCGCCACCCAGGCCAAATCGCTGAGGGCCGAAATAATTTGGCGCACCACGCTCGGCTAACTCAGCCAAGGCCGCGTCAATGTGAGGGCGCTCCCCTCGGACTTCTCGCAACACCAGCTCAAAACCATTGTGTTCATGCTCGCCGCGACGAAGCTTCCGGGCGTGTCGACAATGAGCCAGGACGGGCCAGCGCTCCGCGATCGCAGCCAGCAATCCAGCATCGTCTGATTCCAGCCCGGGGCGGTACAAACTGAACCACTGCACCGTTACCGCATGACGGTCTTTCATCCCACAAAAGCCCACTTCGAATGCTTTCGTGCCCGCCAGGGCCGCCAACTCGCGCGCAACGTACTCGGTGTTGTCACCGGTCTTTTCGATACGAACGCACAGATGCTCTCCGCCCCCGGTCTTGTTAACTTGCGGAGCTTCGAAGTCGGACGATAAATACTCGGTCACCCGAAAATCTTCAGGACTGACCTTGAGCAAGGCGGAAGCAGGCCGAGCGCCCGAAGACGTTGGCCAATCAAGGCGCCAGCGCGCTGTCACTACCGACGATGAACTCACAGAGTCACCGGCTCAAGTAAACACACCGCCTGACAGGCAATGCCCTCACCCCGACCAGTGAAGCCCAGCTTCTCGCTGGTTGTCGCCTTTACACTCACCCGATTAACGGGCACCCCTAAATCCGCGGCAATATTCAATCGCATGGCTTCAACATGAGGCGCCATCTTAGGAGCTTGAGCAATGATCGTGGCATCTACATTGACAACCGAAAAGCCTTCGTCCTGAACCCGCTGCATCACCATCCGCAATAATTCGCGACTGTCCGCCCCGGCCCACTCGTCGCTGGTATCCGGAAACAGATGGCCAATATCACCCAGTGCAACCGCGCCGAGCAGTGCGTCTGCCAACGCATGCAAAAGAACGTCGCCATCCGAGTGGGCTTTCAGCCCCTGACTGAAGGGAATTTTAACCCCACCTAAAATGACAAAATCGCCCTCACAAAAGGCATGGACATCAAAGCCCTGGCCAATACGCATGGTCATCTCCGAATCAAAAACCAGAATGTGCGGGTAGGCAAATCTTACTGCCGGTTCAGAATAAACTCGGCCAGTTCCAGATCCGACGGTACCGTGATTTTCAGGTTATCCGCCCGGCCTTCCACCAGAAGTGGCATATTACCGGAAAACTCCATAGCAGAGGACTCATCCGTAACCGTATGGTTGTTTTTGAGGCACAATTCCAATGCGGCTTTCAAAGCACCAAAACGAAACATTTGTGGGGTTAATGCCCGCCACAACTGGCTTCGATCAACGGTTTCTTCAACCTCAGGCTCCCTTCCTCTGTTGGCCCGTTTCAAGGTGTCTGCCACCGGCGCTGCAAGCAATCCCCCGACCGGGTGGTCAAACAACGTGTCAATCAGATTGGAAAGATCGTGGGGGTGCAAGCATGGGCGTGCAGCGTCATGCACCAACACCCAGTCGTTATCATCGGCTTGCTCGTCCAGCGCATGCAGCGCTGCAAGCACCGAATCTGCCCGCTCTTTTCCACCGGTGCAGGTCTGGATACGCTCATCCTTGGCGCATTCGCTGTCCGGCCACCATTGATCTTGGGGGTTTAACGCTACCATGCAGCCTTTAAACGGCGCATTGTTCAGCAAACGGGACAGGGTGATATCGAGGATAAAGCGGTCAGAGATTTTCAGGTACTGCTTGGGGCATTCAGCTTTCATACGCTGGCCGATACCAGCGGCAGGAACCACAAGCCAAAGATTATGGGTTTTCATAGAGGCAGATAAACAAAGTTGGGAGAGCATTGGGCGGATACTTTCCGGGAATGTCGAAGGCCAAGGATGGCCTGAGAGAAGCGCACATGGATGTGCTCGTAGCGGTTCCCGGAAAGTATCCGCCCGATGCTCTGTGCACCGAAATTACTTCTCGACAACGAGGAAAAACGTCTCATCATCCCGAATCAAGCCCAGGTTCATGCGAGCCCGCTCTTCCACCGCCCCCTGCTGATTTCGCAGGTTACGAACCTCTGCGTATAACCGATCGTTCCGAGCCGCCAGCCCGGCATTCTCGGCCTGCTGCTTGGCAATCGCTTCTTCCAGAGCCCACACTTGCGCAAAGCTACCCTCCCCGACCCACAGGCGTACCTGTAGCAGGAGAATCAGCACAGCAAGAATGGCCCAAAGCGTTTTCATGCAGATTAGCTCAAAAAATAACAGTTAAAAACTAACGTCAGAGGGTAAGTATAGACGCTCAGGTAGATTAACAAGAAAATGCCCCAACTTATTGGGCAAAAAGGCCATCGTGTCTGAATTTTCATCCAGAACGCGATGGCCTTAACATTTTGTTACCTGACAGCATTCACTGTCAGGTGTACCGCAGGCTCGTAATTAGCCTTGGCCTTTAATCTCACTCAGGCCACGGTAAGGCGCCTTGCCTTCCAGATCACCTTCAATGCGCAGCAACTGGTTGTACTTGGCCACACGGTCAGAGCGGCACAGTGAACCGGTTTTGATCTGCCCCGCGCAGGTCGCCACAGCCAAATCAGCGATGGTGGTGTCTTCGGTTTCACCGGAACGGTGAGAGATAACCGCGGTGTAACCAGCATCCTGAGCCATTTTGATCGCGTCCAGAGTCTCGGACAAGCTACCGATTTGGTTGAACTTGATCAGGATGGAGTTGCCAACGCCTTTTTCGATACCCTGCTTCAGGATTTTGGTGTTGGTTACGAAAAGGTCATCACCAACCAACTGAACTTTGCTGCCCAGCTTGTCGGTCAGAACTTTCCAGCCGTCCCAGTCACTTTCGTCCATGCCGTCTTCGATAGAGACGATCGGGTAGCGGTCGCACAAGCCGGCCAGATAATCTGCGAAGCCTTCGGAATCGAAGCTCTTACCTTCACCGGTGAGCTGGTACTGGCCGTCTTTGTAGAATTCGGAAGACGCACAGTCCAATGCCAGAGTAACGTCTTTGCCCAGCTCGTAACCAGCTTGTTCAACGGCTTCTTTGATAGCAGCCAGTGCGGCTTCGTTGGATGGCAGGTTGGGTGCGAAACCACCTTCGTCACCCACAGCTGTGTTGAGGCCTTGGGCCTTCAGAACTTTCTTGAGGCTGTGGAAGATTTCAGCACCGACTCGCAGGGCTTCGGCGAAGCTGGTTACGGAAACCGGCTGGACCATGAATTCCTGAATATCGACGTTGTTATCGGCGTGCTCGCCACCGTTCAGGATGTTCATCATCGGAACGGGCATGGAGAACTTGCCGGAGGTGCCGTTCACGTCGGCGATGTGCTCGTACAGTGGCTTGCCCAGTGACGTTGCAGCTGCTTTGGCAGCGGCCAGAGATACGGCCAGAATGGCGTTGGCGCCCAGGTTGGCTTTGTTTTCGGTGCCGTCCAGGTCGATCATGATTTTGTCCAGACCACGCTGGTCTGCAGAATCTTTGCCTACTAGAGCGTCACGAATCTGACCATTGATCGCTTCAACGGCTTTGCGTACACCTTTACCGAGGTAACGGGATTTGTCGCCGTCGCGCAATTCCAGCGCTTCGCGGGATCCAGTTGAGGCACCGGAGGGTGCGCAGGCACGGCCCAGGGTTCCGTTTTCCAGAATTACGTCGGCTTCAACGGTTGGGTTACCCCGTGAATCCAGAACCTCACGAGCTTTGATGTTGGCAATCTTGGTCATTCGAAAGTTTCTCCAGATTTTATCTTCTAAACACTGTACCGGTTATCAATTTCGGTGCTGGAGCGATCAACTGGAAGGGCCTGGCGAAAACCGCTACAAGCACATCCATGTGCGCTTCTCTCCGGCCATCCATGGCCTACGAAATTTTCGCCAGGCCCTTCCAGTCGCTCACTCTTCAAGTCCGCAGTTTGCCTTCGTGGTAATTACGTCCGGAATATGCGGGCTTTCAAATTGCGGACACCGCCAATCAGGCGGTGTCTATAGGTTTAAAACTTTTTACCAGGTCGTCTACGGCTTTCACCCGCTGAAGGAACGGCTCCAGCTGGCTCAAACGCAGTGCGCATGGGCCGTCGCATTTGGCTTGATCCGGGTCCGGGTGCGCCTCCAGGAACAAACCGGCAAGGCCTTGAGACATGCCGGCCAACGCCAAGTCGGTCACTTGTGCGCGGCGGCCGCCAGCAGAATCGGCTCGTCCACCCGGCATTTGCAGCGAGTGGGTTACGTCGAACATTACAGGCACGTTCATCGACTTCATGATGCCGAAGCCCAGCATATCGACCACCAGGTTGTTGTACCCGAAGCTGCTGCCCCGTTCGCACAGGATGATGTTGTCGTTACCGGCTTCTTCGCATTTGGTGATGATGTGCTTCATTTCCTGAGGTGCCAGGAACTGAGCTTTCTTGACGTTGATCACCGCGCCGGTTTTTGCCATGGCAATCACCAGATCGGTCTGGCGACTCAAGAACGCCGGCAGCTGGATGATGTCGCACACTTCAGCGGCAGGTGCTGCCTGCGCCGGTTCGTGGACATCGGAGATAATGGGGACACCGAATTTGCTTTTGATGTCCGCCAGTATCTGCAAACCTTTATCCAAACCGGGGCCGCGGAATGAATTCACGGATGAGCGGTTAGCTTTGTCGAACGATGCCTTGAATACGTAAGGAATGCCCAGCTTGTTCGTGGCTTCCACGTAGGCTTCAGCAACCTCCATGGCCAACTCGGGCGACTCCAGTACGTTCATGCCACCAAAAAGCACAAAAGGCTTTTCGTTAGCGACTTCAATGCCAGCGACATTAACCACGCTCTTGGCCATGCTTAGGATCCCTTTTTGTTCGCCAAAGCGGCTTCAACAAAGCCTTTGAACAGCGGGTGGCCGTCGCGAGGCGTTGAGGTAAATTCCGGGTGGAACTGACATGCCACAAACCATGGGTGATCCGGTGCTTCTACAACCTCGACCAAACGGCCATCGGTAGAGCGACCAGAGATCAGTAGTCCAGCCTCTTCCAGCTTTGGCAGGTAGTGGTTGTTCACTTCGTAACGATGACGATGACGCTCACGAATAGTCTTCTTGCCGTAGCAGGCGGCAATGGTCGAGCCTTCGGTCAATACGCAGTCCTGAGCGCCCAGACGCATGGTGCCGCCCAGGTCAGAGGCTTCGGTACGCTCTTCGGTGTTGCCGCTGGCATCCAGCCATTCGGTGATCAGGCCAACAACCGGTGCCGGAGAGTGCTCACGGAACTCGGTGCTGTGGGCATCCGCCAATCCGGCCACGTTACGGGCGTACTCGATAACAGCGACCTGCATACCGAGGCAGATGCCCAGGTATGGAACTTTGTTTTCTCGGGCGTATTGAACTGTGCGAATTTTGCCTTCTACGCCACGCTCTCCAAAACCACCGGGCACCAGGATTGCATCGGCAGATTCAAGCACCTGAGTACCTTCACGCTCGATGTCTTCGGAATCAATGTAATTGATGTTGACCTTGGTGCGGGTCTTGATACCGGCATGCAGCAGGGATTCGATCAGAGACTTGTAGGCCTCCAGAAGTTCCATGTACTTACCAACCATGGCGATGGTGACTTCTTGCTGCGGATTCATCAAAGATTCCACAACTTCGTCCCACTCGCTCAGGTCTGCTTCACGGGCATCGAGATTAAACCGGTCGATCACCAGCTGGTCCAGACCGTATTCGTGCAACATGCGCGGGATGGCATAAATCGACTTGGCATCCTGCATCGGGATAACCGCACGCTCTTCCACGTTGGTGAACAGAGCAATCTTGCGGCGGGAGCTGGCATCTACTTCGTGCTCGGAGCGGCAAAGCAAGATGTCCGGCTGCAAGCCAATAGAGCGCATTTCTTTTACGGAATGCTGGGTTGGCTTGGTTTTAATCTCACCCGCCGTCGCAATATATGGGACCAGCGTCAGATGCATGAATAGAGCGCGCTGGGCACCGACTTCCACTTTCAGCTGGCGACACGCTTCGAGGAACGGCAGAGATTCGATATCGCCCACGGTCCCGCCGACCTCAATCATCGCCACGTCAGAACCGGCCGCACCTTCGATAACGCGGCGCTTGATTTCGTCAGTGATGTGCGGAATTACCTGAACCGTGCCGCCCAGATAATCGCCACGGCGCTCTTTGCGGATAACTTCCTCGTACACCCGGCCGGTGGTGAAGTTATTTCGCTTGCTCATCGGTGTACGGATGAAGCGCTCATAGTGGCCAAGATCAAGGTCGGTTTCAGCACCATCTTCGGTGACAAATACTTCACCATGCTGGAACGGACTCATGGTGCCGGGGTCCACGTTGATGTATGGATCCAGCTTGAGAATAGTGACCTTCAGGCCGCGTGCCTCCAGGATGGCTGCCAATGAGGCAGACGCAATACCTTTGCCCAAAGAGGACACAACACCGCCGGTGACGAAAATATAACGCGTCATGCAGATTCCATGATTATCTGGTTCGGTAAAGGGGGGAGATTGTTCATCTCAAGATGGGACATCAGACTACCAGAAAGCCCTCACCTACTCAATTAAAATCCCGTTCCACAATAAGCCTCCAACCGGTGGTCGGGGCGCTTCCCGAGTATTGGTCAGAACACCATAAATCGCCAATCGCAATCAGCTCTTCACCCTCGCCTACACGCCTGTAAACCAAGGGCAGCAAGGCTCTTTCCCAAGGCGGGACGCCCTGTTCCTGAAGCCATGTTTTTAATGCCCGGGAGGGACTATCGGGCCGAATTTTTACCCGTTCACCGCCTTGCCTCGTAGATACCCGTATTGGCGGCGAAGATCCCATTGAGGTACCTGCAATTTGAATTGGCAACAAACGGAGCCGCCAGCCTCCCCAGTTCACCACCTCATTCGGTGAAAGATCGACAGGCCCTTTCGGCACTACAGCTTCAGGCACAAGATAGAGATGACCGCGATACCGGCGCAAGGCAAAGCCGGCACCCCGGATTTCCGGCGCCCGGTCTTCTGCCGCGTTCAGCAGATCGGAAAGCCCCTGATCCAGGCCGCTACTCGCTGGCACTTCAAAACGACGCTGCAGCAGCCACCACCGCACCAGATTTCGCTGTTCGAGAGTACTCAGGCTCCCAAATTTCGCCAGCACCAGCCGCCCCTTATCCGCGCAAGACTGCCACTGCAGTTCCGCCAAACGCTGATTCAGCTCGGCGCTTTCCCGGCATGCTCCAGCGCTATGCTCCAGTCGCCGCAACAAGCCCGGCCAGCGCGCTTTCAATTTCGGGAGGATTGCATGACGCAAGTAATTACGGTCGTAGACCGTGCTGGCATTGCTCGGGTCATCCACCCAGCTCACACCGGCATCAACCGCGACCTGCTCCAGCCGGTTACGCTCTATCGACAACCACGGTCGATAAAGATGCCCCTTACCCAACGCTCGGTTTACTGGCATACCGGAAAGCCCTTTCACGCCCGAACCCCGGAGCATTCGAAACAGGACCGTTTCGGCTTGATCATCCCCGTGATGAGCCATCAGGATCAGGTCGCCACCACCAATGCGACGTTCGAAGACTCGGTAACGGGCGTTTCTTGCCGCTTCTTCCAAGCCGCCAGCAGCGGTATCCGAAACAGGCACATCAACGTGCTCGACCACAATGGGCACGCCCAGGCGCTCGCATACATCCCGGCAGAACTGCTCAGTCTGCTGATGGTTCGCTTGAAGCTGGTGATTAATATGCAGTGCAGTGATATTGGAATGGCAAGCCGCCGCCACGTGCAGCAGCAGCGCCGAATCCAGACCGCCGCTGAAGGCGATCCAGAGCCGGGAATATTCGGGGAGAGTGCTGACCGGCGCTCGCAGATCATCCGGCCAGTCAGCATGCCGGGCGGAGTTACCGCCCGCCTTCATACTTGGTCAAACGCTCATACCGGCGGGCGATCAACTCATCCTGTGGCAGGCGGCACAATTCGGCCAACCCGGTTTCAAGTTGCGCTTTCAGGGTTGCCGCCATATCTTCGGGGCTGCGGTGCGCCCCGCCTAACGGCTCTTCTATGACGTTGTCGGCAACGCCCAACTCTTTCAGGCGAGTCGCCGTCACACCCATGGCTTCGGCCGCTTGCGATGCGTACTCGGCGCTTTTCCAGAGTATCGACGCACACCCTTCCGGAGAGATCACGGCATAGGTTGAATATTGCAACATATTCAACTGATCACATACGCCAATAGCAAGCGCGCCACCGGACCCACCTTCACCAATGACGGTCGAAATGATCGGTGTTTTCAGCCTCGACATCACCGCAAGGTTGAAAGCAATGGCTTCACTTTGACCGCGCTCTTCCGCGCCGATACCGGGATAGGCCCCCGGGGTGTCAATGAACGTCAGAATCGGCATTTTGAACCGCTCAGCCATTTCCATCAGACGCAGGGCTTTACGATAACCTTCAGGGCGCGGCATACCGAAGTTACGTTTAACTTTGTCACGCACTTCCCGCCCTTTCTGATGCCCGATGACCATAACCGGCTGATTGCCCAGACGAGCAGTGCCGCCTACGATGGCCTGGTCATCTGCATAGCGACGATCGCCGTGCAGCTCATCAAAATCGTCAAAAATCAGATCAATATAATCCTGGGTGTAGGGCCGGCGAGGATGCCGTGCCAAGCGTGCTACATCCCAGGGCTTGAGATCAGAAAAAATGCTCTCTGTCAGGCTGACGCTCTTCTTTTTGAGGCGACTGATCTCATCGGTAATATTGATGTCGGTATCGTTACCAACCATTCGAAGCTCTTCGATTTTGGCTTCGAGATCGGCGATCGGCTGTTCGAAATCCAGGTAATTAGGGTTCATGATGTTCCATCATTTGATTGCCAGGCGGGCAAATGCCCACCCAAACCAGAATTTGGGACAAAGATAGCAGCGCTGGCCGCAGAGCAAAAGCGGACATTGGTCTTAATCATAGACCAGTTCTACTGCTTGGTCGCCCACCAGATGTTTCAGTTCAAACAGGAGGTCATCATCCGGCTGTACTCGCCAGGATTCTCCTAGTTCTATGCGGGTACGGGCTTCCGCGCTGCTGTATTCAATCCATACCGGGCTGCCGTCGTTACGGAAAGGCCGCAGCGTATCGTCCAACTTATCCAGCAAGCCGTTTTGCAATTGGTCAGCGTGCAATGCCAAGCGAATTCCCCGACTGAACTGCTGACGCGCTGTCGCGACATCGGTGACCGAGCTGACCCGCATTTTCATCTGCCCCGAGTAATCGTCGTGGCTAACCTGCCCCTCCAACACGATCACCTGATCCGATTGAAGCAGCTCCCGGTTCTCAAAATAGGCCTCCGAAAACAGAGTCGCCTCAATGCGTGCGCTTCTATCATCGAGCGTGATGAAGCACATGGTTGAACCTGTGCGGGTTTTCATGGTGCGCTGAGCCACCACCAAGCCGGCCACACGCTGAGGTGATTTATTGGGCTTGAGCTCGGCAATGGACGAGCGGACAAACCGACGCACCTCTTTCTCGTACTCATCGAAGGGGTGGCCGGTAAGATAGATACCCAGCGTGTCTTTTTCACCTTTCAGACGTTGCTTTTCAGGCCATTCGCGCACATCGGTCACATCGGCATACACGTCTTCATCATCGCCACCACCGAGCATTTCGCCAAACATATCCACCATGCCAACGGCATCGTTTCGGGATTGCTGACCGGCCTGCTGTATGGCCTTATCGATACTGGCCATCAGCTGCGCCCGGGTTGCACCGAGCTTGTCCATTGCGCCGGCACGGATCAATGCTTCCATGGCACGCTTGTTGACCTTCTTCAAATCAACCCGACGAGCGAAATCGAAAATGTCCTGGAACGGGCCGCCTTCTTTGGCGGCGGCAACCACGCTTTCGATGGGCCCTTCACCCAAGCCTTTGATGGCACCCAGGCCGTACACAATCTGCCCGTCGTCATTGACGGTAAAGGTGTACTCGGAACGGCTGACGTCAGGCACCAGAAGGTCGAGCTTCATGTTGCGACATTCTTCGACCAGCGTGACCACCTTGTCGGTGTTCTGCATATCCGCGGTCAGTACCGCCGCCATAAATTCAGCCGGGTAATGGGCCTTCATCCATAGAGTCTGGTACGACACCAAGGCGTAGGCTGCGGAGTGCGACTTGTTAAAACCGTAGCCGGCGAATTTCTCAACCAGGTCGAAGATGTTTTCGGCCAGAGTCTTATCAATGCCGTTGTTCGCACATCCGTCAAGGAAAGAAGCCTTCTGCTTAGCCATTTCCTCGGGCTTTTTCTTACCCATAGCCCGGCGAAGCATGTCGGCGCCACCCAGGGTGTAACCCGCCATAACCTGAGCAATCTGCATGACCTGCTCCTGGTAGAGGATAACCCCATAGGTGGGCTCCAATACGGGTTTCAGGCCTTCGTATTGATAATCCGGGTGCGGATAGGACAGCGGCTGGCGACCGTGCTTACGGTCGATAAAATCATCTACCATGCCCGACTGCAGCGGGCCGGGCCGGAACAATGCCACCAGTGCGATCATATCTTCCAGTGAGTCTGGCTGAAGACGGCGGATCAGATCTTTCATGCCGCGGGATTCAAGCTGGAACACCGCGGTGGTTTCCGCCTTTTTGAGCATATCGAACGACGCTTTGTCATCGAGCGGAATCGTCGCAATATCCAGTTCCGGCTCCCCGCGCTTTTGCCGGCGCGGGTTGATCATGTGCAAAGCCCATTTGATGATGGTGAGGGTCCGCAGACCCAGAAAGTCGAACTTCACCAGGCCGGCTTCTTCAACGTCACCTTTATCGAACTGGGTGACCAGGCTTCCGCCCTCATCATCACAATACAGCGGCGAAAAGTCGGTAATCTTGGTGGGCGCGATCACCACACCCCCGGCGTGTTTACCGGCGTTCCGGCACACACCCTCGAGCTTGAGCGCCATTTCCCAGATTTCCTGGGCTTCTTCGTCCTGCTCCAAAAATTCTTTAAGCTGAGGTTCCTGCTCAATGGCCTTGTTCAGAGTCATGCCGACTTCGAACGGGATCAACTTGGACAGTTTGTCCGCCAGCCCGTATGACTTACCCTGCACTCGGGCCACATCCCGCACCACCGCCTTTGCCGCCATGGTACCGAAGGTAATAATCTGGGACACCGCTTCCCGGCCGTATTTCTGGGCGGTGTATTCGATAACCCGGTCCCGGCCTTCCATGCAGAAATCAACGTCAAAGTCGGGCATGGATACCCGCTCCGGGTTGAGGAATCGCTCGAACAGCAAATCGTACTCAAGTGGATCCAGATCGGTAATCAACAGCACATAAGCAACCAGCGAGCCGGCACCGGAACCCCGCCCCGGCCCAACAGGCACGCCGTTGTTCTTGGCCCACTTGATGAAGTCCATAACGATCAGGAAGTAGCCCGGGAAACCCATCTGAATGATGATATCGAGCTCAAACTTCAGTCGCTCTTCATAGACCGCCCGTTTTTGGTCGTACTCCGGATCGTCTTTGCTGAGAATCGTTTCCAGACGCATATCCAGACCTTCTTCCGACACCTTTCGGAAGTAGTCGTCCATGGTCATGCCATCCGGGATCGGATAATTCGGCAGGAAGTACTCACCCAAACGGACCTTTACCGAGCAACGGCGGGCGATCTCGACGGTGTTCTCGATAGCTTCAGGAATGTCCGAGAACAGTTCGATCATTTCCTCGGCGCTGCGCAGATATTGCCTATCACTGAAACGGCGATCCCGGCGCGGATCATCCAGCGTGCGACTTTCGCCAATGCAGACCCGGGCCTCGTGGGCCTCAAAGTCGTCAGCGGTCAGGAAGTGCACATCATTGGTTGCCACCACCGGCAACTCCATGTCAGCCGCCAGCTCAACGCTCAAGTGCAAACAGTCTTCATCACCAGCCCGGTCGGTGCGCTGAAGCTCCAGGTAATAACTGTTCGGGTACAAATCTTTCCAGTACTGGGCGCGCTCGCGGGCCAGTTCCGGCTTGCCTGCCAGCAGTGCTTTCCCGACATCACCCATTTTGGCGCCAGACAAGGCAATCAAACCGCCAGCACGAACTTCCAGCCATTCCTTTCGGATAATCGGCTTGCCGTACTTCTGACCCTCGGTATAACCTAGTGAAATGATTTCCGTGAGGTGCAAATAGCCGTCGTTGTCGCGGGCAAGCAGAGTCAGGCGAAACGGGTTTTCAGGCTCATCCGGATTTTCGAGCCACAAATCCGCACCGACGATCGGCTTGATGCCGGCCCCCATAGCGCCCTGGTAGAAACGAACCAGTGAGCACATATTGGATTGTTCGGTCAGCCCGACCGCGGGCATACCCAGTTCAGCCACCCGATTGATCAGAGGCTTGACCCGAACCAGGCCATCCACCATGGAATATTCAGAGTGTACGCGCAGGTGTACGAAAGTATTTGCCATGTTCAATTGCCGATCACTGTGCGGATATCGTCTTCGGTTTGCGGACCAAAGCGCGTCTCAATAAGCTCACCGCCCGGGCCCACAACAAAGGTGGCAGGCAGGGCCACCGGTACATTCCAGCCAAACTCTGGTGCGGGGTCTTTCGCCAGCATGGTGTACTCGATTCCCATTCGTTCGCCTAGATCCTGCAAAGTCTCGCCTTCGATACCATCGAAATTCACCCCCAACACCGATATATCGGGGGCTTTATCGAGCTGGTTCAGCTCGGGGATTTCCTCAAGACAGGGTTTACACCATTCGGCCCAATAGTTCACCAGCACCCATTGCCCCCGAAAACTGTCCCAGTTTTTCAGAGTGCCGTCGGCTTGCTCCAGCTCCACTTTGCTGCAACCGGTCATTACCAGTCCTGCACTGAACACCAGGAGTGCTAACCAACATGGGCGAGGTGCGGCCGGGGAGATTCGAGGGATGGACGGGTACCGAGGGTACTGCAAGGCATTTCCTCCTGTTAGACTACGCCCCAAAATAGACCGCAATCACGACTGTTAATCGAGCATGACCATGACAGAACAAACCCGTATTTTCCATAACCCACGGTGCTCAAAATCACGCCAGACCCTTGAGCTGCTTCAGCAAAAAGGTATCGAACCGGAGATTATACGCTACCTGGAGACGCCTCCGACAGAGCAAGAGCTATTACAAATTCTTGACCTGCTGGGATGCGAGCCCAGAGAACTCATGCGTACCAAGGAACCTGAATACAAAGAGCAGAATTTAGCCAACCCCGAGCTGACCCGTGAGCAGCTGGTTCAGGCGATGGTGGCCACCCCCAAGCTGATCGAACGCCCCATTGTTCTTGCGAACAACAAAGCTGCAATCGGCCGCCCGCCAGAATCTGTATTGGACATCCTTTAAACAGAGCCGTCTCAGGAGCCAGGCATGAGCAATTCCAGCCCCTACATTCTTGTTCTCTATTACAGCCGAAACGGCCAGACGGCTGAAATGGCCAAACAGATCGGGCGCGGCGTGGCCCGGGTGGCAGGAATGGAAGCGAAGATTCGCACCGTGCCCCCGGTTTCACCTGATACCGTAGCCAGCCAGCCTGCTGTACCTGATACCGGCGCCCCCTACGCCACACGGGAAGATCTGGCCCATTGTTCCGGCCTGGCGCTGGGTAGCCCTACCCGCTTTGGAAACATGGCGGCACCGCTCAAGCATTTTCTGGATGGCACCGGAGACTTGTGGCTGAATGGCAAGCTCGCTGGCAAACCGGGCGGAGCCTTTACCTCAACAGGAAGCTTGCATGGCGGGCAGGAAACCACCCTGATAACGATGATGCTGCCTCTGCTACACCACGGCATGGTACTGTGCGGCATTCCCTACTCGGAAAACGCTTTGAACGATACCAGCACCGGTGGCACCCCCTACGGGCCGTCCCACTGGGCCGGCACCGGCGCGGAACAACCTCTAAGCGAACACGAACGAACGCTCTGCCAGGCTTTTGGCGAACGGCTGGCTCGTTTGGCACAGAAACTCTCTGACTGATTCCACATCGACGTTAACTATTCGGAACCCTTTATGCTCCATAATGAAAAAGCCAAAACCACCGCACGCGTAACCAGCGGGCTCTATCTTGCCGTATTGGCTACACTGGTTCTGACAACGTTCTTCCCGGCGCCGGTTGAAGGGGTTTCCATCGGCCTGATGCTCGCGGTCAAGTTACTGCCTCTGCTGGCGTTTATCATCCCGGTTTTCCGAGGTCACAACCGCGGTTATATCTGGATGTCGTTTGTACTGATTTTTTACTTCACCCAGGCGGTTGTCTCCGCCTGGCTTAGCGAAGGCGCACTCGGCCCCGTGATCATGACGGTGCTGACGTTCCTGCTGTTCACTGTGGCCATGATGCACTTGAAAGTGAACCGCCCGGTCGCGGCCTGATGCACACCACTTGAGAGGCAATACGGATGGCTGATCAAACACTCGCAATGCCCGCGCCACCCCATCATCGCACGCTCACCCTGAGAGACGTGTGTACTGCGCTGGTGGAAAGCGAGGAAATCAGCCAGCAGGATGCCGAGCGAGTGCTGACAGCCAACCTGGGCTCATCGTCCGAGGGCACGAACAGTACTCCCAGACACCCGCTGGAACTGGTGGCCATTGCCGGCCTCACCAGCCAGATTGACGGGCGCACGCTGGATCTGGAACGCCTGACCCACTGGTTAGCCAGCTGGGGCCAGCAGGATTATTACCACATTGATCCCCTGAAAATTGACACCCCAGCCATTGCCCGAGTCATGTCTTACGCCTTTGCCCAGCGCCACGGCATTCTGGCGGTCGAGATCACCGACGACGAAGTGGTGATCGCCAGCAGCGAGCCGTTCAAACGGGAATGGGAAAGCAACCTGCGCCAGGCAGTGCGTAAGGACATTCGGCGCGTGGTCGCCAATCCCGAAGCCATCCGCCGCTATACGGTCGAGTTCTACCAGTTGGCGGCCTCGGTCAGCAAAGCCGGGGGCGGCGCGAAAGCCGGGCCGGCCGGCAATCAAAATCTGGAGCAGCTGCTGGATCTGAGCTCCGGTGATAGCGCGGACGCTAACGACCAGCATGTGGTGAAGATAGTTGATTGGCTGCTTCAATATGCCTTTGAGCAACGGGCATCGGACATTCATATCGAGCCTCGTCGCTCAGTCACTCAAGTGCGGTTCCGTATCGATGGCGTACTGCACAACGTTTATGAATTTCCCGAGCACGTTGGCACGGCCATTACCAGCCGCCTGAAAATTCTGGGCCGGTTGAACGTCGCCGAAAAAAGACGCCCGCAAGATGGTCGAATCAAAACCCGCAAACCAGATAACCGGGAAGTAGAGCTCCGCCTGGCCACCATGCCCACCGCCTTTGGCGAAAAAATGGTGATGCGAATCTTTGATCCGGAAGTCCTGCTGAAATCGTTTGAACAACTCGGTTTCAACAAAGACGATCGAAGCCGCTGGCACAGCATCACGTCTCGCCCTCACGGCATTGTGCTGGTGACCGGCCCGACTGGTTCGGGCAAAACCACCACCCTGTACTCTACCCTGAAACAACTGGCGTCCCCGGAACTGAATATTTGCACCATCGAAGACCCCATCGAGATGGTCGAGCCAGCCTTCAATCAGATGCAGGTTCAGAACAATATCGACCTCACCTTCGCGCAGGGCGTCAGAGCTCTGCTTCGCCAAGAC
Organism: Marinobacter litoralis; assembly: GCF_016427555.1. Classification (GTDB taxonomy): domain Bacteria; phylum Pseudomonadota; class Gammaproteobacteria; order Pseudomonadales; family Oleiphilaceae; genus Marinobacter; species Marinobacter litoralis_A. The sequence continues at coordinate 403,927 of NZ_JAELVS010000003.1, forward strand.
CCAGACATCATCATGATTGGGGAAATCCGGGACCTGGAAACCGCAGAGATGGCCGTGCAGGCCGCCCTGACCGGGCACTTGGTGCTATCGACACTGCACACCAATGATGCGCCGAGCGCCATTACCCGATTGATGGAACTGGGTATTCCCCCCTACCTGATTCGCGCAACCGTGCTCGGAGTGATGGCACAGCGACTGACTCGCAATCTTTGCCCGCATTGCAAGCAACCGACCGAAGCCGACGAGCAAGCGTGGCAAGCCCTGACCCGTCCGTGGAAAGCCCCGGCACCCAAGCAGTTTTTCCACCCTGTGGGCTGTCTGGAATGCCGGAATACAGGCTATATGGGGCGTTCCGGGGTTTATGAAATCATGACAATGTCAGAGAACCTGACTCGCCAGATTACCGATCGTTGCGAGTTGGAAGCCCTGAGACGTGACGCATACAAAGAGGGCATGAAATCGCTCAGGTTAAGCGGTGCCCAGAAAGTGGCAGCCGGGCAAACCACCGTTGAAGAAATTCTTCGGGTAACGCCGGAAAGCCAGCGCTGATCAGGCCCCGGGCCGCAGCCCACACTGGGCCAGCAAGTCCTGCCAGTGCCGGGTATGGCGCATCATCGCCTGGTCCAGCTCCCGCCACAGGCTTACGCCGGACTCCTCAGAAAGATGCCGGCGGTACCAGCGTTCAAACGCTTGAGGCATCACCTCGTTTTGTTGTTCAGCCAAATGCGCGAAGCCACGGATCAAACTATCCCGGGCCCGACTAACAGCGCTCATATAGGGCTGAACTTCGCCGATATAAATCTTGAAAAAGAAACTCTGGACGATGTTGGACTGATTATTGGGCCTACCGTTCAAACACAGCGGCCGCCCTTCCAGCCTGGCCCGCAGTGTATCGGTGCCCGAGTTCAGTGTCGCTATTAGCAAACGTGCGCTGTTGATCACCTGTCCCGCCTGAAACTGAGCTTGCCAGCGCTGGTGTATCCGCCCCAGGTCATCCAGCGGTACGGCCAATTGGCGGCTGTTCAATGACGTTACCATCTCGTTCAACTGATCCAGATCCAGAGCCAGATCGGTCAATGCATTCTGTTCAGCCGCCACGGGGTAATAACCTTTCGACAAGGTAAATAACTTCTCAATCTCCTCGGTACCCCAGGTCGCATTCCAGACCGCCAGGGGAAGTGTCTGGCGCTTACTGGCAATCGCCAGTTCGAGCGTGACTTTCAGTTCATCGTCGTCAATCTGCTGCACGCAACGCCCGGCACTTCGGATAAAACGGATCTCATAGCGCAGGCGGTTGATCGGTTGCATGACTCGGCCCATTACTGAATTTCTTTCACCCACTACGTACTGGAGTTCGCAACCATACAGCGAAAGAAAGTCGAGCATTCCCAATTCCAGCTCGGGGATTTCCAGAACACGGTCACGGCGCCTGGTTAGGGTGGTAGCTCGGGGCAATTCCGAGGGGGTGGTTACGGCGGGGGTGTCGAGCACCCTAGCCAACCGGCTCAGGTACTCGTCCATCATGGGTTCTGCTTCGTTAAAGGGATTACAACCGGCCAGAAGCAGCACAAGCATGCCCGGAATCAGACCTCGTCTTCTCCAGTCACCGGGCATCATTCAGTCCTCCTAACGTGCTCGCAGGAGTGCATCAACCTCCGCAAAATCGCGAGCAACAAACCGATCAGTCTCAGGCACACTGCCCTCACGTATCAGCCAAGCCGTTTTCATTCCTGCCTGTTCGGCGGCTTCCAGCTCCGCTTCCACATCCGACAGGAATAGCACCGTCTGAGGCTCAACGCCAAGTTCAGAAAGAATGTTGTGATAGGACTGGGCTTCTTTTTTACCGCCCACCGCAGTGTCAAAGTAGCCGGAGAAGAAAGGCGTGAAATCCCCCTCGTTGCTGTGACCAAAAATCAGCTTCTGGGCTTTAACCGAGCCGGAGGAATACACAAAAAGCCGTAAACCACGGTCGTGCCACCGCTGCAGGTAGTCGGCAGCGTCCGGGTAGATATGCCCCTTCAATTCGCCGCTTCGGTAGCCCTGCTCCCATATCATGCCCTGCAGCGCCTTAAGGGAACCTTCTTTACGATCTTCAGCGATCCAGTTCTGAAGAACGTCAATCAAGCCTTCAACATCTTTGCTATCCACCCCGCTTTTATCGGCCACGACGGCCAACTGTTCAGATACAGCGCGGGTTGTGTGATGATGCTCCCGAACAAACTCCGGCAGGTGTTTGCTGGCGTAGGGAAACAGCTCATCGTGTACGAATGAGATCGAGCTGGTCGTACCTTCAATGTCGGTCAGAATAACGCGGATCATGCCTGCACTCCTGCCAGGGCCTCATACCTTGGAATACGTGTAGCAATGTCTTCGCCGGTAAAGCTGGCCACCCAGCCTTCGGGATTGGTGAACAGGCGAATACAGGTAAATTCTGGCTCCGAGCCCATATCAAACCAGTGGCGCGTGCCATTCGGGACGCTAATCAAATCGTTTTTCTGGCACATAACAGCGTAGACCTGATCGTCAAAATGCAGGTAAAACAGACCTTGGCCCTGCACGAAGAACCGCACTTCGTCTTCACTGTGGGTGTGCTCATCCAGAAACTTTTGACGGAATTCGGCCTTCTGCGGATGCTCCGGTGTCAGGCTGACCACGTCAGCTGTCTGAAAACCACATTCTTGTTTAAGCCGGTTCACGTCGTCAGCGTACACCGTCAAAATCTGCTCCTGACTGGCACCAGCCGGAAGATCACGAGTCGGCCAACGCTCAAAGCGAACACCTTTCTCATTCAATTTCTCGCGAATCACTTGCGGGTCAGACGTGACCGTATGGGCATTGTCCGGTTGATTCTGGTTGAAAATGCTCAGGGTGGTCATCGGCAAATTCTCATGGTTTCAAGTTCACATTCAAAGAGGAATTCAAACGCTTCAACATGGCGCAGACAATCGTCCATAGTCGCACCCCACGTATACAAACCGTGGCCCCGGATCAGATATCCGTGTTGCTCCGGATGATGCTGGAACCATTCCCGAGTCCGTTCCGCCAGCGCCGGAATATCCTGGGTGTTGTCAAAGACGGGAATCCTTAACCGGCCGTCGTGGCTGCCTACTCCCGGAAAAGCCTTTTGCAGCTCATACCCTTCGACTTCAAAGGGCGCTCCGGCTTCGATCAATCGACTCAATACTGTCGCCTTTACCGAGTGCGTATGCAAGACAGCACCGACCTCCGGATAGATCTGATAGAGAACCGTGTGCAGAAGGGTTTCAGCAGAAGATTTGGCACAGCTCTGGACGGGATTGCCGTCAAGATTTACCACCATGACATCGTTCGTGGAAAGCTTGCCCTTGTGCCGGCCCGATACAGTGATGGCAATGTGGTCAGAATCAAGGCGAGCGGAATAATTGCTGCTGGTGGCGGGAGACCAGCCACGGTCGTACAGAAAACGCCCGGCATCCACAATAGCCTGAGCCGCTGTGGCGTATCGGTTTACATCAAACATTGGCTCACTCCCGGTTAGAGTTGGCCCTTCGGGGCAAATATCGGCCGCCATTATAGGGCGGCCGATCGCTCCGGCAAACCGCTTTAACCGGCGGTCAGCGGTAACTTGCGCTGGCGCTTTCCAGTCAACGCGAACAGGGCATTGCCCAAGGCAGGAATCACGGGTGGTACTCCCGGCTCACCTACGCCCGTAGGGTCTATTTCACTTTCAACAATATCCACCACCACTTCGGGTACCTGATACATTCGCAATATCTTCGAATCGTGGAAATTGCTTTGCTGAACCTCGCCGTTCTTGAAGGTAATTTCTCCGAACAGCGCCGCGCTCAATCCAAACAGGATACCACCGGAAATCTGATCTTCGACCACTCGTGGATTCACCACCTGGCCACAATCTACACTGCAGGTAACCTTATGGACTTTGATCTCACCGTTCTCGATGCTCGCCTCGACAACCTGAGCCACGTATGTACCGAAAGACTTGAACAGGGCAATACCTCGGGCCCGGCCTTCCGCCAGCGGGGATCCCCAACCCGCCAGTTCGGCCGCCCGATCAAGCACCGCGCGATGGCGGGGCTCATTGGCCAGAAGCTTTCGGCGGAACTGCAGCGGATCTTCTCCAGCCTCGTGGGCCAGCTCATCCATAAAAGTTTCTACTGCAAAACCGTTATGGGAGTACCCGACTGAACGCCACCAGGTAATCGGAACCCCGGGGTCTGTATGAGTATGACGAACACTGACGTTTTCGACCTGATACGGGTAACCGATAGCGCCCTCAATGGCGGAAATATCTTTCGGTGTCGCAATCCCCTCAGCCATCAAACCTACACGGCCCAACGTGCTATACATAAACTTCGGCGCCCAGGGATACTGTGCCGGTGCTGCATTACGCACATACCAGTCCAGAATCTGGGGGCCGACAATCTGGTGATCCCAGCCGGTCAATTCCCGGTCTTTGAAGCTGGCTTTCATTCGGTGCAACATCGCCGGTCGCCAGAAGCCGTGACGAACATCCTCTTCCCGGGACCAGATCAACTTAACCGGCTTTTTGACCTTATAAGCAACGAGGGCAACTTCTTCGACATAATCCTGAGTCAAGCGACGACCAAAGCCGCCACCCAGGAAGGTGGTATGAACCGTGACATCACCCGGCGACAGGTTTGAGTGCCGGGCCGCTGCGATGCGAGCCAGATCCGGTGCCTGCGTCGGCGCCCAGACTTCCATGCTTCCATCCCGGTACCAAGCCGTTGCGTTCATCGGCTCCATGGCGGCATGATCCAGATAGGGCTGCTCATACTCCGCCTCTAGCACACGGCTGGCGTTTTCAACGGCATCGCTGAAATCGCCGTCGGAACGCTCCTGAGCACCCGCGTCTTTGCTGGCTGCCTCACGGTAACCCTCAAAAACCTGATCATTATCCAGATCAATCGCTTCGGCGAAATCCCATTCAATTTCCAGGGCATTTTGCGCCTTGCGCGCGCGCCAGTAACTATCGGCGACCACGGCAACACCACGCTCGGTGATAAACGCATCCAACACGCCCGGCCACGTCAGCACGTCGCTACGGTTAAAGTCAGTGGCTTTACCGCCATAACGAGGACAACGGGTCATCACCGCATACACCATGCCCGGCAACTCAACATCGATGCCATAAACGGCTTTTCCGGTTGCCTTGGCTTCGGTATCGAGCCTACCCCCTTGGCGCCCTATGTATTTCCATTCAGTGCGCGGTTTCAAGGCCACATCGCCACGGATGATCTCTTTGTCCGCCAGCTCTACCAGCTGGCCGTATCGCAGCGAGTCGATGCCATTGGGATGAACAACCCGGCCATCCTGCGTACTGCAATCCGCAGCTTCTACCTTCCAGACACGGGCAGCGGCCATTACCAGCATTTGCCGTGCCGAAGCGCCTGCTTCACGCAGGGGCTTCCAGCTGGTAGCCACACTGGTACTTCCTCCGGTCAGCTGCAGGCCAAACAACGGATTACGATACTCCGACGCCACCGGAGCAAACTTCACTTTTATTCGGGACGGATCAACATCCAGTTCTTCGGCAACCAGCGTGGTCAATCCGGTGTACGTTCCTTGCCCCATTTCCACCCGGGCGAGAGTAAAGAAAATCTCGTCTTTGGTGGTCAGCTCAAGCCAAATATCGGGAGACCATTGGCCGGTTTCTTCTTCATAGCCGGTTTTAATGGTTGAGCAACCGGGGAGCGAGACGGCAAGCATCAGGCTGCCAGACGCAGCGGTACTGACTTTCATGAAGTCACGGCGATTCATCGTCATCTCAGATTCCTCCCTGCTCTGGCTCGTAATGGCCAACGCCACCAACAACGGATTCAACGGCCGCAACAATGCGGGAGTAGGTGCCACAGCGGCACAGATTGCCCGCCATAGCCGTTACAATCTCGTCCCTTGATGGCGAGGGAGTGTTTGCCAGCAAGTGAGCCGCCGTCATAATCTGGCCAGACTGGCAGTAACCGCACTGAGGCACGCCTTCGGCCACCCAGGCTTTTTGAAGCGGGTGCAACTCGCCATTCTCGGTTAAGCCCTCGATGGTGGTTATGTCAGCACCGTCCAGATACTCAACAGGTGTAGAGCAGGAACGGGTTGGCTGGCCGTTAACATGCACCGTACACGCGCCGCACAAACCGGCGCCGCAGCCAAATTTTGTTCCTTTAAGACCCAGCTCATCCCTCAACACCCATAACAAAGGGGTATCAAGTTCTACATCCAGACTATAGTGCTGGCCATTTACTGTCAGGCTTAACGCCATGTTCCACTCCCGTATTATTTTAATCCGGCTACCAATAGCCGTTACTTAACGACTTCGTTACCGTTTTTATCTACCCAGATTTCCCGGTTCCCTGAGTCCATTTTTCCGTTCGAATTCCAAACTTCGCGGTTCTGGGTCGCTTCTTCAACTTTGCCGTTGTCGTTCCAAATGACGCGATCTTTACAACCTGCCAACGTGAACAGGGCCATGATGACCATAAGTGCAAAAAAACGTTTGTCCATTATTGCCACCTCTTTATACCAGCGGATCGTTAACCGGCCCAGTGCGCTCACTCATGAGCCGCCGTGAATTTCTCTGTTCTGCTGTTTGTCATGATCGCTCTTGCGCACCATCACGTAGACCGCTCCGGTGTCACCATGGCGTTTCTGTGCCGAATGAAACGCCAGAACGGCATCCAGCTCCGGCAACCATTTCGCCAGATAACTTTTGAGCTGAGCAATGCCGTCTGGATTGCGCTCGCCCTTGCCATGCAGAATGATCACCGAACGCAGCCCGTAATTTACGCAATCGTTGATGAACTGGAACACCTCTTTTCGGGCCTCTTCGACCGTCATCCGATGCAAATCCAGCCGGGCCTCAATGGGGTACTGCCCCAATCTGAGCTTTTTAAACACCCCGTGCTGAACCCCTGGCCTCTGCCAACACAAAACATCGTGCGCCGTGAGCGGCTCCACTATATCCGCGGTTAACGGATTCAGATCACGAACCTGAGCCTCGACCGCAGCTTGTTGGCGAACCAAGTGCCCGGGTGTGAGTTCCTTAGGTGCCACCACATCGGCACGATTCGGTTTGCGTATGCGCCGCACATCTTTCATTTCTTCAAGGAAAGCCAGGCGCTCATCTTTGGAGGTCATAACACATACGAATCCACATTGACGAGTAACAGGACTCTACCACTGCACAGGCATCCCATAAAGAAATGCGCACGCGTACCTAGGACGAAAATCGAAGAGCGCAGCCCTCGGTCGGTGAACTACACTGATCTGAAAACGCGTATTAGTGAAGTAGCAACCCAGCAACCTTCCTTGCTACCGAGCATGACGGACTTCCCCTATGACTGCCGACTCTCCTGACACCCCGCTGCCGCAAAATACCCGCGCGATCATGACATTTTTACGGGAGCATGCCCCGTTCTCGAGCATGGACGACCCACACCTAGCCCACTTTGCGGAGAACGCCAAGCTCACGTTTTTCAGTGACGGAGAGGAAGTCCTGTCGCCCGAGGGTGGCGTCGTGAAAGACTTTTGGGTCGTTAAACAAGGAAGAATCCGCGGAGAACGGTTCAGCGAAAAGGAAAATCGGGCGGTCACCACCTTCGAAATCAGTAAAGGCGAATGCTTCCCGCTTGCCGCGCTTATTGGCGAGCGCCCGACTCGAACGTTGCACCGGGCATCGGGCGATACCTTCTGTTTGAGTATCGGCCACGATGCCTTCGTTACTTTGTTTGCGGAAAGCGAAACGTTTCGGGATTTTTGCCTGCGCGGCGTCAGTAGCTTGCTTGATCAAGTCAATCAACGCATTCAATCCACCGCGATGGCCTCCATCGGTTCCAGTGACAGCCTGGACACCCCCCTTGAGCGCTTCGCGCTGCGCGCTCCTATCGTGTGCTCACCTGACCTCCCGGTCAACGAAGCGGTGGCAAGGATGCATGAGAATAATGTCGGTAGCATTGTCATCACGGACGACAAACAGCAACCCACCGGCATTTTTACACTCCGGGATTTGCGCATGCTGGTCGCCGAAGGCGTCGACTCTCTGAGCAAACCGATCAGCCGGGTGATGACACCCGACCCCTGCCGGCTGCTGGCCACCGAGAATGCTTTTGACGCAGCCATGCTAATGGCAGAACATCATTTTGCGCACGTGTGCGTGGTCGATGACAACAACCGGCTTATTGGCGTGGTTTCAGAGCGGGACCTGTTTTCATTACAACGGGTCGATCTGGTGCATTTGGCCCGAACCATTGGCACGGCGACGCACTTAAACACACTCGTCAGCCTTCGCGCCGATGTCTCTCGACTGGTCGATACAATGCTTGCCCACGGCGCGGATTCCGGTCAAGTGGTGAAAATTATCACTACCTTGAACGATGTTACCGTGCGTCGGGTACTGGAGCTGAACCTCAAACAGAATGACCCCGGCATTTCGTTCACCTGGCTGACCTTTGGCAGTGAAGGCCGTCAGGAACAGACCCTGCTGACCGATCAGGATAATGGCATCCTGTTCGCAACCCCCGAGGGTATGACGGAAGATCAAGTCCGGGAAAAGCTGCTTCCTTTTGCACGCAAAGTGAATGACGAGCTGGCTCAATGCGGCTTCACACTGTGTAAAGGCAACATTATGGCCAGCAATCCCAAGCTGTGCCTCAGTGAAACGGAGTGGGACGACTGGTTTCTGCGGTTTATCGATGCCTCCACACCTCAAAACCTGGTTTACTCCTCCATTTTTTTGGATATGCGCGCGGTTTACGGCCCCGATGAGCCCCTGAGAAGACTGTTCGGCAGAGTGCTGGAACGTATCGCAAAAAACGCTCTGTTTCAGAAGATGCTGGCCGGAAATGCGCTTCAGCGAAAGCCGCCTCTCACCATGTTCCGTAACTTCCGCTACCTGAGCGACGACAACAAAAAGGTTTTGGATCTGAAACGTCAAGGATTGGCACCGTTCGTGGAATCAATCCGGGTGTTCGCGCTGGCCAACGGAATCAAAGCAGCCAATACTCTGGAGCGTCTGGACGAGCTCGCGAAAAAAGGGGTGTTTGATAGTAAAGACGCAGGCGCCTGGAAAGAGTCCTATAGCCTGATTCAAGCCATACGCATGCGAGCCCATCAAGACATGCTGGCCGATAACGAACCTCTCACCAACTACATCGATCCGGACGACCTGAACCCCCTCGATCGGCGCATACTCCGAGAATCCTTTCGTCAGGCCCAGCGGCTCCAGCAAAAGCTGGAATTGGCATACCAGCTATAGGCCCCGGGACCCATATGTTCTCAACCCTCAAACAATGGATTCAGGCCAAACGCAATACCGGATCAGGCATAGATACCGACAACCTGCCGACACCGAAAACAGCAGGGGAGCAGGATCTTTTCAATGCCCGCCTGATTGTGCTCGATCTCGAAACCACCGGTTTAAACACGTCCAAGGATGAAGTTATTGCCATCGGGGCGGTGGCCATTGAAAAAGGCGCGATATATCTGAACGACCAGTTCGACCTGATTCTGCGGCGCCCGGACTTAGACATTCGTGAAACGGTGCTGATCCACGGTATTGGCCCCGAAGCCCTCACACAGGGCCAGGAAACCAAAGAAGCGTTGGTACACCTCCTGGAATGGATGAACGGCGACCCGATCCTGGCCTATCACGCCGAATTTGATAAGCGCTTTCTTGAGCGGACTCTGAAGGCTCAACTCGGCTACTCCCTCTCACACGTTTGGATGGACGTTGCCGAACTCTTGCCTGCTGTTTTTCCGAAAGCAGATCCAAAGGGCCGGGGGCTGGATCACTGGTCCGATCTTTTTGGCCTGGAGGTCAGTGAACGGCATCACGCTGCGGCCGACGCGATGGTAACAGCGGAACTGACCTTGGTCGCACTCAATGCGGCCAGAAAGTCGAACGTCAAAACACTTAAAGATCTTTCACAAAAGCTGCGTTATCAACGACGTTTACAGAAAATGAAGCGTTTTTAGCACCTCCTCTCACGTCGGAAAAGCCTGTATCGGCGTGGCTTTGCGCTCGAATTGATAAGACTATTTGCCAATATCCATATTGCCATTGACGCGTAAAGTCGATAACGACAACAAGTCAGAGAACAACTCTGAACAATAAGTTCTCTAACCGCTTTACCCAAAAAGATCGCCAGCCGAGCTTTACAAAAACAATATGGGAGTAAGTGTATGTCAGGACATAGCTACGACGCTGAAAACTACTGGAAAGCCAATCTTCGCCTGATCTTCGGAAGCCTGATCATCTGGGCTCTGGTTTCATACGGCGCTGCAATTCTCCTACGCCCAATGCTTGCCGGCATTGAAGTAGGTGGTACCGATCTGGGCTTTTGGTTCGCCCAGCAGGGATCCATCATTACTTTCATCATTCTGATTTTTTTCTACGCCTGGCGTATGAACAAAATCGATGAGAAATTTGGCGTACACGAGGAGTAATCACCCATGAGCCAATTTGCAATTAACTTGCTATTCGTGGGGGGCTCCTTCCTCCTGTACATCGGCATTGCCGTCTGGGCAAAAGCCGGCAGCACCAGTGACTTCTACGTGGCCGGTGGCGGTGTTCATCCCGTCACCAATGGTATGGCCATAGGCGCCGACTGGATGTCTGCGGCTTCTTTCATTTCCATGGCCGGCCTGATTGCCGCCGGGGGTTATGCCAACTCTACATTCCTGATGGGTTGGACCGGCGGCTACGTGTTGCTGGCAATGCTGCTCGCGCCGTACTTGCGTAAGTTCGGTAAGTTTACGGTTCCGGAGTTCATCGGTGACCGCTACTACAGCTCAAACGCGCGACTGGTCGCGGTTATTTGCCTGATCGTTGCGTCAGTGACTTATGTTATTGGCCAGATGGCGGGTGCTGGCGTTGCCTTCTCACGCTTCCTGGAAGTTGACTCCACCAACGGCTTGATCATCGCCGCGATTGTTGTCTTCATCTACGCAGTAATGGGCGGCATGAAAGGCATCACCTACACTCAGGTTGCCCAGTACTGTGTGCTCATCGTGGCTTACACGATTCCAGCGGTGTTCATTTCTCTGCATCTGACCGGCAACCCGATTCCGGGTCTCGGAATGTTCTCTACGCACACTGAATCCGGATTGCCGCTGCTGACCAAGCTGAACCAGGTCATCACAGATCTTGGCTTCAATCAGTACACCGCCGATGTCGACAACAAGCTGAACATGGTCTTGTTCACCTTGTCACTGATGATCGGTACGGCCGGCTTGCCACACGTTATCATTCGCTTCTTCACAGTGCCCAAAGTGTCTGATGCGCGCTGGTCTGGCGGCTGGGCACTGGTTTTCATTGCCCTGCTGTACCTGACGGCACCTGCCGTGGCATCCATGGCTCGCCTGAACCTGATGACCACCATCTACCCTGAAGGCACTCAGGCTCAGCCGATCGAATACGATCAGCGCCCGGGCTGGATTGCCACCTGGGAAGAAACCGGTCTGATCAAATATGAAGACAAAAACAACGACGGCCGCATCCAGTTGTATAACGACAAGAACGCTGACTTCGCCGCTACCGCTTCCGAGCGTGGCTGGGCAGGTAACGAAATGGTCGTTAACAACGACATCCTGGTATTGGCGAATCCCGAAATTGCCAACCTACCGGGCTGGGTTATCGGCCTGATTGCAGCGGGCGGCCTGGCGGCAGCACTGTCTACAGCGGCAGGGCTCTTGCTGGCGATATCGTCTGCCGTGAGCCACGACTTGATCAAAGGGCGACTCAACCCCAACATCAGCGATAAAGGCGAATTGCTCGCGGCACGAATTTCGATGGCCGTCGCAATTGTGGTGGCAACATGGCTAGGGGCAAACCCGCCGGGCTTCGCAGCTCAGGTGGTCGCGCTGGCCTTCGGCATTGCTGGGGCCTCCCTGTTCCCCGCATTGATGATGGGCATTTTCTCCAAGCGGGTTAATAACGTTGGCGCCATTTCGGGCATGTTGGCAGGTCTGACCTTTACCCTGGTGTATATCTTCACCTACAAGGGCTGGCTGTTCATTCCGGGCACCAACACTTTGGCAGATACCCCGGAAAACTGGGTGCTGGGCATTTCCCCGCTGTCGATTGGTGCAATTGGTGCCATCGTCAACTTTGCGGTAGCCTTCGGAGTATCGAAAGTGACGGCTGAACCGCCGGTTGAAATTCAGGAACTGGTCGAAAGCGTGCGTTACCCTCGCGGTGCTGGCACAGCTCACGATCACTGAATTTCATGACGACCTGATTTGTTACCGACAATGAAGGGTTGATGCCGAACGGGCTTCCTCGATGAGGAAGCCCGTTCTTTATTGAGGATACCGCTTTATGTTCTGGAATTTTGTGGCCACGATTTTCTGTGGACTCGGCGCTGCCGGCATTGCCCTAGGCATCCGTGCAATAACGGCCAAGAAGGCGCCCAGATGGATTATTCCGGTCTTTGCCGGGCTCGGCATGCTGAGCTATCTGGTCCATGGTGAATACACCTGGTACGAGCACAAACAAACGCTGTTGCCCGACGAAGCCGTGGTAGTTGATACTGAGCGAGAGCAGTTATTCTTCCGCCCATGGACGTTTGTATTTCCTTACGTCACTGCGTTTTCGGCGGTTGATGTTGAGAGTATTGCCCGGGACACAGAGAACACCGAGATTGTTCGCTTTACGTTGTACCGGTTTGAACAAACGGTCACTGATGCCGTTTCCCACCGCGTGCATCTGATTAACTGCCAAACTCAAGAACTGGTGCCTTTGGCGAGTAACGGAAGCCCCCGGGTAGACAACCTAAAACGGCTCAATAACAACGATCCGCTGCTTAACACTGTGTGCGGCGCCTGATAGACCTGACTGGATAACCGCAATACATGATTAGTGCCTGGCTGCTTGCCTTAATATCGATCACTTATATCTCGCTGCTGTTTCTGATTGCCTGGGCGGGTGACAAGCAACCGGGGCTCTACCGGCATACGCTGGCACGTACTCACATCTACAGCCTTTCACTGGCGGTCTATTTCACCTCGTGGACGTTCTACGGAGCCGTCGGGCGGGCAACCCAGGAAGGTTTCGGCTTTGCATCGATTTACCTCGGCCCGCTTCTTGTTTTCCTCTTCTTCGCCCCGCTGCTTCGGCGCATCATCCATATCAGCAAACGCAATAACAGTACCTCGATTGCGGATTTCATCGCCTCCAGGTATGGCAAATCCCAATTATTGGCGGCCATGGTTGCTGCGGTCGCACTGATCGGCAGCGTGCCTTACATCGCACTCCAGCTTAAAGCCATCGCTCTGGGGTTCAGTGTTTTGTCGGAAAACAGCCACCCCCTGCCCGGCCTAGGCACAACCTGGAATGATTCGGCGTGGTATATCACCCTGACCCTCGCGGTGTTCACAGTACTTTTTGGCACCCGCCATCTCGAATCCACTGAACATCACCGTGGGATGATTCAAGCCATTGCTTTCGAATCTCTCATAAAGCTGGTGGCTTTCGTCGCGGTGGGTCTATTCGTTGGTTACGGGCTGTTTAACGGGTTCGGTGAACTGTTCCGGAAAGCGGCCGACGCAGATCTGATCGGAACTCTGACAACAGCCAGTTTTGATGCGCCAACCTTCATCACCCAAACTCTGGTCTCTATGCTCGCCATCATCTGCTTGCCGCGGCAATTTCATGTCATGGTGGTCGAGAATGCGGATCATCGGGATTTCGACGTCGCGCGCTGGGCGATGCCTGTTTATTTGATAATCGCAACCGCATTCGTTATTCCGATTGCGGCTGCAGGTCTTTTGTATGCCGACAGTCTGGGTAGCAATCCCGACATTGTGATTCTGCAACTTCCAATCATGGCAGACCAGCAATGGCTCTCGGTCCTGGCCTTTCTTGGCGGGGGCTCCGCAGCTGCAGCCATGGTCATTGTCTGCTCGGTGGCCATATCAACCATGGTGAGCAACGAAATCATTATGCCGGGACTGCTAAAGTTCTTCAGGCCCCGGATGAACCGTCGGGCCGATTTGAGCTACCTGCTACTCACCATTCGCCGCGCGGCTATCTTCGTCGTCTTGTTAACCGCCTACGCTTTCTATCGCATGGCGGGGCAGGATTACAGCCTGACTGCCTTTGGTTTGCTGTCATTCGCCGCCGCGGCTCAATTCGGGCCGGCTCTGGTAGGCGGAATTCTATGGCGACAGGGTAACGCGACCGGCGCTATCTGGGGGCTTGGCCTTGGCTTCGCCGTCTGGTGTTACACCCTGCTGCTGCCGGCCCTGGTTTCAACAGGCTGGGTAGAGGCAGGATTCCTCAATCACGGCCTGTTTGGCTGGAACTGGACTCGGCCAACCGCTTTGTTCGGCTCTGAACTGGACCAAATGACCCACGGCATTCTGTGGAGTCTCGGAATTAACACCGCAACCTATATAGTGCTATCTCTGATCACTCGCCAAAGGATTCGGGAAAAAATTCAGCTCGCTGCGTTCTTTCAGGAATTCGACCCCCGGCACGACAGCCCAACCAATCAAAGTTGGCAGGGCGAAGTGCTGATCTCCGATCTGCAGGCTTTGACTGACCGCTTTATGGGAGAAGAACGCTCGGAAAGCGTGTTCCACAACTATGAGCGCCGCAACGCGATTCGGCTTTACCCGCACCGGGAAGCCTCTACGCACCTGAGAAAATACATCGAAAGGCAGCTGGCCTCGGTCATCGGTGCCTCGACAGCACGGGTAGTGCTCGAATCCACGCTGACCGGTCGCGACATGCAGATCGAAGACGTTGTCAGTATTGTCGATGAAGCCTCTCAAGCCATGACGTTCAGTCGTGAACTGCTGCAGTCAGCGATCGAAAACATTAGCTTGGGGGTGTCGGTGGTCAATCATCAACAACAGCTGGTGGTGTGGAACCAGCGTTATCAGGAATTGTTCAGTTACCCCAAAGGGTATGTCCGGGTCGGGCGTCCGGTTGAAGACCTGATGCGCTACAACCTGATGAATGCAAATCTGTCGGCACGCCGCATTGACGAAATTATCGACGACCGTTGCGCCAGTATGCGTGCGGGAGAGCCGATGTCTTACGAACGTCAGCGACCGGACGGGACCGTGGTGCGAATCGATGGCAGCCCGATACCCGGCGGGGGCTATGTCACCACCTTTCAGGACATCACGCCCATGCGGCGTACCGAGCAGGCTCTGAAAGAAACCAATATCTATCTTGAGCAACGGGTCCGTGAACGAACGCAAGAGCTTCAGGTTATCAACGAGCAAATGCTCAAAGCCAAATCAGTTGCGGAGCAGGCTAACCACAGTAAGACCCGTTTTCTGGCCGCAGCCAGCCACGACTTGTTACAGCCGTTGAACGCTGCACGCCTGTTTACCTCGGCGTTATCAGGAAAATCTGTAGATCAAGAAACCTCCGAACTGATTCAGCATATCGACAGCTCTCTGGGGGCCGCCGAAGAGATCATCAGCACATTGCTGGATATATCGAAACTGGATGCGGGCGCGCTGGAGCCCGACATTACCGTGTTCCCGGTGAATGACCTGCTCCGCCACCTTGCTACCGAGTTTTCGGCGATCGCAAAAGATCAAGGCCTGGAGCTTCACGTGGTGCCGAGTTCCGCGTGGGTCCGATCTGACGCGAAGCTGCTCAGGAGGGTGGTCCAAAACTTTCTGTCGAATGCGATACGGTATTGCAACAGCGGCCGGATACTCATGGGCTGTCGCCGTTTGAAGGGCTACCTGCGTATTGAGATATGGGATACAGGCCCAGGGATGTCTGAAGAGCAGTTAACGCACATCTTCGAAGAATTCCGTCGTTTTCAGCACGGACAAGACAAGAAAGGACTCGGGCTTGGGCTCGCTATCGTAGATCGTATCAGCGGAATGCTAAACCACCCCGTAACGGTTCAATCCATCCAGGGCAAAGGCAGTGTGTTCGGCATTACCGTACCATTAGCCGTACCAGAAACCACAGCATCAGCGACAAGTCAGAGCCAAACTGTTTCGAGACGTGTCTCAAGCCTTGGCGGCCTGCACGTACTCTGTATTGATAATGATGCCGCCATCCTACAAGGCATGGTCGCCCTACTCGGTAACTGGAAATGCGATGTAACAGCGGCGGAGAGTTTGGAAACAGCGCTTGAGAAGTTAGAAGACCGCAAACCAGATATCATACTCGCCGACTACCAGCTGGATGACAACCGAAACGGCCTTGACGCTATGGATAGTGTCCGAGCGGAGTTGGGTAACGGGATCCCGGGCATACTGATCACCGGTTACATGGCACCGGAGGTACGTGAAGACGCGATCAATCGCGGCTACCTGATTCTTTATAAACCTGTTAAACCAGCGGCTTTAAGGGCGTTGGTCAACAAGCTATTAAAACAAGCAAAGTAACAGAGCAGTGCCTACTCGATTACGGAGAATATTCTATACACGTCTCAAATTGGCGCGTTGGCCCCCTCAAGACGTGTCTATTATCTGACCTAGCCTTATAGTTCTATCCAGCAACGCACTAACATAGCGATGGCCGTTATAACGGTCAAGAAGTTGCTGCAGCAGATGATAAAGGCAAGGTTTTAAAGTATCAGAAACGAAAAAACCCCAGCCTCTGT
>NZ_JAELVS010000004.1 GCF_016427555.1 Marinobacter litoralis
ATGGCTTGGCGATCTGAATCAGCAACAGCGGACCATCGTCGAAAGCTGGTCAGCGGATCGTGGCCGGCAAACGGAAATCTGGTTAACAGGGCGGAGAAACTGGCAATTGGCATTGCTAGACGTACTGGAGCAACGAGGCGAGCCCGGCTTTGCTGAACAGGTGAAAGAGCTGCTGGTTCACTCAGAGCGTGCCAGAGGCGCGGAGTACCAGGCCATGCTGGCCAAAAGCCGGGGCGCGATGGCCAGATTGATGCACGATCTTCTGCAGGCCGGAGATACCCGGCATCAGGATCACCTGCTGGCCAGGGCCAGTGAGCTGAACGGAGATTTCGCCGCGCTCACCTGCAGTTAGAAACCAATTGCGATGCCAATGAAAAGGGCCCGATGACTCCGTATCATCCGGCCCTTTTTGCGTATCGATCAGCTTTTAAACCGTCAGGTATCCACCGTCAGCATTGATGCAGGCGCCAGTGGTATAGCTGGAGGCATTAGATACCAGGTACAGCACGGTACCAGCCATTTCATCGGGATCCGCGACACGCTTCATGGGGATGTGGGCCATGGCTTGCTTCTTGATAGCGTCGTTGGTGGTCAGGGCGCTCGCAAACTTGGTATCCGTCAGGCCTGGCAGCAAGGCATTAACCCGCACGTTCTGCTGCCCCAACTCCATCGCGAAGGACTTGGTCATCGAGATGACGGCAGCCTTGGTGACGGAGTAAATGCCCTGAAAATGCCCCGGATTCACACCGTTCACAGACGCCACGTTAACGATAGAGCCACCGCCATTTTTCTTCATCAGCTGCGCACCGCGGGCGCACATGAAGAAATAACCACGAATGTTCACGTCCACCGTTTTCTGGAAAGCACCTAGATCGGTGTCTTCGACCGGGCCAAAGTACGGGTTGGCCGCCGCGTTATTCACCAGAATATCCAGTTTACCGTGGGCCTTGGCGATGTGTTCCCAGGTGGCTTCAATCTGGTCCATTTCACCAATGTGGCAAGCCACGGCTTCAGCACTACCGCCGGCGTCGCGAATGCTGCTGGCAACGGTTTCACAATCATCAATTTTTCGACTGCTGACAATCACGTGAGCACCGTAAGTGGCCAAGGTACGGGCAATACTTTCGCCGATGCCACGGCTGGCACCGGTTACCAGGGCGACTTTACCAGTCAAATCAAACAGGTTCGCGTTGCTCATAGTTGTTCCTCACTCTTATCGGAAGGTCACCAAAGCGGGGTTTTCCGCTTCGAGGTGGCTATAGTTGTTGAAGGTAGCCAGGCTGCGCCGGGCACCGGAATACAGAATTCGGGATACGCTGGTGTTGGCAATCACACTGTTTACTTCCAGCGTTTTTCGGTCGGACAGCTCCAGTAAATTTTGAGCGATCACGGCTATCGGCCCGCCCGAGGTGGAAACCACCACATCCGCGCCATCGGCCACTTCGATCAGCTGATCCAGCGCCTGGTTTACCCGCTGCTTGAAGTGTTGCCAGGTTTCGGCGTACTCGTTATCGTAATCGCCGCTCACCCAGCGTTCGACAGCCTTTTCAAAAGCCATCTGAAACGCTCGGGCCGGCTTGGGGAAACTCGCTAAATCCCGCGCCATTGTCTGCTTGTCGGCCCATTCCGGGCGTAGACGTTCGACAACCTCGACATGATCAAACTCGTTCAAGCCTTCGAGTACCTGCATGTCTGGAAGCGTTGAGCCATAACCGGTCGCCAGTGCTTCTACGGTTTCCCGGTGGCGCTTGAGATTGCCGCCAAAAATGGCGCCCGGCTCCACCTTGTCCGCCAGCCAACGGCCCAGCACCTTGCCCTGCTCCCAGCCTCGCTTGGAAAGCTGGTCGTAATTTTCCTTGCCGAAACTTGCCTGGCCGTGGCGCACTAGGTAAACCGTTGCCATTACAGACTGCTCTCACTGATCAGGCGCAAACACCGTTTTTCGAGATAATTCGCAGCATGACCGAAGGCCGCAAAGCGCTTGTCTTTGGTTTGGCCGTTGTAGAACCGGTAGTAAATCTGCTGAACAATCACCGCCAGCCGGAACAAGCCGTAGATTTCATAGAAATCAAAGTTCTCAGCCCGGAACCCGGATTTTTCCATGTAGTATTCCACTACTTCCTTACGGGTCAGCATGCCCGGCTGGTGAGTGGGCTGACGGCGCAGCATCTGGAACGGGCCTTCATCATCGGCCTCAATCCAGTAGGCCAGCGTGTTACCCAAGTCCATCAACGGATCGCCAATGGTGGCCATTTCCCAATCCAGTACACCGATCACTTCAAACGGGTTGTCGGGGTTCAGCACCACGTTGTCGAAGCGGTAGTCGTTGTGGATCACAACCTGGGCAATGTCGTCTGGCATTTTCTCGTTCAGCCAGCTCATGACGGCTTCGAAGTCACCCACATCTTCGGTGCGCGCCTTGCGGAAACGATCGCTCCAACCGCCAATCTGGCGCTGAACATAGCCTGCCCCTTTACCCAGTGTGTCCAGGCCCGCGGCTTTCGCGTCAACGGTGTGCAGGTCAACCAGTTTGTCGATCACATTCAAACACAGCTTGCGGGTATCCGCTTCGCTCAGTTCAAGATCACTCGGGAAATCCTGACGCAATATGATGCCTTTGAGCCGTTCCATTACATAGAAATCGCAGCCCAATACACTGTGGTCGTCACAGATGGCCACGATGTTCGGCACGTAGGGATACACCGGCTTCAACGCTTCCATCACCCGCGCTTCGCGCAGCATGTCGTGAGCGGATTTGGCAATTTTTCCAAACGGCGGCCGACGCAGTACAAACGACTGGTCACCGTAGTCCACTTGATAGGTCAGGTTCGATGCCCCACCCGGGTACTGTTTGATGGAAGGCTGACCTTCCAAACCCGGAATGGCCTGTTTCATGAACTGGTCAACCACTTGAACATCCAGCTCTTCGCCTTCCCGGATGGCTACGGCCTGATCAATCTGTGTCATTCATTCTCTCCTGTGATCCTGTGGCTAGCTCGGCCACTCAGGCGTTGCTTTTGCTTCCCATCTTACTCATCCAGCGCTTGGTTTCCTGGTACATCAACCAGTCAAACGCTTTCGGCGCGTGGCGTTTGAGCATCCACATACGGCGCTCTTTCGCATGGGGCAGCACCCAGAAATCTTTGCCTTTCACGCTACGGACAATATCGTCGGCTACGTCTTCAGCGGTGATGCTGGAACGCTTCATCAGTTTGTTCACGTTCTGTTGAATGCCCGGGATATCCGAGCGCATGCCGTTTGTGAGATTGGTCTGGAAAAATGCCGGGCATACGCAACTTACATGTATTCCGGAATCCCGAAGTTCTTGGCTAAGAGTTTCGGACAGCGCAATCACACCCGCTTTGGAGACGTTATAGCTGTTCATCAATGGCGCAAGCATCAGCCCAGCCATAGAGGCGATGTTCACAAACGCGCCAGACTTCTGTTCTTTGAACAGCGGCGTAAACGCCTTACAGCCCCGCACAACACCCAGTACATTGATGTCGAGTATCCATTCCCAGTCGCCAATGGTGGTATCTTCGATCGCCCCTGCGGAGGCTACACCGGCGTTGTTGACCACAACATCGACACCGCCCCACTTTTCCACCAGATCATCCCGGACTTTCTCGAAATCGCTCAGGCGGCGTACATCGCACTCAACGAAGTAACCTTCGCCACCGGCATTGTTCAGCTCTTTTTCAATCGCGATGCCCTGCTCCGGGTTAATGTCCCCAATGCAGACCTTGGCACCTTCTTTCGCGTACCGCAATGCAATCGCCCGGCCCAAGCCACTGGCTCCGCCGGTTATGAATACTCGTTGTGTCATTGTCTGTTCACCGCTTTACGTTTGAGTTCGTTGTTATAGTTTCGAGCCCGACCTTAGAGTAAGAGTTGGTACCGGATAGGCCATTCCAAAAACCGCTACGAGCACATCCATGTGCGCTTCTCTCCGGCCATCCATGGCCTACGAAATTTTTGGAATGGCCTATCCGGCACCAACTCCCAAGCTCCTCAGTAAGCTGTTCAAATTTAGACAATCTTTAGCCGCTTCGGCAAAAGCTTCAACTCTTCTGGCGCTGCCAGCTTCGTCTACCCGCAATCCCTCTGATAAGCCAAAAGGTGCCGTTGGGGGTAGGCTTCTGAAAATGTGCGGAGCCATGGATGGCGGAGCAGAAGCGTCACATGGGTTCGGCCGAGCGCTTATGAAGCAAAGCTTCATGCGACAGCCGAACGACCGCAATCTACGATTGCGGGCCGGACCCCGCAGGGGTGCCGAAGGAGCGGTTTTCAGAAGCCCCACCCCGATGGCCACCCAGCACCAAACCCTCAGGCTAAGGCGTCACAATCACCCAAGTCTGAACTTATTTATACTTCCGAAGCTCAAGGCGAGCCACCATCGCCCGATGCACCTCGTCAGGACCATCAGCCAATCGCAGAACCCGAGCATAAGCAAACAGCGCGGTCAGCGGGAAGTCGTCATCGCTGACGCCACCGCCACCATGCATCTGAATCGCATCATCCACAATCTGCTGCAACATCGCAGGCACCACCGCCTTGATCATCGACACTTCCTGCAAGGCACCAAGAATGCCCTTCGTATCCAATGCCCAGGCACACTTCAGCGTCAACAACCGCGCCTGCTCGATGTTCATCCGGGCATTCGCAATCACATCCGGATTACCGCCAAGTTTCGCCAGCGGGCGACCGAAGGCCTCACGGCTCATGGAACGCTTAACCATCAATTCCAGAGTACGCTCGGCAGCACCGATTGCGCGCATGCAGTGGTGTACCCGGCCCGGCCCCAAACGACCTTGGGCAATTTCAAAGCCACGGCCCGGGCCAGCGATGATCGCGCTTTTCGGCAAACGGACGTTTTCGAACAATACCTGACCATGACCATAAGGCTCATCGTAAGCCCCGAAAACCGGCAGCATGCGTTCGATGGTGATGCCCGGAGTGTCCATCGGCACCAACACCATCGAATGACGGCGATGTTTATGGGCGTCTGGGTCGGTCACTGCCATGAAAATGCCCACTTTGCAGTCCGGATGCCCAACCCCCGTACTCCACCACTTGCGACCATTAAGAACCACTTCGTCGCCCTCAACCACCGCCGTCGCTTCCATGTTGGTGGCGTCAGAAGAGGCAACCGCAGGCTCAGTCATAAAGAATGCGGAGCGGGCTTCGCCGCTCATCAATTGGGGCAGCCATTCCGCTTTTTGCTCATCGGAGCCGTAGTGGATCAACACTTCCATATTGCCGGTGTCGGGCGCATTACAGTTGAAGATTTCCGGCGCAATAAAGCTGCGGCCGGTTTCTTCAGCAATCAGGGCGTAGTCGGAGTTCAGCAAGCCACAGCCATGCTTCTCATCTGGGAAGAACATATTCCACAGGCCCTGGGCCTTGGCCTTTTCCTTCAGTTCCTTGATGATCGGCAGCACTACCCAGCGGTTCTCCTGAGCGGCCAGTTCTTTATGGTATTGCTCTTCAATCGGGTAGATCTCATCACGCATGAACGCTTTCACGCGCTTCAGATAATCTTGGCCCTTCTCGGAAATATTGAAATCCATGGTGCAGCTCCTCGCGCTTACCGGCCCCATCTTCCAGGGCGCACTTTCGATCAGATGGCAAACAGTCTAGGAGGCAATACGCTATTACGCGACTGAATTGTTCTTATCGTTTATCATTATCGTTACTTATTCTGCAATCGGATATTCATGATGGCTCTGAATCGACTCGACCTGAATCTGCTGCACGTGTTCGACACGATTTATCGTGAAGGCAGCCTCACCCGCGCTGCCAAGGCCCTGCACCTGACACAACCCGCCGTGAGTCATTCACTCGCCCGGCTGCGCGAGCATTTTGATGACCCGCTCTTTACCCGCCAAGGCAATCAAATGGTGCCAACACCTCTGGCGCGGCGTTTTCTGGAATCCATGCGGCCCGGCCTCAACCAGGTGCAAAGCGCAGTCAATCAGTTTCATGCCTTTGATCCCGCCAGCCAACGTAAAACCTATGCACTGGGATTGAGAGACGTTCTGGAATCGACGTTTTTGCCGGAACTGATGAATAGATTGGCACCCTACCCCGACATGGAGATTTCCAGCCAACGGGTGGCGAGGCGAGAAATGGAAAGCCAATTGGCGGCGGGCAAGCTGGATTTTGCCATCGATGTTTTGTTGCCCGTCAGCAACCAGACCAGTCATGAATTACTTCGGCAAGACAGGCTTGTGGTACTGGCGCGCAAAAAGCATCCCGTCGCGGAGAAAGGCCTGACCATGGCGTCCTATCTTGAAGCCAAGCACGTTTTGGTTTCGTCCCGGAGCGAAGGGCCCGGATTGGAGGATTTCGCGCTGTCTCGCCAAGGCGCGCAGCGGGATATCCGCTTGCGCTGCCAGCATTACTATGCGGCTTGCCGCGTTGTTGAAGCTTCAGACTTGCTGCTGACCATGCCTGAAACCTACGCCAGGATTATTGCCGAGCGCGCAGAGGTTGAAGTGATGGCTCCTCCCGGCGAAATGCCGTCGATCGACGTGCATTTGTACTGGCACAAAGCCTACGAACAGGAGCCTGCGCTGGTGTGGTTCCAGGAGCTGCTGCGGGATCTTCAGGAAGGTTAATACGCCCCGACTAGCATCAGAAAGCCCATAAAACTGGCGGCGGTCAAGCTCAGCGAAACCACCACTATGCCAAAGCCCCACCAGACTGCAGCGCCACTGGATATGTTCACACCGTGGCCCAGCAGCGTTCGGTAAAACGCCCAAGGCCCCAGAACAAAGGCGCCAACCACCGCAAACACCAGACCGATGGCAATGCCGGCAAAGGTCCAGGTTGCCAGCGCGGTTGCACGCTCGGACACCTGCTCCTGCACACCATGATGCTCAAGAAACTTCTTGCAGAAGAACCAAATCAAGCCGAACAACGCCGCCACAAAGACGAGCGCACCAATAAGCGTGACAATCCGATAAAGCACTGGGACATCCTGTTTTCGGGAGTTTAATAGAAGCCGAAGCCACCTTTGGGCCACTATAACCATCATCGTTCACAAGGCACAACAGAACCTTGGTCCCCTCATCTCCGATAACTGGCATATAGCTGCTTCAGGGCTACACTGGGGTTGTTGAATCCGCTTACCCCACACCGCTCAGGAGGTTCGGGAATGAGCCAAACCACCCGCATCGCCGTTACACCCGGAGATGGCATTGGTCCGGAAGTTGTCGCAGTCGCTATCCATTGTCTGGAAGCGTTACGCGCCAAACACCAACTGGCACTGGAGTGGACACGTTTTCCATGGCCGTCTCATGCCTGGCACGAAGAACACGGAGAAAGCTGGCCTGCCGATGCGCTGACGCAACTCAAGGCCTACGACGCCATCCTGTTGGGCGCACTGGGCGACCCGGGGCCCATCAACGATCCTGACCGCTATCTATTGTCTGACAGCGTCTCACTTTCGCCACTTCTCGAGATGCGCAAAGGCTTTGATCAATGGGTTTGCGAACGACCCGCCCGGCTTTTACCCGGAGCACGCCAGTATCTGAAGGACGACCGCGCCAAAGACATCGACATGCTGGTGATCCGGGAAAACAGTGAAGGCGAGTACGTCAGCCAAGGTGGCCGACTGCGTCAGGGGACCGCCGACGAAGTGGCCACCCAAATGGAAGTCTTTACTCACCGAGCGACCGAACGAATTATCCGTTACGGCTTTGAGCAAGCCCGAAAACGCGCAACCGAACGCTCTAAGAGTGGCAATGCGCGCACATTCAAAACTCTGGATGGTCGCCACTGTGAAAGTCAGGTGTGCGTAATCACCAAACGCAACACCCTCAGGCACTGGGGTGATCTGTATACGGAAGTCTTCGAAGCCGTCAGCAAAGATTATCCTGATATCGCCACCCACCATGAGCTCGTCGATGCTGCTTGTATGAAGTTCGTGCAGTGCCCCTGGGCCTTCGACGTGGTGGTTGCCAGCAATTTGCAGGGGGACATTCTCACCGATCTGGCCGCCGTTCTATCCGGTGGTATGGGCGTAGCCCCGTCCTGCAACCTGAACCCCACCAACCTCGAGATGCCGTCGATGTTTGAGCCGACTCATGGCAGCGCCCCGGATATCGCCGGTAAGGGCATAGCCGACCCTACCGCTATGCTGTTCACCACCGCGCGCATGCTGGAATGGCTGGGTCAAAAAGACGCCAAGCTCGCGGCCGCCGGTAAAGAACTGTTTGAGGCTGTGGCCGCTGACCTTGCCGATTCAGGCGATGAACAGCGCAACACACAGGAAATCGGAGACGCCATCCGCAAACGACTGGCCCCGTAACCAGACTGCTGAACCTTTTTCACATTCATTCCGGGAGGTAATCAATGACCGACCAAAAGGGCAAGCTGTCCCCTTTGCTGAAACAAGCCACAGGTGTCACTGCCGCCAAAGGCGAAGGTGCTTACATTATTGATCCGGAAGGCCGTCGTTATCTGGATTTCACCTCGGGCATTGGCGTCACCAGCACCGGCCACTGCCACCCCAAGGTGGTTGAGGCGGCACAAAAACAGGTGGCAACCATGATCCATGCCCAAGCGACTACGGTCATGAACCCTCGCTTGCCAGAGCTTGCCGAAAAACTGGGGGAGCTGACACCGGATCCTTTGAACGCGTTCTTCTTTTCCAATGCCGGTACCGAGGCGGTTGAAGGAGCCATTCGATTGGTGCGCCAGGCCACGGAGCGGCCAAACATCATCGTATTTCACGGCGGCTTCCATGGCCGCACTATGGGTTCGCTGTCACTCACTACCTCGAGCGTCGGCCTGCGGGCCGGTGTCAGCCCAATGATGAGTGGCGTTGTTGTTGCGCCCTTCCCCCACGCCTTTCACTACGGCTGGAGCGAAGAGGAAGCCACCGATTTTTGTTTACGTGAGCTGGATCGAATTTTTGTTACTTATTCGGCCCCTAAAGAAACGGCCGCCATGTTCATTGAACCCGTTCAGGGCGAAGGCGGTTACGTTCCTGCGAACACCCGGTTCATGCAAGGACTGAGAGAACGCTGCGACAAACACGGCATTATGCTGGTGTTTGATGAAGTGCAAGCCGGCTTCGGGCGCAGCGGCAAGTTTTGGGCCCACGACCATTTTGACGTCACCCCCGACGCCATCCTGATTGCCAAAGGCCTGGCCAGCGGTTTCCCCATCTCGGCACTGGCGGCCTCGGAGGAAACCATGGCTAAAGGCTGGCCCGGATCTCAGGGCGGCACCTATGGCGGCAACGCCATTTCAGCCGCAGCTGCCATCGCCACCATCGATGTCATCCGCGAAGAAGGCCTCGTCGAGAATGCGGAGCGCATGGGTAAACGCCTGCGCAGCAATTTGGAATCGTTGAAGAAAGATTATCCGGATATGGCGGACATTCGAGGCATGGGCCTGATGCTGGGCGTGGAAATGCGCCGCGGCGATGCCCCGGACGGTGAGCGTGCCGGCAACATTCTCAAAGAGTGCGAAAAACGTGGCTTGCTAATGTTGCGCTGCGGCCCCTACCAGGAAATCGTGCGCTGGCTGCCGCCACTGATCGTCAATCAGGAGCAGATCGACGAAGCGACCCGCATCTTTGAGGAGGCATTGAACGCAACTGCCTGACCGTGCTTGATAAACAGAAAAGCCCGAATGACACAGATTCATCCGGGCTTTTTTTAATTCATCGTCGTTGTCACAGCAGCATTTTACTCCGCCATAACCAGCTCCAACCGACCGCGGGCAACCCGGATATCCATCGGCACCACTCCCAACAAGCGCTGAGCGGTGCTTGTCTCATCCAATCGGTACACCGGCATGGTTTCCAGCATCTGGGCCACTACCCTCATGACAGAGTCTGTCACCGGGCCCAAATCTCCTTTGAAAAACGGCGAATCAATGGAGCTTTCCAAAAGTTGCAGGCGGCGTATGTAAACGGCTTTTTCTTTGCTGTCATAAACCGGCGCGCCTTCAACTTTAAGGGCAAGATCGACCGGCAGCTTGGTCAGCAGTGCATTGAGGGCAACCTGCCCTTTCAGATCAATAACGGCTACGTCACGGCCATCCGGCCCCAACGTGATATCGGCATCTTGCAGGCTAAGACTGAGTGGTGAGCCACTTTGCAGTTGTTCGCGGTCGTATTTTGCCACCGCGTTCTTTAAATGCTGCTCCACTTCACCTTCAGTAATGGAGTACGGGGAAAAACTGGCGCACCCGCTTGCCAGCACAACAGCAAATATCAGGGTTAAGCGCACAATCGGTTTAAGCATGTTGTTCATTCGTCAGCCTCCTCGGAAGACCCCTATAGTGCGGGATCTACCGGGAGCTGACAACTTACAGTCCTGTATCAGAACTTCTGTTTGGCCATCCAGGGAATAATACGATCGAAGGCTTCATTCATTCGCTCGCACGTGAGCGAGAAACTGAACCTTAGCGCATTAGTGCAATGGTCGCCGAAGGCATCGCCCGGCACGACACAGACGCCGGTTTCTTTCAGCATCCGCAACGCCACATCGGAGCCGTCTACATGGGGCGGCAGATTGGGGAAGGCGTAGAAAGCACCACCCGGCTTATATCCCGTCAGGTGTGGCGTGCGATCGATCAATTTAACGATATTATCCCGGCGCTCGCGATAAATGTTCACCATGTCCTGAACGCAATGCTGTTCTGCCGAGAGCGCCGCCACGCCGGCAAACTGAGCCGGAGTGTTCGCCACCGATGTGGTGAACATGTGGTACCGCCGCAGCGATTTGATGGCCGCTTGGCTTGAGATCACCCACCCCACTCGCAGGCCGGCCATACTGTAGGTTTTAGAAAAACTACTGATGCACATGATGTTGTCGAGATCGACCGCGCAACTGAGCACGCTGGCAAAATCGTCGTCATCAAACAGCATATGGTCATAGACTTCATCGGCGTAAACCTGAATGCCTCGGTACGCACACTCCTCCAGAATGGTCTCTACCGTGCTGCGCGGATAAACCGCCCCGGTGGGGTTGTTCGGGTTATTCAGCACCAGCGCAAAGGTGCGGGACCCCATGGCCTTGATGACATCATCAGGATCCAGCTGATGATTGTTTTCCGCGTATGTGGGGATGTACTTTACTTCTCCGCCGGTCATCCGGATCAGCGGTGCATAGAGCAAAAATGAGGGGTCGGTAACAAGAAACTGCCTGCCCGGTGCCGACGTGGCCGAAATCGCCAGGTACAGAGCCTCGGTCGCGCCACTGGTAATCAGGATGTTGTCCCGGGTGAGCTTTCGGTTGTAGCGTTTGCCGTAATAATCGCGCAAGGCCACCAGCAGTTCCGGTAGGCCGGCGTCCATCGTGTAACCGGTTTGCCCGGCGTTGAGCGCGTCAACATAGGCCTCGATAATATGCGGTGGCGTGGGTTGGTCAGGCTGCCCGATGGAAAGATGAATAACATCCTTCATGGTAGAGGCCATATTCACAAGTTTGCGAATGCCGGACACGGGAATGGCCTGCATGGCGGGATTCCAGCTGGCCTTCGCTTTCCGGTACTTCATCTTGCGAGACGTCGCCTGCTCCACATTCTTGTTCAATGGCTCCGGCATTGTCCACCTCCTTGCACGTAGGGAAAATAAAGGCTTACCTCGAGCGTAGCACGAAGCCCCGGGGGTACAAGTAAAGCCATTGATTTGACCATCGCCCCGCTGACAACCAGACTGTGTAGGCATCAATGAACAGACTGCCAACCCCTTCTGGAGCTGACATGACAGAGTCCCGAAAACCGGTTGTTACCGTGCTCACCGCCCCCGATGACCCCACGCCGCCGGGGATTGAACCTCTGAAAGATCAGGCCGAAATTCGCTTCGCCTGCGATGAACAATCACTGCGGGAGACCTTGCCCGGCACCGACGTTATGATGGTGACGGACTTCCGTACCGAGGCGCTTGAGGCTGCCTGGCCTGCTGCCGATCGTCTGCAGTGGATTCACGCCACCAGTGCCGGTGTCGATGCCCTGATGTTTCCAGCCCTGATCGACAGCGATGTAACGGTGACCAACGCGCGCGGCATTTTCGACCGAACCATCGCCGAGTACGTACTGTGCAGCATTTTGATGTTTGCCAAAGACTTCCCCGAATCACTGAGACTGCAGGCCCAGCGCCAGTGGAAACACCGGGATACCGAGCGCGCTGAAGGCAAACAAGTGCTGGTGGTGGGTGCCGGTTCCATCGGCCGTCAGATTGGCCGTTTGGTCAGGGCGATTGGCATGCACCCTCACGGAATCGCTCGAACCGCTCGGGAATCCGACCCGGATTTCGATGCCGTACACAGCAACGAGGCGCTGTATGAGCAGCTCGAACAAGCCGACTTTGTGGTGATTGCAGCGCCATTAACACCACAGACCGAAGGTCTGTTTGATGCAAAGGCCTTCGCCGCGATGAAAACATCGGCCCGGTTGATCAATATCGGCCGCGGCCCCATCGTGAACACCGGGGCTCTGATCAAGGCACTGGACAACGGAGAAATTGCAGGCGCGGCCCTCGATGTCTTCGAAGAAGAGCCACTACCGGAGGATCACCCTTTGTGGGCGCGGGAAAATGTCATTATGACCGCGCATATGGCGGGTGATTTCATTGGCTGGAACCAGGCTCTGACCGAGCAGTTTCTCGACAATTTCAAACGGTGGTCCCAGGGCGAAGAAGTCTTCAATCTGGTGAACAAAAAGCTGGGTTACGCGGGCTAAAAGAACGGGAGCCATCAGGCTCCCGTTTCTTATCCGTACCGAAAAGCCCAACCATCAACCGCCCGAAAGCGACTGCTCGGAAGGGTCAAGCTCCATTTGCTGAATGGCGATGACCGCTTGGGTCCGGTTGCGCACACCCAACTTACGGAAGACCGCTGTGATATGGGCCTTGATGGTGGCTTCCGATACATCCAGATCGTAAGCAATCTGTTTGTTGAGCAGCCCTTCAGCCAACATGCCCAATACACGGAACTGCTGGGGCGTCAGAGAGGCCAGGCGCTCTGAAAAGTCCGTAGGTTCGGATTGCATTCGCTCGATCTTGTCAGCCACGCCGTCCGGCAGCCACACATCACCTTCCAGAACCGCCTGAATGCCTTCCGTGATGGTCGGCAGAGGCGCGCTTTTCGGGATGAAGCCGGAGGCGCCATAGTCCACCGAGCGGCGCATAACCTGCAGGTCTTCGGAACCTGACACAACCACCACAGGCAAGCCCGGATACTGGCCTCGCATGAACACCAGCCCTGAATAACCATGCGCACCCGGCATGTTCAGGTCCAGCAAAATCAGGTCAGCATCGGGGTTGGCCTCTACCGCCGCCTGTAATGCCTTGATGCTGTCCACTTCGACTGTATTGGCATCCGGCACCGCCTGGTTGACCGCCTGTTTCAAAGCTGCTCGAAACAAAGGATGGTCATCAGCGACGATAATTGTTTGTGTCATTCCACACATTCCTCACAGGTTATTGGCTGGCTCACGCCGGCGCTTAATGGGACGCCCGGCTGCCAATCAGTTCATCCACTACACTTGGATCGGCCAGCGTGGAAGTATCTCCCAACTGGTCGTGCTCATTGGCTGCAATCTTACGCAAAATTCTGCGCATAATCTTGCCAGATCTTGTTTTCGGAAGGCCCGGAGCCCACTGAATCACATCCGGGGACGCAATCGGCCCGATTTCTTTCCGGACCCATTGCACCAACTCTTGTTTCAGCTCATCCGACGGCTCTTCGCCCTGCATCAGCGTGACGTAAACATAAATGCCTTGGCCTTTGATTTCATGGGGATAGCCCACCACAGCGGCCTCTGCCACTTTAGCATGAGCAACCAACGCACTTTCAACCTCCGCAGTACCCAAGCGGTGGCCAGACACGTTCAACACGTCATCCACACGGCCGGTGATCCAGTAATCGCCATCCTCATCCCGGCGTGCCCCGTCGCCGGTGAAATACATGCCCTTGTAGGTGCTGAAATAGGTCTGGATAAAGCGTTCGTGATCGCCATAAATGGTGCGCATCTGTCCGGGCCAGCTATCCAGAATCACCAGGTTGCCCTCGGTGGCGCCGTCCAGCAGATTACCGTCATTATCCACCAAAGCCGGCTGAACACCGAAGAACGGCCGCGTGGCCGAACCCGGCTTCAGATCCACCGCGCCCGGCAGGGGCGCAATCAGAATGCCGCCGGTTTCAGTTTGCCACCAGGTATCCACAATCGGGCATTTGCTGTTGCCAATCACACGGTGGTACCACTCCCAGGCCTCTGGGTTGATCGGCTCGCCAACCGAGCCGAGCACGCGCAGGCTGTCGCGTGTGGTGCCATCCATGCAGGACGCACCTTCGGCCATTAGTGCACGAATCGCGGTAGGCGCTGTGTACAGAATATTAACCTTATGCTTGTCTACAACCTGGCCTATCCGCGAACTGTCAGGGTAATTCGGCACACCTTCGAACAGCAGCGTGATCGCACCGTTCGCCAAAGGACCGTATAGGATATAGCTGTGGCCGGTTACCCAGCCAAAATCCGCCGTACACCAGTACACATCACCATCATGATAATCAAACACATACTGATGGGTCATTGAAGCGTACACCATGTAGCCACCCGTGGTGTGTAACACACCTTTCGGCGCACCGGTGGAGCCGGAGGTATACAGCATGAACAGCGGGTCTTCGGCGTTCATCGGTTCGGGCTCGCACTCCGCCGACGCCTTCGCCATCAGATCTTCATAACGAACATCACGCCCTTCCGTCCAGGGCACCTGATCGTTGCCGGTGCGGCTGACCACAATCACACGGTCTACCTTGGCCTCGCTTTCGTGCTTGAGTGCCGCATCCACATTCTTTTTCAACGGAATGGCCCGGCCTCCACGCAAACCTTCATCCGCCGTCACGATAAACCGAGACTTGCCATTTACCACCCGGGCTGCAAGCGCTTCCGGAGAGAATCCACCGAACACCACCGAATGGATGGCACCAATGCGGGCACACGCGAGCATTGCAACCGCCGTTTCGACGATCATCGGCATGTAGATGGTAACCACATCGCCTTTCTTCACGCCCTGATCTTTCAGCACGTTGGCAAACTTACACACTTGTTCGTGCAGCTCACGGTAGGTCACATTGCGCGAAACCGAGGGGTCGTCACCTTCAAAAATAATCGCAGTCTGGTCACCGCGTTCAGCAAGGTGGCGATCAAGACAGTTGGCCGAGGCGTTCAAAACACCATCTTCGAACCATTTGATAGACAGGTTATCGTAATCGTAAGTGCTGTTTTTCACCTTGGTAAACGGCTTGATCCAGTCAATACGCTTGCCATGTTCGCCCCAAAATTCGTTCGGGTTTTCAACGGATTGCCGATACATCTGGTCGTATTGCTCCGCCGTCACCAAAGCCGCTTGCGCGATATCTGGCTGAACCGGATACACCTTTTTATCTGTCATCGTCTTCCCCTTGCTCAGAGTTGTTATCTTTATCGAATGTCGTTTCAAGGCGGGTGGAACGCAGGGCCGCGTTCAAAAATATGGTTACACGTAGTTCAACACGTGAATCACTCAACAATGAATTAGACGAACGTCCAAAATAAACAGGACGTTCGTCCAGCCTACGAAAAGAGGGGAAGGTCACATTTCGAGCAACATTTGCTCACTCAAGACCCGTCACGCTGCGCGTCGGGTATGCTGCCGGGTCTTCACACGCTTGGCCTTTCGAGGTTTCAACGCATACCGATTGAGCCCTGCCAGATGAATTTTCCGAAGATACAGCTCCCAATCAATAGCGCGGGCATCGACCGGAAACAAACTCTGGTCAACCTCGCCGGAGCGCTTCGCCAAAGCAAGCAACTGGTCATTGCAGAAAATATAATCCGGAGCGGTGTAGAACCCGAAGATCGTTGCCAGGGATTGCGTGGTCTCCAGGTTTCGCAGCCATTTCAGATCGGAACGGCTGCCCAAACGCCTGAGAACACCATTGGTGAAACTCAAAGGTAATCGGGCACCGCTCACCACGAGGTCAAATACGGTTCGATTCACTGCCACAAAAGGTTTCGAGGGTTTTCGGTAGAACAGATGATCGTAGGCGGCATAATTCGCTTTCGCTTCGGCCATCAAATGGTCGATGAACTCGCCGATGGTGATCGGGTTCGAGCTGCCACTGCTGCATTGATAAATTCTCTGCGCCTGAGGCTCGGCCACAGCCTCCGACAGCGCAAGAATTATCGCATTGGCCACCAGATCCACCGGAATAACGTCGATGACCCCTGCACGGTTCCCGGGGAACAGTGACACTTTTTCACGGGCGTAGGCCAGGATAATCGCATCGGCCACTTTAACTCCCTCAATCCAGCCGGAATCAGGCTCCTCAAGAGCGCTTTCAATGATCGAAGGTCGAACGATGGTCAAACTCCGCCCTTGCAGTGCCTTCAGCAGCAGCTGTTCACCCAGCCACTTGGTGAAGGTATAGGTATCACTCCATCCGTAACGGCGGGCCTCCCGCAATCCCAGCTCGACCAAGCGTTTCTCCAGTGCTTTGCCGTCGTAGCGGCTTCGCTCACTCTCAATTTTACTCTGCAGGTCTGCAATCAAGGCCTCAACCTTGTAGTAGCCTTGCTCTGATTGCGGAATAGATTTCCTGGCCGGCTTGATGATGGCTTCAGCGACCTGCCCACTATTCATGCCATTCACATAGCACGTGGATACCTGCAATACCGCCAAACCCGCATTCAACCGCGCCAGTTCGGCGATGTTGTCGAGGCACAGAGTGTTGATCGTCAATGCCTGATCAAGCGCTTCCTGAAAGTTCACGCTGGCCGCAGAATTGATGACCGCATCCAGATCGCCCGCCAGCTTCTGAAACGCGTCCTGACCGAGTCCGAACGCCGGCTCGGTTACCTCACCGGTGATGCAATGAAGCTTTTCCGTGAGGAAGGATTCGAATAACTCGGGATCGCTTTCACGCACCCGGTCGAAAACCGACGAGGTCGCAATCTCTTCAAGAAACCGGTTGCGGGCGTCTGAGAATTTGCGGTTGCCGCGAATCAAAAGGTACACGCCGCCTATCTCCGGAACAGCTCTGATAAGCTTTTCCAAAACAACTTTGCCCAAAAAGCCAGTTGTTCCCGTAATCAGCACACGCTTGCCTTTCAGCCGTTTTAATACCTGAGAAGTCGCCGTACCTGCCACTGTCTGCTCGCTTGCCATTTCCTGCCCTCCGTGTCTTATGCCCTGTTCTTCTTGTCGTTCAATGTTTGCACACCCAGTATGACAAGCAGGTGACCAACTGCATACTTAACATACAAACCCACACCGGTTTTGTTTGCCGCTTCTCAAAAAGCTGGCAGATGTGTAGAAAAACCAATCACATCACATTCCTGCTAACAAACCGCTCAAACAGACCTCACTAAGCATTTAATAATTTGAAAATATTGTCTAAGCTCGAACCCAAACAAAACTGAACATCTCGTCACGTAATCTTTGATACGGTGTACCAGATGGCATGCCAGCTCTGCGAATGACTTATAACAACGATAAAACTGGCGACGACACAACGGAAATGTGGACATGACAACCAAACTTATTGAGGAAGTTCTGGGCCATATCAGGAAACCAAACGCACCTGATGAACTCTTGACCTTGGTGGAAACAGCGATAAAAAAACACCCGCTGATTCAGTCTCACGTTGCAATTCAGTCCCGGCTCGAAAAATCCGAAGCACTGCATCGATACATCGTCAACAACTCGCCCGACATTGTCTTTATGCTCGACGAATCCGGGCGCTTCTGCTTTATCAACGACAAAGTAAACAGTCTGTTGGGCTACCCACCTGCGGACCTTTGTGGCAAACACTTCCGGACCATACTCGATGAGCGGGATGTCGCGCGCGGTGCCTACGCGGTGCGAGGGCCCAACATCAGTGCTGACAACCCTCGGTCACTGGAAGTTCGGCTGAAGGCCAAAGGTCACAATACTGCTACCCGGCACTTCGAGATCACCGCATTTCCCATAGAACCCCAAAGCTGGCCCCAAACCGATGAATCTTTGGCGGGCTGTATCCCGCAGCTTGCCCGTTACTATGGCACTGCGCGGGATGTCACCGACCGAAAAGAAGCTGAAGCTTGTATAAACTTTCAAACCTATCACGACCCATTAACCCGACTACCCAATCGCGCCCTGTTTAAAGACCGGCTGGAGTTGGCTGCGGCTCATGCCCGTCGCAACCACCACAAACTGGCGGTGATGTTTCTGGATCTGGATCGCTTCAAAGTCATCAACAATACGCTTGGCCACGCCATGGGCGATCGCTTATTGCAAGCGGTGACCCAACGCATGGAAAAATGCCTGCGCCATGGCGATACGCTGTCTCGTTTCGGCGGTGATGAATTCACCATTCTGCTTCCGGTCATCGACAGTACCGAGGATGCTCGCAGCGTTGCCAAAAAACTCATTGCCGCGCTTCAAAGCCCATTCCAACTCGGCAACCACGAGGTGTTTGTGGGCGCCAGTATCGGAATCGCCCTGTTCCCGGACGCGGGCCAAACCATGGAACAGTTGCTGCAATGCGCAGATGCCGCCATGTACTACGTGAAAGCGCGAGGCAAAGACGGGTACCGGTTCCACTCCAAGAGCATGCGCACAACGACAACCCAGCGGCTGCGGATGGAACGCGATCTCAGACTTGCCATGGAGCGCGAGGAATTTCAGGTGCATTACCAGCCCCAGGTTTGCTCGAAAACCCACCGTATGGTCGGGGTCGAAGCGCTGGTCCGCTGGCAACACCCTACTATGGGACTGCTTTATCCGGTCGATTTTTTGCCTTTGGCTGAGGAAACCGGTCTGATCGCAAAGCTTAGTGAAAAGGTACTTAGCCGCGCCTGTAAAGAGGTCGCTGACTGGATCGCCTCGGGGCACCCGGACCTTCGTCTGGCCGTCAATCTCTCCGCAAGCCAGGTGGAGCACCCAAGATTCGTTGAAATGCTGACTGATCGCATCAAGGCGAACGGCTTTCCGAAGGAGAACCTGGAAATAGAAATCACAGAAAACGTGATCATGAAGGATCTGGAGCAAATCAGCAGCAAATTCAGAGACCTCGCCAGCTCAGGTATCCGCATTGCGATCGACGATTTTGGTACCGGTTACTCCTCGCTGAATTATCTGCACCGATTGCCCATTCATACCCTGAAAGTCGATCAATCCTTTGTAAAATCCATTCGAAGCGGCGACGAAGGCGCATGCATTGTGAATGCAATCGTTGCCATGGCGCATGGTTTGAAGCTGGAGATCGTGGCCGAGGGCGTCGAAACTGATGAACAGCTGTCATACCTGAAACAGCTGGGGTGCCAACAAGTGCAAGGGTTCTTCTACGGGCCTGCGCAACCCGCTGCGGAAATCAGCAAAATACTCAACGCCAAAGACCGATGCCTCGCCCACCCCCCCCACAAACTAGGATTGTAAGACACTTGGATCCGAAAGGTTGACGAGGTTTGCAAAGCGTTGCAGCTCGTTAATTTTTGTATCTGGAAATGCGCGCTACTGCACATATTTCACGCAGCGCCTTCTCTAATCTAGCTCTTACACGCACGCCACCGAACCACCGTCATACGGTTAACAACGACAAAAAGGTAGCGGCAAACAGAGACTAGAAAGAAGGCAGTAACCATGCGCGACAAGTACAAATATATCGGTCCCGTCTACGACTTTCTCAGCAATCTATACAGTGGCAAAAACATTCATCACTGCAAAACCGCCATGCTGGATGTTGAAACCGTGCAAAAAGGCGACCGGGTTTTATTTGCCGGCGTCGGCCATGGTCGCGATGCCATTCGCGCTGCGGAGCTCGGTGCCGATGTAACTGTCGTGGATCTGTCTGAGACCATGCTTCGGAAATTTGGTGATGCCTTGAGTGCAGAGGCCCCTCACCTGACTATTCGCCGGATTCACAGCGACATCATGAAAGTTGACGAGCTGGACCAATATGACATGGTTGTCGCCAACTTTTTCCTGAACGTGTTCGATGAAGACATGATGGTGAAAGTTCTGGAACACCTGATCAGCCTGGGTAAAGCCGATGCCAAAATCGTCGTTGGCGATTTTTGCTATCCCACCGGCAATATTTTCTCCCGCACGTTCAAAAAGCTCTATTGGTACATGGCCGTGTTCGTGTTCTGGTTATTCGCCAACAACGCCTTCCACAAAATTTATAACTATCCCGAACATATGCAACGCTTGGGCTTGCAAGTGCGCGAAAAGAAACACTTCAAGCTCCTGAACATGGATTGCTACTGGTCGATTCTGGGTCAGAAAAAAGCCTAAACCTATAAACAACGCTAAAAAAGGGTTACGGGAGCCGTGTTATGTCAGACCAAATTCTTGCACTCGATGGCATAAAAGAGAACGCCAGTTGCCAGTTCACGTTCTCTGAGCGCGTGGGCTACCTGAAGCAACATGGTGCACACTCTCAGTCTTTCTCCACGCTACAACCCGGTATGCACTATTTCGATGTACCGGGTGTAGGCTACATTGCTTACATGCGAAAATGGGGTGGTACGTTTGTGCTGTCGGACCCGGTGGCGGCGCGGAAGGATTTCCCGGTTATTCTTGAGCAGTTCCAACAGAAATTTCCCAATGCCTCTTACGTTCAGGTGTCCAAGGCCGTTGTGGACTTTCTTCATCTGCGCTTCGGACTGTATGGCACTCAGTTTGGCTGTGAATCCCGGATCGATCTTCAGAAATGGTCTTTAACCGGCAAGAAAAAACAAATCCTGCGCACCGCATTGAATCAGGCTGAAAAGCAAGGAATCACGGTAAAAGAGCGCTACAGCGACGATCACACCCGTGAAATATCCGAAGCCTGGATACGAACCCGCAAATGCAAAAGCAACGAAATCCGGTTCCTGATTCGTCCGATGGAAATGGATTACCGTGAAAACGAACGCCATTTTTATGCCTACCAGGACGGCAAGGCGGTTGGTTTCATCTATTTTGATCCGATCTACCACAACAACGAAATCATTAGCTACGTGCCGAATATCTCTCGGGCCAATGCAGACTTTCGACAAGGCATTTTCTACACTTTGATGG
The DNA here is from genome assembly GCF_016427555.1 of Marinobacter litoralis. Classification (GTDB taxonomy): domain Bacteria; phylum Pseudomonadota; class Gammaproteobacteria; order Pseudomonadales; family Oleiphilaceae; genus Marinobacter; species Marinobacter litoralis_A. The sequence goes on from NZ_JAELVS010000004.1 coordinate 21,047, forward strand.
CCCATGCCATGGACGTTTTTAAAGCCGAAGGGGTTCCGTTCATCGATTTAGGACTCATCCCTCTGTCACTGGACAAAGCCACCGAGCACCAGGAAAGCCGGCTGTTGAAAAAACTGATGCACGGTATCTACGACAAGGGCAATTTCCTATACAACTTCAAAGGCCTGGAGTTCACTAAATCACGCTTTCGGGGCGAGAACTTCAAAACCTATTGCTGTCACAAACGCGCCATTCCCGCCCTTGAATTCTTCGCCATGTTCAAGCTGACCCGGCTACTTTAAGCTGGGCCAGTGGCTTCGGACCTCGGCGACGGCCATGCCCAGACCGGCCGAAAAGCTCGCAATGCCAGCAGGAGCCGGGCCGGAAAAACAAGCGGCTTTAACCACCGCGCCGGGCAGCTCAGCGGGCGTTTCCGCACCGGATAGACGGCCAGCTTGTTGCAGCAAATACGTCACTCGCCGCGCAATGGCTTCTCCCGAATCAACCCAGAACGCGACGCCAGGCAGACTTCTTTGAAGCCAAGACAACAGCAAGGGGTAATGGGTGCACCCCAAGACAACGGTGTCTACACCCCGCTGGTGCAACGGCAACATGGCATCGCTTACCAGGCTTTGCTCCGGTTCCTTACCGGACACCAACTCCTCAGCCCAGCGCACCAGATTCGGGTTGCCTACGCGGGTCACCTCACAGTCGCCAGCAAAGTCTTTGATGAGTTGGTCTAAATAGGGGCGTTTTATGGTCGCCGGAGTGGCTAACACCCCGACCTTTCGGCTCACTGTGCACTCTGATGCGGGTTTGATCGCCGGTACCACGCCCACCACCGGAACTTCGGTACGAGCCCGAAGGTGAGGCAACACCACGGTACTGGCGGTATTGCAGGCGATTACAATGACATCGCAGTGGAATTCCTGAAGGCTCAGATCAATCAGTGCGCAGCAGCGATCAATCACGACTTGCTCGGGCTGATCACCGTAAGGAAAAGCTTCGTTATCCGCCAGGTACAAAAGCTCGGCGCCAGGCAAGGCGCGATGAATGCAGGCCGCGACACTGAAGCCGCCCACACCGGAATCAAAAACCAGAACGCGAGGATGACGCTTACCCATCGTCAGGACGACGCTCCGCCGGCAGTAATGGTGTCTTTCATGGCTTCAATCAACTGCCCCGATATCGTGGTCGCTGGAGGGATTGGGGGATGATCGTCCGGAGTGAACCAACCGGCATCGGCCAACTCGTCTTCCTGAAGCACAAGGTCTCCGCTTTCATAATCTGCAAAAAAGCCCATCATCATTTGATGGGGAAACGGCCAGGGCTGAGAATTTTGGTAACGGATATTGGTGACATCCAGCCCGGTTTCTTCTTTCACTTCCCGAACCACCGCTTGTTCGAGGCTCTCGCCGGGCTCAACAAAACCCGCAATCAGACTGTAAAAGTTGCGCGTCACCCGCGAGGATTTCGCCAACAAGAAACGGTCATCTCGGCGAATAACCACAATGACACAGGGTGAAATTCTTGGATACCAAGGAACATTGCAGCGGCCACACCAACGGGCGCGTTCTCTCGGGTGCGCCTGTGTCGGTTCACCACAGCGCCCGCAGAATCGATGATCCTGCCACCACTGCCATACCTGAAAGCCGGTACTCAGGAGTTCTATGGGTGCCGCCGGCGTTTGCATAATCGCGTCTCTGAGAGTGACGGTGCTCAAGCCAGGTAAGCCCGCGTCTGCCAACGTGCTGACAAAAAGCCGGTGCCCACACCAAGTGCCGAGGGGCAGGGCTTCAGGCCGGCTATCCCCCATTTCAGGGCCACCCCAACGCAAAAACCACCCGTTACCGGGTTTTAGAATGCTGCTTCCGGAAAAAGCCAACAACAAATCACCCTGTTTCGGCTCGTCATCGCTCCAACCGGGCACCCACTGCCCGCTGTTATTCACCATAGCCAGCCCCTGTTTATCCAACGGTGGACAGCAATGTAGCACATCAAAATCGTTGGCCAGAATGACTATTCGGCTTTTCGACCTCGCGACAACCCGTTAAACTTGGCCACTGTTTCCAGGTCCGGAGTTACACCTTATGCGATTTTATCAGGGCGTTCGCAGCCTGATCCTGTGTTTTTTCCGCAAAATTCTGTTTTTATGGGTTCGCACAGACGTCAGCGGCAACACATTGGAAGAACTGGGTCTCGATCCTGAAAAACCGGTCTGCTACGTGCTTCAATACAGCTCTCTGTCGAGCCGTTTGGTATTGGAGCATGAAGTGATCCGGGCCAAGTTGGCCGGACCTTCCCCCGAATTGCCCGTAAAGAACAGCTCTACTCACTCGTTTTTCTTCCTTTACCAGCGTGTTGGCGGTCTATTTCGAGGCCGCCGGCAAAAACCGGTACCCACCAAAGAGTTCAGCGAACTCGTCAAGTTTGGCGTAAGCCATCCAGACCAAGATGTGCAGATCGTTCCGGTTTCCCTGTTCTGGGGCCGATCCCCGGACAAAGAGAAGTCTTTGGTCAAGCTACTGCTGTCGGATACCTGGTCTGTAGCCGGGCGGCTGCAGAAATTTTTGTTGATTCTGGTTCACGGCCGAAACACCTACGTGCAGTTTAATCGACCATTGTCACTACGCATGGTGGTTGAGGAATACCGCGACAACGAAGAAAAAGCCCGCCGCAAACTCGGGCGCATTCTGCGTACCCATTTCCGTCGCGTACGTCAGGCCGTTCTGGGGCCGGATTTGTCTCATCGCCGAACACTCGTTGAGGGGCTGCTGCGAACCCAGGCGGTAAAAGAAGCCATTCGCGAAACCGCAGCCAAAGAAGAGATCGCTCCTGAAAAAGTCCGTGCGCGCGCCTTCAAGTACGCGGATGAGATTGCCGCCAGCATGTCCATTGTGACCATCCGTTTTATGGAACGGGTACTCGCATGGCTCTGGAATCGCATCTACAACGGCATTGCCATCAATAACATTCAGGTTGCCAAAGAGGTCGCACAGGACAGCTCCGTTGTTTACGTGCCCTGTCACCGCTCCCACATCGACTATCTTCTGTTGTCTTACGTGCTCTATAAAAACGGGCTGATGCCGCCGCACATTGCCGCCGGCATCAACCTGAATATGCCCATCGTGGGCCCGATCCTTCGTCGTGGCGGCGCCTTCTTCATGCGCCGAAGCTTCAAGGACAACCCGCTGTACGCCACCGTGTTCAACGAGTACATGCACGTGATGTTCACCCGCGGTTATTCGGTTGAATACTTTGTAGAGGGCGGCCGTTCCCGCACCGGGCGTATGCTGCCACCGAGGCCCGGTATGCTGTCGATGACGGTTCGCAGTTTCCTGCGCGACAATCGCAAACCCATCGTGTTTGTACCCGTCTACATCGGATACGAGAAGGTCATGGAAGGTCGCTCTTATCTTGGAGAGCTGCGCGGCAAGAAGAAGCAAAAAGAAAGTGTTTTCGGGCTGGCCAAAACCGTCCGCAAGCTCAGCAACTCGTTCGGCCGGGTTTCCCTGAACTTTGGCGATCCTATTCCGCTGGCCAACGTACTGGACGAAGTTCGCAGCACCTGGCGCGAAGAGGCTTACGATGCAGAGTATCGGCCGGACTGGCTCCCTGACGCGGTCTCGGAGCTATCGGAACGGGTGGCGGGCAACATCAATGCGGCGGTCGCAGTTAACCCGATTGGTATCACCGCAACGGTGCTGCTGGGCACCGAGCGCATGGCGATGGATGAAGGCCAACTGGTGCGCCTGATGGACCAGTTTGCCAACATGTTAAAGGCGTTCCCTTATGCCGACACCGTGACCTTACCCGAAGGGGACGGCAAAGACTGGCTGAATTACTGCGAAAGCATGGGTTTGATTAACCGCTTGCCGCAAAAGCTGGGGGACATCATCTCGCTGGAAGGCTCCAACGCCATCCTCATGACCTACTACCGGAACAACATTCAACATCTGTTCGCCCTTCCGGCACTGGTTGTCAGTCTGTTTGAAAATAAGGCCTGCCTGCGCCGAGAGAAAATCATCTTCCTGGTCAGCGTCGCCTACCCTTACTTGCAGTCTGAGCTATTCCTGCGGTACTCGCAGGACGAAATCGAGAACATCATCAATCAATGGATTGACGTGTTGATCCAGCAAGGGCTGCTGTTGGCACTTGAAGAAGACAAACTGAGCCGACCCGAGGAAGGCACAGAAGCCATGCTGCGCGCGCGCATCCTGTCACGCTTTGTTATCCAGACCCTGGAACGATACCACATTGCTCTGGGTATCCTGCGCAAATACGGCTCCGGCAAACTGACCGCGGCGGAACTGGAAGAGCAGAGCACGCTGCTGGCAGAACGCATGTCGATTTTGTTTGGCCTGAATGCCCCGGAATTTTTCGACAAAACACTGTTCCGAAGCTTCATTGCCAACATGCAGAAGAACGACGTGCTGATTGCCGACGAAGAGGGACGATTGTGTTACGGCGAAGGGCTGGATGAAGTAGCTGAAGATGCCCGATTGGTGCTGAGTGTTGAAAAACGACAGGCGATTCAGCAAATCACCATGATGGACGCATGAACATACCCCCTGCAGGGCCGGGCTGAACGAGTTTCAGCTCGGCAGGGCTTTTAGTGAATAGATGTCGTACCGGCTGCTTTTGCCGTCAATCTGTGTGGCCGGCTTGGGGCCGTTGACGGCCGGTGCCTTGCGGGGACGTTTGACCACGACCCGGTAGCGAGCTGCGCTCAGGGCCGCTTCCAGTAATTGTTCCGAATCGTCGTCATCACCAACCACCTGCCGGAACACCTGCATTTCTTTCTTTACCAGTGCTGACTTATCACGGTGCGGAAACATAGGATCGAGATACACCACATCGGCAACATCGCTGCCCGCCTCTCGCAGCCAGTCCACCGAATTGCCCGTCTGCAGATTCATGCGCTGGACCACGGGTGCACACGCTGCATTTAGTGCAGCTCGCGCCAAACCATCGGCCAACAACGCATGAATGACCGGGTTACGCTCAAATAGCGTCACCGTGCAACCCAGCCCCGCCAATACGAACGCGTCCTGCCCCAGGCCGGCGGTGGCATCGAGCACGTGCAACCCGGATTTGGTTTTGTGCAAACCTACCGCGCGGGCTACCAGCTGACCAGTACCGCCACCATGTTCTCGCCGATAACCCATCTTCCCGGTCACAAACTCGGCCTTGACGGGCCCTGGAGCCGCCTTTCCGGTGAGCTGAAGGGCTAACCCCTGGTCATCCATAATCAGCAATACAGGGAAGTCTCTGACTAGCTTAGGCTTCACCAAACCCAGCCAGGTCAGGCCCAGTTCATCGGCAAGATTTTTGGCACTGGGGCTATCGCCCAAAGGGGTGCAACCCACGGCGACGATGTTTTCGAGAGGAACGGAGTTCGCGGGTGAGCTATCGGCCATGGCGGTGATCTCCGGAGACTACTCCCGTCCCGGGAGTTTCTTCCAGGTGACTTCGTCACGGACATACACCGGCTGAGCCTGCCCCGCAGGAACGGCCTGACCCGCATGAAATCCGGGAATCGCCAAGCGAGCGACCTGAGCCGCCCTCGGCACAAGAGAGGAATCTACCGAGCCGATACGGGTTCCAACAGATTCGGGCATGTCGCTGCGAAACTTCCAACCCTGCCCTGCTCCAAACCAGTCACCGCTTAGCTCATCGGCATCCGGCAAGCTGACCTGATCCGGATGACAGACACGCTCGTCACCCAACAAAACAGGCAAGCCATCACGGCAGGCAAACGTCGCCCAATACACCTCGCTCATGCGTGCATCGAATGCAACCGCGATGCCTCCACCGTCAGCTAGCTTGTGCGCTTCAATGGCGTTCAGGGCAACAGCAGCGAGGGAGGATACCGGCACCACCGGCAAATCGAGCCCCCAGGCCAAACCCTGAATGACTCCGGTAGCGATGCGCAAACCGGTAAACGACCCCGGCCCGCGTGCAAAGGCCAGAGCATTCAGATCTGAGGGTTTCAGCCCCTGCTCTGCGAGTAGGTCGCGAACCATGGGCATTAAAAGACGGGTGTGGCCCCTGGGGGCCAATTCAAACCGCTCGGTAATCTGACCATCCAGCCAGAGAGCGGCGGAGCAGCCTTCGGAAGAAGTATCCAGTGCTAACAACTTCACAGATCAAGCCTCCGTGGCTACCCCGGTTTCAGTTACTTAAGTTGTGACAGGATCTGGTCACGAATGCTGTCGAGACTACCTACGCCTTCAACGCGGACATACTTGGGCGCGTCGGCAGGAGCTTCCTTGGCCCAGCTCTGATAGAAACCAATCAGCGGTGCAGTCTGGTCGTGGTAGATACCCAAACGCTTGCGCACGGTTTCTTCTTTATCGTCCTCACGCTGAACCAAATCTTCACCGGTTTCGTCGTCTTTGCCAGCAACCTTGGGTGGATCGTATTTCACGTGATAAATACGGCCGCTGCCTTCGTGAACACGGCGACCGGACAGACGGCTGACGATTTCTTCGTCATCTACCGCAATCTCGACAACATAATCGATGTCAATGCCTTGATCCTTCAGCGCTTCGGCCTGAGGAATCGTGCGTGGGAAACCGTCGAGCAGGTAACCGTTTTTGCAATCAGGCTGCTGAATACGTTCTTCAATCAGCGCGATAATGATGTCGTCAGACACCAATCCGCCGGATGCCATCACTTCTTTGACCTGTTTTCCCAGCTCTGATTCAGCTTTAACGGCAGCGCGCAGCATGTCGCCGGTCGAGATCTGAGGGATGTCGAATTGGCTGGTGATAAATTGGGCCTGGGTGCCCTTGCCCGCACCTGGTGCGCCTAGCATGATGATTTTCATAACGTTGTGCTCCCGTTGTCTTAAATTGTCTTACGAAAAGTTGTTGCAAAAATCTGCGTTTTTGCGACAACCTCTCTGGAATCGCGAGTCGATTTCAGCAATGCCCGGCGAGAATCGAGGCCGCATTATACGAACTCAGCCCCTGCAGAGAAAGTCGACCTCTGTATCATCGCGTATTTTAATTAGATGCAAGCTGTATGTAGTGGTACTTTGCCGGTGCAATATGGCTCAGGAAGCCAAAGAGGATGCGAGCGCATCCAGATCAGAAGACATTTGCTCTACGTCGAGCTGAACCCGTTCCAGATCAGCCAGATCCAACCCTAGCCGTTCAACCAGAGCCGGCACATCATCAGCATTCAATTCATCGCCAATGCCCTGCTCCTTCAGCACCGCATTGGCCAGCTGAACCATCGCGACATACTCTTCATGGTCGCCACGATAACCCATGTGTTGGTGCATGCCCGCGGCTTTGATCACAGGTTCCGGTAACTGCCAGAGCCGATGCAGGATACCACCGATCGCGCCGTGCCCCACCGCAAGAATATCTTCTTGTTCACTGTGGCCCAGCACTTCGTATTCCAGCGATTGCAAGCTGGCCTCTGGATTCATTTCTCTGAGCGCGTTCAATTCCTCAAATTCGGTCGGAAACAGATGCCCGACCAGCAACAGACCGAAGTTGTGCAGCAAACCACAAAGATAGGCCAACCCTTTATCGTGCCCAGCACGAGCAGCCAGCCCCTGACACAGAAAGGCGCAGTAAAGCGAGTGTCGCCAGAAGTTGTCCATGCCCAGCGGCCCCTTGCGCGGCACATCAAATGCTTGAACCGAGGCAATCCCCAGCGCAATGTGAGCCACACGATCAAAGCCCAGAACCCGCGTAACCGCTTCCTGGACCGAGTTGATCTGACCGGGATAGGCAAACAACGCAGAACGGGCATAACGCATGATCTGCGCGGTCATGCTGGGATCAAATTCAATCAGTTCCGATAGTTCCTTGGCCGAAGCTTCGGGGTTACCGGTCAGCCGGAGAATGCGCAACGCCAGCGCGGGCATCGGGGGCAAACGATAGAGTTTCTGAAGTTTGTCAGCGACTTGCTCAAGCGTCAAAGCCTCGCGCTGCCCGACCCCCTGGCCGTGAATCACCAGCCGCCCTGCTCTTGCACCCGCCAGCGCCAGTCTCAATGAACGGGCATCCATTTCCACCAGAGCGTGATCGGTACCGGCACTAAAAACAACGGGGCCAGTTGAATCCACACCTTCATCCACCAAGACCGGAATGCCCCACGCTGCCCCCAAAGGCGGCACAAAGCCCGGCGCACAATCACCGAACAAACGGGTTATCTGGCGGGCCGTGAGAGGCTGCAGGCGCCGACCGGTCAGTTGTTGCACGGCATCCAGATCAAGCGTGCTGTCAAATCGATGCACAGCCATCACCACACCGGTCATATCAATCAGCATGGTGGCCTGAATGAAGTCGTGCTGCGGCCGCCCCGATGCAAGCACCAAGGCATCCAGATTGCTGACCACGCCGGTTTCTACAGGCCGATACGCAATCCCTTTCCGATCCAGAAAATGCGCCAGCTTTTCTGCCACTGCCAACTGAACTTTCTCCTTTAACAATAACGAAAGCGGAGCAACAAGCATCCGCTTCTGCGGGAAATTAACCCGTATTTCGCATCCCTGCCGATATGCCAGCCATGGTCACTTTAAGGGCCCGCTCGACCATTTCGGGTACATTGGTTTTGCCCTCACTCTCACGATCCCGGCGCAGCAACTCCGCCTGCAGGTAGTGCAACGGGTCGGTATAAGGGTTCCGCACTCTCATGGAATGGGCAAAAACCGGCTCATCCTCGAGCAGGTTTTCCTGCTCCTTCAGTTCGAGCAAGCGGTCAACACAGCCTTGCAGGCGCGTTCTTAAATTCTCGCCCAGGGATTTTAAGGTCTCGTCTTGTACAAGGGTTTGCTCGTAGTAGGTGGCAATTCGCAGATCGGCCTTGGCCAACACCATCTCAAGCATATCCACGTAAGTTTTAAAGAACGGCCATCCCTTCATCATTTCACGCAACTCGGGCAAGCGATTTTGGCGAGCGGCTTCCTCAAGCGCTACGTCGCTGCCCAGCCAACTTGGCAACATCAAGCGCATCTGAGTCCAGGCAAATATCCACGGAATCGCCCTCAAACTCTCGACACCACCGGTCGGTTTACGCCGGGCAGGCCGACTGCCCAAGGCCAATTTGCCCAAGGCCGTTTCCGGTGTCACCTGGCGAAAATACGGCACGAAATCAGGGTTCTCACGCACTACATCGCGATAAGATTCGAGCGAGATACTTGTCAGCCAATCCATCACCTCACGCCAGCTGTCCTTCGGGACAGGCGGCGGTGCCAGAGTAGCCTCGACCACAGCCGTGGTATAAAGCGTCAAACTTTGCACCGCCAGTTTGGGCAAGCCGAATTTGAACCGGATCATCTCACCCTGCTCGGTGATTCTGAAACTGCCGTTCACCGACCCGGGGGGCTGTGACAATATGGCCCTGTTGGCGGGACCACCACCCCGTCCAACCGTGCCACCACGACCGTGGAACAAGGTTAAGTGCACCCCATACTGGCTGGCCACTTCGGTGAGCTTTTCCTGCGCCTGATACTGGGCCCAGGCCGCCATCATCTGCCCCGCATCTTTGGATGAATCCGAATAGCCAATCATCACTTCCTGGCGGCCCTGACAATACTCGCGGTACCAATCCACCTGATACAGCGCCGCCATTGCGTCTGGCGCGCCCTGAAGGTCACTGAGGGTTTCGAACAGAGGCACAACCCGCATGGGGAATGTCATGCCCGCTTCACGCAACAACAGGATGACGCTCAACACATCCGACGGCTGACTCGCCATCGAGATCACATAAGACCCCAAGGCCTCTGGCGTCTGCCGGGCAACCACCTCACAGGTTGCAAGTACTTCTCGGACAGGCTCGGACGGCTGCCAACCACGAGGCACCAAAGGTCGGCGGCCCTGGAGTTCCCGCAACAGGAATTTCTGCCGCTCAGGTTCAGACCAGGAGGCATAATCGCCCATGCCCAGATACTCGACAATCTCCGCCACCGCTTCGGCGTGGCGCGCCGCTTCCTGCCGGATATCCAAACGAATCAGCGGTAACCCGAAGGTATGGGCGCGACGAATGGTGTCAAGCAGCGGACCATTGGCAATGTGTTCCAGGCCACAGTCCACCAAAGACCGATAACAAAGCTCCAGAGGTGCCGTCAGATCGTCGTTTTCAAACAGTATGTTGGTAGCGTCAGCGGCTTTGCCTTTGGCTCTGGCAGCAGCCCAGTCGCGGGTTTTAATCAAACGGTCCCGCAACTGGCCGAGGACGACCCTATACGGCTCCCGGGAGTCCCCGGCCTGGGTTTTCAATTCGTCACTGGCCTGCCACATGGAGAGTTCTGCACGTAACGCCTTGATGTCGCGCAGATAAAGGTCGGCAGCCATCCAACGGCCGAGTAGAAAAACTTCCTGCGTCACTTCATGGGTCACATTCGGATTTCCGTCGCGGTCGCCCCCCATCCAGGATGCAACCCGAACCGGCGTGGCGGCAATAGGCAGGCCCTTACCGGACGCATCCAACAGCGACTTGTCCAGATTTCGCAAGAATTTCGGCAACGCCTCCCACAGGCTGTTCTCGATGACCGCAAAGCCCCACTTGGCTTCATCAACAGCGGTCGGCCGCTCGTAACGAATTTCGTCGGTATGCCAAGCCTCGGTGATCAGCTGGGACAGACGACTCACGATGTCGTCGCGCTCGTCCGGGCGCAGGTCGCTGTGGTCCAGCTTCTCGAGGCAATCCGACATCTCGTCATATTTCATGATCAGCGTGCGGCGAGCGACTTCGGTGGGGTGCGCGGTCAGCACGAACTCGATGTGCAAATCCGCCACTTTCCGATGCAACTCGTCAGGCGCAACACCGCCAGCCTTCAGCCGCTCGAACACCTCGGTCAGTGATTCCACCGTCAGGTCCGAGGCATGCCCTTGCTTACGGCGAATGCCATGATATTGCTCGGCCAGGTTGGCTAGGTTGAGAAACTGGTTGAAAGCGCGGGTAACCGGAAGGAGTTCGTCGTCACTTAACTGTCCGAGCAAAGTCACCAGACGCTGGCCGGAACCGCTCTCTTGCAGTCGGTCGGCTTTGGCTGCAGCCCGAAGTTCCTCGATCCGGTCGTAACACTCTTGCCCGGGAAACCGTTGAATGTTTTGGCCCAACAGTTCACCCAGTAAACGTACGTTTTCTCGCAAGTCAGGATGCAGTTCAGTCACTTTGAGTTCCTTATAAATGAACAGAAACAATCTGAACTTACGATACTAAGGATTCACCAAGAACGCTATCAGGCCTTAGGGTTAGCCCTTTTCGACGCCTTTCACTTGTTGCCAAATGGCATCAAGTGCTTCAAGGCTTTCACTGTCCAGATCCCGTCCTTGCTCATGCAGAAACCGCTCGATTGCCCGGAATCGGGCGTCAAATTTATGGTTAGTTCTCGCCAGGGCCTGTTCGGGGTTCACTTTCATGAATCTGGCCAGATTGACGCACACAAACATCAGATCGCCCAGCTCGTCTTCCACCGCATCACGGTCGCCGGTGCCGGCCTCGGCCGCTTGCCAGGCTTCTTTGAGCTCATCGATTTCTTCATGCAGCTTGTCAAAAACCGGAGCTATCTCGGGCCAGTCAAAGCCGTGGTTGGACGCACGCTTTTGCAGCTTTTCGGCCCGCGCAATCGCCGGCAACGTACTGGCAATACCATCTAGCCGGCTGACCGGCTCATCGGTTGCGGGTTTGCTTGCCCGCTCTTCGGCTTTGATACGTTCCCAACTGGCTTTGATCCAGGCCTCGTCCGGGCGATTGTTCGGGTCAACCCGACTGTCCAAGGTACCTTCCGGAAACACGTGCGGATGGCGCCTAATCAGCTTGCGAACCAAGTGATCAACAATGTCGTCGAAATCAAAGTGACCGTCTTCTTTTCCGATCTGCCCGTAAAAAATCACCTGGAACAGCAAATCCCCCAGCTCGTCTTTCAAATGCGGGAAGTCCTCCCGCGCAATGGCATCGGCCACCTCGTAGGCTTCTTCGATCGTATGGGGCACGATCGTGCTGTAGGTTTGCTTGGTGTCCCAGGGGCATCCGGTTTCCGGCTCCCGCAGGCGTGCCATGAGGGTTTTCAAATCGTCAATTGAATAGCTCATGAGCGCTTTCGCCTTACGTCGATAATGTTTGGCAGATTACGAACCTGTGCCAGCAAACGGGCCAGCTGCTCAAGACTGGAGATCTCCACCGTTACCCGCATGGTAGCCGTATTTTCATCTTTGTTGGTCTGCGTCTGCAGCGACAGCACGTCACATTTGGAGTTCGAAAACACCTGCGTGATATCCCGCAACAGGCCTGAACGATCATAGGCTTCAATTTCGATCTCAACGGGGTACACCGCGGCAGGCTGGCCGCCCCAATTCACCTCGATAATGCGGTTCGGCTCGATTTCCTGCAGGTTCAGGAAGGTCAGACAATCCTGCCGATGCACCGTCACGCCACGGCCTACCGTGATATAGCCGCCAATGGGGTCACCGGGCAACGGTTTGCAGCAGTTGGCCACCTGGGTTTTCAGCTTGCCTACACCCCGGATCTGGATATCGGAATCTGTGCTGTACCCGCTTTTTCGAGCCGGGCTTAGTTTCAAATCCAGCTGCTCGGTTTTTGGCTCCAACATCTGCTGAGCCACATTCGCTACTTGCGAAGGCCTCAGGTCACCAGCACCGATGGCGGCAAACATATCGTCCGAGGAATGGTAGTTAACCCGCTTGGCCAAATCCGTCAGATTCACGTCGTAAAGTGACAGGCGCTTGAATTCATCCTCAAGAATGGCTCGGCCATCAACAATGTTGCGGCCACGATCCTGCTGCTTGAACCAACTCGTGACTTTCGCCCGCGCACGAGAGGTTTGTATGTACCCCAAACTCGGGTTCAACCAGTCGCGGCTGGGCGCGGGGTTGTTCGATGTCAGAATAAAAACCTGATCGCCCGTCTTCAGGGGATAGGTCAACGGTACTATCCGGCTGTTAACTCGCGCGCCACGACAGGAGTGACCGATTTCAGTATGAACACGGTACGCGAAGTCGACCGCCGTTGCGCCCTGTGGCAAGTCCACCACATGGCCTTCCGGCGTGAACACGTATATACGATCGGGCACAAAATCGGACTTGAGATGGTCGGCCAAGCCAGACAAATCGCCCAGTTCTTCCTGCCATTCCAGAACCTGACGCAGCCAGTTTATCTTGGCATCGTAACCACTGGATTTGTTGTTGGTATCCGTGCCTTTGTAAAGCCAATGGGCACAAACGCCCAGCTCGGCTTCCTCGTGCATCGCATGGGTACGAATCTGGACTTCCATGACCCGCCCTTCTTCACCTACAACCGCGGTGTGCAGCGACTGATAGCCATTTTCTTTCGGGTTGGCAATGTAATCGTCAAATTCATTCGGAATGTGGCGCCAAAGCGAATGCACAATACCCAGCACGGCATAACAATCGCGCACTTCCGGCACCAGAATACGCACGGCTCTGACATCGTAAACCTGAGAAAAATCGATGCCTTTCCGGCGCATTTTTCGCCAGATACTGTAAATATGCTTGGCCCGCCCGCTCAGCTCGGCATTAATGCCAGAAGCCTTGAGTTCGGTCTGCAGGGTATCGAGCACGCGGCGAATGTAGCTTTCGCGATCCAGCCGCTTTTCATCCAGAAGTCGCGCAATTTTTTTGTAGGCTGTGGCATGCAGGTAACGGAAGGACAGGTCTTCCAGCTCCCATTTGATGTGACCGATGCCTAACCGGTGTGCAAGAGGGGCGTAGATATCAAACACCTCCCGAGCCACTTTCATGCGCTTATCGGACGACGCATCTTTGATAGCCCGGATTGCACAGGTACGTTCCGCCAGCTTGATCAGCGCGACCCGCACGTCGTCAATCATGGTGACGAGCATCTTGCGAACGTTATCGAGTTGCCCTTCGCTCTGCCCCAGCACATTGCCTTTGAGAGGGTGGTGAATCGAGGAGATCGCGGCCATTTGCTGGACGCCATTGATCAGCCCGGCCACTTCATCACCGAATTCCTTGCGGATTTCGTCCAGCCCTACCCGCTCTTCCCGGACGGCGCGGTACAAAACCGCTGCCACCAGACTGGCCTGATCAAGGTGAAGCTCCGCCAGAACCTGCGCCATTTCCAGGCCGGTGTGAAAACTATTGGCCCCGGGCGCCCACAATCGATCCTCACGGAACGCCTCCAGAGCAATCCGATCGGCTTTTTCACAGGCCAAACGCAATTGCTCGGGGTTCTCCAGATGAGTCTGTTCCGCAATACGATGAACCCAACGGCCAATGTCCACCTGGCCGTCGCCGGTTACTCCGTAATCTTCCCTAACCTTTACCATAACAGAGACTTACCTGATGTTGGCCCGGCCATCCTGGAACTACCCTGATCTCAGAAAACCGGGCTCTTCAAACTCATTTGCGCTTGTTACGCTCGAACAAGGCAATCGACTCGACGTGCGTGGTGTGCGGGAACATATCCATCACACCGGCCCGCACGAGGCGGTAGCCGTTATTCACCATAACGCCGGCATCCCGGGCCAGGGTTGCCGGATTACAGGACACATACACAATCTGATCGGCACCGAACGCCGTCAGGTACTTGCAGATTTCTTCGGCGCCAGAGCGGGGCGGATCAATCAGGATTTTATCAAACCCTTCTTTGGCCCAGCTTTGACCGGTGAAGTCGCCGTGCAAGTCAGCCCCGAAAAACTCTACATTATCGAGACCGTTCAGTTTGGCGTTTTCACGGCCACGTACCACCATGGCATCGTCGCCTTCCACACCTACGACCTGGCCGCCCTTGCGGGCCAGCGGCAAGGTAAAGTTACCAAGACCGCAGAACAGATCGAGCACCCGCTCCCCGGGCTGAATATCCAGCCATTCCACCGCCCGGTGCACCATCTGATTGTTGATGCCCGCATTCACCTGAGTGAAGTCCATTGGATGGAACTGCATGGTCAGATCAAACTCTTCCATGCGATAACTCAAGCGCTCGTCATCACGACCAGAAGACTCCGGCCAGATACGATGAACCGTATCGGGGCCTTTCGGCTGCAGGTAAATATGCAGGTCGTGCTCCTGCCCGAAGGCAATCAGCTTGTCCTGATCTTCCGGCACCAGTGCATCCATATTCCGGAATACCATGGCGGCATAATCATCACCACAGGCCACCTCCACTTGCGCAATCCGGTCGAACGCCGCCATACCATGCAACAACTCTCGCAGTGGCATGATCCGCTCACCAATGCGAGGGTCCAGCACCACACACTCGTCGATATCGGTCAGGAAGCTGTTTCGCTTCTCACGAAAACCAACCAGTACCGATTCACGGGCTTTGACGTAACGTACACCCAAGCGCGCTTTACGGCGGTATCCCAGTGAGTCCGGCGAACGCATGGGCTCTACCCACTCTTCCGGTTCAATACCGCCAAAGTGCGCAAAGTGTTCGCGCAAGGTATTTTCCTTAAAGCGTATCTGGGCATCCGCGCTCATGTGCTGCAAGCTGCAGCCGCCACACAAGTCGGCAAAGTTACACGGCGGTTGCTGGCGCTCAGGAGCCGCTTCCAACACGTCCAAAGTGCGCAGCTCATCAAATTTGCTACGACTTCCAACCACTTTTGCCATGACGGTTTCGCCCGGCAAGCCGCCGTCAACGAACTGAACCTTTCCGTCGGCACGGGCAATACCCCGGCCATCGTGGCCCAGGCTTTCAATCTCACAACGCACGGGTTCTTGCGGCAGAACCTTACGGCGGCGTCTACTCATAATTAGTCAGTCTCTTGTCAGTTTCCGGCTCAGGCGCTCGGGAACACACCGGTGGATAAATATCGGTCTCCGCGATCACAAATAATGGCTACGATTACCGCGTTTTCAACCTCTCGGGAGAGTTTGAGCGCAGCCGCAATAGCACCACCAGATGACACACCGCAAAAAATCCCTTCTTCTTTAGCCAGAGCTCGCATGGTGTCTTCCGCCTCTTGCTGGCCAATGTCCAGCACGGAATCCACTCTCGCAGCATCGTAAATTTTGGGCAGATAGGCTTCAGGCCAACGCCGAATGCCCGGAATGGACGCACCGTCTTCCGGCTGCAACCCGACGATCTGCACATCCGGGTTACGCTCTTTCAGGTAACGGGACACCCCCATAATGGTGCCGGTGGTGCCCATGGAGCTGACAAAGTGCGTTACGCGACCCTGGGTTTGCTCCCAGATTTCCGGCCCGGTGCTGCGGTAATGGGCCAGCGGGTTGTCCTGGTTACTGAACTGGTCCAGCACCTTGCCTTTGCCTTCGGCTTCCATGCGGATCGCCAGGTCCCGGGCGCCTTCCATACCTTCTTCCCGGGTAACATTGACCACCTCGGCTCCGTAGGCGCGCATCGATGCCCGGCGCTCCTCACTCAGGTTGTCCGGCATGATCAATATCATGCGATAACCCTTGATGGCCGCAGCCATCGCAAGGGCGATGCCGGTGTTGCCCGAGGTTGCTTCAATCAAGGTATCACCGGGGCTGATGTCGCCACGGCGTTCCGCTTCCTGAATCATGCTGATGGCCGGCCGATCTTTCACCGAACCCGCAGGATTGTTGCCCTCCAGCTTTGCCAAAACGACGTTACTGGTATCCCCCGGCAAGCGCTGCAAACGCACCAGTGGGGTGTGGCCGACATAATCTTCAATAGTGGGGAAAGTCATATTGAAACCCTGTGATACACTTTCGGGTTCGAATCATACTCGCTATAGCCGCTATGTCCCAATACAGCTTGTCGCTATATCCATGACCTCTGGCTATAAATGAGTAACGTGCCTTCCCCGGCATCGCCGGGGACTCATCAGAATAACAGGAACAAGATATGCGGCGGTGGGGCATTCGCAAAAAAGTCTTGGTGGTAACGCTTGTTCCCACCCTCGTCACAACTCTGCTGCTGGGTCTGTTCTTTACCCACAGCTGGATAAACAACATCGAAAGCCTGCTCCATGACCGGGGCGAATCGCTCTCCCGCCAGCTGGCCGCGGGCTCAGAATACGGCCTGTTTACCGCCAACCGCAGCCTGCTTAGCAGCCTTTCCAATGCCTTGTTGGAAGAACAGGACGTTCGCTCCATCTCGTTCTTCACGCCCGAGGGCAAGCGCCTGTTGCATACCGGCCCGGGCAGTTCCGACGCAATCCCCGGCAGTGCTTTCAAAGCCGATCAAGAGGTGAAAATCACCCTCAACCACACGACCCGATTCATCAACCCGGTTCACCTTCAGGATCTGAGCATCGACACGATGATCGATACGGAAGCTCGTTTATCCGCGTTGCGGGCCGAGAATCCGCTGGGCTGGGTGATGGTCGAGATGTCCCATACCCGCACCGAGAAAGAAACCTACAAAGCTCTGCTGATCTCCCTTCTGATGATCATTGGCGGCGTAATCCTGAGTATCGGTATCTCTCTGCGCCTCAGCCGTGCCTTCACGGATCCGGTATTTCAGTTAAATGAAGCGGTCGCCCTGCTCAAGGAAGGCAAGCTGGAAACCCGGGTGTATACCAGCGCAGGCCCGGAATTCGAGCAACTGGAATCCGGCCTGAATGATATGGCCTCGGAACTTGGCAAAGCCCAGGCCGAAATGCAGCAGAACATCGATCAAGCCACCGAAGATCTGCGGGAAACACTGGAAACCATCGAAATCCAGAACATCGAACTGGACTTTGCCCGCAAGGAAGCGCTGGAAGCCAGCCGGATCAAATCCGAGTTTCTGGCCAATATGTCCCATGAAATTCGCACACCACTGAACGGCATTATCGGGTTCACCGAGCTGCTGCTGAAAACCCCGCTACCAAGACAGCAACGCGATCATCTCAATACGATCCGCAAGTCGTCAGAGATTCTTCTGACCATCATCAACGACATTCTGGATTTCTCGAAAATCGAGGCAGGCAAGTTGCTGCTGGACCGGGTTCCCTTTGCGCTTCGGGACATCGTCGAAGAAGTCATGACCATGTTGGCCCCCGCCGCACACGCAAAGAACCTCGACCTGGTGCCCCTGGTTTACAACGACGTTCCCGACCACATCGTGGGCGACCCCCTGAGAGTAAAACAGGTCATCACCAACCTCCTCAACAATGCCATCAAGTTCACCCAAACCGGTGAAGTTGTCTTGAGGGCCAGCCTTGAAGAAGAAGACGCCGAGAACAATCGTGTCACCTTGCGCCTGAGCATCACCGACTCCGGAGTGGGTCTGTCCCGAGCCCAGCAACAATCCCTGTTCAACGCCTTCAGTCAGGCCGATGCATCGACCGCACGTCAGTACGGCGGCACAGGCCTGGGGCTGGCGATTTCCAAGCGCCTGGTAGAAGAAATGGGCGGTGAAATCGGGCTGAAGAGCGAGTTAGGTAAGGGTTCGACTTTCTGGTTCACGCTTACGCCGGAACTCTCCTCCCCGGCAAACAGCAGTCCCCCCAAAGAAGCCCTGCGGGGTGAGCGCGTCATTTACCTTGAACAACAGAAAACCACCGGCCTTGCCGTTGAACACTTGTTGCGAGACTGGGGCATGGTGGTAGATCGGGTTTCATCGCCGGCCGCACTTCAGGAACACGTTGAAGAGGCACAACTGCACCAGGAAGGCTATGCAGCCGCGATCATTGGCATCACTCGCCACCTTCTTAACTCGAATCAGTACGGCAATTTGCTTCGTACACTGGAGGTGGAGCGGGACTGCAGAACTTTGCTGCTAACCCCTACACTGGAAACCCTCGACACACCGCTTTCAGGTCTGGCCAGCGGCCATCTGACCAAGCCGATATGCCGGGATCCACTCTACGACGAACTGCTGGCTCTGATACACGGCATTCGTTCAGGGCATCGTGAAGATACCCCGGTGTCGATACCCGAACACAATCAGGTTAAAGCGCCCCGAATCCTTGCGGTTGACGACAACGACGCGAACCTGAAGCTGGTCATGACCTTACTTCAGGATTGCAAAATCAATGCGGAAGGCGCCTCCAGCGGTTTCGAGGCACTCACCAAAGCTAGGAAAAAGCCGTTCGATCTGGTGTTCATGGATCTGCAAATGCCGGGTATGGATGGCGTTGAAGCAACCGCTCGCATCCGGGATCTGGATTCCGACGCCCATTACACCCCGATTATTGCCTTAACCGCCCACGCCCTCGCGGATGAGCAGGAACGCCTGTCGGAACAGGGGTTCGATGGTTACATGGCCAAGCCGATCAGCAGTCGTCAGCTCAATGAGCTGGTGCGCGAATACACCGGCTACGACTGTAAAGCCTCGGCCACGTCGTTCAAAATTTCGGAAATCCGGGACACCCGGCGCGCTCTGCGGCCGTCAAACCGGCGCATACAGCAAGACTGCGTGAGCATTGATGAAAGCATCCAGCTTGCTGCGGGCAAGACCGACCTGGCCGAAGAGTTGTTCAGCATGTTGCTAGAACAGCTCCAAACCGATGCGCCTCGCATTCAGGCGCTTTGGGATGAAGGCAATGAGGAAGCCCTGCTGGAATGCATACACAAATTGCATGGGGCGACCCGGTATTGCGGCGTGCCCGAACTTCGAGCTGCCGCAAACCGGTTTGAAACCGCATTAAAATGCAATGCGCCTGATCGTGAAATTCTGAAAGACCAGCTCAATTCTGCTATTGAGCGCCTGCAGAACTGGAGTGAGCAAACCGACTGGCAACCGATGTTCCGCGAACAACAACGACAGTCGGAAATCCACTAGCCGATTCAGGCTCGCGCGCGATCCAGAATCGCGCGCATGTCTTTCACCGCGTCTTTTAATCCGGTGAACACGGCCCGAGCGACAATGGCGTGGCCAATGTTCAATTCATTGATGCCCGGAATCGCCGCCACTCTCTCGGTGTTGTGATAATGCAAGCCATGCCCCGCGTTAACGATCAAGCCCTGTTCACGTGCATAGGCAACGGCGTCTTCCAGAATCGTCACCGAAGCTTCCGCCTGAGCCGGCGTTGCTGCTTCGGCATACTCTCCGGTGTGCAGCTCTATAACCGGCGCGCCGCAACGAACCGCCGCATCAATCTGAGCACGGTCCGGGTCAATAAACAACGACACTTCGGCTCCGATGTTTGCCAAGCGCTTACAGGCGTTCGCGACTCGCTCTTCCTGCCCGACAACATCAAGCCCGCCTTCTGTTGTCAGCTCTTCACGCTTTTCCGGCACCAGGCAAACACACTCGGGCTTTACCTGTTCGGCAAACGTGAGCATGGCGTCGGTTACCGCCATTTCCAGATTCATTTTGGTCTGTAGCACTTCCTTCAGCAGCAATACGTCACGATCCTGAATGTGTCGGCGATCTTCCCGTGGATGTACGGTGATGCCATCCGCCCCCGACTGTTCAGCTACCAATGCAGCTTGTACCGGATCGGGATAGCGAGTACCCCGCGCCTCACGCAAAGTGGCCACATGATCAATGTTTACACCAAGCAACACTCTGGAATTCATAAGGTTCTCTCAGATGAAGAAACGGAATGGCTGAATAAACTTCTGCTGTGGAGCGGCTTTCCCTGCAACAGAAAATCCACAAGCACACGCATGACGCGTTTGGCTGTTCTGCGCGCCGACTCATCGCTGTAGTCGTCCGCCGCCAGCGCGATCAAAGCCTCGCCCGGCAGCCGCCCTAACCGGACGTCAGCGCCACCTGCGGCGACAATGCCTTGAGCAGGATCATAACCATAATACTGACCAACCTCTACCAGACGGCCAGTGTCAGTCGTTTGATCCCATGAAAAGTCATACCCCAGAGCGCCGGCGAAAGCCCTCTCGAAGCGCCGCAAAATCGGCTCGACATCGCCGTTATCCTGAACACCCGACAACGCCTGAAGGCTCTCAATGTAACTGGCAAACAACTCCGGGTGGGGATCGGCAGCCGGCAAAACACGCTGCAGGAGCTCATTGATGTACAAACCGCTATACAACGCGCGGGTTTGCCGTAAGCGGGGCGCTTCCCGTAACTCCAGTTGCACCAGAGTTTTGAGATCGCTTTTGCCGGTCCAATCAATCAACAGTGGCTGGAATGGCTGGAGCTGCGCTTTCAGAGGACTTTTTGCGCTGTTGCCGCCACGGGCAATAACGCTCATACGGCCATGGTTCAAGGTGAATAAATCCACCTGTAATGCGGTTTCCCGCCATGGCCGCCGATGGATGACGTAAGCGGGCTCTTGTTGCACCGCTCCTCTCATATCAACCTCAGAGGTCGTTCATGCCCAGGCTTTTCAGCGCTCGGTCACTGTCGGCCCAGCCACGCTTTACTTTGACCCAAAGCTTGAGCATGACTTTGGTATCGAACATTCGCTCCATATCAATACGAGCGTCCTGACCGATCTGACGCAACCGGGCGCCCTTGTCACCGATGATGATCTTTCGCTGTCCGTCACGCTCAACCAGGATCAGTGCGGATACGTGCAGAGTCTTACCTTGCTGCTTGAATTCTTCAATTTCCACCGCAACCGAATAAGGTACCTCGGCGCCCAACTGGCGGGTAATTTTCTCCCGAACCATTTCAGAAGCCATGAAGCGCTGGCTGCGATCCGTGATCTGGTCATCCGGATAGAAATGCACACTCTGTGGCAGAAAACGGCCAACGGCTTCTTCCAAAGGTTCCAGGTTGGTTTCGCGCAGCGCTGACAACGGAATAATCTCGGCAAATTCGCGCTTTGCAGCCAAGGTTTCGAGATGCGGCAGCATCAGCTCTCGCTTCTCCAGCTTATCGACCTTGTTGATCGCCAGAATAACCGGGCACTTCAAACGCTCCAGCTTCTCCAAAACCATCTCGTCGGCGGTGGTCCAGTTCAGTTGATCCACCACAAACACCACCACATCGACATCTACCAACGCCGAAGTTGCGGCCTTGTTCATGTAACGATTGATCGCCCTTGGCTCTTCTTCGTGCATGCCCGGCGTATCAACGTAAATCGCCTGCACATCGCCCTCGGTTTTGATACCCAGCACCTGGTGGCGGGTGGTTTGGGGCTTGCGCGAGGTAATGCTAAGTTTCTGTCCGAGAATGTGGTTCAGCAATGTGGACTTGCCCACGTTGGGGCGCCCGACAATGGCGACAAATCCGCAGCGGCTGTCCGGATTATCCGGGGTGGTAATATCGTGCATCATGAATTCTCCACGCCCAGCTTCTTGAGGGCACTTCGGGCGGCCTGTTGCTCAGCAATTCGGCGACTGCTGCCGGTGCCAGTGGTTTTACGGTCCAGCGACGACAACGCACAGGTCACATGGAATGTCTGATTATGAGCTTCGCCCTCCACCGAGATCACTTCGTATCGCGGTAACGGGAATTGGCGCGACTGCAGGTACTCCTGCAAACGGGTTTTCGGATCCTTCTGGGTATCCTGTACATCGAGCCCGGCCAGCCGTTCTGTAAACCATCGCAACACCTGCTCACGGCAGGTGTAAAAATCGCTATCCAGATAGATGGCACCGATGATCGATTCCACGGCATCGGCCAGGATCGACTCTCGACGGAAGCCGCCACTTTTCAGCTCTCCGGAGCCCAGCCTCAGATATTGCCCCAACTGAAACTCGCGCCCGATTTCGGCCAGCGTAACGCCCTTAACCATACGGGCTCTCAGACGGCTCAACTGACCTTCCCGGGCAGACTCAAACTTCAGGAACAGGTGCTCGGCAATCACCATATTGACGATGGAATCGCCAAGAAATTCCAGACGCTCGTTGTTCTGGTTGCCAAAACTTCGGTGAGTGAGCGCCAGCAGCAGCCGTTCAGGGTCTTTGAACTGATAGCCGATGCGGCGCTGAAGTTGATCAAGATCTGGTTTTGAACTCACTTGCCTTTAAACTCATACTCGTGTTGGAAGTGAACGACCGTATCGACACTGCCAAACAGGTTATTGCGAACCTCATAATCAACGTTTATGAGCACCAGATCTCCGTCTTTATCCACGGTGATATTCTTGGCATCAAAACCGCGCACGTTGTTCACACTTAGTTGCTTGTTGATCACCCCACGGACCTGAGCCGGCCCCATATCGGACAGACCTTCAATGTTTTCGAGGTTTTCCAGGGCTTCCTGAATAGTAAAGTCATCAAGGTAAGCCGGCCCGACCTTCAGCGCAAATGTCAGCAGCCCGGCAAAAAACAGGGCCACGATCATCATGGTCAGACCACTGCCCTGCTGATACTTCATACCCGTGGGAAATGCGTTTTTCATTCGCGTTCGCTCCGAACTCATAGAGATCATTCAATACCACCTACACGATCAAAAGATGGCAGACTTGTAAAAGATTTCCAGTGCATCCAGATACCAAAGGCCTTACCGACCACCAGCTCATCCGGTACGGTGCCCCAGAAGCGACTGTCGTTACTGTTGTCCCGGTTGTCACCCATGACAAAGTAATGCCCTTCGGGAACCGTCCACTCACCTTCACCAGACCCCGACACTCGTCCCAAGGTGAGGTAAATATCATGTTCGACCGAACCCACGGTTTCGCGCCACCGTTCCATCGGAGGCAAGCGCGCGACAAAATCCCGAGGCACGGGTTCATCATTGATGAAAAGCTGTTTGTTGCGATAACGCACGGTGTCGCCCGGCAAACCGATCACGCGTTTGATGTAATTGGTGGAACCATCTTCCGGAAAACGAAACACCATCACATCGCCACGCTCCGGGTCACCGATTTCGACAACTTTCGTCCCGGCCACCGGCAGCCGGAGGCCATAGGCGTATTTGTTCACCAATATAAAATCGCCTACTTCCAGCGTAGGCAGCATGGACCCGGACGGAATCTGAAACGGTTCGATCAGAAATGAACGCAGCACCAACACAATCGCCAACACCGGAAAGAAAGAGCGACTGATATCAATCAGCCAAGGCTCTTTAGGCTCGTCCGCACTGTCCGACGAAGGCTGCGGCTTCGCGTTTGCGAGCCGGCGTTTTCGTAAAAACAACTTATCCGCAAGCCAAACCACCCCCGTCGCGAAGGTGAGAACGACCAGTACCAGTGGAAAATCAATATCCATCGGGTGCCTTAGTTTGCTTAGTTATCAACTTTCAACACAGCAAGAAACGCTTCCTGAGGCACCTCGACATTACCCAGCTGCTTCATGCGCTTTTTGCCTTCCTTCTGCTTCTGAAGCAGCTTTTTCTTACGACTGACATCACCACCGTAACACTTGGCTGTTACGTTTTTGCGCAACGCCTTTACGGTGACCCGCGATACCACCTGCGTGCCAATGGCCGCCTGAATCGCGATATCGAACATCTGCCGCGGGATCAGCTCTTTCATTTTCTCAATCAGCTGGCGTCCTTTACGGTGCGCCAGATCACGGTGCACGATGATGGCCAGCGCATCCACGCGTTCACCGTTAATCAGCACATCCAGACGCACCAGATTCGCATCCTGAAAACGCACAAAATGATAGTCCAGCGATGCAAAGCCACGGCTGGCGGATTTAATGCGATCAAAAAAGTCCATGACCACTTCAGCCATCGGCAACTCATAGCTGAGCTGAACCTGAGACGACATGAAGTGCATGTTCTTCTGAACGCCCCGTTTTTCTTCACACAGGGCGATAACGTTACCCAGGTGCTCCTGGGGCACAAGAATGTTGGCCTCTACAATTGGCTCGCGCATTTCTTCAATCGAGCCGATATCCGGAAGCCGGGACGGATTATCTACCGATACCGTTTCGCCCTGCTTGGTGACCACTTCGTAGATAACCGTGGGCGCGGTGGTGATCAGGTCAATGTCGTACTCGCGTTCCAGACGCTCCTGAATGATCTCCATGTGCAGCATGCCCAGGAAACCACAACGGAAACCGAAGCCCAAGGCATCGGAATTTTCCGGTTCGAAGAACAGCGAGGCATCGTTCAGAGTCAGTTTTTCCAACGCGTCCCGGAAGTCGTCGTAGTCATCCGCACTGACCGGGAACAAGCCCGCATACACCTGCGGTTTTACTTTCTGGAACCCCGGCAACATCGGAGTTTCTTCCGCATGTTTCTGGTGCACAATGGTGTCGCCTACCGGCGCACCGTGAATGTCTTTGATACCGGCAACAACAAAACCAACGTCACCCGCTTCAAGAATATCGGTGTCGGTCGGCTTGGGATTAAAGATCCCGACCTTATCCGCGTTCCACGCCTTGTTGGTCGATTTGATAACGATCTTGTCGCCTTTGCGCAAAACCCCTTCGATCACACGCACCAGCGACACAACACCCAGATAGTTATCGAACCAGGAGTCAATGATCAGCGCCTGCAGGGGGGCAGTACGATCCCCTTTGGGCGGCGGAATCTTCTGAATCAGATCCTCGAGAACATCTTCGACACCCAGACCGCTCTTGGCGCTGCAGCGCACCGCATCCTGAGCCTCGATGCCAATAATGTCTTCAATCTCGGCGGCCACACGCTCTGGCTCGGCCTGCGGCAGGTCCATTTTGTTCAGAACCGGAACAACCTCCAAGCCCTGCTCCAGCGCGGTGTAGCAGTTAGCCACTGACTGCGCCTCTACGCCCTGGCCAGCATCCACAACCAGGAGCGCACCTTCACAGGCATACAGAGAACGAGAAACTTCGTACGAGAAGTCAACGTGCCCCGGAGTATCGATGAAATTCAGTTTATAGGTTTCGCCATCTCGAGCGGTGTAGTTGAGCGTTACACTCTGGGCTTTGATGGTAATGCCCCGCTCTCTCTCGAGATCCATGGAGTCCAGCACCTGAGCGGCCATTTCACGCTCGGTCAAACCGCCACAGCTTTGAATGAAACGATCCGCCAGCGTGGATTTACCGTGGTCGATGTGGGCAATGATGGAAAAGTTACGGATTCGGCTCAGTTCAGTCACAGACAATGATTACTCATATAAGACATGGGATTGAGCCCGGTATAGCCGCTACGGGTCCGGGAACGGCGTGATTTTACCGGTATCCGGCCGCTATTGCCATGATCAGGAAATAAGCGGCTTCTCATACTGGCGAATCAAGAACCCGATTAGGGCATCTTCGTCGAGCGGATAGCTGAACAAGTTACCCTGACTTTGGGCGCAACCAGCGGATTTCAGAAAGGCCAGTTGTTGCATGGTTTCAACACCTTCGGCCACCACGGTCAAGTGCAGCTTGTGCGCCAGCGCGATAACCGCCGACGCAACATCGGTGGCGCTGACGTTGTAGGGGATATCACGAATAAATCCGTGATCGATTTTGATCACGTCCAGCGGCAATTGCTGCAGCGAAACCAACGAGCACGAGCCCTTGCCAAAATCATCCAGAATCAGGCAAACCCCCAGATCATTCAGTGCAACCAGCAGCTCACGCAGCATTCTGGGGTCTTCATTCAGCAGTTCGGCTGGCAGCTCAAGCTCGATTCGGTCGGCGGCAACGCCGGTTTCGGTGATAACGCGCCGGATCAGATCCAGAAAGCCGGGGTCGATAATCTGCCGAACCGAGAAATTGACCGCCATTTTCAACGATTCAAAGCCCGCACGCTCCAACGCCTGCACTTGTATGCAGGCCTGTCGGAAAGCCTGTTCACCCAGGCGAATGATCAGACCGGTTTCATCCGCAAGGTTGATAAACTGCTGCGCGGGTACCAGGCCCCGTTCAGGATGGTGCCAGCGCAAGAAAGCTTCAACGCCAATCACTTTCTGGCTAACCAAATCCACTTTAGGCTGGTAATGCAGCACAAAACGGTCTTCTTGCAGCGCGGTCGCCAGTTCTTCCTGCTGCAACATTCGGCGCGCCGCTTTGATATTCATGGCCGGCGTGAAGAACTGGTAGTTGTTGCGGCCCATTTCTTTCGCCCGATACATGGCCAGGTCGGCATATTTCATCAGGGTCCCCACGTCTTCACTGTCGTGAGGAACCATAGTGATACCAATGCTGACCGTCACCCCAACGTCGTGATCGTTGAGCCGGACTCTCTGACACAGGCGCCGCAAGATGGTTTCAGCCACTTTGCCAGCCGCATCGGTACCACTGACCCGGGACAGCAGAACCACAAACTCATCGCCACCCAGACGCGCGACAGAATCCTCTTCCCGAACACAACCCTGAAGCCACTCAGCCACGCGCTTGAGTAATTCATCGCCGGCGTCATGACCCAAGGTATCGTTGATTCGCTTGAAACCGTCCAAATCCAGATACATCAGTGCGGCCGGCTCTCCACTGCGACGACAGCGTTGCACAACGCCGTTCAGGCGGTCACGGAACAACTGCCGGTTGGCCAGCCCGGTTAACGGATCGAAAAACGCCAACCGGTGCAACTCGGATTGCGCCGCTTTCAACTGAGTCAGGTCCCGCAAACTCAACACCACCCCGGTCACACCCGGCACCTTCAGCATGGAGGTGAAGGTGCCTTCCATGTCGTGGCATTGTCCGTCGGCGTCGTTGATGCGGGCCCGCACCACCGGCATTTGTTTGCCCGGAGACGTCACCGCGTCTTTGAACGCTTGCCGCAATCCCGGCCAATCTTCAGGGTGGACCAACGATTTAAAGTCCAGGTCCGAGACCCGCTCCGGGTCAAAACCGAGAATATCCCGGGCCGACGGGCTGGCATACATCGGGTTGCCCGCTTTGTTCATAACCATCGTTACGTTGGCCGCACCTTCGGTGATCGCCCGATACCGACCAGCGCTAACCTGAGCCCCCAAACGCGACCGCACCAACGACAAAACAAACAGGTACATCAGAACACTGATCGCCAACCCCGCCCCTAATACAATGGGTGGGCGCGGATCCGAGGCAAGATAGTCAAACGCGGGTGTAGAGCGGGTTTGCAACAGCCACTCCCGTCCGCCGTGAGAGATCGTCTGGCTCAGTTCGAAACTGAACTCGTTGTCCAGCGATCCCAGATTAGAGCCGTACATAAGGGTGCTTCGGGACACCTGCGCGGCATCGTAAATGCGGACATCGAGGAAGGGGGAAATCAAACCGACAATGCCATCAAGCAGGTTATTCATCCGAAATGCACTGAATACATAACCCGCCAGCATCATCCGACGCTCGGCTCGGACATCCGGAATGACACCACCCTGATACACAGGGTAATACATAAGGAACCCGGCCTGATCCTCGGCCAAGACCTCCTGAACCAACACCACCTTGCCGGTTACCATCGGCTTGGCGTCATCGCGGGCTCGCTCCATCACAACCCGGTGTATGGGGTCACTGAAGGCGTTGTAGCCAAGAGCACTCAGGTTTCGCTCGGTGCCCGGCTCGAGGTACACCATGGGATAATAATACGGCCCGGTGCCCAGAGGTTTTACCAAATACTTATACACCCCTTCGGACCGAACGAAAGCAATGTGGTCCGCCATTTGGCGAACACCGATCCTCTGCACATAACCGATCCCCTCTATGCCGGGGTAATAGCGGTTGATATCAACCTTCTCAACGTAGTCACGCCATTCATCGCGACTAACCTCGCCTTTCACCGCGAACAGACCAGCACTACCAGCCAATACCTGCTCGTAGTTCAGCAGGCGCTCTTCGATGGCGGTTTTCAATTGCAGGGATTGTGCCCGAAATTTGGCTTCGGCACGGTCCTCTACCAAGCGGATGGAAACCTGCCATAACAGGATGGTGACGCAAATCGAGACGACAAAAACGAGCAGTGCCAACCAGGAGTTGCGCAGTTTGAGCAGTTGGCGGAGGGATAATTCCTTGTTTTTCATATTGTCACCGGGTCCATCCCATGACCGAGGGTTCGAGAAAGTCCGGCGAGTATAGCAAAAGCTCCCGGGCATGTCGTGACGCGCCCGAGAGCCAGTGCACAGCTTCTAAAGAAGCGTTTTTACGGCCGCATCACCAGATAGATAGGTCGCCCTTGGCGCACCACACGCACCGAAACTGCCTGGCCTTTCGGCAAGCTTTTCACAACCGACTGGAAAGCCTTCAGCGACCCAACCGGCTTGCGGTTTATCTCGGTGATGATGTCACGGGTTCGGATTCCGGCCTGCAAGGCTGGTCCCCGTTCCACGCCAGTCACCAGCACCCCGCTTTCAACACCGGCCGCACGGGCGTTTTCCGGAGTTAGCGGCTCAACCGCCAGACCAAGAGCGTCAGCAGCTCCACCACGGTGGCCTTGGGCCTTTGAACGGCTGGTGCGGCCATCTTCCGGCAACTCGCCTATTTCCACATCAAGCTCGATCTCGTCACCGCCCCGCAGCACGGTCAACCGGGCCGATTCACCAACCGGTGTACGGCCCACTTTCGGCGGCAAATCCGAGGACAGTTCAATGTCCTCGCCGTTGTATTCCAGCACGATATCACCTGACTGAAGACCGCCGGCCTGTGCAGGTGAATTGACCATAACCTCGGCAATCAGGGCACCCCGCGGCCGCTTCAGACCGAAGGTCTCGGCAAGATCCCGGTTGACCTCCTGAATCAGCACACCTAGCCAACCACGCGCGACTGCGCCTTCGTCACGAAGCTGACGGAACACGCTCATGGCATCGTCAATCGGAATCGCAAACGATACCCCCATAAAACCACCCGAACGGGTGTAGATCTGGGAGTTAATGCCAATCACCTCGCCGTCCAGATTGAACAGCGGCCCGCCGGAGTTGCCCGGATTAATAGCAACGTCGGTCTGAATAAAAGGAACGTAGTTTTCCGAAGGCAGCGAGCGGCCAAGCGCACTGACAATGCCCGCCGTCACCGTGTAATCGAACCCGAAGGGTGAGCCAATCGCAAACACCCACTCTCCTACTTTGAGCTCTTCGGAACTGCCCACCTGAACCACGGGCAGATCGTCGGCATTCTCGATTTTCAGAACGGCCATGTCCGAACGAGGGTCGGTACCCACAATGGTCGCAACGAACTCCCGGCGATCGTTCAGCCGAACCATCACTTCATCGGCGCCTTCCACGACATGGTTATTAGTCAGAACATAACCGTCTTTTGAAACGATGAACCCAGAGCCCATTGAGCGCGTTGGCTGCTTACCGCCCGGCGCACCACCAAACGGGGAATTCGGGCCGCGAAAGAAATCCTGCAAAAATGGCGGCAACTGATCCAGTTGCCCCTCGTCGAATGGCAGCCCCTGAAAACGGGAACGGCGCCCGGCAGGCTCACTGGTGGTACTGATGTTCACCACGGCGCTGGAGTTTTCTTCAACGAGTTCGGTGAAATCCGGCAATCCCCGTGCCGTAACTTGCTGGCTCCACAGGGTCGAAACCAAAGTGGCGAAAATCAGCCATGCCCCCAGAACAAAACCTGACCGGAGTCCATCAGGATAACGAGCAACCGGCGTAGTTATTTTTTGCATGTAAACCCCCCTTACATTTGGCCGTTGGACTGCGGTTACAATTTATGGCTGCGTAATCACTTTTCAACTTAAAAATCGGTAGGTTTCAGAGACAGGTCACAGACGCAATTCGGTTCACGCGAACCATATGTGGTTGAAACCGGTCACCCGATCGCGACTGCCAACGACGCACCAACCAGAACCCGGCTCCCAAACCCACAAGCGCACCCATAATCGCCACCAGATCTGTCTCACCCAATAACCGGAACGCGCCAATACTCGCCAACACCATGAGCAACAAGGGCAGCCCGTATACGGCCAGCGAAGCCGTCAGCAGCGATTGCTCATCCAGGCCAATCACTACCTCATCGCCAACCTGCGCATCGACGGTATTCAACACCAACACTTGATTGGCTTTGCCGCCCGAAACCGCCGCCAGCGCCCGCTGACCACAACCGGCACGGGCAGAACAGCTTTCACACGCACTGGTCTGAATGGTTTGCACCCAGGCTTGCGCCCCCTGAAGCGCCACCACTTTTCCGGTTTCAGTGATCACTTGCTACCCACCTTTGCGCCAGCGCATCATCAATCGATACCGAACGGGCGACTTTTCTAGCCGTTTCAGGGGGAATCTCCCCAACCACGACAATCAAGAATGGCCGTTCTGCCACCTCTACTTCATGAATATAGACCGTCGATGCGCCCACTCGCGAGGCACCTGTCGGCATTTTTAGCCCTTTCACCGGCTCAACGAACACCGAGAATGTGGCCAGCCCATCCGAGAAAGCCACGGCCTTGCCGTTACTGGAGCTTGGGGTGGCAGCCGGCATGTATCCATCCGGGCGCCAGTTCAAGGTCCAGCCTGTCATTCGTCCTACCGTCGATTGCTGGGGTTCCGGCGCGCCAAGATGGCGGGTTATCTCGCGCCCCTCGGTTTGAACCTCAAACTTCTCATCTGCAATGTCATCGGTGATCTCCAGGCTGGTGTACTGGAAATGCTCGAGCACAGCGTCATCAATATCCCGCACGTGGCTTTTCACCAAAAGCCCCGTTTCTTTTTCAACCCAAAGCCGATGGCTGTAGCGGTCATTGTCTTTGGCGGTCAAGTCCACCGTCACCACCTCGTAGCCAGCCACTCGATCTTCGCCCATTAGCGCCGGCTGATACCACTGGCTGACCGGCATCAACTGATTGGTGAAGGCCTCCGCAAACGGCCCCGACGGAATGACCTCATCCAGACGAATACGACCTTGATCCGGTAACACACAGACCACATCCATACCCTTACGGACAATCTCACCCGAGCCGCCATCCTGCATCACCAGTCGTTCTTCCACCTGACCATTTCGGTATCGGTGCGCAATGCGCATCGAGTGCACCTGATCACCTCGGGCATAAACGAACACACCCTCGTAAGACGTCATATTCAGCGCAGGCCCCAAGCGCTCCAACCAGTCCATTGCGGTCATGGACTCTGAAGCATCAACTGCGGCATTGTCGGCATGGGCGGCCATGAACGGCGCAAAAACGAACCATGCTATGACCATCAGCATTCGAGCCGTGGCATGTTTGCCCTTATGCAGAATATTCATAGCCAAACACCTCAAGCTCAATACCCACCGTTCGCACTTACCATTCTCGCGTATCCCATAGAACCTCGGCCGGCGCCAACGCTGTTGTGCTGGGCATGTTCCAGCAAATACTGCCGAACCTGGCGCAGCTGCTGTTCATCCAGACGCTGCAGGGCAATCTCTTCCTTGCTTAGCGCTAGCTGAGACGCTCGTTGATCTACTCCGGTGAACGCCAGTGCGTTATTCGGATCACCCGGCGCTGTTCCCCAGCCGGCACCGGCACCAAATCCAACCAGCAGTGCCAAGGTCACCATCGCCGCTACGGGCCAGTGCCAATAACCGCCGGCACGAGGGACAGGTTCGGCTTTGTCTGCAATCGGAATATCCTGATCGTCAATTGCGGCCCGAACGGCACCTGCGACATCCACACTGTAGGAAGCGCTCGGAGCTTCGTGCATCAGGTCGCGCACCTGCTGCCATCTTTGCCATTGTTCTCTGACTTCGTTCTGATCGTCGTGCGAAAGCAATCTGCGCACTGAAAGCTCGTCCGCTTCATCGTCCATCATTGCTGACAGAGTTTCTCTGAGACGCTCATCCATCGGGTGCAACCTCACTTACGTCACTGAATGATTAAGAAGTGGACCAATGTGCCGATCCACTGCATCCCGGGCTCTGAAGATCCGGGAACGGACGGTTCCGATCGGGCACTCCAGAATCCGGGCAATGTCTTCATAACTGAGACCGTCATATTCTCTGAGCAAGAAAGCGGATCTTAGTTCCTCGGGCAGCGCGGCAATCGCTTCGGCCAACGCTTTCTGCAGCTGATCTTTTTGCAGCAGTTTTTCTGGCGAAGCCACATCACGTAAGCGCCGGCCATCGTCGTAGTTTTCCGCCTCGGAGGAATCCGCCGATGCTTGGGGGCGGCGACCTCGGGCCTCGAGATGATTTTTGGCGGTGTTCACCGCAATACGATACAGCCAGGTGTAAAATGCACTGTCACCCCGGAACCGATCGATGGCACGAAACGCCTTGATGAACGTTTCCTGCGCCAAATCCATCACTTCGTGGCTGTCGTAAACGTAGCGACTGATAATGGAGGCAACCCGGGACTGGTATTTCACAACCAGCAGATCGAACGCAGCACGGTCGCCATGACGAACCTTACGCACCAGCTGCAGATCCGTCTGGCTTTCAGTCTGTTCACTCGATGTAGAATCTGTGTTGGAAATCATGGACGACGCAACGGATTGTCCCGTTTGTTTTGCCAGCGGGGTGGCTCGTAATCGGCTCGCTTGTGTCATTGTGTTTTTCCGGTGTTCAGATATGAACCCAGGTTGCCGACAGCAACCGGCTCGAGGCATATGCATCGGGCCAAATAGACAGCAAGCACAAAGTTTAGTTCAATACACTTCCACATTATGGCCTGCGACAACAACTCAATGCCACAATCCTACGAATACGATGTACTTATTATCG
This sequence comes from Marinobacter litoralis, assembly GCF_016427555.1. Taxonomy (GTDB): domain Bacteria; phylum Pseudomonadota; class Gammaproteobacteria; order Pseudomonadales; family Oleiphilaceae; genus Marinobacter; species Marinobacter litoralis_A. The sequence continues at coordinate 54,241 of NZ_JAELVS010000004.1, forward strand.
GCAGCGGCGCTGCCGGACTGACCGTTGCTTTGAATTTGCCAGAGCACCTGAACGTTTGCGTCATCAGCAAGGCCGACATCAGTTCCGGAGCCACGCTTTGGGCGCAAGGCGGCATTGCAGCGGTTCTCGATGCAACCGACTCGGTTGAAAACCATATTCAGGACACCCTCAATGCCGGTGGTGGTCTGTGCCACGAGGATGCGGTGCGGTTTACCGTCGAACATGGCAAAGCAAGCATCGACTGGCTCATTGAATCCGGTGTGACCTTCACCCGTAAAGAAAACGACGATCAATACCATCTGACCCGCGAAGGCGGCCACAGCCACCGCCGCATCATTCACGCCGCCGATGCTACCGGTCAGGCGGTATCCACCACGCTCGCCAGCCAGGCCGCAGCCAAGCGCAATATCGACCTGAAATCTGGCCGGGTTGCGGTTGATCTGATCACCAACCGCAATCTCTCGCTGCCCGGCAACCGTTGCGTGGGTGCCTATGTATTGAATCTTGAAGACAACCACGTTGAGCTTTACCGCGCCCGCTTCACGGTGGTGGCAACCGGTGGCGCATCCAAAGCGTACCGCTATACCACCAATCCTGACGGCGCCTCCGGTGACGGCATTGCCATGGCCTGGCGTGCCGGTTGCCGAGTCGCCAATATGGAATTCAATCAATTCCATCCGACTTGCCTGTATCACCCTCACGCCAAATCTTTCCTGATCACCGAAGCGGTTCGCGGAGAAGGTGGAGTACTGAAACTGCCCGATGGCAGGCGGTTTATGGACAAGTTTGATGACCGTGCAGAACTGGCGCCCCGCGATGTTGTTGCAAGAGCCATCGACCACGAAATGAAGCGGCTAGGGGCCGATCACCTGTATCTGGACATCAGCCATAAACCGGCTGACTTCATCAAGCACCACTTCCCGACCATTTACGAAAAATGTCTCGGTTTCGGCATCGACATCACCAAAGACCCGATTCCTGTGGTGCCTGCCGCCCATTACACCTGCGGCGGTATCATCAGCGACGACCGCGCCCGAACTGACATCAACCAGCTCTACGTGGTTGGTGAAGCGGCCTTTACCGGCCTTCATGGTGCCAATCGTATGGCCAGTAATTCGCTACTGGAATGCCTGGTTTATGGCCGTGCAGCCGCTCAGGACATTGCTCGCCGGGAAGCAGACATTCCCAACGTGCCGTCAGTGCCCGCATGGGACGAAAGTCAGGTTCGGGATTCCGATGAAGACGTTATCATTTCCCACAACTGGGATGAGTTGCGCCATTTCATGTGGGATTACGTCGGCATTGTGCGGACTACCAAACGTCTGCATCGCGCCAAACACCGGGTTGACCTGCTGCAGGGCGAAATCAATGAGTTCTACAGTAACTACCGGGTGACCAATGACCTCATTGAATTACGCAATTTGGTCACCATATCAGATCTGATCATTTGCTCTGCGCTGCAGCGCAAAGAAAGCCGCGGGCTGCATTACACACTGGACTACCCGCAAGCTCAGGGCGAGGCCCGCGACACTATTCTGGTGCCGACGACTTATCGAACTCTGGCTCCCTGAGCCGGAGCCTTCACCCAACTTACAAACACGGAACCCGTTATGTCCGACACTCAAAATACCAATGCGCACACTGAGTTCCACCGTCTCTGGTGGCACAGCCGTCGCGGCATGCTGGAACTGGACGTTCTGCTTCTGCCTTTTCTGGAAGAAGTTTATCGAGATCTCGAACCCGAAGACCAGGCACGTTACCGTAAACTGCTGAGCTGCGAAGACGCCGATATGTTTGAATGGTTTATGCAACGGAGCAAGCCCGAGGATCCGGATCTTCGTCGCATCGTCGAGATGATTCTGAACCGTGTCCAACCGGATTGAGCTGACACTGCGCCCCTCATCGACTGCCGGACTTATCGCATCACTGCCCTGGATCGTGCTGGCGAGTTTCATCGTTATAGCAGCACTGGAGTCTTCAGCTCTGTTGGCGGCCTTCACGATCCCGGTGCTCTGGCTGGGGCGCGCGTCCTTTCAGCGCTTCGGTTTGCTGAAAAAACCGAATTCCATTATCGCTGTAACCTACGACAGCACAGGGCTAACATGCCAGTTAGCTAATGGCCGTAAGCTGCCGGTAACGGTCACCAACGCCAGTTTTCTGAGCCCCGGACTAGCGATTCTTCAATTCAAACCGAACAATCAATCATCAGGGCGCATGATGACCATCATCACCGGTGAGCTGGGCGCTCTGAAGCCGAACACCACCGACTGCGCCTTCAGGCGCCTGCGGATGTTACTGCGCACCGGTTCGCCTGAACCCGGCCACAAAACTTCTTCGTTTTAACTCTGGAGATGATCGTGAGTAGACAGGATTCACAACAACTCGCAATTCCGAACGGTTACGCTCTGTTGAACGATCGGGTCATGGCTCGCATCAGCGGGCCGGGCACCGACAAATTCGTGCAAGGCCAGTTCACCCAGCACGTAGACGAGATCACGCAAGAGCAATCACTCAGAGCCGCGGCCTGCACGCACAAGGGGCGTGCCTATTGCCTGACTCGCCTGGTCAGGGATGGCGACGACCTGTTGATGGACTTCGATGCCACCCGGGCCGAAGCCACCATTGCTCATCTGAAAAAATATCTGATGCTCTTTCGCGGTACCAGCCTCGAGACCCTGCCTGCCAAGCGGATCATTGGCTTGCTCGGCGAAGCCTCGGCCATCTCGGTGGCCGGCGAAGACGCACGCGCATTGACCGAGCCGGGACAAACCCTGAAAGTCGGTGACAGCCACCTGATCCGGATCGAAAACACGGCAGACGGCACCGCACGCTATGAATGGTGGCAATCTGCAGACGAGCTACCTATGCCCGACGGTATCGCCGAACTTTCCCTTGAGCAGTGGCTGGCTTCGAGCATTTCCGCGGGCGTACCCTGGCTGACCGAGGCGACTCAGGAAGCCTACGTACCGCAAATGATGAACCTCCAACACTTGCAGGGCGTGCATTTCAAGAAGGGCTGCTATACCGGACAGGAAGTGATTGCTCGCATGCACTTCCTTGGCCAGTTGAAAAAAAGCCTTTTCCGACTATCTTTCACCAACACACCACAGGCGCCTGCCGCCGGCAGCAAACTGTTGGCCGGCGAGAAATCTGTGGGCGAAGTGGTCAACGCCCTGATGACCGGCGAGCAGGAGGGCGAAATGCTTGCCGTTATTCGTCATGACGCCAGTACGGAAACACTGTCGCTGGAAGGAATGCCCGAGGCAGGCATCAAACTCGAGCAGTTGCCTTACGCTGTGCCGGAACAGCAACCTTCTGATACATAAGTTGACAGGAAAGCTTGCCGTTATTTGGTATAAATGTAGCCATACACTGAGCCCGGTTTAAGGGCCCCATTCAAGCGGAAACAGACGGACCATGGCAGACATTATCGAGACCATTAAAGCGGACCTGACCAGCGCCATCGAGAACGACAAGTTAATCTTGCCAACGCTGCCCGAAGCGGCCCTGCAGGTCCGGGAGATCGCGGAGTCCGAAGATACTTCGATTGCGGATCTTGTGGCTGTGATCAGTAACGACACCGCTCTGTCTGCCCGAATCATTCGCGTTTGCAACAGCCCGCTGTTTCGCGGCACCCGCGCCATTGAAAACCTGAACATGGCGGTAAGTCGCCTGGGCATGACCTATACCAGCAATCTGGCCATGGGGCTGGCCATGGAGCAAATGTTCCAGGCCACCTCGGATATGGTCGACAAACGGCTTCGGGCGACATGGCAGGCCAGCACGGAAGTTGCCGGCATCTGTCATGTACTGGCTCAGCACTACACAAAACTAAGACCAGACCAAGCCACTCTGGCCGGGCTGGTGCATCTGATCGGCGTGCTTCCGATACTTCGCTATGTTGAAGATCAAAGCCTGGAACTGAGCGGCATCGTATTGGATGCGGTGATCGAAGAACTGCACCCCCGCCTTGGCAGCTTGATCCTGAAAAAGTGGCAATTCCCGGAAGCCCTGCAGAGCGTGCCTCTGGAGTATGCAAACTTCCAGCGTGACGTGCCCCAGGCCGACCATGCCGACCTGGTGATGATCGCCAACCTGCAACGGGTTGCTGGCACTAGTCATCGCTGGAATGAGATGGATTTCTCGTCTATTTCGGCGTTCAGCCGCCTGGGACTGGATCCTGAAATGAACATGGCTGAGGAAGAAGATCTGAGCGCCCAAATGGAAGCAGCCATGGCGCTGCTCGGATAGCTGGCCGGATTCAGAAGTCGAGCAGCTGCTGCGAAGAGGCAGGCAGAGCCCAGTCAATCGGGCTCTGGCGCTGCTCTACCAACCACTGATTGGTACGCGAAAAATGCTGACACCCGAAGAACCCGCGATAGGCACTGAGCGGTGAAGGGTGCGGTCCTTCCAACACCAAATGGCGTTCCCGATCAATGATCTGCCCTTTCTTCCTGGCGTAACTACCCCAAAGCAGGAACACCACGCCTTCGCGCTGCTCATTGACCAGCCCAATCACCCGGTCCGTAAACGTTTCCCAACCCTTGCCTTGATGGGCTCCGGCTTTACCCTGCTCAACGGTCAATACCGCGTTTAGCAACAAGACGCCCTGATCCGCCCATGACTGCAGGCAGCCGTGCCCAGCTGGCGCAATACCGAGATCCTGCTGGATCTCTTTGAAAATATTCGTCAGAGAGGGGGGCGTTGGTACGCCAGGGGAGACAGAGAAACACAAACCGTGCGCCTGACCGGGGCCATGGTACGGGTCTTGCCCCAGAATCACGACTTTAACCTGATCGAGCGGTGTGCTGTTCAGAGCATTGAACAGCTGCGACCTTGGCGGGAAGAGCGTCTTTCCTGCGCTCTCCTCTTGTGCCAGAAATTCTGCCAGGCGATGCATATAGGGTTGGCGGAACTCGCCCGCCAACCACTGATCCCAGCCGTGCCCGGGCTTTAATTCCTGAGCCAGCGCCTCGACCGGGTGCATGCCTTATTCGTCTCCGGAAGTCTGCTCTGCTTTATGCTCCGGACGCATGGCCGGGAACAGAATCACATCACGAATGGACGGGGAATCAGTCAGCATCATCGCCAAACGGTCGATACCGATACCTTCACCCGCCGTTGGCGGCAAGCCGTACTCCAACGCCATCACGTAGTCGTCGTCGTAGAACATGGCCTCGTCGTCGCCGGCGTCCTTCTCGGCCACCTGCGCCTTGAAGCGCTCGGCCTGATCTTCCGCATCGTTCAGCTCCGAGAAACCGTTGGCAATTTCACGGCCGCCCACAAAGAATTCGAAACGCTCAGTCACGAACGGATCGCTGTCTTTACAGCGAGCCAGCGGCGACACTTCTTTCGGGTACTCGGTGATGAACGTGGGCTGCATCAAGCGGTGCTCGGCGGTTTCTTCGAAGATCTCGATTTGTACCTTACCCAAGCCCCAGATGTCTTTAACCTTGATGCCCAGACCTTTGGCCAGCTCGCGTGCCTGCGCTTCGTCGGCCAGCTGTTCGCGAGTGAACTCCGGGTTATAGCGCAGGATCGCGTCCACGACGGTCAAGCGCTCAAACGGCTTGCCGAAGTCGTATTCAACGACTTCTTCTGTGCCGTCTTTCAACACACGGGTATTGGTGACCGTGGTCGTGCCCAGCACTTTTTGCGCGATGGTGCGCAGCATGTCTTCGGTCAGATCCATCAGGTCGTTGTAATCTGCGTAGGCCTGATAGAATTCAACCATGGTGAATTCCGGGTTGTGGCGGGTTGATAACCCTTCGTTGCGGAAGTTCCGGTTGATCTCGAAGACTCGCTCGAATCCACCCACAACCAAACGCTTGAGATACAGCTCTGGCGCAATCCGCAGGTACATGTCGATACCCAGCGCGTTATGGTGAGTCACGAACGGGCGTGCAGTAGCGCCACCCGGAATCACCTGCAACATGGGCGTTTCAACTTCCATGTAGTCACGCTCGGTGAAATACTGGCGCATCACGTTGATGATTTTCGAACGCGCATGAAACACCCGTCGGCTATCTTCGTTCATCATCAGGTCCACGTAACGATGACGATAGCGGGCTTCGGTGTCAGTCAAACCTTTGTGCTTTTCAGGCAGCGGACGCAGTGATTTGGTGAGCAAGGTGTACTCATCCATTGCCACGTACAGATCGCCTTTACCCGACTTGCACAGCACACCGCGTACACCCACAATGTCGCCAAGATCCCAATGCTTGGTGTCTTTCTGGACATCTTTGGTGGCGTAGATCTGAATGCGGCCGGTCATATCCTGAACCACTTTGAACGCCTTGCGGTCGAGCATCATGCGGCCAGCGATGGCCACCTGGATGCCCATGGCTTCCAGCTCTTCCTTGGACTTGTCACCGTATTTTTCCTGCAATTCGGCAGCGGTGGCATCACGGCGGAAATCGTTCGGGAACGCATTGCCCTGCTCTCGCAAGGTGGCCAGTTTGGCACGGCGCTCGGCAATCAGCTTGTTGTCCTCGGGCTGGGTCGCGTTCTGGTTCTGTTCAGTCATGTTAGCTCACTAAGAAGTCGGGGGTGTCCGGTTCGGGTTGAATGGCGCTGTTCACAGCGCCATCTTCAGACTGGCTTCAATAAACTTGTCGATGTCACCATCGAGCACCGACTGGGTGTTACTGGTTTCCACCTTGGTGCGAAGATCTTTGATACGGCTGTCGTCCAGCACGTATGAACGGATCTGGCTACCCCAGCCGATGTCAGACTTAGAGTCTTCCTGCTTCTGTTTTTCGGCGTTGCGCAATTGCATTTCACGCTCGAACAGCTTGGCTTTAAGCTGTTTCATCGCCTGGTCTTTGTTCTGGTGCTGGCTTCGCCCAGCCTGACACGCCACCACGATTCCGGTGGGGTTGTGGGTCAGTCGTACCGCCGATTCAGTCCGGTTTACGTGCTGACCACCGGCACCGGAGGCACGGTATACGTCAACCCGCAGATCGGCCGGGTTGATGTCGATTTCGAAGCTGTCATCCACTTCCGGCGAGATGAATACGGAAGAAAACGAGGTATGCCGGCGATTACCGGAATCAAACGGCGACTTACGTACCAGACGATGAACGCCAGTTTCGGTCCGCAGCCAACCGTAGGCATAGTCGCCCTGAATATGAATGGTCGCGCTCTTGATGCCCGCGACTTCACCTTCCTGAAGTTCGACGATTTCAGCTTTAAAACCCCGGCGCTCGGCCCAGCGCAAGTACATGCGCAGCAGCATGTTGCCCCAGTCTTGGGCTTCGGTACCGCCAGAGCCAGCCTGAATTTCCAGGTAGGCATTATTGGCATCCATTTCACCGGAGAACATGCGGCGGAATTCGAGCTTCTCGAGTTCTTTATCCAGACCTTCAAGGTCGGCCTCGATTTCCTGAACGGTACCTTCGTCGTCCTCTTCCACGGCCATTTCAAGCAGACTTTCTGCATCGGCCAGGCCGGAGGTGAGGTTATCAATGGTTCTGACGATCAGTTCGAGGTCAGAACGCTCTTTACCCAGTGACTGGGCGCGCTCCGGATCGTCCCACACGGTTGGGAGTTCAAGTTCGCGTTCTACTTCGACCAGACGTTCGCTTCGCTGATCGTAGTCAAAGATACCCCCTCAGCGCTTCGGTGCGCTCGCGAAGCTCTTTGATCTTCGTCACTATGGGATTAATTTCCATGAAACCTTGTCTCGCTTTGGAAAATGGTGCGATAAAAACTGAGGGCGAATTCTACCGGAATTCGAGCGCTAAATCAGCTATTCGTAGATGGGTGCAGGCACCGTACAAGGTAGGGCTTTCCGAGGGGTAAGGGTCTGGCCCCGGGGTCAGACCCCACCCCGGTTCAGCGGCTCAAGATAATCGACCATCAACTGCAGGTTGGTCCGCCCTCGGAAGGTGTTGGCATCCGGCTTGTAGACCACCCGGGCACCGGAGCGGGTGTAGTCCGGCACTTCAGGGCCTGTGTTAAAGGCGATGGCATCGATAATGCCGCCACCCTCTGCAGGCTGCAGCACCAGTTTCAAATGATTCTCCCCGACAATGCGCTGACTGACGACGTTGAATTCCCCGTCGAACAGGGGCTCAGGGAAGTGCTGCCCCCAAGGGCCACTACGCTTGAGCAGGTAGGCGGTATCGAGATTCAGCTCGTTAGCTGCTAGCGGACCATCGGTGACGATCGCCGCTTCCAGATCCTCTGGTTTCAGGCTATCCCGCACTGCCTCGTCGAAAGCTTTGCTGAAAGCCTCCAGGTCATCACGGGCAATGGTCATGCCCGCGGCCATGGCGTGGCCGCCGTATTTTTTCATCAAGCCGGGCGACTTGGCATCCACCACCGCGAGGGCATCGCGGATGTGCAGACCAGGAATGGAACGGGCAGAGCCTTTCAAGCTAACACCATCGTCATCCGGAGCAAACGCAATCGTCGGGCGATGGGTCTGCTCACGAATTCTGGCAGCAAGAATGCCGATTACACCCTGATGCCAATCCGGATCAAACAATGCCAGGCCCCAAGGCAAACCGGCAATGTCGAGCGACATAGAAGCCAGCAATTCTTGCGCTTGCTGCTTCATGTCTTTTTCGATGGTGCGTCGTTCGCGATTGAAAGTATCCAGTTCTTGAGCAAGCCGCAGAGCTTCATCCGGGCTGTCCGCAAGCAGGCAGGCAATGCCGATACTCATATCATCCAGACGACCGGCGGCATTCAGACGCGGCCCGACAACGAAACCCAAATCGGTCGAACTGATCTCGGTATGATCCCGGCCCGCCACTTTCAGCAGCGCCAGTATACCGGGGCGTGCCTCGCCTTTGCGGATGCGCCTTATGCCCTGCTCAACGAAGATTCGATTGTTATGGTCCAGTGGCACAACGTCCGCCACCGTGCCCAACGCCACCAAGTCCAGCAAAGTGCCCAGATTGGGCTCAGGATTCGGCAGCAGGTTGCGATCACGCAGGTGCTTTCGCAGCGCCGTAAGCACGTAAAACATGACCCCCACGCCAGCAGCGTTCTTGCTCAGGAACGGGCAACCGGGCTGATTGGGGTTTACAATGGCGTCCGCATCCGGCAGCTCTTCTCCTGCCAGGTGGTGGTCGGTAACAACCACTTTGATTCCGAGATTCCGTGCCGCACGCACGCCTTCGATGGCGGAGATGCCGTTATCCACCGTCACCAGTAAATCAGGCAGCTCCCCCTCTTCCTGCAATCGATGGATAATTCCAGGTGTCAGCCCGTAACCATCCGAGAAACGGCTTGGCACGCGGAAATCGACCGATGGCACACCCAGCATCGACAAGCCGAGCATGGCAACAGCGGTACTGGTGGCTCCGTCTGCGTCGAAATCACCCAAAATCATCACGCGCTGTTTCTGCACAACGGCATCGGCAAGCAACTCCACCGCCCGATCGATGCCTCGCAATTGCATCGGCGATGCCAGGTGCTTCAGGGTGTATTGGAGCTGATCATCGGAATGCACCCCCCGGGCGGCGTACAACCGGCGAAGGATGGGAGGCAGACTGTGCCCCCAGTTCGGCGTATCAGCCGGCTGGGGGCGGCGCAGGATCTTTTTGGGAGTCATGCCGGATCAGGCATTTTTCCAGTGCTTGGACAAAAAGCCCTGCACTTCAGACAGATCGTTTTCAAGAACGGTATAACGCTCTTCCCGCTCGAACAGATCCGCCATGTGAGGCGGCAACTGCGGCTTCACCGACAAGCCAGACTCAACAATGGCATCCGGGAACTTGGCCGGGTGCGCGGTACCCAGAGTGATCATCGGAACCGTTGCGTCGCGGCGGCAGTTGCGAGCCGCGCGCACACCGATTGCGGTATGCGGATCGAGCAGGTATTCATTCTGCTCGTAAATCTCGCGAATGGTGTCGCAAGTGGTTTTGTCATCAACCGCGTCGCTATCAAACAGCTTGCGGGCAGACTTCCAACGGTAGTCCTCGATGCTGACCGGGCCTTTGGCCGCATTTTCCAGCAGGTCCTTCACCGCCGCGCCGTCGCGACCGTGCAAGTCGAACAGCAACCGTTCGAAGTTACTGGACACCATGATGTCCATACTCGGCGACAGCGTGTGCTCCAACTGCTGTTTCTCGTATCGGTTGCCGCTCATGAAACGGTGCAAGATGTCGTTGCGGTTGGTAGCAATCACCAACTGGCTGATCGGCAAGCCCATCTTCTTAGCCAGGTAACCGGCGAAGATGTCACCAAAGTTACCGGTCGGCACGGAGAACGCCATGCTACGGTCAGGGCCACCCAACGCCAGTGAGGCCTGGAAGTAGTAGACGATCTGGGCCATGATTCGCGCCCAGTTGATGGAGTTCACCGCCGCCAGTTGGGTTTTTCCGCCCAGGAACGACTGATCACCGAAGCTTTCTTTGACCATGCGCTGACAGTCGTCAAAGTTACCTTTTACGGCAATGTTGTGAATATTGTCGCCCTGCACCGTCGTCATCTGGCGACGCTGCACTTCCGACACGCGCTGGTACGGATGCAGGATGAAGATATCCACGTGCTCACATCGGCGGCAGCCTTCGATGGCCGCCGAACCGGTGTCACCCGAGGTCGCCCCCATGATCACCACGTGCTGCTTACGCTTTTCAAGCACGTAGTCGAGCAAACGGCCGAGCAATTGCAGCGCAAAATCCTTAAAGGCCAGTGTAGGGCCACGGAACAGTTCCATCACCCATTCGTTGCTGTCGAGCTGAACCAGCGGTGCCACCGACTGGTGAGCGAATCCGCTGTAGGTTTCATCCAACATTTTGCGGAAGTCGTCAGCCGGGATGGCATCTTCCACAAACGGGTACATAACGTTAAAAGCCAGCTCCGCGTAGGGCAGGCCCCGCCAGCTGCGAATTTCTTCCAGGCTGAAGTGTGGCAATGACTCCGGAACGTAGAGGCCACCGTCGGTTGCCAAGCCAGTCAGAAGAACGTCTTCAAAGCCTAAAGCGGGTGCTTCGCCCCGTGTGCTGATGTATCTCACGTGCGTACCTGTTAGTTAAAATTTTCTGCGCGGATGCGAACAACGGAACCATCTACGTCGACCAGCGATTCCATCTCTTCAATCGCCAGATTCATCTGACGCTCCTGAACCGTGTGGGTCAGGATGATGACCGGAATCCGGCCATCCGCGAACTCGGATTCTTTCTGCATGATCGATTCAATATTGATGCCGTGCTCGCTCAAAATCGATGCGATCTTGGCCAGAACGCCCGGGCGATCGAACGCCTGAATGCGCAGGTAGTAAGCGGACTGAATCTCTTCCATCGGCAGCACTGGCAAATCTTCCAGCGCATCTGGCGTGAAGCCCAGATACGGCACTTTCTGCTGGCTTTCACTCGCTACAGAGCGAGCCACGTCAACGATGTCTGCAATCACGGCAGAGGCCGTGGCCTCGTCACCGGCACCCGGGCCGTAATACATGGTTTGGCCAACCGCATCACCATCCACCATGACAGCATTAAGCACGCCATCAACCTGAGCAATCAGATGTGTTTTCGGAACCAGTGTGGGATGAACCCGCAATTCGATCCCATCGTCACGACGGCGGGCAATCCCCAGATGCTTGACCCGGTAGCCCAGCAGCTCAGCGTGGGCAATATCACTCGGGGTCAACGACGAAATACCCTCGGTATACGCTTTTTCGAACTGCAGCGGAACGCCAATGCCGGACGAGGCCAGGATCGTAAGCTTGTGGGCTGCATCGATGCCTTCAACGTCGAAGGTGGGGTCGGCTTCTGCGTAACCCAGCGCCTGTGCCTCTTTCAGTACCTCGTCAAACGGACGACCAGCACGCATTTCGGTCAGAATAAAGTTACCGGTGCCGTTAATGATACCGGCGATGGTATCGATGCGATTGGCGGCCAAACCTTCACGGACCGCTTTGATCACCGGAATACCACCTGCTACGCCGGCTTCATAGGCAACGACAACACCCGCTTTTTCAGCGGCCTCAAAAATTTCGTTACCGTGAACGGCAATCAGAGCCTTATTGGCAGTGACCACATGCTTGCCGTTGGCGATGGCCGTCAACACCAGTTCCCGGGCAACGTCGTAGCCACCAATCAACTCAACGACAACGTCAACATCAGGGTCATTCACCACATCAAAAATGTCGGTGCTGAACGGAATATTACCCAGCTCAAGATCGTCCCGGCGCTTTCGGCTCGCCACTCGGGCAATTCGAATAGTGCAGCCGATACGGCCCGAAATAATCGCCGCGTTGCGAGTCAGGACATTGAATGTACCGCCGCCTACGGTTCCTAATCCGCAAATTCCGACATTAACGTCTTTCAAGCTCTCACCTCTGATCCCGCTCGGGGTGCTGATGGATTGCAATTGGGGGCATAGTATACCGATTCAGGCGCGTCTGAATAAGCCCTGAATCGGTTACCTTTCAATCAGTGGGAAACGACCCCGAACCGGGGCCGGTAAAACTTAAAGCAGGCCAAGGCCTTCTGCCAGATTTCGGGCCGGAACATAGCCGCGGATCATGTTGCCGTCTTCCAGAACAATTGCTGGCGTGCCGGTGACTCCTACCTTACCGCCCAGGCGATACTGATCACCGACCGGGTTATCACAGGTCTTGCTTGGCACTGACTTACCGCCTTTGGCTGCGTCCATTGCATCCTGTTGATCATCCGCACACCAGACCGACTCGTACTTGCGGAACGACGGCGTATTAGGGCCGGAACGCGGGAAGGCATAATAATTAACGGTGATACCGTACTCATTGAGTTGTGGCACTTCGTCGTGCAGCTTGCGGCAGTAGGGGCAATCAATATCAGTGAACACATCGATCACGGCTTTTTGCTTGCCTTTCGCAGGGTATGAGATCAACCCGTCGTCACCAAACGCCGCCATTTGCTTTTGACGCACCTGAGCGCGAGCCTCTTCTGTTACGTTGGCAATACCGTTATCGGTAATTTTCAACATATCGCCCGTCAGCAGATACACGCCGTCTTCAGTGGTGTAGATGGTGTCACCGTTGCTGCTTTGCACTTCGTAAAGGCCTTGAGCCTCGGATGCACGCACCGACATAATCCGCAATCCCGGTACCGCCGTCGACAAGCGCTCCTTGATCGTTTCTTCGATATCGCCCGCAAGAGCCGCTGGCGCAATTACCAGAGACGCCAACAGACCAGCTACTGCGGCCAAACTTTTCAGCTTCATGAGATAACACTTACCTTGTTGTTGAAGAAATTCGGGACTCCAGCCCCACTCACAGACAGGCACACACCATCACCCACCTTCTTGCCTGAGTGCGACACAGAGCGGCAGCAAAAGTTCAATACCACACCATAACAGATCACCCTCTGGGATGGTGCGTCTGATGCAAGTCTTGTAATCGCTGACGAGCGACATGGGTATAAATCTGGGTGGTCGAAAGGTCTGAATGACCCAGCAACATCTGCACCACCCTCAGATCGGCACCATGATTCAGCAAGTGGGTTGCAAAGGCATGGCGGAGGGTATGGGGCGACAGATGCTTCTGTATGCCAGAGCGGGAGGCGTATAATTTGATACGGTACCAAAAAGTCTGCCGGGTCATGGCAGTGGCGCGATTTCCGGGGAAGAGCGCATCGCTGCTCTTGCCCTTTAAAAGCTCGCCCCGCGCTTCACGCATATAGCGAACCAGCCAATCGAGCGCCTCTTCGCCCAGCGGCACCAACCTTTCTTTCCCGCCCTTACCGCTAACACGAACAACACCTTGGCGAAGATTTACCTGGTCAACCGTCAGGCCGGTCAGCTCCGTGACACGCAAGCCGCACCCATACAAAATCTCCAGCATCGCCCGATCACGCAATTCCAGGGGCAACTCCGGGTCTGGCTCTGCCAGCAGGCGCTCAACATCATCTTCCGTCAGAGTGTCGGGCAATCGCCGGGGTAAACGCGGACTGTCGATTCGCAAAGTGGGATCTTCGTCGATCAGACCTTCCCGCAACAAGAAACGATAGAAGCGCCGAATGCCTGAGAGGCGGCGCGCAGCGGTACTCGCCTTCAAACCGTCCGCCATGCCTCGCGACATCCACGCCAACAGAAGGGTACGCGTTGCTGATCGCAAGACGGGCGCCCCGGGTTGTTGCTGCAACCACAGTGACAACCCCGACAAATCACTGGCATAGGCTGCCCGGGTCTTCTCGCCCAACCCGTCCTCAAGCCAAACGGCATCAGAAAATCGGGAAATCAGCGATTCATCTTCAGCTCTGATCAAACGCACCCCCACGACTCACGCAACACCGAAATTTAAGCACAAAAAAAGCAGCCGCTGGGGCTGCTTTTTTCGGTACTGATCGGTCGAGCCGATATCAGCCCAGCTTTTCCTTGATACGAGCTGCCTTACCAGACAGGTCGCGCAGGTAGTAAAGCTTAGCCTGACGAACGTCACCACGACGCTTCACGCTTACGCTGTCTACCAGTGAAGAATAAGTCTGGAAAGTACGCTCAACACCCACGCCGTAAGAAATCTTACGAACAGTGAAGGAAGAGTTCATACCACGGTTGCGCTTACCGATAACCACACCTTCGAACGCCTGCAGACGCTCACGGCTACCTTCTTTAACGCGAACCTGAACAACCACGGTGTCGCCCGGCGCAAACGCTGGGAGTTCCTTGGTCATCTGTTCTGCTTCAAGTTGACTGATGATGTTGTTCTTGCCGCTCATCGTAATGCTCCTGATACCCAATCTTTCAATGCCCTGATGATTCAGAGGCACCCGGTTCGTTCAAAATTTCACCCAGTAGCTGACGCTCTTCTTCCGTAAACACCCGCTCTTCGAGCAGGTCGGGGCGCCGCTCCTGTGTTCGCCTCAACGATTCTTTCAACCGCCAACGCCGGATCTGTTCATGGTGACCGCCCAAAAGAACTTCCGGCACCGCCTGACCTTCGTAAACCTCGGGCCGGGTGTAGTGCGGACAATCCAGCAAACCATCAGCAAAGGAATCCTGCTCTGCCGACTGCGCATGACCCAGCGCTCCGGGGATGAGGCGTGTTACCGCATCAATCACAGCCATCGCCGCCAGTTCGCCACCTGAGAGCACAAAGTCACCCAGTGACACCTCCCGGTCGACTTCCGCCGATATCAGACGTTCATCAACGCCCTCGTAACGACCGGCAACGAGAATCAGCTGTTTTTCGGCAGCAAGAGACTCCACTACCGACTGATCCAGCCTTTCACCCTGCGGAGAAAGATAGACCACACAGGCCTTGCCGGGTGCCGATGCCCTTGCCTCATGTATCGCGTCCCGGAGCGGCTGAATCTTCATCAGCATTCCCGGGCCACCGCCATAGGGCCGGTCATCAACAGTACGGTGACGATCATGCGTGAAATCCCGGGGGTTCCAGCTCTTGAACGTCAAAAGACCTTCCCGAACGGCCCTACCGGTGATTCCGTACTCCGTCACCGAAGAAAACATGTCCGGAAACAGGCTGACTGCGCCAATCCACACTCGTCAGAACTCCGGATCCCAATCGACCACCATACGCGAACCGTTCAGATCCACACTCATAACCACCTGGTCCGGCAGATATGGGATGAGCCGTTCACGCTGATCGATAGAACCGGCTGTCGCACGCACAACCAACACATCGTTGGCGCCTGTTTCCAGCAGATGATGCACCTTACCCAGGCACTCATCTTCAACCGTGAAGACATCCAGACCTTCCAACTGAAACCAGTAGTACTCCCCGTCAGGAAGCGCTGGCAGTTGTTCAGTTGGAACTCTGATCTCGGCCCCCGCGTATGTGCGGGCCACTTCACGATCATCAAGTCCTTTCAGCTTGACGACGATCCCCTGCCCTTGGCGGCGACCATCCTCAAGCTTTGCCGGGATACGCTTACCGTCCAGAACCAAAGTCCAGTTACGGTAGTTCAGTATTCCCTCTTTGGGATCGGTATCAGAGAAGACCTTAAGCCAACCCTTGACCCCAAACACCGAGGTTACCCGGCCGATCACAGTTTCCTGCGAAGTCTGTGTCATGCCTGTCAAACCTCGATATTAAACTGCAATTACTCTGCAGTTTTCAGCAGCTGCGCAACGCGATCGCTGGTCTGAGCGCCTTGGCCCACCCAGTAATCAACGCGCTCACGGTTAACACGCAGACGCTCTTCCTGGCCGCGGGCAACCGGGTTAAAGAAACCAACACGCTCAATGAAACGGCCGTCACGGGAGTTACGGCTGTCAGTGACTGTCAGATGGTAGAACGGGCGCTTCTTAGAGCCGCCACGAGCCAAACGGATTGTTACCATTTCGACCAATATCCTGTTCTGTTGTACGAACTTTGTACGCTTCTCATCACACTGAATGCAGCCGACGAGAAGACCCATACTCGAAAGGGGCGCTATTCTATGCGAAAAAAGCGCCAATGAAAATAGGGAAACACTCGGTTTCCCTATTTTATGTGTAAGGCTTTTTACATACGGCCAAACGGAGGCATTCCGCCACCGCCGCCACCGCCGCCACCGCCGCCAGGTGGCATCATACCACCTAGACCGCGCATCATGTTGGCCATTCCACCTTTCTTGCCAAACTTTTTCATCATCTTCGCCATCTGCTTATGCTGCTTGAGCAGACGGTTCACGTCTTGTATCTGGGTGCCAGAGCCGGCAGCGATACGGCGCTTCCGCGAGTTATTGATGACATCCGGGTAGCGACGCTCTTTCGGGGTCATGGAGCAAATAATAGCTTCCATCTGCCCTACCGACTTGTCATTCACCTGCTGCTGGGCCATCTGGACCATTTGCCCCATACCCGGCAGTTTGTCGAGCAAACCACCGATGCCGCCCATATTCTTCATTTGCTGAAGCTGATCCCGGAAATCCTCCAGATCAAAACCCTTACCCTTTTTGATCTTCTTGGTCAGCTTCTCAGCTTTCTTCTTATCGAGCTTGCGCTCAGCTTCCTCGATGAGCGACAACACATCGCCCATGCCGAGGATGCGTGAAGCCACCCGCTCCGGATGAAACGGCTCAAGCGCGTCTGTCTTTTCACCGACACCCAGGAACTTGATGGGCTTACCGGTAATCTGGCGAACCGAAAGCGCCGCACCACCGCGAGCATCACCGTCAGTCTTGGTCAACACCACACCAGTCAGCGGCAAGGCATCGTTAAACGCTTTGGCGGTATTGGCCGCGTCCTGACCGGTCATGGAGTCAACCACGAACAACGTTTCGATCGGCTCAACGGCCGCATGCAAGCGCCCGATCTCACCCATCATCTGCTCATCAATGTGCAGACGACCGGCGGTATCAAGAATAACCACATCCACGTGTTTACGGCGGGCCGCATCAATTGCACCGTTCGCAATATCAACCGGATCCTGGTCCGCACTACTCGGGAAGAATTCCACCCCAACTTCAGAGGCAAGGGTTTCGAGCTGCTGGATCGCCGCAGGGCGATATACGTCGGCACTCACCACCATAACCGACTTTTTCTGACGCTCTTTCAGGAAGCGCGACAACTTGGCTACGGTCGTGGTTTTACCCGCACCCTGCAGGCCGGCCATCATGATCACCGCAGGCGGACGGGTGGAAAGGTTGAGGGATTCGTTACCCTCACCCATTACACGTTCAAGCTCTTGCTGAACAACTTTGACGAACACCTGGCCCGGCGTCAGGCTTCGCTGCACTTCCTGGCCGATTGCGCGCTTACGCACACCCTCGACAAAGTCTTTGACTACCGGCAACGCCACATCGGCTTCGAGCAGCGCCATGCGCACTTCGCGCAGCGTATCTTTGATGTTGTCGTCGGTGAGGCGCGCCTGACCAGAGATCTTGCGCAAGCTACCGGATAGACGGTCCTGGAGATTCTCAAACATGTTGCTCTTCCGTACCCCGGAGAAATTGTTCACACAAACCAAGAAGCCAGCCCGGGCCGCTTGATTCCTGTTGCATAATCGCGACATTATACCCAGACTTGGGAGCCTCAGAACAACTCCGAGGCCGCTTTAACCCTTAGACCAGCATATAAAGGATGTCATGGGTACGCTGATTATCGCGGTTACCGCTCTTTTCTTGTACAGCGTTGGAACTGCCCTGCAAGCACTTCACTTCAGGGGCAAAGTCGAAACCAGCCTTGCCATTACTACACTCATCGGCATCCTTGCCTTGACCGGGCACGGCCTTCTCATCGCGCAAACCGTTTACCTCGATGGCGGTTTCGATCTGAGCTTTTTTAAAAGTTCGGTGCTGATTTCCTGGCTGATTGTATTTCTCCTGTTGGGCCTCAATCTGACCAAGCCCGTGGGCAGCCTCTTTTTGGGTGCCTACCCGATTGCCGCGATTACCATTGCAATGGCGCTGATGGTCCATACCGAATCGCGGCTGATCTCGGAGCAAAGCTACGGAATGCTTTCCCACGTGGCACTGTCCGTTACAGCCTACAGCCTGTTCACCCTCGCAGCCATTCAGGCCATTTTGCTTTATATTCAGAACCGGCAGCTCAAGCACAACTACAACAGCCGACTGATCCGCAATCTGCCCCCCTTACAAACCATGGAATCACTGCTCTTTGAAATGGTCTGGGCAGGTGTTGTCCTGCTGGTTCTGGCCATTATCACTGGCGCGGTTTTCATTGAAGACCTGTTCGCTCAGGATTTGGCCCACAAAACCATCTTCTCCCTGCTGTCGCTTTTGGTATTTGCCAGCCTCCTGGTTGGCCGCTACACCAAAGGCTGGCGAGGGCTTACCGCAAGCCGCTGGACCCTGGCCGGTTGCGCACTTCTGATGCTGGCGTTTTACGGCAGCAAATTCGTCCTCGAACTTGTGTTTCGATAAGGCCTGATCGTCACCCGCGGCAGCGCTTGACAGCGCTGGCTTTGACACCTTATTTTCGCAACTTGTCATCCATAGAAGGGCTCCCCTCTTGAACGAGACATCGCTCACCGCGCTGTTCATTCTCCTTGCCGGCTTAATCATCCTATCCGCCTTTTTCTCCAGCTCCGAAACCGGGATGATGTCACTCAATCGGTATCGCCTGAAACACATGGCGAATACCGGCCACAAAGGGGCGAGGCGTGCCCAGAAATTACTGAACAGGACCGACCAACTAATCGGCGTCATCCTGATCGGCAACAACTTTGTCAACATTCTCGCGTCGTCTATCGCTACCGTGATCGCCATTCGGATATGGGGCGATGCCGGTATTGCCATCGCAACCATTTTACTGACCATTGTCATTCTGATTTTCGCGGAAGTGACGCCGAAAACACTGGCGGCCCTGTTTCCGGAAAAGATTGCGTTTCCGGCCAGCCATGTACTGGCCCCGCTCCTCAAACTCCTCTACCCCCTGGTATGGGCCGTCAATCTTTTCACCACGGGCATCTTGCGCCTGATTGGCATTTCCTCCGCCCAGGCGAACGAAGACCACCTCAGCCGGGAAGAGCTGCGCACGGTTGTTAACGAAGCCGGAGCCCTGATCCCCGCAAAGCACAAAGACATGCTGGTCGGCATTCTCGACCTGGAAAAGGTGACCGTTACCGACATCATGGTGCCCCGGAACGATGTCGTCGGAATCGACCTGGAAGACGACACCGACGATATCATCCGACACCTGCGCAACAGCCAGCACACGCGCCTGCCGGTATTCGAAGGCGACATCAACAATATTCAGGGCATACTGCACCTGCGCAGCGTTGCCAAGTTGCTGCACGAAGACGACATCACCAAAGACATGATTCGACAGCTGTGCCAGGAACCTTACTTCATCCCGGAGAGCACGCCGCTCAATACGCAGCTGCTCAATTTCCAGAGCGTAAAGCGCCGGTTCGGCATGGTGGTTGACGAATACGGTGAAGTGCTTGGGCTAGCGACGCTTGAAGACATACTGGAAGAGATCGTCGGCGAATTCACCACCGACTACGCCTCGACCTCACCGGACATTATTCCGCAGAACGACGGCACCTACATTATTGATGGCAGTACGGCGGTACGGACCATCAATAAGACGCTGGACTGGAAACTCTCAACCGACGGCCCCAAGACGCTCAACGGACTTATCACCGAGCGACTGGAAAACATTCCGGATACCAACGTATGCCTCAAAGTCGAAGGCCACCGGGTTGAGGTACTGCAGATAAAAGATAACGTCGTCAAAGCAGCGATTGTGCACCCGAAACAGGCGTCAAAACGGCTCCGGGCGCGGCCAGCGCAATAAATCGAATAACCACGAAATAGTAGAGGCCTCACCCAGAATCTTGACCCAGATCCCAGCTTTCGGTTTATTTGTGTTCTTTGTGCAAAAAATGCGCTAAATTTAACAAAAAACGATAACGTGGAAATAGCTCGGTCATGTATCCGGTTAAGGCGTAGACAGGAGTTGGCCATGAACAAGCAGTCCGGTATACATTACCTTCGCGAGCACAGAGAGGCTGCCAGCAGTGATTCTGTGCCGTCAGAGGTGACTCGCATACGCAATACCGTTGTGGCCGGATTGGGAGATCTGCTGCAAGGCGCATTCGATGCTGTGGACGACTCGCTCTTTGAGCTCGCCAACAATGCCCGAAGCAACAACGAACAAAACCGTTACTTCGAAGCGATGCGGGAAATCCGCATCAAGCGGAAAGGTGTAGAGCGCCACTTCCAAAGCGCGGTATCACAGTTTTTCACCTCACCACCCTGTGCTGGCGCCCAGCAAGACCCAGAAACGCAGGCCGATGCCTCCAGCCTTAGCCTGCTCGGCAACGACGACCTGGAAGAACAGGTCGCCCTGAACGCCATGATCAGCAAGGCCAAAACCCATTTTCAGGGGGCACTGCTTCAACTGCAGGCACGCTTCACCCAGGTTTACCCCTCAGCCAATGACGATCAACCGGTCAATCCCATGGCGCCGGAGCACCTGTGCAGTGCCTTTACCGAAGCGATTCAGGCACTCGACATCCAGATTCGTGAACGCTTGATTCTGCTCAAGCAATTCGATCGCTACGTTGTTTCGAATCTGGGCATGCTGCTTGATGAAGCCAACCGGATACTGATCCAGGCCGGCATCATCCCCAACTTCCGCTACCAGGGTAAGAGCCACGGATCTAAAGCGAAACCCGCCAGCGGTGGCGCCCCGCAAGCCGAAACAACGGCCGACACCGCCGCATCCGAAGTGGATCGCGAAGACAGCCTGATGTTCGAGCAAATCCGCGAGATGCTCAGCCTGCAAAGACAGAACGCGGGCACCATGCCCCGCAGCGCTGACCCTTCGTTGCACGTGATCGGAGGCCGCGAGCTGGCCAGTATTCTCAGCTCGATCCCCACACAACCTGTCGAACAGGATTTCGGCGACTTGAGCGCTGGCGAACCGGTCACCGTTGATTTGCGTGAGCTGGTACAGCAGCTGCTGGCACAAACCCAGACACCGGACGGCCGCAAGCCTGCACTGAACGAAGTTGACGAAGATCTGATCAACCTAGTTTCCATGCTGTTCGAGTTCATCCTGGACGACTACAACCTGTCAGCGCCGGTCCAGGTTCTCATCAGCCGGCTTCAGATCCCGATTCTGAAAGTCGTTATTAAAGACAAGAACTTCTTCAGTAAATCCAACCATCCGGC
Organism: Marinobacter litoralis; assembly: GCF_016427555.1. Lineage (GTDB taxonomy): Bacteria > Pseudomonadota > Gammaproteobacteria > Pseudomonadales > Oleiphilaceae > Marinobacter > Marinobacter litoralis_A. The sequence continues at coordinate 75,765 of NZ_JAELVS010000004.1, forward strand.
TCGCAAGTTACTGAACTCGCTGGCCAAGGCCGGTATTGGCTGGAGCAATAGCGATGAGAAGGCGCGAGACAAGCTGTACGGACAAATCCATAGCGTCGTCCAGCGAATCCTGAATGAATTCGACGGTGACGTGGCACTGTTTGAAACCCTGAACACCGAGTTTGAGCAATTCCTCGAGCGGGAGAACCGTAAGTCTAATCTGGTGGAACAGCGAACCCGCGAATCAGAGCGCGGTCGCATCAAATCCCAGAAAGCGCAGGAAGCCGTTGACCAGCTCCTGAAAGAGAAACTGCTCCGTTATAAATTACCGGACTCCATTCACGAGATACTCACTAACGGCTGGAGCCGGGTCATGTTCCTTGCCTATCTCCGAGACGATTCCGAACATCGTTGGCAGGAAACCGTTAAAGTGGTGGACGACCTCATCTGGTGCCTGCACCCGCACGAAGAAGACGACGAGCGGGATCAGTGGGTCCGCGTGGTGCCAAGACTTCTGAGAACCCTTCGCAGCGGTCTGGAAGAAGTCTCTTACAACGCCACCAAGCTAGACGACATGATGGCGCAGCTGAAACACCAACTGGCGGAAGCGTTTCGAACCAATGCGACAATCGAAGCGCGCAAAGATGAACCGACCCCGGAAGAGGATGCACCAGCCCCCGAGACCCAAACCGCCATCCAGCGACAGCAAGAACTGGAAGACGCTGCGGTATCCGAGTTCGTTACCAAGATCGATCAACTGGAAATCGGAAACTGGGTCGAATTTCGTCTGGTCAATGGTGCGAGCTTCCGCTGCAAGCTTTCCGCAATTATCGAAGAAGCCGATTGTTTCGTGTTCGTCAACCGCATGGGCCTTAAGGTCATTGAGAAAACCCGGGTTCAACTGGCGCACGAATTACGCCGGGGCCGCCTGACCATGCTGGAGCAAGGAGCCTTAATCGACCGGGCCCTGAACGCCGTTGTGGGTAGCTTGCGCGCAAAAACCGCCTAACGCCCTATGCTGCAGTCTGATTCTGGCCCAGCCAAGTCCGTTCCGGCCTCGTACCGGATCGGCTTGGCGCTTTCCTTCGCCCTTCTGTCACATATCCTTCTGCTTGCCGGGCTGGCGTTCCCGTCGTTGGAAACACAGGATTTCAGTCATCGGCTGGTTTTCACCCTGAGTTCACCCAACTCTCCGCCCTCGGTGCAGTCCACGCCTGCTCCTTCTGAGCAGCAACCGCTGAGGCATACTGAGTTCAGCGTCGCCCCCCATCGCGAGCAACCCCCGCAGAGCACTGTCAGGACTGAGCAAACCAAAACGTCCAACGCGTCAAAACGGCAGGACGCTCTTCAGCAACCCAGCAACACGCGAGCAGTCACTGCCGAAACCGCTACCGCACAATCTTCACAGCTGAACACGTCGCGACACGAGAGCGGGGAAACGATTCAGAGAATCACCCGCTCCACTTCTGAGCAAGACCCCTATTTGATCAAACTCGCGGTGCATCTGGCGGAGGAACTGCAGAAACTAAGAGTGCCGGCGATATCGCAACTGAATGAAACCAAGGAAATGACGCTTGAACTGCGAATATTGGCCAACGGAGCCCTAACCCGCGCGCAGGTGAAAGAAACAACCGGTATCGCCAATATTGACCGGGCGGCGTATCGAGCGGCTTTGTCAGCCAGCCCCTACCCGAAACCGGTGGGAGAGACATCAGACCGCTTTGACGTGAAACTGGTGTTCACGCCCAAGCGGCCGGAAAGGTAAATCAGGCTTCAGCCGGCTTCACGGCATCTTTGACCATTTTCTCAAGCTCGCCGTTTTCGGACATCTCGAGAACGATGTCGCAACCGCCTACTAATTCGCCGCCGATATACAACTGCGGATACGTTGGCCAGCTGGAGTAAACCTTCAACGCTTCGCGGAGCTCCTGGTTATCGAGAATGTTCACAAACGCGAACCGCTCACCACACGCCATCAGCGCCTGAACCGTGCGGGCTGAGAAGCCACACTGAGGAGCTTGCGGTGTGCCCTTCATGTACAGAATAACCGGATTTTCTTCTAACTGGCTTTTGATGGTTTCATTGATATCCATGAACACATACCTCTGGTTGAAAACTGGGGCGCCGGCTGACGGCCTATTACGCCATTGTACACGGCTGACCGAGGCCGCACCAAACCACCCGCCCTGACCTCGAACAACTGCTCGTTCACGAGCGTTGTTTTAACGGGAATGAAGGGCTAGACTTGATTCCCTTTTCAAAACTCAAACCTTAGCGCAGTTTCCTTGAAACAGGGGCCATTCATGGCAGTAAGACATTTTCTGACACTTAACGACATGACAACCAGCGAACTCGAGCAGTTGCTGGACCATGCTTCACGGCTCCGTAAGGAATGGCGTGAAGGCAAAGTCAGGGACTCCCTGAAGAACCGCGTGCTGGCCATGATTTTCGAGAAGTCATCAACCCGTACGAGAGTTTCCTTCGAAGCAGGCATGACCCAACTGGGCGGTACTGCCATGTTCCTATCCCCCCGAGATACGCAGCTCGGGCGCGGCGAACCCATTGAAGACTCAGCCATCGTCATTTCGAGCATGGTTGATGCGGTCATGATCCGCACCTTTGCACACGAAACCGTACAAACCTTCGCCTCGGCTTCGAGCAAACCGGTTATTAATGCATTGACCGACGATTTCCACCCCTGCCAGCTGCTTGCCGATATGCAAACCTACCGCGAGCACCGAGGCAGCATTCAGGGTGCGACCGTCACCTGGGTTGGCGACGGTAACAACATGTGTCATTCATACATCAATGCCGCGAGAAAGTTCGACTTTCATCTGAACGTCGCTTGCCCGGATGGTTACGAGCCTGACCAAGCCCTGCTCGAAGCACATAAAGACCGGGTTACCATCTTCCGTGAGCCTGAAGAAGCCGCCCGGGGCTCGAACCTGCTGGTAACCGATGTCTGGGCATCCATGGGGCAGGAAGACGAACAGAAAGCCCGTGAAGAAGCGTTCCGGAGCTATCAGATCAACCCGGAGCTGATGTCTCTGGCCGACAAAGACGCCCTGTTCATGCACTGCCTGCCAGCCCATCGCGGCGAAGAGATTTCCGCCGACATGATGGAGCATTCAAGCTCGGTGGTATGGCACGAAGCGGAAAACCGCCTGCACGCGCAAAAAGCCCTGCTTGAATTCCTTATTCTCAACCGTCTGGACTGAGCCCCATGCCAGAACCCAAGGTGCAGCCAACTGACTGGCTACTGAACGTCAATAACCTGTCTGTCGGGTATGGCGGCGAAGCCGTGGTCAAGAACATCAACTTCGCTTTAAGCCACGGCGATATTGGCTGCCTCCTTGGCCCAAGTGGTTGCGGAAAGAGCACCATCTTGCGAGCGCTTGCCGGCTTTCTGCCCATTCGCCAAGGTGAAATCAGCCTGCAATCGAAGGTCATCAGCCAGCCCGGCCGCTCGGTGCCCCCGGAAAAGCGCAAAATCGGCATGGTGTTCCAGGATTACGCTCTGTTCCCGCACCTGAGCATCGCAGACAACGTGGGCTTTGGGCTGAAATCCCTGAGCAAAAGTGAGCGGCAGCAAAAGGTCAGTGAACTGCTCAACCTGGTTCACCTGCGGGATCTCGCAAACAATTTCCCGCACGAGCTGTCAGGCGGCCAGCAACAGCGAGTCGCACTAGCCCGGGCGTTGGCCCCCGAACCGACACTGATCCTGCTGGACGAACCCTTCTCCAACCTGGACACCGATCTTCGGCGTCGCCTCAGCCTTGATGTCCGCGAGATTCTGAAAACTCTGGGCATCAGCGCCATTCTGGTCACCCACGACCAGCAAGAGGCGTTTGCCATGTGTGATCAGGTCGCCGTCCTCCGTGATGGCCACATCCAGCAATGGGATGTGCCCTTCAACCTCTACCATGAACCCGCCAACCGCTTTGTTGCCAGCTTTGTTGGCCAGGGCGGCTTTATTCCCGGCAAGGTGCTCGGGCCAGATACTATTGAGTCGGAACTTGGCGTGATTCACGGCAATCGTGCGTATAACTGGAAGGCCGGCACCCTCGTGGACATACTGATTCGACCCGACGACATCGTTCACGATGCAGATTCCGAGTTACGACCGAAAGTCGTGGAAAAAACCTTTGCGGGTACTTCAACCCTGTACCGCTTCCGTTGTTCGGAAGACACCGAATTTGAAGCATTATTCAGAAGCCATCTGGACTTCAACCTCGGCGAGCAGGTTCCTGTGCGGGTCGAAGCAGACCACCTGATCGCCTTTGAACGAACGGCTTAAGTCTCTACGTCGAAGCAAATTTCAGGCAAAAAAAAGGGCTGGTAAAAACCAGCCCCAAAATGACGAATGAAACAAGGAAAGTTCGTAAGAACTACAACCTCTAAAGTCATCCCTTACGCCACCGAGTATCCGGCAATCAGCGGCCAGCTTCAGTAGCGGTTATGTAGTGGTTTGTTACATCCCGTGAGGGCGTGAGACGCACGTCACAAAACAGACTGATCGGATTTACGCCTCGGCCACACCAGGCTGAATTTGGCTCCTCCCAGCTGCTCGCTGCGGCCAACAAATGCCTGTCCACCGTGCCAATACAAGATTCGGCGCACTATCGATAAACCCAACCCGTATCCGCCCGAGGTTCGTGTGCGGCTGTCATCCAACCGGGCAAAGGCGGTAAATACCTTCTCCCAATCCGATTCCGGAATCCCCTGACCGTCGTCCTCGACATCCACACGGCAGTTCTCTTCGTCCATATGGCATACCACCAGAACCTTCCCTTGCGCATAGCGTGCCGCGTTCCCTACCAGATTCTGAACCGCACGATGAATGTACCTGGGCTCAACGTCGGACTGGGCCCAACGCCCGTCACCGTCGTCAATGCGACACGCTATTTCCACGCCTTCCCGAATAATCCGTTGCTCAGCCACAACCTGTTCCACGATTTCCGTCACGGAATCATCGCGCAAGGTAAACACCGGCCCGCCCTGCTCCAAGCGAGCGTAGGTGAGTATTTCATCAATCAGCTCATCGAGCTCCTGAATATCACCGTCGATGCCTGTCATTTGCTTTTGGAGCGCTTCCGGTGAACTGGCGGATTCGATCATCTGAACACCAAAACGAATCCGGGCCACCGGCGTTCTAAGCTCGTGCGAGACTGCATGAATCATCTCCCGCTGCACCTGCACCAGCCGCTGGATATGCTCTGCCATACCGTTAAATGCCAGCCCCAGACGCGACACCAACGTGCCATCCTGTGACTCCACCCGCGCGCCCATTTCGCCACGGGCAATCCGGAGTGCCACCGACTCCACTTTTCGCAGATGCCTGTCTACGAAACGAAGCGCCAGATACAGCCCCAGAGCCAGCACGCCACCTACCAACAGCGCCAGCAGCAGAACAATCGGCCACCCCCATGGATTAAACGCCTCGGGCATGTTGACCGCAATCAGGTCGCCTTCTGACAAGCGCACCACTCCTGAAAGCCCGCCCTGCTCCGTTCTCAACAGGGCCAGCCCCGAGGAACTCAACCGATCAAGCACAGTCTGCGCGGGCAAGTCGGCTTGTTGCTGTAACGGGTTGATCTGCACGCCCAGCGTTTGCGCCAGACGGCGTGAGGTGTCAGCACGAGCCCCCGGAGGGACGGCATCCAAATGCCAACGAACAATCAACGCTGTTGCACGGGCAAGGTCCCGATAGGGCTGCTCCAGATTCAATCTGACCAATCCACCTGACTCGGCAGCCACATAAAACACGAACCCTTCACCGGAAGGCTCCGCCACCACCTGACCGTAGCTCAGCCGTTCACGGACAACCGGGGATAATGGAAAATCACGGTGATCACCGGTTTTCATGCCAAACAAGGCAGGCATCCAGTGGTATTGCTCGGCGGGATCGGGCACCTTGGCCAGCCACTCCATCAGAGGCTGAAGTGAGCGCTCGTGCCAGGCTTGGGCCCGCACATCGTTCAAACCATTAAAAAGAAAGACGCACAGCAACACCACAACCGCGGCAACAGCGACAACCTGGGCGTATGCTTTGAGGAGAAATTTCAGCGACATGGGCGCAACCCGGTTATTGGTGCGACGCCTGAAAGGCACCGCACCAAAAGGACGGTCAGGCTTCTTTCACGAAGAGGTAACCTTTGCTCCGAACCGTTTTGATTCGCCTCGGATGGATGGGATCATCACCGATTTTAGGACGGATGCGCGAAACCCGAACATCAATCGAACGGTCCTGGCCGTCGTATTCAATGCCGCGAAGTGCCGTAAATATCTCTTCCCGGCTCAAAACCCGACCGGCGTTGCTGGCCAGCAGCCACAGCAGATCGAATTCCGCGCTGGTCAGGTCGATGCTGTCGTCGTTCAACCAGGCTTCGCGCATTGAGCGATCAACAATCAGATCATTAAACTGCAACCTGACCGGCTCTTCCTCGTCGGTGTCGGAGGTGGTTGCGGGAGTGCTCTCCGCGCGTCGCAACATGGCACGAATTCTCGCCAGCAACACGCGCGGCTGAACCGGCTTACCAATGTAGTCGTCCGCGCCCATTTCCAGACCCAACACCTGATCCAGGTCATCGGTTCTGGCGGTCAGCATGATGATTGGCCCGGAATAGTCGGGGCGAACCCGCCGGCAGATCGACAGGCCGTCTTCACCGGGCAACATGAGATCGAGCACCACCAGATCGGGCTGCTCCTTGCGAATCCGCTCAACGGCAGCGCCGCCATGAGTTTCCAAAGAGACGGCCAGTCCATTGCTCTCCAGATACTCGCGGGTGAGTTCCGCCAGCCGCTCGTCATCTTCTACAATCAGGATCCGCCAACTCTCGCTTGTATGTTCCACGCCGTCCATCTCTGATTATTATCTTTGATTTTAAGGTTATACACACAACAATACAGGCAACCAACGGTTACAGCAATTATACACTGCGGCCACAACCACACACATCACAACACAACCTTACGATCTGTGACAAAGTTCCAATTCTGACACATCACCGGCGGACCAAGGTTTACAACGCTACCACTAGAACAAAGGGCGCCCTTGTGTGATTTCATCGTCGGTTGCTTCGCGGCGACCCACAACTTCCAAATCAAAATATAGCGTAAATCCGGCCAAAGGGTGGTTGGCGTCCACTTTTACCAGATTGCCATCAATACTGACCACCTGAACAATCTGTGCCTGATCGCCTGAATTGGTCTGGAATTTCATCCCGACATCCAGCTTTTCGACACCCTCGAACAACGACTTTGGCACGGTCCGAATCAGATCTTCCCGGTGCTCCCCGTAGGCCATCTCTGGCGGCACGGTGACTTCCAGACAATCACCGGGCGAGCGGCCTTTCACCGCGGCCTGTATTCCCTCAATCACATCCGGGCTACCCATTAAAAAGTGCAGTGGCTCACTGCCTTCAGAGGTATCCACCAGCTCGCCAATTCGGTTCTTCAGGATGTAATGAACTGTGTAAACTTCCGGTCTGGTTTGCTGAGAATCTGCTTGCATTAGCTTTTTACGCTTCCTTTTTGGGTCGGAGAGTCAAGTTGCTGGAGGCCATGTAAAACCAGTTTCTGGTCAAGCTTTTCCCGAAAGCTATCCGGTTTCGATAATCCCATTCGCTCGATCATTGACCGGTAACGACCATCATCGCTTACACGCATGGCCTGCCAAAGGGTCGAGAGTTTACCACGGGGCGTTGCCGTTGCGGCCTTAAGCGACTTAAGGGCTTTCCCCAACGTCAGCTCGTCATCGGTAAAGTCCCGGCCAAACGGGAAAGCCGGAAACCAATCCCCTTCTCCCGCCGCGGCTAATGTCTCGCGAATCTGCTGCGGCGTATTGTTTGTCCAATCCTTTGGCATCTTAAATTCTGAAGACACTTTCCCTGCTTTCTTGGCCTGTTTGAGCAATGATTCCTGAAAACGGGAATCGGCGATGCGAATCAAGCTCAAAAACACATCTTCATCCGACTTGCCCCGGAGATCCGCTATTCCGTATTCGGTGATTACGATGTCCCGAAGATGGCGGGGAATGGTGCAATGGGGATAACTGAACACAATATTGGACACCGCCTCTCCACCCGATGTGCGCGAGGCCCGCAATGCAATAATGGAACGAGCACCGGGCAACTCGTGAGCCATGGCAACAAAATTATACTGACCTCCGACGCCACTGACGATGCGGCCATCGGCCAGCCCATCCGACACCGCCGCGCCATTCAGGGTGTACATCATCGTGGTATTGATAAACCGGCCATGTATTCGTTGAGCCGCTTTGAGTTTCTGATCGCCGTAGGCGTGATCGTACAGGTGGTTGATAAAGTTCACGCTGGTCATGCAGATTTTTTCGCGCTGCGGCTCAGGCAGGCTTCTCAGTTCCTGATAGAACTTCTCCGGCCCTACAAAAAAACCGCCGTGCATGACAACACCGCCGGAAATCTTCTCACCCAGCCCGTTAGCCAGCAGCTGTTTCCGGGTTTCCGGTTCGTCCAGATTCGCATCAACCGACAGACCGCCATCCAGCCGCAGGCGGCCGCCCTTAAGCTCAACCGACCTGCGGACAATACCGTGGTCGATCAACCACTGCAGATTCCGGTTGCGTATCGGTGAATCGATCAGCCCTTCAGCGCGCAACACATCCAGCGCTTCAAGGGATGGCTTCGCCGATATCTTGCCTTCATTGATCAGGCGCTGAAGCCCCTCATGCTCGAAGACCTCCCGCTTCAAAATACCTTCCTGAAGCAGATACAAGAAACCATCCACCATCATTTCACTGCAACCGTACAAGCCAATATCAAACGGCTCGGTGCCACCATAATCACGCACAACCGGGAATCGCTCGTCCACACGGGCCTGCTGATAGATGGCCTTCCAAGCGTCATTGTGCTTGTGTCGAAGGATGGCGCTGTGCACTAAAGCCACTCCCAGCGAACCAATCCCGACTTGCAAGGTGCCACCGTCTTTGAGCAGGCTGCTGGCGTAAAATCCAATCATATGATCGGCCGGGCTAACCGCCATTTGCGGTGCAGAAAACAAGGGATAGTCCGTTGCCGGAGCAGAGAGGATGACATCAAATTGACTGTCCGCCACCACCGAGTGGCGGCCAAACCAGGGAAGTTGAGGGTTTTGCTCAGCCACCATAGCAACCGGAGTGCCTTCGGCCTCGCGCTGTCGTAACAGGGGCAAAATATCGAGAGAAAGGTCCGGATTGCAGCTGAAGCTCATCTTGCCGGGCTGCCCATGAGGTGCTCCCGGCGCCATCAACTGCCCGACCACATTGACACCCTGAGCCATCAGATCCCGGACGGCATGGGTGTAATTGGTGCAGATATAGTTCCGTTGCTGGCCGGGATTCTTGAGGTAACTGCCCGCTTTAAAAAAGAACTCCGAAACCTTTACGTTATCGGGCAGCCGGTTGTTCACCACATCCCGTGCGTAGACCAACTCCGGAACCGCGCCATAAAGGCGCTTGACGAACGGTTCCATAAATCGCCGCTCCAACGATGAGCTGCCCTCGGGAGCCAGTAACGAGAGCGCGGTAACGATATGCAGGCGAATTTCGGGATCATCTTTCGATCTTTGGTACAAAGCGTTGGCAAAGCGGATTGGCTTACCCAACCCCAACGGCAAACCCAACGTAATGTCTTTACCAACCCGAGCTATCACCTGATCAACGCAGGCATCTGCATCATTCAAATAGACCGTGTTCTGCCCTGTCATCGCAACCCTCATCATTCAGGAATGAGTCTTGGCCTTGATCATCACACGGTAGCAGGCGCCTGACAATGCAGCAGGAGAGCGATTCAGAACATCCAGCGAAGGTTTAGGCAGGCGCCTTCATTCAGCAGCGCGATGCCGTGATCAGGCCGGGCAGGATCAGATGCGTAGGTTTTTCGGGAGGATTGGCCCCGGTTGAAGCTCCAGCTCAACAACCTTGAACCAATGGCAGCCAAGGCGTCGTCGTGATCGTCCTGCTCGTCACCGGACATCCACTCCTGGAGCTCGTAGATGTCTTCCGCTGACATGGACTCTTCCCGTTCTGCCAACATCCGGTCAAAGAGCAACGGCTCTGACCGGGGCGGTTCTGCGGCTTCGGCGCGCACGACAAAAGCGGCGCAATTCAAAACCAACAGGACAAGGAAGATACGGATAATCATGACGAATAGCGTGCCTCAAAACTTCAAAATATGTGCAACCGTCTTTGCACTAAAGTCTAACTATTCTACTTGATAATAGTGTGAGTTTGCACACAAAAGCGCCAGCGCTACGGCCTGAATTGATCAGTTTTTTGTCAATAAATGGACGGTTTGTTTTGCAGTTTGTAACGCCCCCGGCTTCCATTTTACGAAGCCGGGGCCATCCCAAAAATATAACCAATTGATCTTATAGGCGTTTTACGGGCAAGGGTAAGTAAACTCGCCATGTATTTCGTCAATTGCGGAGACAATGTCGGTGCTCAGGTTAATGTCGGCCGAGCCGATGTTTTCTTTTAATTGTTCCATTGTCGTCGCGCCGATGATGTTACTGGTGACAAAATCACGGCTATTCACCCAGGCCAGAGCCATCTGGGCCGGGGTCAGCCCGTGCTGATGCGCTAATTCTGCATAGGCTCGGGTCGCATCAGCGGCGTGCTCACCGTTATACCGCGAAAAACGGTCATACAGAGTTAAGCGTGCCTTTTCTGGCCGCTTGCCCCCGAGATACTTGCCGGTCAGCATGCCAAACGCCAGCGGTGAATACGCCAGCAACCCTGTGCTTTCCCGGTGCGCGAATTCAGCAAGCCCGGCTTCGAATGAACGGTTCAACAAACTGTAAGGGTTCTGGATCGATACCGCCCGGGGCCAAGCGTTCTCGCGAGCCAGACGCAGATACTCCATCACACCCCACGGTGTTTCGTTCGACAGGCCTATGTGACGCACCTTGCCCTCTTGCACCAACTCATTCAGTGCGCCAAGCGTTTCCTCGATGGGGGTCATCACCTCGTTCGGATCGTGCTGGTAGCCCAGTTTGCCAAAGAAGTTCGCGTTGCGATCCGGCCAGTGCACCTGATACAGATCGATGTAATCGGTTTGCAACCGTTTCAGACTGCCTTCACACGCCTCGCGAATCTGCGCCCGGGTCATTCTGGGCCCACCGCGCATGTAACCCAGACTGGGGCCCGGACCAACCACTTTAGAGGCAATCACCAGATCATCACGACGGCCGCGCCGGGCAAGCCAATTGCCCAGATACTGTTCGGTCAAGCCCTGCGTATCAGCCTTCGGAGGCACCGGATACATTTCAGCCGTATCGATAAAGTTAATGCCGGCCTCTACCGCATAGTCCAGTTGCTCGAACGCTTCTTGCTCAGTGTTCTGCTCTCCCCAGGTCATGGTACCCAGGCAAATCAGACTGACGTCGATGTCAGTTTTCCCAAGTTTTCGCATACGCATAAAAAGCTCCTTAGCGGCCTTCAACAAAAGGGATAAACAAGCGTAAAAGGAATGTCACGAGGTTGTCGCAGAGTTGTCATGGCCCGCTTGCATAGTGATCACATGATAAACAGACTTGCGGGATGCACCGTGACCGACACCCAGCGATCAAACCGGCACAGGCAACACATTACCATTGTTTCCGAGACCTTTCCGCCGGAAATAAACGGTGTAGCCAACACGCTTCGCTACCTTTGTCAGGGCCTGATGAACCGCGGGCACCACGTCAGTGTGATTCGGCCAAGACAACCCCGGGAATCCAGACGACCTGACCCTAACACCTGCAGTCCGCTGTTTGAACACGAACGGGTGGTCGCAGGATTGCCGATCCCCCATTACAGCGAATTCCGGTTCGGCATCACTCGTCCCAGCAGTCTCGAAACCCTGTGGCAGAACCAGCGCCCCAACTGCATTTATGTTGCTACCCAGGGGCCTCTTGGCTGGGCCGCTGTCGCGGCAGCGAAACGGCTCAATATTCCGGTCATCTCGGGATTCCACACCAACTTCCACAGCTACTCCCGCTATTACCGGCTGGGTGTGCTCGAACGCGTGCTGTGCGCCTACGGCCGATGGTTTCACAACCGTACCCAACAGACCCTCGTCCCTACCCGCAAGACCATTGCGACAGCCCAGAACATGGGCATCCGCAATACCGCGCTATGGAGCCGAGGGGTGGATTGCGATCGTTTCTCTCCCTCAAAGCGCAGCAAATCCCTGCGACAGCAATGGGGGCTGCAGGACAACGATCGTGCGGTTCTGTATGTCGGTCGCCTCGCTCCGGAAAAGAATCTTCCGTTGGCCGTAGTTTGTTTTGAACGCATCCGCAAACTGTACCCGACGGCCCGGTTCATTCTGGTCGGCGATGGCCCCATGAGAGCGAATCTGCAAGAACGCCATCCGGAGTTCATCTTCTGCGGCCTGCAACAGGGAGATGATCTGGCTGCACACTATGCCTCCGGTGACCTGTTTTTGTTCCCGAGCAAAACCGACACGTTCGGCAATGTTGTGCTGGAAGCCATGGCCAGCGGACTGGGCGTTATCGCATTCAACGACGCGGCCGCCTCGGAGCATATTCGCAACAACGAAAACGGCATGAAAGCGCCGCTGCACAACGACGACAACTTCGTCCAGCACGCTCTGAAGCTGGCCGATCAACCCTCACTACTGCAAAGAGTCCGCACCAAGGCTCGCCTTGATGCCCTCGATCTCAGCTGGAACCAACAAATAGACGTATTCGAACGCTTGGCGTTTAACTCTTTCACACAGGTCTCAAGCCATGCCGACAACAAGCAAAGCTTCCCAGTTCTTTGAGCGGGCGGACCAACTCGAGTTCGCTTTGTGCCAATCCATCAACCGCGCCATACGATTCCGCCCCATCAAAAGCTACTTTCGTCTGGTGAGTTGGCTGGGGGATGGCTGGTTTTGGTACGCCCTGATTCTGGCGATCCCCTTTTTCACCGCCAGCCACGGCCAAAACATGGCGATTCTGATGACCCTGACGGGGCTGACCTGCACCCTGACTTACAAGGCGCTTAAGCATTGGCTGATTCGGGAACGCCCGTTCATTTCATTCCCGGCCATCAGCTGTGCCACGCCGCCACTGGACCGTTACAGCTTCCCGTCCGGACACACAATGCACGCGGCCTGCTTTCAGGCCATGCTATTCGCCATGTTGCCGGCGCTGGCCTGGGCAACACTGCCGTTTACGCTGTCTGTGGCTGCGTCCAGAGTGGTTCTTGGCTTGCACTACCCCAGCGATGTGGCCGCCGGCGCAGTGATTGGCGGGTTAATGGGGTGGGTATCGGTGCAAGTGTTTGCCGATCTGGTCGCCTGATCAATCAAACAACCGCAGTTGGGTGACGGGGGCTTCGTCGTTACGAAAACGCACCCCTACCCCCATCAGCCGGACCGGCCTGTCTTCACGGGTAACCAGCTCGTCCAGCAGCGGCTGGTAATCCGCCGCTTCGGGCTCGGAAAGCTGCTCCCGTACCCGCTCCAGAGTGTGGGTGGAAAAATCACTGTAACGGATTTTGACGAACAATTTATGAATCGGTTTACCCCGACTTTTGCGTGCCAGGCGCAGATTCAAATCTGCCACCAATGATGGCATCACCGATTCACAGGCCGCTTTACCGGCCAGATCCTGCGAGAAGGTGCGTTCCACACTGACCGACTTGGCTACCCGGGACACCACCACCGGCCGTTCGTCCCGGCCATGGGCCATTTCAAACAAGCGATACCCTTGTTTGCCGAACTTTTCGATCAGCACTTCAAAGCCCAGCGCCTGCATATCACCGCAGGTGTTCACCCCCAGGTCGTGAAGCTTGCCCGCGGTCACCCGCCCTACCCCGAACAACTTTTCGACCGGCAACGCCTGCACGAAAGCATCCACTTCATCCGGTGTAATCACAAAAAGACCATCAGGCTTGCGCCAGTCGCTGGCAATCTTGGCGAGAAATTTATTCGGGGCCACGCCTGCGGAAATGGTGATGCCGGTTTCCCGACGAACACGCTCTCGCAGGTGTCGGGCCATCAGCGTGGCACTGCCTTTGTGATCTGTAATTTCAGAGACATCCAGAAAAGCTTCGTCCAACGACAGGGGCTCCACCAGATCGGTCATGTCGCGCAGTATGCTCATCACTTGCTGAGACACCGCCCGATACTTGCTCATATTGGTCGGCACCATCACCAGCCCCGGGCACAAGCGCCTAGCCTCACTGCCGGGCATGGCCGAGCGCACACCAAAAGCCCGCGCTTTATAGTTGCAAGTGGTGACCACACCCCGGCCGCCGTCACCACCGACCGCCAGCGGAACATCCCTCAGGGTCGGGTCGTCCCGCATTTCAACTGCGGCGTAAAAACAATCGCAATCTACATGGATGATCTTGCGCTGGGACATAATCCGGAGCTCAGGTTAAAAATCTGTATGTTTATACAGCCTTGTATCTTACGGCAACATGCTGAGAATGTCAGGAGCCCCACATTCACTCCGGTAACCAACTGCGAGGCACCATGAACAACCCTATTCCCGACTCCGAACGCACTGAAATCGAAGCCGCTGCCTTCAGACGGCTGGTTGAGCATCTGCGCCAAAACACCGATGTGCAAAACATCGACCTGATGAACCTGGCCGGTTTCTGCCGCAACTGCCTGTCGAAATGGTATCGGGCTGAAGCCCAAGAACGCGGCTTCGAGCTATCCGACCCGGCGGCCCGTGAAGAAATCTACGGCATGCCTTACGACGAGTGGAAAGAAAAATACCAAACCGGCCCCAAGCAGGATCACAAATAATGAACGTCACAGAAGCCGTCCGCATTCATTTGGCCTCGCTCCGCGGCGGCCACGCTGATTTTGACGACACGCTCGCCCTGATCGACCAGCACTTCGAGTTCCAGCCGACTGGTTTTCACAACGGCCCGCTCCGCAACGAGGCTGGTGAAAACAGCGGTTCTTGCCGCGTTTTCGGCCTCGGCCAATACTGCAACCTCAACGAGGACGACACGCTTACCCTGTTCGCGCAGCATTACCAACAGGTTCTGGGCGACCCGACAGGCTCCAGCCATGGTAATATCCGGCAATTCATCAGCACCGGATGGTCCGGCATTCGTTTTGACAGCCAACCGTTGCGGGCCAAAGCCGAATCTACCCAGTAACCCATCAGGGAAACGAGCATTCATGAGCGATACTGCTAACCCCGAAGTAAAACAGAGTTTCCAACTAAAAAGCGCAAACATCTCGCTAACCGCGCTGGAACTGTATTACTTCGATGAACATGAATTCGAAGCGAACCTGCGGGACAAAATCAGCCAAGCCCCCGGCTTTTTCAAAGACATCCCGCTGGTGATCAGCCTCGACAAGTACGAAGGGCTGGATAGCGAGATCGATTTCTTCAAGATCATCGGTACCTGTCGCCGTCACAACATTCAAGTGATTGGAGTACGAGCCGCCAACGACAACCAGCGGCGGCTGGCCAAGGGCGCCTCTCTGGCCGTGATGCCGGGTGGTTCGGTTCGTGAAAAGGCAGCCGCACCCGAGCCCGTTGCCGAGGCAGCTGAACCGGTTACTGAAGCCCCGGCACCAACACTTGCACCGGAGCCAGCCCCCACCAAAATTGTGACCCAAACTGTGCGCTCCGGGCAGCAAGTCCATGCGCCTGAAGGTGATCTGATTATCCTTGCCCCGGTGCAAGCCGGTGCGGAAGTACTGGCGGCGGGTAATATCCACGTTTACGGCGCATTGCGGGGCCGGGCGCTGGCGGGTATTCACGGAGCAGAGTCTGCGCGAATTTTTTGCCAGTCTTTGGAAGCAGAGCTTGTGTCTGTTGCGGGACACTATAAAATTCCGGAAGATCTTCAAAACAATGGCTGGAAAAGCGCTGTGCAAATCCAGCTCAAGGATGACGTGCTGGTGGTATCGCCACTGGAGAAAGGCTAGTAGTGCTATAACAAACAAACGTTGAAGACATGACGAATCCACCGCGGAACAGGAATTGAATCTTGGCTAGAATCATTGTCGTTACCTCAGGAAAAGGCGGCGTTGGCAAAACCACCACCAGCGCTTCAATCAGCACCGGGCTTGCCAAACGGGGCTTTAAAACAGTCGTGATCGACTTCGACGTAGGTCTGCGTAACCTGGACCTGATCATGAACTGCGAACGCCGGGTTGTGTACGATTTCGTCAACGTGATTCAGGGCGAAGCCACGCTGAACCAGGCGCTGATCAAAGACAAGCGCGTAGAGACGCTGTACATCCTTCCGGCGTCACAAACCCGTGAAAAAGAAGCCCTCACGAAAGAAGGCGTTGAAAAAGTTATCAACGAGCTTTCGGAAACCTTCGATTACATCATTTGCGACTCCCCGGCCGGTATCGAGCACGGCGCACTCATGGCGCTTTATTACGCCGATGAAGCCGTTGTGGTCACCAATCCGGAAGTGTCCTCAGTACGGGACTCCGACCGAATTCTCGGCATCATGCAAAGCAAGTCTCGCCGGGCAGAAATGGGGCAAGACCCACTCAAAGAACATCTGTTGCTGACCCGTTACAACCCGGATCGTGTCGAGCGCGGTGAAATGCTGTCCGTGCAAGATGTTGAAGAAATTCTGGCCATCCCTCTGCTTGGCGTCATCCCGGAAAGCCAGATCGTATTGAACGCCTCCAACCAAGGCGTGCCCGTCATCCTGGAAGAAGACAGTGATGCCGGACAAGCCTACGACGATGCGGTCGCACGACTTCTGGGCGAGGAGCGCGAACACCGCTTCATGACCGCGCAGAAGAAAGGTTTCTTTTCACGGATGTTCAAGGGGGGCTAAGGGATGAGTTTCCTGGATTACTTCAGAAACAATAAGAGCAAAAGCTCGGCCAATGTGGCCAAAGAGCGTTTGCAAATCATCGTAGCGCACGAACGCGGCCAAAGGGGGCAGCCGGATTACCTGCCCCAGATGCAGCAAGAGTTGCTTGCGGTTATTCGTAAGTACGTGCAAATCAGTGATGACATGGTGCAGGTCGAAGTCGACCGGAACGACAGCTGCTCGGTACTGGAGCTGAACGTGACCCTACCGGAGCAATAGCACCTTCGCCCGCCTTACCAGCGGGCAAAATGGTCCTCCATCAATCCCCGTAGTCCCGCTACGGGGATTTTTTTGCCCGACGCATCGGCCACAGTGCCTTCGAAGGTTCCGACAAACTGGCGAAAGTTGGACGCCAGAATGCCCGCATTCAACTTCTCTTTGCGCACACCAGCGGACACAAATGATAAATCCACTCTGCCGTCTTCAGTGGTTACTCGCCAGTTTGCATCCTGTTGATAACGATCAAACTTGAACTGCGCTGCTCCAAGCACGAACCTCTGGCCATTCAACCAGAGGGCGTTTTCCGTCATGCCCGTTTCGTTAACACCCGCCGCCAGATTCAGGCCCACAGCCACGCCCTCGTCAGTCTGACCCGCCAGACACGCCCAGTTCCAGGCGGTTTCCCGACGCATGAAACCGCAACTCCAGTCAATCGAACCACGGCTTTGGTCATCCGTTCGCCAAATGCTCTGGCCCCAGCGCACTTCCCCTTCAACCGGCAGTCCTGCGGACTTTCGAGTAAACACCCAACCCGTGTATCCCGCCGGGCACACCAACCGATGCGGGTCTTTGTCGTCAGTCAGTTCCAGATCAACCTCGATGTTTCCGGGCGCGCTTACCCGCACATTCCGGCCGCCAACCGTCGGCTTGATCGACAACGACACGTCGCCCTTTCTGAAAAAGGCGCTGCCGCGCTCGGGATAAGGTTCAATTTCGGTGTGCCGTGCGAAAGGCTGAAGAAAGGATTGCTCCAACATCTGACCGGATTCGAAATCGAACAGATAGAAAAAACCGGACCCGACCAGCTTCAAATCAACAATGGCCATCCCGAACACCCAGCCCGGCGCCATCGCACTGACAAATTGAAACTGATTGAAGCGCCATTGCCGCGCCAGACGGGAGCGCGGTTTGTCCATCACCGTGCGCAAGTCGTAATCCATGTAATTAATATCATCCACAGGCTCGGACAACAGCCCCGGCGCAATCCGCCCTTTCGGGTCGATCAGTTTTTTTTGGGTCATAGTTTTCGTCAAATAAGGCCAATTCGAGGTCGGGCAAGATCAGGAGGCTACCTGGTTCACAAACTCCCGTTACGGGCGCAAACAGCGGTAGCACACCGTGGTAGACTTTTCCCGACCATTAACCGCAAAGTGTAGCTTATGACCATCACTCCTGTCCGTGGCATTATGGGCATCCTATTCGGGTTCGCCACGCTGTTGTTAGCCATCCCTGCTTCTGCAGCCGACCACCCGGCCTTGCCTCCGGAAAACTCCGAACACTGGGTCCTGCAAAAGCAGGTGGAGAACATTCGCATCTACGCCATGGATCAGCCTGGCTCAGGCTTTCGGGCGTTCAAAGCCGTTGCTGACCTTAACGTTCCCATCAATGATCTGATGGCCGTCATGATCAATCCCGAATCCTGCAAAGAATGGGTACACAACTGCTCCGAATCCTTCGCCTTCGGCAAAGGCAACTTCCATGACCGCTACGCGTACTCGGTCAACGATATGCCTTGGCCCGTTTCCGACAGAGATTATGTGTTGCGTATTCGTACGCGCGGCAACGCCGATACCGGCGAAGTCGTTATGGACCTGAACGCCACCCCGGGCATGCGCGCCGAAACCAAAAGCCGCGTGCGTGTGGACGTATCCAACACGCTTTACCGGTTCACCCCCACCGAACAGGGCACCCACATGGTATGGATACAGCATACCGAGCCTAACGGCGCCCTGCCGGAATGGCTGGTCAACCAACTGGTTATTGATATTCCCGTCAAATCCTTACAGGCGCTCGAAGCCGTAGCCCGTAAAGAGCGCTATCAGGGCTACCGTATTCAATGGGCTGACGACGGCAACATTGAGGCCGTGGTTCCTGACACCCCCTAAGCGCTTGATCAAACGGGGGTGACGACAAGCCAAGGAACGGCTAAGCTGCATCTGAAACACTGCGATTGGAAGAGCTGATATCTGATGCCTATTCTCGCCCACGAGATCATGACCCCCACCATCAAAGCGGTCCCTCAAAACTGGACCATGGATCGCCTGGCCCGGTTTCTTACCGATAACGAAATAACCGGTAGCCCTGTCACTGACGACAACGGCGAAATCATCGGCATCGCCACGCTCAAAGACATTACCGAGTTTCGCTGGAACGCGTCTCACTCAGACGACAAACCCAAGCTGACGGAAGAAGAGCAAGACGAAGCCCGGCGCCTGCGCATGGTGATTTTCGAGGAAATGGGCAAAGTGCCGGTAGAAGTCAGAGACATCATGACCCCTCTGGTATTCTCGGTCGATGAGAACACCCCCGTTCGAGACATCGCCAACGTCATGATGAGCGAACACCTGCACCGTATCTTTGTCACCCGGAATTCAAAAATCACAGGCATCATTACCACTTACGACATGCTCAAACTGATTTCAGATAAAGAACTGTCCCAGCGCTGCGCCGAATGCGACTGACACAACAGAGGTAACGCATCTATGCCAAGAGCACCGCAAGCTCGCAAAAAAATGTACGTCCTCGATACCAACGTCCTGATTCACGATCCCAATGCCCTGCTGAACTTCGAAGAACACGCTGTCATCATCCCGATGACAGTCCTTGAGGAACTCGACAGTCTGAAATCCGGCAAACAAACGGTTGCGGCCGACTGCCGTCAGGCCATTCGCAATATCGACAAGCTGCTCGGTGATGCCAACCCGAAAGACATCGAGAAAGGTGTGCCCATTCTGCGCGGTAAAAAAGCCGACCCACTGGGCACGCTTGCCATCATCATGAGCACCGAACGCAACGGCAACCATTCACTGCCCGAGCACCTGAACGACAACAAAATCATCAACACCCTGGCAGCCCTGCAAGAGCGGCACACATCGCACGACATCATCCTGGTCAGTAAAGACATCAACATGCGCCTGAAAGCGCGGGGCTTTGGAGTAGAGGCTCAGGACTACCACAACGACCAGTTGCTGGATGACATTGATCTGCTGCCCAAAGGCTACACCGAGTTCCCCGATTCCTTCTGGGACAACATCGCCAAGGTAGAAACCGTTCAGCGCGCCGGTGTTACCGAACACTTACTGAAGCGCGAAGGCGAACTGGCGAAACTCAACATCAACGAGTTCGTCATCGATGAGCGCGGCTTCATCGGCCAGGTTGTGGATGTCTCCGACGATCAACTGGTGATCAAAGATCTGCTACACGACGACCTGATGAACGAAGAAGTCTGGGGCCTGGTGCCCAGAGACATCTATCAGGCCATGGCCCTGCACCTGCTGCTCGACCCGGAAATCCATCTGGTGAACCTGACCGGCTCAGCCGGCTCCGGTAAAACCATTCTGGCGCTGGCGGCTTGTATCGAGATGACCGTGGCCAGCAAGCTTTACAAACGCATCATCGCTACCCGCTCGACCCAAGGGCTGGACGAAGACATCGGCTTCCTGCCCGGAACCGAAGCCGAGAAAATGGAGCCCTGGCTGGGTGCCATTGTGGATAACCTGGAAGCGCTGCACGAAGACGACGAGAACATGTCGGCCAGCGTTGATTACATCCTCAGCAAGGTGCCGCTGCACTTCAAATCGATGAACTACATCCGGGGCCGCAGTTTCCAGCACAGCCTGATCATCATCGATGAATCCCAGAACCTGACGCCCCATCAAATCAAAACCATCATCACCCGGGCCGGCAACGGGTCAAAGGTGATCTGTCTGGGCAACCTGGCACAGATCGACACCCCGTATTTAAGCCCCCTCAGTTCCGGCCTGACCTACATGACCGAACGCTTCAAAGGCTTCAAGCACGGCGGCCACATTCATCTTCAGGGTGTCCCCCGATCGGTCTTGGCCGAGTTCGCGGAAGCCAACCTTTGATCGACCCGCTCAAACACAGGGCGAGTTCTCTCGCCTTGTGTTTAGGCCCTCCCTGACAACCCGTCCTGTCTTGACCTGGCCTCCACCAAGGGGCAGCATCCCACTATAACTATTACAACCAGAGCCAACAGGACACTCCATGGCCCAAACCTTTTCATCAGACGTGCTGGTCGCTGGCGGCGGCCTGGCAGGTATCATTACAGCCCTTGAGGCCCTTCGGGCCGGAAAAACCGTCACCCTTGTTGATCGCGATACGCCCGAACGCCTCGGCGGACTGGCCCTGTGGGCCTTTGGTGGTATGGCCCTGGTGGATACACCACTGCAACGACGACTGAAAATCCCCGATTCCCCTGAAACCGCTCTGAACGACTGGATAAGGTTTGGCGAGCTGGATCCTGATGACGAATGGCCGATGAAGTGGGCCCGCTACTATGTGGAAAACTCACGCACCGAGGTGTACGACTGGTTGCTGAGCGAAGGGCTGAAATTCATGCCTGCGGTGAACTGGGTTGAACGTGGGCGACTGGCCGATGGCAACACCGTGCCCCGCTACCACATTGTTTGGGGCACATCACGCGAGCTCACACGAAAAATGATTGAGGCCATGCATCGGGCCAATTCCGGTAACCGCCTGACGGTGCTGCATCAACACAGGATTACAGGCTTGGATCATGAGGGTGGAAAGGTGTCCGGAGCCGTTGCCATCAACGAGGAGACCGGAGAAGAAGTTCGCTTCAGCGCGCCCGCGGTGGTTCTCGCCATGGGCGGCATTAACGGTAGCCATTCAGAATGCCGCGCCAACTGGCCTTCCGATCGCCCGCAACCCAGCCAGATGCTCAATGGCGCCCACCCGTTTGCCGATGGCAAGCTGCATCACTGGACCGAAGACAACCTGGGCGCAAAGATCAGCCATGCGGGCGAGATGTGGAACTACGCCGCAGGCTTTCCCCACCCCTACCCGCACTTTGAAGGCCACGGGCTTTCCACCATTCCCTGTAAATCAGCCCTGTGGCTGAACCACCGGGGCGAGCGCATCGGCCCGGAGCCTCTGGTTACCGGTTTTGATACGCACTGGCTGTGCCAACAAGTGGCGGCTCAGGAAAAACCCTGGACCTGGCACCTGCTGAACCGGCGCATTGCCCTGAAAGAATTCGCCATATCGGGCGCCGAGCACAACGCCCGTATCCGAGAGAAACAATTCCCGCTGTTCCTGAAAGAGCTGCTGCTTGGCAATAAGCCACTGGTGAAGCAGATGGAACACGAAAGCCCGCACTTTTTGGTGGCCGACACCCTGGAAGAACTGGCCGACAAAATGAACCGGCTGACCTGCTCGGTGGATATCGATCCCGCCACACTGAAAGCCACTGCCGACGCGTTCGACGCCAATTTCCATAAAGGCAACCAGCTGAATAACGACCCACAGATCCGGTTGATCCAACACGCAAGGCAATGGGGCCCGGACCGGCTTCGAACCTGCAAACCCGCGCCCTTGCAGAAACCCGGCGCTGGGCCATTTATCGCCATTCACATGCAATTAACCACACGGAAAAGTCTCGGCGGACTGCGTACGGATCTTCAAAGCCGAGTTCTGGATGGCGACGACCAGCCAATCCCCGGTCTTTACTGTGTGGGGGAAGCAGCAGGGTTTGGCGGCGGCGGGGCCAACGGCAAGCGCTCTCTTGAAGGAACATTTCTACCAGGCTGTATCATGACAGCCCGGGCGGCGGCCCGCTCCATCTTGGCAGCGGGTTAATTGAGACTGTTACAACACCAATAAGAAGATTGATCAGGAGAAGTTCGATGCCTAACGGCGCTCAGGCTTTGATGAAAACTCTGGTAGATGCCGGAATCGAGGTTTGCTTCAGCAACCCCGGCACCAGCGAAATGCATTTTGTCGCTGCTCTGGATAATGAGCCAAAAATGCGTGCGGTACTGGCCCTGTTTGAAGGTGTCGCCACCGGAGCTGCCGATGGCTACGCCCGGATGGCCGATAAACCCGCGGCCACCCTGCTGCACTTGGGCTGCGGCTTGGGCAACGGCTTGGCGAATCTACACAACGCCCGAAAAGGCAAGGTGCCGATCGTCAACATTGTGGGTGACCACGCCACCTACCATGTGAAATACAACGCGCAACTGCAGTCAGACATCGAAACCGTCGCGCGGAACGTCTCACCCGGTTTCGTTCGCACCTCTCAAACCACCGAACAACTGTGCCAGGATGCCGCCGAAGCCATTGCGGCTGCCAAAGGCCTGCCCGGCCAGGTGGCTACCTTAATATTGCCCGCTGACGTTTCCTGGGGCGAAGGCGGCGTACCCTGCGCACCTCTCCCAGAGCCCGAACTCATCGGTGCCGACGATGCCACGGTTCAAACCGTTGCGGACGCGATCCGCAGCGACAAGAAAACCGCGCTGCTGCTGGGCGGCCGGGCACTTCGTGAACCCAGCCTGATGACTGCGGCAAAGATTGCCGCCCACAATGGCGTAAAGCTGTTCGCGGAAACCTTTCCGACGCGCATTGAACGAGGCGCAGGCCTGCCGCCGGTTGAACGAATCGCCTATCTCGCAGAACTGGCTACCCTGCAATTATCCGAATACGACAATCTGATTGTGGTGGATGCCAAGCCACCGGTGTCGTTCTTTGCCTACCCCGGCAAAGCCAGTGATCTGGTGCCGGAACACTGCACGCTCTACACCTTATCGACACCCGAACAAGACGCACTCACCAGTCTGAATAAGCTGGCGGAAGCGCTGGGGGCCAGCAAAGCTGAACCGGAACTGCAGCAGCCTGCCCGTCCCTCTCGGCCGCGCGGCAAACTGACCGCCGAGAAAGTCTGTAAGGCGCTCGGCCACATGATGCCGGAAAACAGCATCATCGTGGATGAAGCCATCACCTCCGGCTTGATGCTCAATGCCATGACCGCCGGCGCCCCCCGGCACGACATCATCACCCTGACCGGTGGCGCCATCGGCCAGGGTTTGCCCAGTGCAACCGGTGCCGCCATCGCCTGCCCGGACCGCCCGGTCTACGCATTGATCGGTGACGGCACCGCCATGTACACCATTCAAGCCTTGTGGACCATGGCGCGCGAGCAACTCAACGTCACCTCGATTATCTTCAACAACGCCTCTTATTCGATTCTGAACGTCGAGCTGGAGCGGGTGGGCGCCGAAGAGGCGGGCGACAAAGCCAAGTCTCAGCTGGATATCAGTGGCCCCGTGACCCACTTTGCCCAGCTGGCGCAAAGTATGGGCGTGCACGGCATTCGGGTACACACCACCGAAGAGCTGTTGAAAGCCATGGAATACGCGCAGAACAACCCCGGCCCGCACCTGATCGAGGCCATCGTGCCGGAGTCACTGAACGGTGTGAAACGGAAGGTCTTGCCGTGGCTGCTGCGTTCGCTGCCAAGCTTGCCACGGCCGGTGACCAAGGCGCTCAAAAAGAAAATCGCGCCTTAAATCGTCACTGTCATGGAGTCGGTGCGGGTGACATTCCCGCACTGGCTCAGTCTTTGAACTCAGCCTTATCCAGACCGTGTTTTTTCATCTTGTCGTACAGCGTTTTTCGGGCAATGCCGAGTGCCACCATGGTGTCTTTAATACTGCCCTGACAGGCATTGAGCGCACTCACAATGGCCGCCCGCTCGAACCCGTCCATCATTTCTGACAGCGTTTGCCTACCGGATAAATGCCGGTTGTCGGCACTGTCGTTGTCTTCCAGGGCCGCAGGCCCCAACAACACATAACGCTCCGCCAGATTTCGAAGCTCCCTGACGTTGCCGGGCCAGGAATGCTGCATCAGCCGGGCGGCTTGCCGGGCATCCAGCGGCACACTTTCGCGGTCGTAACGGGCGGCCGCAATCAGCGCGAAGTGATGGAACAAGGTGGGAATGTCGTCTTTACGATCCCGCAGTGGCGGAATATCCACTTTCACCACGTTCAGGCGGTAATACAGATCCGGCCGGAACTCACCGTCATCGCTCAGCTTTTTCAGATCGGCCTTGGTGGCGGCAATGATGCGTACATCCACATCCAGTACCTGGTTACTGCCCAAACGCTCTACTTTCTGCTCTTCCAGCACCCGCAGCAGCTTGACCTGCAACGGCATGGGCATGCTTTCCACTTCATCCAGAAACAGCGTGCCCTGGTGCGCGTATTCCACCTTTCCGATACGGCGCTTATCCGCACCGGTAAAAGCCCCCACTTCGTGACCGAACAATTCACTCTCGATCAGGTTTTCGGGCACCGCGCCGCAGTTGATCGCAACAAAGTTGTGGGCGCTGCGGGGGCTGCTCTCGTGAATGTAACGCGCCAGCGCATCTTTACCCGACCCCGTTTCGCCGTGCAGCAAAATGTTCGCGGAAATATCAAGAATCGGCTCAACCGTTGCCATCACCCGCTGCATGGTTGGGGAGTCCCCCAAAATTCTGGGCCCTGGCTTGGCCAGTTGCCGCAACTGCGCTTTCAAACGGCGGTTTTCCATCGCCAGATGGCGTTTTTCCAGCGCATGTTTCAGAAGCTCGATCAGTTCCTCGTGATCAAACGGCTTCTCGATGAAATCATAGGCACCCTGCTGCATGGCCGACACCGCGGTACTGATATCGCCCTGGCCGGTCAACAGTATCACGGGGATGTCTTCATCAATGGTTCGCACGGCCTGCAACAACTCCAGACCGTTCATGCCCGGCATGTTGTAGTCGCTTAGCACGATACCTTCGTACTCGGGCCCCACCTGTTCGAGTGCGGATTCCCCATCGGCAAAACAGGCCACTGGCAGATCTTCCAGCGCCAGCGTCTGCTCCATCACCATCCGAATATCGGGATCATCATCCACAAAGATCACTACCGGTGCGGTCATTCTTCTGCCCTACGCTGTTTCAGTTTCAGAACAAACTCGGCACCCGGGCCATCTGCCCGGTTCTGTCCAGAGAGCCTACCGCCGAGCGACTCTACAATCTGCTTCGAAATCGATAATCCCAAGCCCAAACCTTGCTTCACCGAGCGAGTGGTGAAGAAGGGTTCGAACACCTGCTCAGTGTTACTAGGCAAACCGTGGCCGTTATCGGACACCACGCAGCACCAATAGTCACCGTCTGCCACAATCTCTACCTGAATCTCCGGCTCGGCCTGCCCTTCCACGGCCTGAACCGCGTTGGCCATCAGGTTCACCATCACCTGCTCAACCCGGATCAAGTCCCCATGACACATGGTAGGGGCTTCCGGCCGCAACCAGCTGATATTAATGCCGTCGCTACTGCTTTGCGCGGTGATGATTTTCAAGGCCGCGTCTACCGGTAGCCGCAGGTCCACCAACGAGGGCGGACCTTCGGATTTACGTGCAAACACTTTGAACTGGCGAATCAACTCCGCCATTTTGTCGCACAAGGTCACGATTTCCTGCAGGTTGGCGTCTACCATGTCACCGGCACCGCGCTCCAGAAACTTGCGGCTGTTGCGGGCGTAGGCCTGAATCGCCGTTAACGGCTGATTGATTTCATGGTTCAGGCCCGCCGACATTTGCCCAAGCACCGCCAGCTTGGCGGCCTGTATGAGTTCTTGCTGGGTTTCACGCAACTCCGTTTGGGCGCGTTCCCGCTCGTGGATTTCCGCAAGCAATTGATCATTCGAGCGTTTTAGATCCACGGTGCGCTGGGCAACCCGGCGCTCCAGTTGCTCGCCCCGGGCCGCCAGTTCCCGCTCGCGTCTTTGCCGTTCACGCAGATACAGCCAGGTCAGAAAGCCCGCGAGAAATATCGCGCCGCCGCCCACCAGAAAACCAACCCGGTTCCAAAATACCGAACGCGTGTCTGCAATCACCACCAGCCGCCAATCCAACCGTGGCAACCCGGCATCCAACGCCAGATAGCTATGCTCCGAGTTGCCGTCTTTTATTCGCATGCGGGTTGCCTGCTCCGACAACACCCATGGGCCATCCTGCAAACGGAAATCGAGCGGCTTCAGATCCCGCTGGGGATAGCGCTGACGTATTTTGGGGTTGCCGGCGGCATCGCCTGTGGCTGAAAAATCCCGGTACAGCCACTTTTGGTTACTGGCCAGAAAACTGATGCCGTCGCCATCCAACACCACCATTTCGGCTTGGTGTTTAATGTCCGGGCGTTGCCAATGGGATTCCAGCTCATGCACCAACACCTTGACGGCAACCACACCTAACACCTCACCCCGTTGACTCCGCACCGGGTGGGAAAAGTACAAGCCGCGCTCCAGCGACATAGTCCCCAACGCAAAGTACACCACCGACCCACCGGTGTTCAGAGCATCGTAAAAGTAAGGCCGGTAAGAATAGTTGCTCCCCACAAAACTGTCGGGCTGGCCAAAGTTGTTGGCGGCAATCGCAAGACCGGTCAAATCCATCAAGTAGATGTCGGAGCCGCCCACGATTGTCGCCATGCGCTGCATTTGCTCATTGGCTTTGAGCAAGGTAACAGGATCATCAGGGCGTTCGAGGGCTTCAGCCAGCAAAGGATGTTCCGCGATCAACGCGGGAACAGGGATATAACGGTTCAGTTCGTTGGCAACCAACTGCCGGTAGCGGAATGCTTCCTGATGACTATCGTTCTCAAGCTGACGATAGCCGAACCAACCGCCGAGCACCCAAGACAACAACAGGGTGGCAGTCAGAACGACAACAACGCTGATCCGATAAAACATGGGGTCGGGTTCCGGAAAAGCCTCTAGACTAACGTCCGGAACCCGGCAGGACAACCGGCGGCCCTGCCCGTTGCCCTGCTCTGACTTAATCACGTCAGGCCGCGGCCAGTCCTGGCGCACGCTTACGCTGAATCAGGAAGGCAATCACCGCCAACCCGATACCCGCCAAGTCGGTCCACATACCGCCTTCGATGGTCAGCAAAGCGGCCGCAACCAGCAGCAAGCGCACCAAAACCGGAGCCGCCGATTTGGCGAACCAGCCCAGCACACCGGCGGACAACAGGTACACACCGAACACTGCGGTAATCAAGGCCCGGGCAATCTCAACCCATTCGGCTTCCATCAACAAGGCACCGTTGTAGAAGAACATGAACGGCACGATGAACGCGGCGATACCGATGCGGAACGATGCCACTGAGGTAGACATGGCATTGGCACCGGAAATACCTGCCGCAGCGTAGGACGCCAAAGCGACCGGCGGTGTAATCGCCGATACCACGGCAAAGTAGAACACAAAGAAGTGTGCGGTCAGCGGTTCAATACCCAACTGCACCAGGCCCGGAGCCACCACCGAAGCGGCGACGGCATAAGCCGCTGTGGTTGGCATGCCCATGCCCAGCAAAATGGAGATGAACATCGCAAACACCAGCGCCAGCAGATTGCTGTGAGCCGCCACATCCAGCAACAGCACCGAGAAGCGCGCACCCACACCGGTCAGCGAGATCACGCCGACAATAACACCGGCGGCCGCACACACCACAATGATCTGGATCGACATATAAGCCGCGATTTCAAAAGCCCGTAAAATTGAACGGATGCCCATTTTGTTGGGTGAAATCCAGCTCACAACCGCGGCCGAAACCGTCGCCAAGGTGCCGGCACGAATCACCGAATAGCCCTGGAACAACGCCACAATCAAAATGATGATCGGTGCGAACAAGTAGACCTGGCGCACCAGAACTTTCAGGTTCGGCAGCTCATCACTGCGCATACCACGCATGCCCAGCTTCTTGGCTTCGAAATCCACCATGAAGAACACAGAGGCGAAATACAGAATCGCAGGAATAATCGCCGCAATGGCAATGTCGGTGTAAGGAATACCGGTGATTTCCGCCATGATAAAGGCGCCGGCACCCATGATCGGCGGCATGATCTGCCCACCGGTAGAGGCAGCCGCTTCAACCGCACCTGCAGATTCTTTGCTGTAACCCACCCGTTTCATCAACGGAATGGTCAACGAGCCGGTAGATACCACGTTACCGGCACTGGTGCCGTTGATCATGCCCATCAGGCCAGAAGCAAAAATCGCCACCTTGGCAGGGCCACCACGGGAGCGGCCCGCCGCTGCAAAGGCAAAATTCACAAAGTAGTCACCCACCTTGGAGGCCTGCAGGAACGCGGCAAAGATGATAAACAGAATGATGTACGTGGACGACACCGCCGTGGTCGGCCCCAAGATACCGGCATCGGTATACACCTGACTGAAGAAACGCTGAACCGACAGCCCCGGATACCCCAGGAACCCCGGCAGATACGGGCCGACAAACACGTAGGCAAGAAACACCAGCCCGATCACGACCAGCGCCATACCCGCCACCCGGCGAGTCAGCTCCATGATCAACGCGGTACCGGCAATCGCCGCGAACGAAATACCCACCGGCGCAAAAGCCGTACCCGTGGTCATACGCATGGAGGTGTTGAACACCACCAGCAGGTAGGCGGCGACGGCGATCGAGCACACCACCAACACAAGGTCGGGCACACTGAAACGGGCACGATCACGCTGGTGGAACCAGCTCATCACAATACCGATGCCCGAGGCTGCCAACAACGGCCAGCCAAAATGCCAGGTTTCCAGTTCAGCCGGAACCCGGAAAGCGCCAGCCTTCAGCAAGCTATCGAAAGCATAGGTTTGGTACAGCGCATAAAACGCCGGAATCAAAGCAACCGCACTGATCCACGATGTCCATTTATGCCGTGCAGCACCCTCTTCGGAGGAAACAAAACGGGCACCGGCAAACAAGATAAACCCCATCACCAGGGCGCCGGCAACGTGCACAATCCGGAACGACCAGGTTTCCATGGGTGCCACGTTCAACGTGTACAAATGGAACACGGAATAGGCAATGGCCAGCATGATCACGAACTTGAGCAGCAGCCCGGTAAACAAGCGGCGGTTCGCCTCTACAGGCTCTTCGTCAACATCGTGCGCGAGCAGGTGATCGTCGTTAATCGTCAGGTTCTCAGCCAACGGCTTCTCACCATCAGCGGGAAAATGTTCTTTGGTCATGATTGGTCCTGCCTATGAACAAGGCGTATTTTCAGAAACAACCAAGCCCCGGAGGCGGCAAAGCGCTCCGGGGCTCAAGCCGCATTACTTGATGGCGTCGGCTTCGATGGTGTAACCGTTTTCGTTAAACCAACGAGCAGCGCCCGGGTGCCAAGGCAGCACCGTGTTCTTGCTGTAGTTTTCAGGAACAGAGAAGCGCGCCGCTTTGTGGATCGACACCATTTTCTCGTTGTTTTCCATGGTCAGCTTGGTGATTTCATACACAAAGCTTTCCGGCATATCGCAGTTCACCATGGCGAAGTTCCACATAGACACAACGCGCGAAGGCTCGTCCAGTGACTGGTAAGTACTGGCCGGAATCACAAACTCGGAAACCGGGAACTGATCAACAATCTTCTTGGCTTCTTCATCGTTCATGCCAATGATATTTACATCGGTCTGAACCTCCAGCTGGCTAACCGCAGGGATTGGAATGCCGGCGGCAAACGCAACCACATCAATCAAACCATCCTGCAACTGGCCACCCAGATCCGACCAGCTCCCGTTACGGCGCTTAAAGTTAACCCCGAGGGCTTCCATCATGCGCGGGAAGTAGGTGTCTGACGTGGAACCGGCCGGGCCAAACCCGATAGTCGCGCCATCCGGAATGTCGGAAATCGTTTCAATACCCGTGCTGCTCAGTGCGGTGATGGAGAACGGGGTCTCGTACATCGGGAACATGGCGCAGACGTTATCCATTTTCATACCCGGCGCCAGCGGGCTTTCGCCGTCGCGGGATTCACGGGCGGGGCCCATGGTGGTCAAACCGAACTTCAGGTCACCGGTGTGCACCAGCGCCATGTTCTGAACCGGACCGCCGGTGATTTCAGCACCACCAGACACACCCAGGTTTTCGGCCACAAAGTTTGCCCAGCCAGAACCGTAGGCGAAGTAGGTGCCACCCTGACTGGCAGTACCGACGGTGAAGCTGTCCGGCCAACCGGCGCGGTCTTGTGCAACAGCCGGTGTTGCAGCAAATACAGATGAGGCGAACGCTGCCGCCACGATGGTCTGAAGTTTCATAAAAAGGCTCCCGATGCGTTTTGTTAGTTCGGTGCAGACGAGGCCGCGATCGACCCCTTGATTCAACGAAAAGCAAACATCGAGCCAATAAGAACAAGATAAGTAAAAACAACAATTTAAGAATCCAATAAAGAAACCCAAAGAGCATTTTGGGTGGAAACCCACACACACCTAGAGCGAATTGGGTCGAAACCCACCAACACCGCCAATCACGCACTTTTCCAGCCGATTCATTCGCCTTCTAAACAATTAACACGCCCCGAAACACCGCTACAGCCCTGTTACCGAGCCAGATCAGCCAAAAAACCGATTGCATAGGCGATTTGATATTTAGTCTTCAAACCATTACGCTTATCGAAATTGAACGCCCATTCAAAAAATTGAACACGTATTCAGAGCGAGTGGAGCCGGGAGCTCATGGCAAGAATCGGAGTAGAAACAATTCGGCGTCAGCAACTCATCGATGCAACGCTGAAAGTAATTGAAGAGCATGGGTTTCAGGGCGCAACGGTGGGGAAAATCGCTGCGCTTGCCGGCTTATCGGTGGGCATTGTCAGCCACTATTTTGGCGGCAAGCAGGGGTTGCTCGAAGCCACCATGCGGCACTTGCTGTCTTCACTGCAGCAAGACGTGTCGAAACTGATGGCCGATCGGCCCAATACACCCCGGGAACGGTTGATGGCCATTGTCGATGCCAACTTCTCCGGCGTTCAGACCCACGCCCAGTCCTCCAAAACCTGGCTGGCGTTCTGGACCCAAGCCATGCACAGCCCGGACCTCATGCGCTTACAGCGCGTGAACGAACGTCGCCTGCTGTCCAACCTGATGTTCTATTTGCGTGAGCTGATGCCAGAGCCCCAAGTGCGCAGCACCGCTCAAACCATCGCCGCTCTGATTGACGGCTTCTGGCTACGAGCGGCCATGAGTGAAGGCCGCATTGAGCCCTCGCAAGCCGTCACTCTGTGCAAAACCTATATCGACCAAGCCATTCAAGCAAATAACGGAGCTTCCTGATGACGCTGCCCATTTATCAATCGTTTATTAACGGCCAACCCATGGCCAACCAAAGCGGTGAACGGTTTGATGTCGTGAACCCGGCAACCGGCAAAGTGATCTATCAGGTGGAACAAGCCGACGAATCCGTGATGAAAGCCGCCGTTGAGAGCGCTCGGGTAGGTTTTAACGCCTGGTCCGCGATGAGCGGTCTGGAGCGCGGGCGCATTCTTAACCGCGCCGCCAATATCCTGCGCGAGCGCAACGATGCACTGGCGAAAATCGAGGTACTGGATACCGGCAAGCCCTGGCAGGAAGCCAGCGTAGTAGACGTAGTAACCGGTGCCGATTCGGTGGAATACTTCGCAGGCCAAGCCTCCAGCATCACCGGCGAAAGCCAGCACCTGGGGCCGGACTTTTTCTACACCCGCCGCGAACCGTTGGGCATCTGCGCCGGCATCGGGGCCTGGAACTACCCGCTACAAATCGCCTGCTGGAAATCCGCACCTGCGCTGGCGTGTGGCAACAGCATGATTTTCAAGCCGTCAGAAGAAACGCCGCTGGGCGCCATCAAACTCGCCGAAATCTATATCGAAGCCGGCGTGCCCGCAGGCGTGTTCAACGTGATTCAGGGCGACCATCGCGTGGGTCAGATGCTGACCGCCGACCCGGCTATCGCAAAAGTCTCGTTCACTGGCGAAGCGAAAACCGGTCGCACGGTCATGGCCGACTCTGCCTCGTCGCTGAAGTCCGTCACCATGGAACTGGGCGGTAAATCCCCGCTGGTGGTTTTCGA
The DNA here is from genome assembly GCF_016427555.1 of Marinobacter litoralis. Classification (GTDB taxonomy): domain Bacteria; phylum Pseudomonadota; class Gammaproteobacteria; order Pseudomonadales; family Oleiphilaceae; genus Marinobacter; species Marinobacter litoralis_A. The sequence goes on from NZ_JAELVS010000004.1 coordinate 108,464, forward strand.
AGATACCGATCTCGAGCAAGCCGTCTCCGCCGCCATGATTGGCAACTTCTACACCCAGGGCGAAGTGTGCACCAACGGCACCCGGGTGTTCGTTCAGCGTTCCATTTACAACGCCTTCCTCGATGAACTGGTAAAGCGCACCGAGAACAACATCATCCCCGGCGACCCGGAGCACCCGGACACCAACTTTGGCGCCCTGATCAGCGCCAAGCATCGGGATCTGGTGATGAAGTACATTGAAAGCGGCAAAGCGCAAGGCGCACGGCTGTTAACAGGCGGCACAGAGCTGCAACCCGCCGGTTGCGAAGACGGGTATTTCGTGGCACCCACCGTGTTTGCCGACTGCACCGACGACATGACCATCGTGCAGGAAGAAATCTTTGGCCCGGTGATGTCGGTGCTGCCGTTTGATACCGAAGAAGAAGTGATCAAACGCGCCAACGACACCGACTACGGCTTGGCCGCCGCAGTGTTTACCACCGACACCACCCGCGCCCACCGCGTGATTCATCAGCTGGAGGCCGGCATCTGCTGGATCAACAGCTTTGGTGCCTCACCCGCCGAAATGCCCGTGGGCGGCTACAAACTCTCTGGTCTGGGCCGCGAGAACGGTCGCGAAACCCTCGCCCATTACACCCAGACCAAATCCGTCTACGTCGGTATGGCTCCGCTTGAGGCCCCGTTCTGACCCCGTCATTCCCACGAGTATCGCTGCGGGCAACTAGCCCGCATCCGTATGAAGGAGACAGCTTTGAAGTTTGATAATGAATTTGACTACGTGGTTGTGGGCACCGGCTCTGCCGGCTGCGTGCTGGCCAACCGGTTGAGCGAAAGCGGTGAGCACCGGGTGTTGGTGCTGGAAGCGGGCCGCCGCGACGACACCTGGAAGATCCACATGCCTGCGGCGCTCATGTACAACCTCATGGACGACAAGTACAACTGGTACTACCACACCGAGCCGCAGGAATACCTCAACAACCGCAAACTGTACTGGCCACGCGGCAAAGTCTGGGGCGGCGGTTCCACTCTGAACGCCATGGTGTACATCCGCGGCCACGCTTACGACTACGACCGCTGGCACGACGAAGGCGCCAAAGGCTGGCGCTACCAGGACGTACTGCCCTACTTCCGCAAAGCCGAAAGCCGGGAAAAGGGAGCCGACGATTACCGCGGCGGCAACGGCCCGCTGAACGTTCATACCGGCGACGAACCCAACCCGCTGTTCGGCGCTTTTCTTGAAGCCACCCAACAGGCCGGCTACCCCTACACGGAAGACATGAACGGTTACCAGCAGGAAGGCTTTGGCGAAATGGACATGACCATTCGCAAAGGCAAACGCTGGAGCGCGGCCCAGGCCTACTTGCGGCCCGCGCTGAACCGGCCGAACCTGACGGCTGAAACCGGCGCCATGACCACCCGCATTCTCTTTGAGGGCGAAAAGGCCGTGGGCGTTGAATACGTGCAGGATGGTAAAACCATTCGTGTAGCCGCTCGCAAAGAAGTCATCGTCAGCGGCGGGGCGATCAACTCGCCGCAACTGTTGATGCTCTCAGGCATCGGTGCCGCAGACGAATTGAACGAACACAACATTCCGGTTGTGGCCGACCGCCCCGGTGTTGGTAAAAACCTGCAGGATCACCTGGAAATCTACGTGCAGCACAAGTCCACCCAGCCGGTCACGCTGTACAAGTACACCACCCAGCCGGGCAAAACCATTGCCGGCGTGAAGTGGTTCCTGAACCACGATTGGGGCGCCTGCCGCACCGCACATCTGGAAGCCGGCGGCTTTATTCGCTCCGAAGCGGGCGTACAGCACCCGGACATTCAGTACCACTTCCTGCCCTCTCAGGTGATCGATCACGGCCGGAAAGACGCTGAATGCCACGGCTATCAAGCTCACGTTGGCCCCATGCGCCCAACCAGTCGCGGTTTCCTGAAGTTGAAATCCGCCAACCCGACCGACCACCCGATCATCGATCCGAAGCTGCTCAGCACCGAAAGGGACCGCTGGGAAATGCGTCAGAGCATTAAGCTGACTCGTGAGATTTTCGCCCAGTCGGCCTTCGACCCGTTCCGCGGCGAAGAACTTCGCCCGGGTGCCAGCGCCACTACCGACAAAGACATCGACGCGTTTGTTCGGGAATACGCTGACAGCGCATACCACCCGTCCTGCACCTGCAAAATGGGCGCAGCCGACGACCCCATGGCCGTTGTTGATGAAGAAGCCCGGGTGTACGGCGTGAGCAACCTGCGCGTGGTGGATGCCTCCATCATGCCGAGCGTGGTCAGCGGTAACCTGAACGCGCCCACTATCATGCTGGCCGAGAAATGCGCCGACCACATTCTGGGCCGTGAATTGCTTGCCCCTTCGTCAGCCCCCGTCTGGGAACACCCCGACTGGAAGAACACACAACGATAACGACGTGACAAGAAACCAAGAAAGGAGAACGACTATGAAAAAGATCATGCTGGCCTGTGCTGGCCTTGCAATGAGCGGAGCTGCTGCAGCAGCCCCGAACGCCGAATGTAAAGCCGTTCGTTTCGCCGACGTTGGCTGGACAGACATCACCGCCACCACCGCACTCGCCTCCGAAGTGCTGGAAGGCATGGGTTACGAGCCCAGCGCCAAGGTGCTGTCGGTTCCGGTGACCTACCGCTCACTGAAAAACAAAGACATCGACGTATTCCTAGGCAACTGGATGCCCACCATGGAAGGCGATGTGCGCCCGTATCTGGAAAGCGGCGACGTTGAAAACGTCATCACCAACCTGGAAGGCGCGAAATACACCTTAGCCGTACCTCAGTTTGTGTACGACGCAGGTGTAACCAGCTTTGCTGACATTGCCAAGCACGCGGATGAGTTCAACGAACGCATCTACGGCATTGAACCCGGCAACGATGGCAACCGCCTGATTCAGGAAATGGTGGATCAGAATGCCTTCGGCCTGGGTGACTTCCGTGTGGTTGAATCCAGCGAAGCCGGCATGCTGTCGCAAGTCAGCCGTTCCATTCGCCGCAACCAGTGGGTGGTTTTCCTGGCGTGGGAACCGCACCCGATGAACGCCAACCACGATCTGGCGTACCTAGACGGCGGTGACGACTTCTTCGGCCCCAACTACGGGGGCGCCACGGTTCGCACCAACGTTCGCAAAAACTATCTGAACGAATGCCCGAACGTAGGCAAGCTGCTGACCAACCTGAAGTTCTCTCTGGACATGGAGAACGAAGTAATGGGCGCCATCCTGAACGACGGCGAAGACCCGCGTGAAGCCGCCAACGCCTGGTTGTCCAACAACCCGGACGTGCTGACCAGCTGGCTGGACGGCGTTACCACTCTGAACGGTGAAGACGCACTGCCTGCGGTAAAAGCCTACCTCAAGCAGTAAAGCTCCCGGGGTGTTAAACCAACACCACCGCGGCTTATACAAGTACGCCCCGAGCTGATGCCCGGGGCGCTTGATCTGAAGTTCCGATACCATTCACATCCCGTGCTGGCATTGCCCGCACCCAAAAAGACAGAAAACCATGAACTGGATAACTGAGCATCAACTGCCTTTCGGCGACTTCATGGAAGACGTTGTTGATTTTCTAGTCATCAATTTCAGCGGCTTTTTCGACGCTGTATCCGAAGGCTTGCAAAGCATGATTCACGGGCTGACCGACGCCCTGCTATGGATACCGCCCGCTGCCCTCGTATTGCTATTCACCGTGGCCGCCCACCTGCGCCATCGCCGCTGGGGCCTCACACTATTTACCGCCGCCAGCTTTCTGCTGATCTGGAACATCGGCTATTGGGAAGACACCATGGCCACCTTGTCATTGGTGCTATACGCCACCCTGCTGTGCATCGTGATCGGCATTCCCCTGGGTATTTACGCCGCCCACAGCCAGTGGCTGTACAAATTTCTGCAGCCCGTACTGGATCTTATGCAAACCATTCCACCGTTTGTATACCTGATCCCTACCCTGACCCTGTTTGGCCTGGGCGTGGTACCCGGCGTTATCTCCACCGTCATCTTCGCCATTGCGGCTCCAGTGCGACTGACCTATCTGGGCATTTCCCAGGTGCCGACAGAACTGCTCGAAGCCGGCAAAGCATTCGGCTGCACCAAGCGACAGCTGCTGTTCAAAGTGGAACTGCCCGCCGCCATGAGCTCCATCGGGGCCGGGATTACCCAATGCATCATGCTGTCGTTGTCGATGGTGGTTATCGCCGCGCTGGTTGGCGCTGATGGCCTGGGTGTGCCAGTAGTCCGGGCACTGAACACTGTCGATATTGGTAAAGGTTTCGAGGCCGGCCTGGCCATTGTACTGCTGGCCATCTGGATGGACCGTTTCTTCCGCCAACGCAATGCTGGAGAGCCCTCACAATGATCGAATTCGAGAACGTTAACGTTGTTTTCGGCAAACAGCCCAAGCAAGCGCTACCGCTGATTGAACAGGGGCTCGACCGTGCTGAAATCCGCGACAAAACCGGCTTGGTGGTAGGCGTACAGAACGCCAACCTGACGGTAAAGAAAGGCGAAATCTGCGTATTGATGGGGCTGTCCGGTTCCGGCAAATCCAGCCTGTTGCGTTGTATCAACGGCCTGAACGAAGTCACCAGTGGTGCCATTCGCATTGAACACGACGGCGAAATGGTGGACTTCACCCAAGCCAGTGAGAAAGTGCAGCGCGATATCCGCACCCGCCGCATTTCCATGGTGTTCCAGAGCTTTGCATTGATGCCCTGGCTGAGCGTTGAAGACAACGTGGCTCTGGGCCTGGAGCTGCAAGGCATGAGCAAAGCCAAGCGCCGAAAAAAAGTGGCGCGCCAACTGGAGTTGGTCGGCCTTACGGCTTGGGCCAAGTGTCGCCCGGATGAACTGTCTGGCGGCATGCGCCAGCGCGTTGGCTTGGCCCGGGCATTGGCCACAGAATCGGAAATCCTGCTGATGGACGAGCCCTTCTCCGCATTGGACCCGCTGATTCGTCATCAGTTGCAGGATGAACTGCTGAGTTTGCAGGAAGAATTGCAGAAAACCATCGTGTTCGTCAGCCACGATCTGGACGAAGCGCTAAAGCTGGGCTCGCACATCGCCATCATGAAAGATGGCCAGATCGTGCAGCACGGCAAGCCGGAATCCATCGTGCTGCACCCTGAAAACGATTACGTCAAAAGCTTTGTGGCCAGCACCAACCCACTCAACGTGCTGGCGGCCCGCTCGCTGGCCCTGCCAATTGGCGAAATTCAGGAAGATGCCCAAGGCAATCGTTGCCTGAACAAGCGCTACGACATCTGGCTGCACACGCCCGAATTGGCGGAGAAAGCGGTGGTTACCAGCAATGGCCAAACCTTCCAGACTCAATCCTGGCAAGAGGGCCAAGCCATCGAGAGTTTAGCCAAGCAGCCAACCCGCATTGCACCGAATACACCGCTGCGCGATGCCGTGGAAATCCGCTACTTCACCGGCCACAGCCTGCTGGTTGAAGAAGGCGGACAAATCACAGGGGCTATTGGAGACAGGGAGCTTTACCACGCCATGCTTGGGAAGCATCTGGATGACTGAGCATTAGCCTGCCTGCGCTTGGCCCGGCACTTTTCCGGTGCCAAGCGCCCTAACTTCCGCCTCTTTCTACATCACCAGCGCCCCTGCAGCGTCGCCACAATCTTTCTCCCACCCGCATGATTCCGGTGTTCGCACAGGTAAATCCCCTGCCACATACCCAGCGCCAATTTGCCGTGGGTGATGGGAATGGTCAGTGATGGCCCGATGATCACATTCTTGATGTGGGAGGTGGTGTCGTCTGGCCCTTCCAGTGTGTGTTCGTAATAATCGGCGTGTTCGGGCACCATCACATTGAAGTGGCGTTCCAGATCGCCCCGAACATCCGGGTCGGCGTTTTCATTGATCGCCAAGGATGCCGAAGTATGCTGGATGAAAAGGTTCAGCAGGCCGACTTCGCAGTTGGTCATTTCCGGTGCCCGAGCGAGAATCTCTTCGGTAACCAGATTGAAGCCCCGCGGGTAAGGCGGCAGCTCAATGATATTCTGATGCCAGATCATAATCTCTCCACAGCTTATTTCTGCAGGTCGTCCCACGGGTGAACCGGCACGGCCACATCTTCCGGCACTTCGCTTTCGTAGGAACTGCGGAAGTGGTCCATGGCTTTTTCAGCCTCGCCCAGCTCATCAAACCGGGCGATGTGGTAAATCGCTTCCCCTTCATTCACCAGGGGCAAGTTGTTCACACAAATGACAATGCCCGAACATGGCGAGGTAATCGCCACCTCCGTTTCACCGAAGGGATCTGCCACCATGGCAAGCTTCTGTCCTTTGCGAACACGCTGCCCAAGGCGCGCCACCGGGCGCATGATGCCATCCAGGTCGGCTCTTACCCACTGGGAATTTGCGGCGGTTTCCGAGCGCTTCTTCGGTGCTTTCGGGCCTTTCTTGGCTGGCACCATTTCCAGTTCCCGCATCACGCGTATGATGCCTTTTACGCCGCTGGCAATCACCACATCATCAAAACGCAGAGCTTCCCCCCCTTCAAAGGTGATTACCGGTATGTCCAACGAATCGGCGTAAGCGCGCAAGCTGCCATCCCGCAGGCCCGCATTGATAATGATTGGCGCACCGAAGGCTTCGGCCATGCGCGTGGTTTCGGGGTTTTTCAGTTCGGCGCGGATTTGCGGCAGGTTAAAGCGATGGATGGCCCCCGTGTGCAAGTCGATGATATGGGTGACCTTCGCCATGATCATGGTGCGCAGCAAGTAGGCAATCCGCCCACCTAACGAACCGGATTCCGAGCCCGGAAAACACCGGTTCAGATCACGCCGGTCCGGCAGATACCGGGTACGCTGAACAAACCCGAAGATGTTCACGATGGGCACCGCCACCAAGGTGCCCCGCAAATGGCGCAGAGCCGAGTTTTTCAGTACCCGGCGGATGATTTCCACGCCGTTAATTTCGTCACCGTGAATGGCACCGCACACCATCAATACCGGGCCATCCCGACGGCCGTGCACTACCTCAACCGGTATGTGCAGCGGGGTGTGGGTGTATAGTTTCGCCACCGGCACTTCGACGGTTTCACGGGTTCCGGGCTTGATCTGCACACCGGCAATTTCAAACGGGGCTCTCGCCATACGCTGTTATCCTCGGCCCTTGGTTTTGGTTTTCCAGGGCTTATAGTTTTTCTCGGTCCAGTTAATGATCATGCCCGCCACATTCTTACCGGTGGCATTCTCGATACCTTCCAATCCCGGCGACGAGTTCACTTCCATCACCAGCGGCCCGCGGCTGGAGCGCAGCAAGTCCACACCGGCCACGTTCAGGCCCATGGCTTTTGCCGCCGTCACGGCGGTGCGCCGCTCTTCCGGGGTAATGCGCACCAACGAGGCGGTGCCACCACGATGCAGGTTAGAGCGGAACTCGCCCTCGGCACCCTGGCGTTTCATCGCCGCAATCACTTTGTCGCCAATCACGAAACAGCGAATATCCGCACCGCCGGCTTCTTTGATGAATTCCTGCACCAGAATGTCGGCCTTCAGGCCCATAAAGGCCTCGATCACACTCTCGGCCGCTTTGCGGGTTTCCGCCAGCACCACGCCGATACCTTGGGTACCTTGGAGTAACTTGATCACCACCGGCGCGCCGCCCACCATTTTCAGCAGTTCCGGCACGTTATCCGGTTTGTTGGCGAAACCGGTTACCGGCATACCCACGCCTTTACGGGCCAATAGCTGCAGCGAACGCAATTTATCCCGGGAGCGGGTAATCGCCACCGATTCATTCAAGGGAAACACGCCCATCATTTCAAACTGCCGCAACACAGCGGTACCATAGAAAGTAACCGAGGCGCCGATCCGCGGAATCACCACGTCGAAATCCTCTAGCACTTCTTCGTGATAATGGATCTTCGGGTCTGCAGAGGTGATGTTCATCGAGCAATGCAAGCAATCGATAACTTTCACTTCATGGCCGCGATTGATGCCTTCTTCCATCAAACGCCGAGTGGAATACAGGTGACGATTGCGCGACATAATCGCAATTTTCATGATCAGTTCCTTGGTGCCGGTTCGCCGGCAAGATAAGAAGCTTCAGGGTACACAACGGCGCGGCCCGACATGGCGGTGCGCCCCAACAGCATCCGGAATCGCATGGTATCCCGGTTGGTCAATGTCATTTCAATGGGCCAGCTTTCATCGCCCACAGTGACCGTGGTTTCAATCACCAGCCGCAGTTCTTTGTGGCCGCCGGAATCTGTCACCGTGCGCTCGTCCAGCACTTTGGCATCGCACTCGATGACCTCCTGCATATCGTTCTGGACAGGGTGCACCCAGAACTTCACGCGGCGTTCCCCATTTTCAGTATAGGGCTCTGTGCGGAAAGTATGCAGGCAAGAAGTGCGCGCTCCGGAATCGACCTTGGCTTTCATCCGGCCAATGCCCAGCTCTGGCAGCCCCACCCATTCGCGCCAGCCCAGACCTATTCTATTTTCGGTTGAGGTAGGCGGCGTGCTTATCACTTCTTCAGTCGTTTTGATCGACATCCGGGAGACCCTTCTCTTTTTGTTGTTCCGGCGCTAACAGTTGCACCCGGAATGGCTCTGAATGACTACCCGCATAAATGCTGGTATGTGGAAACGGAATTTCGATGCCTTGGCCGTCGAGCATTTTCTTTACGGCAACCATCATGCTGCTGCGACCTTCAAGGAATCGGTCTTTGGGCACCCAAAAGGAAAACTGTAAATCCACAGAAGAGGCACCAAAGCCGGTCACTTGCACGAACGCTTTAGGCTCTTCCAGACAGGCGGCGTTATCTTTCGCAAGTTCCAGCAGCAACTCGCTGACGCGCTCCACATCTTCTGCGTAGGCAATCCCCAGCGTCAGGTCAATGCGCCGGATGGGGAAACGCGAACGGTTCACCACCCGTGTTTTAATCAAAGTTTCATTAGGAATTCGCACGTACAGGTTATCAGGGGTGCGCAACTTCACGCTTAGCAGGTCGATGGCCACGACTTCTCCGGTGGTTCCATCCACTTCGATCGCATCACCAATCTCGAACGGCCGCTCCATCACCAGAAACAAACCGCTGATGATATTCGACGCCGACGTTTGCGAGGCAAAACCGATGGCCACCGTCAGGATGCCGGCAGCGCCCAAAACGACTTCCAAGGAAAAGCCAGCTTCGCGCAGCGCCGCCACCGCAAACAGCATGAAAACCAGATAGAAGCACAAGCGGCGTATCATCACCTGATGGTGGCGAGAAACCCGCTCTCCCACCAACCGCCCGACACTGCGGGCGAACAAGGTGGCTAGCACAACCCCCAGCAATACCAGGAACCCTGCGGAAAACCACTGCCCCCATGCGATGCCATTGCCGATTTCGGCGATTGTTTGCTGTATCGAATCAAACAAAACACTACTCCTGTTTTGGCGATCAGCCAAAGATATTGTCAACGGCCCGCACTAATCGACGGCCCCGGGCGAGTTTTTCCCGCGCCGGGGCTATGGCTTCGCACTTGCCCGCTTCCGGGATCACCGCGTGATCAAGGTGCAAACTGGCCGAACTCATATCAGTTTCGCATTTCACCGTGACACCCGAGGTCCAGAGTTGTCCCCGCTCGTTCCGATAAATAGCCAGTAGAGGAGTCGGCAAGCTGAACCGCTCCAGCAACAAAGGTTTCTCCCGCTCATTGATAATGGTTACCGGTGTTACCGCACGCCAGGGGCGCTTGGGCACGGCCTCCAGCGCCAGACGACCATAGGTGGACGAGGCATAGCACAACTCGCCTTCGCGGGTGTTTCGACCGAGCCAGGTCATCGACGGCGGTGCCAGCGGAAACTCCGCCAGCTCGGTTCGGGCTTCGCCCACACAGACTTTCATCCACAGTGTCGTACCCACGTACAGCACACATCGGGCACCGGCGGGAATGGTCAGGGGCTCGAAGGGCCGAATAACCGTCGGCAAGTCCGCCATTGCCGGCACAAAGCAGAGCACGCCGTCGTCCTGTGTGCGCACGAAGCGCTGCACCTTCACATCGGCCGACGGCAGGGTATGACCCGTCGATTCGTACCAGTTTTCCGGGTCTGTACCTTGCTTCGTGGATTGCTCCCGAACCTGCCACTCCAGATCCAACAGCGTGATCCACAACCGGGTATGACCAAGCTGATGCTGCTGGGTCTGGCCAGACATTAGCTGATAGGGATGCGCCCAGACACCATCGCGCTGGTTTTCAAATTGCTCTGTCATACCGTGGAAAAAACTCCTTTTTCCTAGCAGGGATTATTGTTTAACTATAATCCAATCAGGCAATGTCAGCGAATATATAAGTTAATGATTTTTCGCCTGTAATTACCCTTATTCCACAGCACGAGGAAAACCTGCTCATGGCTGAACTGGTTTGGTTCCGAAACGACCTGAGAATCGCCGACAACGCGGCGTTGACCGCCGCCTGCAAGAGCGGCGGTTCCGTGCAGGCGTGCTTTGTCGTGACTCCGGAACAATGGCACCAACACGACTGGTCGGCGGCGCGTGTCCAGTTTGTACTGGAACATGCCAACGCCCTGTCGAAGCAACTGGCCAAGCTCGGGATTGCGCTTAATTTCCTTCACGCAGACACCTTTGACGAGTGCGCAGACCTGCTGGAAGAGCATTGCCGGCAGCACAACATAAGCCGCCTGCATTTCAATGAGGAATACGGTTTCAATGAGCGCAAGCGCGACAAGCAGGTTCGGGACCGGCTATCAGAGCTGGACATAACAGTTAAAAAATACCGGGATCAAACCGTGGCGCCGGTGGGGCAGATTCTCACCCAGAAAGACGAGCCCTACTCCGTTTTCACCCCGTTTTCCCGCCGTTGGCGTGTGTGGATTGAAGAAACCCGCCCCACACTTTATCCAGTGCCCTCTGCCGTGGGATCAGAAATCAAACCGGAACAAACCGACACTCTACCCGCCCCGTTCGAGAATGCCCCGGAGCCTCTGGTGGAAACCGGCGAAGACGCCGCCCACGATGCACTGGAAGAGTTTCTCACAGAGCGCGCCGCCAACTACAAAGACACCCGTGATTTCCCTGCGCTGGATGGCACCAGCCTGTTGTCGCCCTATCTGGCTAACGGTGTTTTATCAGGCCGGCAGTGCTTGATCGCAGCCCAACAAACCGGCAATACCGGCGAGGGCATAGAAACCTGGATCAACGAAATCGCCTGGCGCGATTTCTACATCAATATTCTGTACCACTACCCCCGGTTGAGCATGCACCGCGCCTTCAAGCCGGAAACAGAAGCGCTGAAGTGGAACGACCCGGGCGAGCATTTTGAAGCCTGGAAAGAAGGCCGCACCGGCATTCCGATTGTGGATGCGGCCATGCGTCAGCTAAAAACCACCGGCTGGATGCACAATCGCCTGCGGATGATCACCGCGATGTTCCTATCCAAAAACCTGTTCATCGATTGGCGCTTGGGCGAAGCCTGGTTTATGCAGAATCTGGTGGACGGATTTCTGGCTTCGAACAACGGCGGCTGGCAATGGAGTGCGTCCACAGGCACAGACTCGGTACCCTACTTTCGAGTGTTCAACCCGGTCACCCAGAGCGAACGTTTTGACCCGAAAGGCGAGTTCATCCGCAACTGGGTGCCCGAACTGGCAAAATTGGATAACAAACGAATTCACGATCCGTCGAAAGGCGGGGTTATTCCGAAAGGTTATCCACGGCCTATCGTGGATTTGAAAGAAAGCCGGAAGGAGGCTATTGCCCGGTTTCAGGCGTTGAAGGACTGAGCTTGCGTTCTTGCAGCGACGATATCACCGGTCAGGGTTGGGGCGGCTCTCCAAAAACCGCTCCTTCGGCACGTCCATGTGACGCTTCTGCTCCGCCATCCATGGCTCCGCACATTTTTGGAGAGCCGCCCCAACCCTGCCCTACTTTGGAGTTAGACCGAACATACGGGGCAGTCAGGATCTTTCAATAGCTTCATTTCTCGCCACTGCATCTGCCAAGCGTCCAGAATAAGCAATCGGCCCACAAGGGGAGTACCGATTTGCGCGATAACCTTTATCGCCTCCATCGCCTGAGCCGAACCAATCATGCCTACCAAGGGTGCGATAACACCCGCTTCCGAGCAGGTCAGATCCTCGTTACCCTGCTCTTCGTACAAACAGTGGTAGCACGGGCTTTCAGGGTTTTGAGGGTCGTATACGGATATCTGCCCTTCCCCCCGAATCGCCGCACCGGACACCAATGGAACACCAGCGGCAACGGAGGCACGATTAAGAGCGAAACGGGTGTTGAAGTTATCGGTGCAGTCCAACACCAAGGTGGCATCCGCCACCAACTGCGCAAGGTCATCACCGTCAACCCGGCGATTAACCGCTTCCACCGTAATTTCAGGGTTAATCGCGCGAACACGTTCGGCGAGACGCTCGGCTTTGGAGTCGCCAAGCCAGCTTTGCTGGAAACCGATTTGGCGCTGAAGATTAGCCAATTCGATCTGATCGTCATCCACCAGCGTTAAATGCCCCACGCCAGCCGACCCCAGATACAACGCAACCGGGCAACCCAAGCCGCCGGAGCCCAGAATCATTACCCGGGCCTCTTTCAGCTTTTGCTGACCGGCTATGTCAAATTGGGGGATCAGAATCTGGCGGCTGTAGCGGAGCAGTTCGTCATCGCTGAGCATAGGGGGTCTCGCAGTTAATCGCTGGCTGGCTTGCGGGCCAGAGTCATGCGGTCGTTGCCGCCGTAATCTTTGCGGGTTTCTATGTTGCGCCAACCGGCACAGGCAAACAACTCCCGAACCGCCTCACCTTGGTCGTAGCCATGTTCCAGCATCATCCAACCATCGCCGTTCAACCACGCCAGCCCTTGGATGACCAGCAAGCGAATGTCATCCAGCCCATCGTCGCCTGACACCAGTGCCGATGCGGGTTCGAAGCGAACATCGCCCTCGCGCAGATGACGGTCGCTGGCCGGAATATAGGGCGGGTTGGAGATGAGTAAATCGAAGGCGCCGGCCGGGATGTCGTCAAACCAATGGCTTTGAATTACCGTAATAGGCAGGTTCAGGTTCCGGCTGTTCTCGCGGGCCAGTTCGACCGCTTCGGCGATGCGGTCGGTAGCGGTTATCTGCCAAGCGGGCTTTTCGCTGGCGAGTGCCAAGGCGATGGCACCGGTGCCGGTGCCCAAATCCAGCACCTTCGCCGCTTCGGGCAACGCTATTGATAAGGCGGTTTCTACCAGGCACTCGGTATCGGGGCGAGGTATCAAGGTAGACGCAGACACCTTCAAAGGCAGCGACCAGAATTCCTGCTGGCCGAGCAGGTATGCAATGGGTTTGCCTTCCACCCGTTCGGCGACAAGCAAGAAGAACTGTTCAGCCTGTTCAGCCGTGACTTCTCGCTCGGGCCAGGCCCGAAAACTGGTGCGGCTCAGGCCGCTGACGTGGCTCAGCAGCAGTTCGGCATCCAGTTTGGGTGAATCGCCACCGATTCTGGTTACCGCTTCTTTAATGAGCGCTTCACAGGTCAACAAGGGCTTATTGATCCTGCGACAGTTCGGCCAGCAATTCCGCCTGATGCTCCTGCTGCAGTGGAACCACCACTGCATCCAGATCGCCACCGACCACTTCATCCAGCTTATACAACGTGAGGTTGATGCGGTGATCGGTCACTCGGCCTTGCGGGAAATTGTAGGTGCGGATGCGTTCGGAGCGATCACCACTGCCCACCAGACTCTTCCGGGTTTCGGCCATGCTTTGCTGTTGCTTTTCCAGCTCGGCATTCTGCAGGCGTGAGGCCAACAGGCTCATGGCTTTGGCGCGGTTCTTGTGCTGTGAGCGCTCTTCCTGACACTCCACCACCAACCCTGTCGGGAGGTGGGTGATCCGAATGGCGGAGTCGGTTTTGTTTACGTGCTGCCCACCGGCACCGGAAGCCCGGAAGGTATCAACGCGCAAATCGCCTTTGTTGATATCAACGGCTTCCGCTTCGTCTGCTTCGGGAATGACGGCCACTGTACACGCCGAGGTATGAATACGGCCCTGGGATTCGGTTTCCGGCACCCGCTGAACCCGGTGTGCGCCGGACTCGAATTTAAGGGCACCGTATACACCCTCACCCGACAAACGGGCGATCACTTCTTTATAGCCGCCGTGTTCGCCTTCGTTCTCGTTCAGAATTTCAACCTGCCAGCGGCGCTTTTCGGCGTATCGGGAATACATGCGGAACAAGTCACCGGCAAAAATAGCCGCTTCGTCACCACCGGTGCCGGCACGCACTTCCAGAAACACGTTCTTGGTGTCGTTCGGGTCTTTCGGCAACATCAACCGCTGCAGTTCCGCGTCCAGCTCTTCGCTGCGGGATTGGGCATCGGCCAACTCTTCTTCGGCCATGGCGCGCATATCGGCATCGCCGTCTTTAGCCAACTCTTTCGCTTCAGAAACATCATCCAGAGACTGCTGCCACGCCTGAAAGCATTTCACTACCGGCTCAATCTCTGCGTATTCTTTAGACAGATCACGAAACTTATTCTGGTCGGCAATCACTGACGCATCGCTTAACAGCGCACTCACCTCCTCGAACCGCTCAACTAACTGTTCAAGGCGGGATTTAATCGATGGCTTCATAGTTTTTCCGTGGTGGTGTGCTCGTCAGCATCCAACGCTTCAAGCTGATAAAGCTCACGCAGGAAGTCCGCAACTTCGGTACGCCCCTCGGCCATGGCTTTACGCACTTGCGTGGATGGTTGGTGCAGAAGTTTATTGGTAAGGCCCCGCGCCAGACTGCGGAGCGCGGTTTCAGGATCGGTGCCGTTGCGCAGCGCTCTGAGTGCTTTCTCGGTTTCCGCATCGCGGAGCATTTCCGCCCGTGACCGGAACACCTTCAAGGTAGAAACCGCATCCAGGGCGCGGAGCTGGTCAAGAAAATCCTGCACACCGCTGGCGATCAGATTCTCGGCTTCACGGGCGGCACCCTCCCGTGAGCGAACGTTTTCTTCGATAACCTGGCGTAGATCATCAACGGTGTATAAGTAGACATCCGCCAGGCCCCCGACTTCTGGCTCAATATCACGGGGTACCGCAATATCCACCATGAAATAGGGGCGATGTTTACGTTTTTTCAAAGCACGCTCTACCGCGCCTTTGCCAAGAATCGGCAGCGGACTGGCCGTTGAGGAGATCACGATATCAACGTCGGCCAGATACTCCGGAATCTCCGAAAGCACAATGCCCTTACCGCCGTGCAATCCCGCCAATGCCTGCGCCCGCTCCAGGGTTCGGTTGGCGACCAGAAAATCTTTCACACCGGCATCGGCCAAATGCCGGGACACCAGTTCGATGGTTTTACCGGCCCCGATCAGCAGTGCCTTATTACGGGACATATCCGAAAAAATCTGATGCGCCATACTCACCGATGCGTACGCAACCGACACCGGGTTTTCACCGATCGCGGTTTCAGTACGTACACGCTTGGCAACGGAAAACGTGTGTTCGAACAAACGGGAAAGGAAGGTACCGGTGGCGTTGTGCTCGCGGGCCAAGGCGTAAGCATCTTTAAGCTGGCCCAGAATCTGTGGCTCTCCCAACACCATGGAATCAAGGCCTGCTGCCACTCGCATCATGTGCCGAACCGCATCGGAATCCCGGTGCACGTAGATCACGTTTTCCAGATCCGCCGCGTCCAGGTCGTGGAACCCGGCCAGCCAACGCAATACTGCCGGCGCACAGTCATCATCGCCTGCCAGATAGAGTTCGGTGCGGTTACACGTAGACAGGATGCCGGCTTCACTGGCACCCGTCGCCACCCGCAGCTCGGCAAAGGCCTCGGCCATCCGCTCCGGTGTGAACGCCACTCGCTCGCGGATCTCCACGGGCGCAGTGCGGTGATTTATTCCCAGTGTCAGCAATGCCATGGTGAGTTCGAAACACCCTAATCCAATGGAAGATAAGCTGCCTCATTCTACCGGCGCCCGGCTGCACCTGCCACCTCAAAACGCCCCCGCTTCGGCAACTGCGGACATGTTGGGCAACTTCAAGCGCTTATGCCATTATAGGCGCTCGGCCTTGACCACGATCCGATCTGCCTCAATTTTATCAGGCAAATAACGGTCATTCTGAAACACAGCCTCGAGCTCACAGGACGTTGCATGCAAAGAAACGCACCATACCTGGCCACCTGCCTGCTGGGAATTACCTTCGCCACTTTATCCGGCTGTTCCAGCTTTTCAGGGTCATCCTCACAACCACCGGCCCCCGAGCCCGCTACTACCCCCGCACCTGAACAAACCGACATCGAATACGCCGACTTCGAGCCCGAGGTGCTTTATCAACTCCTGTCAGCGGAAATCGCAGCGCAACGAGGCCGCTACGACGTCACCCTGGTCAACTATCTTCAGGCCGCAAAATCGTCTAAAGATGATGGCGTGATCGAACGGGCCATGCGCATCGCTCAAACACTCAATGCCGACAACGCCCAACAACAGCTGGCTAACCTGTGGCTCGAAAAATCGCCCGATAATATTCAGGCTCACCGCGTGGCTGCCATTCAAGCGGTCAAACGACAGAACCTGGAAACCGCCCTGTATCACATGGAAGAGATCATGAACCAAGGCGAAGACGCTGACTTTGACAGCCTCGCTGCCATGGCCACACAACTTCCTCCGGCACAACAACAGGAACTCCTGGCGCTGTACTTGCGCCTGGCGGAGCGCCACCCGAACACCCCGGATCTCGAGTACGGCATCGCTCTGCTGATGAAGGTAACCGGCGCTCCCCAGGATGGCCTTGACCGGCTGGAAACACTGCTTGGCGGGCATCCGAATTTTCAGCCCGCCATTACACTAAAGGGTGATCTGCTTTACCAAACCGGCCAGACAAAAACGGCGCTGAACTACCTCACGACCCATACCCGGCGATTCCCGGACAATCGCCAAATGGGCACGCTGTACGGCCGCATCCTGATTAACGAACAGAAGCTGCAAGCCGCACAGGACGAGTTTCAACGCTTGGTTGAACGCCACCCCGACGTGCCCGGGCTTAAGCTGTCACACGCTTTGGTTGCACTGGAAAACCAACAGCCTGCCATCGCGCGCGCCGAGCTTACCGCGCTTGCTGAGCAAGGCCACCACACCAATGAAGCCAAGTATTATCTGGGCCGAATTGAGGAGGAAGCCGGAAACCTCGAGCTGGCTATCAACCACTATCAAAGCGTGGAAGATGGCAACTACTACTTCCCATCCCTGTCACGGGCCAGTGAGCTGAAAGCACAATCAGGGGAGCTGAGCGAGGCCATCAGCCACCTGCACGCCCTTCGGGCCAACAACCCCGAACAAGCCGAGCAGTTCTGGCTACTGGAAATCAATCTGTTGATTGATCAAAACGAGAAGGCAAAAGCCCTGGCCGCCACCAATGCAGCCCTTGAGCAGCACCCGGAAAACGTTGAGGCCCGATACGCGCGGGCCATGCTGCTCGACGCCAAGGGCGAAACAAGTGCGGCAGAACAAGACCTCAAAGCCATTCTGGACATTGAGCCGGCCAGCTCTATTACCCTGAACGCGCTCGGTTACATATTGACCGAACGAACCGATCGCCTTCAGGAAGCTCAGGGCTACATCGAGCGCGCCCTTGCTCTCGACCCGGACAACCCTGCCATTCTGGACAGTATGGGGTGGGTGTTATTCAAGCAAGGCCGCACAATGGAAGCGCTGGATTACCTGTCAGAAGCTTGGGGCGCCTACCCAGACCCGGAAGTATCGGCCCATTACGGCGAAGCCCTGTGGAGCATCGGCGAAGAGGAGCAAGCCCGGATTGTCTGGGAAGAAGGTCTGGATAACGACCCTGATCACGAGATCCTTCTCGAAACCATCGAGCGCCTGACCAACGAAGGGAGCGAAGAATGATTCGCAGAACACTCCCCCTGCTAGCCCTGCTTATTTCAATAACGGGCTGTACCACCATACAGCTGGAACCCTTGCCCGAGGGCATGACGGAGCAGCCACCCGCAGAATGGGCGGCTCGCTCGGACAAGCTCACCAGATTCAACCACTGGTTGCTGTCGGGCAAACTGGCCGTCAAACAACCCTCCGACAGCGGCACAGCGGTGATCAATCGCTGGCAGCAACGCGACGAGGTCTACGAACTGGCGTTGTCGTCGTCATTTCTTGGTATGGGTAGCACCCAATTAAAAGGCGTACCGGGCTACATTCATCTGACCATGCCCAACGGCGACAGCTATCAGTCCTCGGAGCCGGAAAAGCTGATCAAGGCGGCCACAGGCTGGCAACTGCCCATCGATAACCTGACGTGGTGGATCAAAGGCCTGCCCGCACCCGACGGAGACTTCCGCCTGTTGTTTGATGAACGCAACAAGCTGGCCATTCTCGAACAGAATGGCTGGGAGATCCGCTACGATCGATGGCACTCGTTCGTGGACAGCCTGCCCGAACTGCCGGCACGAATAACGGCCTTGAAAGACGATAAACGAGTCCGTGTCGTTATTAGTCAATGGCAACGCGAGGACTAACCCAGTGACCACCCGCATCACCCTGCCCTCGCCGGCAAAGCTGAACCTGTTTTTGCACATCACCGGCCAACGCCCGGACGGTTATCACGAACTCCAAACCCTGTTTCAGTTTCTGGACTACGGCGACGAACTGACCTTCACGTTAACCCCGGAACAGCCCGGGGTGCGCCTTGAAAACTCCATAGCCAGCGTGCCCGATGATCAGAATCTCATCATCCGGGCGGCCAAGGCTCTGGCCGCCCGCAGTCCGGATGCCTTACCGGGAATCAGCATCAATCTGAACAAACATTTGCCCATGGGCGGCGGATTAGGCGGCGGCAGCTCCAATGCCGCTACCACTCTGCTCGGTTTGAACTATCTTTGGAACTTGAACCTGAGTGAAGACGAGCTAGCCCAAATTGGCCTGACCTTGGGTGCCGACGTGCCCGTTTTTGTTCGCGGCAAAGCAGCGGTCGGCGAAGGCGTGGGAGAAATCCTGACGCCCGCAAACCCGCCCCAGGACTGGTTTCTGGTGCTAAAACCAAATTGCGAAATCAACACCGGAAAGATTTTTTCAGAAAAAGGGTTGACAAGAGACACCCCAAAAATGAAAATACGCCCCGCTTTTGAGGGAGACGCCTCGAGGTACCGAAATGACTGCGAGGATGTAGTTCGTGAACTGTATCCTGAGGTTGACCGAAGCCTGGAATGGCTTGCACAATTCGGACCTGCAAGATTAACCGGAACCGGGGCTTGCATTTTTGGACGTTTCCCTACAGAATCCGCAGCGCGGATCATCTGGGAAAGCAAACCCTCCGGCATCAAGGGGTTCGTAGCTAAAGGGGTGAACATTTCACCGCTTCACACAAAGCTAACAGAGCTAAGATGATGCCAAAAAAGCACGATACTGGGGTGTCGCCAAGTGGTAAGGCAACGGGTTTTGATCCCGTCATGCGCAGGTTCGAATCCTGCCACCCCAGCCACCTTTCTCCCGCTTCTTCTGAATCAAACGCCGATACCGAGAAGGATGCCTTCGTGTCAAAACTGATGATCTTCGCTGGCAACGCCAATCCTGAGCTTGCCAAAGCAATCGCAAAGAAACTCCACATTCCCATGGGCGAAGCCACAGTTGGCCGCTTCAGCGATGGTGAAACCACCGTTGAGATCAATGAGAATGTACGTGGCCATGATGTATTCATCATTCAGCCCACCTGCTACCCAACCAACGACAACCTGATGGAACTGATCGTGATGGCTGACGCCCTGCGTCGCGCCTCTGCATCACGAATCACGGCAGTTGTCCCTTATTACGGGTATGCGCGCCAGGATCGTCGCGTTCGCTCTACGCGTGTTGCTATCAGCGCCAAAGTCGTTGCCGACATGATCTCCAGCATCGGCGTGGATCGTGTACTGACGCTTGACCTGCACGCTGACCAGATTCAAGGCTTCTTCGACATTCCGGTGGACAACATCTACGCCACACCGGTGATGATGGAAGACATCGAGAAGCAGCGTTTCGAAAACTTTGTTGTGGTATCCCCCGACGTTGGCGGTGTTGTGCGAGCCCGTGCCGTTGCCAAGCGCATGGATGATGCCGACCTGGCCATCATCGACAAACGTCGCCCGAAAGCCAACGTTTCTCAGGTTATGCACATCATCGGTGATGTAGCCGACAAGACCTGCATTCTGGTGGACGACATCGTGGATACCGCCGGCACCCTGTGCAAGGCCGCTGAAGCCCTGAAAAACCGCGGCGCTTCAAAGGTTGTTGCCTACATTACTCACCCGGTATTGTCTGGCCCTGCCATTGAGAACATTAACGGATCTGAGCTGGACGAACTGGTTGTCTGCGACACGATCCCGCTGAGTGACAAAGCGAAGAATTGTGATAAAATCCGCGTCCTCAGTATGGCTGGCCTGCTGGCAGAATCTATTCGCCGGGTCAGCAACGAAGAATCTATCAGCGCTCTGTTTGAGAACATGTAATTCGGAACCTCCGGAATACAGCGCTCACTCAATCAGTTAAATAACGCTGAAGCCGTATCAGAGTCGGGAGCCTAACTAGGCTCCCGACTCTTTTAGTCAGCCGGAGAAATAACTCTCGGGCTATTCAAAAAACATCATCTGTTCAAATGCCTGGTCGCGGGCTGTTCAGATGACGATTGAGGTACATATCATGTCCCAGGAATTTGTTATTGAAGCATTTCCTCGTGACGATCAGGGGAGAGGTGCGAGCCGCCGCCTGCGTCGTGAGGAAAAGAAAATCCCAGCAATCATCTATGGCGAAGGCAAAGAAGCCGTTTCCATTTCTATCTGGGAAAACGAGCTGAAAAAAGCTCTGGAAAACGAATCTTTCTTCTCTCAGATCCTGACCATCGATCTGGACGGCAAAAAAGAAAGCGTTATCCTGAAGGATCTGCAGCGTCACGCGTACAAGCTGCGCCTGATCCACGCTGACTTCATGCGTGTAGACAAGAACCACGAGATCACTGTTCAGGTTCCTGTTCACCTCGTGAACGAAGACACCGCTCCTGCGATCAAGACTTTCGGTGGCGTAGCCTTCCGTCTGCTGACCGAAGTTGAAGTAGCGTGTCTGCCTAAGGACCTGCCAGAGTTCATCGAGATCGATCTGACCGACGTGGAATTGGATCAAGTTGTTCACCTGAGCGACCTGAAACTGCCAGAAGGCGTTCGCATTCCGGCTCTGCAGCACGATTCTGAGCACGACCAGGCTGTTGTGTCTATCCAGAAGCCGAAAGGCGCCAAGGCTGATGACGCGGAAGACGCTGAAGAAGCCGAGGAAGGCGGCGAGGAGTAATTACTCCGGAGGGACTGGCATATGGCACAGGATATTGTCATGGTGGTTGGCTTGGGTAATCCCGGTGCCGACTACGAGAATACCCGCCACAATGCCGGCGCCCTGTTCGTCGAAGCGCTGGCCCGCGATGCGGGTCAGACGCTCCGCCCCGAAAAGAAGTACCACGGGCTTTACGCTCGCATCCATTGGCAGGGCCTGGACCTGCATCTGCTCAACCCCAGCACGTTCATGAACCGCAGCGGCCTGGCCATCAAGGCACTCGCGGATTTCTTCAAGATCGCGCCTGAAAACATCCTGATTGCCCACGACGAACTCGATATCGCCCCCGGCACAGCCAAGCTTAAGAAAGGCGGCGGCCATGGCGGCCACAACGGGTTGCGCGATGCGATCGCACATCTGGGTACCAAAGACTTCCAGCGCCTTCGTATTGGCATTGGCCATCCCGGCGACAGCCGCAAGGTAACCGGCTACGTGCTCGGCCGTCTCGGTAAAAAAGAAACCGAAGAACTCAATGCCGTCACCGCAGAAATCATGCGCGTACTGCCCGACGCCGCCACCGGCAAACTTGCAGCGGCTATGAACCGCCTGCACAGCTTCAAGCCTACGGCCTGAACAGGTCACAACCCCTTACTCGCACCTATACCGATACACCGGTATAATCCGCGCAAATTATCAGTTCCAGCAGAGGCATTCCATGGGATTTAACTGCGGCATTGTCGGCTTACCAAACGTCGGCAAATCAACTTTGTTCAACGCACTCACCAAAGCCGGTATTGGCGCCGAGAACTTCCCGTTCTGCACCATCGAGCCAAACGCCGGCGTGGTGGCCATGCCCGACCCACGCCTGACCAAACTGGCGGAGATCGTCAAACCCGAGCGCGTGGTGCCGACCACCATGGAGTTCGTAGACATCGCCGGCCTGGTTGCTGGCGCATCCAAAGGCGAAGGCCTTGGCAACCAGTTTCTGGCCAACATCCGCCAGACTGATGCCATCGCACACGTTGTTCGCTGTTTTGAAGACAGCAATGTGATCCACGTTGCCAACAAAGTTGATCCGGCTTCCGACATCGAGATCATCAACACCGAGCTCGCCCTTGCCGACCTCGATACCGTCGAGAAAGCCATCAAACGGGTACAGCGTGTTGCCAAAAGCGGTGACAAAGACGCCAAAGCCCAGCTCGAGATGTTCGAACAACTGCTGCCGGTACTGAACGAAGGCAAGCCGGTGCGCAGCATGAACCTCGATGACGATCAGCTGGCGCTGATTCGTGAGCTGTGCCTGCTGACCATCAAACCGACCATGTACATCGCCAACGTCAGCGAAGACGGTTTCGAGAACAACCCTCACCTTGACGTTGTGCGTGATATTGCTGCGTCTGAAAATGCGGTTGTCGTCCCCATCTGCAACAAGATCGAAGCCGAAATCTCCGAACTGGAAGACGATGAAAAGGCCATGTTCCTGGATGAAATGGGCATGGAAGAGCCGGGCCTCGACCGCGTTATCCGCGCTGGCTATGCGCTTCTGGACTTACAGACCTACTTCACCGCTGGCGTGAAAGAAGTGCGCGCCTGGACCGTTCGCGTTGGCGCAACGGCCCCTCAGGGCGCCGGTGTTATTCACACCGATTTTGAGCGCGGCTTCATCCGTGCCGAAGTGATCAGCTATGACGACTTCGTACAATACAACGGCGAAGCCGGTGCAAAAGAAGCCGGCAAATGGCGCTTGGAGGGCAAGGAATACATCGTTCAAGACGGCGATGTCATCCACTTCCGCTTTAACGTGTAAATTTTCGGAAATTTTGGCTTAGAAGCCTTGACAGCTTGAAGCCAAATGCCGAAAATACGCGCCTCGTTTGGGGTGATCCCCGAAACGATTTGGCAAGGTAGCTCAGTTGGTTAGAGCACAGCACTCATAATGCTGGGGTCGGCGGTTCGACTCCGCCCCTTGCTACCAGTATTCTAAAAGCCCGACTCGAAAGAGTTGGGCTTTTTTTTTGCTCATACCTTCTGGAATCTGCTGCCATGTCCGAAAACATCGCGTCCGGTTTGTCCATCAATACCCTTGACCGAATCACCCGCCATTTCGATGAACGTTACATCCAGCCCGGCAAACTGCCCGGCGCGGTCACTCTCGTGGCCCGTCACGGCAAAGTGGTCTGGACACAGGCGCAGGGGCTGATGGACGTTGAACGCAACCGCCCTATGCAGCGCGACACCCTGTTCCGCATCTATTCAATGACCAAACCGGTCACCTCTATAGCCATGATGCAACTGTACGAACAGGGCAAATTCCTGCTCAACGACCCGGTGCACAAGTACATTCCGTCCTGGCGCAATCGGCGGGTGTACAAAAGCGGCAGCTATCCGAACTTCGAAACCGAACCGGCCACCACAACGATGACCATTCGGGATCTGATGACTCACACCTCCGGGCTGACCTACGGCTTTACCGAGCGCACCGAGGTCGATGCGGCGTATCGGCAACTTAAGCTGGATGGCAGCTCCATTCTCACACTGGACAAGCTGGTCAACCGGCTGGCGGAACTGCCTCTGGAATTCTCACCCGGAACCGCTTGGAATTATTCGGTATCCACCGATGTGCTCGGGTATTTGGTAGAGCTGCTCTCTGGCCAGTCGCTGGATGACTACTTTGACGAACACATCTTCAAGCCACTGGGCATGACCGACACGGGCTTTCATGTTCGCGCTGACCAGCAACACCGGTTTGCGGCCTGTTATCTGTATCAGCCCGGCGACTCCATGAAGCTTCAGGACGACCCCGAACGCTCGAAGTACCTGAAAACACCACGCTTCCTTTCCGGGGGCGGCGGCCTGGTGTCTACCATCGACGACTATCACAAGTTCGCGCAAGCTCTGTGTCAAGGTGGCGAATTTCAGGGCCGGCGCATTATCGGCCGCAAAACACTGGCGTTCATGTGCCGCAACCACTTGCCCGGCAACCAGGACCTGCCCGCACTGTCAGTTGGCGGCTTTAGCGAAACGCCTTACCAAGGCAGCGGATTTGGGCTGGGCTTTTCAGTCAAAACCGACGTTCCGGCCTCACACACGGTAGGAACGGAAGGCGAATTTGGTTGGGGCGGGTTAGCCAGCACCAGCTTTTTCGTAGACCCCGAAGAAGATCTGGCGGTTATCTTCATGACACAGCTGATGCCATCATCCTCCTATCCGATCCGGCAAGAGTTAAGAGCTTTGGTTTACGGTGCGATGACCTAGATCGCCGCGGGAACGCGCATTACGTAACACTACCTATTCGATCCTGGCGGCCTGTGGCATACTCGGCCTCCTTAGCCAATAACGAACAACTCATCAGCAAGGACTGTTGTCATGAAACCAGCAACTCTCGCCCTGCACGCAGGCTTTAAAAGCGACCCGACCACCAAGGCCGCAACCACGCCGATTTACCAGACCACATCCTACACCTTTGACGACACCCAGCACGGCGCTGATCTGTTTGACCTGAAAGTTCAGGGCAACATTTATACCCGCATCATGAACCCGACCAACTCGGTTCTTGAAGAACGCATGGCCGCACTGGAAGGCGGTATTGGCGCGCTGGCCGTTGCTTCCGGCATGGCAGCCATCACCTATGCCCTGCAAACCATTTGCCGCGTAGGTAACAACATCGTCAGTACCGGCCAGCTGTATGGCGGTACCTACAACCTGTTTGCACACTCGCTGCCGAACCAGGGCATCACCTGCAAAATGGTCGCCCACGACGATTACGACGCTCTGGAAAACGCCATCGACGACCAGACTCGCGCCCTGTTCTGCGAGTCTATCGGTAACCCTGCCGGCAACGTTGTCGATATCCAGAAGTGGGCCGAAATTGCCCACAAGCACGGCATTCCCCTGATTGTGGATAACACCGTCGCCACGCCGGTTCTGTGTCGCCCATTCGAACACGGCGCCGACATCGTGATTCACTCCCTGACCAAGTACATTGGCGGTCACGGAACGACGGTAGCAGGCATTGTTGTGGATTCCGGCAAGTTTGACTGGAAAGGCAACGCCGACAAGTTCCCGATGATGAACGAGCCAGACCCGTCCTACCACGGCGTGGTCTACACCGAAGCACTGGGCGAAGCCGCCTTCATCGGCCGCTGCCGTGTAGTGCCGCTGCGTAACACGGGTTCTGCGTTGTCACCATTCAACTCTTTCCTGATTATGCAGGGCATGGAGACATTGGCACTGCGGATGGAGCGCCACTGCTCGAACGCCGAGAAAGTCGCCCAGTTCCTGCAGGATCACCCCTCGGTTGAGTGGGTCAACTACGCTGGTCTGGCCGACAGCCCGTATAAAGCTACCTGTGAAAAGATCTGCGACGGCAAGGCCTCGGGCATTCTGAGCTTCGGCATCAAAGGTGGCCGCGAAGCAGGCGCCAAGTTCATCGATGCACTCGACCTGATCCTGCGTCTGGTCAACATTGGCGATGCCAAGTCTCTGGCGTGTCACCCGGCCACTACAACCCATCGTCAGCTTGATGCCGACGAACTGAAGAGCGCCGGTGTCAGCGAAGATCTGGTCCGCCTGTCTATCGGCATCGAAGATGTTGACGACATCATTGCCGACGTTGCGCAGGCTCTGGAAAAGTCCCAGGCCTGATCTTCACCAACCGGGTACGACCAAAGTCGTGCCCGGTACCCTCGTGATTGCCCGTATCCACCTTGTAACTGCACGCCCCGCCCTTTAACCTTTAGAGCTCACCTTATCTGATTCGAGAGCTCCCGACGCCATGAGCGACAGCGCAAAACCCCGCATTACCAGTGGTTCCAAATTCCGCAACGAACACGGTTTCGCCGCCATCAAAGACGGTGTGAAGCGAACGGCCTCGAATGCGGAAGACAAGCCTCTGGAGCGCAAGCCAAAATGGCTGAGAGCGCGTATGCCCGGCGGGGAACGTTTCGAAGCGGTACGTCGCAACGTGTCAGAGCACCGCTTAAGCACGGTTTGCCAGGAATCCCACTGCCCGAACATCGGTGAATGCTGGACCAACGGCACCGCCACTATCATGGTTATGGGTTCGGTTTGTACCCGAGCCTGTAAATTCTGCGCGGTTGATACCGGCAATCCGAAAGGCTGGCTGGACCCGGAAGAACCCGAGAACACGGCCAAGTCCGTTGAACTGATGGGCCTGCGCTACATCGTACTTACGTCCGTAGACCGGGACGATCTGGAAGACGGCGGAGCCGCCCACTACGCCGCCTGTGTATCGTCTATCAAGCAGCGCACACCGGAAGTTGCTGTGGAAGCTCTGACACCGGATTTCGATGCGGTAATGAGTGATGTGGAGAAGGTGGTGGATTCCGGTCTGGATGTATTCGCCCAGAACGTGGAAACCGTCAAACGCCTGACCAGCCGCGTGCGTGACCCGCGCGCCGGCTACGAAAAGACCTTGAGCGTTCTTGCTCACGCCAAGAAACACCGGCCAGACGTACTCACCAAAACCAGCCTGATGCTGGGTCTTGGTGAAACGGAAGAAGAAGTCCTCGAGACGATGGACGATTTGCGCGCCATTGGCGTAGACATTCTGACGCTGGGCCAATACCTCCGCCCTACCCCGAATCACCTGCCGGTAGAGCGCTACGTGACACCGGAAGAGTTCAACCGGTTCCGTGAGATCGGTTTGGAGAAAGGCTTCATGGAGGTGCCCTCAGGGCCAATGGTGCGTTCCAGTTACCGGGCCGACCGGGTGTTTGACAAGAACAACCTGGGGCTGACGGTACCGGAAGTTCCCGCGTCCTCTCAGGCTATGCAAATTCCCGTCAAGCACGTCGATTAAGCCGTTTTTGAAAATACCGCCGAAGCCTCGCTCCGGCGGTATTTTTATATCAGGCTTTCCCGGGTTCCGGGTTGTCTGGCGTACTGATCATTTCATCGTGTTCGGCCATTTCCCACGGCAGCTTGCCCGGGGATATATCGAGGAAGTGCAGATAGTTCTCGAACTGGTCCAAAATATCCTTGATCACATCGTCTTTGTCATACCCGTAAATATCGTAGGCCCGGCCACCCCGGCGCAGATACACCTCCGCCCGGAAGTAGACGTCCGGCTTGTCCGGGTCCCGTTTAAGCTCGCCGTAAACAAACCCCGGCATGGCGTGCTCGGTTAAGCGAATGTCGTAAACGAAATCCACGTGGTTCTTACGATGCACCATCAAATGCGAGCGCTCGTTTTCAGAATCGAATTCGGCGGAAGCACTCCAACCCTGCGCCGTTAACTCTTTCTCAACGTCCCGCATGGCCTCCATCACGGTGCCTTCAATGTAGGTGACCACATCTTGGCGCGAGGGAAAGTCCACCATAGCCGCCAATCGATGCTTCCATTGCGCCCCGGTCATGTGTCGGTTGCTGCTGACGTGGGCCTGCAAACTGGTTTCACGGTGCCCTTCGATCACCAGCGCCCGCCACATGCCAATCGCGGCAATCAGCATGATGATGGCGAACGGCAATGCGCTGGCAATGGTCATAGTCTGCAAGGCGCTCAAACCACCCGCCAACAACAAGACCGACGCGACCGCACCTTCCAATACCGCCCAGAACACACGCTGCCAGGCAGGCGTTTCAATAACACCACCGGAGGCAAGCGAATCGATCACCAGGGAACCGGAGTCCGATGAGGTAACAAAGAATGTCACGATCAATAGCACAGTCAGCAATGAGATAAAGAACGACCAGGGCAACACATCAAACAGCTTGAACAAAGCCACGGCATGGTCGGCCTGGACATCGTTGATCAGAGTATCTAACCCCTCGTTCATAATGAGCGTGAGGGCCGTATCGCCAAAAACCGAGAACCACAAGAAGGTAAACACCGACGGCACCAGCATCACGCCAAACACAAACTGCCGGATGGTGCGCCCGCGACTGATTTTCGCAATAAACATCCCGACAAACGGGGCCCAGGCGATGGTCCAGCCGAAGATGAACAGCGTCCAGTTACCGATCCAGTCGCTGCGGGTATAGGCTTGCAAGTTAAAGGTGCGCTCAACAATGCCACTCAGATAACTGCCGGTGTTCTGCAGGAAGGTTTCCAGTATGTGGATGGTCGGCCCGACGATAAACACGAATAGCATCAGAGAAATGGCCAAAACCATATTAAGGATGGACAGTCGCTTTACCCCCTTATCCATACCGGCCACAACGGACACGGTTGCGGCTGCGGTTATCACTGCAATCGCGATAATTTGTACGGTTGTGTTGATGGGAACATCAGACCAGAGGTAATTAATACCCGCATTGATTTGAGTGACCGATAACCCCAACGTGGTGGCGATACCGAACATGGTTCCGAGGATGGCAAACACATCCACCACATGCCCCAACGGGCCATAGATCTTCTCACCGATTAACGGATACAGTGCGGAACGAATCGAAAGCGGTAAGCCATGACGGAAAGCAAAATACGCTAGCACAAGGCCCACCAAACCGTATATGGCCCAGATGTGGAAGCCCCAGTGGAAGAACGCGATTTGCATGGCTTGTTTTGCCGAGTTTACGGTTTCTGCTGCACCCGCAGGCGGAGCGGCATAGTGTAAAACCGGTTCCGCCACGCCAAAGAACAACAAAGCGATGCCATAACCCGCAGAAAACAGCATCGCGAACCATTCAGGGAAGGAGTATTGCGGCTCGGCATGGTCTGGGCCGAGCTTGATGTTGCCCCATTTGGAAGCACCTACAGAAACAATAAAAACCAGAAAGATGGCCACCGAGAGCATGTAGAACCAACCGAATGTCTCCGTGATCCAGCTCAGCGTGGCACTGAATGCTTCGCCCGCCAGTTCCGGATTGCTGATTGTTCCGACGACCAGTAGCAGCGCCACGACAACGGCGGGTATAAACACCGGCACCAATATCGTAGACCGCATCGCTTTCTTATCCGAAGCCATAAAATGACACCCATCCTTTTGTTAAATAAGAAGTTCCAATTTGCGATTTTACATTTCCGCACAGAAGCAAATGCACCTAGCAACACTATAGAAGCTCTAGGCCATTATTCCATTACTGAGATTTTTCGAGCTATTTCAGAATCGTTACAGCAAACGCGGGGAGAAATCAGAAAATAAAAAGAAGAGGCCGGGCACCCACGGCCGGGGTGCCTCGGAATTACCACCAGTAATGAACGATTACTGAGACTGCATCTGACGCTGTTGCATTTGTTGCTGCATCTGTTGCTGCATTTGCTTCATTTTGCGGTCGAGCTCGTCACGCTGCTCTTTGGTGAAAACAGCATCCACTTTGGCTTGCATCAACGCAGAAAGCGCGGCAATTTTTCCGGTTACATCGCCCAGTTTTTCAGCTTGGGAACGAATGGCATCTTCATCGTAATCCGCTCTGATTTCGCCTTGCAGCTCACGCTGAAGCCCCTGAGCGTCCTGGCGCAGCTCACCTAACTCGCCTTCCATTTCGCTGATGATGTCGCGGATCTCCGCCTGCTGGTCATCGGACAAGCCTACCATCTGCGCCAATTGAGCAACCTGGTCTGTTTGCCCCTGCTGGGCAAATGCCGGCATCGACAAACTAATGGCTACCAAGGCCGATCCAATAATTTTTTTCAGTTTCATAAAACGCTCCAAACGTGAGTGGTCACTTCACCACAATAGGGTCCATTTTAGTTTCAGTGCTTTACACCCTAAATCATTCCAGCAGGCGATTTCACCCCGATCCCCCTGCTTTTTGTACAGTTTCGGGAAGCATCCGCCCACACCCCGCGCCACTCCGGCATTTTGACAATGTGAAAATTTAGTCATTCCACTGCATAATGGCGGCTTTACCCACCATACGGAGCAGACATCATGGCCATTAACTGGTTTCCCGGGCATATGCACAAGGCCCGCAAGGAGATCAAAAAAGTCATGCCCCAGATGGACCTCATCATCGAGGTGGTTGACGCACGACTCCCCTTCAGCAGCGAAAACCCGCTGGTGCCATCGTTGCGTGGCGATACGCCTCTGATCAAAGTGCTGAACAAGCGGGACCTGGCGGATCCGGAAATCACCGATCAATGGCTGGAATGGATTGAACAGGAACGAGGGGTACGCGCTATCACCCTGACTCATAACCAGCGCCAGGAAGCCTTGAACATTCTCAAGCTCGCCGAGGAAATGACCCCGAACCACGACCGCCAGAAAAGCGCGTTGCGAGTGATGATTCTGGGCATTCCAAACGTTGGCAAGTCCACCTTGATTAATACTTTAGCGGGCCGACCCGCAGCGAAAACCGGTAACGAACCAGCAGTAACACGTGCCCAACAAGCCATCAAACTCCCGGACAACGTTCTGCTGTACGACACGCCTGGTTTTCTCTGGCCTAAATTGTCGCCCGAGCAGTGTGGCTACCGCCTTGCCGTTAGTGGCGCCATTCGCAGCGCTGTGCTGGATTTTGAAGACGTTGCCGTGTTTGAGGCGGACTATCTGGTAAGTGCTTACCCTGAGCTGGCTATGTCCCGATACGGCCTTGATCAACGCCCTCAAGACGGCCTGGCGTTAATGGATGCCATTGCAGCCAAACGGCGCTTCCTGGGCCGCGGCGGTGTCCCTGATCTACACAAGGTTTCCGAGGTACTCATCAACGAGTTCCGAGCCGGCACCATTGGTAGGATTTCTCTGGAAACCCCCGCCATGGTCGAGAAAGAATTAGCGGAAGCCCGGGCTTTAGCCGAGGCCGAAGCCGCGGCCAAAGAAACCCAGGAGAAGAAACGCAAACAGAAAGGGCGCAAGCAATAACCTTTCAGAATTACGCACAAATACAGCTAGCTAGAACATTCAGTATAAAGCTATCTTCTTTTGATATACTTGCTTGGCGCTCAACAACCCGCCGTTACCGGTATCGGCGGGCTGTTTGTTTACATCCTTTATTTCAGGTCTGTTGGTTATGGCTAAGGCAATTCCTCTTCGCTCCGTTTCACCGCTCAAGGCCTCGTGCAACCAATGCAGCCTGAGCAATCTTTGCCTGCCACTGGCTGTCGAGGAAAACGATCTGGATAGCCTGGAGGATATTGTTCAGCAGGGTAGAATCTACAACCGCGGCGAGCACGTTTTCGACCAAAGCACACCGGTCAAATCCTGCTTTGCGGTGAAAAGCGGCTCGATCAAAACCTCTATCATCACAGAGAGCGGCGAAGAACAGGTGACAGGCTTTTTCATGCCGGGAGAGCTCGTCGGTCTGGATAGTCTGGGCAGCGATCAGTACGCCTGTACAGCCAAAGCCCTCGAGCGTACCAGCTTGTGTGAGTTCCCCATGGATAAGCTGGAAGAGCTGACCCTCAAATTGCCTGAGCTCCAGCACCACATGTACCAATTGATGAGCAAGGAAATCCAGAGCAGCCATCAGCTCGCCCTGCTGCTCAGCAAAAATACCGCGGAAGAGCGAATCGCGGCACTGTTGCTGTCGCTATCCAGCCGATTCCGCCGTCGCCGGATGTCAGGCACGACTTTCACTTTGCCCATGCCCCGTAACGACATTGCCAATTTTCTGGGGCTCGCGGTGGAAACCGTCAGTCGCGTGTTCACGCGCTTCCAAAGCCAGGGCATCTTACGTGCGAAAGGGCGAGAGGTTGAACTTCTAGACGTAGAAGCTTTGCAGACTGTGACTCACGAAGTCAGCAAACAAGCCTGCCGTTCATCACAGGCCTGAACGCCATACGAGCCTAGCTTATTGAGCGGGCTCGTTTTCGTTTTTTTCAGCGGCGGTCGCCATCAGAAACTCTTCTTCCAGCCAACGCCGCCACGGCAATTGTTTTATGCCAAAGGTGTTGCGTATCTTGGTGCACACCATGGTTGTGTTCATCGGTTCAAGGTGTCCCCAGTCCGGGTTTTCATCCACAACCCGAATGCCCTCAGGAATACCCGGCATGTCTGCGATTGACAACCCGAGTTCGTACAAGGATATCTCCTCGGCGCCCGCATATTGGTAAGTGCCCCAGGCTTCCGCACCGCAATCCAGCTGCATAATGATGGCGGCCATTACCCTCGCCAGATCTTTCACCGCCACCGGTTGCCCATAACAGCGGCCCGGCAATGGCAGCGCATCGGCATTGGCACTGTTTTCATACACTTTCTTCGCAATCCGGGCCAGACTCCACCCGGTTCGCAAAATAATATGCCGGGGCAACTGGCTGCGTAACGCCTGTTCGCACTCCCATTGCCAACGCCCTAACTCATTGATGGGCTGGCCGGGATTGGAGGCGATATAAGCATCTTGTTTGCGGCCATCGAATACATAGCACGACGACAACTGAAGCATGGCCATGCCACGATCCAGGGCATGGCCTGCGAGAGCCAGCGGCAAGGAGAATGCCGCCTCATGAGTTGCTTCACGCTCGGCTTCTGCCTTCTCGGGGTCACCCAGCCACAACGCGTTCACGATTAAATCGGTGTCGTTCGGAATCCAGCTTGCCAGCGCATGCAGGTCAACCCGGGCAGGATCGCTGATCAGCAGAGGACTGACCCGAAGGTGCGAGTTTTTCAGGCGATCAAGAAGCACCCGGCCTAATGGGCCGTAATCGTGAACAACTAAGACATGCACGGGAATCCACTACCTCCGAATTTCGCTGATATGACAGGTTAATCCACGTTAGGGCCAATGGCCTTAGCGGCGGTTTTACTGCACCATTCATCGTATCGTATAACAACTGACTTATTGTCAGTTTGAACCACGCTCTGCGCAGCAACGCCCTTGCGCCGGAACCATGAGCATACAACACCAGGACTGATCATGCTGAAACAACAAAGCCACATTGTTGCCCCCATCCCGGATGAACTCCGCACCCGTGCTCTATATACGGTTAGCGAGTTGAAAGCTCGCGGGAAAGCCGATAAGGAAGCCATCGACAAGCTGTACAACCTGATTGTCGACCTGACCGAAAACGGCCTTGATTTCTTTTTTCTGGAACCGCTACGGCGCCTGAATGCCGGCAACATGACCATGAGTATGGCCAAAATGGGCATCAGCAGCATGCTTAAAGGCAGCAAAATGGTGGTTCATAAAGTCCTTAAAAAGCTGAACGACCGCAGTCTGGCA
Source organism: Marinobacter litoralis (assembly GCF_016427555.1). Taxonomy (GTDB): domain Bacteria; phylum Pseudomonadota; class Gammaproteobacteria; order Pseudomonadales; family Oleiphilaceae; genus Marinobacter; species Marinobacter litoralis_A. Next base: position 141,801 of record NZ_JAELVS010000004.1, read on the forward strand.
TCCATCCTGGATTTTATCGAAGAAATCATTCACGAGCCGGAAGCCCAGTAATTTCGGCCAACACAACCGGGCTGCCGTTTACCGGCGGACCCGGGGCACCCTCGCCGTCACCCCGGTCAGCAGTTCGTATCCGATGGTATTAGCACACGCAGCCACCTCATCCACGCTGACGGTCTTCCCCCACAACTCCACCATGTCGCCTTCCTGAGCCTCTGGAACACCCGTTAAATCAACGGCCAACATATCCATTGAAACCCGGCCTAGCAGGCCTATACGCTGCCCTCGAACGGCTGCGGGCGTGCCGGTACCGGCGTGGCGGGGATACCCATCGCCATACCCGATCGCGACCATTCCCATGCGAGTTTCGGATTCGGCCACCCAGGTTGAACCGTACCCGATGGACTCTCCGGGCTGTACAATCCGTGTCGTGATTAAGGGCGCCTCAAGTGTCATCACCGGCTTGAGCCCCAAGTCCGCGCCAGTTCTGCCGATCATGGGAGAGGCACCGTAAAGCATAATGCCGGGTCTGCTCCAGTCATACAGCGGCTGATCAGGCAGGAAGTGTGCAGCGGAGTTGCCTACGCTTCGCATCAAGGAAGGCCAGGCCTTTGTGGCTTGCTCGAAACTCCGGGTCTGCTCTTGAGTCATGGGGCTCGAGGTGTCGTCTGCGCAGGCAAAATGAGTAACGAAACCCTGAAGCTCATGGTGCAGCCCGGACTGCTCAAGCTTCGCCATAACCGCAGGCAACTCGGCCGGCCTGAAACCTAACCTGTTCATGCCCGTATTCACTTTCAGCCAATACGCCGGAGCGCGGTCAGCGGCCAGCCATTCCAGTTGCAGATTGTTGTGCAGCACCGGTTCGAAGCCCTGCTGCGAACACAGCACCATATCCTCGCAACTGTGAACGCCTTGTAGCATCACCACCGACTGGTTCAAACCCGCCGACCGTATTTCAAGCGCTTCTTCCAGACAAGCCACTGCAAATTTTCGGGCATCGGTGGCCAACGCCTTGGCAACAGTTTGTATGCCATGGCCGTAACCATCGGCCTTGACCACAGCCATCGCCTGGGCCGAGCCTGCTTTGGCCCGGGCCACTTGATAGTTGTACTTCAAAGCATCCAGATCAATTCTGGCAACAGTTGCGCGAGGCATTAATAGTCACCACCGTAATCACCGTAATCCCCGTGCGCCAAGTCTTCGAACTTGGTGTACTTACCAATAAAGGCCAGGCGGATGGTGCCGATCGGCCCGTTCCGCTGCTTACCGATAATAATTTCGGCGATGCCTTTGTCCTGAGTGTCTTCGTTATAAACCTCATCCCGATACACGAACATGATCACGTCGGCGTCCTGCTCGATCGCACCGGATTCCCGGAGGTCGGAGTTTACAGGGCGTTTGTTGGGACGCTGCTCAAGACTACGGTTCAGCTGGGACAGCGCCACCACCGGGCAACTCAGTTCCTTGGCGATACCTTTCAACGATCGCGAAATCTCGGAGATTTCTGCCGTTCGCCCTTCGGTGTTACCGGGCACCCGCATCAACTGCAGGTAATCCACCATGATCAGACCGATTTTTCCGCCATTTTCCCGAGCAACCCGACGTGCTCGTGACCGCATTTCTGTGGGGCTCAGCCCAGGCGTGTCATCGATATACAGCGGCTTGTCTTTCAGCAAGCTGACCGCCGATGTCAGGCGCGGCCAGTCATCCTCCTCAAGCTTACCGCCACGCACTTTCGTCTGGTCAATACGGCCGAGTGACGACAACATACGCATGGCGAGCGCGTCCGCGGGCATCTCCATACTGAACACCAGGATCGGGGTGCCGGTACTGATCAACGCGTTTTCCACGATGTTCATGGCAAAGGTGGTTTTACCCATCGACGGACGACCAGCCACGATAATCAAATCGGCCGGCTGCATACCGGAGGTCTGGTCATCCAGATCACGAAAACCGGTGGTCAATCCGGTGGTCTGCTCACCCGACTCGAACAGTTCCTCGATGCGGCTAAGGGTGGTGGCCAGTATCGGATTGATGGCTTTAGGGCCAGAACCTTCTTTGGTGCGCGCCTCAGCAATCTGAAAGACGCTGCGCTCGGCCTCGTCGAGTATTTCGCTACTTTTTCGACCCAACGGATTAAACGCCGAATCGGAAATCTTTCCAGACACTTCAACCAGCTGACGCAAGACGGACCGCTCGCGCACGATGTCAGCATAGGCCGCAATATTCGCAGCACCCGGAGTTTTCTCGGCCAACTCTGCCAGGTATGAAAGACCACCTGCGTCTTCAATATCCCCGGCCCGTTCGAGGTATTCAGCCAAGGTGACCACATCCAGCGGCTCACTTTCGCTGGCCAGCCGCTCCACGGCACCGAAAATCAGGCGGTGATCCTGACGGTAGAAATCGGCCGCCGAGATCATTTCTGAGATTTCGTCGAACCGTCGATTATCCAGCATCAGGCCACCCAATACGGCCTGTTCGGCTTCCACCGAATGGGGCGGAACTTTAATACGACTGGTTTCTGAATCAATAGATGCAGGTTTGGGAGAAGGAGTTGCCATAGACACCAGACACGTAAGGAATGAAAACAGACCTACAAGAATACCAGAAACAAACAAGCCCGAAACCGTTTCCGGTTCGGGCTTGTTGTAGACCGCTGAGAACGAGCGCTTCAGCGGTCGCTGAACTTACCAGCTGTGGTGAAACCGATTACTCGGCAACAACCGCCAGCTTGATGGTAACTTCAACGTCTGAGTGCAGCTGCAGCTCGATGTCGTACTCGCCAGTTGTCCGCAGAGGACCTTCTGGCAGACGAACTTCGCTCTTCTCAACTTCAGTGCCGCCAGCAGAAACAACTTCTGCGATGTCGCGAACACCGATAGAGCCGAACAGCTTACCTTCGTCACCAGCCTTGGAGGTGATGGTGAAGGATGCGCCTTCCAGAGCTTCTGCACGGGACTGGGCAGCAGACAGCTTTTCAGCAGCGGCTTTTTCCAGCTCAGCGCGACGCTCTTCAAACGCCTTTACGTTTGCTTCCGTGGCAGGCACAGCCTTGCCATACGGCAGCAGGAAATTACGACCGTAACCGGCCTTAACATTTACCTTGTCGCCCAAAGTGCCAAGGTTTGCAACTTTCTCGAGCAGAATAACTTCCATCTCGTTAACCTCTTCGTGCTTTATTCAGCCGGTCCGGTTGGCGCGATGCGCTCCCGAATATCCAGCCAGCTATCCACAAAAGCCAGAACCAACAACAGCATCACTAGATTCAGACCCAACAGCCCCAACACAATGTAAAACGCGAGCAACGCCTGACCGCCCCACTGCTTACGACCAACCACACCGTGCACCAGAGCCAAACCTGCCACCAGAAGTGGCGTGCCTGCAGCCCAGGCCAACAGTACCGGATTCAGCCCCAATAAAGAGCCCGACATCATGGTTACAACGCATACCACCGCGATGGCCGGCGACAACCTGACCGCATGGAACTCGCGCCGGAAACCACCGGGGTTATCCAGCCCTGCCTGCCAGGATCTCGCCAACATGGCCATGGCAATCGCTATCGCGAGAGCCGAGCCCGCCATACTGGCGCTCATCGCGCTTCGGATGATTCGCTCCAGGTCGCCGCCCAGAGCCTGAACCACTTCAGCGTTGTATTGGTCGTAAAACTCGACACCGATTCGAACAAGTTCGTTTAACAGTGCCGGATACATGACCGGCAACATAAGGCCTGTCAGTATCGTCAGAAAGGCGCCGGATAACAGCGCGTTTTCCCAGGACAGCGATGCCCGGAAGACCGATGCAATCAGCATCGTTTGCAGCAGCACAATCAGCGCTGTCGGGTTCTGGCCGTATACGGCCCACCCCAATGCGGGCAAAACTGCCCAGAGGCCAATGGTGAGCCCCTGCCGAATTCCTTGTCGCATAATGACAAGGGCCGTAACTGCTGCGCCTATCCAGAACAACAAAGGAACAATAGTCGTTACTACTGCAACTCCGCCGGCCTGCATGGGACCGCGCATTACATACTGTGCCAGTGCACGCATGGTCCCGGGTCCTGTCTATCTGTGCTTAGTGGTCGTGACTGTCCGTATACGGCAGCAGTGCCAGGTAGCGGGCACGCTTGATAGCGGTAGCCAGCTGACGCTGATAACGTGCTTTGGTGCCGGTGATACGGCTGGGCACGATTTTGCCGGTTTCAGTGATGTAGCCTTTCAGGGTGTCCAGATCCTTGTAATCGATCTCTTTAACACCTTCTGCCGTGAAGCGGCAGAACTTACGACGTCTGAAAAAACGAGCCATAACTTAACTCCTAACTCCGGTGAATTACTCTTCTTCGCCTTTGGACTCAGTGCTCTGGCTTTCGCCAGACTCAGCCGAACGGCGTGGACGATCATCTCCGCCGGAACGACGGTCCTCACGGGACTCAGCGGCTTTCATCGGAGACAGGTCAGTAACAGCCTCGTCGCGACGCAGGATCAGCTCACGGATGATCGCATCGTTGAAGCGGAAGTTATGAGTCAGCTCGTCCATCGCAGCCTGTGAACATTCAACGTTCATCAGCACGTAGTGAGCTTTGTGAATCTTGTTGATCGGGTATGCCAGGTGACGACGGCCCCAATCTTCCAGGCGATGTACCTGACCGCCATCTTCAGTGATGAGGCCGGTATAACGCTCGATCATTGCGGGCACTTGCTCGCTCTGATCCGGATGTACCATAAATACGATTTCGTAGTGACGCATGAGTTCTCCCTACGGGTTAAACAGCTTTCGACCCCGGATGGTCCTTTCGGAACCGCTCCAAAGCACGGAAAGCAAGGAGGTGACAGCTAAGCTGCCGGTTTCTTTTTGCTTTATAAACAGGGCTCTGTATAAAACCGCCTGATCAAAAGCGAGATTTTGATCCCCTGAATTCAGGCAATACAAAACCACCCCTTCTAAAAGGGGTGACGTATTCTATGCCTACAAGGGGTATCGTGCAAGGATTAACCGGTTCGTTGACGCAAGGCTTCGTACAGACAAACCCCGGTTGCTACCGAAACGTTCAGACTATCAACGTGGCCGAGCATCGGGATATTGACCAACTGATCGCAGTGCTCGCGAGTCAGGCGGCGCATACCCTTACCTTCGGCCCCCATGACCAACGCCACAGGCCCTTTAAAGTCCGCCTGAAACAGGTTGGCGTCAGACTCACCCGCGGTGCCAATGAGCCAAACACCCTGATCTTTCAACTCGCGCAGAAAGCGAGCTAAATTGGTCACCCGAACAAACGGCACGGTTTCAGCGGCGCCACAGGCAACCTTTCGAGCCACCGGTGTCAAACTTGCCGACTTGTCTTTCGGCACGATGACAGCCTGAACCCCAACGGCATCAGCGGTACGCATGCACGCACCCAAATTGTGGGGGTCGGTCACGCCATCCAGCACCAGCAGAAACGGCGGCTTGTTGCTCGACGCCAATTGCGCCAGCAAATCCGCTTCAGTCCACTCGCGACTCTCCGCGACTTCGGCCACCACACCTTGATGCACGCCAGAAACACGCTCGTCCAGCTCGCGGCGATGCACAACACTCCAGCGCACCCCCAAACCGTCCAGCGCCTCGGTTACCGATTTCACGCGCTTGTCCTGCCGTCCGGTTTGAATCCACACGCGCAGCAAACGCTCCGGCTCCCGCTTCAGTACGGCATCCACGGCATGCCAGCCAAATACATATTCCTGAGACACTAGCGATCAATTCCTGTGTTACTGGTTACTTGCGGCTTTTACGTTTTTTACCGGCAGGGGCCGTCTTGCCTTTTGCGCCCTTCTTCGAGGCTTCGCGCGCCGCCTCTCTGGCCAGACGCTCTTTCGCACTGGCCGGCTTTCCGGATTTGCCGCGCTTTCCGCCTTTATCGGCCCGATCACCTTTACCCCGCGGTTCACGCTTGGCAACATCCAGCGCGTCCCGGTCCGCGGTACGTTTTTGCGGTTTGCTGGTCAGTTCCAGATCAATCTTGCGATCTTCCAGACCAACCCGCACCACCTTCACCTTCACCTCATCGCCCAAGCGGAAACTAACGGCGGTACGCTCTCCAATCAACCGATGCTTGGCAGCATCGTGATGAAAGTAATCGCCGCTGAGCGTCGAGACATGCACGAGTCCTTCGATATAGATATCGGCCAGCTCTACAAAGAAGCCAAACGGCACCACCGCCGAAATCACCCCTTCGTATTCCTCGCCCACGTGGTCTTTCAGGAATTCACACTTGAGCCAGGCCATCACGTCTCGTGTGGCATCGTCTGCGCGGCGCTCCGTCATCGAGCAGTGCTCGCCCAGCTGCTCCACTTTGGCGTAATCGTAGGGGTAAGCCGCTAACTCGGCATCCAGCTCTTGTGGCGCCACCACATCCTTCTGTACTTCCGGGTTATGAATGCAGGACTTGATAGCCCGATGCACCACCAAGTCCGGGTATCGACGGATAGGCGACGTAAAGTGCGCGTAGCTGGCAAAACCCAGACCGAAGTGGCCGCTTTCTTCAGGGCTATACACCGCCTGGCTCAACGAGCGCAGCATTACGGTCTGGATTACATGGGCATCAGAGCGGTCCGCAACTTCAGACAGCAACTGCTGATAATCCGCCGATGTTGGCCGATCACCACCACCTAACTGCAGCCCCAGCTCACTCAGGAACAGGCGCAATTTCGCCAACCGCTCCTCGGAAGGGCCATCATGCACCCGATACAGCGCCGGCATTTTGTGCTTTTTCAGGAACCGCGCGGTAGCTACGTTCGCACACAACATGCACTCTTCGACAATCTTGTGAGCATCGTTTCGATGCACCGGAACAATCTCTTCGATTTTGCGCTGCGCATCGAAAACGATCTTGGTTTCGGTGGTTTCGAAATCAATGGCGCCGCGCTCGGTCCGCGCTTTCCGCAGCAGCTTATAAAGCTCGTACAGATTGTGGAGATGAGGCAACAAGTCGGCATAGTGCGCACTGAGCTGATACCCCTGCTCAGTATCCGGGTGCTCGAGCATGGTACTGACCTTGTTATAAGTCAGTCGTGCATGGCTGCGCATAACCGCTTGATAGAAGGTGTAGCCACTGATGTTACCAGCCGCACTGATGGTCATATCGGCCACCATACACAGGCGATCGACACCCGGATTCAGCGAACACAGGCCGTTCGACAGCTTCTCCGGCAACATCGGCACCACGTGATCCGGAAAATACACCGAGTTACCACGCTCAAACGCTTCTTCATCGAGCGGGGATCCGGCACGCACATAGTGCGACACATCGGCAATCGCTACAACCAAACGATATCCACCCCGTGGACGCGGCTCACAGTAGATCGCATCATCGAAATCGCGCGCTGATTCATCATCGATGGTGACCAGCCGCATGTTTCGAATATCAACGCGATTGGCTTTGTCTTTCTCTTCCACTTCCGCAGGGATCGCTGCGGTTTGCTCGCCCACAGCTTCCGACCAACTGTGCGGAATCTCATAAGAGCGGATGGCGACATCGATTTCCATGCCCGGCGCCATGTGCTCGCCCAGCACTTCAACGACCCGCCCGGTGGGCTGGGTTCGAATGGTTGGCTGACGCAAGATTTCAACGACCACATACTGGCCGTGCACGGCAGCGCCAACATTTTCGTCCGGCACTAAAATTTCGTGATTAATGCGCGCATTTTCAGGAACAACGAACGCAATGCCGCTCTCTCTAAAGAAACGCCCCACGGTCTGTTCCGTCCGGTGTTCCAACACCTCAACGATCACACCTTCACGGCGACCACGATCATCAACACGATCCACTCGTGCTGCCACTCGATCACCATGGAAAACCTGGCGCATCTGGCGGGCGGTCAAAAACAGATCGGAACTGCCATCATCGGGAATCAAAAAACCAAACCCGTCGCGGTGCCCAGAGATCTTGCCGGTAACCAATGCCGCCTCTTCGATAGGCAAAAACGCATTCCGGCGATTACAGATCAACTGACCGTCACGACACATGGCAATCAAGCGCCGGCGCAGCGCCTCTATGCCTTCTTCCGTCGCCTGCCCCAACTCCTGACACAGGGTCTCGTGGGTGGCTGGGGCGCCACGCTCCTTCAGGTGATTGAGGATAAACTCCCGGCTTTGGATGGGGTTCTCGTATTTCTGGGCCTCACGATCCGCGTGAGGATCCCGTGTATTTTTTTTCTTGGAAACCATTCGGGTCCTTGTTATTCAGGCCGCAATCACTGCGGCAAAATTCATTAACTCACACAGTATAACGTTGGCATCTTAAACCTGCATGACAAGGGGGGCATTAATAGGCACAAATACCGTGAAAACTTTTTTCACTAAAACGTTTGACAGACCATAAAGGAATTATTAAAGTACGCGCCATCGGTTGAGGGGCACCCTTCAACTCTGGCAGGAACGCCCACTCTTAAAGAGCTCAAGGCGTTACTGCAAATCACCTGCCGAGGTGGTGAAATTGGTAGACACGCTAGCTTCAGGTGCTAGTGGGGGCAACCCCGTGGAGGTTCAAGTCCTCTCCTCGGCACCATTTCCTCCCCCAGGAAATGGCCTACAGAAAAAACTCTTCGTCGATTACCAAACAAGCCAATACGCTTGACCGTCTTCGTGTCTGCAAAAAAGCGGCAGCCCTGTGGACATACCGCTTGTTGTACTACCCGAACCTCAAGCTATTCGGAAACTTCTCCCCCCAGCCCTTGAATCAAATAATCTGCAAGAGTTTTATACACATAGCTCAGTTGTGCGAATGCAACTCCGGCCCTTTCCTGGACCGGCACCCCGCATGTCGAGGCCGCACCGGCACGCCTCAGTTCGGCCTGATGAATGTAGTTTACAGTTTCAGCAGTTACATCATCGTGGCCCAAAGCCGGATAGGATAAATGCCACTGGAACGCGCCATCCACAGAATCTACCCGGGCAAGACTTGCAGCGGCCGAGTTTTGCACAGGGTATTTGAGGAGCCGCTGCACCTGCAGCTCATCCGGTGATTCGTCTGAACTGCTGTAGCGGCGGTCATCGTACTCATAAATACGATCGTACTCGTTTGCCTCCTCAGAAAGAGTCGCTCCGAACAGCCGGGTGACATAAGCATTTTCCGGGACAACCGGCTCATCGTCGCTACGGGCCGGGTCGCAGACATCACCGGCTGCAGCAGCTTTAAAGATCACCGAGCGCTCTACAAACTCACCACTTTCAATGCGGTATCCACTGACCTGACTGTCACCCTTCAATTCGGCCGGAGAATTCTCGACAACCAGCGAGATTACCTTGTCTGGTTGCCCTGAAACAGTTTCAACAACGGCGCTCCCGTCTGTCCAGCTCCATTCTATTTCAGCGCTTCCATCCAGTTCCGTGCTGTCTGGTTCAATGCCCCGGGTAACCTTATGGCACAGGGTGACGGTGTCAAAGTATGCACGTTTATTTGGCCAATCGAATACGATGCGTTCGTGAACACCACCCTGTTCGTAAAGTTCCTGACCTTGATCAGACAAGGCCGCTGCGGGCAACCACTGTGTATTCAGCGCCGCCATGTCGCCATCTACTTTCACCAGCCGCATCACCTCCGGCAACGAAGGCTCCATGCAACCCCGGCTGGAAACCGACAACAGCTGCCCACCTTCGGAGTAGTCGAACACCAGCTCGGCTGAGAGGCTCAGATCTCTCGCGGGCAACGTACTGGAGCGATCAGAGTGCGCGGCAATAGTGACGCCGGTTAAAAGCACTGGGTTACTCAGCTCGATGGGAACAACCGGTAAACCCACTGCGCCGGCATCCACATTGGCATAATTGCCCCCGGTTGCCGCGGCATCCACCAGCTGCATCACCTCTGCGGCATTCTGAACCAACGAAATCCCGAGCAACTTCACCGACTCCGATGACAAGAAACGCTCTGTACCATCACCGCTACGTTCCGCCAGCAGCGCGTTGTAGTCATCCGGAATCTGGCTGGCCATAAAGCGGGCCAGAGCTCGGGCGTAGGCATGCGCCCGGTCATCGCTGGAGAGCACATAATCTTTCAACAAGTTCAGCCCGCCCAGATCGGCATAGCGCTCTGGCGAAACAGTACCAAGCTCTGGGCTAATGGAATTCCCAACGACTGCGCGGTAGCGGGCCAGTGTGGTCAGCGGGGTTACGTTGGTCACGCCGGGGCTGGCGGACATCAGGTAAGCCCGGGCCACTGCAACCTCACCGTTACGGGTTTCTTCCAGCGTTTTACCGGGCAACGCCAGCGCAAACAGGGGGTAATCCCTGGGATCTAAATCCTTGCCCAGAGTATCCGGAACATCAAACTCAGTGATGTCGAGCTCAAAACGCCCGCCAGCAACGGTCATGGCCGTAGGCTCGCCGTTGGCCAGCGTGTACGTCTCACCGCTCGCCAACGAAACCTCGAGCGGGCCCTTGCTGTATTGCCCATCGCCATCCAGATCCAGCCACACGCGAGCGTTTCGCAGGTAGCCGTCAATAACCCGCCCCGAATACGGTGTCGGCTTGCTGTAACTCACACCATCAAAATCACGGCCATCTACCGGCAGCTGGTCGGACTCTTCACCACATCCGGCGAGCATCAACGTCAACAGGGGAACGGAAAGACTGAGCAAGCGTTTCATCACGGCAACCATTTATCCTTGTTAGAAGGTTGTGCCGTTACTGTAGGGAATACCGAAGCAGGAGACCTTGACCGGCTTGGCAAATTGTAAAGTTTGGTAAACGACAGACCTGATTACTCAAAGCCTGTCGTCAGGAGGAATATTAGAACGAGCGGGCGACGATTTCTTTCATGATTTCGTTGGTGCCGGCATAGATCCGCTGTACACGTGAGTCGGCCCAGGCGCGAGCAATCGGGTACTCCCACATATAACCGTAACCACCGTGCAGCTGCACGCACTCGTCCATGACTTTGCACTGCAGGTCAGTGGTGTGCTGTTTGAGCATGGCCGCCGTTGGAATGTCCAACTTCTTCTCCAGGTGCAGCTCCAGGCAGCGATCCGTGAACACGCGAGCAGCCGTGATCTCCGCTTTTAGTTCCGCCAGTTTGAAACGGGTATTCTGGAACGCCACCACCGGTTTACCAAACGCTTTCCGCTCTTTCACGTAATCCAGAGTCCACTGCCAAGCGGCTTCCGAAGCCGCCACCGCCGTGAGCGCCACTTGCAGTCGCTCTGCCGGCAACTCGCTCATCAACTGAACAAAACCGTGCCCCTCGCGACCACCCAACAGATTGCCTGCTGGCACTTTTACGTCCTGAAAGAAAAGCTCCGAGGTGTCCTGCGCCTTCATTCCAACCTTGTTCAGGTTCTGCCCCTTCTCGAACCCCTCAGAAGCAGACTCAACAATGAACAGGCTGGTGCCTTTAGCGCCTTCTTTGGGATCGGTTTTCGCAACCACGACAACCAAATCCGCTAACTGACCATTGGTAATGAAGGTTTTGGAACCGTTCAGAAGATAGTGATCGCCATCTTGGATGGCCGTGGTTTTCACGCCCTGCAAGTCGGAACCGGCACCCGGCTCGGTCATCGCAATCGCGCCTACCATTTCCCCGGAAGCCAGCTTGGGCAGGTAATGGGCTTTTTGTTCTTCAGTGCCGTAATTATAGATATAAGGGGCGACGATATCCGAGTGAAGGCTCCAGCCGATGCCTGTCAAACCGCCTCTGGCCACTTCTTCCATGACCACAGCGGAATAGCGGAAATCTGCTCCGACTCCGCCGTATTCTTCGGGCAAAGTCGGGCAAAGGAAGCCCAGTTCACCGGCCTTGTGCCAGATTTCGCGGCTGACTTGGCCGTCTTTTTCCCATTGCTCGTGATGAGGCGCCGCCTCTTGTTCGAGAAACTTACGAACGGAATCCCGAAAACCTTCAAGATCGGCATCAAACAGAGTACGTGGAATCATGGCAGAACCTCGTGTGTCGAGTGGCTTGTTATTGTCTTCAACCAGTCTGTGACGAGGGCGCCGCGCACTCAATGGTGAAAACCATCAATCGCTTTGGCCAAAACCAACGCTGGCCGTGCCGAAGCTGCGAGTTATTTTTCACCCCAGCGCGGGACCAGAGTTTGCGGAAAGCCCAGATGGTCCAGAATCCGCGCCACCATGAAGTCCACCAAATCATCAATCGATTGCGGTTTGTGATAAAACCCGGGGCTCGCCGGCATGATGACGGCACCCATGCGGGTAAGCTTGAGCATATTATCGAGGTGCACTTCTGAATAGGGGGATTCCCGCAGCACCAAAATCAGCGGCCGACGCTCTTTCAGCGCCACATCACCTGCGCGTTCAATGAGGTTATTGCTGGCACCGGTGGCCAGCGCCGAGAGCGTGCCGGTACTGCAGGGACAAATCACCAGCGGAGCTTTTTCGCCCGACCCGGACGCAGGGGCTGAAAACCAGTCTTCACGGCCAAACACCTGAATCTGGCCCTCGTCGGCACCGGCGTATGCGGTAAACGAGTCGGCCATAGCAGGCGGCGAGCCCGGCAGGCGGAAGTCGGTTTCAGTGGCAATCACCACCTGCGCTGCGCGGCTGACCATCACGTTCACCCGGCAACCATTGGCCACCAGGCACTGAATCAATCGCAGCGCATACTGGGCGCCAGAAGCACCGGTGATAGCAAGATTAACGACCTGAGGTGCCTCAGCCACGCACTTTCTCCAATTCGGCGACCAGTTTGCGGTGAATACCACCAAAACCACCGTTGCTCATGATGACAATGTGGCAGGTTTCCGGCAGTTGTTCCAATGCTCGGGCGATCAGCGTCTCGACGGAATTCTCAACGCTGTGATGATCCAGCTCGCCGTGTTCTGCCCGCCAGCTTTCGACCAGCTCCGGCAACCAATCCATATCGCTGAGGTTACCCCACAACACACGGTCTGCTGCGGCGGCACTGGGGATCAGGGTTTGCTGGTGCACACCCTGCTTCATGGTGTTGGAACGCGGTTCGATGATCGCCAGAATGGGTTCGTCGCCTACCTGATTCCGCAGCCCTTCCAGGGTCAGGGCAATGGCAGTGGGATGATGGGCAAAGTCATCGTATACGGTCACGCCACCAACCTCCCCCACTCGTTCCATGCGGCGTTTTACGCCGGAGAACCGGCACAGGGCGGCCACTGCATGATCCGGCGTCACGCCCACATGGCGCGCAGCGGCAATGGCCGAGAGCGCGTTACGAACGTTGTGTTGACCGGTCAGATTCCACTTCAATACCGCCACCGGCTGCTCATGGTGAATCACCATAAACTGGCTGCCGTCTTCCCGTAGGAGTTCCGCGCGCCAGTCGGTGGTACGGGATATTTCGCTACCAATGGCGGTGTCCTGAACCGGGCTCCAGCACCCCATGTCCAACGCACGATCTAAATGCTGATCAACAGCGGGGCGAATGATCAGTCCTTGCGACGGCACTGTTCGCACCACATGGTGGAATTGACGCTCTATCGCTTCAACGCTGTCGAAAATATCCGCGTGATCGTATTCCAGATTGTTCAGGATCAAGGTATTCGGGCGGTAATGAATAAACTTGGAGCGTTTGTCGAAAAACGCGCTGTCGTATTCATCGGCTTCGATGACAAAGAAATCACTGGTGCCTAACCGCGCAGACACCGGAAAATCCTGCGGCACACCACCGACCAGATAACCGGCATCGAACCCGGCCTGATCCAGAATCCACAACAGCATCGAGGTGGTGGTGGTTTTGCCATGGGTGCCGGCCACCGCCATCACCCAGCGATGCCTCAGCACTTCCCGAGACAACCATTCGGGGCCAGACATGTAATCAATGCCGCGATTAAGCACGGCTTCTACTTCCACATTACCCCGGGACATGGCGTTGCCGATCAGTACCAAATCTGGCTTCGGCTCCAGATTTTCCACCCGGTAGCCTTCCATCAGCGCTATACCTTGGGCCTCAAGCTGGGTGCTCATGGGGGGATAAACACCTTGGTCGGAACCGGTCACGGTATGACCCAATTCCCGCGCGATCACGGCCAAACTGCCCATGAACGTGCCACAGATGCCCAAAATATGTATATGCATTAGGGTATTGCCTCCGATTTGAATCCTGCCAAGCCTCTACCATACTTTCTGCGGGGTCAAGAGTCGGCATCCCCTCATGAAAAACGACCGAGTTTGGCGTATCATTCGCGCCAACTTTGAACCAGCAGGAGGCTTGAGCCCGCGATGGCCATCAAGAACGCATTTTATGCCCAGTCTGGCGGGGTAACCGCCGTCATTAATGCCAGTGCATGCGGTGTTATTCAAACCGCACGCAAGTACCCGGATCTGATCGGCAAAGTATACGCCGGCCGCAACGGTATCATCGGTGCACTGACCGAAGAACTGATCGATACCAGCCTGGAATCTGATGAAGACATTCAGGCGCTGATCCATACACCGGGCGGTGCGTTCGGCTCTTGCCGCTACAAGCTGAAGAACTTCTCTGAAAACCAGCGTGAATACGAGCGCCTGATCGAAGTTTTCCGCGCTCACGACATCGGCTACTTCTTCTATAACGGCGGTGGTGACTCCCAGGATACCGCTTATAAGGTGTCACAGCTGGCCGACAAAATGGGCTACCCCATTACCTGTATCGGCGTGCCGAAAACGGTCGATAACGACCTGCCGTTCACCGATTGCTGCCCGGGCTTCGGCTCCGTAGGCAAATACATCGCCACCTCAACGCTGGAAGCCAGCCTGGACATCAAGTCCATGTGTGAAACGTCCACCAAGGTGTTCATTCTGGAAGTGATGGGCCGCCACGCTGGCTGGATCGCCGCTGCCGGTGGATTGGCTGGCCAGGAAGAAGGCGAGCCGCCTCACATCATCCTGTTCCCGGAAATCCCGTTCGACCGCGAGAAGTTCCTGGCGCGTGTTGATCAGTGCGTGAAAGACTACGGTTACTGCGTGGTTGTAGCCTCTGAAGGTGCCCAGTACGACGATGGCCGCTTTGTTGCCGATGCCGGCGCTAAAGATGCCTTCGGCCACACCCAGTTGGGCGGTGTCGCTCCGGCTCTGGCGAACATGGTCAGACAAGCTCTGGGCCACAAGTACCACTGGGCCGTTGCTGATTACCTGCAGCGTTCCGCTCGTCACATTGCATCCGCCACAGACGTAGAGCAGGCTTACGCAGTGGGTGAAGCAGCCGTAGAAATGGCTCTCGCTGGCAAGCAGGCCTTGATGCCCACCATCGTGCGCGATCAGGCCAAGCCTTACCGCTGGTCGATCGGCGAAGCCAATCTGAGCGAAGTGGCGAACCAGGAAAAGAAAATGCCCATCCATTACATTACGGATGACGGCTTCGGCATTACCCAGGAATGCCGCGACTACCTGCAGCCGCTGATTGAAGGTGAAAACTTCCCACCGTTCGAAAACGGCCTGCCGAAGGTTGCCAAACTGAAGAATCAGCTGGTTGAGAAAAAGCTGAAGACAGAGTTCAAAATCTGATCAGCAACCCTGAACGAAAAAAGCCCGGCTACTGACCAGTAACCGGGCTTTTTTTCGATCAAAACATACCTCAATGGGCTGTGTTCTCAGGCTCCGCGCTGGCGCACGTAGGCAAAAAACTCATCACAGCCACCCACATACTCAGACCCCACCAGAATCTGCGGCACCGTGTGAACCGGCTGACCAATCCGTTCAGCCACATCCTGCTTGCTCAAACCCTGCTCGACCATATCAATCCAGGTGTACGGCATGTTCTGGGACTCGCACAGGGCTTTGGCTCGCAAACAAAACCCACAGCTTGCACGCCCGTATATTGTGACTTGTTCCATAACAACCTCCTGCAACAAGGACTAAACCTTGTGATGAATAAGACAGTAACTGTATCTGCACCAAATGATGCCACGCGCAGAACAATTTAAAAATTGATCCTGCGCATAATGCTCATAGTAAGTACCGATACTTAGCAGGTGGTCGAACTCAGGTTTTCAGGCGCTTTAACTCACCGCCCAGAACCTCGACTTGCCCATCGAGCGCTTCGCCACTTTGACGAACCCGCTGGGCCAGTTCCCGCAGATCCGTAGCGGCATCACCGATCTGGGTCAGGTTGCGGTTGATCTCCTCACTCACCGAGCTTTGCTCTTCAGCAGCGGTGGCCACTTGGGTCACGTGTTCGACAATCACACCAATGCGATCCACCACGGTGGCCAGGGAATGAGCCGCTTCCTGAGTGCCATCGACAGCACCGGACGCACGGCTCACACCGTGTTGAATCACCGATACGGCACCGCTGACATCGCCTTTCAGGGAATCAATCATCGTGCTGATTTCGTCGGTGGATTCTCGGGTTTTCGAGGCCAGGCTGCGAACTTCGTCCGCCACTACTGCAAACCCACGGCCCTGTTCGCCCGCGCGGGCAGCCTCGATGGCCGCGTTCAAGGCCAGTAAATTCGTCTGCTCTGCGATGCCACGAATCACCTCGATAATCCGGTTTATCTCTTCGCTGCGCTGTTCCACATGCCCGATCGCCGAGCTTGCCTGCCCCATATCGTTGGCCAGCGCATCCACCTCTTTCACGGCTGCGCCCAGCGTGTCTTGGGTAAACTGGATGCCGTCGCGGGCAGCACGGGCATTGTCCGCCGCCTCGCCGGCGAAACCGGCCACCTCACCAGCCGCTGCGGACATTTCATTCATGGCCGTGACCACACTGTCGATATCGCCGTGCTGCTGACCGGTTTGGTCATCTATATCCCGGCTGACCGCCCCCATATCGGTGGCCTGGGCTCGCACTTTGATGTTGACCTCTTTCAGGTCTCTGATCATGTCCCTCAGGCGGGTGAGAAACTGGTTGAACCCGCCGGCGAGTTCGATGAGTTCCGCGTGGGTATCAATATTCAGTTCTCGGGTCAGATCACCTTCCGCACTGGCCAGATTCTGCATCCGGTCGCGGATGGTATTCAGCGGCCGGGTAACCGAACGAACCAACAAAATCAGCAACGCTATGGCCACCAGCACGACAATCGAGGCCACCACTGCCTGCCGCACCGCCGTGCTTGCAACCTCGCCCGACAACAAACCGGTGAGGTCATTCACGCTGGCAAGAGCCACCTCTCGCGGCAGCTCGATCAATAACGACCACTCGCTACCCGATAGCGCGACTTTAACCGGGTGTGCCACCGCCAGCGTCTGGCCATCATCGAGACGACCATCCTTTTTATGCAGGTTGGTCAATGTCGGCGCCAGTTCCGGCAAAGCTTCCTGCAATGGTCGCCCCAAATGCCGCTGATAATGGCTGGATGCGGCAATAAGCCCTCGCTCGCTCAGCAGCGTCACTCTCGACTCTCCGTCATACAGGCTTTGGCTCAGGTTCTTTACCATAGCCTGTAACGTGGTGAGATTGATGTCGATGCCGACCACACCAGCGAACTGATCCTCTCTCAACACCGGCACAATCAGGCTGGTCATCAGCTCGGAATACCCCTGCTCGATTTCGTAATCGTAGGGCTCCAACAAGCAGGGATTGAGAGAGTCCATCGCACACAGATACCACTCCGCCTCGCGATCACCAAACTCATTGCGAGCACTTAAATACTTTTCCGACGGGTCCTCCGTTCGGTTGAATTCAATCTCACCCTGCGGATTTCGAAAATAATAAATATCCAGTGTGCCTTCGTCGCTGCTGTGCTCGGCAGCGCCGTCTTTGAAAAACTCATCCAGCCCATCGTAGGCGTTCGGCTCAAACTGGGCGTAGATGGCGCTCATATCAGATTGCTCCGCCAGAACAGCCCGAAGCACATCCTGCAGCGCCCACCGGCTCATAGGTCCGAACTTGTCGTCTTCTATGTTTTGACGGATCAGAACGCCGAGTGTTTCCGGTGTTTGGTAGGCGGCTTCAAACTTGCCGGCCACTCGTTCACCATACTGGCCAGCAGTTGCACTGAGCTGGTCCATCACAATACCCTGCACGGTAGCGCGTGTTTCATCCGACAGGCGCGCTTTCATGGCCCCCAATGACCACTGGGCCGTCAAAACGATGCTAAGGCTGAGCAGCAATAACAGCGCGATCACAAAGCCATATAGCTTATAGCGGAGCGAAAGGTGTTTCATAGAAACCAAAACCTATTAAAGTAAGCGTTAAAACCCATAGTAGAGCATGGAGCGCCCATGGCGTACCTCACCCTGTTTTTGACATCTTTCGCAGCCGCCACGCTGCTGCCTGCGTACTCAGAGATACTGCTGGGCACATTGGCGAATCAAGGGTTGCCGCTGTTCTGGTTATGGCTGTCAGCCACCCTCGGCAATACATTGGGTTCTGTTATTAATGGGCTTATCGGCCGGCAGGTGGATCGCTTTAAAGACAAACGGTGGTTTCCGGTCAGCGAGATGCAATTGCACAAAGCCCGAAACCGTTTTAACCGTTACGGGCAATGGTCACTTTTGCTTGGCTGGTTGCCGCTAGGCGGGGATGCCCTGACACTCATCGGGGGCGTCATGCGAGTGCCCTGGCTTAACTTTATTGTTTTGGTGGGAATCGGTAAAGGCCTTCGCTACGCCCTCGTGATCTGGGCGGTCGAGAAAGCCTTCAGCTAGCCTTACTCGGGGTACAGATAGCGGCGCAGGATGTCTTCGCCGTTAAATTCCGAATACAGCACGGCGATGAAGGTGTACACGCCAATCAGCTTTCGGTTCAGGAACACAAACTCTTTGGGTGGCACCCGGAAGTACCGGCTGATGGCCGAACGGGCGGCCTGCTTGGCAACCCGGGACGGCAAATCGCTTTGCTTCCAGCGGTATTCGCCCTGACTGTTCACCGCATAGTCCGGCCACTGAGATCGATCCCTGGCCAAGGGTTCCAGAACCGACATACACACAGAGCCGAACTTCTCCAGAACCGCTTCGGGCCAGTCCCGGCTCATAAAATTCAACGTGACACCGCCTTCAATCACGGCTTCCAGATCATTCTCGTATGAGGCTTTGATCATCTGTATGACTGGCGCGAGGAATTCATCGGTATAGCTTTGCACTGCACCGAAATCGAGCAACACGATCTTGTCCTGCCCACTGTCTTCGCCCGACTCGTTTGCAATTCGAATTCGGTAATTGCCAAAGTTCGGGTCGGTCTGGATTTCCCCCCAATCAAACAGCTCCCTGAAGAACAACTCCAGAGCCGCTTTACCCAGTTCGCTGCGCCGCGCCTGAGGCAAGGCGGCGACTTCCGGTGAGCTCACAGAATGGCCGTGTTCGTAGGTGGATGCGATGATATGGTCGGTCGAATATTCCTGCAGCACGCGGGGCACAACGAACCGCGGATCGCCGCTGAGCATGGTGCGGAATTTCTCGGTGGTGCGAGCCTCCAGTCGATAATCCACTTCCCGGTGCATCATCTCCCGGACTTCTTCCAGCCAGTCGTTGAACTCAGGCCCAAAACTCACCAGCCGGGCAACTTTCAACAATTGGGCGACGGCATTCAAATCGCTGTCTACTGCATCCGCGACTCCCGGATACTGAACTTTCAATACCAGCTCCAGCCCGTCGCTTTTTCGAACCGCACGGTGTACCTGCCCCAAAGATGCCGCACCGATGGGTTCGGGATCAACCTCCAGTTCCGCCAGCCGATCAGCGCCGATTTCTTCTTTGAGAACCCGCTCGATGGCCGGCCATTCCAGCGAAGTCGTTTGGTCTTCCAGCGTGTGCAGGGCTTCAGTGACTTCGTCCGGCAAAAAGTGTTCACCGTATAAGGCCATCACCTGACCAATCTTTACCACACTGCCTTTCAGCCGGCCCAGCTCGTCCACCAGAAAACGAGATTGGTTCGAAAGCATGGCACGATGCCGCTGTTCACGGGTTTCTTTGTCACTGAACCAGTTCGTAGCCATGTGCGAGGCCATCCGGGTTCCGGCGAACAAACCGGCCTTGGTCAGGGACAATCGACGCTCAAAGCTGCCGGTTTTGATTCGAGAAACGGATTTTGCGGGCTTTCTGGTAGACATGAAGAACCTGTCTTAATGTGGGGTGTTCGAAATGTAGTCGGCAACGGTACCGACCAACAACTCTCACGCTACATTATATCGGCACTCAGTGCAGACTACTTATCCCCTGCGCCCCTGAGGGATTGCTATACGGGCCAATGCGTGCGGCCTTACCAACCTTGCTTGAACTCGACGTTTTGCCCGTTTAATCCGGCCACCAGTTCTTGCACCAGCTGTTGCTCAACATCGTAAACCGACACACCCGGTACAAAATTGCTGACCTGAGACATCGACATCCCCGCATAGCCACAAGGGTTGATACGTGAGAATGGCTCCATGTCCATGTTTACGTTCAACGCCAGCCCGTGAAACGAGCAGCCCTTTCGGACCCTCAGCCCCAGAGAGGCAATTTTGGCTCCGTTGACATAGACACCCGGCGCATCGGATCTGGGCGCCGCTTCGATTCCGTAGACTGCCAACGCCCGAACAATGGCTTGCTCGATCTCATCCACAAGTGATCGAACGCCCAGCTTACGGCGGGTGAGATCGATAAGCAGATAAACAACCAACTGCCCGGGGCCGTGGTAAGTTACTTGCCCTCCCCGGTCCACCTGGATCACCGGAATATCTCCAGGCAGAAGAATGTGCTCCGCCTTACCGGCCTGCCCCTGGGTAAACACTCTCGGATGCTCAAGGCACCAAAGCTCGTCAACCGTGGTTTCGCCCCGGGTCGCGGTGAACGATTTCATCGCTTCCCAGGTTTCCATGTACGGCTGTTGCCCCAGAGAGCGGACGATAAGATCGGTCATCACAGCACCATGTGAACGCGGCCAGTAGCCTTCAGTTCTTCGAACAGCGCTTTCAGCTGTGGTTCCCCGGTGGCCACAATCTTTACCCGAACCGAGCAAAACCGACCGTTTCGACTGTCGTTGACGGTCAGGTCGGCCTTATCAATGCCCGGCGAGTGTTTTTCGACAATGGCGGTAACCACCTCGATGAAATCCGGGGCGGAGTCTCCGATCACCTTGATCACGTAATCACAGGGAAACTCAATTTTCGGTGCTTTCGGCTCAGTCATGCCGCCCTATACTCCTGCGTCGTCGCGTTCATACCGCGCGTTCTTAGTTAAATAATTGAATGAAAAAGAGCTTGATGGCATCCCACAGGCGTTTAATCAACCCGCCCTGCTCGATTTCAGTCAGTGCCAGAACCGGTTGCTCAACCACGGTTTCGCCATCAAGCATCACACGCACTTGCCCCAGTTCCTGACCCATCTTAATGGGCGCTTTGATCACAGAATCAAGGTCCACCGTTGATTCCAGTTTATCTCGGGAGCCTCGCGGAATCGTAACATAGACATCTTCAGCCATACCGACAGAGACTTGGTCCGCAACGCCACCCCAGACGTCCGCCGCCATCAACTCCTGACCGGCACGGAACAGGCGCTCGGTTTCGTAATAGCGGAATCCGTAATTCAGCATTTTCTGAACTTCCTGCGCCCGGGCTGCCGAGCTGCTGGTGCCCATGACCGAGGCAATCAAGCGGGTGTCATTGCGCTTGGCGGATGCAACCAGGCAGTAGCCGGCTTCTTCGGTGTGACCGGTTTTCAGCCCGTCAACACTGTCATCACGCCACAACAGCGCATTGCGGTTCGGCTGACGGATATTGTTGTAGGTAAAGTGCTTCTCGGCATAGATCGGGTAGTTTTCCGGGTAGTCCTGAATAATGGCCCGTGCCAGCAATGCCAGGTCGTAAGCGGTAGAGAAATGATCCTGCGCGGGCAAGCCGGTGGCATTCCGGAAGTTGGTATTCTTCATGCCGAGCAATTGCGCCTGCTGATTCATGATATCAACGAACGCCTCTTCACTGCCGGCAATGAATTCCGCCAACGCCACGGACGCGTCGTTGCCGGACTGAATAATCACGCCTTTCAGCAAATCGTGAACGGTCGCGGTAGTGCCTTCACGAAGAAACGTCCGGGATCCTTCGGTGCGCCACGCATTCACACTGATCGGCACACTGTCCTGCATGGAAATCCGCCCCTCATCCAGCTCGCGCTCAACGATGTAGGCCGTCATCATTTTCGTCAGGCTTGCCGGCGGCAAACGTTCGTTGCTGTTGTGCTCCATGATCACACGGCCACTGAGCGGATCCATCAGTACCCAGGAACTACCCGCTATTTTAGGAGCCGACGGAATCAACACCGACTGCGCGGTTGCCTGCGTGGAGAATACTGTCAACGACAGAGCCAGAAGAAAGATTCGAGTAAACATTTTGAAAGCCATGGGTCGTTTCATTCGCTGTCAGAGGTTTGTCTTATGTGTGTTCTGAACTCAGTCGGTTCAGTGCGTATCCGTCAGGACAATGGAATTACCAAAACCTTTAGATTCAATCAGGCTTTGGGCATACCGGGCGTCGTCTTCACTGCCGAAGGGCCCAACCTGCACCCGGTGAAAGCGCCCGCTACTGGTCGAAACTTGTCGAACCCGAACCGGATTTTCAAGCTCTCGTTGCGCGCGGGCGAGCATTGCGTTGGCCGGCTCCGGGCTGCCAAAAGCACCCAGCTGGACAAACAACGCCTTGCGAACAGATTCAACGGCCGGTTGTTCAGGCGGGACCGATTCCGGCGCGGGTTTGGCCATCACAGTTTCGCCATTCGGATTATAGGGTTGCCCGGCCAAAAACATGGAACCGTCGGGTTTAACGGTAATGGCCGCCACTTCGACGCGCGCGGTACCACGGGATTGATACCCCAGCTTTTTGGCGGCTGCGTATGACAAATCGATCAACCGGTCGCCGTGAAAGGGGCCTCGGTCGTTAACCCGAACAACCACCGACCGGCCATTATCCAGGTTGGTCACTCTGGCATAGCTCGGGATGCGAAGCGATTTATGGGCGGCCGACATGCTGTACATGTTGAAGACTTCACCATTGGAGGTTTTATGGCCGTGAAACTTTTGACCATACCAGCTGGCGATTCCCCGCTTCACGTATCCGTCATTGGAATCAACCACGTGGTAGCTCTTGCCCCAAACCTGGTAAGGCGATTTGTTCCCGGCCCGCCGGGGGGCTTCGTAGCGCGGTTCGGCATCGGCCAGGCCACTGACATCGTAATCTCCGTCCGGCGCCCGGTCCTGCTTGATGGTGTATCTTGAGGAATGGTCGACCTCCGGTGTGCTGGAGCAGCCGGCCAAGACCACGGCCACCAACGCCAACCAAAATCCCCTGTTAAAAATGTTCGCCATAGCTGAGCGCAACTCGTCGTGTTGGTTTGTCAGAGCTTACTGACCTGCAATATTGTAACGGGTTCCCCCGGGCCTTAACCATTACCGGCCAGCCATGATTAGGCTTGCATCAGGGCGTCAGGCTGTAATCATCCGGCGATGGGTATGAATCGACATCAGCACACCGAATGCTGCCATCAACGTCACCCCGGACGTTCCTCCATAGCTGATTAGTGGCAATGGCACACCGACCACGGGCAATAGCCCGCTGACCATGCCCACATTAACGAAAATGTAGATAAAAAACGTCATGGTCAACGCGCCCGCCAGCAAACGGGCATAGGAATCCTGGGCCGCCACGGCGATGTACAGGCAGCGAACAATAATGAGGAAGTACACCGCCATCAGCAACATCATGCCGACAAAGCCAAATTCCTCGGCCAATACGGCAACGATAAAATCGGTGTGGCTTTCCGGTAAAAATTCCAGATGGGATTGAGTCCCCTGCAACCAACCTTTGCCATCCATGCCCCCCGAACCGATCGCGGTCTTTGACTGGATAATATTCCAACCGGCTCCGAGCGGGTCACTCTGGGGGTCCAGCAAGGTCAGTACACGTTGCTTTTGATAATCGCGCATGACGAAAAACCACATCAACGGCGCAGACACGGACACCACACCGAAAAACGCTGCAATCAGCTTCCAGCTCATTCCGGCAAAAAAGACCACAAAAATGCCGGCCATCCCTACCAGCAATGAGGTTCCCAAGTCAGGTTGCTGAACAATAAGGAACATGGGGAGCAGCACGATAAACAAGCCCACCATCACGCGCCCGAAAGTCGGCGGCAGGAAATAACGGGAGAGGTACCAGGCAGCCATCATTGGCACCACCAACTTCATCAGCTCGGAAGGCTGGAACCTTGGCAGCCCCGGGATGGCTAACCAGCGCTGTGCGCCTTTTGCACCGACGCCCACCAGCAACACCGCCACCAAACCCGCCAGACCCAGCACATACAGCCACGGCGACCAACGCCGGAACACCGCAGGGTCCAGCTGAGCAAACACCAACATTACGCCAAACGCCACTGCAAGGCGGATCCCTTGTGCCTTTACCACTTCAATATTCCGGTCGGCACCGCTATAGAGAACGAACAAGCCCCCGCCCACAAGGATTGCAAGAAGAAAAAGCAGGATCGGATCCAGATGCAACACGCTCCAGATGCTTCGCGACCGCCCTAACCCGGTGCCGGTCTGGGCTCTCAGCATATCGTTTCCCAGCCCCATCAGTGGTCACTCCCAGTTTGGTTCAGCTGCCCCAGCAGTTGCTCTGTTTCGGCCGCCGGAAATTCCTCCAGCCAGGCATCGAACAAGCCCCGGGCAACCGGAGCCGCAACACTGCTGCCGCCACCACCGTTCTCGACAATAATGGCCACAGCAATCTTGGGATCGTCTGCCGGTGCAAAGCCTACAAACAGGGCGTGGTCGCGTAAACGCTCCCGTACTTCTTCCGCATCGTATTCTTCGTCCTGGCCCAGGCTGAAAACCTGCGCGGTGCCGGTTTTGCCTGCCATCCGATAGCTTGCCCCCCGAGCCGCCCGGCGGGCCGTGCCTTTCGCTCCATGCATGACTTCTTCCATGGTATCGACAACGTACTCCCAGTTTTCCGGGTCTTTCAGAACCAGCGGGTTGTGCGTTTCGGCGGGCAAAAACTCATCGGCGGTGCGATCGCCGCGAATATCCTTCAACAAACGTGGTTCTACCCACTCGCCCCGGTTTGCCACCAGCGCGGTTGCCGTGGCCAGCTGTAGCGGCGTCGCCAGGAAAAACCCCTGGCCAATCCCCATGTTTACTGAATCCCCGGGATACCAGCGTTCGTTGCGCATGGCGCGCTTCCAGTCATCGGAAGGCAGCAGTCCACTCAGGGCACCGGATACGTCCAGGGTAGCGTCTTCACCAAAACCGAACGCGGAAAGATACTTATGCATGGTATCGACACCCATTTCGACAGCCACATCGTAGAAATAGACGTCACAAGACTGGGCCACCGAGTCTTTCAGATCTACCCAGCCGTGCCCGGAACGCTTCCAGTCGCGGTACCGGCGGCCACCCTCGCGTAACTGGTAGTAGCCCGGGTCCCAGATTTTGCGGTCACGAGTTGTTACTCCGCTGTCCAGTGCCGCTACCGCCATCATCGGTTTGATGGTCGAGCCCGGTGGATACTGGCCGCGCAACGCCCGGTTAAACAGAGGCTTGTCGATGCTTTCGCTGAGTTCGCGGTAGTCGGCCACACTGATGCCTGTGACAAACTTATTGGTATCAAAGCCCGGCACACTGGCCAACGCCAGAATACCGCCTGTTGCCGGTTCAATCGCCACAATGGCTCCGCGCCGCCCTTCCAGTAACTCATGGGCTTTGCGCTGAAGGCGTAAATCCAGGTGCAATTCGAGATCTTCGCCCGGCACCGGATTCTCGCGTTCGAGCACACGCAAGATGCGGCCACGGGCGTTGGTTTCGACATGCTGGTAGCCAACACGACCGTGCAGGACCTCTTCGTAAAAACGTTCGATTCCTGACTTACCGATGTAGTTGGTTCCCGCATAATTGACGGGATCGATCCGATTCAATTCTTCGCGGTTAATACGACCCACAAAGCCCAGCGCATGTGCCGTGAGGTCACTGTGGGGGTAGTAGCGCACCAGCTCTGCTGATACCTCGACACCGGGAAACTCATGCCGGTGCACCGCCATCTTGGCAATCTCCGGCTCGCCCAGATCATAGAACAAGGGGATTTCCTGAAACGGTCGCCGCGGCTCGTTCAAACGCTTTCGGAAGCGCTTGAGGTCTTCGTCTTCGATCTCGATAATGCGCCCCAAACGGGCCAGAGTGTCGTCAATCGGCGCAGCCCGTTCAGGCACAATGGTTAGGCTGAATACAGGGCGGTTCTCGGCCAGCAACTCTCCGTTGCGGTCATACACCAAGCCCCTGGGTGGCGGCACCGACTGAACCTGCACACGGTTTTTATCAGACAAGGTGGTGTAGATGTCGTGCTCGATTACCTGCAACTGATACATGCGGGCCAGCAACCCCGACATCAGCAACATAACAAACACCAACATCACCAAAGCACGACGCTGGAATAGCCGGCGTTCTGCCGCGGTGTTTTTGAATTCACCCCAAGCCATAGTAGATCCTAGGCCCGGTGATAAGGATGGTTACGCGTGATCGACCAGGCGCGATACAGCTGTTCTGCCAGCAGAATACGCACCAGAGGATGAGGTAAAGTAAGAGGTGAGAGCGACCACTGCTGGTCAGCGCGCTGCCGGCAAGCCTCGGCCAGCCCATCAGGGCCACCCACCAGAAAAGAGACATCCTGCCCGTCTTGCTGCCAGCGTTCCAGCTGACTGGCTAGCTTTTCGGTTGACCACGGCCGACCACCCACCTCCAAAGCAACCACCCTGTCCCGCGGCCCCACAGCGGAAAGGATGGAATCACTTTCACGCTGCATGAGTCTTGGAATATCCGGGTTTTTGCCGCGGTGAGGCATGGCAATTTCAGTCAACTCGAGGGGCAGCTCCGGTGGCATCCGGCGCACATAATCGTTAAACCCCGCAGTGACCCAGTCGGGCATTTTCTGCCCCACGCAGATCAATCGCAGGCGCATGATTACTCGCTGCCTGCTGCACCAGCTTCTGGAGCATCACGCCAGAAGCGTTCCAGATCGTAGAACTCGCGAGCGGCCGGCATCATCAAATGCACCACTACGTCGCCCAGATCCACTAGAATCCAGTCGCTGCCCGGTGCACCTTCTACGTTATTGGCTCGCATCCCCTGCTCCTTGGCTTCAATAACCACGGAATCGGCCAGCGATTTCACGTGCCGGCTGGAGGTACCCGATGCGAGAACCATAAAATCAGTAACGCTGGTGCGATCACGGACATCCACCACACTGATGTCCTGCGCCTTGATGTCTTCCAGCGCGTTTACGACCAGATCTTTCAGTTGTTCTGCCTGCATAATTACCCTGTGTTCCGGGCGATGGCCCAGATGGCCGCCCGATTAGTGATATTCAAACGCGATTGTAGCACTAAAAGTTTCAGTCAGGGCAGGCACCGTACAGGCCTTGCTCATGAATTCTTTGCAAGACCGAATCAGGCAGCAGATAACGCGGTGAATGTCCGCCAGAAATACGCTCTCGAATGCCGGTGGCCGAGATGTCCAGAAGCGGCGCATCGAAGCTCAGAATCCGGCCCGCGGGGGTCTGCCAGAGGTCTTCCGGTCGTTCGGCACGACGCGCCTCAAGCAGGCCCTTGGCCAAACTTGCTTCCGGCAATGTCGAGCCGGGCCGACGAACCACGATGATATGCGCCAATTCAGGGATTTCCTGCCACTCGCGCCACTGATCAAAGCTGGCAAACGCGTCAGTACCCACGACCATTACCAATGGCCGCTTCGGACCTAGTTCCTGCCGCAACTGCCGCAAGGTATCGGCGGTATAGGAAGCCCCTGCGCGCTGCAACTCGCGATCATCAACGCGCAATCTTGATTCGCCTTCTACTGCGAGGCGAATCATCTCGAGCCGCTGAGCCGAGGTTGCACCGGTGCTTCCTCGGTGGGGTGGGATGTGGCAAGGCACCAGATCCACCCGCTCCACCCGAAGCGCATCGGCCACTTCCAGTGCCAGCCTCAGGTGTCCGTGGTGGATCGGGTCGAAGGTGCCGCCATAAATAACGTGCATCAATCAGGCCCGAATGTGGCCGTCGCCAAATACCACATACTTTTGAGAGGTTAAGCCATGCAGGCCCACCGGGCCACGAGCATGAATCTTGTCGGTGGAAATGCCAATTTCGGCACCCAGCCCGTATTCGAAACCGTCCGCAAAGCGTGTCGAGGCGTTCACCATCACCGAGCTGGAATCCACTTCCGTGAGGAAGCGGCGGGCCCGGGTGTAGTTTTCGGTAACGATGCTTTCAGTATGCTGGGAACTGTAGTGGTTGATGTGGTCAATGGCACCGCTCAAACCCTCCACCACACGCACGGCAAGGATCGGCGCCAGATATTCTTCGTGCCAATCGTCTTCGCTTGCCGCAACGATGCCCGAGAGAATGTTCAGCGTTTTTTCACAACCGCGCAGCTCAACACCTTTCGCTTCGAATTCGGCTGCCAGTAACGGCAGGATATCCTCAGCGATTTCCTGATCTACCAACAAGGTTTCCATGGTATTGCAGGTGCCGTAGCGGTGAGTCTTGGCATTTACCGCAACCTTGAGCGCTTTCTCGGGGTCTGCGTGGCTGTCGATGTAGACATGGCAGACACCATCCAGATGTTTGATAACCGGCACCTTGGCGTCGCGCGAGATACGCTCGATCAAGCCCTTTCCGCCCCGGGGCACAATGACATCAACGTACTGCGGCATGGTGATCAATTCACCCACGGCATCCCGGTCGGTGGTTTCAACCACCTGCACGGCGGATTCCGGCAAGCCGGCGGCGGCCAAGCCCTGAGCGATACACGCAGCTACCGCCTGGTTGGAATGAATAGCTTCCGAGCCACCCCGCAAAATCGTTGCATTGCCGGATTTCAGACACAGGCTGGCGGCTTCAATGGTTACGTTCGGGCGGGATTCATAAATGATTCCGATCACGCCCAAGGGCACCCGCATTTTCCCGACCTGGATGCCGGACGGGCGGTAGTTCATATCGGTAATCTCACCCACCGGGTCAGGCAAGGCCGCAACCTGCTTCAGACCTTCGATCATGGTGTCGATACGGGCCGGCGTCAGCTCGAGCCGATCCAGCATGGCAGCATCAAGCCCGTTAGCCCGCCCATTTTCCAGATCTTTCTGATTGGCCTGTGCAAGCTCAGCACGGGCACGATCAAGAGCGTCTGCGGTGGCAGAAAGTGCGTGATTCCTCACTTCCGTTGTTGATCTGGCAACTTCTCGCGCGGCGGCCCGGGCCTGCTGGCCCAGCTGCGTCATATACGCTGCAACGTTCATTGATATACCTTCTTATTTGCAAGCTGAATCTAAAACCGGTGAGTTACTTTACCTTTCCCGTTTCAAGTCCGCACCCCAAACGACTATTATACCGCTGCACAGGATTCAATATTCAACGGATGTGCCGGTATAGGACTGTCACCATGCCTCAGTTGGCCGAAAAATTTCTGCCCAGCAAACTCTCGAAAATAGGCTTTATTGTGCTGGCATTAACCGCGGCGGGATTTGCCACTTTGAGAGAACCGATAGCGGCAGCCGCGGCGGCGTCTACAGCAGGGTTGTTTCTGACCGGCATGCACGGCAACCGTCGCAGGCAATCCATGCCTTGGCCCCAACTGCGCATATTGTTTTTTATCACCCTGAACATCGCGCTATTCACCGCACTGTGGCGCGGGCCCTGGGCGTTGAGCCATTGGCTGTATGCCCTCCCCCTGATCACCTTCGGCTTTGTTCCGGCCTACCTCGCAACGGCGGTGACGATCGCGGGCGTTATTCTGGTGATGGCCAGCACCCAATGGTTTATCACACTCCCCGACCGCCATCAGATGATCAGTGCCTTCATGCTCTCCACGCTGCTCGGGGCAATCCTGATCTTTCTGCAGAAATACAAGGATCGGCAACTCAAACCCTTGCGGCGCACCGATCAGCTGACCCAAGCGGCCAGCCGCGAATACTTGTCTGCAGATTTACACAAAGAAATTCAGCGCAGCGAGCGGGAAGGCACACACCTGACCGCCATGGCGATCGGGCTCGACACGCACCTGAGCGATACGGCTCCCGATGCCGACATAAGTGCCATCCTGCCGCGCATTGGCCGATACCTGCATTCACAATTACGGGATTTCGATACTTACTATCGCATGGCCGACCTGCAGTTTTTGGCCATTCTGCCCTGCACCAATACCGCCGAAGCCGCCGATACGGCGGAACGCATTCGGAACGGCCTGTGCACCCTGATGGCCTCTCACGGTTTGAAACTGACCGTTAGCGCGGGCGTTGCCGGCCTAAACATTGGCGACGATGCCGACAGCCTCCAGATCAGCGCCTCCAATGCGCTTCGGCGCGCCCAGCAACAAGGTGGCAACCGAACACAGACCTACAGCAATCCCGTGCCCAACGATATCGCCGGGAATCACAACAACAGAGGCGCAGCACAATGACGGAAACCCGACTGCGAACCTGGACTCATAGCGCCGCCTACACGCTGGCAGCCATTTTTATCGGTGCGCTGGCGTTCCAAAATCTGCGTTACGGTTTCTATCAACTGTTCTACCTCGCGTCGATGATGGCCACGCTTTTGTTCGCGGGTTTGATCTACACGTTCATTTCGCGCCGCCAGCAACTGTCAGCACCCGGCCATCTGATCATTCTGAGCCTTTTGAACGCCGGATTATTTTTTTCATGCCTGACCCTCGAAGCCCCCGGAATCAGTCACTGGGCAATGCCTTTGCTGGTGCTTAATCTGACCATTCTGCCGCTGCGTCAGGGGCTCGGCCTGTCGGCCTTACTCGTAGCGACCCTCTCTGTCTCGTTGCTGTTCAAACTCCCCTTCGCTGACGCATTGATATCCAGCTCCGGCCTGGGCCTTATGCTGGCGGTGGTCGGGCTTTACATTTGGGGCTACGACTACATGGCGCAATCCGCCCAGAACCTGTCCACCACGGATCCGCTGACGGGCGCCCATAACGCTCGCTTTCTCGATGAAAACTTGCAGAAAGAAATCAGCCGGGCCATTGCCACGGGGCACCCGCTCTCGGTCGTCAGTATAGGCCTGAGCCACGCAGAGGAAATTCGGGATCTGCACGGTAAAGCCGGGTTGCAGAACTTACTGAAAAACATAACCGAGCACTTGTTCGAAACCATACGAACCGGCGATACGCTGTACACTATAAACGAGTCTGAGTTTTTCCTGATCCTCCCTTTCACCCCCGAGGAAGGCGTTCGGGTGATTGCCGAGCGTATTCGCCGCAACCTCGTTGAGTACGACTGGCCCGAAGTCGGCAAAGTCACCGTTTGTCTTGGCTGTACCACACGGGGCAATGGCGATACCAGCACCTATTCCCTGCGTTCCCGGGCCAAGACAGCTATGGAAGAAGCGCACGCAAGAGGTGCAGATTCAGCGTGGTTCAGCCCCGGAGAACCCGTAAAAGCATGACTGAAACCTGGCTCAACGAGGCAACTGCGTGGGTTGCTGCAAATCCGGGCTGGCTGGCGCTAGCGCTGGCTGCCACCGCCTTTATTGAATCCCTGGCCGTGGCCGGCATCATTGTTCCCGGCGTGGCCATGCTGTTTGCGTTTGCGGCCATGGCCGGCAAATCCGGCATGCCTCTGGCAGAGGCACTTGTCTGGGCCGGCGTTGGCGCGGTAGCAGGAGATGTACTGAGCTTTGCTATCGGAAGGATGCTTCAAGGGCGCCTGCACTCGGTCTGGCCGCTGAGCCGCTACCCGAAACTGTTGGCCCGGGGGGAAGCGTTTTTTCATGCTCACGGTGGCAAAAGTGTCATCATCGGGCGTTTTGTTGGCCCCATCCGGCCCATCATTCCGCTAATCGCCGGCGCTTTTTATATGCCATGGCAGCGTTTTCTGCTGTTCAATTTACTGTCCGCCGTAGGCTGGGCGCTGACGTACATTTTACCGGGCTATTTGGTGGGTGCTGCGCTGGCAACGGGAATCAAACCACCGCCGCATTTCTATTGGGTGCTGGGTATCAGTGGCGCAGCATTGATTGCCGTGTACCTTGTCGCGCTTCGAATGCGGCTCGGCCTGGGTGAAGGCAGTCGCCTGTATCACTGGCTGGAATTGCGAATGACCGCTTACGATGCCACACACCGGTTCTGGCGACTATACACCAGCGCCCGCCCGGCCCAGCGAGGTGAATTTCCGTTGCCGTCGTTAATGATGGCCACCACGGCTCTGGCACTCTTCCTGATTCTTGCCCAGCTGGTCAGCCTCAGTAGCCACCTGTTCCTGCTCAACCAGTTGGTCAGTGACTGGTTCCAACTGCTTCGGCAACCGCTGCTGGACCTGCCGATGATCGCTTTTACGCTCGCCGGTGACCCACCGGTTCTGATTGCAGCGGCAGTGCTGGCGACCGCGACCCTTACGTTCAGAGGCTACTACGCGGCCGCTATCCACATCGCCACGGCCGCTCTGCTCGCCATCGTCAGTGTGTGGCTTCTCAAAGCGGGCATCGGCGTAAGCCGACCAGACCAGGTATTCAGCCCGCCTGATTCGGGCGCATTTCCGAGCGGCCACACGGCCGGTGCGACGGTTCTGGTCACATTGGCCGCCAGCTTTATCGCCGGGGAGAATCATCACAAGCAACGTTGGCAAAGCTATGTGCTGCTGTCGCTGCCGCTGATTCCGATCGCACTCAGCCGGCTGTATCTCGGGGTGCACTGGTTTACCGACGTATTGGGGGGATTCTTTCTCGGGCTGGCGATTACCGGATTTATTCGAGCGAGCTACAGCCGCTATGATCGGGTACCGATCAAGGCAGAGGCGATTTCCTGGGCGGCACTCGTGGTTTGGATACTGTTTACCGTTGTTTATATCAGTGAGCAATGGGGGCTGGCCATACAGAGCTACGCCCCGAAACTTTAACCGCTGCCATCAAGCGCTTCTAACAAACGCTGCAGCCGGTCGAGGCGCTCTAACGGGTCCTGCAATTCCGCCAAACGTTGTTTTTCAGGCGTGTCCAGAGGCAACAATTCCGTAAGACGCCAGCCCACGTGCCGCGCGTCATCGTAATCCACTTTCATGTCGAGATTCTTTATTGCAGGATGCCGGAACAATGCCCTGAGCACAGAGGGCAATTCATGGTAACGCTCCGGAACCTCGCTCTCAGCCTCTGTTATCAAACACTCCACGTCACCCAGGTTCAGCCCGTCTGCTTGCTGCCAGCTTCGAACCACCGTCACCTTACTTTCACCTTCCACCGTAATGCCCAACAATCCATTATCCAGCTGCTGGAAATCAATGATGCGTACATAGGTTCCGATATCGTAAAAAGCGGCGGTTCTTGAGGTTTCGGGGCCATCCTGCAAAAGTACAATCACGAAACCACGGTCTTCTTTGAGGCAGCGGCTGAGCATGTCGATATAGCGCGGCTCAAACAGCTGCAATGGAATGCGCCCTTGCGGTAAGACGACGGAATTCAGCGGAAACAGAGGCACATTCATATGGGTTTCAATCACTGCAAAGCAGACCCCCGATGACGGGTTAATTTAACGACCGGACAGAAGCTTCTGAGCTTCATTCACCCGCTCTCGTGCATCACTGAGCACCTTAAGACTGCGTGAAGCATTCAACTGCAGCTCACCCAATCGCCGCCAGGCCGGAACCTGATCAAACGCGGGTAACCCGCCACTTTTACTAGAACCAATCATGGCGTGCATTTGCGCAACGATCACGATATCGACAATCTGTGGCGCAGGCTGACGGCACTCGTAACTCCAATCTTCGGCATGCCGAGCAGCTTCAATAAAGGTTTTCGGGAAAGACCAACTTTCCAGCACCGCGCAACTGACATCTGCCCGCAACTCCGAGATTGCATGCTGCAGGTTTTTCTCGTCAGCAAACAGCGTCCCGTGTTTCTCGGCCTGCACCAGCACCGACACCACCCCCACATCGTGCAGGAGCCCTGCCAACATTGCTTCCTCGGGATTCACGCCGGTGGCATGATCCGCCAGCACCCAACACAAGGCAGCCACCTCTCGCGAATGCTGCCACAAAGCTTCCATTTCTTTTTTCAAGGCTGGCCGCTGGGTTTTGAACACCTCGCGCATGGCAAACACCGTTACCAACTGCCGCGTTGTTCGCATCCCTAACCGGACAACGGTTTCCTGCACGCTCCGAACATCACTGAAGCCACGGTATAACGGACTGTTGCAGGCTCGCACCAATTTTGCCGCCATGGCCGGATCAGCCGACACGGCTCCGGCCACCTCACCGGCGCCGGTATCGTCTCGCTCCACCAACCGGCGTACTTTCCAGGCAACATCCGGCACGCTCGGCAGTTGCAACTGGTTCGACCGCAGTTCTGCATAGAACTCCATCAACAGCTGGTGTTCCTCACTTTGCCCGCCCTCTTCAACCGTTGACGCCATGCCATCCTGCTCTACAGGCGCATCACGTAAAAGCTGGCTGAGTATTTCCTGTTCAACCACCAGAAACTCACAAGGCTCCAGCGCTTTGACGTCATACATCCTCGGCTGAAGCCTGGCTATCGGGTTGACTGCTTTGTCGGTTCCGGCCTGGATCACCGAGTTTCGGCCATCATGGGACGCCAACTGAACAGACCCGGACACCAAAAAGTAATCCAGACCATCCCGCACGCCCCGCTCCAGGATTTTCGCACCGCGTTTGAACGCACGGCGCTCGGCACGATTGGCCAACACCACCAACTGTCCGTCTGTCAGCCGACCGAGGGGATTGAAGTCTTTCAACCGGCGAAGCGTTAGCCTTTCCTGGCTTCCCATAAACAAACTCTCAAGCTAATGAATAATCGTTGTTACTTATTGTAATCACACACGGCCAAAACAGCCATGCGAACGCAACGAATCTGGTATCCTTTGCTGTCTACAGCACGAACAGCTTTTAATATAGTTTCAATAAGATCATTCGGGAGAGAAAAGCACATCATGCCCCAGTATCGTTCGCACACATCGACAGCCGGCCGGAACATGGCCGGAGCTCGCGCCCTATGGCGTGCAACCGGTATGAAAAACGAGGACTTCGGTAAGCCGATTATTGCCGTTGTTAACTCCTTCACCCAATTCGTACCGGGTCATGTTCACTTGAAAGATCTGGGCCAGCTGGTCTGCCGCGAAATTGAAGAGGCCGGCGGTGTTGCCAAAGAATTCAACACCATCGCAGTTGATGATGGTATCGCTATGGGGCACGACGGCATGCTCTACTCCTTGCCATCCCGTGAAATCATCGCCGATTCGGTCGAGTACATGGCCAACGCCCATTGTGCCGACGCTCTGGTGTGCATTTCCAACTGCGACAAAATCACCCCGGGCATGCTGATGGCCGCCCTGCGTCTGAACATCCCCGCGATTTTTGTTTCCGGCGGGCCGATGGAAGCCGGTAAAACCAAACTGTCCGAGAACAAACTGGATCTGGTCGATGCCATGGTGATCGCGGCCGACCCAACCGCCAGCGACGAAAAAGTAGCCGAATACGAGCGCAGTGCCTGCCCGACTTGCGGCTCCTGCTCCGGCATGTTTACCGCCAACTCGATGAACTGTCTGGCGGAAGCCATTGGCCTGGCACTGCCCGGCAACGGCTCGATGCTGGCCACCCACGCCGATCGCGAGCAACTGTTCCTGAAAGCTGGTCGCCAGATTGTTGAAAACACCCGACGCTACTACGAGCAGGATGACGACAGCGTGCTGCCGCGCAGCATCGCCTCGCTGGAAGCGTTCAAAAACGCCATGGTCATGGATATCGCCATGGGTGGTTCAACCAACACCATCCTGCACCTGCTTGCTGCCGCTCAGGAAGGCGAAGTTAATTTTGACCTGTCAGACATTGACCGCTTGTCCCGGGAAGTACCACAGCTGTGCAAAGTGGCGCCAAACTCTCCGAAATACCACATGGAAGACGTTCACCGCGCCGGTGGCATTATGGGCATTCTGGGTGAACTGGAGCGCGGCGGGTTGATTAACACCAACTTGCCAACCGTGCACAGCAAGACCATGAAAGAAGCCCTGCAAACTTGGGATATCATGCAGTCGCCCACGCCAGAAGTGATCGAATTCTACAAAGCCGGCCCGGCGGGTATTCCAACTCAAACCGCGTTCAGCCAGAGCACACGCTGGCCAAGTCTCGATGGTGACCGCGAAAACGGCTGTATCCGCTCGGTTGAAAACGCCTACTCATCTGAAGGCGGCCTTGCCGTTCTGTACGGCAATATCGCCCTGGACGGCTGCGTGGTGAAAACCGCCGGTGTTGATGAAAGCATTTTCGTCTTTGAAGGTAAGGCCAAAGTATTTGAAAGTCAGGATGCCGCCGTTGCCGGCATTCTGGGTGACGAAGTGAAATCTGGCGATGTGGTTATCATCCGCTACGAAGGCCCCCGCGGCGGGCCAGGCATGCAGGAAATGCTCTACCCCACCAGTTACCTGAAATCCAAGGGGCTGGGTAAAGAATGTGCCCTGCTGACCGACGGCCGTTTCTCCGGCGGCACCTCAGGTCTGTCGATCGGTCACGCTTCCCCTGAAGCAGCAGCCGGCGGCGCTATCGGCCTGATCGAAGACGGTGACACAATTCTGATCGACATCCCGAACCGTTCGATCAACGTGCAGCTCAGCGACGAAGAGCTGAGTGAGCGCCGTAGCAAGCGGGATGCCATTGGCTGGAAGCCAGCCCAGCCCCGCGAGCGCAAAGTGTCCACAGCGCTCAAAGCATACGCGCTGCTGGCGACCAGCGCCGACAAGGGTGCGGTCAGAGACGCGTCCAAACTGGACTGACACAAAAAAGCCCGGCTCACTCAGAGCCGGGCTTTTTTCTTACAGCCGCTCGATTACCAGAGCGACCACTCCTCATCTTCTTCTGTTTCCTCAGCCTGCTCAGCAGCCGGTTGCTCAGTGGCTTTGACTGGCTCGGCAGACTTGGCCGAAGACGGAGCAGCGGTATCAGCAGCAGAGGATGCGGCGGCCTGCTGGACCGGAACCATACCCAACACTTTCTTCGTTTCCTCAGTCACCATGCCATTGGCTTTCAATCCGTGATCTTTCTGGAAGCGAACCAGTTCGGCGCGCGTGCTGTCATCCATGGTTGGACTGACGTTGGTAATGTTATATCCGGCACCGTATAGCGCATGTTTGAGGGCCACCGTGTCGTTCGCCTGAGCGCTGGAGGCCAACATAGTCAGTACCATTGCCCCAACCAACAACGTCGATTTACCGAAATAACGTGCAACTGCTCTCATGCTTTTCACCAACCTTACTCCTGATATTCGTCTAGTTGTTATGTTGTGCAGCCTGGTCACCTACGGCTAAAAAACCGTAACATATTTTAAAGCTTGGAATCGTGCTCGCTGTCGCGTAATTCCGCCTCTGCTTCAGCCCCTTCACTGAACTCGCGTATAAAGATGCCCCAGAACGCCATGAACAATGCCGCCACCAATGGCCCCATGACGAACCCGTTGATACCAAACATGGCAATACCGCCGAGCGTTGACAACAGCACCAGATAATCCGGCAACTTGGTATCACGCCCCACCAGAATCGGGCGTAACAGGTTATCCGCCAGCCCGATCACAACCACACCAAATACTGTGAGCACAACCGCCGAGACAATATCCCCCACCGCTGCCAGATAGATGGCGGCCGGCACCCAGACAATGGCGGCACCCACCGCCGGCAACAGAGACACAATCGCCATCACCACCCCCCAAAGCAAGGCTCCGGTAATACCGAGGACAGCAAAGATAATTCCGCCTAACGCCCCCTGAACGATCGCGATCAGCAGATTGCCTTTGACCGTTGCTCGGGTCACTTCGGCAAATTTGGCAAACAACAGTCGCTCCCGCTCGTCTCCCAACGGCAGCGCCTTGATCATCAGCTCAATGAGCTTGCTGCCATCCCGAAGCAGGAAAAACGCCAGATAGATCATAAGCGCCAGGCCCAGAAAGAACTGGAAGGTATTCTGCCCGAACCCCAGCGCCTGCTTGGCCAGGAACTGGCTTCCTCCCAAAAATGCGCTCACAGTGCGATCCCTGAGCTCGCTGACGTTGATATCGAACTGCGTGAGAAACGACTGAATCGCCGGGAACGCCTTGTTCACCTGATCGATATACTCACCGGGGCGAATCTCGCCATCCTGAATCTTCTGGTAGATCCCGACACCTTCACCGATCATCGCAGCCCCCAGTATCAGGACCGGAATAATAACGATCACCAAACACACAAAGAGCGTAATCAGCGCGTTGATGTTTGGCCGGTCACCCAGCCGCCGATGGAGAATCTGTTGCACCGGATGGAAGATCAACGCAATGGCGACCGCCCAAAAAATGGGGCCGAAAAAAGGCTTCATCAGCAAAACGAACGCTAAAGAAACGCCCACCAGCATCGCCAGAAAAGTTCGTGTTTCAAGCTTGGCGTACATATCGGATCAGACCTTCAAATAGGGGGATAAGAGGAAACCAAGACTATCACGAGAGCGTGGCCACTGTAGCCGTCTTCGCGTTATAGTTGTTGGTTGTTGACCTACGATTGAACTCGTTATGCCACTGCCTTCTGAAGACTTCAGCATTGAGACGGCACTCGACGCTGCTACGGAATTGCGACGAGTGCTCGCCGCCCGCATGCACCGCCGAAAGGTCATGGGGCAGGAGGTTCTCGTGCCCGGACAGTTAGGGGAAGCTCTGCAGCTGCCGAAAATCATCAACCGCCTCACCAGCAAACAACAACGCTATCGCGAGATGGGTCTGAACGACTTTCAGGAACTCTGGCCAACCCTGTCTGACCGCACGCGGGAAAAAGTGCTGGACGCCATCGGCTGGTACGATCCCAAAGAACTGGATTGGGATGACAAACGATCCAATCGCCGCCCGGTTATTGACCCAAAAGATGGCCCGGATTGACAGCCCAACGCACTAAAATGGCGCACCTCGGCGGGGCCGGATTCAAACTGACAACGCGCTGTTACGCAACTCAAACAAACAAATTTGCCATCTGTTCTATTCTGGATTCCTAAGATTGTCGACCGGCAGTCGCGCACCCAATCAGTTAGGATAGTCGATGGCATGCGTATCCTGAGAACCGACGAAGCACGCTTCGAAGGCCTACCGGATTACCCGTTTCTTCCAAATTATCAAGAGGTCGAACCCGGCCTGCGAATGCATTTCGTGGACGAGGGACCGGCAAACGGCGTTCCCGTGATCATGCTCCACGGCGAACCTACGTGGTCGTACCTTTACCGGCACATGATCCCGGTTGTCGCCGCGGCGGGTCATCGGGTTCTGGCGCCCGATCTGATCGGCTTCGGCAAATCGGACAAGCCCATCGCGTTAGGCGACTACACCTACGATAACCATCTGCGCTGGTTGTCCCACTGGCTGGAAACGCTCGACATCCGGGGAGCGACACTGGTTTGTCAAAACTGGGGTTCGTTGCTTGGCTTACGATTGGCGACAGATCATCCGGGCAGATTCAACCGAATCATCGTCGGAAACGGCATGCTGCCGACCGGCGAAGCTCGAGTGCCGACCGCATTCAAAGTCTGGAAAGCCTTTGCCAGCCGAAGCCCATGGTTTCCGGTGAGTAAAATGGTACAACTCGGCACCGAAAGAGCATTGTCCAAGCGGGAATTGGCAGCTTACGAAGCACCTTTCCCAAGGGATGAATACAAAGGCGGAGCCCGTGCCTTTCCGGCGCTGATCCCGACCTCTCAGTCAGATACCTCCGGTGCTGCAAACCGCGAAGCGTGGCGAAAACTGGAAAAGTGGCGCAAACCGTTCATTACCTGCTTCAGCAGCGGTGACCCGATCACCCGAGGCGTTGACCGTCAGATGCAACGCCGCATACCGGGCGCCCACGGGCAGCCTCATATGACCCTGCCCGGTGGCCACTTTCTGCAGGAAGATTCACCGAACGCGTTTGCCAGAGTGATCATTGACGCTCTGAAACACGAGATGGCTGCCTGACGATAGCCATCCCCTATTTAACCAAAGACAGTAACCGCCTGACGGCTCAGGGCAACCAGCTCTCCGCTGGAGGTCCAAATACCCGCATGGGTGTGTCCGTAGCCTGAACCCGCCTGATCCACCTTAGCCCGATACAACAACCAGTCACCCGGTTCCACCACAGGCCTGGGGTGTACAATCTCCAGATTCCAGCTCAGTGAGCTGGCCGGAGCTGGTCCTTTCAAATGGGGCAGGATAGCCGGCGGCCATGCGTCGGCCAACGCAATAATGTGGGCATCTGTCATCGCATCCGGTGCTTCCCGGAATTGCATCCAGCCGCCCATTTCTCGTCCACCTTTGCCGGAAAATGGCATGTTCCCGAACGCCCAGCGCATTTCAATGTGCTGGGTAAATTCCGGAGTTACACCTTTTATGTAGGGCAACTCCTGACATTCTGCAACGGGTTTGGCTGTCGGCCCCGGCTCCGGCGTTACCTGCACGGCCGATTCACGGTCACCACCAAAACTCGCCAGACAAACCAGGCGAGGCTCGCCGTTTTGCACAATACGCCCGGTGACCTGGGAAGCTGCTTTCCCTTCCCGCAGTAATTCCACTTCAAATAACGCAGGAACGTCTGGCTCAACCGGCCCGACAAAGGATACCTGCAACGCCCGAACCGCCCGCCCTGCAGCTACTTTGGAGGCCATCACTTCATAGGTCAACGCAGCAACCACGCCGCCAAAGCTGGCCCGCCCCTGGCCCCAGCTCGCCGGGATAACCACCTCAAGACCGTGGCGCGCGCCTTTCAAAAGCTCGTCAAACTTCATACCCACTCTCCAACCGTTAGCCTGCAAACATCGGAGATTGCCCAACTTCGCGCCCGCTGGCAAGACACCCGCCCCGGCAACTACCTACCTGACCTACAGCATAAAATATGTCAATAGAACCACAAAACGACTATAATCCTCGAAAATCATGCATTGCGTTTGCAATGTCATATCCTCCGAATACCGAGTACATTCATGTCAGAATTGTCTTTTGCCGAACTGGGGCTGGATCCAGCTGTCCTGGAAGCCGTATCCTCCGTTGGCTACGAAACACCATCGCCCATTCAGGCACAATCCATTCCCGCCCTTATGGCCGGCAACCACTTGCTGGGTGTTGCCCAGACCGGCACCGGAAAAACTGCAGCGTTCGCCCTGCCCTTGTTGAGCCGTATCGACCCGAGCGTTGCCCAGCCGCAGATTCTTGTGTTGGCACCTACACGGGAACTGGCCATCCAGGTAGCCGAGGCCTTCACTACCTACGCCAGCAAATTCCGTCAGTTCCATGTTCTACCGATTTATGGCGGCCAGGATTTCTCTCCGCAAATCCGTGGATTGAAACGCGGCGCTCAGGTAATCGTCGGCACGCCCGGCCGTATGCTGGATCACCTGCGTAAAGGCACCTTAAGACTGGAAAACCTGCGGGCCCTGGTTCTTGATGAAGCCGACGAAATGCTGCGCATGGGCTTTATCGACGACGTTGAGGCGATTCTGTCCAAAACACCGCCCAACTGTCAGCGCGCTCTGTTCTCGGCCACCATGCCGCCGCAGATCAAGAAAGTTGCC
Organism: Marinobacter litoralis; assembly: GCF_016427555.1. GTDB lineage: Bacteria > Pseudomonadota > Gammaproteobacteria > Pseudomonadales > Oleiphilaceae > Marinobacter > Marinobacter litoralis_A. The sequence continues at coordinate 183,164 of NZ_JAELVS010000004.1, forward strand.
CAGACTTACCTGAAGAACGCCACTGAAGTTCGCATTGAAAGCGAAACACGCACGGTTGAGCGCATTGCCCAGTTTGTTCTGCCGGTCTATGCGGAGCGCAAACTCGACGCTCTGACCCGCATCCTGGAAGTCGAACCATTTGACGCTGCGATTATCTTTGTTCGCACCAAAGCGGAAACCACGTTGCTCGCCGAAAAGCTGTCGGCCCGTGGCCACGCCGTTGCTCCCCTGAGCGGCGATCTGAACCAGCGTCAGCGTGAGCAAACCGTTGAAGATCTGAAGCGTGGCAAGAAAGACATCATCATTGCCACCGACGTAGCGGCCCGTGGCCTGGACGTGCCCAGAATCACCCACGTAATCAACTACGACGTACCCTACGACACCGAAGCCTACATTCACCGCGTAGGCCGTACCGGCCGTGCAGGCCGCACCGGTAAAGCCATCTTGCTGGTAACTCCACGTGAGCGTAGCTGGTTGCGTACCCTTGAGCGCGCTACCAACTCGCCCATGGAACCGTACCAGCTGCCCTCACCGGCTGCGCTACAGCAGATGCGTGTTGAGCAGTTTGAAGCGCAGCTTCTGGGCTTCACCGACGATCCTCGCACTGCCAAAGCAATCGCTTTGCTGGACGAAATCGCCGAACGCAACGACATGGACATCACCGCAGTAGCAGGCGCCTTGGCCTGCTGGATGGAAGCGTCTCAGCCAGATTCACTGCCACTTGAGCAGCCTGAAGCCCTGCCGGAAGTGTCGTCTGCACCGCCACGTCGCAGAGGCGGTCCCTCTGGCAAAGGCAACTTCCGCAAAGGCGGTCATGGTAAAGGGAACTACCGTAAAGACGGTAAACCCGGCGGCTATCGCAAAGACGGTGGTCGTGGTCGCCCCGGCGGCGGCAAGCCCGGCGGAAAATCCGGCCCGAAGCGCGCTCCGCGCTCCTAAGCCAGTTGGCGTAGCCGGTCAGTTCGACCGGTTACGCTGATAGACTACAAAGCTGTAGTCGTAAGGATTATTGTCTGACGCGGAGAAATCTTCGCGTCCGATTTCTTCCCACTCATCCCAGTCCACTTCCGGAAAGTAGGCATCCCCGTCCACTTCGGCGTGCACTTGAGTGATATAAATCCGATCAACCATTGGCAGGGCTTCTGCGTAGATCTGCCCACCGCCGATAATCATCACTTCCTCACCGCCATCCAACTCAGCCTGTGCTTCGGCTTTGACCAGTGCCGCATCCAATGAGGTGGCCGACACCGTTCCTTGTGGCGCTTCCCACTCCGGATTTCGGGAAATAACCACGTTCATCCGCCCCGGCAACGGCCGACCAATGGAATCCCAAGTTTTCCGACCCATGATAATGGGCTTACCCATGGTAGCTTCTTTGAAATAACGCAAATCCCCCGGCAAGTACCAAGGCAACGCATTGTTCCGGCCGATAACCCGATTTCGGGCCATGGCTACGATTAGTGCTTTTCTCATTTGGTCTAATCCCCATTTGAATTTGGAGTTAGCAAAGGGCGGGGTGCGCTGTTCAAAACACGCTCGAGCACATCCATGTGGCGCTTGGGCTCCGCCATCCATGGCTCCGCACAGTTTTGAAAAACACACCCGCCCTTGGCTGCGATACTTTAAGTGCTGGCTTCTCTCAAAATAAACGCTTTAACGTCTAGAACCCCGCATGCATACCGCGATGCTGAAGCGGATAAACGGGGCAAACCCTCCAAAAATGTGCGTAGCCATGGATGGCGGAGCAGAAGCGCCACAAGGATGTGCCGAAGGAGCGGTTTTTGGAGGGTTTGCCCCGTTTATCCGTCACCACCCAAGTCCACGATAAAGGTCAAATAGCAATAGGAGCCTTAATCCCCGGATACGGGTCATACCCCGCAAACTCGAAATCTTCCAACTCGTAATCAAAAATCGAATCCGGCTTACGCTTGATCACCAGCGTCGGCAGAGCTCTAGGCTCCCGCTTCAACTGCTCAAACACAATCTCATCCGTCAGGTGATTCTGATACAAATGACAATCGCCAAACGTATGCACAAACTCACCCACATCCAGATCACACTGCTGAGCAATCATATGCGTCAACAACGCATAAGACGCGATATTGAACGGCACACCCAGAAACAAATCCGCACTGCGCTGGTATAACTGACAAGACAACTTGCCATCAGCCACATAAAACTGGAACAAACAATGACACGGCGCCAACGCCATGCGCCCTTCCCGCACGTTATCCTGCGGACCAATCGACTCATCCGGCAACTCGGCCGGGTTCCAGGCGGAAACAATCAATCGGCGGGAGTTTGGCTTATTACGGATCTGATCAATCACCTCGCTGATCTGATCAATCACACCACCATCGTGGCATTGCCAGCTGCGCCATTGCTTACCGTAAATAGGCCCCAGATCACCATTCTCCAGCGCCCACTCGTTCCAGATGGACACCTTGCGTTCTTTCAGCCAATTGTTGTCGGTGGAGCCTTTGAGGAACCACAACAACTCATAAATAATACTGCGCAAATGCACTTTCTTCGTGGTGACGAGCGGAAAGCCTTCCTGCAGATTGAAACGAATTTGCCGACCAAATACCGAGCGAGTTCCAACCCCGGTGCGATCGCCTTTATCGAATCCGTTATCAACCACGTCTTGCATCAGATCGAGGTAAGCTTTCATGATGTTTCTCTCCGGTAAGCAATGGCAATCAAGGCGGCGCCAGCAATGATCATGGGCAACGACAATACCTGCCCCATGGTGACCCAATCAAAGGCCAGGTAACCCAGGTGTGCGTCTGGCAAGCGGACAAACTCGACCAGAAAGCGGAACACGCCGTAACACAATAAAAACAGCCCTGAGACCGCCATCCTCGGCCGTTCTTTCGCCGAGAACCACCACAGGATGACAAACAGTGCCACACCTTCCAGCGCAACCTGGTACAACTGCGACGGGTGCCGCGCCAGCGCGTCTTGTGCTTGAGGGAACACCATCCCCCAGGGCAGATCTGTGGGCTTGCCCCACAGCTCGCCATTAATGAAATTACCCACGCGGCCGGCACCTAAGCCCACGGGCACCAGTGGAGCCACGAAATCGGCGATTTTCCAGAACCCGGCACCGGTTTTTCGGCCGTACCAGACCATGGCCACCATGACACCCAACAGGCCCCCGTGGAATGCCATGCCGCCTTCCCAAACCCGCAACAACCAGAGCGGGTCGGCAATGAACGCATCGAAGTTATAAAACACCACGTATCCGAAACGGCCACCGAGGATTACACCCAGCGCCATGTAAAAGATCAGGTCACCAACCTGCTCTTCTTTCAACGGCGACCAAGGCTTGCGGCTACGGAGGGTCCCCAGCCACCAAGCGGCAGCAAAGCCGACCAGATAGGTCAGCCCGTACCAATGAATTTTGAGGGGGCCGATCGCGATTGCGACCGGGTCAATCTGTGGGTATTGCAACATGGACAGACTCTTAACTCAGCAGGAATCGTAGGCCGACAATAATCAGCACAATGGCAAAAATTCGTTTCAGGAGGCGACCGTCAAGGCGATGGGCCAACTTGGCTCCCAATCGGGCGAAGACGACGCTGGTCGCGACAATACCAATGAGTGCCGGCAGGTAAATGAATCCGAAGCTCATTTCTGGCAATTCAGGGTGCTGCCACCCGGTCCAGATGTTCCCCACGGCTCCCGCGAGCGCTATCGGAAAGCCACAAGCCGCAGACGTGGCCACCGCCTGCTGCATGCGCACGTTGGACCAGGTCAGGTAAGGCACAGAAATCGTGCCACCGCCAATACCGAAAATCGCAGACGCCCAACCAATAAAGCCGCCAGCCACACCCAGCCCGGCCGTACCCGGTACGTCCCGGCCCGGTTTGGGATTCACTTCCAGGATCATCTTCAGCGCCACCAAAATGGCAAACACACCAATGATGGTTTCAAGGAACGGCCCGCTTAACATAGCAGCCGTCCAAGCGCCCAATAGTGCGCCCACAATGATTCCGATCGTCATAGGACGAAAAAGATCCCAACGCACCGCTCCGTGTTGGTGATGGGTGCGAATAGAACTGATCGAGGTAAACAAAATGGTCGCCAGCGAGGTGCCAATCGCCAAATGCGCGGCAATCTCCGGGCTGAATTCCATAAAGTTGAAACTGAAGATCAGCACAGGCACGATCACCAGACCGCCGCCAATACCAAACAGGCCAGCCATCGTGCCAGCAAGTGCACCCAGTAACAGGTACAGAACAAGTACGCCAATCAGGGTCATAATCGTTAAGGGTCCGGGGAAGCATTCAGGCTGGTATGATACGCATTGTTGCCAATCGCTGCAGCCCCGATGAGTAAGGATCATTACCTGCTATGTGCACCATCGTTTTTGCTATTGGCCAAAGCCGCCAGCATCCGCTCGTGGTGGCCGCCAATCGTGACGAATTTTACCGGCGCCCCACTGCGGCGATGGACTGGTGGGCGGCCGACAACGGCCAGGAAGTTCTTGCCGGTCGAGATTTGGAATCCGGCGGCACCTGGCTGGCCGTGTCACCTGACGGCCGGGTAACCGCCGTCACCAATGTCCGGGAAGGCAGCCCGGAAGCAGGCCGCTGTAGCCGGGGAGAACTGCCCCTGAACGCGCTCAGCCTGCCCTATTCGGAATTAAAAGAAGCATTAGCCTCAGAGCCCGGGCGCTACGCAGGCTTTAATTTGGTTTCGCTATCCCCTGACAGCGGCTGGTACTACAGCAACCGGGATGCTCACCCGGGACGACAAGTATTCCGAGGCATCTACGGCCTTAGCAACCATTTACTGCAAACCCCCTGGCCCAAATTGCTGCGCTTGCGGTCCGCTGTTGGCCAATCAATCGACACTGCACACGCTGATACAAAGGCCCTGCACAGCGAGTTGATTTCCGTACTTCAGGACACCACACCCGCGCCGGACAGCCAGCTGCCTGACACAGGCGTAGGGCTGGATACCGAGCGTTTTCTCTCTTCCCCATTTATCAGTGGCGAGCACTACGGCACCCGCGCCACCACCGTCGTCACACTGTCAGCTGACGGCGAAGTACAGGTTACCGAACAGTCCTGGGGACCATTCGCCCGCAAGCTGGAAACCCGGGAGTTTCGTTGGCAGCGATAGCTTGGGGACTCTGTTATAATCCGCGCATTTCCTGACACATTGGAGCGGAGGGCGCCCATGGCCGGTGACAAAGACAAGACATCAATAGCCGACTTCGAAAAATCGCTGGACGAGCTCGAAAAGCTGGTTCGTGATCTGGAGCAGGGCGAACTGCCACTGGAACAGTCATTGGCGGCCTTCGAACGGGGCATAAAATTGACTCGCGAGTGCCAAAGCGCCCTGAAATCGGCCGAACAGCGGGTTGAGCAGCTGATCCAGAACAGTGACGGCTCACTGGAAACTCGCCCTTTCGCTTCGGATGATACCCACTGATGACTGATCGCACCGCTCTGGCGAAACGTTATATTGAACAATGCCGCCAACGCATCGATGCCGAACTTGATCGCAGTATCCGCCAGGACTCCGCGTCGGCGCGATTGCAAGACACCATGCGCTACAGCGTTCTGGGCGGTGGCAAGCGAATTCGCCCTGCACTCTGTCTGGCAGCCGCGCAAGCCGTTGGCTGCGATGAAGAAGTCGCTCTGATCCCCGCCTGTGCACTGGAATTAATCCATGCCTACTCGCTGGTCCACGACGACCTGCCAGCGATGGACGACGATGACCTGCGCCGGGGGCGACCGACGGCACACATTGCCTTTGACGAAGCCAGCGCCATTCTCGCCGGCGATGCGCTGCAAACTCTGGCCTTCGGTTTGTTGGCCAGCGCACCCCAATTAACCGATAGCCAGCGCATCACTATGATCGCCAAACTGGCGCAGGCCAGCGGGCACGCGGGCATGGTTGGCGGCCAAGCCATTGATCTGGAGTCTGTCGGTGTCCAGTTAAGCCTCGATCAGCTTGAAAACATGCACCGCCATAAGACCGGAGCGTTGATTGAAGCCAGCGTGGACCTTGGCGCTGTTACCTCTGCCAGCGTCACTCGGGAGCAACGGGACGCTCTGGCAACTTACGCCCGGGCGCTGGGACTGGCCTTTCAGGTTCAGGATGATCTGCTGGACATCGAAGGTGACACAGCCATTATTGGCAAACGACAGGGCTCGGACGCCGCCAAAGCGAAGCCAACCTACCCGGCCCTGCTTGGGCTAGAAGGCGCTCGGGCGCACCTTGCCACGCTTCTGGAACAGGCCCAAAAGGCATTAGATGGTTTTGGTGACGAGGCCAAGCCGCTGCGCGCGATGGCTGATTACGTGGTGACACGCAACCACTAAAGCCCGTATGAACAGATGGCAATGCGCCGTTTTGTAACATCTGGCCCGGGAAGCATGAAACAGCCACCGCTGTTCCCTATAATGGCCCGCCAGAGAACTCATATTTTCGAGAAAGACCCGAGCTGATGCAGGACACTTACATATTCAGGGAAATCCCCTCACAGCGGCCGAACACACCGCTGCTGGACCGTATTGACGCTCCGGCCCAATTGCGTGAGCTGCCACCGGAGAACCTGCCTCAACTGGCCCGGGAGCTGCGGTCGTTCCTGCTTTGGACCGTCGGCCAGACCGGCGGCCATTTCGGTGCCGGCCTCGGTGTTCTGGAGCTCAGTGTTGCCCTGCATTACGTATTCAACACACCGGAAGACCGCCTGGTCTGGGACGTAGGCCATCAAGCCTATCCCCATAAAATTCTGACCGGTCGCCGCGAGCAAATGGGCACCATTCGGCGCAAAGGTGGCCTTGCCGGCTTCCCCAAGCGCGCTGAAAGCGAATACGACACCTTTGGTGTGGGCCACTCAAGCACATCGATCAGTGCCGCCTTGGGCATGGCCATTGCGGCCCGCATGCAGAATACCGGTCGCAAGAGCATCGCCGTGATCGGCGACGGAGCGATGACCGCAGGCATGGCGTTTGAAGCCCTGAACCACGCGGGGCATTTACACGCCGATATGCTGGTCATCCTGAACGACAATGACATGTCGATTTCCCGGAATGTAGGCGGTCTCTCCAATTATTTTGCCAAGCTTCTGGCAAGCCGCACCTACAACCAGGTTCGGGACAGCAGTAAAAAGGTGCTTGCAGGCACACCGAACCTGATGGCGCTGGCGAAAAAGACCGAAGAACACTTCAAGGGCATGATTGCCCCCGGCACCCTGTTCGAAGAACTGGGTTTCAATTATATCGGCCCTATCGATGGTCATGACCTGCCCCTGCTGGTAGAAACTCTGGAAAACATCCGGGATCTCGACGGCCCTCAGTTTTTGCACATTGTGACCACCAAAGGTAAGGGCTTCGCACCTGCCGAGGCCGACCCGATTGGCTACCACGCCATCAACAAGATTGAACCGGTACCGGCCGACAAACCGGAGCCCGTGGCCCCGAAACCGGCCAGTCCAAAATACGCAAACGTCTTTGGCCAATGGCTGTGCGATGCGGCAGAGCAAGACGATCGCGTTGTCGGCATTACGCCGGCCATGTGCGAAGGCTCAGATTTGCTGGCCTTCTCCGAGCGCTTCCCTGATCGTTATTTTGATGTGGCCATTGCCGAACAGCATGCGGTCACACTGGCCGCCGGGCTGGCCTGTGATGGTGCGAAACCGGTCGTCGCGATTTATTCAACCTTCTTGCAACGGGGCTACGATCAACTGGTCCATGACGTAGCCATTCAGGATCTGGATGTTCTGTTCGCCATCGACCGCGCAGGGCTGGTGGGTGAAGATGGCCCGACCCACGCAGGTGCCTTCGACATCAGCTATCTGCGCTGTATCCCGGGCATGGTCATCATGACCCCATCCGATGAAAACGAAACTCGCCAACTGCTGCACACAGGCCTGCTGCACGAAGGCCCTGCAGCCGTGCGTTACCCTCGCGGCACCGGGCCAGGCGCCGAGATTGCGCAGGAACTGACAGCGCTACCCATCGGCAAAGGACGCCGTCTTCGTGAAGGTGCCCGTGTCGCCATCCTGAACTTCGGTTCACTGCTGGCGCCCGCATTAGAGGCTGCCGAAGCGCTCAACGCCACAGTGGCCGACATGCGTTTCGTCAAACCTCTGGATGAGGCTTTGGTGCTGGAGCTTGCCGAGCAGCACGATCTGCTGGTCACACTGGAAGAGAATGCGATTGCAGGCGGTGCTGGCAGCGCCGTCACCGAGTTCCTGTGCGCCAATGAAGTGACACTTCCGGTCATGCAGCTCGGCTTACCTGACCGCTTTGTTGACCATGGCAAACCGTCCGAACTATTGACTGAGTGCGGACTGGATGCGGAAGGCATCAAAAACGCCATCACCGGGCGACTGGAGCGACTCATCAGAGGCCCGGTTACTGCGGCCAAATAAGAAAAAAGCGCTGGTGGAATGCCAGCGCTTTTTTTAAGAAAGATCAGACCGGATCATCGTCCTGATGGGTTTCAAGCCAATGCCCCAGTTTACTCTGTTTGGTGTTGAGGTAATGCTCGTTGTGGGGATTCCGGCCTACATGCAGAGGTACCCGCTCAACAATGTTTACCCCATAAGACTCGAGCGCCTTCACCTTTCTCGGATTATTGGTCATCAGCTTCAAGCGACCAATGCCCAAGTGCTTCAACATGTCCTGGCACATGCTGTAATCCCGCATGTCTGCCCCAAAGCCCAGCTGTTCGTTGGCTTCGACTGTGTCAGCGCCTTGGTCCTGCAAGCGATAGGCCCGAATCTTATTGAGCAGTCCAATGCCCCGACCTTCCTGGCGCAAATACATCAACAATCCACGCCCTTCACGGGCAATGCTTCGCAATGCCTCCTCAAGCTGGTAACCACAATCGCAACGCATGCTATACAGGGCATCCCCCGTCAGGCACTCGGAATGGGTTCTCGCCAGCACGGGTTCATCGGTGCTGATGTCACCCAATGTCAGGGCCACGTGCTCCTTACCGGTTTCGATCTCTTCAAAGCCGTGCATATCGAAGACACCAAAGGGGGTAGGCAAACGGCAGGTCTCAATGTAACGAACAGCCACTGTAATTCCTCGTGGTTCTGACAAATGGGGCGGGCATTCTATCACGTGGCCGCTAGCGGGGCGTAGTCTGAGCTAACCAATGACCGGAACGACCGCCTTTTTTTTCCAGCAGCCGAACGTTATCGACCACCATTCCTTTATCCACCGCCTTGCACATATCGTACAGTGTCAGCGCGGCTACCGAGGCGGCCGTCAGCGCTTCCATCTCGACACCAGTCTGGCCAGACAGCTTGCAGCGGGTTTCAATATGAACCGACGCGCCATCAGCCCCCGGCGACAACAGCACCTTGGTGGAGGTCAGATTCAACGCGTGACAAAGCGGAATCAAGTCGTGAGTTTTCTTGGCGGCCATGATGCCCGCAATCCGGGCGGTAGCCAAGACATCACCCTTCGGGTGCTCGCCATCGATAATCATCCTGAGAGTTTCCGGCAACATACGCACCGTTGCCTCAGCCCGCGCTTCCCGCTCGGTGACGGCTTTTTCCGTCACATCGACCATTCGCGCTTCGCCTTTTTCATCAAGATGGGTCAGTTTGCTCACGCTTGGCTCCCTCTGTATTTATTTTCAGCTTATCGATTTTCATGGGGCGGCCACCAGAAACTGATGCCGGCAACACCTTGCCCGCCACATTCCCGCGCTCGAGCTTGATGCTCCAGCGCTAAACCACCCAACCCATAAACCGGAATTACGGCCGCCGATACCTGGCGCTCAAACTCCTGCCAGCCCAACCCAGGCTCACCGGGATGACTGGCCGTTGGCAAGACCGGACCAAAGACCGCGTAGTCCGCCCCCACACGTTCCGCATGGCGCAATTGCTCAGCACTATGGCAAGACACGCCCAACCACCGGTTTGCCGGCACAGGGCGCTCTGACAACCTTTCAGCCTCGCGCCAAGGCAGGTGTACGCCGGCGGCCTCGGGAAATTCAGACAGCAAATCCGGACGGCCGTGCAGCAACACCCCAACTCCGGAATTTTCGGCCGCACTCAATACCGCTTTCGCCAACTTTCGGTAATCCTGCGCGGACAACTCCGGCGCGCGCAGAACCACCAACCCGGGTTGCAGGGAAGGCAATGCAGCTGCAAACCGACGACACCCATTTTCCCACGATGCCATGGCACCGGTTATTGGTAGATTCACGGGTAGGTTCAACGCTCGAATGATCGGCCGGTTGGCCGCCGGAAAATCCGCGTCCTGTAACAAATGCGGCGGTAACCATTCAATGGGCTGACCTTCTCGCCCTTCCGGCTCACCTTTCGCCGCCGAGGTTTTCCACACATCCAGAAAAACCTGCTTGTCGCCGTAGTCGTGACGAATACCAATCACCGGCTCAAGGCTCTCCAGCGGAACCGCTAACCCGGTTTCCTCCGCGATCTCGCGCACCAATGCCTGCTGAACGCTTTCCCCCGCCTCTACCTTGCCACCGGGGAACTCCAGCAAGCCGCCCTGATGGACGTGATCAGGGCGGCGCGCAATCAACACGCGACCGTCGCGGACAATAACCGCAACGGCAACATGAACCAGCTTGGGCACGGACGGGCGATTAACTGCGGTATTCGGCATTGATGGTCACATAGTCATGGGAAAAATCGCAGGTCCAGACCGTTTCCCGCACTTCTCCGCGCTTCAGGTCGATGGCGATGGTAATTTCTTCCTGATCCATCACCGCCTGGCCACGCTCCTCGGAATAGTCATCAGCTCGACCACCATCACGCACCAAGCACACATCGCCGAGGTAGATCTCCAGCGCCTGCAAGTCCAGATCCGGAACTCCAGCCCGGCCCACGGCCGCCAGAATACGGCCCCAGTTCGGGTCTGACGCGTACAGCGCGGTCTTCACCAATGGCGAATGAGCCACGGTATAGGCCACATCCAACGCCTCTTGCTGAGTCGCTGCGCCGGCCACATCAATGGTCACAAACTTGGTGGCGCCTTCACCATCACGAACAATAGCGTGAGCCAACTCCAGATAGATCTTCCGCAATGCTTCTTTGAGTTGGTTGAACAGCGGGCTGTCTTCGGTAATCTCCGGGCCATCGTATGATCCGCTGGCAATGAGCATGCAAGCGTCATTCGTCGAGGTATCGCTGTCGATGGTTATCCGGTTAAAGGATTTTTCACCCAGTTCGGAAGCCAATGCTTGCAAAGCGGCCGGCGCAATCCTGGCGTCCGTGGCAATAAATCCAAGCATGGTGGCCATGTTGGGGCGAATCATCCCGGCGCCTTTACTGATCCCGGAGATCGTCACCTTATGACCATTCAAATCAATTTGGCAGGACGCGCCTTTCGGCCGGGTGTCGGTGGTCATAATACCGCTGGCCGCTTCCGCCCAGCGGTCTTCGGATGCACCGGCCAGCGCGTCGGGTAAAACCGCAACGATCTTCTCAACCGGCAATGACTCGCCAATCACGCCGGTAGAGAACGGCAATACGCAGTTTGTGTCCACACCCGCCTTTTCTGCCAAAGCCTCACAACAGCGCTGCGCATCCGCCAACCCGGCATCGCCAGTACCGGCGTTGGCATTGCCGGTATTAATCAGCAAATATCGGGGTGCGGTTTCAGCCAGATGGCGGCGGCTCAGCACAACAGGGGCGGCGCAGAACTGATTCTGCGTAAATATGCCCGCTACCCGTGCCTCGGGAGCCAGTTCGAACACCACAACATCCTTACGACCAGGCGTTTTGATGCCTGCACTGGCAATACCAATCTTAACCCCTGCTACCGGATGAAACTCCGGCAAAGTTCCGGGACCTACCGCCATGCGAATCTCCTTGAATGAGTACCAATCTGAAAACGACAAAACCCGCAAGCTGCTCCTGATCAGGCAGTTTGCGGGTTCTGGTTCGTGCGCTTAGGTGCCGGTTTAACTCACCTTACCGCAGCATTGCTTAAACTTCTTACCAGACCCGCAAGGGCAAGGCTCGTTTCGGCCTACTTTTCGCTCTTGGCGGACGAAGGTGTCCGGCGTTGCTTGCTGCCCACCTTCTCCTTCACCTTGCACAGGCGCAGCGGCGCTGGTTTCGTCGTGACGCAGATTGGCCCGCGCCATTTCGCGCTCAAGCTCCTCTTTGCGGCGACGCTCGACTTCTTCCATCTCTTCGCGGCTCTGCACGCGAACGTGGCTCAACACTCGGGCGACATCCCGTTTCATGCCTTCCAGCATGTTTTCAAACAGGTTGAACGCCTCGCGTTTGTATTCCTGCTTGGGGTTCTTCTGGGCATAGCCACGCAAATGAATGCCGCGGCGCAGGTGGTCCATGTTGGACAGGTGCTCTTTCCAAAGCGTATCCAGCACCTGCAGGAACACCTGCTTTTCGAACTTGCGCATGGACTCGGCGCCAGCGATTTCTTCCTTCGCTTTATACTCGGCAACAATCGCGTCGAGTACTTTCTTGCGCAGATTGTCTTCGAACAGTTTGCTGTCCTCTTCCAGCCACTGCTGGATCGGAAGTTCAATGGCCATTTCAGACTGCAGCTGCGCTTCCAGCCCGGCCACGTCCCACTGCTCGGGCATGCTCTGGGGCGGAATGAACTCACTGATCAGCGAATCCACCACATCTTCCCGAATGGTATCGACCATTTCAGATACGTCTTCTGAGGCCATAACCTCATTACGCTGTTCGTAAATAACAGTACGCTGATCGTTGGCAACGTCGTCGTATTCAAGCAGCGTTTTACGCATGTCGAAGTTTCGGCCTTCCACTTTGCGCTGGGACTTTTCGATGGCGTTGGTGACCATGCGATGCTCGATGGCTTCGCCTTTTTTCATGCCCATCGCCTGCATCAGATTCTTCACACGCTCGGGCGCGAAGATCCGCATCAGGTTATCCTCCAGCGACAGGAAGAAACGGGACGACCCCGGGTCACCCTGACGGCCCGCACGACCACGCAGCTGGTTGTCGATCCGGCGGGATTCGTGACGTTCGGTACCGATAATGTGCAAGCCACCGGCTTCCAGCACCTGATTGTGGCGCTCGGTCCACTCCGCCTTGAGTCGGGCAATTTTTTCTTCCGAGGCATCGGCCATGCCAGCGGCTTCAAATTCCCAGTTACCGCCCAGCACGATATCCGTACCACGGCCTGCCATGTTGGTGGCAATGGTGACAGCCCCCGGGCGGCCCGCCTGAGCAATAATCTGAGCTTCGGATTCGTGCTGCTTGGCGTTCAGAATTTTGTGCTCGATACGCGCTTTCTTCAGCAACATCGACAACAATTCAGATGCTTCAATGGAAGCCGTACCCACCAGAATCGGCCGACCTTCGGCGGTGACGTCTTTGATCTCATCGATGATGGCGTGGAATTTTTCTTCCTGCGTCAGATACACCAGATCGTTGTAATCAATACGCTGGATGGGTTTGTTAGGCGGAATCACCACCACGTCCAGGCCGTAAATCTGGCGGAATTCGAACGCTTCGGTGTCTGCCGTACCGGTCATGCCGGCCAACTTTTCGTACAACCGGAAGTAATTCTGGAAGGTGGTTGAAGCCAACGTCTGGCTTTCAGCCTGAATTTTGAGACCTTCTTTTGCCTCTATCGCCTGATGCAGCCCTTCGCTCCAGCGGCGGCCCGGCATAGTACGGCCAGTGTGCTCATCAACAATAACGACCTGACCACCCTGCACGATGTAATCGACATCTTTCTGGAAAAGATGGTGCGCCCTAAGGCCGGAGTGAACATGGTGCAGCAGGCCCAGGTTGGCTGCCGAGTAGAGGCTTTCGCCTTCCTGCAACAAACCACGGCTCAGCAGAAGCTCTTCCACTTTTTCGTGGCCGGTTTCGGTCAACTCCACCTGGCGGGACTTTTCGTCAATGGTGAAGTCACCGGTGGATTCACCTTCTTCACTGACCTCGCCTTTTTCCAAACTGGGGATCAGTGTATTGATAGCCTGATACATCTTCGAGGAGTCTTCCGCAGCGCCGGAAATAATCAATGGCGTGCGCGCCTCATCGATCAAAATGGAATCGACTTCGTCAACAATAGCGAAGTTCAGCCCGCGCTGCACCTTGTCTTCGATGCTGAAGGCCATGTTGTCGCGCAGGTAATCAAAACCGAATTCGTTGTTGGTGCCGTAGGTTATGTCAGCCTGGTAGGCAGCTTTCTTTTCTTCCGGCGCCTGCCCGGCAACGACAACACCGACTTCCATGCCTAGGAAACGGTAGAGCTTGCCCATCCATTCCGCGTCACGGCGTGCCAGGTAATCGTTCACGGTAATAACGTGTACGCCCTTGCCCGGCAGTGCGTTCAAATACACCGCGGCGGTCGCAACCAGGGTTTTACCTTCACCGGTTTTCATTTCGGCGATACGCCCTTCGTGCAGCGTCATACTGCCCACCAGCTGAACATCGTAATGGCGCATACCCATCACGCGACGGCTGGCCTCACGAACGGTGGCAAACGCTTCGGGGAGAATGGCGTCGAGCGTTTCGCCCTCTTCCAACCGACGGCGGAACACGGCAGTCTTGCCCTGCAATTCGGTATCCGACAGTGCACTAAACTGCTCTTCAAGTTCATTGACACGCAAGACAACCTTGCGCATCCGCTTGATTTCTCGAGCGTTCTTACTGCCAAACATCTTGGTTGCGAGCTTTGTGAACATAGACCACGGCTTCTTCAGTTAAACGGAGGAAGCCGGCATTCTAACCTTATTTAGGCGAAGGACAAAAGGAGGGCTTCACGGGAATGAAATCAGCGGCTTGCGCGCCGGATATATTTTTCGGGGTTTTCGGGTTTTCCATTGCGGATAACTTCAAAATGCACATGCGGCCCGGTAGAGCGGCCGGTACTGCCCATCAGAGCGACACTCTGACCCTTCTGAACGATATCTCCCACCTTCACCTTGATGGCTTTCGCGTGGGCGTAACGGGTCACAAGCCCCTCGCCATGATCAATCTCGACCAGATTGCCGTACCCATAACGCTCGTCAGCATAAGTCACAACGCCGCTGGCCACTGCAATGATGTCGCTGCCGTCTTTTCCGGCAAGATCCACACCGCTGTGCCAGGTACGCTTGCCGGTGAACGGATCGGAGCGGTAACCATACTTTGAAGACAGCCACCCCCAGGTAATCGGACGGCCCTGTACGTACAGCTCGTCTTCCAGCTTCTGGCGCGAGGCAACCTTTTCCAACAAGCGCAACTGTTTTTCCCGGTCTTCAATTTGCGCTTCGACCTGATCGATCATGTCGGTCAGTTCAGGTGCGCGAAAGGAATCTGCCGACAGCCCACCCTCTTCCGGGCCACCCACGGCTGCAGGTTGATCAAAATTAAACTCGTCGCTGGTGACAATACCGGATTCGACAAAGCGCTGGCCCAGCGCATCCAATCGCAGCAAGCTACCCTGAATTCGGCCCAACCGGAGGGTCAAAGCATCAATCTGCAGATCCACATCCTGACGTACCCGGTCCATTTCGGCCTTTTGCTCTTGCAGTTTTGCCCGCCATTCAGCGACCAACTCGGATTCCGTCGGTTCCGCTGCAGCGACCTGTTCCATAGCAAGACGGTAGCCCCCCCAACCGGCTGCAAACACCACTGCCAATACGGCTAGCAAGAGGCCAACTAGGGTTGCTGCATTCAGGTTAAGAGATCTTGGCTGACCATGGCTTTTGCCAACGAAAATTACATTCATATCGTCGTTCGGTGTCATATAGGGAGTCGCAACCATATCCGTGTAGTGCTGCGACCCGGAGTGTTTCCGAGCGGGTCTGCTATCCTTAGCAACAACTACGCACTGAAAAAAGTCGTAGCATCCGGTAGACATTGACTTCCATCACAATGTAAAACGGCCGTGTTATAGACGCTACGCATAAAACGTGCCGAAGTGTAACCAATCGTAAACCGCAGAGTCGAGCAAAACCCGGCAATGAGCAAAAAAATCGATCAAAAAACGATCTTCAGCACAGTTTCGGAAAGCTCCGGGACCACCCTGAAGCAACTGTTTGCGAAAGCCGGAATGCACCTGGAAGCTGAACAAATTGTGCTTTCGGCCATTCCCGATGAACTCAGGGAAGGCTCTCGATTTGTCTCTTGTCAGGACGGGGAACTGGTCTTGTCAACGGATACCGCCAGCAAAGCCACCCGGCTGAGATTCCGCCAACACGAAATTATGGAAGCACTGAGGGAAAACGAACTCTTCCGGTTCGTCTGGAAGGTGCGGGTTAAGGTTGCGCCCGCCCGCTATAAAGCACGCAAAAAAGTCGAAAAAATGCCCCTTAGCAAAGAAAATGCCCGGCTCCTCTCAGAGGAAGCCGGGCACACGAAGGATAAAGCTCTACGCGAGGTTCTCGAAAAACTCGCAAGCCACGTCCGAGATTAAGGCGTCCCGCCTTAGCCCTCGACCGCCAGCACAGGCTTCATATAGGAAATCGGAGCAGTTGCTTCGTCTTCGAAGGTCACTACTTCCCAGGATTCCTCTTCAGCCCTGAGCTTACGCAGCAGTTTGTTGTTCAGGTCGTGGCCAGATTTCACGCCACGGAACTCACCAATCAAACTGTTGCCGAGCAGATAAAGATCCCCGATCGCATCCAGCACTTTGTGCTTGACGAACTCGTCGTCGTAGCGCAAACCGTCTTCGTTCAGAATCTTGTAGTCATCAACCACAATCGCGTTATCGACACTACCACCGAGGGCCAGGTTCATGGCTCGCAGCTTTTCGATATCACGCATGAATCCGAATGTACGGGCGCGGGACACTTCTTTCACGAAGGATGTACTTGAGAAATCGACCGTGGCGGTTTGGGCGCGGCCCTTGAATACCGGGTGATCGAAATCAATACCAAAGCTGACCTTGAAGCCCTCGAAAGGCACGAAAGTGGCTTTCTTGCCATCTTCTTCAACGGTCACTTCCCGCTTGATACGGATAAAGCGCTTGGCGGCTTCCTGTTCGGCAATGCCTGCAGACTGCAGCAGGAACACGAACGGTCCGGCCGAGCCGTCCATAATCGGCACTTCGGCAGCGCTAAGCTCCACGTAACAGTTGTCGATTCCGAGACCAGCCATAGCAGACAGCAAATGCTCTACTGTTGCCACACGCACACCGTCTTTTACCAGCGTCGTGGACAGCGTGGTCTCACCCACATTTTCCGCGCAGGCACGAATTTCAACCACGGGGTCGAGGTCCGTGCGCCGGAAAATGATTCCGGCGTCGACCGGGGCCGGTTTCAGGGTCAGGTAAACCTTTTCCCCTGAGTGCAGGCCTACACCGGTCGCGCGGATGGTGTTTTTGAGTGTGCGTTGTCTAATCATCGGTCATTATTCCGTCACAAAAGAGCGATATTCTGAGCAAAAATCTGCCCGAAGAATATCAGAATTCAAGACTGAGCACCATTTAACCAACACAAGTTTAGTTAACTTGTGCAATAGCTTATGGCTATGATCAACCAGCTCGTCTTTGACAAAGGCTTACAACCCTGCACTCTTAACGAATGCACGCCTGCCTGTCAGCATCGAGCCAGACTATCAATCAGCCTGCCTACGAAGGAATGCGGGAATATCGAGATAGTCCACGCCTTGCTCTTCGCTTTCTTTGCTCTGGTCCAGTGCCACGTTGCCCTGCGTAACTGCGCGACGACGCAGAATGGCCGGACGATCCAACTGGTTGTAATCGGTTTTGCCATCCAGAGTGCGGGAGTTATCCACCACTTTGGTCGGCTTTTCGCGATCACCACCCAGACCGGTTGCTACAACCGTGACTTTCAACTCTTCCGTCATTTCCGGATCAATCACGGTACCCACAACAACCGTGGCAGATTCGGAAGCAAATTCACGGATAATGTCGCCCACCTCGGTGAACTCACCCAGGTTAAGATCCATACCGGCTGTGATGTTAACCAGAATACCTTTGGCACCCTGCAGGTTAACGTCTTCAAGCAGCGGGCTGCGAACGGCCGCTTCAGCAGCTTCCTGCGCCCGATTTTCACCGGTAGCACGAGCGGTACCCATCATCGCCATGCCCATCTCGGACATCACCGTTTTCACGTCGGCAAAGTCAACGTTGATCATACCGTTACGGGTGATCAGGTCGGCGATCCCCTGAACAGCACCCAGCAGAACATCGTTAGCTGCAGCAAATGCATCCAGCAGGCTGGTCTTCTTGCCCATGACCGCCAGCAGCTTTTCGTTCGGGATGGTGATCAGTGAGTCAACGCTTTCTTCCAGCTCTTTCAGGCCGGATTCCGCCACGCTCATGCGCTTGCCGCCTTCGAACTGGAACGGCTTGGTGACTACCGCTACGGTCAGAATGCCCAGTTCACGGGCTACCTCGGCAACAATCGGTGCTGCTCCGGTACCAGTGCCGCCGCCCATACCTGCGGTGATAAATACCATATCGGATCCGCTCAGCGCTTCAGCGATGCGGTCACGATCTTCAAGGGCCGACTGACGCCCAACTTCCGGGTTGGCACCCGCACCCAGCCCTTTGGTGATGTTGCCACCCAACTGAATGATCTGACGCGCGTCCAGGTCTGTCAGTGCCTGGGCGTCTGTGTTGGCGCAAATAAATTCCACGCCTTCAATGTCACTGTTAAGCATGTGACGAACGGCGTTACCACCACCGCCACCAACACCGACAACCTTAATGACTGCGCTTTGCTGCACATTATCTACGAGTTCAAACATATCCCCTACTCCTTCGTGCTGTTTCCGGTCTATCCAGACCGGCTATTGCATTCGTTTTGTGTTTTCGAGAAACCTTCGTGTACTACTTCCTGATCACCGTCAGAACTGACCGGTAAACCAGGCTTTCATGCGCTCAATTAATGAGGGAGCATCCTCAGCTTTGAGCACCGGTGTCCGGCCAAGATCCATTTGCCGGAAACCATGTATCAACAACCCAACGCCGGTGGCGTAAATCGGATTGTTGACGACCTCCGTCATCCCGGAGACCGCCTGCGGACAGGCCAGCCTTACCGGCATGTGGAAGATCTCTTCAGCCAGCTCTACCACCCCTTCCATGGTGGAGGAGCCGCCGGTGATCACGATGCCTGCGGGAATCATTTCTTCAAATCCCGAGCGGCGTAACTCTGACTGCACCAAGGTGAACAGCTCTTCGTAGCGAGGCTCGACAACTTCCGCCAACGCTTGTCGGGAAAGATCGCGTGGAGCGCGGTCACCAACGCTGGGCACTTTGATGGTGTCCTCTGCACCTGCGAGCTGGGTCAGAGCGCAGGCGTATTTGATTTTGATTTCTTCCGCATTCTGGGTCGGCGTACGCAGGGCCATGGCGATGTCGTTGGTCACCTGATCACCGGCGATGGGAATAACAGCGGTATGGCGGATGGCGCCACCGGTAAATACGGCAATATCGGTGGTTCCGCCACCCACATCCACTACACAAACCCCAAGCTCTTTCTCGTCTTCGGTCAGAATCGCGTGGCTGGAGGCCAACTGTTCCAGAATGATGTCATCCACTTCCAGTCCGCAGCGCTTCACACACTTGTCGATGTTCTGGGCCGCGTTGACCGCACATGTCACCAAATGCACCTTGGCCTCAAGCCGCACACCGGACATGCCCATGGGCTCTTTGATGCCTTCCTGGTTATCGATGACAAACTCCTGCGGCAGAATGTGCAGCACTTTCTGGTCTGCCGGAATCGCGACGGCCTGAGCCGCATCAATCACCCGGTCAATGTCCGCCTGGGTTACTTCCCGATCCCGAATCGCAACGATGCCGTGTGAGTTCAGGCTCTTGATGTGGCTTCCGGCAATACCCGCGTAAACAGAGTGGATCCGACAACCTGCCATCAGTTCGGCTTCTTCCACCGCCCGCTGAATGGCCTGCACAGTAACCTCGATATTCACCACCACTCCGCGCTTGAGTCCGCGAGATGGGTGCGAGCCAATTCCGACGACTTCAATGGTTCCATCCATTTTGCGCTTGCCGACGATCGCAACCACCTTGGAGGTTCCGATATCCAGGCCGACAATCATGTTTTCCGTTTCAACCGATGACATGTGATTCACCAAACCCCAAGTTCGTAATATTCGTTATCAGGATTTCGGAGCAGCCACTGCTGCATCCGCTTTCCACTGCACCGCTATGCCATTGGTATAGCGGGCATCTACCCGGCTGACCTCGTCCACGCGGGACGCCAACCGGTTCTCGTAAACCGTTATGAAGCGCTCAAATCGCTGTTCGACTTTGTCACGCCCCAGCACCACTTCGATGCCATTCGCGAGCGTCAGCGTCCAGGCACCTCGCGCCTCCAGCGCTAACCCGGCAAAACCAAGCCCGTAGCCGTATAGCTGCTCACTCATTGTCCGCGCCATGGTGATCACCTCTCTCACCCGCTCATCCGGCCCCGACAGTCTTGGCAGGCGGCCTGCCACCTCCGGGTTCGGCGGTGAGAACAGCTCGCCGGAACGGCTCACCAAGCGGCCGTCACTCCAATAAGCCAGCGGCTTTTTCTCGCGAATATCGATCACCAAGCGCCCGGGCCAAACCCGCTTGACTGCGGCAGATTCAACCCACGGTCTCTGCTCCAGAGACGCTTTGATGTCTGCCAGATCGGTCGAAAAATAGCTTTTACCGATCCAGGCTCCGGCTGCCCGCTCCAGGTCAACCCGGCTGTCGCCGACAAACTGCCCCTGAACATCGACGGCGAGGATCTGCTGATCCATGGCCGTTAACAAACGATCGGTTCCCCACGGAACCAACGCCGCTAACAGAACGATCGTTGCGCCCAGGCCAACCTGCAACCAGGGCACAGCCGCCAAAATTGCTTTCAACACCCCAAACCGGTCTTGCCCTGGCTCTACGGTGGTTGCCCCCCGTCGCCGGGGCTGCTCAGGCGGTACCGCCCGGCTCCGGATCAGTAGTGTTTCAAGCATTCGGTGCCTCCACCAAAGTGTCTTCCAGAATCCTCACCACCAACTCCTGAAAGCTGATGCCAGCCGCTTTCGCCGCCATCGGAACCAGGCTGTGATCGGTCATGCCCGGTACCGTGTTAACCTCCAGCAGCCAGAATTCCCCTTGCGCATCCTGCATGATGTCCACGCGGCCCCACGTGCGGCAGCCGACCACACGAAACGCGTCTAGCGCCAACTGCTGCAACTGCAACTCTTTTTCCACCGACAACCCGCAAGGAATGCGATAGCGGGTATCGTCCGCCAGATACTTCGCGTCGTAATCGTAGAAGTCGTGATCGGTGCTTAATCCAATCGCAGGCAGTGCTTTGTCTTGCAGCAGGCTGACGGTGAACTCCGGGCCTTCAATCCACTGCTCTACCAGAACCAGATCATCCATCGCTGCGGCCGCTTCGTAGGCTTCCACCAACTCACTGACACTGCGCACCTTGCGAATGCCAATACTGGAACCTTCATGAGCAGGCTTTACGCTCAGCGGAGTGCCCAACTTGGCCACAATGTCTTCGGCTTCTTCGGCAGACTTCATGGCTCGAAACGCCGGAGTCGGAAGCCCGCAGCCTTCGAACACGTATTTGGTGCGCAACTTGTCCATTGCCAGCGCCGATGCCAGCACTTCACTACCGGTATAGGGAATTCCCGCCTGCTGCAAAATCGCCTGCAACGTCCCGTCCTCGCCACCACGACCGTGCAAGGCAATAAAGACCCGGTCAAACTCCGGGGATTCTACGGTGCTCAGCAAACAGCCCTGAACATCGATCCCATGGGCATCCACACCAGCCGACTGCAGGGCTGACAACACCGCTTCGCCACTATTCAGGGAAACCTCCCTCTCGGCAGAGTTGCCTCCCATAAAGACCGCAACCCGGCCCAAGGCTTTCACCAGCTCGGGCGATGCCAAATAGTTATCGGAGTCGGTATGGCTCATATCACTCACTTTTCGCTACTCCTGCTGCGGCGAGGCGTGCCGCCACGCCGCCAATGTCTCCGGCGCCTTGGGTAATCAGCAAGTCGCCGTCTTGAAGCATTTTTTCCAGAAGACCTTCGATCTCCCGGTTGTCTTCAACGAATACCGGCTCGACGTTGCCGCGCTGGCGAATACTGCGGCACAACGCGCGCCCGTCGGCTCCGGGAATGGCGGCCTCGCCGGCGGAATACACGTCCATCAACAACAGACCATCGACTTCGGAAAGCACCCGAACAAAATCTTCGTAAAGATCACGGGTACGGGTGAACCGGTGAGGTTGGTACAGCATGACAATACGGCGGTCAGGCCAGGCGCCTCGAGCCGCCTTGATAACCGCTTCCACTTCTGTCGGATGGTGACCGTAGTCATCCACCAAGGTGGCTTGCGCGTTCGCTGTCTGGTATTCGCCGTAGACCTGGAAACGGCGGCCCACGCCGGCAAATCCGGCCAGGCCCCGACAGATAGCCTTATCGTCTACACCTTCATCCGTCGCAACCGCGATCACCGCCAGTGCATTCAGCACATTGTGTCTACCGGGCATTTTCAGCTCGACGTCCAGATCAGGGCGACCACCCGGGCGGCGCACTACGAAACGCGTCTTCAGGCCGTCGGAGGAAATATTCTCGGCCCGATAGTCTGCATCCGGATTGTCGATGCCGTAGGTGATGATGGCTCGGGAAATGCGCGGAATAATTTCCTGCACATAAGGGTCGTCCACGCACATCACAGCAATGCCGTAGAACGGCAGGTTGTGCAGAAAGTCCACGAACGTCTGTTTCAGTTTTTCAATATCGCCGCCATAGGTTTCCATATGGTCTGCTTCGATATTGGTAACCACCGAAATTGTGGGCGTCAGATGCAAGAAGGAGGCATCGCTTTCATCGGCTTCTGCCACCAGATAGCGGGAGCCACCCAGTTTGGCGTTGGTACCGGCACTGTTGAGTTTGCCGCCAATGACAAAGGTGGGGTCCAGTCCTGCCTCACCAAACACTGACGCGATCAGGCTGGTGGTCGTGGTTTTGCCGTGGGTACCCGCAACCGCAATTCCGTGGCGGTAGCGCATAATCTCCGCCAGCATCTCGGCACGAGGCACGATGGGCACCCTGCGACTACGGGCTGACACCACTTCCGGGTTATCCGACGACACCGCAGACGACACCACCACCACATCGGCGTTGGCACTGTTTTCTTCACGATGGCCGATATAAACCTGGATGCCCATGGCGCGGAGGCGGTCAGTGACCACGCTCTCTTTGATATCTGAGCCGGATACGTCATAGCCCTGGTTCTTCAGAACCTCGGCAATGCCGCTCATACCTGCGCCGCCGATACCAATAAAATGGATACCGCGGATACGGCGCATTTCGGGAACCTGATACACCAGTGGCGTATTGTTCGAATCAGCCATTGGCGGCCTCCAGACAATAATTCACAACTCTCTCCGTTGCATCAGGGCGCGCCAGCGAACGGGCGGCCTGTGCCATAGTAAGAATACGTTCGCGGTTACCCGCCAAATCCTTCAGGGTGTCGGCCAGGACTTCCGGCGTCAGTTGAGACTGCGGCACCAGTAAGGCGGCACCGGCCTTCACCATGTGCTGGCCATTGCGGGTCTGGTGGTCGTCCACGGCATGCGGGAAAGGCACCAGTACTGCGCCGACACCCGCTGCGCACAACTCCGAAACCGTCAATGCGCCCGCCCTGCAAATAACAAGATCTGCCCAGCTATAGGCTTCCGCCATATCGCGGATAAAGGGCTCAACACAGGCTGTAACCCCTGCGGCTTCATAGGCTTGGCGCGCGGCGTCTGCGTTTTTTTCGCCGCACTGATGGCGCACTTCCGGCCGCTCGCCTTCCGGTAAGGTTGCCAGCGCCTGCGGCAATTGCTGGTTAAACACTTGCGCGCCCAAACTGCCACCGACCACCAGAATTCGCACTGGCGTGGTTCTGCCGCCCAATCTTTGCGCGGGGTCCGGCAACGTTGCCAGGTCTTTCCGCACCGGGTTACCCGTGCAGCGGGTCACGGTCTTGTCACCGAAACTGCCCGGAAAGGCTTCCAACACTGTGCTGGCAAAGCGCGTCAGCAGTCGATTGGTCATGCCCGCTACAGCGTTCTGTTCATGAATGATCAACGGCTTGCGTAACAACCAGGCGGCCACTCCACCGGGCCCGGTCACAAAGCCACCCATACCGACCACACAGTCCGGGTTGATTTTGCGCAGCAGGGTATAAGCTTCACCGAGCGCCCGCATCAAACGGAACGGTGCCAGCAACAACGCCAGCTTGCCCTTGCCTCGCAACCCCTTAATGTGAATCAGCGACAGCGGTATCTCGGTTTCGCCAATCAGCCGCTCTTCCATGCCACCTTTGGCACCGAGCCAATGCACTTCATGGCCCTGCTCTTCCAGAGCCCGGGCCGTTGCCAGTGCCGGAAACACATGACCACCAGTGCCACCGGCCATCATCAGGAATCGACGTGGATTAGTCATAAACCGCGCCTCCCTTTATTTTCCGGACAGGCTTGCTTGCCGCCATTTTCTCTTTATCCAGCCGCTCCATTTCCACCCGGGCGATAATGCCTAGCCCGATACACGTCACCAGCAGACTGGATCCGCCATAACTGACCAGGGGTAACGTGAGCCCTTTGGTGGGCAACAAACCGGTCGTGACACACATATTGATGGCGGCCTGCAATCCAACCAGCATCGTGATGCCATAGCTGAAACACGCGCCGAATGGCATACCGCTTCGCTCGGCCCGGCGACCGATCACAAAACCGCTGACCACCAAGGCGGTAAACAGAGCGACGACAATTAACGCGCCAATCAAACCAAACTCTTCAGCAATGATCGCGAAGATGAAATCGGTGTGGGCCTCCGGCAAAAAGAACAGTTTCTGAACGGAGTTACCCAGCCCGACGCCGGTCCATTCACCGCGCCCAAAGGCAATCAGCGATTGGGTCAGCTGGTAACCGCTATCGAACTGATCTTTCCAAGGGTCCAGGTAACTGACGACCCGCTTCAAACGGTAAGGCGCACTGACAACCAATATTGTTCCGGCAACCACCATCAACCCGATCAACGGCAAGAATCGTGTCAGCCGAACGCCACTGAGAAAAATCACGCCAGCTGCTGCTGCACTGAGCACCACCGAGGCACCAAAGTCCGGCTCGATCATCAGCAGACCAACCGCCAATCCCAAAACGATCAATGGCCGGAAAAAGCCCGACCAATCATTCAACAAAGCTTCACGGCGGCGCACGACGTAACCCGAGAGGTAAGCAATCAGGCACAGCTTGGCCACCTCGGACACCTGAACGTTGAAAATGCCCATGGGTATCCAGCGGGTTGACCCATTTACCGTGCGGCCCAGTGGAGTCAAAACCAGAACGAGAACCATCAAACCGACACCTAGCAGCAACCAGCCACTACGCTCCCACCAGGACACCGGGATATTCACGGCCACCAGCGCGGCCACACAACCCAACATGGCGAAAATCACTTGCCTTACCACGTAGTGATAGCTGTTACCTAATGTGGCAGCGGCAACGTCCATCGAGGCGGAAGAGATCATCACCATACCGATCACCAGTAATGCCACGGATGTCAGCACCAACACCGGCAGAGGCTGAAGTTCGAAAGCTTTGGCCTGATGTTGAGGGATACTGGCGGCGATCTGCATCACAGTGCCTCCACCAACGCGCGGAACTGATCGCCGCGGTCGTTGTAGTCTTTGAACATGTCGAAACTGGCGCAGGCTGGCGACAACAACACCCGGTCACCGGCGCAGGCCACTTCCCGAGCTTTGCTGACGGCTTGCTGCAGAGTGTCCGCAGAGATCTTTTCAATACCGTGGCCCAGCGCGTCTGAAATGGCTCCGGCATCCCGGCCAATCAACACCACGGCACGACAACATGCGCGAACTGGCGCAGCCAAGGGCGCAAAATCAGCACCTTTGCCATCGCCTCCTACAATCAAAACCACTTTGCCCTGATCCGGTGCCAGGCTCTCGATCGCGGCGACCGTTGCGCCGACGTTGGTGCCTTTGGAATCGTTGATGTAATCCACGCCATCCAGATTGCGGACAAATTCACAGCGGTGCGGCAAACCACGAAACGCTCTAGCCACATCCAGCATCACGGCCATCGGCAGTCCGGCGGCCTGACCAAGCGCCAACGCCGCCATCACATTGCTGATGTTATGGCGCCCCATCAACTTCAATTCGCTGGCGAGCAGCAAGTTATCAAAGCCAAAGGTAATCCAGGTACCTTGATCGTCGTCCCGGGTACTGAAGGTATCGGGGTTAACCCGATTGAAGCCGAAGCACAGAAAGCGCAGGTTATCCCGCGCCATTGGAGTGCTCAGCGCATCATCAAGATTCACAATCGCATGCTTGCAGCCGCGGTATACCCGTTGTTTGGCCTGAAAATACGCCATTTTGTCCGGGTAACGATCCATGTGGTCATCACTGACGTTCAACACGGTCGCCGCCACAGCATTGAGCGCATCGGTGGTTTCCAGCTGAAAACTCGACACCTCGAGGATGTAAAGATCTGCGCCCTTTCCAAGCAGATCCAGAGCTGGCGTACCGATATTCCCGCCCACTTGTACGTTCCGGCCGGCCGCTTTCGCCATCTCGCCCAGCAACGTGGTTACCGTGGTTTTTCCGTTCGATCCCGTGATTGCAACGACAGGCGCATCAGCGGCCTCGGCAAACAGATCAATGTCACCGCGGATCAAAGCTCCGTTCTTTGCAGCCGCCTCTATGGCGGGCTCTGCGATGCTGATCCCGGGACTGACAACGAGTTCACTGAAGCCGGTGAATAGATCGGGATCAAACTCTCCAAGGTGCACCGACACGTCTGGCCAGTCCTCTTTCAGCTCGCTCAGCCCCGGCGGGTTAGCACGACTATCGGCCACGGTCACCGACCGGCCTTGCTCGGACAAATAACGCACACACGAGAGCCCGGTCTTACCGAGCCCTACGATCAATGTGCGACGATCCGAAACAATGAGAGTCATAACAACGTTACTTTCCTATCGGAGTTTCAGACTGGCCAGGCCAATCAGTACCAGAACCACAGTAATGACCCAGAACCGCACGATGACGCGCGGCTCCGGCCAACCTTTCAGCTCAAAATGGTGGTGCAGCGGCGCCATCCGGAAAATCCGGCGCCCTGTCAGGCGGAACGACGCCACCTGAAGAATGACCGACACGGTTTCCATAACAAACACACCGCCCATAATGAACAGCACAATCTCTTGGCGAACGATGACCGCGACCACTCCCAGAGCCGCCCCCAATGCCAGCGCGCCTACATCACCCATAAACACCTGAGCGGGATAGGTGTTGAACCACAAGAAGCCGAGACCCGCGCCGACCAGCGCGCAACAGAACACAATCAGCTCGCCGGTACCCGGGAGGTGCGGAATTAACAGGTAATTGGCAAATTGTGCGTGCCCGGACACATACGCAAAGATGGCAAGCGCACCGGCTACCATCACGGTGGGCATAATGGCCAGCCCATCGAGGCCATCGGTCAGGTTTACCGCGTTGCTACTACCGACAATGACGAAATAAGTCAGCAGAATGAACAGCACTGGCCCCAGAGTGAGAGAGACGTTTTTCAGAAACGGCAAATACAAAGATGTTTCCTGAGGCAACGTAGATGTGGCGTACAACACCACGGCAGCCGCTGCCCCAATCACCGATTGCCAGAAATACTTCCAACGCCCCGGCAACCCGCGGGGGTTCCGCTCAACCACCTTTCGATAATCATCTACCCAGCCGATGGCTCCGAACAGAATGGTGACCAATAGCACGGTCCAGACATAGCGGTTACTCAGATCAGCCCACAGCAAAGTTGAAATAGCGATGGCCACAAGAATCAGCGCGCCACCCATGGTGGGGGTGCCAGCCTTACTCAGGTGGGTCTGAGGGCCGTCGTCTCTGACTGCCTGCCCAATCTGGTACTGGCTGAGCTTACGGATCATCAACGGACCGATCATCAGCGAAATCAGGAGTGCTGTCAGCACTCCGAAAATAGCGCGCACGGTCAGGTACTGAAATACCGTCAGCGCAGAAAAATATTGAGATAAAACCTCTGTCAGCCAGAGCAGCATGCGTTTTTCACCTTTGTCAGCATTCCCTCCACCACGCGATCCATGGCGGAACTTCGAGAACCTTTTACCAGCACCACCTGAGCACCCTGCCGGCCATCTACGATGGCATTCACAGCTTGCTCATGGGTCTGGAATTGTTCAGCACCTTGTCCGTAGCCTTTGGCGTAGCCCTCACAACCCGGCCCCACCAGCAACAGACGCTCTATTCCTTTGTCCTTGGCGTGCGCTCCGACCTCGGCATGCAGGTCATCGCCCTGCTCTCCCAGTTCAGCCATCGCACCCAACACCGCTATCCGCTCCCCTTGGTATCCGGAAAGCACGTCGATCGCCGCCTTCATGGACGCCGGGTTGGCGTTGTAGCTGTCATCAATCACGGTAAAGCCCGGCACAGGTTCGAGCACTTGCAAACGCCCTTTGACGGCCTGAACGCCGCCCAGACCCTGAACAAGCTGCTCGTCCGTCGCACCCAGCTCACGGCAGGCGGCAATGGCGCACAAAGCATTACTGACGTTATGCTCACCGACCAGTGGCAAAGTGAACGCACAACGCCAGCCATTTGGCCCTTCCGCCGTGACTGCCATGGTCTGATCCGACGCGACCTGTGCCTCAGCCCGGTAATCCGCCTCCGGGTGTTTCATCCGGGACACGCTCACCACCCGGCGCTGACCGACTCGCTCCAACCACTGATCAAACGCAGGATCATCCCGGTTGAGCACGACCAAACCCTGCTCGGCGACGCCGTCAATGATTTCGCCTTTGGCTTTGATGATGTTCTGGTAACTACCAAAACCTTCAAGGTGAGCCTGACCGGCATTGGTCAGAATCACGACTTGCGGGCGCGCAATCGCCACCGTGTGGGCGATCTCACCCAAGCCGCTCGCACCCAGTTCTACGGCGCCGTACTGGTGTTCCGGGCACAACCGGAACAACGTGAGCGGCACTCCGATGTGATTGTTCAAATTGCCTTCGGTCGCCAGCACCTCACCCATTTGTTCGAGAATGGAAGCGGTTAACTGCCTAACCGTGGTTTTGCCGCTGCTACCCGTAATCGCCACCAGCTGCGCGCTGCTGTTGTTGCGATTTTCCGCCGCCAAAACAGCTAGGGCATTGACCGTGTCATCGACCACCAATTGCGGAAACGGCACCGCCTCGTCTGCGGTATCAACCACCGCAGCCACAGCGCCTTGCGAGCGGGCCTGCTCCAGAAATTCATGGCCATCGAAACGCTCACCGCGCAGGGCCACAAACAACTGCCCCTCGCCAACCGCGCGGGTATCGGTAGACACACCGTTGAACTGAATCTCTTCAGCGTTTACCGGCGTGCCCGCCATCGATGCGCGTAGCCAGGATTTGGCTTCTGCCAGCGAAAAGGCGCGCATCATGCCACACCTCCATTCAGGTGCAACTGAATCTGCACCTGCTCGGCATCACTGAATGGTAATTTCTGGCCCGCCACTTCCTGCCAGGCTTCATGGCCTTTGCCGGCAATCAACACCAAGTCCTTCGGACCGGCCATGGCAATGGCCTCTGCGATGGCGGCCGCGCGGTCATGAACCACCCGACACTTGCCTGCTTCAGAGAAGCCTTTCTCGATATCCTTGACGATATGTGCCGGGTCTTCTGACCTCGGGTTGTCGTCTGTCACAATGACCACATCGGCACCCTTTTCTGCTTCAGCCGCCATCTCAGGGCGCTTACCGGGGTCACGATCACCGCCACAGCCAAACACGCAGATCAACTTGCCCTCTGCGTGGGGGCGCAAAGCCGCTAACGCATTTGCCAGCGCATCGGGTGTATGCGCGTAATCAACCACCACACAACGACCATCGGCTGCCAGATATTTCTCCAACCGGCCCTGAGGTGGCACCAGCCGGGAACAGGCATCAACTGCCCGGTCTAATGGAACGCCCAGCGTCAGAACGGTAGCCATTGCGGCCAGGACATTGCTCGCATTGAAACTGCCCAACAGAGGCACATCCAATTCAAACTCGCCCCACAGACCGTCAACTACGGCACGAAAGCCTGTTGCGGTCGGGGTAAACTCTTTTAACCACAGTTCGGTTTGGGCTTCATGCAAGCTGTAACGGACACGGTCGCACAACCCTTCCGTCTGCTCGAACAACTGGCGCCCGAACGGGTCGTCGAAGTTGATCACAGAAAAGTGCAGTTCTTCACGGCGGAACAAGCGGGCCTTGGCCTCGCCGTAGGCTTCCATGGTGCCGTGATAATCCAGATGATCCCGGGTCAGGTTGGTAAAAACCGCCCCAGTCATTGCCACCTTATCAATCCGCCCCTGCGCCAACGCATGAGAGGACACTTCCATAACCGCAGCTCGACCGCCGTCCCGGCGGATCTGATGCAACACCCGGTTCACCTGAACCACATCCGGCGTGGTATGGGTGGCTGGCTGCAAATTACCGGGCATGCCGTATCCCAGTGTGCCAAGCACACCGCAGGACGTGCCCGTTTCGTTCAGCAGAGCCGAGATGTACTGCGTCACCGACGTTTTTCCATTGGTGCCCGTTACACCCACCACCCGCAAGTGCCGTGAGGGATGCTCGAAAAATCGCGTGGCGATACGCCCCATCTGGTCTCGAAGACCTACAACCGGGACAACCAGCGCGCCCTGACGTTCGTGGCATTCTTTCGGGATCGCCGTTTCCAGCAACACCGCGGTGGCCCCGGCCTCAATCGCTTGATCAAGATAAGCGTCCGCCGGTGTCTCGGCTCCCGACAAAGCGATAAACGCATCGCCCGACGTAACATTTCGACTGTCCGTTTGCAGGCCATGGATAGTGACATCAAACACCGAAGGCACATCAACAATGCCTTGCAAAAGGGTACTGATCGACGTGATGCACATAGTTACCCCCTATCCCCTGACGCATTGGCACCAGACCCGACACCAGACACTTCCAGCTCCGGCTTTACGTTCAACAAACGCAACGCATCCCCCATTACCCGAGCAAACACCGGTGCAGCCACTTCACCACCGTAATACTCGCCTGACTGGGGCGCATCTACTGCCACTACCGTGACAATTTTCGGATCATCAATCGGTGCCATGCCCGCAAAAATGGCTTTATACATGCTGTCTTCATAGCCGTGGGCGCCAACCAGGTGCACGGTGCCGGTTTTACCGCCAGCGGCATACAGGCCTGGCTGAGCTCTGCCCCCTGTACCTTTCGCTACCGCGTCTTTCAGCATCTGGCGGACTTCGTAGGTTACTTTCTCACTGAGAACCCGCTGCCCTTGTGGCCGCTGATCTTGCTTCAGCAGACTGACCGGATACCGGATGCCCCCATTGGCCAACACCATATAGGCTTGAGCCAACTGCAACGCATTTACGCTCAGGCCGTAGCCATATGACAGTGTTGCCTCTTCAACCGGCCGCCATTTTGGCCGGGCAGGCAAGACACCAACGGCTTCCCCGGGAAAACCAATCCCCGTGGCCTGCCCGAGCCCCATGCGAGAAAACAGGTTACTCAGAACGTCTCCACCCAAATCGTTGGCAATTTTGCTGACCCCGACGTTGCTCGACTTGACGATAATCTTGGTCAGGTCCATCACGCCGTAGTTACGATGATCCCGAATAGTGAATCGCCCGAAGCGGCGATACCCGGGTGAGGTGTCGATGGTGCTGTTGGCGTTGTACTCTCCAGATTCCAGAGCCGCCGCAATCGTCAACGGCTTAATGGTGGAACCCGGCTCAAACAGATCGGTTATGGCCTTGTTTCGCAGATTCTCGACCGCCAACTGGGAGCGGTCGTTCGGGTTATAGGAACCCTGGTTAACCATCGCCAGCACTTCCCCCGTACTGACATCCAGCATCACCAACGTACCGCCACGCGCCTTATGGGCTCCCACTACCGCTTTCAGTTCGCGGTAGGCGAGATACTGGAGCCGGAGGTCAATGCTCAGCTCAAGATCTTTGCCCGGGCGGGCATCTCGCACCAGCATCAGGTCTTTGATGATGTGGCCTCGACGATCCTTCAGAACCCGTTTTGCGCCCGGTTCACCTTCCAGCCACTGGTTATAAGCCAGCTCAATTCCTTCCTGGCCGTCCTCATCAATATTGGTGAACCCAACAACGTGCGCAGTCACTTCACCAGCAGGGTAATAGCGACGATATTCCTGACGTGCATAAATGCCGCCGAGCCCCAGCGCCAAAGCCTCTTTTGCCATCGCTGGCTGCACTTTGCGGCGCAGGTAAATAAACTCTCGGCTGGCGTAATCACGAAGGCGCTGGCGCAGCTCGCCTTCAGAAAGCTCCAGCAGCCGGGCCAGCACCGCCAATTTCGGATGCTCGGGATCGATCTCGGACGGGTTTGCCCACACAGTCTGAACCGGAGTACTCACCGCAAGCGGTTCGCCGTGGCGATCTGTAACCACCCCGCGGTGGGCGTCAATGGATTCCGTTCGAATAGTACGGACATCGCCCTGCTGGCGCAGGAAGTCATTATCAACGACAAGCAAATCAGTCAGGCGCCAACCAATACCCAGCATCACCAGCAGAAAAACGCCGAGCACAGAATAAAAGCGCCAGGCTTTCAAGCCTGCCGCCAGTCGCTGCACCCTGCTGTTTGTCTGTTCGCTTCGAGCGGACAAATTGGCCACCTTGCTGCTGTTATAGTTTTAGTTAGCCGCAATCGGCGTCATCAACGGCACCAGCACGATATCCTGGCGCCCCGGAACCCTCATACCAAAACGCTCTGCTGCCAACTTCTCGACATGACCATGAGCACTCAATGCACTCTGTTCCAGAAGAAGCTGGCTCCATTCGCGCTCATGTGCGTCGCGCTGCTGCTGCAGAGTCGACAAGCGATTGAACAGCTCGCGGTTTTCATGGGCGCTTACCACCACGCCAATGGCTGACACCGTTAGTGCCAATATCAGCACTAACGTCACCAGCACTTGTTTTTCCCGGGCCGTTTCAAAGACTTCCCGTGACACGCGAACCGCTGAGACGACGCCCTCTCGGACCTTCTCTTTGTTGAGCTTCGCGGTTTTCGTTGGTTGTTCAATTGCTACGGCGCCCATGGCGTCTCGCTCCCTTGCGAATTCGCTTCAGTGAGTTCTTCGTTCCAGCACGCGCATCACTGCACTGCGAGCCCGAACGTTTTCGTCTATTTCGTGATCGCTCGCCTTATTGGCCTTGCCGATCAAACGGTAAGAAGACTGCATCTGCTCTGCCGTCACTGGCACGCCTTTTGGAATCTTTGGCCCTTGGGCCAGATCTCTCATAAACCGCTTAACCAA
This sequence comes from Marinobacter litoralis, assembly GCF_016427555.1. Taxonomy (GTDB): domain Bacteria; phylum Pseudomonadota; class Gammaproteobacteria; order Pseudomonadales; family Oleiphilaceae; genus Marinobacter; species Marinobacter litoralis_A. The sequence goes on from NZ_JAELVS010000004.1 coordinate 216,414, forward strand.
ACGATCTTCCAGAGAGTGGAAACTGATCACCACCAATCGACCGCCCGGTGCCAAACGCTCCGCGGCGACCTTTAACCCGATCTCCAGATCTTCAAGCTCCCGATTGATAAAGATTCGGATCGCCTGAAACGTGCGTGTAGCCGGATGTTTGTGCTTTTCTTTTTTGGGGACCGCTTCGGCCACCAGTTCCGCCAACTGCCGGGTTGTTTCCAGCGGCTCTTCCGCCCGGCGCTGAACCACCAAACGCGCAATACGGCGAGAGAAACGCTCCTCGCCGTACCGAAAAATGACATCAGCAATATCTTTCTCATCCGCGCTAGCCAACCATTGTGCTGCGCTTGGCGCCTGCTGCGGGTTCATACGCATGTCCAGCGGGCCGTCTCGCATAAACGAGAAGCCTCGCTCAGCATCATCCAACTGTGGCGAAGACACCCCTAAATCCATCAACACACCGTTGACCGTTGGCCACTGCTGCGTACTTAGCGCCCCTTCGAGTTCAGAAAAAGAACCATGAAACCAGTCGAAGCGCTGATCGCCGGCCGCCAATTCTTCAGCCACCCGGATAGCCTCGGGATCTTTATCAATACCCAGCAAGCGCCCTTGCTCACTGAGCTGGCTCAGAATCAGCCGGCTATGCCCGCCACGCCCGAAGGTGCAATCGACATAACAACCTGCGTTATCACTAACCAGATAATCAACAGCCTCATCGAGCAATACGGAGCGATGTTTGAAACCCTCAACTGAATCAGATTCCGGCTTGGTCATAGCGACAGCGCCTCCATTTCGGGGGGCACATCATCATCGTCAGCGGAATCATCCAGCCAGGCCATCCAACGCTCTTCGCTCCAGAGCTCCCACTTATTACCCTGACCGATCAACATTAATTTCTTTTCCAAATAGGCGTATGTTCGGAGCGTCGGCGGCACCAGAATACGGCCCGCCGAATCCAGTTCCATCGGGGCAGCGTTGCCCAGCATCAAACGCTGAAGACGCCTAACCGGCTTCTTTATATTGGGAAGGGCTTCAATTTTTGGGCGCAAGGCTTCCCATTCCGGTTCCGGGTACAACAATACGCAGCGTTCTTCATCGGTATTGGCGCTGGCAGTCAAAACAATACGGCCGCCACAAAGCTGCGCGAGTTCTTCGCGCAGCTTTGTGGGGATCGCCAAGCGACCCTTTGCGTCCATATTGATGGCATGACTGCCAAGAAAGTTGCTCATTTACGCCGTGTCCAAGGGTGCCATTTCCACAAAAAACCACTAGAAACCACTTTTTCCCACTTCCGCACACTATAGAAACACGCAAAAGACAATGCAAGCGCCGCTTTCGCCGCCGCAAGGCCAAAAGTTCCTTTAATGACAAGAGGTTACGAAATAGAAATTTATGGAGAGCCTGAACAGGCAATGAGAAGTAGTGAAAAAACAAGAACCTGCAGAACGTTCTAAACGCTCAGCCTAAAGTATAAGATCTTTTGGCTATAACCGCAGGGCTGTGATAAGTACGCACATTAAATAATGATAGGAAAAAGAGCTCGCCGATAAGCCGGGTTCTGTCGTGGACAGTCATTCATCTAGGGCCTGCGTCACCACAGGCCTCAAGCAACCTACCCGAATCCAGCGCGGGCCACGCCAACGGATTCCTATTTGGTCTTGCTCCAGGTGGGGTTTACCATGCCGTGAACTGTTGCCAGTCACGCGGTGCGCTCTTACCGCACCATTTCAACCTTACCGGCGCCCGAAGGCACTTAGGCGGTGTATTTTCTGTTGCACTTTCCGTCGACTCGCGCCGCCCAGGCGTTACCTGGCACCTTGCCCTATGGAGCCCGGACTTTCCTCCCCCGGTAAAACCGGCGGCGACTGTCTGGCGAGCTCGGAGCTGACAATACCCCTGCAGCCGCCCACACGCAAGCGCTTTAACCTTCCTTCAACGCCAGCGCCCGCTGATACAGCTCGTTCTTCCCGAGACCGCAGACATCGGCAACGATTCTGGCCGCCTTCTTCACCGGTAACTCTTTCACCAGCATGGCCAACAACTTATCTGCATCCACCGACGCCTCCGCGCCCGGAGCCTCGTCCGAACCACGAACCATCACCACAAACTCTCCCTTGGAACCGTGCGGATCGGCTTGCAGATCGGTTAACACCTGAGCGGCGGGCCCTGAGTAGAAGGTCTCAAAAGTCTTGGTCAGCTCTCTGCCCAACACGCACTCACGCTCTGCGCCCAGCACCTCGACAAGGTCCTCCATAAGATCCGTAATACGATGAGGCGATTCGTAGAACACCAGTGTTGCGGGCTGGCGCTTAAAATTTTCCAGGGACGACTTGCGCCCCGCCCGTTTCGCCGGTAAAAAACCCGCGAACAAAAACTGGTCAGTTGGAAGCCCTGCGGCCGACAGAGCCGCCACCAAAGCGCAAGCGCCGGGAATCGGAGAAACCTGAAAACCAGCCGCCCGTGCTTCTCTCACGAGAATATACCCGGGATCGGAAATCAAAGGCGTGCCCGCATCCGACACCAACGCAACGCTCTGCCCTTGCGACAACGCTTCAAGAACCTGGTTTACCCGCGCCCTTTCATTATGGTCATGGAGCGCCAGCATCTGCTTATTTAGCCCAAGATGCTGAAGCAGCCTACCGCTGTGACGGGTATCTTCGGCCGCCACCAAATCGGCTTTGGCCAACACCTGGCGCGCCCGCTCGGTTAGATCCTCGAGATTTCCGATCGGCGTGGCAACGACGAACAACTGGCCGCCGACACTTACGGGCGTTCGCTCAGTTATGGGCATAAATGACTCCGGAGAATGAATAACACGAATATATAGCCGCCCCATGACAGGCACGTCATGTGAAAAAGGCCGGGAGCTGGTAAACTTGCCAGCTAATTAGCGGCATCACAAGCCTAAAGATCCGGAGACCACCGAGCCTGCCATGATGACAAACCGCAACGCATTATCCACGATTACGTTACTCGTTGTTCTGACATCCCTGTTCAGCGGCTGTGCATCCATTAACCTGGACACGCACATTGCCGAAACACCGGAACAAGCCTTGTCCATAGCGGCGGATGAAAACGACCCCCAACGCGCCCAACGCTATCTTCTCCGCACGGCCAGCAATTACCAGACAAAGGGCGATCACACTGCCGCCAGGAATATCCTTCGGCACACTCTATTAAAGTCCACCGAAGGCCAGCTCCGCGAACAGCAGCGATTACTTGCCATGGCCAGCGCCATCGAGCTGGAAGACCAAGAGTGGGCACAAGAACTTGCGAACACCAGCAAGGTTGAAGACTTTCTCCAGTACCCCAGCGATATGCTGGCCCGGGCGGCAAACCTGCAGGCCCAAACTCTGGCCCTGGCGGGCGAACCCCTCGATTCAGCCATGACGCTGATCCTGCTAGCCCAAACCGACAGCAGTACCAGCCCCCAGAACATACACGACAGAATCTGGAGCCAGCTGAAAACCGTTGGCAATCAGGAGCTGCAGACCAGCAACACCAAAGCCATCGGCTTTGAAAACCAGGGCTGGCTGGAACTGGCAAGCACACTAAGAAACACCGGCGGTAACCTCGATGCACAGGGCAAACTCATTCGCCAGTGGCAGAACAACTGGCCGGGCCACCCGGCGGCCCAAACCCTGCCCAAAGAACTTGCTCTGATGGCCGACATTTCCTCGTCGCGACCGGAAAACATCGTCCTGGCACTGCCTCTCAACGGGCCACTAGCCAGCGCCGGCAAAGCGATTCGAGACGGATTCATCGCCGCTTACTACAACGACCAAAGCGCGAACCGGAGCAAAACCGATATCCGGGTGGTGGATACGGCCAACCAGCCGTTTCTCGATCTGTACCGCAAGCTCAGCAACGGCAACACCGATTTAATCGTAGGCCCGCTTGAGAAAACCGGCTTGGCGGAACTGTCTGAGATGAACACGTTGCCGGTACCCGTGCTGGGCCTGAACTACCTTCCCAATGACCACAAGGCGCCCAACGGGCTCTACCAATACGGGCTGTCCGCTGAAGATGAAGCTCGCCAAATTGCCGAGCAACTCGCCAAAGACAAGGTCACACGTATTTTGGCACTCATTCCCAACGGTGAATGGGGCGACCGGGTGACCACCGCATTAACCGATAAACTTGAAGAGATCGGCGTCACAGCACTTCACGTTCAGCGCTTCTTCCCCGAAGACAACTTGCGTGCCATCACCGCCGACGTTCTTGGTGTAACCGCATCCCGGCAGCGGGCAATCGACGTAGAACGCACCATAGGCCTGAACGTTGAGTTTGAGCCCCGCCCGCGCCAGGATGCCGAGGCTATCGTGATGGTCGCCGCGCCGACAATCGCCCGACAGTTTAAACCGCTATTTGCGTTCTATTTTGCGGGGAATCTGCCGGTATACGGCCCATCCATCACATACGAGGGCGTGCCCAATCCAAGCCGGGACCGTGACTTGAACAACGTCATCTTCACCGATATTCCGTGGGTTCTCGCGGAGAACGACAACCCTCTGCGCAGTGATGCGGAACAGTATCTTAGCGGCACCAAAGGGCAACTCGGGCGACTATTTGCCATGGGCGCTGATGCCTGGCAACTCAGCAAACGCCTACCGCTCCTGCAACAAGTTAAAGATGCCGCTATTAACGGCCACACTGGCACACTGACCATGGCCCCATCCGGCGCAATACACAGAGAGCAGCTTTGGGCCAGGTTTGTTAATGGCAGCCCCGAAGTACTGGAGACTAAATCGCCGGACGCTCTTGTACCGGGCGAATAATCACCGAACAGCGATAAATCATGGCCAAGGACGGCACAAAAGCGTTAGGCGACTTCTACGAGGGCGTGGCCGCCCGGTACCTCGCCAGCCGGGGCGTTTCTATTCTTGAACGCAACGTCTACAACCGCGGAGGCGAAATTGACCTCATCGGCCTGGACGGAACAGCGCTGGTATTTTTTGAAGTACGGTACCGGAAAAGCAACAGCCTGGTAGATCCTTTGGATTCGATCACTCCGAGCAAGCAGAAGCGACTGGTGAGAGCCGCCTCCTTTTATCTTCACAGAAACAACCTTTGGGATGCAGAGACACGCATCGACGTAGTCGGTATTACGCCGGGAACTACCAGCAAATACCGGGTACAATGGGTTAAAAATGCAATTCAGGCAGATTAGTACCGGCACCATGACCAATACCGAAGAACGAATCAATTACTGGTTTGCAAACCACATGGAACAGACAGCCCAAGCGGCTGTCACTGCAGGCCCGGCCATCGGAACCGTCGCAGACGCGTTTGTAGCCACACTGCTACAGGATGGCAAAATAATCGCCTGCGCGAACGGCAACGCCAACGTGCTTACCCAATACCTGTGCACCGCACTTCTTTCGAGGTTTGATCAGGATCGGCCCGCACTCCCTGCCATCAACCTGGGCGCCGATGCAACCACCTACTCTGCGATCTGCCGGGACAACCGCTTTAACGACACCTTTTCAAGACAAGTAAGGGCCGTAGGCAAACCCGGCGACCTACTGTTTGTGGTTGTGGACGACGGCCACAAAGCTAACCTGATTCAGGCTATTCAGGCGGCCCACGACCGGGAAATGATGGTCGTTGTACTCAGTGCTCGGGAAAAATCAGACATCACCTCGCTGATGCACCCTGAAGATCACGAAGTGGCGCTGAACGATCTTTCGCCGCACGAAGCAACGCCGTTAATGATGGTGATCATCAACGCGCTGTGTGACCAGATCGATGCGAAGCTATTTGGCGGGTAAGAAAAAAGCCGGCAAGCCGGCTTTTTTTATTTCACTACCTTTAACGTCGGCCGGCCGGTAGGCCGTTCGTCCGCTTTCGGGGCGGGAGCCTCATCCCCTTCCGGATCAGGAAAGCCCGGCTCGCTGCCGAACACCATTCCCTCACCATTTTCTTTGGCATAGATTGCCAGCACAGCCTGCAGGGGAATGAACACCTGCATGGGTACGCCGCCGAAACGTGCACTAAACTCGATCGCCCCATTACCAATCACCAGGCCCCTTACGGCCCCCGTGCTGATATTCAGAACAATCTGACCATTAGCCACGTGCTCTGTCGGCACCTGAACACCTTGCACACCCGCATCAACCACAATATACGGGGTGCAGTCGTTGTCCAGAATCCACTCATTCAGCGCCCTCACCAAGTAGGGGCGGCTGGAGGTCATGGCAATATTGAAATCAGACACTTCAACAACTCCTGATTTGGAAGCCGGGCGCTATGCCATCAGCTGCGAATATCTTCCTCAAGGTCAGAAAGGCTAGCCTTAAAGCCTTCGCGACTGAAGATACTCTCCATATACTTGAGTAGAGGCTTGGCCTGCTTGTCTTTATCGCTCAGCTCGATCCCCAGAGCGGGCAAACGCCACAAGATCGGCGCAATGCAGCAGTCCACAATGGTGAACTCTTCAGACAAGAAGAACGGCATTTCCGCAAACAGCGGGCCGGTCGCCAGCAAACTTTCTTTCAGTTCTTTACGCGCAGCGTCTGAAGCCTTTCCGGTTGGCTGAGCAACGATCTGATCAACCAGAGCACACCAGTCTTTCTGGATGCGATGGATCATCAAACGGCTGTTAGCGCGTGCAACGGGGTACACAGGCAAAAGCGGTGGATGCGGAAAACGCTCATCCAGATACTCCATCATGATGTTCGGCTCGTACAGAACCAAGTCACGATCCACCAATGTCGGTACGGCGTTGTACGGGTTCAGATCCGCCAGTTCTGCCGGAGGGTTATCCGGCTCTACATCAACAACATCAACGGTAACGCCCTTCTCAGCCAATACGATACGCACACGATGGCTGTAGTGGCTGTTCGGGTCCGAGAAAAAAGTCATTGATGACCGCTTGGTCACAACGCCCATATAAGCTACCTCACGATTCTAAAATCGAAACAATCCAGTAAACGCAAAAAACCAGCGGTCCTTTGAGGGACCGCTGGAATCTAGGATTAAGGATTATACCCTAAATCTTAATGTACGTCTTTCCAGTACTCGCGATTGAGCAAGTAGGCAAAGACGAAGAAGATGGCCACAAAGATCAGCACGAAAATACCCAGACGCTCGCGCTCAACCTTCACCGGGTCACCCATATAGGACATGAAGTTGGTCAGGTCCCACATTGCCTGATCGAACTCAGCACCACTCATGCTGCCTTCGATGGCGTACTCAGGGCAGGCATCGCCGTTGTTGATGTTGCCGCTGAGAGGCTCAACCGTCGGCTTCACGCCAATGTTGGGTTTAACCGCACACAAACCTTGCAGGCTGACCATCACGTGAGGCATACCAACGAGATCGAAAACCACGTTGTTCACGCCCAGCGGACGGCTTTCGTCTTTGTAGAAGCCACGCAGGTACGAATATACCCAGGACTCACCACGCAAACGGGTCTCCAGAGTGAGGTCAGGTGGCGGAGCACCAAACCAGCCTGCAGCCAAACTTTTGTCCATAGAGTTCTTCATCAGCTCACCAATCTTGGCGCCGGTAAAGATCAGGTTCTCTTCGTACAAATCGGCCGGGATTTCCAGATCTTCGGAAACACGCTTGTAACGTGCGTATTCCATCGAATGGCAACCCATGCAGTAGTTGGTGAACAACGCAGCACCACGCTGCAGAGACGCCTTGTCAGTGTGGTCCGGGGTCATCTCGTCCAGAGGAACCGCGGCACCCGCTGCCAGCCCGAAAGCCGGCAGGATCGCTATGAAAAGACCAAATATCAGCTTTCTCATTACCCTGTCACCCTCTCTGGTACTGGCTTGGTTTTTTCCATGCGCGTATAGAACGGCATGAGAATAAAGTACGCGAAGTAGAGCGTGGTCAGGATCTGCGCAACCGTGGTACGGCCTTCCGTTGCAGGCACGATGCCGAGGTAACCCAGCACCACAAAGCTGATTACGAAAATCGCCAGAGCGATCTTGCTCAGCCAGCCTTTGTAGCGAATTGACCGAACCGGACTTCTGTCCAGCCAAGGCAGAACGAACAGGATGGCAATGGCCGCCCCCATCACAACCACACCCCAGAACTTGGCATCCAGACCGAACAGGTCAACCGTTACCGCACGCAGCATGGCGTAGAAGGGCGTGAAGTACCAAACCGGTGCAATGTGGGCCGGTGTTTTCAGGCTGTTAGCCGGCTCAAAGTTGGGCTTCTCAAGGAACAGGCCGCCCATTTCCGGGAAGAAGAACACTACGATAAAGAAGATAAAGAAGAACACCGCCACACCCAGCAGGTCGTGCACTGAGTAGTACGGGTGGAACGGGATACCGTCTTTCGGAATGCCGTTCTCGTCTTTGTTTTTCTTAATGTCGATACCGTCAGGGTTGTTTGATCCCACTTCGTGCAACGCCAGGATGTGCAGCACAACCAACGCCAACAGAACAATCGGCAGCGCAACAACGTGCAGAGCAAAGAAGCGGTTCAGCGTGATACCGGAAATCAGGTAATCACCACGAATCCACAGAGACAGGTCTTCACCAATCACCGGAATAGCACCAAACAGGTTAACGATAACCTGGGCACCCCAATAAGACATCTGACCCCAAGGCAGCAGGTAGCCCATAAAGGCCTCTGCCATCAGCACCAGATAGATCAGCATGCCGAAGATCCAGATCAGCTCGCGCGGCTTCTGGTATGAACCGTACATCAAGCCACGGAACATGTGGAGATAGACCACCACAAAGAATGCCGATGCACCCGTCGAGTGCAGGTAACGCAGCAACCAACCCCATTCAACATCACGCATGATGTATTCAACGGAGGCAAACGCGCCTTCGCCGGACGGGTTGTAGCTCATGGTCAACCAGATACCGGTAACCAATTGGTTGACCAGCACCAGCATGGCCAACGAGCCAAAGAAGTACCAGAAGTTAAAGTTTTTGGGCGCGTAATACTTCCCAACGTGTTTGTTCCAGGCGTCGATGACCGGCAGTCGCTCATCTACCCAATTCAGAAGTTTTTGCATTACGCTGCCTCCGGATCAAGACCAATCGTCATGGTCGTATCGTTATCAAACCGGTAAGGCGGCACTTCCAGGTTCAGAGGTGCTGGCTGCCCGCTTAGCACGCGGCCCGACAAATCGAATTTCGAACCGTGACATGGGCAGAAAAACCCGCCCAACCACTCGGCGCCCAAGTCTGCTGGAGCCACCTCAGGACGATAGGTAGGCACACACCCCAGGTGCGTACAGATACCCACAAGAACCATAAACTCCGGATTCAGGGAGCGGTGGGTTCCTTTGATGTATTCTGGCTGCTGACTGGCTGCCGTTGACTCTGGATCTTTCAACCGGGGAGTCATTTCCTCGACACGATCCAGCATCTCTTTGGACCGGCGAATTACCCATACCGGCTTACCTCGCCACTCAACAGTTACCTGCTGACCCGGCTCAATTTTGTCGACATTCATTGTTACCGGCGCACCGGCCGCTTCCGCTTTCGCACTGGGGTTCCAGGACGCTACGAAAGGAACGGCTGCACCGACGACGCCGACACCACCTACCACGGATGTGGCACCGATTAGAAATCGGCGCCGACCTTGGCTCACGTCGCCATTACTCATTATGGTTTTCTCCCATCAGGCGAGGCACAGACGCGGAAACACCGATACTGCGCTTCGAAAAGGACTTCACAACCCAAAATTATAAGCGAGGAAATGGTAATGAAATTAACCTTCGCTTACAAGTTAGAAAGGCCCGCCGCTGGGCCTTCCCCTGCGCCAGGTCAAAAATTTTTATCGTCTTCAGGCACAAAAAAACCCGACCAAAAGATCGGGTTTTTCCATCGGCACGAAGTGCAGATTAACGCTTGGAGAACTGCGGACGCTTACGCGCTTTACGCAGACCAACCTTCTTACGCTCAACCTTACGTGCGTCACGGGTAACGTAACCCGCTTCGCGCATTGCCGGGCGCAGAGTTTCGTCGTAATCCATCAGGGCGCGAGTCAGACCGTGGCGAATTGCGCCGGCCTGACCACTGATACCACCACCCTTAACAGTGATATTGATATCGAAACGATCTTCAGAACCCGCAACAACCAGCGGCTGACGAACGATCATCCGAAGAGTCTCACGACCGAAGAATTCTTCGATAGTACGACCATTGATAGAGATGTTACCGCTTCCCGGCTTGATAAAAACCCGAGCCGTGGATGACTTGCGGCGACCAGTACCGTAATTTTGTGCTACAGACATATTCGCCTTCCGTTAAATGTCGAGTTCTTTGGGCTGCTGGGCGGCATGCGCATGCTCAGCGCCGGCGTACACTTTCAGCTTCTTGAACATGGCACGGCCAAGCGGACCTTTCGGAAGCATGCCTTTCACAGACTTCTGAATGATTTGCTCGGGAGCCTTGTCAACCAGCTTCTCGAAATTGATGGATTTGATTCCACCTGGAAAGCCGGTATGGCTGTAATACATCTTATCAGATGCCTTGTTGCCGGTAACCTTCACCTGGCTGGCATTGATAACAACGATATAATCGCCAGTGTCCACATGAGGGGTATACTCAGGCTTATGCTTGCCCCGCAGACGAAGGGCGATTTCGGTTGACAGACGACCCAGCGTCTTGCCGGCTGCGTCTACAACGTACCAGTCACGTTTTACAGTTTCTGGTTTCGCACTCAGAGTCTTCATTGATTCCGCCTTGAACGCTAAAAGAAACGTTAAAAACCACCACCGGTACATGCAAGGCATCCGGAGGAGGTCCATACCTAGTTTGCGCTGGCACTATTCGGGGCTGAGATAGTGACATCGCCTTGAAAAGCCAGGGCGCGAAGTATACTCGAACCCCGAAAGAAAGCCAACCCTACGTCGCTTTGTCTCGTAAATCCCCTACACAACGCTTAAGTTGGCGCTAATACATCCGGCGCCCGGCCGTAGAGCTTGCCCGCATTTTCCAACAACACCTCTGCAAGCCAATCCCTGGATTCGCCCCGAAGATTAGCCAGCTGAGCAAAAATATCCGGGAGGTACTCCGGGGAATTCCGCCCCTTGGCAACTCCCGCAGGCGCCATATCCGGCGCATCGGTTTCCAGCACCAAAACGTCAGACGGCAAGCGAGCAATCACATCCTGCGTTTTCTTTGCCCGGTCGTGAGTGATCACGCCCCCCACTCCAATATAGCAGCCCAGTTCAATAAAGCGGCAGGCTTGCTGATAACTTCCAGAAAAACCGTGAATCAGTGCGCACCCCTGCCAACGCTCCGAGCGAAGCAGCGCCGCCGTCTGATCATGCGCCTTAACAGAGTGGATCACCAACGGCATATTAAACCGGGCCGCTACCTGAACCTGCGCCGCAAACCAGGGCAATTGCTCAGTTATCGAACCCCGCAACGCATCAAGACCACACTCGCCGACACCAAGACACCCGGGCGCCTTTCTTTCCACCGCCACTTCCAGTGCATCCAGATCCGCCGCGTCATGCTCGCCGATGAACCAGGGGTGAATCCCCAGGCAATACCACAATCCGTCATCGGGTGAACTCAACGCGGCCAATCGCCCCCAATCGGCTTGCCGAACTCCGGGCATAACCAAGCCCGTTACGCCAGCGGCTCGCGTTCGAGTTAAGACCTGCTTCCTACACTCGTCAAATTCCGGAAAATCGAAATGGCAATGGGCATCGAACAGGCGCATTGTCGGCTCCGTGAGATTTTCTTAGTGCTCCCGGGTTTTATGGAACTGAATGTCCGGATAGCGCTCCTGTGCCAGAGTCAGATTCACCATCGTTGGCGCGATGTAAGCCAGTCTGTCGCCACCATCCAGCGCCACGTTCTCTTGGTTTTTGCGCTGGAATTCTTCCAGCTTACGCTCATCGTCACACGTTACCCAGCGCGCAGTAGCTACGTTGATCGGCTCGTAGATGGCCTCTACTTTATATTCGCTCTTCAGCCGGGCAACCACCACGTCAAACTGCAGAACACCAACAGCGCCAACAATCAGATCGTTGTTTTTAAACGGCCGGAAGACCTGAACCGCGCCTTCCTCAGACAGCTGAATCAATCCCTTCTGAAGCTGCTTGGCCTTCAACGGATCTTTCAGACGAATCCGGCGGAACAACTCAGGCGCAAAGTTCGGAATACCGGTAAACTTCATATCTTCACCGGCGGTAAAGGTATCGCCTAGCTGGATCGTTCCGTGGTTGTGCAAACCAATAATATCGCCTGCGAACGCCTCTTCGGCATGCTCCCGATCACCAGCCATGAACGTCAATGCGTCCGAGAAGCGGACATCCTTGCCGATACGCACATGACGAGCCTTCATGCCCTGCTTATAGCTGCCAGAGACAATCCGAACGAAAGCGATCCGGTCCCGGTGTTGCGGGTCCATGTTCGCCTGAATCTTGAATACGAAACCGGAAAAGCCGTCTTCCTCCGGCGCTACCGTCCGCACATCGGTGGCACGGGGCTGCGGTGTTGGCGCCCAATCCACCAGTCCATCCAACATATGATCGACACCGAAGTTGCCCAGCGCCGTACCGAAAAATACCGGCGTCAGCTCGCCAGCCAGGAACGCCTCTTGGTCAAACTCGTGGGACGCCCCTTTCACCAGCTCGATCTCGTCACGCAAGTCTTCGGCATAGCCACCGAGCGCCTCGTCAAGCTCCGGGTTGTCCAGACCCTTGATGATCCGCTGCTCCTGAATGGTGTGGCCCTGTCCCGTTTGGTACAAAATCACCTCATCGCGGATCAAGTGGTACACACCCTTGAAGCTTTTACCCATACCGATTGGCCAGGTTACCGGAGAGCAGGCAATCTTCAGTACATCCTCCACCTCATCCATCAGCTCAATCGGATCGCGAGTATCACGGTCGAGCTTGTTCATAAAGGTCAGTATGGGCGTATCCCGAAGGCGAGTTACCTCCATCAGTTTGATGGTCCGTTCCTCTACCCCTTTCGCGCTGTCGATCACCATCAGACAGGAGTCAACGGCAGTCAGAGTACGGTAGGTATCTTCTGAGAAATCTTCGTGGCCCGGGGTGTCCAGCAGGTTGACCAACTTGCCGCCATAGGGGAACTGCATCACCGAGGTCGTTACCGAGATGCCCCGCTCTTTTTCCATTTCCATCCAGTCAGATTTTGCGTGCTGGCCCGACTTCTTACCCTTAACCGTACCGGCTTTCTGCAAAGCCTGCCCGAACAGCAGTACCTTTTCAGTAATGGTAGTTTTACCGGCATCCGGGTGCGAGATAATCGCAAAGGTATGGCGCTTGGCCACTTCCTTCGATAGGTTAGACATAAGACAACAGCCTGAATGGAATGGATGATAAACGCGGCATTATAAGGCCTAGCGGGGGGTCAGGTGAACTGCAACTCCATGACCCTGGCATCTTCTCCACCGGATGGCCCGGGATAGTATTGCGGCCTGATGCCAATCTGTTGAAAACCTTCGCTTCTATACAGCATGGTTGCTGCACGATTGCTTTTACGGACTTCCAGAATCATGCATGCAAGGTCGTCTTCAATGGCGACCGCGATTGCATGCTTCAGCAGTTTTCGCCCGAACCCCATGCCTCGACATTGCGGGTGCACGCACACGTTAAGCAAGTGCGCCTCGTCAAACTGATAACTCACGATTGCATAGCCAACCAATTCGTTATCGTAATCAAGCGCCCAAAGCCGGTAACTGTCTTTGAAACAATCCCGAAAGATCCCCTCCGTCCAGGGGTGCGAATGGCCAAGCCGCTCCAGCTCCATCACTCTCGGCAGATCTTCCAGAGCAAGAGGACGAATAGCGAAAGAGGCGCCTCGAAGCACGTCTGATGCCGTCATAGACTCGCCAACGGTTTGAGCTCTTGCCATAGCTGTCGCTTTAACTGAGGATCTGCCGCCAGTTTCGCCAAGCTGCCCGAAAACCGCACAGCTACCGGCTTTTCAAACGCCCGCTCAAGCAATTCCCCATCACTACCCAGAACAATGATTTGCCGAGCCTCGGCGTTACCGTAGCTCGCGGAAATTGCCTCCAGCAAATGCTCAATGCGATTGATCGAAACTTTCAGGTTATTAAACAATGGCCATTGCAAAGCGCCAAGCCCTGCAGGAGAACTCTCTCCCAGGCTTTTCAATATGTTGACTGCCAATGTCTGTTGCAGCGACAGGCTGGTATCCTCGGACATTTCCCCGACTAACAAGAAACGATTGCCCTGCCATGCCTCGACAAACACACGCGGTACTGGGTCTGGCAATTGACTCGGAACGACTTCACGCTCCTTCTCTTCGGCTGGAACTTCCTCAGCCGGCCCCAATTCATCAACGGGGGTTACATGCGCTCGTGCAGGCTCCGGCGATTCAACCTGCTGAGGTTGTTTGGTTGGCGCATCGACCGCCGACATCAAACTTTGCAGATGAGCTATCTTGTCACGACTGCGGGCTGCGAGCTCCGGATCTTTTTGAGCAGGCGCTGTCGGCGCAGAGACCGAAATTTCTGATGCCACCGATGCCTCTTCTGACTCCCCAAAGTCAAACTCCGGACTCGGCGCAGCGCCAGGCAGTGGTTCACGCGCATACCACATCCTGACCCCGGCGACGCCAAGATAGAATTGTCTTGCCGCTTCAGTGTGCATAGAAACCAAACCCCATCGCTAGCGATGAAGCTAACGGCAAGACTTCAGACATCAGCAACCTGTGGGTGTTGACGAATACCACCAGAAGTCACCAGATTGAGCGCCTCGATATAGGCTTTGGCAGACGCGATGATGATGTCGGTATCTGCGCCCACACCGTTCACAATGCGCCCCCCACGCTCTAAACGAACAGTTACCTCACCCTGCGCATCCGTGCCGCTGGTGATGCTGTTCACTGAGTACAACTGCAAGTTACAACCGGAATCCACCAGTGACTCAATAGCCTTGAAAGCCGCATCCACCGGACCACTGCCTTCGGCAGTCACCGTATGCTCGTTACCGTCAACGGTCATGGTCAGCGTCGCTTTCGGCACAACGCCAGTTTCTGATGCCACTTTCATGCACACCAGGCCATAGCGGCCAACTTCTTCTTTTTGCTTGGTATCGCTGGCGATCGCCTGCAAGTCTTCATCGAAGATCTCGTGCTTAAGGTCTGCCAGCGCTTTGAAGCGAGTAAACGCTTCATTCAACTCGGTCTCGGTTTCGAACTGAATGCCCAGTTCCTGCAAACGGGTGCGGAAAGCGTTTCGCCCTGAATGTTTACCTAACACCAGACTGTTGGTATGCCAGCCGACATCCTGCGCTTTCATGATCTCGTAGGTTTCACGGTGTTTAAGCACACCATCCTGGTGGATGCCCGACTCATGGGCAAACGCGTTAGCACCCACAATGGCTTTGTTGGGCTGAACGGGGAACCCGGTAATGGTGGAGACCAGACGCGAGGCAGGAACAATGTGCTCGGCGTTCACGCGAGTATCGATATTGAACAGATCTTTACGGGTGCGCACCGCCATGACGATCTCTTCGAGAGAGGCGTTACCGGCACGTTCGCCCAAGCCGTTAATCGTACACTCAACCTGCCGCGCACCATTGGTTACTGCCGCAATCGAGTTGGCCACTGCAAGGCCAAGATCGTTATGGCAATGAACCGAGAAGATCGCCTTGTCAGCGTTAGGAATACGATTCAGCAGCTGGCGAATCGTTTCGCCGAATTCTTCAGGAATGGCATAACCGACGGTGTCCGGGATATTAATGGTGGTGGCACCGGCATCAATAGCCGCTTCGATAATCCGGCAAAGAAAATCCAGTTCTGAACGCCCTGCGTCCTCGCAAGAGAACTCGACATCATCAACGTGGCTTCGCGCACGCTTGACAGCGCGTACTGCTTGCTCGACGACCTCATCCGGTTTCATCTGCAGTTTGTGCTGCATATGAATAGGCGACGTCGCGATGAAGGTATGAATTCTACCCTGAGCAGCCGGGCGAATCGCCTCGGCGGCCCGGTCGATATCTTTATCAAGTGCTCGCGCAAGGCTGCAGATGGTTGATTCTTTGATGGTTTCAGCGATGGCTTTAACCGCCTCGAAGTCACCCTGGCTGGCAATAGCGAAGCCTGCTTCGATCACATCAACTCGCAGTTTTTCCAGCGCTTTGGCGATACGAAGTTTTTCATTTTTGTTCATCGTAGCTCCGGGACTTTGTTCGCCGTCTCGGAGAGTAGTATCGAAAATCACCAAATGATCAGGTGCAGCCATTGCCGGGCTCCCATCAGAAACAATGTGTTATTTATTGGCGTGAGT
>NZ_JAELVS010000005.1 GCF_016427555.1 Marinobacter litoralis
GCATGCATGTCGCAAGCGGATATTATTGCTCAAACCCAGAGGGTCAATGAAAGCTTCGACGCTATTGTTCCCGAGTCGCTGCTCACACCTCCAAAGGTGAGGTGGAGAAGAATAGTTTCAGTTTTTAATTTTGTAAGGCCTGTTCGACAGCTTTACTCAATTGCAGCTGATCCACTGTCAGCCGATCCAGATAAGTTTTTCGAATTGGTTCAAAGTGCAAAAAATGTCGTAGCCAAAGACTCCCGGATTGTCTCCCGGTCCATACCTGCTGCCAAGATGGCGGAGTTACTTAAGGTCGGAAACATAAGAGAATCAATTACGACTCACTTCTCTGAACAAGAAGTACAGCTGATAGCCAAGCGCTAACAATCGGCTGCACAGCGACCGATTTTTCGCCGCTTCGCGGCTCCAAACCGGCGCGTGAGCCGGGCGTTAGCGTTTTCGGGAGATAGCCATGCCTTTTATTAAAACCAAAGGTCCCCCAAAAGGGTTATGCAATATCTGCGGGACGCATGGCAAGCTGACTGAAGACCATGTGCCACCTAAAGGCACGATTAAGTTTCCTAGAATGACCCTGTACGGCATCAGCGAGGTGCTCAATGCAAAAACTGAAAAAGATCGGAAGGGGAGGGATTTTCAGCAAGGTGTTAAATTCCGAAGTATTTGCTCCGTCTGCAATAACGACTATCTCGGTGGGCTCTACGACCAAGAATTAAAAAATTTCGCTAACAACGTTGGCTCGTACCTACATAGTTTGGTGGCTCGCCCTAATGCGACCACTTTTCCCGTTGTGCCGGGCAAAATTATTCGTGCTGTATGTGGCCACATTCTCGCGCTCGGAGTCGAACGTTTTCCAAGGGGAGATATGGGCGATGCTATGGCGGATTTGGTATTAAACCCAGATAAAGAAATCCCAGACAGCCTACACTTTTACTACTGGGTCTATCCATTCTGGGATCAAGTGGCGATTCGCAATTTTGGTTTTCTGGTTCATACCGGCACACCGCCACTGGTTAGCTCCGTTTTAAAATTTTTTCCGCTGGCATTTATGGTTCTTTGGGAGCCAGCTACTGACTTCAGGAGATCGCTCGTCAGGCTAAATGACTTCTGTGTAGGTGCTGGCAATAATCAGGTGGATATACCGTTTCGTCTTACAAATATTCCGCCGCAGCGCTTCCCTGAGGCTCCTGGGGATTCCGGTGTTACGCTGCATGGTAGCGATTCATACTTTTCGAGCAGGTTGCGCCGATCCTGAACTACGCTAACCAATCGCTTAAGTACGTTCCCGGCCTCGCGGCCGTCCATCGGACGTCCCTGACGGGCCGCCGCTTAGCTTTGCTACATGGACTCCCCCTGCGGTCAAGCAACGCCATTTGATTCCGAAGCGGTTTGAGACTGCGGCTCTACATCCGGCCTCTTTGTGGGCGCTGTTGCCCGGGCCAGGATGATGATGCGTGTGAGTGATGACCTCCTTCGTTAATCGTCCTGCTCGAATGTTCGCTTTGCGACCAGGCTGGCCAGCAGGGAACAATTTTCTGAACCATACTTAAAGACCCTTACCCTCCGAAGAGGGCCACGTCATGACGTTTCCTACCAGCAAAGTTCCCTGGAACAAAGGGAAGCTCGTCGGCCAGAAGCTGCCGCTCAAACTCGAACAAATATGGGCTATCCGTATTCGGTTAGAGATAGCAAAGAACATCCGCGAACTGGCGATGTTCAACATGGCAATTGACTGCAAACTCCGATCCTGCGATCTGGTAAAGCTATTGGTTCGAGATATTTCCAGAAACGGTGAGGTTCTGGACCGGGCGCAAGTCATCCAGCAGAAGACCAGTCAGCCTGTTCAGTTTGAGATAACCAAAAAGACGCGCGAATCGGTCGAAGCATGGATCGAGCTGCGAGGACTCGCAGGTATGGATTATTTGTGGCCGAGCCGGATGCGAAAGTTCGACCATATCACTACTCACCAATACGCCCGTCTTGTCAAAAAGTGGATTACCAGCATTGGACTTGATCCTTCAGTCTACGCAACCCATTCAATGAGACGGAGCAAAGCGACATTGATCTACAAGAAGACCAAGAATCTTCGAGCCGTCCAGTTGCTGTTGGGACACACGAATATGTCGAGCACCGTGCGGTACCTTGGTGTCGAGGTCGAGGATGCTCTGGAGATAGCTGAGAGTATTGAAATTTAGGTGCGTAGCTTCTGTATTTGGTCCCTTTGGATGCCGCAAACGCTGCCAGCCCCGGTCGATGATCACCCTCGGGCTTCGATCAGACTCCTCCCGTCGCTAAACAAAAGCGAACGTTCAGAACTTGAAAGGCGGCCCGGAAAACCAGCCGCCTGCATTCATCGTTTCGGCAGCGGATCATCAATGTTGATGATTCTGCGGTCGTAGAAGAAATGACTACTGGGCTGGTAGCTCTCCGGAAGGGTGTGGTTGCGGTTTTTCAGAACCAACAGTTGTGAGATTAGCTTCCAGCCCATAGCGTTGGTGTTGTACAACACCTCGCCGCAATCAGTGCAAAACACCCTCGTCATGCGTTTGGTGGGGTGCTGAAAGGTTTTCACCGATTCCGCTCCCTGGGTAACCTCCACCTGCTCCGACTCCCACGCCAGAACGGAGTGGTAGGGCACCTGGAGCAGGTCCCTGCAGTCTTCGCAGTGGCAGTAACCGTGAACCTTGGGGGTACCGGTCATGGTGACTTCCACCGCGCCGCAATCGCAGTGGACGGCGTGTTGCTCAGTCATGGTTTTGTCCTCACGGCTTGTCCTCAACAATGATCGCGATCACGGTGTCATCTCCGACGTTGGTCACCCGATGGGTCCAGGCCTGATGCCACATCACATGGCCGTCTGGTACTTTGGCCTCCAAGGTGTCGCCGTTTAACAATTCAATGCTTAATTGGCCGCCCTGTTGGAAATACACTGTCTCATCGTGATGCCGATGCATGGCGTCGGATTCACCGGGCTCAAGAACCATTTTCAGTACCAGAACCTGATCGTTCTCCTTTAGCACATTGTAATAGTCCGGAGATGTGATATGGGCAGCCTGATGAGGCTCCTCCTCTGCGGCGACTAGACCAGTCACCGACAGGAGCATTGCTAACAGCAGCAGTCTTGGGTGTGTTTTGAGTGACATCATCGGCTCCTGACTTATCCCGGAATGTGGGCTTCAAGGTGTTGGGAAAAGCGCTGAAAGTCGTCTTCCACCTGCGGGTTTTTCATCACGTCGTAGCAGGCGAAGGTTTCGAGCGGTTCCATGGCAAAGAATCGGAAGTTCATGTGCATGGGAAACAGCAGGTCATCCACGCTTTTGCCCTGAAAAAGATATTCATTCGGATCGTCGAAGGATTCTTTCGGCGCGTTGAAGGTCAGTGAGATCAGATACTTCTTGCCTGCGAGGGTGCCGCCGGTACCATAATTCGCTTTGGGTGCCTCCTCGGTGCGGCCATCACCATGGCACATTGCGCCGCCCATGCCGGCGGTGTACACCTCGTCCATATACTTTTTGAAAGTCCAGGGCACGCCCATCCAGTTGACCGGAGTCTGCAAAATCACGATGTCTGCCCATTGGTGGTTTTCCAGTTCCTGGTCCACGTCCCAGCCTTTGTCCACCTCCACGATTCGAGTCTGATGACCTTTGGCCGTCAGAAGTTCGTCGGCCATCTGCACTAGGGTGCCGTTCAGTCTACCCTCAGCGAACGGGTAGTAATGATGGGCATTAATGATAAGAACGTTGCTCATGGGATTCTCCGATTTGGTCAGTTAGTAAGTAACTTATCCGTTGCAGGTATATTATGGTTACCTGTATTATCTGATCAATTAGTATACTTTTGGTAACCTACAAATTTTTTAGGGTGAGATTATGGGAAGCCATGTTGAAACGGACACAAAGGGAAGAAAGACTGCGATCAATGCTTGCCTTGAACCCTGTGCCATCGAGCGGGGTATGCGGATTATCGGCGGTAAGTGGACGGGGTCGATCATCTTTCATCTGAAAGACGGCCCGGTACGCTTCAACGACCTGGCCCGTATGCTGGGTGGCGCCAGCAAGAAAATGATTGATCAACGGCTGAAGGAGCTGGAAGCCCGACAGATGGTGGTGCGGAAAGTGATCAATGACCGGCCAGTAGCGGTGACCTACGAGCTGACAGACTTTGGGCGTAGTGCTTTGAAGATTCTGGACGATTTGCGGGTGTGGTCAGACGAGCACGACATTAAGTAACTGACCTGAAAAAGCGCGATGGATTCTTGAGTTGTGAATGTTCGCTTTGCGACCAAAACGGCCAACCTCAACATCTTGAAGCTAACCCCGAACACGAAAAAGGCCAGCTCCCGGCACGGCTCGCAAGCCTTAAGTGTGCCGGGAACTGGCCCCTTTCATGTCTGATCAGCGTTTAATAGCGGCGCCCATCAAACAGCATTTCCACCGCAGGTTCGGCATTAGGCTCCGGCAAGCCCAATTTCTCGCGAACCTCTAGATTCACATCCCACAAGCGGTTGAACTTCTGCAGAGTCGCTGCTGCCGCATCTTGCTTTCCAAGCATGATGGTCGGGCGTAGGAACACCAGCAAATTACGTTTCACACGACTCTCACTCTCAGACGAGAACAGCCGGCCCAGATACGGAATGTCGCCCAACAGCGGCACCTTACTCTTGTTGACCTGATAGTCGTCTTTGATCAACCCGCCCAGTACAACGGTTTCGCCGTCGTCTGCCAGCACCGTGGTTTTGATCTCCCGCTTATTGGTAATCAAATCAGAGGCTCCGGCTACTGTTGTCGCCGAAATATCCTCGGTTGTCTGTTCAACCACCATACGCACCAGGCCATCTGCGCTGATGGTGGGGGTTACTTTCAGTGACAAGCCTACGTCGCGGCGTTCTATGGTGGTGAATGGGTTGGTTGTCCCGTCGCCGGTGACCGTAGATTGTCCGGTGCGGAATGGCACGTTCTGACCCACAATAATTTCTGATTCCTGGTTATCCAGTGTAATGATACTCGGCGTAGACAACAGGTTTGCCGCCGACGCTGAGGACAATGCCTGAATCAGCACCCCCCACGTAATTCCGTTCTCGTCACGGTTGCCCGCACCAATGGTGACGCCCGAACCCAGTTGCGGCACCACGTCGCCAACCAACGCCCCAATCACAGAATTCAAGCCAACCATGCCCGAACCGCTGGTCAGGTTAGTGCCCAGTACTGGCAGAGCCGACGCGGATTCGTCGCCAGCGGCCAGTTGCACACCTAGCTGGTCGCCCAGCTCATCACTGATCTCAACAATCGCCGCCTCGATCATCACCTGAGCACGGCGAACATCCAATTGAGAAACGATCTGTTCCGCTTCTTGCATCAAGGAAGGGTCGCCGCGAACCACCAAGGCATTCAAACCCTCGTCTGCGAACACTGCAAAGTTGTTGTTCGGGTTACCTGCACTGCCACCGGCACCGCCAGAGCCGCCACTTTCTTTAATGGCTTCGCCCATAACGCCTTTGAGTATTTCGGTCAGGGTTTTGGCATCGGCGTGGCGCAGGCGGATGACTTTGGTTGTGCCGCCGCTTGCGGAGGGCTGGTCCAGTTTGCGGATCAGCACCCGCATCTTTTCACGGAAGACTTCGTCGCCACGCAGAATCAGGCGATTACTGCGTTCATCGGCCGTCACGTTGTATTTTTTGGCCACATTGTCGTTACCGGCACGGCCCAATTCACTTGGCGCCAATTCCTGCAGCAACTTCACCATGTCGCCAACCCAAGCTTCACGCAGCTGGATAACTTCCACCTCAGAACGGGAGGGGCTGTCGAGCTCACGAACGATCTGTTCGATGCGTTGAATGTTGGATGAGTGGTCACTCACGATCAGGGCATTGGCCGCCGCCACGCCGGCCAAATGCCCGTATTTAGCAACCAAGGGGCGAAGAATCGGCACCAACTCCAGCGCGTTGGCATTATCAATCTGGATAACCCGGGTAATCAGTTGTTCAGAGGGTGTTGCGTTAAACCGATCCAGTATTTCAGCGGATTGTTTAGCATCCACCTGTTGCACCACTTTCACGACCTCTTCGCCAGGAATGGCAGTAAAGCCGTGCACGTTCAGTACCGCCAAAAAGAGATCGTAAATTTCGTCTTTGCTCATCGGTGCGCTCGACAGCACCGTGACTTTGCCCTTCACTCGCGGGTCTACCACAAAACTGTAGCCTGTGATGTCCGCAACCTGGGTTACGAAGGCCCGAATATCGGCTTCCTTGAGATTCAGCCTCCAGGTTTCTTCCTGCGCCTGTGCCACGGCCACTAACGGCAGCAGAAAAACAAATAAGAGTGCCCTGAGGATGTTTGTTTTATGGTTATACATCTGGCGGTATCGTCCTGTATTGAATTGCCCGATCAATTGCGCCATTGCTCGGGAATGGCGTAGCTGACCGTAAGTAGACTTCCGTTACGTTCTATTTCTATATCCAGCCGCGGCTGGCTGCGCCATTCGTCAAACAACGCTTTATCCTGTTCAAAATCGCCCAACCGCTGACCATTCAATGCTGTGATCACATCACCGGGTTTCAGATTAACGGCGTTCAGCATGGCATTCGAGCCATCGTACACGTATCCGGATTGGCCATTGTCGCTGGCGGGGCTCAACCCGTAAGCGCGCAGAGCCGCTGCGCCCTGAGCATCCAGTTGAGCCCTGGCGCTGGCCAGAATGTCGTCAGGCGAACCTACGGGACGAGATTCTTCCTTTGGTGTTTTCGCCACAATCCCGTCAACCCCGAGCACCTCTTCAAAGGCCAGCGATTCATATCGCCCACCCCGTCTGATTAATATGCGAGTGGGCTCAACTTCAGCAAGTTCTGCGTTACCCGGCAGCCTATCGCCTACCCGGTAGTATTCCGTTTCTCCGTTGCTTCCGGCAACTATAGCACCGGAGTCTTCCGGACGCCGCCCTATCAACACGCCTTCCAGGCGTAATCTTAAGCCTGTTTCCGGAGCGGATTCCCGAATAACATCCGCTACACCGGACTGCGACTCAGGCCGGCCAAAAATTTCGTAACCGGCAATGGGGGCCAGATCATCGCCTTTCAGGGCACCTTGCGCGCCAGATACCTCTCCATATATTTCGGGTACAGGCTGATCGGGCCAGATAGACCACCAAGTCATGCGCGCGAGCTCTACTCCCAGGTACACAACCAATACAACCAAAAGCAGGTTCGCGAGCATGCGTGACAAGCGTTCTTGTGTTTTCACGGGTAAGCCAGACACGTCAGAAGCCTCCCGGCAACAGCGGTTGCTTCACCCGAAAGACCACATCGCTGGGTTTGCTGTTGCCAGACCACGGTTGTTGTGCCAAATCGACCATGCGTTTATACACGCGAATTTCCATCATGCCATTCCAAAGAATGCTGGCATCCGCTGCCGGGCCGTCTCCGCCCTGCTCCCAAATATCCAGTGCAACACCGCCATCTACGGTGTTCAGATTGGCTTGCATCGGCGGAAACCGGGCCTGCCCCGTCTGACTTCCCATTGGCCAGGTAACCATACCTCCATCCCAGCGCCCCAAACCCTCAGCGTGTTGTAGCCGCTCATCCGCCCAGCGCAGGTTCAGATGATCAATAGCGACCACACCTTCAATCATTGCACCACCGCTCTGACGGATCAGGTCCTTAAATTCTTCAACGGTTACCACTCCGCCAGCCGATACCTCAAAATTACCGGGCCAGCCGACCGTCGTCACGCCTTGTAACCGAGATTGTGACGAAGACACTGAAAACGCGATCGGAAGGGTCAGATCCGTGAACGAAGGCCAATCCAGCTGCCATTGAAGCCTGGCCGGAAAGCCCGCCAAATGTAATTTAGCGGCACTACCCCACACACTACCGGACACTTGTTGGACTTGTACCTGTGGCGGGAGATCAATCTGCCCCGACACTTGATGCCATGCCCAGCCAACAGGCATTCGAATGGCAAACGTCACCGTAAAGACAAGCACCCCAAGCAACAAGAGCAAGACTAACTTGCCAGGGCGAAAAAAAGATTTTGAGGAATCGTCACTCATTACATCGTGCACATTTAAAAGTCGGTTGCCGAGTCTAACAAACACCATTGCCAAGCGCATGATGAAAGCAAGAAAAAACCCCGCGAGGATGTGATCCAGCGCGGGGTTTTTGTGCTAGCCAAGCCCGAGTATGGCGGTAATTGGCTTTTTCCTCGGGGCGGATTTTGCAAACCTCAAGCCCGGTTCATTGCCCTTTGAAAAACGAATGACTGCTGTGTCACGCAAGTAACTTTGTACAACCTTCCATGGGCCACTATTGCCTTGCCTTGGCAATAGATGCCGGGCTCGTGCCACGTAACCCGACTGCAAATCCAGGAAAGGCGCATCAGAAAAATCGTCACGTCGGGCCTCGGGGACGCAGTACGGAATTCCGTGTTTATCCATGTAGTTGATCAACCGACAGCAATACTCCGCTATCAAATCCGCTTTCAGGGTCCAGGAAGAATTGGTATAGCCAAACGTCATCGAGAAGTTTGGCATACCGCTAACAAGAGAGCCTTTATAGATAAGAGATTCCCCCACCTTCACAGGGCACCCATCAACGACGGGCTTGACCCCACCGAATATCTGCATATCCAAACCAGTCGCTGTCACCACCAGATCTGCTTTCAGCACCTTGCCGGACTTCAGCCGAATTCCTTGCTCAGTAAAACTTTCGATATGGTCAGTAACAACCGAAGCTTGTTTTTCCTTCAGTACTTTGAATAGGTCTCCGTTGGGAACTGCGCACAACCTTTCGTCCCACGGATTATAACGAGGCGAGAAATGGGTCATATCGAAATCGCTGCCTAGCTGGCTTTTGGCTGCCATCAGCAAAAGTCGTCTGACCGCTTTAGGCCTCTGCTTGGAAAGCCGGTAAACACCCAGTTGGACACCAACGTTTCTTGCGCGAGCCAGTTTATAGACCAACTTTTCAGGTAACACTTTGCGTAAGCCAATAGAAATATGATCTTTCTCCGGTACAGACGCCACGTAGCTAGGCGACCGCTGTAACATCGTCACATGCTCAGCCTGACCGCACATCGCAGGCAGTAAGGTAACGGCCGTGGCCCCGCTCCCGATAATAACGACTCTTTTACCTTTATACTGAATGTCGTCTGTCCATTTCTGCGGGTGAACAACCTCTCCCTTGAATTTTTCAACGCCCGGAAACTCAGGTGTATAACCCGCTTCATAGTTATAGTAACCCGTACAACCCATCAGAAAATTGCACGTATAAACGCATTCTTCGTTGCTACCTTCCCGGATTGCAATAACGGTCCATCGTGCCTGCACACTGCTCCACTCGACACGGACAACCCGCATTCCATAGGTGATATGCTCCGTAATGCCGTATTCACGCGCCGTTTCTTTTATGTAATTCAGAATAGAAGCGCCATCTGCAATGCTCTTCTCGCTGGTCCATGGTTTAAAGCTGTACCCAAGCGTGAACATGTCAGAATCTGACCGAATACCCGGGTAACGAAACAGATCCCAAGTGCCTCCCATAGACGATCGGCTTTCCAGAATCGAAAATGTCTTTTGCGGGCAATTTCTTCTCAAATGAGCAGCTGCCCCTACCCCAGACAAGCCGGCCCCGATAATCAATACATCCAAGTGCTTACTCATATTACCTCCGCGCCAACAGGCCCATCACACAACCACCCTCCCGACCACACTAAAACAGCAGAGAGAACAGAAACTATAGACAATGCTACACTGCGCAATGTAACGTTGTACAGGTGATCAGTTGGTGAGCACAAAAATCAACACCATTTGGAGGCTAATATGAGTCAGCCCAACAAGAGAACGCCGATGTTAATGCCAACGAGACGCGACATTAGGTTCGCTTTGGACCCAAACATTATTAGTGAATGGCACTATTCCGGCGGCCCGGTTTTCACGACGTTTCTTAATATCTTTTCAACCATTCTCCCCGTCGGAGAGCGATTCTTTATCGATAGCGTTCGAGCTTACCGGGACAAAATAGAAGACCCTGAGCTCAAAAAAGCCGTCACAGCCTTTATTGGCCAAGAGGCTATGCATGGACGCGAGCATGAGGCATACAATTCCGCGTTCTTGGCCAAAACTCCGGCTGCCAGAACATTTGAATGGGGAGTCACCAAACTTCTGAAAAGCGCGACCAAATATGCACCCGAATCTTTCGGGCTTGCATCAACGATAGCTCTGGAGCATTTTACGGCCCTATTAGCGGACGGGGTGTTGTCCGAACCACTGCTCACCGAAGGCGCGGACCCGCAATATGCCGCTATGTGGCGCTGGCACGCGCTAGAAGAGACCGAGCACAAGGCCGTTGCTTATGATGTTTGGGATGTGGTGATGGGGCGAGGCACAGGAGCCTATCTGGGCCGAAGTGCCGGCTTCGTTACTGCGACCGTGATCTTTTGGGGTTTAACCATTCCTGCGTTTATCGCCGCTTTGCGCACAGAAGGCCAAATAGCCAACTGGGACGGCTGGAAGCGTTTTTTCAGATACACGATGGGAGATATAGGCTTGCTACGTCGTCAAATCGGCAATTATCTGGATTACTTTCGACCCGATTTTCACCCCTGGGATCACGACAACCGTGAGTACCTGCAGCAAATCGACCAGTTTCTCGCGGATCAGGAAACCATAGCCGCCTGATGATGAAGCGTCAGAACGCGGACTGTAAGCCTTGCAGTCCGCGCCCTTCTCAGGATGACTACCTCGCCGTGAACGCCAGCGATTTTTCCACCAAGGTTTGATACGAGGCCGGTAACGCCCGCGCCATGACATCCAGAAGCTTGGCATCTGGTCCGATCAGTATTCTGCGCTGATTACTCTTTACACCTTTCAAAATGACTGACGCCGCTTTCTCAGATGTGGTGATGAAAAGACTCTCAAACTGATCGCGCATCTCCTCGGCACTCGCTTGCTTACCGATACTCTCAACACTTTTGTTCATACGCGCATTTTTGACGATGTTGGTTTTTATACCGCCGGGATGAACACAGCTCGCGGACACGCTCCCCTTTTCCATATCCAGCTCTTGTCTGAGCGATTCTGTAAATCCTCTGACGGCAAACTTTGACGTATTGTAAGCACTTTGTGTGGGTTGCGAGAACAAGCCAAACACACTTGAAATATTCACCACATGGCCTTCCTCACCGGACGATTTTATGTACGGCAAGAAAGCCTTGGTGCCATATATCACGCCCCACAGATTAATATTGAGGATCCATTCGTAATCTTCCAACGGCGTGTCTTCAACGGTGCCTCCCATCGCCACACCGGCATTGTTAAAAATCAGATTTACCTTGCCATGATAATCAACAACTTTGTCGGCCCAGTTTTTTACCGCTGAATGATCAGACACGTCCAGTACGTCGTGGCACACGCTGACATCGTATTGTTTCAACTCAGCTACCGTTTTCTTCAAGCCGACGGTGTCCACATCACTCAACGCAAGGTGGCAACCTTCTTTCGCGAGGGCAATTGCAAGGGCTTGCCCAATACCCGAGGCGGCCCCGGTAATCGCTGCCACTTTATTTCGAAAACTTTTCATTGATTAAAACTCCGACAATTAGCAATCAGACCTGATGTTTAGGACAGAGACTCCAGTAAATCAGGCAACTCACGTCCATGCACGACAACCCAACCTACTCACACCAACAATTGTGACATGGGTCAATGGCTCATTTAACAAGAAAACTATAGCCCTGAGACTGCCGGAGAATCAAGAAATATAACCATACAAACAATAAAAAACCCCGAAAGCCAGAGACTTTCGGGGTTTTCGAACGCGATGGACGCGAGCGAATGAGTTACACGATGCTTACATCATGCCGCCCATTCCACCCATTCCACCCATGCCGCCCATGTCTGGCATACCACCGCCAGCACCTTCTTCAGCCGGCTCGTCAGCAACCATCGCCTCAGTGGTGATGATCAAAGACGCTACAGATGCAGCAGCCTGCAAGGAAGAGCGGGTAACTTTAGCTGGGTCAAGAATACCCATTTCCAGCATGTCGCCGTATTCTTCAGTTGCTGCGTTGTAACCGAAGGCCTTGTCGCCTTCACGAACCTTCGCAACAACGACTGAAGATTCACCGCCTGCGTTGAATACGATCTGACGCAGAGGCGCTTCCATCGCGCGGCGCAGAATGTTAACACCGGCTTTCTGCTCTTCGTTGATCGCATCAACGTTATCCAGAGCTGCGATAGCGCGAATCAGAGTGACACCACCACCTGCAACGATGCCTTCTTCAACGGCAGCGCGGGTAGAGTGCAGTGCGTCTTCAACACGGGCTTTCTTCTCTTTCATTTCTACTTCAGAGCCAGCACCGATCTTGATAACCGCAACACCGCCAGCCAGCTTGGCTACGCGCTCTTGCAGCTTCTCTTTGTCGTAATCAGAAGAGCTGTCTTCGATCTGCTTACGGATCTGCTCAACACGGGCTTCAATGTCAGCCTGAGCACCAGCGCCATCGATGATGGTGGTGTTCTCTTTAGTGACGTTCACACGCTTAGCGGTGCCGAGGTCATCCAGAGTGGTGTTCTCGAGAGTCAGACCCACTTCTTCGGAAATCACAGTACCGCCAGTCAGAATGGCGATGTCCTGCAGCATTTCCTTACGACGGTCACCAAAACCAGGCGCTTTAACCGCGTTCACTTTAACGATACCGCGCATGTTGTTCACTACCAGAGTGGCCAACGCTTCGCCTTCGATGTCTTCGGCGATGATTTGCAGCGGCTTACCCGCTTTCGCAACAGCTTCCAGTACTGGCAGCAGTTCGCGGATGTTGGAGATCTTCTTGTCTACCAACAGGATGAACGGGTCGTCCAGCTCTGCAGACATGTTGTCCTGGTTGTTGATGAAGTACGGGCTCAGGAAACCACGGTCGAACTGCATACCTTCAACCACGTCCAGCTCGTCTTCCAGACCACGGCCTTCTTCAACGGTGATCACGCCTTCTTTACCAACACGATCCATAGCGTCGGCGATGATCTTACCAATGGTTTCGTCGCCGTTGGCAGAGATGGTACCTACCTGGGCGATGTTGCGGCTGTCGTCGCAAGGAGTCGCCATTTCCCGGATCGCTTTAACGGCTTCAGCAGTCGCCTTGTCGATGCCGCGCTTCAGGTCCATCGGGTTCATGCCAGCAGTCACGGCTTTGATGCCTTCGCTAACAATTGCCTGAGCCAGAACGGTTGCAGTGGTGGTACCGTCACCGGCAGTTTCGTTGGCCTGGGAAGCAACTTCCTTAACCATCTGCGCGCCCATGTTCTCGAACTTGTCTTTCAGTTCGATTTCTTTCGCAACAGATACACCGTCTTTGGTTACGGTCGGAGCGCCGAAAGACTTTTCCAGAACCACGTTACGGCCTTTGGGACCCAGGGTAACCTTCACGGCGTCAGCCAGAACGTTTACACCTTTTACCATGCGCTTGCGGGCGCTATCACCAAACTGAACTTCTTTTGCTGCCATGTCTCTAATTCCTGTTCGTTAAACCGAAATTTGATCGATCGGATAAATGTTCGTTCGTGCGAGTCGCTTAGGCGATCACTCAAGCACGCCGTAGATATCGTTCTCGCTCATGATGAGCAGCTCTTCACCGTCTACCTTCACGGTATTGCCGGCGTACTGGCCGAAAACAACGGTGTCACCCACTTTGACTGCCAGTGAACGAGTTTCGCCATTATCGAGAATGCGGCCGTTGCCCACTGCGATTACCTCGCCCTGGGACGGCTTCTCTTTAGCGTTACCCGGCAGCACGATGCCACCTGCAGTTTTTTCTTCTTCTTCCTTACGGCGCACAACAACACGGTCGTGTAGCGGACGAATCTTCATTGCTCGGTTTCTCCAATAGTCAGATTAATGTGGCAATGACAATTGCTTGTTAAAAAATGTCTGGCCGGAAACCCCGGACCCGACAAACTGCCCGGTCTCCAAACATCTGAAAGTCAGAGCTTTTCAACCTGCGGCGAATCTGTGCAACTTAAATGGGGCTGCCCGATAGGTTTTCAACACCCCACGATGAAATTTTTTTACTTTTTTTCCAGCTTGTCCCGGTCCGACTCGGTCTGGTCCTGATACTCGCCTTCAATGATGTCGCCATCGGCATGGCGATCAAACGGACGCTGCGGTCCAAAAGGCCCCGAACCAAAACCGCCAGCCTGAAAGTGGAAGCTTCGGCTTTGCCCCGCAACCACCATACGTTTCATCGCTTGCCCGGCCAGCCAATGCCGTGTTCCCGGCAACAAGCAGAAGAAGCCAAAGGCATCGGTTATAAAGCCCGGTGTGAGCAGCATGGCACCGCCTACCGCCAAAATCAGACCTTCCGCTACTTCTTTCGCCGGCAGCTCACCACTGTTGAGGCGCTGATTCGCCTTCAACAAGGTCTGTAAGCCCTGCTTGCGTAGCAGCCAGGCGCCCACAATAGCCGTCAGAAACACCAAGGCAATCGTATTTAGCGCGCCAATCATGCCCCCTACTTTGATGAGCACCACCAGTTCGGCAACGGGCATGACAATAAAAAGAAACAAAAAAACCGGCATATTGGCCTCGAGATCGTGAATGTGTGTTCGGCAACGTCTGGTATACTCCGCGCCATACAAATAATGACTCAAAGCCACGGGCACACAGTTAATTCTTACCATCACTGAGAAACTAACTAAGGGCAAACCATGAAACTTCAAGACTCCGTAATCGCAATTACTGGCGGCGGCCAGGGTCTGGGCCGTGCAATGGCCGAATACCTGGCGGCTAAAGGCGCAAAACTGGCGCTGATCGACCTGATGGAAGACAAGCTGGCCGAAGCGGTTGAAGCCTGCAAAGCAGCCGGCGTTGAAGCCAAAGCCTACGTGTGCAACGTGGCCAAGGAAGAAGATGTAGAGAATACATTCAAAGCCATCGTTGCCGACTTCGGCCAGCTAAACGGCCTGATCAACAACGCCGGTATCCTGCGCGACGGCCTGATGGTGAAAGTTAAGGACGGCAAGCTTGAGAAGCGCATGGAGCTGAGCCAGTGGCAGTCGGTGATCGACGTGAACCTCACCGGCGTGTTCCTGTGTGGCCGTGAAGCCGCTACCCGCATGATCGAAAACGGTGATAAAGGTGCGATCATCAACATCGCTTCTATCTCTCGTGCTGGCAACATGGGCCAGAGCAACTACTCTGCCGCTAAAGCCGGCGTGTCTGCACTGGTGCCGGTTTGGGCGAAAGAGCTGGCCCGTTACGGCATCCGCTGCATGGGCATCGCCCCGGGTTTCATCGAAACCGAAATGACCGCCTCCATGAAGCCGGAAGCACTGGAAAAAATGACCGCGGGCATCCCGCTCAAGCGCATGGGTAAGCCTGAAGAAATCGCTTCAGCTGCCGCGTTCATCTTCGAGAACGACTACGTATCTGGTCGTATGATCGAAGTTGACGGTGCACTTCGCCTCTAGTCGGCGAATTGCGGAGTTCTAGGTGGGCGGAATCGATAACGAACCCACTAAAGAACAAAAAATCTGGCAAGTAGTGGCGGCGATCCCTCCGGGGAGCGTGGCCAGCTACGGCCAGGTTGCCGCCATGGCGGGGCTTGTCCGGCAAGCCCGGTTTGTTGGCCGGGCGCTGGGCAAATTGCCCGCCGGCCACAGCATCCCCTGGCACCGGGTACTCCGGAGCAACGGCCAGATCGCCTTTCCTGAAGGCACAGAAACCCGCCAACTGCAAACTGAAAAGCTGCGATTGGAAGGGGTAGAAGTAAACAAAGGGAAGGTGTCTATGAAAAGGTTTCAGTGGCAACCCTGAACCATCGCTCAGGGCCGCACTGATTAAAGCAGAAAACTCAGATTACACAGCCTTGGCTGCGATAATCTTCTCTTGCCACTCGACCGGGCCGGTCTGGTGCACAGAGCTACCACGAGAATCGACTGCCACGGTTACCGGCATGTCTTCCACTTCAAACTCGTAGATCGCTTCCATTCCCAACTCTTCGAAGGCCACAACTTCAGCACCCTTGATAGCTTTGGAAACGAGATAAGCCGCACCACCCACAGCCATCAGATACACCGCACCGTGCTTCTTGATAGCGTCGATGGCAACCTGTCCGCGTTCGGCTTTACCGATCATTCCGGTCAAGCCGGTTTTCTCCAGCATGGTGTCAGTGAACTTGTCCATACGGGTGGCGGTGGTGGGGCCAGCCGGGCCAACCACTTCTTCGCCCACAGGATCAACCGGGCCAACGTAATAGATGAAGCGGCCTTTCAGGTCCACTGGCAGCTCTTCGCCGCGCTCGATCATATCGACCATCTTTTTATGAGCCGCATCACGGCCGGTCAGCATCTTGCCGGACAGCAGAACGGTTTCACCCGGCTGCCAGTCTTTCACGTCTTCCGGGGTCACGGTGTCCAGGTTCACGCGGCGAACGTTCTCACCCACTTCCCAGGTGATTTCCGGCCAGTCGTCCAGGCTCGGCGGCGTTTGCAGCGACGGGCCAGTGCCGTCCAGCGTGAAGTGCGCGTGACGAGTCGCGGCGCAGTTCGGGATGATCGCAACCGGCTTGTTGGCAGCGTGCGTCGGGTAATCTTTTACCTTCACGTCCAGAACCGTGGTCAAACCACCCAGACCCTGGGCACCAATACCCAAGTCGTTCACTTTCTCGAACAACTCAAGACGCAGCTCTTCGGCACGGTTAGAGGCGCCGCGTTCTTGCAGCTCGTGAATATCGATCGGGTCCAGCAGGGATTCTTTCGCCAGCTCCATCGCCTTTTCAGCGGTACCACCGATACCGATACCCAGCATGCCAGGCGGACACCAGCCAGCCCCCATCTGCGGAATCATCTTCAGAACCCATTCTACAACCGAGTCAGACGGGTTCAGCATGGCAAACTTGGACTTGGCTTCTGAGCCGCCACCTTTCGCTGCCACGTGCACTTCAACGGTATTCCCCGGAACCATCTTGTAGTGGATGATGGCAGGGGTGTTGTCTTTGGTGTTCTGGCGCTTTCCGTCCGGGTCGGCCAAAACGGAGGCACGAAGCACATTGTCTGGATGGGTGTAAGCACGGCGAACGCCTTCATTGATTACGTCATCCAGCGCCATGTCGCACTCGAATTTCACATCCATACCGATGTTCACGAAAACGGTCACAATCCCCGTGTCCTGACAAATCGGGCGGTGGCCCTGGGCACACATGCGCGAGTTGATCAGGATCTGGGCCATGGCGTCTTTCGCCGCCTGAGACTCTTCCTTCTTGTAGGCCTCGTACACGCCCTGAATGAAATCCTTCGGGTGGTAATAGGAAATAAACTGCAGCGCATCGGCTACGCTTTCGATCAGGTCGTCCTGGCGGATTACGGTGGTCATAGTCGCCTCATCAGCTTTCTGATTATGGAAGTGCGCAGAACCGCAAAAGTGGCCCTGCTGATAAAGGAAGCGAGAGTTTACCAGAAATTTCGACACGCGAGGGATGCGACGGAAGGCGAAACACACTATGACCTCACTAGCCGGAATCTATGACGCCCTCAGGCTGTTTTTGAAACAAATTGTTAAATTCCTCGGCCGCAGCCTGCCCTAACTCGACAAACCCCTAAACGCACTCTATTTTTCAAGGAGGCAACTCCATCTGTGCGAGGAGGGGTTGCAACGCAGAATCACACTTTTGGCTGATCAACACTTGCCAAGGTGTCGCTATAGTCAATGCTACAGAAATTGGCTTAACGTGCTGGCTACGATTTCAGACAACTAAGCAGAACAGGCAAAAGAGCGGAATTCAGGGGCCGACCGGTTCCGTCTAAGCCGGATATAACGATACAACAACAGGAAAAGGTTCCACCCATGTTCAAGAAAACTCTACTAAGTCTTGCCGTGGCTTCTACTTTAGGGTTGACGGGCTGCTTTGATAGCGCAAGCGACAACAGTAACGCTAACCCAAGTCCGAAATACAAAGACTCTTCTATTGATGGGAAGACTTGGCCGGTTTTTAATCCGGCGACCAGTCAACTGCCTCTGCCAAACGACTTGATTTTTGATAGCAAACAAGGGGACGGAACCTTTGGTGTAGCGGACACTAAACCACCGGTCACTACTGCGCTCAATGAACTTTCCGGCGCTTCCACCGTGGCCCCTGCCGTTATCCAAACCAACGGTCAACTCGATGAGAGCACTGTAGTAGCAGGAAAAACGGTGCACCTGATCGAACTCGAATACGCTAGTGGCGATCCCGTACGCGCCCTATCCAACAGCGAGCCACCCACACTGGCAGTAGCTTTGCAAAAACCACCAGTGTCTTTCCGGGCAGACGTTGAATCACTTGACGGACAATCGGCTATTCGAATTCTCCCACTCAAACCCCTAAATCCTCAGAAACGTTACATTGTACTAGTGACAACCGGGGTTAAAGACATCAATGGCGACTCCATTGTTCAAGACCCAGTATATCGGAACATTACCGGCACAGGCACTGCAGAAAACCCAAATGACGGTCTCTTAAGTTCGGCACTAGCTCCTGTTCGCAGCTTGGTGAACGGCCTATGGGAACCTGTGGCAATGAAATACGCCGCAGCTGTCGGAGCTCCCGTAACAGAGGAGCAGATTGCGCTAACTTACAGCTTCACAACGTCCAATGATGCAAAAGTTCTGCAATACATCGCCGAGCCCGCCGCCTGGTTTGCTGACCAGATTACAGCCTTTGTTCGTACGAGCGCCGTCACTGCGGCCCGCGACGCCGGAGCTTCCGAGTATGCAGATCTCGCAGCGGCGGCAAATGCGGCTATAGCTCAATTCCCGCAATCACTTCCTGAGAACCCGGCATCCCCCCTGAATGCGGTGTTCGCGCCCACCGGGCCTTGCCCGATTAGCGGCCCTGCCGATTTAGGCGCTGGCTCCATTGACTGCTTGTCGACGTCTCTTGCCTCGCAATTCCGCGATGCATTGCCAACGCCGCTTCCGGGTGTTAACCGTAACGTATTTGATGGAACCAGTTTCACTGACGCAATCACCATTGACAACGGAACCATCCAGCCCGTTGGCCTTTTATCAGCCGTTGCTGGCAGCATCCCCGGTGCCGATAGTGTCTTAGCCGTTCAGGGAAGCGTTTCGCTCCCCTATTATCTTGGCGACACGCCCGCCGGCATCGCCGGTGACAATGCCGTAAACTGGGTTGCGGACAAACCACTAGCCGAGTCCCTGAACACCACTTTCTCGGCCCTGGGCCTGAGTCTGCCGCAGGCGGATGCCTCCGTATCCAAGGCCGTTAATTACGTCTTCCCGTTCCCGAAGCGGCAGAGCACCCAAGAAGCGCCCATGTTGGTACTCTACCCCAACAGCGGTGAGGAGCGCGGCGTGGTCATGTACCAGCACGGCATTACCACGGATCGCAGCGCTGCTCTGACCTTTGGCACCGCACTGGCAGCCCAGGGTTACGTGGTTGTCGCCATCGACCAGCCACTACATGGTATTGCACCTTTCACGACTGAAGAACAGGAGTCTCTGGCGCTTAAACTGCTCGTTGCAGGTGGCGCTACCGAATCAGAAGCACAAGGGCTCGCTCCGCTAGTTATAGGCGGCAATGAAGCGCAACTCGCAACCGCTCTCGGCGAGGGAACCGCCACTCAGGAAACGACACTCAAAGCGCGCTCCCTGATCAATACTGTGGCTAACGCCGGCAGTACCATCCCCGGCCTCGCGCCGGATACATTTGAGCGCCATTACGGCCTGTACGCCACCCCTGCGGGTACACCGGCGCCAATGGAGTTCGACCCCGCCAACGCAGCCGGTACCGACGGCTCCGGCAGCTTCTTCATCAACCTCCAGAATTTCCTGGCCGGCAGGGACAATATTCGTCAGAGCGTTGTTGACCAGTTGAATCTGCGCGCCACGCTGGCCGGTAGCCCTGCAGCGAGCCGTGCAGGCATGACACTTCAGAAACCAGCAGCAGCGGGTGGAGATGACGGCGCGCTGACTATCGACATCAACGATCCCGTCTACTTTGTTGGCCACTCGCTCGGCACCATCACTGGCATGCCGTTCCTATCAGCCGTCAACGAGGATCAGATCGCGGATACCATTTTCACCGCACCTGACGGCAGTAGCTCATTGCCATCTGCGTTCAACAATATCCAGTCGGCCAGCCTCCTGACACCGGGCGGCGGTGTGGTTCGACTGCTGGAGAACTCGCCGTCGTTCGCACCTCGCATTCTGTTTGGATTGCAGCAGGCCGCTGGGTTGGAGCAAGGCGACGCAAATCTTGAGACGTTCTTCAACGTTTTCCAGGCTGCGATCGATTCAACCGATCCGGTAAACTTCACTGCCTCACTTGGCGCAGGGGGAACACCAATCCTATTGTCTGAGGTTGCAGGAGATAATGTGATTCCGAACGCCGCTGACAAGAAACAATGGAGCATTGATGCTTTGTCGGATACCTTCTCGCCGGCAGTAACAGGCCTGCCTGTACCAGTATCCGTTGATAGCTTCAGCGCTCCCCTGGCTGGCACAAAGCCCCTGACCATCGGTCTTGGAGGTGACCAGCTGACTACATATCAAGCGGGTGATCACGGCACTCCGGTCTCGGCTAATAATGATGCTGTATTTGGCGGCATGGTCTGCGAGACCTTGGTGACCTTTGGCGTCGGCCTAGCGGAACTGCCTGCATTCTGTACCGCGCCCTGATAGACCCAACTGGGCAGAATGAAAGAGGGCTCCCATAGCGGGAGCCCTTTTTGTGTCTCTAACACCCCATATCTCGGAACACCGAACCAAGTTGTTTCTGGAATTCTCCATCCCCCCGATCCCTCTCAACAACCATCGCCCTAGCCTTCATCTGCGGATGCTCCGCTGCCTCTTCAATCGTCAACACCGGCTCCACACAGGCATCCACGTGCGCAAAAATCTCGCGCCACTCTGCAAAAGTTTTCGCAGCCACTTTTTGTTTTATGGCTTTTTTCAGCGCCTGCTGCTGTTCCGGATTTTGGCTTAGGGCAAAACTCTTCATCTCCGGAATTTCCAGCGCATCGCACAAACGCGCGGAGAACTGCGGCTCCAGGCTTCCTACGGACAGCCATCGGCCATCGCTGGTCTGGTAGTAGTCATAAAAGGTGCCACCGTTCAGCATGCCGCTCTCTGGCTTCTGAGTTTGGCCGCCAGCGATGGCTGCAGCACCCGCCATGGCGTTCATAGAAAAGGCTGCGTCGGTCATGCTGATGTCAATGAAAGCGCCCTCACCGGTTTGCTGGCGCCGTATAACGGCCGCCAGGATACCCATTACCGCATGATGAGAACCGCCGGCCACGTCGGCGATCTGTATACCCATGGGCGGTGGCCCACTGTCGGCCCGGCCGCAGTGGCTGGCCACGCCCGAAATGGCAAGGTAGTTAATGTCGTGGCCGGCTCGATCTTTGTAGGGGCCGGTTTGGCCATAGCCAGTAATGGCACAATAGATCAGATTAGGATTGATGGCTTTAAGAGCTTCATAACCAATACCGAGGCGGTCCATCACGCCGGGGCGAAATTGCTCCACTACCACGTCGTATTCTTTGACCAGTTCTTTGATCTTTTCGGCACTGCCTTCCTGTTTGAGGTTAAGCTCTAAGGTTTGCTTTCCGCGCCCCAGGTAGGAGTATGCCGTACTGAACTTGCCATCAAACGGCGGTAACACCTTCACCAAATCTACTCGGTCTGGCGCTTCCACCCGTAGTACCTCAGCACCCATATCTGCCAGCATCATAGTGGCGTAAGGCCCGGGCAATAACGTGCTGAAATCGAGGACTTTCAATTCTTTGAGCGGGGCGGTCACGGCAATCTCCTGTTATTTTGTTAGTCGATGAACTCATGCTGCCGTTTTTTCATGCCTCGGCCAACTACCCGTTTGGCCAATCCCATTGGCGAAATCTTCCATCTTCGCGGTCATTCAAGCGGTTGCATTGTCTTTCTGGGCACTTATGATGAATGGCGTCTCACAAAAGGTTCGTGTATGTCTGCTCTTACGGTTTCCAGGCACTTTGTTGAAGCATCCCTCACCGGCGCCGAGCGCTTGGGTTTTGATGTTCGCGAACTGTTACTGGAAGCCGGCATCTCGCCCGATTTACTGCGCATTGAGAAAGCCCGGGTTAACAGCGCCCAATTCAGCCGATTGATGCAAGTGATCTGGGCAAAAACCGGTGATGAATTCATGGGCATGGGGCCAAGGCGTGCCCGATCCGGCACGTTTGCCACCATGTGTGAGCTGGCGATTAACTGCCAGACGTTGGAGGAAGTGTTACGGCAAACGTACGAGTTTTCTCGCCTGTTCGAACCCATGGCGGGTATGAAGCTAGAAATCCACGAAAACAGCGCACGACTGGTGTCGAAGATTGAGGGCGAATACTGCGACCCGGACCACTTTCTTCAGGAAAGCTTGCCGGTGATCTGGCACCGCCTGGCCAGCTGGCTGATCGGTCAGCCGGTGGAGCTTGAAAAGGCCGAGTTCCATTACGCCAAGCCCGAACACGGTGATGAATTACGGCATATTTTCCGTTGCCCACTGGCGTTTGAATCAGACTGCACCGCCCTCACCTTTAACAAACGCTTTCTGTCGGCTCCAGTGATTCGGGACAAGCCCGAGATGCGCCAATTCCTGAAAACCTCTCCGGCGGATTTGCTATCCCGGCCCGACGAAAGCAATACCTGGACCGGCCGCATTCGAGGCTTGATTGGCCGGGACTTCTCCAAGCCCATGCCAGATTTTGACTGGATAGCTCAAGAGCTGCACACCAGCCCGCAAACGCTTAGGCGAAGGCTGAAACAGGAGAATACGTCGTTTCAGGAGATAAAAGACCTGCTGCGGCGGGATATGGCCATTTATTACCTGAGCCATCAGGATTTGCCGATCAATGACATTGCCGAACGAGTAGGTTTTACCGAACCGTCCACGTTCCATCGTGCGTTCAAGAAGTGGACGGGCGTGACCCCGGGCGCCTGGCGCGATGGCGAACGGGGCAATCTGGCGGTGAACTAAAAACTCAATTGCCGGCACTGCCTTGCTGAAGGTTACGGATGAGGCGCCCCAAGGTTCGGGCGATTTCGCTCACCTTCGCCGGATTGTGGGCAAGCTGGAACAATCTCGAACCATCCCTAGGGTCGTAGATCCAGCAGGCACCTACAACCGCCTCGCAATCCCAGCGAGGCTGAGGGTTTACACCATAAACCGGAAGCGGACTTGTTTTCCGAACCAGTGTACCGTCGATCTCCCGTCGCACTTGCTGAACGGTCAGCTCGCTGTCGTTTATCGTCACCCGATACTGAATATCCGCTGGCCGATCCAGGCGCACAACGGTTTTGTCTTTCCGCCAACCGTTCGCGTCCAGCAAAGCATTCAAGTGGATCGTCAACGCCTCCCGGTCGGTTTTCGCGAGATACAATTTACGCAGGCTTGCCAATCCTTCTTCACCTGCGGGCTCGATCACCGCCACGGGCTCTTTAACCACCACGTTGCCCTCTACCAATGCCCGGGCATTCGCTTTGCTTTGCTTTTCGATATCGGTAATCAGCTTCAGTGACTGCTGATAATGCTTGCCGTCTGCACCCACGCGACTCACATACCCTTCAAGGGCTGATCGCGCTTCGTTAAAATGCTTGGCTTGTAACATGGCCCGGCCACGGTAATACAGGTACTCCGCGGGTTTCTCGCCTTTCATTACCTGAAGGCGATTCAGGTACTCGCCGGCTTCACTCCAACGTTCCGCGCTCACAGCTTCTTCGGTGGCCAGCATAAGACGGCGAATTTCATGCTCCGGCTCCAGCGACTGAGCATGACCAACACCAACCAACGAGCACGACAACACCAATCCGGCCAACCATGAAAGGGGCGCGGGCATACGCCGTTTGCGAGTTAACAACATACTGCTACTCCTGATGAATATTGGTGCCATCTGACATAATGCCCGCCGGCTCTGCTTCACGGCGCGACTCGGGCTCGTCTGCATTTTCAACATCGTCAGCATCCACCTCTGCCTGCTCGACAATGCTTTTCGGCAGTTCCTTTTTCACCCGAACACCCAGCTCCACAAACCGGTTAGCTTGAGAGATAAGGTTACCACGGCCCCGGGTCAGGGTATTCATCGCATTATCGTACGTACCCTGCGCGGTATGCAGCTGGCTTCCAAGGCGCTCCATGGCTTCCACAAAGACACGCAACTTGTCGTACACAGCTCCGGCACGCTCGGCAATCCGGCGGGCATTTTGACTCTGCCGTTCATAACGCCAGACATTCTCGATCGTGCGCAAAGTTGCTAACAAAGTGGTCGGTGTTACCACAATAATCTTTCTTTCGAACGCTTCAGCGAACAAGTTATCATCCTGCTGAAAAGCTGCCACGAACGCAGGCTCAATGGGCATAAACAAGAGCACAAAGTCGGGCGAATGCAGTCCGTTGAGCTGGCTGTAATCCTTCTCGCTCAGCGTGCGTATGTGGTTTCGCACCGCATCTACGTGTTGCTTCAAGGCCTGCTCCCTGGCCTCGTCATTCTCAGCGATCACCCATTGCTGATAGGCCACCAGTGACACTTTCGAATCCACCACCAAATTACGTTGGTCAGGCAGGTGAACGATGACATCCGGGCGCAACAGCTGGTTGTCGCTGTCGCGGTAGCTGCCCTGGGTTTCGTATTCAATACCTTTGCGCAAACCGGAACGCTCAAGCACACGCTCCAGAATCAATTCGCCCCAGTTACCCTGCACCTTTTTATCGCCCTTCAGGGCTTTCGTAAGATTAGCGGCTTCTTCGGTGATCTGCCGGTTCAAATCCTGCAGCGAATTAATTTCACTGCGCAGAGCCTGACGATCACGGGTTTCTGTGGTGTACACGTCTTCTACCCGCTTGCGAAAATCCTGTAGCTGGTCTCGAAACGGAGTCAGCAAAGCGTCCAAATTGGTTTTCGATTGCTGACTAAAGCGTTCGCTCTTCTGGTCGAAGATACGATTGGCCAGATTCTCAAACTCCTGCTTTAAGCTGTCCCGATTCTTTTCCAGCAATTCCAGTTTTTCTCTGGCGGCGCGGCGCTCTTTATCCAACGCTACCTGCTGCTCACGCAGATCGGCCTGCAGAACAGCAACCTGATTCCGCCAGCTCTCTACAGCATGCTCCAGTTTCTCCACGCGGTCCTGTTTCTCTGCCAGCGTTTTTTCCAGATACCGGATTTCCTGCTCATGCAATGCGCCCGATTGGTGGACGGCATTTAAACGGGACGTTCTTTGAACTAACAAGCCTAGTAGTCCCAAGCAAACGACCAGCAAAAACGCACTGCCCCCGAGTACCAATTCCGGGTTAGCTGAACTGAATTGAGCGAATTCCTCTACCACTTACGGTAACTCCTGAACATTCAACAGATGAAGCAGGGCTTTGATCAATAGCCCAAGCCTGACAGTCTAACCCAGAGATCTGATTTTGGGGGGAAATTGGAAAAGCACCTCAACAACGGGCTCGACTGTTTGGCATTTAACGTAATTGACCGACATCGCTCTAGACGCACGGAGTAAATTCATCTAAAAAGAATAAAACTGCGATTAATTTTTATGGCACGCCAACCAAATGCTCACCTGCAGGACTGGAGCATGCTGAAAGAACTCTGGAGAAAACTGGAATCCGAACTTCTGCAAACAGATGCCGCTGCAGAAGAAGCCAGCTGGGCACAATACCAAACACCAGGACGGCGCAGCGGCGCCAAGATGCTGCCCCACATCACCCATACCGGCGAGTTTCACCTTGAACGGCTAAACCAGCTGTTGCATGATCGTTACGATCAAACGTTCGAGGCGCCAGACAATCCTGCCGCCGACGACGAGACACTGAAAGCTGTCATCAGCTATGCCTCCCGCATTCAGGACCAGGACATCCAGCGTGAACTGCTTCTGTTCTACCTCAACTGCTCGCCCGTGATTCAGGAATACCTTCGATCGGAAACCACCCTCGGAACGGGTCCATTTTTTGGCAAATAAGTCCGCGTCTTAACCATCTGTAAAGGCGCTGAATATGCAGCTTGTAGTATACTCATCTCCCTAACCGACAACACAATGAAGGCTCATCGGCACAAACTCCACGGCCGAGCAATTGAGCAGCCACTTCAGGGGAAATTCATGGGTGACAGGTTCTTCAAACCTCGACCACTAGTTGCTTTCGGCATCACAGCATTACTTTTGGTCTTGTCCGGATGTACTGCGGACCAATATTTCATGGTCCCAAAGGAAGGGGTCGATGACATACGCGCATCGCTGAACAAACAGCGAGCGACGATGATAACGATGGAGAACAATGCCGGTGTGCGTCAGGAACAGCTACTCGGCCACCAAAAACAATCCACACAAACGATTCTGGACGCCATCGCCACCCAGGTAGAAAAACCGACCTGCCCACCGGTAGTTCAACGAAGCTGCCCCCCTGTCCCTAAAGACACAGGCCGGGCCGACCGCCTGAGGGGCAAGGTTGTTGTCGGTGAAGTTGAAAAACTTTACCTCGCAGACGCCGAAACGGTATACACCGCACGCATTGACAGCGGTGCAGAAACCTCTTCGATACATACCCGTAATGTAAAACGCTTCGAGCGTGATGGTAGCAACTGGGTGCGGTTTGACGTCCCGGTTCCCGGCAGCTCCGGTGAA
The DNA here is from genome assembly GCF_016427555.1 of Marinobacter litoralis. GTDB lineage: Bacteria > Pseudomonadota > Gammaproteobacteria > Pseudomonadales > Oleiphilaceae > Marinobacter > Marinobacter litoralis_A. The sequence continues at coordinate 26,621 of NZ_JAELVS010000005.1, forward strand.
CAATGGGTTACCCTCGAAAAAGAAATCTCTCGTCGCGTCAAAATCATCCAGTCCGCCGCGGATGAGGCGGAACGCCGAGTGGTCGTAGAGCTTCAGTTTGCCATTGGCGATCATGAACAGGTTGCCGAATTCACGCTTGCCGATCGCACCAACCTCACCTATGAAGTCCTGATTGGCCGCAACGTATTACGCGATGTCATGCTGATCGATGTGGGTAAAGAATTCGCCACCGAACTTCCCAAAAGTTACCGAAATAAAACCCAGACGGGAGATGACGCATGACCGTGAGGTCCCGCATTCCATTTTACGTGGCGGTGTTCCTGCTCATTACCGCAGGACTTTCCGTTGCCACCTGGCGACATTTCGAAATGGGTATCCCATGGATGACCGGCGAGCAGCAACCGGTGTGGATGGTTGAAGCACGAGTGGATTTTCAAGGGTACGGCGAATCGGCGCAAGTAAACTTGCATGTGCCGCAACAGCCCCCCGGCTTTCGTATTTTGACCGAACAGGCGGCTTCGCCCGGATACGGCTTCTCGATTTTGGAGAACAACGGCAGCCGGCGCGCTGAGTGGACCAAGCGGGAAGTTACGGGCCCGCAAACCCTTTACTTCAAAACACAGTTCGTGCCCGACGAAACCGTTGTCCAGCAGCCACCCAAACGCCCACCCCAGCCCCAAACCGTCTTTTGGGAAGAGCCACAGGCCACCGCTGTAAGAGAACTGCTTAACCAAGCCACAGAACGCTCCAGCTCTCCCGAAAGCCTGACCCGGGAGCTGATCACCCTCATGCAGCCAGACAACCGCACCCAGAATTCCACCATGCTGGTGTCTGATGAAAATTACCTGCAGATTCTGGTCAGGATGCTGAATCACGCCGGCATCGCCGCTCGTACGGCGGACGCCCTCAAGCTCGAGGATGCGCGCAGGCGTCAGCACCTTGTGCCCTTCATTCAGATTTATAACGGTGAACGCTGGCTGACGTTTGATCCGCGCACGGCGGAGCAAGGCGTACCGGAGCATCTTTTGCTGTGGCGTCAAGGTTCGGAATCCCTGCTCGACGTTGTGGGCGGCGACAACTCCCAAGTCAGCTTTTCCATGCTCCGCCAAACCATCCCTGCATTGCAGCTAGCAGCACGGGAAGCGGCCTCTAACGGCTTGAGTGCCCTCAGTTTTTACCAGCTGCCGATTGAAGAACAAAGCATGTTCAGAATGCTGTTGTTGCTGCCCATTGGCGCCTTGATGGTCGCATTCATGCGCATGGTCATTGGTGTTCGCACATCGGGCACCTTTATGCCGGTATTGATTGCCGTGGCCTTTGTTCAAACCACGCTGGTACCGGGGTTGATTGCCTTTCTGTCAGTTGTGGCGATCGGGCTGCTGCTTCGGGGCTACCTCTCCAGCCTTAACCTGTTGCTGGTTTCCCGAATCTCGGCGCTGATCATACTGGTGATCTTCATTACCGCAGGCTTGAGCATCGTCGGCTACCAGATGGGCTTTAACACCGGCATGACCGTAACCTTCTTCCCCACCGTCATCATTGCCTGGACTATTGAGCGCATGTCGATTCTCTGGGAGGAAGAAGGCCCCCGGGAAGTCGCGGTGCAAGGTGCGGGCAGCTTGTTTGTGGCCATCTGCGCCTACCTGGTCATGAGCCTGCCGCTGGCGGGTCACTTGACCTTCAACTTCCCGGAATTGCACTTGGTCATTCTGGGACTGATTTTGCTGATGGGCCAGTACACCGGCTACAAACTCAGCGAACTTCGTCGATTCAACCCGATGAAGGCCTACGACTGATATGGATTGGATCTCCCCACGCAGGCTGAATCGAATCGGGATGCTGAACATGAACCGGCGCAATGTGGATTACATTGCCCGGTACAATGACCGCTCGTCGTACCCTCTGGTGGATAACAAGCTGAAAACCAAGCTGGCCGTGGGCGAATACGACGTTAAAACCCCACAACTTCTTCAGGTTGTACGCCAGCAACACGAGATTTCCCACTTCCGTGAAATGGCCGAGGACCTCTCCGGGTTTGCCATCAAGCCCGCCAAAGGCTCCGGCGGAAAGGGCATCACTGTAATCACCGGTCGTGATGGTGACGACTTCATCAAGGCGTCTGGCGCCCGAATCCCCGTTGCCATGCTAGAGCGGCATCTGACCAATATTTTGGCCGGGCTTTACTCTCTGGCCGGCACACCGGATGTAGCGATCGTGGAAGACCTGGTAGAGTCCTCACCCGGTCTTGCCAAATACTCCTTCCAGGGCGTGCCAGACATTCGCATCATCGTGTTTCAGGGCTATCCCATCATGGCCATGCTGAGATTGGCCACCAAAGCCTCGGACGGCAAAGCGAACCTGCATCAAGGCGCCGTCGGTGTCGGCCTGGATCTCGGCACCGGCCGAAGCCTGAATGCCGTTCAGTTTAACCGCCCCATCACCCTTCACCCGGATACCGGGTTGGCTCTAGAGAACATTCAGATTGAATCTTGGGAGAACATGCTGGAAATGGCCTCTCGTTGCTATGAAGCAACGGGCTTGGGCTATATGGGCGTGGACCTGGTTGTGGATGCGCACCAGGGGCCCTTGCTACTGGAGCTGAACGCCCGCCCCGGCTTAGCAATTCAGATGGCCAACGGCTGCGGTTTGATGCCGCGCCTGAAAGCGATCGAGGGCTTAAAGCGCCCTCATTTCAGCCCGCGCGAACGTGCTCAGTTTGCGATGAAAAGCTTCAGCCGAATGCAATAAACGTTCGTTCAGACATAAAAAAACCGGAACCAAAATTGGCGCCGGTTTTTTTATGGTTTACTCAATCGATCAGAGCAGTTCGCCCCGCTGAAGCAGCAGTTTCCGCTCTTGAGAAAGACCCTTGAGCAAGCCCCACGTCATGATCAGCAAAATTGCGGTGAACGGCAAGCCAGCACTGATCGCCACCGCTTGGATAGCCCCGAGCGCATCATCGCCGCCGCCGAAGATCAACGCCGCCGCAATGGCACCCTCCATAACCACCCAGAACACTCGTTGAGCAGTCGGAGCATCAGTTTTACCACCAGCAGTGATGCTGTCGATAACCAGCGAACCCGAATCCGATGAGGTGACAAAAAACACCAGAACCAGAATGATACCCACGAAGGAGATAATGCCGGTCAGCGGCAAGCCTTCAAACATCTGGAAGGTCGCCAGCGACACCTCCGTCAGACCTTTTTCTGCAAGCACACCCACACCATTCTGAATCTGCTCCAGCGCAGTACCGCCAAAGCCACTCATCCAGATGGTTGTAATTACCGTTGGGATAATCAGGACCGCTGTGACAAATTCGCGCACCGTACGCCCTTTGGACACACGCGCGATAAACATACCGACGAACGGCGACCAGGAAATCCACCATGCCCAGTAGAACACAGTCCAACCCTGCATCCAGGCGGAATCTTCACGGCCAAACGGGTTGCTCAGAGGCACCACGTTGGTCACATAAGAAGTAGACGTAATCCAGATGGTTTCCAGAATGGTCATGGTCGGGCCAGCGAAGAGGATAAAGAACAGCAACACACCCGCCGTGAGCATGTTGATGTTACTTAACACCTTCACACCACCATCCAGACCACGCAGAACCGACATCAATGCCAGAGCGGTTACACCCACAATGATGGCCATCTGAACGTTGGTACCCGCACCCACATCAAACAGGTAGTTCAAGCCTGAAGCAGCCTGCTGCGCACCAAAACCCAAAGAAGTCGCCAAACCAAAAATAGTCGCCACAACCGCCAGCACATCAATAATATGCCCCGGCCATCCCCACACCCGATCTTTCAGAAGCGGGAAAAACGCAGAGCGAATGGTCAGCGGCATGTTCTTGTTAAACGCGAAGAAGGCCAACGACAGAGCGACGATCGCATAGATGGCCCAAGGGTGCAGGCCCCAATGGTACATGGTTGATCCCATGGCCAGATCACGAGCCGCTTCGGTGTTCGCCTCAACATTAAACGGGGTTTCATACCACCCGGTGTAATACGCCACCGGTTCAGCAACGGCCCAGAACATAAGCCCAATACCCATGCCGGCTGCGAACAACATGGCAAACCACGATATCCGAGTGAATTCCGGCTTGGCATCTTGCCCTCCAAGACGAATCTTTCCCACGGGCATGAAGATCAGCGCAAGGCTCACGATCACAAAGGCATTGGCGCTTAGCAAGAAGAACCAGTCAAAACTGGCGATGATTCCCCACTTTGCTCCATCAAGTGTTTCCTTGGCCATTGCCGGAAACATGAGAGTCCCTATGACAAACGCCACTACAACCACTGCGGTAACCGGGAACACCCAGTTATGCAGATCCAGGCCAAACGGATTGATATTATCCTGGCCTGCAACGTAGTCCGTTTGATATTCGTCTTTCACTACCTCGCCCACGTGGAGCCTCCTGGTTTTGGTGTGATGTCTGAAAGATGGATGATGAGAGGCCATTCCCAGCCGCTCTAAAAGATTACAAGCGCGTTATCCTATTACTTTGACCTCAAAACATCAAAGTGCGCCTTGTGTCGCGTCCTTTTACCGAATTATAGACCACGTAAAAAAGAGCGAAGGCTTTTTTCAATTCTTTTCAGCAGCTTGCTATGCCTTGAACCGTCTGGCATATACTGAGGGTATTCACCCTTCAGGGCCATTCGAGGTATTCATGGTTAAAACCACCACCTTCCCTTTTCGCTATTCCGCCTACGCGCTCAGCATAGCGGGGCTGCTCATTTCACTTCCGCTCTCACTGGGGGCCGGATCGGGATACATCTTTCCACTCATTTTTGCCGCGCTAACGGTTCTGGGAACCCGCGATCTCCTGCAACGAAAACATACGGTTAGTCGCAACTATCCGATCATGGCCAACTTTCGATATCTGCTTGAGTCCATAGGGCCGGAGATTCGCCAGTACTTTATTCAATCGGATACCGAAGAACGGCCGTTCTCGCGAGAGCAGCGCGCCATTGTTTATCAGCGCGCCAAAGGCGTGCTCGACAAGCGCCCGTTTGGCTCACAATTATCAATGTACGAGGAAGGGTTTGAGTGGATGAACCATTCCCTCACGCCTACCACACTGCCTTCCAACGACTTTCGGGTAGTGATCGGTAAACGTTGCGCAAAGCCCTACAGTGCCAGCGTTTTTAACATTTCTGCCATGAGCTTTGGCTCGCTGTCAGCGAACGCCATCCTGAGTCTGAACGCCGGATCCAGGAAAGGCGGCTTCTACCATGACACCGGAGAAGGCTCTATCTCTCGCTATCACAGAGAACCGGGTGGAGATCTGGTCTGGGAGATTGGTTCAGGCTACTTCGGCTGCCGCCATCCCGACGGCACCTTCAGCCCGGAGCGGTTCCAGGAAAATGCCCGTCTGGACCAGGTAAAAATGATAGAGATCAAACTATCTCAGGGGGCCAAACCCGGCCACGGAGGCATTCTGCCCGCCGAGAAAGTCACCGCAGAAATCGCAGAGGCTCGCGGAGTGCCCATGGGCGAAGATTGCGTTTCTCCCTCTAGCCACTCGGCGTTTTCAAGCCCTATTGAACTGCTTGAGTTTATCGAGCAACTGCGGGAACTTTCCGGTGGCAAACCTGTTGGCTTCAAACTCGCCATCGGGCACCCCTGGGAGTGGTTCGCGATCGTGAAAGCCATCATGAAAACCGGCAAAAAACCGGATTTCATCGTTGTCGATGGCGGAGAAGGCGGCACAGGGGCGGCTCCACTGGAGTTCATCAATCGCCTTGGTATGCCGCTGAACGAAGCGCTGCTGCTGGTACACAATACCCTGGTTGGTGCCAACCTGCGTGAAGACATCGCCTTGGGAGCAGCTGGCAAGATCACCTCCGCCTTCGATATTGCCCGAACGCTGGCCATGGGTGCGGACTGGTGCAACGCTGCGCGGGGTTATATGTTCGCGTTGGGCTGTATTCAGGCTCTGAATTGCCATACAGGCCGGTGCCCCTCTGGTGTTGCCACCCAAGATCCGCGCCGGGGCAACAAACTGGACGTGCCGCTGAAAAGCGAGCGGGTGTATAACTACCACGCCAAAACGCTCGATGCTCTCCAGAATCTACTGGAAGCCTCTGGCCTGAACCACCCCTCCGAACTTGGGCCGGAGCACATTGTTCGACGCGCGTCGAAAACCAAGGTGCAGAGCTATCTCGACCTATACCATTTTCTCGAGCCGGGCATACTGCTTGAGGGTGAAACCGGATTAAAGGTGTTCGATAAATATTGGAACGGTGCGCAACCGGATACTTTTGAGCCGCCGGAATTCGTCTTGAAACTCAGAGAAACGAAACTGCGTTGATTCTTTGATTTACGACAGTGACAAAACGCTTGTATTTAACGATCACTGTTTGTCGCGAAACAAAAAGCAAAAAAAAGCCGCTTTGGGGCAGCGGCAAAAACACATCAACGAACACACCATCAAATCTTACTGAATCGCCCCGATCCTAGATTGGCCTGAGCCGACGATTCATTGTCTTTTGGCGCCACAGACAGAGATAGCCTAAACATCTGGGCTAACCAAAATCTTAACGTCTCTATCAGGCTTGCCAAGTCTCTCAAAGGCCGCACCAATGTCATTCAAGCCGACCTTATCGGAGATCAGAGCAGACGCCTGAAGGGCGCCCTCAGCAAGGTAGTGCAGTGTCTCGCCGAATTCCTCCGGGCTATAAAAGCTCGCGAACCGTAGATCCAACTCTTTCAGAATCGGAAACGCTGGTACCATCGCATCTTTTTCCATGCAAAGGCCGACAACCACGACTCGGGCACCATAAGGAGCGCCCGCGCACACGTTCTGGATCAGGCCGGGAACGCCCACACACTCAAAGATCAGGGACGGCTTAAGATCCGCGCCTCCGAACAACGGTGAACTTGGCCCCGCCTGCTCCGGCTCTTCCGTCTTCGCCGCATCTTTCCAACTGTTATACGGGCTGTTTTCCGCTGGATTGACGACAACATCAGCCCCCATTTCCAGTGCCAGGTCCCGGCGTACCTTTGAAAAATCTGAAGCCACAATCGGCCCAATATTCATCATTTTCAACACAGCGATAATTGCCAGGCCAATCGGGCCACAGCCTATAATGAGCGGAACATGATTCTGGGTCGGCTCGCCTCTACGGACGGCATGATAAGCAATGGCCATAGGCTCGGTTAGCGACGCAACGTCTGAATCTAAACCGTTAGGGACTTTCATTGTTAATCGGCTGTCGATCAGCAGACGCTCAGAGAAACCACCGGGGAGCTCAGGCGCACCCGACCCAATGAAACCCATTCCTTCCTCGCGCATGACAAACGGAAGAGCGACCACTCGATCACCTTCTCGGAACGGTGAATCTGGTGCTTTACTATCAAGAACCTCACCAACAAATTCATGCCCGAGAAGGATAGGCCTATTGGTATCGACCAATGGGCTGCCCACAATCTCACGGGAGCTTTCAGCCAGTTCATGAGAATGGTGAAGGCAGTGAAGGTCAGTTCCACAAATGCCACAAACCAATGACTTAACAAGCAATTCATTTTCTTGAGGCTTGGGTTCCGGTAGATCAATAACGCTCAGAGTACTATTTTCAACAACGGCTCCGCGCATTTCGTAAACTCCTCTTATTCTGGTCGAACAGATCTCAGCCCACCTGTTATTGGATTTCGCCAATTTCTCTGAGCCATTCCTCTGAGTTCTTAAGGCCATCCTCAAGCTTCACTTTCGGCTCCCAGCCAAGATGTTTTCTTGCGTTTTCAATGGAATAACCGCCTTTGCGTGCGAACATCAACATAATGTCAGGCGTGGTCTCATCGGCTCGTTTCATTGCTCGATTCATCCACCAAATACCGCGTGTGAGTTTCAGCGCTGCGGCCAAAGGCAAACTTGGCGGGCGTCCTTTATTTGCCGCCCAGCGCCAATGATTGGAGAAGAAATCCCTGCAACTGATTTCCTCGTTGCCCCAGAGGATGAAAATCCGGCCGCTACCACTTTCCAGGCCTGCAGCAAGAATGGTCCCATCGACCAGATCGTCAATGTATACGGGCGTAAAAATACCCTGCCCACGGTTCGGCAGAATCAGCTTTCCACTACGCGCCAACTTCAAAGGTTCGAGTAGCCAGGGCCTTGAGCCCGGACCATAAACGTCGCCCGGACGGATAATGGTGCAATCAATCTCACCAGCCGCGTGGGCCGCCAAAACTGTATGCTCAGATGCGCCTTTCGCAACGCCATAACGATAGTCTTCGCCAATCGCAACCGGAGACCTTTCATCTGCGCCCGGTTCGTAGTCCCATCCCATCGCCGCGATGGACGAATAGTGTACAAACCGTTTAGCTCCAGCCGCGATCGCGACATCAAGTGCATGGCGGACGCCTGCCAGAGAAACCGCTTTATACGCACTCCATTCACCAGCCAAAGAGACCAAGGACGCGGTGTTGATAAAAAGGTCACAACCAGCCGCATGTTCTTTCCACACACTCGGTTTCGTCAGATCTCCCGCGATCACGTTTCTGGATTCGTCCGGATGTATGTCCATACCACAGACGTCGCACCCTAGCGCCTGGTATCGCTCATATAGCTTCCTTCCGATGAAACCTGACGCCCCGGTAATAAACACACGGTCTGGCAGAGAAGGCTTCTGCCCACCGGTACCCATCGGTATTGTTGAATCAATCATGATAAATACTCCAAATATCTGAGAGGTAAATGCTAGCGAAGATCTTTCCGCAGGATCTTGCCGACATTAGATTTGGGTAGCTCATCCAGTATCACGACGTCTCTGGGAACCTTGTAAGCCGCTAAATTTAAGCGACAGTGCGCAACAATCGCGTCGATATCGATATCTCCCTTACCCGATGGAGAGACAAACAACTTAACCTTCTCACCGGTTTTGTCGTCCGCGGCGCCAACACATGCAGCCTCGGCAACGCTTTCCATCTCACACACAACGCTCTCAACTTCGTTGGGATACACGTTGAATCCCGACACGATTAACATATCTTTCTTGCGATCGACGATCTCAAACTGGCCATCACCGTGCATAATGGCCACATCACCCGTCCGGAAATAACCGTCGCTGGTAAACGCTTCAGATGTTGCCTCTGGGCGTTTCCAATAACCTCGCATCACCTGAGGCCCTTTAGCGCACAGTTCACCCGGCTCACCGACAGGCATCACGTCGTCGTCAGGACCCAAAACTTTTACATCAGTGGATGGCACAGGAAACCCAATGGTGCCGCTAAAATGCTCACGCCCCATCAAATTCAGGGTAAGAATCGGACTGGTTTCAGATAGCCCAAACCCCTCAAGAATGTGAGAACCGGTAGCTGCTTTCCAACGTTCAGATGTGCTGCCAAATATCTTGGATCCGCCTCCAAACGAAACCTTCAGCGCTGAAAAATCGATCTTTTCGAAATCCGGATGCGCAGTCATACCTGCAAACAGTGTATTTACCCCCCCCATCACACTAAACTTCGCATTCTTTATCGCACCAATGAACGCATCCATATCACGCGGATTGGGAATAAGAATGGCCTTAGCGCCAATGGCCGCATAGGCGACATAAATCATCAGGCCAAAAATGTGATACATAGGCAGAGCAAGGACCACCACCTCTTCACCGGGTGCATTCGCATCCGGCACGAACGCCTTAAATTGAAGCGTGTTTGCAATCAAATTCCTGTGCGTCAACGTCGCTCCTTTGGATGGCCCAGTCGTTCCCCCGGTGTACTGAAGAAACAACACATCTTCGCCGCCAATTTCAACGCTTTTAGGCTTTTGCCCCGAGTACTTTCTGAGTATCGCGAACAGTTCAGACTTGGCACCCAGGCCATCACTGACGGTCGGAGACGGCAAGCCACCCGACATACCATCACCCGTTGCCACGCAAATGGCATGGTGAATTGAAACTTCGTGCTTCACTTCAGCAAGTGCCGGCGTGGATCCGTTGTACACGAAGATCAACTCTGCACCGGAATCATTCAACTGGTGGGAAAGCTCTCGCGGGGTATACAAAGGGTTGATGTTTACTTGTATCCCTCCAGCCTTGAGGATGCCCAACATCACTATGGGGTAGGCTGGAATGTTCGGAAGCATAACTCCGACACGATCACCCTTTACTAAACCAAAATCACGCTGAAGACTCACAGCAACAGCATCCGACATAAGGTCGAGTTCTCGGTAGCTCAGCGTCAAGCCGAAACACTCTAGCGCGTTTTGATCACCGAATTTTCTAACCGCCGTATCAAACAGCTCAGTCACAGAATTGAATTGATCCGGATTGATCGACTGAGGGATATTCACAGGATAGTGCTGAAGCCAGGGTTGGTTGTTCATCTTATCAACTCCCGAGTGAACGACCGACCAATCCCACGCGTCAGGCTCGCTCGGCCGGCACGGACATTTGGATGACATCACGTAAGCCACGAGCACTGGAGATCGGCTGGTTGGTTTAAATTCTATGGGGGAGACAAAGCTCCCCATTACAGATGGGATTAAAGGTCTGTGTTCGCTGCAGACTTAGGGAAAGGCGCTTTGATATACACAGCCGGATCCAATCCCCGCTCCCGAACGGCTTCTTCAATCATCGCAAGAATGGAGCTGGCATCCATCGTGCTGTGATACTGGCCATTTTCATCAAAATTGATGTTTGCGCCATGCACGATCATGATGGTTTCGGTCACTTCCGTATTGTCTTCTGGCACAGAGAACGTGTGAACGCTACCGCCTGGCTCGAACAAATAGCTGCCTGCCGTTTGCGGCTGGTCAGGGTGCTCCACATAGTTCCAACTACCTGACAGAGTCCATAGATGGACGGTACCGGTGTGGTAGTGTGTAGGAAGCTTTACGCCCGGCGCAAAAAAGACTCGCAACCCCCAAACGCCGTTGTTGGGATCCAAAAATAGAGGCTGTACATCAACACCGGGAACAAGAATATCTTTGTATACCGGAGTATCTTTTACATTCAGTGTCAGTAGGTCGGTGTCTTGTTGAACAGAAACAGGAAACATGGAGTTCTCCTCTTGTGTTTGTTTTTACCTGTCTCAACATAGTGACCCAAATCACAGCACGGCATTTTCTCTTTTCACGACAAACTTTTTGTAAAACGCACCATTTGCACTTACATCTCGACCACCGCGCTATCAGGTAACCAGCTCTTCCCGCAAGAGCTTTGGCGATTGACCAAACCACCGCATACACGCTCGGTTAAATGAACTCTGCTGGCCGTATCCAATTAAACCTGCAACCTGACAGATGGTCATTCGCGGATCCTTTAAATACTCTTTGGCCAGCTCACAACGCACCTCATCCACCAACTCCTCAAACACGATATTCTCTTTCTTCAATCGCCGCTGCAAGGTTCGTTCGCTCATTGTTAGGTGTCTGGCAATGAGCGAAATGGTGCATCGGCGCTCCAACGGCAAGAGGGAAATCACAAGCGATCGAACGTTTTCTTTCAAAGAGTGAACCGCAGTGTCGATATGCTGGCCCACGTATTCTTCCATGGCCTCTTTGAGAGCACGATCACTTGCCTGAATCTCCCTCATTACCGCGTCAGATGGAATAAAAACGACATTCTCCGAGGCTTCAAACGTAACGGTCGACTTAAATGCGGAGCGATATCTGGCGGCGTCACTGACTCTTGCGTGCCGGAAGTGAACATGCAATTCCGGAGCGTCATCGCCGATCAATATGCGAATAACCTGGACCGCAAGAAGAAGGCTCATCTCGAGCGTTTGGGCTCGTGATTGCCCCTGGGTAATCGTGATATCGAAGTGGAGCCCGCGATACCTTTCCTTTGTTGGCGGGTCAAGCGTCAAACTAATCGCTGGGCTGTGATAGCTGATGTATTTGGCAATATGATGCAGTGCGTTTTCGACAGTCGACGAATTCTGCGCAATAACAGAAATTGGACCCAGAACACTCATCCCTTGCTTGAGCCCCACCCTAATACCGAAATCCGGACAATCGAACTCTTCTGCTGCCCTCTCCAGCATTTGAATGAGTGTCAGATAAGGGATCATCTGTTTCGGATTAAGAATCATATCCTCTTTCAGATTGAAAACATCCATAAACGCTTTCGGGTCTCCGCCCAGCTCTCTAATCGTTTCAGGCATGCCCGTCATTGCTCGGGCGCGCAGCATTGAGTTCACTATTCAACTCCCGCTTTTTTATTCTTTTCTGAATTACAGAATCGAGAATGAAGCCCCTGGCCACAGGCTCTTTTCATGCTACCGACTTTTTATTGTGGCTCGTTTGGGAAGAATTTGCATGCCACCTCTGTCGTCAAAGGCTAAAAACCTGTCATTTCAAATCAAACATTCGAACTAACTAGTTCGGAATACTACGTATCGTTCGTTAAGACAATAACAAGATTCGCACGGTGCCTTGATGGTCGTGCATTGGAGATCAAATCGCTATGAATAAAAACCGACGTTTTTTGTTAAACAAGCTTTCTTTGGGCGTCACACTTGCAACGGTGGTGTCAGGCTTTTCAAGCGCAACCAGTGCATTTACGTTCGATGCCGGAGAATGGGATGGCGCGTTGAACACGACTGTGTCACTCGGCGCAAGCTGGCGACTTCAGAACCCAGATCCGAGTCTTTACTCCTCGGCGAACGCCGCCGTTGTCGGCGAGGAACCAGGAACCGGCGGTAAATCTGACGGTGGCAACCTCAACTATGACAAAGGTGACCGTTTTTCAACGGTTGCAAAGTTTCTGACGGAACTTTCCCTCGAAAAAGACTACATGGGCGCTTTGATCCGTGTGAAGGGCTGGTATGACCAGGCCCTTGAGGACAAAGATGTCAGATTCGGTAACCAAGCCAACGACTACCGAAAGAACGAGCCCCTTTCTGACCGAGGCTATGACAACTTGCTGAAGTACTCCGGCATCCAACTTATGGATGCCTTCATTTACAACACTTGGGACATCGACTATCGACCACTTCAGATCCGCCTGGGTCGGCAAGTGGTCAACTGGGGCGAAAGCCTTTTTATCTCGGGCGTGAATCAAGGGATCAACCCGATCGATGTACCTGCATTCCGCCGACCGGGGACAGAGCTTAGAGAAGTACTTCTGCCTAGCAACATGCTGTACGCAAACTTGGGGTTAGGTGGTGGTGTATCGGTTGAAGCCTACTACCAGTTTGAATGGCAAAACTCGCCGATTGAAGGTTGTGGTCACTATTGGGCAGTCACCGAAAACACGATATCACCCAACGTTGGCGGCTGCATTTCAGCGGTTGGGGTGGGGCCTGGATCCAGCCCTGAAGACCTAAAAAACGGCACTTACTATCCGCAGGCTGATCGCAATGACACCGATGATCAGGGCCAATTCGGTATTGCACTTCGCTTCCCTGTCGACGCCATTGAAACCGAGTTCGGCCTGTACGCCATCAACTACCATTCGAAACTTCCTATGCTCAATGTGAACACTGGCAGTGGGTTTGGGACAGGGGTTGCGACACAACTTCCTTTAAAACTGGATGAACAATTTGGCCAGACTCCCGCGGATGTCGCCTGGGTCTATCCTGAGGACATTCAGCTCTACGGCATCAGTGCCGCTACTAACATAGCAAGCTGGTCGGTCGGTGCTGAACTCACTCATACCAACAACTTTCCGGTCATCATTAACGGTGCAGACCTTGTCGTGGGGGCGGCTACTGGGGCGGGCCCAATGGGCCAAACCTTCCAGACCGCCGGAGCGAACGCCAATGTCAGAGGCTATGACCGTTTCGACAAGACCCAATTCCAGATCAACGGGTTGAATCTCTGGTCCAACGTATTGGGCGCCCAAACCGCCTTGTTGATTGCGGAGGTCGGTTTCCAATACAGCGGAGATATTCCTGAGTCCTCCACCGAACGACGATACGGACGTGGCTTCACCTTTGGTTTTGGCAAGCATGAAGATCTTGCCAATGGCGCTAACCCTTGCGATATCGGTGTAAACACATCACCCCAAGGCTGCAAAAACGACGGCTACGTCACGGACTTTTCGTGGGGATACCGCGTTCGCGGCTCGCTGGATTACCAAAATCCATTCGGCCTCGGCATGTTGGTTCAGCCCTCCCTATTCGTCGGTCATGACGTCAAAGGTACCTCGCTCGACAGTCAGTTCCAGGAAGGCCGCATCTCTGTCGCGGCGGGCGCTGATTTCACCTACCTGAAACGACATAAATTCGGCTTGAGTCTGGTGCACTTCGCTGATTCCGCCGACTACAACGACCACCGAGACCGCGACTACGGTTCCGTCAACTATAGCTACACGTTCTAAAACAAAAAACTGAGGAAAATACAATGAATATTGCTCGAAATGCACTGTTCCAAGCGATCATGGTTTCGACCAGCATCGTCATGACCAGCCCCGCAACTGCCGCACTCTCTGAAGAGCAAATAGCTAAACTTGGCACCGAACTGACACCCGTTGGCGCTAACCCCGATGCGAACGCGGATGGCACCATTCCTGCTTGGACTGGTGGCTTGACCTCGCCACCTGACGGGTGGTCTCCAGAGCAAGGATACACCGACCCCTTTCCTGAAGATCAGGTTAAGTTCACCATCAACCGAGACAACGTAGAGCAGTACCGTGACAAGCTGAGCGAAGGCCAAATCGCACTGATCCAGAAGTACGACAACTTCAACATGCCTATTTACCAGACTCGTCGCACCGCCGCGCTGCCCGAGGACGTTTACGCCAATATCAAGAAACATGCGGGTGCGGTCGAACTTCAGAGTGTCGGTATCAAAAACCTAAACGGCTCTAATGTGCCGTTTCCGATTCCGGAGAACGGATTACAGGCCATCTGGAACCACAACGTCCGTTACGTTGGTGGCGGTGTCGACCGGGAATACCATTGGTTCCCTGTTCGCGGAAACGGTGACTATTACAAAGTCGGCTTCCACGAGAAGCGCGTATTCGACGAAAACATGGACCGCCCATCGGAAAACCGCTTGTTGAACTACATGGCCGAGTTCACCAATCCGCCGACGCTCGAGGGCACCATTCAATTGGTTCATGAGCCCATCGACCAAGTCAAGGAACCTCGTTCAGCCTGGATCTATAACGTCGGTCAACGACGGGTACGCCGTGCCCCAGATCTAGCGTACGACAATGCCAACGATGGCACGGAAGGTCTTCGCACCACCGATCAGTTTGATGCATATAACGGCGCTCCGGATCGCTACAAGTGGGAACTGAAAGGCAAAAAGGAAATTTATGTTCCCTACAACACCTATAAGCTGAGCGACAAGTCTCTGACATACGATGAAATTCTTGAGAGCAACACCATCAAGTCTGAGCTCATGCGCTACGAACTCCACAGAGTGTGGGTAGTTGAAGCAACGCTCCGGGAAGACAGCAGCCATATCTACGGCAAACGGACCTTCTACCTGGATGAGGATTCTTGGAGCGTCCTGATGGAAGACGCGTACGACACTCGCGGTGACCTATGGCGCGTCAGCCTGCACGGCCTGATTCAGTTCTACGACGCCCAGGTACCCTGGTATCGGTTCAACTTGTTCCACGACTTGAACAATGGCTCTTACCTCGTCTCCAACCTCGCTAACGAAGTAGATGAACCTTGGAAATTCGGAATCGAAGGCCGGTACATTGAATTCCAGCCAGACGCGCTGCGCCGACGGGGACGATAACAACAACTGGCGGCAACATTCGTTGCCGTCTATCCCAGCCTCAAACAGGATATTCCTATCATGTTCAATTACAGATTCGGCGCGAGCCTGCTCGCTCTCGCCTTGGGCGCTGCAGCGCCGGTGGTTCGGGCAGAGGCACCTCGGCTTGAGTTTGACATTTCTCCTCGTCACCTAGCCATTTTCGAGGTTGCTACCATGGGCGATCGCTATTTTGCAGTCGGCGAACGAGGAGTCCTGCTTTCCAGCACTCGTTCCCACCCTGATCAATGGCAAAGTCAGCGTCTACCAGAGCCGCAATCCCTCATAGGATTGGCATTCGGCCTCAACGGGCACGGTGTTGCGGTAGGTCAAGGTGGCGTCATTCTGTCCACGACCAATGGAGGCCACACATGGACGTCGATTGACGTTCAAGCCCATACACGCGGCGACCCTTTCATGGATGTCGCGCACCTTGGTGGCAACCGATTTCTCGCTATCGGGGCTTTTGGTCTGGCCATGGGTTCAAGCGACGGAGGGCTTAGCTGGCAACCGGTTTCCATATCCGAAGATTATTTCGATCGCCATCTCTACGCCATCGTAAAAGCTGGCAACGACTGGCTGCTCATAGGTGAAAGCGGGTCTTTTTTCACCAGCAACGACGCAGGCGTCAACTGGACCCAACGACAATCGCCATATGCTGGCTCGTTTTTCGGTGGCACAGCAACTCCAGACGGAGCGTTGCTTCTCTACGGCATGCGAGGCCAGGTCTGGCGCAGTGAAGATCAAGGCCTAACCTGGAAACGCAGCTCAACCGATACCCAAGTTGCTTTCAATGCCCACGGAATAGGACCGCAAAACCAACTCTATTTGTTTGGTAATGGCGGGCAAGTGCTGATCAGCAAAAACGACGGTCGAAGTTTTGAACCGGCTCAACGCAGTGGTGTGCCCGGTGATATTACCGCCGCCACCCGACTTAATGGAAAGTGGCTGATCGGCAGTACAGCAGGCGTTCGCCTGTGGCAGGCACGGGAGGAGTAACGTAATGAAGACCACCAAGAATCCACATACTTTCACGCGAATATTTGCTCAGGCCGTATTGCGCCATTGCCGCCTGCTGCTCACGATTATGGTTTTGATCACCCTCATTCTGGGCTACTCTGCCAGCAAACTGCGCGTTGAAGCTGGTTTCATGAAAATGATCCCGCTCAGCCACGAATACATGACAACCTTTCTGGACTACCGAGGCGAATTCGTTGGCGCAAACCGGATCATGGTGTCATTGCGCAATGAAAATGGCACGGTGTTCGATAAAGAGTTTCTGGCGTCCCTAAAACAAGCAACTGAGGAGGTGTTTTACCTGACCGGCGTAGAGCGCAGCTCTGTCACCTCGCTTTTCACCCCCAATGCCCGGTACTCTGAGGTCGTCGAAGAAGGATTTACAGGCGGCAACCTGATCGAAGCCGATTACTCCGGCACCGAACAGGAACTGCGGGACATTCGCGAAAGGACCCTTAAATCGAATTGGGTCGGTCGCATTGTATCCAATGACCTTCAATCAGCAATGGTTGTGGCTACCCTCCAAGAGATCAACCCTGAAACGAACGAACAAATCGACCTGCAAGCGATCGGTAACGCCCTCGAAGAAATCCGCTCAGAGCTGGAAACAGATGACATTACGGTCAATATCATCGGATTTTCCAAGGCCATCGGTGATATCGCCAACGGCGCGCGAGGCGTTCTTGTATTCTTCGCTGTTGCCGTGCTGATCATTGCCGTGATGCTATTCTGGTATACCCGCTCGAAGCGACTCACAACCCTGACACTGATTACAGCGGCCGTACCGGTTGTGTGGCTACTCGGCCTTCTGCCAATTCTGGGCCTAACGCTGGACCCCATGTCAATCTTGGTACCTTTCCTCATTTTCGCAATCGCGGTCTCTCATGCAGTACAAATGTGCAACGCATGGAAGCTCGACGTGCTCAATGGTGCCAATATACGGCACGCCGCTGAAGACAGTCTCAGTGACTTGCTAGTGCCAAGTGTCGTGGCACTAACGGCCAACGTTCTTGGCTTTCTCGTGATCGCTTTTGTCGACATTGAAATGGTTCATGAACTGGCACTCACGGCCACTCTGGGTGTCGGCGTCATGATTCTGACAAATGCACTGATGCTGCCGCCCATGCTGTCGATGACAAAAATGGATGAACACGCACTCGAACGGCTTACCAGCAAAGGCTCCCATTTCTGGTTTTGGGAAAAGTTGAGTGTGCTTGCCACCACCCCCAAGGCCTACGTACCTATTACCTGTGCCATTGCACTGACGGTATTTGGTGCCTACCAGGCCGATAAGATGCACGTCGGCGATCTGAGTGACGGTGTACCGGAATTGCGTGACAACGCTCGTTACAACCAAGATGTGAGAGCCGTTGTCTCCCAATACTCGGTCGGTATTGATGTTCTTCAGGTTATCGTTGAAGTCGAGGGTGGCAACATGCCCTGCGTCCAGCCCAGCATAATGCAGCAACTGGAAGAGTTTGAGCTATTTCTTCGTCAGCAGCCGGGAGTCGCGTCGGTTAATGCGCTGCCTGGTTTTGTAAAAGGCGTGACCCAGAATTACGCGGAAACCAGTCCGAAATGGCATGTAGTGCCCGGCAACAAGGCCCAAGTGGCTCAGGGCGTTGCCTTTGCAACACGCAGCGGTAGCACAATGATGAACGCCGATTGCGATGCCATGGCAATGTCGGTTTTCCTCAGCGATCACAAGGCCGACACCATTTCCGACATCGTAGCTGCGGTTAAAACATTCAAAACAACCTATGACAACGATCAGCTTACCTACCGTCTAGCAGCGGGCAATGTTGGCGTAATGGCAGCAACCAACGAAGCCGTCACAGCAGCCAACCCCTGGGTAAACGCGGCATTATTCGTTTCGGTCACCTTGTTGTGTCTGGCCATGTTCCGTAGCCTGAAGATCAGTCTGTGCATCATCCTTCCCCTCGCCCTGGTCACCCTGCTCTGCAACGCGTTCATGTCTTTGTTGGGCATTGGCCTGAAGGTCAATACGCTTCCCGTGATTGCACTCGGTGTCGGTAGCGGCATCGACTATGGCATTTACTTGTTTGAACGGATGAAACACGAATTGGATCAAGGCGCCAGCGTTCAGAAGGCATTCTATGAAGCCCTGAAACAACGAGGCACCGCATCGGCCTTCACCGCTTTGACCATGACGGTATCAGTGGCCACTTGGTACTTCTCGGATCTGAAGTTCCAGGCGGATATGGGCATTCTGCTTGCGTTCATGTTTCTAGTGAACCTACTCGGAGCCATCCTGTTGCTGCCAGCCATCGCAGCGCTTCTGCTCCGCGGCCGAAAATCAACGTTGGTGCGCCAGTCTGCCGCACCGAAAGCAAGCTCACAGACGATCACCTCCCCAAACTATAGGGAGGCACACACCAACAGCTGACTTGTTGCACCCCAACCTTTGCCACCCTACGGGGTGGCTCTTTTTGTTTCTTCCGAGATTGGATCTGGTAACCTCCACTCAATCAGACAAACTTCCATTAAAGGCCTGATGAATGCTGCCCCTTAACTCGTTTGTCATAGTTTTATTCTTCGCCTTGATTTCCCTATCGGCAAAGGCCGCCACAACACCGGGTTATTCGTCGGAAGACCGAGGATATGTAGCCGCTCACACCTGCGAGAGCTGCCATAAATCAGAACATGAGTCCTGGTCCGATTCAGACCATGCTTGGGCGATGCGACCAGCGACCGATCAATCCGTGCTTGGCGATTTTAACAACACGCGGTTCATAGAGGGAGACAGCGAAACCCGTTTTGTCATGCGAGAAAACAACTATTGGGTGGAGATTTCAGGCCCTGAGGGTTTACTGGAGGCTTACCGGGTTGCGTACACCTTCGGCTACAAGCCACTACAACAGTACTTGATAGAGTTTCCGGGCGGTCGGTTACAAGCACTGACCATTGCCTGGGATTCGCGCCCAAAGAAGGACGGTGGTCAGCGCTGGTTCTCTCTCTATCCCGAAAAGCATTTCGCGTCTGGCGACGCGCTTCATTGGACTGGGCGTTACCAGAACTGGAACGCCATGTGTGCAGACTGCCACTCGACCAACCTTACTGTAAATTACAGTGCCAAAGACGATACCTTTTCGACAACCTGGCAAGAGCAAAATGTCGGCTGCCAAGGATGCCACGGTCCAGGACAGAGGCATGTGAACTGGGCAACCTCCCTGAATTCCCGGCCACCCAAGGAGTCCTTGCCAGAGGACAAAGGCCTGGACGTCAAGTTCAACAATCTGTCTGCAGAACGTGTGGTCGAAACCTGCGCTTACTGCCATAGCCGACGCCAATCCATCAAAGATGGGCATCACGCGCAAGAGCCGTATTTGGATAAAGCGCTACCAACGACACTTCGACCCGACTTGTATCATTCTGACGGCCAAATACAAGGCGAAGTCTATGTTTACGGATCCTTTATCCAGAGCAAGATGTCAGCCGCTGGTGTTGATTGCCTTGACTGCCATAACCCCCATACCACCAAGCTCGTCGCCGAAGGTAACGGGCTCTGCTTGCAGTGCCACAACTCGGCCCCGCCACAACGATTTCCATCACTGGAAGCCGGTGACTATGCGTCAGCAAGTCACCACCGGCATAGAGAAGGCTCAGAAGGCGCACAGTGTGTCAATTGCCATATGGCAGAGCAGACATACATGGTGGTAGACCCTAGGCGAGACCACAGTTTCCGAATTCCTCGACCGGATCTTACCGAAACAACCGGCAGCCCCAACGCCTGCAACAATTGCCACACAGCCGAAACGCCGGCCTGGGCCGCAGCCGCGATTGACCGCTGGTTTGAAGCCCCCCAACGCCCCCACCATTATGCCAATGCCCTAAGTTCGTTTCGCAAGGCCGAGGAAAATGCGTTCATCAAACTGGCTGGGCTGATCCGCAAAACAGACACCCCCGCTATCGCGCGGGCCACTGCAGGAGAACATCTTGCCCGCTTTGGGCCAGGCGCAAGTTCAGCGTTGCGATCAGGCTTGCTGGCAAACGAGCCCATCGTCAGAGCCTATGCGGCTAACAGCACCACCTTACTGCCTGTGGAAGAGCGCGTAAATTGGCTGATGCCTCTATTAGCTATGGATCAGCCGACCGCCGTTCGCGACCAAGCCATTCGCGCGCTTGCGGGCATCGAGTCATCGGCGTTCCCTGAAGAGCAGCGATCAATTATTGTGGCACTCAGGAAGGACTATGAAAAACGTCTGATTGCCCAAGCATTCTTACCCGGAACCCGCCTGAACCTCGCCACCTACTTGCAACGGGAAGGCAGATACGACGAAGCGCTGAGCCACTACCAGGCAGCGCTCAGAATGGATCCTGTGTTTGCGCCGGCAAGAATCAATCTTGCGAGTTTAGCCAGCGCGCGAGGCAACAACGAACTCGCCATAAAAACTCTGGAAGAGGGCGTATCGAGAGCGAATACACCGCCGTCTGACCGAGGACACCTTGCCTACCTGCTTGCCCTCGCCCATGTTGACGAGGGCAATACCTCAGCCGCCCTTCCACAGTTCAAACTGGCAACCGAGTTGAACCCGGATAATGCCCGAATTTTTTATAACTATGGTTTGGTACTCGCACGGGTGGGGAATTTAGAGGAGGCCAGCAAGGTATTGCTTAAGGGCACCCATAAACACCCGAACGATACCAGCCTGCTAGATGCCCTGATTTACCTAAGCCTCCAACAAGGCAAACTGGAAAATACACGGACTTTTGCCAAACGCCTTAATCAGCTCGCTCCGGGTAATCCTCAAACGGAGCGTTTGCTTATGGAACTGGACGCGCGGCTCGATTCGTCCCGGTGATTCAGTGGCGGTAAAACCCTGCTGGGCGAGTCGACTCTATCAATAGCTTGCTTGCGCAGCAAAAAAACGCTTATGCATAAAGTTCGTCGGGCGAGCGTCCGGTTTGGTTTCAGACCATAGTATGCGGCAAGCCCCTGAGCCAACATTTGACGATATGCAGCGGCCGCTACAAGCTCTTGCGCGCCTCTCCTATGTGGTGAGCACCGCAGATGGGACTGCAAGCGATAGATCCCTAATAGATCAACCCGCCGCCTGCAAAGCAAACATAGCGCTCGCCAACGCAGATAGAGTGGTGAAAAACACCCTACGCACACGCTACCCTTTATCCACCGGAGGGGCTTTGACCAAAAGCCGGGGAAATACTTCCTCCACACAACACCGAATAACACGATAAGCAACAAGCCACCCCATAAAGGCAGAGGCCCTTTAAAGCGAGGTTTCATTGTTGCGACAGCCTCAGCCACCGGAAACGGATGGCTCACTTCCGGCGCCGGATGGATGACCAATTCGAGCGCAGGCACAGTTGTCTCAACCAACTGGTGGGACGCTTTATTCCACCAGGTCAAAGTCTTTGCCGGAAGCGTCAAAGAACCCGGCCGGTCCGCCACATACGTAACCGCATCAACACGTTGTGCTCCAATAACTTGGCCTCGTTGGTTAGTCAATGCACTGATTTTGGGGGAATTCCTTTGTCCGGCTAATCCAGTAGGGTTCGGCAGTTCAATCGGTGGCATCCGCATCGCCTCCCCCCCGACTGCATGCACCGAAAACTCACGCACAAAGGGGGTTCCGACTGCCAATTCACGGACGTTTGGCTTGAGCTGTTGAGTGACGTTCACCTGATTAGCCATCAACGTTGGCCCACGAGCGGCCAGCGCCTCTGGCAGAATTGCTACAAACCGAACGGGATCTGTGTGCAGAGACACAGGCTGTTCGGTTTGACCGAGCTCTAAGGTGACTTCCAAGGCGGGAATCACGAAGGCACCGGGGGTCGCCGGAACCACTCGGTAGCTGAACGTAAGTCCCACGTATCTTCGCCTATCGCGGGTGATATGCAAGTTACGCCCCTTCGAGCCTTCAAAAACTACTCGGGCCCCCGGCAAATCCAAGTCGCTAAAACGAGGCGGCTCCTTAAACCAAGTATCAGCCATGACATCAACTTCAAGTGTAACCGTACTGCCAATCGTCACTTCTTCGCTGGGGGTCAAGCGCATTTGCATCCAGTAATTCGGACTACCAAACACCGGACCAGAAAGCGCCATCAGCACTAGCAATAATACATGCACCCACTTCCTCACGGTTGCTGCCCCTCGCCAGATTGCACCTGATACTGAAACTTGCGGCGCAAAAAAGCTCTGGGGGAGGCATAAAGGTTCTCTAGCCACACCTCTTCGGTTGTGGAGATCGGCTGCAGCATCGCTTTTTCATTGCCACTGGCGGTAGCCGGATCAACAACTACCTCATCAGCGCCAATGACCGGAGACTGGCCGCGCTCGTTAACCAAACTCGCATGCAATCGTGCAACAACGCCAAGATTCGCCTCGGCTTCAGGAAAGTTCGATCGCCGGGACAAGGCCTCCCGAAAGGCATCCAATGCTTTCTCGAGCTTGAGCTGCTTGGCCAAACTGTTGCCACGGTAAAACCAGGCATTCGCCGAATCTAACTCAGCAAAACTCGACACTGCCGCCTCATAATCCGCCGCGTAGTATGCTGAAAGCCCTTTAAGATATGGGTCCTGAAACCGTTTCGTTGCGAGCGCATACTGTCCCTTCTCAAAAGCCACGCGGCCCTGCTGGTCGGCAGTTAGAAAGGCATCCTCCAACGGACCAGCCAATGCAACAGGCACCAGACCGATCCCAACACCAGGAACCAGAACCGCAAAGCACATCAATCTCAACGCCCAGCCGGACGACCGGAACGCTAGTAAAATCAGACCCAATAATACCCAAACCAGCCAGTATCCACCGTCCTTCCAGAGTAGGGCGGCGTCCTGATAGCCCGCATCTCGAAAATGTGCCAAGGCATTCAGTTCCAGCCATTCCAGATCACTGGTATCGATTGCCATGCTTCCAACCTTCGCATCCACAGTGTCGGCGAATGCTTGTATCCGACCAACAGCCAATTCAGACGCCGGCATCAAAACCAGCAGTTGTAGTTTCATTTTCTTCAGGCGAGCATGCATGACCTTAGCTTGATCCGGAGAAACCCGATCGGTGAGGAAAACCAATGTCCCGGGAGTCTGACCATTGTCCAACAAAAACCGCGCCTGCTCGACGACTGCCAGCATATTGCGCCCCTCCGTTTGAACCAGCCCCGGCGTCAGCGCATCTAAATACAGGTTAAGTAGGTCTGAATCCCGAGTGGGTGGCAGCACCAGGTGTGCCGTTCCTGCGTAGGCTATTAATCCAATTCGAGTGGTGGGATTGCGGGCAATCAAAGCCTGAACTTTGGCCTTCGCTACCCCCATCCGCGTCGATGCATCACGCGGCTCGCCCATACTGTCCGACACATCGATAGCTAGAATGAGGGGCGCAATATTTTCCATAAACGGTGGCCGTTCCTTGTTCCAGCTCGGCCCCGCCACGGCTATTCCGCCAACGATTAACATAGCGCTGAGCAAATGAACCCGTCGGACCCGGCAGGTCGGCCTAGACTCCACCCGCAAGTGCCGGGCAAAGCGCAAAGGGATGACAGACGTCCGCCCCGACTCTCTCTCTCTGAGAACTCTCTGCGTGTACGGCAGCAACAGACCAACCAAAACAAAAACCAACCCCCAAGGCCGGATAAGGTGCAGCGTATCTAGTTCACCCCCTATCATCTGGCTCTCCGCAACCCAATTGCGGGCTATTACGATTCGCTGCACCGACAATTTCATTCAAAAAGAACACGATCAAAACAACCAATGCCAGTAGGACAGGTACCCAGAACCATTGGACCTTGGGCTGAAAAGACAACGTTTCCGTTTCATGGGGCGTCAGCCCATCAAGCGTGTCATACACCGACTCCAGCGCCTTGGCGTCTGATGCCATAAAAAATTGGCCGCCAGTACTCTCGGCAATCTCAGTCAAGCTTTCTGCATCGACCTCCTCATCTCCGCGGGATCCCAAACGTCCCACCGCGATGGTGTGAATTTGAACCCTCTTCCGCTTTGCAATTTCTGCCGCTTGCAATGGGCTCAGCCTGCTGGCGGTATCCTTCCCATCGGTGAGCAAAATCAGTATCTTTTGGTTCTGGTGACTGTCTTCCATCATGCTAATCGACAACCCGATACCATCACCGATTGCTGTATTTGACCCAGCCAATCCGGTGCGCAGATCGGCCAACAATCGGCGTACAGTGGCATGATCTTTTGTCGGATTCGCTTGCACAAACGCACGATCACCAAACACCAATAACCCTATTCGATCGTCGCGCCGTTTAGTAATAAACTCATCGACCACCATTCGAACGGCTGACAAGCGATCTGTCACAGATCCGTCTGGTCGTTCGAAATCGCCTGTTGCCATTGATTGGGATAAGTCAATGGCCAATACCAGATCCCGAACCGGCTCTTGGACGGATATAGGCGGGAGTAATTCCACTGGCCTGGCAGCGGCTACCAAAAGCAGCAACCAAACCAGCCAAGAAGCTGCAAGCCAATAGTCGCTCCGAATGCACTTACTCGCCGCCACTTCAGTCGCAAGCGTTGCTTGAAGCTCGGGCGTGAAGGTAACCCTTAGAGCAGGCTCCTCCTCTTGAAAGCACGGCAGCCAGCGATAGACGAACCATGGCAGTATTGCCAATAGGAGCAACCAGGGGTAATCAAACTGGAGCACGGTGGGTTTCCAACCAGTGCCGACATTGTTTTATCAAGTCAGCGGGCTGAATAGAGAGCAAACGATGATCGGGCGCATAGGCCAGTTCAACAAGCCGCCGCCCCACATCGTCGGCGACCGGCTCCGTAGCAAGCCGCTGCATACAAAGAGACAGTGAGGCCTGAGCTCTGTTCTGCCCAGAACTCATATCCACATAAAGGACTACCCGCTTCATAAGCACCGGTAGATCTCGGAGGGCCGACACACTATCCGGCTGTTCGCGCCACGTCTGCTCAAGCTGCGCGAGCTCGGCGAGAGCCTCACGGCGATAGCGGTTCTGATAAAATGCGAGCAGACGGCGAAAAACAAAGTAAGAAACAAGTAAGCCACTCACAACAAAAATCACCCACCACCCCCATGTTTGGGGCCAGAACGCCGGTAACTCGGGAGCTGGAAGCTCCTGCAGGTTGGCTAATGTCTTCGACAGGCTCACAACTTACCCCCAAACCCACGAAGATACTGGTCAACGGTTGCTTCACCGGCACTGACTGGC
Source organism: Marinobacter litoralis (assembly GCF_016427555.1). GTDB lineage: Bacteria > Pseudomonadota > Gammaproteobacteria > Pseudomonadales > Oleiphilaceae > Marinobacter > Marinobacter litoralis_A. The sequence goes on from NZ_JAELVS010000005.1 coordinate 52,472, forward strand.
AAAACGGGTATTCGGTTTCTTCGCATCACCGCCTGAACACCCTCCAAGCGCTGTTTCAGATACTCAGAGATGGGCTCTCGCATACGTCGGCGCCCCAAATCCAGTGAGATCTGCTGTTCACCCTCCATCAGCGTAACTCGACCATAGGTAGGCAGATTCAAAGCGATGGGGTCATAGACCTGAAAGGCCAGCACGTCATTATGCCGGGCCAACCGACGGATACGTCTGAGCGTGGTCGTTTCTTCGCCCTTGTCACTTATGCCCATAAAGTCACTTACGAGGTAAATGGTATGGTCGTGAGGCGCGCTGTTCAGGCATCGAGCTAACAACTGATCAAAATCGACGGCTCCGGACACCCCGCGCTCGGCATGCAGCTCCCGATTTTGGCGATGTATCGTGGCCAGACACTGCTGCAGTCGTTGGCGGGACCGATGAGGCGCTACCGTATCAATACGCTGGTCGTTGAACACCATAACGCCCACACGATCTCCGCTGTGAAACGCACTCCACCCAAGGAGTGCGCCAAGTTCCGCAGCGGTATACGATTTAAAATTCAGGCAGGAGCCGAAAAACATGTTCATCCGCTGGTCGCAAACCACTATGGTTGGGCGATCCCGCTCCTCCAAAAAACTGCGTACAAATGGCTGGCCCGTTCTCGCCGTCGCCCGACGATCTATGTACCTGAGATCATCACCAGGCTGGTAATGTCGTAACTCTTCAAAATCCAACCCACGATCACGAAACAGAGAGGTGTGCCCGCCAGCCAAAAGACTGTTTCGGTTCCACGGACACCTAACACTCATCAGCCGCCCTGGCGTTTCCAGTGTGATCAGGCTGCTCATATCAACATACACACCCTCCTCGCCTGAAACGGAGGAGGCTATATCATGCTGATTTCTTGCCTGTCCTGATGCCATGATCACCCCTTACGCAGGAACGGACACCTGCTCGAGTAACCGATCAATCACCTGATCGGGGCTCACTTGATCCGCTATCGCCTCATAGTTGAGTCGCACGCGATGACGAAGGACTGGGTGACAAACAGCGCGGACATTGTCCGGCGTAACATACTCCTGCCCAGCAAGCCAGGCATGGGCACGCGCCGCACGGTCCAGCGAAATCGCGCCCCGCGTACTAATACCAGCGTCAAGCCAACTCTGAATCTTTCTGTCGGTGAGCTGCCCTGGCCGGGTGCCATGAATGAGATCAACAATGTAGGCATCAATCGTTGGCGCCACAAACAATTGATCTACTTCCCGTCGGGCTGCGAGCACCCAATCAGCTGACAAACGCTCAGTCCCCACTTCAGAAGACATGTTTACTGTCTCCGCGCGCACCAATCGCAGCACTTCACACTCATCGGCGTGAGACGGATAATTTAAGGTCACCTTCATCAGAAATCGGTCCAACTGAGCTTCTGGAAGCTGGTACGTGCCTTCCTGCTCGATTGGGTTTTGCGTTGCCAACACCATAAACAGAGGTGCCATGGTATGAGTCGTGCCAGACACCGTAATCTGCCGTTCTTCCATGGCCTCCAACAAAGCCGCCTGAACCTTAGCGGGTGCTCGATTAATCTCATCCGCAAGAACAAGATTGCCGAACAACGGCCCCGGATCAAAACGAAACATTTGACTCCCTCCCTCCTGGTGCAAGACCTCCGCACCGGTCAGATCCGAGGGCAACAAATCCGGCGTAAACTGGATGCGTTTCATCTGTGCATCCAGATTTTTTGCAAGCGTTTTCACTGTTCGGGTTTTAGCCAAACCGGGCAGGCTTTCGAGCAGAACATGGCCATCCGCCAACAACGCCACCATGATCTGACCGATTAATTCAGACTGACCCAGAATCTGACGATCAACACGCTCTCTCAGACTTTGCATTGCATGCCATGGCGTCATGTTCTATGCCCCTCCTATGACTTATCATAGCCTAGGTAGTGTTCCATGATCTGATCAATGGTGAACGATGCGGGGCGCTGTCGAGGCGGGTAGTCCTTGAACGTTTCGAGGAACTGTTTTACTCGGATCACACCAGGGATAGCCCGAGCCATGAGCTTTTTATCGAGCCAACGCTCATACATATTCGAATTCTGGTCCGCCCGCTCATAAGGATCCTGTCTCAGATTGAACATTTTCGGAATTCTCAGTTTCACAAACGGATTTCGCCACACCTCAAAGGTTTTCGCACGCTGTTCTGCGAACACCAACTTCCAATCTCCATCGCGAAGACCGATGATGTCGCCGTCATCACTCGCATAGATGAACTGCGAACGGGGCCCATTGCCTACCTCTCCCGTCAGGTACGGCAGGAAGTTGTACCCATCAAGGTGAACCTTGAAGTTTTTTCCGTCCGCCTCATGGCCTTCCAATAGTTTTTGCTTGATATCCGGCACACCGACCGCCGCCATCAGCGTAGGTACCCAGTCCAGATGCGCAATTATGTCGTTGGAAATCGCGTTTGCTTCAATATGCTCTGGCCAGCGAACAAAGGCCGGTACCCGAAACCCACCTTCCCAGTTGGTGTTCTTTTCGCCGCGAAACGGTGTAATACCGGCATCAGGCCACTGATTGAAATGAACACCGTTATCGGTCGTGTAGAGCACAATGGTGTTATCTGCAATACCCAGCTCATCCAGTTTTGCCAAAAGTTCGCCGACTTGATTGTCGTGTTCAACCATACCGTCGTTGTAAAACCCCTGACCTGAAAGCCCCTTAGACTCTTCCTTAATGTGGGTGTAGTAATGCATTCTGCTCGAGTTGAACCATGCGAAAAAAGGCTTGCCATCGGCATGGGATCGGTCAATGAAATTCAGCGTAGCTTGCAGGAACTCCTCATCAATCGTCTCCATACGCTTGGAGTTCAACGGACCAAGATCTTCTACTTTTCCATCCGCACTGCTGCGGATAACGCCGCGAGGAGTGACCAACTCCGCAATCTTGGGATCTTTCGGCCATGCCGGGTCTTCGGGAGCTTCTTCAGCGTTTAGGTGGTAGAGGTTGCCAAAAAACTCGTCAAAACCGTGATTGGTTGGAAGAAATTCATCGCGATCACCCAAGTGGTTCTTGCCAAACTGACCAGACACATAACCCAAAGGTTTCAGTAGCTCAGCCAAGGTCGGATCCTCGGGCTGAATACCGACAGCAGCGCCCGGCACTCCAACCTTAGTCAAGCCGGTTCGTATAGGGTGCTGGCCCGTGATAAAGGCCGAACGACCAGCCGTACAGCTTTGTTCACCGTAATAGTCGGTAAACATCATGCCCTCATTGCCAATTCGGTCGATGTTTGGGGTTTTGTAACCCATCAGCCCATGGCTGTACTTACTGATGTTGGTAATCCCGATATCATCGCCCATAATCACCAAGATGTTAGGGCGTTCTGCCGCGTGCAATGTTTGAGCCACTGCAGCCGTTAGAATGACGGTAAGGCTTGTCAAAATCTGAGTCAGCCCGGTTCGCTTCTTGTTCATGTTATTCTCCCGTAGAAGCCTAGCTGTTAAAAACGCATCCAATTTGTCGGAGCAAGGTTTGTCAGTCTAGTTCGAAAATAAAACGAGAGACCGTCAACAACCGAACAATCTACTATGTCAGAGAAACTTGAATTTCTTTCCCGTTGTGCCCTATTTTCCGGGTTTCCGCAGTCCGCCCTGAAAGAGGCGGCGGAAATCTGCATCTACCGGGAATTTTCTGAAGAACAAGCTCTGTACGCCGGAGGGGCCCATAGCAAGAGGTTAACCATTGTTGCTTCTGGTTCCGTACGTATAACGTCATTCCTGCCTTCAGGACGAGAATCAATTCTGGCCATTATTGGAGCAGGAAACTGGCTCGGCGATGCCATTTTTAGCTCAGTGCCAGCCAGAGTTTATGGGGCCACAGCCCACGAGGCTGTCCAAGTTCTGGAATTCTCCGAAGCTCAGATTAAAAGCTTGCTCAAACGTTACCCTCAAGGTTACCCCGTTATCGTCGACCAACTGGCCAGCAGATTGTGCGCCGCCATGTCGATCATTGAAGACGACACCGCCAGGAATACCCCTGCGAGAATTGGCCGGCGCCTGCTGATGCTCAACATGTTCCAGGGTGATGGAAAAATCACGAGCCAGCCGGTTACGCTTCGCCTAACCAGGGAACAGCTCGGAAATATGATTGGCATAACTCGCCAAGCCGTACAAAAAGCCATCCGGGTGTTTGAGGAAGCCGAGCTGATAAGCTTGGATTATGGCAGTATCAAACTCGAAAACCCGGCACGCCTAGAGACGTTCCTTACTCAAATGGACCGCTAGCTCTCGAGACTAAGTGAGCCCTACTCGGTGGCGCCAAATGGCAAGAAGCTGACACTGTAAGAAAACCGACCTCGTTCGTTTGTTCATCATACTCCCATCCATATCACGACACTCAGGATGGGCATCGGTGAAAATAACAACTTACTCAACAACCTTCTCTCGAGATCAACTTCGACTTTCTTTCAGATCCAAGGTCTTCCTTTTTTGCCTTCGCGGAGGCATACGACCATTGCTCGCCTTTGTCATGCGAGGCAGCGCTACTCGCGTGGCCAACATGCAATTACACATTGCGGCACGTCTTCCGAAACAAACCCAACCGATTGACTACGATTACCACTACTGGGGCATAGGGGACACCGCTGTACCAGGCCATACCATGGGAGCCCCATTCGCAGAGTCAGACCGACCGGTTGTACTCTGGTTACATGGCGGGGCCTTTGTTTTTCCTACCATGCCAGACGGTCACTTACTCTTCGTTAAACGGCTATGTCGCTCCCTGCTCGCAGACGCATTTGTGCCAGACTACCGACTCGCGCCTGCAAACCCATTCCCTGCCGGGCTGGACGATTGCGAACGTGCCTACCGACTCTTGCTCGATTCCGGCGTCGCCCCCGGAAAAATTATTATCGGGGGCGAATCAGCCGGTGGGAACCTACTGGTTGCACTGCTTCTACGACTGCGCGATGTTGGACTTCCCCTGCCTGCCTGTGCTGTATCTATTTCGCCAATTCTCGACATGGCGCGACTCCACGGCCCAACGTCACGAGCAGCCAATGCCAAGACGGATGCCATGTTGCCACTCGGTGCCCTGGCACACGCAAGGGACTGGTACGTAGGAACACAAGACGCTGCCAATCCGGAAATATCACCACTAATGGGTGACTTTCAGGGGCTCCCTCCACTCTTGATTCAAGCTAGCCATGAAGAGGTACTCAGAGACGATAGCGTGCTCTTTGCCCGAAAAGCCAGTGAGGCCGGCGTTGAAACAGAGCTGGCACTTTGGCCATCAATGCCCCATGCATTCCCGCTGTTGGAGGAGTGGATCCCAGAAGCAAAATCCGCTCGACACGACATCGTTCGCTTTATCCAGCGACACCTAGATCCGAAACGCTCTGGCCACGAGGCAAAATAATGACGTACAAAAGACTCTCCCCGATGGACTCCGCATTCGTTCAGCTTGAAAGCCCGTCCGCTCCTATGCATGTTGCAGGCCTGATGGTTTTTGAGAAACCAGAAAAAGGCGGTGACGAATTTGTTAAAACCATCGTCGAAGATTGGCGCAGAGAAACCCGAATCTGTGCGCCCTGGAACCAGAAACTTCGCTCGCCCTCTCGATGGCAGTTGGCCCCCAGTCTTGAAGACACTTTTGATCCAGATCTTGAATACCATGTCCGGCACGTTTCGTTGCCCGAGCCGGGAGGGGAGCGGGAACTGGGGCAGATGGTTGCGCGCTTGCATAGCCAGCCAATGGACATGCGTAAACTGCTGTGGGAGTGCAATTTCATCGATGGTCTGGCGGACAACCGGTTTGCCATTTTCGTCAAGTTCCATCACGCAATCGTCGATGGAATCAGCGCCTCAAACCTGCTAATGCGAGGGCTTTCAGATAGTGTGAATGACCTTCAAATGCCGCCATTCTGGGTTCACTCGGCACCTGATAAGCCTTTCCAACCGTCAGCACTCTCCATCCCATCGGCTCAATCGATTATTGGCACCGCTGGCAAGATCATACGGCTCTTCCGAAAAGATGAGCACCTGACAACTCTGCGCTCTGCACCAAGAACAGCCATAAACGGACAGATCAGCGCACAGCGCCGATTTGCCACTCATGCTTTCGAGCTTGATCGATTGAAAGCGGTTGCCAAGCAAGCTGAAGTCACACTGAACGATGTGGTGGTGTCTCTAGTAGGAGGTGCGCTGCGGCAGTACTTGCAAGAGAAGACCGCTCTGCCCTCAGACAGTCTGACTGCGGCTATCCCCATTTCCCTCCGAGCAGAGGGGGATCAAAGTGTCGGGAATTCGGTAGGAATGATCTACGGCATGATTGGTACGAACATCGCAGATCCGGCCCTGCGACTAGCAAAAGTGCATGAATCCGTAGCGCTCGCAAAAGAGCAGATTCTTAGTCTGGAACCGGAAATGCGAGTGCCATATTCCATCCTAAGCATGGCTCCCTCCATTGCCGCCATGATGACCGGTGTGGCAAAACACCTTCCTCCGATGTTCAACACGGTTGTGTCAAACGTCCCCGGAAGCCGGAAAGAGATGTATTTACGCAGTGCACGCCTGTTGCACCTATATCCCGCCAACATTGTCTTTCCCGGATTAGCTGTCAGCTTTACCTGCTATAGCCATGCAAATCATTTGAATGTGGGGATCATCGCCTGCCGCGACACCCTTCCGCACATGCAACGCTTAGCCTCGGGCCTTGAAGATGCCTTGGCAGATTTAGAGGAGGCTCTGAACTTCGGTAAAGCTATACATTAGCGTGCGCGATTGCTTGAGCGCACCGGACACCTTTGAGACACCCAAATTCATCCTGAAACTAAGAGAAACGAAACTGCGTTAATTGTTCTAAAGAAAGTCGCCCGCCACCTGTTTATTTTTATTTGGCGCTGGCGTATACTTCGCTCCCGCTAAGCCACTGAGATAAACTTTTTTCTTGGCGGTGAGCAGTTTACGGGGCGTAGCGCAGCTTGGTAGCGCACTTGCATGGGGTGCAAGGGGTCGTAGGTTCAAATCCTACCGTCCCGACCAGAATTCCCTACTCAAAGCCTGGATCGCAAGATCCGGGCTTTGTTGTTTCTGGCCCTCACTCGGCTAATTGATACCGCCTTTCCGGCCGGCCAACGCTGCCGTAAGTCACTTCGGCCTCCAGCTTTCCTTCTCCAACCATGTATTCAAGATAACGTCGCGCGGTTGTCCGCGAAGCCCCAATGGCACTGCCCACCGCTTCTGCGCTCCACGGTTCGCCATCACGGATCACGTCCTGAATTTTTTCAAGCGTCAGAGCGTCGATACCCTTGGGTAACCGGCCACTTGCCGCTTGAGCTTCTTCGTCACTGGCACGAGGTATCAACGCGTCCACTTCACTCTGCGCCAGCTGATTCAGTCCCGACAAATGCTCAAGCCGGGCACGGAAGCGGTTTACTGCCTCTTCCAGACGCTCAAACACCAACGGCTTTAAAATGTAATCGCAAACACCCCCTCGCAATGCGCTGCGCAGGGTATCCACTTCCTTGGCCGCAGTAATCAAGATGACATCGCTGCTGCTGTCTTGCGCTCTGAGCTCTCTTAATAAATCCAGACCACTGCCATCCGGAAAATAGACATCCAACAAAATCAAATCCGGGGCCAACACTTCCGCAAGGTCACGAGCATCGGCCAAACTGTGGGCAATACCGCAAAGCTCAACATGATCGAGCCGCTCAACAAACCTTCGCTGAATTTCCGCAATCTGGCGGTCATCTTCAGCGATCAATATCCGAATCGTGTTCAATGGGCGCTCCTGAGTTCCGGAACCTTGGGTAAATATAAAGTGAACCGACTGCCAATGTCAGGCAGGCTTTCAACCGTTATTGAGCCTCCCCAACGATCAAGAAACTGACGCACCAGATACAACCCATAGCCGTGCCGTTTCCCTACACCCGGCTTACTGGTAACGCCTTTTTCAAAAATCCGGTCGCGCTCGCTCTCAACAACCCCCGGCCCTTGATCATCCACCTCGAAGATCAACTCCTGGCCAAGGTCGGTCATCGAGAGCGTCACTCGCCCTCCCTCACCTGCGTGCTGGCGCGTTGCTTCCAGCGCGTTATCGATCAGGTTGCCCAACACACTGACCAATTGATCTCTGGGCATGGCATCGGGAATATCACTCATCTGACTGCCCGGGTCTATGTCGAGGTGCAGCCCCATTTCCCGGGCCCGGTTATATTTACCCAACAAGCAACCGGCAATAACCGGGTCGGGCACTGCCTCCAAAAGCAGATGAATCAAACTCTGGTGGTCGCTGGTTTCGCGACCAATCAAATTCAATGCATCGTCGTGAGCGCCAATTTGAATCAGGCCAGCAATGGTGTGCAGCTTGTTGGAATATTCGTGGGTTTGGCTGCGCAGTGTATCCGCATACTGCTGTATACGAGTTAGCTGCTGGCTGACATGGTCCAACTCGTCTCGCAAACGAAAACTGGCCACCACACCAATGACCTCGTCACCCTGTCGAACCGGTAGCCGGTTAACCACCATTTGCCGGTTCCTGAGCCAAACTTCCCGGTCAAACTCCGGAATACCCGTCTTCAGCACCGAGAGCAAATCGCTGTCGGGCAGAACCTCATGTATGGGCTGATCAACCAGCGAGGTACCGGTATCGAAACCCAGTGTTTCAAGCGCTGCCCGGTTTACCGTGGTGATGATGCCTTCTCTGTTAACGGCAATAATGCCTTCACGCACTGACTGCAGGGTGGCGTTGCGCTCCTCAAACAGGCGGGCAATTTCCTCCGGCTCCAAACCAAAAATCTCCCGTTTGAAACGCCCGGCAATCACGACCGCAATCAAAATGCTGATCAGCAGCATCACGCCCACAATGCCATAGAAAACAAATTTGTAACGCTGAATGGTATTACCGACCTGGGCAACGCTATAGCCAACCGATACGATCCCGATGATCTCTCCGGTTGAAGGCGCAATGACCGGCGCTTTTCCCCGCACCGTATCCCCCAAGGTACCTACCGCTCTCGACACATAGCCGCGTCCGTTTTTCAGAGCTTCGCCGCCATCATCTCCGTCGTCATCTGCCATTGAGCGGCCGATTCGATCTGGAGAAGGATGCGCCAGCCGAATCGCGCGTTGATCGCCAATCACGATGAAGAGGGCTTCGTTGGTAGCTGCCATCGAAGAGGCCAGGCGATTCAACGCCTCGGTATCACGCTGCTGTATCCCGGAGACAACAGACGGTGTGGCGGCAACCGTTTTCGCCACCATCAAAGCACGCTGACCAATTTCGCTGTACAGCGATTCGCTCAGGTAGTACCCCGCCACCCCTCCAATCAAGGCGGTTTGCAGGGCGCTGACCAGAGCCAACGTGAGAATCATTCGGGTTTTTAGTCGGGTTTTTCTTGCCACAGGCTTATCAGATCTTGTTGTCATTCAGCCGTGAGATTAAAGCACAAAGGGCCGTTTTGCCCGTGAACTTTATGAACTTAATGGCCTTTAGGTTTTTTAAAGGCAATACGCTCACAAACTTTTTAGCAAAATGACCAGCTTTTAATCTACAACAAGAGCTCCTCCGGAGTGCCGAAAACAACAATCGAAGGACCACATTCATGTTTATCAAACGAACCCTGAGTTTCGCAGCAGCAGCCGCTTTCAGCATGTCCGCCATGGCTTGGCAGCCTTCCGGCAAAGTCGAATGTCTGGCGCCAGCCGATCCGGGCGGCGGCTGGGACTTTACCTGCCGCAGTGTTGGCAACGTAATGCAGTCACTCAAGCTGGTCGAAGGCACGGTACAGACGATCAATATGGCTGGTGCCGGAGGAGGCGTTGCCTACGCCCACACGGTCAGCAAACGTAACAAAGACGACAAACTTATCGTAGCGGCTTCAACGGCCACCACCACTCGCCTTGCACAAAAGCAATTCCCCGGTCTGGATGCCGATATGGTGAAGTGGGTCGGTGCATTGGGCGCAGATTACGGCATCATTGCCGTGGGCAAGAACTCTCCTTATAAAACCCTGAACGAGCTGTTTGAAGCCAGCAAGGCAAATCCTCGTTCGGTTAAATTCTCCGGCGGCAGCGCCCGTGGCGGCTGGGATCACCTGAAGGTCCTGATTGCCGCGAAGGCGGCCGGGGTCGAGAACCTGCCGTCTATCCCCTATCTGTCGTACAACAACGGCGGCGAAGCGATGACCCAGGTAGTGGGTGGGCAAGTTGATGCCTTTACCGGCGACATCTCCGAGGCGACCGGCTTTATGGAATCCGGCGATTTACGGGTACTGGCGGTACTATCTGAAGAGCGCCTGCCGGGTGAGTTCAGCGACATTCCCACCGCCCGAGAGCAAGGCATTGATGCCCTTGGGCCTAACTGGCGCGGTTTTTATATGCCCAAAGGCGCCAGCGATGAAGCCAAGCAATACTGGGTTGAAGCCATCGATACCCTGTACGCCAGCCCGGAGTGGAAAGAGGTCATGAAGAGCAACGGCCTGATCCCCTTCCATCCGGATGCCGACCAGTTTGAAGACTTCGTCCATCAACAGGTGCAGGACATCAACAACCTGTCTCGCGAAATCGGGTTGATGAAATGACTGGATTGAATGACCGCTTACTCGGCCTGGGCCTGTTGGTCCTGGCCGTTGCCTACGGCTGGGTCGCGCAGCAGTGGCCAGAACCGTTTGGCGGCTCCCATGGCATGGGGCCCGAAACCTTCCCGACCATTTTGTCGTTCATTCTGGTCATTGGCAGCCTGTACCTGATGGTAAAACCGGATCCGGACACTCCGTGGCCGTGGGGCAAAACCGCTCTGGAACTTCTGTTCTCAGTGATCGTTTTGGTGATCTACGCCCTACTCCTGGAACCCTTGGGGTTCGTAATCTCCACTACCCTGACCGTTGGCGCGTTGAGCTGGCGCATGGGCGCCCAGCCACGCAGTGCGTTTCTGACCGGCTTAATCAGCGCGGTTGTGGTGTACGGATTGTTTAATTACGGTTTGTCTCTGAGCCTGCCCGCTGGCCTGTTGGAGTTTAGCTAATGGAAACTCTCGGATTTTTGATCGACGGGTTTGCGGTGGCTCTCACCCCGTACAACCTTATGTACGCGTTATTCGGCGCTTTTGTCGGAACGTTGATCGGCTGTCTGCCGGGGCTCGGGCCCGCTAACGGTGTCGCCATCCTTATTCCTCTGGCATTCACGCTGGGATTGCCTCCGGAAACCTCCATGATTCTGCTGACGTCTGTGTACGCAGGAGCTATGTACGGCGGCCGGATCTCATCAATCCTGCTGAACATCCCAGGCGATGAACCCGCGATGATGACCTGCCTGGACGGTTACCCGATGGCACAGAAAGGCCGGGCGGCCGATGCCCTGGCAATCTCCGCCATTGCGTCGTTTTCCGGCGGTCTGATCGGCACCATTGGTTTGATCATGCTGGCCCCCGTACTGGCGAAGTTTGCCCTGACCTTCGGCCCTGCTGAGTACTTTGCGCTGTTCGTACTGGCTTTTGCCACCCTCGGCGGCATCACCGGCAAGAACCCGATGAAAACTGTCATCGCGGCAGCACTTGGCATCATGATCTCCACCGTGGGTATCGACATTTCTACCGGCACCCAACGCTATACGTTTGGCGTTCTGGAGCTTTACGAGGGGATTGATTTCATCCTGGCTATCGTAGGTCTGTTTGCGATCTCCGAGCTGCTGTTTTTCGTCGAGTCACGCCTGGGTAGTGGCCACAAAAAGGTGAACGTGGGCAAACTGACGCTGTCCTTTAAAGAACTGATCACCACGATCCCCTCTCAACTTCGTGGCGGCGTTCTGGGCTTCATCGCGGGCGTGTTGCCCGGTGCCGGTGCTTCGCTGGGCAGCTTTATCAGCTATACCCTGGAAAAACGGGCAGTTGGCAAGAAGGGCAACTTCGGCAACGGTGATATTCGCGGGGTTGTCGCTCCTGAAGCCGGCAACAACGGTGCGGCATCCGGCGCCTTGGTACCTATGCTGACACTGGGCGTTCCGGGCAGCGGCACAACCGCCGTTCTTCTGGCGATGTTGATTTCTCTCAACATCACTCCTGGCCCGCTGATGTTCACCCAGAACGCGGATATTGTCTGGGGTGTTATCGCCGCCCTGTTGATCGGTAACGTACTGCTGCTACTGCTCAACGTTCCAATGATTGGTGTGTTTGTCAGGCTACTGTCGATACCGCCGATGTTCCTGCTTCCCATCGTCACGATGGTGGCGTTTGTCGGTATCTACTCCATCAGCAACAGCACCTTCGATCTTTACTTCATGGTGGCGTTCGGGGTCGCCGGGTATTTTCTGCGCAAACTGGAGATACCGCTGGTGCCGATCATTCTCGGCTTGCTATTGGGGCCCGAGATGGAGAAGAACCTGGGCCATGCGCTGATTCTGTCTGACGGTGACTGGAGCACACTCTGGAGCAGCCCGCTGGCTCTGGGTCTTTGGGTGGTTGCCGGTTTAGGTCTGGTGCTGCCAGTGATTGTCGGCCCACTCCTGAGGCGACGCATGAAATCGGCGATGACTGAAAACCCGGTTAGCGACTAGTTACCGCTTTCATTCACCATAAAAAACCGGGCAGCAGCCCGGTTTTTTACTTGAAGCTTAACGCATCGTTTTCAGCGCTTGCGCCCACTTCTCCAGCTCTTCCAGCATTGCGTTTGCAGATTGCGTATGCACATCTTCAGCCTGGAACTTGCGCTTCTCGTCCAGCTTTTCCCACGGCATCTGAACCATAACCCCCTCAGTCATTGGCATCATTTTCACCGTGGTCACCAATTGTTTGGCCGTTTGTGCTGAACGAAGGCCGCCAGACACGCCGCCGTAGCTTACAAAGGCACACGGCTTGTAATTCCATTCGTTGAACAGGTAGTTAACCGCATTAATGAAAGACGGTGGCGGGCAGAAGTTGTATTCCGGAATCACGAATACAAAAGCATCGGCCTTGGACACGCTCTCTGACCAAGCCTTAGTGTGATCATGCTCGTACTTCTGCATGCGCGGGTGATTCGGTTCGTCATAAACCGGCAGGTTAAAATCTGCCAAGTCCACCAGCTCACTGTCAAATCCACCCTGCTCATTAGCAGCCTTGTTGAACCACTCTGCGACGGAAGAGCCGACGCGGCCCGGGCGGGTACTACAGATAATGGTTTGAAGTTTGAGAGACATAGCCATCCTTCCTTTTTACTTCAAAATTTCAGTTTGTAGGACCACTATAAACAGAGCATTCATTGAATTAAAACGAAGAAAACTGCAGCATCTATTCAGTTTTTCTGAATAGATGCTGCGCTTGGAGAGGATTGCGTTGATGCGAGTTATTCCGCTGAAGCGATTAAGCTGGCGTTACCTCCAGCAGCGGTGGTGTCGATGCATAGGTGGCGCTCAATGACGTAACGCTGATCCAGCTTGTGCTCAGTGATCACAGGCAACAGAGCACCATCCCGTACAGCCAGCGCTTCACGGTAGCGCTTGAGTAACGGCTTATCCGCCACACTCACAACCGCCTCGTAGCCGCCAAGCTGAGTCAGGGCTTCGGGCTCCAGCAAACCATCACAGGCGATAACCGGGAGGCCCGCGTTAATTGCACGCGCCAGCGCTTTTTCCGCGCCCGGAGCAACCACCACAACCTTGTTACCCTGCGACATGGCCACGCCAGCCTGCTCAACGGCCGAGTCAGTATCCGGCCCCAGACACAAGACAACGCCCCGAGCGTGGCAAGACAGATGGTTTTGCTCACCCGTCGGCCCTGGCATTTCTTCATGGCCGAGATCCAGCGGTGCCGGAACCTCACCAAAGAACGGACTGAGTGCCTGCTGACGGCCTTCCGGAGCGGGCACATCGAGCTTGGCCAGCTGATCGATCAGCTTCTGCACCTTTCGAGCGCCAACGGCTTTGCCCTCACCCGCGGCCTTTTCAACAACGTCGCCCTTAATAAAGCGGCGCACATATTGCGGGCCACCCGCTTTCGGGCCGGTCCCAGACAATCCTTCACCACCAAAGGGCTGAGAACCAACAATAGCGCCAATCTGGTTGCGGTTAACGTAGGTGTTACCCACCTTGATTCGGCTGGCAATGTGCTCGATACGGCGATCTACCCGGCTATGAATGCCGAATGTCAGGCCGTAGCCTTTGGCGTTCACCGCGTCCACCACTTTGTCGATATCCTTGGCTTCAAAGGTAGCCACATGCAGCACCGGGCCGAAGATTTCTTCTTCCATTTCCTCAATACCGCTGACTTGCAGAACTGCAGGCGAGACGAACATACCTTTTTCCGGCACCGGCAGCTTTTTGAGCAATTTGCCCTTTTGCTCGTATTTTTTGCAGTGATCGTTGATCTTTTTACGAGATTCCTCGTCAATCACCGGCCCCACGTCAGTGGAGAGCTCCCACGGGTCGCCAATACCCAGCTCTTCCATGGCGCCGTAGAGCATCTCCAGCAAGCCATCGGCAATGTCTTTCTGCACGTAGAGCATACGCAGGGCTGAACAACGCTGACCGGCACTCTGGAAAGAGGAAGCCAGAACGTCACGCACCACCTGTTCCGGCAATGCCGTGGAGTCCACAATCATGGCGTTCATACCACCGGTTTCGGCAACCAGCGGTGCATCCGGAGCCATGTTTTTGGTCATTGCCTTGTTGATGAGTTTGGCGGTATCGGTACCACCAGTGAAACAAACCCCTTCAATGCGCGAGTCCGACGTCAGCGCAGCACCCACGGTGCCACCGTCGCCCGGCAGGAGCTGGATCGCGTCTTTCGGAATACCAGCTTCGTGCATCAACTCAACCGCACGCACGGCCAACAAAGAAGTCTGCTCCGCAGGCTTGGCCACCACGGTATTTCCGGCTGCCAGGTTAGCCAAAATTTGACCGGTAAAAATGGCCAGCGGGAAGTTCCAGGGCGAGATACAGCAAATCACACCACGGGCTTCTCCGGCATCCTTATAACGAATACCTTCGTTGGCGTAGAACATGGCGAAGTCCACCGCTTCACGAATCTCGGCCACGGCGTCAAACAAAGACTTGCCTGCTTCCCGAGTCGTCAGTGCGAATAGCTCATCCACGTTTTCTTCGTAGAGATCCCCCACCTTACGGATCAGCTCAGCACGCTTTTCTGCCGGGACGGCCGCCCAGTCTTCGAAACCGTTACGGGCCGCTTCGACAGCGGCATCCACGTCTGCTTCGGAAGCATAGGTAATCTGACCCACTACGTCGTCCAGATCAGCAGGGTTGCGAACATCTACTACCTCGCCACCCTTTGCTTCGGTGACCGTTACGGGACCACCCTGCCACTGGTGTGTTTTATACTTGCCTCGCCCTTCGTTCAGCTCGGCCACGGTGACGGGATCGGTCAAATCCCACCCCTTTGAATTACGGCGCTGCTCGCCGAAGATATCCGCCGGCTTCACGATCATTTGGCTGGAAACATCGCGACCCAGCGCATTCACGGCATCAATCGGGTCTTTGGCGATCTCTTCCGGGGTAATGCTGGTATCGACAATCTGGTTAACGAAGGAGCTGTTGGCGCCATTTTCCAGCAACCGGCGAACCAGATAAGCCAACAAATCTTTATGTGCACCCACCGGGGCGTAGATCCGGCACGGAACGTTGCTTGCTTTCAGTACTTGGTCGTGCAGAGACTCACCCATGCCGTGCAAGCGTTGGAACTCGAACTTTTCTCGACTCAAATCTTTCGCCAGCTCCAGAACCGCCGATACCGAATGCGCGTTGTGGGTGGCGAATTGCGGATAGATGCGGTCGGTCATGCCGAGCAGTTGAGTGGCGCACGACAAGTAAGAGACATCACTGCAGGCTTTACGGGTAAACACCGGAAAGCCCTCAAGCCCCATCACTTGAGCGCGCTTGATTTCGGCATCCCAGTAGGCGCCTTTCACCAGACGCACCATGATTCGGCGGTTGTGTTTTTCAGCCAGTGCATACAGCCAGTCGAGGGTCTGTGAAGCTCGCTTGGCGAACGCCTGAACCACCACGCCAAAGCCATCCCATCCATCCAGCGCTGGATCGGCAAAGATGGCTTCGATGACATCCAGAGATAGGTCCAGACGATCCTGCTCTTCCGCGTCAATGTTGAACCCCATGTTCGCGGCAGCCGCTTTTTTGGCCAGCTTCAGTGCTCGGGGCACCAACTCGTTCATTACCCGTTCTTTCTGACCATACTCGTATCGGGCCAGCAATGCGGACAGCTTCACCGAGATGCCCGGGTTGGTTCGAACGTCGCCTTCACATCGTTTGCTGATACTGTCGATGGCGGTGGCGTAAGCCTGGTAATAGCGCTCGGCGTCGGCATCGGTGCGAGCGGCTTCACCCAGCATATCGTAGGAATAGGTATAGCCCTGCTCTTCCATTTCCCGGCCATTTTCCTGGGCTTCTTCAATGTCTCTGCCCAATACGAACTGGCGGCCCATTTCTTTCATGGCCTGACCGGCCGCCACCCGAACCACGGGTTCGCCCAAACGTTTCACCAAGTGACGCAGGGTGTCGCCTACACTTTGACGCTCAGAATCCTTCAGCAGGTTGCTGGTCATCAGCAACGCCAGAGTGGCGGAGTTGATCAAGCCGGATTTCGCTTTACCGACGTGGGCACCCCAGTTGCCAGACGTAATTTTATCTTCAATCAAATCCTGGATAGTAAAGTTATCGGGCACCCGCAGCAGCGCTTCCGCCAGGCACATCAGTGCCACACCTTCTTTGGTGGTCAGCCCGTACTCAGCCAGGAATTTTTCCATAATGGTAGGCTTGGCGTTGTCACGTACATCACGCACCAGCTCTGCTGCTCGGGCAGAGATCGCTTGGCGGGTTTCATCAGACAACTGAGCCTGCTCAATCAGTCGGTGGATCACCTCATACTCGTCCGCCAGATAGTTATTGCGTAGCGCCTGACGAATTTCGTGGAGCTCTTTTGCCGCGGATTGCTGCACACTCATGGTTATGCCTCCTGATTATTGGAATACTGGCCGCATTGTAGCGAAGGCGGTATATTCTATTTTCCTATTAGACACCTTTATCCGGACTTATTTCCTTTAATTGGACCATCATCGTTATCAAAAAAACTGCATATCCATTAAAATTAGGAAAACCGGCTTAGAAAGGCCTATTTCGATCGCACACAACAAGGATAGCAGCCATGTCGGATCTCGATAGAATCGACCTTGCCATCATCCGGGAACTGCAGAACAACGGGCGCATTACCGTTACCGATCTGGCTTCCCGGGTGGGCCTGTCCAAAACCCCTTGCCAAATACGCATGCGGCGCCTTGAAGAACAGGGGTACATTACGGGCTATTCCGCCATGGTGAATCAGACAAAACTCGGTCATTCTCATGTAGCCTTTGCTCAAGTAACCCTGAGTGATACCTCCAGCAAGGCTTTGGCCGCATTCAACAACGCCGTCAAACAGATCTCTGCAGTGGAGCAATGTCACATGATGGCCGCTAATTTTGATTATCTGCTGAAAATCCGCACACGGAACATGGCCGAGTATAGACAAGTGCTGGGGGAGCAAATCTCCAACCTGCCCCATGTTCTGCAAACCAGTACCTTTGTAGTCATGGAAAACGTGAAAGACCGGGGCCTCTAATGACCACTCTTGATCGAGCCACCGCTCAACGCATCGTGGACCGCGCCATGCCCGTAATCGGGCATTCCGTCAACGTGATGACTCCGGACGGCATCATTATCGCCTCGGGTGACTCTCTGCGAGTGGGCGCCATACATCAGGCGGCTCGGCAAGTGGCCGAAACCTGTGCACCGGTAGTGATAACCGAGCAAGACGCTTGCCGATATACCGGTACGCGAGCGGGCGTTAATTTGCCGGTTGAAGTAGCGGGCAAGATCGTCGCGGTTGTCGGTATTTCGGGCACGCCGGAAAAGGTATTGCCGTTTGCGGATCTGGTAAGGGTGACGGCCGAGTTGATACTGGAACAGGCATCTTTGATAGAAGTCAGCCGCCAACGCCGGCACCAGATTGAAAACACCTTACTGGCATTACTGAATGGCGAAGCGGTATCGGAACACTGGCTTGAGCAATTATCGATTGACCTGAGTAAACCGCGGATTGCCGTGGTGCTCGAACCGGGTCAACCGCACCTGCCCTGGCTAACCGATATCGTCACGCTAGCCCGAGATCTGGAGCGGACTGACCCCGAGGCACTAGTGGTTCAGACTCCGGATCAGAAGATCGCTTTCTTTTTTACCGATAGATTGCCGCAAGATGCCATGAATGCCGCAATCGCAAGGCTTCCGCAGAATCTGGAAACGGCAACATCCGCGGCTACCGGAGCCATCTTCACCAACAATCTGCAAGCCTGCTACGAGTCAGCCGAAGCGGCCTTACAGGCCGCCAAGCAGCGCTCTCCGGCGCCTGTTCGTGGGCATTACGAAGACTTTCCGCTGGCGACACTCTGGCGTAGCCTGCATCCGACATGGCAGCAAGAGCAACTGAACCAGGCGCTTCGCGCTCTACTCAACCATGCCCGCAGTGATCAATACCTCAAGACTCTTCGCGCCTTCATTTCCTCCGATGGAGATATACAGCGGTGCGCCCGGCAACTTCATCTGCACCGTAATTCAGTACGGTACCGCCTAAAAGGTATCAAGGCGTTGACAGGCCTGTCGCCTTTCCGGCTTGAGGACCTGGCGCTTCTCTACCTGGCAATGGAATCCAATCACTCTTTTATGCGAACGAACAATTAAGTCGAGCAAAAATAGAACAACTCTGTTCACATGCATAACGAAATCTTGCCAATCAGCTCTTACACTTAGCACCACATAACCGGCCACAGAGTCGGTGTCACAATCGGGTTGATTCTGGAGATTTCCAATGCATCTGGTGCTGATATTGGTCGCGGTTATAATTTTTATTGTGTTCGCGACCAGCCGACTAAAACTGAACCCCTTTATTACCCTGCTGCTCGCCTCGTTTCTGGCCGCTTTTGCCTTCGGCCTGCCGTTGGCAGACATCGAAAAAACCATTCGTGCCGGTTTTGGAAATATTCTGGGCTACATCGGCCTGGTGATTGTTCTGGGTACCATCATTGGTGTGATTCTTGAGCGCACCGGTGCTGCCATTGTGATGGCTGAAAGCGTGGTCAAATGCCTCGGTCAGAGGTTCCCGACACTTACGATGTCCATCGTTGGTTTTATTGTCGCCATCCCTGTGTTCTGCGATTCCGGTTATGTGATTTTAAACAGCCTTAAACGCTCCATGGCGAGAACGCTCAATGCTTCCCCTGTAGCCATGACCGTTGCCCTGTCTACGGGCCTGTTCGCCACCCACACTCTGGTTCCACCAACCCCCGGCCCAATTGCGGCGGCAGGAAACCTCGGCCTGGAAAACAACCTGGGCATGGTCATCGGAATCGGTTTGGTGTTTGCGATCATCGCGGCTTTTGCCGGCCTGTTCTGGGCATCCCGCTGTAAAGATCTACCCAGCACGGAACTCGAGCAGGCAGAAGAGGCATTCCAAGAGGCCAAACAACATTACGGCGAACTGCCTTCCGCCACCAAAGCGTTTGCTCCGATCTTTGTGCCAATTTTGTTGATCTGCACAGGTTCCGTTGCCAACTACCCAACCGCACCGCTCGGTGATGGAATGGCGTATGACATTCTGAACTTTCTCGGCAAGCCGTTGAACGCTTTGCTTATCGGTCTTGGATTTGCACTCACACTGTTGCAAGGCAGAAACAAGTTTGAAGAGTTTGGTCGCCACACCAGCAAAGGGCTGGAAGTAGCAGCGCCAATCATCCTGATTACTGGCGCCGGTGGTGCGTTCGGAGCGGTTCTGGCGGCAACACCGCTAGGTAGCTACCTCGGCGATACCCTATCGACTCTGGGCTTGGGCGTCATCATGCCGTTTATCGTCGCGGCGGCACTAAAGTCGGCTCAGGGTTCGTCTACCGTAGCACTGGTGACCGCGTCTGCATTGGTTGCTCCGTTGCTTCCGCAGCTCGGACTGGATTCCGAGCTGGGCCGGGTACTGACTGTTATGGCGGTGGGTGCCGGGGCGATGACGGTCTCTCATGCCAATGATAGCTACTTCTGGGTCGTGTCACAGTTCAGCAAAATGAACGTTGCCACCGCCTACAAGTCTCACACCACAGCAACGCTGGTAATGGGGCTGGTGACCATCGCATGCGTGTGGCTAACCTCACTGGTGGCCTTATAACATGCGCGTCGTCATTGCTCCTGATTCGTTCAAGGAATGTCTGGCCGCCGATCAGGTTGCCAGAGCGCTGGGCCGGGGCTGGGCAAACGCTGCGCCCCGAGACGAAATCATTGAAGTGCCTCTGGCCGATGGTGGAGAAGGGACAACCGTTGCGCTAACGGAAGCACTGAACGGAACATTGCATTCCGTCACTGTAACCGGGCCACTGGGAGACCCCGTCGTCGCCCGTTATGGCATCGCAAATGACTCCGATACAGCGATTATTGAAGTGGCCGAAGGAAGCGGCCTGCACTGCGTGGCTCCTGACGAACGAAACGCCCTGATGGCCTCAAGTTATGGCACAGGCGAATTGATGCTGGAAGCACTGGAACACAAACCGAAAGTCCTGGTTATGGGGCTGGGCGGTAGCGCCACAACGGACGGCGGAGCCGGAATTCTGCAGGCACTGGGAGCGAAGCTTCTCGACAAGAACGGTAACCGTATCCCGGCCGGCGGCATCGGTCTGGGCAAACTCGCCAGTCTGGACTTGCAACCAGCCATTGATGCTCTCGGAGACACCCGACTGGTTGTTGCCTGCGATGTCAACAACCCGTTGACCGGCCCCAAAGGTGCCGCCGTTGTATTCGGCCCCCAGAAAGGCGCCAGCATCCAACAACTCATTAAACTGGACACCAATCTGGCTCACTTTGCCCGACTGGCCAAAAAGCAGGGTTGGGATATCGCCAGCTTCCCTGGCAGCGGCGCAGCCGGCGGCATAGGGGGGATGGCGGCCGGCATTCTCGGCGCTCAACTGCGCCCCGGTATCGAGCTTGTGATGGAAACCGTCGAGCTGGAACGCCACATCCAACATGCGGATCTGGTAATCACTGCCGAAGGAGCCATCGACAACCAAAGCGCTTACGGAAAAACTCCCGCCGGTGTGGCCCAGATGGCCAGGAAACACGGTGTGCCGGTGGTCGGCTTTGCCGGCATGCTGGGCTTGGATTTCTCTGCCCTGCAGGCACAGGGCCTGACTGCAGCATTTTCGATCACTCGGGGCCCTATGGAGCTCCAGAGCGCCTACGCTCAAGCAGAGACCAGCCTGGAACAATGCGCGGAACAACTTGCTCGGCTTACCCACGCTCTAAGAAAGCACGATTAAAAGCACTTAAACGAAAAAAGCCGAGACGATTAACGTCTCGGCTTTTCTGTAACCATACCGGCTGCTGTTAATTAACGGGCCGGCGCATTCAATACATCCAACACTTCTTCCAGCTCGGTAATCATCTGTCTAATCAGTTGCTTGTACTGCGAGGTGTCGTCTTTCACCTCGGAGCTACTTAGCTTTTGCTTAGCGCCGCCAATGGTGTAGCCCTGATCGTACAGCAAACTGCGAATCTGACGGATGGTTATAACATCGGCACGCTGATAATAACGACGGTTACCCCGGCGCTTGACCGGTGCGAGCTGTGGAAATTCCTGCTCCCAATACCGCAGAACGTGTGCCTTTACGGCGCACAGCTCAGCAACCTCACCGATGGTGAAATAGCGTTTACCCGGAATAACGGGGAGCTCGTTGTTATGACTCGGTTCCAGCATACGTTTCTACTTTTTGTTTCAGTTTTTGGCCGGGCCTGAAGGTAACGACGCGCCGGGCGCTGATCGGAATCTCTTCGCCCGTTTTGGGGTTTCGCCCGGGGCGCTGCTTCTTGTCACGGAGGTCAAAGTTGCCGAATCCTGACAACTTGACCTGCTCATTGTGACTGAGAGCACCTCTGATCTCATCGAAGAAAGCTTCTACCATTTCTTTGGCTTCCCGCTTGTTCAAACCTAACTCTTCGTACAAGCGCTCTGCCATATCCGCTTTCGTCAAAGCCGCCATCCGTCAACTCCTCAGTGTTGCCCCCAGCTCTTCTTTAAGGGAATCGATCACCCCGTTGAAGAGCGTATGCACTTCGTCTTCATTCAACGTGCGTTCAGGGTGCTGCCAAAACAGGCTCAGAGCCAAACTGCGATTGCCCTCACCCAGACTTTCGCCTTCGTAGACATCAAACACACGCATATCTGTCAGGTGTTCGCCGGCTTGTTTACGAGCTACCTCTTCAACCTGTGCGAACGATACGTCGCTTCCGATAATGATAGCCAAATCTCTTCGAACTTCCGGGAATTTCGAAACATCTTTGAAATTAGGCACATATCCGGTCACGATCGAATTCAAGAATAGCTCAAACATCAGAATCGTGCCATTAAGTTCAAGGTTTTTCTGCACTTGAGGGTGCAAAGTTCCCAACCAGCCGACACTTTCGCCATCGCGAAGCAATTCTGCGGTTTGGCCGGGGTGCAATGCAGGGTGCTGGCTAGCCCTGAACTGAATCTCAATACCGAGCACCTGGAACAGGCTTTCCAGCTCGCCTTTTACATCGAAAAAGTCGGATGCACGGCGACCGTTGGTCCAGTTTTCCGGGTTCTGGTTGCCCACCACAACACCGGCCAACATGGGTTGCTGATCGATCTCGTCACCATCTTTCACAAAGCGAAGGCCCGTCTCGAACAAGCGGATTCGAGGTTGCTGGCGATTCTGGTTGTGTTGCACCGTCTTCAAAAGACCGCTCCACAAGGTGGTGCGCATAACCGACAAATCTGCAGAAATCGGATTCGCCAAGGCAATGCCCTCGCGCTCCGGATCAACCAACTGCTGCACTTTCGGGTCTACAAAGCTATAGGTAACGGCTTCCTGATACCCTTGGGCTACAAAGAAGTTACGAACAACAGACAACGGACGGGTAGCTTCTTCCCGAACACTCAAACCCAGCGAGCCCGTTGGCTCTGTGACCGGCAGGTTGTTGTAGCCATAGATACGCCCGACTTCTTCAATCAAATCTTCTTCGATTGAAATGTCCGGACGGAAACTGGGTACGCTGATGCGCCAGCCGTCTTTCAGAAGCTTCTCAACACGCAAGCCGAGCCTGGACAGAATTTCCTCAACGGTGGTGCGGTCAATCGCCAAGCCCAGCACATCAGCCAAGCGCTTCTCGCGGAGATCCACAGTTTTGGCCGCGGGCAGATCTTCCCAACTGACCACCTCAACAATCTCGCCCGGTTCACCACCAACGATGTCCATCAGCAGGCGAGTCGCGCGTTCCATTGCCTCGCGCGGCAACTCATAATCCACGCCACGCTCGAACCGGTGAGACGCGTCGGTATGTAAACCGTAGTGTCGGGCCTTTCCAGCCATTGCAATGGGTTCGAAATAGGCCGATTCCAGAACCAGATCCTGAGTCTTTTCGTTGACGCCCGAGTGCTCCCCGCCCATCACGCCAGCAATGGCGATCGGCTTATCGTGATCGGCGATCACCAGAGTTTCAGCCGTCAGTTCAACTTCCTGACCGTCCAGCAACACCAGTTTCTCGCCGGCTTTCGCCATTCGAACCACGATGCCACCGGAAACTTCTTCCCGGTCGAACGCATGCAGAGGCTGGCCGAGTTCCAGCATCACGTAGTTCGTCACATCAACCGCTGGGTCGATGGAGCGAATGCCGGAACGACGCAGTTTCTCCTGCATCCACAGCGGCGTTTCGGCTTTCAGATTTACGTTACGCAGAATACGCCCCAGATAACGGGGGCACGCTTCCGGTGCTTCGATACGAATCGCCGGAACCTCTGAATGAACCGCCTCAACCGGCTCGATTTCAGGGGCTTCCACCACCGAGCTATTCAGTACACCTACTTCGCGGGCCAACCCTTTGATTGACAGGCAATCACTGCGGTTGGGGGTCAAATCAACATCAATGGCGATGTCGTTCAGCTTCAGGTAATCCACCATGCTCTGACCAACCGGAGCGTCGTCCGGCAATTCCATCAAGCCATCATGACTTTCAGACAGCGCCAGTTCCGATTCAGAACACAGCATGCCTTGAGACGGCTGACCGCGCAGCTTGGCTTTTTTAATCTTAAAGTTACCCGGCAGCACTGCGCCCACTTCGGCAAACGGCACCTTCAGCCCTTCGCGCACGTTCGGTGCACCACAAACAACCTGTACGGTTTCGTCACCATTACTGACCTGGCAAACGCGGAGCTTGTCGGCGTCCGGGTGCGCTTCCACAGAAACCACTTCACCCACGATTACACCGGAAAACTCACCGGCTACCGGCTCAAATCCGTCTACTTCCAGACCAGCCATGGTGATCTGATCCATCAATGCCTGGGAATCTATGCCCGGATTAACCCACTCTCGCAGCCACTGTTCACTGAATTTCATCGTTCTAGCCTTGTCCTGATGCCATTTATGCGGTTGATTCGGAGACTTGCTTGCGCCTTTTAGCCCTTCGGCTTATCGGAACTGGCGCAAGAAACGCAGGTCGTTTTCAAAGAACATTCGCAGATCTTTCACGCCGTAGCGAAGCATGGCCAGGCGCTCAACGCCCAGACCAAACGCAAATCCGCGATATTCTTCGGCATCAATGCCGCAATGCTCGAACACTTTCGGGTGCACCATTCCGCAACCCATGACTTCCAACCACTTAATGCTGCCGTCGGCTTCCCGGCCCCATTCGATATCCACTTCCGCAGAAGGCTCGGTGAACGGGAAATAAGAGGGACGGAAGCGTACTTTCAAATCTCGCTCGAAGAACACGCGCAAGAACTCTTCTACGGTGCTCTTGAGATCAGCAAAGCTCACATCTTTTTCGATCAGCAAGCCTTCTACCTGATGAAACATAGGCGTGTGCGTCATGTCCGAGTCACAGCGGTATACCCGTCCCGGGCAGATCATTCGGAACGGCGGCTTACCGGCTTCCATGGTACGGATCTGAACAGGGGATGTATGAGTACGCAGCAGCGTGCCCGGATTGAAATAGAAGGTATCGTGCATGGCACGAGCGGGGTGATGCCCCGGAATATTGAGGGCTTCGAAGTTATGGTAGTCGTCTTCGATTTCCGGCCCTTGCTCGACGCTGTAACCGGCGCGAGCAAAAATCTCTTCAATACGCTGAAGTGTGCGGGTCACCGGGTGCAGTCCACCCAGATCCTGTCCGCGGCCCGGCAAGGTCACATCAATGGATTCGCTGGCCAGTTTGGCCTCAATGGCGGCCTTTTCAAGATCGGCACGGCGGGCGTTAATAGCCTGTTCAACCTGCCCTTTGGCTTCGTTGATCTTCTGGCCGGCTGCAGGGCGTTCCTCTGCGGAAAGCTTACCCAGTGTTTTGGCCTGCTGAGTAATAGAGCCTTTCTTACCGAGGTACTCTACGCGAATTTGATCAAGCGCCTGAAGGTTGTCTGCCGCTTCGACTGCACTCAATCCGTCCTGAACCAACTGTTCAAGGTTTTCCATTGACCCTGCTCCAAACCTGAAATGAGGTAGGTTAAAACAAAAATAGGGGAAGAGCGCGCCCTTCCCCTATTCAGAAGGCACCGTCATGAACTCATGAGGCGCCCTGATCGATCAGTAATCGATGAAAGAGCTTAAGCGATCACAGGGACGCTTTGGCCTTCTCAACAATAACAGCAAAAGTCTGCTGCTCGTTCATGGCCAGGTCAGCCAGAACCTTACGGTCGATCTCAACATTCGCT
Organism: Marinobacter litoralis; assembly: GCF_016427555.1. GTDB lineage: Bacteria > Pseudomonadota > Gammaproteobacteria > Pseudomonadales > Oleiphilaceae > Marinobacter > Marinobacter litoralis_A. Next base: position 78,196 of record NZ_JAELVS010000005.1, read on the forward strand.
TTCTTCAGACCAGCGATCAGACGGCTGTAAGACAGACCGTTTGCACGAGCACCAGCGTTGATACGAGCGATCCACAGAGCGCGGAAAGCACGCTTACGGTTACGACGGTCACGGTATGCGTACTGACCGGCTTTGATAACCGCTTGCTTGGCAACGCGGAATACACGACTACGAGCGCCGTAGTAACCCTTGGCCTGCTTGAGAATCTTCTTATGACGACGACGTGCTACCACGCCACGTTTTACACGAGCCATACTATTATCCTTCTACCTTAATATACTTGATCAAGAAGTTAGCGGCTGAATCAGCACGCCGTCATGCGCTTGATTGAAGCCACATCGGACTTGGCAATCAGCTTGGTGCCACGCAGCTGACGCTTACGCTTAGGGCTCTTCTTGGTCAGGATGTGACTGGTGAAGGACTGCTTGTGCTTGAAGCCAGTAGCGGTTTTCTTGAACCGCTTGGTAGCTCCACTCTTAGTTTTCATCTTAGGCATTTTTTAAAACTCCGCATTCTATTTTAGGAAAAACACTTGTGCCCCTGAACGACAAATCCCCCGCTAATGCGGGGGACCCATCATTGGATCAGGTTCACTTCTTTTTGCGGGGAGCCACAATCATGGTCATCTGCCGGCCTTCCATTTTCGGCCGCATCTCTACCGTTGCAAGCTCTTCAACATCCGCTTCGATTCGGTTCATGAGCTTCATACCAATTTCTTGGTGTGCCATCTCACGGCCCCGGAAACGAATGGTGATCTTGCCGCGGTCCCCGGCTTCAAGGAAACGTACCAGGTTGCGTAGTTTTACCTGATAATCCCCTTCTTCAGTTCCTGGACGGAACTTAAGCTCTTTGACCTGCGTCTGCTTCTGCTTTTTCTTGGCAGCTGCTTTCGCTTTCTTCTCTTCGAAGATTTTCTTGCCGTAGTCCATTATTTTACAGACGATCGGATCGGAATCCGTAACCTGTACCAGATCAAGTGTCGCTTCTTCCGCCATGCGGAGAGCGTCCTCAATTGGAACAACACCAACCTGATTGCCTTCGGCATCGATCAAGCGGACTTCAGTTGCGTCAATATTCTCATTGATAGGCGCTTTTGGAGTACGCCCCCGATTCGCTCGCTGTTTAATAATTAGATCTCCGTTTCAGTTTTGCCTTTACGTTCGATATCGGCAGCCAACAGCTGCTCAAACGCTTCAAGCGATAAGGTTCCTAAATCTTCCCCTTTGCGGGTGCGCACGGCAACCGCGTTGTTCTCGATTTCTTTGTCGCCTACAACGACAAGGTAGGGAACCTTGTTAAGAGTATGCTCGCGGATTTTAAAGCCGATCTTCTCGTTTCTCAAGTCAGCATTTACCCGATATCCCAAAGAATCCCATTTTTTAGCCAATTTTTCACAGTAATCACGCTGATTATCAGTGATATTCAGAACCGCAATCTGTGTTGGGGCCAGCCAGGTGGGGAACGCACCTTCGTATTCTTCGATCAGTATACCGATAAATCGCTCAAAAGACCCGAGAACGGCACGGTGCAGCATGACCGGCGTTTTCCGCTCGGAGTTATCGGCCACATACTGAGCCCCCAAACGACCGGGCATAGAGAAATCCACCTGAATCGTACCGCACTGCCAAACACGGCCGATGCAGTCTTTCAGAGAGAACTCAATTTTCGGGCCGTAGAACGCACCTTCACCCGGCAGCAATTCCCAGTCAACACCGGCACGGTTCAACGCTTCTTCAAGAGCCGCCTCGGACTTATCCCATACTTCGTCAGAACCCACACGCTTTTCCGGACGGGTTGAAAGCTTATACAGGATTTCAGAGAAGCCGAAATCCTCATACACTTCGTGCAGCAAGTGGATAAATGCCGACACTTCTTCCTGAATGGCGTCTTCTTCACAGAAAATGTGCGCATCGTCCTGAGTAAAGCCACGAACACGCATCAAACCGTGCAGTGCACCAGAAGCTTCGTTTCGGTGACAGGAACCGAACTCCGCCAGACGAAGCGGCAGATCCTTGTAGCTCTTCAGGCCCTGATTGAACACCTGCACGTGACAGGGGCAGTTCATGGGCTTGATGGCGTAATCGTGCTTCTCGGACTCTGTGGTAAACATCGCATCCGAGAACTTGTCCCAGTGACCGGACTTTTCCCATAGTGTGCGGGAAACCACTTGCGGAGTCTTGATTTCCTGGTAGCCGTGGTTGCGCAGCTTTCCACGCATGTACTGCTCGATTTCCTGATACAGCGACCAGCCATCCGGATGCCAGAACACCATACCCGGCGACTCTTCCTGCATATGGAATAGCTTCAGCTTCTTACCAATTTTGCGGTGGTCACGCTTTTCCGCTTCTTCCAGACGGTTCAGGTAAGCCTTAAGATCTTTCTTGTTGCCCCAAGCGGTGCCGTAAACCCGCTGCAACTGCTCGTTGTTGTGGTCACCACGCCAGAAGGCGCCCGCCACCTTAGTCAGCTTGAAGGCTTTCAGCTTACCGGTGCTTGGCACGTGAGGGCCACGACACAAGTCGATGAAGTCACCTTGGCGATAGAAAGACAGATCTTCGTCACCGGGAATGTCTTCGATGATCTGGACTTTGTACTCTTCGCCCATGTCTTCAAACAGTTTTACCGCCTCTTCCCGAGACATAACAGAGCGGGAAACCGGAATATCCTGCTTGGCCAACTCTTCCATGCGCTTTTCAATACGCGCCAGATCCTCATTGGTAAACGGACGATCGTATTTGAAGTCGTAGTAGAACCCGTTATCTACCACGGGGCCGATCGTTACCTGAGCCTCCGGGAAAAGTTCTTTGACCGCCATTGCCAACAGGTGAGCCGTTGAGTGGCGCACCACGTCCACGCCGTCTTCATCCCGCTCGGTCACGATCGCCAGCTCCGCGTCGTTTTCAATCAAGTGGCTGGTATCGACGAGCTGACCATCCACTTTGCCTGCCAGGGCAGCCTTAGCCAGGCCTGCGCCAATATCAGCGGCAACATCGTGTACGGTAACGGGTTCTGCAAAACTGCGGTGACTGCCATCTGGCAGGGTAATGACGGGCATGAAGCTCTCCTGATGATTCCTCAGCGGTGATCTATACCAAAGATCACATGGTTGTCAGCCTCCGCGACACAAACCGCGGGCCGATTTGAGGGCGAGTTTAACAGAAAAAAGCCCGGCAACAATGCCGGGCTTCTACTAACACCAACCTACCCTTGAATTTAGGCTGGTTGTGGCTGCGCCTCTTCTTTCGCCTTTCGCCTGAGCTGGCCGTAAGCCACAAACCCTAGCAACAAGAGAGCCGGAATGAACATCAGCTCCCTCGGCGGCCGTTCCAGCTTCGCCTGAACCGCCTCAATGGTCCAGCCAAACTGGATACCTGCTTTCTCCGCAGGGCTACCGAAGTTGACGAAGTCCACCGCCAGTGCGCCATCAAACTCTGACACTTCAAGGCCAGCAGCAGCCAAACGCTCGGCGGCAGTTTCACCGGCCGGCATATCGAGCTGCACGTAAGTGGTTACGTCGCTGCCATCGAGAGACATTCCGGACACCCTGAAGACAACGCTTTCGTCTTTAGGTGCCGTTTCAACGTATTCCATAATCGCAGCGCCCTGCACCTCTTCGTGGGGCGGGTAGACCATATCCCAGAAGAATCCCGGGCGGAACAGCGCAAAGGTGATCAGCAACAGCGCGATCGTCTCCCACCAACGGGTGCGAGTGAACCAGAAGCCTTGTGTGGCCGCCGAGAACACCAGCATTGCCGTGACCGCGCTGGCGATCGTGACCAACAGATCAAACCACCCGGTCAGACCAATCAGCAGCAGCTGCGTATTGAAAATGAACATGAAGGGCAAGATCGCGGTACGGATATCGTAGGTGAAGCCCTGCACACCCGTACGGATCGGATCTGCTCCGGATATGGCAGCCGCCGCATAGGCGGCCAGCCCCACGGGCGGCGTATCATCCGCCAGTATCCCGAAGTAGAACACGAATAGATGCACCGCAATGAGCGGCACCAACAGGCCGTTCTGGGCCCCCAGTGTGACAATAACCGGCGCCATCAAGGTAGACACAACAATATAGTTGGCCGTGGTTGGCAGCCCCATGCCCAGCACAAGACTGATCAATGCCGTGAATATCAGCATCAGCAGCAGGTTACCGCCCGACAAGAACTCCACGAACTGAGTCATCACCAGCCCGATGCCCGTCAGCGTGACCGTACCGACCACGATACCCGCAGTAGCCGTTGCCACACCAATGCCGACCATGTTTCGTCCGCCGGTGGCCAGGGAGTGGAAGAGATCTGATATACCACCAACGAACTCGCCCATCAGGCCGCCGTGCTTGCGGAAGAAAGCCTTCAACGGACGCTGGGTTATGACGATAAAGATCATGAACAAGGTTGCCCAGAAAGCAGACAGCTGCGGCGAGAAACGCTCAACCGTCAGGCACCAAACCAGCACGACAACCGGCAGTAGATAATACAAACCGGTCTTGACCGTTGGCCCCACTTCCGGAAGTTTCCCCATATCCTCATCCGGATCATCCACCTCCAGCTCGGGGAACCTGGTCGCATAACCAATAAGGGCAATGTAACTCAGCAGCAAAGCACCGCCTAACACCCATATCGCTGCGGCACCGAGGTATTCCTTAGTCCAACCAATGCCGTAGTACACTACCGCCGTCAATGCGAACAGACCGAGCAAAACCACCACCCAGTTCAGCATGCGCTGCGCCAGCGTTGGGCGATTCAAGCGCTCGATGCCCTGCATTTTCAACTTACAGGCCTCAAGATGCACGATGTAGATCAGGGCAACGTAAGAGATCATCGCCGGCAAGATGGCGTGCTTTATAACCTCCAGGTAGGAGATCCCGACGTACTCCACCATGAGAAAGGCGGCCGCCCCCATGATTGGCGGCGTCAACTGGCCGTTTGTGGAGGCAGCTACTTCAACAGCACCGGCTTTGGTAGCAGGGAAACCAACACGTTTCATCAAAGGAATGGTAAAGGTACCCGTAGTCACCACGTTGGCGATTGATGAACCGGAAATAACACCGCTCAGACCACTGGAAACCACGGCCGCCTTGGCAGGCCCGCCTTTCATGTGGCCAAGCATGGCGTAGGCGACTTTAATAAAGTAATTACCTGCCCCTGCACGCTCCAGCAATGCGCCGAAGAGTACAAACAGGAAAACGAAACTGGTGGAAACACCCAAGGCAACACCGAAAACGCCTTCGGTGCCCAGCCATTGATGAGAGGCCAGCTTGTTAAGGCTCACACCTTTATGCGAGATCACATCGGGCATGTAGGGGCCCGCCAGCGAGTATCCAATAAACACCGCGGCGACAACTGTTAACGGAAGCCCGAGCGCCCGACGCGTCGCCTCCAAGAGCAATACCAAACCAACCAGCGCAACCCAGAGATCCTGAGTAATCGGTGCACCGGGACGCTGGGCTAGTTGGTCATAGAAAACGTAAAGATAAGACGCTGAAGCCGCAGCGGCCGCTGCCAGAATCCAATCGTAGATGGGCACTTTGGTGGTGTGCACGCCCTTGAACATGGGAAACGCAGAAAAAGCCAAAAACACCGCAAACGCCAAATGGATCGAACGGGCTTCTGTGGAGTTGAAGATGCCGAAATTCAGAATAAACGGAAGTGGTGACGCAATCCAAAGCTGAAACAAAGACCAGCACACTGGAATAACGAAAAGGATTGCAGCCGCAGGCCCGACAAGCGCCCTGCCCCCGGTTTCCGTCTGTAATACCTGTTCGACTTTGGCAGCATCCACACTCGCGCCGGAACCGGAGTCATTCTTTGTCATTGAATGTACCTGTGATGTGTAGATAACTTGATGGGAAATTCAGGGCGAGCACAGCTCGCCCTGATGCGTGCACGGCCTGTTAGTCGATCAGGCCGGCTTCACGGTAGTACTTTGCAGCACCTGGGTGCAGAGGCGCACTCAGAGCATCAGCAACCATTTCTTCCTTCTTCAGGTTGCCAAACGCTGGGTGCAAACGCTTAAAGCTGTCGAAGTTCTCGAACACCGCTTTGACAACCGCGTACACAACATCATCGGGCACATCAGTGGAGGAAACGAATGTCGCCGCCACACCAAAGGTGGTTACATCTGCATCGGTTCCGCGGTACATACCACCCGGGATGGTTGCTTGACGGTAGTACGGATTATCAGCGATCAGCTTCTGGCTGGCCTTGTTGTCTACGTTGACAACAACGCTGTCACAAGAGGTGGTGGCTTCTTTGATAGCACCAGAGGGGTGACCAACGGTATAGAAGAACGCGTCGATGTTGCCATCGCAAAGTGCTTGCGACTGCTCGGCAGCTTTGATTTCTGCAGCCAGAGAGAACTTGTCCATACCCCAGCCCATAGCGTCCATCAACACTTCAGCCGTTGCACGCTGGCCTGAGCCCGGGTTACCGACCGACACACGCTTGCCTTCCAGATCTTCAAAGTTTTTGATGCCGGAGCCTTTGCTGGCGATTACAGTAAACGGTTCTGGATGCAGAGAGAAAACCGCACGCAGTTTTTCGTCCTTACCGGAATCCTCAAACTGGCTGGTTCCGTTGTAAGCGTGATACTGCCAGTCAGACTGGGCCACAGCCAAATCCAGCTCGCCTGCGCGGATCGCGTTCAGGTTGTATACCGAGCCACCGGTACTCTCCACTGAACAGCGGATACCGTGTTCTTTGCGGTCCATGTTAACCAAACGACAAATTGCACCACCTGCCGGGTAATAAACACCTGTTACACCACCGGTACCGATCGTCACAAAACGCTGGTCCTGGGCTGAAACAGAAGTGGATGCTGCGCCAAGGCTAACAGCTGCAGCGACGGCCATTGCGGACGCTTTAAGTTTCAGTGTCATGTGTACTCTTCCCTTTTTCAGTCATTATTGTCACTCGCCCACTCAGTCCATGGGCAAATCTTTCGCTCGAATTAAAACATAGAACACATCAGGCAATAAATAAAGGAACGATTGTGCCGCTAAACAGCTGAACAGAAAACAAAAAAAGCCCGCAGATGCGGGCTTTTTCATAGTTACTGACGGTTATCAGGATTTGGCCGCAGTTCTTGCCTTGGCCAACATCTTGTCTGGCCGCAACAGGAACCGTGCCAATGCTGGCAACAACCAGATAGCCCCCACCATATTCCACAAGAACATGAAGAACAGTAGGAAGCCCATATCCGCCTGGAATTTGATCGGCGAGAAGATCCAGGTCACCACACCAAGCCCCAGCGTTACGCCGGTAAAGATAACGGCCTTACCTGTTGAACGCAGTGTTTCGTAATAAGCCTCTTGCAGAGGTTTGCCTTCTAACAGGAAGTGCTCCAGCTTGCTGTAGATGTAGATACCGTAGTCAACACCGATCCCCACACCCAGCGCAATAACCGGCAGGGTTGCCACTTTGATGCCGATACCGGACATCGCCATGATGGCCTCACACAGAATCGAGGTCAGCCCCAACGGAATCACGATACACGCAACTGCACGCAGCGAGCGGAACGTCAGGAAGCACAGTAAACTCACAACGCTGTATACCAGCAGGAGCATGATGTCCTTGGCGCCGGAAATCACTTCGTTAGTCGCCGCCTCGATACCCGCGTTACCAGCCGCCAGCAAGAACGTATGCTCTTCGTTGCTGTTCGCCTGGGCGAATGCCTCTGTTCTTTCGATAACGGTCTGCAGAGTTTCTGCTTTGTGGTCTTCCAGGAACACCAGCACCGGAGTCAGATCACAGCTTGTGTTGATCAAGCCCGAAGGTGCATCACGGATGGACGCGTTGATGATGGTCTGGTTACGAGAAATCTCGAACCACTTCCAGTTACCTTCGTTAAGTGCCTTGGTCACCAACTTGGACACGTCGGCCAGCGATACAGAACCCTGAACGCCCGGCGTGTTCTGCAGCTCCCACTGAAGGCTATCCATCGCCCGAAGCACGTTGTACTGGGTACACTGTTCTTCAGGCGTTTTCACCATAACAACCAATACGTCGGCACTGGTGGAATAATTATCGATAATGAAAGCATTATCTTTGTTGTAACGGGAGTCCGCTCGCAACTCTGGCGCACCCTGGTCAAGGTCACCGATTTTCAGGTCTTGCTTGTAATACATACCCAAGCCAAGGCCGATTACCGCAATCAACAAGGAAATAGGCGCCACACCCGGGTGTGAGAAGTAGGACATAACGCGCCATTTTCGATCCTGCTTTTCACCATGATTCTGAACGTGACGCACGCCGCCCTTGGAAATGCCAATGTAAGACATAATCAGAACGTGCAACACCAGGTTCGTGACGATCACGAAGGCGACACCCAAGCCGGCAGCCACTGCCAGATCGCGGATAACGTCGATTTCGATAAACACCAGGGTCAGGAAGCCCATGGCATCTGAAATCAGCGCCAGCATGCCCGGGATATACAGCGCACGAAAAGCCAGGCGGGCAGACGTTACGGCATCGAAGCCTTTCGCTGATTCAACCGCCATGGCGTTAACAATCTGAACGCCGTGACTGATACCAATAGCAAATACCAGGAAAGGCACCAGTACTGAGTAGGGATCCAGGCCATACCCGAGCAACCTGAGCGCACCCAACTGCCAGAACACCGCAATGATCGAGGTAAACACCGGCACCAAAGTTCCAGCGATGCAGCGCGAGTACCAGAACAGCAGCAGCGTGGTTAGCAAAATGGTAATGCCCGCGAACCAGGCAATAGAGCCGATGCCTTCAATCAAATCTCCCACTTTCTTGGCAAAGCCGACGATGTGGATGCTGATTTCAGGATTCTGGCCTTCATATTTGTTCCGGATTTTTTCTTCCAGCTGACGAGAAAACTCCGCGTAATCCAACGCTTCGCCGGTTTCCGGGTTTTTCTCGTACAGTGGCGCGTAAACAACCGTCGACTGGAAATTATCCGAGATCAGGCGACCCACTTCGTTCGAACGCAGAACGTTCTGACGTAACTGCTCGAGGCTCTCACGCGATCCGTCGTAGTTGTCCGGAATAACCGTGCCGCCCTGGAAACCTTGTTCGGTCACTTCCACCCATCGAACGTTAGACGTCCACAGCGATTTCAACCCGGAACGATCCACACCATTGAGATAAAACATCTCATCGGTGATCTGCTTCAGGGTTTCCATGTATTCGGGATCAAAAATATCTCCGTCTTCAACCGCTACGGCGATACGGACGAAGTTACCCAGATTTTCCAGGTCATCCCGATGGTCGAGCATGTTGACGATGTACGGATGCTCCAGCGGAATCATCCGCTCAAAGCTGGCATCCGGCTGGATCTTGGCAGCGTTATAGCCAAGAAACAGTGTCAGCACGAGAAATCCGAACAAAATCAAAGCCCGGTTGTTAAATATCAAACGCTCAAGAAACGGTTCCGCTTTTGGCGTTGTCAGGTAATGTTCACCCCTGTCATGCATCGGGTCAGACATTAATAAGCCCTCTATCCTTTATTCCGTTGATGCCACACCAGGGCGTTATTTAAGGTTCTTACCGCGAGAATCGGTGAATTTCACTCCACCCTCACCGACCAGCAAAAGATTGGTTTCCGACAGCGGAACGGCCCCCATCACACTCCCGCGATCATTGCGGAAATATGCGCTGAACGTCTCACCACCATCTACGCTCATCAAAACTGCGCCGCTGTTCCCCACCAGCGTAATGCGACCATCTTCAGTCACAATCGCATTATTCAACGTGGTATTACCCTCATTCGGGACGATGGTCCAACTGCGCCCCAGATCATTTGAGAAAATCGTGGTTCCGCGCAGACCGAATGCCAGAATTTCATTGGCACTACCAGTGCCCGTTACACCAAACAGCGAGCCTGGATAGGGACTTTCGCGACGTTCCCAAGTGTCACCGTTGTCGACGGAAACATGAATCTGTCCCGCCTCACCGACAAGCACCAAGGCACCACCGTCGATCCGGTCAATACTGTTGTAATGGAAGTTTTGAGCGTTATCGATGTACGGCGACCAGTCTTGCCAGGATTCGCCGCCGTCCTGAGTTCGCAAAATCATTCCGTAGGCACCAACTGCAAAACCGTGCTTATCGTTCTCGAACCAAACATCGAGTAGCGGGTTAACCGGCCCTACTTCCATATCGGCTTCCGCGTTTTCAAGCGCAAAAACCAAATCATCCAACGCCCACTCAAGATCGTCTTTCTGATCTTCAGGGGCCTGCTCGATGGTCTCTTCCATCTCAGCTATCTGCGCTTTCTTGCTTTCGATGGTCAGCGCGGCTGCTTTCAGCCCATCAAACTGCAGAACCCAGTTCTCGCCCGCATCCGAAGAATGCAACAGAACACCACTGTGCCCGACAGCCCAGCCGTGGTTTTCGGTGCCGAAATCCAAAGCTGTCAGTGTGACCGACACTGGCACTTCGGCCTGTGCCCAGCTTTCACCCTCGTTATCGGAATAAATAATGTGCCCGCGCTCACCAACCGCAACAATACGATCCCCGGTGCGGGTTACATCATTCAGCAACGACTCGGGGGCCAATTCTGTATCCCGCGCGGGAATATCAATGATATCTTTAAGCGCAAACGCCGAGGGTGCCGCAAATGCCATGGAGAGGCCGATACAGGCAGAACCCAGTGTCGCGCACTTGAATCTATTAGCCATTCAGATTGCCTTTACGTTGATTGAATCATGAAACTGTTGCCGCAGATGCCGCCAGCAAGCCGGCAGCCCTCGCTGCCGGCCTTAGTCTTATTTTTGAACTCAGCGACACACTAATCGGGTCCCTTGAAACCTATCGAACACTGCGTCTACGCAGGGACGACGGTGAGAAATATCGCTTGTTAGGAATATCATCGCTGAACACCCGTGTATTCGGCTCTTCCGTATCCAAACCCAGCACGTGATAGCGGCGAGCCTGAAGGTCGTGATAGACATCCAGAACCGTCCAAACCCCCGGTAAATCATAGTAGTTTTTGAGGATACCCATGGTCACGCGCCACAGTTCGCCCCGACCGTCGTATTGGTCAAGCAGAACCGTATTCCAGCTGTCGGCATCGACATAGAAACGGCGTTTGCCATAAATGTGACGCTCGCCTTCTTTCAGGTTAGCTTCCACAACGTGCACCCGATGCAGTTCCCAACGGGTCAGATCTGGGTTCAGGTGGGTTTTTCCGAGAATTTCGGAATAAGGCGTACCCTTCTCGCCAATTCGATAGTTGTTGTAGGGGATATAGATCTCTTTAAGGCCTTCGTATTTCCAGGTGTAGCGATCCATGGCGCCGTTAAAGATATCGGTATCATCGGCCGTACGCAGGTTGTCGGCTGCGGCGATGGGTGAGTCATAGCCCAGGTTGGGCGCTCGGCGAACCCGCCGCTGACCGGCGTTATACCCCCAGCCATTTCGCGGGTTAATTATCTGGTTCAGGGTTTCATGAACCAGAATCGCACCACCGGCCAGACGCGGAGGCGATTGGGTGAAGCTCAGGTAGTAGAAAATAACGTTATCAAGATCCTTTTCACTACCTTCAGGATTATAGAAGTTAAAGAACGCTTCTTGCTGGGATGTCACCAGACCATAAGTACCGTTGGTTTGCACAGCCACTTCGCTGCTGCGGCGAGTGATGCTGATACCGCGCCAGCGAGTCAGGTGGTTCCAGATAACCTGCCAGGCTTTTTCTTCGTTAGACCCATGCAAAATCGGGAAAGGGTAACCGCCGTAGGCACCTTTCAGCCCCTCTGCTTCGCCTACGATTCGAGCTTTGGTCGCATTCTTCTTTGTGTTTTCTGCAACCCAGTCTGGCACAGCGTGCGTACGCCGGGACTGGTACACAGGAATTCTGAAGGTAGTCGGATAGGCTTCCAGCATGGCTTTGACGCCATCGGTCAAATGCTCGCTGTACTGATCCATATTGGAGGCATTAATCTCGAACAGAACCTCGTCGTCCGGAAATGGATCAATGTGATGCTGCCCGCTGCCTTCGTAGCCGGCTGGTGCTTCAGTCAAGCCCCCGGTCCACGCCGGAATCGTACCAGCCTCATTACCGGCCTTAACCGATCCGAACGGTGTGAGATCATTGCCAAGACGTGCGGCCTGGCTCGAAGAGACGGCAGCCGTAACCGGTGACGCGGCAAATGACAGAGCCAGCAGCCCGCCAAGCCATAGATTCTTCTTATATTTCATTGTGTAACCTTAAAGTGTCTGAAAGCCTCTAACGGGCCATCTTGTTATTGTCTGATACTACTCAAACTTTCTTTCAGGTTAGTCGATCGAGCAACAAAGTCTATCGACCAAAAGTGCGATTTTGTATCTACAACAGCCCGCCACCGTTGGCTCCCCCCCCTACACGGAACCAACGGCGTCTGGGTTCCATTTTATCGGCATCAATCGGCCAAACTTTTCAGAACCACCTCATAAACATCCCGTGAAAGCTCGCTTTTGTCGCGCACATGCTCCAACGCAGCTTTCATTTGGTCACCGTACTTTGGCGCAAACTTCTTCCAACGGGTCAGCGGCGAAATCAAACGCGCGGCAATCTGAGGATTGCTGTCGTCCAGCCTGCACACCTGATCAGCCAGGAACCGATAACCACTGCCGTCGGCTTTGTGGAACGCGGCCAGATTCTGACCTGCAAACGCCCCGATCACCGAGCGAACCTTGTTCGGGTTTTTCCAATCGAACGCAGAATGCTGAAGAAGCGCCTGTATCTGTGGCAGCTGGCCGGCTTGATGGCTTGAGGCCTGGACGGAGAACCACATTTCAACAACTTGCGGGTCATCACTGAACTGACGATAGAACTCGACCAGAGCCTGCTCGCGCTCATCAACAAAGTCAGAGTTCACCAAGGCCCGTAATGCGCCCAAACGGTCTGTCATGTTATCAGCTGAACGATACTGGTCGAGCGCAAACGCCAAGCCATCAGAATCTTTAATGTGCAACAGCCAAGCGAGCGCCGTATTGCGAAGACTGCGGTGCGCAATCGCATCCGGCGTCAGCTGATAGTCGCCCTGCGCCTGGCTGCGCTGATAGCACGCCACCAATTCGTCTCGCAGCGATTCGGCAAGGTGCGTCAGCACTCGTTCACGGGCCGCATGAATTGCCGGCACATCCGCCTGATCCGCCAGCTCAACCAGATAGGCCTCTGAAGGGAGCAGCAGCATTTTTGCGACCAGCGCCTGATCCAGTGACGTGTCGTTCAGCAGACTTCGGTAGGCCTCGACCAATCTCGGATCAATCTCTGCATCGTCCGATGCTTCCATCAAAGACTGAATGACATCAACCGCCAAACGCTGACCGGCATCCCATCGGTTAAAGCCGTCCGGATCGTGGCTCATCAGGAACAGCAACTGCTCACGGGTCCATGGGTACTGCACTCGAACAGGCGCAGAAAAGCTCCGCAACAACGACGGTATCGGGCGTTCCGACAGGCCGTGGAACTCGAAGCTGTGCCCTGCCTCTGTCAGCTCAAGCACACGATCAACCGGCCCGCCCTGCTCTTCGGCATTCAGATTCAAGGGTAAAGACTGGCCCGCTTTATCAAGCAAACCAAGAGCGAACGGAATGTGCTGGGGCTTCTTATCCGGCTGGCCCGGAGTGTCGGGAATGCTCTGACGAATATTCAGACGGTACACGCCGCGCTGCTCATCATATTCATCACTCACCGTGACCACCGGCGTACCCGCCTGCTCGTACCATAAGCGGAATTGCGTTAAATCACGGCCGGAGGCATCTTCCATTGCCCGCACAAAGTCATCGGTGGTAACCGCCTGGCCATCATGACGCTCAAAGTAGAGATCGCTGCCTTTGCGGAACAGTTCCTCGCCGAGCAGGTTATGGATCATTCGCACAACTTCGGCACCCTTCTCATAGATGGTCAGCGTGTAGAAGTTGGAAATCTCCATATACGACGCAGGGCGAACCGGGTGCGCCATCGGGCCGGCATCTTCTGCAAACTGAGCAGTGCGCAGGAGCGTTGCATCCTCAATGCGCTTTACCGTGGGTGAGCCCATATCTGCTGAGAACTGGGCATCCCGGAACACCGTAAAGCCTTCTTTCAGGCTCAACTGGAACCAGTCGCGGCACGTAACCCGGTTGCCGGACCAGTTGTGGAAGTATTCGTGGGCGACGATCGCTTCAATTCGCTGGAAAGAGGCATCAGTCGCCGTTTCCTGGCTGGCCAACACGCAGGACGAGTTGAAAATATTCAGCCCCTTGTTTTCCATCGCGCCCATGTTGAAGTCATCGACCGCCACGATCATGAAGATATCGAGATCGTATTCCCGGCCATACACCTCTTCATCCCAACGCATGGAACGCTTCAAAGCATCCATGGCGAAGTCGCACTTGGCCGCGTTGCGGGGTTCAACATACATGCGCAAATCGATAGAACGGCCAGAACAGGTTGTGAAGGTGTCTTTCTTCTCAACCAGATCGCCGGCAACCAAAGCAAACAAATAAGCCGGCTTAGGGAACGGATCTTCCCAAGTCACGAAATGCCGCCCGCCTTCAAGCTCACCCTGGTCAATCGGATTGCCGTTGGAAAGCAAAATCGGATAAGCCGCCTTGTCAGCCTCTACGCGGGTGCGGAACACCGCCATCACGTCAGGGCGATCCGGGTAATAGGTAATGCAGCGGAAACCTTCGGCTTCGCACTGAGTGCAAAACATGCCGGAGGATTTGTACAGCCCCTCCAGGCGAGTGTTGTTTTGCGGCTCAATCCAGGTCACTACATTCAATTCGAACCGGGCTGGCACGTTTTTTATAACCAGCTTGTCACCCTGCTCTTCGTAGGCATCGCCCGACAACAACTCGCCACCGAGCGACACAGATTCCAGCTTCAAGCTATCACCGTCGAGCTGCAAAGGCGCTTCGGCCTCGGTGCTTTCAGGGTTTCGGCGCACGGCCATGGTACTGTAGACCCGGGCGCCGTCTTCAAACAATTCGAAACGCAAATCCACACGATCAACCAAATAGGCGGGAACCTGATATTCGTTCAGGTAAATGGTTTGCGGCTGATTGGTTCGCATTCATACTCTCCAAACAAAAAACATGACAGGCTCAGTCGAGAACCCGGAACCGGACTTCGTAACCGGTAAATTTTCGGACGTTGATCACGCCGGTATCGAGCATCAGGTACTGGCCTTTGATACCTTCCAGCACGCCTTCTACCTCGGGCGTTTTATCCAGATTATGGGTTTTGACCTTCGCCGGCCAGACTTGCACCGGATAACCCAACCCAAGTGAGGCCTCATCCACAATTCGCAAACTGTCTTCGCCGTGTTGGCGCTTTAACTCGGCCAGATCGTCTTCGACCAACGCCAATATGCGCTGACGCTCTTCAACCAAATCCAGTTCCGGCACATCGCCCTTCAGCATTGCACGCCAGTTGGTGCGGTCAGCAACATGGCTCTTACACGCAACTTCCGCCAGACCTGCCAGATAGCGGCTCGACACGCGCAACATAGGAATGGCATCAACAGCGCCCTGATCGATCCAACGCGTGGGGACCTGGGTGCCCCGTGTGATGCCAACTTTCAATCCGCTGGAATTGGCCAGATACACCACGTGTTCAACCATGCAGTTAGCCTCGCCCCACTCTGGCTCGCGGCAGGTGCCTAGATGGAAATGACACTTCTCGGGGCTCATAATGCAGCTGTCGCAGGCCGCCAGCTTACGGAAACAGGGGTAACAAAAACCCTGGTTAAAACTCTTCTTGGTGATGCGGTCGCAGTTGATGCAGCGAATCACACCCTCAAAATCCAGTCTCAGCTTCTTTCCGATCAGCTCGTTCATCGGGATTCGGGTATCGCCCACTGCCAGAGTGTACGCCACCGGATGTCCCGCCTCTGCGGGCATTTTTCGCAAACGCCCGGTCACATCGATAGAGTCCGTCAAACCTTAACCTCAACAAATTGATCCGGATCGACATCGTTGTTCTGTGCCTGGCGATCTTTTCGGAACTGCACAGAGGGGTCACAAGCCGTCCCGGCCTTTTCGCCGCGATCCAGGTACCCCACCCGCTCTTCCTCGGGGATGTTGTGCTTGTTTTCGTAATAAATGACCGCTTCGAGAGAAATCGCGCGCTGCTCACGTGAAATGGCTCGACCGTCAGGCCACTTGCCCAGCTCAATGGCCTGTTTGAGGTTGCGGTAGATGGTTGGATCCAGCCGCTCAATCAGTTCGTCGTAGGTCATGACCCACCTCTTGAAAATAGGTTCGTAAAAAAAATCGGCAAATCCGTTTGACAGACGCAAATGATAACGATTATTATTTTCAAACCAAATGTCACTGGTCGTTTCATTTGGTCTCTCTCATCAGGAGCTATTAGCTCTTTTCAGCCTCACCTTTTGGTGGGGCTTTTTTTATGGGGAGGCACTATCAGCGCCATCGCCAATCCCCCCAGAAAACCGCCCAGATGTGCTTCGTTCGCCATTCGACCCAACCCGACCCATTCGGGAATAGGCGTAAATCCAATAACCATCCAGACCAACGCGAAGGTTACCAGCGCCGGCGGGAACTGAAACCGGGGTTGCCTCTGCTGACTCAACCAGCAATACCCCAACACCCCATAGACGACGCCTGACAAACCACCAAATAACGGTCCGGACACCAGATACTGAAGCACGTTGGAGGCAAGGCTCGTCACCACGAACAGACCAATAAGCCTCGCCTTACCGTCGATCCACTCGATCTGACTGCCAAGAAACCAGAGCATCACGGCGTTAAAAATCAGATGGGTCCAACTGAAGTGCAGGAAGTCTGGCGTAATCAAGCGCCAGACTTCGCCGGCAGCCAAGGTTGCTAACAACGCGTCGAGCCGACCTTGAAAGGTATCAAACACATGCCAGGGCACGATTCGGGGATCTACGGCTGTCATTTTGACCGCCAGGGCATTTTGCCCCATACCCGTCAGCCAAACCATGATCAGGGCCAGCACAAGTACTGCGGTCACAAGGGGCGCATGCTTCGGCCCCGGCTGCCAGCGGCCATCCGGGGTCACAGGGAATGAATTCCGGTTCTCCAAACTTACCTCGCAGGGTTATCGAGCGACACTGTCTTCACTGATCGGATAATCGGTTTGGTCAGGACGACTCACATCCACCCAAACAAACTTGTCTTTCGACAAGACCTTTTCATCGTCCATCCGGTACGCCACCATTCGTCCATACTTCACGGCACTGTAATCAATGCAGGCGACGTTGTGCTTCAAAGGAGCTGGTTCACTGTCCATCCAATAGTGGCCAACGAAAACCGGGGGCGCATCCTTGGGGTAGGTAATCAATTGCGCCCGCTCGTCTGGCGTCAACTCCATGGCGGCCACTTCCGGTGGCAACGGGTCGGGCTGAAACACGACATCTGCATAGGTTTGAGGGTTGTCGGCCCAGAATTTAGTGCGGAAAAACTCCCGGGTATAGCCATCCCGCCCGGTAATTTTTACCCCTTCTGGCAAACGAAGGTCCGTCCCTCGCAGCAATGTGTCCATGACCTGACCGGCGAACGACTCTATGGCAGCCGATGCGTGAAGAAAGTCCTCATCAATGCACGCACCCCCCTGGTTCTCGCGGAACTGATCAATCAACGTTTGATCCCAGCAGGCGTGAACGACACGAAAACCCTCTTCTTCAATAAATAGCGGAATGGTGTAAAACCACTCCAGAAACTCATTCCATTCATGGGGATACGCATCAAATTGCTCGAGCGTTTCCTTGATCAACCGGTCATGGCGGGGATTATGTTCGCGAAGAAACTGTTTTCCGCTACCCGGACGGGCACGGGTACAGTAACCCAGCGCGTTATATTCGTGATTGCCCATGACAATTCGGGCAGAGCCCCGCTCAACCATATCCCGAACCAGATGCAGCGATTCGCGAATTCTGGGGCCACGGTCAATGATGTCGCCAATGAAAATTGCCTGACGGCGCGAATGCTCGTATACGCCGTTGTGCTTGCGATACCCCATTTGAACCAGCAATTGCTCAAGGGTATTCGCACACCCGTGCACATCACCGATGATGTCGTAACCGCGTTTGCCCACTTCGTTTGCTCTCACCATGATCAACTCGCTGCTATCTCGCTTGCCCAACCCAGCTTGTCACGACAGGTGGCGTAGAAATTGTGATCGGTCGGGTGAATAAGACGGATCTTGAACGGCTTCTTGGTGATACGAATGATATCGCCAGGGGCACACGCAATATTCATCTGCCCATCAAAACTGACTTGCGGATAGGTTTCATTGGTTTCCCCGATCACCAGTTTGATCTCGCTTTTGCCGTCAACCACGATCGGCCGACTGCTCAAGGTGTGCGGAAACATGGGAACCAGAACAACTGCATCCAGTTTGGGATGCATGATCGGGCCGCCCGCAGACAAGGAGTAAGCTGTAGAGCCTGTGGGCGTTGCCACGATCAGGCCGTCTGAACGCTGGCTGTAAACGAAGTGCCCGTCGATATAAAGATCGAAACCAATCATCCGGGTAGATTTACCGGGGTGCAGCACGACATCGTTCAGTGCCGACCCGAAACCCAAAGGTTGGCCGTTCCGCTCAACATGGCCATCCAGCAGGAAGCGCGATTCTTCCATGTAATCGCCAGCCAGAACCTGCGCCAGACGTTCTTCGAGATCCACCGGCGATATATCGGTCAGAAAGCCCAAGCGGCCCCGGTTTACCCCGAGAATGGGCACTTTCGACTTTGCCAGCTCACGTGCCGCGCCCAACAGGCTGCCATCACCGCCAACGACGATAACAAGATCGCAAATCTCTCCGAGCAGTTTTTTACTGGCCACCTGAAGCCCGTGGCCAGGAATCATGGTGGCGGTGTCTTCTTCAATAATGACCTGATAGTTATTGGCCGTCAGGTATTGCTTAAGCTGACGCAGCGACTCGACCACTTTGACGCTGCCCATGCGGCCAATGATGCCGATATTCCTGAATTGATCCATGAAGTATCCTGTGGTGCCTTTATGCGACAGGCGCAGCGATCTGCCACCCTGATCTTTTTCCGAAGTTAGGGACAGTTTAACGAAACTCGCGCAGATACTAAAAAAAGATCGATATCACGGTTTGTGGGCGTCGCAGCGATCATCGATGCCCGCCTTGAATTCGGCTGGCTGCGTCACGCGGACGATCGGCTCATCACACGGCACCCCGGCCTCATTGTGCTGCACGCAGTGCGGATGTTCGTAGTGTTCCAGCCATTCCTGATAAGCTGCTTCGCTCAAACCACAGCGCTCGGCGGCATAAGCCACGGGATTCTTGAAGTAGGTGCTAATGTCAGCGGCCGGAAGAGAAATGTGGCCTACACCATGATGAAAAGCCACTAAAAACACCGAGTGGTCCTGCAGTTTCGCTAAAACAGACCCCTCCAGAGGCTCGCGGTTCTTGAGCTCATCGTTCTCCTGCTCTAGGGCATCAATCGCCTCGTCACGCAGTTTCAACTCGTGCTGCTTGCGTTCAAGCTGTTCACGCAACAAAACCAACTCGGCACTGGCTTTGTCACCGGATTCCGAGTGGTTCCCGGCCATACTTTGCTGCATCGACAGGTATTGTTCGTTGCGCTCGGCCAAGCGCTGCTTCAACTGCCCATTAGTATGTTTAAGACGCTCATATTGCTGCTCAAGCTCCAGAAACTCATTCCGTAGCGCCTGCATTTCAACCCGATGTTCACGCCGCAGGTCACTCAAGACATCCCGGTGCACACTTTGGAGAGTTTTAATCCGCAGACGGTGCTCGCGCAACAATTGAGCCATGCGAGAACGCTGCTGTGAGTCGTCGTCATTCGGGACATCGTCTGGAAGGTCAAGGGTGGGAATATCGGCCTCCCGCGCTTCCACTTTTTGAAACCGAAGAGAATTCGCCTGAACTGACTTGCGTATGGAATGGAAGTGGCTATTCCCGGGCGTCATATCCGGGTCCCAAAGAGACTCTTTTACCGAGGCATCCGGCGTTTGGCTTCGGCACACCAAACGGATCGGGCCACCGCCCAGATCCGGGCCTTTCGATCCTTGCTCTGCCAATGCTTCAACCGGAATGCTCCAGCTTCTATCGGCCTGACCGTCCTCATCAAACCAGATTTTGAAAAAAACCAGAGCCGCTACCGTAAGATCCGGGTTCAGATTGACAAGCACCGCTCGCACTTCCGTTTCTGCGAGGTCGGAAAGCCCCACATATCCGTCCAGAAACGCGCCGAATTCCGACAAACGCATTTGACGTGCAACCTGCACTCCATCCATGAAAAATACTGCCGAGTGCGCCTCGGCAGCTTGGCTGGCAATAACCATTAACCTTCTCCGTGCTTCGGGAACTCTATTACAAGGCGCTATCAGGCGCGCCAAGACTCCAGATCGAGTCATCCTTGATACAGTCTAGCTAGACCTATCCCGAAACACAGAGAAAAACTGCAACGTTTTGTGATCAGATTTCGGCGGCCAACCGGCTACCTTGATTGATTGCGCGTTTGGCATCCAACTCAGCGGCGACATCGGCACCGCCAATCAGATGCACAGGCAGGCCGGCCGCTTCCAATCCGGATTGCAACTCCCGCAGCGGATCCTGGCCGGCGCAGATGATCACCGTGTCTACCGGCAACACCTTATCTTCGCCTTGCTCGGCACCTTTCGGAGTGACAGTGATGTGCAGACCTTCGTCGTCGATCTTGCGATAGCTAACACCCGGAATCATCTGCACATCGCGGTTTTTCAAGGAGGTACGGTGAATCCAACCGGTGGTTTTACCCAGATTCTTACCGACCTTGGAAACCTTGCGCTGCAACAGGTAAACCTCGCGTGCCGGAGCGGGCACTTCAGCCTCGACACCTTTGATACCGCCCCGGTGCTCAACGGTCAGATCCACGCCCCACTCCTTCATGAAGTGTTCAGTGTTCAATGACGGGGATTCGCCCTCGTGCACGATGAACTCCGAAACGTCGAACCCGATACCACCAGCCCCGATCACAGCAACCTTCTGACCAACCGGCTTACGCTTCAGAATGGCGTCCAGATAGCCGATCACTTTCGGATGGTCGATCCCTTCGATGTCGGGAGTCCGAGGCTTAACGCCGGTGGCGAGAACCACTTCGTCAAATCCTCCGGCTTTCAAATCCTCTTCTGTTACACGGGTATTCAAGCGCACATCCACGCCGTGCTTATCCAGCATCACACGGAAGTAGCGCAGCGTTTCGTAGAACTCTTCTTTACCCGGTATGCGCTTGGCCACGTTGAACTGACCGCCAATCTCACTGGCATCATCAAACACAGTCACCTTGTGGCCACGCTCTGCTGCTACTGTCGCAAAGGCGAGCCCCGCAGGCCCCGCACCGACAACGGCTATCGATTTAGGCTTCATGGTTTGCACGTAAACCAATTTGGTTTCGTTACAGGCTCTCGGGTTAACCAGGCAGGATGTTTCCTTGCCACTGAAGGTGTGATCCAAACAGGCCTGGTTACAGCCGATGCAGGTGTTGATCTCTTCCGCACGGTCTTCGGCCGCCTTGAGCACCAACTCTGCATCCGCCAAAAATGGACGGGCCATAGAAACCATATCGGCATCACCTTCCGCCAGAACCTTCTCGGCCACGTCCGGCATATTGATGCGGTTGGTCGTCACCAGCGGAATGCTTACTTCTTTCTTCATGCGTGCCGTCACCTTGGTGAAGGCCGCTCGCGGAACGGATGTGGCAATGGTCGGAACACGCGCTTCGTGCCAGCCAATGCCCGTATTGATGATGGTCGCGCCCGCTTTTTCGATTTCTTTAGCAAGATGAACCACTTCTTCCCAGGTGCTGCCATCTTCAATCAGATCAAGCATCGACAGGCGATAGATAATAATAAAGTTCTCACCCACCCGCTCGCGAACGCGGCGCACAATCTCGATTGGCAGACGAATACGATTCTCATAACTGCCACCCCAACGGTCGGTGCGGTGGTTGGTATGCGACACAATGAACTGGTTGATGAAGTAGCCTTCTGAACCCATGATCTCGACGCCGTCGTATCCGGCACGCTGGGCCAAGGCCGCACAGTTTACATAATCTTCGATTTGCCCCTGAATGCCTTCTTCATCAAGCTCTTTGGGCTTGAACGGGTTAATAGGGGCTTGAATGGCAGAGGGAGCTACCAGAGCCGGGGAGTACGCATAGCGGCCGGCATGAAGAATCTGCATGCAGATCTTGCCATCGGCCTCATGAACAGCCTGAGTAATCACCTTATGTGAATCAGACTCTTCCTCGTTCGTCATTTTCGCGGCGTGCTGGAATACGGCGCCTTCAGCGTTCGGCCCGATACCGCCAGTAACGATAAGCCCGACCCCGCCGCGCGCTCGCTCGGCGTAGAACGTCGCAAGGCGCTCGATGCCTTCTTGCGACTCTTCCAGACCGGTGTGCATCGAACCCATCAAGGCCCGATTGCGCAAGGTGGTAAAACCAAGATCCAAAGGCTCCAGAAGATGCGGGTATTTGCTGGCACCAGGGCTTGTGGTCATCGATGTGCTCCTCATCATATGTCTTATCAGGCCGGGGAAGTCTCCCCGCTTATGTTATGGCGATTACATTACCCAGCCGCCCGCCCACCAACAATATCCTGAAACTACATTTGACTATCTTCAGATAACACCAATAATAAAGCCATGACCCTACAAACACGCCCCAAAGCCACAAACGCCTTAGGCGACATCAGCCTTCTCTACGTATCGGTAATGATACGAGCCATTGAAGCGGAAGGTGGCGCAACCGATAAACTCAAAACTCAATTTCACCTGAGCGATTCGGCGCTTGCCTCACCGGACTCTCGAATCAGCATCCCGCGCTACATGAGGCTGGGGCATGCCGGAATCACCCTGACAGGCAATCGCGCACTCGGGTTAAGAATGGGAGCCTTGACCCGCCCTGCAGACGCCGGACTGGCCGGGCTCGCCGCTGAAACGGCCCACTCAGCGGGCCAGGCATTGTCAACACTTATCCGATACTCACTGCTTACCAGCCAGAACTCCCGAGGCGAGCCGTCGATTGATAAAACCGGGCGGCTTGCGCGCTTTCATTCCATCGCCCCCTACAATCAATACAACTATTTTGTTGTCGATTCGATTCTGGCAGCATGGGTACAACTCGTCCGCCACATGACCGGTCGCTACGATGTACTCGAAAGAGTTCGCATCGAATATCCATCGATCGGTCAGGACGAATTGTTTGAAAGCTGGTTCCGCTGCCCGGTCGAATTTAGCGCCACGGAGAACTCGATTCAGCTGAAAGAAAGTGTATGGCACCAAACCCCCGCTCAAGCCCATCCAGCAATGCACAACAAGCTGACCCAGTGGTGCGAGGAAGAACTCAGGGAGATACGGCAAGGCTGGAGTGTGGCCGACCGCGTACAGCGGCTATTAACGCCGCTGCTCAGAGGGGAGACCCCTACCTTGGAGACATTAGCAGCCAAACTGGGCACCACCCCCTGGACACTGCAACGGCAGCTAAGCTCAGAAGGAACCGGATTCAGGCAACTGCTGGATAAAACAAGGAAACAACTGGCACAGGACTATATCCGGGAAACCAATGCGTCGCTTTCTGAAATTGCATGGCTGCTGGGCTTTGCCAACCCGCCAGCATTCCACAAAGCCTATCAACGCTGGTACGGAATCAGTCCGGGCGAAAGCCGGAAAGCGATACGTCAGGAAACTTGAATCAGGAAAAACGAGAAGAAAAGAGAAGAAAAATGGCGGAGCGGACGGGACTCGAACCCGCGACCCCCGGCGTGACAGGCCGGTATTCTAACCAACTGAACTACCGCTCCGCGCGGTCTGTCTTTGCAAGCGGTGATTGCTTGCTGACAACGAGGCGGAATTATATAGACCCCGGCCGCTATGTCAACGCTTTCTCGAAACTTTTTTCATTTTTCTCTAAATTGATCATTAAGCAGTCACTTCTGTGACATCTTTGCTTTGAGCCGTCTTGCGATACTCGATCGGCGTCATGTTGGACCAGCGCTTGAACGCCCGGTAAAAAGTGCTCGGCTCGGAAAATCCGGTCAGATATACGATCTCGTCGATTGACTCGTCCGTTGTTGCCAGCAACTGCCTGGCAAGCCGGTAGCGGAAATCCGCCAGCACCTGATTAAAGCTGGTTTCAGCCTCGGTCAGGCGGGTACGAAGCGTGCGAGGTTTGATATCCAATCGCTCAGCGACGGAATCCAGCGTTACTTCACCACTGTCGAGCAACTCGGCCACGATACGCTCCACAGCGCCAACGATATCCTTCTTCTCGAGTCGCGCAACCTGTTCGCTGGCAAAGCGCTCATGCAACGCCAACAACTCAGGCTCGGCATGTGGCGACGCATACGACAGCACTTCAACCGGAAAATACAGTCGGTTTTCCTCAGCACCAAACACCACGTCACAGCCCAGAACTTCTTTTACATGCTCAATGCCGCGATCGCGATCGTGCTCAAACTCAATGCGGGACGGATGAAAGCGGTCGCCAGTGATTGACTTGAAAAAGGTAACCAGCCCCTGCACAAAGCATTCATTGAAATGTTTCAGCCGGCGCACTTCTTCTGAGGCGGCATCCAGCACCATGCAGGCTTCATTCCCTTCGATCAGAAAGGCGGTGTTTGCCGCGTCGCTCAGTAAGCGCTGATAGTTTTGAGCTCGGCGAAGGCCTTCGCCAAAGGTAGGACTACTTAAAAACAAATACTCAAGAACCTGCCCCTTGTAGGGTGGCAATGCGGCCCCTAAATGCAATCCGATATCCGGATCTTCCGATTCATCTTCTACTGCCTGCCAGAAATACAGCTGCGCACTGTGGGGTGTTCGAAGCTGTTCTGTGTATACATAACTTTCATCTACGCCCAATCGACTAAAAACCGCGTCGGTATCGATACCTTTCCTTTTCATCGCTTCGTAGATCAAGCGCAACATCACACCCGCATCACGTAATTCCTGCATAGTTTCCCTTGTATCCCGCGTTTTTATAGTTAACAGCGATATCCTTGGCCCGCTGGACAACGCCCCAAGCATGCCTGGTCAATGCCCGTTGTCATGGGGTTTGACAGACTTCCTCGCAGCCGCGACTTAGGCCAATGGCTAATATCATATCAGGCCATAGAAGGTTAGTTGAACTAAATCACAAAAATAACCTAAGCAATGCAACTAACTGTCATTCACACTACGACGACAACCCGGCAACGGAGAAAGTCTCAATGCCAGAATCGACTATTTACCGCAACAAGACCCCTAATCTGCTTCCACTTTTTGGCCGGGCGCTCCTTCCTAAACAGCAGAAACCGAGCGAAAACACACACATCCCAAAACTTCAGGCTGAAGTCGTCGGTATTGCCACCGACACCGATTCGTTGCCCAACTACCGCAAAGTATGCGGCTTCAAGGCGGGGTCTCAATTGCCGGCCACCTGGCCCCACATTCTGGCCTTTCCTCTGCATTTGAAGCTACTGACCGACCCCAAGTTTCCCCTGCCCTTGCTTGGGCTGGTACACATTCGCAATAGCATCACTCAATATCGCCCCATTATGACCGGCGAAAATCTGGATATTCGCGTAACACTGGGAAACCAACAGCGAACGAACAAAGGCATTGAGTTTGATTTGGTGACCGAAGCCCGCTCTGCCGGCGCTCTCATCTGGGAAGAAACCAGCACTAACCTCTTCCGCATGGCACGCCCTAAAACTACTGAATCCAAACCGGAATCAACACGCAAAAAGCCGGAAACCTTGCCGTTTACCGAACTGATGACCGCCCCGGAAAATATCGGCAGACAGTACGCAAAGGTTGCTGGCGACCAAAACCCGATTCATCTTTACGCATTGACCGCAAAAGCCTTCGGATTCCCCAGAGCGATCGCACACGGGATGTGGAGCAAGGCACATGCACTTGCGCAGCTGGAACAGAGAGACGACTGGAAGGAAGGCGCCTTCACCATCACGTGCCAGTTTAAAACCCCGCTACTGCTTCCAGGAACGGCACAACTTAACTGGCAGGAAGGCCACGATGGCTGGGACTATCAGGTTCTGAACTCAAAAGGCACGGCACCGCATCTGAGCGGCCGTGTAGACTGGCTCTGAGGGAGCCAGAAGAACAAAAAGACTGCCTGACCAATCAGGCAGTCTTTTTTTTACTCGGCAGTGCAAGCATCGTCACCCGCGCCTGCGACGGGAAGCGTGAAGTAAAAGCAGGCTCCTACTCCATCAGGTCGCTCGTAGCCTATCTCCCCGCCCTGCGCCTGTATCAACGAGCGGCAGGTTGCCAAACCGATACCCATACCGTCCTCTTTCGTGGTGAAGAAAGGGTGAAACAGCTTATCTTCCGCCTCTTCAGCAACACCCACGCCGTGGTCCCGAACCTGCACGCGTACGCATTTCTCGCCACAGCGACGAGCCGTGACCTCGACGGGCGCTGAGGAGCCGGCGGCTCGAGTCGCCTCCAGAGCGTTTCGAATGAAGTTCAGGGCCACCTGCTGCACCTGCACCGGGTCCGCAACCACATCCGGCAAGTCATCCTCGACAACCACCTCAATTCCTCCTTCGTTGTTGCGCATATCCACTTCCGCAAACTGGCGGGTATCTTCAAGCAGCGTGGGCACCGCCAGCTTTTCTTTTCCGGTCGCCGGTTTTTTCATAAACCGGCGAATGCGACGGATGATCTCGCTGGCCCGGTGGGACTGCGCCTCAATCTTCCCCATGGTTTCGTTCAGCAAGGAGAGATCCGGGTTCTCCTTAGCCATCACTCGTCCTGAAACCCGCGCGTAATTCGAAATGGCCGTCAAAGGCTGATTAACCTCGTGCGCAAACCCCGCCGCCATTTCACCCATGGTGGTCAAACGCGAGGTGTGGGCCAGCTGATCCCTTTGCTCTTGTACAAGAGCGCGCGCTTCTTCCAAAGCGCGCTCGTTGTTGAGTTCGACGGTAATATCACGGAACACCACTACCGCCCCATGCAACTCGTCATTGTCCAGTTTAGGGGTTGCCCGATACTCTGCAGGGAAAGCGCCGCCATCAACCCGTTGCAACTGGATATTGCGCTGATGCTCTGCCACGCCCTGGCGACACGTCCTCATCACAGGCAGGCATATATCACTGTCGGACGCGGTGGCAAAATGCAGGTCAAAGAAGTTTTTCCCGATGAGATCTTCCACAGGACAGTTCACGATCAGCGCAGCAGCCTGATTCGCAAACTCGATGACGCCATTCTCATCCAGCCCATAAATACCTTCGCTGATGGAATTAAGGATACGGGCCTGGTCGCTGACCAGCTCACGATTGCGGGCCTGAAGCTCTCTCTCAAGCCGAATGACTTTGGCGTGGGTATCCACGCGCGCAATCACTTCCTGTGACTGGAAAGGCTTGGAAATATAATCCGCACCACCCAGCGAAAACCCTTTCACCTTGGAAGACAGGTCATCAAGGGCTGACAGAAACACCACGGCGCAATCGGAGGTAACCGGATCACCTTTGAGGCGTTCACACACCTCGTAGCCGTCCATCTCCGGCATCATGATATCCAGCAGAATAACTTCAGGACGGTGACGGTGGGCCAGATCCAGAGCTTTTGCGCCTTCATTGGCAATCAGCAATCGATACCCCTTGTCTTTCAGGGTTTCGTATAGGACCTTCAGGTTCTGCGGATTATCATCCACCAACAGAACCGTCACCTCTGAGTTTTCACTGGCACTAGCAGTCATAGTCAACCTAATCGGTTATAAGGATTCTGGCATGATGACCATACCAGCCCTATCAGTCGATAAGGTCCTTTACGGACAGCACCATACGTACAAGGTGTGCGAGGGAATGCGTGCCCATCTTGTGCATCACCCGGGAACGGTGAATTTCAACGGTGCGCTGACTGATTTCCAGCTCGATGGCGATCACCTTATTCGCTTGCCCGGCGATCATCCTGTCCATGATCTCCGTTTCCCGGGGCGTCAAGCTTTTCACCCGGCGGACAATTTCCATGCGCTCGCCCAGAGTCTTGCGCTGTTCACGGTCTTGCGCCAGTGCGGCTTCAATTTTTTCCAGAAGCGCCTCTTCCCGATAAGGCTTCTGGATGAAGTCCACAGCACCTTCTTTCATGGCATCAACCGCCATCGGCACGTCACCGTGTCCGGTCACGAAGATGATCGGAAGAATGGAATGCTTTTCATTGAGTTTCTTCTGCAACTCCATGCCATCCATGCCAGGCATCCGGATATCCAGCACGATACAGCCAGCCATCTCTTCCGAATAATCTTTCAGGAAAGCGCCTGCATTTTCGTAGGTTTTCACCGGCTTGCTGTCTGATTTAAGCAGCAGTGCCAATGAATCACGGACGGCTTCATCGTCCTCTACTACGTACACAGTCTGCGGGGTATCAGTCATGAAAGTTCACTCTCCTGTCCGTTTTGTTATGGGGGCCATCAGTGAATGGACGGATCTTTTTGATCGTCCCGAGCTTGTTCCTGGCGCTCATGTTCACGCATTTTTTCGAGCCGTTGCTGGATAATGCCAAAAACGCTCTGTTTAGGGTACCTGCCTTTACTGTCCACTTTACCGGCCGACTTGCCCAACAACAGTGTAATCGCATCTTCGACCCGGGCAACCGGATACACCGAAAACTTACCGGCTTTAGCCGCCTGAAGCACTTCAGTATCCAGCATCAGGTTCTGTACATTGGTGTGAGGAATGATCACGCCTTGCGTGCCGGTCAGGCCGCTTTTCAGTTCACAGGTGGTAAAGAAACCTTCTACTTTCTCATTGACCCCGCCAATCGGCTGAACTTCTCCAAACTGGTTCACCGACCCGGTAATCGCCAAATCCTGACGCACAGGCACACCTGACAAGGTCGATATCAACGCCACCAGCTCCGCCAGGGAAGCGCTGTCTCCGTCCACCTCGCCGTAGTTCTGTTCGAACGTCAGGCTGGCCGACAGGTGCATGGGATCGTTCATGGCAAAATGCGAGGACAACCAGGAACTGAGAATCATCACGCCCTTGGAGTGAATATTACCGCCCAGCTTCACATCTCTTTCGATGTCGATGATTTCCCCGTCACCATAGTAGCAAGAAGCCGTTACCCGGTTAGACAAACCAAACTCGAAACCACCTGTCGATAGAACCGAGAGCGCGTTGACCTGGCCCACGCAGGTGCCGGTTGTGCTAACCAGCGTTGTACCATCCCGAATGGAATCGTAAAAATGATCCCGAATGCGGCTATCCCTGTAGCGGGCACTTTCCAGTGCACGGGTTACGTGCGCATCACTGATCAGACGAGCACCGGCCTGCCGCGCCCAGAAGTCTGATTCCCGCAGTAAATTGGCAATATCGGCGGCGTGCAACGACAGCCGGTCCTGGTGCTCAGCCCGGCGTGCACTGTACTCGATGATTCGCGCCACCGCTTTAGCGTTGCAGTGCAACAGCTTTTTCTCGACAACCAGACTGGCGATAAACTTGGCGTACTGAACCTGACTGTCCACGGTGCGGTACATTTCGTTTTCAAAGTCTGCCGTCACCCGGAACAGCTCTGCAAACTCCGGATCGTATTCCTGAAGCAGCATCCAGGTTTCACGGTCCCCGAAAAGCACAATTTTGACATCCAGCGGAACGGCTTCGGGCTCGACAGAGATCGTGCCCGACAAGGTCAGCTCCCGCTCCAGGGAATTAATCTCGATCGAGTGAGAGCGAAGGGCTCGCTTCAGCGCATCCCACACAAACGGCTGCTCCAGCACCTTGTCTGCATCCATCAGCAGGTAACCACCATTGGCGCGATGCAGACTGCCCGGCCGGATCAGGGAGAAATCCGTGAACACGGTACCCTTGTACGTTACGTTCTCTACGTAACCGAACAAACTGTGGTACGTGGGATTCTCCTCTACCACTACAGGTACTTCGTGGTTGTTTTGATGCACCAACAGGTTGATCAGATAGCGACGCGGAGCCTTTCTATCGAGCGACGCATAGGCCATGGCCGCTTGCTCCTCGCCATCTTCCAGAAAGATATCGAGATTTTCGGCCAGGTCTTTGCGCACAGCTTTCAGATAGGCAACCACATCCGAGTACGTTTCATACTCTGCTTCCAGTTCGTCGAACTGATGCCCGGATATACCTTCCAGCGTTTCCTGGTTGAGCGCCTGCTGCTTTTCGGCATACTCCATTTCCCAGTCGGCCAACTTACGAAGTGCTTGCCGCAGCTTTTTCTCGAGCTTGTTTATGACCTCCTCAAACTTATCTCGCTGGGCATCCGTCAATTCTTTAAAGCTTTCCGGCGTATGAGGCTGATCACCGTTCATGGCAACCAACCGGTAGCCACCCGGCGTCGTCACGGTGAGACTCACCTTTTTACGACGTGCCTGTGCGGCCACCTTCTCCAGTTCGTCTTCCTGCATTTTGACGTAGTCGTTTTTCAGACTTTCGGCTCTTTCAAGAAAACCGTCGCCTTCGAACGTCTGAGGAATCATTTTGACCAAACGGGACATCAGCTTGTCCATGTCCTGTTTGAGTTGATGCCCCATACCCGCAGGAAGCTTGAGTAGCTTGGGATTCCGGGGCTCATCGAAATTGGCGACGTAGCACCAGTCGTGAATTTGCTGCTGGGTATCCGTGTGGTGCTCGAGGTAACGCAGCATCATCGTGCGCTTGCCCAACCCGTTTCGGCCAACCGCGTACACATTATAGCCGCCGTGAGGCATGGCCAACGCAAAGCGAACAGCCTCTTCAGCGCGATTTTGGCCCACGATTTCGGCCAGCGGTTCCAATTGCCGGGTCGTTTTAAATGGCAGGTCTTTCAGAACACAGGATTTGTACAACTGTTGCAGCGGCAATGACTTCAAGATTGGTACCCGTCGAGGTCGATTTCAAATGGTAAAAACAACCCTGCATTGTAGTGCTTGCGCTGCGGACTGTCGCCTATCACTTCCGGATTTATCCAATTGCCACTGTCTGGTGGTTTTACACCAGGCCAGCATCCAGACTGGCGGCAACGTACATTCCCAGTTCTTCACATTGCTCGACAAACTCATCTTTGTAATCGCCACGACAAGTCAACGGTTCGTTAATCAGCTTCCAGCGCAATCCTGTGGTGATACTCTCTATGGCTCGTCGGGTGCCCGTGCCATCGTGTCCGGCACGAATATAAAAAGCGAAAGGGAGACCTTGGGTCTCTTCAAGGCAGGGGTAATAACTTCGGTCGAAGAAATCTTTGAGCGCCCCGGACATATAGCCAAGGTTTTCGGTGGTGCCAAGAATGATGGCGTCACATGCCAGCACATCCTCGGGGCCCGCGTCCAGCGGCGCTTTCACGACCACTTCAACGGCTTCTATGTCCGGGTGGCGGGCGCCGTTTTCAACGGCCTCCCGCAACCGCAAAGTGTTCGGAGATGGGGCATGAGCCACAATAAGCAGCCGTTTCATAACTCACCTCCTGCGACTATATTTAAAGCAGCTCGCCGTTCACCTCTGCCGGCGCGGCCTCAGCTTCGTCTTTCTTCACAGGCTTAGGCATCAACTTCTCACGGACTTTGGCCTCGATTTCCTGGGCCACATCCAGATGTTCCTCAAGATACTTGCAAGCATTTGCCTTGCCCTGGCCGATCTTGTCGCCATTGTACGCGTACCAAGCACCTGCCTTATCAACAAAGCCTTCTTTCACGCCCATATCTAGCACTTCGGCCATGTGGTAGATGCCCTTACCGTACATGATCTGGAACTCGGCCTGCCTGAACGGCGGAGACACCTTGTTCTTGACGACTTTAACACGGGTTTCGTTACCCACTACTTCGTCACCGTCTTTGACGGCACCGATACGGCGAATATCCAGACGTACAGACGAGTAGAATTTCAGTGCGTTACCACCGGTGGTGGTTTCTGGGCTACCGAACATAACGCCGATTTTCATACGAATCTGGTTAATGAACACCATCAGGCAATTCGCATGTTTGACGTTACCGGTCAGCTTACGCAGCGCCTGCGACATCAAACGTGCCTGAAGGCCTACGTGGCTGTCGCCCATCTCACCTTCGATTTCAGCTTTCGGTGTCAGAGCCGCTACGGAGTCAACGATGATCACGTCAATGGCGTTAGAACGCACCAGCATGTCGGCAATTTCCAGTGCCTGCTCGCCGGTATCCGGCTGC
This sequence comes from Marinobacter litoralis, assembly GCF_016427555.1. Taxonomy (GTDB): domain Bacteria; phylum Pseudomonadota; class Gammaproteobacteria; order Pseudomonadales; family Oleiphilaceae; genus Marinobacter; species Marinobacter litoralis_A. The sequence goes on from NZ_JAELVS010000005.1 coordinate 110,276, forward strand.
GAGACCAGCAGGTCGTCTACGTTAACGCCCAGCTTCTCAGCATAGACCGGATCGAGCGCGTGCTCTGCATCGATAAAGGCACAGGTTTTACCCTGCTTTTGGGCTTCCGCGATCACCTGCAAGGTCAAAGTGGTTTTACCGGAGCTTTCCGGACCGTAGATCTCGACAATACGGCCGTAAGGCAAGCCACCTATACCCAAGGCCACATCCAGCCCCAGGGAACCGGTAGATACCGCAGGAATGGCTTCGCGGGGCTGATCGCCCATTTTCATCACGGCACCTTTGCCGAACTGTCGCTCAATCTGGCCCAGTGCTGCGCTGAGTGCTTTCTTGCGGTTGTCTTCCATTATTGCCTCACCTTGTTTACCTGAGCGGCCGACCCGTAAAAGGTTTGTGGTCAGCACCGATATTCGAAAGAATGCACTGACAGCTAACCAGTGCTTTTCCTGTATATTTGAACAGTATTAAAACATAAGCGTTGGCAGAGACCAACCCCCGCTCTAGCGAAAAACATCACAGCTTCCGGAGAAACTCTGTAACCCCTTGCAGCGCATACAAAACCGCCTGGCGTCGCACCTGGTCGCGGTCACCATCAAAGCGTTTCACGCTGGCCTCTGTTCTTCCGTCCCCGGCCCCCCATGCAAACCAGACAGTACCAACCGGCTTGGCGTCACTGCCTCCTCCCGGACCTGCGATGCCACTGGTCGCCACGGCTACGTCAACGCCGACCGTTTTCATCGCGCCGGAAACCATCTGACGGACCACCGCTTCACTTACAGCGCCATGCTCGTCCAGCGCTGAGGCCTCCACGCCGAGAATGCTCTGCTTGGCGTCGTTACTGTAGGTCACCAGCCCTGCCATGAAATACGCTGACGACCCCGCTCTATCCGTCAGGACCTTCGCTACCCAGCCACCGGTGCAACTCTCGGCGGTCGCCATCGTTCGCCCCTGACTCTCCAGTAATTTGGCCAACTCATTGCCAGCGTGTTGAAGCGCCTGATCCGATGCCTGCATTACTCTTTCTCCTACTAGAATCCACCCACAAACCTGCGATCAATTTTGTCTTTCAAGCGCCAGACCCACCTTCCGGAAAACGCCAATGGGCCATAACTGCCGATCGCGGTTTTGTCGCCACAAGAAAGAAGGTACAACGAATGGGTTCGCGGCTGAAAGGCCGTGAATGCACCGGATTCTGTCGCAGCGCGCAGATTTTCCGCCAGCACCGGCGCCGCGCGAACCGCGTGCACACCCGACCGGCTTAGTGATTGATCCGAACGACTGCAGACATCACCCGCGGCAAATACTTCAGGATGGGAGCGGCTTTGCTGATGCTCATTGACCAACACAAACCCTCGGGCGTCCACCGCCAGCCCGCTTGTGGCCAGAAACGAAAACGCTTCTGAACCGGTTGCTGCCATAACCAGATCCGGACGCAGTATCGCGCCATCGGTTAGAACCAGGTCATGGCCCGCAGCTTCCGCACGCTGCTCAAAAATCTGTATCCCCAGCGCCGCCAGTTTGGTGTAGGCCAACTTACGGATGCGCGGGTGAAAGTCTGGCAGAAGCCCCTGACTACCGGTTACCAAACTTATTCTCGCTGCTAATGCCGCGCCCGTTCGCCCCGCACGCGCGGCCGCCATCGCCAGCTCGGCCCCCGCCGCGCCACCACCAACCAGCGCCAGATGCGCTCTCCTGGCACCTGAACTGTCAAGGTGTCTTGACCAGTGCTGCTGAAACTGCCCAAACGGCTTAATGCTAAGTAGCGGGCCCGCATAACCGCGCAGGCTACCAAGGGCGGTTTTCGCACCGACGTCGATTGAAAGCCAGTCGTAATCCAGAAGATCGCCGTTCGCCAGCCGAATCTGCTTTTGATCCGCCCGCACCTCCGCGACACTGTTCAGCACAATCCTGGCGCCCGCCTTCTGCGCCAGCGACCACGCATCAATTCGGCACTGCTCGACGGAGTAATGGCCGGCAATCCATCCGGGGATCATGCCTGAGTAATATTGCCATTGCGAGGGCGTAACCAGCACCACCTCCACGTCTTTCAGAGGCGCCGCCACCCAGTATTTCAAGACAATCAGGTGCGCGTGCCCGGCCCCCATCATGATCAGCCGTCTCATTGCGCCTCCGACACTGACCGGCGACGCAGCGCAAATAAAGGTGTTCTCAAGTGCGACTCCATCTGGTTAGATAACAAGGTTATCGCTTATAACACTGCCCCCGGAAATGTTACGGAGCTATTGATCTACGTGCCACGTACCTCCTCGGTTCAACCTGAGCTCTCCATCATCGTACCAGTGCTGAATGAAGCGGCGGTATTAACCGACCTGCTGGCGCACTTAGCCCACTGGCAAACACGGGGAGCGGAAATCGTGATAGTTGATGGCGGCAGCACCGACCAAACCGTAGCAATGGCTCGCAATGCCGGCTTCGACGTGGTCACCGCTCCAGCCGGCCGAGCCAATCAGATGAACGCCGGCGCGGGCACCAGCCATTCGGAGCGATTGCTTTTTCTCCATGCCGACACCCGGCTACCGGACGATGCCGATCAGCTTCTGACCCGTACATTTAATTCCAGCGAGCCGGCATGGGGGCGCTTCGATGTGGTGATTAAAGGGCGCTCCAGAATGCTGCCGGTGATCGCGGCATTGATGAACTGGCGTTCGAGGCTCAGCGGTATCGCAACCGGCGACCAGGCCTTGTTCATGAGCCGGGAACTCTTTCATCAAACCGGCGGATTTCCACAACAACCCTTGATGGAAGACATCGAGATGAGCAAACGATTGAAACAACTCTGCACACCGGTTTGCCTCAGGGATAAAGTGGTTACCTCCGGCCGAAGATGGGACACCCGTGGCAGCTGGTCGACGATCCTTCTCATGTGGCAACTTCGGTGGGCATACTGGCGGGGTGTACCCGCCCAACAACTGGCAGAGCGATACCGATGAAGCCTGTACGAATCCTGATTATGGCCAAGGAACCCCGGCCGGGGCTCGCCAAAACCCGACTGATTCCCGCACTGGGTGAGGAAAACGCGGCAACCCTGGCCGACCGTTTGTTCCAGAGAACATTGCAACAAGCCTTGGCCGCCAACGTGGGGCCGGTTGAACTGCACATCACACCGGACCGGGACGCGCCCTATTGGCGAGAACTGCCGGGCGCGGAACGCTGCACGTTTTTCTCGCAGGCGGAAGGCGATTTGGGAGCCCGCATGGCCGCAGCGGCTCGCAACGGCTTGGCTCAAGAGGAAGCGGTGCTGATCATCGGTACTGATTGCCCAGACCTAGATGCCAATCAGCTCAGAACGATGGCGCAATCGCTGCACAGCTACGACTGCTGCCTTTGCCCGGTCACGGATGGTGGCTATGCGCTGCTTGGCTTGCGGCATTTTTCCGACACGCTGTTTACCGACATCCCCTGGAGCACAGCGGACGTTGCACAGATCACCCGGGATAGAGTCAACGCGCTGGGCTGGACATGCTACGAAAGCGACTATTTGCACGACGTGGACGAGCCGGGAGACCTCCAACGGCTCACCGAAAACCACCCCGAGCTGGTTTCTCCGGCTGGCTAAACGACGTTTAATCAGAATCTCCCGGAAAGGAACTTCGAGCCCACAAGCGCTCGTGGTAACATCCCACCCTTTTACACGATTGCCCCTAGTTACCGAGGACATATGACGGCATCCGCGAAGAATCCGGCCAAACAGGAATCCCCCAAGCACACTCCAATGATGCAGCAGTACCTCAAAATCAAAGGTGAACATCCGAACGAGATGGTGTTCTACCGCATGGGGGACTTTTACGAGCTGTTTTATGACGATGCCAAGAAAGCCGCTGAGCTTCTGGACATCACTCTGACCGCCCGAGGCCAATCCGGCGGCAACCCCATCCCGATGGCGGGCGTGCCGTTTCACGCAGCGGAAGGCTACATTGCACGGATGGTCCGGGCCGGCCAGTCTATTGCCATTGCAGAACAGATTGGCGATCCGGCTACCAGCAAAGGGCCAGTAGAGCGCCAGGTTGTCCGTATTGTTACCCCCGGCACCCTGAGCGACGAAGCCTTTCTGGAAGACCGCAGAGACAACCTGCTCGCAGCCATCTTCAGCCACAAAGAGCAGTTTGGATTTGCCTCACTGGATATTTCCAGCGGCCGGTTTGCCGTATCCGAGCTTGATAGCCTCGAAGCACTGCAAGGCGAACTTCAGCGCCTGCGCCCAGCGGAAATCCTGATCAGCGAAGATTTCCCCTACGGCGAAATCCTTGAAGGCTTTACCGGGGTGCGCCGACAAGGCCCGTGGCTGTTCGAAATGGACACCGCTCACCGGATCATTACGCAGCAATTGCAGGTGAAGGACTTGACCGGCTTTGGCTGCGAAGACCTGCATCTGGCGGTGTGCGCCGCCGGCTGTTTGCTGCAGTACGCCCGAGAAACCCAGCGCACCGCCCTTCCCCACATTCGGAAACTGACCCGCGAACGCCGGGAAGAAGCCGTCATACTGGATGCGGCCAGCCGCCGGAATCTGGAGATCGACACCAACCTGATGGGCGGTCACCAGTACACCCTCGCCTGGGTTATGGACCGCACCGCCACCCCAATGGGTGCCCGGGAACTGCGCCGATGGCTAAACCGGCCCCTGCGCGACATCCATGTCGTCCGCCAGCGGCAACAAGCTGTTGCGGCATTACTGGACGGTTTCCACTACGAACCGACGCACGACCTGCTCAAACGAGTCGGCGATATTGAGCGTATTCTTGCCCGCGTGGCCTTGCGTTCCGCGCGGCCGCGCGATCTGGCGCGACTGCGAGATGCCTTTCAGGCCCTGCCCGACCTACAGGAAACTCTGAAAGCCGTGCAATCGGATCACATTGCGCATCTGGCGAACACGGTCAGCGAGTACCCCGAACTGGCTTACCTGTTAGAACACTCCATCATCGAGAACCCACCGGTGGTTATTCGCGATGGTGGCGTGATTCGCGAAGGTTTTGATGCCGAACTGGACGAGCTGCGTAACATCAGCGAAAACGCCGGCCAATACCTGCTCGACGTGGAAACCCGGGAACGCGAACGCACCGGCATCAGCACCCTGAAAGTGGGTTACAACCGGGTGCACGGTTACTACATTGAAATCAGCCGTGCCCAGTCCGATCAAGCGCCGGCAGACTATATTCGCCGTCAGACACTGAAAAATGCCGAGCGCTTTATTACACCAGAGCTGAAAGAGTTCGAAGACAAAGCCTTGAGTGCCAAGAGCCGCGCGCTGGCGAGGGAAAAGGGCCTGTACGATGAAGTACTGGAAGCCGTGGCCGAGCAATTGGCACCACTGCAGGACGCCGCTCAGGCACTGGCCGAACTCGACGTACTGAGCAATTTTGCTGAGCGCGCCACCAGCTTGCGCTTTACGGCACCGGAGTTTACCGACGAACCCGGCTTTACCGTCGAGGAGGGCCGCCACCCGGTGGTCGAGCAGCTGTTAGATGAACCGTTCGTACCAAACAACTTGCTGATCGACGACAAGCGCCGGATGCTGGTCATCACCGGCCCGAACATGGGCGGTAAATCGACCTACATGCGCCAGGCTGCGCTGATTGCACTGCTCGCCTATACCGGCAGTTTTGTGCCCGCAGACCGTGCAGTACTCGGCCCTGTGGACCGCATTTTCACCCGCATGGGCTCATCGGATGACATTGCCGGCGGCCGCTCCACCTTTATGGTGGAAATGACTGAAACCGCCAACATCCTGCATAACGCAACCGAACACAGCCTGGTACTGATGGACGAAGTTGGCCGGGGCACCAGCACCTTTGATGGTTTGTCACTGGCCTGGGCCACCGCTGAACACCTGGCCAAGGAAATCCGGTGCTACACCCTGTTCGCAACCCATTACTTTGAGCTGACGCAGTTGGCCGAAGACCTGGATCACGCCGTCAACGTGCACCTGACAGCAACCGAACACGATGACAGCATCGTATTCCTGCACAACGTTCACGACGGCCCGGCCAGCCAGAGTTACGGGCTTCAAGTTGCCAAGCTTGCGGGTGTACCGCAAGACGTTATTCAACACGCGAAAGCTCAATTAGCGCATCTGGAAGGCAGTGCCGCCCCGGCGGCCGAGATCCGGAAATCCGAGCCGGCACCGGTCCAGGCTCCGCCATCCGCCCCCAGCCCCGCAGACCACGGCGCATTCCAAAGTGACATGTTCGCCAGCATGGAGCCCAGCGATGTTGAGCGGGCCCTGCAGAAGTTGGATGTTGACGGCCTGAGCCCGAGAGACGCACTTAATCAGCTGTACGAACTCAAGGCGTTGCTGAGAAACTAGCGGGAATAAACGCTGACTTGACCTAAGTAATAAGGTTATAGCGGTCTGAGGCTTGCGGCTGGCAAGGGCGCTCCCTACAATATCGCGCATAAATTAAGAATGGGGCCGATTTTACCGAGCTCCTGATGAGATTGATTGTTCTACGAACCAGGGATCCGACTATGGCGTTTATCGTTACTGATAACTGCATCAAGTGCAAATACACCGACTGCGTAGAAGTCTGTCCGGTAGACTGCTTCTACGAAGGCCCTAACTTTCTGGTCATCGACCCGGACGAGTGCATTGACTGTGCTTTGTGCGAACCAGAGTGCCCGGCAGAAGCCATTTTCTCGGAAGACGAACTGCCGGCTGGCCAGGAAGCTTTCGTAGAGATCAACGCCGACCTCGCTGGTAAGTGGCCGAACATCACCGAAAAGAAAGACCCGCTGCCAGACGCAGAAGAATGGGACGGCAAAACCGACAAGCTTCAGTATCTGGAGCGCTGATTTCAGCCGAAACCCGCACAAAAAAGGCCGGAAGATGGATGTCTTCCGGCCTTTTTTGTGCGTTTAAGGTTCTCAACAACGGCCGACAATCACTCGACCAATAATTTCTTGGCCGCTGCGGATCGATAAAACGCGCCCAGCCGTCTCCGCAACAAAGCTTCCAGATAGCCTTCTGCCCGCAAGACATCCACCATAGGCATGGCGAACTCCTTGAGTTCGGTCGCGATCACGTCGCGGGTAATCCCTAAATCCTGCAACAATTCCATAACCGGAACGCTGCCATACTTCTCGTAAAGATGTTCCACCACGGCAGCGGCACAGCCATCGAAATACGGCGTTTTCCGAAAACTCAGCCAAAACTCGTAACCCAGGACAACAAATTCCTGAAGCCGTACATCACCTAAACCGTCGTTCAGTTCGGCGATCGTAGCGCCCTCCAGTGAAACCCAGGCGGCCATCACGCTGTCCCGGAGCTCGTCGTCGGTCAGGGCTTTCTGCAGGAACTGTTCACTCCGGGCAATCAACCCCGGCAAGCTATCAGACAACCAGGCCTTGATGCGCCGCTCGAAGGTTTCATCCAATCCCGGCACAGCCTTGTTGGCCACCTTCTTGCCAAACTTCATCATCGAGCCGACACCCGGCACGGAACGGGTCAGCAGATTATCTTCGTACAGATAATTGACCAGACCGTGATACACCACATTAGAGACCAGCTCCTGATAAACCGGGTGCGCCATAATTTCAGCAATGAAGCGTTCCCGTTGCTGCCGGAGCTCCAGCGCCTCTTCCACAAAAGCGGCTGCTTGTTCCCGCGACAGTATGTCGCCCAACGTGGTGTTGGCCTGAACCGGTGCATTGGTCACCTTCGCCGCCATTTCACCGGCCAGCTCCGGAATGCCTGCATCCAGCTCCATGTTCACCACGACGCGACGAATCACCCCCATTACCTGCTTTTCACTGGCAAGCTGTGCCAGCGTAATGGTACCGGCGTGATCAAGCAGAGCATCTAATTCGGTATCCAGAAACTTGCCTAGCTTCGCGCCTTTCAGAGACGCCAGTTCATGCTTAACGTGGGCCTCAAAAAGCTTGTCGGCCAGTTCAGGCGTAGATTTGGTCATAGGCGTTTTTATCCATTATTACTGGTAGTCTTGAAATTCATGGGGTTCGGCCGCCAAACACAAGCAGATGCTTCCCGGCCCGACATAGATCGAACTGGTAATGCCCATTTGTGATAACAACAGCTCTACATTGTTACGCTCGCAGGTCTCGCGCAGGCGATCCAGCCCCGGCAATGCTTCGATTTCATCCCAGCTTAACCCACAGGACAGGCTCAGGTAGGGCGTTAGCAGCCCGGCTTCAATGCGGGCGATGGCGTAATTCATGACTCTCTCGACGGCTCCGTCGAAATTAAAGGTTTTCGCCACAGGCTTACCTTCCGCCCCTTGCCCGAAAATCACGGGTGTAAGATTCAAAGCCTTACCCAGAAATGCAGCAACAGCGGAAACACTTTTATCGCCACGACGTCTGGCACGTTCACGTATGTAGTGGATATCCCTCGGAATGACGCAGGTGAAGATATTATCGGCAAACCTTTCGACTTCGTATTTCAAGGCATTCTTGGAGGCTTTCTGTTTGATCAGTTTTAGCGTATGCGCCGCCAACAGCCCCTGCCCCGCAAAAATTTGCTTGCTGTCGATTACCCGCATCGAAAACTTGCCCGGTCGCCCGGACGCTTTGCGAGCGACTTCGTAGTTTGCCATAACCGTGTGCATCGCATCACTGGCATTCTGATATATCTGGCTACGGCTGCGGGTTACGGTTTCACAGATGGCGATATCGTATTCAGGGACAATTTTTTCCATGAACAGATCGTGTATCTGCTCAACAGAAAAAGCTTCTGTTTCGGCATGGTGCCCTTTCTCCAGCAGACCACTCTGATAAAACTGCTGAGTCAGTGCCGGATCGTGGGTATCTATATAGGTTTCACCATTAATAATGGCGGTTACCGGCAGGATAAACAGATCGTGTTTGGCGGCAAATTCATGGGGTAAATCACAGGCTGAATCGACAATTAAGCCAACGCGCATACTACACACCTCCATATTCAGGCTACCTTGATACCGGCATGCCTTTTCTTATCATTATTTTCAGGGCGGTAGTGTCACACAGGCTTGAAAACATTGCAGCCGCCAGATGGGGCCAAATAAAAAAGGGAGGCACACAGGCCTCCCAAGGACACACAGGGGTTGATGCCGCCGTTGATCGCAACGGCGGCAGATTTAGCGTTCTTCGGCTACTTCAGCGCCGGGAGCTTCCGGGTCTGAGGTAAAGCCCAGGAGGCGGGTGCGCTCGATCAGGAAATACAGCACAGCACCAGTCGCCAGTCCCCAGCCTGCTCCGTATACCGCGAGCACCACGCCCATGGTGCCGGCAATGCCGCGCTCAGTGTTGTTCTCCAGCTGCTCCAGGCCGACCATCAAACAGATGTACCCGGTCAGCAGCAGAGTCAACGACAAGGCGATGGGCAATACGGGCTGGAAGAAACTCACCAGCGGCAGCACAAACAGAGCAATGAAACCAGTGATCCAGAAGGTACCGCCACCGCTGTAGATGGAATCCATCGCATTGCGACCGTATTTATAGCGCTCCGCCATGGTTGCGGTAACCGCCGTCCAGATTGGGCCAGCCAAGCCTGGGTAAGGTGCAAAGAATGCGTGGCCGCCGTTACGAAGTGCGGTCACCAGATGAACGCGATCAATGCTGTTATCGATGTCTTCGTCTTTCCGTAAATGATCCACTCGGCTCATCAACGACTGCCCTACCACTATGTCACCGAAAGCGATGACGTAGGCAATCACAGCCGTCGGAATGGCATACAAGAAGACATTGATATCCGGAAAGCCGACCGTAAACGGCAGGTAGTTCCAAAGTTGATCAAAGGCCGGTTTGGTGATGCCCCACTGCACATCTGGCACCGCGTATTCACCGGTGGCAAAGCCCACCAGAATGGCCACAATCATCCCCGGCACCATGCCATAGTTGGCGATCTTTCGGGCCAATGCGTTTTTATCAACAAAGCCTTTGAACGAAACGGAGAACATCAGGTACAGACACACCAGTCCACCGACAATCAGAGAAATCGGAGTGTTGGCAAGGCGTCCGCCTGCTTCAATCTCACCCATCAGAGCCGCGATACCTGCACCAATGATGATGCCGCCTTTCATGGAACGAGGTATCCACTCCACCAATTTGCTGCCCAGCCGTGTCACACCCAGAATCAGGAAGATCAGGAACACCAAAAACTGCAATGCAAACAGTGCCTGAATGGCTTCAGGACCCGGCTCGTAATCCGAAAGGAACAACAACACCACGGGAATCCCCGGCGTAATCCAACCCGGCACAAGCGGTACACCCAGCAACGCCGGCAGCATGAAACCGATGCCACAGATCACCACATAGGCCAAGGCAACGTCGTAAGGAACACCCAGATATTTTTCCAGCAGCGGAATCATGGCAAGGCTGACCACGAACATGATCAAAGCCTGCACCATCTCCGCAAACTCCCACCGGTAGTGGACAAACGGAAGGCGAAGTTTGAAGGGGCCAGCCGGCCAATACGGCTGCTCTTCGCCGTTCTTTCTCTTTAATAGTTGCATTACTTTACCTCCAGGCATTCCCATGCGGGCGCCAATCAATGTTGTTTTTGTGTTGAGGTGGGCTGCGCCGCGCGGCGCAGCCTATAGCCCGATCAGTTCAGCTCTTTCGCCTGATCCCGAAGCACAAACTTCTGGATCTTGCCGGTCGAGGTCTTGGGCAGATCCGTGAAAATCACGGTTTTGGGCACTTTGAAGCGGGCCAGATGCTCCCGGCAGAAGCTGATGATGTCTTCTTCAGAAACATCCCCGGCTTCTGGCTTCAGAGTCACGAACGCACAAGGTGTTTCGCCCCATTTTTCATCCGGTCGTGCGACAACGGCCGCTTCCATTACTGCGGGGTGGCGGTACAGGGTGTCTTCCACCTCGATGGTGGAAATGTTCTCACCACCGGAGATGATGATGTCTTTCAGGCGATCCTTGATTTCCAGATAGCCGTCTTCGTGCCAGACCGCCAGATCACCGGTATGGAACCAGCCGCCACGGAATGCTTCTTCCGTCGCCGTCGGGTTTTTCAGGTAGCCTTTCATTACGGTGTTTCCGCGCAGGAAAATCTCACCGATGGTCTTGCCGTCTTTGGGTACCGGCTCCATGGTATTCGGGTCACCCACCATGGTGCCGCCCATGGTGTGATAACGCACACCTTGGCGAGCCTTCAGCTTGGCACGCTCATCCAAGGGCAGCTCATCCCACTCGGATTTCCAGGCACACACAGTCACCGGGCCGTACACTTCGGTCAGGCCGTAGACGTGAGTGACCTTGATACCAAGCTCTTCAATGGCACCGATAACCTGCGCGGGGGGCGCGGCACCGGCAGTCATGGATTTCACTTCGTGATCGATGCCCGCCTTGGCTTCAGGCGACGCATTCAACAGCGCATTCAGCACGATTGGCGCACCACACATGTGGGTAACCTGATGATCGCGAATCAGCTGAAGAATCTTTTCCGGGTCAACCCGGCGTAAGCAAACATGGGTCCCTGCCATCGCCGTAATCGTCCAGGGGAAACACCAGCCATTGCAGTGGAACATCGGCAGAGTCCAGAGATACACAGGGTGCATGCCCATAGACCAGACCGCCTGGTTGCCCAGTGCATTAACGTAGGCGCCCCGATGGTGATAGACAACGCCTTTGGGGTTGCCGGTAGTACCGGAGGTGTAATTCAGTGAAATCGCGTCCCATTCATCCGCCGGGAAGCTCCACTGAAACTCGGGATCACCCTCCTGCAAAAACGCTTCGTAATCCAGATCGCTTACCTGAACACCTTCACCGTATTCGGGATCATCAACGTCGATCACCAGCGGCTTGTTTTTCAGTCCACTGACGGCATCCTTGATCACCTGACCAAACTCGCGGTCCGCAATCACGACTTTTGCCTCACCGTGTTCCAGCATGAAGCCGATGGCATCAGCATCGAGCCGAACGTTCAGGGTGTTCAGCACCGCGCCGATCATCGGTACAGCAAAATGGCACTCCACCATTGCCGGGATATTCGGCAACATGACAGCAACCGTATCACCCCGGTGAATGCCGCGCCCCTTCAAAGCTGAAGCCAAACGCAGGCACCGTTCGTATGTTTCTGCCCAGTTCCGGCGAATAGCACCGTGAATAATGGCGGGATAATTCGGATAAACGCTGGCCGTACGTTCGATGAAATCAATGGGCGATTGGACCGCGTAATTCGCGTCCCGTGGCGCAAGGCCGTCATCAAAGATCGAAGTCATGTGTGTGGTCCTCATATTCTGGTGTTATTTTTATGCTGTCTACGGTGGAAAGGTTAGACTGGTTATTCTTTCGACTGATCAAATGGTAGATTACAGAAATATTGCTAGGAATTCTACCATCGTATTATGGGATATATTCTATAGCCATGAGTAACACCTCAAGCACAAAAGGCTTCGTACCATTGCTTCCGCAAGATCCAAGCCCTTCCCTTATTGTAGATGCTCAGGCACAGGTGCTATCGGCAAACCCGGCGGCGCAGTCCCTCCGACCTGCAAACACGGCGCAATACACTGAGCTCTTGCCCGTTAATACACCCGCACTTATAAAGTCTGCACTGAACCAGAACCGGGCCATCGAACAGGTTGAATCCCGCATGGGTAGCATCATTCTGCTCTGGTGCTTCATTCCGGACGCAGACACACAACAGGTCTTGATTCGCGGTCGAGATGCCACAACCGACATTCTCACCCAGGAAGAAGCGACCCGCTCAAGCCGCCTCTATCGGCTAATCACCGAAAACACCACCGATCTGATTTCACGGCACGCGCCGGACGGCCGATTCATTGACGCTACGCCAGCATCGTGGCGATTGTTGGGTTATTGGCCCGAAGAATTACGCGGGCAGCTTCTGGAAGATATTTTTACAGAGCATCAAACGGATGCCTTATTCGCCGACACCCGCCAAAAACTCCGCGACGACGGCTACGCCACCATGACTCTGGAGATCACCCATAAGAACGGTGGCCGGAGATGGCTGGAAATTGCCAGTCGCGCCATTCGCGAAACCTACACGGGTGCCGTCGTGGAAGTGATCAGCGTGTCCCGGGACATCACTGCCCGAATAGAATCGGAGGAACAGAACCGCCTGCTGGCCGACGAACTGGCTCACACCGCGAGGCTGGCCACACTTGGCGAACTGGCTTCCAGTATTGCTCATGAAATGAATCAACCACTGGCCTCCATTGTGAACTTCGCCAGCGCCAGCCAGCGATTTCTGAAAAACCGCGAGCAGCATCCGGAACAATTATCGAAAGTCGATGATGGCCTCCAGAAAATCATTCACCACGCGAATCGCGCTTCCGAGGTCATCAAGCGGCTTCGTGCGTTTTTGCGCAAAGGCAAAAAAAGCATGGGCCCCGTAGCCCTCAACACGGTTATCTCGGATGTTTCCCGACTGTGCCAGTGGGAGGCAGATAAACACGGAGTAAAAATACTGAGGCAGCTTGCCGATGAAAACCCGGTTGTTACTGCCGATCCCATATTGCTGGAACAAGTGCTGATTAATCTGATTCGAAATGGCATAGAAGCGAACGTTGAGGCCTGCGGTAAACCGGCAGAGGCCAGATCGTCACGCATTCTGGTCAGCACACGGGTCAACGCGCACAATGAAACGCTGATTGTAGTGACTGACGAAGGCCATGGACTGGACGACGAAGGCATTCGACAAATGTTCCAGCCGTTCTACACCAGCAAACCCAAAGGACTTGGCTTGGGGCTTTCCATGAGTCGTTCTATTATTGAGGGCTTTGGTGGATTTCTTGACGCAGTGCCCGCACAAACCGGCGGACTGTCGCTGATTTGCCGCTTCCCTAACACCCAAACCACCAACCCGACCCACAAACCGGAGTCATTCGATGCCTGAACTCACTTCCTCTGCCACCAACACTGTGTTCGTCGTGGACGATGATGCAGGCATGCTGGAATCAACCCAGTGGCTGCTTGAGTCGGTTGGGCTGCACGTAAAGGCATTCAGCGATGGCCGGCAGTTTCTTAACGAAGTCAACGAAAAACGCCCCGACTGTGTGGTGCTGGATATCCGCATGCCCGGGCTCGGCGGCCTGAATGTTCAGGAAGAACTGCAAAAACGAGACATAGACGTTCCGATTATCTTCGTCTCCGGTCACGCCGACGTACCCATTGTTGTCCGGGCTTTCAAATCCGGAGCGTTCGATTTTATCGAGAAACCGTTCAATGAACAGTTGTTATTGGACAGCATCCAGCAAGCGATGCAAACCCCGACTGCGGCACAGAGCCAAATGGCCGTTAGCCACGATGCGGAAGCCCTGATCAGTACCCTCACCCGCCGCGAGCGCGACGTGTTCCTCCCACTGGCTCAGGGCTACACTAGTCGGGAAATCGCGGAACAGCTGGAGGTCAGCGTGAAAACCATCGATCTTTACCGGGCGCGGGTAATGAAGCGACTGGGTGCCGACCGGTTGCCAGACGTAACTGGCATTGCAATTGCTGCTGGCCTGCTCAATCCAGAGGAACTGCGGGCGGATCAGATTTCAACGCCCGCATAACAAAGCCAAGTCCACTTAACCAAGCCCAAAGCACTCGCAACCGACAGGCCAAACCATGCAAACTCCCATCTACCAAATCGATGCCTTTACCAACAAACTCTTCGGGGGCAATCCAGCCGCAGTGATGCCGCTTGAGCGCTGGCTGCCTGATGCAGTGTTGCAAGCTCTTGCAGCAGAAAACAACCTTTCTGAAACGGCATTTTTGGTACCAACACCGGAACAGGAAGACTCTGACTTTCACATTCGGTGGTTTACGCCCGAATCGGAAGTGCCGTTGTGCGGCCATGCCACCCTGGCAGCGGCTTGGGTGGTGTTCAATAAGCAGGCCTGGCCACACGACATAGTGCGATTTCAGTCAAAGTCCGGGCCACTGTCAGTATCCCGGAGGCCGGATGACTCTCTTGAGCTGGACTTCCCCAACCTCGCCTACGAGCCCTGCGCCACCCCTGAATTGATCAAAGCCGCGATGCCAGAAGCACCGAGCGAAGCGTTCTTTGTTCCCAACGACACCAATTACATGATTGTGATGGCGTCTGAGGAGGAGGTCCTGGCAGCAGCCCCTGACCTTCAATTACTCACGCAGCTAGGCAATCAGGGCTTAATCGTGACCGCAAGGGGCGAACAATGTGATTTTGTCAGCCGCTATTTTGCTCCGGGTGTCGGCATCGACGAAGACCCGGTCACTGGCTCTATTCACAGCGTGCTCACCCCCTACTGGGCTGAGAAACTGGACAAAAGGTCCTTAACTGCCAGGCAGCTCTCTAAACGGGGTGGCAGGCTTCACTGCGAGCTTCGGGGCGACCGTGTGGCAATTTCCGGCCACGCCGCCTTCTTCATGGAAGGCTCCGTAAAGCTGCCCTTAGACTGATATACTGCCCGCCGGTTTTTTATCAGTGGCGGGCAGGCAATGGCAGTATCTTCATCTCACTATGACGTTATCATCATCGGCGCAGGCGCTGCCGGCTTGATGTGTGCCGCCACTGCCGGTTATCGCGGGCGTAAGGTGCTAGTCGTGGACCACGCCAACAAACCCGGCAAGAAGATTCTGATGTCGGGTGGCGGGCGCTGTAATTTCACCAATCTGAATAGCACGCCAGCGAACTTTCTTTCCGACAACCCGCATTACTGTATTTCGGCACTGAAGCGCTACACGCCGCAGGATTTTCTCGAGCTGGTGGACCGCCATGGCGTCGAACATGAAGAAAAAGCGCCAGGGCAACTATTCTGCAAAACCAGTGCGAAAGACATTCTTAACGTACTGCTGACTGAGTGCGATTGGGCCGGCGCAGAAATCCGTATGGCCACGTCGATCACGCAGGTGCAGCCCAACGAGACCGGTTACAAACTTAATACCAGTTCCGGTGCACTGAGTTGTGAATCGCTGGTGGTCGCCTGCGGCGGGCTTTCTATCCCTACCATGGGCGCAACCGGCTTTGGCTACGAGCTCGCCAAACAATTTGGTCTGAGCGTACTGCCCACTCGAGCAGGCTTGGTGCCCTTCACTCTGCATCCTGAATTGAAGCAACAACTATCCCCATTGTCTGGGATAAGCTGCCCGGTGGAAGCCCATTGTCACAACCATCATTTTAGGGAACCGTTGCTGGTCACCCACCGCGGCCTAAGTGGTCCATCGATGCTGCAGGTATCCAGCTATTGGCAACCCGGCGACGAGGTACACATCAACCTGTTGCCAGCGCAAAACATTCAGGACGATCTGTTTACGTTGCGCAAGCACAAACCTCAGTCCACCATCGCCCAGTACCTGAACCAACATTTGCCCAAGCGCTTTGCTCAGGCATTCAATGAATTACAGGGCTGGAGCAGGCCGCTGCAGGAATATCGAAACCCGGAACTCGAACAGGTTGCCAATACACTGGGAAACTGGACGGTAAAACCCGCCGGGACAGAAGGATACCGAACCGCCGAAGTCACGCTGGGCGGTGTAGACACTCGCCAGCTGTCGTCAAAGACCATGGCAGTTCTGAACCGGCCCAATCTGTACTTTATCGGAGAGGTGGTGGACGTAACCGGGCATTTAGGCGGGCACAATTTTCAATGGGCCTGGGCCTCCGGCGTGGCGGCGGGGAATTCAGCTTAAAGCATCTTAAACATTGGTCCACACCACCAGACACATGTCGCAATCAAGACGCGCCCTCAACCCATTCGAGTCCTCTCATTGCTCATGACATCGCTGTAATTCTCAGGATTGTTCACTAACAAACTCACACGCTACAATAGGCCATCCTGTGGATTGGCTCAGACGTACGTCCTTGTTATGCATAACGTCGCTGCTGTTCGGGCCCGTTAACATACAACAGTCTGTGATTGAGCCGGTTGTTGATATCCGTTCCTCTTAACGCGTGTTGCCATTTCTCAGATGAAATACCAGTCCCGCTTTCGTCAGCTGTCGATTTTTTTAATCAAATGTTTTCTGTTTTCCTTCAGCATCCTGTTGGTTTCACGCTACCTGTTTTTTTTGCATATACGGGATGTGTTGCCAGAAACAGGGGTTGGAGATGATATCTGGCAGGCTTTTTTCGTTGGCGGGCGTTTTGATGCCAAGGTCACCGCGATTGCCTATTCTCCGCTTTTGTTGAGCGGCCTTGTTGCCGCGGCATTTCACGGCGCTTACCGGCGCTGGTTAAGATTTTCGATCGGCTACCATACCGCTATAGCCACTCTCTATGTCATTGGTTGCATCTGCAATTTCTATTACTACACGACCTACGGCAGTTATGTAGATCTGTTTGTGTTCGGCCTATGGGAAGATGACTCCACCGCAGTGCTTGTCAATATCTGGGAAGACTACCCTGTCATACGCGGTTCTCTTGTGGCTTTGGGGATCGGCGCGCTGGCCTATTTCTTCTCCCGGAGGTTCCTCCTCAGTCGGTTGGGCCGAATTAACCCACGAGCGCACTGGCACTGGGGCGTTACCGCACTGGCCGTTGTCGCCATGTTTCTGTCCACTTTTGTCACGGCGCGGGGCACTCTAGACAGCCATCCCCTTAAGCGTTACCACGCCAGCGTTTCCCAATACAAACCGCTCAACATGGTCACTCCAAACGTATTCATGGCGCTTGAGTGGGCAACCTCTGATTATAAGGAACAACAGCGCTTTGAACCTGTTTCTGAGGCCGAACTGACCGCTCAGATGGAGAAAGTTCTGGGCCAGCCAACCCCGGTCTACCACACACCGGAAAACGAATACCTCCAAGAGCATCCGCCCCATGTGGTTGTGACGATGATGGAGGGCATGGGCATGAATGTTCTGGTGGAAGACAATCCTCCTGAAAACGACTTATTGGGACGACTTCGCCCGCATTTCAAGGACGACTTTCTGTTCAAGCGCTTTTTAGCGGGCACATCCGGGACCATCGACAGTATTGTTATGACACTGTTTCATAGCCCCGTAGCGACCATCAGCCACTCCTCGGCCCAAACGGTCGCATTGCCGAGTTCTGCGGTTCTACCTTACAAGCGGGCGGGCTATGAGGTGGCGTTTTTGTACGGTGGAAATGGCATGTGGCGCAACCTGGCCAGCTACCTGCCAAGGCAGGGATTCGACCGCGTCTATGATGAAAATGACATCATCGAAGCCATTCCGGAAGCGGATGAATACTCAGGAACCTGGGGTGTGCCTGATGGTTTTATGTTCCAGTTCGCCAACAAGGTACTGGAAGAAGCAGACAAACCTACCCTGCTTTTTATAATGACCACCACCAATCATTCACCGTACCAGGTACCGGAAATCTACGAGCCCAGGCCGACGGAGCTCAGTGACCGGTTTGCCGCGATGGCCGAATATGAAGGAGAAGACGCCAGCGTACTGCTTGAAACTTTCCAGTACGCCTCGGATGCGCTGGGTCAATTTATGTCGGGCATCAAACAGTCAACGACGCTTCGCGACAACACCATTATTGCGGTAACCGGCGACCACCGCGTCCGAAACTTGAGCATACATGAGCCCACAGAATACGGCCTCACCTATGCGGTACCATTTCTGTTACACGTGCCGGAGCCAATTCTTGAAAATGTACCCAATCGGTATGACCCTCTGCGCATCGGGTCACATCGGGATATTTTTCCCACGCTCTATCATCACAGCTTGTCTGACCAAGACTATATTACTCTGGGTGGCGAAAACCTTCTAAGCCCCCACGGAGTCAGCAACGTGGGATTCAACCTGAAGCGCAGCATCAATAAGTATGGCGCGTTCAGTAACGACAAATCCGGTCTGTTTTACCCCTGGCAAGAAGATGACTCTCTATTTAATCAGCCAAACCCGGAAGAAAAGCGGCCATTCGACGCTGGTTGGGCAGAGGATTATCATCGATTGATGGACTATTACCTTCGCTCCCAAATTCTGCCTACGCAGAATTCGGATTCACAGTAGCACAGCAATACGCTGCGGTGAGGCGTGCTGCCCAAGACACTTATAGATACTTCTCCAGTGGCAGCCAAGACAAGAAACGGGATTTCGCCCGGCGCCAGAAACCAACATCCGGCTCTTGATGCACCTGTTGATCTGCCGATTGCCACAACAAATCGCCACTCTCATCCAGTGTCACATGCCAGCTGTTTCCGGGTGTCATGGAATGACGGATATCGTCAGATACGGCTTTAGCCATTTCCGGGCTCTGAATGATCAGCACCGTTTCACCGTTCAGATAGATTGAGCGAAGATTTACATTGAGCGAGCCTACAAACAAAGTACGCTGGTCAAATACAACGGCTTTGGAATGGAGACTGACGGCGCCGTTATCACAGGCCGCTTCATTAAGGACCCACGCTTTACAGCCTTTTGCATCAGGGCGAAGTTCGTATAGCTCGATGCCGCTTTCAAGCATTTCTTCGCGCCACCGGGCGTAGGCCGAATGATTGGTCACCAAATCGTTCGACGCCAGCGAGTTGGTAATCGCGCGCATCGAAAGCCCCGGCTTCACCACCTCGCGCAAATCGTTGAGCTGCTCATCAGCCAATACAAAATACGCCGATTCCACCAAAATTTCTGTCTCGGCCTGAGAAACCAATCCGTAGAGAGCCTGCGCTGTGAGTTTCGGCGTATCTGTGGGAGCTTCCGGGTCTTTCGGTGGCAGGTCATACACCAGTTTGGCCGGTGCTTGAATCAAGTTGGCAAAGTGCTCCTCCAGCAAAGTGTCTCCAGCCTCATGCCCTTGAGGTGGTATCGCTTTAAATGACTGAGCCTGCGCCGTTTCGTTGATCAAGCGTGACCGGGCGCTGGCGGCCAGTTCCGGAGGTTGCGGCTGGTAGATATGTTCAAGCGGGTACGACCACTGACTATTCCAATAGGCTTCGAAATTGTCGGTCATATCGCCAACTAACGGTCCCAGTGCCATGACGTCACGGTCCCGAAAATTCAGCTCAGAATGCTCATCAAAATACTCGTCACCGATATTTCGGCCTCCGGCAATGCCGGCATAGCCATCCGCCACAAACGTTTTGTTGTGCATGCGCCGGTTAATGCGGTCGAAATCGAGAATCAATGATAAGAAACGGCCAATACCGCTGCGGGAGCGAGCCGGATTGAAGATGCGAACGCGAATTTTAGGATGACCGTTCAGTACGGCAAACAACGATTCCTTACCGGCCACGTTGATGTCGTCCAGCAACAACCGGACATTAACACCACGTTCTGCCGCTGCCAGCAAACGGCCAGCAAGGTAACGACCGGAGTTGTCGTCATTCCAGATGTAGTATTGGGCATCAATAGATTGGCTGGCAGATTCAATGAGAGCCGCACGCACGAGAAACGCATCGCGGCCTGTATTGAGGAGCAGAAACCCTGTATCCGGCTGATTGTCGGATAGATGTTTTTCCGCCTGCTGAGTAAAGAACGAATCAGCCACTGCCTCGTGTGCCAGAGTCTGGTCATGCTCGAGCGGTTCAAGTGCCGTGGCACACCCCGTCAACACCCCCAACAGAAGCCACAAACTCAATAACTTGAAAAGCGAAGTCTGTAGCTTGTCGGGCATGACGGACGTTCCTGATTAGCGAAGAATGACCAACGGCTTGGTTGCGGATTTCAGCATTGTAGTGGTGGTACTGCCAACCAGGAACTGACGAATACGCGAATGGCCGTAAGCGCCCATAACCAGCATATCAATACCCAGCTCCTGCTGATACGCATTCAATGTGGGCTCCACATCGCCCTGCCGAATGGCCAGGGTAATTTCCACATCCAATCCGGACAGCATGGTTTCCGCCTTTTTCAACTGCTCCCAGTTTTCAGCGTTGTCAGCACCCACCATCACCAAGTGTAGTGGTATGCCCTTCAGAACCGGGCTGGCCGCCAGCATCTCCACCCCTTTGAAAGCAGTTGCACTGCCGTCAAACGCGAGCATGGCGGTTTTTGGCTCAGAAAACTCATCAGGCACCAGCAGGATCGGTCGCTGCACACTGCGGATCACAGTCTCAAGCTGGCTACCGATGTGCAGATTACTGTCTGAGCTGCTCTCACCGTGCACCCCCATCACAAACAAACGGGTGTCTTGCTCCAAGGCCACCAGAGATTCGGCCAGGTTGCCGTGGCGCTGACGTTTCACCACTTCGCCACTACCTGAGGCAGTAATCCGGCTTTCAGCCTCGTCGAGCATGTGATGCCCGTGCTCAAGCGCCAACTTGGAGCGTTTGCGATCGAGCTCTGCCAGCTCGGTCAAAAGCTGCTCACGACTCCCCAAGCCGATATTACCCGCCAAATCCGGCTCTGACGGATAGCGCTCGTCATCCAGCACGTGCAACAGCATCAAGGGTGCTTCCATGTGCCGGCTTGCCCAGGCTGAATAATCGCACACAGCGTGCACTGCTCGGGAGCCATCAATACAGGCTACTACTCTCAACATGTCTGCCTCGCCTTTATCAGAAATCTGTTTGTTATTATGGCATTGCCCATCCGCGTTTGCGTTGACACGGGGCACGTCAGTGCCCCATCAGCTGATCGACCGCATCAGGCTTATCGTGCACTCCGAACCGGTCAACAATCGTTGCACTAGCTTCGTTCAGGCCAATCACCTCGACATCCGCACCCTCCCGACGGAACTTGATCACGGCCTTATCCAGGGCGCCCACGGCAGTGATATCCCAAAAATGGGCGCGGCTGAGGTCAATTACCACATTATCAACCGCTTCTTTGAAGTCAAAGGAAGCCGTGAACTTTTCTGACGAACTGAAGAACACCTGGCCGGTTACCGTATAACGGCGGGTATTGGTTGCTTCGTCCAGCTCGGACGTCACTGCCATGTAATGGCCGACTTTGTTGGCGAAGAACAAGGACGCCAACAGCACGCCCGCCAGCACTCCAAATGCCAGGTTGTGAGTAGCAACCACAACCACGACCGTTACCACCATCACGATGTTAGTCGAAAGCGGGTGATTCTTCAGATCCCGAACGGAGGTCCAGCTGAACGTACCAATAGACACCATGATCATAACGGCAACCAGCGCGGCCATCGGAATCTGCACCAGCCACTCATCAAGCACCAACACCATCACCAGCAAAAACACACCCGCCGTCAGCGTCGATAGACGGCCGCGGCCACCCGATTTAATGTTGATGACAGACTGGCCAATCATGGCACACCCCGCCATACCACCGAGCAGACCAGAGCCGATATTGGCGATACCCTGCCCTTTGCATTCGCGGTTTCGGTCACTGGTGGTATCCGTCAGATCATCCACGATGGTTGCCGTCATCATGGATTCCAGCAAACCTACCACCGCCAACCCGGCAGAATACGGCAGAATGATCATCAGTGTTTCAAGGTTGAAGGGCACATCGGGCCACAAGAAAATCGGAAGGGTATCCGGTAGTTCACCCATATCGCCGACCGTGCGGATGTCCAGATTCAGAAACATGGCCACAGCGGTCATGGAGATAATGCAAACCAGAGGAGACGGGATCAGCTTGCCCACCTTAGGCACATAGGGGAACAGGTAAATAATGCCCAGCCCGGTAGCTGTCATGGCATACACATGCCAGGTTACATTGGTCAGCTCCGGCAACTGGGCCATGAAGATCAAAATGGCCAGTGCGTTCACAAACCCCGTCACCACCGAGCGCGACACAAAGCGCATTAAACTGCCTAGCTTCAGGTAGCCGGCGGCTATCTGAAACACACCGGTCAGAAGCGTCGCTGCCAACAAGTACTGAAGACCATGCTCTTTTACCAAGGTCACCATCAGCAGTGCCATAGCACCGGTCGCCGCCGAAATCATGCCGGGTCGGCCACCCACAAACGCGATAATAACGGCGATACAGAATGACGCATAAAGCCCGATCTTGGGATCAACACCCGCGATGATCGAGAAAGCGATGGCCTCGGGTATCAGGGCCAGAGCCACCACGATGCCGGACAGCAAATCACCTCGAATGTTCGAGAACCAATCTTGTTTGAGAGAATTCACCATGGTTGGGGATATCCAGTTACACAGAGAAAAAAGAAACAGTTACATGCTCAGCTACGAGAGCGCGCTGAAAATCCAGGGAAGGCAGATAACTACAGATTTGGGGCGCGAAGCTTACCAGAAACTGCCTAAAAAAGTAACAAACCCCACAACCACGCACACCAAAGGTGCTCCCTGCGTTGTAATTTTCTACACTGAAACATACCGGCTCATTATTTACGGGAAACTGCATGGACGATGTTGCAAGCCAGTTTATTGCCTCGAACCAAACCGCCATCCACCTAGCCTTATCGTTACTGCTTGGAGCCATCGTTGGCCTTGAACGAGGCTGGGGGGCCAGAGAACAAAAGGCCGGCGAACGCATTGCCGGCATCCGAACCTTCTCACTGGTGGGTTTTCTTGGCGGTTTGTCAGCCGTCCTGGCCACCGAAATGACCGTTTGGGCCTTCCCGGCGCTGCTTTTTTGCGTCGCAGCCATCGGGCTGGTTGCCTACCGGGAGCGACTGACACACATTCGGAATTTCAGCATCACCGGCCTGATCGGCATGCTTCTGACCTTCTGCTTTGGTGCCGTCGCCGTTGCCATTGACCCGGTGATCGCTACGGCCGCTGCGGTTGTCACCGCGCTTATTTTGGATAACAAACAGGAAATTCATAATTGGGTTAGAAAACTGCAGGCACATGAGCTGGATGCAGCACTGAAGCTATTGCTCATTTCTGTGGTCATGCTGCCTCTGCTGCCCGACGAGCGAATGGGGCCCGGTGGGGTGCTTAACCCCAGAGAAATCTGGTGGATGGTCGTGATGATCGCCTCTATCTCCTTCGTCGGCTATTTTGCCATCCGCGTGGCGGGCACCCAGAAAGGTATATTGTTCACCAGCCTTTTCGCCGGCCTCAGTTCGTCAACCGCGCTAACGCTGCATTTTGCGCGCCAGTCGAAACAAAACCCCGTGCTCAACCCTCAGTTCGCCGCCGGCATCCTGATTGCCTGTGGCACCATGTTTCCGCGCATTCTGGTTTATTGTCTGATCATCAATCCGGCGCTGTTACCTGACCTTGTTATGCCCGTACTGGTTATGACCGTGTTTTTATACGGCCCTGCGCTCTATATCTGGCGCAGCAATATCCGGCATAAATCGGTGAGCCAACCAATCTTGTCTCAGAACCCCCTGGATCTCGCGTCCGCAGCGGTATTCGGCGTATTGCTTACAGCGATTTTGCTGCTCGGTGAGTTTCTTAAAAATACCTTCGGCGATGCCGGCATCTATGCCCTCGCCGCCACCTCCGGCATTGCCGATGTCGATGCCATTACTTTGTCGCTCACTCGTATGTCTAACAACGGCCTCGCGATGGAGGCGGCCGTACTGGGGATCGTTGTTGCCGCCTCAGTCAACAATCTGGTGAAGTCGGGTATTGCCTGGGCCATTGGCAATCGCCACGTTGGGCTTCTGGTCGCCGTCCCTATGATGCTCTCTCTCGCCGCAGGCTTACTGGCGGCCTGGTTGCAATAGCGTTGTCACGAATCAGGGCAGCCGATGAATGAAAGCCTGTTCATGAAGTCGAGGCAAAAAACCCGTATATTTCAGCTATTGATAATGACCTAAAGGAATCCTGAATGCTGTTTGCAATGATCTTTGGTGGCCTGATCGGTTACGCCTTTGGCCGCTTTCCCGGCTTTTTGATTGGCGCGGCTATTGGCGCTTTCCTGTTTCAGCGTCTGAAAAGCAAGCTGGTCGGCGGGCTGCAGCACATTCAGCAGAATTTCATAGAATCGGCATTCTCGGTAATGGGTGCCTTGTGTAAAGCCGACGGTGTGGTCAGCCGCGACGAAATCCAGATGGCGGAAACCATGTTCGTTCGTTTCCGTCTAAACGAAGAACAAAAAGCTATCGCCAAAGCGGCGTTTAACCGCGGCAAGCAGCCAGATTTTGATTTAGACGCAGCGCTTCAGAAGTTTCTGGCGGCTTCGGGCCGCCAGCCCGCCCTGCTCCAGATGTTTCTTCAGATTCAGGTATCCGCAGTCGCGGCCGATGGTCAGGTGCATCCCGCGGAACATGAAATGCTGCTTCGTATTGCCCGAGGGCTGGGATTGCCGGAAAGCCAGGTAGACCAGCTCGAAGCCATGTTGAGGGGCGCACACGCAGGTCAAACCGGCAGCAGCTCGAACTATTCTACTGGCCAGCAACTGGATGATGCGTACAAAGTGCTCGGCGTTTCGCAAAGCGCCTCGGATGCCGAAGTCAAACGGGCTTATCGAAAGTTGATGAGTGAGAACCACCCGGACAAACTGGCCGGCAAGGGCCTGCCCGAGAGCATGCGCGAAATGGCCGAAGAACGCACACGAGAAATCAGCCACGCCTACGACGTGATTAAGGAAGCCAGAAAGAAGGCGTCTTAACCACTAAAAAGCCGCCCAGGTCCCAACTGTCAAAAACTCCCCCTACGGATCGTGGCGACATACCTGAAATGATATGTCGTCACGTTTCAAGCTGCGTTATGGTTTAGCTCCAATCGATTGATCCGGAGTATGGAATGGACCACAAGCAGCCTGCCTCTTTTCATTGTTTTCAGGATGATGCGCTCGGCTCGTCCGATGCCACCGATCTTGCCGAACGAATTCGCCGTGGCGACGTATCGGCCGTCGAGGTCACCGAAGCAGCGATTGCAAGATCCAGGCAGGCTCAGGCCGTTCTCAACGGCGTGGCCACAGACAACTACGAGCAGGCACAGGCGCACGCCGAACTGGCAAGTGCGCTTGAGTCCCCCTTCGCAGGTGTTCCCACGTTCATTAAAGACAATGTCGATGTAAAAGGTTTACCCAGCGGACACGGCTCCGAAGCTGTGCCGCTCAGCCCGGCAAAGGCCACCAGTCCATTTGTCGAACAGATGATGGCACAGGGTTATATTTGCCTCGGCAAGAGCACACTGCCGGAATTCGGCTTCAATGCCTCCACCGAATTTGCCAATGGTGAGCCAACCCGGAACCCATGGAATCTTGCCTACTCCAGCGGCGCATCCTCAGGCGGCTCCGCAGCAATGGTCGCTGCTGGAGTGGTGCCAATTGCCCACGCTAACGATGGCGGCGGCTCAATTCGCATTCCCGCCGCCTGCTGCGGCCTGATCGGGCTCAAACCCACTCGAGGTCGGGTAATCCCGAACGAAGCGGCGAAAAGCATGCCCGTCGATATTGTCAGTGACGGCGTAGTCACGCGGTCGGTTCGCGACAGCGCCGCCTTTTACGCCCATGCAGAGCACTATTTCTACAACCAGAAATTGCCGCAGGTTGGCCATGTGCGGGGGCCGAGCGAAAAACGGCTGCGGATAGGCCTGGTACTGGACTCCATTAACGGCCATCCAACAGATGCAGACACCCGGGCGACGGTTGAGAAAACGGCCAAATTACTGGAACAGGCTGGGCATATCGTTGAACCCATGAGCGTTCCCGTCGCGAAGTCCTTCCCGGACGATTTTGCTCTTTACTGGGGTATGCTCGCCTTTGGCATGAAGCTTAAGGGACACAAAATGCTTCATCCCGACTTTGATAAACGCAGAGTGAATGGCCTGACCCACGGCCTGGATCTCAGAACCCGTAAGAATCTCTGGAAACTGCCTGGTGCCATTTGGCGTCTGAAGCGCTCCTGGCACGATTACGCACGCGAGATGACCGGTTATGACGCAGTATTAACGCCAGTGCTCGCCCACACCACGCCACCTCTGGGCCACCTTAGCCCGACGGTACCTTTCGATACCCTGTTCGAGCGACTGACGCAGTATTCCAACTTCACGCCTTTGGCCAATGCCACCGGAGCTCCTGCCATTTCAGTACCGATGGGTTTAACCGACACCAATCTTCCGATATCAGTGCAGTTTATGGCCAAGCACGGCGACGAGCGCACATTGCTCGAACTGGCTTACGCTTTGGAGGCGGAACACGGATTCCCCACTTTACGCTAAGTGGTGGGGAAGAGCGTCAATACGTCCTGAAAGCTCTGTTCCGGCGGTGTTTTCAGGACCATTGCCTCGTTTGTCACCGGATGCTTAAAGTGCAGCTCCGTTGCAGCCAATAATAGCCGACCTTGCCCGAACCTTTCGGCAAAGTACCGGTTGTGCCGCCCCCTACCGTGATTAGCATCGCCAATAATCGGATGATTAATGTGCTTCATATGCCGGCGCAGCTGATGCTTCCTTCCGGTTTTCGGGTATAGCTCTACCCAGCTATAGCGGCTGGTGGGGTAGCGCTCGATTTCGACCGGCAAGTCGGTGGTTGCCAATCTCCGGTAGTGAGTCAGCGCTTCTCGAACCGGCTGTTCCAGCCCTTTCAATCGCCGATCTTCCGGTTCCTCCTTCAGGGGATGATCAATCACTCCGGATTCTGGTGTCCAGCCACGCACCACCGCCTGATAGGTTTTCGACACCTCGCCGGCCATCATCGCCTGCCCCATGAGCCGGGCCGTATCCGGGTCACGAGCGAATAGCAGCACGCCTGACGTGGGTCGGTCCAGCCGATGAATCGGATACACATGCTGGCCGCCGTTCAGCTCCCGTGCGTATTGCAAGGCAAACTCGGTTTCGTGCTTGTCGATAGGGCTTCGGTGCACCAACAGCCCGGATGGCTTGTGCACGGCCAGTAGCCACTGGTCAGAATAAATTTCAAAAAGGGGGTTCAGCATTTTCACGAATGGCCGATAATAGGAAGCTATCTGCGGCAGGGTTCTCCTGACCGCTCCGTACGACCGAATCATACCGTTCAACCCCCACATGAAACAGGATTACCTCCAATGCAGTGGTACACCAAAAGTATCCTGAACCGCATTCTCACCGTCGTTTCGCTGGCCAACCTGCTGATTGCAGCCATGGCGGCCATGTATTTCAACAGTTCTTTGAAAGTCCAAGCGCATTACGATCATCTGGTTAGCGCTCAAATGGTTCAGGCCATACAGGCTCAGGACATCCTGAGCGATTTCAAAACACAGGTTCAGGAATGGAAGAACGTATTGATTCGGGGAACGGATCCGGCGCAGCGTGAAAAGTACTGGAATAGGTTTCAGAGTACGGAAGCAAACATTCAGCACCAGCTTGATCAATTGATCCCGACGCTGACGGATGCCAAAGCAAAAGCGCTGATGCGCCGATTCCAAGCGTCTCATGAAACCATGGGACGCGCCTATCGCGAAGGCTTCATGCGATTTGAAGCCGCAAATTTCGACCACACCGCAGGCGATCAGGCAGTGGCCGGCATCGACCGGGAGCCGAGCCGGATGATTGAGGGCGCGGTCACGCAAATCCGGGATGTTGCCGTTTCACGCTCGGCTGAGTTGCGCCAAGATGCCAGGTCCGACACATGGTTTATGGGCAGTCTGTTGCTTGGCGCTATCATTCTGGGCACCCTCGCCTGCTTGATTGCATTGATTCGCTCGGTGATACGCCCTACTCGGGAGCTCGTTGGCAAGCTATCCAAAATTGGCGCAGGCGATCTGTCCGACCCGGTTACCCTTGAGCGTCGGGACGAACTGGGCAAACTGGCAGATACGGCGCGGGTTCTGCATCGTTTCCTGACCGATACCGGCGAACTGATGAAGCAGAATGCCACACAATTGGCTGATACCGGCGCAATGATCCGCACCAGTGCCGATGCCGTTTCGAACCAGTCAGATCAAGCACACCAGCGTATCGACCAGATCGCCACCGCCATGAACGAAATGTCTGCGACGGCGCAGGACGTCGCTCGCCACGCGGCCTCTGTGGCCGGTCAGGTTGATGAAACCACCAATCAGACCCGTCATGCCGACGATCAGATCAACATTGCCGTCAGCAGCATGAATCGCCTGACAGACCAAATCCAAAGCTCTACCGAAACCGTAGCGCAACTGGCGAAAAGCGGTGAGCAGGTAGGCAATGTTATGCAGGTTATTCGCGAGATTGCAGACCAAACCAACCTGTTGGCATTGAATGCCGCGATTGAGGCGGCACGAGCCGGAGAGGCGGGAAGAGGTTTTGCCGTTGTGGCTGACGAAGTGCGCAATTTGGCAGCAAAAACACAGGCGTCTACGGTGGAAATTGACGGCATTATCGCCAATATTCAGTCTGGATCTAAAGATGCCACAGAGTATATGGAGGCCTCCGGGATTGTCGCCAGAGAGAGCAGCGACTCCGTGGATGCCGTCAGGCAAACGCTGGCAGTTATCAATCAGCGCATGCTCAGCGTAAATGACGCGACCACTCAGGTTGCGACAGCTGCTGAAGAGCAAACCAGCGTCAGTGAGGATATCAATCGAAACGTTACGGAAGTGGCCGAGATTTCCGAAAAAATGTCCAAAGCGGCAGAAGACAACCTGCGGGCTGTTCCGGAACTCGAGGCAATGGCCGGCAAAGCCCAGGCCATTGCCCAGCGCTTACAACACTGAGTCCGGCTTTAGCCGGAGCGGCCGGTCAGCAGCCGAAAACGCTGACCGGCGTTCTCCCCCAGCACCAGCAAAGCTGGGGTCAGCAGTAAGGTAAGCAAGGTGGCAAACGCCAAGCCACCGGCGATTGCGCTGGATAACTGAGTCCACCACTGAGTGGACGGCGCCCCCAATCCTAACGACGGCTCCAGCAAGTTCACGTTAACGCCCAGCACCATTGGCATCAGGCCAAGAATCGTGGTGGTGGCGGTCAAAAGCACCGGGCGGAAACGCAAACAGCCGGTTTCGAGTGCCGCCTCGAACGCTTCCATGCCTTCTCGCTTCATCTGATTGTAGGTATCGATCAGGATGATGTTGTTGTTCACCACAATACCTGCCAACGCAATAATACCCATGCCCACCATAACGATGCCGAACGCCTGACCGTTCAGCAGCAGGCCAAGGAGTACTCCCGCAGTCGAAAGCACAATGGCGGAAAGGATAAGCAACGTCTGGTACATGGAATTGAATTGAGTGAGCAGGATAAGCACCATCATGCCAATCGCCACCAAAAACGCGCTCATCAGGAAGCTAGAGGCTTGTTGCTGGTCTTCATTTTCGCCACCGAAGCGCAGCGTGACGCCTTCCGGTGGTTCCGGCATTTGTTCTTGCAAGGCCTTGAGCAGCTCGTCCATGCGCCGGCCCGGCGCCACATCAGATTTAATGGTGACGGTACGCTGACCATCCACACGCACGATACTGCCGGTTTTGTCACCCGGCTCCAAAGTCACGAATTCCGACAATGGTACCTGCCCCCGAGGCGTATTAATGGTCTGCCGCTGTAGGTGCTCAAGCTCACGCCAGTTATTCGGTACCCGCACCGCAATATCGACTTCATCCCGAACATCCTCGGGCCGATAAGTAGCCAGAACCATCCCGTTGGTCACCAAACGCACGGCGCTACCGATGCTCAGTACATCGGTCCCAAAACGAGCGGCAGCCTCGCGATTTACCTGCAGGCGCCATTCAATGCCCGGCAAACTGCGATCATCTTCAATATCGATAAAGCCGCCGATACGCTGCATGGTCTGTTCAATTTCATCCACGTAGGCATCAAGCTGCCCGGAATCCAGACTGCTGACCAACAGCTCAACAGGTTTCCCGTCTGCCGGGCCACCTTCCTGTTTTCGGAACTCCAGCTCTATACCGGGGATGCCTGCGGTTCGTGCACGGAAATCTTCCAATATTTCCGTGGCCGGCCGGCGCGTATGCCAATCGGTGAACTGGAACTGCAAAACACCGATAACATCCGGCGCCATATTGTTGCCGGTGGCCAGCATAGAGCGGGCGTAAAGAGCTTTTACTTCTGGCATGTTCTGCAAATGGCGCTCTACTTCACGAACAATGGCATCGCGCTCAAGGACCGAAAGATCGCCCCGGGCACGAACCTGAACCTGTGCCGAATCCGGCTCTACACTCGGAAAGAAATCGACACCATGATTGAAGCGGCCATAGGCGGCATAGATCAAAACGATAAGTACAAGGGCCCCGGTCAGGGTGAGTCCGGGGCGCCTTAGAATGCTCCCCAAGGTGTTGCGATAGGCTTTCATGATCCGCCCCTCGACCGCATCTTCATGAACGCGCCGGCCACCACTGACACCACCCATAACCGGTAGGAACACGAGCGCCATGGCCAGTGAGGCTATGAGACAGATCAGTACGGTCATCGGCAGGAACTTCATGAACTCGCCCACCACGCCCGGCCAAAACAGCAGGGGCACAAACACCGCCAAAGTGGTTGCCGTCGAAGCGATCACGGGCCATGCCATCCGCGATGCGGCATCAACCCAAGCGGTTTTGACCGGCTGGCCATCGGTCAAATTGCGATCTGCCAGTTCCGATACCACAATGGCGCCGTCTACCAACATTCCGGCCACCAGAATGAGACTGAACAACACCACGATGTTGAGCGTTAAGCCCATACTCCAGATCACCAGAATACCGGTCAGGAATGCCCCCGGAATGGTTAGCCCGACCAACAGGGCCGAGCGCGCGCCCATGGCTGCAATCACCACAATCAACACCAGCACAATCGCGGTCATTACATTGTTGAGCAAGTCAGAGAGGATATCCTGAACTTCTTCCGACTGATCCATGATGTAGCGAATTTCCAGTGCTTCGGGCAACTGGGGTTTCACCTGCTCAACCAGAGACCGCACCTTGTCGATGGTGGCGATAATGTTTGCGCCGGATCGTTTCGACACCTCCAGCACCAAAGCAGGTTCATTGTTGATGCGCGCAAATCCGGTCGGATCTTTAAACGTGCGCTGCAACATGGCGACATCACCGAAGGTAACAACGGTGTCGCCATCCACCTTGATGGGCATCGCCATCACATCTTCAATGGATTCAATAACACCGGGCACCTTCAAGGACATGCGCCCGTTACCGGTGTCCAGGGAACCGGCGGCCACCAACCGGTTGTTTCGGCTCACCATCGATGCGAGTTGGTTGAAATCGATGCCGTAGCTTTCAAGTACCTGCGGATCGACCACGATTTCCAGCAGGTCTTCCCGGTCGCCGCCAATATCCACTTCCAATACTTCCGGAACCGCCTCTATGGCATCCTGAAAACGCCGGGCGATCGTGATCAACTCACGCTCTGACAGGGGGCCCGAGAGACCAATAGAAAGTACCGGAAACAGCGAGATATTGATTTCATGCACCCGAGGCTCATCGGCTTCTTGAGGCAGCTTGCTACGCGCGGTATCGACCTTCTCCCGCACATCTTGCAGGGCTTTGTCAGCATCAAACCCGGCATCAAATTCCAACATAACGGACGCATGCCCTTCAGAGGCATTCCCCCGCATCTCCTTGATGCCTTCGAGCGAACGTAACTCCTGCTCCATGGGGCGGACAAGCAAACGCTCGGCATCTTCCGGGCTGATGCCATCCAGCGACATGGCAACGTAGATTATTGGAATGGCGATATCTGGGCTCGATTCCTTGGGAATCACTTGATAAGCAATCATTCCACCGATCAGGAGAAACACGAATGCCAGCAAAGTGGTCCGGCTTCTGTCCATGGCAGCTGCGATAAGGGTTCTCACAATCATCAGCCCCGCTTGTCGGAACGATCAACCGGATTCACCACCTCACCGGCGACCACAAATCCGGCTCCGCGAGTGATCAGTAGTATTTCGTCGGGCAAGCCGGTTACCCAGGCTCCATCGGTGGAAATGCTGAGTAATTTGACCGTTTCGAACACCACCTGATTGCTCGAATCAACATACTTCACGCCGGGGCGCCCATCATCATTGAGGCTGAGATACGCGGGCGAAATGAACATGGCCTGTTGCTCAGGCAACCGCACATTGAGCGTTGCCGTGCCGCCCGCCGCGCGCTTACGCTCTGGATTTTCGACCACCACTTCTACCGCAAAGCTGCGAGTGGCGGTATCAGCAGCACTGGCGACAAAGCTGACCACGCCAGCCAGACGGGTGTCATCCAGTAATATGACCTCAACCGCCTGCCCGGGCTGAACGTCTTTCACCGTTTGTTGAGACACCTGGCCTGTGGCTTTCAGCCGATCAATCTGCACCAGTTCCAGCAAGGGCGTGCCTACTTTCACCAGCGTTCCGGGATCCACTTCGCGGCGGTTGACCACCCCATCAAACGGCGCCACAGGGTTCAGGTGCTGCAGAGTCAGCTGTGCCGCCGTCAGCTCCGCCCGCGCCGCCGCAAGCTCGCTCTCCAGACTCAATATTTCCTTCTCCGCCACCAGGTTTCGGGCTTTCAGCTTACGAGCCGCAGATAAATCGGCGTTCAGCTTACGTATGCGTGCCTGCCAGCTGGCTACGATAGAATCACGGCCATCGGTGGAGAGCTTCAACAGAGGATCACCTGCTTTTACCTGCTGCCCCAGGTTGGCCTGCAAGCGCTCAACCGTTCCCGCCGTGCGTGCACTTACCATGACCTTCTGCCAAGGTTCGATTTGCCCCTGTAATTTTATCGAGGGCTGGTAGAGCTCCGCTTTCAGGATTTCCACTTCGACCTGAGTAGGCTCTTTCTCCTGCTGTTCGGGCGTTTCCGGCGCATCGTTGCTCGCTACTTTGACCTCTCCGGTCGTCAACCAGAGGATCAAAGCCACAATTACCAGCAGCGATAGCCCCAAAGAACCCCACTTTGCTTTCGTCATACCACTCTCGCCGTTTTCATTGTTTTTGGTTGCCGTGAAAGTTGGATTTATGCCAACAATTTGCAATAAGTAGTTGCAACCGGTTTTAAACGTGCGGTAGATTCTACACATATTGTTCAACTCTATTCAGAGCAAACTGTCGATTTTATGAACTTCACTGCTGTAATCGTCCTAGTCAAGCTAATCCTGGTGGTCGTGGTACCGTCCGGGGGCTTTTGCGTGGACAAGCAGGTGAAATAGCGACAACCTGATACAGACACCAGAAACCCCCGGCACCGAAAGGTCCCGGGGGTTTCTTTTTATGCGGCAAAAGAAAAGGGAAATAACGACCATGAACGGCGCACAGCACATTCTTGACGCGTTTCACCGCCACAACATCCATACTGTTTTCGGCTATCCGGGCGGCTGCATTATGCCTCTCTACGATGCCCTGGTAGACGATGTTGGCGTGGAGCACGTGCTGTGCCGCCACGAACAGGCCTGCGCGTTGGCCGCCGACGGCTTTGCCCGCGCCAGCGGCGACATTGGCGTTTGCATTGCCACTTCGGGCCCGGGCGCAACCAACCTGATTACCGGTGTTGCCAACGCCTACATGGATTCCATTCCGATGCTGGTTATCAGTGGTCAGGTGCCCTCACCTCTGATCGGCACCGATGCGTTTCAGGAAACCGACATTCTGGGCATGACCTTAGGCATCGTGAAGCACAGCTATTTAGTGGACGATGCCAACGCGTTACCCGCCATTATGGAAGAAGCAATCACCCTGGCGCAGAGCAGCCGGCCGGGACCTGTGTGGGTTGATATTCCAAAGAACATTCTGCTTGCCGACGTTGCTGCTCCGATTGCCACCAAAGCAGAAACGCCAGAAAGCAATTGCCCGGATGTTGCCGAAGCGCTGGCAATGCTGCGATCGGCCAAGCGCCCATTGCTTTACAGTGGTGGCGGCGTCTCTCTGGCGCAGGCGGAAGACAGCTTCCGTCAATTTGTCCAAGCCACCGGCATGCCTTCCGTTGTTACCCTGAAGGGCATAGGCAACCCCGGCAAAGGCAACCCTTACAACCTGGGGATGCTGGGCATGCACGGATCTCGAGCGGCGAACAAAGCGGTTGAAGAGTGCGACCTGTTGTTCGTGATCGGCGCTCGCCTGGATGACCGAGCCACCGGCAAGCTGGATGGCTTCGCCCCCAATGCCCGAATGATCCACATTGATGCCGATGCCGCGGAAATCAATAAACTTCGGCCGGCTGATTTGGCGTTGCGAGGCGACCTGAATCAGATCCTCGACGCATTCACCAAGGCATTGAGTTCAGAACCTTTGTTGATCTCCGACTGGCAAAAGCAATGCAAAACCTGGCACACCACCGGCGGTTTTCAGGCTGCGGACAACGAAGAGTCTCTGGCACCGATTTCAGGCCCCGCGTTTGTTCGCCAGCTTTCAAAAATCGCACCCGACAACGCCGTGATTGCCTGCGACGTTGGTCAACACCAGATGTGGGTGGCCCAGCATTACGAGTTTGATCACCCACGCCACCATCTCACCAGCGGTGGTTTAGGCACCATGGGCTTTGGTTTACCGGCCGCCATCGGCGCACAGTTTGCCGACCGCAGCAGCACGGTTATCAATGTGACCGGTGACGGCTCGTTCATGATGAACGCGCAGGAGCTGGCCACCATTCGCCGTTACAACTTGCCTTTGAAGCTGATCATTTTGGATAACCAGTGTTTGGGTATGGTTCGCCAGCAGCAGGAACTGTTCTACAACAACCGGGAGAGTCACATTAATCTGGATGACAACCCGGATTTTGTAGCGATGGCTCGGGCTTTCGATATTCCGGCCCTGCACATTGAGCGCACGGATCAGATTCGCAGAGGCATTGAAGCCATTCTCGCCTATGACGGGCCGATGTTGTTGCACGTTGCCATCAGCCGCGAGGAGAACGTTTGGCCGATCGTGAAACCCGGTGGCAGCAATAAAGAGATGATTGATGAAACCCGGCGCACCAGCGCATCTACTAAGGAG
Source organism: Marinobacter litoralis (assembly GCF_016427555.1). Lineage (GTDB taxonomy): Bacteria > Pseudomonadota > Gammaproteobacteria > Pseudomonadales > Oleiphilaceae > Marinobacter > Marinobacter litoralis_A. The sequence continues at coordinate 145,783 of NZ_JAELVS010000005.1, forward strand.
CAGGTAGCATGAGTCCGCAAGCAGAGTGTTCTACACCCAGCTATAACTTGAATTGTCGTATGCAGTCGGAGGCGGCGGCGCTTGAGCGGTTGTGTCAGGTGGTTCGGGTGCGTGGGTTTCGGATTTCGGAGATGTCGATGAGTTCGGGGGGCGAGCATTTGGATATTGCGTTGACGCTGGAGGGTTCCCGGCCGATTGCGATGCTTCGGGCTCAGTTGGAGAAGTTGCATACGGTTGAGGAGGTTTTGGTTCAGCCGTTGAGTTCGGTTCGGTCGGCTTTGGGTTGAGTTTGGGCGTTTTCGGCTTCCTAGCCTTCTGGTTTTGGGGGCGGGTTTGCGGGGTGCGGAGTCATTTTCTTCTGGGAAAAATAACTCGCTTCGCTCAGACATCTTTTTCCCTGCCAGAAAATGACTCCGCACCCCGCTACCGGCTAACCTTTTGGGGATAGGCCGTGGTGGACGGTTGCACTTGCTTGCTATGTGGTGTTCTCTGGTAGTTACCGTTTTTGATTTCTAACTTATAAAGGTGGTTTCATGGCTACGGATAAACGACGTCGCTATTCTGCACCGGTGGTGGATGGCATTAATAAGTCTGCCAGCCGGGCTATGTTGCGGGCAGTGGGTTTCGAGGATGCCGATTTCCGGAAGCCCCAAGTCGGGATTGCTTCCACCTGGAGCAATCTGACGCCTTGTAATATGCACATTGACGGGCTGGCCCGGGAGGCTGCCAAGGGGGCGGATCAGGCCGGTGGTAAGAGTCTGATTTTTAATACCATCACGGTGTCAGACGGGATCGCCAACGGGACGGAGGGCATGAAGTATTCTCTGGTTTCCCGGGAGGTGATTGCAGATTCCATTGAGACGGTGGCCGGTTGTGAAGGCTTTGACGGGCTGGTGGCGATTGGCGGCTGTGACAAGAACATGCCCGGCTGTTTGATGGGGCTGGCGCGGTTGAACCGGCCATCAGTGTTTGTGTATGGCGGCACTATTCAGCCCGGAGAGAATCACACCGATATTATTTCCGTGTTTGAAGCCGTGGGCGCGCACGCTCAGGGCAAGATGGATTTGATTGAAGTGAAGCAGATCGAGGAAACGGCGATTCCCGGGGCCGGTTCCTGTGGGGGCATGTATACGGCAAATACCATGGCTTCTGCGATTGAGGCGATGGGGATGAGTTTGCCGGGCAGTTCGGCTCAGAATGCGGTGTCTAATAATAAACTGGCCGACTGCGAAGCCGCCGGTGAGGCGGTGCTGAAACTGCTGGATGCTGACATTAAACCGTCTGACATCATGACCCGCGAAGCCTTCGAAAATGCCATCACGGTGGTGATTACGCTGGGCGGCTCCACCAATGCGGTGCTGCACTTATTGGGTATGGCGAGCACGGTAGGTGTTGAGTTGTCGCTGGATGACTTTGTGCGGATTGGTAAAACCGTTCCTGTACTCGCAGATCTTCGCCCGTCCGGGCATTACATGATGTCTGAGCTGGTAGCGATTGGCGGTATTCAGCCGCTCATGAAGATGTTGCTGGATCGCGGCATGTTGCATGGCGACTGCATGACGGTAACGGGTAAAACACTGGCTGAAAATCTGGCCGATGTTACGCCCTACCCTGAAGATCAGCAGATTATCCGCGCTTTCGAAAATCCGGTTAAGGCCGACAGTCACCTGCGTATTCTCTACGGCAATCTGGCACCTGAAGGTTCGGTGGCGAAAATCACCGGCAAGGAAGGCACGCATTTCTCAGGTCGTGCTCGGGTGTTCCATTCTGAAGAAGAAGCGCAAGAACGCATTCTGGATGGCAGCGTTGTCGCCGGGGATGTACTGGTCATTCGGTACGAAGGCCCCAAGGGCGGCCCGGGCATGCGCGAGATGCTGAGCCCCACCTCGGCGATTATGGGCCGTGGTTTGGGCAGTGATGTGGCGTTGATTACCGATGGTCGTTTTTCCGGCGGAAGCCACGGTTTCGTCGTCGGGCACATCACTCCGGAAGCCGCAGTCGGTGGGCCGATCGCGTTGGTAGAAGAAGGCGACACCATCACCATTGATGCGGTGAACAACACCATTGTTCTGGAAATTTCGGAAGAAGAGATGGAAAAACGGCGCAAGGCCTGGAAGGCTCCGGAGCCTAGAGTAACTCGCGGAGTGTTGGCGAAATACGCCCGGACGGTGAGTTCAGCGTCCACCGGCGCGGTCACTGACCTGCCGTAACCCTGCTCGGCTAAATGGCCGGACGTGTCCTGCGTCCGGCCACTCTTTTTTAAATCAGCTCAACCGCCACCGCAGTTCCTTCGCCACCACCAATACACAGTGATGCCACACCCCGCTTGAGGCCACGCTGTTTCAGTGCGTTGATCAAGGTGATCAGAATGCGGGATCCGGACGACCCAATCGGGTGCCCCAGTGCACAAGCGCCACCATGAACGTTCACCTTTTCAGCCGGCAGATTCAGCTCGTTGATTGCGGCAAGCGTCACCACGGCAAAGGCTTCGTTAATTTCAAACAAATCAACATCGTCCACAGCCCAACCGGCTTTATCCAACACTTTTTCGATGGAACCAATCGGCGCCAAGGTAAACTCCGCGGGCAACCGAGCGTGGGTTGCGTGGGCAACAATTCGCGCTTGAGGTGTCAGGCCGCGTGCCTCGGCTTCAGCCGATGAAGCCAGCACCAACGCAGACGCACCGTCACTGATAGAACTGGAATTCGCTGCGGTTACCGAACCGTCTTTGGCAAATGCCGGCTTCAGGTGGGGAATCTTCTCGGGCTTGGCATTACCGGGCTGTTCATCCGTATCCACTTCGGTATCACCGCCGCGGCCAGAGACAGTCACCGGCGTAATCTCATCGCGGAACCAACCATTCTCGATCGCAGCCAGTGCTTTCTGCAGCGAGCCAATGGCAAACTCATCCATATCCTGACGGCTAATGTCGAACTTATCCGCCGTGCGCTGGGCGAATACGCCCATCAGGCCACCTTCATAGGCGTCTTCCAGACCATCCAGGAACATACTATCCATCACCTGACCATGCCCCATGCGCATACCGGCACGGGCTTTGGGCAACAGGTAAGGCGCCTGGCTCATGTTTTCCATGCCGCCAGCAATCATGATGTTGTTGGTGCCCGCTTTGATTTGGTCGTGAGCCATGATCACGGCCTGCATACCGGAACCGCACATTTTGTTGATGGTGGTGCAACCCGAGCTATCCGGAATGCCAGAAGCACGAGAAGCCTGGCGCGCAGGGGCCTGCCCCAACCCACCCGGCAGTACGCACCCCATGATCACTTCCTGAATATCGGCCGGCTGCAATCCGGACCGCTCAATGGCCGCCTTGATGGAGATAGCGCCCAGTTCAGGGGAACGCACTGAGCTCAAAGAGCCCATCATCCCGCCCATCGGTGTTCGGGCCGAGCCAGCTATTACGACATCGTTGTTCATGAGTGTTGCTCTCCTCAGTATTGGATAAAATATTGTTCGTCAGGCCCGATTTCCGCTCCCAGACTTCCTGTTGTGCGGGCGGGCTTGCGCGCTGGCCTTTTCATTTTTTTTGAAAAAGAACTCGCTTCGCTCAGACATCATTTTCTGGCAAAAAATGAAAAGACCACCCCGCGCCGACGGGCATTGACGGGTTCACCGGAAAACTTCCTATGCCTGTGCTGCCCGTCGGTAGGGGGGTGTGGGGTGCTTTTCTGGCAGGGAAAAAGATGTCTGAGCGAAGCGAGTTATTTTTCCCAGAAGAAAAACACCCCATACCCCGCGTACCCGCCCGCACACCCCAAAGGCTAGGAGCCCAAGCCCAACCTACAGAACGCCCTCAGCGCCCCAGTACCGAACGGGCAATGATTTCCTTCATCACCTCGGATGTGCCGCCATAAATACGCTGCACCCGAGCATCAATGAAGTTCCGCGAAATCGGGTATTCGGTGGTGTAACCGTAACCGCCGAACAGCTGCAAACAGCCGTCTGCCACACGGCACTGCATTTCCGTTGCGCTGTACTTGGCCATCGAAGCCGTAGGCGCATCCAGCTCGCCGGCTTCGTACTGGCGAATGCACTGATCCACGAAGGCCTTGTTGATGCGGTAGTCCGTTTCCATACGGGCTATTTCGAAACGGGTATTCTGAAGCTGGCTGAGCTTCTGACCGAACAACTCCCGCTCCTGAGTGTATTGGATGGTCATATCCAATGAGCCGCGAGCAGCAGCAACACCCAATGCACCAATGACCAGCCGCTCACGGGGCAATTCACGCATCAGATAAGCAAACCCCTGGCCTTCCTCACCCAGCAATGCCGAAGCGGGAATGCGCATATCAGAGAAAAACAGCTCGGAGGTATCGCCAGAATGTTGGCCGATTTTGTCGAGGTTTCGACCACAACTGAACCCGGGCAGCGACGTGTCTACCAGAAACAGGCTAATGCCCTTTGCGCCGGCATTGGGGTCGGTTTTAGCCGCCACGATCACCATGTCCGCATGCTGACCGTTCGTAATGAACGTCTTGGAGCCGTTCAGTACGTATTGGTCGCCGTCTTTAACCGCGCTGGTGCGGATGGCCTGCAAGTCGCTGCCTGCGCCGGGTTCGGTCATGGCGATGGCACCAACGGCTTCGCCAGAAACCATCTTGGGTAGCCACTGCTGCTTTTGCTCGTCGTTGCCGATGTGAGAAAGGTACGGCGCTACTATGTCGGAATGCACCATCACGTTGGTGGAAAGCGCACCAAAGCCCATACGAGCCAACTCTTCACCGACAACCACGGAATATTGGAAGGGTGCGCCGCAACCGCCACAGTCTTCGGGCACATCAACGCACAGCATGCCGGCTTCGCCCAACGTGTTCCAAAGCTTTCGCGGCACGATGCCATCCTTTTCCCAAGCTTCGTAATGCGGCGCAACTTCTGTTTCCAGCGCTTTGATTACAGAGTCCCGGAACAGGTTCAGCTCTTCTTGATCAACAAGGTTCGTCATACTTGTCACCTACGGTTGCTGTTTTAGCGGGGCGCCATGCGCAAAGCGCAGTCCAAACGCACGACTTCACCGTTCAGCAACGGGTTTCGTACCATTTGATCGACCATCATGCCGAACTCTTCGGGCTTACCCAGACGTTTCGGGAACGGCAGCGTTGCCGCCAGGCTGTCCTGAACTTCCTGCGGCATGCCCGCCAGCATGGGTGTCATAAACAGGCCCGGAGCAATGGTGTTCACGCGGACACCTTCTCGCGCCAATTCGCGAGCGGATTGCAGCGTCAACGCCACCACACCGCCTTTGGATGCGCTGTAAGCAGCCTGTCCGATCTGTCCTTCATATGCAGCAACCGACGCGGTATTGATGATCACCCCGCGCTCGCCGTCGGCGTTAGGCTCGCGCTGCGCCATATCGACTGCGGCCAACCGAAGAATGTTGAAAGTTCCTATCAGATTGATCTGGATAACCCGGTTAAAGTTTTGCAGCGGCATAACGCCTTCGCGACCCAGAATCTTTTCAGCTGGGCCAATACCGGCACAATTGATCGCAACACCGCATGGGCCGTGGGCTTCACGGGCCGCGCTGACAGCCGCTTCAGCACTATCCGCAGAGGAAACATCGCAGTACAGAAATAGGCCGCCAATCTCGGCAGCCACTTTTTCACCCAGATCTTTGTTCACATCCAGAATGGCCACTTTACAACCCGCCGCGGCGAGCGCGCGAGCCGCGCCTTCACCCAGACCAGATGCACCGCCAGTCACGATAGCCGGAACGTTTTGAAATTCCATAACCCACTTTCCCGTTTATTAGTCTCGTTGCGTTCAGTGCCCTGTCGCACTGAGCGCGCGCCTTTCTCTGAAGTTTACGTTAACGTAAACATTAACCCGAATTCGATACCGGAAACAACTCCGGCTTTAGTCCAACCGTTCAACAACCAACGCAATCCCTTGCCCGCCACCAATGCACATGGTGATCAGACCAAAGCGGCCACCGGTTCGCTCCAACTCAGACAACGCTTTGATAATCAGAATAGAACCCGTTGCTCCCACCGGGTGCCCCAAGGCAACCGCGCCGCCGTTCGGGTTCACTTTATCTTCAGGTAGCCCCAGTTCCCGACTAACTGCCATTGCTTGTGCAGCGAACGCTTCATTGGATTCGATTACATCCAGATCCTCTACAGACAGGCCGGTTTGCTTCAGCACCTGACGAACGGCCGGTATAGGACCTACTCCCATAATCTCAGGATCAACACCAGCGAAGGCATAACCCACCAAACGCGCCCGCGCTTTCAATCCCTGCTTTTCAGCTTCGGCCGCACTGGTCAGCACCATTGCCGCAGCCCCATCGTTGATCCCAGAGGCGTTGCCGGCTGTTACCATGCCGTCTTTGCTAAACGCCGGTTTAAGTGCCGACAAGCTCTCTGCCGTAGTACCGGCGCGAACGTGCTCATCTTGCTTAAACACTACTTCCTTGCGGCCTTGCCGGACCGTGACAGGCACGATCTGATCTTCGAAATAACCTTGCTCAATGGCATTAGCGGCACGCCGGTGACTTTCTGCCGAAAAGGTATCCAAAGCCTCCCGAGTCAGGCCGTGATTAACCGCAATGCGCTCGGCGGTCATCCCCATATGTCCACTGCCAAACGGGTCACTGAGAATACCAAGCGTCAGGTCAACAGCCCGACCATCACCCATCCGGAAGCCCTTACGCGCATTCGGCAGAATGTACGCCCCCTGGCTCATCGACTCGGCGCCTCCGGCCAAAGCCATACGGCTATCTCCCATCACGATCAATTGCGCGGCACTGATGACCGACTGAACCGCAGAGCCGCACAATCGGTTAACGTTGAGTGCCGCCGAGCTCTTTGGCATACCCACGTTCAAAGCAATATGGCGAGCCAGGTACGCATCTTGCGGACCCGTCGTGATGATGTGGCCAAATACCGAGTGGTCGATATCTTCCGCGGCCACACCAGCACGTCTAATAGCTTCGCGCGCCGCAACTGTACCCAACTCAACCGGAGCCAATGCGCTGAGGCTGCCCCCGAAGCTACCGATCGCGGTGCGGGCACCGTCAAGGATGACTACGTCTGTCAGTTTCATCATGTGTTACTCCTAGTCGTATTTTCGGAATCGTTATTTGCCCAGCATGGAACGGGCAATGACCTCTTTCATAATTTCCGAGGTACCGGCATAAATCGTCTGAACACGGGCATCCACAAAGAAGCGCGAAATCGGATATTCCCGCGTGTAACCATACCCCCCGAACAATTGCAGGCATTCGTGGGCAATATCACACTGCATTTCAGTCAGCATCAATTTCAGAACCGCGGCATCGGTCGCATTCATGCTGCCTTGGTGGTATTTAGCAACACACTGGTTCAGGTAAGCTCGGGCCATATCAATACGAGCACGAGCCTCTGCCAGTTTGAAGCGGGTATTCTGGAAATCAGCAATGCGCTGGCCAAAAGCTTGCCGCTGTTGCACGTAATCGAGTGTCAACGCCAGCGCACCCTCGGAGGCACCAATAGCCTGAGCTCCAACGCCCAAACGTTCCCGGGGCAACTCCTGCATCAGATAAACAAAGCCTTTATCTTCTTCACCCAACAAAGCGTCTTCGGGCACGACCAGATCCGAGAAAAACAACTCAGCAGTATCGCTGGCGTGCTGGCCAATTTTTTTGATGCCCTTGCCACGGGAAAAGCCTGGTAAACGAGTATCCACCAGAAAAAGCGAGACACCTTTCGCGCCAGCTTGAGGGTTTGTTTTCGCGCACACTATCACCAGATCAGCCTGCAAACCGTTAGTTATAAACACCTTGGCCCCGTTAATTTTCCAGCCCTCTGCAGTGCGCTCAGCGGTGGTTCGCATTGCAGCCAGGTCGCTGCCCGCACCCGGCTCGGTCATGGCAATCGCACCCAGCACCTCACCCGAACTCATCCGCGGTAACCAAGCCTGATTCTGCATTTCAGAACCTAAATGCAGGATATAAGGCATCACGATATTGGCGTGAATGTTATAGCCCGAAGCCAATCCACCGAACCCCATACGTGCCGTTTCTTCGATGGCTAGCTGGCTGATTTCGAAACTCGCCCCCGCGCCGCCGTACTTCTCGGGCAAATCAATACCCAGCATGCCAGCCTCGCCCAACGTATTCCAAAGGGCTCGAGGGAGCTCACCGGCTTCTTCCCACTGCTCGTAAAAAGGTGCCACTTCCTGCTCCAGAGCCCGAACAATCATCGTCTGGAAAAGTTCGATCTCAGCCTGCTCTTTTGGCATGTGCGTTCTCGCCATTTATTCAATGAGTTAAAAGAGGTCATCATTTAACTCCGTATCGCGAAGGGCTAGAATGATCCTACTTGCCGAAAAAATTGACCTGTTAGGCACTAACACGGAACCCAATGGCCAAACCCCACATTGCAAATCACTACCTGCAAGCCACGATACGAGGGGCTCAGCGTCAAGGCCATGATGCCTGCTCGCTGCTGACTCAGGCTGACATTCCCCATGACTGGCTGGGCCACCCGGAGCAACTGATCACTGAGCAGCAACTGACGCACCTGATCAAATCGGTCTGGCGCGCTACTCGGGATGAGTTTTTGGGAATGTCATCGGAACGCTGTAATAACGGCACCTTTGCGCTTATGTGCGAGTACTGCATAAGCTCTGCCACACTGGGTGCAGTTCTTCGAAAAAGCGCCCATTTTTACCGGATTGTCTGCAACAACCTGGACATTGCCATGGAGGCCCACGACAAACAGGTATTTTTTCGCCTGCATCTCAAAGATGCCCGGAACGATACCGACCACCTACTTCAGGAATTTCTCATCCTGATGTGGGAGCGAATGTCGTGCTGGCTCGTTGACCAACAAATCCCCTTTGCCCACACACAATTCAACTACCCGGCTCCCGACCATGAGGCCGAATACCAAGCCATGTATCCGGGAGAGTTAAAATTCAATCAAGGCGTATGCGGATTCCAGTTGCATGAGAAATTCCTTCACCTCCCGGTTGTACGCAACGAACAAGAACTCCGGGAATTCCTGCAGGCTGCTCCCGCCTATATCTTGCACCGCCCCAGCCAGGACGAAAGCCTGCGTTTGCGGATTCAGGCACTGCTTGCGCGATACGACTACGCGGACATGCCGGGTCTAACGACCCTTGGGGAACTCCTACACATGACCCCCCGAAACATTGGTCGCAAACTGCAGGATGAAGGCACCTCGCTTCGAAAAATCAAGGAGGCTCAGCGCAGGGAACACGCCGTACGCCTGATGACCATCGAAAACCTGAGCATTGCCGAGGTCAGCGAACAACTTGGGTTCTCAGAAACCGCAGCCTTCTCCAGAGCCTTCAAACGCTGGACTGGTTTCTCTCCCACCCGATGGCAAAGCACCCGCAACCACTAGCCCTTTGTCCGATCAGGTCAACTTTTTCGACCAACACGGTCATTCCCTCACGGCCCCGGTCTTTGCCTTAATGGCAGGCAAACTGACAAACAACAAGCATAAGAGACAGAGTATGGTTAATTCCGTGAACACCATGACTGCGGACAAACAGAGCCACGTCCATCGCGCGTTACGCAACACCATTGGCGATGCCATAGCCCGCTCAGCAGCATGCCATCGAAACAAAATTGCCCTGGCTTTCTCAGATCGACAGTGGACCTACAGCGACATTGAAGCCGCCAGCAACCGCATTGCCCATCAGCTGTTGGCGATGGGCCTAAACCAAGGCGACCGAGTAGCCGCCTACGGAAAAAATTCCGACGCATACGTACTGCTGTGGCTGGCGTGCAGCAAGGCGGGGCTGATTCACGTACCGGTAAACTACGCATTGGTCGAACACGAACTGGTATACGTGCTGAACCAATCCAGCGCTCGCGCACTTTTTTATGACACCGACTTGCATGCTCAGGTGACCGCCGTGAGCTCTGACGTTCGCATAGACTATCTAGGCACCCTTCACAACGCAGACGGCCATCATGACATCCTCACCATGGCTCGCTCCGACGCCAGTGCTCAGCCACCGGAAATCGAACTGGCCGATACCGACGTCGTACAGATTTTATATACCTCCGGCACCACGTCAGATCCAAAAGGCGCCATGCACACTCACCGCTCTTTGCTGACCGAATACAGCGCAACTCAATACCATCTGGACATTCGCTCCGACGACCGCTGCCTGGCAGCTCTGCCGCTGTACCATTCGGCACAAATGCACGTATTCATGATGCCAATGCTGCTGACTGGAGGTTACACACGACTAATTAGCACACCAACGCCTGACGCCATTCTGAGCATGCTAACCGACGAGCAACTGAACGCATCCTTTGCACCACCGACGGTATGGATTGCTCTGCTACAGAGCCCGACTTTTGATGCCAGCAGGCTCCAACACCTGAACAAGATTTACTACGGCGCGTCGATCATGCCGGAACAAGTCGTCCGCGATCTTGCTGAACAACTACCCGAAGCAGGGCTCTATAATTGCTACGGCCAAAGTGAAATCGCGCCACTCGCGACCGTTCTTCTACCCCATGAGCACGCTGAGCGCCCCACTTCTGCTGGCCGCCCCCTGCAAACCGTGCTGACCCGAATTGTTGACCCGGTCACCGGACAAGACTGTCAGATTGGTGAGCAAGGTGAGATTGTCCACCGGTCGCCACAATTGATGGTGGGCTACTGGGACAAACCCGAAGCCACAGAAGAAGCGTTTAGAAACGGGTGGTTCCACTCCGGAGACCTCGGCTACCAAGACGACGCTGGCTATATCTACATCATCGATCGAATCAAAGATGTCGTTAACACCGGCGGCGTATTGGTGGCCAGTCGAGATGTTGAGGAAGCGCTGTACCAACACCCCTCAGTTGCCGAAGTCGCCGTCATTGGCGTTCCCGACGAGAAATGGATCGAAGCGATCTGCGCCATCACCGTGATACGAGACGGCCACCCTCACGATGCCGATGCTCTACTGGCGCACGCCAAAGCTCAACTGGCAGGGTTCAAAGTGCCAAAACACATACACTTTGTGAACGAATTACCGAAAAACAGTGCCGGCAAACTGCTCAAACGCACATTGAGAGAGCAGTTTGTGAATTCAACTAACGAAGCTTGAACATCCCCGGCACCCGGTATCGGGTGCCCCTCCCCCCGTATCGCCTGCAAAACACGTACAATCCTCCGCCGATCAATGGCATACGCCTCAAATCAAGTTTTAATTCAAGAACGCCTTTACGTTTACGTAAACTTCAACTAACCTAAGAAAAAATCGTATGAGAATAATCATGAGCGACAAACGAACTTTCAGCATCAGCGAGCTCTCCCAAGAGTTCGACATCACCACCCGAAGCATCCGCTTCTATGAAGACCAAGGCCTGCTGAAGCCTTCGCGGCGCGGCCAGACCCGAATCTTCAGTACCAAAGACAGGGTCCGGTTAAAGCTGATCCTGCGCGGCAAACGCATGGGATTTTCTCTGGGCCAGACCAAAGAGCTGTTTGACCTTTGGGATGAAACCCTGACCGGTAACGAGAAGCAACTGCTGAAAATGCTGGAAATTCTGGCCGACCGGCGAGCGCATCTAGAGCAACAAAAAGCCGACCTCGCTATGGCCGAGATGGAAATGGATAACGCCGAAGCAAGATGCAGAGAGGCGCTTGCCGACGTACAGAAAAAGAAAGAAGCCCATAGTCCGGGCACACAACAACATGAGGAGACTGCCGCCGAAGGTGGCAGATAACCGAAACCCAATATCAAAACAAAAAGGTAGCCGACCATGAAGTCACAATACTCAGAGCTGAATTTCGGCCTTGGCGAAACCCTCGACATGCTACGCGAGCAGATTAACAGCTTCGCCGCGTCTGAAATTGCACCCCGGGCCGAGGAAATCGACCGCAACAACGAATTCCCCATGGATCTGTGGCGGAAAATGGGCGACATGGGCTTGCTGGGTATTACCGTCAAAGAAGAATACGGCGGCTCCGACATGGGCTACCTGGCGCACGTAATTGCCATGGAAGAAATTAGCCGCGCGTCCGCCTCTGTCGGCCTCTCCTACGGTGCCCACTCCAACCTGTGTGTGAACCAGATTCACCGCAACGGCACCGAAGAACAAAAACAGAAATACCTACCGAAGCTCGTCAGCGGTGAGCACGTTGGTGCCCTGGCCATGTCCGAGCCCAACGCCGGCTCCGACGTCATCTCCATGAAGCTCCACGCCCGGGACGAAGGCGACCACTACGTCCTCAACGGCAACAAAATGTGGATCACCAACGGCCCGGACGCCAACACCTACGTCATCTACGCCAAAACCGATCCCAAGGGCGGCTCCAAAGGCGTCACCGCCTTTATCGTAGAACGCGACTACCCGGGCTTCAGCCGCCACCAGAAACTCGACAAACTCGGCATGCGCGGCTCCAACACCTGCGAACTGGTGTTCGAAGACTGCAAAGTTCCGAAAGAAAACGTACTTGGCGGTGTCGGTAACGGCGCTAAAGTCCTGATGAGCGGCCTGGACTACGAGCGCCTCGTCCTGTCCGGTGGCCCGCTGGGCATCATGCAAGCAGCCATGGACGTAACCGTGCCCTACATCCGCGAGCGCAAACAGTTCGGCCAGGCCATCGGCGAGTTCGAACTGGTACAAGGCAAAGTTGCCGACATGTACACCTGGATGAACAGCGCAAAATCCTACGTCTACATGGTCGCCATGTCCGCCGACCGCGGTGAAACCACCCGCAAAGACGCCGCCGGCGCCATCCTCTACTCCGCTGAAATGGCCACCAAACTGGCGCTGGATAGCATCCAGTTGTTAGGCGGCAACGGCTACATCAACGAATACCCCACCGGCCGACTGCTGCGCGATGCCAAGCTGTACGAAATCGGTGCGGGTACGTCTGAAATCCGCCGGATGCTCATCGGCAGAGAGCTGTTTCTGAATAAGTAAAACGAAAAGACTCCAGCTCCCAATGTATGACAAGGGGCTGGAGGGGTGTCGTTCCGAAAATGTCGTAGGCCATGGATGGCCGGAGAGAAGCGCACACGGACGTGCTTGTAGCGGTTTTCGGAACGACACCCCTCCAGTCCCGCGCCCCAAAGCGAGGGACCACGACAAATGACAATTCTCCAAAACAAAATAAATCCAAGATCGGACGAATTCCTGGCCAATCAAGAGGCTATGCAACAAGCTGTCGCCGACCTCCGGAATAAAGTCGATAGAATTCACCAGGGCGGCGGGCCGGATTACCAAAAACGCCACACCGACCGAGGCAAACTCCTGCCCCGCGAGCGCATCAACCGCCTGTTGGACGACGGCTCGCCATTCCTGGAAATCGGCCAGTTCGCCGCCTACAACGTCTACGACGAAGAAGTCCCCGCAGCAGGCGTGGTTGCCGGCGTCGGCCGTGTATCCGGCACCGAATGCATGATCATCGCCAACGACGCCACCGTCAAAGGCGGCAGCTACTACCCGCTAACCGTCAAAAAACACCTGCGGGCACAAGAAATCGCCATGGAAAACCGCCTGCCCTGCATCTACCTGGTAGATTCCGGCGGCGCCAACCTGCCAAGGCAAGACGAAGTCTTCCCTGACCGCGACCACTTCGGCCGCATCTTCTACAACCAAGCCAGAATGTCCGCCGACGACATTCCCCAGATCGCAGTTGTCATGGGCCTGTGCACCGCAGGCGGCGCTTACGTGCCCGCCATGGCCGACGAATCCATCATCGTACGCAACCAAGGCACCATCTTTCTGGCCGGCCCACCACTGGTGAAAGCTGCCACCGGTGAAGTTGTCAGCGCCGAAGACCTCGGCGGAGCCGACGTCCACTGCAAAATCTCAGGAGTTGCCGACCACTACGCAGAAAACGACGCGCACGCACTGGAAATCGCCCGCCGCTGTGTGGCCAACCTGAACCGCCGCAAGCCGGTCCCGGTTGAAGTGCAAAAACCCAAAGCACCGCTCTACGACCAAAACGAAATTTACGGCATCGTCGGCACCGATTTGCGCAAACAGTTTGACGTACGAGACGTGATCTCGCGCATCGTCGATGGCTCCGAATTCGACGAATTCAAACGCTATTACGGCTCCACCCTGGTCACCGGCTTTGCCCACATCCACGGTTACCCGGTCGGCATCATCGCCAACAACGGCATCCTGTTCAGCGAATCCGCCCAGAAAGGCGCGCACTTCGTCGAACTCTGCTGCCAGCGCAACATCCCGTTGCTGTTCCTGCAAAACATCACCGGCTTCATGGTCGGGCAGAAACACGAAGCCGAAGGCATCGCCAAACACGGGGCCAAAATGGTGATGGCCGTGGCCTGTGCCAACGTACCTAAAATTACCGTCCTGATTGGCGGCAGTTACGGTGCCGGCAACTATGGCATGTGTGGCCGAGCCTACAGCCCGGATTTCCTGTGGATGTGGCCCAACGCCCGTATCTCCGTAATGGGTGGTGAACAGGCTGCCGGCGTGCTGGCTCAGGTACGCCGTGAAGGCCTGGAGCGCAAAGGCCAAAGCTGGAGCGCCGAAGAAGAGGCTGAATTCAAAAAGCCGATCACCGAAACCTACGAACACCAAGGCCACCCTTACTACGCCAGCGCACGGCTCTGGGACGACGGCGTCATCGACCCGGCCCAGACTCGCGAAGTGGTCGCATTAAGCCTGTCTGCCACCCTCAACCGACCCGCCAAGCCCACGCGCTTTGGCGTGTTCCGCATGTAAAGGAGCGCCGACATGTCACACCAACACTCAGCGGTTCTGATGCACCAGCGGGATAACGGTATCTCCGAGATCGTGCTCAACCGACCCGACAAACGCAACGCGTTCGACGATGCCATCATTCAACAGCTTATTCAGGCATTCGAATACGTCGATCGTGACCCGGAAACCCAGATTGTCATTCTGCGCTCGGAAGGCAAACACTTCTCTGCGGGGGCAGATCTCGGCTGGATGCGGCGCATGGCCGACAACACTCGCCAGGAAAACCTGGACGACTCCCGTGAGCTGGCCCGGTTGATGAACATCCTCAATCACCTCTCCAAGCCGGTGATCGGACTGGTTCAAGGCGCAGCCTTCGGCGGTGCGGTAGGCCTCGCAGCCTGTTGCGACATTGTGCTGGCAACCGAATCCGCCAGCTTCTGCCTGAGCGAAGTCAAACTCGGCCTTATCCCCGCCGCCATCAGCCCATACGTAGTGCGGGCGATTGGCGAGCGACAGGCAAGGCGGTATTTCCTGTCGGCCGAAGTATTCAGCGCGAGCGAAGCGCAGCAGTTCGGGCTGGTACACATTGTTTGCGACGACGAACAAGCCTTGCAGGCCCGCTGTACTGAACTACTGAAACACATGGCCAATAACGGCCCGCAGGCCATGAAAGCCGCCAAGGATCTGGTCTTTGCCGTTAGCCACAAGCCCATTACCGCAGAACTGATCGACGACACCGCACAGCGCATCGCCGATATCCGCGTGGGTGAAGAAGGTCAGGAAGGGCTCAGCGCCTTCCTGAACAAACGAAAGGCCAGTTGGATTCCGGAGACACAATAATGTTTAACAAGATCCTGATTGCCAACCGGGGCGAAATCGCCTGCCGGATTATCCAAACCGCCCACCGCATGGGCATCCGATGTGTGGCCGTCTATTCCGAAGCGGATGCCGATGCACGGCACGTTGCCATGGCAGACGAAGCTTTTCTGATCGGCCCCGCCGCCAGTTCCGAAAGTTACCTGAAAGCCGACAAAATCATTGAGGTCGCCAAAGAAAGCGGCGCTCAAGCCGTACATCCCGGCTATGGCTTCCTGTCTGAGAACACCGATTTCGCGGAAGCCTGCGAAGCCAACGGCATTGTTTTCATAGGCCCACCGTCTTCCGCCATTGCGGCCATGGGCTCCAAGTCAGCTGCCAAAGCCATTATGGAAGAAGCGGGCGTGCCGCTGGTGCCGGGTTATCACGGCAGCGACCAAACCCCGGACCTGCTGAGAGAAGAAGCCGAGAAGTGCGGCTTCCCGTTGCTGCTGAAAGCCGTCGCGGGTGGTGGCGGTAAAGGCATGCGAGTGGTCGAAAACATGGGCGAGTTTGACGACGCGCTGGCCGCCGCCCAGCGGGAGGCGAAAAACGCCTTCGGCAACCCGGACATGCTGATCGAGCGTTACCTGACTCAGCCCCGGCATGTCGAGATCCAAGTGTTCTGCGACCAGCACGGGAACGGCATTTATCTGGCAGAGCGCGACTGCTCAGTACAGCGCCGACACCAGAAAGTACTGGAAGAAGCCCCGGCCCCCGGGCTGAGCGAAGACACCCGCAAAGCCATGGGCGATGCCGCCGTTCGGGCCGCGCAAGCGATCAACTATGTGGGCGCGGGTACCGTTGAATTTCTGTACGACGTAGACGGTTCGTTCTTCTTTATGGAAATGAACACCCGCCTGCAGGTGGAGCACCCGGTCACGGAAATGGTCACCGGCCAGGACTTGGTGGAGTGGCAGTTGAAAGTGGCTTGGGGCGACCCGCTGCCCTTGGTTCAGGAACAGGTTAAAACCCGCGGGCACGCCATCGAGGCTCGTATCTATGCCGAAGATCCGGATCAGGACTTCCTGCCTGCCACCGGCACCCTCCGTTATCTGAGCACGCCGGACGAATCCGCCCACGTGCGGGTGGATACCGGCGTGACCGAGGGCGACGAAATCAGCATCCATTACGACCCGATGATCGCCAAGCTCATCGTTTGGGACGAAACCCGGGATCAGGCGGTCAACCGTATGGTGCAGGCCCTGGAGCATTACCGCATCGCCGGCCTGAAAACTAATATCCGGTTTTTGCATGCCTCCGTGGACAGCCAGCCCTTCCGTCAGGCTGACCTGACCACCAACTTTATTGCCACACACGAGTCGCTCCTGTTCCCGAAACCCAAGCTGGATCTGGACAAGGCGCTGGTGCTGGCCGCCGGCTTCATTCTGGAACACCGGAAATCCGTCGAACCGGTCACTGCCGATCCCTGGTCGCCGTTTGGCCGGAAGAACAGCTGGCGCATGAATTCGGAATTCGCTCAGCCACTGTCCTTGCAGGTGGGTGACGACATCCATGAGCTGAAGATTCTGGAGCGGGACGACCGTTATCAGGTACTCGTCGATGACAGCGTGTACCACTTGAACGCCCGTCTGGATGAAGACTACCTGCAAGCCGTGCTCAACGGCCACCGGTTGAGCGTGCACGGCAACCTGCACAACAACGAGCTGGTTCTGTTTTACGAAGGCGACACCTTCAAGTGCACCGTTTATCAAGAGTCTTACGGCCTTGAAGACGTGGCTGGCGAAGGCAGTCTGGCCGCCCCCATGAACGGCGCCATTGTGGCCGTACAAGCGAAAGTGGGCGACAAGGTAAGTGCGGGGCAAAGCCTGGTGATCATGGAAGCCATGAAGATGGAGCACGCCATCAAAGCACCGGCCGACGGTGTCGTCAGCGAAATTTTCTACGCCGAGGGCGATCAGGTAGCCGAAGGCGCAGAACTGATTGCCATAGACACCGGGGAGGCGGAGTAATGGCCTTTCCGAAACAGGTGCGGCTTGTGGAAATGAGCCCCCGGGACGGTCTGCAAAACGAACCCGGCGAGGTGATTGCCACGGCCATCAAAACCGGGCTGATTGACCGACTGGCAGATTGCGGCCTGAGCCACATTGAAGCCGCCAGCTTTGTGTCACCCAAATGGGTGCCGCAAATGGCGGATGCCGCCGAGGTTATGGCTGGCATCACTCGTAAGAGCGGCGTTCGGTACTCCGCCCTCACCCCGAACCTGAAAGGATTCGAAGGCGCGCGGGCAGCCAACGCCGATGAAGTGGCGGTGTTCGGTGCGGCTTCTGAGTCGTTCACCCAAAAAAACATCAATTGCAGCATTGCCGAAAGTCTGGAGCGCTTCGCCCCTGTTGTTGAAGAAGCCCGCAAACACGGCATCCCGGTTCGCGGCTACGTATCCACGGTTATGGGCTGCCCCTACGAAGGCGACATCGCTCCGGAAAAGGTCGCCACCGTGGCCAAGGCACTGTACGACATGGGCTGCCATGAGATTTCGCTGGGCGACACCATCGGTGTCGGAACACCACTAAAAGCCAAGCGCATGCTGGAAGCTGTCGCCGCCGTCGTTCCAATCAATAAGCTGGCTGCCCACTTCCACGACACCTACGGACAGGCTCTGGCCAATCTTTACGCCGTTCTCGAAGAAGGCGTCGGTGTGATCGACGCTTCGGTTGCAGGACTGGGTGGCTGCCCCTACGCCAGAGGTGCATCTGGCAACGTCGCCACCGAAGACGTGCTATATCTTCTGAACGGATTGGGCATAGACACCGGCGTCGATCTGAACAAACTGGTCGCTACCGGCGACTGGATCAGCCAACAACTGAACCGCCCTAACGGCTCGAAAGTCGGACAGGCATTAGGAGGACACTGCCAATGAATAACAATAACAATGTGGTTGCTCTGGACCTGCCGATCCCCGAGATCAGCGATCTGCCCGAAGATACCCGAAAGTACTTTGAAATCTGCCAGGAAAAGCTGGGCATGGTTCCTAACGTACTGACCGCCTACAGCCAGAACCTGCCTCAACTGGAAGGCTTTACCCGTCTGTACAACGAATTGATGCTGGGCGAAGGCGAACTCACCAAACTGGAACGGGAAATGGTTGCGGTCGTGGTTTCATCCGAGAACAAGTGTTTTTACTGCTTGGTCGCCCACGGCGCCGCTGTGCGTGTTCTCAGCGGTGACCCGATGCTGGGCGAACACTTGGTGATGAATTATCGCAGCGCCAAGCTGGACCCGCGTCAGCGTGCGATGCTCGATTTCGCATCCCACCTCACCCGATCGCCAGCCACAGTCGCCGAGCAGGAAATTCAGGCACTGCGAGATGCCGGTTTCAGCGATCGTGCCATTTGGGATCTGAGCAATCTGGTGGGTTTCTACAACATGTCTAACCGGGTTGCGATCGCCAGCGATATGCAACCGAACCCTGAATATCACAGCCAGAGCCGCTAGCAATCACACAATTTGCCAGCCCTCGACTACAAAAAAAATGGAGGCAGTGAGATGAGCATGACTCTCCCAAGTTACACCAGCGGCGTTGCCGATAAGCCCCTTTTGGGCATGACCATCGGCGACATGCTGGACCGAACCGCCCAACAGTTTCCAGACAACGAAGCCTTGGTGTGCCTGCATCAGGACATTCGCTGGAACTACCGGGAATTTGTCGAGAAAGTGAACGAAGCCGCCCGCGCGTTTCTCGCGATTGGCGTAGAAAAAGGCGATCGGGTTGGTATCTGGTCCCCCAACCGTTACGAGTGGACTGTCACCCAATTCGCCACCGCCAAAGTGGGCGCCATTCTGGTCAACATCAACCCCTCGTACGGTGTGCATGAATTAAAGTACGCCTTGAATCTGGCGGGCATTAGCGTGCTGGTGACTGCGGACAGTTTCAAAGCGTCTAACTATCGCGAGATGCTCTACCAATTGGCACCAGAGCTGAAACAAAGCGAACCCGGCAAACTGAATGCCAAAGATGCCCCAGACCTGCGCGCCGTGATTAACGTTCACGAAGACAAACACGACGGCATGTGGACCTGGCAGGAGTTTCTCGGCTTTGCGGGCCAGGCATCGGCAGCAGACCTGGAAAAGCGCCAGAACCAACTTCAGTTCGATGACCCCATCAACATCCAGTTCACCTCCGGCACCACCGGCAATCCCAAAGGTGCCACCCTCACCCACCACAACATTCTGAACAACGGCTACTTCGTGGGTGAAAGCCAGCGCCTGACCGAGAAAGACCGCTTGGTTATCCCGGTACCTCTGTATCACTGCTTCGGCATGGTGATGGGCAACCTTGGCTGCATCACCCACGGCACTGCCATGATTTACCCGGGTGAAGGTTTTGACCCCAAAGCCGTCCTGCAGGCGGTGCATCAGGAAAAGGCCACCGCGCTTTACGGCGTGCCCACCATGTTCATCGCCGAGCTGGCCGAGCCGGATTTCGACAGCTACGACCTGTCCACGCTGCGCACCGGCATTATGGCCGGGTCCATCTGTCCGGCCGAGGTGATGAAGAAGGTCAACGGCAAGATGAACATGAAAGAAGTTCAGATTGCCTACGGCATGACAGAAACCAGCCCGGTGTCCACCCAGACCAGCTCCCTCGACCCGTTCGAAAAGCAGGTCACGACGGTAGGCCGTACTCAGCCTCACCTGGAAACCAAAATCGTTGATCCGGGCAACGGTCATGTCGTACCGCGGGGCGAAATCGGTGAACTGTGCACCCGCGGCTACAGCGTGATGCTGAAGTACTGGAACAACGAAGAGAAAACCCGCGAGGCCATCGACGAAAACGGCTGGATGCACACCGGCGATTTGGCCACCATGGACGATGAAGGCTACGTTCAGATTGTTGGCCGTATCAAAGACATGGTGATCCGGGGCGGCGAAAACATCTACCCGAAAGAAATCGAAGAGTTCTTCTACACCCACCCAGCCATCGAGGAAGTACAGGTTACCGGCATCCCCGATGACAAGTACGGTGAAGAGCTGATTGCCTGGGTGAAGTTCCGGCCCGATGCCGAGCCGGTCAGTGCCGACGACCTGCAGGCGTTCTGCAAGGGCAAAATTGCGCACTTCAAGATTCCACGCAACTACAAGTTTGTGGATGAATTCCCGATGACGGTCACCGGGAAAATCCAGAAATTCAAAATGCGGGAAGTGTCGATCGAAGAGTTGGGGCTGAAAAAATAATCGGCTTACAACCTGGGTGAAACCAAAGGCCTCCGGAAAGTTCGGGGGCCTTTTTTCTTATTGCAGCTGAAACCCGACCGGCTGCAGCGGCTTGGGTGCCGGTTCACCCAGCGCTTCGGCAATGCTGATTTCATGTATCCGGCAAATGGCATCCAATGGCAAGTCGTTCGCCTGGCGGCCAAACGGAAACTCCAGCTGCTCTGACAACCGGTCCAAACCAAAAAAGGTGTACGCCACAATGGCGGTGAACACCGGCGTGAACCAGCCAGCAACTCCCACCAAACCAAACGGCAGCATATAGCAATACACATAGGCCGTGCGGTGTGCCAACAAGGTGTAGGCGAACGGCAGCGGTGTATGAGCAATCCGCTCGGAAGCCGCCTGAATACCGGCTAATTCATGCAGGTGGCGGTCGATGGCTGCAGCGCCGATCGAATCCAATTCTCCCGCGTGCAGCGCTTCCGCCACAACCTCTCCCGCCTTTTGCAGCATGAATGCGGCAGGATTCTGCGTACGCAATGCCGCGTCTACTAATTCCTTAGACAATGACGAAGGCAACTCCAAACGAACGTCTTCACCTCGCAATTGGCCTCGCAGCAAATGGGTATGCGCCAGGCTTCGCATCAGCAGCTCCCGGCGCCGCTGCGGGTTCAGGTAAATACCGCCGGTTCTTGCCAGACTGCGAATTTCGTAAACCATATGCCCCCAATGCTTACGGGCTTCCCACCAGCGATCGTAGGTCGCGGTATTGCGCACACTCAGAAAAATGGACAGCGCAATGCCCATGATGGTGAACGGCAACAGGCTGTAGTCCACAATGCCATCCAGATAATGATGGCGAGATACCCAGGTAACCCCGGCGGCAAACAGCCCCGTCAGCAGAATGTGAGGCAGGATATGAGGCACCACAGAGCCTTTCCACGCCAGCATTAATCGGAGGGCGCCCGGGCGATTACGTACAATCATTCAGCAAGTCTCCAATACGGGCCGAGGCCCTATCGATAAGGGCAGAATTACACCACATCGCCGACGACAGCAGCAAAGGCTTTCACAAGTATGGGCACCGACTATCCTCTCATGGCAGGCTTCGCGCTATGATGAAAGCTCCCATGATTGAGAAGGACACCACATGCACGCTCCGTTCTGGCTGACCACCGCCTTACTGTCGCCCGTATTGCTGTATCAGGGTAAACGAGCCCGGCGAACCACGCCCAGATTGCCGGAAGCAAGTGGAGCAAAGAGCGGCCAGTATGGCGACGGGACTCCCGAGTTTCGCTTGCTGGTGATTGGTGAATCAACGGCAGCCGGAGTTGGGGTTGCCACCCACAATGACGGCCTTGCCAGTCAGCTGGCGCTTCGGCTTCATAAGCGCACAGGCAAGACGATTGGATGGCAGACCTTCGGCGTGAACGGCATACGCCTTGGCAATTTGCTGCAAGCGCTGGCCGCGGAAAATCTGCCGCCGGCGGATTCAATCTTGCTGAGCATGGGCGTAAACGATACCACCGGCTTTACCACCCGGGCCCAATTTCGCCAACATCTGAAAACGTTGCGCCATGCCGTCTCGGCTCTATCTCAGGCGCCGATAACTCTGCTCAGTGTGCCGCCCATGGAAAAATTCACCGCGCTGCCCTCCCCTTTACGTCACGTTATGGGTTGGAGAGCGCGACAGCTGGATCGCATTTATCAAAAACTGGCCGCACAAGCTCCCAACGACTTTCGCTATCTGAATTACCCGACGGTCGAAGATCCAACCCTGTTAGCCAGCGATGGCTATCACCCAAGCCAACGCGGTTATCAGTTCATTGCTGAAGCACTGGCGGAGCAAGACTGGGGGCTTTGACCCCCGCTTTTAAAACCGGCGCATACGACATTGGCCTTTGGTCGACAATACGTTCTCCAGATTGCTTGCTACCATAGCAAAGTAAAAAAATAACAAAGGAGAACAGTATGTTAGAGCGCGCATCCAAACCCATGGTAAGTCTGGTAGAGAAGTACCTTCCAGACCCTTACCTGTTCGTGATTATCCTCACCCTGCTCACGTTCATTTCCGCCATCGTCTTCGAGGGCCATGGCCCCATGGCAGTGGTTGAAATGTGGGGCAATAGCTTCTGGAACCTGCTGACGTTTTCCATGCAGATGCTGCTGGTGCTGGTTACCGGCTTCATGATGGCCAGTACGCCTCTGGTTCGCGGGATACTGAACCGCATTGCCAGCCTGGCGAAAACCCCCGGGCAAGCCATCGTTCTGGTGACCTTCATTGCCTTGGTGGCAAGCTGGATCAACTGGGGCTTTGGCCTTGTGGTGGGTGCACTGTTTGCGAAAGCGCTGGCTCGCCAGATCCGGGTTCACTACCCTCTGCTGGTGGCCAGTGCATATTCCGGCTTCATCGTATGGCACGGTGGCCTGGCTGGCTCGATCCCGCTGACCATCGCCACAGACGGCCATTTCAGCGCAAGTGCCATCGGCATCATCGATACCAGCGAAACCATCTTCGCGTTCTTCAACCTGGCCATCGTTGTTGCGCTGTTTATCGTGGTACCACTGGTGAATCGCCTGATGCTGCCGGCAGAGAGCGACAGCATTTATGTGGACCCCAAACTGCTGGATGACGAGCCCGACACTGCAGTGGTCATCAACCGCCCCGCCGACCATCTGGAGAACAGCCGGATACTGGCGTGGTTGATCGGCTTCAGCGGCCTGGCCTTCATCTTTCAGTATTTTCTGGATAATGGCGGCCTGAACCTGAACATTGTGAACTTCATGTTCCTGTTCATTGCGATCATCCTGCACCAGACACCAAAACGCTTGCTGGCAAGCCTGAATGAAGGTGTTAAAGGCGGAGCCGGTATTGTTATCCAGTTCCCCTTCTATGCCGGCATCATGGGTGTAATGACAGCATCCGGCCTGGCGGCCAGCATTTCTGCAGGATTTGTATCCTTCGCATCGGCCGAGAGCCTGCCGTTCTGGAGCTTTATCAGTGCAGGGCTGGTGAACATCTTCGTACCATCCGGCGGCGGCCAGTGGGCCGTACAAGCGCCGGTGATGCTGCCGGTTGCTCAGGAACTCGGCGTGGAGATTCCCAGAGTCGCTATGGCAGTAGCCTGGGGCGATGCCTGGACCAACCTGCTGCAACCCTTCTGGGCACTGCCGGTTCTGGCCATTGCCGGGCTAAAAGCCAAAGACATCATGGGCTACTGCCTGATGCTGTTGATCATTACCGGGGTCATCATCAGTGCCGGTCTGACCTGGCTCTGACAGGCCTTGCGCATACAAAAACCGGGAGCCGTGGCTCCCGGTTTTTGTTTTCCAGCTACAGACAATGACCGCGAGTCTGTCCAAATACGCCCGCAACCAATTAGCCCTGGCAGGCTGTTGATCATCTGTGTGAATTGTCCGATTGAACAGAAATCCGCCGGTCCGGCGGTGGCAGCGTGGGCAACATGGCCTCAACGTCGATCTTGTGGGATTCGAAGAAAGCTTCAGCAGCGTCAATCAGAGCTTCTTCGGTTTTCAGGATACCCAGATAGACTGGCCATTCTGCATCGACCAAATCCGTGGTGTAGGTTGTCGCGTCGAAATTTCCCTGCAGCGCCAGAAACCGGAACTCCATTTCATTCATCACAACGTAATCACAACGTTTGAGCAGAAACATGCGGAGCATATGCTGGACATTGTTTGCATTAAGGCGCACCAGGTCGGTACCAATCCTTCGGTCTAGTTGGTCACTGTAGACAAACCATTTCCGCAGACAAAT
The DNA here is from genome assembly GCF_016427555.1 of Marinobacter litoralis. Classification (GTDB taxonomy): domain Bacteria; phylum Pseudomonadota; class Gammaproteobacteria; order Pseudomonadales; family Oleiphilaceae; genus Marinobacter; species Marinobacter litoralis_A. Next base: position 170,247 of record NZ_JAELVS010000005.1, read on the forward strand.
GCGCCCCTGAAGATCATCGAATGAATTTGGCTGCAGGCCGGGTTGCGCGTACACACGGTCACGCCAGGTTAACACTGGCCCAACGGCGTGCATTCGTTCGGGCGCTGGCATCCATCGTGGGTTAGCGAAAACAGCATTGGCAAGCCCTTGCTCCAAGGCCCAGGCTTGGCGTTTACGGGCCATCACACGAAATTCGGCCGGAATGCCCGTCTCTGAGGCAAATTCGTTCATCGCCTCAACAAAAATGCCTTTGTTTAGATCTTTACCATAGTAATACGGCAGAAAACCATCGTCTGCGCCCATAATCCGTAGCGATTGGGACGCTGCTGAAAGGGTCCACAAAGCTAACATGATCATCAAGCCTATTCTCATTGCCCCCCCGTCAATGATGCAGCGCAGGCACGTTCACCAACAGCCACTGGTTATAGGATGGTAGCTCAATCTGGCAGTCACCCCTATTGGTCCACTATTATCTCAAAGCCGCCGTAAATCAACCGGCGTCCATCAAATGGCATGGGGTTATCCTGCATTCTCGAGTCTTCTTGAAGTGCTTTCATGCCAGCATCCCTGACTTGTCTTGAGGGCCAGGTTACCCAAGAAAAAACCACGGTTTCGTCCTCACGGCATTGAACTGCTTTGGGAAACGAAGTCTGCTCTCCTGGCGGTATGTCATCACCCCAGCATTCGACCAATCGGATTGCGCCATGTTCTTTAAATAGCCGCGCCGCCTCCGTTGCGTGACGGATGTACTCATCTTTATTATTCGTGGGCACTGCGGCAACGAAGCCGTCTACATACTCCATTGTTGTTCTCCTTTTTGCCTCATACCACCAAGCTAAGCGGCCGCCCGACAGGGGCATCCGGTGGAGCACCCGCTGGCCGGAACGAATTTGAATGCCTTGTTAATTGCCAATGCTTACTCCCGCATCCAGAACCCAGCAGCGATCATTGTGCGTGTAACCAAGTTGACCATAGTACGAATTGGCTGCCGGTGCTGCGATGAGTATCAATTTGCAGAGCGGCCCCAGTTGTTCCTGGGTCAGCGACTGTAATCGTTTGCCTATTCCTGATCGTTGATAGCTCTGATGAACGGCCAAATCTGACAGGTAGCAGGCATAGTGAAAATCCGTGACGCTACGAGCGATACCGACCAGCAAATCATCATCCCAAGCGCTCACAATGAGATTGGAATTTGAAACTACCCCCTCCATACAATCTCGGTCGTGGGTTGGGCGGCGCTCTCCGAGGGTAGAACTCTTCAGCAAACCGATAAACTGGTCAGTGGTTATGGGGTGATTTACCTTGAAAGTAATGGCCACAGCTATCCTTGGGAATTAACGCCGGTGGTAATGGTCGGCAACGAATCGCAGCGTAGTTGGCGTTCCGTTGACGACTTGGTTATGCATGTTCCGGCCACATCCCATCCATCATCACTGGGTAGGTGATTGGCTTGTAATGGGTAACCTCAATATCTCTGACGTGGGTGAAATCACTCCAGAGCAACCTCGCCCCCTTCATCCACTGAGATGGCTTAACCCGTTTTACTATCTTCTCGATTTCTTCGGGCGTGGCCTCACGCATTCGTCCGACCTTGCCGTAAAGTCTCACGCCCGGCGGAGCAACAAAGCGGCCTTTTAGCAGAGACCTTAGCCAAAAGAATCGACCGGCGTTGACCGCCATGATGCAAACGTTCGGATTCTGATCGATGTTTTTACCCAAAGCCTCTGCGTAGTGATCAAAAAAGTATCCGCTCTGATCATCGCGAAGGAAAACAGTGCCAACTGGCGTGATGTGGGGCGTGCCGTCGGGGTTTATGGTTGCGATCGAGCAGTAAACAGTAGAAGCTTGGCCTTGCTCTAAAACTGACTTTACCTTCTTCCAATCATCCTTGATGTTCATAGTTTCTCCATTCGTGTATAACGAGGCTGTAGAAAAACCCAAAAATAAGCGAGCATTCCACCGCCTACGATCTCGTTTGTTTAAGCCGGTCAATTCGCCCAGCAACTTCCAGTTTCCGGATTGATTGCCCTTTGTAGACCTCAATCCCGCTATTTCTGTGTTCAGACGCTCGTAGCCTTGTGCCCAAGGGCATTTCTGGGCGCATTGCCTCCCCCCGATCACGCAGCCATCTGCCCATAATTCGCCAGCTTTTCAATATTGTGCACCAAGCAATACAGCTGCCTTTGCCCCTGCACTTTTCGCTTTCCACGCAGGCTAAAACAGTTCAGGCGTTTGGTTGTGCCAATGTTGCCGAACACCGGTTCCAACACCGACATGCAGCGGCTGTAGATTTCTTTGCCTTGCGGGCTATCTACCCGATGCTTCATCCAATCCGTGTAGGTGGGCCCACGATTTCGCTCCAGTGCAAACGTCACCTGCCTGCCGCTGCCTTTTCGGTGATCGGCCGAGGCGGGGTTTTGCATGCATTGGCGTTTCTTGGGGCAGTTTCGACACTGAAGCAGACGGCCCTTGAAGTGTGCTCGGGAGACACCGTTCCCATCCGTACGGGTCGCTTCATAATGAAGCTCTTGCCCGGCAGGACAAATACAGGACAGATTGACCGGATCGAACTGGAATTCACTGGCGGGAATAATGGTTTTCCAACCGGTTTTGGGCAGATTCTGATGCCGTTTCCCTTGGCCCATCCTTGGGCTGCTCGTCTTTAGGAATCGGTCTACTTTGGTCATCGCTTCGTCCAGCGATAGGATGGTTTTCGCACGGCGAATGTCCCTATCCAGTTCGGCTTCGGTTTCCGCCTCATCCCGTTGGTGGTGTTCACGCAGATGATGTCGAATCAACCGCTTCAGCTTGTCGCGTTTTTCACCCAGCTCTTTAAAGGTGCCCGACCATTCTTTCGCGGCGTTCGAGGACATTTTGCAGCCGTCGATGGCAAACAGTTCGTTGCCCAGCAAGCCTTGCTCGTGACACACCAGCAACACCTGTTCGAACAACTCTTCGATTTCCTCAGCGTGGCTGCTAACAAACTTGGCCAAGGTAGTGAAGTGCGGAACGGTGTCGCAGGACAGCGCTTTAAATATGATGTTGGTTTCGCAGCACCACTGAATTTCGCGGCTAGAGGTGATGCCTTTCGAATAGGCGAACAGGATGATCTTTAGAAGAATAGCGGGATCGTAAGCAATGCGGCCGGTGTCGTCGTTGCGGTATTTGGGATGAAACACCGACAGATCCAACTTGTGCTCAATCAGATAATGAACGGCGTGTTCAAAGGTGCCCGGCTGTAGCTGCTCTTGGTAATTGATCACGACCATCGCATCCTGGTCGTAGTTGTAGTGCATGAAACGAGGCATCCCGACGACTCCTTGTCTGTTTGCTAAATGCTACCAAAACCAGTCCGATTTAGGGTTTTTCTACAGCCTCAACGCCCGGCTCACGCGCCGGTTTGGAGCCGCCAAGCGGCGGAAAATCGGTCGCTGTGCAGCCGATTGTTATGGCCTGCTTCGAGCTAACTGGAGTGCTTTTTCCCTTCGAATCACTCCTGAGCCTGCACACAAACGACATCCTGGACGGCCATCACACTCTGGGCACTTTAACCTCTGATAATCAGAGACATTGATTTCCATATGACCTGAAACAATCCCATTTCCATTACAGCATGGACAAAAATAATTGACGAATACACCTTCACCCTCACAAACTGGACATACTTTGGTTGCTTGGTTTTGACTTTTTTTCGACACCATATAATGTTCATGGAGCGCTTGATAGAATGCAGTCTGCCACGAATTTTTATGTACACGAAAATGAGAGTCAGCTTCATCTGAGAGTAGATCAATCAATGCTTGAGCTCCATTCTTTCGTTCAAACTCAGTTAGCAGATACCTCTTATTCGCGAGCTCGTCGGCGGCTTCAATTGAGAACCTATTAGCCAGGTTAAAGTCCTCGAAATGCGAATGGACGCGTTTTTTTAATGTTTCATCCCAATCTTCGGGTGCGCGAACAAAAAACCTGACTATCTCAGGATATGTTGACTCAACATCAGCGAAAATCCATTGTTCACTAATAACAGAACTATTATCGAAATAGGGATGCAAACTTTGTTTTTCAGCAACGGTAGAAATATTGGCTTTTTTTCCAGTGTTGCAATCTTTGCAAGAAGGCACAAGGTTTTGTGGAACAACCGAAAGAGTTGGATACCTACTTTTCGGCAAGTAATGATCTAAAGTCGAGGCATTCCCAATCCCACAAAATGGACACCTACCGTGTGGTGCTCTAGATAACAAGGAGTCATATATTTTTCTTGCAGGCTTCGCCCTGCCTACCATATGAACGCTATAAACATCTTTTAGTTCTTGTTTATTCACCGCGCCTATGACTATTTCTTCGTTTTTGCAGTCATTGGATGGAAGGCTATACAGTGTATTTTCAATACCATTCTTCCAATATTGATATGCAGCGGCAGCGACAACATCAGAAACGGCACTGAGACGACAGCGCAAACGTTTATCTGAAATGCTGTTTATGCATAACTCATAAACTTCTTTGGGGTCCTCATTGGGGGCGGAGATACTTCTCATTCTCCGCCCCTCGCCTGCATTATCTTATTAGTTACCATCGATCTCAGTATCGCCTTACCTTCAAAACCTAGTTGGTTTTGGTATTCCTGCTCAATTTCTTCGTAACTCTTACCCTCATTCACTGAGCTTTCCAGTAGGTCATGAAAGCCGGATTTGGATACCTCTAACCCAAACACTTCTCGCGTCAAAACGCCTACATTCTCAGCAAAGGTTTCATTTTCCGGCCTTTCTACTTTGGAAATCAATCGAGTTCTTCTTAGAATAGACACACATGACTTAGGAACCTCCTGCAATACAACTGGCGAATGCGTGGCGATAATTGCAACACCATTACGATTAACAAGTAAGTCCGACAACGCTCTTGTGAACGCGGAAAGTAGTGGTGGATGAAGATGGCTTTCTGGCTCATCAAGGAGGATTAAGGTTTTTTCTTCAACAGTTTCAACGAGCTTTGTTACAGATAGTAGGACAACCGCATGTCCTGAGCTCATCCTCTCAAATAGTGCGGACGCCTTTTCAGAAAATTGTCTTTTAGAATCGGAAAAATCATTAGCGTACACATTAACGAGTTGACATAGATCCATTTCAGCAAAATTAGAGTCTGATTCTAGCTTCCTAACAGCTTTAACCCACCTATTACTTTTGGATGTCAATGAAAGACAGAGATTTAAACTCTCAGTAAAATCTCGACATAGATCGATTTTATCTTTTAGAACCCATTGATTCAGATCGTTCTCAGGCACACGCTTTTTCAAGCCAACATAGTAATATCGCATCCCTGCAGTTGCATCAGGTTGATCATCAGGTGGAGTAAAGGGATCAAATGCACTGAAAGATACAGAGACTATCCCGGCAAAATAATTATTTTGGAGTGCGGAAGCCCCCCCCCATATGGAGTTAGTGGCAAAATAGCCGGTCTCCTCTACCGCACCTCTGTGAGGGAGAAGTGCATCAACCATGTTGTTCAAAAGGGTTGTTTTCCCAACACCGTTTCGGCCAATCAATATGTGAATATTCGAAGACGGCTTGGCGTTTGGCTCTACTTGAAATTCAACCTTAATTCCGGAGTAGTAATCATTGGCAGCCTTTTCATAAAAGAAGTCATAGTCTGTGAGAGGTGCTTCTCCGCGCAAGATGCGTCGAAACTGCTGCTCGATAGTGGAGCGATTAACATTCCTCATTAATGAAGTATTAAAAGCCCCTTCATTTTCAGCTATCGCCAAACGGTCAGGATTATGAGCAACGTCCCCTAGCGCCATCAGCACACTGTTTACCATCTCAAATGAAAGGAAATCTAAAAGATTTCTATAATAGTCGGGGTCCTGCCCCAACGAATAGAATTTTTCCTGCAATACATTGAAATTGTGCGGAATGTGTTCTTCAGTCCAGCCTCCAACTTGGCCGGTAAAACCTATTTTTACGCTACCGATTGAGTGCTTATTGCCTTCTCCATCAAAAATGGTAAGGCTAAATAGCGTCTTATATCCAAAATCATCCCAGTTATCAGCTTGTAGATAGGCAGTATTACGAGCTTGATTAGGAACGTACCCGCCCCTGGCCAGTTTTTGAAATGATATAGACACTTAAAATTACCCTTTTCTCAATATTCGAAGGACGTACAAGAATGCTAATCAGTCTTAGGCCACAACGCTAGTGGCAAGGGCGCGACGTAAGGAGCGTCCCTTGGCCGCACTTGTTAAATTTCTCAAGCCGGGCTCTTGAGATCATCAACAAGTTGGTCTGATGACTTTGTTTCCAAGGACTTTCTTTTGGTTTTGAGCTGTTCAAGCAAATAGTGATTCGACAAATCGAATTCAGCGAAAATCGTACCCCATGTCTTAACATAGCCCTTGATGCGATCATTTTTTGTACTGAAAACTAATCCAGGTTCATTCTTCGCTTCTGCGGTTTCTAGAGCTGAATTAATGTCAAAATCTCTCTCAGATATCTTTCTGCCAACCAAAATGATTTCAAAGCGCATCTTCTCCATAGAGAAGCCCACATGCTCAGATATAATCCTTGCGTAATCCTTTATTTGCTTGAGATGCTTTTCATTTAAGGCAATTGCAGGCTTCTTGATTTCGATGATAGTACATTGGTAATAGGACTCGCCTCTAGAGTTGAAACTCAATTTTTTTCTAGCTAAGAAGAGATCAACTTGTCGTCTTACACCTTCTATGCTTAGCCCCGCATCTAAGTCTTCAGGTTCAAAATCATTTTCATCTACTATTGTTATTCCCTTAACAGACTCTCTCAAATTCAATGCAACTCTTTGAAAATCATCTTCCTCAGCACCAAGAATTGCATATTGATTACCGAACAGCCACGTATTGCTTTCAATAATTCCTTGGAGGTCAGGTGTTTCCAGCACCTGCTTGTAATGATTTACCATTATTTCGCGCAACTTATGAACCGCAAACTCTCGTTTCTGCAATATTTCAATTGTGCTTATTATGTTCTCAAGCGAAGAATTATTAATTTGATCTGACAGCAATTCGATTTGGCTTTCGCTTAGGTCAAGGATTTCCCCAATAACATCAAAAATAGTATCGTTTTCGTTTGACACAAGAATTTTATCAATTAATGCGATAAGAATTTTTAACGGCTTCTCTTTAGTGTTATTGAATATAGAAGGGTCTGCTATATACAATTTTTTTACAAAAGATTTAGTGTTACTCCTCCGCCACAAAGACTCTTCTTGGCTAATTAATTTATGGCTGGGGAAATACCCTTTGGCCTCATACTCTTCAATCTTTTCGTCCACAAACTCACGAAGAAACTCTTCATAGATCTCGCCGCTAAGTCTATTTATTCTCTTCTTAAGCTCTCTAAACTCAGGAGAGCTCTCATTTACTTGCATATTACCTGAAAAGTTTAACGATGTATTATGCTTGTCGAAATTATCAAACCAGTCGGATCGAGCGTAGGTGCTCAGATAAAAAAGAGGTTTATTATTAAAACTACTCAAAGCCCTATGAAGAATTCGCCCTTCATTACTCACTACATAGTTATACGATTTCTCATCTCCTGGCTTATTTATCCAGCGGATGAAATCGACCTTAAAAGTTACATTATCAATAGATACTTCTTTTTCTATAACCCTGCATTCGGGAATTTCAACTTTCACTCCATTAACCGTTAGTTCTCGATCAGGATTTAGGGCTAATCGCCACCCAAAATAGGTCTCAAGACGTTTTCTTATTTCCTCAGCACCTGGAAGGTTCTCTTTGAAATGCTTAAGAACCACACATGTACCTGACCCCATAGAACTTAATAGTGCATGTTGATTACTACTGTCTATCTCTTCCGCAATGAAATTTCGAAGGCTTTGGCTTTCTATTTTTATTATCGCGTTCGCCTTTTTACACTTTGTGAACCATGAGGCGCTGGAGCATAGCAAATGAAAAGCAAGCCTTCCTTTACCATGTGCACCTTGTGCGTCATCATCTCCATGCTTGGATGACTCATTGAACTTAGAGAAATGCGAGTCACAATGATTAATATCAATCCCTGATCCATTATCTAGAATAGTTACAGATTCAAGACCGTGTAATTCGTTGTGGTCAACAATAACATCAACACGTTTTGCTCCAGCATCAAAACCGTTGGCTATAAGTTCGTTAATCGCTTGAAATGAATATTTTTTCCACTTAGTGAAATGCTTTTTTATGCCTTCATGAGTAATATCTGCCGTACCGCTTATTTTCATGTTACCCATATTAGAACTCGCTTTTTATGCATTGCGTTTTTTGCTTAAGCAGATCAGTCAAATCATGATAGAAGCGGTCTGCAACTTCAAGGTATGTAGGACAAGTTGTCTGCACACCACTCCCGAAAATTTAACACTTAAGCATTTAATGGTCGTGCACAGCATGACCTTTAAATGTGGGTTGGACTAAGCCGCCAGCACCAAAGCCCGCTAGCTGTCTATAAGGGTAAAGTAATTTTTAGGCAGAGGCCGGAACAACAAACTGAGCCCGTAAAAGTACTCGGTGGACGTGAATATTCTTCCAGTGGTTCCCATAAACGATCCCATCCTTGTGTATTCTGGCCAGACTAACCCGCTCTTTGTTCCATTTCCAGTCAGAACGCGAGTCAACGCCCAGCTCCTCTGGAACTGTATGCATGCTGCCAGCCGCCAGATGCGGCTAGGCCGTCACTAGTCTCCCCAGTGTTCTGCACCCAGGAATCTGTAGAACCCGATAAACCATGCCTTCGTCACATCGAGTGCACGGCCAGGCGCATGACCTCCCTGAATGTCTTAACGTTTCAACGTCAGGCTCGATTGGCCTTCGGAGAGCCTGGTGAATGACGCGCAGTTTTTGGCGCCGCGTCCGGTTACTTAAATAGCCAAAATGTCAAATGCGCATAAAACCTTTTGGCAGGATATGCATCAGGAACCGCCGCACGAATTCCACCCCACCCAGTTGCTGTGTCTTCTGGCGGCCTCCCTCTCGGTAATCCTTGTACCGAAACAAGATCCGCTCACCCTTCTGTGCCAACAACCGGCCGTTGCTGATGGCAATGCGATGGGAGTAGCGAGCGAGGTAGTCCACCACTGTTTCAGCCTGGTTCAGGCAATGACGGGCGTAAACCACCCAATCCTTCGCCATCAAGTCATTGAGCACAGAGTTAATGGTCTCAGGCTCGGTAAGTCTGGACAGTTCGCCAGCTCTGGCTGAACTTCTGAGCGACGACGTCATCCGTCCGCGAAAGCGCCGTGACAACGCCCTGACCGGGAACAAATACTGATGTTTAGCCCGGTGCCATTCACCAGCTTCTGTGAGCACCCCACCCGGAATCAAGCAATGTACATGAACATGGCGACTCAGGTTCTGCCCCCAAGTATGGAGGACAGCGGTCATGCCCAACTCTCCCTGCAAGTGTTTGGTTCTGAGGCCAAATTGACGAAGCGTGTTCCAAACCGACTCGAAAAGGCGACGGTAGACCACCTCTGGATGCACCTGCACCCAGCCATTCAGGGTATGAGGTAAGGTAAACACCAGATGGAAGTACGGAACCGGCAGCAGCGACCGGCGCTGGCGCTCACACCATTGCTGGCTTGCCCGCCCCTGGCATTGTGGGCAATGCCGGTCCCGGCAACCGTAGTAATGAACGGTGCGTACCTTGCATTGATCACACTGCATTTCCATGCCGCCCATCCGTGCCGTTCGGCAATCTATCAGGCGACGACAGACCTTCCGGCGATGGCTATCCAGCGATTCCGTGACCAAAAACTGACTCAGCACCGACTGAACCGTGATTGCCCCTGTCATCGCCCACCTCCCAGATCCGCGATCAAATCCGCAGGCGAGCGATTTTGGGAGGAAAGCCCTGGCAACCAGTGCAAATATCGTTCGGTGGTGCGCAGATCACTGTGTCCCAAGATGTTCTGCAAATCATTGAGGGGCACGCCATGCTCCAACTGATGGGTAGCATAGGCGTGACGTAGCGCGTGTATCCCTCCACACTTCTGCACACCACTCGCGATCTTGGCGTTTCGGTACACCTTTTGGGCAGTGGTAGTTGTGAGATGCTGTCCCGCCAACACTTCGCTTGGGAACAACCAGGTCATGGGGCGCTGAAGACGCCAGTATTCCCGCAGCCGGTCTAGCAACACGTCAGCCAACGGAATCATTCGGTCCTTGCTGCCTTTGCCCAGATGGACATGGAGCAAGTGACGCTCGCTATCAATGCTCTTTACCTGCAACGCCACAGCTTCACTCACGCGCAAGCCGCAACCATACGTGATCAACAGCAAGGCCCGATGCTTGGGGTTCCTGGTGGCTCCCACTATCCTTGCCACGTCCTGACGAGTCAGTAACTCAGGAATGCGCTGTGGTCGCTTGGGCAACACTAGGTTCACATCGAAGTCTACCCAATGCAGCACCTGCAGGTACAAAAACCGAATGCCATGCAGGTAAAGCCGGCAACTGGCCGGCGCCAGAGATCGCTCCTGGACGAGATAGTTAAAGTAGGTCTGCAGATCCCCAACCTCCAACTGGTCCGGGGATCGGCGGTAATACCTCGCTAAATCCGCGACTACGTAGAGATAACTTTTTTGTGTTTGTGGGGAAAAACCATGCTGACGCATGGCCTGGATCATAGCCTGACGTAAGGGGGTCATGGCGGCATCTCCTCTTTGAAAAGCCCACTTGGGCCATTCAAAAGTATCCGCCAATCCTCTCCATTCCGGGGAAATTCTCAGCCACACCGCTACCGCGAAGCGGTTTAGTTCAACAGCTAATTATACGAACGCGTTCGTATATCACCCATTCGTAAAACTCCATTCACGCCGGCATTAGAAAAAGCAGATTTATCTTAAAAATTATGATCTTAAAGAAACAGCCGAGGCAGCGATTGGAGTTATACGCCCCATTCAAGCCACAAACGCTCCAAAACCTGGGCGTATAACTCCCATGGCCATCATTTCGTTTTCAAACTTATCAGAAGGTTAGCAATGTTTTCTGTGAGGTTCACGGGGTTTTGCGAACGCGTTCGTATAATTCCGTGAATTGGGCAGGGTCGGTCTTTGCGCCAACGAGATGCGGAGTGGTGGTGCCCTCACCGGCACGTCATTGTGTGCCAGTGAGGGCGGGATAGTCCTTTTTAGCCGAGATTTTTCTTCATGAATTTCTGAATCTCACCCACGATACCGCTGCGGAAAGCCAATACGGTGAGCACGAAGATGCCGCCAAGTATCGGGTCTACCCAATCCCGAAGCGGCCCTTGGGCCAACTGATATTCCACGTTGACGACGAAGGTGGCGCCAACAACGGGGCCAAGCAGTGTGCCCATGCCGCCTACAAGCGTCATCAGGATAACTTCGCCCGACATGTGCCAATGGGCATCGTTGAGAGAGGCTAACTGGAATACTACGGACTTCATGGAACCGGCTAACCCGGCCAGTGCCGCTGAGATCACGAAGGCGAGGATTTTATAGCGATCCACGTTATAGCCCAGTGATACCGCCCGTGGCTCGTTCTGCTTGATCGCTTTCAGCACCTGCCCGTAAGGGCTGCTGACAATCCGCTGTACCAGCAGATAACAACCGATGAATACCGCCAGCACGAAGTAATACATGTTCATGTTGTCTTCCAGATCCAGCACCCCAAGCAACTTGCCTCTCGGGATACCGTGCATGCCGTCTTCACCGCCGGTGAAGTCAGACTGCACGTAGAAGAAGAACACCAACTGCGCCAGAGCCAGGGTGACCATCGCAAAGTAGATGCCCTGTCGGCGAATAGACAGCAACGCAAAGGCCGTCCCCATGACCGTTGCCGCAAGCGTACCAGCGATGATCCCCATCTCGGTGGTCAGGCCCGAGTAGTTGCTTAACAGATAGCCCGTGGTGTATCCGCCAGTGGCCAGGAATGCGGCATGGCCAAACGACAACAAGCCGGTGAAGCCGAACAACAAGTTGAAGGCCACCGCAAACAGTGCGAAGCACAAAATCTTCATCAAGAAGACCGGGTAAAACGCAAAGGGCGCAGCCAGCAACAGCAACAGCAAGACGCCGTTCACCATCATTTTTTTGCGGTCCTGGGCTTTTTGTTGCGCAACAATGACCTTGTGAATGTCGGTAGAATTAACAGAGTTATTCATGACTACGCCTCCTTACCGAACAGGCCGTTGGGTCGGAACATCAATACAACAACCATCACAAGGAAGATGACAGCCGAGGACGCTGGCGGGTAGAAGGTTTTTGTCAGGCCTTCAATCACGCCCATCAGAATACCCGTTATAATGGCCCCGCCAATCGAGCCCATGCCACCGATCACCACCACCGCAAACACCACAATGAGCGTGTTGGACCCCATCACCGGGGTTACGGAGTATATGGGCGCGGCCAGTACACCCGCGAAGGCCGCCAGCATCACGCCAAAGCCGTAGGTCAGGCTGACCAGCAGGGGTACGTTTATGCCAAAGCCCTGCATAAGCTGAGAGTCTTCGGTACCGGCTCTCAGGTAGGCCCCCAGCTTGGTTTTTTCAATGACAAACCAGGTGCCAAAGCACACCAGTAAGGCCACCACGATCACCCATGCCCGGTAGTAGGGCAAAAACATGAATCCGAGATTGATACCTCCCTTGAACAAATCCGGCATGGTGTAGCGCAAGCCAGACACACCGTAGATGTTGGTTAGCACGCCTTGGATAATCAGCGCGACGCCGAAGGTCAGCAGCAAGCTGTAGATGTGATCCTGACCGGCAATACGCCGAAGCAGAAAATATTCAATGAGAATGCCGAATGCCCCTACCAATAGCGGGGCTAAAAACAGTGCTACCCAGTAATTGACACCCAGCATGTCAAACAGGACAACCGTGACCAGAGCGCCAAGCATGTACATGGCACCGTGGGCAAAGTTAATAATCTTCAAAAGGCCGAAAATAACTGCGAGGCCAAGGCTCAACAGGGCGTAGAAAGCGCCGTTGATAACGCCGATCAGAAGCTGGCCGGAAAGCACAGCAAGGGGGACGCCGAAAATCATGGTCATATTGCTTACTCCACAAGCAGTGCAGGCGTTGTTGTTATTCTGTCAGTCAGCCGATTGCTGCCCGGCGAAGCCTGCGATGAGGCTGGCCGGACAGCGCTTGGCGACTTACATCTTCACCAGTTTGCACTTGCTCTCCGAGAGCGGGCGATAAGCTTCATCGGCCGGGATGGTCCGCAAAATTTTGTACAGATCCCATTCAGACTCGGACTCCGCCGGCGATTTCACTTCCGCAAGATACATATCGTGCACCATGCGGCCATCAACACGAATCTTGCCGTTCTTGGCGAACATGTCGTTAATCGGCGTATCCATCATCTGCTTACGCACGGTCTGCGCATCGTCAGAACCTGCTGCCGCCACAGAATTCAGGTAATGCAGGGTGCTGGAATAGATACCGGCGTGCACCATGGTCGGGCGAACACCGGTTTCTTCCATAAAGCGATCAGACCATTTACGGGTTTCATCGTTCATATCCCAGTACCAACCGGTCGTCAGCTGGATGCCTTGCGCCGTGTCCGCGCCCAGCGCGTGAACATCGGTGAGGAACAGAAGCAAAGCGGCCAGGGTCTGACCGGATTGGGTCAGGCCAAATTCACTGGCCGTGGTGATGGCATTGGTGGTGTCGGACCCGGCATTAGCCAGCCCCACCACATCGGCACCAGATGCCTGGGCCTGCAGGATGAAGGAGGAGAAGTCCTGGGTCGGGAACGGATGGCGCACCGCGCCGGTTACTTCACCGCCATTCGCCTCAACGACCTGCCGGACGTCACTTTCCAACGCATGCCCGAAGGCGTAATCCGCGGTCAACATGTACCAGGTCTTGCCGCCTTCCTTAACCACCGCACTGGCTGTACCGTTAGCCAGCGGATAGGTGTCGTAAACGTAATGTATGTGGTTGGGGGTGCAGTGCTCGTTTGTGATGCTCGACGCAGCCGAGCCGGAAATAATTCCCAAACGATCGTTTTCTTCCAGGATTTTACTGACAGCGATCGATACCGATGACGCGACCATGCCGGCAACCAGATCGACGTCTTCATTTTCAACCCAACGCCTGACCGTGCTGGACGAAGTATCCGGGCTGTTACGGTCGTCGGCACTCACCACTTCAATCTTGGCGCCGTTCACCTTACCGCCGAAATCTTGGATGGCCATTTCCAGTGCTTTCAGGCCATTCGGACCCGCCAGGTCTCGGTAGGTGCCAGACATGTCAGCCAGATAACCTATCTTCACCGTGTTGTTCGAGATCTCTGCCTGTGCGCTGCCCACCATCAAGGCGGATGCAACGGCTGAAGCAAGAAGTTTTTTCATCATTGTCATTGTTATATCTCCGATACTGTCTTGCGTTGGTTCGTTTTGTTGTTGCTTTTGTTGCTCTCGATCTTTTTGGGGTCAGACCCCAAGATAGCCATCCAGCACCGACTGCTTGGCAGCGAGTTCGTTGGCGTGAATTTCTTCCACAATCTGACCGTGTTCCATTACGTAATGGCGGTCCGCCAGTGGTGCTGCAAAATGGAAATTTTGCTCCACCAGCACGATGGTCAGGCCTTTATTTTTCAGGGCGACCAGCACCTCGCCGAGTTTTTCAACGATGACGGGGGCCAGCCCTTCGGTGATCTCGTCCAGCAGCAACATGGTGGCGCCAGTGCGAAGAATCCGAGCCATCGCCAGCATTTGCTGCTCACCACCGGAAAGCTTGGTTCCCTGACTGAAACGGCGTTCGTACAGGTTCGGAAACATGGTGTAGATTTCTTCGAGGCTCAGCCCGCCACTTCGAACAACCGGCGGCAGTGTCAGGTTTTCCTGCACACTGAGCGAGGCAAAGATGCCTCGGTGTTCCGGGCAATACCCCACGCCCAATCGGGCGATGTGGTGAGGTGCGCACTGCATGGTATTTTCGCCGTTGATTGAAATGGTGCCAGTGCGGCGCCCGACCATATTCATAATAGCCTTGAGGGTAGTGCTGCGCCCTGCCCCGTTGCGGCCAAGCAAGGTCACCAGTTCGCCCCGGTTCACCACCATGTCGATGCCGTGCAGAATATGCGATTCGCCGTAAAACGCGTGTAACCCTGAAAGGCGCAACTGTTCGTATTCACGATCGGAATGACTCATTGGGCCGCCTCCAGGTTGTCGTCTTCGGCACTGGCAACACCGCGCTCGCCACTGCCGTCGCTGCCCATATAAACTTCTCTGACCTGCGGGTCAGCAGAAACGGTCTGATAATCGCCTTCCGTCAGAACGGCACCTTGGGCAAGCACGGTGATCCGGTCACACAATTTGCTCACCACGCTGAGGTTGTGCTCCACCATCAGCACGGTGCGGCCCTGGGCCGCTTTGCGAACGAGTTCGACAACCCTGTCCACATCTTCAGAACCCATCCCCTGTGTTGGCTCATCCAACAGCAACAATTCGGGCTCCATGGCCAGCGTGGTTGCCAGCTCCAACGCCCGTTTCCGACCATAAGCCAACTCGACGGTGATTGTGTTGGCGTATTCCGCCAGGCCGACCGATTCCAGCAATTCCATGCTGCGTTCATTGAGCTTGTTCAGAGAAGTGCCGCTTTTCCAAAAGCTGAAGGACGTACCTTCGGCGGTTTGAAGCGCAACCCGGATATTCTCGAGTGCCGTCATGTGCGGAAATACAGCGGATATCTGAAAGGAGCGGATGATGCCTTTTCGGGCAATGGCGGGTGATTTCAACGACGTGATGTCTTCACCCTTGTAGAGAATTTGCCCGCGGGTAGGGATCAGGAATTTGGTGAGCAGGTTGAATACCGTTGTCTTGCCGGCCCCATTGGGCCCGATCAGAGCGTGGATATCCCCCTGGCGGATCTTCAGATTGACGTCATTGACGGCAACGAAGCCCTTGAATTCCTTGATCAGGTTGCGGGTCTCGAGAACGTACGGTTCACTCATGAGCCACTTGACCTTTTTATTGTTGTCTTTATGAACTAACCACAGGTTAGATTTACGTGCACGTAAACGTCAAGAACTAATTTTGGTTTCTATCGGGAGGAATCGAATAAGTTAGGGTGGAGTGCGCCACCGGCTCTTTCATTCCCTCGGAATAGATAAAAACGTCACCTACCGCCATGGTCCGGCCAACCTTAAGCAACGACGCTCTAGCCCGAATGGGCACATGGGCAACCGGTTTTCGCAGGAAGTTAATATTAAGATTAGTCGTTACCGCCAAAGGCACCAGTCCAATTTGGCCTAGTAACGCCGCGTACATCGCCACATCGGCTAACGCCATCATGGCTGGCCCGGAAACCGTGCCGCCCGGGCGCAGATGCCCCTCGTCTACCTCTAACACCATCTCCGCCCAGCCATCCCCAAGACCCGCCAAAGCGCCATAAGCGGCGCCTTGGGGAAAATGGTCCTCGAGGAAGGCGTTCAGTTCCTCGAAGCCAACTTTCATGCCGATACCTCTTCCTCCGCCCGGCTTCTCAACATGAAGCGCTGAATCTTGCCGCTGGGTGTTTTGGGCAGCTCATCAACAAATTCGATTTCCCGAGGGAAGGCATGGGTCGATAAGCGTCTGCGCACCAGCTCCTGAAGCTCGTCCTTCAGGCTTTGCTCGTCCGCTGGCTCCTGACCGGATTTGATCACCACATAGGCCTTGATGATAGAGCCACGCTTTTCATCCGGTTTCGCGACCACTCCCGACTCCGCCACGGCAGCATGCTCGAGCAGGGTGCTTTCCACATCTGCCGGACCCACCCGATAGCCAGCGGTGGTAATGATGTCGTCGTCCCGGCCGCTGAAGGAGAAACTGCCATCGCCATGACAAACCACCATGTCGCCGGTCAGGTAATACCCGTTGGCGAACGGATCTTTTTCACCCCAGGTGTAACCGTCAAAATGGAACAGCGGTGACGCTTTGGTATCGACGGCCAGCTGGCCGATTTCACCGGCAGCCACTTCTTCGTATTTGGTGTTCAGTGCAACCACACGATGGCCCGGGGAGGCATACCCCATGGCACCATCTCGCATCGGGTGTTCCATGGCGTGGAAGTTGCAGCAGGTCATACCGGTTTCGGTCTGGCCGTAATGGTCTTTCACCGGGCAGCCAAATCGGCGGTCAATCCAGTTCACTACCTCGGGGTTCAGCGGCTCGCCGGCGCTGCTGCACACACGCAAACCGAGCGTTTCCCCTTCTGGCAGCACCTGGTCGTTGGCTTTCAGCAAACGATACGCGGTTGGAGCGGCCGCCAGGTTGGTGATCCCGTATTTGCGGATCATGTCGTAGGTCGATTCCGGCGTGAACGCATTGGGATTGAAATGGGTCGCGTGGCCCATCAGCAGCGGACCGGTCACGGCGTAGTAAAGGCCATAGGCCCAGCCGGGGTCAGCCACGTTCCAGAACACGTCGTCTTCACGCAAATCAATGGCGTACTTCATGTAAACATAGAAGGCCAGCAGCGCTTTCGCCGGCACCGCAACACCCTTGGCTTTACCCACGGTTCCGGAAGTAAACATCTGCAAGAAAGGATCGCTGCCGGTGATCATCACTGGCTCGAACTGATCGGATTGCGCGCTCAGTACCTGTTCGAAATCCGGCACGTCGTCTCCGGTTGCTGCGGCGTTGCGGCACAGCACCGGCGGACAGCCTTTCACATCGCCCAGCTTGGGGTAGTTGTCCGGGTCGGTCACCACCAAACGGGTGCCGGCTTTTTCGAGGCGATACTCAATGGCGCCCGAACCAAATGCCGTGAACAGGGGCTGATAAACCGCGCCGATGCGCAAGGTACCCGCGATAGCAATCAACAACTCTGGGCCGCGCGGCAACAAACCCGCAACGCGATCACCCTTACTGACACCCAGAGACTGAAGATAGTTAGCGAATCGGGCGGAAGCCGCCTTAAGCTCGGCAAAGGTCAGCACACCGTCGCCACCGTCGGTTTTCTCGTAATAAAGCGCAACCTTTTTCGGGTCGGAGGCCCACTTGTCACAAATCTCGTGGCAGACGTTCAAGCCACTGTCCAATCGGCCGTCCAGAACCTCTGACTCCAGGGCGGCCGCATCAAAGTTGCTGTACACATCATTGTATTGCGGAAGGCTCATCGTCCTCTCCTATTGTTGTTGTGTTCACGTTCACATGCTTCGTACAGATTTAGCACGACATACATTTTACGTAAAGGTAAACTTTAGGCTAAAGAAAAAGGGCGAACCAAGGCCGCCCTCCCCGAATTACTCTGGCTGAAACAGCCTTAAGATGCTGGAGAAGTCCAGCTCCCCATTGCCTTGCCCGGCATGCAGCTGGAACAAGTTACGGGCCAGAGACCCCATCGGAATAGATGCCTGATTCGTGACGGCGTTATCAAACGCCAATCCCAAATCCTTCGCCATCAGGTTCACCAAAAAGCCTCCCTCATAGTTCCGGGACGCTGGTACCCCTTCCATGACCCCCGGCCAAGGGTTGTAGACGTTCAATGCCCAGTTACCACCCGAACTCTGCTTCATTACCTCTGACAGAACAGCGGGGTCCAGACCGTTTTTGACACCCAGTGCCAAGGCCTCGCTGGTGCCCGCCATCAGGATGGCCAACAGCATGTTGTTACAGATTTTGGCCACTTGCCCGGCGCCAAATGGCCCGGCGTGGAAGATGTTTTTGCCCATATCTTCGAGAATCGGCTTGGCCTTTTCGAAGGTGTCGGCTTCACCACCACAGATAAAGGTCAAGGTGCCGGCTTTCGCACCACCCACGCCGCCGGAGACGGGCGCATCAATGAACGCCAGGCCTTTGGCGGTTGCCTCTTCGGCGACACTGCGGGCTGTTTCCGGCGCGATGGTTGAAGAATCAATCACCAACGTGCCTTCGGGTAACGCCGACAGCAGCCCGTCTTCTCCCAGATAAACGGCTTCTACATGCTTGCCTGCGGGCAACATGGTGATGACGCACTCGGCGCCCTCGGCAGCCGCTTTCCCGCTCTCTGCACTGCTGGCACCTTCGGAAACCAGAGCCTCAACAGCCGAGGCAGACAAATCAAATACTGTCACCTGATGCCCGGCTTTCACCAGATTGGAGGCCATGGGGGCCCCCATGTTGCCGAGGCCGATAAATGTGATCTTCGCCATAGTGCTTCTCCTTGTTATTGTTGCATTCCGCCGGTGTGTTAGCCGGCGTTCAGGCTGAAAAATTCATCAATCCACTGACTGTCCATCTCCGCCAATGAGGCGTAGCGCCACCGTGGTTGCATATCTTTATCAATCAACAAGGCCCGAATGCCTTCGGCAAACTCACCTTTCTTCAAGCAGTTCTTGGACAACACCAACTCGTTATCCAACACCTGTTTCAAACCATCCAGCTTGCTTCGGTGGTAGTGCCGCCAGGTTAGCGCGAGAGCCGTTGGTGAGGCTTTCGCTACCCCTTTTACGGTTTTACCCAACCAGTCTTCACGGCTACCGAGTTCCTGAAGCTGCGCCACGACTTGCTCTAATGAGCCGGCATCGGTGACTTGCTGAATTTCGTCAAAGTGCTTGCGAATCGGAGATTCCGGCAACGCCTCGGCACTTTGTTGCTCGAACTGCCTGAGCACCCCACTGACAACCTGATGACTATCGCCATTTTGCCAACTTGCGGCTTTCAGGCCTTCAATCACTTGCGCCTTCCGGTCGTGCGTAATAAAGCGATCGGCCATATCGACAAACAAAGCGTCAGCGGCGTTCATCCGTGCGCCGGTCAGCCCAAGAAATAATCCGGTTCGCATGGGCATACGATTCAGGAACCAGCCGGCACCGATATCCGGATACAGGCCGATGCTGACTTCCGGCATGGCCAACTTGGAGTTTTCGGTCACCACTCGATGTGACGCCCCCACCATCAGACCAATACCGCCACCCATGACGATGCCGTTGCCCCAACACACGATGGGTTTGGGGAAGGTATGGATCAGGTAATCCAGTTCGTACTCTTCCGTAAAAAACTGCTCACCTTCACCCAGCTTGCCGGGCTCGGTCATGCTTCGGTACAGAGACACAATATCGCCGCCCGCGCAGAAGGCTTTTTCGCCCTCGGCCTCCAGCCAAACCGCTCGGACACTGGGGTCGTCGGCCCAACGTTCCAGCTGCGGTGTTAGCAGACGGATCATATCCATGGACAACGAGTTGAGGTTGCGCGGCGTATTCAGCCGGGCCACGGCGATGCGTGCACCATCGCTGCTGTTCCACTCTTCAAATACTATCGGTTGATCACTCATAACGGCCCCGGTTATTGGTTTTTCCATTCCGGCTTACGCTTTTCCAGAAACGCGTTGACGCCTTCTTTTTGGTCTTCGGTGTGGAACAGCTCGACGAACAGTTCACGCTCCATGCGCCAGCCGTCACTGTGGCTGCGGCCATCGCGCGCACTCATCACCAACTGTTTGCAGCTGGCGATTGATGACGGGCTTTGCTTGCAGGCGCCTTCCGCTAACCGCAATGCTTTTTCCAGCGATTGGCCAGAGGGCACAACTTCTTCAACCAATCCAATTTGCTGCGCTTTTTCCGCCGTTACGCGCTCACCGCACAGGATCATGCGCTTAGCCCAGCCCTCGCCAACCAGCCACGGCAGGTTTTGGGTACCGCCGGCACAGGGCAACAGGCCCACACTGGCTTCAGGCAGCGCCATTTGAGCGTGCTCTTCAGCAATGCGGATGTCGCAGGACAACGCACACTCCAGGCCGCCGCCCATGGCGTAGCCGTTAATGGCGGCAATGGAAACGCCCCGGAAACCGGTCAAAGCCGCGAACGCTTCACCAAAGCGCTGAGCCATTTCATTGGCTCGGGCCCGGTCACCGTCTGCGAAGGTTTTCAGGTCCGCTCCGGCGGAGAAGAATTTCTCGCCCTGCCCGGTGACCACCAACGCATAAATATTCTGGTCGTCATTAAGCTCTGCGATGGTCTTTTTCAGAGCGGCTAATGAATCTACCGTCCAGGTGTTGGCCGGGGGATTGGAAATGGTAAGAATCGCAATATGGTCGCGTTTTTCGAGTTGGATCAGTTCACTCATGATTGAATCCTTTTGTTATCTATTTGCCCGTTACTGGATGGCTTCGGCCACGCCATCATCCAGCAATCGGCGAGCAATGATCATGCGCATGATTTCATTAGTGCCTTCCAGAATCTGGTGCACTCGCAAATCTCTGACATACCGTTCCAGAGGGTATTCCCGAATATAACCATACCCACCATGTAACTGCAGCGCTTCATTGGCCACTTCAAAGCAGGCATCGGTGGCGAAGCGTTTGGCCATGGCGCAGTGCAGCGTGGCCTCCGGGTCTTTGCTATCCAGCTTAAATGCCCCTAAGCGCACCATTTGCCGCGCCGCCACCAGATTGGTGGCCATGTCCGCCAGCTTGAACTGCAGCGCCTGAAACGCCGCCAACGGCTTGCCGAATTGCTGGCGTTCGTGCAGGTAATTACGGGCTCGGAGAAGCGCAGCCTGCGCGCCGCCCAATGAACAGGTGGCAATGTTCAAACGGCCACCATCCAGTCCTTTCATGGCGATGGCAAAACCGTCGCCTTCTTCGCCCACGCGGTTGCTGGCTGGAATGCGAACGTCTTCAAGGGTGACCATTCGGGTGGGCTGACTATGCCACCCCATCTTTTCTTCATTCTTACCGTAAGAGACGCCTTCAGCATCCGCCGGAATTACGAAGGTGGATATGCCTTTCGCGCCGCTGTCTGCATCGCCTGTGCGGGCCATCAGCACCAGCACGTCGGTATCTCCGGCTCCGGAAATAAACATCTTGCTGCCGTTGATTACATAGCTATCGCCGTCGCGAACCGCTTTGGTGCGCAGGCTGGCCGCGTCTGAACCGGCGCCCGGCTCCGTCAGGCAATACGAAGCCAACCACTCACCACTCGCCATCTTCGGCACAAACTTTTGTTTCAGCGCGTCATCGGCAAAGCTGGCGACCATCCAGGTGGCCATATTGTGAATGGTGATAAAGGCGGCCGTGGAAGGGCAAGCCATGGCCAGCTCTTCCACAATCACCGAGGTGTCTATGCGGGACAACCCCATACCACCCAGGGCTTCCGGAGTGTAAATCCCCATAAAGCCCATCTCGCCAGCTTGCCTCATCACTTCCTTCGGGAAGGTGTGATCGACATCCCACTGCCCCGCGAACGGGGCCATGGTTTTCTCGGTGAAGGCCCTTGCCGCCTCTCTAAAGGCGAGTTGGTCTTCCGTCAGGTTGAAATCCATAACTCGACTCCTGGCTGCGCGATTAGCGCAGCTGAATAGAGAAGTTGGCTTCTGACGACGTGGCTTCGCTGTTGAACCAGCGGGAGGTCACGGTTTTGGTTTCGGTATAGAAGCGAACTGCCTGCTTGCCGTATGCATGCTGATCGCCGTAGAAAGAACCCTTCCAACCGGTGAACGAGAAGAACGGCATGGGCACCGGGATGGGGATATTTACCCCCACCTGGCCAACCTCGATTTCGTGCTGGAATCGACGTGCGGCGCCACCGTGGTTGGTAAAGATCGACGTGCCGTTGCCATAGGGGCTGTTGTTGATCAGCTCAATCGCATCGCCCAGTGAGTCGGCGTTCATGCAACACAGCACAGGACCAAAGATTTCTTCGTTGTAGATATCCATCTCGGTGGTCACTTCGCTGAACAAGGTTGGCCCAACCCAATGGCCATCGGGGAAACCTTCAACCGTGCATCCACGGCCATCCAACATAAGTTTCGCACCTTGAGCTTCGCCAGTCGCAATCAGCGACTCAACACGCTCTTTCGCTTTAGCGCTGATCACCGGGCCGTAGCTGGCGCCGGAATCGTTCCAGGCGCCCGGACGAATCTTCGCCATGGCTTCTTTCAGCTCCGGAATCCACTCCTGGGCTGCGCCAACAAACACCGCAACAGAGATGGCCATGCAACGCTGACCGGCCGCGCCCACGGACGCACCCACAAGCGCGTTCAACACTTGCTGCTTGTCAGCATCCGGCATGATGACCATATGGTTCTTGGCACCGGCAAAGCTCTGAACCCGCTTCATGTTGCTGGTGCCGGTTTCATAGATATAACGACCAACAGGCACAGAGCCTACGAAAGAAATGGCTTTGATGGCCGGGTCATGCAGCAGCGTATCGACCTGCTCTTTGGCACCATGAACAACCTGCAGTACGCCTTTAGGGGCACCGGCTTCTTCGAACAGCTCCGCCAGACGCATAGGAGTTAGCGGGTCCTGCTCGGACGGCTTGAGAATGAAGGTATTGCCACAAGCAATGGCCATGGGGAACATCCACAGCGGAATCATGGCCGGGAAGTTGAACGGTGTGATACCGGCACACACGCCCAGAGGCTGAATCCAGGAGTGGGTATCTACTTCACGGGCCACGTTTTCAACCGTTTCACCCATCATCATGGACGCAACGTTGGCTGCGTGTTCAACCACTTCAATACCGCGCCAAACGTCACCTTTGGCATCGTCAAACGTCTTGCCGGTTTCCTGTGACAGGATTTCAGCGATCTCGTCGTGATGCTCTTTCAGTAGAGCCTGGTAACGAAGCATTACCCGGGCCCGCTCGGAGATCGGCGTTTCTTTCCAGCTTTTGAATACTTCACCGGCGTTGTCGATGGCCTGGCGCATTTCGTCGGCAGTGGCACAGGGAACCTGAGCGATCACTTCGTTGGTGGCAGGGTTGGTCACGTCGATCCAGTTTTCGGTCTGGCTCTGCGCGAATTCACCGGCAATATACTGAGGTACTTTTTTCATGATGATGTCCCGTGGTTGTTGTTATCCGGAACGCCCCGGTCCGCATTTTCAGGCTCGAACCAAGGCGATGATTTACCCACAGACTAGCACGCACCCAAACAATAGGTGATTGACTAAATTTCGCTCTTGATGGATTATTTTTCGATGGCAAGAAAAACCAATCTCTCCCAATCAACACAAACCTCGCAATGGCCGGTGCCGGCGGACAGCGTTCGGTACGTGATTCCGGAACCAATCGTTCGCCTGCTTGCCAGTCATGATCTGACCAGAGAGCTGTACCCGCTTGCATTTGGTCACTACCGGAAGGCCATCGGCCACCATATGCACCGGGAACATCATCGCGACAATCTTTTGATTTACTGCACGGATGGAAACGCGTTCCTGAACGTAGAAGGTGTGCCTCACACGGTTAGCTCGGGTGATCTACTGCTGCTCCCCGCCGGAGCCAGCCATCGGTACACCGCCGACCCGAATAACCCGTGGTCAATTCACTGGGTTCATTACTCCGGCCCATTGGCGGAAGCATTTCGACAACACATGGGTTTCACTAATGGCACGTACATTCGCCACTTGGGCCGGCAACCCCGGCTACTGGTGGATTTCAACGGCTTGCTGTCAGTGCGCCAGACCGGTTTCCGCACCCAAGGCCTGATTCACGCCAGCAACCGCTTGCGGCAATTGCTGGCAGCGGTACCGATCAATGCTGACGAAACCGGGCAGGCCCGGCAGGCGGAGCTGGATATCATCCACAACTATATGCGGGAACATCTTGAAGAACGGCTCACCCTGAATGAATTGGCAGAACTGGCCGGCCTGTCGCCCGCGCACTTCGCCACCCGCTACCGGGAACAGACAGGCACCGCCCCCATTCAGCATTTCTTACATTTGAAAGTGGAGCGGGCCTGCGAATTGCTCGACACTACCAGCCAAACGTTTGCCGACATCAGCCGACAACTGGGTTACGACGACGCCTATTATTTCTCACGCCTGTTTAAAAAAGTGATGGGAAAATCGCCCAGTGATTACCGGCACACCGCGAGGCATTGATTAACCGGCGCCGCCACCTCATGCTTGAGCACTGTTATAGTTGGCACAGCCTCATAAGTCAGATAACAACACGGTTTAAATCACGTTTCGGGAGACACCCATGCAGCCGCTGGACATTCAGGTTGTTGAGCAAGCCATCCGCTGGGGCAAAGCCGGCGAGGACTTTTGGCTGTGTACTGTACTGAGCACCTTTGGCTCTTCACCGCGAGCACCCGGCTCCTGGTTGATCGCGAAAGCCGATAGTGACCACTGCGGTTCGCTTTCCGGTGGCTGCGTAGAGGAAGACTTTCTTGCCCGCTTGAGTGACGGAGAATTCCGGGGCCGCCTGAACCGGGTTCGATACGGTGCTTCGGAAGGCCCGGACAACCCTCGCGTTAGCCTCCCCTGTGGCGGTGTTCTGGATGTTCTGGTGGAACACTGGCCCGCCAATGAGCACACCCTTGATCACTTTCAATCACTGAAGGAAGCTTTGGCTGGGGCCGGCGCGCTGGTGCGCAACCTGTGCCTGGAAACCGGCACCGTTGAACTCATCCCGGATGAAAGTCTGGGCAGCAAAGTCGAAGAAGACCAAAACGAGCAGCGAGTGCGCCTGCGAGTGGGCCCGGTGTCACGCCTCGTCATTGCAGGGCTTTCGCCGGTATCGACGGTGTGCGCCAGCTTTGCTCACAGCCTCGGTTTTGAGGTTATCGTGTGCGACCCCAGGCCGGAGGAAGTTCGGCATTTCAATGTGCCGGGCGTCACTCTGCGTCAGGAACTGCCATCGGTCTGGATTGCCCGGGAAGGCTGTCACCGCGCAACCGCTGTCGTTGCACTCACCCATGACCCCAAAATAGACGACACAGCTCTCATTGAAGCGGTTAAAACCGACGCGTTCTATATCGGCGTAATGGGTTCACAAAGAACGTCTGAGAAACGCCGGGAGCGCTTGCTGCGCATTGGCGGGCTAACCGAAGCCCAGACCGATCGCATTCACATGCCTATCGGTCTGAATATCGGAAGCAAAACGCCCGCCGAAATTGCCTTATCAGTGATGGCGGACGTTGTTCGGGTTCGTGAAGGCGTTAAGGCGCCTGCATTGAATCCAGCTTAGCCGATGGCACAACGGGCAGAACCACGCTCGAAGGCGTTTCGGGCCCGGTGTGCAATGTCATCACACCCAACAATGAATTGAGAGCGGTGAGCAACGGCGGCAGGCCTTGCGCAATATTGCTGGTGTTCACCGATACTCTCAAGCTTGACCCTGGTGGCACGTACGCACTGCTGGCAAAGATTTCAACTGACACCTTGCGCACTTCTCCGGGTTCATAGGGCTGCACATCGTCAAGACGGAAAGTGTGCCACGGCTGAATCATCTCCCCGTTTACGAATCGCGAACGGGTTTCATCAACTGAGTTAAGCCCTGCTGTCATCAGGCCGTTGGTAACCGGAGTGGTGGTTCCATTCGGGTTAACGATGTCGAGTCTCACCGAAACCTGCACGTCTTTCGCGGTGGTTGAAACCCAAAGGTCTGCTTGCATGGGGCCGTTCAGATATAGGCCCTCTTCGCCTGCTGGCAACTCATACTTGGCCGCCGCAAGTTCTGCAAACGAATTATCTTGAGCACATGGAAGTGGAAGCATGCCGCCCAATCCAGCCGTCCACTGATCAAGGCTGGACGAACACAGCCCGTTTAACAGGTGCTGAGCCACCAGAGTGTTTTCTGCTTCTTCAGGAGCCTGGGGCTGCAGCTGGCCCACAGCTGCGAAACCTTCCGCTGGGCTCAAATAAAAACGATCTGCCTGCATATCCGGGTGTGGCCAGTGGCTCGTGGTGTCGTATTCGTCTAACCCGAGCACATACTGCGTCACATCCGGCTGCTTCTGCACATCGGTATCCAGGCCCATCACGTATTCGTCAAACCATTGCAGGCGCAAGGTGTCCAGATCCGGCACTGCGTGCTGGCTTGCTTCGCCGCCGCCCAAAAACTCAACGCCCGCGGCCTCGATGTGGTTCCAAGGGCCGATCAACAATTTGGTGTCCACCCGCCCATTCAACTGCTCAAACCAAAGCGGCTCACTGCGCTGGAACAGGTCGAACAACCCGCCCACGATAAAGGTCGGCACGTTGATTTTATCTGCCCCTTCAAGCGGAGAGCGAATTGCCCAAAAATCGCCGTCGTAAGCTGTTTCGGGTTCACCTGCCAGAGCCTTTACAATCGTGGGCACCTGAAAACCCGCCAAAGCACCATACAACCGTTCCGGCAAAGCTTTGAGCGCAGCTTCAGGATCAACCGTCGCCATCTCTGCCGGAATCAGACCGAAGCCTGTCACCATGCCGAGCCACAGCGGAATAAAGGTCGCGTTGACGTTGCCACCGGTAAAGACAATATCCCGATAGCCATCACCAATAGGCACAATGGGAAATGCCGCTTTCACCGCCGGATGGTTATGCTGAGCGGTCAGTACCGAGGTAATGCCTAAATAGGATATCCCTTCCAAGCCAATACGATCTTGCGCCCAATCCTGCTGAACAATCCAGTTCAGTACTTCCAGGTAGTCTTGTTGTTCGCGTTCATCAAACGCGCCCCAGCTTCCACCAGAGTTGCCTGTGCCACGTACATCCACAACCACATGGGCATAACCACGTTTAATCAGAAACTCGTTAGCACCGCCCATTTGGGGCGCAAACTGACCAAACGACGTGTTATACGAGGTCTGTGTCAGCACAACGGGAAACGAGCCCTCTGCCGGCTCACCTGCGCCGAATCCGGGCAGTGTGACCTTGGCGAACAACTGCGTGCCATCAGACATGGTGATTGTCTGATTCTCGATGGCGACTGCGTGAGTATACTCAGGCGCACGCTCATAGGGCTGCCACTGCTTCCCTTCATCGGCATACACATCAACCAGACGCGATACTGACTGCCGATTGCCCAGCGTCATGCTTTGACCAACGACTTCTCTGGCATCGGGTATTTGCAAAGAGCTTTCATCACTGACTTCAGGTTCGGAAGTAGGTGCTTTGTCGGCTGCGGAACTGTCTGAAGATTCTCCACCGCAACCCGAGATGGCCACGGCTAAAGACAATACCCAAGGCACCAGTCGCTTATGCTTATCGCTCATTTCCCACTCCCATTCCATACAATGGTTTAACCGGCCGCACAGACAAAAAAACCGTACGTGTGACAGAGTTCGCTTGACACACCATATCAGTATAACTACGTATGGCATTGGCTGTTCTGACAGTGGGTGTCAGTGGAATTCGTTAAGAAAGGCAAAGAGTAAGCGGGGGGAGCAAGCCAACGAACTGACCAAGAAAGGCCGCGTGCGCACGCCGGGCAGAAATGACTGACTGGCCGGAATAAATGACTCCGGCCAGTCCACTAACTATTTTGCTGGTTTTGGAGGGAGGTCAGGTACTCATCCATTTCTTGAGAGCTGCCAAACACCGAGAGATCCGGCATGAGCTTAACCACTTCAAACACCTTTTCAACACCGGGATTCATTTCTGTAACCATCAACTGGCCATCTCGTGCCTTCATTTTCTTGAGCATCTTGAAGACAACTCGCAAACCCGCCGAACTGATGAAGCTAACGCCCGACATGTTCAACGCCAGGTAGGTTATTGCCGGGTGAACCATCTCGTCCAGCTGCGCCTCCAGCTCGGGCGAGGTGTCGCTGTCAACAGCCCCGTCCAATCTCAACCCAAGCGCTTCATCACTCTGCTGAATCACCGAAATCTCTAACGACATAGCTTGTTTTCCTTTGAGTCGCTCTTCAGGTTCCATCTGACAATCATGGCATTGATACCGTCCTGGTAGTTATAGTGAAATTCATCGCTAAGAGCGGAGATCAAATGCAGCCCCATCCCCCCATCCGCGCGGGAGCCGAGAGAATCGCCAAGCATTGGCGTCGCATTGGTTGGGTCAAAGTATGGGCCGGGGTATTCCACCACCAAATCCAAACACTCTGCACCCACCTCAACCAATAACGTCCAATTCAAGTCCGGATTATCCTCCGCGACATGCATTCTGAGATTGGCATGAATTTCGTCAATAATGACATTTAAGTCATGCTCCAATGTGCCTTTCACGCCTTGCTGCTGTAACTCTGCAGCGACGGCAGTTAGTACACGGCTGACCGGTTCCTTTGCTTTTACCTGTAGCTTCATGATCCCTGGCGGCTCAATACCATTATTGTTATGTCGTCGGACTGCTCCGCCCCGGCCGTATACTCCACCAAACGCTCACGAATGTTGGTCAAAAAGCATTCGTCGTGACCGCGAGGTCTACCACCAAGACTTAAAAGACGCTGCTCACCGAATTCCTCACCAGCAGCATTGAACGCTTCTGTAACTCCATCAGAGTATAGTACAAGGCTTCCACCCGCGTGGACTTCCAAAAATTCGGTGGCAGGCTCTATGTTCTCATAAAGCCCGAGAGGGGCGATGGTCTCTCCACTCCAGAGCTGAGGCAGCCGATCGCTAAACTCCTGCATGGGCATGGTGTGCCCGGCGTTGATCATTTCAACTTTGCCGGTATCCGTCTCGACGAGCACCATCACCAGTGTCACAAACATGCACGCGTCGTTGCCGCGGCATAGCTCCTGATTCAAGGCGGCGGTAATGCTTTTTAGATCGCCATCCTTGTTGTGTGCCAGAAAGTTCAACAAGCTGATGGTTTTGGCCATGAACAATGCAGCCGGAACACCTTTGTCGGACACATCCCCCACTGCCGCCAGAAACCGCCCCCGAGATAACGGAATAACTTCGTATAAGTCTCCGCCTACCGCACTGGCCGGGCTCAACCAGGATTCGATGCGCCAGTTTCCAAGCTCCTTAAAGTACGAACCGTTGCCCGGGACCATCGACATCTGAATGCTTTTGGCAACCGTCAACTCGCTTTCCAGCTTCTTTCTTGCCCGACGCTCGGTATCAGCCGTGTCTGCCAATTGCTCAACCAAGTGCTGGTTGATCAATCGGGTTTTCATCACTGATCCGATTACACTCAGGTGTTCAATGGTCGATTTCTCGACATACTGGAACTTCGGCTCAACAATCAGAATGCCCAGCAGATACCCTTTCAACGAATCACTGTGCAAAGGCACCACCAACACCGGCTTCGATTGTTTATGGGTTTTCAGCAACCCATACAAATCATCCTGAGGAGTAACATATTTAGATTCCCGATTCGGGAACAATTCGTTGAATCGCTCCACAGAGATACGCGACTGCGCGGGTTCCTCCGCCTGTTCTTCAACCTCCACCTCAGTGCTGGCGACAGGAACGACCAAATCCCGTTCCGAATCCACCTGCCAAACCTCGATAGAGCCCAGGTCGTATTTTGATCTAATACCCTGAATCACACAGGTCAGCCCCGACGAGAATCCTTCCGAGGGAACGTTCACAATGGAAACACTGACCTCACGAACATAGCGTTCATTCTCTGATGAGGCTTCAAGTTCGAGTCGCCACTGCTCTCGTTCAATCGCAAGGCCAAGTAAAGAAACCGCAAACGAAAAGTGGCCAACCACTTCATGATCGGGCCGCTTAGCGACATCACTGAACAGTGTAATGACGGCTTTAAGATCACCCGCTTCGCCCAACACGGGTTCAGACCACGCCGATACCACTCCTAGAGAGCGCAGAACATCGGCGTACCCCTGCCATTGCAGGTCGTCGGTAACGGTTTCACATATCACACTTTGCCGCGTATGGGCTGCGGAGCCAATGGATGTGGCGCCAAAGCGAGCCGATACTGAAGGAACATCCGAGCAAAATGCCTTGGCAAACTTCCCCACTCCCTGCGTGACCAGACTGTCTTTTTGCTCGTCATACAGAGAAATAACACAATGCGTGCCGGCAATCTGCGCTTCCAGCAACTTCGATACCCGCTCAATAATGTTTTCAAGTGAACCGCCCTCGTTCACACTGAACAGCGCCCTTTGGCGCAGATTATCAGCAATGCTTTGCAGTTTTCGATGGTGAATATTTACGCCTGAAAAAATCATTGCCGGTTCACCGGCAAACATTGAGAGCGTTAATTCACAGTCCATCCACAAACTCTGGTTGGGGCCCGCCGAAAAGCACCACTCACTGCGTTCAACACCCTGTTCTCGGGTCCGTGATAACAAATCTTCGAAATCCAACAAACTGTGCGGAGCCGGTAGCCAGGCATCAGGCTGGCTAAAAATTCTGTCCATGAGCTCTTGCTCGCTGCTGCAATCAAAAAGCTCTAACGCCTGACGATTAGCGAACAAGAGCTTTGGCCAGTGGCGTTCAAAAATCAGGATAACGTCGGGGAGCTTGTTCAGCAGTGCGCGGCTATCTTTGAGGGAGGAGTTATATTGACGACGAAATTCTTGGAGGCGGGAAGCAAGAGATTGATATCGCTCAGCTTCCCGTTTTCGGAAACGTAAATGCACCAGAAGCACAAAACCTGCTATGGCTAAGGCACCCCCCAACAACGGCAACACAAGTGCTTCTGGCAACATTTCTTTTTATTCCATTAGTTCGAGGTGCTCTAGCGTTTCAATGGTAATCGCACCAGAGGCCAATCCATGCTCTTTCTGATAAAGCGTCAGTGCATCCAGGGTTGCCGGGCCTAGCAGCCCATCGTGTTCGCCCGGCTCGTAGCCCAATTCTGCCAATTGCTGCTGCATCTCCAGAACCATTTCGCTGGTCAGATTGCGGTCGCATACAGCTTGTCTGGCTACGATCTTTGGCTTACCTTCGTAGCGCTTTACATTCATTGAAAGCACCTCGGCCGGCACTTCCTGCTGAACCGTTTCAGCCGGCTTTACCAACTCGGCAATTTCAAGAGCATCTGTTTCGTCTTGCATGGTGACCGGAATGACTTCTGCCGGCTCATCAACCACCCAGCGGGTAACGGTTTTATATTCGGCAGGAATCACTTCCGTTCGGGTTGTTTCCGGCTTTACCAGCTTGGTTACCGTAACCGTTTTGGTCTTGGCGGGTATTTCTTTGGCGCAGAAACCGAAGGCCGAAGAGGCTCGGGCATATGCTGCAGCCCCTGACGTCCGGCAAGGCTCAAGCTCCGTCCGTGCCTCTTCCAACACCACTTCTTCTTGCACATCTTCGTAGACCGCAGGCTCTACCACCAGACGCGTTGTTTCTGGCTTCACTTCAACCTTTTCAACCACCTCTTTGTAGGTAGCCGGTTTTACACGGTAAGTTTT
Organism: Marinobacter litoralis; assembly: GCF_016427555.1. Lineage (GTDB taxonomy): Bacteria > Pseudomonadota > Gammaproteobacteria > Pseudomonadales > Oleiphilaceae > Marinobacter > Marinobacter litoralis_A. Next base: position 202,198 of record NZ_JAELVS010000005.1, read on the forward strand.
GGTGCCCTGCTTCGTAACCACTTTCTTAATCCCGCGACGAAACTCTGCCGGCGTGATTTCCAGCCGTACTTCAGAGTCTCGAACCTTTACTTCCAGATTATCTTCAACAGAACGAGGGTGGATTTGAGCGTACACCCAACACTGGCCGGGCTGGATATCAATCACAGGCTCACCGACTGTTTGTACTTTGTTCTCGCCAGCCGCGGCCTTCGCGCTATTCTGAACCGGGGCCGCTGAGCGATCGGGCTCTGCTGTTGTCTTGGTTTGTGCAGCCCGTTGAGGTGCGGGCTTTGCCACAGTTTCTTCGGCACGGCGGTCCGAGGTTTTGGAAACGGCTTTTGCTTGATACTGAGGCTGAGCCACAACACGGGGAGCCTCGTTTCCACGTGCGCCAACCTCATAGGCATAAATGCCACTGACGGATTGTTCCTCGACCCGAGGTTCTAATGCACACCCTGAAACGGTGATGGCCAATACTGGTAACCAAGAATATTTACGTAACACGCGCCTGCCTTTGTTCATCGTTTGTGTTGTATTGCCACTCTCAAAGCAGCTTAAAATCGTCTGGCTGGACAAATATATCAGTTTTTAAGTTCAACATTCTCAATCAACTGAGTACTAAGCTGATCGGCTCCTGTCATTGTAATTTCCAAGCCCGAAAGATCGACCCCCAATGCCATCAAAAGTGGCGACACGATTCCCTGAAGCAAAACTGTGGTTACAAGATTCACCAGTACTTCCACGACCGGTTCCAGCAGTTTAATGAGCGGGTTCAAAATACTGAGGGCGCTAGGCTCACCACAATCCAGCGCCAGATTCTGAATATCCAGATCCAGCCCTTGGATCCAGGTCGGCTGACTGTTGGCAAGTTTCTTGGCACATTGCCCATCCGGGCAATACAACGGTACGCCGGTCAATGAATGGGTTTGCTCTGCAACCGGGATATTGACACCGAGATCTGCATCCACACACACGTTGAGCAGTGGCTGCGAAAGCAAGGCGAGCTTGAGAATCGTCGCGTGAATCGGCTCTCTCGCAACCTCGCCATCAGACTGAATCGTGCCGGTTTCTATGCTGGCCACCGACGGATGCGCCAGAACTTCTATGTCGATCTCGTTATTTTTACCTCGGGCACAGCTGGCGCCCACAAACTCTGCGCGACCGCCTCCTACTTTCACCGCAAGCGGTACACGAATGCTATCCAGCAACTCGACCTGAACGAGCCCCAAGGTTAATCCGGAAATCAAATCGCCGATAAAACCAATGGACAGTTCTAAATCGACAAGGGCCTCCAACGATACGTCCGAGGAATGAATCTCCGTCATCCACTGGTTATCGCTTCCGTAGCGGGCCGGACCAATAACAACGGGCGCGGGATTATCCACCCCCAACTTTAACGCAAGATCCAGATCTCCCAACAATCCATTATCGAGCAACGGTTTCAGCGCGGGCGCATCAGCCGTATCTATATCCAATCCAAGCAATCCGGTGCCACTGGCCTTCCCGATTTGATGCGCGCTATTCAGAACCACGCTCATGATGAAATCGTAGAGCGGGAACTCTGCACCTCGGGCGGCCTCTTTATTGCCTTTTACCTCAAGCACTGACGACAGTTTCAGTCCTGTTAGCCCTGCAGCCCCCGTGATGTCATCAACCAATCCGCCAACAGGCGTTGTGACACCACCTACAACGTCAACGACAGCGTCCAATACCTCAATCAAGGGGCGGTCCAGCAAAGCCGTCACACTGTTAACGCCAAGATTAGACAGAAGATCGCCAACCCCCATCAACGTGGACTCCAGGCTGGTCAGGCTGGTCGGATCAAGAGAGTAATTACTTTGACCCAGAACTCCCCCAAGTAGATTCCCCAGAAGTCCGTTGGTCACTTTTACGGTCGAACTATTGGCGCTCAGAGTGGCATAAAGCTCTTTTCGCGCTGCAGCGTTTACAGAGATTTCGACCGGTTCAAAGATGGTTTCCGGAAGCAACCAGGACACCCGCTCTTTTCGCGTGTAACGAACAACGGCCGCGTTACTCTGTTTAGGGGGAGTTTCTGAAAATTCGAGCTCACCGCTCTCGTTCGGATCAATAACGCCGACGATCAATTCCAGTTCATCACTATCGCCGTCAAACCCGGCCTGCTTCGCTGCAGCCAATGCACGGGCGCGCATCATACTTACATCGCCGACCCCACAAGCCATTGCCTCGTCAGCGGCGGCAGTGGCCGCGGCATTCACGACGGATTGCATGTCGTCTCTAACGCTGTAAAGCCGCGTTGCATCCATCGCCAAGGTCGCTACCACGGCAATAGCGACCAAAATAAAGGGCATCAGGAAAATCAACACGCCCTTTTGGCGATTACGATTATTCACCGCTAGAGGACTCGCCAATACGATCAGGCATCGGCTGATCAAACGACTCAGCCAATCGCTTCTGCGTCTTTGCGTAGAGAGCCATGTTCAGCTCTCCGCCGTCCGCTTTGTGCCCCGCCTGACTATCAAAAATTTTTCTGACATCCGTTCGGGTATCACGTTCCAACTGGACGCCTGCCAAACCAAGATCGGCATCTGGCTCCGTTGCCAAGGCATTCGAGGCAAACAATGCCAGAACCGCTAAAACACCGACCTTCCTATTCATCAGACACCTCCAGAAAAGCGCTTCGAAAACTCAATTCCCGCCGACACTGCTTCATTGCTCAGACCTAGCTCACGCTGGAGCTTGGCAACGGATTCGTTACCTCCCTGCAAATAATAGGCAGCAATCATATTTCTGCCCACCGACTCTTTCTTGCCCGAAAGTTCGTAAGCAGTCCGCAATTCAAACGCCGCCTGGCCGAAGAATCCACCTTGCATAAGCACTACGCCAAAATCATTTCGCATATCGGCAGATGCCGGTTTTTTGGCTTTTGCCATGCCTAAAGCCTTTAAGCCTTCTTCAATCTTGCCACCCTTAACGTAGACCACCCCTAAACCATGATAGGCCTGAGCGCTGTCGCAGGTTTCAGCAATTTGCTGATACACTTCTTCGGAATAATCCAGCTGCTCGACTTTCGCGAGCAATTGCGCCCATCGCAGCCAGTGATGCTGAGTCTGGAACGATAGTGCCTCCAGTCGCGCCAAAGCCGCATAGTTTTCAGACCCGTTCATCATCGAATCGATCGCGTCTAACTCCACGCGATGCTCAGGGGTCATGTTGGTGGAGCAATTAATCTGTAGATGACTGCCGGAAGTCCGCGATTCCATTTCGGATTCTTGTACTGGCGGAAGAGAACAACCCGAGACCAGTGCTGCAGTAAAAAAAGCTGTCGAAATCAGGCTGGCCTGCTTGTACTTCATTTGTTGCTCCTCAAAATAAATACAGTCACATTCAATTTTTTCAGCCCCATAGCCAACTACCGCTGGAGTGCGTCCATAATCGATAGCACGGCCGGCCCGCCAATTAATATAAACAAAGACGGCAGCATAAAGACCATCATGATTATTGTCATTCGGGCGCCAACTTTATTGGTTTCTTCTTTAAGCTTGCTGCGCTCTTCATGATGGGCTTCGGCCACAATTTGTTCCAGCGCTCCCGACACACCAGACCCAAGCGTACCCGCCTGTTTCATGAGCGTGACATAGCTGCGCAAGACCGTCAGGTTGCGATTTCGGCCCAACTCATCGAGCGCTCGACTGCGGTCTGCCCCGCTTTCCATGACCCGATTAAACCGGTCGATCCGCGTTATCAACAGAGGCATCAACTCTCTGGCTTGATGGGAAATCAGCTTCAGCGACCGTTCCGGACTGAGCCCGGCTTCCATCAGCATCCGGGTCATCTGGCACAGTTCTATGGATTCCCTGTTCTGCTGTTTTTCAGCGGTACGCCCCGCACTGCGGATATACTGCCGTGAAAGATAAAACGACATCATGAAGGTGACGGCTGTAACCATCATGCCCGAAAATATAATGGCAGCCAGCGTCAGAATGAGGGGCACAAGCCAACACGCAAATACATAGTACTGCCGAGCCCTGTATGGTGATTTACCGGTTGCGTCCAGGGCCGGCTCCAATTCTTTAAAGTCCCCCGCCAGCAGCGGACGGCTCACCAACCAATAAACAAAGGTTTCAAGTGGCGGACTACCGGCCTCATCCTCTGTGGTTAATTGCCGGTGAGACAAACGAGCCCGAACCCGCGCTTGCAGTGCCCATGAAGGTGCCCAAACCCACAGGTACAGTACCGAAACAATCGCTAGCAAAATCGCGCCGACAAACCAAAGGTTAACCACGGCCCACCCCCCGAATGAGGTTCCAGACCAACACCGTTCCCACCACTTGCAGCGCACCTGCCGTCATCATCATGGTATGCCCCGCCGCGGTATTTAAAAGCGCTTCGGAAAACTCTTCATTCATCAAAACGACATAGGCCCCCAGCCCGGGAGGCATAATGGCAAAGACAATGGCAGTAAAGCGGGTCTCCGCGGTCGCTGCCATAAACTCACGACGCAACTCTTCGCGGGATCGTATCGCTTTCGATACTTCCTGCAGTACCGGCCGGACGGGCGAGCCAAAACGGGCAGAGGTTCGCAAAGCAATGGCCATTTGGGTCAGCGGCGGAATGCTGTAAAGATCCGCAAAGCCATCAAGTACCAACGTGTAATCACGGCCCTGACTGATGGCACTGCGTAACCGAAAGCAAAGCGGTTCAAATGCATCCGATGCATCGTCAAAAGCCACCAACATGCTTTGTTCAACCGAGCGCCCCGCGGAGAGTGAGCGCAAAACAGCATCAACGATGCCTGGCAGCTCCTCAAAAATCTGTCGCCGTATTCGCTCAAACTTTACCCGCCAGAGCGTGACGGCAATCAAAATGAACGCGACCACGGCAACGAGGGCTTCGAGTAATCCTCGAACAACAACAATTGCAGCGATGACACCGAGCAAAACCACAATGAGCATGAGCAACCGTGAAACAGAGGCCTGAAAACCAGCCTTTATCATCAGCTGCTCAACGGGCCCCAGTCGAATACCAGCAACGGTTTTCTCTTCTACAACTTCCTGGGGTGCCAATCGACGCAAACTCTGCTTTTGCAGGTTCGCCATGCCGCGATAGTGGCCAACCACAAATTGCAGCAGCACCACAACAACGGCTAGAAAGCCCAACCCCAAGGCTCCCAACCACAAGATCTGGACACTCACTGAGCTTCAACCTCTATGACTTCATCCCTGACGTCCGGAGCTTGATAGAGGATGTTCATTTGATACGGGTTGGATTTGGTCGGTGTCATTTCGACGACTTCGCTTACGATGCGGCGACCATTGGAAAGCCGCTTAAGCTGGACAAGAACGTCTAAAGAAGAGCCAATCAAACGACCAATAGCCTGCTCGCCGGCGTCGTATCCGTTTACCGCCAGCAAGGTTTCAATGCGAATCATCGCGTCTTTGGAGGAGTTGGCGTGGATCGTACTCATCGACCCCTCGTGTCCGGTGTTCATGGCTTGCATGAGCTCGATGATTTCACCCGCTCGCACCTCACCGACAATGACCCGATCAGGGCGCATCCGGAGCGCGTTGATAACCAACTCACGGGCACTTATTCGACCGGAACCTTCGGCATTAGCGGGCCGCGTTTCCAACCGAACAATGTGGGGATGGCCAAGCTGAAGTTCAGCGGAATCCTCGATCGTCACGATCCGTTCATCCTTGGGGATGAACTGACTGAGCAGGTTGAGGATCGTTGTTTTACCTGTGCCCGTACCGCCGCTCACCAGCAGGTTTCGGCGCCCTTGCACGATTTTCACCAGCAGATCCAGGCACTCTCGTGTCAACGACCCGAGATTGACCAAGTCAGATGCCGCAAGGTGCTTCTGGGTGAATTTTCGAATTGAAATGGACGGCCCATCAAGCGCGATCGGCGGGATGATGGCATTCACCCGGGAGCCGTCCTGAAGCCGGGCATCCACCATCGGGCTACTTTCATCCAATCGCCGCCCAAGTGGCGCCAGTATCCTGCGGATGATGCGCATCACGTGGTCATCATCGATAAACCGGGTTTGTGCTTTTTGCAATACACCGGCCACCTCTACGAAAACGTTCAAGGGGCCGTTTACGAGAATATCGTTCACTTGTGAATCAGCCAGCAGCGGCTCTAACGGCCCCAACCCGATAATCTCATCCAGTGTTTCCCGCGCCAACATAACCTGTTCGGCAGTTGCCAGAGGTATGCGATGATTTGCAATGTACTGGTTTACGTTCGCCTCGACGAACTTTTCCAGTTGGTTGGCGTCTGTTCGCTCAACCTCAAAACCTTCCTCATCCAACCGCTCGATCAGGTGCGCGTGAACCTGTTTTTTGAGTTGCTGATACTCTTCATCGACACGAGTAGCCACGATTTAAATGCCCCTCAGCGTTTTTTGAAGAAAGCGAACGACCTTTTCGCCGCGTGCGAATCTATATAATGCTTGTGCACAAAATCGACCAGTCGTTTCTGGTACGGAGACGATCGCGGCAAAGCCCCTAACGGCACACCCGCGTTAATGGAATCCAGTCGATTGAGCCACTCAACGGGGAGACGGAGGCTTGCCTCACACCCCAGATTCTTTTCGATATCCTCCAGCTTTAACGTTGCCCCTTTTCTGTATCCGTCGAGGACAACCAAACGTTCACAGTTGGCCCCCAGCCACTTCTGACTTTGCTGGAGCATTGCTTCGGTATACTGGATCTGATCGACCACAGGGTGCGCTAAGATCACCACTTTGGTGATATCCGACCCGAGAATTTTCAGCCAGGCCTTCGCCTGATGCTCCACCACCCGGATCACCATGTGGTCAAACAATTCCGCCAATCTCGATATTGCGATGAACAAATCTGCCGCGTCATCGCCGGTGAGCGTTTCAGCCATAATGTTGCCCGACAGCAAACGCAGCCCCGGGGAATACTCTTCCAGTGCGGTATTAACGAACGCCTGATCAATGGCTTCAGTTCGATTGACCAAATCGTTCAAACTCAATCTGTTCAGGCTGTCCAGATAGAACGACCGGTTTTCCGTCGCCATGGTATCAATCGCGAGCACGGATCCTGCCGATTGCTGATGGCTCAGCTCACACGCCAGGTTTTGAGCGAAAAAGCGCGTATCCACCACCGAAGCAGCGCCCAGAACCAACGTTAACGATCCGGCCTCGCGCTCGGGTTTAGATGCTGAATCCACACCAGACAATTGCGAAAGCGCCAAAATTCGCTCATTGGCCCGATCCCCATCGACCCCTGTAATCAGGCAGTCCCGAGCACCCGCTCTCATGACCTCCAGCAGCAACTCCTGCGAGATATGCTGAGCAACGGCCACCAGGCTCACCGCCGGGTTTGACGTTAGAATCGCAGAAAAAAGTTTTGCAGAACGACCCTGCTCGGTCTCGTTAACAGCCGCAATGACGACCTTCGCCTGACTCGCCTGAATCAAACGATTCACTCGCGACAAATCCCCAGAGGAAACAAACTCCAGAGTCCAGGTGTCACCTAATACTCGTTCGAGCCAGGCGCGAAGACCCACTTCCTCTGCAATACAGACCAGAGTTTCACTCATACTACCCGGCTCCTTACCAGCTTAAGCCACTTTCCAGAGGCTCCGTACCGTCCCGTGAGTTGATCAGCATATCGCCCCACTCCGTACTGCTGTATTCGTATTTTTTGCCGAAGCTTTTAACCTCTTCCGACAACTCTTTCGTTGCACTGACAAACCGAGGTGTTACGACCATGATCAATTCTCGGTCGTCACTGGAGATACGATCTGAACGGAACAGCGCCCCGAGAATCGGAATGTTCCCCAGTCCGGGCAACTTGTCACTGTTATTGAACGTGGAACGGCTCACCAAGCCGCTGATCACGAAGCTTTCACCCGGAGCCATAGACACCATGGTTTCTGTTCGACGCACTCGTAATCCCGGAACCGATACCCCTCCGGTTGTCGTAACACCGGACGTGAAGTCCAAATCACTGACTTCCGGCGCTACCTTGAGAATGATTTGGTTCTCATCTACGACCGTTGGCGTCAGTGACAGACTCACCCCGAATTCTTTGTACTCAATCTGCACCTCGCCGTCGCTGCCGGAAATCGGCACAGGGAACTCACCACCAGATAAGAAGGTTGCATTTTGACCACTCAGACTCACCAGCGACGGTTCGGCCAAGGTGTAAGCAAACCCACCGGATTCAAGGGCGTTTATGATGCTCAGATGATTTGAACCGAAGCTGAACAGGTTAAAACCGTCCGCGCCAATACCGGGGGCGCTCCCGGGAACGCCGCCCGGACTCGTGAAACTGCCACCATTGGGCGAGATCCCGAATGCATTGTCGCCACCGTTAAACAGTTTCGCGTAATGGAATCCCAACGTATTCAGCTGCTGGCGACTCACCTCAACGACGCGAATGTCGGTTTGCACCTGCATGGGCACAGAATGCCGTTTACCTGCCGTGGTACTTACCAAAAATTCTGTTGTGCTCGGAGAGGACTTGCCCTTCAGCCAGGTCCTTACCGTGACAGCGCCAGAATCCTTGGCAGTCACAATGACTTCCTTCTCTCCACTGGCCTGGACCGAAGCCACTTCCGGATTCGATACCGCCACTTTTGCAAGCTTCTGGGTAAACGCAATGATGTGCTGCTGTCCCGGCGCCAACGTTACAACGTCAGAGCTATCAGCAAAAACCGCATGCGATCCGGCCACCCCAATCAACATTGCGCAGAGTGCGATTATTGAACGGGCCGTAAATATCGTGTTAGCGAACATACACTGTCCTTGTTTCAGAACCTTCAAAAACCTGCACCTTTAACCCCGGCTGTTCTTCTTTTTTAGCTTGTTTGCGGCGGGCTTTTTCCTCTTCCGCTTTTTTAGCCTTGGCTTCAGGAGACAGCGGTCGGATATCCGTCAGAAATACAACCTCTTCCTTCCGGCCTTCTGCTTTGACGGACTCAGCCTCCGCGCTTGTTTCTTCGCCAGGACCTGACGCAATCACACTTCCACCATGACTCGTCGCCACAAATTTCAAACTCGCCTCGGAGGCCGCCAGCGCCAAGCGCCCAACTTGCTTATCAGGCACGGCCAGAACCATGGTGGCATTTCGGCGGCGTTCATCTTCCGAAGTTAATTGAGCAGGATCTGTTGCGCCTTTAACCGCTAGCACTTCGATTTCACGAAGTATGGTTAACGAGGACGGACCATCTTGAGAATCACCCCGGAAGGTGGCGACCACATCAACCACGTCTCCCGGCTGCAACAAGCCGCCAATACTGGAAATAGGGTTAAAATCAAAAGCAACAGCCCGCATACCCTCATCAAGGATGACCTGGAGTGTACTGGCGTTTTCCAGAGTGGACTGGCCGAGAGGATTACCTGCACGAAGAGAGGTTGCCGTCGTTTCGCCAAAAGGCTCGTCATCAACGGTCAGCATTCCCGGCAGCTGGACACTGGTTTCAACTTCAGCGAACAGCTCCGGAGCCAATTCCGTACCGGCTTCAATATCTTCAAGGGCAAAAAGATAACGGTAGGTGGGAAGCGATGGTTCACTTACTTCCGTGGAAGTAGAAGGCGCAGATTCACCGCCTGTCGAACCAGAGGATTGTTCTTGGTTGTATCTAACCAGACCGACGATCGCCAAGACTACAGCAGCCAACGCTAGGAGGAGCGCTGGCAAGGCCGAGACAAATTTCGCCCTCATTATAAATTCCTACCTTTTTATGCTTGTTGCGAGTTTGTCTAGCGTACCATGCATTCTAGAACGCTACGGCCGCCGTTACGGATAACTCCGCCGGCTGAGGTGGGAAGCTCCCTAAAAATCCGAGCTTCAGCTGAGGCAAGAACGGCTTGGTGCCGTCTGCGCTGAGCCTGCACTCCAGCATATCTACACCACCCGACGATACGTTTTCGCACACTTGCTCACTCAAGCGCGTTCGTAACCTTGTCGGCAAACCGGCCACCAACTTACCCAGGGAGGCTTTGCTGTGGGCCACAACCTCATCACTGAAGGTTTGGTGCTGGCGCCGATCCAGAAAAAATACCGATGAGGATGCCCTGTCTACGACCTGCTGCATCTCCAGCTTGTGGAAAAACAACAGGCCATAAACCAAAGCGCCATAAAGAAGGCCGATCAATAGCGGAAGAATGAAGATAAACTCCAGTGCGACAACACCGGCGTTTCTATTCCTCGATATCTGCACTGGATGCAGCCTCACATTGCAATCGCTTTACTTAATGCCAGCTTCATCTGTGGCTGCGCCAAAGATATCGGTGAAGAAGGTTTTAACCGTATCACCCAGGTCTGTGTTGGCTACAACGACGAGAATGCCGACCAGGACTGCGGCGAGCATCATGTATTCTAGGGAGGAAGCACCTTTTTGTTTCTTGGGGGCTGCGTTGCGGATACGAGCTTCTACTGTTTTATCAAGCTTCATTTAAGTTTCCTCTAACTGCGGGGCTTTTAATTTTTGATATAGACGCGAAAGCTTTTCGATTGATTCAGGCTCCTTCCCTCAAGACCCGTCGAGAACTAATTGCAGCATCTTCTCAGGGCCTCTTGATTTCAATACTACCACTACATGTAACTTGCAATCTTTAGCTTTTTTTACCGGAACCATGAAACAAAACTGCAAAAAAAACGTAACTAGTCATCTCGTTTAAGTAATAATAGGTGAACCACATCACAAATCAATACTACTTTGGAGTGCTTTTACTACCGGAACCAATTTCTCAAAGGTAGCACTCCAAAAACTCAAGCTTTTGACCAACAAGCTTTTTCCCTAGCTCCGCCAGCACAATCAGCTAGTGTTCTAACAAATAACCGGTCGGTAAATGCAGCTTCAGAAACCGTAACCGCTACCCTGCTACACTATTAAACAATGGCCCGACCCGACTAGCCCTGAACTCTACTTTTTACGACCCCAATTTGTGAATTAGTTCACATTATCGAGCTGGACAGAATTCGAGTTATATCCATATTCAACCTTTGTGGTACTCGAGTGTTGGTTATAGTATGTCGAGTAATACGCCTTGAAATCATCGGTATACACTATAAGGATCCCTGCATGCTCTCGTCCCGGCACACCACGTTATTTGTCGCATTTACCTTGCCCGTTATGGCAATGGCATCACCATCATTCCCGGACAGTTATAGCAGCCTCGGCCTTGAAGCCGGGTATGTTGATTCTGGTAACTCAGACGACAAATCCGGTGCCACAGACGATTTAGACAATTATGCGGAGTTCGGGCTTAACTTCACGCACCAGTTCAATCCTCGTGTGAGCATGCTGATTCAAGCCAGCCACGCAACCACCGAAACGCGCAATTTCAATCAAGATGCAGATATTCTCAGAGGCTCAATCGGAGCAAGATTCCACCCGACCCTTTATCGTCTTCGTGATTGGCGCCCGTTTGTAGGTGCCGGCTACAGCCATGCCAACATTGATCTTGATTCTTATGGTTCGGAAAGTGAGGACATGCTCTATGGAGAAGCCGGCCTTCAAAACCTGATCGCCCCCCGTTTTATTGCCGAAGTCGGCGTGCGTGGCCGGGTGGAGATTGAAGATCAATATGTCGACGCGCAAGCCTTTGCTGGGGTGCACTATGTGTTCGGCCGAGAGTTCTCAGCGGCTCCAACGAACCGAAAGCCATTGGATTTCTCAAAACTATCGGTTCCGGTCGCCGATTCAGACGGTGATGGGGTTCCGGATCAGCAGGACAAGTGCCCAGGTACGCCACGTGGCGCGCTGGTGGATGACGACGGCTGCGCCAAAGAACTCACCCGAGAGATCAAGGAAACGCTGTACGTCGAGTTCGCTCACGATAAAACAGAGGTAGCAGAGCGCTATTATCCGAAGCTACAGAACCTTGTCACAACACTGAAGCAGTACCCCACATCGCGGATACTTCTGGAGGGCCACACAGACAGTACCGGGCCATCCTCATATAACCAAAAACTGTCGAAAAGTCGCGCCGATGCTGTCATGAAAGTTCTCATCGACCATTTCGGCATACATGCAGATCGCATCCGCACCACAGGAATGGGGGAGTCGCAACCAATCGCGTCGAACGATACAGACGAAGGCCGTGGCCAAAACCGCCGAGTCGAGGCCATCGTATCGGGAGAACACAAAGAAATAATGAAAAAGCCGGCACAATAAACAACTGGCTTTTACAGTGATCGAAAAGGAGTATTCACCATGTTAAAGCTATTCATAACGCTGTTTTTGGTAGTTCTTGTATCCGCACTCATCGCAGGCTGTCGCAGCGATGAAAGTGAAGGACGAGTCATTCCACAGGTGAGCGGTTACTCGTATGATCCGTTCAATCTGGAGCCAAATGAAAAGGATTTCGATGGTGACGGTGTTCTGAATAGCAAAGATGCCTGCCTCTACGTTCCCGGCAACGATCCGAAGCTATGCGACAGCACTGTAGACTCTGATGAAGACGGCATACCGGACAAATATCCTGCCATCGAACCCTATATCTTCAAAGACATGGTGAATTCGCCATGGGACAACTGCCCTGACGCCCCCAATACAGAACAGGACGATCTGGACGGCGATGGCGTGGGAGACGCCTGTGATCCCGATATTGATGGGGACGGCACCGTGAACGAGCAAGACCCATGCCCAACCGATGCCAGCAACGAGTGCGATCCCGACACAGGCAACCCCACTTACGACCCGTTTGACCTGAACCCCACTGAAACCGACCTGGATGGCGACGGGGTTGAAAATAGCGAAGATCCCTGCCCACGGGTACCTGGCTTTAACCCGGCTCACTGCGACGCAAAAGCCGACCCGGATGGCGATGGCATTCCCTCCGTTTACCCGTCGATTGAACCTTTTCTTACCGAGAACAATGCCGGTAACGCGTGGGACAATTGCGCTAATGTGGCGAACCCGGGACAAGAAGATTTCAACAACAACGGAATAGGCGATGCTTGCGAGGATAGTGATGGTGATGGGTCAAATGACATCAGCGATCCGTGCCCAAATGACCCGACGAACTCTTGTGGCGCTGAAGTACCTGACGATGTCGTATTCGCGTGCACCACGGATGGGTCGTCCAGTTTTTCTCCTATGTTGGCATCCGACGGCGTTGCGCCTGCGGTAACCTACATTCGCATTCAGAACTGCCTCCTCGACGAGGCGCTGTGTGGAGTTAACAACCCCAATTATGTTATCGATGGAAACGTAAACAGCTCGGCAGAGATATTTAACACCAACTTGTTGGGCATTTCCTCTGTCACTCTTGGGGTGCAAGTAACGCCCAACTCAGGATTCAAATATCCGAGCGCCAACCAGATTGGCATTTTGTTCGAGGATGTTCCTCAACTGCTTGAATTAGGGCTGTTTAACAATGGAGGCATTCAGGTTCGCACACTTCTAAACGGTGAGATTCAGCAAGACAGTGGCGGCGAACTTGGGGCAGCGCTTGATCTCTTGGGCTTGTCTCAAGTCTTTGGATTAGATGATCCGCAATACCTGCTATTCAGAACGTCTAAAGAGTTCGATGCTATCGAAATCTACAGCGGTGGCTTTAAACTTGTATCTCTATTGGAACGCTTCCGGGTGAGGCAGGTTTGTGCGTCACAAACTCCGTTGCCAGCTCCTTAGATAAAAAATAAGCCCCGAGCATCGCCGATAGCGATGCACGGGGCTTATCCATCCGTCGCGTTTTTATGGCGTCACAGATTTAAAAATACCTAAACCATCTCCACAAGCGTCTGCATTCTCGTAGCTATCGTCAACCACATTGGCAATCCAGCGGTTGAGCAAATCAACGCCTTCCTCATGCACCACACTCTTCGCGATGGGCGGCATGTTTTTCTGCGGATCATCGGCGCTCGCCACACGGCAAGACACTATCGAGCTTTCCGGTTCGCCGGGCACCACTACGTGCTGCTTGCCACAGGAACCTCCACCGGTTGCTGTCGGCTTCTTACAGATGCCGTAACCGGCGTCGATTTTGCGGTAATGATCCAGGTAGTAGCCGGTATTGGAAGCTGCGCCCTTATCGTTATGACAGTGCTGGCAGTTCACTTCCAGGTAGGCGCGCAGCCGATCTTCAATGTCGGCATCGGATCCCACCATTTCCCCGCTATCTCCGGGCACACTCCAACGCGGAAGACGCTCAATGTTGGTCGCCACACCATTCACAATACGCCCATAATCGGGAACGTTAGTCAGCAAACCACGATCTACCCAATCCTTTAGCTGGTTCTCCGGATTCGGCACGCCCTGCCCTTTGTTGCCCATGAAGCTGGACTCAGGCTTGTAGTCCCGGTTCATGTTTCTCGGCTTAGGCCCAATCGGTGCAGCCCCCGCTTCCAGATCATCGTTGGAGTGACAGGTGATGCACTGATTCTGGTTCGGAATCGCGTAGCTATCCGACGAACCGGACAACACTTTACCCGTATGCTGATCCTGATAGTGCCAGCTCACACTGCGCGTTTCTCCGCCCGGAACAAGCGTCGCCACTTTCTTGCCACTGGCATCCGTGCTCCAACTGTAGGCCGGTCCGCTCCAGACCGCTTTGCCACTTTGCGAAATCCGCTTGATCAAAAGGCGCGTCTCGATCAGCTCTTCGGTACCTTTGCTTTCATCGGTGAAGGCGAAGGTTTTGGCGAGAACCGTGCCGTTCGGGAAATGGATAGAACCGTTCAGGTTTCCACCTTTCTGGCCATCTTTGTACACCGCTTTGGTACCCGGCGGAATGAACGCAACCCGGTATTTCGTAGCGTAATCAGAGAACAACTTGGAGTTCAGCACATACGGCACGCCGCCTTCATTGGGCGTACTGCGCGGGTCCTGATCATCGGCAAACAGGTTGTACTGATCCAGACGCGGGCAATCTACCGCCAGAGCTTCACGGTTAATTTCGCCCGGCTTCACTGGCGCTTCACACAATTGCTTGATGTACTCCTGGCTCGGAGCGGGATCAACAGCACCGCTGCGCTCAAACGGTGGAATTGTTACACGAGGCAGGCTTTCCAAGGTGCGGCCATACAACTTTTCACAGTCGTGATCTTCCAATTGGGTGTCTGCGAAAAACTCCAACGGCCCCGTCAAGACATTCATCAGACCTTCCCAAGTGAAAATTCCGGACAGATCGGAATCTGCCGCAGCTCTGACCAGCTCCAGCCCACGCATTCCGTGAAAATTGATGTATGCCTGCCCGTCATCCATGTCGTTGTTGGCAATGCATGAACCCCATTCAGGTAGCTTGCGATTACCCTCGCCGTCAAATTTGTACTTGTTGTAATGACAAGAAGGATTGGGATGCTGGTTCGTATGGATAGGTTTACCGCTCTCATCCTTAGGCACCGGCTGACCGTTGGCATCGACGGGATACGGGCACGTGTCGTCGAAGTCATCCAGCAGACCATCCCAAACGATGTGGGCTCCCTTGCCTGGGTTCTCAATATTTTTGATCCCTATGAGCGTGGGCAGAAGGGTTTCCACCTGCCCCGCTGCAACCTGCTCCATATTTGGCGGCGGCAGATCAAAGCCCGAATTTCTCATCACGTTGTTATGGATGTTCAAGCCTTCGGTATACGGATCCAGCTTTTTATCGGTCGTTTTGCCTTCTCCATCCAGCAGTTCATAGCTGGTATAGATAATCGCGGCCGTGCTGTTGTCCTCAAAAACGTTGTCATAGATCTCGATGTTGTCGTAACCGAGGGTAATGAAACCTGTACCGCGAGGCACCGCAGATACAATGCCGCTGTGGGCAAAGTTGTAGGTGTTGTTGTTACTCGAAACGTTGTTCAGCATCACCGAGGTGTCGCCGTACTGGGTAATGTTTTCCAGATCGTAAATCAGGAAACCACCGGTATTACATTCAGCAAGGTTGCTGTCGTATTCACCACCCTGAACGTTCTCAATTTCAAAGCCCATCACGTTGTAGGCCGCACGACTGTTTCTGATGATGGCGTTATTGGTCTGTCCTACATAAATACCGGCATCGGACGCACCAATGGATTCGGAGTTATCCACCAGAATATTCTCGGATTCCACCGGGTAAATGCCGTAACGGCCAGCGGACGAGCTTGGTACGTAGTCTGGTGTCGGGTCGCCTTCATTGAACGGCGGGTTGGTACATGCAACATGCAAACGCGACGCGTAGTTTTCTTCGGTGATGGGCTCACCGCCACCAGACCAAATGGCCCTTACATTCAGCAAAGTACCCCATTTCACACCTTTCAACTTGAAAGCGTCGCCCGGGGAATCGAGTATGGTCAGATCTCTGACGGTAATGCCGCGAACGTTCAGTGCTTCCAGACCCGTCACGTTGTCGCTTTCACGGAAGTTCAGAATCGTTTCATCTTTACCGCAACCGCGTATTTCGACATCTTCCGTGGCCTGAATAAGCAGGCCGTGGTATAGCTCGAAATAGCCGCAGCCAAATTCGAGCGTATCGCCCGGTCGCAACTGAATCATGGCGGTCACCATGTCATCGGTGGCAAATTCACCCGGGTTTACCTTGAAAGTACGCCCTTCGCTGAACCGATCCACCAACTCTTGATCGTTTTTAGGCGCCTCGACCTTGGCTGAAGACTTATCAGACCCGCCGGAGCCGCCAAAACACCCCGCCATCGACAGCATGGCCGTCATGCCGAGCACCAGCACCCCACCCCTCCAGGGGGTGGGCATTGTTTTTATCGTTTTCATTACAGCTACTTCCTTTCTTTTGCTAGTTGTCTGGTTCGCTATGGGTTACAAAGGAGCGTTCTCGATGCGCTCCCACATGCGGAGATAGGCTTCCGCGGAGGTGAACAACTGGTTCACAGCTTCGTCCACGCTTTCTTTGGGGCGGTCTGCGTTCAGGATCATGTCCGCGATTTGGTCGGGGTAGAGCCCGTAGTGGGCAATGCCGCGCCCATCGTAGAGCCCGAACTCACGGTCACCGGTTTTTTGTTTGTTCAGGATCACGCGACCGTCCACAGATTCGAACGGATACAGGCGAGCATCTTCTTCAGGTGAGCCCGGGTTGCCAGGCAGTGCTGCAATACCGTTAACGTCCGTGGCGAAGCCTGCGCCTCCGAAAGGTCCTACCTTGAACTCATCGGGCCGTGGACGGTTGCCGTTCTGCAGCAAGGAATCCACCCACCCTTCACGGGTGCCACCAAAGGATGCGGCAATACCGCCCTGTTCCGCGATGCGGTCACGCAGGGCTTCGGTGCCGCCCCAGCCGCCGTGGCTGTTAATCACGGGGTAGTTCAACCGACCGGTGATATCGAGAATGCGAGCAGCGGCTTTCCGGCTGATGTGGTCGGTTTCGATCATCATCTTGCGGCGCACCAGTTCTTGAATCAGGAAGTCGCCCAAATCCGTCAAACCACGACGATTACACAGGTGGCCGGTACCTCTGCGAGGGTCCATTTCTTTCAGTTCTTCGGGAGTTTGCGGGAAGCGGTCACCGAAATAATCCAATTGGAACAGTAGCTGATCGATGATTCCGAATGGTTGCATGGCAGCATTCTGATCGGGCTCATCACCCACAAATTCGGTACCTTCCGGGCATTCTTCGTATTCAACCGGGTGGCCGGTTTCCAACAAGTTACCGCCCGCCAGTACAGGACCTATGCCAATGCCCGAACTCAGGTCAGGAAGATGGCCACCAAACGCGTTATCAAACTTGTGTACCGGGAAAATGTTCCGAACACCTAGCCGGTAAAGCTGATCCAGACCTTCAACAACATCCTCGCGGGTACATTCAGCCACATCCAAAAACTCTCCGCAGTTAAGAACCTTGGACATCTCGACGCCAAGCACCACGGCCAGCTTTCCATCGGCAATGACGCTCCGGGCCTGGCCCGGGCTCGTCACAATCTGGAACCACCCCTCGCCTGGCCCGCCGTGCTGGGCGTCAATATAATCCTGCATCTCATACATGCGCTGAATCTGAAGCAGTATGGCTTCCATCGGGTCACAGTCATTTTGTTTCTGCGGATTTATGCCGCATAAAATCTCGTTGTGAACCAGATGGTTAACGAGAATTTTCATGCCGGACAGGTGAGCTCTTTCCATCCACCGGTAGTAACTCTGGTGATGCTGCAATGAATTGTGACGGGGCCAGTCATTGAAACTCGGCCAGCCTTGGGTGTCATGAAGGCCTGTGCCGGATGTCACCAGTTCTACGAATCCAGTTGCGCCCCAGGGGCCATGCGCCGCTTCGCAGTCTTCGAGGGCATGAGTGACGCCAAACCTATGGAACGGGGCGCCGTAGTTAACGCGCCCACCTATGAATTCGTATGCAGAGATATGGGAGTGGGCATCGACATAACCAAAGATATCGTCATCATCGAGCCCGCTAACATTTTTGAAGCGGTCCACCTCTTTGAGGTAGATCGCAGGGCCGCGCTCATCGACCACTTCCAAGCCTAAATCAGCCTCGGGATAAGCTTGGCACCCCTTCGCTTCGTGCAGGGTAAACGTGTTCGTCGAATCCCGCAGTGAGGGGGACTTCAGGGTTAACCCTTCTTCCGTGGCGGTAAGAAGCAGTCCGGTTACATCTGAAGTCAGTGTATAGGTATCGGTACCTTCGAATTTGTTGAGGTTCCAAACGGCCAGATCGTTCGGGCTGTTTACTGCAGCCAAAGTGGGCTGAACATCCACATTCGCCAGCTGTCCGCCAGTGAAATCCAGGCTTTCGCCCAGATCACGTAAGATGCCGCCAAGCGGGGCGACGGGATCAAGCACCAGATTGAGAGTATCGCCGAGCCCGGCCACCAAATAGCTCAGCTCACCAATAAACCGACCACTCGCATCGAGAAACTCCCCGCCGGGATCACTAATACCCAGCAGCTCAAACTCTCCCACCTGGGTTTCTTCACGAGAAAAATCAGACATCAACAGGTAGGAGCCCAACCGCGTGGGCCGCATGGTGAAGCTTGCCGCTTCGGAAGGGTTTGAAGTGACACCGTATTCACCGCCCTCCATTTTCCCGACGTAAACGCCGTCGGCCTGAAGGCTGTAACAGCCATTGGCGAACTGATATCGAGTATTTTTCCAGGGGTAAACAGCCTTTCGAGGCTCGTCTTTGGAAGGCGGGGCCACCTCAGGGGCCACAGGATTATCCGCGCCAGGAGTTACTTGCGCTCCCGTGCCGCCATCATCACCGCCACACCCGGACATCGACAACACCATTCCGGTAAACGCAAGACATGCCAAACCACGCTGGCGAGAGTTCTCAGCCACTGCACACTCCTTTTGGGGTATCCCCTTATTGTTTTATTCAACGCTACGAACTGTCAGCTTTCGGCGCAGTATAATCTCACTTCCTCGAATAACGCTTATTTTTTGAGCCCTTTTTTCGGTCATATCGGGCCTAACTGGCAAAAATGAGCCAAAACTTGTGATCCAGTCGGTGGAAAACCGAAAAATGACAGCCATTCGATAGGGTTATTTTCAGTTATTCAGAAGCGATTAGCCGGCGGCTTGTAGGCGCTCGAAATGGAGGCTGAATTGGAGAGGGAGGGGGCGGCCAGCGGAGCCGGCCTGAGCCCCCGAGGGTCATCGCGCGATAACTTTGTAAACGGGGCGAAGTTTAGGAATCTGTTTAAGCACTACCTGGATAACGGTCATCAACGGAACCGCTAGAAGAACACCCACTGGCCCCCACAACCACCCCCAGAAAAAGATGGAGATGAAAATAATGACGGGATTAATCGCCATACGGAAGCCATGAATCCAGGGCTCAAGGAAAAAGCCGACAATAGTGGTAAGCAGGATAAAGCTGAGCGGCGCCAGCGCCATCATCCACAAGGTGTCGAGCGTCACCGCTGATACCAAGGTCAACAACGCAATGGTCAACATATTTCCCAAATAAGGAATAAACCTGGCTAACCCGGCCACCAGCCCCCACATTGCCGGGTCAGGCAAACCAATGGCCCAACAAATCAACGCCGTCAGAACGCCAACAGAGGTATTGCTCACACCCAAAACCGCAAGATACTGGGCGATCTCGACCTGAGAGTAATAAGTAATACGCAAAACCGTTCTGCGCTGAGGGTTCGGTAACTGCCTCGCGAAATTGCGAATTAACCGGTCACCGCTGACCAGCAAGAAATAGGTTAGCGCCAACGCCAACGCCAAACCGGCAACCCCGTCCCTCACCTTGGACACCATCTGGCTGCGCCAGGAGTCGGTTGCCAACACGACGGTTTTTGGCTTTTCCTGACCACTGTCAGAAAGCCCTTCTACCGATTTCTCCACCTGTTCGGCCGAACGGCTCACCTTATCGATCTGGCGTTTAATTTGACTGTCGCCCACTAACAAACGCGATATACCCTGGGGTGCTTTCTGAGCCCATTCCAGAGCTGGCGTGGCCACAGCGGCACCGACGCCAACGATCCCCGCCAAAACAAGCAATACCAGAAACAAGGAGCTTACGGCTTTCGGAATCCGGAACTTCAAATACGCCCGATGGACAAAAGGAGACAGAAACAAACTGGCCAGCACTGCCAACACTATCGGCAATACGATCTGGTGCGCAACGTACAAGGTGTAAAGAACGCCCAGCGCGAACAGTCCATAAATCGGCGTGGACAGGCCTGCCAAAACGCTGCTTTCCTGTTCAGGCTTGAGGGCATTATCCGTTTGCGGCGACTCCTCCATGGGGCGCGCTCTCCTGTCGTGAATTCTCGAGTGAAAACACAGTCTAACGCCCTTGGGGGTTTAGCGCATTGTTGATTTTTGCTAACCGGCCAGCTCTGGCAGGGACGGCGATTCTACCGACTACTTTCTAAGGCACTCTTTATAAACCGACGCTGACAGTGCCTTTTGTCTGATGTAACCGCCCCATGTCGTTCACGTGCGAATTTTGCCGACTGAACCAAACGTTCACTAAACATCGTATATCCGGAAACGTCTAGACCTGATTAAGGAGAACTCATGACATCGCGCTACGACATCCTGTTTTACGATGGATCTTGCCCGCTTTGCGCCCGTGAGATACGCACGCTTAGAAAACTGCAGTCCGGAAAACTTCTGTTCGCCGATATTCATGAAGAAATGGCAATCACCGATCAACTACCCTCTCGAGAACAACTGCTGCGCCGCCTGCACCTGGCGAGCCGGACCGGAGAATGGGTAACGGGCTTACACGCCAATGTGCGCGCATGGTCGCATACGCGGTTTGGATGGCTGTTTAAACCGTTGCTATGGCCCGTCATTTATCCCGTTGCCCGGCGTGTTTACGTATTCTGGGCAGACAAACGATACGACCGGAAGTATGCGTGTGCGATGGACAACAAAGGGGGCGTGCCCACCGAAAACCTGACTTGCCCTCTTAACTGGCCAGCCTGGGCAAAAACGATGTATCCATCCAATAGCGCTTGAGATTGGCCTCATCAACCAGCACGGGCACTGTTTCCTGGTGAATATGATTAGTTGGATCAAACCACAGGTTATCGCTTCGGAATACATGAAGCTCACCGGTTTGAGGGTGCTGCCACTGGCAGACAATGCGGAACGGGTTACGGCCATTCACGGTCAGGCTGGTATTTTGCTCAACCGACGAAAATGTCGCGAGCACCTCGGTTCCGTGATCTTTCAGGTAGGCCTTTGAGCGGCTCTTCTTCCAACCAAACAACAGCATCCCGCCGCCAATGGTGCCAAATACGAGACCTATACCACCGAGAATCATGGGCAATCCCCAAAGGGAGAAGAAACTGTTGAGTCGAGCACTCTCCGGAGCCGACGGTTCGTAAAATACAGACACCCTGTCACCGCGACTGAACGACGGCGGATTTGAGCCGGAGCGCGACCGGAACTCGATCTCCCGACCACGGATATCCTCGAAAACGACCACCGGATAATAGGTAGTCGAATCGCTGGAGCGAGAGCGCTCCAGATCAATGACCGTGCCCGTGGCTTCCGTGGCTCGCTCGATAAATGACACCGTACTGCTGTAACTCATCACCGCACCAACAAGCATACCGGCGCCAATGAGTGTGAAGACGTATTTGAGGATATTCAGGGTTTTCAATGGTTCAATCCTTGTGTTTTGGGGTCTCTTTCCTTAAGCCAGCTGACCAATTTCGGCCCCTTCGGGAACGAGAGAAGGCATTTGGGGCTCACGCCCCTTCAACATATTTGCCAGACGCCGCTCTCGTACCTTGTGAACGGAGGGATCAAACCTGAGTACCTTGAGGGGCACCGGGTCACCCTCCCGCAACTTGTCGAATGTTGCCAGCTTACTCAGATAGAAGGCCCCGCTGTGATTTTGGCCATCAAACTGAAAATCAAACTCAATCATAAGGTTACACTGATAATGCCCTTCCCCCTGTGGCTCATTTCGATGATCGTATTCCTGATGAAACTGACAATCCGCTTCTTTTTTGGTCAGTACGCCGTCCACCTCTACACCGTGCTTCCGTAGCGAGGCCTGGCCGTAGAGGTAGCTGGTACCTGAGTAAGTCGTGACGATAGCAAGCAGAACCAGCCCAGCGCCCATCAATGCGAAGAAACCTCCCGCAATCATGGCACCCCAGTCGCCAAAGTCGACGTAGAAAATGCCACCACCCACAGCGGTGGTGATTATTCCTACGCACAGCATCGTTAGCATAAGGCCGAGGTCAGTCTTTAGTGCTAACCACAGAAGCGGCCAATCGATGTGTTTTTTTCTGAGCATTTTTCTGGCTCTGGAAGGTTAGTTAATGGGCTGGGGCTGGTTAACGACGCAGCGGAAGCCTTGATAGAAGGAGTTCAGGCCTCGTCCCATTCTCCCGTAAACCGTCGCATTGCCGCCAACATGATCACCCAATCCCGCCAGATCCCTGACCACGCGTTTACCGGCATACTCACGGCTAGGCTCTATGGCCACAGGGTTCTTGGTGGAAAGATGTTCAAAACCGGGGCGGAACCAGTCTTTCGTCCACTCGGCCACGTTCCCGGTCATATCGTGCAAGCCCAGGGGACTCGGCGGGTAAGAGCCGACCGGGCGCCTCTCCACATCGATTGATGAGTGAATCAACACATTACCGGAAACTGGCTGCATCGGGTCGATGGCATATGAGGGGCGTTGAAGATACTTATCTAGCTCCACTTCACCTGTATCGGTTGCGAATGCGATGGCCTGCCCCCGATTCCGGGCCGCGTACTCCCACTGAGCCTCGGATGGGAGGGAAAAGGGGAGCCTCGTTTTCTCGGCAAGCCACAAACAGTAGTTATCGGCCTCCTCGAAATTTGGACTTCGCGCTGGTTTGTCTTTGTAATTCGGCGAGGTAGGATCATCATTTGAGGTTATGGGCAACCTCACAGCACGTTTGAAGCCCTTTTCAACTGTGTAGTCGCCCGCTCGCCCCACATCCTTTAGAAACGTGACGAACTCCCCCCAAGTAACCTCTGTTTTGAGAATTAAAAAGCTCTCGATCTCCACAAGCTTTGGCGGTTTGTTGTCATCGGAGATCGGGTTAAAAAGCACACCCGATTCGTTTCCGACATCTCCCAGCCAAAACTCGCCGCCTTCGACAAAGACCAGATTGCTTTTGGCACTTGTGAGCACCCCATCGATTTTAATATCGGAAGGCGCTTGAGGTGAGGAGCAACCTGTTGAAAGGGCAAGGAGCAACATCACACAACCATTCCGTGCCCTCAATTTATTGGCTCCGGGTGGTTGATGACGCAGCGGAAGCCCATACCTGCAAAATCTACGGATCGACCACCCCGCGCGAAAACAGTCCCACCGCCTCCAAACCAGTCGCCACGGCCGCCCCAATCTCGCACCGTTTTACTGGGCAGTCCCTCACCGGACGGTGAGTCTGGGCCTCGCGGATTATCATAAGGAGCATATCTATAGTAATCCTCCTGAAACCAATCCTGCGTCCATTCCGCTACGTTTCCCGTCATGTCGTATAGGCCTAACGGATTTGGTGGGTAGCTGCCAACCGGGCGCCGCTCGAACTTCAGCGAAGAGTGCATTAGGGCGTTGCCAGAGGGCGGTATCGAAGGGTCAACATACTCTTTTGGGCGGCGCAGGTAGGGATCCCTCTCGACATCTCCTGTATCCGTGGCATAGGGCACCTCCCTCCCCCGGCTTTGAGCCGCATACTCCCACTGGGCTTCGGTAGGCAAAGCAAAAGGCAGCCCGGTACGTTCTGCGAGCCAAGCGCAATACCCCTCAGCCTCTCCGTAATTTGGTACTCGGGCGGGCTTCCGGTAATAGTTCGGTGACAAGGGGTCATCCGAGACTAACAAATACTTTTTGAGCGTAAATTCTTCTGCATACAGGTGACGTCGATCGAGTTCTTCGTAGTAAACCGCCATCTCGCCCCAAGTCGTCTCGTATCGAGATATGGAGTAACTATCGACTCTAACTTTGACTACAGGGCGGCTATGGTCAGTCAGAGTCACGTAAGGGCTACCATCAGGCTTCCCAATATCGCCAAGAACAAACTCACCGCCTTTCACAAACACCTGATTATCTGTTGCCTGTTCCAGGACAGAAGAAACCAGGCCATCCTCACCACAGCCAGATATGAATGCTTGCGCTACTACCAAACAAGCTATTTTCAGCGGATCAATACCCGACATCTGTCAAAGCCTCCTAAGCTATCCCGCATCTTTAATGCTGACCACAGAAGCGGCCAATCAATGTGTTTTTTCTGAGCATTTTTCTGGTGCTGGGAGGTTAGTTAATGGGTTGAGGCTGGTTATCAACGCAGCGAACGATTGGCTCTGCTGAGAAAAGACCTACCGGGGAAGAGTTTTGCGCATTCTTTCATGAAGCTCGTCCAGCTCCTTCTGTTTTTGCGCCATGTAGTTTTCTTCGATATCGATCAGGCGAGTTGTTGAGCCGTTTGGTTCTAGGCGCTCTTGAACGACTTCAGGCCAGTGTTTACGAGCCTTCTTTCTATCAATCTTCTGTACAATTTCCATGCCGAATGCAGGCAGGAACAGCATATAAGAGGTCACCCAAGAAAGAAAAGCAGCCCCAGAAACACCCTCCCCCTCTATGCGTTCTCTCCCCAAAGTTCTCCTTGAATCAAGAACCAAGTCAAGAAAGGAAATGTCGCCGGATTTCAAGTTTTTCTCTATAAACGAATTTTTAAATTCTGTCTTATTGCCGGTCTCGTCAAACCACGGGCCAACTGTCATATAGCTTCTCAAATATTCCCAGAAACTTAATAAGGTTGGTAAGCGCTTGCCCGCTGAAACGCCTGATAGATTCAGCACTATCCGATCTTCGGGGTCACCGAACTTCCGAAGAACAATTTCCAATTTTCCATGAATAATGGCTCCTGAGTACTGATTGACTATCGTATATTCATACGCGACTGCCTCTATATCATCCCATTCTGAGTAGTAGAGTTCGCCTTTGTGATCGTAGTAAATCTCGCGCGTACGCCGATTAAAAACTACAGGTAGCATGGGCGGACGGCTAATCTCCCATATTGCAGGAGCAATAATGACTAAAACTGAGAGAAAGAAAACCCACCAGTCCAAATTCGAACTATAAGGTGTTCCAAATAGGTTAGGCAGCAAAACAAGCAGTATTCCAACTGCTCCCACAAAAAAACCTACACCTGTAAGAATGCCTCTGCTATCGGTGCTGCCGGTTCTCAAAGTCAAAGACACCTCATCTTGCGACTCTACGAGACCGGGCTGGGATGGAGCATAGCCAGTACCCGAGCCACCGCTCAGCTGAAGAGCATTTGAGGAACTACCAAATTTTTTAGTTACAGCGTCAAACAACTTTTTCGCGTTTTCAATCACCAGATATCAACCTTTACCGGAGGCATTTCCAAACCAGGTTGTGGTCGATAGATTAACTCGCCCTGCAGCCCAAAGATCTGGTCATCATCGTGATAAACTCTTCTGTATGTGGCCGTAGCTGCGGCGTTATGAACTCTTGTACCCACATGCAGACTGAAATCAGCACCAGACCAAGTCACAGGGGTTCGCTTTGGCTGAAGGATTTGCTCTCTTTCCTCTGTATCCAGAACAGCTCGTAATTGCCGTTCAACCCATGCCAAAGACCGGTAACCAACACCGCTTCTCAACTCATCGCCAGAAAAATAAATAGTTTCAGGATTCAAAGCACTTTGGCCTGCTAGCTCAAGAATCAACCAGCAATCCTGCATATGGATTCCCGTATGCGGATTTAACCTTGGAACCCTTTCCAGCCTCAACTTGATGGGAAAAATAACCGTGTACAACCGCTTCATTTCATCTCGATAGTTTCCTGACCACTCGGCCGGCTTTACACCAAATCTAGTATTAGCGAGCCAGCGCTCAAGCGGTGTATTCTGCGCGTAGTGACGGGCGACCAAGCCTCCAATCAAGGATGCAGTTAGGCCTAGAGACAACGCCGTATAGAAGCCACCCAGCCTAGACAATCCCCGGACTGAGGAAGCAACTTGCAACCCTAGTGCGGCAGCTCTCGCCTCACGATACGCTCTAAAAGCTCTCACACTGAGCGCCAGTTGCCGCGACGACACCCCCATCAAGCCGGCCTCAAGAGCAGACGTATCGAAATCACCAGAACGGTAGGACTCGATCGCTTGCATCCCAAATACAATGATGTCGAAAGCCGCAGTGGCAGCGGTGAGCGCGGCTGCAACTGCACCTACTCCATGGCTATACGCTGCTGGGTTAGGTGACCTTGAGAGTCCTTTATTCCAATTAAGCTCGGAAATCTTGTGCTCTAAGGATAAGGCTGCAGCGGTGAAACCTGTGACGCTCCCGGTAGCCTTTGCTAAACCTTCGACGTCTTTATTCGAATCGGTAAAAAATTCTGAGATTGCAGACACCATGTTCAATCCGGTCAGAACAACCAGAACTGAACGCAAGGGAGCCTTTTCTAAAGCATCCTTGAGGCTGTATGGGTTGCCTTTAAAATATTGGCCAGCATTTGCTGATGCGATACGAATAACGGGCACTTTCCGTGCTTCGACGTCAGGAGGACTAAGAGTCGCCGCTGCATTGCCACTATTTTTCGCCGCCTCACTCAGCCACTGATTCGATTGAACAGCACCTACACTGTCCACCGCCAATGACTGCCCTGTTCGTGCCAATCCAGACACCAAAAAGCCACTGCCTAAAAGTGAGATTCGATGCGGGAATCCTCTCAATTCAACTGCGGCTGCAGGCGAAATTGCGTTGAAAAGTATTTGTGTCGGCACAGCCGATGGAATTGGTGCCCGCCCCACTAAACCCGACACCTTAGAGTTTATGGCGGCAACGACAGCCGTGGCAGCTTTGGATAGGTCTTCAACAGAATCGTTAGCCATATCGCCAATTGATACTAGCTTCTCGACGTCACCGAGTGATACACGCTCTCTTATCCCAAGCAACGCATTCCAGAACCAGCGAGTCCCCTCCCCCTGAACTGCGGCTAGGCGGCCGATAGCCCCGGCCCCTTTACTAAAATAAGATGGACCAAGCAAAGCAAGTCCGAATTTTTCCTGCAGAATGGTGTGATGATCTTCTTTAGCCAGATCCAGGCTCTCGCATGAACTTGCGAGGGTTTCAGGGCCATTCGCACATTCGAGGGTATCCATCCATAGGACCCAGGAATCAAGGAGCCCAGCAACAACGTCTTCAAAATGTGACTGAGACTCATCCGATTCCCGCCACACTCTCTGTAATTTCGGCAGATCTACAAGTTCAGGAAGTTTCGCTTCAAGCTGGCGATCAGTCTCATAAAGATCCTTGATCGTCTTCGCCAAACTCCACTCTCCACCGAATCTGGCTCTTAACCTCTCCTGGTTATCGTGAGCCAGACGAACCAATGCGGCCAGATCTTCGGTAACACCCCATGGATCGTCCACTATCCCCATCACGCGCTGGTCAAATCGCTGGGTAGAACGCTCCAACCGAGGCCAGTGGGGAATGGTTGGAGTCAGGCCAGTCCAGTCAAACTCCTCAATGGAGGTAACTTCTGGCAAGGCATAAAAGGTCTTTTCATCAAGCAGCTGCGTGTTCGGTGAACCTCCTGGCACAATCCTGCGCATAAACTTGCTGCGCTGACCCGGTTCATTCACAATCATTTCGAAATGAGCGTCAGACCATTGATTCTCACTCCAGGCGACATCAGCAGGCTCACCAGAGGGTAAAGACAAGTAGACATTGCCGCGATGATCAACAACCTCCCCACCTCGGGTCGTCTCCTGAAGCAGGGAATTTTTAACCGAATACTCAATTAACCTCCCTTCGAACTCACTCCAGACATACAGCCAGCCATCTCTCAGAAATCGAGGAACAAGTCCAAGATTCCGATCCTGAAGATCAGTATAGCGATCAATATTAGGAAACAGGTCCGGTAAATCGGGCAATTCCAGCCCAGCTAAGAGCTCCCCCTCATAGCGCATAGGGCCAATGGCGTATCTAAGGGGTAGAAAAGCCGTCATTAGTGGGCAAGTTGCGCAATAAGTCATAACACGTCCCTGTGTTGGTTATCCGCAGAAGAATCCAGAGCGGCCAGCAAATCCAAGCTAAATTGAAAGCATGGGGCCACCAGATTCGACTCGAATTGTCCTTCCTTTTGTTCGTCACTCATTCTGGAAGGTGAAGGGCGATACTGAGTCATCGATCCATCACTTGAACGGAAAAAGATGCTGTTAATGCCAGACCAAAAATGAGCGGGTAAACGACCGTCAACTCCAGCTAGTCTCGAGACTACCTTGGCATCACCAATCCTCAGCCAGACAGCGTGCCCCTCCGGCATCATCACCTGAACCCTAGACCGCATAAAGTCCAATAATGCTGACTCATCATAAGACGTATGCAACACCGAAGTCCTCGCGACTAAGGGATAGTTCTTTGCCCACAGCTCTTTGAGCACTATGCTCGCTCCAAAATCAGCAATCATCGGCCCTAATGCTGATACGCCATCGAAAACGCCGTCTTTAAGTACCATTAAAGGGCATACATCCAGGCTCTCTTCATACAAACTTCGCAGGCCTCCCGCGATCGCTCCATCAAACAACATGAACATTTTCTTGTCGGACGGAGACAGGCTTTCATGAATGTTCGAACTCTGCAGCGTCATGACGAAATCCCCTCGTCCGATCTCACAGAGCAAACCTCCGAAAAAGTCTCTTCCTTCCTCGCTGCATTTCTGAAACTTGCGGCCTGTTTCAGGTCGGCCTCAGGCGGTCGCAACTGTTCCGCGTTTAAAAACTGAGGGGCACCGGAATGCCGTGTCTCGGTATTGGGAAGCGTTGAGACTGACTGCTCAGATAGAGCATCATGAGTTACCATATTTGGCAACAACGGCCCCGTAACCCCAACCCCGCTACCACTCCCGGGCCCACCACCGGAATTCATCCGCACCAAAGGCCCAGACACCGTCACCCCACTCGGGTCTACCTTCACAAAGCTGCCACTCGCTTTAAGTGTCACCTCGGCACCCGCCTCAATCACGATTTTCATACCGGCCTTGTGGTGGATTTCGGTGCCGGCTTCCACCAGCTGGTTCTTGCCCTGCTTGCTGTGGTGGCTGCCGTTTACGGTGAGGCTATAGTCGGTACCGATGCTCTCGCGATGTTCGCCATCTGTGGTGTGGTGGCGGTTGCCTTTGGTGTGGCTGAAGCGGTTGTTTTCGACCGTCAGGTGACTGTCGTTTTTGATCACTTCGGTGCGGTTGTTTTCCGTGAGCAGGTCCAGGTCCTTCTGGGCGTGCACGTAGATCTGCTCTTCGCCCGCTTCATCCTCAAACCGCAGTTCGTTGCTGCCTTCACCCTTGTGGGTTTTGGTTTTTAATGTGGTG
>NZ_JAELVS010000006.1 GCF_016427555.1 Marinobacter litoralis
CTTTCTTCAACACTTTCAAGCAGTTATCGCTGCGTTGCTGACCGTATTTAGTGGCTAGCCCCTCAAGCGAGATGCGCATTCTACAGAGCCCAGCTGAGGAGTCAACAGACTTTCTGAAGAAATCTTACAACGCTTCGGTTTCCACCTACTCGCATGCTCAAAAGACCAACAGAACGATCAAATAACAGTCGAAATCAGGCCTTTTTCAAGGGCACTAGCGAAGACACTCCAAACCAATACACTCGGACCAACAACAAAAGCATCAACACAACGCCGTAAATCACCATTTCCAACACGTCGCTTCTTGCCTGCCAGAGAAAATGCAGCCACACAAAGATAGACGACAGATAGATAAGGCGATGTAACGGCTTCCAGCCTCGCCCCATTCGCTTCATCATCTTTTGAGTTGAGGTCAGCGCCAATGGCACCAGCAAAATAAATCCCGCGGCACCCATAATGATGTAAGGGCGACGGGTGAAGGTTGCCCACAAATCACCCCAACCTAAAATCAACTGCAAGAAAGCCATCACATGCAACACGGCATAGAAGAAAACAAACAACCCAAGCATTCGCCGGCAACGAATCCATCCAGCCCAACCGGTCAGTTTGCGTAAAGGTGTCATAAACAATGTCGCCAATAACAACTGGAACGCAGCCTTACCCAAGCTTTCCGTGATCGCCTGACCTGGATCAGGGCCTAAATCCCCAACCACAATGCGCTGGATCAAAATAAACAACGGAATCAAAGCCGCAATGAAAAGCCCGACCTTCACCACACGCAGCGTGGCTGCTTTACTCCAATTATCCAACATCAATAGTACTTCGCCAAATCCATACCCTTGTATAGGTGCGCCACTTGCTCACCATAGCCATTGAACTTCTCTGTTTCCCGCCAATTAGGGCTGAAGATACCAGACGGCAGCCTGCGCTCTCGTTTTTGACTCCAGCGTGGATGATCGACTTCCGGATTCACATTGGCGTAAAAACCATATTCGTTCGGAGCGATCATCTCCCAACTGGTTTTTGGCCGCTGTTCCATAAACCGGATCCGTACAATCGACTTAATGCTTTTGAATCCGTATTTCCAAGGCACGACCAAACGAATGGGGGCACCGTTCTGATTCGGCAGCTCACGACCATACAAACCGACGGCCAGGAACGACAACTCATTCATGGCTTCGTCCATCCGCAACCCTTCCCGATAGGGCCAATCGATGGTACTGAACACAGACCGCTGCCCCGGCATTTGCTCCGGACGCTCAAGGGTTTCGAAATAAACGTACTTCGCCTTTGATGTCGGCTCTAACTGCTTCAGCACATCCGCCAAAGGAATACCGACCCACGGAATAACCATCGACCACGCCTCAACACATCGTAGCCGGTATATGCGCTCTTGGTAGCTATGAGGTTTCAACAACTCGTCCAAAGCGTATCGCCCGGCGCGGGCGCACTCGCCTTCAACCTGGATAGTCCATGGGTCAGTCACCAACTGATCAGCATGGCGGGAAGGATCGTCTTTACCCGGCCCAAACTCATAGAAATTGTTGTAACGGATGACGTCTTTGTAGGGCGTAAGATCTTCGTTGGGCGCGTACTGATTCGCTTTCTTATAATCCAAAGCGGCCAGCTTGTCCTTTGAATTGGCCAACACAAGCCCGGGTGCAGCCAAAGCAGCGGCTGATACCGCAACGCCCGACATAAACATACGGCGGTTCAGGTAGACAGACTCAGGGGTGACTTCGGATTCTGAAATAGCCCAGGACGGGCGTTTCTTGAAATGCATTTGCAGGCTCCAGATGTCGTGGTTCTATCAGTAGACCACACTTCTCCGGAGAAATTCCCGCCCAATGACAATGGGCGGGAATGATTTAACAATTATGCGCGCTTGCCTTTGCGGCGGAACAACGCTCTTACTGGCCCGGAGGCCGCGTAAATCAAAAATGCGGAGAACAACACTGTCGCCGGATCCAGCGCAATCACCACAAAGATGAGCACGACCAAAAGAATCGCAGCAAAAGGCACCCTGCCCCGTAAATCCAGATCTTTAAAGCTGCGGTACAGAATATTACTGACCATCAGCACACCGGTTCCGCCCACAACGATCATGGTCAGTGCGGTCAACCAAACAGCTGGTTCAAACGTATGGAAACTCCACACCAGGCCCGCCACACAGGCAGCAGCAGCGGGACTCGCCAAGCCAACAAAGTACTTCTTGTCAACTGAGCCAATTTGGGTATTAAAACGCGCCAAACGAAGGGCTGCGCCAGCCACATAGATGAAGGTAACGGCCCATCCCAACTTGCCCATACCATTCAGCAGCCAGAAAAACGCCACCAGCCCCGGAGCGACCCCGAAAGCAACCATATCCGCCAGGCTGTCGTACTCCTCGCCGAATTTGCTCTGGGTATTGGTCATCCGCGCAACCCGACCATCAAGACCGTCAAGAATCATGGAAACGAATATCGCGATGGCGGCATTATCGAACACGCCGTTCGAGGCAGAGACGATTGCGTAAAAGCCCGAGAACAGCGATGCGGTTGTCAGAGCGTTGGGCAGTAAAAAGATGCCTTTGCGGCGGACCTTTGCACCCTCAACCACTTCCTCTTCTACCACCTCTCCCGCTTCAATCTCTGCTTCAGAGGCCAGGTGGGGATCAGTCTTGTTTGTCGATGTATTCTGTTCTGTCATTCCTTCAACTCCGGAAAGCATTTGTGCGGAGTATATACGAAAAACGCGGCCACTAGGGCCGCGCTTTCAAACCGTACCGGAAATTCCGGATCAGTTCTTATCCTTGTCCACGATTTTATTCGCGGAAATCCACGGCATCATGGAACGCAGCTTTTCACCAACCACTTCAATTTCGTGAGCGGCGTTTTCACGACGGCGCGCTGTCATTGACGGGTAGTTCAGAGCGCCCTCAGAAATGAACATCTTGGCGTATTCGCCACTTTGGATGCGCTTCAGAGCATTACGCATCGCTGCGCGGGACTCGTCGTTGATCACCTCTGGGCCAGTTACGTACTCGCCGTACTCAGCGTTGTTAGAGATGGAGTAGTTCATGTTGGCGATGCCGCCTTCGTACATCAGGTCAACAATCAGCTTCAGTTCGTGCAGACACTCGAAGTACGCCATTTCCGGAGCGTAGCCTGCTTCGGTCAGGGTTTCGAAACCGGCTTTAACCAGCTCAACCGCGCCACCACACAGAACAGCCTGCTCACCGAACAGGTCGGTTTCGGTTTCGTCTTTGAACGTGGTTTCGATGATACCGGTACGACCACCGCCTACACCGCTGGCGTAGGACAGAGCAACGTTCTTGGCGTTGCCAGACGCATCCTGGAATACGGCGATCAGATCAGGAATACCGCCACCTTTGGTGAATTCGGTACGTACAGTGTGGCCCGGAGCCTTAGGAGCAACCATGATTACGTCCAGATCTTTACGGGGAACGATCTGGTTGTAGTGGATAGCAAAACCGTGTGCGAAGGCCAGAGTAGCGCCCTGCTTCAGGTTCGGCTCGATTTCGTCGCGGTACAGTTCAGCCTGGAACTCGTCTGGTGTCAGAACCATAACAACGTCGGCAGAAGCAACGGCGGAGGCTACGTCGCTGGTTTTCAGGCCGTAGGCTTCAGCTTTAGCAATAGAAGAAGAACCCGCACGCAGGCCAACGACTACGTCTACGCCAGAATCGTTCAGGTTGCACGCGTGAGCGTGGCCCTGGGATCCGAAACCGAGGATGGCAACTTTCTTGCCTTGGATGATAGAAAGATCACAATCTTTATCGTAATAAACCTGCATTTCAAACCTCAACTTTTATAAGTATTGGCCGCGAGCGGCCAGGGTATTCGAATGTTCTTCCAGCCTATCAGAGGCTGAGTACCTTTTCGCCTCGCGCGATACCGGATACACCGGTACGCACCACTTCCAAGATTCCAGACGTGCCAACTGCCTGAATAAAGCCATCGAGCTTGCTGCTATCGCCCGCCAGCTGAACGGTATAAACCGAGCTGGTGACATCAACAATCTGGCCACGAAAGATATCCACCGTACGCTTGATCTCGGCGCGCTGAGAGCCTGTCGCCTTCAGCTTCACCAACATCATTTCCCGCTCGATGTGGGCACCTTCGGTCAGGTCCACCAGCTTTACCACTTCAATCAGCTTGTTCAGCTGCTTGGTGATTTGCTCGATAACCTTGTCGGAACCGGTCGTGGTGACGGTCAATCGTGACAAAGTAGGATCTTCAGTAGGCGCTACCGTGAGCGTCTCAATGTTGTAGTTGCGCTGGGAAAACAGCCCAACCACTCGAGACAATGCACCCGGCTCGTTCTCCAGCAATACAGAAATGATTCGACGCATGATCACACCCTCTCCGTCTTGCTGAGCCACATATCTTTCATCGAACCACGGGCAACTTGCATCGGGTATACATGCTCAAAACGGTCAACATAAATGTCTACGAACACCAGCTTGTCTTTCATCGCCAGAACTTCTTTCAGCTTGGGCTCAAGATCTTCTTTGCGATCGATGCGAACACCTACATGGCCGTACGCTTCCGCCAGCTTGATGAAATCCGGGAGAGATTCCATATAGGACTGCGAATGGCGCGACTCGTAGTTCATGTCCTGCCACTGCTTCACCATGCCCAGCGCCTGGTTGTTCAGGTTAATGATCTTGACCGGCAAATCGTATTGCTTGCAGGTAGACAGCTCCTGGATGTTCATCTGGATACTGCCTTCGCCGGTGAAGCACAAGACTTCGTCATCCGGGTGGGTCAGCTTGATGCCCATCGCCGCTGGCAAACCAAAGCCCATCGTGCCCAAACCACCGGAGTTAATCCAGCGGTTCGGCTTGTCGAACTTGTAGTACTGCGCGGTAAACATTTGGTGCTGACCAACGTCGGTGGTCACGAACGCATCACCGTTGGTGAGCTTCCAGAGCATCTCAACCACTTCTTGCGGCTTGATCACATCCGGGCTGGTTTCGTAACGCATGCCATGGAAAGCGCGCCATTCGTCGATTTGCTTCCACCAGGCTGCCAAGGCATCGGCGTCTGGTTTTTCTTTGGACTCTTTCACCAAAGCCAGCATTTCTTTGAGCACAGCATCCACCGGGCCAACAATCGGCACATCAACATCAATGGTTTTGGAAATCGATGCGGGATCGATATCAATGTGGATAATGCGCGCACCCGGGCAGAACTTCTCTGTGGCGTTGGTAACCCGGTCATCGAAACGGGCGCCTACGCAGAGAATCAGGTCCGAGTGGTGCATGGCCATGTTGGCTTCATAGGTACCGTGCATACCCAGCCAGCCCAGATGCTGCTTGTCCGTCGCCGGGTAACAGCCAATACCCATCAATGTGTTGGTAATCGGGAAGCCAAGCTTGCGCGTCAGGTCGGTTAACTGGTCGGAAGCCTTGCCAAGAATGACACCACCACCGGCATAGATCACCGGGCGCTTGGCGGCCATCAGCATATCAACGGCTTTCTTGATCTGCCCTGCGTGACCACGAACGGCCGGGTTGTAAGAACGCAATTTGACCTTTTTCGGGTACGAATACTCGAAACGCTCGTTGGGCGCGGTCATGTCCTTGGGAATATCGACGACAACCGGGCCTGGTCGGCCAGTTGAGGCAATGTAATAAGCCTTGCGGATAATTTCCGGGATTTCCTCCGGGTGCCGGACGCTGAGGTTGTGCTTAACCACGGGGCGGGACACACCGATCATATCGGTTTCCTGGAACGCATCCTCACCAATCAAGGTGGATGCAACCTGGCCACAAAGAACCACCATAGGAATGGAATCCATAAAAGCGGTGGCAATGCCAGTAATCGTGTTGGTAGCGCCAGGGCCAGAGGTCACCAGGACGGTACCTGGTTTTCCGGTTGCACGGGCATAGCCGTCGGCCATATGGACCGCTGCCTGCTCATGCCGCACCAGAATGTGTTTGACTTTATCCTGCCTGAACAGCGCATCATAAATATGAAGGGCTGCGCCACCCGGATAGCCGTATACGTGCTCGATACCTTCATCTTGAAGGGACCGGATCAACATATCGGCACCAGACAATAACTCCACGTTTTCTACCCTCTTCTACAAGTGAATGAGCCGGGATTCGCCCCGGTTGCCTGGATCCACGGTTTACCAGCTTCTTGTGAAAGCCGGACCGGCGTACTCCTCCACACCAATTCTTTAGAGGTTGTCTCTGGGCCAGCCGCACTCCTGAGGGTTGCGGAGAACGGCCAGCAACGGGTTGCAACGGTAGCAACAACCATCGCCCGCCTAGTAATGGCGCACTCGGTGTGGTGATTAACGGGGGATACTTATTCGGGATTGCCGAGCCGTATTTACCCCTATCTTCAGGCAGTCGGTAATTCTGACAGCGGGAAACTCGCTGTCAATAGCCGTTGTGGCTTAATTGGCACCATTTTATGCGCTTCTCTGCCATACTGCGAAAATAACCATGCTAGAGTTTTGAACCAGACGAAAGAAAAGTCCTCGCTCTGGTGGCACTATTTACAGGCGATAAACGAACAACGGGCAACGACATGAACCGAAAGATACTGATGTTTTCTATTCTGATGGCCGCGACTCCCGGCCTGGCCGCTGATAGTTCAGTATACAAATGGACAGACGACAACGGCGTAACCCATTTTGGCGACCGGCAACCCACCGGCAAGACAGCCGAACAAGTAAATGTTCGCTCGGGCACCAGCCGAAACTCCGGTTCTGAACGTGCTAGCCCGCAAGAGCGACTAAACCAGTTCGAAGAACAACAGCAAGCATCAGCGGAACGCAAAAAAGAAACCGCCGTTGAAGAAGCCAACCGAAAGCAACGTGAAGCCAACTGCAAAACGGCGAAAGAAAACCTGAAGGTGATTAGCAGCAACGCGCGCATCCGCGTGGAAGAGAACGGAGAACAGCGTTACCTGAGCCCCGAAGAAATCGACGAGCAACGGAAAAAGTTTGAAGCGTTTGCCGAAGAGAACTGCGGCCCGGCGTAAGGCGATAACACCGAACCACCACGGCGCCCTGAGCACATAAAAGCCAGAGAACGTTTATTCTCTGGCTTTTTATTTCAGTAGCTTTCGCGTTTACCTTATTCCTTAGTAAACGTCAGCTCACTGCCATCTACCCTTGCCTTGACGGTATCACCCGACACAAACTCTCCCTGCAAAAGCTTCTGCGCCAGCGGGT
Source organism: Marinobacter litoralis (assembly GCF_016427555.1). Classification (GTDB taxonomy): domain Bacteria; phylum Pseudomonadota; class Gammaproteobacteria; order Pseudomonadales; family Oleiphilaceae; genus Marinobacter; species Marinobacter litoralis_A. The sequence continues at coordinate 7,195 of NZ_JAELVS010000006.1, forward strand.
TTTCTATCAAGCGCTGGATAGCCCGCTTCAACGGCCGTGCTCCGTATACCGGATCGTAGCCCACTTCTGCCAGCAGATGCAGAGCATCTTCGCCTAATTCCAGATTCATATCCTGTTCGTTCAGGCGTTTTGCCAGATTCTCGATCTGGATACTGGCAATACCTTGAATTTGGCTTTCGGCCAGCGGATGGAACACCACCACATCGTCCACCCGGTTGATAAACTCCGGACGGAAATGGGTACCCACAACTTCCATAACGGCGGATTTCATCGCCTCGTAATTCTCTTCCCCGGCTTTCTCCTGAATGATGTGAGAACCCAGGTTTGAGGTCATCACCACCACCGTATTGCGGAAGTCCACCGTGCGACCCTGGCTATCCGTCAGGCGGCCATCGTCCAGCACCTGCAGCAGGATGTTGAAGACATCCGGGTGCGCCTTCTCCACCTCATCCAGCAACAGCACGGAGTATGGCCGGCGTCGAACCGCTTCGGTCAGATAACCACCTTCCTCATACCCTACGTAACCCGGGGGTGCACCAATCAGGCGAGCCACGGCGTGCTTTTCCATGAACTCGGACATATCGATGCGCACCATGGCGTCTTCGGTATCAAACAAGAACGCCGCCAACGCTTTACACAGCTCAGTTTTACCGACACCTGTGGGCCCAAGGAACAAGAAGGAACCGTTGGGGCGGTTGGGATCCGACAAGCCAGCGCGAGAACGGCGTACGGCGTTAGAAACCGCCTCCACCGCTTCGTCCTGACCAATCACCCGACCATGCAGCGCCTCTTCCATGCGCATCAACTTATCGCGTTCGCCTTCCATCATCTTGGAGACGGGAATACCGGTCCACTTGGAAACAATCTCGGCAATTTCTTCCTCGGTCACGCGGTTGCGCAGCAGCGTCATCTCCATCATTTCAGCCTGGCTGGCCATATCCAGCTGCCGCTCAAGCTCCGGAATCTTGCCGTACTGCAGCTCCGACATTTTGCCGAGATCGCCACTGCGGCGAGCGTTTTCCAGATCGATTCGCGTCTGCTCCAGCTCGCTTTTGATTTTCTGCGAACCGTGCAATGCGGCCTTTTCCGTGTTCCAGACTTCTTCCAGATCCGCATACTCACGTTCGACATCGCCAATCACTGACGACAACTCATCCAAACGCTTTTTGGATGCTGCATCGGTTTCTTTCTTCAGTGCTTCCCGCTCAATTTTGAGCTGAATCAGGCGTCGCTCGAGACGATCCAGCGCTTCCGGCTTGGAATCCATTTCCATGCGGATCTGACTGGCAGCCTCATCCACCAAATCAATCGCCTTATCTGGCAGCTGGCGATCGGTGATGTACCGATGGGATAGTTTGGCCGCAGCAATGATGGCGCCGTCTGTGACTTCCACACCGTGGTGTACTTCGTAGCGCTCTTTGAGACCACGCAGAATGGCAATGCTGTCTTCTTCCGTCGGCTCACTGACCAGCACTTTCTGGAACCTGCGCTCCAGGGCAGCGTCTTTCTCGATATTTTCCCGATATTCGTTCAGGGTTGTGGCACCCACGCAATGCAGCTCCCCGCGAGCCAACGCAGGCTTCAGCATATTGCCCGCATCCATCGAGCCTTCCGCCTTACCGGCACCCACCATGGTATGAAGCTCGTCGATGAACAGAATGATCTGACCTTCCTGTTTCGACAGTTCGTTCAGAACCGCTTTCAGACGTTCTTCAAATTCTCCGCGAAACTTGGCTCCCGCAATCAGGGCGCCCATATCCAGCGACAACACTTTTTTCTCTTTCAGGCTGTCCGGCACTTCGCCATTCACAATGCGCTGCGCCAAACCTTCGACAATGGCGGTCTTACCGACCCCCGGCTCACCGATCAATACCGGGTTGTTCTTGCGGCGACGCTGCAGCACTTGAATGGTGCGGCGAATCTCATCGTCCCGGCCAATCACCGGGTCCAGCTTGCCAGCAACAGCCTGCTCAGTCAGGTCGATGGTATACTTGGATAATGCCTGTCGGTTTTCTTCCGCACCGGGATCGTTCACAGCTTCACCACCCCTCACCTCATCAATGGCCTTTTCCAAAGCGACTTTGTCTACTCCGTGCTCACGCAAAATACGGCCTAGCGAGCCACGATCTTCAACCGCCGCCAGCAAAATCAGCTCACTGGAAATAAACTGGTCGCCACGCTTCTGGGCCAATTTGTCGGAGATGTTGAACAATCGCCCCATGTCGTTCGACATGGACACGTCCCCGGCGTTACCTTGCACTTCCGGCAGGGTTCCAATTTCATTCGCAACTGCCTGTCGTACCCGATTTGGCTCCACACCCACTTGTTGCAACAGTGGCTTGAGGGAACCACCCTGCTGGTCCAGTAGTGCCAGCATCAAATGCACCGGCTCAATAAAATTGTGGTCTTTTCCGACCGCAATGGACTGAGCGTCTGCAAGAGCGCTCTGCAACTTACTGGTCAACTTATCAATTCTCATAATGTCTTTTCCCCAAATAGCTCTTGCGCGCCGACATTTCCACACTTGGCGAGACACGTGGCATGAACGGCATTCGCGATGTCTTGATAACTAATGTAGGGGCTAGAAGAGGGACTTCAAGGAAGTAACCAGAAATAATGTCAGAAAATTGACGCCCGTCAGTCGAGCCAGATCAGGGTTGCCATGCGGCCGGTTTGGCCGTCTCGGCGGTAGGAGTAAAATCGTTCAGCGTCGTTCACGGTGCACAATCCGCCCCCGAAGACTTCGGACACCCCTGCGCGAGACAACCGCAAGCGGGCCAATTCGTATATGTCTGCGACAAAGTGGCCGGGGCGAGCACTTTGCTCGGAGAAAGCGTACTCGGCTTCGGCCTGCTGCTCGACAAAAGCCGCTCGCACCTCCGGGCCTACTTCAAAGTTCGTTGGCCCGATAGATGGCCCGAACCACGCGATCAGCCTTGAGGGCTCCACCGCCATGGCTCGAATCAGGTTCTCCAACACGCCGCCGCACAGACTGCGCCAACCGGCATGAGCGGCACCAACCACTTCGCCATCACGGTCCGCCAAAATCACGGGCAAGCAATCCGCGGTCAGGATGGCGCAAACCACGCCTTGCTCGCGAGTGAAGCTGGCGTCGGCATCGGGGCAGTCGTTCAGGTTATCGCCCACAAGCTCTACAACGCGAGTGCCGTGCACCTGATTCAGCCAACCAATTTGACCTGCTTCAACACCCATGAGCGCGGCCAAACGCTGGCGATTCTCCGTTACATTGGCCGGGTTATCGCCAACATGGCTGCCAAGATTCAGAGAATGCCAGGGCATCTGGCTAACACCACCCTTACGAGTCGTGCTAAGCGCCTGCACGGCTACAGATGCGGGCCAGTCAGGCCGGAGCAGATCGCTCTCAGAAATCATTTTCTTCCAACTCGCGGGCGTGCTTGCGCAAAGCCGCGATGAGTTGAACCATATCTTCCGGCAACGCGACTTCCCAGCTAAGAGTTTCACCGGTTTCCGGGTGCTCCAGCGTCAACTTGCGCGCGTGCAAAGCTTGGCGATTGAACGCAGCCAGTTCGGCTCGAAGCTCCTCGGTTGTGCCTTTCGGCAGGCGCAGGCGCCCGCCATACACCGGGTCACCCACCAGCGGATGCCGCACATGGGTCATGTGCACACGGATCTGGTGCGTTCGGCCACTTTCCAGTTTACAGCGCACATGGGTATGGGCTGCGAAACGTTCAATCAAACGGTAATGAGTCACGGCCGGCTTACCGGAAGACACCACCGCCATACGCTTGCGATCTTGCGGGTGGCGTCCAATCGGAGCATCTACCGTGGCACCGCCGGTCAGAGAACCCACCACAACGGCTTCGTATTCCCGGCCCATGGTGCGTTCCTGGAGCTGGTTTACCAGTGAGGTGTGAGCAATCAAACTCCGGGCCACCACCATAATGCCCGAGGTGTCCTTATCCAGCCGGTGCACGATGCCGGCGCGAGGCAGGTTTTCCACCTCTGGTGCATAATTCAGCAATGCGTTTACCAAGGTGCCATCGGCATGGCCCGCCGCAGGATGAACCACCAAACCCGCTGGTTTGTTGATCACCAGCAAATGCTCATCTTCGTAGACGATATCGAGCGTGATGGGCTCGGCTTCCCAGGTCACTTTCACTTCAGGCTCTGCATCCAGCTCAATCACATCATTGAGCATCACTTTGTCTCTGGGCTTGCAGGTTTTGCCATTCACGGTCAGTACGCCGCTTTTAATCCACGACTGCAAACGGGAGCGGGAGTGCTCGGGCATCAACTCGGCCGCCGCCTGATCGAGTCGTTTATCGCTCAACCCCGGGGGGATTTTGAACTGCCCGGTGATTCTGTTTTCGGAAGACATCAAGCCTCGCTTCGCCACTATGCTTTCAAATTTGAGGACACCGGCTTTGTACCGATGTTACGTTTCGGTCAGATTAGCCGGAGATACTTGCTTTAGCACTGCACATAGGCAGCCTTCCCCGTTACAATGGCCAATCCAATCATAAGTCTGACCATTATACGGGATTCCGGCATGAGATCAGTTGTCCGTTTACTGCTACTTTCCACCATCATTGCGCTGGCTGCCGGCTGCGCCTCCAATAAAGACGTGGAAGTACTCCCGGAACAAACCTACTACGAGAACGCCCGCAAGGCCATGAACGCCGGCAACTTCAACGAAGCCGAGCAAAACCTGGATGCACTAGAAACTTACTATCCATTCGGTCGTTATGCAGAGCAAGCCCAGCTGGATCTTATTTACGCTCGCTACCAGAACCTCGATCTGGAAGGTGCCCGGGCAGCTGCAGACCGCTTCATGCGCCTGAACCCGCAAAGTGAGCAGCTGGACTACGCCCTCTATATGCGCGGTTTGGCCTCTTACAACCTGGATTTAGGCTTGGCCGCCCGTTACTTCCCGATCGACGCCTCCGCCCGCAACCCCGGTGAGCAGCTGCAGGCTTTCCGCGACTTTTCACGGTTACTGAGCCGGTTCCCGGATAGCCAGTACGCGCCGGATGCGCGCCAGCGGATGATTTCGATCCGTAACCGCATGGCCGAACTGGAAATACACGCTGCACGCTACTACATCAAGCGGGAAGCCTATGTGGCAGCCAATAACCGCGCTCGCTACGTCGTCGAGAACTACCCGTCTTCGCCGGCCGTTGAGGATGCCTTGGTGATTCTGGCCGATACATTCCTGTTTATGGATCTGAACAAGGCCGCCAACGATGCCATTGCCACATTGCGCAAGAACTTCCCGAACAGCGAAGCCTTCGACGAGGACGGTCAATTCCAGGCGAACCAGTTCGAGCGGCAAAACCGCTCGCTGCTAAACGTTGTCACCTTCGGATTACTGGGCGACGAGTAAGGCGATACGCCTTACTTGCCTATCTTCCAGCCGTTGGTAATCGGATACCGGCGGTCTTTACCGAAGCCCCGCTCAGTGATACGCACACCAATCGGCGCCTGCCGGCGTTTGTATTCGTTGACATCCACCAAGCGAATCACCCTCTCGACGTCGGCACGCTCATACCCCTCCGCCACAATGGCCTCAGCGCTGTAATCCCGCTCAACGTATAGATTCAGGATGGCATCAAGAGTGTCGTAACCGGGCAGGCTGTCTTCGTCTTTTTGATCCGGCGCCAGCTCAGCCGAGGGCGGCCGAGTAATTACTCGCTCCGGAATCACCGGCGATAGGCTGTTTCGGTAACGTGATAAACGAAACACCAGGGTTTTGGGCACGTCTTTCAGCACATCAAAACCGCCAGCCATATCGCCGTACAGGGTGGAATACCCCACGGCCAGCTCGCTCTTGTTGCCGGTGGTTAATACCAGCGAACCAAATTTGTTGGACAACGACATCAACAACACGCCGCGCAAGCGAGCCTGCAGGTTTTCCTCTGTAGTATCCGGCTGGGTACCTTCAAACGGTGCTGCCAGAGTTTGCATGAACACGTCGTACATCGGCTCAATAGAGAACACGTCATACTGAACCCCCATAGCGGTCGCCTGAGCTTCTGCGTCTTCCAGGCTGGCACTGGAGGTGTAGCGGAACGGCATCATCACCGCCCTGACCCGCTCCTTTCCAAGCGCATCCGCCGCAACCGCCAAGGTCAAGGCCGAGTCGATGCCTCCAGACAAACCCAGCACAACCGATTTAAAGCCGTTTTTATTGACGTAATCCCGAACGCCGGTCACCAGAGCGTTATACACATTAGCTTCGAGAGACGGCTCAGGACAAAGCAGCTGAGACACCGGCTGACAATGGTGTTCGCACAAAAACTCAACCGGGAACAAACCTTCTTTAAATTGCGGCACTTCGACGGCTACCGTTCCCGAGTGGTCTACCACCATTGAACCGCCGTCGAACACCAACTCGTCTTGCCCGCCCATCAAATTGACATAAACAATACTGACGTTGTTGTTGGCGGCTTTGCGCTCCAGAAGGGCTTTTCGCCGAGCCTGTTTGTCGATGTCATACGGTGAGGCGTTCAGATTTAAAATCAGCTGGGCGCCTGCAGCGGCTGCGTCTTCGACCGGACCATCAGCCCAGATATCCTCGCACACGGTAATGCCGACCGGCACCCCTTTGATCTCCAGCACTTTGGCATTCCGGCCTTCGGCAAAATAGCGCTTCTCATCGAACACCTGATAATTAGGCGGGCATCGTTTGAAGTACTGCCCGGCCAAGTCGCCATTTTCAATCACCAGCGCCGCGTTGTAGAGCAAACCACCCGAACGCACCGGCGCCCCGATGACAATGGCCGGCTCCAGCTTCGCCTGCTTCAGCTGTTCCAGCGCATCCGACACACGAATACCCAAACTTGGCCTAAGCAGCAGATCCTCCGGCGGATAGCCGGTAATACACAGCTCCGGAAAGACCACGATATCGGCCTGGTGCTCCTGCCACGCATCTCTGGCGGCTTGGATAACCCGCTCTGTGTTACCGGGTATATCCCCTACCAAAAAATCCAATTGAGCCATCACCACCCGCAATTTTTTCACGGAATTAGAGGCTTCGGATGCTTTACCGGGTGCCGACATGCAAAAAGGCTCCTGTAACTTGTTGCCGTTAAAAGGCTATTATAACCACGCACCGACGAGGAATTCTCCTGACTGACAACAGATAACTTCCGATATGGCTTCAGACTCCCCTACAAGCGCTGCACGCTCGCCCTTCGGGCCTCACGCAAAATTCCAGCAAGCCAGATTATTTCGGATCTATAACCACTATCGGCTGGTTATCAGTGCCTTGCTGGCAGGCCTGATATTTATCGAGCCCTTCATGGCGGAAGCCAAATTTCGCTGGCTCGATACCTACCAAGTCGGTGCGCTGTCGTACTTTGCCGTCAACGGCTTTATTGCTTTGATACTACTTGCCGGCTTTCATCCCCGCCAGCGGCACATTACCCTATCTGTGCTGGCCGACATTCTTATCATTCACGGTTTGTTACTGGCCAGTTCAGGCATCACCAGTGGCTTGGCGAATCTGGTCATTGTCTCCGTAGCCGCGGGCAACATTCTTGCGCCGAACCGTCTCGGTACCTTTTACGCGGCGCTGGCGACCCTCTGTTCACTGGGCATTTCCATCTGGGCCACGCTGACCCTCCATGCCTCTGCTGACGATATCGTGCGGGCCGGCTCTCTGGGCATTTTGTATTTTGCCGCTGCTTTTGTTTTGCAAGGTATCTCAAAACGGGTTATCCGCAGCGAAGCCCTGGCCACCAGTCGCGCCAAAAGCATTGCCGAGCTTGAGCAAATTAACCAGCAGATTATTCAGCGCATGCGTACCGGTATTTTGGTGTTGGATCGATTTGGCCAGATTCGGTTGGCTAACGCCGCCGCCGAAGAAATGCTGTTTGAAGAAGCCGCCACCAACCCCTATGGCATGCGCCAGGCGCGTACGCTGCCGGCGCCATTGAAAGACGGTCTGGACATCTGGTTGCACGACCACCACGCCAAGATTGAGCCGTTCCAGGCCAACCCAACGTCTCCGCTGTTGCAAGCCAACTTTACTCAGCTGGATCAGGACCGCGGCGATCAGATCCTGGTGTTTATCGAAGACATGAGCAAGGTTACCCAACAGGCCCAGCAGATGAAGCTCGCGTCTTTGGGGCGGCTAACCGCAGGTATCGCCCATGAAATCCGCAACCCGCTAGGGGCCATCAGCCATGCCGCGCAACTCATGGAAGAATCACCTCACATAGATCCAGGCGACCAGCAAATGCTCGACATCATTCGGCGCCACTCCAAGCGGGTTAACGGTATTATCGAGAACGTTCTGGATCTGTCGCGACGGCGTATGGCCAACACCGAGCTTGTCGATGTCCAAGCGTGGTTAACGAGCTTTTGCAACGATTTCCAGCAAAGTCAGGCCGGCAGCATTCCCGCGAACATTGAGTTGCTGATTGAAGACGAGGTGCCCGGCGCCCGCTTTGATAAAAGCCAGATTGAACAAGTCATGGTTAACCTGTGCGACAATGGTTTGCGGTACAGCGAACAGAACACCGGTGAAAAAAGGATACAATTGCTGGTTGGCGCAACTCCCGACGGCGAGCGGGCTCGCATTGATATTCGGGATTTTGGAGCCGGCATAGCCCCCGAGTATCGCAACTCGGTCTTCGAACCGTTTTTCACCTTGGATAAGAACGGAACCGGGCTTGGGCTTTACCTTGCGCGAGAACTGTGTGAAGCCAATCAAGCACACCTGTCGCTGGTGGAAGACGAACAGCCGGGGTGCCGCTTTCGCATCACGTTCGCGCATCCCGGGCGGATGATTTAAGCAACAACGACCATCGGGCGTTAGCAATTCAACAGGGAACCGGTAACACATCATGAGTAACCAAACCGCGCTGATCGTAGACGACGAACCGGACATCCGCAGTCTCCTGGAAATTACTCTGGGGCGGATGGGCATCACCACCTACACCGCCGCCGACCTGAGCAGCGCGCGCGCCCTTCTGGAAGAACACAAACCCCAGCTGTGCCTGACCGACATGAACCTGCCAGACGGCAACGGCATCGAACTGGTGCAATGGATTCAACAACACAGCCCCAGCACCCCCGTGGCCGTTATCACCGCCTATGGCAGCATGGATACCGCCATTGAATCACTTAAGGCAGGGGCGTTTGATTTTGTCTCCAAACCGGTCGAACTGCCCCGACTACGTGAGCTGGTGAACAGCGCCCTGAAACTGTCGGAACCCAAAACCGAAACGACGGCCGAGGCAGACAATCCCGGCCTGCTGCTGGGCAACTCCCCGGAACTGCGCAAACTTCGCAACCAAACCCGCAAGCTCGCCCGCAGCCAGGCACCGGTGTTTATCAGCGGTGAATCCGGCAGCGGTAAAGAACTGGTTGCCCGAATGATCCATCTGCAAGGCCCGCGCGCGGAAGCGCCGTTCGTCGCCGTTAACTGCGGCGCGATCCCCTCAGAGCTGATGGAAAGCGAATTCTTCGGGCATAAAAAAGGCAGCTTTACCGGTGCCGTGGAGAATAAAGATGGCCTGTTCCGAAGTGCCGATGGCGGCACCCTGTTTTTGGACGAAGTGGCCGATTTGCCACTGGCCATGCAGGTAAAACTACTGCGCGCTATTCAGGAGAAAGCGGTTCGGCCAGTTGGCGATACCAAGGAAATTCCGGTAGACATTCGGGTGCTGAGCGCCACCCACAAGAACCTGCCGGAATTGGTGCTATCCGGAGACTTTCGCCAGGATTTGTTTTACCGCATCAACGTAATCGAGCTGGCCGTACCCGCACTTCGCGAGCGGCGAGACGACATTCCTCTGTTGGCCGAGCATATACTGGAGCGCATTGCCGGAGAGTATGAGTGTGATCCGGCCACCCTAACGTCTGCCGCTATTGACCGGCTGAAAAGCTATGACTTCCCGGGCAATGTGCGTGAGCTCGAGAATATTTTAGAGCGTGCCTTTACGCTGTGTGATGAGGACCGTATTGATGCCGACGACTTGCATCTTGGTGGCGCAGTGGCGCAAGGCAGCGCCGCACGTGGGCCAGGTAACGGCGGAGGTGAGCTGTCGGATTTAGTACCAGAAGGCGAAATTGACCTGGAAGACTATCTTGAAACCATCGAACGGCAGGCCATTGAGAAGGCGCTTGAAGCAACACGCTGGAATAAGACCGCGGCGGCCAAGAGGTTGGGGATCAGTTTTCGGGCGATGCGGTATCGGTTGAAGAAGTTGGGGATGGAGTGAGCTGAGACAAAGTTCACGAATTTACAACTCACTCGCCCTAAAACCTCTCAGCCTGATAACCTTTACGCCTTAGGAGCAGGATGCTCCCCGTACACACAAGGATGTAAGGTAATGCATAACCGCACTAACAAAACTTGCGGCTTCACTCTTGTGGAGCTGCTGGTCGCAATCGTCATCATTTCCGTCATCGCCAACTACACAGTTCCTTCGTTAGGCTCACTTCTGAACAGTGCTCGCCGCCAGAGCGCGGTTAGTGACATGATCGCCCTGATCAACTTCGCAAGAAATACCGCGATCATGGAGCAACGCACCATTACCATGTGCCCTTTAGACCAAACCAATCGTTGCTCAAACAACTGGAACAATACCCCCATAACTGTATTTCGAGACTCAGATGCAGACCGGGTGCTCTCGAGTACGAATGACGTTGTCAGGATAAAAGAGCTGACCAAAGGTGGCACCTGGAAAGCCAGTACCGCTAACCGCTCATACTTCCGCTTCTTTGCAACCGGGCAAGCAAGCTATGCGATCGGCAATATGGTTTGGTGCCCTGACAATAAGAACAGCGGGATGGCAGCCCAGGTTATCATCAACATGGGCGGCCGCCCACGACTATCAGGCGACCAAGACGGAGACGGTATATTAGAAGATGCTAATGGGAATCCGGTGGTCTGCAGGTGAGCCACTTCAGGTCACCAAATTAATCCGACCAAGTCGCCTCGCCGGCACCAATAGAACCTGAATTATCGGCATCCCACTCCCTTACTCCATTGGAGCGGAGTTGAAGGAACCCATCTCCTGCTTGACCATTTTTAGGAACCGCTCTCAAAATGAACGAGTTCGCCTGCAAATCAAAAATACGGATATCGTAGAATTTCACGCTACCGTCAAGCGGGGCCTCCGACGGGAATAAAGCGGCCGGGGGCGCGGTAAGAGTTGCAGTTATAGCGCTAGTACCGCCATCCGCCCCAATGTAGGTATTGTTCTGCGTATAAAAACGCTCCATCGCACTCGCGAATTGCATTAGTACCGCTTTTGCATCACCACGCCGGGTTCGCTCAACATACTCTTGATAACTGGGGTAAGCGATTGCCGCAATAATTCCGATGATCGCCACCACAATCATCAGTTCAATGAGCGTAAAACCCTGTGAACCTTTCAGCCTCATCAACCGTTATCCTTTTCATCTAAATGCTATAAAAATACAGGGCGGAACAAGTCCGCCCTGTAACATCATCAGTCATACAGCTCTTGCCAACTTCTACGGCCTGTTGCGGCCGAGCTTGCTCCCACATCAATTTCATCCGGCAAAATCTCGCTATTAGACAGCGGAGTTAATGCGTAATCATCGATAAAGCTTGTCTGGTTCGGTATACCGCCCTCTACTTTGTAACCAGCAACCGGCTTTCCAAGCTTTGGCCATATCGTTCTGTCCGCGGTTCTACCATCGAGGCCGAATGCCATTAACCATCCTTCACCGCCGATGTCACAAGGATTAGTCGTAGGAACCAGCGAATTCACAAAAATGTAGTCTCCCCGGACCTGTGCAGACAAATTGATTCGCTCTCCCGAATCAATCAGATCAACATACCATCCAGAATGGGTGGTCGGGTCGAAAGCATCGCCACCGGAGTAACGTACATCGTAATCAACCCCGTCTACAGTTACCTGCCCTGCACTCAACGTCCGATCAAGAAGATCACTTCGGTCAAGAGCTGCAGTGTTATCAAAAACACCGTAAAAAGACTGTACGTCTGTATTATTTACGTCGCCGAGCTCCAGGTATTTACCGGTACCAAAAAGCACCATGACCTTGGAATTGCTCCCTGAGTTACCACCGCCCTTATTACCACTCACGGTTTCAGGGTAACGAATCGCCAATGGAGCTGCAGTAATTGGCTGCGGGGTTGTAATAACTGCTTGAGGACTCTGGCCTCCTGTTGCCGTGAACAACGGCCCCCTGTAGGGATTCCCCCACCCTTGGTTGCCTAGCGTAGCTACCCAAAGATTTCCCTTTAGGTCACCAGCATAGATTCTATCGACAATACGATCACTGCCCTCAAGATCCACCTGACGTATCGGCGAGAGCCCCGTAGCATCAGTAGCGCTATCAAATTCAATGTATTTGTAGTCCGAACCCTCAGACCAAGTTCCATCTAGCCCACCCTCAATATCGAGCATGAAGAAGCCGGTGCTTGGGGTGTCTGACATATAGCCATTCGGCAAGAAAACCGTCCACTTGTTTGAACCGCCGCCCCAGTCCGCTAGCGAGATCGTTGGCGGCTCGGTGATGTAGCCCAAGCGAGAATCGTCAGCCGCAGAAAACTCCCACATAGGGATATTTGATGCCCCGCTGGCAAAACCATTCGGGTCTGTAATATCCAGAGCAAAAATACCTTTTCCGCCGGTCCGAGCTCCGCCTATAAGAACGCTACGCCAAGCTGCTGCGGATCCTCCAGCACCCTGGCTTTTAACTTCTGAAACCACTGGCGACAAATCAACGTAATAACGATGGGTATAAGCAGGGTCTGTCAGGTAGTGAAGCCCCTCTTGAGCGGTGTCGGAGGCAATAAATTCCGGGATATAGGCAAACAGCTCCTCTCCGGTATCCGCTGCAAACGCATGTAACATCCCATCATTGCCACCAACATAAATAACGCCCTTCCGGTTTTCATACGTTTTCGCGAAATTGGCGTGGGATCCCGAGTCAGTCCCAAAAGCGGAACTCTCTGGCCAGTTCATAGAGGGAGCCTCAATGTACACTGGCGTCGAGTTAACAATATCGCCTAACCGGCTGATCCTCGAACGCATCCCATCTATTGCTTCACCGCGCAGATACCTTATGCGTTTCTCAGCCAAATCCGAATCACCGCCAAATTCCAAATCATCCTGCATGGCCTGGGTCAGGCTAGCCAGGTTGCCGGCTGTGAACTCTACTCCACTGGTGCCGTTAAACGTGTATATGTTTCTCGGCTCCGCCACTAAATCCCTTTGGTCCAGAACCGCCCCAGCCTCCCATGAGTATGTGTTTGCAATTTTTGGAGGACCCGAGGCCGCGCGCTGAATAGACGTTGCAAATAATTTTCCGGTCCAGCTTGCGGAGTTAAATTGCGCTCCAAATAACAGGGTGTCGGACTCTATCGTAGCGGTATTAAAGGTTACTGCGGTTGAAGTACCTTCTGCATCAGAAACGATATTTTTAAAAGCTTCTTCTAAGCTTTCCACCATTTTTTCCGCATTGCCAGCCGTGTAGAAGTTTTTAGGGCGCTTCATGGTTCCATTGTTTGCGCACGCTAAGGTATCCCCATTGGTCCACCAGGATTCGGGCAAATCATCAGTACGGCTTGCATCGTAATCATCAGGCAGAGTGAAACCACCATACTTTGTTGCCAGGTAATACTGATTTCTTGTGGCACACTCCAGTTTCTGGTTTTCCATAACGTCCACCCAGTGGGTCGTCGCCAGCTGATCACCATCCAAATCAGGTCGCATATCATTTATCCGATTGTCATACGCCAACCCAGCGATATACGCCGTGTTTCTGCGGCCAGTGAACTCACCGTTCCCCAACGTGCCGTCCAACCCTGGCTCCATCACGCCGATAAGATTGGTCATTTCCGTTACATTGACGGTATTGTCTGCCGAAACCTCACTTGGAATCGCTGGCTCATCAACACTTCGGTAACTTGAACCCGGCAAATTTCCATCTCGGTGTGTATTTGCATCACCAATACCCAAAATAGCAGTAGGCTGACACTCGTAGGATACGGGATCCGTCCAGTTGGTTATCACTGGAAAGTTGTCTTTATGCTTTTCAGTTGGGTTACTCGAATAAGCCGCTACGTTCCCTTGGTTTTTCAAGTATCTTGTTGCGGCATAATAAAGTTCACTAACCGGGTCATAGGACTTATGGCTATTCGTGTTTAATTGTCCAAACTTGTTTATATAGTTGATAACGCCACTGTTTCCTTCGGTTGCGTTATCAGGGTTGTCGAAGATAATACCAGTTTGGGGGTCCCACTCAGCACTCACGTCTCGCTGGTCAGCCCTTAAAACCGCCCCATCACGCTTTACATTATTATCATTCAAGTAACCGAACACACTGTAATTCAAGCTATTCACATTGGCTTGTATCAAGCCTTCAGGCTTCCAGTTATTGCCATACTGAACACAGTTAGGCTCCAACCCAACATTGGCATCGCATACCTTAACGCGAACAGCTGCCATATAATTATCATCGGTATTTATCGGAACGTTAGGATCATAATCCTCCAGATCACTAGCCCCCCTCGATTTAAACCCGCCACTACCTAAATAAAATTGCAGGGATTTCTCCATGCCTTGAATTTTAAAATGCACAGTATCGGTAAAAGGCGTAGCCTTAGCCGCTTCAACGCCGCTTATGGAGCGCTCCGCGACATTCGAATTTCCTGCATGCCGGGCTTTTTCCAGCCAAGTTTCAGTCGCTGTGTCCTTGACTCGATAGCCGCCGGTCAATGCTTTTCGGAACGGGTCAATGGTTTGTGTTGTTACCCAGTTCAGGAAGTTACCGCTCCACTCGTTAACCCCGGAACACGCTCGGCTAGTTGCGATAGAACTCGGGTAAAAATGGCGTTCAGATTCGGTGCTGGAATAGCTGTACTTGTAGCATTTTTCAGAATCGAAATAGCCTACAAAAGCTTTATCCCGAGTATAGCTTCCGAGATTGGCCAAACTTTGTAGCGTTGGGAACTCAACGGACGGTGTTAAAACCAGATTCCCAGGAACGCCGCGCCCGCCAGCAAGGTAAAGAGGCCTATCGGCGAACGCTGAAATCCCCGTACCTGAGGCATTAGCATTCGCACTAATTGAACCAACAATTACAGCTAGCATGAGCCTCAACACATTTTTCGTATTGTTCATTTAGAACCTCCCAAGCGCGCCCTAAGGCACCCCTTATTAAATATTGCGAACATAATGGGCCTGAATAACCCGTTGTGCCTCGCCTGAAGAGCCCCCTGTCCACACAACAATCCGAAATGCCTGAGCCTCACCCGCTGCAGCACCTTGCTGCGCACCGGCGTGGCCTACGGCAATCGAGTCATGTTTTTCTTCGGTTACAGCATCACCCAAGTGCTGGATGAAGTAGCGTGGTGTCACGCCCCCTACCGCGCCGGCGTCCAACACATCATTGCTATTCGCCCAATCATAAGTTAGAGGGTCCGGCGTTGCGTTGTCCGCACCGTACAGTCCATTGGTGCCGTCGAATATTGCAGGGATATTGAAAACGGCCGGGATGTTCATTCCGTCAAGTGCCTCTTCCGCACTTCTTAATCCTGCCTCTGCAATTTCTAAGGACTCAATACCTCCAGTAAAGCCAGACACCATTCGCTGCTGCATGACGCTTCCCTGCATACTTGAAAGTGCAAGCAAGGTCAGAATAAGCAAAATAAGCAGGGATAGAATCAGCGCTGCTCCGGCTTGCCTTATTCCCATATTCTTTGTGCAATTTTTCATGACCATTAAATCCGGTTACGCATGGTGGATGTCGTGGTATACACACGGTACAAAAAAGTATCGTTCGCTCCAGCGGTAGTTAGTAGTGATGCATCGTTGGCACAATCAAGCCACCCGGGATAACAATAGCTCTGACCTCCGTCCGTCACCCTGTCATCTGGAGAACGAATAAGAAGACTAATCCTGATCGCAATTGCTTCATCCGCTTGATTAGGGTCACCAGGATCTGACCACACGTTCACCTGACCATTACCGTTGGTGTCACGGCCGTACTGAAACTGGAAGTTTCGAACGTCTTCAAACAGCGCAACAGAGCCTGCCGAGCCGAGAAGCGCCACTCCATCACGCACCAACTCACGTCGACCGGTTGTTACATTGTCCTGCAAATAATAGCTGCGTTTAGTAGGCTTGAATAAGAAGGCGCCATTCGGATCGTCGTTGTAACTCGGTTGGATATCTTTAAAGGCGTTGCCCGGGCCGGACGACACATTCCCGGTGTTGTGCACAACAACTTTTTGGCCGTTATTTTGCTTATCAGGCTCATTTGTTACCTGAAACATATGCCCACGCTGACAGTTAGTAACTAGGACAATATCGTTTTCCTTGAGTCCAGTAACTTCTGAAAGATGGAGATTTGCTGAGTTGCCACTAGGCTGCTTTACCACCTTGAGCGCTGAGTTAGGGTCTGTTCCCGCCAAAGAGAGAACATCCGAACCGCCAGGCCCCGTATCATTCTCCCCATCCACCCCACGAAGTATCGCGTCAACACCCGCAGCAGGATTCAACATATTAACTATATTACCCGCCATAACCCCTTCTGAGCTTTGGCACCCCCAATAATCAGCATTCCGTATCTCCCTCGACAAAATAGAGAGCGCAAGCCGACCAGTTTCCTGAGTCCGAGCACCCGCTTCACTCACATTGAAAGTCCTGCTGTTCGCCACAAATATCTGGGTAAGGCCCGCAATAAGAATCAACGATAGCGTGAGGGCGATCATGATCTCGATAATTGTGAAACCTTTCTGCATATTGTTCACTGTTAATCCACCCTCGCCGCTACTGTCATGGTTTGGGTTTCAGAGTCATTGCCTAAGTTTCTCTCATCCCAAGTGACCGTAACGGCTGCCGTTACTTCACTACCATTTATCGTAAAATTAACAGTCCCTGAGGCAGTAGGGACATCCTGTATCAGCTCAGCCTCCCAGGCATCAACACTTGAAGAATCCAAGGCGGCACCATCATTCGCTCGAATCAACTCAACCATGCTCTGTGCGTGCATCGCGACCTGTGAACGCAAATGGGTGTTGTTGACCTGCTTCAAAGAAAGGTATTGCATCCCAACAACCCCTAGTAGCCCTATAAGCAAAATCAACAAGGCCACCAAGACCTCGATCATGGTAAAGCCTGACTGCTGCGGAGTTTTCAAATCGCTTTTTTTCATGCTGTTTCTCAATGCTATTACCGCCTCTTAAGAACAAGCTGTTACAGGGATCCGAGAATTCAATCTGCCGCCAGGATCAACCACGATTTCCCGTCCCTCTGCATCACCAGAGCACACCCTGATCACAATCTCTTGATTGCCTGCCATACCGTTAGAGCGAAATACAACTTCGTTTGCTGCAATTGAAGTCACGACTGTAGTTCCGCTTTCCATAGTTTCAATAGCACGAATCACAGTACCGTCTTGTAGCTGAGCTGAAATCGGGTCGGCAGAAAAATCTACTTCTACGAGAACATTTCGCCTGATCGCCTCACCGCGCGCAAAGTTAAGTAGACCAACAATAGAATTGGTTTTTGACACCACTCGGTTACGTTCGATCATGTTTCCGAACTGTGGCACGGCAATAACCGCGATGATGGCGATTAAAGCTATTGTTACCAGCAACTCAATCAACGTAAAACCGCGCTGGCTCGTTAGCTTGGGCATGAACCCGCTCCCTGAATATATTTTCATCTTTAAAGAATATAAGAGCACAAAAAAACCGCCAGCGGTCATCGACAAGTGGCGGTTCGGGGAGGATAAGCGGTCAGCAACACATCAAAACATGATTGCCATCACACATTCACCGCATCAATCCGCAATTCCTTAGGCATAGAAAACACTATATTCTCTTCCCGCCCAGCAATCTCCTGCGGCTCTTCCCCGCCCAATTCCTTCAAGCGGTTAATCACATCCGCCACCAGCACTTCAGGCGCAGAAGCCCCGGCCGTCACACCCACCGCTTTCTTGCCTTCCAGCCACTGCTTATCGATTTGCGCTGCTTCGTCAATCAGGTAGGCGGGAGTGCCCATACGTTCCGCCAGCTCGCGCAAGCGGTTGGAGTTGGAACTGTTCGGAGAGCCTACCACCAGCATCAGGTCGCAGTCGCCGGCCAATTGCTTTACCGCATCCTGACGGTTTTGCGTGGCGTAGCAAATGTCGTCTTTGCGCGGGCCTTCAATTTTCGGGAATCTGGCTCGCAGGGCGTCAATTACTCGAGCGGTGTCGTCCATGGAGAGCGTGGTCTGCGTCACGTAGGCCAGGCGTTCGGGGTCTTTCACTTCCAACTTTTCTACATCGCCTTCGTCTTCAACCAGGTAAATGTTGCCGCCGTTGCTGTGATCGTACTGACCCATGGTGCCTTCAACTTCGGGGTGGCCGTGGTGGCCAATCAAGATGCATTCCCGGCCGTCGCGGCTGTTGCGCATGACTTCCATGTGCACTTTGGTGACCAGTGGACAGGTGGCGTCAAAGACTTTGAGGCCACGGCGAGCGGCTTCGTTTTGGACTGCTTGGGATACGCCGTGGGCGCTGAAAATCACCAAGGTGTCGTCTGGCACTTCGTGCAGTTCGTCGACAAATACGGCGCCCCGATTGCGCAGGTTATCCACCACGAATTTGTTGTGGACAACCTCGTGGCGCACGTAGATGGGCGCACCGAAGACGTCGAGCGCGCGGTTTACGATTTCTATGGCACGGTCTACACCGGCACAGAAGCCACGGGGGTTAGCTAATCGGATTTGCATATCTTTGCCCTTCAGTGTGTTTGCCCAGCGGGCTCCACATCGATGATCTGTACTTCAAAGCTCAGTGTACGCCCTGCCAGCGGGTGGTTGAAGTCGACTTCCACTTCATCGCCTTCCACTCGGCTGATCACGCCGGGCAGTTCCTGCTGCCGGGCATCGGCGAAGGAAATCACGACACCCTTCTCCAAGACCATGTCGGCACTGAATTCGTGGCGTTTGAAGGTTTGCAGGTTGCTCGGATTGTGCTGGCCGAAGGCTTTTTCCGGTGGCACTTCGAAGGTTTTGTGGTCGCCGGCTTTGAGGCCCATCAGGTAGGCTTCGAAATTCTCCGGCAGGTTCTCGTCGCCGATTTCCAGCGTCGCAGGCTGTTTATCAAAGGTGGAATCCACAATCTCGCCATCTTCAAACTTAAGGGCGAAATGCAGGGTTACCCGGGTACCCTTGTCTATTGGCAGGTCGTTCATAGGATCAGTTACTCCTGTCAGCATCCCCGCTGTCTCCAGCGGGTTTGCGGAATGCATCAAGTACCATCATAGCCGCGCCGATGGTGATGGCGGTGTCAGCCAGATTGAAAGCGGGAAAATGCCAGTCCTGCCAATAGAAGTGCAGAAAATCGACCACGTAACCGTGAACCACTCGGTCATACACGTTGCCGATGGCCCCTCCCAATATCAGCACGATGGCGATGGCGGTCCAGGTTTCATAGGCTTTAAGCTTCTTTAGCCAACCAATCAGAACCACGCTGACCACCAACGCCAAAGCCACGAAGAACCAACGCTGCCAACCGGCCGCATCGGCCAGAAAACTGAACGCCGCGCCCGTATTGTGCAGCAAGGTCAGGTTGAAACTGGGCATCACCGGTATCGGGTTGCCGTAGGTAAGCAAGGCGGTGGCCAGGTACTTGGTCCCAAGGTCCACCGCGATCACCAGTACGGCCAGCCACAGCCACTTCAGTTTGCTGCCTTCGCGCTCATCCACCATGACGGTATCCATCAAGCGTAGGCGCGGGTTTCGCCCGGGCCTTCCACGTTGCTGACACAGCGGCCACACAGGTCGGCATGGTTTTCATGCTGACCAACATCTTCGCGGTGGTGCCAGCAGCGCTCACACTTGGAGTGAGAGGCCGGGGTCACTTTCACCAGCAAACCTTCAAGGCTGGTCTGCTCCGCACCGTTAGCTTCGCTGACTGGCTTAACCGTCGCTTCGGAAGTGATCAGAACAAAGCGCAGCTCTTCACCCAGGAAGTTCAGGCGCTCGGCCAGACTACCTTCGCAGTACAAGGTAACTTCCGCACTCAAGGAGCCTTTGATATCACCACGAGCACGAACGTCTTCGAGGCATTTGTTCACCGCCTCTTTTACGCTGAAAATTTCACGCCAGTAGTCACGGCCCAGCTCTGCATCTTCCGGCAGTGCGGTCAGGCCTTCGTACCAGGTTTCGTAGAACACGGTTTCACCACGTTTGCCGGGCAGGTGCTGCCAGATCTCGTCAGCAGTAAAGCTGAGGATCGGAGCAATCCAACGCACCAATGCTTCTGCCACATGATAAAGCGCAGTCTGACACGAACGGCGTGCAACGCTGTCCGCCTGCGTGGTGTACTGGCGATCTTTGATGATGTCCAGATAGAAGCCGCCCAGCGTCGATTCACAGAAGTTGTACACTTTCTGGTAAATGCGCAGGAAGGCGTAGTTTTCGTAGTCTTCTTGCAGTTCGTCTTGCAGCTGCAAAGCGCGATCGACCATCCAGCGATCCAGCGCGATCATGTTTTCCGGTGCCACCATGTGCTGCTCCGGCTCAAAACCATTCAGGTTGCTGAGCAAGAAGCGGGCGGTGTTCCGGATACGGCGGTAACCGTCTGCAGTCTGGCGCAGAATGTCTTTGGATACCGACATCTCACCGCTGTAATCGGTGGCCGATACCCACAAACGCAGAATGTCAGCACCCAATTCGTTCATCACTTCCTGCGGCGCGATCACATTGCCCATCGATTTGGACATCTTGTAGCCCTTGGCGTCCACGGTGAAACCGTGGGTCAACACTTGCTTGTAAGGCGCTACGCCATTCATCGCGATCGAGGTTTTCAGGGATGACTGGAACCAACCGCGGTGCTGGTCTGAGCCTTCCAGATACAAGTCTGCCGGGAACTGACCCAGTTCCTCGCGCGCGCGCAGGACAGATTCGTGGGTGACACCGGAATCAAACCAAACGTCCAAGGTATCAAGCACCTTGTCGTACTGGTCAGCATCGTCTCCGAGTAATTCGCTTTGATCGATGTCGTACCAAGCGTCAATGCCATCGGTCTCAACCGCTTGCGCAACTTTTTCGATCAATTCCTGGGTGTTCGGGTGCAGGTCCTGAGTTTCCTTGTGGATAAACAAGGTGATCGGCACACCCCAGGTGCGCTGACGGGAGATACACCAGTCCGGGCTCTGCTGGAACATGGCCTCGATGCGGTTCTGGCCCCAGCCAGGCACCCAGCGGATACCTTTGATGGCTTCCAGTGCGTCGTCGCGCAGATTGAGTTTGTCCATGCTGATGAACCATTGCGGCGTCGCACGGTAGATCAGCGGTGTTTTGGTACGCCAGCAATGCGGGTAGCTGTGGCGGAATTTCTCGGCACGCACCAGTTTGCCTTCACGCTCCAGCGCAGAGCTGACCGGCTCGTCGGCTTTGTAGACGTGAATGCCGGCAAATTCGCCAGCGGCGTCGGTGTAGGTGCCGTCGGCTTTGACCAGGTTGATGGTTTCAATGCCGTAGGCCTTACCCACTTCAAAGTCTTCCATACCGTGGTCTGGCGCGGTATGAACTGCACCGGTACCGGCATCCAAAGACACGTGGTCACCCAGAATCAACGGTACCTGCTTGTCGTAGATCGGGTGATGCAGCAGTTGGTTCTCAAGCGCGGAGCCGCTGACATTGGCCAGCACGCGGAAATCTTCCACACCCCAGCGGGCCATGATGCCTGCAACCATGTCTGTGGCCAGTACCATCCGCTCAGGGCCATTGCCGGTGTCCACCTGCACCAAGGCGTATTCCAGATCAGCGCCTAGGGAAACCGCCTGGTTAGCCGGAATGGTCCAAGGCGTGGTGGTCCAGATAACCACGGAAACGTCGCCTTCTCCTTCGCTGGTCCCAAACAGCTTGAGTACCGCCGCCTGATCAACCGCAGTAAAACGCACGTCAATCTGGGTAGAAGTTTTATCCTGATACTCAACCTCGGCTTCTGCCAGTGCGGACTGACCAACCACACTCCAGTAAACCGGTTTGAAACCACGAACCAGATGACCTTTGGCGACGATCTTACCGAGGGCGCGAACGATGCCAGCTTCTACTTTCGGGTCCATGGTCAGGTAGGGCTTATCCCACTCACCCATCACACCCAAACGGATGAAGTCGGCTTTCTGGCCATCAATCTGTTTTGCGGCGTAATCACGGCAAGCCTGGCGGAAGGTTTTGTAGTCGACTTTCACACCGGCTTTGCCGATTTCCTGCTCGACCTTGTGCTCGATGGGCAGACCGTGGCAGTCCCAGCCCGGCACGTAAGGCGCGTCGTATCCCATGAAGCTGCGGGATTTAACGATCATGTCCTTCAGAATTTTATTGACCGCATGCCCGATATGAATGCTGCCGTTCGCATAAGGAGGGCCATCGTGCAGGATGAATTTCTCCCGGCCTTCGCGCTGCTTGCGCAGGTTGCCGTAGACATCGAGATCCTGCCAGCGTTTGAGCATATCCGGCTCACGCTTGGCCAGGTTACCGCGCATCGGAAAGGCGGTTTCCGGCAGATTCAGGGTATGCTTGTAGTCGCTCATGTTTGTGTGCGCACTCTCTGGTTGGTCAGTTAAATCAGTTATTGGGCCGGGCGGGATTATCCGCCAGCCAGGCCCGGGCATGCTCGAAATCCCGGGCGATCTGTTGCCGCAACTCATCAACAGAATCGAATTTCACTTCGTCCCGCAGGCCGTGGCGAAACACTACATTTATATGCTGGCCGTAGAGTGTGCCAGCAAAGTCGAACAGGTGCACTTCCAGCGCCGGCCGCTTGCCGTCCACCGTTGGGCGAAGGCCAATGTTTGCTATCCCATCTTGCCATTCGCCCGTCTCAAGGCGGGCGCGAACCACATAAACGCCGCGCAATGCGGGCATACGATTCAGCAAGATATTGGCCGTGGGTGCGCCCAACTGTCGTCCAAGCTGTCGGCCATACACCACCCGGCCGTGAATCCGGTAAGGGTGCCCCAAAAGGCGCTCAGCTTCCTCAAGCCCGTTCACATTCAAAACCTTGCGCACCCGGGTGCTGCTGACGCGCTCTCCATCCACCGTTACCGTGCGTGTATTCTCAACGGTGAAGTTGTACTCCCGCCCCACTTGTTCCAAAAGACGGAAGTCTCCCGACCGATCACAGCCGAAACGAAAATCATCCCCTACCACCAGATGGCGAACCGCCAAGCCGTGAATCAGCACGTTTTCGATGAATTCCATGGCCGAGAAACTGCGGAAGGTGTCGTCAAAACGAATGCACAGCACAATGTCGATGCCTTCCGCCAACAGCGCTTCGAATTTCTGCCGGAATGGCATCAGCCGGGGCGGCGCGTCACTGCCTTGGAAAAACTCCCGAGGCTGAGGCTCGAAAAACATCACCACCGACGGAACCCCCAACTCCAGCGCTTTTTGCCGCACCTGCTCGATAATCGTTTTGTGGCCCAGATGAACGCCATCAAAGTTACCGATGGTTGCAACGCAGCCACTCGCGAGCGGCGAGTCCGCTGATGCGGACAAACGCTTAAGATTGGTGAGGCCTCGGATCAGACGCATCTACTGCGAACCTTTACTTGCCAGCTGGCTTTGGGTGCACACACCTACGGAATATGCACTGGTGAGAAAACGCGCGATTATACCCCAGTCGCGAGTATGGTAAAAATCGTGAAGACGCTTACCTCTGCCGGAACTGACTCAGGCGCACGCCACACAGCAGCAATGTCACGAAATACGCCGCCACGCCGGCCGCTACGAGCACGGCCATATCAGCCGTTCTTTGCAACCCCCCGGAGACCAGCCAATCGGCCACCGGCGCATTCAACCAAACAACCACAGCAGCCAACACACTGTTCGCCACCATTAGTTGAATCAAAAACTTAGGCCAGCCCGGCTGACTTTCCCAAACACCGTCTTTGCGCAATCCACGCCACAAAAGATAGCCGTTCAGCCACGCAGACATAGACGTAGCCAAAGCCAGCCCGGCATGAGCCAAAGGTACAATCAATGCCAGATTAAACGCCATGTTGGCGACCATCGCGATAATGCCAATTTTGACCGGGGTTTTGGTGTCCTGACGGGCAAAAAAGCCCGGAGCCAGCACTTTGATCAACATAAACGCTAACAACCCGGCTGAGTAGGCCCGCAAACTTTGGGCTGACATAGCCACATCACGATCGGTCACTTCACCGTAATGGAACAACGTGGCAATCAAAGGCTCCGCTAACAGCGCCAGCGCCAGCGCCGCCGGCACTCCGATTAACAGGACTGCCCTGACCGCCCAATCCAGTGTGGCGGCAAACTGATCTTTTGACTCCGCCGCATGCTTGCGGGACAGGCTGGGCAAAATTACCGTTGCGATGGCGATGCCAAACACACCCAATGGCAATTCCGACAAGCGATCGGAATAATACAACCAGGACACGCTGCCAGTTTGCAGGAACGAAGCCAACACCGTATCCAGCAACAGATTGATCTGACTCACCGACACCCCGAATAGGGCCGGCATCATCAATTTCAAGATCCGGCTTACCCCTTCATGGCGATAATCCACCCGCGGCCGAGGCATCAAGCCAAGCCGCATCAGAAACGGCAGCTGGAAAAACAACTGCAGCGCACCAGCAATAAATACGCCCCAGGCGAGCGCCATAACCGGTTCGCTCATCAGCGGCGTAAGGAAAACGGCCGCCGCGATCATCGCGAGATTGAGCAATACCGGTGTGAATGCCGGCACGGCGAAACGGTCGTAGCTGTTGAGGATGCCGCCCGCGAACGCGGTAAGCGAAATCAATAGAAGATAGGGAAAGGTAATGCGCAGCATATCGCTGGCCAGCGCAAACTTCGTATCGTCTTCAAGAAATCCGGGCGCAAAGACAGCGGTCAGCACCGGCGCGCCCAGCATAGCCACCAACGTTACCGCCAAAAGCACCAACCCGAGGGAGCCAGCCACCGCATCAACGAGCCGTTTCACATCAGAAATGTCGCCCTTCTGACGATAGGACGACAACACCGGCACAAAGGCCTGCGAGAAGGCCCCTTCTGCAAACAATCGGCGCAGAAAATTCGGAATTTTAAAGGCTACGAAAAAGGCGTCCGCGGCAGTGCCGGCGCCAAAATAACGGGCGATGACCATATCCCGTACCAAGCCCAGCACCCGAGACAGCATGGTCATAACACCCACCACGCCAGACGAACGCAACAAACCGGGCGGTTTGGGCGGCTCTTTTCTAGGCGACGGAGCTTGTGCTGGTTGCGGTTCCGAGGACATGTTGCGAAAATCCAAATTCAGAGTTCAGGCCTGAGCGGCGTTTCGGTATTCCACAGGGCGGGCCTGGGCGCCGCAGTATGCCCCGTGCAGCGATGCGCGAGTGTACCACAGGCCTGCAGTACGCGGGGATTACTACGCCAACAACCTTGACATTTCAAGCTTACGGCGGCATAGTTCCGCGTCATTTATATCGACGCGCTCGTTATGGCGCGCCCGCGATCTAAACATATTCCGTTTTTATAGCAACGAATTCAGGAGTTTTACGGTGGCAAATACCCCGCAAGCCAAAAAGCGCGCTCGTCAAAACGAGAAAAACCGCAAGCACAACGCCAGCCTGCGTTCCATGGCACGTACTTACATGAAAAAAGTTGACGCCAAAATCAAGGCCGGCAACTACGAAGAAGCCCAGGCAGCCATGAAAGAAGCCCAGCCAGTTCTGGACAGCATGGTCAACAAAGGCATCTTCGCCAAGAACAAAGTTGCTCGTCATAAGAGCCGTGTGAACGCAAAAATCAAGGCTCTGAAAACTGCCTGATTTTGCGATCAAATAAAAAAACCGGCTAACGAGCCGGTTTTTTTATGCCTGAAATTTGGAGCACACCCTGTAGCGCTACACAACCACCAGATTATCCCGATGAATCATTTCCTCATCGGACACATACCCCAGCAGTTCGGTAATACGGTCACTGGAATGACCAGCAATCACACCCGCTTCGTCCGCATCGTAATTGACCAGCCCGCGAGCAATCTCACGCCCGGCCAAATCCACACACATAACCATTTCACCGCGACGAAACTTTCCACTAACCGCCTTTACGCCAACCGGTAACAGGCTACGCCCACCCTGACGCAACACCTTTACCGCCCCATCATCCAAAACCAGCGTGCCACGAGTCTGCAAATGACTGGCAATCCACTGTTTTCGAGCCGCCAACCTGCCCTGCTCGGGCAACAGCAAGGTGCCAATGACATCGCCTTGCCTTAAGCGATCAATCGCATTCTCGATACGACCACCCACAATCACCGTAAACGCACCCGAACGCGCCGCCAACCGGGACGCCCGCAACTTGGTCAACATACCGCCCCGCCCCAACGCTCCGGCGCCACCGCCCGCCATCGCATCCAACTCGGGATCTTGCGCCTTACGCTCGGTTACCAGTTCGGCATCTTCGTGCTTGCGGGGATCCTTGGTGAACAAACCCAACTGGTCGGTCAGAATGATAAGACCATCCGCTTCAACCAGATTCGCAACCAGCGCACCCAAGGTGTCGTTGTCACCAAAACGGATTTCATCGGTGACCACCGTATCGTTCTCGTTAACGATCGGCACCACACCATAATCCAGAAGCGTGCGCAGCGTACTGCGGCCGTTCAGATAGCGCTTTCGGTCAGAAAGGTCGTCGTGAGTCAGAAGAATTTGCGCGGTATGAATGTCGTGGCGCTTGAACTGGGCCTCCCAGGTTTGCACCAAGCCCATCTGGCCCACTGCAGCCGCCGCCTGGAGCTCGTGCAAATGCTGCGGCCGCTCACTCCAGCCCAACCGGCTCATACCTTCCGCCACAGAGCCGGACGACACCACCACAACTTCGACGCCGCTGCGTATCAGCCCGGCAATCTGATCGACCCAGTGGCCCAGCGCAGCAACATCCAGCCCTTTACCGTCATCGGTCAACAAAGCACTGCCAATTTTTACCACCAATCGACGGGCTTTCTTAAGCTGAACGCGTTCACTCATGACAGCAGCAATATCTCTTCAGGTTTGCGGGTTATTCGGGAGCGTAAACCACTTCGACGTCATCATCGTCGTCAAAGTCGTCATCGTCATCTTCTTCACGAGCCGCCCGACGGGCATTGCGGTCGGCCTCAATTTTGGCCCGCGCCTCATCATCCATCTGGCGGCGACGAGCAGCTTCCTGCTCAGCAATTTCCGGATTCTCAGCTTCTTCTTCCGCCTGCTCTTCAATCCAGCGCATCACCGCCTGAACCAAAGGCTTCGTACCCTCACCGGAAAGCGCAGAGACAATAAACACCGGCCCTTCCCAGCCAAGCTCATCTACAATCGCCTGGCAGTGCGCCTCTCGGTCTTCCTCGGGCACCATATCGACCTTATTGAGCACCAACCAACGGGGGCGATTGGCCAGGGTTTCGCTGAACTTTTCCAATTCGTGCGCAATTGCATTAACGGCCTGCACAGGCGAAGAGCCGTCGTAAGGCGCCACATCGACCAGATGCAACAGCAACCGGGTACGCACCAAATGCTTCAGGAACCGAATCCCCAAGCCAGCACCTTCTGCAGCACCTTCAATCAGCCCCGGAATATCCGCGATCACAAAACTTTGATGCGCCTGCACACTGACCACCCCCAAATTGGGAACCAATGTGGTGAACGGGTAATCAGCCACTTTAGGCTGCGCCGCAGACACCGAACGAATAAATGTGGACTTACCGGCATTGGGCATACCCAAGAGCCCCACGTCCGCCAGAACCTTCAGCTCCAAGCGCAAATTCCGGGCTTCACCCTCAGAACCTTTGGTGGTCTGGCGCGGCGCCCTGTTGATCGATGACTTGAAGCGAGTATTCCCAAGGCCGTGGAAACCACCCTGAGCCACTTTCAAACGCTGCCCTTCTTTGGTGAGATCACCCAGAACCTCATGGGTATCCATATCCACCACCGTGGTACCCACAGGCACCGGCAACTCAAGATCATCTCCTTTGATACCGGTACAGTTCCGACCTGCCCCCGGCTGACCGTTCTGCGCTTTGTGTTTGCGCTGAAAACGATAGTCGATCAGGGTATTCAGATTACCGTCCGCTACCAGATAGACGGAACCGCCATCCCCGCCGTCACCGCCGTCGGGACCACCCTTAGGTACGTATTTTTCACGCCGAAAACTCAGGCAACCATGGCCGCCTTTTCCCGCTTCAACAATGATGGTGGCTTCGTCTACAAATTTCATACGTAAAACGCCTTTGCATAAACTAAAAAGCCCCGCAGCCTCATGGAAGCTTTGCGGGGCTCCGGATTCACCTGAGGACTGATCAGATCAGCATATCAGGAAATCCAAGGTTCGACAGAACCGGATCGCCGCTGCTTACGCAGCCGGAACGATGCTCACGAACTTGCGGTTCTGCGGGCCTTTAACTTCGAACTTCACCTGACCTTCTGCTTTCGCAAAAAGGGTGTGATCCTTGCCAAGGCCTACGTTGTTGCCAGCGTGGAAACGAGTGCCGCGCTGACGAACAATGATGCTACCTGCAGATACAGTCTCGCCGCCGTAGCGCTTTACACCAAGTCGTTTCGACTCGGAATCGCGACCGTTACGGGTACTACCTGCTGCCTTTTTATGAGCCATTACCAGCCTCCTTCTTTAAGGGGTATGTTCAGAGCTTAACCCTGAATGCCCGTGATCTTAACTTCAGTAAACCACTGACGGTGGCCCTGACGCTTCATGGAATGCTTACGACGACGGAACTTGATGATGTTGATCTTGTCGTGACGCCCGTGGCTAACCACTTCCGCAGTCACTTTAGCACCATCAACAACTGGAGCACCGACTTTAACGTCGTCGCCATTGGCTACCAGCAGAACACGATCAAACTCAACAGAGCCGCCGGTTTCAACTTCGAGCTTTTCCAGCTTCAGTGTTTCGCCTTCTTTCACACGGTGCTGCTTGCCACCGCTAACAATAACTGCGTACATTTTCTGTCTCCGCGATTGACCCATCCCTGCTCTTATCCGCCTGGTTCTAAGGGAAGCGCTTCGGCAACCCTATTGCAGGGAGCGCAGGTTGGGATGAGTTGGGCGCGTGATTGTACGAAAAGCCGCCGACCAATACAAGGGAGTTTACGCTTCAAGTTGACACTCTAGGCAGCAATACCTAGCATTGCCGCGTCCTGCCCGAAAACTCAACGTACATACCAGTAAGGGACTTATCAGCCCCATGACAGCCCAGCGCATCCATGACACGGTAGCGGAAGACTTCAGCCGCGTGAACGATCTGATCATCCAGCGGCTTGCCTCGGATGTCCCGATGGTCGAGAAAATCGCCCAATACATCATCGAAAGCGGCGGTAAGCGCTTGAGACCTTTGCTGGTTTTACTTTCCAGCCAAGCGGCTGGCTACAGCAAAGACGACCACCTAAAACTGGCTGCGGTGATTGAATTTCTGCACACCGCCACGCTTTTGCACGATGATGTTGTCGATACCTCCGACATGCGCCGGGGCCGCAGCACTGCCAACGCAAAATGGGGCAACGCGCCCAGTGTTCTGGTAGGTGATTTCCTCTACGCCCGTGCTTTCGAGATGATGGTCGAGCTGCAAAGCCTTCCTATTATGAACGTTCTGTCGCACGCCACCGCCGTGATTGCCGAGGGCGAGGTGATGCAGCTAATGAACGTGAAAAACCCGGACCTCACGGAAGACCAGTACATGGTCGTCATCCACAACAAAACCGCCATGCTGTTCGAAGCTTCGTCCCACACAGGCGCCCTGCTCGCAGGAGCCAACGATGAACAGGAAACGGCCCTGAAAGATTACGGCAAGCATCTGGGGCTAGCGTTTCAACTGGTTGATGACGTATTGGACTATCAGGGCGATGCCGAAGCCATGGGCAAAAATGTGGGCGACGACCTGGCCGAAGGCAAAACCACGCTACCTCTCATCTACGCAATGGAAAACAGCAGTGAGGACGAGCGCCAACTGATTCGCCAGGCCATTCGCAAAGGCGGCCTGGACGACCTCCCCAAAGTCCTCAGCATCGTGAAAGCGTCCGGCGCCATTGAATACACTATGAACAAAGCAAGAGAAGAGGCCGAAACCGCTCGCAACCTGCTAAATTGCTTGCCAGACTCACCTTATCGTGATGCTCTGGAGGCACTGACGGAAGCCGCTGTCGCTCGTGTAAGCTAACCCATACAGAGCCCCGAGACTGGCCGCACAGCATCTTGATCGAAGGCCTTCGGGCCAACCAAGATACCTCGCCTTCTGCGCTATACTGCCGCAGCCGGTCACATATACGCTATAGGGAATCTCTGCATGCACCAGCTGTCAGAACTGGACGCCTCGTTTCTGTACCTTGAATCAGAAACCACCCCGATGCACATCGGAGGCGTTTACCTTTTCGACGCCAGCGGGCTGGAAACTCCCGTTTCTTACGCAACGTTTATCCAATACATCTGCAGCCGCCTGCATGTGGCTCCGATCTTTCGGCAAAAACTTAAAGAAATTCCGCTGCGGCTCGGCCGCCCGTACTGGGTGGACGATGCCGATTTCAGTATCGAGCGCCACTTGGCCTACGTTTCACTTGGTGACCGCGGCACTGATACCTGCATCAAAGCTCTGGCCGCAAAGATTCTGGAGGACCCCCTCAAACGGGACCGTCCTCTTTGGCAGATTACCTTTGTCGACGGTTTCAAGCTGGATACTCCAGATGGCAACAAAGACGGCTTTGCCCTGATAGTTAAACTGCACCACGCCTCAATCGACGCGTTTAGCGGTGAGGAAATTATGGGCAAGCTGCTTGAGTATTTGCCAGCACCCAGCGCCATTAACCCGCCGCGCCCCTGGCAGCCTCGCCCTGAACCCTCTGAAGAGCGCGTCTTTCTGCAGGCAGGCGCTAACATGCTGAAGGCCCCGATGCAGCTCGCATCGCTGGCTTATAATACGGCCGAGGCAGCGACCCGCGGACTCATCCAGAAGCAGATTCACAAGCTGCCCTTGCCAGCCTCACTGTTTTCAGCTCCTCACTGCCCGTTCAACCGGCAGATCACGGGCAACCGGAAGATTGTCTCGGCCAGTATCGAGTTGGCACGCCTGAAAACCATCAAAGCCCAGTTAGGCGATGTCACACTCAACGACGTGGTACTTGGCATCTGCGCGGAAACCTTGAACAGATACCTGATTACCCAAGGCGCGCAAACCACCAAACCTCTGGTGGCAATGACCCCGATCTCCGTGAGATCCAGCAGCCTGCGGCGCGCCACCGGCAATCAAATGTCTGCAATGTTGCTGAACCTTGCAACAAACGAAGCCGACCCAGCGCTCAGGATCCGCTACATTCACCGAAACGCCGTTGAGAGCGAACCCTACCGGGAAGCTATCGCCGCCGACCGGCTGACAGAATTGCTGCCGTCCACACTGCTCGCGCTTTCCGCACGCCTGTATTCGGAGCTTCGGGTTGCGCAGAGCTATCAGCCCCTGTTCAACCTTCCGATCACCAACGTACCCGGCCCGCAAGTGCCAATGTACCTGCAAGGGGCCAAGCTGGTTCAGCAATTCAACAGTGCCCCGCTGTTTGACAGCATGGGGCTTGTCATCGTGGCAGTCAGCTATGAAGGAATGGTGACGCTCAACTTTACCCTGTGTCCGGATGTCGTCAGCGATGGCGGAAGTCTGGAGAGCTTGGTGCAGGACAGCGTTACTGCGATTGAAATGCGCGCTGAAGCGGCGGGAGAAGCTGTTATTGACGATCCCGGGGCCGGCCACCCCAAAACCCTGTCCGATGAAATCCTTGGCTATCTTGAAGGATTGCTCAAAAAAAGCCCCATCGGCTTTAAGCGCTAGCCCACTGGCTAGCGCTGTTACAAGCTACAGTTTTACTCGAACGCCCAACGAAGGAAGGTCTTTTTCTCTTCGTCTGTCGCCTCGCCCCACAGGCGCTTCATTTTCTCAAGCGTCGTGCCGGAGCCTGCTTTGTAATCACTTTCACCGCCGCCAAATACCGGGGTGCGGTTTGCCTCCGGCCCTTTCCATTCAGAGGCCTCAGCTACCGAAGCTCCACCAGAGGTCACAATGGTTGCAGAGAAATTTTCGCGGAGCGCTTCCGCTTCAGCACGGGTGGCGGGTTTCTCTACCGAAAACTGATAGGTCATCCCCGGCTCGGCGTCGAAACGTACTACCTGAGGTGCGGTTTCAATTACATGTACTTTTGACTCACCATTGTCTACTACGCCCGATTTCGCCCAGATGGTCTTGTAGGAAAACACCACCTCATTGCGACCCGGAAGCAATCCGTAATCCAACGCCAGATCGTCCATAAGGAAATTCGTCATGGCTTTGCCATTGACCTTGCTCACTTGAATGGTCCCGGGGGCTTTTAGCACGGCAGGCTCGGTCGCGGCCGGCAAACTGCCTTCCCAGGTATCGATGCGGGTCAAAGAAGATGCACAGCCCGCTACCAGCACGGTCAAAACGGCCAGCACTAATTTGTAAAAACCACCAACGTGACACATACTCATTTACACATCCTTTTTGAGAATAAATTTGAATTCGGTCGTATTTAGGCTAATGCTAAACAGGATACGCCAAACACCTTGATGCCCGAACCCCAAACCAACATGAGGAGGAGTTATGGACACCCAACAAAGGGCCGGCGAAAAAGCCCCCCCACCGTTTCGTAGCAGTCGCTTCTTTTGTGTCGGTAGCAAATGGTACTTCACCACCCGCGAGGGCTTCGACAGCGGCCCCTTTGCCTCAAAAGAGCGAGCCGAAATCGGCCTGAAGCGCTTTCTCCACGTCGTTAAACTTCTGCCCGAAGAACAACTTCACTAACAACGCCCCTGCCTCCATTTAGCGCCATGCCCGTCACACCATGAACGGCATGATCCAATAGTCAATCGCGGCAAGGCAGCCTAGTGCCATAAAACCAGCAACCACATCATCAAACATGATACCCAAGCCACCGGGCATACGGGCATCCAGCCAACTGATCGGCCACGGCTTCAGCACGTCAAATAACCGGAACAGCATGAATGCCATCAACACTCCGTAAACCTGGTCCGGAAACAGCCCCAAGGCAATCCACATGCCCACGAACTCGTCCCAAACGATGCCGCCGTGATCGTGAACCTTCAAATCATCGGCGGTTTTACCGCACAACCAGATACCGACAAAAAATGCCGCCAGCACAACCAGCCAATACGCCATCGGCGGCAGCCACGCAAAGCAGTACCAAACCGGAATAGCGGCAAGACTTCCCCAAGTGCCCGGAGCCTTGGGCGCAGCCCCACTACCAAGCCCGAAAGCCAGTAAATGTACCGGATTTCGCAAGAACCCCGGAGGCAGAATCGCTTTCACATTGTCTGGCTCTTGTACCACGTTATTATCCGTCAATCAGACCTCCCAAAATGATCAAACCCCTGGCGGAAGCCAAGAGTTTCGGCATTAGCCACCCTCAAACCTGGCTCCGACTGTATTCGTCCAATAACGGTGAGCTGATTACGATTATGCGAATTCAGCTCCGCCAACTTGTCGTCCGGAATTGTCAGGCATAGCTGGTAGTCATCACCTGCACTCAAAGCCAAGCTTAGCGCCTCGTCACCCTTTAGTGCCACCAAGGCATCAGAAAGCGGAATGCTGTTAGCGTCGAGCTCCGCCCCGACATTGGATGCGGCCAGAATATGCTTCAGATCAGCAAGCAATCCGTCCGAGATATCGATGGCGGCGGACGCCTTGCCAACCAAAGCTCTTCCCAGCTGCAACTGAGGCTCCGGATAATGGTAGCTCGCAAGCACCGCTTGCTGGTCCTCTGTGGGCGCTGTATGCCCCAGAAATTCCAAGGCTGCCCCCGCGTCACCCAGCGGCCCGGTTACACAAACCACATCACCGGCGCGCGCTCCAGAGCGCCGCAACGCCAAACCCTGCGATACCGTCCCGTGTACCTGGAGAGTGATTGTAAGCGGGCCTCGAGTGGTATCTCCGCCCGCCAGAGCAATGCCAAACGCATCACTGGCTCGGGCCAAGCCTCGGGAGTACCCGGCCAGCCATTCCGGCTCGGCACCGGGTAACGAGAGCGCGAGTGTAAAACATACGGGGTCGGCACCCATTGCGGCCAGATCACTGACAGCGACGGCTAATGACCGCCAGCCAAGGTATTCGGGAGGATAATTCGGGGGGAAGTGAACGCCCTCAACCAGAGTGTCCACCGAAAACACTAAATCTCGCCCCGACGGGACGCGCTGAATCGCGCAGTCGTCGCCGGGGCCTAGAATGAGCTGCCCTTGCCGTGCTTTGTCAGCCAGCGGCTGAAAATACTGGCGAATCAGCTCAAATTCACCCATAAATCAGCGGGGACGAGTTTCAGCCAACCGCAATCGACGGCTGAGTTTGTCCAGAATGCTATTCACAAACTTATGACCCTCGGTGCCGCCAAAACGCTTAGCCATTTCAACGCCTTCGTTGATGACCACTTTATAGGGCACATCAATACGGTACTTCAGCTCATAAGCACCCAACCGAACGATAGCCAACTCAACCGCGTCTACTTCTTTCATAGGACGATCCAGGAAAGGCTCCACAAGCCGGTCCAGTTCCGCCTGCTCGCGGTGCACCCCCCTTAAAATGTCCCGGAAATACATGACATCCACCTTGCTCATGTCGTTATCGACCATAAACTCGGCTTCAATATCTGAAATAGGGGTTTTGCTGAAATGCCGCTGGTACAACCCCTGCATTGCCAGTGCCCGGGCACGGCGGCGATCGCCGGCCTTTGGCTTGCTGGTATTCCCCGGTTGGGGACTGCTATCGCCTGCTTCGCTCATTACTCACCCAACTTCTTGAACAAACTGACCATTTCCAGGGCAGTAATTGCTGCTTCCGCGCCTTTGTTGCCAGCCTTCGTTCCTGAACGCTCAATTGCCTGCTCGATGGAATCCACGGTCAGCACACCAAAGGTGACTGGCACGTCGGTTTCCAGGCTCACCGCACCCAAGCCACTGGACGCTTCACCGGCCACGTATTCAAAGTGCGGCGTGCCACCACGGATAACAGCACCCAACGCGATGATGGCATCGTAGTCAGAAGTTTCTGCTACGCGCTTAACCGCAAGCGGCATTTCATAAGCGCCCGGTACGCGAATCACAGTGATATCGCTTTCAGCGATACCGTGACGGCGCAAAGTGTCGATCGCGCCTTCTACCAGGCTCTCAACGACGAAGCCGTTAAAACGGCCAACGACCAGTGCGTAACGTCCGCCGCACTGGGTAAAATCACCTTCAATTACTTTGATATCTGCCATCTCGGGCTCCTTCGCGGGCAGCAGCAGGTTCCGGCTGCTGCCAGATTTATCATTCGGGGGTGTAAGGTACGTATTCCACAACTTCCAGGTCGAAACCGGAGATAGCCGAGAATTTTACGGGCGGGCTCAGCAAACGCATTTTGCCAACACCAATATCACGCAGTATCTGAGAACCCGTACCGACGGTAAAGTACACACCGGAGCTGCCCTTGCCCGAAGACCCACGGCCCTCGTCAAAAAACTCCTGCATGCGATCTTCCAGGTTACGGCTGTCTTCTGCGCTGTTCAAAAGCACGACCACGCCTTTGCCTTCGTTGGCGACCTTCTCCAACGCATGGTGCAATGGCCAGCTTCGGGAATCCTTGCGGCGCGCGCCCAACAAGTCACGCAGGGTGTCCGTGATATGAACTCGAACGTGAACCGGCTCTTCAGAGCTGATGTCACCCATCACCATCGCAAGGTGGGTTGAACCCTGAATGTTGTCCCGGTAAGTGCGCAACTTGAAGACACCGTATTCGGTGTCCAGATCATTCTCTTCCACGCACTCCACGGTTTTCTCGTTCATGGTGCGGTAGTGGATCAGATCGGCAATGGTGCCGATCTTCAGATCGTGCTCTTCCGCAAACTTCTCGAGATCTTCACGACGGGCCATCGAGCCGTCATCGTTCATGATTTCGCAAATCACACCGGCGGGTTCACAGCCCGCCAGCGATGCCAGATCACAAGACGCTTCGGTATGGCCAGCCCGGCTCAAAACACCACCGGGATCAGACATCAGCGGGAAAATATGCCCCGGCTGAACCAGATCCGATGCTTTCGCATCGCGCGCCACGGCGGCTTGAACGGTACGGGCACGATCCGCTGCGGAAATACCTGTGGTTACGCCTTCACGGGCTTCAATCGACAAGGTGAACTTGGTGCCAAAACCAGACGCATTCTGCTGAACCATCAACGGCAAGCCTAGCTGCTCGCAACGCTGCCGGGTCATTGGCATACAAATAAGGCCACGGCCAAAACGCGCCATGAAGTTGATCGCTTCCGGCGTGCAATGTTCTGCAGCCATCACCAGATCACCCTCGTTTTCGCGGTCTTCGTCATCCATCAGGATGACCATCTTTCCCTGTCGAATATCTTCGATGATGTCTTCAATGCTGTTCAGTGCCATACGCTTCTGCACCCTGTCACCCCGGCTGTTCGCAACAACCCGGAGGAATGAATTGAATGATTAACTGCGAGCGAGGATCAATCGTTGATCTTCACCCACCTGACGGCGGTCCAGCACCTTCCATTGCACTTTGTCTGCCATAACTTCTATGGGTAGATGAGCCGTTGGCCGCCCTGTACTCCCTAAAAACACCGGGGCCTGGTACAACCAAAGCTCATCCACTAAATTCTCGTTGATAAAGGTACCCGCCAACGTTGGCCCGGCCTCTACCAGCAATTCGTTTATGCCTTTCTCTCCGAGGGCGTCCAGTAGTTCGACCACGTCCACCCCGTTATCTCTCCAGGCCACACCGGCAATACTCACACCCAGCGCGGCCAAGTCCTGTGCGGGTGCCGTTGGCCGAGTGGAACTGGCGCAGAACACCTGAACATTGCCGCCCCGAAGAATGCGGGCTGACGTTGGCGTTCGTGCATCCCGATCGGCAATCACTCGCAGCGGCTGGCGTGATGGCGCCGCAGCTTCTCCCAAATCGCCCATGTCATCGAGGCGCACCGTTAACGCGGGATCATCGGCCAACACCGTACCTACGCCCGTGAGAATGGCATCGCTCATGGCTCGCAGGCGCTGCACATCCCGGCGCGCCTCGGGGCCGGTAATCCACTGGCTTTCACCCGATGCCATGGCCGTTCGACCATCCAGGCTAGCCGCCATCTTCAAACGTACCCACGGCCGGCCGGTATTCATGCGCTTCATAAAGCCCGGGTTCAGGCGCGCAGCTTCTTCGCTTAACACACCTTCGGTTACCCTGATGCCAGCGTCGCGCAGCATATCCAGCCCCCGGCCAGAAACCGTCGGATTCGGATCTTTCGTTGCCACGAACACTTGGGCCACACCCGCCTCCATCAACGCCTTTGCGCATGGCGGTGTCCGGCCATAATGACTGCACGGCTCCAAAGTCACATAGGCCGTTGCGCCTCGCGCTTCCTGCCCGGCCTGGCTCAATGCATGCACTTCGGCATGCGCCTCACCGGCACGCTCGTGCCAGCCTTCACCCACTATACGGTTGCCTCTGGCAATCACGCATCCTACACGTGGATTAGGATGCGTGGAGTAACGACCGCGCCAAGCCAACTGGATAGCCCGGGCCATCATCGCCCTGTCGCGGTCTGAAACCATATTTACCCTTTCCCTGTCGGGTTTTCAGCCAACGCACGCGCCACATCTGCGGCATCGCCGTTGCCTTGGGACAAACGTTCAATCTCTTCTTTGAACTCGTTAATGTCCTGAAAGCTGCGATAAACCGAGGCAAAGCGAACGTAGGCCACTTTATCCAGCTGACGCAGCTCGGTCATCACCTCTTCGCCCAGCTGCATCGACTTCACTTCACGCTCGCCGGTCGCTCGCAACCGATATTTAATTCGGTTCAGTGCCGCCTCGATCGACTCAATACTGACCGGGCGTTTTTCCAGAGCTTTCATCAATCCGGCCCGCAACTTTTCTTCGTCAAAAGGTTGCCGGGTCCCGTCTTGCTTCACCACGCGCGGCATCACCAGTTCGGCGCTTTCAAACGTGGTAAACCGTTCATGGCAGGACAAGCACTCCCTGCGGCGACGCACCTGATCGCCCTCGGCCACCAGACGCGAATCAATCACTTTGGTATCGGCTTCACCACAGAAAGGACAATGCATAGTTCAGGCGCTCCGGAAAAAAGGGCCCGGGAAGCCCCAAAAGGACACCCGGGCAGACTCACTCAGTGCAAATCAAGCGTAAACCGGGAAACGCGCGCACACTGCCTCAACCTGCTCGCGTACACGGTTGATCGTCGCTTCGTCTTCAAGGTTGTCGAGGATGTCGCACATCCAGCAGGCCAGATCACGACACTCCTGCTCACCGAAGCCACGAGTGGTAACCGCCGGAGTACCCACACGCAAACCAGACGTCACGAACGGAGAACGTGGATCGTTCGGAACTGCGTTCTTGTTCACTGTGATGTGAGCACGGCCCAGTGCCGCATCCGCATCTTTACCGGTGATGTCCTGCTTGATCAGACTAACCAGGAACAGATGGTTCTTGGTGCCGCCGGAGATCACATCGTAGCCGCGCTCGATGAACACGTCGGCCATGGCCACAGCATTCTTCACAACTTGCTGCTGGTAGGCTTTGAATTCGTCGCTCATGGCCTCTTTGAAGCAGATGGCCTTAGCGGCAATCACGTGCATCAAAGGACCACCCTGGCCGCCCGGGAATACGGCAGAGTTCAGTTTCTTCTGCAGGGCTTCGTCGTCACAGGCCAGAATCAGGCCGCCACGGGGGCCGCGCAGGGTTTTGTGCGTGGTGGTCGTCACAACGTGAGCGTGAGGAACCGGGTCCGGGTATACGCCTGCAGCAACCAAGCCCGCAACGTGCGCCATATCCACGAACAGGTAAGCACCCACCTTGTCAGCAATCTCGCGGAAACGGGCAAAGTCCAGTTCCTGAGAGTAGGCAGAGAAACCGGCAATGATCATCTTTGGCTTGTGCTCAACCGCCAGCGCTTCCAGTTCGTCGTAATCGATCAGGCCAGTTTCCGGGTTCAGACCGTACTGTACGGCGTTGTAGATTTTACCGGAAAAGTTCACGCTGGCGCCGTGGGTCAGGTGGCCACCGTGGGCCAGACTCATGCCCAGAACGGTATCGCCCGGCTGAACCAGTGCCATGAATACGGCGGAGTTCGCCTGAGAGCCCGAGTGCGGCTGTACGTTAGCGTAAGCAGCACCGAACAGTTCTTTGGCGCGATCAATCGCCAGCTGCTCAGCCACGTCCACAAACTCGCAACCACCATAGTAACGCTTACCGGGATAACCTTCGGCATACTTGTTGGTCAGCACACTGCCCTGAGCTTCCATCACCCGAGGGCTGGTGTAGTTTTCGGACGCGATCAGTTCGATGTGCGCTTCCTGACGCTTTTCTTCCGCCTGCATGGCGTTCAACAGTTCGTCATCGAAACCGGCGATTTTCATATCACGATTAAACATGGAGTGCTGCCCCTGTCTGAATGGCTGGTCCGGCCTACCCTTGTGATAAGCCGCAACCCCTGAAAAATTGGGCCGTCATTCTATCTCGAATGCGGGTCAAAAATCATCCTTTATACCGTCCGCAGATACCGACACGCCGGCAATCCCGGTTTCCACTCAATTGCTATCACGGAACGCTTTAGATACCTTACCGGGTCAAAAGCACGCGGTCAGATCGAGGGTTGCGGGGCAGGCCTTCAGGGATCGTCAAAATCACGGATGATTTTGTCGAGCGTACATGGACGTATTCACAGCGTATCCCTGAAGGCCTGCCCCGCAACCCGCGCCACCGCATCCGGAACTCAAGAACCTGATCTCAAAGGGGTTTAGCCGATATGGCCCAGTACGTATACAGCATGAACCGCGTGGGCAAAGTGGTACCGCCCAAGCGGGAAATCCTGAAAGACATTTCTCTTAGCTTCTTCCCGGGCGCCAAAATTGGCGTTCTCGGCCTGAACGGCGCAGGTAAATCCACCCTACTGCGCATTATGGCCGGCGTTGACCAGGATTACATCGGCGAAGCACGCCCCCAGCCTGGCATCAACGTGGGTTACCTGCCTCAGGAGCCGGAGCTGGACGAAGAGAAGACCGTCAAAGAAATCGTAGACGAGTCGGTCGCTCACGTTCATAACGCCTTGGCCGAACTTGATCAGGTTTACGCCGCCTACGCCGAACCAGACGCCGACTTTGACGAACTGGCCAAGAAACAGGGTGAACTGGAAGCGATCATCCAGGCCACCGACGGCCACGACATCGAACGGAAGATGGAAGTCGCAGCCGATGCCCTGCGCCTTCCAGCTTGGGATCAAAAGGTAAAAGTACTGTCCGGTGGTGAGCGCCGCCGAGTGGCCCTGTGCCGCCTGCTCTTGTCTGGCCCGGACATGCTGCTGCTCGACGAGCCTACCAACCACCTGGACGCAGAATCCGTCGCTTGGCTGGAACGCTTCCTGCACGACTACGAAGGCACCGTGGTAGCCATCACCCACGACCGTTACTTCCTCGACAACGTAGCGGGCTGGATTCTCGAGCTGGACCGTGGCCAGGGCATTCCGTTTGAAGGCAACTACAGCCAGTGGCTGGAGAACAAAGAAAAACGTCTGGAGATGGAATCCAAACAGGAAGCCGCTCACCAAAAAGCTGTTAAGCAAGAGCTGGAATGGGTTCGCTCGAATGCCAAAGGCCGCCAGTCCAAGAGCAAGGCGCGCTTGGCTCGTTTCGAAGAAATGAGTTCTCAGGAATTCCAGAAGCGTAACGAAACCAACGAGCTGTACATCCCACCCGGACCGCGCTTGGGCGACAAAGTGATCGAAATTGAAGGCATCAGCAAAGCCTTCGGCGACCGCCTGCTGTACGAAGACGTGTCACTGACCGTACCACCCGGCGCCATTGTGGGCATCATCGGTGGTAACGGCGCCGGTAAGTCCACCCTGTTCAAAATGATCACCGGTATGGATCAGCCAAACTCTGGCACGATCACTGTGGGTGAAACCGTTGAGCTGGCCTACGTCGATCAGATGCGCGATCTGGATGGCAGCAAAACCGTTTGGGAAGAGCTGTCAGACGGCAACGACATCATCAAAGTCGGCAACTACGAAACCCCGTCCCGCGCCTACGTGGGCCGTTTTAACTTTAAAGGCACCGACCAGCAGAAGCGCGTTGGCGACTTGTCCGGTGGCGAACGTAACCGCCTGCACCTCGCCAAGCTGCTGAAACAGGGCGGCAACGTCTTGCTGCTGGACGAACCCACCAACGACCTCGACGTAGAAACCCTGCGCGCACTGGAAGAAGCGCTGCTGAACTTCCCGGGCTCTGCGCTGGTGATCTCGCACGACCGCTGGTTCCTTGACCGTGTGGCAACACACATCCTAGCGTTCGAAGACGATGGCGAAGTGGTGTATTTCGATGGCAACTTCACGGAATACGACGCCGACTTCAAGAAGCGTAAGGGCGACTCGGCCATGCAGCCCAAGCGCATGAAGTACAAGAAGCTGGCGTAATGGCGAAAACCAAAACCGCGTACGTCTGCACCGAGTGCGGCGCTGATTACTCCAAATGGCAGGGCCAATGCACTGCCTGCCAGGCCTGGAATACCGTCAGCGAAGTACGCGGCATCTCCGGCAACAACGCCAAAGGCGCTCGAGGCATTCGCTTCGAGGGCTACGCGGGCAGCTTGTCGGAGGTTAAAAGCCTAGACGAGGTCAGCCTGGCCGAACAAGCCCGCATCAGCACCGGCATGCAGGAGTTTGACCGCGTGCTCGGTGGCGGCTTGATCGAAGGCTCCGCCGTGCTGATGGGCGGCCACCCGGGCGCAGGCAAAAGTACCTTGTTGCTGCAAGCGGTGTGTCAGTTGGCTGCTCAGCACCCTGCTCTGTATGTAACGGGTGAGGAATCGCTGCAACAGGTCGCCATGCGCGCCAAACGCCTTGGTTTGCCCACCAAAGATCTGAAAATGCTGTCGGAAACCAGCGTGGAGCGGGTCATGCAAGTGGCCGAAGCGGAAAAACCACGCATTCTGGTGGTGGACAGTATTCAGGTTATGCACGTTGCCGACATCGAATCGGCGCCGGGCTCTGTCTCGCAAGTGCGCGAAAGCGCCGCATACCTGACTCGCTTCGCAAAACAAACCGGCACCATTCTATTTCTGGTAGGCCACGTCACCAAAGACGGCAGCCTGGCCGGGCCGAAAGTGCTGGAACACATGATCGACTGTTCGATCTTGCTGGAAGGCTCCAGCGACAGCCGTTACCGCACCCTGCGGGGCATCAAGAACCGATTCGGTGCGGTGAACGAACTGGGCGTTTTCGCGATGCTGGAACAGGGCCTGAAAGAAGTGAAGAACCCCAGCGCCATCTTCCTGAATCGCGGCGAGGAAGCGGCTCCGGGTAGTGTGGTGATGGTGGTCTGGGAAGGCACGCGGCCGATGCTGGTGGAGATTCAGGCATTGGTGGATATGGCTCAGGGCAGTTACCCACGACGGGTTGCAGTTGGTTTGGATCAGAATCGTCTGGCGATGCTGTTAGCGGTTCTGCACCGTCATGGTGGTATGCATGTGGCGGATCAGGATGTGTTCGTGAACGTGGTAGGCGGCGTGAAAGTAGCTGAGACCAGCGCGGATTTGGCGCTGTTGGCTGCGGTTGTTTCGTCTTTCCGTAACAGGGCTTTGCCGCAGGACTTGGTGATCTTCGGGGAAGTTGGCCTTTCCGGTGAAATTCGCCCGGTGCCCAGTGGGCAGGAGCGGATTTACGAGGCTTCCAAGCATGGCTTCACCCGGGCACTGGTTCCAAAAGCTAATGCACCACGTAAGCCTATCGAGGGGATGAAGGTCATTCCGGTGACCAAACTATCGGATGCGCTTTCGGCATTGGAGGAGTTTTAACTTCGCTCCCAGCCTGTTAGTTTCGTGCGAGGCCCGCACAGGGATCGCTTTCCAAAAACCGCTACGAGCCCCCGCAAGCGGGTCCGGCCAGCAATCATAGATTGCTGTCGTTCGTCGGCGCATGAAGCTGCGCTTCATAAACGCTTGTCTCACCCATGTGCGCTTCTCTTCGGCCATCCATGGCCTACGACATTTTTGGAAAGCGATCCCTGCGCGAACCAACCTAGCCTCGGAAATATACGCTCAAAAAAACAATCAGCGCGCACCCGCTAGTCAATCAGATGCGCGAGCTCTCGCTCCAACAACTCCGGATCGCCCAGATTCAACTCTACCAACCGCCGCAAATGCATCGCACTTTCGATATCGATGTACTGGCACTTAAAGCCCAGACGATGCCCTTCAACGTGCACTAACTCCACCGCCATCACAATGCCCGCCTCGTGGCCGTTCAGCTGTATAACAAGCTCACAGGGCTCACCGAGTGGCACGCCCCAGCCTTCTGGTCGCTCCACAAGCGCCCCTTTGAGGGATATATCCAACACCTCCGTTGACCACACCTGCTCCTGCCAATGCAGCTCACAGGGCGCATCGAAGCTAATGCGATGGAAACGACGGTTATCGGGATTTTGGACGGCCAAGGGGTGTCTCCGAGTCTTGAACGGTTCTGCTATGACT
This sequence comes from Marinobacter litoralis, assembly GCF_016427555.1. Classification (GTDB taxonomy): domain Bacteria; phylum Pseudomonadota; class Gammaproteobacteria; order Pseudomonadales; family Oleiphilaceae; genus Marinobacter; species Marinobacter litoralis_A. Next base: position 50,714 of record NZ_JAELVS010000006.1, read on the forward strand.
ATAGACCGGTCACACAAGGGAATCCATCGGAAGAAAACCCGGAAAACTAAATGACTTTTTGGAGGGCAAATCCACGGAGTAAGACGTGGCTTGGCGGGACGGCCTCCAAAAAATTTCGGAGGCCATGGATGGCCGGAGAGAAGCGCACATGGATGTGCTCGTAGCGGTTTTTTGGAGGCCGTCGCGCCGAGCCACTAACGCCGAACTAGCAAGCTGGCGGACGAAAAACTCCAAACTTCAATTACTGCTGATGATACTTGGCACTCAGCTCAACAACCGCCTCAATGAACGCACCCGCATGCTCCGGATCCACCTCAGGCGTAATACCGTGGCCCAAGTTGAAGATGTGCCCGGTGCCCTGCCCGTAACGGGACAGAATGTCTTCCACCTCTTCACGGATACGCTGCTTAGGCGCATACAACATCGTCGGGTCCATGTTGCCCTGCAGAGCAACCCGATCACCCACTCGTGCACGAGCGTTGCCAATATCCGTAGTCCAGTCCAGACCAACCGCATCACAACCCGTGTCGGCAATCGACTCCAGCCACTGACCACCGTTCTTGGTGAACAGGATCACCGGCACGCGGCGACCTTCGTTTTCGCGAATAAGGCCATCAACAATCTTCTTCATGTAGCGCAGCGAGAACTCTTCATAGGCCCAACCGCTCAATACGCCACCCCAGGTATCAAAAATCTGCACAGCCTGAGCGCCGGCTTTGATCTGGCCATTCAGGTAGTCGATCACAGAATTCGCAAGGTGATCCAGCAAACGATGCATCACTTCAGGCTGACCGTATGCCAGCTTCTTGGTTTCGCGGAAATCTTTGGACGAACCGCCTTCTACCATGTAAGTGGCCAACGTCCAGGGGCTACCGGAAAAACCGATCAACGGAACACGGCCATTCAACTCGCGGCGAATGGTCGATACCGCATTCATCACGTAGTCCAGATCCGACTCCGCTTTCATGTTCGGCAATGCATCTACATCGGCTTCCGTGCGAATTACTTTCCGGAATTTAGGGCCTTCGCCGGTTTCGAAGTACAAACCAAGCCCCAACGCATCGGGGATGGTCAGAATATCCGAGAACAAAATCGCCGCATCCAATGGGTAACGCTCCAACGGCTGCAACGTCACCTCGCAAGCCAACGGCGTGTTTTTGCACAGACTGAGGAAGTCACCCGCCTGGGCCCGGGTTGCGCGGTACTCCGGCAGGTAACGGCCCGCCTGACGCATCATCCAAACCGGGGTACGGTCTACAGGCTGGCGCATCAGGGCGCGCAGGAAGCGATCGTTCTTCAACTCAGTCATAGTTACAGTCTTCTCATCGTTTATGGGTCAGAGACAATGGGAGCCAATGATACCCCGTTTGCGCCAATAAAAAAGGGCGGCTTTCCCCTAGGAAGCCGCCCTTCTGACACCGATCAGGATTTTACTCAGACATCCAGGTAGTCAAGAATGCCTTCTGCGGCCTGCCGGCCTTCCCAGATAGCGGTGACCACCAGATCCGAACCGCGAACCATATCGCCGCCGGCGAAGATCTTCGGGTTGCTGGTCTGGAACGGCAGCTCCGCGTCTTCTGGTGCGGTTACGCGGCCGGACTCGTCGGTGTTCACACCGAGTTCCTCAAACCACGGTGCCGGGCTCGGGCGGAAGCCAAAGGCAACCAGCACCGCATCGGCCGGAATCACTTCCTCGCTGCCGGGCACGACTTCCGGACGACGGCGGCCGTTTTCGTCAGGCGCCCCCAGTTCGGTAGTGACCACTTTAACGCCTTCCACTTTTTCGTCACCGACAATTTCCACCGGCTGACGATTAAAGAGGAACTTCACGCCTTCTTCTTTGGCGTTCGCCACTTCGCGACGGGAACCCGGCATATTCTCTTCGTCCCGACGGTAAGCACAGGTTACGCTTTCCGCCTGCTGACGAATGGAAGTACGGTTGCAGTCCATAGCCGTGTCACCACCACCCAGAACTACCACACGCTTACCTTTCATATCGATGAAGTCCGCTGGCTTCTTTTCAAAGCCCAAACGGCGGTTCACGTTGGAGATCAGGTACGGAAGTGCATCGTGGACACCCGGCAGATCTTCACCGGGGAAGCCGCCTTTCATATAGGTGTAGGTGCCCATGCCCATGAAGACCGCATCGAACTCGTCAAGAATGCTCTTCAGCGACACATCTTTACCTACTTCGGTGTTCAGGCGGAATTCCATGCCCATTTCTTCGAACACCTGACGGCGACGGGCCATCACGCTCTTCTCGAGCTTGAACTCAGGAATACCGAAAGTCAGCAGGCCGCCGATTTCCGGATAGATATCAAATACCACCGGCTTTACGCCGTTGCGCACCAAGACGTCCGCGCAACCAAGACCTGCCGGACCTGCACCAATCACAGCAACCTTCTTGTCTGTCCAGCTCACTTTGGACATATCGGGCTTCCAGCCCAACGCGAAGGCGGTGTCGGTGATGTATTTTTCAACCGAACCAATGGTTACCGCTCCAAAGCCGTCGTTCAGGGTACAGGCACCTTCACACAAGCGATCCTGCGGACACACTCGGCCACACACTTCGGGCAGGGAGTTGGTCTGATGGCACAACTCGACCGCTTTCATGATGTTGCCTTCCGACACCAGCTTCAGCCAGTTCGGAATGTAGTTGTGCACCGGGCACTTCCACTCACAGTACGGGTTACCGCACTCCAGGCAACGATGCGCCTGAGAGGCCGCATGGGTTTCGGTGAACGGATGATAAATTTCACCGAACTCTTTCTTCCGTTTTTTCGCCGGAACTTTCTTCGGGTCAACCCGCCCTACTTCGACGAACTGGAAGTCATTATGAAGTCGTTCTTTCATAGTGTTGCTCTCATACTTTCGATTTCGACGCGGACTGCGCATCTGGCGCAGCCCAACTCACAGTTTTCCCGGAGCTTATTCCGGGCGGGCTCGGGTGCTGGCCAGCAGGCTGCGCAAATTTGCGGCCTTCGGTTTAACCAGCCAGAACCGGTTGATGTAATCGTCGAAATCATCCAGAAGATGTTCAGCCCAGGCACTTCCGGTTTCGGAAATGTGTTCCCGAATCACACCGCGCAGGTGGTTCCGGTAGGCTTCCATGTCTTCTCGCGCAATACGCTGAATCTCAACCAACTCATGGTTGTATTTGTCGACAAACGTATTATCGAGGTCCAGAACGTAGGCGAAACCACCGGTCATACCCGCACCGAAGTTGTAGCCTGTTTCGCCCAGAACCGTCACCAAACCGCCTGTCATGTATTCACAGCAGTGGTCACCTGCGCCTTCCACAACCGCGTGAGCGCCAGAGTTACGAACCGCAAAGCGCTCGCCCGCAGTACCCGCCGCAAACAATTTACCGCCAGTTGCGCCGTACAGGCAGGTGTTACCTACGATAGACGTTTCCTGGGTTTTAAAATCGCTGCCACGGGGCGGCTTGATCACCAGCTTACCGCCGGTCATGCCTTTGCCCACGTAATCGTTGGCATCGCCATGCAGAACCATGTTCAGGCCACCCACGTTCCAGACACCGAAGCTCTGGCCGGCGGTACCTGTCAGGTCGAGGGTGATCGGAGCGTCCGACATGCCTTTGTTGCCGTATCGGGCGGCGATTTCACCAGACAAACGGGCACCGATTGAACGGTCACAGTTGGTCACCTTGTAAGTCCAGGCGCCACCGGATTTTTCATTCAACGCGGCTGCCGTGTCTTTCACGATCTGCTCAGCCAACTTACCTTGGTCGAACGGCAGGTTCCGCTCTACCTGACAGGTCTGCGGCTTGTCGGCCGGGATGTGGTCGTTTTCCAGCAAGCGGGTCAGGTCGAGCTTCTTCTGGCGCTCGGTATTACCCGGCAGACGCTCCAGAAGATCAACACGACCAACCAGCTCTTCGATGCTGCGAACACCCAGCTTGGCCATCCACTCTCGGGTCTCTTCCGCAACAAAGCGGAAGAAGTTCATTGCCATCTCGACGGTGCCTTTGAAGTGCTCTTCACGCAGGTAGTCGTTCTGAGTGGCGACACCGGTCGCACAGTTGTTCAGGTGGCAAATACGCAGGTACTTACAACCCAGAGCCACCATTGGCGTGGTACCAAAACCGAAGCTTTCCGCACCCAGAATCGCAGCCTTCACCACATCCAAGCCGGTTTTAATACCGCCGTCTGTTTGCAGGCGAATCTTTCCGCGCAAGTCGTTGGCACGCAGCGCTTGCTGTGTTTCAGTCAAACCCAGCTCCCACGGGGAGCCGGCATACCGGATCGAGGTCAGCGGGCTGGCTGCTGTACCGCCGTCATAACCGGAAACCGTAATCAGGTCGGCGTAGGCCTTGGCCACACCGGCGGCAATGGTACCGACACCCGGCTCGGACACCAGCTTCACTGAAACCAACGCCTCGGGGTTAACCTGCTTCAGGTCGAAGATCAGCTGAGCCAAATCTTCGATTGAATAGATGTCGTGGTGTGGCGGCGGTGAAATCAAGGTCACCCCCGGCACCGAGTAACGCAAGCGAGCAATCAGGTCGTTCACCTTGCCACCGGGCAGCTGACCACCTTCGCCCGGCTTGGCACCCTGAGCCACTTTAATCTGCATAACATCTGCGCTTCGCAGGTACTCAGCGGTAACACCGAAGCGACCAGACGCAACCTGCTTGATCTTCGAGCGCTTGTTGGTGCCGTAACGGGCCGGGTCCTCACCACCCTCACCGGAGTTGGATCGACCACCCAAGGTGTTCATGGCCACAGCCAACGCCTCGTGGGCTTCCGGAGACAGCGCCCCCAGAGACATCGCGGCTGAATCGAAGCGCGGGAAGATGTTTTCCACCGGCTCAACTTCCGCAATATCGATGGACTTAGTGCCCTCTTTGAACACCAGCAAGTCACGCAGGGTCGCAACCGGGCGCTCGTTCACCAAGCTTGCGTATTCACGGTAATGGCCGTAGTCACCACTGATCACCGCGTCTTGCAGTTTACCCACCACGTCCGGGTTGAACGCATGGTATTCCTGGCCGTGAATGTACTTCAGCACACCACCGGGCGACAGCGGCTTACGAGGCTTCCAGGCAACGGAAGCAAGCAGCTCCTGGTCTTGCTGGAAGTCTCCGAAATCCGCACCCTGGATACGGCTCGGAACGCCCTTAAAGCAGAGATCAACCACGTTATCAGCCAGACCAATGGCTTCAAACAACTGCGCACCACGGTAAGAAGCAATAGTGGAGATGCCCATTTTGGACAGGATTTTCAGCAGACCCTTGTTGATGCCCTTACGGTAATTGTTCTTGGCTTCGATCGGGTCCATCATCAGCTCGCCCGTGCGAATCAGATCGTTCATCACCTGATACGCCAGGTACGGGTAGACCGCAGTTGCACCAAAACCGAACAGTACGGCGAAGTGATGCGGGTCACGCACCCATCCACTCTCGATGATGAGGTTGGTATCGCAACGCAGACCGTTCTGTGACAGGTGGTGATGAACCGCCGCGGTGGCCATCAGGGCATTCACCGGCAGTTCACCTTCCACCAAATCCTTATCACTCAGGATCAACAGTACCTTGCCGTCACGAACCGCCGCGGCCGATTCTTCGCATACACGAACAATCGCCTGCTCCAGGCCTTCTTCCGGACGGTAGCTCAACGCCACCCGTCCGACTTCAAAGCCAGGACGCCTATTATTGGTCAGCTTAAGGAACTTGGCTGGCGACAGTACCGGCGTTGTCAGAATAACCCGATCCGCGTGCTCAGCGGTTTCTTCGAACACGTTCCGCTCCGCACCCAGACAGGTCTCGAGCGACATCACGATGGTTTCACGCAGCGGATCGATCGGCGGGTTGGTCACCTGAGCGAACTTTTGACGGAAGTAATCCGCTACGTGCCGCACCTTGCTTGAAAGTACCGCCATAGGCGTATCGTCGCCCATCGAGCCAACGGCCTCCTGAGCACCTTCAGCCAACGGGCGAAGTACCTGATCACGCTCTTCGAAAGAAACGTTAAACATCTTCTGGTGAACGAGCAGCTCTTCGGATTCCATCAATTTGAATTCCGGAGACTCCTGATAAAGCGTGGACTCCACTCGCAGCGCGTTTTCTTTCAACCAGCGACGATAAGGCTGGGCATTTTTCAGACGGTCGTCGATATCCGGTGTATGCAGAACCTCGCCGGTTTCGGTATCGATGGCCAGCATCTGCCCAGGACCAACCCTACCTTTGGCCACAACGTCAGACGGTGCGTAATCATAGGTACCCACTTCCGAAGCCAAGGTAATGAAATCATCCTTGGTAATCACCCAACGTGCCGGGCGCAAGCCATTCCGATCGAGCATACATAGTGCGTAGCGGCCGTCAGACATAACCAAACCGGCAGGGCCATCCCAGGGCTCCATGTGCATGGAGTTGTACTCATAGAAAGCACGCAGATCCGAATCCATGGTATCCACGTTCTGCCAGGCGGGCGGAATCATCATGCGCACCGCGCGGAACAGATCAACGCCACCGGCAAGCAGGATTTCCAGCATGTTGTCCATACTGGACGAATCCGAGCCCGCCAGATTGACCAGCGGCTGCAAGGTTTGCAGATCCGGCAAATCCGGCGAACTGAATTTCGCGGCACGGGCGATTGCCCAGTTCCGGTTGCCATCAACGGTGTTGATTTCACCGTTGTGGGCAAGATAGCGGAACGGCTGGGCCAACGGCCATTTGGGCATGGTGTTGGTAGAAAAACGCTGGTGGAACACGCAGATTGCGGTTTCCAGATCCGGGTCACCCAGATCTTTGTAGAAGTTGGCCAGATCAGCCGGCATCATCAGGCCTTTATAGGCCAATGTGCGATGAGAAAGACTACAGATGTAGAACTCGGAATCGTCAGCCATGTCTCGCTCAGCGTAACGACGGCCAAGGAACAAGCTGATCGCAAATTCTTTCTCTGTTTTAGCGCCGGGCTCAACGAACACCTGTTCGATGCGCGGCAAGCAGTCTTTTGCCATCGGCCCCAGACAACTGTCATCAACGGGCACTTCACGCCAGCCCATGATGTCGAGGCCCTGCTCGGTCAATCTTTGTTCTATTGCAGCGCGACCGGCGGCCGCTTTACCTTCCTCTTGGGCTAAAAAAACCTGGCCAACTGCAAATAAGTCGCCAGGTTTTTTACCAAACGCTGCTTCAGCAGCTTTAACCAAGAAGGCCTTGGGGCTCTGCAACAGCAGACCACAACCATCACCGGTCTTCCCGTCGGCAGCGATGCCTCCACGGTGAGTCATGCAGGTGAGTGATTCAATAGCTGTTTCCAACAACTTATGGCTAACCTCGCCCTTCATGTGGGCTATCAGGCCAAAACCGCAGTTGTCCCTGAATTCATCGGGATGATACAAGCCTGTCGTCATAAGCGTTCTCTCACGTAAAAAGCATTCCCGCCACCCCGTTTTGCACCACTGTAGTGCACAAAATGAGCTGACACTTTAAAAAAGGGGGAAGGGATTATACGTATAGAAAACGAGCACGCAAGGAAAATTTAAAAGTTTCGTAATCGACGAAGACAGAGTGCACCAGATAGGTGCACTCCTGTCGAATTAAAAGCTTTCGTAGGTGCGAATCCAGGGCTTATCGACCTTTAATGCATCAGGAAGGGTCGCCGCAGCGGATTCGGCCTCATTCCGGGTCGCGTAATTGCCGTACACCAACATGAACCACGGCTTGCCGTCGCGTTTGCCGACGGTATAACGCAACTTGTTGTCGTTCGGCAATCGGCCAAGCACGTTAAGGACGGTTTGTTCCAAGCGCCCGGCGACCAACTGAAGCGTCCAGCCCTGGCGCTGCTGCAAGCGATCAAGCGCAACAAACCGCTCCGGCACCATGGGGATAAATGAGGGCTCTGGCTCTGGCTCTGGCTCTGGCTCTGGCTCTGGCTCTGGCTCTGGCTCTGGCGCAGTTTTCAACGGTTCCGGCGGCACGTCCAGCACAGCGGGCGGTTCCGATACCACATTGAGGTTCGGCGCCACGGCATCTTCATGCTCTTTTAGCGGAGACTCGGGCCCGATCGTGATACTTTTGCGAACACGCTCAGGTGCAGTCTTGGCATCCGGCAGATTTTCCACCGTTTGGTCGTACTGCAGAGACACTAACCACCAGGAAATACCCAGCAACAACAGAGCAATGGCCGGCCAGCGAAGACTTTGAACGGACGGCAAATTAAACCGGGTCATCCTTGGCGCACCCGCGACCATGTCGAGCCAAACACCGGGGGCCACACGCTTTAACCGGCCAAAGCTACCCTGACTCAAAGCATGGATCTGCTTCAACCGGGAAGCAGACAACAATTCGTCCACAGACCCGCCCGCTTTCGTAACGCGGACCTCTAAATACGCATAGACGTCTTCTTTATTAAGCGCAGGCAGCGCAAGATGGTGCACATAGCCCGCATCAGGCTCTGACGAAAGCACTCGTTCAACTGCATCGCTACCGGCAAATACAGGGACGGCCGCCGCCGTCCGGTCGGCCGCGACAAATGCGGAGAGGATAAGATTCAGAACATCCGGCGGACATCGATCGGCATCATCGATCAAAAGAACCTGGCGCTGACCACGCTCGACACGACTCTCCGACCACGAAAAATAACGATACACCGCTTCACGGGGCTCGAAATCTTCGGGAATAGCCGAGCGAGCTACGCGCTTGAGCTCCCGAGCCAAGGCCGCGGCACTTGTCAGAGCCGTTACCGGCAATGGGTGAAAGTCCAAACGTGACGATTCACTCCGAACCAACTCGGCCAACACACGCGTTTTCCCGGCTCCGGGCGCTCCTGTAACAACCAGCACCATGTCGCCGAAGCCACAGAGATGGCGCAGAGTTTCAAGAGCATGCTGGCGCATCGCACCAGAAAAGAAAGGCGCGTCCATCTCAAGCGGATTCTCGCTCAATCCGTAACGCTGTTGCAGACGCGGAAACAAGCCACCGCCATCCAGACTGTTTAACGTGTCCTCAGCCACACCTCATCCCTGCATTATTATTTTTGATAAGACAGTCGGTTAACCGGTAAACGCTTGCAAGGTTGCACGCAAATTCTCGGGCTTGGAATCCGCTGTCACCCAAGCGTCTCCCAGGGCGCGCATCAGCACCAAACGAATCTGGCCATCAACATTTTTCTTGTCCACAGCCATCAAACGCATGAAATCATCTTCCGCCATCCCTTCCGGCGCTTTCTCTGGCAGACCGGCACTACGGATCAAGGCATCTGCACGGTTTCTGTCTGCTTCGCTGATAAACCCTTCGCGCACAGACAAATCGGCTGCCATCATCATGCCGGTTCCAACCGCTTCTCCGTGCAACCAGTTGCCGTAACCGGCGAAGGTTTCGATCGCATGGCCGAAGGTGTGCCCGAGATTTAAAATGGCTCGCAGGCCACCTTCTTTCTCGTCCAGTGAAACCACTTCCGCCTTGCACGCGCAGGAGCGGTAAATGGCTTCGCCCAAGGCGTCCGTATCGAGGGCGCGAAGCGCTTCAATGTTGTCCTCGAGCCAGCCCAGGAATTCAGGAGTACGAATCAAACCGTACTTGATGACCTCCGCCAGGCCTGCAGATACTTCCCTCGCGGGTAAGGTGGCAAGCGTATCGGTATCAATCAGGACGGCTTGCGGCTGATGGAACGCGCCCACCATATTTTTGCCGAGCGGATGGTTGATACCCGTTTTACCACCGACAGACGAGTCCACCTGCGACAAAAGCGTGGTAGGGATTTGAACAAAAGGCACTCCACGCTGATAACACGCCGCGGCAAATCCGGCCATATCTCCCACCACGCCACCACCCAGCGCGGCAATGGTGGTATGACGGGTATGGCGATTCTCCAGTAAGCCGTCAAAAATCAGATTCAGCGTCTGCCAGTTTTTACACTCTTCACCATCTGGCAGCGTAACTACATCAACCTGTTTACCCGGAAAACACGCTCTCGCCTTTTCCAGATACAACGGCGCGACTGTATCATTGGTGACAATCATCACCTGACTGCCACTCACCCAGGGCGTCAGATCGAATGCACCCAGCAATCCCGATCCAATCACAATCGGGTAGCTACGCTCACCAAGATCAACGTTAAGTTCTTTCAGTACCTTGTACATGCTGACGACCTTCCTTCCGCCTTTGCCTTCTATGCCTTGGAGTTTTGGGACTGATCCTGTTCACCAGTTGCCGAACTACGAGCCGTGGGCTTTTTCGATCGGTGTACATCACGATATCCGCTAACTGGGTGTATAGAGGATCCCGGATCGCAAACAACTTTCGTAACACCCCTTCTGGATCATCATTTTGGAGAAGAGGCCGATTGCGATCTTTTTTGGTTCGCTCTACCTGCTGCTCTATCGAGGTTTTCAGATAGACAACCACGGCGTCTTTTCGCAATAACGGGTGGTTTTCAGGGCGCATCACGGCGCCACCCCCTGTTGCTAAAACCACGTCGGCTTCAGCCGTCATCTCGTCAAGCATAGCGGTTTCTCGTTGCCGAAAGCCGCCTTCTCCCTCTACGTCGAAAATCCAAGGGATGTTTGCCCCACACCGCTCTTCGATAACCCGGTCCGAATCCAGAAAACGATAACCAAGCTCTCTGGCAAGCAAACGGCCGATAGTGCTTTTTCCGGCCCCCATGGGCCCAACCAGAACAACGCGTTTGGGCAAAGACATAACTTTCCGCTCAACAATTTTTCAGGCGGATGAGAATAGCACAGGGCGCGCCAATCCATAACCTCGCCAAGGCACAGACACAAAAAAGCCGCCGGTTTTAGCGGCGGCTTTCAGGTATTGACCCAGTTACTGGATCAGATCGCTCTTGATGATCTTCGGTGTGATAAAGATCAGCAGCTCACTGCGCTCATCTACATGCTCAGTGCGCTTGAACAACCGACCCAGGTATGGAATGTCACCAAGGAACGGCGTTTTGGTTGTTTGCGTAGCAACTTCAGACTGGAAGATGCCACCAAGCACCACGGTTTCGCCGTTCGCAACCAGTACCTGCGTAGTAACCTCGTTCGTGTTGATTGACGGAATACCAGCTGTCACCTCACCACGCGAATCCTGATTAACGATCAGATCCATTATAATCTTGTCATCCGGGGTAATCTGAGGCGTTACCTCCAAGGAAAGTACCGCTTCCTTGAACGACACAGATGTGGCGCCGCTTGAAGAGGCTTCCTGATAAGGAATTTCTTCACCAGACTTGATCGATGCGCTTTGGCGATCCGCAGTCACAACGCGAGGCTGCGAAACGACTTCCGCACGGCCGTCACTTTCAAGTGCGGACAGTTCAAGATCTACCAGGAAGTCATCGCTACCCCAGCCGATGGCAAATGACGAGGCACCCTCGCCCGTTACACCGAGATCCACTCCCAACGCACCCGGGAAAGAAATGGTATTACTGCCACCGCTTGCGGCATCACGTGCTTCGCTGAGGGTTCCAAGGGAGCCACCAACGGTCACAACATCGTTACCACTCACATCGTAGGCGGCGCCGCCCCACCGAACACCCAAATCTTCGGCCACATTGGTCTGGGCACGAACAATGCGAGCTTCAATAGACACCTGACGCACCGGAACGTCCCATGTACTCACCAAGCGACGAATTTCTTCGAGCTTATCGGCGGTTTCACGAACCGTAATGGTGTTGGTGCGTTTATCCGAGGACACGAAACCTCGGGAGGAAATCAATTCTGCGTCAGCCTGGATAAGGCTCACAATCTCATCAGCCTTCGCGTAGTTGACCTGAATAATATCAAGGCGAACCGGGGCCAGTTCAGCAATCTGCTTATTGGTTTCCAGCTCAAGCTTCTCACGAGTCGCAATTTCTTCAGCGGGCGCGACCAGCAGCACGTTACCAATCTGACGCTTATCCAGACCTTTAGTCTTCAATATCAGATCCAGCGCCTGATCCCAGGGCACGTTCTGCAAGCGCAATGTAATGCTACCGCCCACGGTGTCACTGGCCACCAGGTTCAAACCGGTGAAGTCAGCGATCAGCTGCAGCACCGAACGGACCTCGATGTCCTGGAAGTTGAGCGACAGCTTTTCGCCCGAGTACGGGAACTTCTCTTCACGACGGGTTTCCGCCTCTTCTTGAGAGATTTCTTCCACGCTAACCGTGAACTCGCGGCCAGACTGATAGGCGATGTAGTCGTAATCCCCTTCCGGGCGAATTTCTACAACCGCATTGCCATCTTCCATAAAGGTATCGATGCGAGTAACAGGCGTTGCAAAGTCCGTCACATCCAGCCGACGGCGCAAATCGACGGGGACATCCAGGCCCGGCATAGTCAGGCGAATACGGCCACCCAGCTCTGTCAGGTTGACGGCCGAGGAGCTACTACCCAAGTCAACAATCACTCGCCCTTCGCCAGCCTTACCCCGACGAAAATCGATGCCGGCCAGCGCGTTCGCTCCGGATTGCGCCGGAGCGCTCGTCTGTTGCGTGCTGGGCGCGGACGCGACCGAAGCAGCTGCGCCACCACCGATGGTCATAACCAGTGAGTTGTTGCTACGGGTCGTCTCGTGAGGAACCAACTCAACCAAATTGAAGATCAAGCGGGTGCGATCCTTGGTTTCCACAACAGTGACGCTCTGGGCATTGCCGGATCCCAGAGGAATGCTGCGCTTATTGATCGCACTGGTCGTATCTTTCAGGTCAACGGTAATACGTGCTGGCCGCTCGATGGTGTAGCCAGTCGGCTCCGGCGGTGTACCGTCGAATTCCATGGTCACTTCCAAGCGCTCACCCGGCAGCGACGAAAACGTGACGTCCTGCAGCGTGACCGCGCTGGCCAGGCTGCTCCATAACCCCACGGCAATAATACCTACGGAGACATTTAGTTTTTTGAACATCGCTAGCCTCGACCCTAAACCTGTTTGTTCTTGCATGTTTCTTGTAGTCATCATCCTGCCGCTCCCGAGCCCTCATCCAAAGACAAAGAGCGGGGGCGTTCAACCCATCCACCCCGGCCATTCGGAACGATTTCAATCAATTCGATGCGCGTTTCACTGACGCCAACGATACGACCGTAGTTCTGCCCCATGTAGTTACCAACCCGCACCCGATGGATGCCCGATGCACCATCCCGCACCAAGGCATAAAGCGTTCCGCCGGCACCTTCCAGGGTTCCCACCATGTTCAGCGATTTCAGATCGAAGTTCTCAAGCACCTCTCTCGGGCGATCAAGATCAGGCTCCACATCGGTGATCGGCTTTTCATCCACCATGGTGAGCTGGACATCGACGGGCGGCTCGAACGGCGCTCGACGATCTGCAGCCGTGTAACTGAAGGCCTCATAGGCCTTGAACTCTGGCAAGGGCTCTACGTGCCCCCGGGGTTTTGCCCGGGTATCCGCCATAAACTTGTCCAAATCCGAGAAGCCGTTTCCCTGGGAACAAGCCGTCAGTAACGACGCCAGACACACACCCAGCCAGGCTTTTCCTGCATGCTTCTTCGCCATGCTTACTCTCCAGCCCGGTAACGGTAGGTACGAGCGAGAACTTGCATATCAAGCTGCTCACCGTTTCCACCAATTGGTTTGATAGTCAAATCGTGCAGCGTCACGATACGCGGCAAGCTCGCCACGCTGCTAATGAACGAGGCCAGTTCGTGATACGAACCCGAAACCCGCACGTTAATAGGAAGTTCAGAGTAAAAATCTCTTTGGCGTTCTGGCTGCAGTTTCACCTCCTGCAAGCTCAGACCACTGCCCAGAGCGGTATTGGTGATATCTTCCAGCAAGCCCGGCACTTCGGTTTCACTAGGCAACTGTCGCACCAGTGCACCGAAGGTTTCTTCCATTTCCACCATTTGAGCTTTGAAGACCCCCAGATTGGCAACCCGGTAGGCTTTCTGCTCGTATGTTTGCTTCAACTCCTGTTCTTTTCTTTCAACCCGATCCAGCTGGGCATACTGATCCTTAATGAAGAACCAATATCCACCGCCGAGAATGAGACCAAACACCAAGAGGAACACGATAGCCTTGATCGGTGCTGGCCAAATGCCTGCATTATTGACATCCAGATCATTGATATCGAATTCATTGAGACTTTTCAGTGAGTCCGCGAGGCTCATTATTTATCCTCCCCTTCGGGCTCTGGTGTTTTCTGCTGGACCGATAGATTGAACTGACTGTAACCAGCACGGCGATTGTCTGCAGCAGCGACGTTGGTCAGATTTGGTTCCGTAAACCAATCGGATTCGTCGAACTGACGCATCAGATTAGAAATGCGGCTGTTGGACTCTGCCATGCCCACAATATCGAGGCGTTCGCCTGTCTTTTTCAGGTCGGTGAAGAACAGACCATCCGGAAGTGTCCGAACCAACTCGTCAAACACCCGAACAATCACCGGGCGCTTACCCTGCAAATCTTGAATCACCTTCATCCGAGCGAGCAATTCGTCGCGCTGACGTTTCAGGTTCTCGATTTCTTTGATCTGCTTATCCAGCTGCTTCGTAGCGGTTTCAATGTAGGCGTTGCGAGACTGCTGGTAAGCGATCCGATTGTCTGTGTCGGTTTTCCACAAGAACACCAAACCGGCCGCAATAATGACGGCGCCCAGCATCATCACCACAAACTGTTTCTGCTTTTCAGCGCGCAGTTCTTCGCGCCAGGGCCTGAGGTTAATTTTTGCCATCAGTCGAAACTCCTCATTGCCAGTCCACAGGCAATCATCAACGATGGAGCGTCGTTGCTCAGCGAGGATGCATTCACCCGGGACCCCACCGCCATATCGGCAAACGGGTTAGCAACCAACGTGGGCGTTCCTGTTTTCTCTTCGACCATTTCGGTAAGCCCCTGAATCGAAGCCGTACCACCCGCAAGTACCACGTAGTCGACAGCGTTATATTGGCTGGCACCGAAGAAGAACTGCAGCGCTCGTGCCACCTGCTGAACCACCGCTTCCCGGAACGGGTTTAGCACTTCGGTTTCATAGTCGTCCGGCAAACCACCTTGTTTTTTGGCAAGCCCGGCTTCTTCTGTAGACAAACCGTAACGGCGCTGAATTTCCTCGGTGAGCTGCTTGCCCCCGAAGATCTGTTCGCGGGTGTAAACCGTTTTACCCTCTGCGAGAACGCTCAATGTGGTCATGGTGGCGCCGATATCCATGATCGCCACCACCAATTCTTCACCTTGCGAATCCAGTTGCGGTTCGATCAACTCATAGGCCCGCTCGAGCGCATAGGCTTCAACATCAACCACTTTCGCGTTCAGCCCTGCAATTTCAAGAGCATCTTCACGAACGTCAACGTTTTCTTTGCGGCAAGCGGCAAGCAGCACATCGACCTGATCCGGATTACTCTCGGACGGCCCCTGTACTTCGAAATCAATCGCCACTTCATCAAGGGGGTATGGAATGTATTGATCCGCTTCCAAAGCAATCTGGTCTTCCATCTCGAACTCGTTGAGCCCGGAGTCCATTTGAATCACTTTGGTAATGACCGCCGATCCGGAGACTGCAACAGCCACCTGTTTGACACTGGTGCGGGACTTAGACGCAACACGTTTGAGCACTTCGCCCACCGCCTCTACGTCTGTAATATTTTTCTCGACAACTGCGTTGGCCGGAAGAGGCTCAACAGCGTAGCTTTCGACCCTGTAACGGTCGCCCTGCTTTGACAGTTCGAGGAGTTTTGCTGAACTGGAGCTAACATCAACCCCAAGAACAGAACTGGATTTTTTTCCTATCAATCCGAACACGCGCTCACCCTATACCTGGTTGAATACACCCGGCGTTGGAGCCCCTCGGCTTCTCACTTGTTCGCGGCAGAAGTCTCGAGATCGCTCTCTTAGATTTATGCAGTTTCCCTGCTTGTTATCTGTTTTATATGTAAGAGAATTTCTTATTCATTCCGTCTACAATGCAATCTCTCGATTTTAAGAGAGGCATTGCACATTTGAAGGCCGCCAAACCTTCCTAAAGCAATTTCTCAAATAATAGACCTATATCTAACAGATGTCAGAAAAAAATGTCTCATTTGATGCGTACATCTCGTGTTTTTGCCTGGATCATTCTTACCGGCCTGAGTGTCGCTGTCATTTTGTCTGCAAGCTTGTACCTGTATTTGCGGCCAAGCTTGCCTCCGGTCGAACAACTTCTCGACGTCAAACTGCAAACGCCTTTGCGGGTATACAGCCATGACAACAAATTAATAGCAGAATTCGGCGAAAAGAGAAGGACGCCAGTCACAATCGAACAGATCCCTACACTTCAGTTACAAGCCTTTCTGGCGGCGGAAGACGCCCGTTTTTACGAGCATTTCGGAGTGGACATCAAAGGCCTGACACGGGCTGCCATAGAATTGATCTCCACCGGATCGATTCAATCCGGAGGCAGTACCATCACCATGCAGGTTGCAAAAAATTACTTTTTGTCACGCGACCGGACCTTCATTCGCAAGTTCAGCGAAATACTTCTGGCCATTCAAATCGAGCGCGAACTGAGCAAAGAAAAAATTTTCGAGCTGTATCTGAACAAAATCTATCTGGGCAACCGCGCTTACGGCATAGCGGCCGCCGCCGAGGTGTATTACGACAAACCGGTTAATGAACTCTCCCTGGCACAGATGGCCATGCTGGCCGGCTTGCCGAAGGCCCCTTCTGCCTATAACCCGATCGCCGATCCCGAGCGTGCGCTTGTCCGCCGCAACTGGATACTCGGGCGCATGGAAGACCTGGGCTTCATTACCAGTGACGCCCGGGAACTGGCCTCCGGCGCACCGATCACCGCAAGCTACAACGCCCGAGAAACAGACGTGGATGCCGATTATGTTGCCGAAATGGCCCGCTCGGAAATGGTTCGCCGATTCGGCGACACGGCCTACACTGACGGCTACAGCGTCACGCTCACCGTTGACAGCCTGAAGCAGCAAACCGCTACTGACACGCTAAGAGCCGGCCTGGAAAATTACGATCGTCGCCACGGATTCCGCGGCGCAATCGCACAAGTAGACATTGACGGCCTGACTCCCGCCGAGCTTTCCGGGGAGCTGGCAAACTACCCCAGTGTTGAGACTTTGCTGCCAGCAATAGTAACGGCGATCGATGACAAGAGCGGGGAAGTGCAAACCCACACTCGTGCGCTGGGTCCCACCACCATGGCCTTTGAAACCATGAAGTGGGCGCGCAAACACCGCACCCAAAGCCTGACCGGTCCGGAACCGAAGAAACCGTCTGATGTTGTCAGTGTTGGCGACGTTATTTATGTAAAAGCACTCGACCCGTCCCAGGGCGCCGAAGACACGACAACCATCACGCAAAACGTTGCTTTGGCTCAAGTGCCCAACGTTGAAGGTGCCCTGATTTCACTGAACGCGAAAACCGGGGCCATTGAAGCCCTCACCGGAGGCTACAGCTTCGGGCAAAGCAAATACAATCGCGCGACTCAGGCCAAGCGGCAACCGGGTTCCACGTTCAAACCGTTTTTGTATCTGGCAGCGCTCGAGAACGGGCGCACACCCGCCACCATCTACAATGACGCACCAATCGTGCTCAACAACGCCGATCTGGAAGGTTCATGGCGCCCTCAGAACGCGTCCGGCCAGTTTTATGGCCCAACCACCTTGCGCAAAGGCCTGTACCGCTCGCGAAACCTGGTTTCCATTCGGTTACTGCGGGACTTGGGCATCCGCACCACTCTGGACTACCTGGAACAGCTCAAAATCCCGACAGACAATATGCCTTCAAATTTGTCTTTGTCGCTGGGAAGCGGCCTGCTTACCCCCATGGAACTGGCGCGCGGCTTTGCGATCATCGCCAACGGCGGTTATGACGTTCAGCCCTATTTGATCGAAAGTATTCGTGAATCCAATGGCACTGTGATTTATGAAGCGCCCGAAACCATTCTGTGCGACCAGAACTGTGATGCCCTTGAGGAACAATACGGTTCGGCTGATGCAGAAGCTCCGGCAACCGACGAAACAGAGCCGAAAGCCGATGGCATTACCCTTCCGGCTTCACGTGATTCCGATACCCCCAGAATCATGCGCAAGCTGGCGGATTCCCGCTCGGTTTACATCATGCATTCCATCATGCAAGACGTGATTCAACAGGGTACCGGCCGTCGCGCCAAAGCCCTTGGGCGAAGCGATCTCGCCGGAAAAACCGGCACCACCAATGAACAGAAAGACACCTGGTTCGCCGGCTATAACCACGACGTAGCGACAACGGTCTACGTCGGCTTCGACCAACCGGCACCCTTGGGTCGCGGAGAATACGGCGCCTCCACCGCATTGCCCATCTGGATTGACTACATGAAGGTTGCACTGGCAGACACATCACCGGCACTAATGCCACGGCCCAACGGCCTGGCCAACATTCGCATCAATCCCGAAACGGGCGAACGCGCGCACCCGAACGAAGACGGCGTTTTTGAGCTCTTCAAAGAAGAGAACGTTCCTGCGCCATTAACCGCCGACGAACTTGAAAACCCCTCAGGCACTACGCCGGAAAGCTTCTCACGGCAGATTTTCTAAGCCGGAAAGCCCAGGAAAAACAGATAGCCATAAAAAAACCGGCGGGATCACCTCCGGTTTTTTTATGCATGAAGCTGAACTACATCCGAGTTAGATGATGTCGTCCATAGACTTCAGCGGGTAGTGCGCAGGGTATGGTTGACCCGCTACACCAGAGTCTACAGCAGCGCGGGCTACCGCAGCAGGTACAACTTCCAGCAAGCGGACATCCATCGGCTTCGGAATGATGTAATCCTTACCGAATTCCAGGCTGTCTACGCCGTAGGCTTCACAGATTTCCTGGGGAACCGACTCTTTTGCCAGTTCACGGATAGCGTTCACCGCCGCCACTTTCATTTCTTCGTTGATGCAGGTCGCGCGAACGTCCAGAGCACCACGGAAAATGAACGGGAAGCCCAACACGTTATTCACCTGGTTCGGGTAGTCTGAACGGCCAGTAGCCATAATCAGATCGTCACGGGTAGCCATGGCCAGCTCGTGATTGATTTCCGGATCCGGGTTGGAGCATGCGAAAACGATCGGGTTAGCGGCCATCTTCTTCAGCTGTTCCGCTGACAGAAGATCAGGACCGGACAGACCCAGGAATACGTCTGCGCCATCGATAGCATCGTCCAGCGTGCGCTTGTCTGTGTCGTTCGCAAACATCGCTTTATACTGGTTCAGATCATCACGGCCAGAGTGGATCACACCCTTACGGTCGAGCATGAAGATGTTCTCAGAGCGAGCACCACAGCTGATCAGCAACTTGGTGCAGGCAATGGCGGCTGCGCCAGCGCCCAAGCAAACAATTTTCGCGTCTTCAATGTTTTTGCCCTGCAGCTCAAGGGCGTTGATCATGCCAGCCGCAGTTACGATCGCGGTACCATGCTGGTCATCATGGAAGATGGGCACATTGCACTTTTCGATCAGTGCGCGCTCAATTTCAAAGCACTCAGGGGCTTTGATGTCTTCCAGGTTGATGCCACCAAAGGTGTCTGCGATGCGCTCAACAGTTTCAATAAACGCTTGCGGGCTTTCGGAATTAACTTCGATATCGAATACGTCAATTCCGGCAAAGCGCTTGAACAGTACGCCTTTGCCTTCCATTACCGGCTTACTCGCCAGAGGACCGAGGTTACCCAGGCCCAGGATAGCGGTACCGTCAGAAATAACGGCTACCAGGTTACCCTTGGCAGTATATTTGTATGCGTTCTCGGGGTCCTTCGCGATCTCGCGGACCGGCTCGGCAACTCCAGGACTGTACGCCAGAGATAGATCGCGAGCTGTTTGAGTAGGCTTAGTGACTTCTACACTCAGCTTACCCGGCCGCGGTTTGGCGTGATATTCAAGGGCTGCTTCTTTCAGATCTTGAGACATTGCCACTGTTCCGTTTGTCACGTTTAAAAGTAAAAGCCGCCTGACCTCAGGTCGACGGAGCGCGACATTATGGCGCGCTCGCCTAAAAACGACAAGCTAAACCCGAATATTTTATAGCCAGTCAATAGGGCATTTTGCGTATAACGATTCTTATTGCCTGAATTCCGCACACAAAAAAAGCGCCCGCAGGCGCTTTTTTTACGTTCCGGCTATGCTCAGTCTTTCTTAGCACCGATACGACCGCCGAAACGCTTGTTGAACTTATCAATACGACCACCGGTGTCCATAACCTTCTGCTTGCCAGTGTAGAACGGGTGGCACTGGGAGCATACGTCCAGCTGCAGGTCGTGACCAACAGTAGAGCGGGTCTTGATCACGTTACCGCAAGAACAGGTAGCAGTGATGTCTTCGTACTTAGGATGAATACCTTCTTTCATGGCGAACCTCTTTCGGGCATGCCGCTACCTGATCACCTCCGGAAAAACCGGTTTTTGGGTCAGGCACCGCAATTTTGAATCAATTGAAAGACCGCGCACTACCACGCCCGGCCAGAAACAGACCGCGAATCTTACTGGCAAAGCCGGTCACAGGCAAGTATCTTCCGCAGTGTCTATTGCGGCAAAACCATCCGCCGGCGCTATTTCACCGATTTTCAGGATACGCAGATACCGTGACACAACCCCAAACCGCACGCATCGCCTTGAACCGCCCCCTGCGCCGGCTGTTCGATTACCGCATCCCGGACAATCTGGAGCTGATACCCGGCCAGCGAGTTAAAGTGCCTTTTGGCCGACAAACATTGACCGGCCTTGTGGTTGAAACCGGTGTGCAGCCGCCGGAAGGCATCACCCTAAAACCCATACAAGCAGCACTTGAGCCGTGGGCGACCCTTCCAGCCGACACCTTCCGCCTGCTCACCTGGGCCAGCGACTACTATCAACACCCACTGGGGGAATGCCTGTTTACCGCCCTACCCCCGGCGCTTCGGCGAGGAAGACCCGCAGCTCTGAAACCCGACGAGCAATGGCAAACCACCGCAACCGAAGCGGCACTGCCAGCAAACGCCCATCGTCAAGTCGCACTCTTCAACACCATAAAAGCCACGCCCGGCGTCACCACCAGCGCACTGGTGCAGTCTGGCTATAGTCGGGCCCAGATTCGCTCGCTGGAACAAAAAGAACTGATCCAGCAATACACCACTACGAGTACACAGTCGCGCACGCCAGAAGCCGCACTTCCGGCTCCCGTGCTATCCGACGCCCAACAAAAAGCCGCAGAACAATTGCCCGAAAGCACCGAACGGTTTTCCGCCAGCTTACTGTTCGGCATCACCGGAAGCGGCAAAACCGAGCTATACCTGCACTATTTAAAAACCCGTTTGCAGCATGACGAACAGGCGCTGGTACTGGTACCGGAAATTAACCTGACACCGCAAACCGTCGCCCGGTTCCGGCTCTATTTCGGCAACCGTATTCAGGTTTGGCACTCAGCCCTTAACGACGGCGAACGCCTGAGCACCTGGCTAAAAATCCGTAACAGCGACCCAATCATTCTTATCGGCACCCGGTCCGCCGTACTGCTTCCCTTTATTAACCTTCGCACCATCATCGTGGATGAAGAGCACGACAGTTCCTACAAGCAAGGCGAAGGCTTTCGCTACTCAGGTCGCGATGTGGCCGTTTACCGCGCCCACCTGAACCAGTGCCCGGTGATTCTCGGCTCGGCAACGCCTTCACTGGAATCCTGGCACAACGCCAGCCAAGGCAAATACAACCTTGCCCGCCTCGAACAAAGAGCCGGTAACGCCAAACCGCCTGAACTGACGCTGCTGGATATTCGCAGCCGCCCGCTGGAAGCCGGGCTGGCCCGCCCTGCCCTGACGGCTATCAAGGAAACACTGGATAGAGGTGAGCAAGCACTGGTATTCGTGAATCGCCGCGGCTTCGCACCCATCATGATGTGCTTTGACTGCGGCCACATGGAAGAATGCCCTCGCTGCGACACGCGCCTGACTTACCACCGGCGCGACCGGGCCATGCGCTGCCACCATTGTGACTACCAAACCGCGGCAAGCCACTCTTGCCCCAAATGCAAAAGCGAAAACTTCAAGCCAGTGGGCCAAGGCACCGAACGCACCGAAGAAACGCTGGCGGAACAGTTCCCCGATATCCCCATTGTTCGGGTGGATCGAGACAGCACACAGCGCAAAGGCAGCATTCACGCCATACTGAAACAGGTAAACAGCGGCGAACCCTGCATTCTGGTGGGCACTCAGATGCTCGCCAAAGGCCACGACTTCCCGAACGTTACCTTGGTTACGGTAGTCAACGCGGACGGCGGCTTGTTCAGCGTAGACTTCCGTGCACCGGAACAGATGATTCAAACCTTGCTACAAGTCAGCGGCCGCGCCGGCCGAGGCGACAAACCGGGCAAAGTGCTCATCCAAACCTGCCACAGCGACCACCCTCTGCTGAACGCCCTTTGTCAAGGAAACTACCCGGCCATTGCGGACCAGCTTCTGGCCGAACGGGAATCCGGACTCCTGCCCCCATTCCGCGCGATGGCCATCCTGCGCGCAGAAGCCGACACCATGCAAAACAGCCTGCAACTATTGGACTCCCTCAAGCCCATGGCCAGCTCGCCCGGCGTCGAAGTGTGGGGCCCATTACCTGCAGTCATCGCAAGAAAAGCCGACCGCCATCGCGCGCAACTTATTTTGGTCAGCGATCATCGCAAACAACTTAACCGGCTACTCACCTATCTTTGCCAACATTTGGACCAAACCAAACTGCCCAGCAGCACCAAATGGATGGTAGATGTAGACCCACAGGAAACCGGCTAAGCATCCCAAATTGCGAAACAGCGCAGGCTGTGCAAAACGTTACAATCTTTTTCACAATTTTGACCGTGCGAGCATTCCATTTCTGGTAGCTGTGCTATGATTTTCAGCAATCTAACCGATAAAGCTGAATAACAACTGAGGTTGCGGTTCTCTCGCGGGGAATGCGCGGCGAAAAGGCTTTTGCTGTAACGAACACTGGAGATAAATAATGTCAGGGAAAATCCTTGCGCGTGCGTCAGCGTTGTCGCTGGCTTTTGTATTAGCTGCTTGTGGAGGTGACGATAGCTCGACCCCTCTGGCCGGCGGAGGCAACGGTGGGAGCAACAACGACGGCAACACCGACAGCAATGGCGAAGACATAACGAATGAAGTTCAAGTACAAGTCGGATCTATCGACTTGTTCGCCAACCCAGTTCGCATCAATACATCATCATCAGCCAACTCTGCAATAACAGCACGAGTCAAAAATGAGAATGGAGTTCTGCTTGCGGATATTCCAGTAACATTTGCTGCGCCACAAGGCGGAACACTGCAGGTTACACAAGCAACAACGGACGAGGCAGGGATAGCAACAGCTCAGTTGACCGGCGACAATGACCGCAGAAACACCACTCTAACGGTAAACGCTTCGGCTGGCGGGGTCAGTGAATCCGTTGCCATCGAGGTCACGGGAACAACTCTTACTCTGAAGGGCCCTCAATCCATATCTTTCGGCAATAGTGACAGCTACCAAGCTGTTCTTCTGGATTCAGAGGGCAATGGCATTGCGGATCAAGTTATCTCGATATCAACCACTCTCGGCTCAATCAGCTCCCAAACACTAACAACCGAGAACAATGGCGCTGTAGCATTCGAACTTTCAAGCGCGAGTTCCGGCGGCACTGCAAGCTTAACTGCCACTGCGTTTGAGGGTGAAAGTGCTTTGCGTACGACATTGGACGTGGCTATTTCAAGCGATGATTTCACTTTCTCGTCGCCAGCTAACGGATCTGAATTAGACATTGGAGCCCCCTCAACGCTTTCAGTTAGCTGGGAAAGAGATGGAACCCCAGTTCCAGATGGCTCAACTATCAATTTCAGCACTACACGCGGAACTCTAACCCCAGCGGATGGCACCGTAACAACCTCAGGGGGAGTCGCAACAATTGATATCGCATCTTCAAGCGCCGGCCTCTCAACCATTACGGCGAGAGATCCGTCCTCTGGCCTCACCACCTCTCTAGACGTTGAATTTGTTGCCACGACCCCCGAGACTCTTAGCGTTCAGGCCACGAAAACTCAACTAAGCCTAAATGACTCAACCGAAGTGACCGCAATCGTGCGTGACATCGATAACAACCGCGTCAAAAACCAAGTGGTCAATTTTCTCTTAGTAGCTGATGAGAGCAATGGACGCCTGTCTGATAGCGTAGCGATCACAGACTCCCAAGGCCGAGCATCAACAACTTTCATCGCAGGCTCTAGCATTAGCGGCCGCGATGGCGTGGAGATCAAGGCATCGACAAGCAATAATACAATAACTGATACAACAGCACTCACCGTCGCTCGCCAAGCATTACGACTTGCAATTGGAACAGGTAACGAACTCGAAGAACCAGACACCGTACGCTATAAGAAGCCTTACGTTGCAATCGTTACTGACGCAAACGGCGCCCCAATTAACAATGCCGAGGTGGAACTAAGCGTACTGCCAATCGGCTATAAAAAAGGCAGCTATCAAGCTGAAGATGACAAATGGGTAGAAGCTCCCGGAGCGGTATTTTGCCCGGCTGAAGATATAAACCAAAATGGACAATTAGATTCAGGAGAGGACACGAACGGCAGTGGTAAGCTGGAGCCTACTAATTCAGCTACGACAAGCTCCTCTACAATCACCACCGCCACTGATGGCTCTGCCGATTTTGACTTGCTTTACCCGCAGAGTCATTGTAACTGGGTTCAAGTGCGCTTAACGGCAACGGTGAAGGTCGGCGGTACAGAAAACGAAGAATCCACAGAATTCTTCCTCTCTTGCCTCGCCAGTGACCTTAGCAACACTGACATTTCGCCTCCTGGCGGAACAAGTGGCCTGTACGGATCTGCCCCGAACTGCGCGAATCTAGATTAACCAATATAAAAAGCCCGGCCTAACCGCCGGGCTTTTTGCTTACACTCCAACTTTCCGCGATAATACGCCTCTTCTATTTTCAACGGGCGCCCTGCCCTGACACCCACTCTTCTGAAAACCGAGTCGTCTGACGCATGAAAGAGACCGTATCCGAGCTTCTCCAGTCTGCACTGGCCACACTTCAATCCGAAGGCACCTTGCCGGCTGACCAAACTTTCACGCCGCAGGTTGGCAACACCAAGGACAAATCCCACGGGGATTACGCCTGCAATATTGCCTTGGTGGCCTCCAAGGCCGCTGGCTGCCCTCCGCGAAAGCTGGCCGAAGCGCTAATCGCTGCGTTGCCCGAAAGCGACGCGGTTGCCAAGGTGGAGATTGCCGGGCCAGGGTTTATTAACTTTTTCATGAGCACCGCCAGTGCGTTCGGGATTGTGAACACGATTCTGGATGAAGCGGAGCAATTTGGCCGTAACAACAACGGCAAGGGCGAAAAGGTTCAGGTCGAGTTTGTTTCCGCCAACCCGACCGGCCCCCTGCATGTGGGTCACGGCCGTGGCGCGGCCATCGGCGACTGCCTGTGCCGCCTGTTGGAAGCCAACGGTTACGATGTTACCCGTGAGTTTTATTACAACGATGCCGGTGCCCAGATCAACAATTTGGCGCTGTCGGTTCAGTCCCGGGTAAAAGGCCTGACGCCTGAGCATGAAAGCTGGCCGGAAGACGGGTACCGGGGCGATTACATTGTTGATGTGGCCAACGCCTACCTGGCCGGTGAAACTGTGGTCGCAGACGACCGTGAAGTAACAGCCAAAGCGGACCCCGATGACCAGGCTGCCATTCGCGAATTCGCCGTGGCTTACCTGCGCCGGGAACAGGATCTGGACCTGAAAGCCTTCGGCGTTCAGTTTGATGTGTATTTCCTTGAATCGTCGCTATACGACGACGGCAAAGTAGAAGCTACCGTTGAGCGCCTGAAAGCCAACGGCTACACCTACGAGCACGAAGGCGCCATGTGGTTGAAAACCACCGAGTTCGGCGATGACAAAGACCGCGTGATGCGCAAGAAAGACGGTGGCTACACCTACTTCTTGCCAGACGTGGCTTACCATCTCGATAAGTGGCAGCGCGGTTTTACCACCGTGATCAACGAGCAAGGTGCAGACCACCACTCCACCGTAACGCGGGTTCGTGCCGGTTTGCAGGCACTGAAAGCCGACATCCCTCAGGGGTGGCCAGACTATGTGCTGCACCAGATGGTGATGGTTACCCGTTCCGGGCAGGAAGTGAAAATCTCCAAACGTGCCGGTAGCTACGTCACCGTGCGTGACTTGATCGATGAAGTGGGCCGCGATGCGACTCGTTTCTTCCTGGCCGCGCGCCGGGTGGACTCTCAGTTGACCTTCGATATTGACTTGGCCCGCTCTCAGACCAATGAAAACCCGGTGTATTACATCCAGTATGCCCACGCTCGGATCTGCAGCGTGTTGCGCAAGCTGGAAGCCGAAGGCGTTCAGCGCGGTCGCACGGAGTGTGTAGGCGATCTGAGCCAGCTGACACTGGACGAAGAGAAAGAGCTGGCGAATCAGCTGGCGAAATACCCGGAACTGATTGCCAATTCCGCCGCGCAGCGTGAACCGCATCATCTGACGCACTATTTACGCGACCTGGCAGGGCAGTTCCACACCTACTACAACGCTCACAAGGTGCTGATCGAAGACACCGCGCTTCGCGATGCACGGGTGAGCTTGTATCTGGCGGTCCGTCAGGTAATCGAGAACGGCTTAGGCCTGCTGGGCGTAAGCGCCCCAGAGGAGATGTAAGCAGCTCATGGCCAGAGATTATGCCAAGAAAGACCGACCATCCGGCAGAGGTGCCGCTGCACCTAAAAAGCGGACCGCCCAGCCTCGCAACAAAGCTGCGGCCAAGCCGAAACGCAGTGCGCCTTCGCACTCCCAACAGGGTGGCTTGTCTGTGAAGTGGATTTTATCTCTGGCCGCGGTTGGCGGCTTTATGGGCTTCATTGTGTATTTGAACACGCTGCCGACAGGGCAGGAAGTTCGCCAATCGCCTCCCTCTCAGGCGCATCAGACACAGCCCCAAACCATTCAGAAGCAGCCCCCGGCGCAAACCGCCCGCAAGGAACGTGACTTCCGGTTCTACGAAATGCTACCGGAATCTGAAGTGGTGCCGCCCAAGGTGGAGGAGTACACCCCAGGCCCCGCCAAACAGGCCTACGATTATGTGGTGCAATCCGGCTCCTTCCGCAGTAAGCAAGATGCCGAGCGCCAGCGCGCTCAGATCGCATTTCAGGGTTTGCGTGCACACGTTCAGCACGTGGTTCAGGACAACGGCAGCGAATGGTACCGGGTGAACGTGGGGCCCTTCACCTCACGAAGCCAGATGAACTCCGCGGTGGATAAGCTGGTGGGTATAAATATTCAGCCTCTGGTTCGAAAGATTCCCAAGAAAGGTTGAATTCACATCAAGCGCCTCCATAACGTCTGAATACCAATCTTCATCAGGCAACTGGAGCCACAATGACTACGATTGTTTCCGTCCGTCGTGACGACGAAGTCGCTATGGGAGGTGATGGCCAGGTTTCACTGGGCAACACCGTTATGAAAGGCAATGCCCGCAAAGTACGCCGGCTGTATAACGGCCAGGTGATTGCCGGGTTTGCTGGCGGCACCGCCGATGCCTTTACCCTTTTCGAACGCTTCGAGGCCCAGCTTGAAAAGCATCAGGGCAATCTCACCCGAGCGGCCGTAGAGCTCGCCAAAGACTGGCGATCCGACCGCGCACTGCGCAAGCTGGAAGCCCTGCTGGCCGTTGCCGACAAAACCGCCTCCTTAATCATTACCGGTAATGGCGATGTGATTGAGCCCGAACAAGGCTTGATTGCCATTGGTTCCGGCGGCCCCTTTGCTCAGGCCTCCGCCCGCGCATTGCTTGAAAACACCGATCTGAGCGCACACGAAATTGCCGAGAAGGCTCTGGAAATTGCAGGGGACATCTGCATTTACACCAACCAGAACCGCACTCTGGAAGTGCTGTCCATCCAAGACTGACCGGAGCGACCATGTCTGCAATGACTCCCCGTGAAATCGTTCACGAACTGAACAAACACATCGTAGGCCAGCAAGAGGCCAAGCGCGCCGTTGCCATCGCCTTGCGTAATCGTTGGCGCCGGATGCAGCTGGACAGCAGCCTGCGCGATGAAATTACCCCGAAGAACATTCTGATGATCGGCCCCACCGGTGTCGGTAAAACCGAAATCGCCCGCCGTTTGGCGAAATTGGCCGACGCGCCTTTCCTGAAGGTGGAAGCCACGAAGTTTACCGAAGTGGGTTATGTGGGCCGCGATGTGGAATCCATCATCCGTGATCTGGCGGATATGGCCGTTAAAATGCTCCGTGAAAAGGAGATGAAGCGCCACGAGAATCAGGCGCTGGACGCCGCCGAAGACCGCATTCTGGATGCTCTGCTGCCGCCTGCCCGTGATTTTAACGAAGACAGTGCTCGCAACAACGATTCCGCCAGCCGTCAGATGTTCCGCAAGAAACTTCGCGAAGGCGACCTGGACGACAAGGAAATTGATATTGATCTGAGCAGCGCTGGCCCGGGTGTAGAAATCATGGCACCGCCGGGTATGGAAGAAATGACCAACCAGCTGCAGAGCATGTTCTCCAACATGGCCTCGGATAAGCGCAAAACCCGTAAAATGAAAGTGGCAGACGCCATGAAACGGGTTAAGGACGAAGAAGCCGCCAAGCTGGTCAACGAAGAAGAGATCAAACAGAAAGCCCTTCAGGCTGTTGAGCAGAACGGTATCGTGTTCCTGGACGAGATCGACAAGGTGGCCAAGCGTTCCGAAAACACCTCGTCAGACGTTTCCCGTGAAGGCGTTCAGCGTGACTTGCTCCCGCTGATTGAAGGCAGCACCGTGAGCACCAAATACGGCGCGGTTCGGACCGATCACATTCTGTTTATCGCCTCGGGCGCATTCCACCTGGCCAAGCCGTCCGATTTGATCCCGGAGCTTCAGGGCCGTTTGCCTATCCGGGTTGAACTGCAAGCGCTGACACCGGATGATTTCAAGCGGATTCTGACCGAGCCGGACGCCTCTCTGGTGCAACAGTACGAAGCACTGATGGGCACCGAGGGCGTTAAGCTGAACTTTGCAGAAGACGCCATCGCCCGCATCGCCGAGATTGCCTGCAAGGTAAACGAAACCACCGAGAACATTGGCGCCCGCCGCTTGCACACTGTGCTTGAGCGCTTGCTGGAAAGCTTGTCGTTCGAAGCCGGCGATCAGGTGACTGACGGTTTTGAAGTAACGGCTGCGTACGTGAACGAGAAACTGGGCGAGCTGGCCGAAGACGAGGATTTGAGCCGGTTCATTCTGTAACCCCCTCGCCCTCAACGCAAAAAGCCCGGATGACCTCCATCATCCGGGCTTTTTTGTATCCATTTACTTATCGGGTTTTCCCGCTACTGCGCCTTGGAAAACAGGTGCGACACGTTACTCAAGCCGCTGGCCAAACGACCTTTCTGCGTCTGTTTTTTGCGACCTTTGGCCACATACAGCGGTAATAACTCACCGTACAGACTGGTGCTGATGGTGCGCTGCTCGTCTTCCAGGCGATCCCGGCGCAGCTTGATGCCGTATTGCGCCAGCTTCGGTTCGAGCTCATCAGCACGATTCAACAGATCGCGACGGGTCATCTGGTAAGCGTGCTCACACACCATGCGGCGACTCTGGAAACTGAACACATTAGAGAAGAACAATTTAGCATCGTCCCGCGTGGGCTCGAACAACAGAATGTCTTTATCCGGGTAGTCTCTGGCGTACTGTGCAATCCCGGACTGCATACGCGAGTACACCATGGTGCGGAAAGTCTGTGACAGCATGTTCGGCATGCCGGAGTGTGTCAGATCACCGGCCTTCATCGAACCGGCACGGACAGCCGCACTGGCATCAATCGGCACCTGCGGGTTGATCGCGAAGACCAGATCAGCGCCATCCTCAAACGCTACGGACGCGTGTAGCCCTTTTCTCAGAGTGCCATCCACATAGTAGCGGCCATCGATCTCAACCGGCACATACAAACCCGGGGAGGAGGTGCTGGCCTGAACCGCTTTGGAGATGGGCACGTGATCAAAACCGGGCGCCCCAAAGCACACCGCGTCGGAACTCTCTACGTCCGCTGCCACAATGTACAGGCTGCGTTTGAGCTGACGAAAATCGTTGGTACGGCCGAGCATGGTAAACGCACGGCGCAGGTAATCGTGCAACCCTTCGTTATCAAACAACCCGGCTGGCGCCGCCTGAGCCAGAATAGTCAGCGCTTCCAACAAACTTTGGTCATAGGGGTTGTTGATAAAACGGCTGACCGCTGTGCTCAGTAGCTTGGGTACCGCTAACAATCGGCTGCCGATCTCGCGAAACGCCGGGCGATAGAACACATCCGGATGGAAAGGATGCACTTCGGCCTCGTTGCGAACGAAAATACGGCACAACTGAGCGGTGGTGACCTGGTTGGCCAGGTGAGAGGCCACAAACGAGCCGGAGCTCACGCCAACATAGACGTTCAGCTCATTAAAGTTAAGACCATCAAGCGCCTCGTCGAGCGCTCGCAATGCGCCGATCTCATAAATACCACCCAACGGCCCTCCGCCGCCCAGGGCAAGGCCTATTTTTGGTGCTGGTTTGAGTTCGGTCGCGTCTGTCATCAACTATCCTTTGTAGGTACTGCAGATCAGATTAACAGCTCTAAGCTACCAATTGATTTTAGAGTAAACACACTAACCGGGAAAATACGACTTAAAGCGCGGCCGGCTCGCACACGGGTGTTTTAACAGGACGAAGGTATCGGCCAAAGCCCGCGTTTCGAAGCGCCAGATCCACGCAGCTCTTTATAACGTGAGGTGAATCCAGCAACAGCACATCTTGCAACAGCTGAACCGCCCACTCACGATCCACGCTGCGAATTACGGATTTCACTTTCGGCAAACTCGCCGCGTTCATCGACAACGAGTCATACCCCATGGCCATCAGCAACAAGGCCCCGCCCGGATCACCGGCCAGCTCGCCGCAGATACCAACCGGTTTACCAACGGCGTGGGTGTCTTGCGCTATGCGCACCAAGGCCTGCAAAACGGCTGGATGGTAGGAATGGTAAAGTTGGGCAACCCGAGGGTTGTTGCGATCGACCGCCAGCAAATACTGCGTGAGGTCGTTTGAACCCACTGACACGAAATCCACGCGATCAGCCAGCTCTCGAATCTGGTACACAGCCCCCGGCACTTCGATCATCACGCCTACTTTGGGCATGTGGACATCGTAGCCTTCTTCGCGGACTTCGTGATACACCCGATAAATCAGGTGCAGCGACTCCTCCACCTCGGAGACGTTACTGATCATCGGTAGCATGATTTGCAGATTGTTCAGACCTTCACTGGCTTTGAGCATTGCCCGAACCTGCAACAAGAAGATTTCCGGGTGATCCAGTGTTACCCGGATGCCGCGCCAACCCAGAAACGGGTTTTCTTCCTGAATCGGGAAATACGTCAGAGCTTTGTCGCCGCCGATATCCAGAGTTCGCATGGTCACGGGATTCGGGGCAAAGGCTTCGAGCTGCTCCCGATAATATTCCCGCTGCTCTTGCTCGGAGGGGAAGCGGTCTTTGATCATGAACGGCACTTCGGTGCGGTACAGACCAATACCTTCAGCCCCGTGGGAAAGAGAACGCACCACATCGGTCATCAAACCAGTATTGACCAGCAGAGGCACCCGGTGACCATCCAGGGTTTCACAAGGCTTATCCCGCAGCTCTTCGAGCCCGCGAAACAGTTCGTCTTCTTCTTCACAAATTGCCTGATAAAACGCGCGAAGATCAGCCGAGGGCGAGGCAAAGATTTGCCCTTCGAAACCATCCACCACCAGCTCACGCCCACCCAACTGGTTGACGGGAATATCCACCAGGCCCATAACGGTTGGCACACCCATCGCCCGCGCCAAAATGGCGACGTGAGAGTTGCTGGAGCCTTTTACCGACACCAACCCCACCAACTGCCCTTTTGGTACTTCGCCCAGCATTGCCGGGGTTAGCTCTTCACTCACCAGAACGGTGCGTTCGGGGTATTCCAGATGCTTCTGCTCGCCTTCCTGCATGTGCGATAAAAGGCGACGGCCCAAGTCACGGATGTCCACCACCCGCTCTTGCAGGTATAAATCGTCCATCATTTCAAAATGACGAATGTACTGCAGAATCACCTGCTTCAAGGCACCCTGCGCCCAAATACCTTCCTGAATCTTGCTGACGACTTCGCCGGGAAGGGCACTTTCATCCAGCATCCGCAGGTACACGTCAAACAGTGCCTGCTCTTCCGGCCGCAGCTGCGAGGCCAAACGATTGGCCACGCGCTGGATATCTTCTTTAACCGCTTGGACCGCGCTCCAGAACAGCTCCAGTTCACGGTCTATATCTTCGGCGGGCTTCTCGGGCACCACATCCAGATCGGCCGAAGGGTACACCACCGTGCCCGTACCAATAGCGACACCGGGCGCACCGGGCACGCCGTTAAAACATACGTCGTGGGCTTGTTCGCCGGTTAATGACAGGCCGCTGATGGCTCCTGTGGCTTCGCTGTGTGCGATAACCCCGGCCAATTGAGCCGAGATGGTGA
Source organism: Marinobacter litoralis (assembly GCF_016427555.1). Lineage (GTDB taxonomy): Bacteria > Pseudomonadota > Gammaproteobacteria > Pseudomonadales > Oleiphilaceae > Marinobacter > Marinobacter litoralis_A. The sequence goes on from NZ_JAELVS010000006.1 coordinate 83,184, forward strand.
CCAGAAAAGCTTCTTCGCCCTCATCAAAACAACGGGAGTTTTCCCGCTGCTGCACCACCAGAACACCCAATACGGCGCGGTGGTGGATGATGGGCACACCGAGAAACGAGCTGAAGCGTTCTTCGCCGGTTTCAGGGAAGTAACGATAACGCGGGTGGGAAGGTGCGTCTTCGAGGTTTATGGGCTCCTCACGGGAGCCGACAAGCCCGACAAGACCCTCGGAATGAGCCAGGCTGACATGGCCCACCGCGTCTTTGTAGAGACCTTCGGTGGCCATGAGTATGTAGCGGTTTGAGGCCGGGTCCAGCAGGTACACCGAACAGACTTCGGTTCCCATGGCTTTCTGCACTCGCGAAACAATGATATCGAGTGCCTCGTTCAGATCACGGGCGCTGTTTACCTCTTGTACAATTGTTCGCAAGATGCCGAGCATGGGGCTAGTCCATCATTTTTGGTGTTCCTTCAAACGCCGGTTTGACTCTCCTTTTTGCCACTGTTCCATGTTGTGAAACAGTCTGGGGGCCAGTTCTCTCAGCGCGCGCCTGTACACTTCTCTTTTAAATGAAATCACTTGTCCCAACGGGTACCAGTAGCTCACCCACTGCCAACCGTCGAATTCGGGTGAATCTGTACCATCTACGCGAACATGCGCATCTGGTGACAACATCCGCAGCAGGAACCATTTCTGTTTTTGCCCCACACATACGGGGTGCGAGTTGTGGCGTACCATCCTTCTGGGCAGCCGGTACCTTAGCCACCCTCGTGTACATGTGATGATCTCCACATCATTGGCACTAAGGCCAATTTCCTCTTCCAGTTCCCGGTACAAGGCCTCTTCAGGCGACTCATTCGGGTTAATACCGCCTTGCGGAAATTGCCAGGAGTCCTGCCCTATTCGCCTTGCCCAGAGCACTTCGCCCCTGTGGTTGGCCAGAATGATTCCGACGTTGGGTCTGAAACCGTCTGAGTCGATCACGGCACAGTCCTCGTAAAGTCGGTGGCCGGTTGCTTTTGCAACCGACGAAATTTGTCCAAGTTGCTCTCATTCTTACAGAAACCCAATGGTTCAGCAAACGCTGCTGCGTTCAGCACACCTTGTCAGAGCCGTGCTAGACTGTCAGCTTTGCTTAAAAGCCTGTGACAATGGGAGGACGCGGCTTGACGCTCGCAATTTTTGATTTGGACAACACTCTGCTGGCCGGCGACAGCGACCACGCCTGGGGCGAGTTTCTGGTAGAGGAAGGGCTGGTAGACGAAGAGGTGTACCGCCAGGCAAACGATCGGTTCTATCAGGAGTACCTGAATGGCGAGCTGGACGTGTTCGAATACCAGCGTTTTGCCCTGCAACCGTTGTCTATCCACACTATGGATGAGCTGGAATCCTGGCGCGAAACGTTCATGGCGAAAAAAGTCCGGCCGATGATGCTGGAGAAAGCCGCCAAGTTGCTGGCCGACCATCGCGCTCAGGGCCATACCCTGATGATCATCACCGCCACCAACCGGTTTATTACCGAGCCGATTGCGGAGCTTTTGGGTGTGGATTATCTGATTGCGACCGAACCGGAGTTGGTGAACGGCCGGTTTACCGGGGAAGTAGCGGGTACGCCGAGTTTTCAGGAGGGCAAGGTTGTGCGCCTGAACGACTGGCTAGAAGCCTTCGATGAGACTTTGGACGGTGCTTGGTTTTACAGTGATTCGCACAATGATGTGCCGCTGCTGAAATTGGTGCAGAACCCGGTGGCTGTAGACCCAGACCCTACACTGGAGAAACTGGCCAATGAGAAGGGTTGGCCGGTGATGTCGCTTCGGGACTGATGCTTTAAAGCACCTTGGCCCGGTCACCAGCGGGGCAGTTTTTCCGGGATACGCGGTGAACACATCCCTGTACGCTCGACAAAATCATCCCTGATTTTGACGATCCCGGAAAAACTGCCCCGCCGGTGACCTACACTGGGTGCAGCTCTCGCCTTTATAGAAACCCGGTCAGCGAACGCACGAAGCAAGATTTGATGTAATCCGTTTCAGGAATACCGGGCACAACCGGATGATCCGGTGCCTGATGGCCCTGCTCCAGCAACTGCACAAAACGATCTATCTTGCGGCCACTGCCGCGAATGATATCGATCAGCTTTTCCTGCGACAAATGCATGGAGCAAGACGCAGAAACCAGCAATCCATCCCGCTCGAGCAGCCGCAAACCCAGCTGATTCAACCGGGCATACGCCTGTTCACCGGCTTTCTGATCACGACGGCGCGGAATCAACGCGGGCGGGTCCAGCACCACGATGTCGAACTTCTCTTTCTCATCCGTCAGCGCTTTCAAGGCATCAAAGGCATCGCCTTCAATGGTGTCCACATTATCCAACCCGTTCAGCTTGGCGTTGTGATGCACCGAATCTACGGCGGATGATGACGCATCTACACAAGTCACCTGCGAAGCACCGGCACACGCGGCCTGAATACCCCAACCACCCACGTAACTGAACACATCCAGCACCCGCTTACCGGGCGCATAGGCCTGCAGCCGCTGACGGTTCATCCGGTGATCGTAAAACCACCCCGTCTTCTGCCCGCCAGCCAACGGCACCTCAAACTGCGCGCCGTTCTCTTCAACCCGCAAAACGTCTGTCTCTGGGCCATGAGCAAATTCCACGTAGCTGGAAAGTCCTTCCACCTTGCGCATCTTGCCATCGTTCTTCAACACCACCACACGAGGATGCGCCAAACGCTGAACCGCCCGCACAATGGCATCTTTCATCAGCTCCATGCCCGCGGTGGAGATCTGCACCACCACAACGTCATCAAATCGGTCCACCACCAGCCCAGATAAACCATCGCTGTCACCAAAAACCCAGCGATAAAACGGCTTAGCAAACAACCGCTCCCGCAACGAAAGCGCCGCCTCCATCCGATCCGTCAAGCGTTTGGGAGTCATACCGTGAGCAGGTTCCCGACTGATCAAACGGCCACAAATCAACGCATGGGGGTTCACAAAAACCGTTCCCAGCGGCTTGTCGTTCGACGCCCGCAACTGAGCCTGCGCGCCGGCTTCGAACTCGGTTAACGGGCTGCGTTTGATATCCACCTCGTTACTGTAAACCCACAAGTGGCCAGCACGGAGACGGCGTTCTGCGCCTTTGCGCAGATAGAGAATCGGGAAATCCATTAATTAATTACCTGTGAGAACATTCGTTTTGAGGACTACTGCGCAGCTTGGGCGAGTTTCCGGGGGCAGGCCTCACGAAACTGTGCGGAGCCAGGGATGGCGGAGCCCAAGCGTCACATGGATGTGCCGAAGGAGCGTGTTTCGGGAGGCCTGCCCCCGGGAACACGCTTGCACCAATTTTCTGACTTAGCCTTCTGAAGCCACGTGCTCAGCGTATGCATCCGGATCCATCAAGCCGTCCAGCTCGCCCTGATCCGCCAGCTTAACCTTGAACATCCAGCCTTCACCATAAGGATCATCATTGACAATCTCCGGCTCGTCCTCAAGCTTCTCATTCACCTCAAGAACCTCACCCGTCACCGGGCTAAACACATCCGAAGCCGACTTCACCGACTCCGCAACACCCGCTTCCTCACCGCCGTTAACCGCAGCCCCAACTTCCGGCACTTCGATAAAAACCACATCACCCAACTGCTCCTGGGCAAAATCGGTAATACCAACCGTAGCGGTGCCATCAGCCTCAACCCGCACCCACTGGTGCGTATCGATATATTTAAGATCCGCAGGGATATTGCTCATAATCTGTGTGTCCTGTTGAAATTTTTTGCGCAGTTTAACCGAAGAGCTTAGTTCCAGCGAATGCTACGGGCCAGCTTCATAAATGCAACCAGATAATCCACTTCCTGATCCCGCTCCCGGAAGCCCAGAAATATCTGCTTCGGCATGCCCTCTTCACCTAACCGCAAAGCCTTAATCGGCATTTTCTGCGCGTATTCATCCACCAACCAGCGTGGCAACGCAGACACGCCCCGGCCCGCAGCGACCATCTGCAGCATAATGTCGGTGGTTTCAATCGTTTTATGGAACGCCGGGGCCGCGTGGGCGGGTAAAAAGAACCGGGTAAAAATATCCAGCCGCTCGGGTGCCACCGGATAGGTGATCAGTGTTTCACTCGCTAACTGCTCTGGCTCTACCCACTCACTTTCCGCCAATGGATGATCGCTCGCCACCACCAACACCTGCTCGTAATCGAACACCGGCTCAAAGCACACACCGGGACGATGCAGCGGATCAGGCGTCACCAACAAATCAATATCGTGCCCGAACAGCGCCCCCATTCCGCCAAACTGAAATTCTTGTTTCACGTCTACATCCACATCCGGCCAGTGCTGCAGATAAGGGCCGACCACTTTCAGCAGCCATTGATAACAAGGATGGCACTCCATGCCCACGCGCAAACTACCACGCTGGCCCTTGGCCACTTGCCCGACCAGCATTTCCGCGTGTTCAAACTGCGGCAATAGCCGGTTTGCAAGCGACAGCAGTTGCTCGCCGGCCTGGGTAAAGCGCAATTGCCGCCCTTCCCGCAACCACACCGGGGTTCCCAATTGCTGCTCCAGTTTGCGAATCGCGTGGCTCAACGCGGATTGCGTCAAATGTAGCTGCTCGGCCGCTGCGGTGAGCGAACCCTGCCGCTCAACCGCTCGAAATATTTCTAAGTGACTACGCTCAATCATGCCCAAACCGTGAATTCTACTCATAGATTGTTGAGATAATACCATTTTTATTCATTACAGAAACTTTCTAATCTAGCTCACCTACTTACAGCAGAAACCACTAAGGACAGCATCATGGTGACAACACACAATCTCGGCTTTCCGCGCATCGGCGGTCAACGAGAACTGAAATTCGCACTGGAACAGTACTGGGCCGGACGTAAAACTGAACAAGATTTGGCCGCAACCGCCGCGGAGCTTCGCCAGACTCACTGGCAACAACAATCTGGCCTCGACTTTGTGCCTGTGGGCGATTTCTCGCTCTACGATCAAGTACTCGACATGTCTGTCACGCTGGGCAACCTGCCAGCTCGTGCCGCGGACAAAGAAGGAAATGAATTAGACGCCTACTTCCGAGCCGCCCGCGGCCGCGGTGCCAACGACAGCTCCTGCTGTGCCATCGCTGCCGGCGAAATGACCAAGTGGTTCGACACCAACTATCACTACATTGTGCCGGAGTTCACTGCTGACACTGAGTTCAAGCTGAACCCTGAGCGACTCATCAATCAGTTGGCGGAAGCACAACAGCAAGGCGTGTCAGCGAAACCGGTGATTATTGGCCCCGTTACTTACCTGTGGCTTGGCAAAACCTCTGACGGCAGCAATCGCCTTGATCTATTGGAGCGCCTGCTTCCTGCCTATTCACAATTGCTGGAAATTCTCGCTGATGCCGGAGCCGAATGGGTTCAAATCGACGAGCCTGCGCTGGTAACCGAGCTGGATGCCAACTGGCGTTACGCGTTTAACCTGGCCTACCACCAGCTGAAAGCGAACCGCCCGAAGCTGTTGCTGGCCACCTACTTTGGCGAGCTGCGCAACAATCTGCAACTGGCCTGCGAGCTGCCGGTAGCCGGGGTTCATCTGGATGCCATCAGCGCCCCGGATGAAGTTAACCGCATTGCGGATTGGCTGCCGACGCACAAGGTGCTGTCGCTGGGTGTTATCAGCGGTCGAAACATCTGGAAAACCGATCTGAATAAAACGCTGAACTGGCTAGAGCCGGTGCACGAAAAACTTGGCGAGCGCCTGTGGCTGGCACCGTCTTGTTCCTTGCTGCACGTGCCCGTTGATTTGTCGCAGGAAACCGGTCTGGATCCGGAAATTAAAAACTGGCTGGCCTTTGCTCTGCAGAAGCTGGATGAGGTTCAGGTGCTGACCCGCGCTCTGAACGAAGGCCGCGAATCCGTACAACAGCAACTGACACAGAATCAGACTGCCATCGACAGCCGCCGCCATTCAACCCGCGTTACCAACCCGGACGTGCGAGCCACCGTCGCAAAGATCACTGCAGAACTCGGGAACCGAAAGAGCCCTTATTCGCAACGGATCTCGCTTCAGCAAGCGAAGCTTCAGCTACCGGCGTTCCCGACCACGACCATTGGCTCGTTCCCACAAACCCCGGAAATCCGCCAGGCCCGCTTGCAGTTCCGCAAAGGCGATTTGGCAGCAGCCGATTACGAAGCCCAAATGAAGGCAGAGATCGAACGCTGCATTCGCAATCAGGAAGCCTTGGGCCTCGACGTTCTGGTGCACGGTGAAGCCGAGCGTAACGACATGGTGGAATACTTTGGTGAGCAGCTGGACGGCTACGCGTTTACCCGCTTCGGTTGGGTTCAGTCCTACGGTTCTCGCTGTGTTAAACCGCCCATCCTGTTCGGCGACATCCGCCGCCCGAAAGCCATGACCGTAGACTGGATTCGTTACGCTCAGTCACTAACAGATAAGCCGGTAAAAGGCATGCTGACCGGGCCTGTGACCATTCTGAACTGGTCGTTCGTTCGGGACGACCAACCCCGCAAGGATTCATGCCTGCAACTGGCACTGGCCATTCGCGAAGAAGTGCAGGATCTGGAAAAAGCGGGCGTAGGTATCATTCAGATCGACGAAGCCGCCCTGCGTGAAGGCTTGCCACTGCGCCAATCAGACTGGGAAACCTATCTGGACTGGGCCATCAACAGCTTTCGCATCGCCGCCAACGGCGTCGAGGACAGCACACAGATTCACACGCACATGTGCTATTCGGAGTTCAACGACATCATCGAGGCCATCGCCCGTATGGATGCCGACGTGATTACCATCGAAACCTCACGATCCGACATGGAGCTGCTGGATGCCTTCAAGAGCTTTGAGTACCCGAACGACATCGGGCCCGGGGTGTACGACATTCACTCGCCCAACGTTCCCGACAAAGAGCAAATCATCAACCTGATGAAGCTCGCCGCGGAGCGGATTCCGGCGGAACGGCTGTGGATCAATCCGGATTGCGGACTGAAAACACGGAAGTGGGAGGAAGTGACGCCCGCGCTGGAAACCATGGTGGCCGCGGCTCAGGAGCTGCGGGCATAAATGGAACTTCGAAGAGGGTACGTCTTGCGGCGCACCCTCTTTTTTATTTTCGACGAATGAGGAAGGTGATGATTTACCAACCCTCTAGGGGTACGCCGTGTTCTTTGAGGTAAGCTCCATGTTCTTTTAAATACTCTGCTGTGCCTTCTTTAAACGCATCTACATCACCTTCCACTTCAACCGCTGATAAACGCATCACCTCCACCGCATTCGTAATCTGGTTCATCATCCACACTACAACTTCCCCGCCGGGAGCCAATCCTAAAACCAAAGTGCTTCTGGGCTTAAAACTAACCGTGCCGTCTGGGTTCAGGCGTTTTGCTGGCTCTAGCATCCGCTCCTTCAAATCCGGCGGCACTCGTATCAGAATTGCGTAGTACTTCTGTTCAGGAAAAGAGAACCAATGAAGTGCCATTAAATTGGGAAAAGGCTCCATTGAACCACCTCCTCCACTAGGCCCATAAGGGCCCTGCCAGCAACACCCCAAAAAACCTACCGGCACACGCCAGCTTCGTTCACCCGATTTTTCTAAATGCAAATTAAGCACCCACACGTCATAGTGCTGAGGCGCTGCCACGCGTATATACCAATGGGGACTCTCTTCCTTGAAAGTACTGCAACCAACCAGTAGCAAGTACGCAGCAATCAGCATCAGATTTCGAATAATCAAGGCAACCGTTCCTTAAACATTGGGGTAAACGACTCGCTCACCGGAATCAGTGGGCGCGTTCGGACTGAAATTACGACCTAAACGAAGCGAAGTCAGTGTATACCCAAGAACAAACTTGAGCGGGTTGTAATGAGCGGAATAGTGGGTATAACGTTGCCTGATTAGGCTTCGGTGCTCCATGGTTAACGCTGGTTTATCAATCCCCTCTGTGACCTGCTCAATAATCACGCCAGCTACGGGCTCTAGTTCTTCAGGCAGTCGGTTTTCATCTCCCCCCATTGCAATCGCATTGAAAGGGACCCCCTGCTTGGTCGCTAGTTCATGCATCACCTTTAGCCCCACCCGAGAGTATTCACCCCGTATTTGTCTATCCATTTTCAAGCCGAGTTCCACCCTACCTCTTGGAACGGGGTGTTCTTGCCTGTACGTCACTACGGTAATACTGGGCTCGATTTCGGCTTTACGAGCATCGGAAGCAGAGTGACGGCCCACGGACGATGTTGGAGGCAGACTAAACGAACCAATCCATCCTTCTGCAATCTTTTCTTGCTTTAGTGCTTCAAGGTTATCCCATTGCATCGTTTGTTCTGGCCAATCCACCCGATTCGGCGGAACGAGATACAGAGGGCTTATCAGCACCTGCTCACGCTGAGTATCAGGGTAGCCCCCACCTATGTCTGAATGGACACCTGGCAAGCTAATTTCACGGAAATTATCCGAGAGACTGCCGTTGGCTGCTCTTAGGCTATTTAACGCAAAGTTTTCTCGGTGCTCATCCTCAGCCACTAGCTGAACGGCATGCCCAACCTTTGTAGGGTCTAGGTATATCTGAACAGGATCATTTCGATGATTGCCTGCCCCAAAGTCCAGAGCCTTCGGATTGATTACCGCCGCAACAGTATCAAACAACCCTATAAACCTAATCACCACTTTGTTCGGCCAATCAATTTGGTACTTTGCGAGAGCACGACCCAGCGCACCATGTTTACGCAGACCAATTTCATGAACAGCATGGCGCGCCGCCGCGGCCCCTCGACTAAAACCAAACAAATCAACGTTTAATACATCAATTGGAGCCGCAAGGGACAACTCACTGATCTGATTAGCTAGATCCGCGAACGCTTCTTTGACCTGGTTAATTATTCCAGTATCGCCCATCCCAGTAGCGGCCCCGAACAAGGAGTCTGCCTGTCCGGTTTTGGTACCTACACCCCCCACATATACCGAGCGTCGATGGATAGTTTTGTTTGAGTCGGTTGAGCTCGACCGATCGTAAAGATCGGCCAATTTGGCCACGTTAGTGGGCGCATTCCCATAACTTCCACCGAGTACCAGCGAGAGACGGTATGAACACTCTTCCTCCGATATCTCCCCTCGCTCGTACGACTGCACACACTCCTTGGCAACACGCTCCTCCAGCTCTTTCGAGTTCTCGGCGTTATTCAACGTACCATCTGTGAAAATGCCGACTTCAAGGTGGATTTCCTGCGAGAGTTTTGTTGTTTCGGGGTCTTCATTCAGCGCTGTGGATAATGCGAGTGCTGCCGGGTATTGCGAGGGAAACTTCGAGATTAGATTTGGGGGTGAAGATTGTTGTTTACGCGCTTCTTCTTGCTTTCGTTCCCGATATTCTGAACCGAACTGGCTGGCACTCAGATGCCCAACACTTCCAATGCCTTGAGAGGCTAGCTGCTGCGGTGTAATGCCATGTCGATTCAGTGCATCCACGCTACTGCGTATTTCGGAGTTAACTACACCGTCACCTACAGCCCACTGTGCCTGCCCATCGTCAGAGCTCCTCCAATACACCGCCGGAGCTGAGGGCGCACCATCAACAACCTCATGGACTAACCAGAGTTCACCGTCATCAATTCTACGCACGATCTGGTCAACTAACGCGGCACGGTAGTGTCGCGAGGCGCGACTTCCGCCGGGATACGCACCGGATCTACCAAGTAAGCGTTCAAGGTCGCTGAAGTTGGCATCGTGTGCGTGATCAGAGATCAGGTTTTTGGTTTTGGCGGCAGCCAAAAACGGGGATTCCAACCTGGGCAGATCTGCGGCACGCAAATCCCAGGCACTTACTATTTTCATGGCTCGTCATCCGTTGACTGAGGGGGTTCATCCTTGTGAAAGCGTATTCACAGTGTGGTTATTGTAGCGATCTGACCGTGCCGATCAGTGAACTGCCTTCCATTGGCACACTGACGGTTAACGGCAAAGGTGCTGGCTTCGCTCAATACCCGGAGCTGCTTTCGTCCAGTTCGAACTTGAACTGAGTGGCTCTGCGAACTTCGGTAGAAACGTTCCCTGACGGATCCAGCTCAATCCACCGATAGCCCGGCGCGCGCGGCTCTACCGAAAAATCGCTGGCGCCAGCGGTAAATTGAATGCAGGTGGACGGCGTCGCGAGTAATTGCACGCCATTGCGCTGTTGATGAAGCTCCTGATGAATGTGCCCCCAAAGCACAACTTTCACCTGCGGATGTTTATCGATAATCCGCCAAAAGGCCTCGCGGGTTTTAAGGCCAATTTTTTCCATCCAGTCGGAACCGATGTCCACAGGGTGATGGTGCAGGCACACCATGGTTGGCAATTCAGGCTTTTCGGAAAGTGTCTGGTCGAGGTGGGCAAGCTCCTCGTCTGATAACTCACCAAATACCTTTCCATGAACGGAAGAGTCGAGCATGACAAAGTGCCAGCCGCCCTGCACCCGTTGACGCTGATCGGCTTGATACTCTGCCGCAATCGAACTCATCAGGGGGGTATCATCGTGGTTACCGGCGATCCAGAGCGAAGGGCACTCAAATGCTTTCAACTGCTCGCCGAAATACCGGTAAGCTTCCTCCGAAGCGTCTTGGGAGATATCGCCTGTCGCCAATACCAAGTCGGGTTGCCCGTGTACCTTCAACGCTTCCGCAATAACGGCCGCTAAACTGTCTCGGGTGTTCACACCCAGTAAGACTCCGTTTGACTGCGCGGTCAGGTGAGGGTCCGTCAACTGGAGCACCCGTAATGGGCGCTTGGAATCAGAATGGGTCATGAAAGCCCTGCTGTTGTCTCTGCAACTGGTTATTTGTTTTTAGTTTACGATGGCTGGCGCTCGTTGCATTAGCTGCGAATTAAGCATGTGTCACATTCTCGCCAATCGCGCCTGATATTTTGCAGTATTTGACAACTACGGCACAGGCCAAGATGCCCGCAATAGAAATTCAGCTCAGTCTCCGCCCTGCCCTGCAGTCCAGGCAGCCTGTTCCAACGGCAAGTGGCCGAAGCGCAAACAGTAGTCCAGCCAGTCGGCGAGAAAACCGTTGATCTGGACCTTTTCATCCGGGTGATGCATGAAGCGATTGGGGTAATCGTTAACGGGGGCAATGTGTCGGTGGCGATAACAACTGATCACCTCCGCCATGGTCGCATCGTGATACACACGCACGGTCATTTTCGGATTGTTGAGCCAGCGGCCACTGTTATGCACCTGCTCTAGCAACAAGGTTTCAGTGAACCTTGCGGTTTGCAGACGGTCAATGCGAACCCGGCCGAGATACTGGTCTTCCCGATGCAGTTCGATTTCACATACGGCTTCGTCATCCGTAGCGAGCTGCCTCAACTTACGCAGACGGTGGTAGTTGCCATCACACAACGCACCGAGCTGGCGCAGGTCGGGAACGTATCGCTTTGGTCGCTTTACCCATTCGGTCATGATCGCCACTCCTTTCTCAACCGGTCCCGATTCAATTGCAACCACTGAATAGCAATGATGGCAGCCGCGTTGTTGATCCGGCCATCGGCGATCATGGCGAAGGTTTCTTCTGCAGAAACCACATGGGAGAGAATGTCTTCATGCTCGTGTTCAACGCCAAAAACACCTCCAGCGCCGGCTGTGCTGACTTGTCCACAATAGAGGTGAATCATTTCAGTGGTGCCGCCGGGCGATGCCATGTAGTCACAGATTTTATCCAATCGGCTAAAGCTCAATCCGGCTTCTTCCTGGCCTTCACGCTGCGCAACGTCTTCCGGGCTTTCGCCCTCTTCGTTCATGCCCGCCACCAGCTCGAGCAACCAGGGGGATTGGTTACGCCCCAGTGCGCCGAGCCGGAATTGTTCAAGTAATACGACTTCGTCCCGTTCCGGATCATAGGGCAGTACGCAGGTGGCATCGCCGCGTATGAAGAGCTCGCGGGTGAAGGTGGGCATTTCACGGCCATCAAAGCGCGGATGGGTCAGCCAGAGCTTGTCCATGCGGAAAAAACCCTGGAAGACGGTTTCGCGTTTTTCGATTTTGACGTCGTTGGCTGTGAACTGGAACGGTTTCGGCATCGGTTCTTCCGGTTTGGTAATCGGTTTTGAACGATAGCCGTTATTGTGGGGATGCTGCAAGTTACCGCACTAGCCTGCATGCTTGGTGTTAGGCAGGCCTTGGGACAGGCATTCCAAAAACCGCTCCTGCGGCACCCCTCCGGGGTCCGGTCCGCAATCGCAGATTGCGGTCGTTCGGCTGTCGCATGAAGCGTTGCTTCATAAGCGCTCGGCCGAACCCCTGTGGCGCTTCTGCTCCGCCATCCCTGGCTGCGCACATTTTTGGAATGCCTGTCCCAAGGCCTGCCGCTGACTCCGCGCAGTTCGTAACACTAAAAAGCCTTTCCCGATAATTCTCCAGAAGCTTAATTGAGCTGGGGTGGTGGGGCGGTTCAGAAATTTGCGGAGCCATGGATGGCGGAGCAGAAGCGCCCACGGATGGCTCGAGCGTTTTCTGAACCGCCCCACCACCCCAGCTCACATCTCCCAGCCAACAGGCTAGGAGACGTAAAGCACCAAAGTCAGACCTTGTCGTAAAGCTTAGAGCCGGATTCCACAAACTCGCGGGATTTCTCCTGCATGCCTGCGTCGATGGCACTCACCTCATCCATGCCCTGCTCTGCTGCGTAATCCCTTACTTCCTGCGAGATCTTCATGGAGCAGAACTTCGGCCCGCACATTGAGCAGAAGTGTGCCACTTTGGCTGAGTCTTTCGGCAAGGTTTCATCGTGGAACTCCCTCGCCGTGTCCGGGTCCAGCGCCAGGTTAAACTGGTCTTCCCAACGGAACTCGAATCGTGCCTTAGACAACGCATTGTCACGGATCTGCGCACCCGGATGGCCTTTCGCCAAGTCAGCCGCGTGGGCGGCGATTTTGTAGGTGATGATGCCGGTTTTTACATCGTCTTTGTTGGGCAAGCCCAAATGCTCTTTCGGGGTGACGTAACAAAGCATGGCACAACCAAACCAGCCGATCATTGCCGCACCAATACCCGAGGTAATGTGGTCATAGCCCGGCGCGATGTCTGTGGTCAGTGGTCCAAGCGTGTAGAACGGCGCTTCGTCACAGCACTCCAGCTGCTTGTCCATGTTCTCTTTGATCAAGTGCATCGGTACGTGGCCGGGACCTTCGATCATGCATTGCACGTCGTGCTTCCAGGCAATTTTGGTGAGTTCGCCCAAGGTTTCCAGCTCACCAAACTGGGCTTCGTCGTTGGCATCGGCGATGGAACCGGGGCGCAGGCCATCGCCCAGACTGAAGGACACATCGTAAGCCTTCATGATTTCGCAGATGTCTTCGAAGTGTTCGTACAGGAAGCTCTCTTTATGGTGCGCCAGGCACCATTTGGCCATGATGGAACCACCGCGGGAGACGATGCCGGTGGTACGCTTGGCCGTGAGTGGCACGTGGTGCAGACGCACGCCGGCATGGATAGTGAAGTAATCCACACCCTGCTCGGCCTGTTCAATCAACGTATCCCGGAAGATTTCCCAAGTCAGGTCTTCGGCAACGCCGCCGACTTTTTCCAGTGCCTGGTAGATAGGTACAGTGCCGATGGGAACCGGAGAGTTCCGGATGATCCATTCACGGGTTTCGTGGATGTTTTTGCCTGTGGACAAATCCATCACGGTATCGGAGCCCCAGCGAATGCCCCAGGTGAGCTTCTCGACTTCTTCCTCAATGGAAGATGTAACCGCGGAGTTGCCGATATTGCCGTTGATCTTTACCAGAAAGTTCCGGCCGATGATCATCGGTTCAGTCTCGGGATGGTTGATGTTGGCAGGGATAATCGCGCGACCGCGGGCTACCTCTTCCCGAACGAATTCCGGTGTGATTTCCGCCGGGATGCTGGCACCGAACGACTGGCCCGGATGCTGATCATCCACCAATCCCTGCTCACGGGCCTCTTGAAGCTTCAGGTTCTCCCGAATGGCGATGTATTCCATTTCCGGGGTGATGATGCCTTGGCGGGCGTAGTGCATCTGAGTGACATTCTTGCCAGGCTTCGCCTTAAGGGGCTTTCGCTCGTCCATAAAACGAAGCGGATCCAGAAGTGGATCTTTCATGCGGCGGCGGGTGAACTCGGAGGTGTAGCCATCCAGTTGTTCGACATCGCCACGTTCGGCAATCCAGTTGGCACGAACCGGCGCCAGACCTTTGCGCAGGTCGATAATTGCTTCCGGGTCAGTGTAGGGGCCAGACGTGTCATACACCAGCACCGGCGGATTTTTTTCACCGCCCATTTCAGTCGGGGTATCGCCCACCGTAATTTCCCGCATTGGCACCCGAATGTCGGCTCGGCTACCCTGCACGTAGATTTTTCGTGAGCTTGGTAATGGTTTGATTGCTGCCGAATCCACTTTTGCGGAGTCGCTGAGGTATGCTGGTATGTCCGTCATGTCTGCTCCCAGGATATCTGAGGTGTCAGGTCGCGCATGACGGAGCACTGCCAAAACGCCTTTTGGGGCTGCTTGGCACTGTTCGTGCGGTCTTAATCCCTACGCCGGTATTATCCGGATCAGGTCGCGGGTTCTGCGTTGCAATCTCAGCCTATCACCGATTTGTGGCGATTCAGCACCCCGTCAAGACGCGAAGATAGAATTCGTTGCCCACACAATGTGTGAGCATCTCAAGTGTAGAGACGGGGCACATTATTGTCCATAATGTGCCACCGATACTTTTGGCCCATACTGTCGCATTAGCTTTCGACACGATGGCCTTCCGACCCTTGTATCCAGATCACGGATGCCCGGAGACAGTTTGTCAGGAGATACAATGAAAAAACGCTTACTTCCAGGACTGATCGCCCTGCTTGCAGCTCAGCCTGCGTTCTCTCTGGATTTGATGGAGACCTACGAAAAGGCGCTGTCTTACGACTCGGGCATTGCTTCGGCCATGGCAAGATTCCAATCCCAGCAAGCCGCCAGTGACGTAAGCAAAAGTGCCTTGCTGCCGCAGATCGGTGCTTATGCCGACGCGAACCACATCGACTTCGATGCGGATAACGGCCAGGGCAGCGATAGCTACAAATCCCTGAACTACGGCGTACAACTCACTCAGCCGATCTTCCGGGCAGATAGCTGGTTCCGCTACGACGCCAGTAAGTTCCAGACCGACGCCGCACAGGCCCAATACAACCTGGCGCAGCAGCAATTAATTCTTGATGTGGCCACTGCTTACTTCAACGTATTGCGCGCCCAAGATACCGTGACCACTGCTCAAGCCACCGAAGCGGCCATTCAACGCCAGTTCGAGCAAGCACAGGAACGCTATGACGTTGGGCTGATTGCCATCACCGAAGTGTATGAAGGTCGTGCCAGCTACGACGACAGCAAAAGTCTGCGCATTGCCGCCGAGAACCAGTTGAATGTGGCTCGCGAACAACTTGCCCGCCTGACGGGCGAGTATGCTGCAGACTTGGAGAATCTGCGGGAAAACTTCCCGTTAGGCCGCCCCGACCCGATGGACCCGGCATCCTGGGAAGCCACCGCTCTGGAGCAGAACTGGTCTATTCAGGCAGCTATGCATCAGCTTAACGCCAGCGAAGCCAATCTGAAAGTTGCCAAAGCCGGCCATATGCCAACGCTTGATCTGGTTGCTTCCTACGGCGAAACCGAGCTTGAAAATGCCAAGGTTCCGCAGCAGGAAGGCACGCAAGGAGTGATTGGGCTCAAGCTGAACGTTCCACTGTATATGGGCGGCGGAACCCAAGCGGGTGTGCGTCAGCAACGCTCATTGGTCACCGTGGCCGAGCAGGATCTGAACACGGTTCGCCGGGATGTTCAGGTAAACACGCGCAGCTTGTTCCTGACCATCAACAACAACGTGGAAACCGCCTCTGCGCTTGAACAGACCATCATCTCCCGCCGCAGTGCTCTGGATGCAACGCGGGCCGGTTACGATGTGGGTACACGGAACATTGTGGAAGTGCTGGATGCCGAGCGTGCTTTCTACGTGGCGCTGCGGGATTACGCCAATGCCCGTTATGACTACGTGATCAATTCACTGCAGTTGAAGCAGGCAGCCGGAACGCTCAGCCCGCAGGATCTGATTGAGCTTAACAACTGGCTCAGTGAAGGTGCCCGCGGTATTGAAGCAATGGCAAGCGACGGCAAAACTCTGGAAGATCCCAGCGAGTAATTTCCGCCGGTTATGACGTATACCCGGGCCGCAGTAGGGCTCGGGTATTACACCCTTTCGATGATTCCTTCGACCACCTTATCCAGCGCACCGCGATTATTATTGACGACGGCCAGCGCTCTTTCTCCATAAGCTTTGCACTCCTTGTCATCCGCCATTAACCGACTGACAGCCTGCGCCAGCCCCTGACAGCCATCAACTATTTGCACGCCCTGTTCAGCAGTCAGCCGATCAAAAATGGTTTCAAAGTTGAAAACGTGAGGTCCGGAAAACACCGGCATCCCCCAAGCAGCCGGCTCCAGCGGGTTGTGTCCGCCGCGCTCAATCAATGAGCCACCAACAAAGGCGATATCACTGGCGCCGTACAGCATCATCAGCTCGCCCATGGTATCGCCAAGGTAGACCTGTGCCTGCTTCGGACTTTCATTGCGGGACCGACGGGCTACCCGAAAGCCCTTTTCTTCGGCCATGGCTGCTACCGTGTCGAAGCGCTCAGGGTGCCGGGGCACGATAATCAACAATGCGTCAGGGTGCTGTTCAAGAATACGCTGGTGGGCACTCAATAATTGCTCGTCTTCACCACTGTGAGTACTGCCGGCAATCCAGACTTTACGGCCCTCAAGTGATTTTCGGGCGGCGTCGGAGGCTTTCCGGACATCGTCTGGGATATCCACATCAAACTTTACACTGCCCGTAACTTCGACCCGATCCGCTGCAACACCAATGCGTCGAAAACGCTCTGCATCAGGCTCTGCCTGAGCCGCCACCCAGCTGATGCTCTTCATCACAGGCGCCGCCAGCCCTTTTACCTTCTCGTAGCCTTGCGCTGAACGTTCAGACAAACGGGCATTGATCAGGAACACCGGCACCCGGCCCCGCCGGCACTGACGGATCATATTGGGCCAAATTTCGGTTTCGAGAATAACAAGGATGCCGGGGTTCACGCGGCGCAGGAATCGCCGAATTGCACCGGGGGTGTCGTAAGGGGCGTACGCATAAGCGACCTTGTCCCCGAACATCTTGCGCGCCTGAGCCAACCCCGTGTCGGTCATGGCGGTCATCAGTATGGTTGCGCCCAATTCCTTTGCCAGGAGCCTTCGAACCAACGGTCCTGCGGCGATGGTTTCACCCACCGATACAGCATGAACCCAGATCACCGGCCCGGACATTTCCGGAACCACACCAAGGCGATGCTGCCAATCCTTGCGCAAGGCGGGCGCTTTCCGGCCCTGCCACCAAAGCCGAATCAGGATAAAGGGCAGAACCAGCCGGATCAGCTGGGAATAGAGAAAATGAAACACGCAGGACTCCCGGCAAAACAGTGCGTTATCATAGAGCGAAATTTGTCGAGTGGCTGCATCTTGCCCTCGGGCGTCACGTTTGTCGATTCAGGATTCATTATTTTGAACAAGAAGTACCGCAAACAACCCAGAAACACCGATTACTCAGCTTACCGCCATCCTCGTTGGTGGCCAACCTGGCTAGGCCTATCGATTATGTGGCTGTTTGCCCAATTGCCCATTCGTTTTCAGTGGTGGCTGGGCAAGATCGCGGGCTTGCTGGCGTGGAAACTGGCGAAGAGCCGCCGACACATCACCGAAGTAAACATCCAACTTTGCTTTCCCGAATTGTCGGAAGCAGAACAAGCAGAACTCGTCCGAAAATCGTTTATCGCCAATGGCATCGGTTTGATGGAACTGGGTATTGCCTGGTTCCGCGACCCCAAAAAACTCACCGGCATCACCCAAGTGCACGGGCTCGAGCACTTTGAAAAGGCCATGGACGAGGGCCATGGCGTGCTGCTATTAGGGGGCCATTACAGCACCCTCGATCTTGGCGGCAGCCTGGTCACCGAGTTTATTGATGCCGACGTGATGCAGCGAGACCACAACAACCCGCTGACCAACGCGGTGATGACACGAGCGCGGGGCCGCCGGTACGGAACGGTTTTATCCTCCAAAGACCTGCGTGGCCTGTTCCGAAGCCTGAAGAAAAATCACGCTGTCTGGTACGCTACCGATCAGGATTATGGCCGCAAAGACATAGTCTTCGCCCCCTTCTTCGGCATTCCCACCGGCACCATTACTGCCACATCCCGAATCGCAGACCGCAGCAAATGCCGGGTTGTGCCTTTCAGTCACTTCCGCCGTGAAGATAAACCGGGCTACGACATCTACTTCCACCCGGCTCTGGAAAACTTCCCCAGCGGCAACGATCTGGATGACGCCACCCGCATTAATGCCATCATAGAACAGGAAATCCGAAAGGCTCCGGACCAATATCTGTGGATGCATCGCCGGTTTAAAACCCGCCCCTCAAAAGAGGATCCGGGCTTCTACAAAAAACGGAAGAAAAAAGGTAACCCGTGAACCCTGACACGCGGGCTCCGGCAATCTGGCTGATTACTGACAACAAGCCAGGGCACAAAAACCAGCTTAAAGGGCTGGGCAACCGCTTGCGGGTGCTCACCGGCGCCAGCATTCATTGGGTTAACGCGGCCGATTATTCAGTGCCGCTCTGGCGCGCACTTCTGGGCGTGGCACCCGCGTTGGACACTTCGCTGCCGGCGCCCGTTATGATTGTTGCTGCGGGTTCGGGTTCGCACCGGTTGCTGCTGGCTTTTCGGCGTAAAGCTTCCACGGTGGTTTTGATGAAGCCGGCATTCCCGCTCGCCTGGGTAGATGCTGCTATTATTCCCGCCCACGACAAGACAAAACCATCGCGCAGGACACTGGTTACCGAGGGCGTCATCAACGCCGTCACTCCAATGGCCCAGTTGACCAGCAAACCCGAGGCCCTTATTTTGATTGGCGGCCCGTCCCCTCATTTTGACTGGGACGACGATGCCGTTTTCTCCGAGATTACCGACTTGATCGACCGTTACCCTGAATGGCGATGGACTATCAGTGATTCTCGTCGCACTCCTGCAGCCCTCACAAGCAAGCTAAACGACCTTCAGACGACAAAGGTAACCTTCCTGAGCCATGCACAAACCCATGAAAACTGGTTGAATCACCAACTGGCCGGATCCCGGGCTGTCTGGGTGACTCCGGACAGCGTCTCCATGGTTAGTGAAGCCGCCACTTCCGGGGTACCAACCGGCTTGCTGAACCTACCTGCCCGATCGAACAGCCGAGTCGCCAACGGCATTCATCGACTCGCCGAACAAGGTTGGGTTTACTTTTGGCAAGATCATAGCCGTGTCATGACGGAACATCCCGAGCATCACGTGCGGCTTTGGGAGGCGGACCGTGCTGCGCGTTGGCTGATCCAACGTTTCAAAAGCCTATCTCAGGTCGCCAACAAGGAGGCGTTGCATTGAGAATACTTCAGGCACTCCCAGCGCTATACAGCGGCGGTGTTGAAAGGGGTACAGTGGAATTTGCGGCCGAGCTGGTCAAGCGAGGCCACGAATCTTTCGTGGTTTCAAACGGCGGGCCAATGGCAGAACAGGTTCGCGGCCAAGGTTCCACACACCTTTATATGCCGATTCACCGCAAGACTCCTGCATCTTTTGGCCAGATTCTACCGATGCGACAACTGTTGCAGAGCCTCAAACCGGATATCGTGCACGTTCGCTCCCGTATGCCTGCGTGGATCGTTCATCTGGCTATGAAGTCGCTGCCTGCAAGCGAACGCCCGGCTGTCGTCTCAACGTTTCACGGTATGTACTCGGTGAATCCCTACAGCGCGGTGATGGCGAAAGCGGATCACGTCATTGCCGTCTCCAACTGCGTGAACGACTACGTCCTGAACAACTTCCAGGTACCAGAAGACAAGTTGACCGTGATTCAACGCGGAGTCGATATTGACGCCTTCCGCCAGCGCGCGATTAACGAACAATGGCGTGAGATTTTACTGTCACGATACCCACAGCTTGAAAACAAAAAGATCATCATGATGCCAGGTCGAATTTCCCGCTGGAAAGGTCAGCTGGATTTTCTGAAAGCCATGGAAACGATCGTGCGCAACCGCCCCGATTGCCACGGCATCATTGTGGGCGGGGCGGAGCCCGGGAAGGAACGTTTTTTACAAGAGCTGGAAACCGAACGAAGCCGGCTAAACCTGACCGATCAGGTTTCGTTCCTTGGCCAGCGCAACGACATGACCAACCTGTATTTGTTGGCGGATGTGGTCTGCCACATGTCGACCAAGCCGGAACCTTTCGGCCGCACGGTGACAGAAGCTCTGGCCTCAGGCACACCAGTGGTCGCCTACAATCGCGGCGGCGCAGCAGAAACGCTTCAGGCCTGCTTCCAAGAGGGATTGGTCACACCGGATGATACGCTGGCTTTCGCGCACACCGTTCTCAGTCTCCTCGATAAACCAAAGCAGGACGTTGAGCTACCCGAACGTTTTTTGTTGCGGGCGCAGACGGAAGGCACACTGAAGGTCTACGAAAACGTTCTCGCGCAAAAAGATATTCACCTGCGATGAAAGTTTTAATGCTGATGCTTTCAGACAACCCCGGAATTGGCGGTCTTGAAAAGCACTCCAGAGAACTGGCCTCCGCACTCACTGATCTAGGCCATTGCGTTTCTATAGCGGCTGCGCCGCAGCACCTCGCGCCTATGGGGGGCGTTCGCCGCATTCCCGTGAACGCGCAACGGTCACGGAACTCCATCCCGTTACTGATGACAATCTTGAGAATTATTCGGCAAGGAGATTACCAAATCCTTCATGCCCAAGGCTCCAAAGCGGCATCTGTCCTGCAGAGGCTCGCGCCGTTCATCAGGAATCACGCTCGCGTGGCCAGCCTCCACGGCTTCAAGTCACGCTACCCGAAAACCGGTGCTTTTGATCAGTTGATCGCGGTCAGCCGGGCTCTTGCATACGATATTAACCAACCCGAAGTTACGGTGGTCTTCAACGGCACATCAGTGCCTCATCCCGCTCCTGCAAGGCTACCCGGAAAACCAATCAGTCCGGTGTGGCTGGCGGTTGGACGCCTCGCACCGGTGAAGGGTTTTGACTTTCTGATTGATGCTTTTCAGTTTTGCCAAGGCACTTTGTTGATAGCGGGCGACGGCCCGGAACATCAACGACTCCAATCGCTCATCGACGCCACAGGTCAAGCTGGCAAGGTTAAGCTTTTGGGATTCCGCACAGACATTCCCTCGCTCATGGCCGCCGCCGATGGTGTCGTGATCAGCTCGCAGCGAGAAGGATTTTCCTATGTCTGCGCAGAGGCGCTTCTGCTTGGCAAGCCTGTTGTTTCCACCAACGTCCCGATTGCCAATGAAGTTCTGCCCAAATCTCATATCCTTCAAGGCCGCAATCCAACAGAGTTTTCAAGGCTACTGAATCTGGATTTACAGTCTGTATCTGAGGAGCAAACCGAAGCAAGAGCCTTCGCCTACGAAAAACTGTCGTTGTCCGCCATGGCGACGAATACGGTCGCGGTTTACCGGAAAGCTTCAGAGGCGTTTGTTCAATCAGATTCGGAGCGTCGGAATAAATGAAAAACCATACTGAGACACCCCGTTTTGCGTCGCAAAAAACTAAAAAGATGCTCAACCTTTCAAACCAACAGCCCTTTGCGCAGGGTTCCAACCGGAAGTGCTATACCCATCCGCTAGATCCAAACCGGTGCCTGAAAGTCATTCGACCGCAAAATATAGCCGCGCGCTTCGAACGACAATCACCGGCAAAACGACTACTTGGAAAAAAGCGACTCAACGATAACGCTCAGGAAATCCGGGCTCACCACCAGCGCGCTATCCAACAATGCTTGGAGCAAAACGATGAAGGATCGGCCTGGGCACATCTGCCCAAATTCTATGGCAGTGTTCAAACCTCACTGGGCAAAGCCAATGAAAGTGAGCTGATACGCTGTGCTGACGGCAACATTGCACCGACTCTGGAGCGACTGATCAAAGAACAAGGTCTTACTCCTGAGTTGCACCAGGGCATCGAAGAGTTTCTGTCGTGGATGCGGCAAACCAAGATTCTGACCCGAAATCTGCTCCCGCATAACTTGGTGGTTTCAGATCGATTCGATCACCCTCGCCTTTTTCTGGTTGACGGGCTGGGCGCACCAACCATCCCGCAAGCATTGGATTTCGTGCCCGGCTGGAGTTCACGTTACATTTCCCGAAAAATCGAACGATTCAGGAAAAGACTGGCCTGGGAACAAAGCAATGAGGGCCTATCGTGGGAAGATTTCCAAGCCTTAAGATAAACCGCACTAGGCCAGCATGTTAGTATATTGCCCACTTTGAATATAAACGAAACTGTTCAACAGTTAATCGCGCGGAGTGCACACATGATTCATCCTGTCATCATGGCCGGCGGCACCGGCTCTCGCCTATGGCCTTTGTCCAGGCAATTGAATCCGAAGCAGTTCCTCAAGCTGACGGATGATCATTTGTCGATGTTGCAGCTCACTGTGGCCCGTTTGGACGGTATGGAGTCTGCAGACCCACTTCTGATCTGCAACGAAGACCACCGGTTTCTGGCGGCCGAACAGATGCGGCAGGCGGGTTATAACGATGCACGCATTATCCTGGAGCCATGCGGGCGTAATACCGCACCGGCGATTGCCCTTGCAGCCCTGCAACTGGTGAAGGCTATCGATGACAGTGCCGACGACCCACTAATGCTGGTATTGGCCGCAGATCATTTGATCCAGGACGTTGCAGCTTTCCAGCAAGGCATCCAGAAGGCGATTCCTCTGGCACGGCAGGGAAAACTCGTCACCTTCGGCATTGTTCCCAGCCACGCAGAAACCGGTTACGGCTACATCGAACAAGGAAAAGAGCTTGAAGACAGCTGCTTCAGTGTCGATCGTTTCGTGGAAAAGCCCGACCTGGCCACGGCACAAGACTATCTGGCATCCGGTGACTACCTGTGGAACAGCGGCATGTTTATGTTTGGCGCACGCCAGTACCTTGCAGAGCTAGAAAAGCACCGCCCTGATATTCTATCGATTTGCCAGGCAGCGGTTGAAGATGCCAACGAGGATCTCCACTTCACACGGGTTAACGAGGCAATATTCGCCGAATGCCCTGAAGATTCCATCGATTATGCGGTGATGGAGAAAACCCAGAATGCGGCAGTTGTTGCGTTAGATGCGGGCTGGAGTGACATTGGCTCCTGGTCTGCCCTGTGGGACGTGTCCGAGAAAGATGCCAACGGCAACAGCTTGCTGGGCGATGTGATTGCCCACGACACCACCAGCACCCTGGCTCGCTCAGAAAACCGCTTGATCGCTACGGTCGGTGTGAGTGATCTGGTGATTATCGAAACCAAAGACGCCCTGCTGGTTGCCCACAAAGACAAGGTGCAAGACGTTAAAAAGATCGTCGAGAAACTGAAAAACGAAGGCCGTAATGAGCACATCAACCACCGGGAAGTTTACCGTCCGTGGGGCGTCTACGACTCCATTGACAGCGGTGAGCGTTACCAGGTCAAACGCATTACAGTGAAACCCGGCGCAAAGCTGTCCGTTCAAATGCACCATCACCGCGCGGAACACTGGATCGTGGTGAGCGGTACCGCCAAAGTGACCAATGGCGAAAAGACTTACTTGGTGACGGAAAACCAGTCCACCTTCATTCCGGTTGGCCAGGTCCACTCACTGGAAAATCCTGGTGTCATCGACCTCGAATTAATCGAAGTTCAGTCCGGCTCCTATTTGGGTGAAGACGACATCGTACGCTACGAGGATCGGTACGGCAGGTCATGAGCAAACTGAAGTACTTTATGATCGCGGGCATTTTAAGGCTCGTGAGTTTTTTGCCTTTGCGGGCCGCTCAATTTATCGGCAAATGGCTTGGTGCGCTGGGCTGGGCCATGAATGGCAGGTCACGCAAGACGACCGACACCAACATTCGCATCTGCCTACCCGAATTGTCTTCGGCGGAGCAACGCCAGCTGTCCAAAGATTCCATGGCGCACACCGGCATGACCGCCGCAGAAATCCCGCTAATGTGGGAGTGGCCGGTAGATAAGTGCCTGGGGCTGATCAAGGAAACCAGAGGGTTGGAGCTGGTAGATGAAGCGCTGGCCTCCGGCAAAGGCCTGATCTTGCTGGCACCCCACATTGGCAATTGGGAGTTGGTCGGCTTACTGTTCTCGTCTCGCTATAAAATGGCCTCGCTTTATAGCCCCCCGCACATTAAAGAATTTGAGGATTATATGATCCGAGTTAGGGGCCGCGTTGGCTCCGAGTTGGTGCGCGGCGACCGCCGGGGTTTACTCAGGCTGATGGGCATTCTCAAAGAAGGCGGCGTAGCAGGAATTCTCCCCGACCAGTCGCCGCGGGGCAAAACCAACGCCTACGCGCCTTTTTTCGGAATGGAAGTGCGTACGATGACGCTGGTCAATAAACTCATGCTTAAAACGGGCGCCAACGTTCTGGTAGCCTTCGCCGAGCGGCTCCCGCAAGGCCGGGGATTCCGCATCGTCGTCGAAGAGGCAGAGCCCGGCAACGGCGATCCCGACGCCATTGCGGCAGCAACAGCTCTCAACAAATCAGTAGAGAAAGTCGTCCGGATGGCACCAGCTCAGTATCAATGGGAGTATAAGAGGCTGAGGCACCGGCCGCCTGGAAATCCGAACCCGTATTATCCTGATCGGACCTGTTAATAATGACGTGTCATCACTCTATCGCCCCAGCCCTCTTGTTCACAGGATTAGCGGGAGCGCTCGCATCCTCTAGCCTGCTTGCCGCCAGCATCTTAGCGCTCGCAGTCCTCGGTATTTACCTGATTCAAAAAGGTACCCTAAAAAAACACGAATGGGATACCCCAAAGGAGCTACGCCTAATCCATTTCGGGTTCTGGTTTTTTGTTCTTTCCAGCTTTATAAGCTGGACCATCGAAGGTTTTTCTTATGAGGGGGCGAAGACCTTCGGAACCCATGCCCGATTTATTCTTTTCTGGCCCTTAATCATTGCTCTGACTGCATCAGGTATACGTGCAAAGCAACTGTTCACTATCTTCGGCGGCTCTTGTCTGATGATCCTCGCCCTTTTCGCCTATTACACGCTGGCCAGCCCTCTTCCCTCGATGAGCTTCCTGCAGGAGCGGTTCGGCGCAGCCATCAACCCGATACAGTTTGGAAATCTGGCCCTTTTGCTCTCGGCCATTGGCGGGGTATCGGGCCTCTTTCTTTTGCGGAACCATCAGCGCGGTTTCGGCACAACCATCATTGTTCTTGCCGCTGGCGCGTTCTACGTAGCCCTACTAAGCCAAACACGCAGCAATCTGCTAGCTCTGCCCGTTCTCTTGTTGCTGGCGATGTTATTGGTCCCGAAGCCAGCTCGGCTTCCCTATGCCGCACTACTCATTGTTCTAGGAGTTATCGCCACCTTAGCAAGCGATCGCTTCACCAATTCCGCTGAAGACATGCTTGCAGGTGAGTTCGATAGCAGCATAGAGCTACGGTTTGAAGCTTGGGAGACCGCAACAAAAGTATTTGCAGAGTACCCGCTTTTAGGTTCCGGACTAGCCGGCTACCACGAGGCGGCCGTAACCCGCAGCTCTCCAGAATTTCTTGCTTGCTGCACTGATCACGCCCATAACGACATACTGCACATAGCCGCTAACAAGGGATTGGTTGGTGTTCTTAGCTGGCTTTTTTTAATCATCATTCCGTTTGTAGCATTTATACGGCAAACCAATCCTCGAAATTCGAACACCGTTCGAAGCCTGGCTACTGCTGGAGCAATGATACCGGCTGCCTATTTTATATTCGGCCTTACCGAGGCTACGTTTGACCAAAGCCTATTTCTAACTTTTTACCTAGCGAGCGTAGCTGCAATTGCGGCGGCACTATTTAACGAGCTAGCGTCCTCTTACACCCGCTCCCGAAAAGTCAAAGTTTCCGCCACGATCATCACAATGAACGAAGAGGATCATATTGAAGCGTGCCTAGCATCCGCTCGACAGGTGGCCGACGAAATTATTGTACTGGATAGCGGCAGCTCAGATCGGACGGTTGAGATCGCCCAAAAATATGCAGATATTGTGGAAGTCACCGACTGGCCCGGCTTCGGCATCCAAAAGCAACGAGCACTGGAGAAAGCTACCGGCGACTGGGTTCTGTCGATTGATGCCGACGAGCGCATCACGCCACAACTCGCGCAAGAGATCAACCACACGCTTTCTAGCCCAGATGCAGATGCCTACAAGCTGCCATGGGCGGTAACGCTGTACGGTACGAGACTTGACTTCGGGCGCAGTGGCCGTGCCCCTTTGCGGCTTTTCAGAAGAGATGGTGTCCGCTTCTCTGATGCAATGGTTCACGAAAAAATTCTAATTCCATCCGGGCGGACAACGAGAGCCCTCAGAGGCCGCCTCACCCACTATACACATAGGAATTTCGGGCATGCGTTGGAAAAAAGTGCAAAATACGCGTGGCTAGGATCACAAGAAAAATTTAGGAAAGGCAAAAGAACACGAACGCTTATCTACCCAAGTTTCCGAGGGATCCTAACGTTTGTGCACGTCTATTTTATTCGCGCGGGCTTTTTGGATGGAGCTGTGGGCTTTCTGGTAGCTGTTACCTACGCGCAAGGCTCTTTTAACAAATACGCTGGGCTCTGGACATTAACCCGAACAGAGTCTTCAAAAAAATAGCGCCCAAGACAAAGCGTCAGTCACTTACTAGCGCTTTGTCTATCGAGTGCCCCTTGCTTCTTCAACTCACCACGAAATTTTTGCCACAGCTTGATACGACGCAGGATATTCAACGGTTTTTTCTTAAGTGGCACTGGAGTTTCCAGCATCTCTTCTACAGCATCAAGAACACGAGCAGACGAACACCCATCCGCAAAGCTATGAAGCCTCCCAAAATACTGGCGCATAGCCTTTAGCAACTCTGGCTCGCGCTTTAGCGCCAGCTGCAATGCCGCTTCAACTTCTTCAGGCCGCTCAATATCAATCACTTGAGGGCCGGGTATTTTAGTCCGATAAGTAACCACAGGAATGTCTAGCGCCATGAACTCATACATGATAGACGATGTATCGCACAGCATGACATCTGCAACGCGCATGTAAGGAACGAAATCATCAGTACTTTCAATAAACACCAAGCGTTCATTAGCTAGCTCGCGGTACTGAACCACCACATTTTCACACATTTTGGGATGTAGCGTGACGATGAAATTCCATCGACCCGAATCACGCATTTGCGAGATCGTTTTGACCAGGTCAGGAGCAGATGTCACGTCCCTGGTGAATGTAGATGCGTAAAAAACGACCGGCAGATCAGAACCTGGAAACAATGTCGCTTTCCTAACATTCGCAGCCGGACGAATAATACTATCCAGCTTCGGCCAACCGGTTTTACGGACAACAAAATGAGGATGTTCCTTTGCCCTCAGCCCGAACTGCTGCGTATCCACTTCCGCCATGGTGCAATACAAATCAAACCAACCACGAATCCGATAGTGGGATTGGCGCGATGGATCCATCCCCCTTTTGTTGATGGGAAAGCCGTGAAAAACTTTCACTTTGAGTCCCGGAAACGAGGGGGGCACCCAATCGCCAGGCGCAAAAACAGCCTCCGGTTGGAATGCCACAACATCGGAAACAGAGTTGAGTCGAAGCTCCGTTGGTAAAAGGGGACTAGCGCTACACCCCGCTATAAACCACGCCACCTCTCCTCCTCGTTTACGAATCTCGTCTTGCAAGGGCCTCAGGATCGAATATGAATAGGACTGATTTACAAAGAAAAGATAACGTCGCATTAGATCAACTCATTAGTGAGTTCACGGATCAGCTGAATTGTGTTGCTAACTGTCATTTCGAGAGAAAAATCCATTTCGATACGCATACGCCCCCGCTCGCCCATCCGCTTTGCTTGATCAACGTTACTCGAAAGTCTCACCAATGCATCGGCCAAGGCCTTCGGATCTCGCGTGGGAACAACATAGCCTTCAACGCCATTGGTAACCAGTTCCGGCATCCCTCCCGCCTGAGTGACGACAACCGGCCGGCGATAAGCCATTGCTTCAATCACCACTCTTGGTAGGCCTTCGCTTTCGGAAGGTAGTACCAGCGCATGGGTCGCGCCAGCGACTTGAGGAGCGTCTGTTCTGTAACCTGAAAAGCGAATGCGCTCACTATGCCGACACGCTTTCACCTGCGCGACTAATTCCGCATTCTTTTCTAAATCGCCTACGAGGAGAAGATGTAGCTGGCAACTATCCGGCACCAGATCCATTGCTTCAATGAGCGTTGAGAATCCTTTACCCGGTCTATCCCGTCCGATGCAACTGACAACGAAAGCATTTTCTGGAAATTGGAACGCACTTAAGCTGGCTGGAGGAGTATCGTACCAAGACAGGTCATGGCCTTTATAGATTGTGACTGCTTTACGCGAGTTTCCTGTGAAAGGCAGCTTCCCAACCGATTCTACGTAACGTTGAACCGCTTTAGACACGCAGACAACACGATCTAAACGAGGGTGAAGAAAGGTAGTCCAAGACTCCGGCTTGAGAAGCCCCAAGTTACCGATCACCCCACGATAAGCCATCACCTTTACATCAAAGCCCTTGCTTGCCCGCAGTGCACAAGCCAATGCCCTAGGGTTAAATGCATAGATTACCGTGTATGAGGCAGCCTTCAGCACCTCTCGAATAACAGCCGTTCCGCCGCGATCAAAGCGACCTTTTAGTTGAAGCGGCCTAACATCTACCCCCCCATCAATAAAAGCGCTATAGTTTTTTCCTGTGTCATTTGCCAACAGAGTCAACGGTAAGCCAGCTTCTGCCATACCTATGATTAAACGGCTTTCTGCAAGGTCCGATCGGTCGGTAACAATTAACGCTCGAGCTTCCATTAAATTAATACTTACTGTTTCGGCTGATGTTTCACAGGACAACCAAGTACCTTCGGGCTCAAGGCAACCACGGGACCTGCACTAATTTTGGGTTACTCACTTGTTCCCTTCATAGCCATCCATAAATGACTCCCAGACTAGGGATACCAAATCATCGCCCGAGACTTTCCTTAGAGAGCGCGCAAACCGATTCAGATTGTCGACTTTCCACTTCTGCGATGCGCCGGCGGGCATAATATTGCCCTTATCAAAATCGATCAGGAAAAAGTGATGCCCTACAACCAATACGTTAAAGCAGTTCAGGTCAGCATGCCGCACTTCTGCATCGTGAAATCGGCGAATCGTTTGACCGAGCCTGCGCCAGTCAGCAGGCTCAAGCGAACCTATGATATCCCCCAAAGGCTCAGCCCCTTCTATACGCTCTATGATAATGGCGGCTTGATACTGAATAGGTGACAGTTTCTTATACCAAGCAGCCACTGGTGCAGGCACAGGCAAACCGATAGCTTGCAACTGACTAAGAATCCGAAATTCTGAGAACGAACGGACATTCCTTTCGCCCGTGTACATGTAGGTTCTCCGGAAAATACGGGCAACAAGCCCACCACGCAGATATGCCCGCAAAACGAACTGATCGTCCCCAGCACGGATAAACCAAGCACCACCGCGCCCTCCACTGCTTACGGGTGCTGCCTTATCCCCCCAAAATTCCGGCACAAACCAATCTGCGGTTATTTCATGGCCGAACTCGGGGTTAGTCAGCATGGAAACGTTGGCATCGATGTTTGGTACTTCAGGCTCGGACATACATTCCCGTGTAGCTGTGATATAGAACCATACACACCATTACCACCACTAGGACGGCAGCAAGCAGGTAAGATAGAATACGGTATAGTTTATCAATGAACTGACACAAAGCTCCACCAGCGGTTTTTTTTGAGCCCGCTGGTTTCGCATCGGATAAGGTTTGCCTAAGAAGTGAGTCAACACAAAACGAATACAGCCAGTCGTCTCCCTCCTGCATGGCACCCGGATGAGCTGCACTTTTTAGAACAGCAGGGAATTTCAAACGCAAATCTTCACGCAGCTAACCTCACCCGTGTCAAAGAGCGGTGGATCCATAACACGCTTCGAGAGGTGTTTCTATCAAACAACGGCTACGTTTTAAAACGATACTCACACTTTCCTGGGCGCAAAGATTACCGCAAAGTTTGGAAACGAGAACATGATGCCCTTTGCCGCCTAGAAGGTCTGAACACTCCTACATCCAAGAACTATATAAGCGTACAGCATACCGCGGGCATTTCGAGTACCCTGCACGTACGAACACTTCTACCGGGCGCAACTGTTTCTTGGGACTCCGATGACGACCTCGACCACCTAGCAAAGTTTATGTCTGCCATTCACTGGCGGTACGTGGTCACGCTGGACCCTCAACAAGAAAATTTTATTCGCACAGACAATCCGGAATACCCCATCGGTTTCATAGATTTCGGCAGAGCCCGAACTTACAACGGCATGACACCTTTTATGCTCATCAATATTGGCAAAGATCTCGCCAAGCTCAGTATTGAGGGCGGCCTAACTCCCCAACAATTTGTGACGTTTTCTAACCACTATAACCGCTACATCAACCTCAATCCTTTACAGGACGCTCTCGTCCGGTTAAGCATTCGCTACTGGAAAGGCCGGCATAATCGAAAGCAAAACCGCAAAATTTCCCGCGCCCATAAAATCTAAAAACATTAACGCTGAGTCTAGTTCAATTTGGTGCACAGCCCACTGCGCGTCGGCTCAGGAGCCAAAGTAGGTGAATTCCACTACATTTCGCTAAAAACTTGCTTCACGAGTATAATAGTCTTCAAATTTTTTGTTCGAGCTGTGGTATCCATGACGACTAGATTGCATTATCGCGGTTACTCTGTCGCAACCTCGCTGCCCGATCCTGCGGCAAAGGAGCTTATGGATAGCTTTCTAGACAATAGCTATGAGAAAATTAAAATAATAAAGGATAACAAGCACAATTTCGTAGCTCAGGCCCAAACTCCTAGCCTCCCTAACGTGATCGTGAAACAGCCACGCAAACGCAACTCGAGGCGCTGGGAGCGGTTCCTTACTCTTTTCCGACCCGGCGAAGCTGTCCGGATATACAATAGCCATCTCAAGCTTCTGGAACTTGGATTTAATTGCCCAGAGCCGCTTTTGGCAGCCGAGCAGCAACGCGCAGGCATGGTTAGAGACAGCGTTGTTGCTTACAGATTTCAGGAAGGACGCTCAGCACGCGGTGAAGATACCGAGCTCGTCTCATACGAACTACAACGCTTACATCAGAAAGGCTACACACGAGGTGACCCAAAAGCCTTGAATTTTATAGTACACGACGGAAGCGTTTACTTCATAGATTTCAAACTGGCAAGGCCGTCCTGGTTCAGAAAACACTCCATCCGCATGGAGTATGCGCACTTCCTACATACAATGCCTGAAGGCATCCGATATCTACCCCCAAAAGAGCAACATTCGCCAGGATTTTTGTTCGCTGCTTGGCTACGTAGAACGGTTTCCAACCTTAAGAAGAAGAAAAGGATTTGGCGGGAAACGACTCAAAACCGAACAAGGAAACTCAAAATCACTCGAAGAGCCGTTTGGGTTATCGTGGGAGCCATCTTTATGTACCAAGCCTTTCTCTCAACATAATTTATTCCTAGGCGGACCGGTCATTAGGCGCTAGCAACCGCCATCCCGCTATCTGTTGAAGCCGCACTCTCTGAGGTAACCGTTTTGGGCAAATCTGTTTGCATCCTCCGCCTATCCGCCATCGGCGATGTCACTCACGTCATCCCGGTTGTGCTGAGCCTCCAAGAACAACTCCCCGGCGTCCAAATCACGTGGGTCATTGGCAAAATCGAAGCCAAACTCATTGGTGATTTACCGGGCGTCGATTTCGTCATCTTCGACAAAAAAGCCGGCCGTCAGGGCTATGCAGACTTGCGAAAGCAGATAAAAGGCCGCCAGTTCGATGCCTTGTTGCACATGCAGGTGGCGCTGCGGGCGAACCTGGCCGCCGCGTTGATTCCGGCGAAGATCAAAGTTGGCTACGACAAAGCGCGCAGCAAAGATCTCCACAGCCTGTTCATCAATAAACGCATCGCTCCGGCGCCCAAGCAGCACGTCAGGGATTGTCTGGCGAGCTTCCTTGAACCATTGGGGCTCAAAGCCGCCCCACCCCGGTGGCACATTCCGCTGTCGGATGCCGATCATGAGTTTGCGCGTAGCCACTTGGCAGCCGACCGTAAAAACCTGATCATCAGTCCCTGTGCCAGCCACACACTCAGGAACTGGCCAGCGGAGCGCTACGCACAACTGGCAGATTATGCCATCGAAACTTACGGCATGAAGGTCATTCTCGTCGGCAGTCCGGCGCCCTTTGAAGCCGAGTACTGCTTGGCGATCGAAAGTGCCATGAAACACAAGGCGCACAATATCTGCGGCAAAGACACTCTGAAACAGCTTACGGCTTTAATGAGTGAGGCTGATCTTGTGGTTGCACCGGATACAGGCCCTGCTCATATAGCCAGCTCGGTTAAGACTGATGTCCTGGGAATATTCGCTGCCAGCAACCCTCATCGGTCAGGGCCATACAATTCTCTGAAATGGTGCGTAAATCGCTATCCGGAAGCACTCCAAAGGTTCACAGGCAAAACGGTGGAAGAAGCGCGCTGGGGCGCCAAGGCAGAGTTCGAGGGGGCGATGGACTTGGTGTCCGTTAAAGACGCTACCGGAATGCTCGACCTCTGGGCGCGTGAAGGAAGGCAAATGTCATGCAGCTAACCTACCAGCGGTTGCTAGAACATTCTTCTGGGCACTTGCACGCTGGATTGATCTGGGTGTCAATGATTTTCTGCGCAACCTACGCCTTCGCGGAGCTCATCTACCCGGATATCGGTAGACTTGCTGAAGGGGGGCTGTTGGCGGCTACAGCATTCGCGCTAATTTTCGGCATGCGCGCAAAACATCTTCGTATTCCCCTCGCCCTTTTGGCTTTAAGCTTAGTAGCAGAAAGTGCTAGCTGGGTGGCATCGTTAAACTCACCCGCTTTCGGATTTGAGCCTGATGCAGCCCCAAGGATAGACCTACTGAGTAAGTGGTTTCTGTTTTTAGTTATGGCCTTCTGGCTATACCGCTTCCCTTTCGGTGTCAGATTCTTCTGGTTAGCCGCAATAGCCGGCACTAGCCTCTTGCCGTGGGTAAACGGCGATGCTCTACAGGAATTCCAATTGGCCCTCAACAACCAGCGCATTGATGCCGGCACAATGAATGCTCAACATGCCGCAATGATCTCTGGGATATTATTGATCGGCGGTTTGGCCCTATTTATCCAGTTAGCACAGAGTCGTCAGCGCAAATATACGTTTGCTCTCGCGGCAATATACCTTGTGACATCTGGGCTATTCTTCCTCTTCGCAACGCAAACACGAGGAGTGTGGCTTGGGACAGCCATAGCTTCGGTCGTCATAATAGCGCTCTATTTCTTTCTCACCAAGAAATCTCGCTCTCGATCATTATCGAAACTCTCACTACTGGCCATCCTCACGGTATTACTCTGCGGCGTGACACTCGCACTCAACTCCAACCTTGCAAACCGAATACATAATGAGGGCAGTTCACTTGAACTTGTCCTTGAAGGAAAAATAGACCAGCTGCCACTTGATAGCACAGGAGTGCGGGTGCGATCTTGGTATTACGCTATCCCTTGGATTGCTCAGAAACCGTGGTTCGGCTGGGGCCCTGATGGAAGCAAGCTCATAATGCAGGAGTCGGCCGCCCTCCCCGAATCGCTCAAATCGAAATTTGGCCACTTACACAACACCTATTTAGACATACTGGCGCAATATGGTTTTTTCGGATTGTTACTTTACTTTGCATTGTTGATCTGGCTTCTTATGCATATAGCGACATCTTACTCTCAAGGCGCCATGCCGCTGAGCGCATTCCTCTTCGGCGCAGGAACGCTTATATACTGGCTCTTTATCAATTTCTTCGAGTCCTACATATTTTTCTCAAGCGGGAAGTATGCGCTCACTATTGTGTTTGCAGGACTCTCATCATTCACACTATCGCCAAACGAACCTCGAAGGTTAAGCGATTAAAAGATTCTCTTTGAAGGCAAGCTATGACCAACCAAACAGCAGCCCCGACAGATCCGGTCCATATCGCTCTATGCTGCGATGAAAACTATGCTGCATACGCGACAACTGTGATGATATCAGCGCTGGAAAACACACAACGACCCGAGCGTCTCAATTTCTTTCTGATTGCTAACAAAATTCAGGATAAAACCAAGCTTCAGATGAAAAATGAAATATCGAAACGCGGTTCGTCTCTGGCCATGCTTGAAGCCACAGACACGACATTTGACGGGCTTCCGGTACATCGTTTCGGTCAAGCTGTTTACCAGAGAATCCTGCTGGGTGAATACTTACCTAAAGATATCAAAAAGATCATCTATCTCGATTCAGACTTAATGATTCGCGATGACATATGCCTTTTATGGGAAACAGACCTTGCAGGTCTTCCAGTTGCGGCCGTCGAAGACCTCTCAAGATCTGCAAGCACCACTATCGGCGTTCCACGTCAAGAGTACTTCAACTCAGGAGTACTTGTAATGGACCTAGAACAGTGGCGTGACAAGGGGATTCACTGGAAAGTTGCGGATTTCGCAGCAGAGAACGCTCACAGCCTTCAATATGTTGACCAATGCAGCCTAAACGCCATACTTCACGCAAGTTGGAAAAGGCTCCACCCACGCTGGAACTCTCAAGCCAACATCTACAAAATTCTCAGAAAATACACAGAAGGCAGTGGCTACAGCGTTTCAGAACTCGAAGAGGCTGTTGCTTGGCCCGCCATCATTCATTACACCGGCAAGAAAAAACCGTGGCTTAAACACTGCTTCCACCCCTACAAAGCAGAGTTCTTAAAAACGCTAAACGAAATATCTTGGGCGACGCAGCATCCATCATTAAAAGACACCCAAGAGGCGGTGCGATACTACTCAGCGATCCGCGATCACTGGAAAAATGCGAGCAGGAAAAGGCAAGCAAAAAACCTCCGGGAAAAAGTCCAAAAACCAGCAAGCTGATCACGGCGCTCTTGCGCCCCTTAATTAGGGGGCAAGAGCATGTCTGTCAAAAATCAGCCACCCGCTTTACTTACGAGCGGTGTAATCCTGATAAGACTTCTCTTCAACAAAGCGTGAGCCCAGCGCCAGGTTCACTTCTTTCTTGATGGCCGCTCGCTTGTCGTTGGTCACATAGACAGCACGAGCCAGCTCAATGAAACGTGGGCCGAAGTTCTGGTCCGCTTCTTCATCGCGAAT
Organism: Marinobacter litoralis; assembly: GCF_016427555.1. Lineage (GTDB taxonomy): Bacteria > Pseudomonadota > Gammaproteobacteria > Pseudomonadales > Oleiphilaceae > Marinobacter > Marinobacter litoralis_A. Next base: position 118,526 of record NZ_JAELVS010000006.1, read on the forward strand.
GTCGTCTTCGATTACCCAAAGCTCTTCGTTAACCGCTTTCAACTGCTGACGAAGATCCGCAATCTCGGCTGCTTTATCTTTTACAGCCTCATTCCAGGTTGCGCTCAACTCATCCAGCTCCAAACGCACGTTCTGGAGCTTGGCTTCGTCTTTGATGCGTTCGGATTTGATCTCAAGGATCGTGATTTTATCCAACACTTCACCGAAAGAAACCGGTACCTTAATTACATCTGCCATTGTCTTGCCCTGTTTTTCCGTGAATTCAATATAACGAAGCCGCCGGAACTGAAAGCACCGGCGGCCACTTTGGAACAGCTAACAGCCTTACCCTTTGACGTGAGTCAGCCACTCAGAATGCTGAGCCAGCTTACCCTTAACCGCGTCAAAATACATGCTTTGAAGCTTTTCAGTAATCGGGCCACGCTTGCCTTCGCCAATGGCTCGACCATCCAGCTCGCGAATCGGCAGAACTTCGGCTGCGGTTCCGGTAAAGAAGGCTTCTTCCGCAACGTACACTTCGTCACGGGTGATCCGTCGTTCTTTCACCTGCAAGCCCAACTCTTTGGCGAAATCGATGATGGTGGCGCGGGTAATACCTTCCAGACAAGAGGTCAGCTCAGGCGTATGCAGCACGCCGTCACGCACGATAAAGATGTTCTCACCGGAACCTTCCGCAACGTAGCCTTCGTTATCCAGCAACAAAGCTTCTTCGGCACCGCCGGAGATGGCTTCGTTCAACGCCAACATGGAGTTAATGTAGTTACCGTTCGCCTTCGCCTTACACATGGTGATGTTCACATGGTGGCGCGTGTATGAAGAGGTGCGCACCTTGATGCCCACTTCTTTAGCTTCAGGCGACATGTAAGAAGGCCAGCTCCAGGCAGCAACCATCACGTGCACTTTGAGGTTGTCGGCACGAAGGCCCATGCCTTCGGAACCCAGAAATACCATGGGCCTCAGATAGGCTTCGTCCAGATTGTTTTCACGAACAGCCGCGCGCTGGGCTTCGTTGATTTCGTCTTTGCTGAACGGCATCTGCATGTTCAGGATGTGGGCCGAGCGGAACAGTCGGTCGGTGTGCTCTTTCAGGCGGAAAATCGCCGGGCCATTGGCGGTATTGTAGGCTCGCACCCCTTCAAAACAGCCGAGGCCGTAGTGCAAGGTATGGGTAAGGACGTGAGTTTTGGCTTCGCGCCATTCAACCATTTCACCATCCAGCCAGATAACGCCATCGCGATCAGCCATCGACATTTCTTTTCTGCTCCTAAAAAAGCGATTTTCGGGGAACTCGCATTCTAGCAGGAATACCGGCCAGAAATAAATTTAGCTTGCTAATCGAGCATGACTTTTTTCCACATCTTTTCGATATAACCACGCTCTTCGGCAAACCGCTCCCCCTCAACCCGGCTGCTCAGGTTCTGCAGTGCCCGCCGGTGAATCGTTGACCGCAAGACAATGAACGCTTCTCGCAGCTTCTCAGTATCCGCCACTTCGAGCACTCCTGCCCGCCCTAACTCCTCTAATTGGCGAATGTTATCGCTCCATTGAGTCAACTCCGGGTGCTCGCTACTCCAGGCCAGCATCAGGTATTGCACCATGAATTCGATATCCACAATGCCCCCGAAGTCGTGCTTAACATGAAACTCTTCGGTCCTTTTCAACTCAGGCGTGCCGAGGTTGGCACGCATTTTCTCTCGCATATCGACAACTTCCTTACGCAACGCCGGTTTGTCACGCTTGGCACATAAAATGTCGTGTCGCACGCGCTCAAATGCTGCCAAGGTATCACTACAACCGGCAACCCCTCGTGCGCGTGCCAGAGCTTGATGCTCCCAGGTCCATGCATCCTTCTGCTGATACTTCTCGAACGACTGCAGCGTGCTAACTAGCAGCCCCGAATTGCCCGACGGCCGCAAGCGCATATCCACTTCGTACAATTGCCCGGACGGCGTTTGCGTGCTGAGAATGTGCACAATGCGCTGGCCGAGTCGGGTATAGAAAATGGCATTATCAATCGGCTTGTCACCGTCTGTCGTTAACAGCGGATCGGACTGATGCACAAACACCAAATCCAGGTCCGAGGTGTACCCCAGCTCGATGCCGCCTAGCTTGCCGTAGCCCAGGATGGCGAAGTCAGTATCGCAGGCAGTGCCATCTGAGCGTTGGGGACGTCCGTGCCGGCTCACCAGATTCGAAAAGGCCACATCCACCACATGGTCCAGCACCACCTCGGCGATCCAGGTGAGATAATCACTTACCTTCATCAGCGGTAAGGTGCCTTTAATCTCCGAAGCAGCTACTCGTAGTGTGTGGGCTTTTTTAAAGTGCCGAAGGGACTCCATTTGCTCTTCAAGATCTTCATACGGAATGCGCAACATCTGTTGGCGCAAATCATCCTGTAGCTCTTCTTTTGCCGGCGGGCTGTAAAGGCTTTCTGCATTCAACAATTCGTCCAGCAGCAGCGGCGTATCCGCCAACAGTTTGGCAATCCACGGGCTTTCACTGCACAACCTGACCAACTGAGTCAGCGCATTGGGGTTTTCAACCAGCAGAACCATATAGGCGGTTCTGCGCAGAATAGCCTCCACCAGCAGCAATACCCGCTCCAGGGTTTCCGAAGCGTTGTCCACGTCGGTGAGCGCGCTCAGCAGCAACGGCATGAACTGGTTAAGCCGCTTGCGGCCCTGGGTTTGCATCGTTTGCACGGTGCGACCGTTATGCAAAGTTGCCAGCAACCTATAACTGCCTTCGGCGTTTTCGTAGCCTTGCTCAGCCAACCACTCGATGGCCGTAGCCTCATCCATTTCCCACAACCACAACTCAAACCAGCCATCGTCTACCGATGCATCGCCCTCACTTTCGTCATCTTCGGTGGCGATGATGTTGGCAAAATGCAGCGCTACCCGCTCCCGATGGCTGGCAAGCGCCGTCTCGCAAGCGGTCCAATCGTCAAACCCCATAATGCGCGCGATCCGGGCCTGGCACAGGGGGTTGTCCGGCAGGGTTTGGGTCTGCTTGTCTTCCACCCCTTGCAAGGCGTGCTCGATGTTTCTCAAGAACACATAAGCTTCGCGAAGCTCCTTCACCACCGACGAGGGCAACAGTTCCAGCTCTTCCAGTTCTTTGAGTATATTCAGCAACTCGCGCTGCTGCAGTTCGCGATCACGTCCGCCGCGGATCAACTGAAAGGCTTGCACCACAAACTCGATTTCGCGGATACCGCCGCTACCCAGCTTGATATTATCTTCCAGCCCTTTGCGGCGCACTTCCCGGCTGATCATCGCCTTCATATTCCGGAGGGACTCAAACGCACTGAAATCGATGTATTTTCGATACACAAACGGGCGCAGGCTTTCGATAAGAACGGCGCCCGCACGCTGATCACCCGCGACCACTCGCGCCTTCACCATGGCGTAGCGCTCCCAGTCGCGGCCCTGGTCCTGATAGTAGGTTTCCAGTGCCGCGAAACTCAGCGCCAAGGCCCCACTCTGGCCATAAGGCCGCAACCGCATATCAACCCGAAATACAAAACCGTCGGCAGTGATTTGATCCAGAGCCTGAATCAAGCGCTGCCCCAGGCGAATGAAGAACTGCTGATTATCCAGAGCGCGGCGACCGCCCCGGGTCTCGCCGTTGGATGGGAAAGCGAAAATCAGATCGATATCCGAGGACACATTCAGCTCACGCCCCCCGAGTTTGCCCATGCCCAGCACCACCATACGCTGGGGCGCATCCTCTCCGGTGACCGGGTCTTTACCCCAAGGCGTGCCAAATTCATCGCAGGCTTTGCTATAGAGCCAGTCCAGTGCCCCATCAATACACACATCCGCAAAAGCACTGGTGGCAAGCATGGTTTCGTTGAGATCTGCCCAGCCCATCAGATCGCGCCAGATAATGCGAAACTGTACTTCACGTCGAAACCGGCGCAACGCACTGTGCAAATCCGGCTCGGCTTGAACCGAATCCAGATAACTGGCCCAGCGTTCCGTCAACCATGCCTCGGTGGTGGGCTCGGTCATTGGGCGACTGGCAAACACTTCCCGCATGCAGTCAGGGTGGCGCTGAAGGGTTTGACGCAAAAACACGCTGCGCGCCATCGCATCTGCTATGTCCGGCCCGGATATCACGGTCAGCCACTCGGGCACACCGCTTGGAAATACCGACGACCAGCAGGCCGACACATCTTCAGCAAGCACGGCCGGTAGCGATTTCCATGGCTCGGACATAACGCAACTCCCTTATCTCTCTGATATATTCCAAGTACTGTATAACGAACTCGCCAAGGACTGAACAGGCCCCAACCTTCATGATGAGAAATAAGCGACCGCTAAATCCGGAGCACACTCAGTCGCACCTGCCGATGGGAGGGCTGATTCGCCAACGGGTCAAGCGCTTGTTCCTGACACTCGCGGCACTGACCTGCACGCATATTCTAATTCTCTGGGCCTTTGAACCCCTGACGCTGTTCGAGTCCGCATGGCTAACCATGACCACACTGGTCACTGTGGGCTATGGCGACTTTGCCCCGGTGACAGCGGTTGGGCGCATCAGCACGGTATTGCTGATGTTCATTTCCTCGATCACCCTGCTGACTCTGATCGTCAGCGACTACATTGAGTACCGTTTCTACCGCCGCGAACGCATTCTGACTGGACGCTGGATCTACAACATGAAAGACCACATCGTAATCATCAACACTCCCCGCAGCGGAGGCGAGCAGTACTTCATGCGCTTCGCTTCGCAAATTCGATCCATTCCGGAATACCATACCGTTCCGATCATTCTGCTGACTCGCCAGTTCCCCGGCGGCTTACCGGCCGAACTGAGGGACTGCGGCATGGTGCACTTTCATGGTGCGGGCAATGATCCGGACGCACTCAAAGCCGCGCATGCGGGCGACGCCCGGCACATCATTGTGCTTGCCGCCGATGAAACCGATGCGTTCTCCGACAGCCTGACCTTTGACATATCTCACCGCTTAACGGAATCCAATCTGGGCAGCCGTACCACTGTGGAGTGCGTCAGCGATGTTAACCGGGACCGCTTCAAAACCCTTGGGGTGCGCACCGTGATCCGCCCTGTTCGTACCTATCCGGAAATCATGGTGCGCGCCGTGGTAGCGCCGGGCTCGGAAAAAGTGCTCGAGGATATGTTCAACTATGAACGGGACCATCCTCACCGCTATGAACTCGAACTGGATGACCTGACCTGGGCAGACATCGTCAGCGCCCTTGTCCGGCACGGCATCGGAACAGCCTTGGCCTATATTGATCACGACAACGAGGTGTATTGCCACCCCGCCTCAAATGCAGAAGTAAAAGGCAAAGGGCTGATTGTGCTGGTAAGCTCCAGCGACACACCGACGGTGACGGTGGTCGAAGAGGCCCTCGACCGATATCGGGCGTTTCTCAAGAAATGGCGTGAATTGCAGGGCAACGGCATCGAACAGGCCGAATAGATCAAACGGGGTTATCCATGTCATTTCTGGACGCTGAATTCTTCCAGCCTTTACTGGCTGCACTCGCGACAGGCGAAGACAATCAGATTCAAATCGCCGCATCCTCCTTTAATGCCGCCGATTTGGCCGACTTCATAGAAGCGCATCCGGATTCAGGCATCCGCTTGCTAAGCGCTCTACCTACCGAGCAAGGCGGCAAAGTACTGGGATACATTGGCCCGGCCACACAAACCCTGATCGCCCAGCAATTACCGACACGCAGCCTGACCGAACTGGTCACGGCAATGCCGTCCGATGAGCGGGCTGACTTCTTCCAACTCCTGGATGAACGCAAGCAGCACAGCCTGTTTCAATCTCTGGCCAGCAAAGAACGGGAAGATCTCCGTCGCCTCGCCAGTTTCGAAGAGGGCACCGCTGGTGCCTTGATGAGCTCCGATTACGCGATGATCAGCACCGGCGTAACCGCCAGCACGGCCATCGATTTGTTGCGTAAAACCGCCCCGGACAAAGAAACCATTTACCACGCTTATGTGGTAGGCGGGAATCACACGCTGCTGGGGGCCGTATCACTCAGAAACCTGATCACAGCCACACCCAGCGCTTCGGTGAACGATCTGATTGCAACCGGGCTTGTGACCGCCACTACAGACACGCCCCAGGAAGAGGTGGCTCGTCTAATCTCCCGATACGACTTGTTAGCCTTACCCATAGTCGATCACCACAATCGCTTGGTCGGCATTGTCACCTACGATGACGCCATGGATGCGGCCGAAGCCGAAGCGACAGAAGACATGCATAAGGGTGCAACGGTGGGAAAACTCACGGGCACCCTGCGAGACGCGTCGCCGTTTTCACTCTACCGCTCTCGCGTGCAGTGGCTGGTCATTCTTGTGTTCGCCAACATCTTTACCGGTGCGGGCATCGCTTACTTTGAAGGCATTATCGCCGAGCACATTGCCCTGCTGTTCTTTATGCCCTTGCTGGTTGCCAGCGCGGGGAATGCCGGCGCCCAGTCGGCCACCTTGATGGTGCGCGGCATGGCCACGGGCGACGTAACCGTAACCGATTGGGGGCGCTTGCTGGGTAAAGAAACCTTGGTAGCCACCGGCCTTGGCTTGACCATGGCCGCAGCCGTGTCAGTGGTCGGACTGCTTCGAGCAGGGCCTGAGATTGCCACGGTGGTCGCGGTGACCATGATTGTTGTGGTGATGGTGGGCAGCCTCATTGGCATGCTGCTGCCTTTCCTGCTCGACAAACTGAAATTCGACCCGGCAACCGCCAGCACGCCGCTGATCACAACCATTGCAGACGTGAGCGGCGTGTTGATTTACTTCAGCATTGCAACGGCCTTGCTGGATATCAGCTAGCGGTAGCCATCGCCAGCTGGAACTCGCCCAGACGAGGAATTTTCTTCACTACATCGTCAACAAGGAGGCCACGGATCAGCTCAGGCAAAAGCTCGGCCCATAAGCCCTGAAACCCCATCTCACCTGCCAACTTTTGTACACCGGTCAACGATTGCGTAGTAAAGACCACTGGCGCCTTTATTAGCCAGGCGAGACTGAGCTGGTGCAGAAAGTCCGTCACCGAGAGTACTTCCTCGCTTTGGCGAAGGGTTGGCTGATGAATGCCCGCCAGGTGATAACCTTGCTCTGCTTTACTTACCAGGTTGAGAAAAACCGGAACCTCTCGGGACAGAGCAGATGCCCAAACTATTAGAGACTCGGAATTACCGGACTTCAACTCAAACTCCACTTCGTGCAACGGCCTGGCACCGCCTCCGCCTGTGATTTCTCCAGCGTCCACCGCAACCTCAATAACCGCATTCGCCGTATTCAACATGACGATCTGGCGCGTGAAATTCGTTTCGAATGCCAGCTGCAGCTCGGACAGATCCAGCTGATTGTTGAGCGGGGTTTGCTCGAGCAACATCAAATCCAGCTCTTTACTCGGGATCTCCCACTCCCACTCTTCCCGCCGATGGGCCCCGTCAACAAACTCGCCTTGGGTTTTCAGGGTTTGGATGTACCGACCGCCAATCTCACGCACACGCAGTGCCGCTCTGGCGCGATTGAGTACTGCGTTTGGAGTGTCGTAGTAGCGGTTCATCAGCACCTTTCTGGCGCTTTCAGAGGCTTCTGGCTGAGCCAGCAGCCATTCTAGCGCTTCAGTCTGGGATTGCTCAGACAAGGTGAGTTTGATTTCGAGCTCGGTGGCCATAGTGCAGTCCTGAAAATGGTGGGGCTAAAAATACAAAAACCGGTGACCTGAGTCACCGGTTTTCGATACTACTGGATTAGCAGGTTAGCTGATCAGAAGTAGTAAACTGCACCCAGCGCGATAGTAGAGCGCTCATCGCCGGTAAATGCGCCATTACCAACGTCATACACTTTGTCTTCATCTGCACTTGATACGTAGCCTTCAACGTATACGTACATGTGGTCTGACAGGTTGTGCAAAGCCTGCAGGCTAATTACGTCTTCCTTATCACCGGAGTCTTCATCAACCAGTTGGTATCCAAGAGCAAATTGATTAGCTCCGAGAGTATACACACCCATAACGCCAAAGGTATCGGCTACGTCTTTACGAGTCTCGAACTGACCGGTCAAACGCAAGTCTTCCAAGTTGAAGCTAGCACGTAGGCCATAAGAGTTTTCGTTGTTGCCAGCGCCGTCGTTGGAATCTACCGCGAAGGCGAGCTCCAATGCGTCAACGTTATACATGGCAGCCAACTGCCATGGGAAGGACTTCTTACCACCATTCAGAGGGTCTTTGTCACCATTAATCTGAACGGCAGCACCCAGCTTCAGGCCTCCGAAGTTTGGAGAAAGGTATTGAACCAAGTCACCCTCTCCAGTGTCATAGTCGTTACCAATGCCGCTACCAACTTCCCAGAATTCCCCAATTTCATCAACAGAAGTTTCGTACATGGAATCGTCAGAACCAACCCACACCTGACCGAAATTATCGCCTTTCACACCAACATAAGCTTCATCAAGTTTGATGATATCCTTCTTGGCGCCTTTGTTATCAGCACCGAAACCATCAACTTCTAACTTGAAGAAACCAGTGATGCCAGGTGCGATTTCGTGATCGTGCGCAACACCCAAAGTGGTTCCGTTGTCAAAGTGCTCTAGTCCGTGACTAGAAGTACCGGCCTTGGTCTCTGCATCGGTATAAGTCAGAGCATACTGAATGTTACCGTAAACAACCGGCAGGTTGATTTCCTGTGCCATAGCAGCGCCAGAGAAGGTTGCAGCTGCAATCGCAGAAGCAAGGATAGTTTTTTTCATGTTGCATCTTCCTTTGTGAGTTAACTCAGGTTCTTCGACGGGTCTTAAGGCCCGGTCTTTTCTTTTTATCTAACAAGGCGAACAGCTGGCCTTGATTCTCAGTCACTTACAGAACTCTGTTAAAGTCCCCTGTGATGATCCTTTTTTAATACAACAATTACATTTTTGCAAATTTTTGGCGGTTAATTTTTAACCTAACCAAGCGTTCAACTGAAAACCTGTGAACCTACCAACACTTACAGCAATAATGGCCTACTAAAGCATAATTCAGGCCGAAATTAACGTTTTTCTTTCATACCAATAAGTTACGAATCCAGCTTCTTTTTACCTGAGCCCCACCATTCGTCATACACAGCTCAGATGCCAAAGAGCGCCCTAATCCCGGGCATAGTTACATCACTTACACACTGGGCCCTGACTCCAATAAAAACGTCACCGGCCCGTCATTGACCAATCCCACTTGCATATCTGCGCCAAACTCACCGGTTTGCACGCGCTCAGTTCCCAGCAGACGCTTCGCCTGAGCAACAAACTCTTGGAAAAGCCGGTTAGCAACATCGGGGGAAGCCGCCAGAGAAAAGCCCGGCCGGGTTCCGGAGGAGGTATCTGCGGCTAAAGTAAACTGGGGAACAATCAAAAGGGCACCGCCGGAATCCTGAACATTTACGTTCATGCGGCCTTGGTCATCGGGAAACACCCGGTACGAGAGTATCTTTCGGCACAATTCCTTTGCCTCTGCTGATGCGTCATCCCTTTCCACACCCAATAGCAGTAAAAGCCCATTGCCAATGCTGGCAATTTGGCGGCCCCCTACGGCGACATTTGCCTCCGATACTCGCTGGATCAAACCTTTCATTTAGTCCCTTGGCAATCTGGCTCGCAGGGTTAAAACACGGTAACGAGCCAGAGTGTATAGGGGCCATTCGCCGGTCGCAACCCCGCCAAGTCAACAAAAAGTCTAATAATCAACCAGCTGAAGGTGCGCCTTTGGCGATAATTTGTTCAACGCCGCGAATCAATGCGTCAACGATAGCCGGCTCAGAGGCAGAGTGCCCGGCATCGCGAATGATTTTCAATTCGGCTTCAGGCCACGCTGCACTAAGGTCGAAGGCGTTATCTAGCGGGCATACCATGTCGTATCGACCGTGCACAATAATGCCCGGAATATCCGCCAGCTTATCGGTGTTATTAACAATTTGGTCAGGCTTCAAAAAACCGTGATTCATGAAGTAATGACACTCAATTCGGGCCAAAGCGATCGCAACATGAGGGTGTCCGAAATGCTCCACCACATCCGGGTTGGGCTGCAGTGTCGCGCAGCGCCCCTCCCACACAGACCACGCTTTCGCCGCCTGAATCTGTTCAAGTTCATTATGACTGGTTAAACGCTGGTAATAGGCTGCAACCATGTCGTGCCTTTCAGCCTCGGGGATCGGCGCTTGAAAAGCTTTCCAGTAATCGGGAAACACCCGACTTGCCCCTTCCTGATAAAGCCATCCGATATCTTTTGGTCGACAAAGAAAGATACCTCTTAAGACCAAACCCAACACCCGCTCCGGATGCGTTTGCGCATACACAAGACTGAGCGTGGAGCCCCAGCTACCCCCAAACAATAACCACCGGTCCACTCCGAGGAATTGGCGCACCTTCTCCATATCCTCCACCAAATGCGCAGTGGTGTTTCTTTCCAGCTCCGCCAGCGGCGTCGATCGCCCTGCACCGCGCTGATCCAACAGGATGATCCGAAAACGCTCAGCATCAAAAAAACGGCGATGGTAATCCTCACAGCCGCCACCGGGACCACCATGCACAACAAGCACCGGCGTGCCTTCCGGATTACCGGACTCTTCCAGGTACAGTTCATGAACATCATCCACTGAGAGGTGATGACGGGCATAGGGCTGGATTTCGGGATAGAGAGTAAGCATGACCGACTCCGATGATTGAATACCGGAAGTCTAGCCGAGAACAGAGAGAGGGATCACAGATTTAATGCTGGGGCACAGAAACAAAGAACGAAAACTAATCGGCCCGGAGCAGGCAGACATCACGACCCAGAAAGACTACACCTTCCTTAACGTGATGATCTGCCCTTCCGGGCCAACGATTCCTACTTCTTACCGGCGCGCTTACGCTCGTTTTCGGTCAGAAGCTTTTTACGCAGACGGATCGACTTGGGCGTTACTTCTACCAGCTCGTCGTCGTCAATAAACTCAAGTGCCTGCTCAAGCGTGTGCTTGATGGGCGGTACCAGACCAATCACTTCGTCTTTACCAGACGCACGCATGTTATCCAGTTTCTTACCCTTGGTCGGATTAACCACCAGATCACTGTCACGACTGTGAATACCGCACAACTGACCCTCGTAGATTTCCTGGCCCGGCTCGAGGAACAGTTTGCCTCGGCTCTGCAGGGTTTCCAGCGAGTACGTCAACGCCGTGCCGGTCGCCATGGAAACGATAACACCGTTCTGGCGGCTAGTGACTTCACCCAGCTTCACAGGACCGTAATGGCTGAAAGTCGAGGTCAGGATACCGGTACCCGAGGTCATGGTCAGGAAGGCGTTCCGGAAACCAATCAAACCACGGGCGGGAATGGTGTATTCCAGACGCATGCGGCCTTTGCCATCAGGAATCATATTAGTCATATCGCCACGGCGCAGACCCATTTGCTCCATGATGGGGCCTTGGTGCTGCTCCTCGATGTCGATGATCACGTTTTCATACGGCTCTTGCTTCTCGCCGTCTACTTCTTTGATCACCACTTCCGGACGACCCACCGCCAGCTCGAAGTTCTCGCGGCGCATGTTTTCGATCAGTACCGACAGGTGCAGCTCACCACGGCCAGATACTTTGAACTTGTCCGCGGAGTCGCCTTCTTCAACGCGCAACGCCACGTTGTGCAGCAACTCTTTTTCCAGACGCTCTTTAATATTACGACTGGTTACGTACTTGCCTTCTTTACCAGCAAACGGAGAATCATTGACCTGGAAAGTCATTGAAACCGTTGGCTCGTCAACGGTCAGTGCAGGCAACGCTTCAACATTCGAAGGATCACACAAGGTGTCAGAAATGAAGAGCTGGTCCAGACCACTGACACACACGATGTCGCCCGCCTGCGCTTCATCGACTTCCACGCGCTGCAGACCGGAGTGGCCCATGATCTTGAGGATTCGACCGTTGCGTTTTTTACCATCAGCACCGATCGCCACAACCGGCGTGTTGGTCGCAACTTTACCGCGTGCGATGCGGCCGATACCGATCACACCCAGGAAGCTGTTGTAGTCCAGCTGGGAAATCTGCATCTGAAACGGCTTGTCCAGATCAACATCAGGTGCTGGCACATAATCCACGATAGCCTGAAAAACGGCATCCATGTTGTCTTGCAGGTCTTCGTGGTCCATACCGGCAATGCCGTTCAGGGCACTGGCGTATACGATCGGGAAGTCGAGCTGTTCGTCGGTTGCACCCAGGTTATCGAACAGGTCAAACACCTGATCCACTACCCAGTCCGGACGCGCGCCAGGGCGGTCAATCTTGTTCACAACAACAATCGGGCGCAAACCTGCCGCGAACGCTTTTTGCGTTACGAAGCGTGTTTGGGGCATGGGGCCGTCAATGGAATCGACCACGAGCAGCACACTGTCTACCATGCTCATGACTCGCTCAACTTCGCCACCGAAATCAGCGTGTCCCGGGGTGTCCACGATGTTGATGTCGTAGTCTTTCCACTTCAGCGCGGTGTTCTTCGCCAGAATGGTAATTCCACGCTCTTTTTCCTGGTCATTGGAATCCATAACCCGCTCGTTCTCGAGCTCTTTACGGTCCAAAGTACCGGACTTGCGCAACAATTGGTCAACCAGGGTCGTTTTACCGTGGTCTACGTGGGCAATAATGGCAACGTTTCTAAGCTTATCAATCACAACTGGTATCCTGCAGAAATTAGCGGGACGCAGTATATCGAAAAGTCCATGTCGATAATATGAAGATTAGTGCTTAATATGTAATCAATCACGAAGCGCACTGTTATCAGGCATTTATTGGTCGAACGCACCATTTTGGCGCACAAAAGCGCGCTCCGGATCGCGACACCAAGCACCCGGAGCGCCCCGACATCGTCCGAAATCCCCGTTGCTGCGCTTTTGTGAGGCAATTTTAAAAAACTGGCAAGCCACTTGCTTAGGGATATCCAGCCGCAATTGAAAGGTAAGGGCCGCCAGCTTCTGATAAGCTGCCCTCACCTGCAAGCAGATCGGGGCTCAGTTCGCTGAACGATCCGGCACAACGAATATGTATAACTTACGGAGCATGCACAATGTCCAAGACTGTTGATTTGATCAAAGAGCACGAAGTCAAATGGGTCGACTTGCGTTTCACCGACACCCGCGGTAAAGAGCAGCACGTAACCCTGCCCGCGTCTGAAGTTGACGAAGACTTCTTTGCCGATGGCAAGATGTTCGACGGTTCCTCCATCGCCGGCTGGAAAGGCATCAACGAATCCGACATGATCCTGATGCCGGACGACAGCAGCTCCGTTCTGGATCCCTTCACCGAAGAAGCCACCCTCAACATTACCTGCGACATCGTGGAACCTACCACCATGCAAGGTTATGAGCGTGATCCCCGCTCTGTTGCCAAGCGTGCAGAGGAATACCTGAAGTCTACCGGCATCGCCGATGGCGCCCTGTTCGGTCCAGAGCCCGAGTTCTTTATCTTCGATTCCGCCAAGTGGAAAACCGACATGCAGGGCTCTATGTACGAGCTCTATTCTGAAGAAGCCGCCTGGGTATCCGGCGAAGACTTTGATCGCAACAACATCGGTCACCGTCCAGGCGTTAAAGGCGGCTACTTCCCGGTACCACCGGTAGACAGCCTGCACGATCTGCGCGGAGCTATGTGTGCGGCCATGGAATCCATGGGTCTGACCATCGAGGTTCATCACCACGAAGTCGGCACCGCTGGTCAGTGTGAAATCGGCGTTGGCCCTAACAGCCTGACCAGTAAAGCTGACGAAGTTCAGATCCTGAAATACTGCGTGCACAACGTTGCTCACGCTTACGGCAAGACCGCAACCTTCATGCCTAAGCCGGTTGTCGGCGACAACGGTTCCGGCATGCACGTGCACATGTCTCTGAGCAAAGATGGCAAGAACCTGTTCGCCGGTGACAGCTATGCGGGCCTGAGTGACGAAGCACTGTACTACGTTGGCGGCATCATCAAACACGCCAAGGCCATCAACGCCTTCACCAACCCGGCCACCAACAGCTACAAGCGTTTGGTACCAGGTTATGAAGCCCCGGTTATGCTGGCCTACTCGGCCCGCAACCGTTCCGCCTCTATCCGTATCCCGTACGTGAACAGCGCCAAAGCTCGTCGTGTGGAAGTTCGCTTCCCTGACCCGGCTGCCAACCCGTACCTGGCCTTCTCTGCACTGATGATGGCTGGCCTGGACGGCATCCAGAACAAGATCCATCCTGGCGATGCCATGGACAAGGATCTGTACGACTTGCCGAAAGAAGAAGCACTGAACATTCCGAAGGTTGCCGAAACTCTGCAAGAAGCTCTGGACGCCCTGAAAGACGACCACGAGTTCCTGACCCGTGGTGGCGTGTTCACCGAAGACATGATTGCTGGCTACATTGACCTGAAGCGTGCCGAAGTTGAGCGTATCAACATGACCACGCACCCGGTTGAGTTCGAGCTGTACTACTCCTGCTAATGAATCGCACCACTTAGGTGCGTTTCAGCAAGAGAGAAAAACCCGCTTCGGCGGGTTTTTTTGTGGCCGGCTCCACAAAACCCAACGAACACCTGTCGCTCTTAACGAGATGTAACCAAGCGAGCCATCCTGAGCGTTGATATCCCTTTCCTTGCGCCTGATAATCAAATGAGTTCACCAGAACACAGGCCACGACCATGAAAGCTCTTATCACGCTCGCATCCGGAATGCTGCTACTTACTGCATCAACCTGTTGGGCGGAGGTTTATCGTCACGTTGATGCGCAAGGCAACGTCACCTACTCCGACGAACCCATGAAGGGCGGCGAAACCGTCAAAGTGAAGCCCGTCACGACCATCACATTGCCCAAGCCCGAGGCTGTTCGGGAGCCCCAAAAACTACGGGAAGAGGTGAAGCGCAAAGGGGCGTCTTATGACGATCTCGGCTTTGCTTACCCGCAAGATGATCAGGCCTTTCACAGCGGCAACGGCACAGTCACCTTCGAAGTACGCAGCACACCGGGCCTGAAGCCCGGCCACAAATACGAGATCACACTCGACGGCCAGCCGGTCGGCCAGAGCACGTCCGGCTCCGTTACCGTGCCGAACATCGATCGGGGCACTCACAACGCAGCTGTCCACATCGTTGATCGCGACGGCGTACAGGTCAAAACCGGCAAGCCGATTCGTTTTACCGTGCACCGCCCCTCCATCGCACGGTAACCAGAACGCACCACTTTAGTGCAAAGGCACCACATTAGTGCCATGCTATAGGCGGCTGAAGGGCAAAACCCGGGCCGCTTGGCGCCTCACCCCCCTGCTTTGCATCGATTCAAAGCACGAATGGCCTCTCCCGGGCACTCCCTCACTCATTAACGTTGCGAATTGGACGAGACCGGAAAACTGGTTCGTTTATTGCTAATCATAATTATAACCCTGAGCGCCCAACGGGATTCTTTCATGTCGTTTCGACCGTCTACCACCCTGGAAACCGGGTACAAAAACATTCTCGACAGCCTAACCACAGCGGTATTGGTCCTTGGCGATGACCTAACCATCCGCTACTTGAACCCGGCTGCCGAGAACCTTTTTGAAACGAGCCTCCTGCGAACGCAAGGCACACCGCTGAACGGCGTGCTTATCGATTCCGAAAATGCACTCAGAACGCTGCACGCCGCAGCACGGAATGGCCAATCCTACACGCGGCGCGAAGCTGAATTCGCTTTGCTCACCGGCTCCCGTCTGATGGTGGACTATTCGGTCAGCCCCATCAGCATCGACCCGATTGAACTGCTCATCGAATTGCAACCTATCGACCGCCAGTTACGCATCAGCCGGGAAGAAGACATCATCTCCCAGCAGGAAGCCTCCCGCATTCTGGTCCGCGGCATGGCCCACGAGATCAAGAATCCCTTGGGCGGCATCCGGGGTGCAGCGCAACTGCTCGACCGAGAACTCGATAGCGCTGACCAACGGGAATACACGCAAGTGATCATTAATGAGGCCGACCGATTGCGGAGCCTGGTCGATCGCATGCTCGGACCCAACAAAGCGTTGCAGATTGCGCCCACGAATATCCATGAGGTTCTTGAGCGGGTGCGCACCCTGATCGAAGCCGAAAGCCGGGGCAAAGTTCAGCTGTTACGAGATTACGATCCCAGCATTCCGGAATTCTCCGGCGATAAAGAGCAGCTCATTCAAGCGGTTTTGAACATTGCCCGAAATGCCATGGAGGCCGCTTTTGAGAACGAGACCGCTCCCGGCACCAAACCCGCTCCGACGATCACGTTCCGTACACGCACCTTGCGGCAGTTCACCATCGGTCATCACCGCCATCGACTGGTTTGTCGCATCGATATAATCGACAACGGGCCCGGCATTCCCGCCGACCTGCTGCAAAATGTTTTTTATCCCATGATCAGCGGCCGGGCCTCCGGCACAGGCTTAGGACTTTCAATCACCCAAAGCATCATTGGCCAGCATCGTGGCCTGGTGGAATGTGAAAGCGAGCCAGGGAAAACCGACTTTATAATCTTCCTGCCTCTGGAGGACACTTTATGAATCAGCCAGAAAACGTCTGGATCATCGATGACGACAAGAGCATCCGGTGGGTGCTCGAACGGGCGTTAAGCCAAGCGGGCATGCACGTACAAGCGTTTGACAGCGGCGAAGGCATCATCGCCCGTCTGGAGCGTGAACGCCCCGACGCTATTGTCAGCGATATACGGATGCCCGGCGTTGATGGCATTACATTGCTTTCCCGGATTGTTGCGCTGCACCCGGACGTTCCCGTCATCATTATGACCGCCCACTCAGACTTAGACAGCGCTGTGACAAGCTATCAGACCGGTGCGTTCGAATATCTGCCCAAGCCTTTCGATGTAGACGAAGCGGTTGCTCTGGTCAAACGCGCCATTGCCCACAGCCATGAGCAAAGAGCCTCGGCCGAGCCTCAGATCGAAGAAGTGCAGAAGAGCACCGAAATCATCGGCGAAGCTCCGGCCATGCAGGAAGTATTCAGAGCCATAGGCCGACTCTCAAACTCGAACATCACCGTGCTTATCAATGGTGAAAGCGGCACAGGTAAAGAGCTGGTTGCCCAGGCGCTGCACAACCACAGCCCCCGAGCCCGCAACCCCTTCATTGCGTTAAACATGGCCGCGATTCCTAAAGACCTGATCGAGTCGGAACTGTTTGGCCACGAAAAGGGTGCCTTTACCGGCGCCGGAGGCACGCGCCAGGGGCGCTTCGAGCAGGCCAATGGCGGTACCTTATTTCTGGATGAAATCGGCGACATGCCCGCCGACACCCAGACTCGGTTGCTGCGCGTTCTGGCGGATGGTGAGTTCTACCGGGTCGGCGGAACCACTCCAATCAAAGTAGATGTCCGCATCATTGCCGCAACACACCAGGATCTTGAGAAACTGGTCAATGCCGGCAGCTTCCGGGAAGACTTGTTTCACCGCCTCAACGTCATTCGAATTCATTTACCCAAACTCGCCGAGCGGCGCGCAGACATTCCCCGCCTGGTGCAACATTTTCTCGAACAGGCTGCCAAAGAGCTGGCGGTAGAGCCCAAAATTCTGCGTAAAGACGCCGAGGAGTATCTGTCAACACTGCCTTGGCCGGGTAACGTTCGCCAACTTGAAAACACCTGCCGCTGGCTCACCGTCATGGCAAGCGGGCGTGAAATCCATGTCGCAGACCTACCACCGGAGCTACTGGACCAGGCTGAATCGGAAAACGACGCCACCGGCCAAACCTGGCAAGAGGGTTTGAAAAACTGGGCGGAACAGGAACTCAAGCGGGGCAAGAAGAGCGTGCTGGACAAAGCCGTACCGGAGTTCGAAAAGATCATGATTGAAACTGCCCTGAAGCACACCGGAGGGCGACGTCGTGACGCCTCCATTCTGCTTGGCTGGGGTCGAAACACCCTGACCCGTAAGATCAATGAACTTGGCCTGGATCATCCGGAAGCGACTGAAGAATAACGCTAAACGGGCCCAATCGAATGCCATAAAAAAACCGAGCCGCGGCTCGGTTTTTTTATGTGACGCTACAGATAATACGAGTCAGAACGGAATATCGTCGTCAAAATCGTCAATGGGCTCCGGCATACTGCCCGCTTGTTGCTGCGGCGCAGGGTTGTTATACCCGCCCTGCTGCTGAGGTTGCTGCGGCGCATTATACGGCTGCTGGGGTGCTTGCGGCTGTTGCTGAGGACGGCCCTGCGGAGCGCTTTGATTCATTCCGCCTTCGCTTCCGCGGCTATCCAACATCTGCATCTGGCCGTTGATATCCACAACGATCTCGGTGGTATAGCGATCCTGACCATCCTGGCCTTGCCACTTACGCGTTTGCAGCCGACCTTCGATGTAAACCTTGGAACCTTTACGCAGGTACTGCCCGGCAACTTCCGCAACCTTGCCGAAAATAACAACCCGGTGCCATTCGGTTCTCGGCACCATCTGACCCGTCTGGCGATCCTTGTAGCTTTCGTCGGTCGCCAGGTTCAGGTTAACCACTGCGTTGCCATTTGGGGTGTATCGGGTATCCGGGTCCTGGCCCAGGTTACCGATCAGAATTACCTTGTTTATGCCTCGTGCCATGTTCTGCTCCTGGTGTTTTTTGACCGAATGCCTGCGCTCCCTGCAGACATCCAATGTTTAAGTATTGTCACCCTGCCGCACAAATTCCAGACGCGCAAGCTGATCTTCACTAAAGTGCTGACGATCCACCTTCAGGTAGGCCGTCGAGGCCTCTTCCACAATAACCACGTCTGCCACGCCAGACAGGCCGCGCAGGCGCTGATCGATATCGTCAAAAGATGTGGCCACCACATCTCGTAACTGCACGACAAAACTGGTGGTGTAACTGGGCGCCGGCATGGTAAGTGCCACCAGCAACCAAACCACCAACGCGCCAGCCATCAACCACAATACGCCCTCTAAACCGGCCTGCTGCAATAAATAGCCACCGAGCGCGCCCCCGAGAAACGCACCCAAAAACTGGGACGTCGAATAAACGCCCATCGCCGTGCCTTTGCTTGCGGGAGGCGCTTCCTTGCTGATCAATGACGGCAAACTCGCTTCCAGCAAATTAAACGCCATAAAAAAGAAGAACAAAACAACCCACGCCAACCCCAGACTGCCAGTCACACCGGTCATCGCAGCCGTCGCCACTGCCAGCAACGCAATCGCGCCACACAGCACTGGCTTCATTTTACGCTTTTTTTCACCCATGATGATAAAGGGCACCATGGCAAAAAAAGACGTAATCATTACCGTGAGGTAAAACCACCAGTGGGACGTCGCAGCCAACCCCAATTCATCCTGGAGCAAGGTGGGAAAAACCAGGAACAAAGAGGTCAGCACAAAGTGCAAGGCAAAGATACCAAAGTCCAGCCGTAACAAGCGGCCATCCGCCAAGACCTTGCCAACCATTTCCCGCGCTGGATGCGTATCCGCACTCACCTTGCTCTGGTGTGGTGTCGGCACCACCTTCGCCACCACTGCCAATGCCAGCATCGCCAGCACCGCCGTGGTAAAGAAAATACCCGACAATCCCCAAGCGGCGCCGAGCAAAGGCCCCACCACAAGGGAAACTGAAAAAGACAAACCAATGGATATGCCCACGGTTGCCATCGCCTTGGTTCGCTGCTCTTCCCGAGTCAGATCGCTCAGCATCGCCATCAAAACGCTGGCAATAGCACCGGCCCCCTGCAAGAACCGCCCCGCAATCACCCCGTAAATGGAATCTGTAGCACCGGCCAACACACTTCCCGCTGCGAACAGAATCAGGCCAAGATAGATCATTCTCTTACGCCCAACCCGGTCCGACATCAAACCGAACGGAATCTGAAGAAGCGCCTGACTCAGCCCGTAAGCACCAATCGCAAACCCGATCAATGCCGGCGTTGCACCCTGCAAATCATCGCCCAGTAACACGAACACCGGCATAACCATGAACAGGCCCAGCATACGCATGGCGTATACGGAAGCCAGAGCTGCGACTGAGCGTTTTTCAAGCGCGTTCATATAACCCGTGCCGGAGTGAATGAATGGGGTTGCAGCCGTGGCCGCGGGCGCGCATTGTACCAGAAGCGAGCCCATGACGGGACTACTCACATTGGTGGGCAGCCTACGTAATGTCGGCAACTTAGCCGCGCCCTTCTGAACACGATATACTGATCGTTTTTTATCGGAAGCGAGGTGTTATGGACCATATCCAGATCAAGGGCGCGCGCACCCACAACCTGAAAAACATCGACCTGGATATGCCGCGGGACAAACTCATCGTGATTACCGGGCTATCCGGCTCCGGGAAATCATCGTTGGCGTTCGATACGCTCTATGCAGAAGGCCAGAGGCGCTACGTAGAGTCCTTATCCACTTACGCACGCCAATTTCTCTCGATGATGGAAAAGCCCGATGTGGACCACATCGAAGGTTTATCGCCGGCCATTTCCATTGAGCAGAAGTCTACATCCCACAACCCACGATCCACCGTGGGTACCATCACCGAAATTTACGACTATCTGCGATTACTGTTCGCACGTGCGGGTGAACCACGCTGCCCCGACCATCATCAACCCCTGGAAGCTCAAACCGTCAGTCAGATGGTTGACCAGGTACTGGCACTCCCTGAAGACAGCAAACTGATGATTCTTGCCCCTGTTATCAGGGACCGGAAAGGTGAGCACCTGCAGGTTATCGATACCATGCGTAGCCAGGGTTTCATCAGACTGCGGGTTGACGGAACCGTCTATGATATTGACGATGTTCCTGCGCTCGACAAGAAACGTAAACACCAGATCGACGTAGTGGTCGATCGCTTCAAAGTAAAATCCGGCTTGGAACAGAGGCTCGCTGAGAGCTTCGAAACCGCTCTTGAGCTATCCGACGGCATCGCCCTCGTTGCCCCCATGTCGGGCGAAGGCGAGGAGCACACTTTTTCTGCCCGCTACGCGTGTAATCAGTGCGGCTATTCCTTGAGCGAACTTGAGCCGAGACTGTTCTCTTTCAACAACCCTGCCGGCGCCTGCACCACTTGCGACGGATTGGGCGTTCGACAATTCTTCGACCCTGAAAAAATCATTCAGCATCCGGAAGCGACGCTTGCCGCAGGCGCGATCAAAGGCTGGGACCGCCGCGCGGTTTATTATTTCCAGATGCTAACCAGCGTTGCCGAGCACTACGGCATGGATCTGGAAACACCTTGGGAAGAACTCCCCGAAGATTTCCAACACGCCTTACTGCACGGAACCGGAACTGAAGAGGTGATTTTCCGGTACGTGAACTCACGTGGCCAGATCATCGAAAAGGCCCACCCTTTCGAGGGCATTTTACCCAACCTTGAGCGCCGATACCGGGAAACTGAATCCCAAAGCATGCGCGAAGAGCTGGCTCGCAACCTCAGCACCCAACCGTGTAAAGACTGCCACGGCTCGCGCTTACGACAGAGCGCCCGGCACGTATTTATCAAAGAACAAAACCTGCCAGACGTAACCCACATGCCAGTAGGTGAGGCACACGAGTACTTCGGAAACCTCACCCTGTCAGGGCGCAAAGGCGAAATCGCCGACAAAATCCTGAAAGAAGTCCGCGAACGACTCCAGTTTCTAGTAAATGTCGGCCTTGAATACCTCACACTCGAACGGAGCGCCGATACATTATCCGGCGGCGAAGCCCAGCGCATCCGCCTCGCCAGCCAAATCGGCGCCGGCCTGGTTGGCGTTATGTACATCCTAGACGAGCCCTCCATCGGTCTACACCAAAGGGATAACGACCGACTGCTCGCCACCCTCACCCACCTGCGGGATTTAGGCAACACGGTGATCGTAGTAGAACACGACGAAGACGCAATCCGCGCCGCCGACTACGTCATCGACATCGGTCCCGGCGCGGGCGTACATGGCGGTCAAGTGGTCGCAAGAGGCACTCCGGCCGACATCCTCGCTAACAAAGACTCCTTGACCGGCCAATACCTCAGCGGCGAGAAAAGTATCGCGATTCCACCTGAGCGAAACCCAGGAAACGGAAAAAACCTTGTATTGACGGGCGCCACAGGAAACAACCTGCAAGACGTCACGCTAACACTACCATTAGGCATCATGACTTGCGTAACCGGCGTATCCGGCTCCGGCAAGTCCACCTTGATTAACAGCACGCTGTACCCTGTCGCAGCCGCGAAACTCAACAAAGCCACCAGTTTGAGCCACGCTCCCTACAACAAACTCAAAGGGCTCGAGCACCTGGACAAAGTCATCGACATTGACCAAAGCCCCATCGGCAGAACACCCCGCTCTAACCCGGCAACCTACACGGGCCTGTTCACCCCAATACGTGAATTATTCGCCGGAACCCAGGAAGCTCGCTCAAGGGGATATAAAGTTGGCCGTTTCTCCTTCAACGTCAAAGGCGGACGCTGCGAAGCCTGCCAAGGCGATGGCGTCATCAAAGTAGAAATGCACTTCCTACCCGACGTATACGTACCCTGCGACATCTGCAAAGGTAAACGTTATAACCGGGAAACCCTGGAAGTTCGCTACAAAGGGAAAAACATCCACGAAGTGCTCGATATGACCGTCGAGGAAGGCCGAGAATTCTTCGATGCCGTGCCTTTCTTAGCCAGAAAACTACAAACGCTGATCGACGTAGGCCTTTCCTACATCCGCCTGGGGCAAAGCGCAGTCACGTTGTCTGGCGGTGAGGCCCAGCGTGTGAAGCTCGCTAAAGAACTGTCAAAACGGGACACTGGCAAGACTCTCTACATCCTGGACGAGCCAACAACTGGCCTACACTTCTACGACATTCAGCAACTACTGAACGTCCTGCAACGGTTACGGGACCACGGCAACACCATAGTGGTCATCGAACACAACCTGGACGTCATCAAAACCGCAGATTGGATCGTCGATCTAGGCCCAGAAGGCGGTTCTGGCGGCGGTCAGATTATTGCGGAAGGTACGCCGGAAGATGTAGCGAACAACGCAAACTCCCACACCGGCAAATACCTAAAACCGATGCTGGAAAAATAGGGAAACCTGCACAAAGCTACGTCGGCCTGGGGTGCTGTGTGTATTTTCTGCCGGAAAAAGATGTCTGAGCGCAGCGAGTTATTTTTCCAAAGAAAATACACACAGCACCCCAGGCCAGCCCGCCAAGCGTAACCACCCAGTGAACAGCAAATCCCAGACACAAAAAAACCGGGAACCCTTCGGATCCCGGCCTTTTCAAGAAACAGCCTAAACGATTTTACTCGTCGTCGCCCATCTCTTCAGCTTCGATGTCCAGAGGACGACCGACCAGCTCAACAAATGCCATAGGGGCATTGTCGCCAGCACGGAAACCGCACTTCAAGACACGAAGGTAACCACCCGGTCGCTCGCTGTAACGGGGACCCAGCTCATTGAAAAGCTTGGCTACCGCTGCATCGCTACGCAGGCGCGCGAACGCCAGACGACGGTTTGCAACCGAATCATTCTTTGCGAGCGTGATCAATGGCTCTGCTACCCGACGCAATTCTTTCGCTTTCGGGAGCGTCGTTTTGATCAGCTCGTGCTCAACCAGTGACGCAGTCATGTTACGGAACATGGCCTTGCGATGCGCACTGGTCCTGTTGAACTTACGACCACTCTTACGATGACGCATTGCTCTGATTCCTTACCTTAAACTAATCGGCGATTAACCGCCCAGAACCCGGTCATCACCACGAAGGCTTGCCGGCGGCCAGTTATCAAGACGCATTCCCAATGACAGACCACGGGACGCTAGAACGTCCTTGATCTCGGTCAGCGACTTTTTGCCAAGGTTAGGCGTCTTCAGCAGCTCCACTTCTGTGCGCTGAATTAGATCGCCGATATAGTAAATGTTTTCTGCCTTCAAGCAGTTAGCTGAACGTACAGTCAACTCAAGATCATCAACCGGACGCAACAGAATCGGATCAATTTCTTCCTCTTCTTCTACACGCTCTGGCTCTTTCTCATGATCGAAATCGACGAATACAGCCAATTGCTGCTGGAGGATAGTCGCGGCCCGGCGAATTGCTTCTTCCGGATCGATCGTACCGTTAGTCTCCAGATCAATAACAAGCTTGTCGAGATCTGTACGCTGCTCAACCCGTGCACTTTCAACCGCATAAGACACTCGGCGTACCGGGCTGAACGTAGCATCAAGCTGCAAACGCCCAATGGCACGAGTTTCGTCCTCGTCCAGTCCACGCTGATCAGCTGGCTCGTAACCGCGACCACGAGACACGCGCAAGCGCATGTTCAGTTCGCCGTTCTCGCTCAGGTGACAGATAACGTGTTCCGGGTTAGCGATTTCAACGTCGTGATCCAACGTGATATCACCAGCAGTTACAACGCCCGGACCTTTTTTGCTGAGTGTCAGCTCAGTGTCATCACGTCCGTTCATCTTTACGGCAACGCCTTTGAGGTTCAAAAGAATCTCAATGACGTCTTCCTGGACACCCTCGATGGCACTGTACTCGTGCAGGACACCGTCGATCTGTGCTTCAGTCACGGCGCAGCCTGGCATCGAAGACAGAAGAATGCGACGAAGCGCACTGCCCAGGGTATGGCCGAAACCGCGTTCAAGCGGCTCCAGCGTAACCTTGGCACGCAAAGCGCCGGACTCTTTCACGTCGATCGTACGAGGTGTCAATAACTCATGTACTGAACGCTGCATAGACGCCCCTATCTGCTATCGTTGCTAACTGGGCTTTACTTAGAGTAAAGCTCGACGATGAGGTTCTCGTTGATGTCGGCAGGCAGTTCAGTACGCTCAGGTACTGACTTGTAAACGCCGGACATCTTGTTGGCGTCAACCTCTACCCAGCTCACCGGCGCGCGGCTGCTAGCCAGTTCCAGAGCGCCTTTAACGCGCAACTGGTTCTTGGCCTTCTCGCGCAGACTCACAACATCACCTGCTTTAACCTGATAAGACGGAATGTTTACCGGCTTATCGTTAACCAGGATCGCTTTGTGAGAAACGAGCTGACGGGACTCAGCACGGGTAGAACCAAAACCCATGCGATATACAACGTTATCCAGACGGCCTTCCAGAAGCTGCAGCAGGTTTTCACCCGTTGCACCCTTCCGACGGGCTGCCTCTTTGTAGTAACCACGGAACTGCTTCTCAAGCACACCGTAGATACGACGAACTTTTTGCTTCTCACGAAGCTGCAAGCCGTACTCGGACAGACGACCGCGACGCGCGCCGTGCATACCCGGCGGAGTCTCGATGTTGCACTTGGAATCGAGCGCGCGAACACCGCTCTTCAGAAAAAGATCTGTCCCTTCACGACGAGACAGCTTGCACTTCGGGCCTATATAACGAGCCATATTTCACTGTCTCCTGTGTTAGACGCGGCGCTTTTTGGGCGGACGACAACCGTTATGGGGAATCGGCGTCACATCAGTGATGTTAGTGATCTTGTAGCCACACCCGTTCAGGGCACGAACTGCAGATTCACGTCCGGGCCCAGGACCCTTAACCTCTACGTCCAGGTTTTTAAGGCCGTATTCAGCAGCCGCATTACCGGCTCTTTCAGCTGCTACCTGCGCAGCAAAAGGTGTGCTCTTACGTGAGCCGCGGAAACCGGAACCACCTGAAGTGGCCCAGGACAATACGTTGCCCTGACGGTCCGAAATGGTCACGATGGTGTTATTGAAGGACGCGTGAATGTGCGCGACGCCATCAACAACCGTCTTTTTCACCTTTTTACGGGTACGTGTACCTGGCTTTGCCATGTTTGCCTACCTGTTACTTACGAATAGGTTTGCGTGGACCTTTACGGGTGCGGGCGTTGGTCTTGGTGCGCTGGCCGCGAACTGGAAGTCCGTGACGATGGCGCAGACCACGGAAGCAACCGAGATCCTTCAAACGCTTAATGTTCATCTGTACTTCACGACGCAAATCGCCTTCGACGGTGAACTTGCCCACTTCAGTACGAAGTGCTTCAAGCTGCTCGTCGCTAAGGTCTTTGACCTTGACGTCCGGCTTAACGCCGGTTGCATCGCAAAGCTTCTGGGCTGTTGTCTTGCCGACACCAAAGATGTATGTCAGTGAGATAACAGCATGTTTGTGATCGGGTATATTGACACCGGCTATACGTGCCATCCAAATTACTCCGCGTTCAAAGCTTTGCTGTGTGAATTTTCCGCCACAAAAAGGGCGCGAAATAATAACGCTTGACTCAGGCATGAGTCAAGCGCCTTATTCCGAACCCCTTTTACAATGTCAGTTCTGATCCCGGAGGATTAGCCCTGGCGCTGCTTGTGGCGAGGCTCCGAGCAGATGACTCGCACTGAGCCATTGCGTCGAATTACTTTGCAGTTACGGCAAATTTTCTTTACCGAAGCGCGTACTTTCATTGTCGACTCCAGTTTTCAAGGGGAACGGCTATCAGCCGTTCCGTCCATAGCCCTTGAGATTGGATTTCTTCATCAGCGATTCATACTGATGAGACATCAGGTGCGACTGAACCTGAGCCATGAAATCCATCACCACGACTACAACAATCAGCAGTGAGGTACCACCAAGATAGAAAGGTACGTTACCTGCAACCATCAGGAACTGAGGGAACAGGGACACCGCCGCGATATACATAGCCCCGAACAACGTAAGACGAGTAAGAACACCATCGATGTACTTCGCCGTCTGCTCTCCCGGACGAATCCCCGGAATGAACGCGCCGGAACGCTTGAGGTTATCCGCAACTTCTTTAGGGTTGTACATCAGCGCTGTGTAGAAGAAGCAGAAGAAAACAACTGCTGCTGCGAACAGAATAATATACAAAGGTTGGCTCGGAGCCAATGCCTGCGAGATATCGCTCAACCATTCCATACCCTCACCTTGCCCGAACCACTGACCCAATGACGCCGGGAACAGTAGGATCGAAGAAGCAAAGATCGGCGGAATAACACCAGCCATATTGACCTTGAGAGGCAAATGACTGGACTGCTGTGCAAATACCTGACGTCCCTGCTGCCGTTTTGCGTAATTAATGGTCAGGCGGCGCTGGCCGCGTTCCATAAACACTACGAATCCGACTACAGCAACGGCAAGCACGCCAATACCGAGTACAACCAGCAGACTCATCTCTCCGTTACGTGCCTGCTCCAGGGTCTGACCTATAGCCCCCGGCAAGCCCGCGACGATACCTGCAAAAATAAGCAGGGAGATACCGTTTCCGATACCACGCTCAGTGATCTGCTCACCAAGCCACATCATGAAGACGGCACCACAAACGAAAGAGACAACTGCCACAAAGTGGAAGCTGAAGCTATCGTTGAACGTAACACCTTGAGAGGCAAGCCCCACCGAAATACCAAAGCCCTGAACCAGGGCCAGGATAACCGTACCATACCGAGTGTACTGACTGATCTTGCGGCGACCAGCCTCACCCTCTTTCTTCAGCTGCTCAAGCTGCGGACTAACCGCAGTCATGAGCTGCATGATAATCGAGGCCGAAATGTACGGCATGATACCGAGTGCGAAAATACTCATGCGCTCAAGCGCACCACCGGAGAACATGTTAAACAGACTCAGGATTGTACCCTGATTCTGATCAAACAATGCCGCCAAACGGTCTGGATTGATGCCCGGCACCGGAATATGAGCACCGATGCGGTACACCAACAACGCCAGAAAGACAAACCAGAGCCGCGAACGCAGCTCTGCAAATCCTTTTCCAGCGCCCGCAGGCAATGATGCTGTCTTGGCCATTTAGTCCTCGACTCGTCTTAGTCTTCGACTTTCCCACCCGCGGCAACAATTGCCTCGCGTGCGCCTTTAGTGACACGTAGTCCTTTCACGGTTACCGCACGGTCCAGCTCACCAGATAGCATAACCTTCGCAACGCGAATTTCTTCACGAATGATGTCAGCTTTCTTCAGTGCAGCCAGATCGACTACGTCACCCTCTACCTTCGCCAGTTCGTTCAGGCGAATTTCAGCAACGTAACGCTGCTGACGGGAGGTGAAACCGAATTTTGGCAGACGACGGGCCAAAGGCTGCTGACCACCCTCAAAACCGGGGGCTACAGAGCCACCGGAACGGGATTTCAGACCTTTATGACCGCGACCGCCCGTTTTACCGAGTCCGCTACCGATACCACGACCAACGCGCTTGGCGCTAGGACGTGAACCAGGTTCCGGAGCAAGTTCGTTCAGACGCATCTTAGTTCTCCTCAACCTGCACCAGGTAATTAACCCGGTTGATCATACCGCGAATCGAAGGAGTATCTTCTACTTCAACAGTGTGACCGATTTTACGAAGACCCAAGCCCTTAACACAAAGCTTGTGCTTAGGCTGGCAGCCGATTGGGCTGCGGGTCAGAGTTACTTTGATCGTTTTTGCGTTCGCCATGACTTCAACCCAGGATTTCTTCGACGGATTTACCGCGCTTGGCTGCAACATCTTCAGGCGCATTCATTGCCTGCAGACCCTTAATGGTTGAACGTACAACGTTCACCGGGTTGGTAGAGCCGTAGCACTTGGATAGAACGTTTTGAACGCCCGCTACTTCAAGTACTGCACGCATCGCACCACCAGCAATAACACCGGTACCTTCAGAGGCCGGCATCATGAACACTTTAGAACCGCCGTGCTGAGCACGTACCGGGTACTGAAGCGTGTTGCCGTCTAGGGCGACGTCTACCATGTTTTTACGCGCGGCTTCCATAGCCTTCTGGATCGCGACCGGAACTTCACGGGCCTTACCACGACCAAAACCAACGCGCCCTTTACCATCACCCACTACAGTCAGTGCAGTGAAGGCAAAGATACGGCCGCCTTTAACAACTTTAGCGACTCGATTGACCTGAACCAGCCTTTCCTGGAGCTCAGGCGCCTTCTGTTCGTTAACGCTCATCTTCTCCACCTCTTAGAATTGCAAGCCAGCTTCACGAGCACCGTCGGCCAAAGCCTGAATGCGACCGTGATAACGGTAACCTGAGCGGTCAAATGCGACCTTCTCAATGCCTGCCGCCTTAGCGCGCTCAGCAATCAGCTGACCGACTTTTTTAGCGGCGTCCACGTTACCGGTTGCACCCTGGCGCAGTTCCTTATCCAACGTGGAGGCAGTTGCCAGCACTTTGCTGCCATCTGCTGTAGTAACCTGGGCGTACATGTGACGCGGCGTGCGGTGAACGCACAGACGGTCAGTACCCAGCTCACGAATCTTCATGCGCACTTTACGTGCGCGACGCAGTCTTTCGTTATTCGCGCTCATAGTCCCGCCTTATTTCTTCTTGGCTTCTTTGCGTCTTACCTGCTCATCCGCATATCGAACACCCTTGCCCTTATAAGGCTCGGGCGGACGGAACGCGCGAATGTCTGCAGCGACCTGGCCAACCTGTTGCTTGTCGATACCGCGAATAACAACTTCCGTATTAGACGGAGTTTCAGCGGTAACACCCTCGGGAAGCTCATATTCAACCGGGTGGGAAAAACCCAGTGTCAGATTGAGCTTTTTGCCTTGCGCCTGAGCACGGTAACCTACGCCTGCCAGTTGAAGCTTACGCTCCCAACCTGTAGACACGCCGTTAACCATATTGTTAACCAACGCCCGAGTAGTACCAGCAAGAGCGCGGGACTTTTTAGCACCATCGCGAGCTGCAAAGCGAAGACGGCCGTCTTCCTGCTTAACCTCAACCGCTTGGTGAATTGTGAGTTCAAGTGCTCCTTTGGAGCCCTTTACATTGATTTCCTGTCCGTTCAGCTTAACCTCAACACCGGAAGGCAGCACGACAGGATTATTGGCAACCCTGGACATGTGATTCTCCTAGAATACGGTGCAGATGACTTCGCCACCCACGCCAGCAGCTCGTGCGGCGCGGTCTGTCATAACGCCCTTGGACGTTGAGACAATCGCGACTCCCAGACCACCGGATACTTTCGGCAGTTCCCCAGCGCCCTTGTACTGGCGCAGACTCGGACGGCTAACCCGCTTGATCTCTTCAATAACCGGCTTGCCACCGAAGTACTTAAGATTGATCGTTAGCTGGGGCTTCGCGTCAGCTGAAACGGAAAATTCTCCAACGTAACCTTCGTCCTTCAGGACCTGAGCCACGGAGATTTTCATTTTGGAAGACGGCATGACCACATCGGCCTTCTGTGCCATCTGAGCATTACGAATACGAGTAAACATATCCGCAAGCGTATCTTGC
Organism: Marinobacter litoralis; assembly: GCF_016427555.1. Classification (GTDB taxonomy): domain Bacteria; phylum Pseudomonadota; class Gammaproteobacteria; order Pseudomonadales; family Oleiphilaceae; genus Marinobacter; species Marinobacter litoralis_A. The sequence goes on from NZ_JAELVS010000006.1 coordinate 148,670, forward strand.
ATACTCATTACAATGAGTCTCCTGATCTTTTTAGTTGTGCAGCGGCGCGCCGCACCGCTTACCAACGGGCTCCTGACCGAAGTCAGGATGCCTGTCTTACCAGCTAGCCTTGGTCAGCCCTGGAACGTCACCGCGCATGCCGTATTCACGGAGCTTAATCCGTGAAAGCTCGAACTTGCGCAGAACGCCGTGAGGACGACCAGTCACCTGGCAACGATTCCGAAGACGTGAAGGGCTCGCATTGCGAGGCTGCTGCTGCAGCTTCATCTGCGCGTCCCAACGATCTTCGTCGCTGGTATTAGGGTTTTTAATAATTGCCTTGAGCTCAGCGCGCTTGGCTGCGTACTTCGCAACAGTCTGCTCACGCTTAAGCTCGCGGTTTTTCATTGAAACCTTAGCCATGTCACTCGTTCCTTATTTCTTGAACGGAAAGCCGAAGGCTTTCAACAGTTCGCGACCTTCGTCGTCGGTACCGGCAGAGGTAGTGATGGTGATATCCAGCCCGCGGACCTTGTCGACTTTGTCGTACTCGATCTCAGGGAAGATGATCTGCTCACGTACACCCATGCTGTAGTTACCGCGACCGTCGAAGGATTTCGGATTGAGGCCACGGAAGTCACGAATGCGGGGAACCGCAATGTGAACCAGGCGATCAAAGAAATCCCACATACGCTCACCGCGCAGGGTCACTTTACAACCAATCGGCCAACCTTCACGGATTTTAAAGCCCGCTACAGATTTTCTTGCCTTGGTCACAACAACTTTTTGACCTGCCAGACGCTCAAGATCTGCGACGGCATTTTCAATCAGCTTTTTGTCACCAACAGCTTCACCGACACCCATGTTCAGGGTGATTTTTTCGATACGCGGAACCTGCATAACGTTCTTGTAGCCGAACTCTTTCTGCAGGGCGGGTACCACTTCCTTTGAATACTGCTCTTTCATGTTAAGCATCGTAACCACCACCGCTTACTGGTTATCGACAGGTTCTTTCGTGGACTTGAAGATCCGCACTTTAGTGCCGTCTTCCTTGATCTGGAAGCCAACACGATCGGCTTTGCCGGTCTGCGGATTAAAAATAGCCACGTTGGAAGCCTGGATAGGCGCTTCTTTTTCGACGATACCACCTGGGGTGCCGAGCATCGGGTTAGGCTTCGTGTGCTTCTTGATCATGTTGATACCAGAAACAATCACGCGACCGTCGTCCTGAACCTTCAGGACTTTACCACGTTTCTCTTTGTCTTTCCCCGCGGTGACGATTACTTCGTCATCTCGTTTAATCTTTTTCATAACCGGCCTCTGGTCCTTTAAAGTACTTCGGGTGCCAGTGAGATAATCTTCATGAACTTTTCGTTTCGCAGCTCACGAGTAACCGGTCCGAAGATACGGGTACCAATGGGCGCGTCCTGAGTGTTCAGAAGTACCGCCGCGTTACCGTCAAAACGGATCAAAGAACCGTCTGGACGACGCACACCCTTACGGGTACGTACTACAACAGCCTTAAGGACCTGGCCTTTCTTCACCTTGCCGCGCGGGATGGCTTCCTTAACGGTCACCTTGATGATATCCCCAACGCTGGCATAACGCCGGTGAGATCCGCCCAGGACCTTGATACACATAACTTGACGTGCACCGCTGTTATCCGCGACTTCAAGCATTGTTTGAGTCTGAATCATGGTTGTTCTCCGGGCGAATTACACCTTGGAAGCGCGTTCGGTGACCTCAACCAGAGCCCAGCTCTTAGTCTTGGAGACCGGACGGGTTTCCTCGATGGTTACGGTGTCGCCGATGTTGCACTGATTGCTTTCATCGTGCGCATGGATCTTGGTTGAACGCTTCATGTACTTACCGTACAGAGGGTGTTTTACCTGACGCTCAACCAGGACCACGATGGACTTGTCCATCTTGTTGCTCACGACCTTCCCGCTCAGAGTTCTGGCAGTTTGGGTAGCTTCGGTCATGTCACTGTCCTGCCTTTTCATTCATTACCGTTTTAACGCGCGCAATGTCGCGTTTCACGTTGCCGAGGAGATGAGACTGATTCAGCTGACCTGTTGCTTTACGCATACGCAGGTTGAACTGCTCCTTCAGGAGGTTGATCAGCTCGCTGTTCAGCTCCTCAACGGACTTTTCACGCAGCTCTGTTGCTTTCATCACATCACCGTCCTCGTTACAAAGGTGGTCTGTACAGGCAGTTTGGCCGCTGCCAATGTGAAGGCTTCCCGAGCCAAATCCTCGGATACACCTTCCATTTCGTAGAGCATGCGGCCTGGCTGAATTTCAGCCACCCAATACTCGACAGAACCCTTACCTTTACCCATTCGAACTTCGAGTGGCTTACCGGTGATCGGCTTATCCGGGAAAACCCGAATCCAGATCTTACCGCCCCTCTTGATCTTACGAGTCATGGTACGACGCGCTGCCTCAATCTGACGCGCAGTTATACGTCCACGGGTTGTCGCTTTCAATCCGTATTCACCGAAGCTCACCTTAGTAGCTCGCTGAGCAAGACCGGTGTTACGGCCTTTCATTACCTTGCGAAATTTGGTGCGTTTTGGTTGCAGCATAAGAGTGCCCCTTTACTTAGAACCTTTCTTCCCAGAGGCTTTCTTGTCAGCACGGACCTGTTCCATACCACCAAGAATCTCACCTTTGAAGATCCATACCTTCACGCCGATAACGCCGTAAGTGGTGTGCGCTTCATAGGTTGCGTAATCAATATCTGCACGCAGTGTGTGCAGAGGAACACGACCTTCGCGATACCACTCGGAACGTGCGATTTCAGCACCCCCAAGACGACCACCAACCTGAATCTTGATACCCTTGGCACCCTGACGCATGGCGTTTTGTACCGCACGCTTCATAGCGCGACGGAACATCACACGACGCTCGAGCTGACCGGCAACGTTTTGCGCTACCAGGCGGGCATCCAGGTCCGGCTTGCGGACTTCTTCGATGTTGATGTGCACAGGCACACCCATCATGTCGCTAACTTCGCGACGCAGACGGTCAACATCTTCACCCTTCTTACCGATAACAATACCGGGACGGGCGGTATGGATCGTGATCCGGGCGTTCTGAGCAGGGCGCTCGATCACGATCTTGCTGACAGACGCCTTAACCAGACGCTTGTCGAGGAACTCGCGAACCTGAATATCATTCAACAGGTTTTTCGCGTAGTCCTTTTTGTCGGCGTACCAAACTGAGTTGTGCTCTTTAATCACACCCAGGCGTATGCCGGTCGGATTTACTTTATGACCCATCTGAGCATCTCCTACTTGTCGGCGACCTTGACGGTGATATGACAGGTGCGCTTCATAATACGGTCAGCGCGCCCCTTGGCTCGAGCTTTGATTCGCTTGAGCGTTGGGCCTTCATCCACCATGACAGTGGAGACCCGCAGATCATCAACGTCCAGACCTTCGTTGTGCTCAGCGTTAGCGATGGCAGATTCAAGAGCTTTCTTGATCACGCCAGCCGCCTTCTTCGGGCTGAAAGTCAGAATATTCAGGGCGTCCTCAACAGCCTTGCCGCGTACTTGGTCAGCGACAAGACGCGCTTTCTGAGCTGAGAGGCGAGCGCCCTTATACTTGGCTGCTACTTCCATTTCTATTACCTCAGGATCAGCGTTTAGCTTTCTTGTCGGCCGCATGACCACGATAAGTACGCGTTGCCGCGAACTCACCCAGCTTATGTCCAACCATATCTTCGGTGACATAAACCGGCACGTGCTGCTTGCCGTTGTGGACTGCAATGGTCAGGCCTACCATCTCTGGGAAAATCGTCGACCGGCGGGACCAGGTTTTAATTGGACGCTTGTCGCTTTTTTCCAGAGCTGCCTCGACCTTCTTCAACAGATGCAGGTCTATAAAAGGACCTTTCTTTAAAGAACGTGGCACAGCAATTACCTCTATGTAGTCGTTTACTTGGCCGAACGACGACGTACTATCATCTTATCAGTACGTTTGTTCTTACGAGTCTTATGCCCTTTGGTCGGAACACCCCACGGAGTAACCGGGTGACGTCCACCAGAGGTACGCCCTTCACCACCACCATGCGGGTGGTCAACTGGGTTCATAGCAACACCACGTACTGTTGGACGTTTACCGCGCCAACGTGATGCACCCGCTTTACCAAGCTGCTTCAGACTGTGCTCACTGTTGGATACTTCACCCAACGTGGCGCGACAATCTACAAGCACCTTACGCATTTCACCTGAACGCAGGCGGATAGTGGCGTAAGCCCCTTCCCTTGCAACCAGCTGTACGGATGCGCCCGCAGAGCGAGCCAGCTGAGCACCTTTGCCAGGCTTGAGTTCGACGCAGTGAATCACAGAACCAACCGGAATGTTCCGGAGCGGCAAAGTGGAACCCACCTTGATCGGCGCGTCGACGCCGGAGCGCACAGGATCGCCAGCCTTCATGCCTTTAGGAGCGATGATGTAACGACGCTCGCCATCGGCATACTTGACCAACGCAATGTGCGCTGAACGGTTAGGATCGTATTCCAGGCGTTCAATGACCGCCGGGATACCATCTTTAGTCCGCTTAAAATCGATTACACGGTAGTGCTGCTTGTGGCCACCACCAATGTGACGACTGGTAATACGGCCATTGTTATTACGGCCACCAGTCCTACTCTGTGCTTCTACCAACGACTGGTATGGGCGCCCTTTGTGTAAATCCGGGTTGTAAAGCTTTACAACGTGACGGCGTCCGGCAGATGTTGGTTTGGTCTTGACGATCGGCATATTACGACCCCTTTACCTTATTCCACATCCAGAAAATCGATGTCCTGACCTTCTGCCAGCTTAACGTAAGCCTTACGAATGTCATTACGCTTGCCGAACCCGCGGATAGTGCGCTTAAGCTTACCCTTACGGTTCAGAACCTGAACACCTTCTACGGTGACGTTGAACAGCTGCTCAACGGCTTTCTTGATCTCGGGCTTGGTCGCATCAGGGGCAACACGAAAAACCACCTGGCCGTGCTCCGCTACGCGAGAAGCTTTCTCTGATACGAGTGGTCCAAGCAGGACCTTGTAAATACGTTCCTGATTCATCCCAGCATCTCCTCGATCTTCTTCAGAGCGGGAACAGTGACCACGACCTTCTCGTAGGCAACCAGGCTAACAGGGTCCAGACCTGCAACGTCGCGAACGTCCACGTGAGGGATGTTGCGAGAAGCAAGGTGCAGGTTCTGCTCAACGGTCTCAGACAGAATCAGGGCATTGGAAACACCCAAATCTGCGAGCTTCGCTGTGAACACCTTGGTTTTCGGAGTATCGACGCTGATCTCGTCAACCACTACCAGACGCTCCTGACGAACCAGCTCGGAAAGGATCGAGCACATGGCCGCACGGTACATCTTACGGTTAACTTTCTGTTCAAAGTCGCGAGGCTTGGCAGCGAACGTTACGCCACCTGAACGCCAGATCGGGCTACGAATGGTGCCAGCACGTGCACGGCCGGTACCTTTTTGACGCCAAGGCTTCTTACCACCACCTCTGACTTCAGAACGTGTCTTCTGAGCCTTGGTACCCTGACGGCCAGCTGCCATGTATGCAGTAACCACCTGGTGAACCAGAGCTTCGTTAAAATCTTTGGCAAACGCAGCATCGGAAACAGAGATTCCCTTGCCGCTACCAGTAATTGTCAATTCCATCGAACCGCTCCTCAGGCTTTGACTGCAGGCTTGATGACAACATCGCCGCCAGTTGCGCCGGGTACGGCACCACTTACTAGCAGCAGGTTGCGCTCGGCATCGACACGGACAATCTTGAGGTTTTGCACGGTAACCTGCGCATTACCCATCTGACCGGCCATCTTTTTACCCTTGAATACCTTACCCGGAGTCTGGTTCTGACCAATAGAACCCGGAGCACGGTGAGAAAGGGAGTTACCGTGGGTAGCATCCTGCATGGAGAAGTTCCAGCGCTTAACACCGCCCTGGAAGCCCTTACCCTTGGAACGACCAGTAGCATCAACTACTTGACCGTCTTCGAATACAGAGACTGTCAGCTCGCCGCCAGCGGCCAGCTCTTCACCTTCACCATCTGCCAAACGGAATTCCCAGGAACCACGACCAGCTTCAACACCGGCTTTAGCGTAGTGACCTGCTTCCGCTTTAGTAACACGGGAGGAACGACGAGAACCTACGGTTACCTGAACTGCACGATAGCCGTCGTTTTCGAGAGTTTTGAGTTGAGTAATCCGGTTAGGTTCAACCTCGATTACTGTAACAGGCAGCGCCTGTCCATCTTCCGTAAAAATACGGGTCATACCGGCCTTACGACCGACAACACCAATTGCCATGTTTCACCTCTTAAGTGTACGGGGCTCGCACCCTCTATGGCCTATGACAGTTACACACACCAATACCGAAAGGTATTAGCCGAGGCTGATCTGAACGTCTACACCTGCTGCCAGGTCCAACTTCATCAGAGCATCCACTGTCTTTTCCGTAGGCTCAACAATGTCGAGCAAACGCTTGTGCGTACGAATTTCATACTGATCACGCGCGTCTTTGTTGACGTGCGGGGATACCAGTATCGTGTACTTTTCCTTCCGCGTCGGCAGAGGAATAGGACCACGTACTTGAGCGCCAGTCCGCTTAGCGGTATCGACGATCTCCTGCGTGGACTGGTCGATAAGGCGATAATCAAACGCCTTCAACCGGATTCGAATTTTTTGGCTTTGCATGATGCACCAAACTCCACTCGTAGCAGCTACTAGTTAGCCGACCTTCAAAAAAAGGAGCCGCATTGTATGCATAATACCCAACCGTGTCAACTGCCGAAGCAATTGACACGGTTGGGATAGCTTTGCGACCTAAACAGAAAAAGGGGCTGAGAATTTTCAGCCCCTTTTTCCTGATCAACCGAGCCTATTACTCGATGATCTTGGCAACAACACCGGCACCAACGGTACGGCCGCCTTCACGAATCGCGAAGCGCAGACCATCTTCCATGGCGATCGGAGCGATCAGAGTAACAACCATCTGAACGTTGTCACCTGGCATTACCATTTCAACACCTTCCGGCAGTTCACAAGAACCGGTCACGTCAGTGGTCCGGAAGTAGAACTGAGGACGGTAGCCCTTGAAGAACGGAGTATGACGACCACCTTCTTCTTTAGACAATACGTACACTTCACACTCAAACTTGGTGTGCGGGTTGATAGAACCCGGTACGCACAGAACCTGACCACGCTCAACGTCGTCACGCTTGGTACCACGCAGCAGAACACCTACGTTCTCACCAGCACGACCTTCGTCGAGCAGCTTACGGAACATTTCAACGCCAGTACAAGTAGTCTTCACGGTATCCTTGATACCAACGATTTCCACTTCTTCACCAACCTTGATGATACCGCGCTCTACACGACCGGTTACTACAGTACCACGGCCAGAGATAGAGAATACGTCCTCGATCGGCATCAGGAACGGCTGATCAACAGCACGCTCAGGATCCGGGATGTACGCATCCAGAGCTTCTACCAGCTTCTTAACAGCGGTAGTACCCATTTCGTTGTCGTCTTTGCCTTCCAGAGCCATCAACGCAGAACCGGTAACGATCGGAGTGTCGTCGCCCGGGAAGTCGTACATGCTCAGCAGATCACGAACTTCCATCTCAACCAGCTCAAGCAGCTCTTCATCGTCTACCATGTCCGCTTTGTTCAGGAACACAACGATGTAAGGAACGCCAACCTGACGAGACAGCAGGATGTGCTCACGAGTCTGCGGCATTGGGCCGTCAGCTGCGGAACAAACCAGGATCGCGCCGTCCATCTGAGCCGCACCAGTGATCATGTTCTTAACATAGTCAGCGTGGCCCGGGCAGTCTACGTGCGCGTAGTGACGGCTTGGGGAATCGTACTCAACGTGTGACGTGGCGATGGTTATACCACGTGCACGCTCTTCCGGTGCGTTATCGATCTGGTCGAACGCACTTGCAGAACCTGTGCCCCAAACTTCGTGACATACACGAGTCAGAGCAGCGGTCAGAGTGGTCTTACCATGGTCAACGTGACCGATGGTGCCGACGTTAACGTGCGGTTTACTACGTTCAAATTTTTCTTTAGACACGGTTACACCTCTTCCTGTTTCTTAAGTCCTGGGGATCAACCCTTTTTAATGATCGCTTCGGCAATGTTCGAAGGAGCTTCCATATAACGGGAGAACTCCATCGCATAAGACGCCCGACCCTGTGTCGCTGAACGCAGATCAGTGGCGTAACCAAACATTTCCGACAACGGAACTTCTGCGCGGATGATCTTGCCCGCAGGGCCGTCATCCATACCCTGGATCAGGCCACGACGACGGTTCAAATCACCAACGACGTCACCCATGTATTCTTCAGGGCTGACAACTTCAACTTTCATGATCGGCTCCAGAAGCGCAGGATTGGCTTCCAGTGCACCCTTCTTCATCGCCATGGAACCGGCAACTTTAAAGGCCATTTCGTTGGAGTCAACATCGTGATACGAACCGTCGTACAGAGTCGCCTTGATGCGAAGCAACGGATAGCCTGCCAGGCAGCCATTTTGCATTTGCTCAGCAATACCCTGCTGTACAGCCGGGATGTATTCCTTAGGAACAACACCACCAACGATTTCGTTCACGAAGATGAAGTTTTCGCCATCTTCCTCGTCCAACGGCAGCGGCTCAAGCTTAACCTTGACGTGACCGTACTGACCGCGACCACCAGACTGACGAACAAACTTACCTTCGACATCAACCGGCTTACGGATGCACTCGCGATAGGCAACCTGAGGCTTACCAATGTTGGCCTCTACCTTAAATTCACGACGCATACGGTCAACGATGATGTCCAGGTGCAGCTCACCCATACCGGAGATAATGGTCTGACCAGATTCTTCATCAGTGCGAACACGGAAAGAAGGATCTTCCTGGGCCAGCTTACCCAGCGCCACACCCATCTTCTCCTGGTCGGCCTTAGACTTAGGCTCAACAGCTACGGAGATAACCGGCTCAGGGAACTCCATGCGCTCGAGAATGATCTTATGATTCTCGTCACACAAAGTATCACCAGTGGTGACGTTCTTCAGGCCGATTGCCGCAGCAATATCGCCCGCCAGAACCTCTTTGATCTCCTCACGATCGTTAGCGTGCATCTGAACCATACGGCCCACACGCTCTTTTTTGCCTTTCACGGAGTTGAATACGGAGTTACCGGATTCCAACTTACCGGAGTAAACACGGAAGAAGGTCAAAGCACCTACGAACGGGTCAGTCGCAATCTTGAACGCCAGAGCGGCGAACGGTGCGTTGTCGTCAACTGGACGAGTTTCCTCGGTACCTTCGTCGTCAACTTCACCGCGGATTGCACGAACTTCGTCAGGAGCCGGCAGATATTCGACAACCGCATCAAGAACAGCAGGAACACCCTTGTTCTTGAACGCAGAACCACAGCAAGCCAGAACGATCTCGTTGGCCAAGGTACGAGCACGCAGACCCGCCTTGATCTCTTCCAGAGTGAGCTCGCCACCCTCGAGATACTTGTCCATCAACTCTTCGTTAGCTTCGGCTGCAGCTTCAATCAGCGCTTCACGGTACTCTTGAACCTGGTCAACCATATCCGCAGGAACTTCGTCCTCACGGTAGGTCATACCCAGATCGTCATCGCTCCAGTAGATCGCCTTGTTACGCAGCAGATCTACAACGCCCGCAAACTGGTCTTCAGCACCGATTGGCAACTGGAGAGGCACAGGAGTCGCGCCGAGACGAGCTTTAATCTGCCCAACCACACGCAGGAAATCTGCGCCGGCACGGTCCATCTTGTTCACGAAAACCATGCGAGGCACTTCGTACTTGTTCGCCTGACGCCAAACAGTCTCGGACTGAGGCTCAACACCAGAAGAACCACAGAACACAACTACCGCACCATCCAGAACACGCAGGGAACGCTCAACTTCGATCGTGAAGTCAACGTGGCCCGGGGTGTCGATGATGTTTACGCGGTGCTCATCGAATTGCTTGTCCATACCCTGCCAGAATGTCGTAACAGCGGCAGAGGTGATGGTAATACCACGCTCCTGCTCTTGCTCCATCCAGTCAGTGGTAGACGCGCCATCATGGGTTTCACCCATCTTATGGCTACGACCCGTATAGTAAAGAATACGTTCGGTCGTGGTGGTCTTGCCCGCATCAACGTGCGCACAGATACCAATGTTTCTGTAACGTTTAATCGGTGTTTTGCGTGCCACTGTATAAACCTCGGCTGTTTAGAAACGGAAGTGAGAGAAGGCCTTGTTGGCTTCTGCCATGCGATGTACGTCTTCACGCTTCTTAACTGCAGAACCTTTGCTCTCGGCCGCATCAAGAATTTCGCCAGCAAGACGCTGAGCCATGGACTTTTCACCACGCTTCCGAGAGAACTCCACCAACCAACGCATGGCCAGCGCATTCTGACGGGAAGGCCGTACTTCTACGGGCACCTGGTAAGTAGCACCACCCACACGACGGGACTTAACCTCAACCATCGGCTGGATGTTTTCCAGGGCCTTTTCGAACATTTCGATCGGCTCTTCGTTAGACTTCTCGGCAACAATTGTCAGAGCACCGTAAACAATGCGCTCTGCAGTTGACTTCTTGCCGCTTTCCATCACGTGGTTGATGAACTTGGCAAGACGTGCACTGCCGAATTTAGGATCGGGAATAATCTCCCGCTTTGCTGCAACTCTTCTTCTAGGCATCGATAAGCCCTTATATTTAAAGGTCTTCAGGAACCCCTGAGATAGCAATAGCTACTCAGCCTTACTCTTACCGTTCTGACAAGCAACGATAAAAGACACCCGTCTGGGACATTAGGACTTGGGTCGTTTAGCACCGTACTTGGAGCGGCCCTGCTTACGGTTTTGAACACCCTGGGTATCCAAAGTACCGCGAACAGTGTGGTAGCGCACACCCGGAAGGTCTTTTACTCGACCGCCACGGATCAGCACAACACTGTGCTCCTGAAGGTTGTGACCTTCACCACCAATGTATGACGAAACCTCGAAGCCGTTGGTCAGACGAACACGGCACACTTTACGCAATGCTGAGTTCGGCTTCTTCGGCGTTGTGGTGTATACACGAGTACATACACCACGGCGCTGAGGACAGGCCTGAAGAGCAGGAACATCGCTCTTGGCTACCTTGCGCTTACGAGGCTTACGCACCAACTGATTAATCGTTGCCATGTAAGCAAACTCCAAAAAACCATACCAATGAAACTTACCCTCTAAACAGAGGGTAAAATTTAGGGTCGCAAGTTTAAGCCTGCGCCCGGGCACAGTCAAGATGACTGTTCTCTTTTTAACCACTCCCCGTGTAGGTATCTACCCGGGGGTGGCACGCTTTTTCAATCAGGAATCAGAGTTCGCGATTGAGTTCTGCGCTCAGAGCTTCTTCGACATCCGCAGCGGTTACGCCCTGCTCTTCCAGGTCGCGGCGGCGACGTCTTGCACTGTGATAAGCCAAACCGGTACCTGCCGGAATCAGTCGACCCACCACAACGTTTTCTTTCAGGCCGCGCAGGTAATCACGCTTACCAGTGACCGCACCTTCGGTGAGAACCCGCGTTGTCTCCTGGAACGAGGCCGCCGAAATGAACGATTCGGTCGCGAGCGATGCTTTGGTGATACCCAACAGCAGGCGATCGAAACGGGCCGGCTCTTTATCAGCCGCTTCCGCTTTCTCGTTCTCTTCCAGAACGTGGGTGATCTCAACCTGATCACCTGCCAACAAGGTGGTGTCGCCCGGATCGGTGATTTCCACTTTGCGCAACATCTGACGAACGATAACTTCAATGTGCTTATCGTTGATCACAACGCCCTGCAGACGGTAAACATCCTGAATTTCGTTGGTGATGTATTTCGCCAGTTCAACCACACCCAACAGACGCAAAATGTCGTGCGGGTTGGATGGGCCGTCGGAAATTACCTCACCCTTCTCAACCGTTTCACCTTCAAACACGTTCATCTGACGGTGTTTCGGAATCAGAACTTCATAAGGATCGCCATCTTTCGGTGTCAGAACCAGACGCTTCTTGCCTTTGGTTTCTTTACCGAACGACACAACACCACTGATTTCAGCCAAAATGGCAGACTCTTTCGGGCGACGCGCCTCGAACAAGTCGGCAACACGTGGCAGACCACCGGTGATGTCTCGGGTCTTGGAGCTTTCCTGAGGGATACGGGCTACAACGTCACCCAGTTCCACTTTCGCGCCGTTCGACATGCTCACCAGAGCGTTCGCTGGCAGGAAGAAAATCGCAGCACCACCACCCGGCAGCTCTGCCTCTTCGCCATTCTCATCCAGCAACTGAATCGCAGGACGGATATCTTTACCGGCAGCAGGACGCTCTTTCGCGTCAATCACTTCCATGGTAGACAAGCCGGTCAGTTCATCAGCCTGGGTGCGGACAGTAATGCCCTCTTCCATGTTGACGAACTTGGCCGTACCTTTCGCTTCCGCGATGATTGGGTGCGTGTGCGGATCCCATTTCGCAACCGCAACACCCGCTTCTACCTCGTCACCGTTTTTAACAGACAGCACGGCACCGTACGGCAGCTTGTACCACTCGCGCTCACGGCCCTGCTCGTCGGCGATCGCCAACGCAGATGAACGAGAGATAACGACCAGTGAACCATCGGTCTTCTCGATCGATTTCAGGTTATGCAGGCGAACCGTACCACCGTGCTTGACCTGGATGTTATCGACCGCAGACGCCCGGCTCGCCGCACCACCGATGTGGAACGTACGCATGGTCAGCTGGGTACCCGGCTCACCGATGGACTGTGCAGCGATAACACCGACAGCCTCACCCACGTTAACCTGGTGACCACGAGCCAAATCACGGCCGTAACACATAGAACAGATGCCGTGGCGAGTCTCACAGGTAATCGCAGAGCGTACCCAGATCTCGTCCACACCCGCGCGTTCAACCAACTCGACAGTCTTCTCGTCAAGCAGCGTGCCGGCTTCAACAACGGCATTTTCTTTATCGGTCGGGGTGAATACATCCCGAGCCGTAACACGACCCAGCACACGATCGCCCAGCGGCACAACAACGTCACCACCTTCGATGTGCGGTGTCATCAGCAGACCTTCGTCGGTACCACAGTCTTCTACCGTGACAACCAGATCTTGAGATACGTCAACCAAACGACGGGTCAGGTAACCGGAGTTCGCGGTTTTCAGTGCGGTATCCGCAAGACCCTTACGAGCACCGTGAGTCGAGATAAAGTACTGGAGTACGTTCAGACCTTCACGGAAGTTCGCTGTGATCGGTGTTTCGATGATCGAACCATCCGGCTTCGCCATCAAACCACGCATACCAGACAACTGACGAATCTGTGCTGCGGAACCCCGAGCACCGGAATCGGCCATCATGTACACGGAGTTAAACGACTCCTGCATCAGCTCACTGCCGTCTTCGCCTTTAACCGGCTGACCGTCAGGACCAATAACCTGCTCCTGGGACAGTCGCTCCATCATCGCTTTCGAGACTTTATCGTTAGCGCGCGACCAGATATCGATAACCTTGTTGTACTTCTCACCCTGCGTCAGCAGACCGGAGGCGTACTGGTTTTCAATATCTTTTACTTCGTCAGAAGCTGCGTCTACCAGCTCGTACTTCTCTGGCGGGATCTCGAAGTCGTTAAAGCAAATCGAGATACCGGAACGAGTTGCGTAGTGGTAACCCATGTACATGAGCTGGTCGGCAAAGATAACGGTATCTTTGAGGCCAGCATCACGGTAACAGGTGTTGATCAGGTTCGAGATCGCCTTCTTGACCATCGGCTTGTTGACGATGTCGAATGGCAGGCCATCAGGAACGATGTCAAACAACAGCGCACGACCAACCGTTGTATCAACGATACGGTAGGCTTCGCTGCGGGACCCGTCTTCCGCAATCGCAACTTCCTTAACACGGATCTTCACTTTTGCCTGAAGATCAACCTTACCGGCGCCGTAAGCACGGTGGGCTTCTTTCACGTCTGAGAATACGATGCCTTCACCGACAGCCGCATGGCGCTCACGCGTCATGTAATACAAGCCCAATACAACGTCCTGAGAAGGAACGATGATCGGCTCGCCGTTGGCTGGCGACAACACGTTGTTGGTAGACATCATCAACGCGCGGGCTTCAAGCTGAGCTTCCAGGGTCAGCGGTACGTGTACCGCCATCTGGTCACCGTCAAAGTCGGCGTTATAGGCCGCACAGACCAGTGGGTGCAGCTGGATCGCTTTACCTTCGATCAGTACCGGCTCGAATGCCTGGATACCCAAACGGTGCAGTGTAGGCGCACGGTTCAACAGGATCGGGTGTTCACGGATAACTTCATCCAGAATATCCCAGACCACACCTTCTTCGCGCTCAACCATTTTCTTGGCGGCTTTGATGGTAGTGGCCAGTCCACGATGCTCAAGCTTGGAGAAAATAAACGGCTTGAACAGCTCCAGAGCCATCTTCTTCGGAAGACCACACTGGTGCAAACGCAGGTAAGGACCAACCACGATGACCGAACGGCCTGAGTAGTCAACACGCTTACCCAGCAGGTTCTGACGGAAACGACCCTGCTTACCCTTGATCATGTCTGCCAGCGATTTCAGCGGACGCTTGTTGGTGCCGGTGATGGCACGGCCGCGACGACCGTTGTCCAGCAGCGCATCAACCGCTTCCTGAAGCATACGCTTCTCATTGCGCACGATGATGTCCGGAGCATTCAGCTCCAGCAGGCGCTTAAGACGGTTGTTACGGTTGATGACGCGACGGTAGAGATCGTTCAGGTCGGACGTAGCAAACCGACCGCCGTCCAGAGGTACCAGCGGACGCAAATCCGGTGGCAGAACGGGCAGAACAGTCATCACCATATCACCCGGCTTATTGCCGGAGTACAGGAAGGCCTCAAGAATCTTCAGACGCTTGCTGAACTTCTTGATCTTGGTTTCGGAGTTGGTCTGAGGAATCTCTTCACGAAGACGATCCACTTCTTCCTGCAGGTCGATATCCTGCAGCAACTCTTTAACGGCCTCGGCACCCATACGGGCGTCAAATTCGTCACCGAATTCTTCCAGGGCTTCGTAATACTGCTCATCGTTAAGCAACTGACCCTTTTCAAGGGTAGTCATACCCGGATCGATAACGATGAAGCTCTCGAAGTACAGGACCCGCTCGATATCACGCAGGGTCATGTCCAGCATCAAACCGATACGGGACGGCAATGACTTCAGGAACCAAATGTGTGCAACCGGACTCGCCAGCTCGATGTGACCCATACGCTCACGACGAACGCTGGCCAGTGCAACCTCTACGCCACACTTCTCACAGATAACACCGCGATGCTTGAGTCGCTTGTACTTACCGCACAGGCACTCGTAATCTTTGATCGGGCCGAAGATCTTGGCACAGAAAAGACCGTCACGCTCCGGCTTGAAGGTACGGTAGTTAATGGTCTCAGGCTTTTTCACTTCGCCAAAAGACCAGGAGCGAATCATATCAGGCGATGCCAAACCAATACGGATGGCGTCAAATTCCTTGCTTTGATTCTGGCTCTTGAGAAGATTCAGTAAATCTTTCATCAGTAAAAGCTCCGGATGGCGTTAATCTCGGGCGGGCACACTCAGTGCCCGCTCACGCTGCCAAAAAACTATTCGGCTCACTCGGATTCCAGCTCGATGTCGATACCCAACGAGCGGATCTCCTTGACAAGAACGTTGAAGGATTCGGGCATGCCCGGCTCCATGCGATGGTCTCCATCGACAATGTTCTTATACATCTTGGTCCGGCCGTTGACGTCATCGGACTTAACGGTAAGCATTTCCTGCAGGGTGTAGGCGGCACCGTATGCCTCCAACGCCCAGACTTCCATCTCACCGAAACGCTGACCACCGAACTGAGCCTTACCACCCAGCGGCTGCTGGGTAACCAGGCTGTAAGAACCGGTCGAACGCGCGTGCATCTTGTCGTCAATCAGGTGGTTCAGCTTGAGGATGTACATATAGCCAACTGTGACCGGGCGATCGAACGCATCGCCGGTACGGCCGTCGTACAACTTAGTCTGACCTGTCGTGCTCAGACCGGCCAACTCAAGCATCCGCTTAACCTCTGCTTCCTCGGCACCATCAAATACCGGGGTCGCCATTGGCACACCGCCACGCAGGTTGTTACAAAGCTCCAGAATTTCCTTATCGCTAAGGCTATCCAGATCCACCTTGAACACCTCATCCGAGTGGTTGTAGATCTGATCCAGAAGCTCGCGAAGTTCAGCGACTTTGCGCTGTTCGTCAAGCATCAGACTGATCCGCTCACCCAGACCCTTGGCTGCGGCACCCAAATGGGTTTCCAGTACCTGACCAACGTTCATCCGCGACGGTACACCCAGCGGGTTCAGAACGATATCAACGGTATTACCGAATTCATCGTAAGGCATATCTTCGATCGGCATAACCGCAGAGATAACACCTTTGTTACCGTGACGGCCAGCCATCTTGTCACCTGGCTGGATACGACGCTTAATCGCCAGGTACACCTTAACGATCTTCAGCACGCCCGGAGCCAGGTCGTCGCCTTGCTGCAGCTTGCCTTTTTTGTCGTCGAAGCGCGCCTCATGCTCTTTCTTACGCTCTTCAAGACCTTGCTCGGATTTTTCCAGAAGCTCATTCAGAGCTTCGTCTTTCATCCGCAGCTTGAACCAGTCGGCACGTGGCAGCTCTGCCAAGTACGCCTCATCCAGCTTAGCACCCTTTTTCAATCCGGGGCCGCTGATGACCTCCTGGTCCTTCAAAGCAACCATCAAGCGCTCGAAGGTGGCGCCTTCAACGATGCGGTATTCGTCTTTCAGATCTTTGCGGTACTTATCAAGCTGCTCTTTTTCAATCGCTTGAGCGCGGGCATCTTTTTCGATGCCATCGCGGGTGAAGACCTGAACGTCAATCACCGTACCACGGGTGCCCGTTGGGACCCGCTGTGACGTGTCTTTCACGTCAGAGGCTTTCTCACCGAAGATCGCACGCAGCAGTTTCTCCTCAGGAGTCAGCTGGGTTTCACCCTTAGGTGTCACCTTACCCACCAGGATATCCCCAGGGCCTACTTCCGCGCCGATGTAGACGATGCCAGACTCATCCAGCTTAGCCAGTGCGCTTTCACCGACGTTTGGAATATCCGCGGTGATTTCTTCACTACCCAGCTTGGTATCACGAGCCACACAGGTCAGTTCCTGAATGTGGATGGTGGTCAGGCGATCTTCCTGAACCACTTTCTCGGAGATAAGGATGGAGTCCTCAAAGTTGTAACCGTTCCACGGCATGAAAGCGATGCGCATGTTCTGGCCCAGAGCCAGCTCACCCAAGTCGACAGACGGACCATCAGCCAATACGTCACCACGCGCAATTTCATCGCCTTCACGAACGATGGAACGCTGGTTAATACAGGTGTTCTGGTTCGAGCGGGTGTACTTGGTCAGGTTGTAGATATCCACACCTGCGTCACCGGCTTCTGTTTCGCTTTGGTTTACACGAACAACGATACGCGCGGCATCCACGCTTTCAATCACACCGCCACGACGTGCGGTCACACACACACCGGAGTCTTGGGCAACGGTACGCTCAACACCGGTACCTACCAGAGGCACCTGAGAAATCAGAGTCGGAACCGCCTGGCGCTGCATGTTCGCGCCCATCAAGGCGCGGTTAGCATCGTCGTGCTCAAGGAACGGAATCAAAGACGCTGCAACCGATACAACCTGGCGTGGAGAAACGTCCATGAAGTTGACCGCTTCTGGCGGTGCAACGGTAAATTCGTTCTGGTGACGCACGGTAACCAGCTCGTCGGTCAAGCGCTTGCCTTCATCGGTGGCAGCACTGGCCTGAGCGATCACGTAATTGCTTTCTTCAATCGCGGACAGGTAAACCAGCTCATCGGTGACAACGCCGTCGACTACTTTTCGATACGGACTCTCAAGGAAACCGTAGGAGTTAGAGCGGGCATAGGTTGCCAGCGAGTTGATCAAACCGATGTTCGGACCTTCCGGCGTTTCGATTGGGCACACACGACCATAGTGGGTCGGGTGAACGTCTCGAACCTCAAAGCCTGCACGCTCACGGGTCAGACCACCTGGGCCCAACGCGGAAATACGACGCTTGTGTGTAACCTCGGAAAGCGGGTTGTTTTGGTCCATGAACTGAGACAGCTGACTTGAACCAAAGAACTCTTTAACGGCCGCCGCAACCGGCTTGGCGTTAATGAGATCCTGAGGCATCAGGCCTTCGCTCTCAGCCAGACTCAAACGCTCACGTACCGCACGTTCAACACGCACCAGGCCTACACGGAACTGGTTTTCCGCCATCTCACCAACACAGCGAACACGACGGTTACCCAGGTTATCGATGTCATCGACCTGGCCTTGACCATTACGAATCGCGATCAACGTTTTAAGAACGTCGATGATGTCTTCGTGTGTCAGGATGCCTTCGCCGGTGCTTTCTTCACGACCCAGACGACGGTTCAGCTTCATCCGGCCAACCGCAGACAGATCGTACCGCTCTTCGGAGAAGAACAGGTTGTTAAACAGATTTTCCGCAGATTCTTTCGTTGGCGGCTCGCCAGGACGCATCATGCGGTAGATCTCTACCAACGCTTCCAGCGGCGTCCGAGTCGGATCGACACGCAGGGTGTCGGACATGAACGGACCACAGTCAAGGTCGTTGGTATAAAGAGTTTCAAGCTCGGTGACACCGGCGTCGAGGATCGTATCCATCACCTCTTCGGTGAGCTCGGTGTTGCACTCAACCAGCACCTCACCGGTAGACGCATCGATCATGTCTTTGGCAAGAACGCGGCCGTACAGGTATTCGGTTGGCACTTCCAGCTCGGTAATACCCGCTTTTTCAAGCTGCTTGATATGGCGAGCGGTAATCCGGCGACCTTCCTCGGCAATGACATTACCTTCGTTATCTTTAATATCGAAGGTGGCTATGTCACCACGCAGACGGCTTGGAACCAGCTCGAGGTTACAAACCTCTTTGCCTATCGTGAACTTACTGGTCTCGAAGAACATGGCCAGCGTTTGCTCGGATGTGTAACCCAGAGCACGCAACAAGATAGAAGCCGGCAGCTTACGACGACGGTCGATACGAACGAAAACGGAATCTTTCGGATCAAATTCGAAGTCCAACCATGAGCCACGGTAAGGAATCACTCGCGCTGAATACAACAGCTTACCAGAGGAGTGGGTTTTACCCTTGTCGTGGTCAAAGAACACACCCGGCGACCGGTGCAGCTGGGAAACAATAACGCGCTCGGTACCGTTAATAACGAAGGTACCGTTCTCGGTCATCAGGGGCATTTCGCCCATGTAGACTTCTTGTTCTTTAATGTCCTTGATCGCCTTGTTAGACGATTCTCTATCATAAATGATCAAGCGGACTTTCACCCGCAGCGGCGCCGCGTATGTAACGCCCCGGAGCTGACATTCCTTGACGTCAAATACCGGCTCGCCGATCCGATAGCTCACATACTCGAGCGCGGCGTTGCCAGAGTAGCTGACAATCGGGAATACGGATTTGAACGCTGCGTGAAGACCGGTTTCCCGGCGGTCCTCAGGAACGGCTTCCATTTGTAGGAAGTCCCGGAACGAATCCAGCTGAATAGACAGCAAATAGGGGACGTCCATCACGGAAGGCAATTTACTGAAATCTTTGCGAATCCGCTTTTTTTCGGTGTAGGAGTAAGTCATCTGCATTCCCCAGCTTTAGACCTGATACCTGGTATCAAGAAGCAATCATGTGTTCTGCTTCGGGGCCGAGTTGCTCGGCATATTGCGCCGCCTTGAACAAGACTCTGGTTGCAGGTTATACATCTGAAATTAACCTGATATAGCCCACCAGACTCTATAGCATATACAACACAAAAAGGCCGGTGGCATATTGCCACCAGCCTCGCCGCGCCTAAGGCGCGGTGTCGATCAACAACCGACTATTACTTAAGCTCAACAGAAGCGCCTGCTTCCTCAAGCTTCTTCTTGGCTTCTTCAGCCTCTTCCTTGCTAGCGCCTTCCTTAACAGTAGAAGGAGCGCCATCAACCATTTCTTTCGCTTCTTTCAGGCCAAGACCTGTCAGTTCACGAACGGCCTTGATGGCGTTAACTTTCTTGTCGCCAGCGCCGGTCAGAACAACGTCAAATTCAGTCTGCTCTTCAGCGGCTTCGCCACCACCAGCAGCTGCAGGCGCAGCAGCAACAGCTGCAGCGGCAGAAACGTTGAACTTCTCTTCCATAGCTTCAACGAGCTCAACAACTTCCATTACGCTCATTTCAGCAATTGCATTCAAAATATCGTCTTTAGACAGAGCCATGACTTTCTCCCAAAAAATAAAATATGGTGTTCAACAGAATCAAGCAGCGTCTTGCTTCTGGTCGCGAACTGCAGCTACTACACGTGTGATTCTGCCCGGAATATCGTTCAGAGTACGTGCAAGCTTGGTTACTGGTGCCTGTGTAACAATAGCCAGCTTCGTCAACGCTTCGTGCAGCGTCGGCAGAGTGGCCAGGCGATCGATTTGCTCTGCACCCATCAGCTCACCGCCGACGGCCAGACCTTTGATCTCGAAAGCCTCTTTTTCTTTGGCGAAATCCTTCAACAGGCGCGCAGCGGCACCCGGATCTTCCATTGAAAAAGCCAGAATGGTAGGACCAACCAACGCAGAATCGATGCACTCGAACTCAGTACCTTTAATCGCAATCTTGGCGAGGTTGTTACGAACAACCTGCAGATGTACGTTTTCAGCACGAGCCTTGGCACGAAGCGCCGTCATGTCACCAGAGGTAACACCACGATAGTCAGCCAAAACCACAGACAGAGCAGCACCAGCAGTCTCGTTGACTTCAGCGACGATCGCTTTCTTGTCTTCGAGTCTAATTGCCACTGGATTTCTCCTCGATTTCGCCGGGACAACCCCGGCAAACCCATCATTGCCCTTCAGAAAAGGGCGCCTTACGGTGTTTGGGTTCAGAGAGAACGTCTTCACACCGTCTGCGTAGGCGTTGCTTTAACCCGTATGGCTCTTGTTACCAAGAGCCTCAGGGGCCTACGGTCTTTGACAGCCTCGGCTTCCGCCTAGACTACAAAGTAACTACTAATCAGAGGCTCAGTGAGCTTTGATCAATAGTCAGGCCAGGACCCATGGTCGAAGAGATAGTGATCTTCTTCAGATACACACCTTTAGACGACGCAGGCTTGGCCTTTTTAAGATCTGCAACCAGAGCTTCAAGGTTCTCCTTGATGTTCTGAGCAGTAAATTCAACATTACCCAGCGGAGCGTGGATGATACCGTTCTTATCAGTACGGTAGCGAACCTGACCAGCCTTGGCATTTTTAACTGCAGTTTCAACATCAGCAGTCACAGTACCAACCTTCGGGTTAGGCATCAGGCCACGAGGCCCCAGAATCTGACCCAGCTGACCTACAACACGCATTGCGTCCGGGGTTGCGATAACCACGTCAAAATCCATGTTGCCTTTCTTAACTTCTTCTGCCAAATCGTCCATACCAACAACGTCGGCACCAGCGGCAGTTGCTTTCTCAGCGTTTGCACCCTGGGTAAAGACAGCGACACGTACAGTTTTACCTGTGCCGTGCGGCAGAACCGTGCTGCTACGAACGACCTGGTCAGATTTACGTGCATCCACACCCAGATTTACAGCAACATCAACAGACTCTTTGAACTTTACGGCCTGACCCACTTCAGCCAGCAGGGCAACCGCCTCGTCTACAGAGTATGCACGGGTAGAGTCTACTTTTTCAGCGATCAGCTGCTTACGCTTGCTCAACTTAGCCATCTTATAGACCCTCCACAGTCAGACCCATACTACGGGCTGTTCCGGCAATGGTACGAACCGCAGCGTCCATATCTGCTGCTGTCAGATCCGGCTCTTTGGTCTTGGCAATTTCTTCAAGCTGAGCGCGCGTTACGGTACCAACCTTTTCAGTGTTGGGACGACCAGAACCACTCTTAACACCAGCGGCCTTCTTCAATAGAACTGGCGCCGGCGGAGTTTTAGTAATAAAGGTAAAGCTGCGATCGCTGTACACAGTGATAACAGTAGGAATCGGCAGACCAGGCTCTACACCTTGAGTCTGGGCGTTAAACGCCTTACAGAATTCCATGATGTTTACGCCGCGCTGACCCAGTGCAGGACCAACGGGGGGACTTGGGTTGGCCTGACCGGCAGCAACCTGAAGCTTGATATACGCTTCAATCTTCTTTGCCATGATAGTTCTCCTATGGGTTCAAACGCCTTTCGGCTCCCCGGTGATGACGCCTGCACTCTGCAGACACAAAAAGCCCGCTACGCCGTGGCGAGCGAGCTCTAATTTTCCAAGCTTGCCGTCAGTCTTTCTCGACCTGACCAAACTCCAACTCTACTGGAGTCGAACGACCAAAGATCAGCACAGCAACCTTGACACGACTCTTGTCGTAATCCACTTCTTCGACCACGCCATTGAAGTCGGCGAAAGGCCCTTCGATAACCCGAACAACCTCACCCGGCTCAAACAGCGTCTTGGGCTTGGGCTTGTCCGCACCGCTCTCTACGCGGCGGAGAATAGCCTCTGCCTCACGCTCTGTGATCGGGGCTGGCTTTTCTTTAGTGCCACCAATGAAGCCAAGCACTCGCGGGGTATCTTTAACCAGGTGCCACGACTCGTCATCCAGCTCCATTTGAACCAGAACGTAGCCGGGGTAAAACTTCCGCTCGCTCTTGCGCTTTTTCCCGTCACGCATCTCGACAACTTCCTCGGTCGGAACCAGGATGTCGCCAAATTTGTCTTCCATGCTTTCAAGAGCAACTCGCTCTTTAAGAGCGCGCATTACCTGCTTCTCAAAGCCAGAATACGCATGTACGACGTACCAGCGCTTAGCCATTGACACTCCTGTTAACCGATAAAGCCGGCGACGAGCCAACTGATCAGCGAGTCCATACCCCACAAAATCAACGAGACAACCAACACAAAAACCACAACAATAACGGTGGTCTGCACCAGCTCAGGTCTTGTGGGCCACACTACCTTCCGGATCTCTACACGCGCTTCTTTTAGCAGCGTCGCAAAACGGCGACCTTTATCGGTCTGCAGCGCAACATAAGCCGCCACAACACCCAACGCCACGAGAGCCAAAACCCGGTACAGCACGGACTCGGAACTGAAATACTGATTACCCACCACTCCGGCGGCAATCAAAACGAAAACAACCAGCCATTTCACAAGGTCGAAACGACTGGATGATTGAACGGCTCTTGACTCCATAGGAATCAGCTTATGTATCCGGATGTTAAAAAATGGCAGGCCAGGAGGGAATCGAACCCCCAACCTGCGGTTTTGGAGACCGCTGCTCTGCCAATTGAGCTACTGGCCTGCACCGAAACAACTCAGTGCAACACTACACTGTACGCGAGTAACCCGAAGGTTACTCGATAATTTTAGCTACCACACCGGCACCAACGGTACGGCCGCCTTCACGAATCGCGAAGCGCAGACCATCTTCCATGGCGATCGGAGCGATCAGAGTAACAACCATCTGAACGTTGTCACCTGGCATTACCATTTCAACACCTTCCGGCAGTTCACAAGAACCGGTCACGTCAGTGGTCCGGAAGTAGAACTGAGGACGGTAGCCCTTGAAGAACGGAGTATGACGACCACCTTCTTCTTTAGACAATACGTACACTTCACACTCAAACTTGGTGTGCGGGTTGATAGAACCCGGTACGCACAGAACCTGACCACGCTCAACGTCGTCACGCTTGGTACCACGCAGCAGAACACCTACGTTCTCACCAGCACGACCTTCGTCGAGCAGCTTACGGAACATTTCAACGCCAGTACAAGTAGTCTTCACGGTATCCTTGATACCAACGATTTCCACTTCTTCACCAACCTTGATGATACCGCGCTCTACACGACCGGTTACTACAGTACCACGGCCAGAGATAGAGAATACGTCCTCGATCGGCATCAGGAACGGCTGATCAACAGCACGCTCAGGATCCGG
This sequence comes from Marinobacter litoralis, assembly GCF_016427555.1. Classification (GTDB taxonomy): domain Bacteria; phylum Pseudomonadota; class Gammaproteobacteria; order Pseudomonadales; family Oleiphilaceae; genus Marinobacter; species Marinobacter litoralis_A. Next base: position 172,721 of record NZ_JAELVS010000006.1, read on the forward strand.
GATGTACGCATCCAGAGCTTCTACCAGCTTCTTAACAGCGGTAGTACCCATTTCGTTGTCGTCTTTGCCTTCCAGAGCCATCAACGCAGAACCGGTAACGATCGGAGTGTCGTCGCCCGGGAAGTCGTACATGCTCAGCAGATCACGAACTTCCATCTCAACCAGCTCAAGCAGCTCTTCATCGTCTACCATGTCCGCTTTGTTCAGGAACACAACGATGTAAGGAACGCCAACCTGACGAGACAGCAGGATGTGCTCACGAGTCTGCGGCATTGGGCCGTCAGCTGCGGAACAAACCAGGATCGCGCCGTCCATCTGAGCCGCACCAGTGATCATGTTCTTAACATAGTCAGCGTGGCCCGGGCAGTCTACGTGCGCGTAGTGACGGCTTGGGGAATCGTACTCAACGTGTGACGTGGCGATGGTTATACCACGTGCACGCTCTTCCGGTGCGTTATCGATCTGGTCGAACGCACTTGCAGAACCTGTGCCCCAAACTTCGTGACATACACGAGTCAGAGCAGCGGTCAGAGTGGTCTTACCATGGTCAACGTGACCGATGGTGCCGACGTTAACGTGCGGTTTACTACGTTCAAATTTTTCTTTAGACATTCGACCAATCCCCCTAATCAACCAGGACCGTAACGTTGACCGGAATTAAAAGTGGAGCTCATGACCGGAATTGAACCGGTGACCTCATCCTTACCAAGGATGTGCTCTACCGACTGAGCTACATGAGCGAAAAACTAAATTGGAGCGGGCAGCGGGAATCGAACCCGCGTCATCAGCTTGGAAGGCTGAGGTAATAGCCACTATACGATGCCCGCGAGCAATAAGTGGTGGAGGGGGCTGGATTCGAACCAGCGAAGCTTTCGCGTCAGATTTACAGTCTGATCCCTTTGGCCACTCGGGAACCCCTCCAATACAAACCCGCTTCGCGGATCTGCTTAAAACTAAAAAGTGGAGCTGGCGGACGGAATCGAACCCCCGACCTGCTGATTACAAGTCAGCTGCTCTACCAACTGAGCTACGCCAGCTCACATTCGCTCGTTCAGCGAGGGCGGTATACTACGGATTTTTTTCGGATGTTGCAACACCTTCGCAAGCGTTACGTTCGATGAAATCGAAATCTCCCTCAAAACCCGCTTCAACCGCTTGAAGCACTTCGGTTTCCCTCAGCGATTCAACCTTGAAAGCGAGCGCGTATCCTATCCGATTACGAGGGAACTTGGCCAGTGTTACATGCAAATTTTCCGACTTTTTTTCGCTCACCAGCTTTTTTGCCGCTTCAAGAGACTCAAACATGCCCAATGAAACCGCATTTTTGTATTGCCCCCTGGTAACGACGTAAACATCGGCGCCTCGAGACCTCAAATCCTCCGCGAGCGCCCGGGCATCCGGTTCAGGTTGAGGTGGCACCAAAACCCAGTGCAATGGCTGCAACGACGCCACCTTCGATTTCACCTGGTATTCCAGATCAGTGGCTCGCCCAAGGGCATTCACCACGGAAGGCGAACGGAACCAACCAATGGTGAGGCAAACATATTCCCTTTCAAACTCAGGCTTCGGTTGTTGAGCCGCTTTTAAACTGGCCACCCGGGGCAAACTACCAGCGACCGTTGCACTCACTGTGGGCAATGCCAATCTTTCGGGCAAAAACCACAGCAACACATTCAGCATCGCCATGCATAACGCCAACCACTTCATAGCAAGCCATCCTGTTCGACAACTCGCTGCAGCCCGTCGAGCACAAGCTCCGGGACATGTTCGGCCCGCAATCCCAGCTGAACAAACCGGCTTGCGTCGCCCCCGGTTATCAGCACATTCTGCAATCCGTAGGTCTCTGCATCCCTGTGCGCTTGACGGATAACACCTTCGGTCAGCCATGCCAAACCATGATTGGCACACTCCCCCGTTGTTTGTCCAGGGCGAGTATTGAGCTGGTCATCTACGTCAAAACCGATTCTTGCCGCGTCTAACTTAAGACTCCGGCGCATCATCCCCAAGCCCGGCAGAATAAATCCACCCAGATGCATCCCGCCCCCATCGATATAGTCCACGGTCACAGCGCTACCCGCATCAATAATCGCGCATCCCCCGCAGTAACGGCTCCAGGCAGCAACCATAGCATGCCAGCGGTCCGCACCCATTCTTGAGACATCCTGATAGGAGTTTTGCAGTCCGTTTCGCTCAGCTTCGCTCCAGAAGAAATGGATTGGCGCCGGCGTCAGCTTGGCGACCTCTGCTTCCAGAGCCTTCCGGCTGGCTTCCGATGCGACCGTTGAGACGCAAACCCGGCTGACCTGATCTGCGAGTGGCGCCAGCGTGCTAAACGGTTCAGGGGCACGTAAATCAGCTGCGCCAACCGCTACCCGGTCCATGCCGCTCATCAAACGCCATTTAATTCGGGTATTTCCGGAATCGATTAGTAAGATCACACGCTCTCCCGCAGACTGATATCACCCGCCATCACCGATACCCGACCCGCTTCGGTATCCAGCTGATAGTTACCACCCGAATCCACTCCTGCACCAACCCCGGCAAGTGTTCCGTCTTTTGCGCATAACGCCTTACCGAGAAAGATGTCATGCCTCTGCCACTCATCTCTGAACGCTGAAAAACCACCATTCCGGAATTGCGTCATCACGCTGGCCACCTCATTAATCACCGAAGCGGCTATTTCGTTACGAACCCAAACCTGATCCGGCCAGTGCCTGGCGAGACTGGTCCAAGGCTGATCGACATCCGCTGCCTCAGTCATGTGGACGTTAATTCCGAGCCCGGCAATCACCTGAACCTGCCCTTCCTGTAACTCACCCTGTATCTCAACCAAAATCCCGCCAAATTTCTTTCCGCCTGCATAAAGATCATTTGGCCATTTCAATCCCGCGCCCTTTACTCCCAAAACATTTAGCGCTCTGACCACTGCCACACCCAGCACCAAACTCAGCCCGCTCAGGCCTTCGAACCCACCCCGAAGCGTCAGCCCCATGCTCATATACAAATTCTGGCCTTTGGGGCTGGACCAGTTGCGGCCCCGCCGGCCACGTCCCTCAGTTTGGGCATCGGCCAATACCACCGGCATTGCCAATCCGGGTGCCGACAACTTTCGCGCAACTTCGGCATTTGTCGAGTCGACTTCCTTCAACACCACCAGGTCCACATCGGCGGAGTCTACTTTCACCAAGTTATCGGTGATTTTGTGCTGATCCAGTAAGTCGAGCGCGGTCACTAGCTGATACCCCTGGCCACGGATCGTTCTCACTTCAATGCCTTCGGCCACTACTTTTCGGATCTGTTTCCAAACCGCCGTGCGCGAAACCCCTAACTGTTGGGCTAGCGACTCGCCGGAGTGAACGCGATGGTCGCCGAGTAGGTCTAACAAGGTATTGGGTTTCATTCAATTGCTTCCAGACAAGAAATGACTGTGCAGGATTAAACAACAGGATGCGCAAAAAAACAAAAGGGCAGCGTATTTGCTGCCCTTTCGGAATTTTGTTTAGTATCTAGGGAATGGGCGTTGCCGTCAGGTTCGCTCGGATATCGAAGTTCTGGAGTTTCGCCCCATAGAGTCCTGTGCGAGCGCCACCGTTGTGGTGAATGAGGTCAACATTATTGATCGTCAGCTCTTTGAAGCGGCTCTGTGCCTTTACTGCAAAACCTAGAGGTCTATTGGCCTTATCAGCCGCCGTCGGCTGAGCGACGTATCGATACCCCTGCGATGCGCCGGGGTCCATAATCTTCTCGTCGCCTCGGTTACCGATAACGCCAAGGGAATCGGGACCGTCCTGTTTTTTCGTAACCTTCGTCTGGTGAACATCAACCGCAAGGTCTGTCTGGATTCCGTAGGCGTTTTCTTCAATGCCGTCGCCATTGAAATCACCACCATCACCCGTGTGGATATCGTTAAAATACAAACCTGTGCCGGAACCGTTTACAGCCTTTCCTTGCCCGTCTCGGGTACGATTTGTTTCCCAGAGCAAGGCATTCCTTTTATCAGGCCCCTCTGCCCGTGCGAGCACCTTCTTCATGCCGACAGACACACCCTCCGAACCGCGTTCCTCCCAGTTGCCGCCTGACGCATCACACGCGGTCGATGTGGCGCCAGATCCACCCACGCAGACACTTCCAGCCCCTCCCGGAGCAATGACTATCGAACTCCCCTTTTCGTAACTTTGCAGACGTACCCGACCAAAACTTGCGCCGGCATCTGCGGTTCCAACACGAACATCACCAATGTCCATGGTACTCCAGGCCTCTCCGGTTTCTATGACAAGCCCCTGTTCGGACATATCGACGGTCATATCTCTTACATGCCCTTCATAGGTCACATCCGTTAGCCAAAGACCTTTCTGAGCGGTTTCTCCAGCCCCCTCGTCATAGGGAGCGGCAATCACAGCGGCCTTGCCGTTTCGGATGTAGATGTCCGAGTTGACTGTCAACCCGTCACCGGATGCCCCGCCCGCAGCGAGTGTAATATGCCCATCCATTTCAAATTCGTAGGCAGGGTATACGCCAAGCGCAAGGAGCAGCTCTGTGCCGCCCTGAAGAGGCGCATCCTCGCCCCCCACCCTCAGGCCATTAATTCGGTATCCAGCTTTCAGGCCATCAAACCCGACCCTCAACCCATCGTAAAACTGGGTGCCGTTTTTAATTTCTTCTCGAGTCACGTTTACGGTGACATCCCCCTGCCCCCACGATTGAAGGCCACTTACGTATACCTGGTTACCATCCTCTGTGTAGCCCAGATCCAGGCCACTCAGACTCCACTGTGCAGCGATCCTTAAGCCTTGCGGGCCAGCATCAGGGTGACCTCCTCCCTGCAAGTAGAATGCATTGGTGTAGGCTTTCCCGTTAAAGGTACGATCCTCAAACACAAAACGCAGGTTAACCGAACCGAACCGGTTGCCACCTGCCTCCGCCTGTCTTCTACAAGGTAAGTCAGGTTCAAAGCCCCGGCCGAGCTGACATCAAAAGCCGCCTTGTGGAAAGCTCCATTTCCGGCGTGATGCCACTTTGCCCCTGAACCCGGGACAACGCCGCATCGTCCAGCGACTGCATATCTGCCCTTACCAGTCCGGATACCAACACCACGGGCCCCGCCATAAGCAGCCATCGGCAGATCAAAGGAGTCGTTCTTGAGATAGTCGTCATGCCACAACCTCGGTCTATGGATTTCCGTGGGGGAAGACAAGCAGATTACCTTGCATGACTATATCGCCTCGCATTTCCGCGGCGAAGATCGTCGTCTGCTGGAAACCGGGGTCCGTAGGCCGCGCGGTACTGCTGGTTGCCGGATCGCTGTCGGCGCGCTGACCGCTCTCGCCGATCGTTCCAGCAGCAGGAATTGCAATCGGATCAACTTCAAGGAGAAAGTTACCCGTTCCATCCACATCAAAAAACGCCGGCTGTAGGCTATTGCCAATAGGAAGCTCCATGACGAAATCAGACATTGTGATTCTGGAACTGCATGCGCTGCCGTCTTGGGAACAGGCGTTGATTGAGACTTCCGGCGAATAGAGATTCAATCGGAATTGGCCGGCCATCTGTCGACGCTGGTCATCGCCCCAAAGACGAATATAGCTACCATCAACGACCGCGCTGCGGGCATGAATGTTGAGGTTTGGCGAACGGTCGTTTCCGACAGCAACGTTCATCTGGACGCCTATGTCCGCTCGCTCCCCCCTCCAGGTATCTGTTGCGGGCCGACTGGAACACTGACCGGAACCGGCAACAGCGGAGGTTGAAAGGCAGTCAAAGCCTTCAGTGGCCGACATCAGCGCTGGCGCTGCCAGCTCAAGAATTGCTGTAGCAGGGACACCGATGTTGTCTCCATCGACCACATCAATGCCCCAGGGATTGTTGAGACGCCCGAGGTTTACCGGCGTCAGTTGTTCACCATAATTACTCCCTGCTCCGGCGATATAGAGATGATTGACGGTTATATCAACATCTTGGCCATCACTGCTTTTAATACCGGTAAGCCGGAAGACTCTGGCCTGATCACCATTGACATCTGGCTTGTCGGTACCGTGTGAAAATAAAAAGCTGTCGAGCACTAGCCCGATACCCACACCATCGACTTCCGACAACTCGTTGTCATCCAATATCTTCAGTTCGGCTAATGAGGGTATACACCACACGACGGCGATAAACAGGCACAGCATCCTCGAAAACCTTTAGCCCTTTAAGGCGAGAGGGGTTCGCGCATTCATCAGAACAGACCTCGGCCACGATCAATATATTCGGAACGCAAGCGCGGAATGCCATCGAATGCCTGCTCAAGGTTAAGAACCGTGGCGCCGTTAGGAATGTTAAATAAGGCGCCCTGTGTTGCCCGAACGAAGTCTTCCGGAGAAAGGTTTTGCTTTTTTACGTCTTTCAGCCATTCGAGGTCTTTGGTCTGAAGAAAGTTTGGAAACAGCGCTTGAGAAGTTAGAAGGCCGCAAACCAGATATCATACTCGCCGACTACCAGTTGGATGACAACTGAAACGGCCTTGACGCTATGGATAGTGTCCGAGTGGAGTTGGGTAACGGGATCCCGGGCAAAAACAAGCAAAGTAACAGAGCAGTGCCTACTCGATTACGGAGAATATTCTATACACGTCTCAAATTGGCGCGAGGGCACGCACTGTTTATCGAACACCCGTCAGCGGCGTTAACCATTCGCGCGCGCCTGCTTGGTCGCGCCGTACGCCTAACATCCAGCAACGCACTAACATAGCGATGGCCGTTTTAACGATCAAGAAGTTGCTGCAGCAGATGATAAAGGCAAGGTTTTAAAGTATCAGAAACGAAAAAAACCCCGATAGCGTAGCTATCGGGGGTTTTA
>NZ_JAELVS010000007.1 GCF_016427555.1 Marinobacter litoralis
GACCACCCTGAAGACGAAAACCCACAAGGGCGAAGGCAGCAACGAACTGCGGTTTGAAGACGAAGCCGGTGAAGAGCAGATTTACGTTCATGCCCAGAAAGACCTGGACCTGCTCACAGAACACAACCGCACCGAAGTCATCAAAAACGATCGCCACGAGACGGTGGAAAACAACCAATTCAGCCACATCAAAGCGGCGGACCATTGCACCACCGACGGTGAAAACCGCCTGTCCGTTGGCGCAGACTGCAGCCAGACCGTGGGGGGCACCTACCATCAGAAAACCGCGCGCACCATGGCCTCGGAAGCCGGCACCGAAGTGCATCACAAGGCCGGGGCCAAAGTGGTGTTGGATGCGGGTGCTGAACTGACCATTTCCGGGGGTGGGAGCTTTATCAAACTTGACCCCAGCGGTGCGACGCTGAGCGGGCCGGGAATCAAGATTAATTCGGGTGGGGCGCCGGGGAGTGGGAGCGGACAAAGCACCGTTGCTCCTGAACTGCCACAGGTGCTTGAAAATAACGGAGCAGCAATGCCGCAGCCACCCACATTGGATAATGTGGCGCAGCGTAGATCAGCCGGTCCTGATCAGATGGATGTTGAGCAGTTACCGGGCTCTGATCGAAAACTGATTGTCGATGTCATTGGAGGGAATCTCGAGCAGGATTCCGTTGAGGCTGTTAAAGGAACTGAAGGAAAGGACAACGCATGACCGACACAGTGGATTTTATAGATGAATCACGGGATCGCTCGGTTGTCAGAAAGGCCGAATACGATGACGCAGACCCAAAGGATTTGGTGCTGACGGTACCCAAGCGAGATGGCGGCAAGATTACTATTCCTCTTCTTGAAAATGCTCGGTCCAATATTGAGCGTGAGGACTACCAGGAGAATACCCTGCTTAGGGTAAAGCCTTTGGCCGAGATCGCTGATAACCTGCCTGTGAAATCTGGCGGGTTAACGATTAATCAAGGTAAAGGCGTAGCGCTGTTGCGGCCGGGGTATTTGTATATTTTCCGGAAAGATCGGCTTTGGCGGGAGTTGGAGATCGATGAAAGCTCTCGGTTCAGTGACATTGACCTTACGGCAATTCGTGCGGATGTGACGGATCCCGATTCCAGATTGCGGATGATTAGACCATCCAGCGGCGATTGGCTAGAGGATGTGCTAATGCCGGTATTTCTCCAGGGACAAGCAGTCATGTCTGAATTTCACATGGCTTATAGCGAAGTGCAGTGGGACTGGTCCTATATTGAGCATCTTGAACAAAACGAGACGGCTCGCATAGCCAGAACCACATATGCAGGTTCTGCATGGGCAGCGTCAAGTATCGAAGGCTTAAGTTTTAGTGGCGGTTTTCCGGCCTCGCGCATTGAAGATGTGGCAGAGCTTCGCACACGAGATCTGGGTGTCGAACTGATGCTCGAAAATCCCAGTGATTTTGGAATAGGGTTCGAAGGACCGGCTGAGGGTGAATTGTGCGCTAAGCTTGGCCGATTACTCGAAGCTCCTTTCGATATGAGGTGTGAATCGGGCGAGGATCAATTATCAGAAATCAGACAGAAGCAAGGTGTGGCATGTTTGGCGATTTCTGATCCTTTGTTCACGCTTCGGCATTCGATGTCGCAGCTGCACCTGGCTTTGCATTATCTGGATGCCGTGGATGTGTCTATCCAGAGCAATCCGATGGTGCACTCCGCGATGCTCATCCGCCAGGCTGTATTTGATCCTGTACCCCGGGGACAAAATCCATTGGCAAGATATGCCTCAGCAGTTGACCGCTCCAAGCTCGATCAGGTGCTCAAGGCCGAAGAAAAGCATCATGCTATCAACGTTATTGATCGGCACTTAGCCAAGATGAGAACAATGCTGAGTAGCGCCAATCTTGACGTGATTCTCGAGGACTATCGGACGTGTAGTGACGTGGCGATCTGTGAAGGTTACTTGTTGGTTGCGGATACACTTAATCTGCTTCAGCAGATCCCTGGTGTGCTTCAGGCTCAGGGCGTAACTCGTGGGGAGTGGATTCCGCCAGAGCTCCGTCGTTGGTTTTTCGAACGTTCGTTTTTGAGTAAGTGGGCACCGGAAGCAACAGAAGTCGGGGGACAACGCTTTTTCGAGAGTTTAGAGAGGCGGGTTCAAGATATCGCTGAGATTGACGAAGAGCTGTTGAAGCGACTCAATCTTCAGTCTCTGGTTTATCTGGAAAAGCAGTTGAATGAGCAAAATGGTGGGCTTGAGTCAGGGATCAAAGGTGTTGCTAATGCGGGCAAAGTGAGTGGAATGATCGCTGGTTCGCTTAATGAGTGGAGTTCTGCAGTGCTTACTGTGGGTAAGCGGCTGATAGAAGAAGACCTTATTAAGCGGGTTGAACTCCAGCGTATCATGCAGGGAGCACTCTCTAATTTTGCTTTGGTGGATCCTGGCCTTAAACGCATCGATATAATGAATAGGGCAGGGGAAAAGATTTCCGGGGCGATCATAGGTGTGTCCGGAAATGGAGTGGTGCGGGGGCTGACTGATTTTGATCGAACGGAGGGTGTTCTCACCCGGTCAAAAGATTATCTGTACGCAGATTTGCTGGACGATTCCAGTCGAGTAATGGCCTCTACCAGCCCCGCACGCATGCACGGAACGATTGAGCAGGCGATCCGTAAGGTTGCCGGTTCGACTTCAGTGTTCGTTGCACCGGATGATCATCCGGAAGTACGCAAGTTGAGCTTGGTTAGAGTGAATCTGGCTAAGCGTGTTAATGAGGTGGTTGATGGGCCTGCGTTGTCTCGGGGACTGGTGGCGTTGGCGCTTTTTAATGTGTTTCTGGAGTTTCACGCGGTTTCGAAGGCGGCAGTATCTCAAGATGGAAATGTGTCTTTTGCAGCGGCAAAGCTGATTATGGGCGCAGGAAGCGACCTTCTGGCAGCCTCATTAAAATACAGTGAACTTATGGGGCTCAGTGCGGCGGCCCACGACCAGGCAACACGGATGTATCGGATAGCTACCCGGCCGCTATTCGATATGAAAAACTGGGTTTTTGTAGGAAATCGATTGAAAGCCTTCGGAGCACCTACCTTAGTGCGAGTGGTTGGCTTAGCAACATTCGCTGCGGGTGCGATCGGTGCCGGTTTGAGTTTTTGGGAGATGCGTATTAGCTTGACCAACAAAGACTTTGACGCTGCGGCCGGCCATGCTATCGCGATGACAGGCAGCTTAATAGTGTTGGCGTCGCCGCTTATGCATGCTCTGTTGGCGATTCCGGGCTGGGGTTGGGCGATCTTTGGTTTGACAATGGCTGTTGGAGGTGGCCTTTATGCAGCGTCAGCTACGGACGACGCGTTCGAGCAACTTCTAAAACGTGGGCCTTGGGGGATTCACCCCGATAATTCGCTACCAGGTCGGGATGATAAAGCTTACTACAGCCAACTTCTTTCCCTTTTATCTCCGGTTCAGGTGACTGCGCAGCGATACGAAGAAATTGAGCCGGATCCCGGGTTAAGCCATCCTGATTATCGGCCTAAGCCAGACGATTACGTAATAACCTTGCAGCTGCCACTAATCAGTCGTATCAGGTTGCATCAAGAATCTGAGGCTGGATACCCTTCCAGTCCATTCAGGCTCGTAGTCCAAGAGGTTGCCTATCTCTCCTCAACCACTAACCTCCCTGCAGCGGGGCTAACGGAATCCAATACGGTTACCAATATGCTTAAAACGACCCCGCTCACTAAGGTGACTGCCCGCCAGTCTTTGCCTCGGCAGTCAGCAGTGCGTTTTTTAGTCAGACGTGAAATTCAGGATAGTGAATACCAAGGTTTTCATTATCAGGAATCTATCGAAACCCGACTAAGGGTAGGGCTGCAGGTAACTTTGGGCACAGAGTTGGGCCCTTTGGTTTTTCCAGCGCCCGTGTTCGAAGACTATGAAGCGTTCGACTTGGCACGACACGGCCAGCCACCGCCGAAGGAGCGCACGTTCATGAATCCCTATGGGCAGCCCAAATCTCCATATTGGTACTTTACTGAGGTCAGTGTATGAATTCGATGTCCGACGTTGTCGATGGGGCGTTTCGGTCGTCTGAGATTCGCCCTCTTCCGAAATCCTCAAAGGAGCGTGCTCGCCTTGGCGAGGAGCTACAGCCCGTCGGCAGCTATGCAGGCGTTATCCCTCATAACAGCACGATCGAGGATGTTGAAGTACTCCAAGACCACGAAAAGACAGATCCAGAGTTCAGTTCCAAAGATTGGTGGTGGGACCACGAGCGGATTCGGTTCCTGAATGGGAAACTGGGCCTGAAATTCTTACTGTTAGTCCTGCCGATTGCTTGGGTGATGTTCCTTTGGCTTAGTGGGCTGGGGGCGGTCACTTGGGGGATGGCAGAAATTCTTGAGCAGCGTGGCTTGAGTGATGTAACTATTTGGTTCGTCATTATCAGTGGCTTTCTACTAGGGTTAGGCTGGCTTGGTTTTGCAATTTGGGTTACCCCAGTCACCACCAACTGGCTCATGAGCACCGGTATGGGGTTCATTCTCAAACCCTTTGAGAAGAGCATTAACAAGAAACTGGATGACACCCTGGAAGATGGCTGCAGTGAGTTTAACCGCGTAACCGGGCAGGTTCGGATGGCTTTGGGTCGCAAGCGTTTCTTCGAAGCGCCGTTTGTAGAATTCGATGCTTATGTGGATCGGGTGATTCAGCAGAGCGGTGTGTTCTACCGTCTCATTTTCGTGCACCGATATACCCAAAAATCGTTCCACAAAACGGCTTTCAGCACTATTGAATCCAGTAAATCAGAAGTTCTGGCGCTTTGGGATGTGCTCCAGACCTACATGGACGTTACGCAGCCTCTGCCCGACATACCAAGGCTCGAGCCGTTCCGGCACTTGGATCCAGTCACCGCGGAGCATGACGAACGCACCGGCCGCAACCCTCGCTTCTGGCGCGATCTGGATTTAGAAGCCTGGAAGCAAGGGGAGGGCGCAGAGTGGCTGAAGCGGCAGGTGGAATACCCTTGGGGTAAGCGCAAGTGCAAACTCACGCCGCAGCTTGGCAAGATCTCAATGGATGAATACCGCAAGCTGCGCCCTGAAACAGCATGGCCGATTTAATATCGGCCATTCCCTCACCAACTCCCCACATTCTCCATACTTGCCCAAGGCTCCCGAACCGGCAGAGCCTCGCCTTTCTGCAATAACTCGATAGAAATCCCGTCTGGCGTGCGAATAAACGCCATATAACCGTCTCTCGGCGGGCGGTTAATGGTAATGCCGTTCGCTTGAAGCTTATCGCACAGCGCATAAATGTCGTCTACCCGAAACGCGAGGTGGCCGAAGTTGCGGCCGCCGGTGTATTCCTCAGGATCCCAATTGTAGGTCAGTTCTATGGTGGGCGCCTTATCTTGCCGGGCGCGCTCTTCGTCTTCAGGGGCGGCCAGAAACACCAGAGTAAAGCGGCCTTTTTCGCTGTCTTTTCGGCTGATTTCCACCATTCCAAGCAGGTCGCAGAAGAAGTGCAGAGTTTCATCCAGGTTGCTGACCCGAATCATGGTGTGCAGATATTTCATGATGATCTCCTGTGTTGGTATTGTATCAGGCGTGGTTTTGGGGCCAGTTGCGGGGCACCACGAAGCAACGGTCGGCTTCTACCCAGCAGGATAGCTCGGCGTGCCATACCATTTCAGCAAACAATGCCGGAATCCCCTCTGCCTGAACCCATTGGATGGTGTCCCGGGCGGCATCGGCGTGTGGCCTGCTTGTTTGGTGCCAAGGGCCAATCCAGTGAGGCTTGTTGAGACGCACCCAGCGGCTAGTGTCTTCCGCGCCGACGTTATCGGCATAGCGCCATTTCCCGGTTAAGTGGTTGCCGGGAGTAGTACTCGGAAGTTTAGCGTCACCGCCGTTCGGGTAGAACAGATACCCGGGCATGAATATCCGTGGTTTGACGGGTTCGTGAATGCCGAGTTCCGCTAGCACCTTTCGGGTTTCAGGCCGCTGTGTCATTTGGCTTTGATGAGACAGCATGTGGTTCGTTTTCAAATCCAGCCGGTCACGCGCATTGGGCCCGTACCACAAGGTGGGCCCATTGGCTGACGGTACGCCCAGATAGTATTTGATGGCGATTTCATGGTGCTCAAGCTCGCCGGAAACCGGGTTTCGTAGCAGGAAATCCAATTCGCCCAAGGTCTGTTTATCGGTTCGTATCTGCTGGTTTTTCAGGACAAGGTCCCAGCCCATGAGCTCACTCAGCATGACTTCGTAAAGCCGCTCGAAGTAGTGGCCAAGCCGATTCTCTGAAGGAGCCCTTAATCGAGCCGGTGCAGCGTCTGGATTGTTATCCCAATGATTCAAGGTGTTCAGGTAGTCCGCAGCAAGGAACTCCGAGGGATGAAAATTGATTGCTGATGCCACCAACTGGGGGGCCTCACATAACCAGGCCAAATGGCGTATGGCGGGTGTTTTTATCCGGTGTAGTGAGAAGGGCGCTGAGGTTGTATCCATTTGCTCAGCATACCTGAATTGGAAGGTGGTTGAGAGCCTGAAGCGCGGCCATCTCAAAGCGTTAGCTTTCAGAAGTTTAATCCAACTCAGTGGGCGGCGTGTGATGTTAAGCGCCAAAGTGAAGCGAGTGCTTTGCTAGAGTTTTGGCTTGAATTATTCCCCCGATGGAGAACGCCGCAATGGAAGATTGGCAAGGATGCCTGGAGCCCCAATGTCAGCAAGCACTGCTTGTCGCTCGCGACAATGTTGGGAAACGGGGCGGTTCGGTCATTACCGCGGAAGATTTTCTGCTGGCAATGCTGGATGTGATTGATGCTGTTGCTCCCTTCCTCAAACGCCAAGGCGTGGATTTTGATGAGTTGGTTCGCACCATTCAGGGTGAGCAGCCCATCGTGGCGGAAGTCCACGGCGATGGCGATTTGTCGTCGCAGCTCATCTATTGGATCTCGGCGACTCGGGAGGTTATCGAAAGCCCCTGGTTGAACTGGTCGCAGCTGTTACGTGGGCTGGTGACTTGTGCCGAGCGCTTGCAGGATAAAGCGTACGTTGCGGTACTGGAATTGGTGGGTGTCTGGCCGGGCGAAGACATTACATCCTCTGCTCAGCAAGATGCGAACGCATCGGCCTATACCCCTTTAACGCTTGTGGAACCGGGCTGGCTGGCATTCGTTGAAGATGTCGCGGTTAATCTCGCCGCTAATAAAAACGGGTTAATTTGGGTTCAGGGGGAGCGTGGTAGTGGTAAAACCGCGTGGCTGCAGTCGCTTGTAGATACGCCCGGCCTCTTCTGGGTGCAGGTCGATTTGCGGCGGCAGGCCGAAGTGATGGCGCTGGAGCAACCGGTGGTGCCTTCCCAAAACGAGGATGTAGTCGGTTGGCCGGTCTTAGTGCTGGATAACGTATCGCCGCTGGAACTGCTGGAGTTGATGGCGCAGCCGAACGGTGTGGCGCGTGAGATCGTCTCTGGCTGGTGCGGGCCGATTTTGCTGCTCGCGCCCTGCGAGGGAAGCAACGCCAGCGAAGAGCAACGGCTAAATCATTTACTGGGCAGAAGGCTTGAGCGTTTGTCGTTGCCCCCGATCAGTACGGCGCAACGGCGTGCAATCATCACCGCACATCAGCCCTTGATTGAGAAACGTTTTAACATCGAAATTGCGCTTTCGGCGCTGGAATACGCAGCTACCCGCCAAAGCCGCTGCGTTGCTTCGCCGGGAGGAATGCTGGAGTGGGTGCAAAGAGCGGCGGCCTGCCTTCAACTGTTTGCTGATCGAGGCCCTCTGGAATCAGTGGCACTTGCAGGCAGGCAGGAAGTTGCGCACAGGCAGGGGCTGGTATCGGCGGCGCGGGGTGAGCATATTCGCCATGAAGATCAGGAAATACAGGATCTGGAACTGGCCAGGGCCGCGTCTGAAGTGCTCTGGCATGAGCGCCAACGGGCCGGTACTTTGCGCCGGTTGACGGTGGATGATCTTCGGCAGGAATTGGAGCGATGGCTTGCAGCCGCGCCAGAGCCGGTTCACTATGTGCGGCAGTATGAGCAACAGCATGGAGATACCTTGGGTGCAGGATCTGGAAATATACATTCGTGACCTAGAGCCGGGTGCCGTATCCCGGTGGCTTGAAGGGCAGCTTGATGACGTTCGGCTGGACGATGCCGATGTGACCTCGGTTGCTAAAGGCAGTGCACGTTTCAACGGCAGCACGCTGCGCATTACCTTGTATCCGGGCGCGTTCGGGAAACGATTTACGTCGCTGGTTATTGAGGGCGACGAGTTGCCGTGGAACAACGATCTTGAGTGCGCTCGAAGCGCCTGGAGAATGATGGAAGGGGAGATCCGCTGCAGCTTAGGCGAGTGGCAGGAAGGCGATTCACTGGATGATGAAAAGTGGTGGCGATTAGATCATCGCGGAGAACAGCAGGTCGTTTGGAATTAACAATGCCCTGAACGTAAAAAGGCAGCCAATCAAGGCTGCCTTTTTGTTTCCGCAGGGGACAATCAATCGCTCAGGATTGATACGTTGTCAGCCTGCAGGCCTTTGTCGGCATCAACCACGTTGAAGCGAACCAGTTGGCCCTGGCGCAGAACGCGGCGGCCACGGCCACGAATGGCGCGGAAGTGAACGAAGATTTCGTCCCCACTGTCACGCACGATAAAGCCGAAGCCTTTTTTGACGTTGAACCACTTAACGGTACCTTCTTCGTCTCCTTCCGGAGTGTTGTCGTCAAAGTCGTCTTCGTCGTCGTAATCGTTCTGTGGCTGGCTGGCACGAGCCGGGCGGTTCTGGGTGCGAGCTGGGGCAGCAGGTGCTGCTTGCTTACCGGCAACCAAAACAGCGATAAAACCCACAATGGCGAAAACAGCAAACGCCATCAAATACGCGGCAATACCACCTTGGCTACCCAGAGCTTCAACGCCTTCGCCCATGGCGAGCAGTTTCAGCGGTGCCGGGGTGGCAGACAGTAGCAGGCCCAGAACAAACGGTGCCGGAATTGCGATCAGGATAGCAACAAGGATCGCTTTGGCTGGATTACGCATTGGTTGGTTATTCTCCATATTCAAACGCTAACGATAAAAAGCCGCACATCGGGTAAAATGGCATGTCCGGCAGTGAACACCGCCGCTGAATTCTGTGTTTAGAATATCTGGCGTTGGCGGTAAAAGGCGCCATGATACCAGATTAAAGAAAGGGCTGACCAAATCTCATGAGTAAAAAGACTCTCGAAGACCGGATTGCAGATCTGGAAATGCGACTTGCGTTTCAGGATGACGTCATCAACACCTTGAGCGAGCAGGTGACCAAGCAGGAAATGGACATTCGGGAGCTGTGGGAGGCGAAGCGGCTGATGCACCAGCAGCTAAAGGATGTATCGCCTTCCAATATCCGGCGGGAGGATGAGGAGACTCCTCCGCCGCATTATTGATTTTGGAGCTTGGTTTTAACTCCGGGGTCAGACCCTCGCGCGGCCTTAGGGCCCAAAGACGCGCGGGGGGCTGACCCCTCAGTGTAAAGGCCCATCAATCCGAGTGGGTCTACCGCCTTCTGAATTATCCCAGCAGTTCGACCAGAATCTGTTCGTAGATTTCTGACAGGGTATCCAGATCGTCCGCTTTCACGCATTCGTCCACTTTGTGGATGGTGGCGTTGATGGGGCCGAGTTCGACCACTTGTGCGCCGGTGGGCGCGATAAAACGGCCATCGGATGTGCCGCCCGATGTGGATAGTTCGGTTTCCCGGCCGGTGACGTTGCGGATGGCGTCTTGGCTGGCGGACACCAGTGCGCCTCGCTCAGTCAGGAAGGGACGACCACTCAGGTGCCACTGCAGGTCGTATTTGAAATTGTGGCGGTCCAGAATGGCGACCACGCGTTCTTCCAGGCTTTCGGCGGTGTTTTCGGTGCAATAACGGAAGTTGAAGTGCACCACACATTCGCCGGGAATGATGTTGCTGCCCACGCCGGATTCAATTTTGGTGATCTGGAAGGTGGTCGGCGGGAAAAAGTCGTTGCCGTTGTCCCAGAACTCTTTGGCTAAGGCATCCAATGCCGGGGCGACGGTGTGAACCGGGTTCTCTGCCAGATGCGGGTAGGCCACATGGCCTTGGGTACCGTGTACGGTCAAGTAGCCGTGCAGTGAGCCGCGACGACCGTTTTTGATTACGTCGCCCACTTCATGGGTGCTGGACGGCTCGCCAATAAGGCACCAGTCGATTTTCTCGTTTCGGGCTTCGAGTGTTTCAATCACTTTAACCGTGCCATCGTGAGCCGGGCCTTCTTCATCGCTGGTGATGAGCAGGGCAATAGAGCCACGATGGTTGGGGTTCTTGGCGACAAAGCGCTCACAGGCCGTGACAAACGCCGCAAGGCTGCCTTTCATATCGGCTGCGCCGCGGCCGTACAAAAAGCCTTCCTCAATAACCGGTTCGAAAGGGGCGTTGGCCCAGTTTCGCTCGGGGCCAGTTGGCACCACGTCGGTATGGCCTGCAAAAGCCAGCACCGGGCCATCGGTGCCTTTTCGTGCCCAGAGGTTGTCGGTTTCGCCAAATCGCAGGTTCTCGCCGGCAAAGCCGAGTGGGGCGAGGCGGGACATCATCAGTTCCTGACAACCGGCGTCGTCGGGTGTGACCGACTGGCGGCGAATGAGGTCCATGGCGAGTTGGAGAGTAGGCGATAAGGTCATAGGAAGGCTCTTGCTTGTTCTGGAATGGCCCCTCTTCGCGGCGGAAGAGGGGCTTGTGCGGGTCTTAGTTGTTGGCGTGCAGTTCTTCGTTCAGCTCGATAGCTGACTTGTTGGTCTTGCACTCAACGGCGCCGGTCTGGCTGTTGCGGCGGAACAGCAGGTCGTTCTTGCTGGCCAGATCGCGAGCCTTAACCACTTCAACCAGCTCGTTGTTGTCATCCAGCAGAGCCACTTTGGTGCCTGCGGTGATGTACAAGCCAGCTTCTACAGTGCAACGGTCGCCCAGAGGGATACCGATGCCCGCGTTCGCGCCCAGCAGGCAGTTTTCGCCCACGGAAATGATGATGTTGCCGCCGCCAGACAAGGTGCCCATGGTGGAGCAGCCGCCGCCCAGATCCGAACCTTTGCCGATCATCACGCCTGCAGAAATGCGGCCTTCGATCATGCTGGTGCCTTCGGTGCCTGCGTTGAAGTTGATGAAACCTTCGTGCATGACGGTGGTGCCTTCGCCCACGTAAGCGCCCAAGCGAACACGAGAGGTGTCGGCAATACGCACGCCTTTAGGTACTACGTAATCGGTCATCTGCGGGAACTTGTCGACAGATTTTACTTCCAGAGTGCGGCCTTCAACGCGAGCCTGCAGCTGCCGAGTTGGCAGTTCGTTCAGGTCAATGGCGCCTTCGTTGGTCCAGGCCAGGTTTGGCAGCAGGCCGAAGATGCCGTCCAGCTTCAGGCTGTGGGGCTTGGCCAAGCGGTGAGAAATCAGGTGCAGCTTCAGGTACACCTCCGGGGTGCTGGAGGCAGTGTCGTCGGTTGCCAAAACGGTAACCACGACCGGGCTTTTGCTTTCGGCTGCTTGCTCGGCCAGTTTTGCCTGAGCGGTTTCGCCCAACTGGCGCAGGGAGGTAGCAAACTGGGTCAGCTGCTCGGCGCTTGCTTCAATGGCCTGGTTGCCGCCTTTGTAGTTCAGCGCGGTTTCAACCACGTCGATCAGGTCTTTGCCTGGGGTCATAACCGGTTGCTGGTAGAACACTTCCAGCCATTCGCCCTGGTTGTTCTGGGTGCCGATGCCGATGCCGAATGCAAAACTCATCTGGTGGTTGCTCCTGTTTCTGAAGTTTAATAACTGAGTTCTTTTCCGCTGCCTTACGTCTCCTCTACTTGTGTAAGGAGACTGGGGCAGGGGTTAATCTGTTAGTTTGTCCACGCAGCCCATTCGTCTGCGTTAAAACCCACGGTAACCGTTTCGCCGCGTTCAACAACCGGGCGTTTAATGATGGAGGTGTTCTCCAGCATGACCTGGTGGGCACTTTGGGCGGTCATGGTATCACGAACCTCATCCGGAAGTTTTCGCCAGGTGGTGCCGCGCTTGTTGATCAGTGTTTCCCAATTCAACGATTGCTCCCACTCGGCCAGCTTTTCGCTGGTGAGGCCGTCTTTTTTGAAGTCGTGGAATTCATAGGCGATGCCGTTTTCATCCAGCCATTTACGGGCTTTTTTGACGGTGTCGCAGTTTGTGATGCCGTAGAGCTTCATGCGTTAAACCCTTTTACAAATTCCACAATGCGGTGAGCCGCTTCAACGCACTCTTCTACAGGTGCCACCAAGGCCATGCGAACCCGGTTTTCGCCGGGGTTGTGGCCGTCCACGGTGCGGGAAAGGTAGCGGCCAGGCAGTACATGGACGTTTTGCTGTGCCGACAATTCCCGGGCGAAGGTTTCGTCATCGAAGGGTGTTTCCGGCCAGAGGTAGAAGCCGGCATCCGGGAAGTCGACGTTCATCACTTCGCGCAGGATAGGCACTACCGCTTCGAACTTGGCGCGATACGCCGACCGGTTTTCTTTAACGTGTTCTTCATCGTTCCACGCTGCAATGCTGGCCAATTGATTATGAATGGGCATGGCGCAGCCGTGGTAGGTCCGGTATTTCAGGTAACCCGCCAATACGTCTGCATCGCCGGCGACAAAGCCGGAGCGCAGGCCGGGCAGATTGCTGCGCTTCGATAGGCTGTGGAACACCACGCAGCGTTTGAAATCGTGGCGGCCTATGGCGGCACAGGTTTGCAGCAGGCCTTCGGGCGGGTTGGCTTCGTCCGGGTAGAGTTCGGAGTAGCACTCGTCAGACGCCACAATAAATTCGTGGCGGTCGGCCAGTTCGATCACTTTGGTCAGAGTTTCACGGCTGACCACGGCGCCGCTGGGGTTGCCGGGTGAACACAGGAACAAGACCTGGCAGCTGGCCCAGACCGATTCCGGCACCTTGTCGAAATCCGGAATGAAACCGTTGCTGGCATCGCAAGGCAGGTAAACAGGATCGGCTCCGGCGAGGAAGGCGGCCCCTTCGTAAACCTGATAAAACGGGTTTGGGCTGACTACGGTGGCAGGTTTGCTCGAATCCACTACGGCCTGTACCAACGAAAAGATGGCTTCGCGGGTGCCATTAACCGGAACAATGTTGCGGGCCGGGTCGAGTGAGCCTTCGCGCAAATTGAAACGGCGAGTGGCCCAATTGGCAATCGTTTCGCGCAGTTCGTCGATGCCCTTGGTGGTGGGGTAGTTGGCAAGCTTGCCGAGGTTGTCGGCCACCACCTGCTTAACGAAAGCCGGGGCCGGGTGCTTGGGTTCGCCAATACCCAGTGAAATCGGCGCGAGATGCTCAGGCACGGAGATGCCGGCCTTTAGTTTCGCCAGTTTTTCAAACGGGTAAGGGTGCAGTCTTTCTAGGTTGGAATTCATTGAATCTCGTCCAGCATTTTGCAGAGGTGCTGTTGCAGGGCTTCGCACTTAGCGGGGTCGCTTAGTGGTCGGCCTTGTTCGTCAGTAATGAAGAAAACGTCTTCTACTCGTTCACCTAAAGTCGCGATTTTGGCGTTGGTCAGCCGAACCCGGTGTTCGAGCAGAACCTGACCAATCCGGGCCAGCAGGCCGGGGCGGTCGGGGGTAATGACCTCCATCAACGTTCGTTGGTTGATGGTGTCGTTTGAAAAGGTCACTTCGGTCGGGAACGCAAAGTGTTTGAGCTGTCGGGGCGTGCGCCGATGGATGATGTCCGGGTAGTCTTCCGGGTCATCCAGTTCTTCGATCAGTCGTTTGCGCACTCGCTCCTTTCGAGCTGGGTCGATGCCCAGTGGCTGCCCTTTCTCGTCCAACACGATGTAAGAGCTGATCGAGTGGGGGCCCTCGCTGGAATTGATGCGAGCATCGACGATGTTCAGGTTCAGTTGTTCCAGCACGGCGGTTGTGGCTGCAAACAGGGCGACCCTGTCCCGCATGTAGATGATGATCTGTGAGTAGCCGTCAGTTGGCCCTCCGCGGGTGTCCCGGATCAACACCAGTGGGTCTGGATTGTCACCGTGGCGGATGATCGCAGCAGTCTGCCAGGCGATATCGACGGTGGAGTCCTGCAAAAAGTATTCCTCATCCACCGTATCCCAGATCTGATCGATCTGTTCGTCGGTCATGTTCTGGGCGTTGAGGATTTCCCGGGCTTCTTCGCGGGTGGCGTCAATCCACGCTTGTCGGTTAACCGGTGTGTCTATACCGCGGCGTAATGCTCGCTTGGCTTCAATATAGAGCTGGCGCAACAGTGAGGCGCGCCAGGTGTTCCAGAGCTTGGGGTTGGTGGCGCTGATATCGCACACGGTTAACGTGTACAGGTAGTCCAAATGCGCCTGACTCGGGATGGCTCGAGCAAAGGCCTGAATGATGTCCGGGTCTGAAATGTCTTTACGCTGGGCAGTCATCGACATGAGCAGGTGGTTCTCCACCAGCCAGGCGATCATCCGGGTGTCGCGCTCACTTAAGTGGTGACGCTCGCAGAATGCTTCGGCATCCATGGCGCCGAGTTCCGAATGGTCGCCTCCGCGGCCTTTGGCGACGTCATGGTAGAGGCCGGCGATAAACAGGGTGTCCATTTTCGGCAGGCGATGAATCAGGCGCGAGGCCAAGGGGTATTCGGTTCTGGCTTCGTCGCTGGTCAGCCTGACCATGTTGCGGATCACGCGCATGGTGTGCGCGTCCACCGTGTAGATGTGGAACAGGTCGTGTTGCATCTGGCCAATGATGTCGCCAAATTCCGGCAGATAACGGCCCAACACGTTGTACTTCTTCATTGCCGAGAGCGTTTTGTGCAGCGGGTGGGGCGTGCGCAAAAGCTCCATGAACAGGCTGGTTACTGCGAGATCGGAGCGGAATACATCGTCAATCAGGTGCCGGTGCGCACGCAGTGAGCGGATGGTGGTTGCTCGAATGCCTTTGATTTCCGGATGCTGCGCCATCAGCACGAAAATTTCCATGATGGCGTAGGGGGCGTAGGCGAACACCTGGTTGTTGATGGCTTCGATGTAGAAGTTGCGCATTTGAAAGCGTTTGTTCAGAGGCCGGATTTCGTCTTCACCGCCACTGCCCAAAATCGCTTCGTCGTAGTATTGGAGAATAACGTCAGTCAGCTCTGCCAGCGCCAGCACGGTGCGGTAGTAAGACTGCATCATCAGCTCGACGCCGAGGCGTTTGCCTTCGTCTTTGTAACCCAGCATGGAAGCGAGGGCGCGCTGATGATCAAACAGCAGCCGGTTTTCATTCCGATCGGCAATGAGCTGCAGGCCGAAGCGTAAACGCCATAAAAAGGTTTCGCCTTCCAGCAACACTCTGTGCTCTTCATCGGTGATGATGCTGAAACGGGCCAACTCGGCGGTGCTCTCAAGCCGGAAATGCCGTTTGGTAATCCAGCCGATGGTTTGTATGTCCCGCAGTGCGCCGGGAGAGCCTTTGACGTTGGGCTCCAGGTTGTACTCGGTATCGCCGTACTTTTTGTGACGGCTTTGCTGCTCTTCCCACTTGGCGACAAAGTAATCTTTGTCGGACATCACGTCGTCCAGATATACCTGCTCGGTGAGATCCTCTCGAAGGCTGTCTTGCCCTGCGATGGTCCGGGTTTCCAGCAGGTTGGTCAGAATGGTGATGTCTTGTTTTGCCGCGGCAACGCATTCGTCAACACTGCGAACGCTATGGCCGATATCCAGTTTCAGATCCCACAACAAGGTGATGAAGGCGCTCAGATCGTCTTGCCACGCGCTTTCTGTACCCTTGCGAGTGAGTATGAGCAGGTCGATATCGGAATGGGGGTGAAGTTCGCCTCGGCCATATCCGCCTACGGCAACCAAGGCGATGTCGGGCGAGCTGGAAAAGGGGTAGCGATTCCAGATCAGTCGAAGCACCGTGTCTACTGTCGTCGCTCTGGCGTGCACCAGAGCTCTGACATCAGCGCCTTGTTGAAACGCTTCGGCATCGGCTTCGTAGTGATGCTGCAAATACTCTCTTGCCGCCACGACCGGGGAAGGGTCGTGGCTGATGCGCGGCTCCAGCTCGCTTGGGTCCACTTTAGAAGGACTCTTCTGAACGTTTGGTCAGAACTTCGTGGCCGTCTGCGGTTACCAGAATGGTGTGTTCCCATTGGGCCGACAATTTGTGATCTTTGGTGACTGCAGTCCATCCGTCAGCCAAAATTTTTGTGTGGTATTTGCCTTGGTTCAGCATGGGTTCGATGGTGAACGTCATGCCTTCTTGCAGCTCAAGACCCGTTCCCGGCGTGCCGTAATGCAAGACTTGAGGTTCTTCATGGAATACTGCGCCGATGCCATGACCGCAATAATCCCGGACCACGGAATAGCGGTGCTTCTCCGCGTGTTTCTGGATTACGTGACCAATGTCGCCAAGACGCGCACCGGGCTTGACCAGTTCAATGCCCTTGTACAGGCACTCCTGCGTGATCTGGATCAGGCGCTCTGAGCCGGGCTTAGGCTTGCCGACAATCCACATCTTACTGGTATCGCCGTGATAGCCATCTTTAATGACGGTTACGTCGATGTTGATGACATCGCCATCTTTCAGAACTTTTTTGTCGGTTGGAATGCCGTGGCACACAACATGGTTCACCGAGGTGCAGATAGACTTCGGGAAACCTTTGTAATTCAGCGGCGCTGGAATGGCCTGCTGTTTATTCACAATGTAGTCGTGGCAGATTCGGTCAAGCTCTTCGGTGGTAACGCCAGGTTTGACGTGCTCGCCGATCATTTCCAGAACTTCGGCTGCCAGGCGGCCGGCTACCCGCATCTTTTCAATTTCTTCGGGGGTCTTAATAGATACTTGCATCGGTCTTCCTGTTGTATGTGCATCAAGCCAGCATTTTAAGGGGCTGAAGCAATAGGTACAAGGAAGGTATTTGCCAAAAGTAATGGCGTTGCGGGAGCGGAATATGGTATAAACGCGCCCGCCGAAACAAAACTCGGTAAATTCACACACGTGTCAGCACGTTGTCCCAGGGTGCCGGCTCCTGCTTTAAGGAGACAGGTTGGGGCAATTGGATGCGTGGAGGCCTAACCCGAAGCTAAAAGGTAACTATCATGGCTCAGGTAAATATGCGTGACCTGCTGAAAGCAGGTGCTCACTTTGGACACCAAACCCGTTACTGGAACCCGAAGATGGGTAAGTACATCTTTGGTGCTCGTAACAAGATTCATATCATCAACCTTGAGCAGACTGTTCCTGCGATGAACCAGGCGCTGGATTTCATTCAGCAACTGACTGAAAGCAAGAACAAGATCCTGTTTGTGGGTACCAAGCGTGCCGCAGCCAAGATCATCAAGGAAGAAGCACTGCGTTCTAACCAGCCGTACGTTAACCATCGCTGGTTGGGTGGCATGCTCACCAACTACAAGACCATTCGTCAGTCTATCCGTCGCTACCGCGATCTGGAAGCCCAGAGCAAAGACGGTACTTTCGACAAGCTGACCAAGAAAGAAGCACTTGAGCGTACCCGCGAAATGGATAAGCTTGAGCGTTCTATCGGTGGTATCAAAGACATGGGCGGCCTGCCTGACGCGCTGTTCGTTGTTGACGTAGACCACGAGCGTATCGCTATTAAAGAAGCGAACAAGCTGGGCATCCCTGTTATTGGTGTTGTTGATACCAACAGCGATCCTGACGGTGTTGACTACGTGATCCCGGGTAACGACGACGCAATCCGCGCTATCCAGATCTACGTAAAAGCGGTTGCTGATACTTGCCTGGAGTCTTCCCAGACTGCCGGCGGCGCTGACGAGTTCGTAGAAGTTAGCGAAGATGCCCAAGGCGCTGCTCCAGCTGCCGAGTAATGCTTGACCGTCAGGTCTGAGTTATAAGGCATGTCCCTTTTTACCGGGCATGCCTTCCCACCGAATTTGTAACTGATTGAGAGGACTGAACATGGCTGCAATTACCGCTGCAATGGTCAAAGAGCTGCGTGAGCGCACTGGTCTTGGCATGATGGAGTGCAAAAAAGCACTGGTTGAAGCTGAAGGCAGTGTTGAAGCTGCAATCGAAGAGCTTCGTAAGTCATCTGGCCTGAAAGCTGCCAAGAAAGCCGGTCGTACCGCTGCTGAAGGTGTTTCTCTGGTTAAGGTTTCTGACGACAAGACCGTTGCTTTCATTCTGGAAGTTAACTCTGAGACTGACTTCGTTGCCCGTGACGACAACTTCATGAACTTCGCGAACGACGTTCTGAACGTTGCGTTTGAAAAAGGCGAAACTGACGTTGCGAAGCTGATGGAAGGCGATCTGGAAAGCAAGCGTGAAGCGCTGGTTCAGAAGATCGGTGAGAACATCACGGTTCGTCGTCTGGTTAAAGTTGAAGGTCCGGTTGTTGGTGGATACGTTCACAGCAACAGCAAGATCGCTTCCGTTGTCGCTCTGAGTGCTGGTACTGAAGAGCTGGCTCGCGACATCGCTATGCACGTAGCTGCGGTTAACCCGCGCGTAGGCAAGCCGGAAGACATGCCTGCAGACGAGCTGGCTAAAGAAGAAGCCATCATCAAGTCTCAGCCTGATATGGAAGGCAAGCCTGCCGAAATCGTTGAAAAGATGATGGGCGGCCGTATCAAGAAATTCCTGGCTGAAAACAGCCTGATCGAACAGCCTTTCGTTAAAAACCCAGAGCAGAAAGTGGGTGAGCTGATCAAAGCCGCAGGCGGCGAGCTGGTTGGCTTTACTCGCCTGGAAGTGGGTGAAGGCATCGAAAAAGAAGAAGTGGATTTTGCTGCTGAAGTGGCTGCGGCCGCTGGCACAGGCAAGGCCTGATCCATTTTTTGAGTACGTCTGTCAAAGACAGTCGTGCTACCTAAGTCTGCCACGTCAGCCGGGTTCGCCCGGCTTTCGTGGCGGGCTTGTATCTGAGATACCCCTTTTTAAGCGCTAGCCTCAGAGGGGTATGTCAGATACAAGCCTGCCAAAGGTTTGAAGCTGCACAGCCAAAAGACGAAAAGGGGATCACCATGCCGACACCGACATCTTCAACCAATCAACCCAGATATAAGCGTGTTCTGCTGAAGCTCAGTGGTGAGGCCCTGATGGGGGAGCACGAGTTCGGTATTGATCCTAAGGTACTTGACCGCATGGCGTTGGAAATCGGTGCCCTTGTGGGTATCGGTGTGCAGGTTGCTCTGGTTATTGGTGGCGGCAACCTGTTCCGTGGTGCAGCATTGAGTGAAGCCGGGCTGGATCGGGTGACTGGCGACCACATGGGGATGCTGGCAACTGTGATGAATGGCCTTGGCATGCGCGACGCGCTTGAACGTTCCAATATTCGTACTCGGGTTATGTCCGCGATCCCCATGAGCGGCATTGTTGAGCACTATGACCGCCGTCGCGCTGTGCGCGATTTGAAAGAAGGCGACGTGGTGATTTTCAGTGCGGGTACCGGCAATCCTTTCTTTACCACCGATTCAGCCGCTTGCCTTCGCGGTATTGAGATTGAGGCCGATGCCGTTCTGAAGGCCACCAAAGTGGATGGTGTGTATAACGCGGATCCCAATCTGGACCCCACCGCAGTAAAATATGATCGCCTGACCTACGATGAAGTGTTGGATCGCAAGCTTGGCGTGATGGATCTTACCGCTATCTGTCTGGCTCGTGATCACGGCATGCCTTTGCGGGTGTTCGATATGAACCAGCCAGGCGTTCTCACCCGCATCGTGACGGGAGAGAAAGAAGGCACATTGATTGAGTAATGAATTGAGGGTTTCGACGTGATTGACGATATTAAGACAGAAGCTGAATCGAAAATGAAGAAAAGCCTTGAGGCGCTTACCTCGGCTTTCAACAAAATCCGTACCGGTCGCGCTCACCCTGCGATTCTTGATAGCGTGATGGTGAACTACTACGGTCAAGACACCCCGCTGAAGCAGGTGGCCAGCGTAAACGTGGAAGACAACCGTACGTTGCTGGTTGCGCCCTGGGAAAAGAGCATCATTTCAGCGATTGAAAAAGCCATCATGATGTCGGATCTTGGCCTGAACCCGTCTAGCAACGGCGATGCCATTCGTGTTCCCATGCCCATGCTGACCGAGCAGACCCGTAAAGAGATGGTCAAGCAGGCGCGTGGTGATGCCGAGCAAGGGCGTGTATCTGTTCGTAACGCGCGTCGTGACGCGAACGGCATGCTCAAAGACCTTCTGAAAGAGAAGGAGATCAGCGAGGACGATTTGCGCCGTGGCGAAGATGAGATTCAGAAGCTGACCGACAAGTACATCGCCGAGATCGAAAAGATGCTCAAGGCGAAAGAAGAGGATCTGATGGCGGTTTAACCGTCAGATTGTTCAGAAACAGAGTGAGCAGTGGTTGAACGTGCCACTGCACAGAGGGTTTCATGACGGATCAAATAACCGCAGAAATTCCGGTGACGGCTAGCAGTCGTCCCCGGCATGTGGCCATTATCATGGATGGCAACAATCGGTGGGCGAAAGCGCGGCGATTGAAGGGAGTCGCGGGCCATAAAGCAGGAGTGGATGCGGTTAAAGCCGTTGTGGAAACCTGTGCGCGGCAGGGCATTGAGGTACTTACCCTGTTTGCCTTCTCCAGTGAAAACTGGCGACGCCCTAAAGACGAAGTGTCGGCGTTGATGCGCCTGTTTGTGATTGCGCTTGAGCGGGAGGTTCGCAAACTTCACCGCAATAACATCCGGTTGAGGATTATCGGCGACCGATCTGCGTTCAATCCCATACTCCAGGAGCATATGGAGAAAGCCGAGGCGCTGACCCGCGATAATACGGCGATGACGTTGGTGATCGCCGCCAATTATGGCGGGCACTGGGATATCACCCAGGCCACTCAGGCGGTCGCCGAAAAAGTTCGCGCCGGTGAGTTGGCTCCTTCCGATATTACCGATGATATGATTCAGCAGCATTTGAGTATTGGCGATTTGCCGATGCCTGACCTGATGATTCGTACCGCTGGTGAGCAGCGCATCAGCAATTTCTTATTGTGGCACTTGGCCTATACGGAGTTTTACTTCTCCGACGTTTTCTGGCCCGATTTTAAAGCTGAAGAGATGCTGAAAGCGTTAGAGGCCTATGGCACCCGCAAACGTCGTTTTGGCCAGACAGACGATCAGCTCGAATCACAAGCCACAAAACAATAACGACATAGCGATTATTACCGTGCTCAAAACTCGAATTATTACTGCTCTTATCCTTGCCCCGATTGCGATCGGCGGCATCTTCTTTTTGCCCGCGTTTGGGTTTTCCCTGTTTACCGGTGCCATCATCGCTCTTGGGGCCTGGGAGTGGGCAAACATGTCGGGTATTGAAGGGCAGGGTGGTCGCGTGTCATACGCTGTCGGCGTTGCCATTCTGATGGCCTTGATCGCTCAGCTCAACGTGCCCGCAGTGGCGGTTTTGTCATTGGCGTTTGCTTGGTGGCTGATTTGCTTTGGTTTGGTCAGCCGTTACCCGGGAGGCTCTGACAGTTGGGGTTCAACGCCGGTCAGGGCGCTGATGGGGTTGTTGGTGCTTTTGCCTGCATGGGTCGGTTTGAATCATTTGCGCACGGGCGTTCTGGAATTTGGTGCTTTGACCAACAGTCTGTTGGTGATTCTTTATATCTTCCTGATGGTTTGGGTCGCAGACATCGGTGCGTATTTCGCCGGCCGGGCGTTTGGCAAGGCTAAGTTGGCCCCTCGGGTTAGTCCCGGAAAGTCCTGGGCGGGTGTCTGGGGCGGTTTGGTTGCGGTTGGTGTATTGGCACTGGTGGCCAGTTACATTGCCAAAGCCAGTATGCACGAGACCCTATTGCTGCTCATCGCCAGCTTGTTTACCGGCTTCGTGTCGGTGTTGGGTGATTTGCTTGAAAGCATGCTCAAGCGTTTCCGTGGCATCAAGGACAGTAGTCAATTGTTGCCCGGGCATGGCGGCATTATGGACCGGATTGATAGTCTCACTGCCGCCATCCCGATTTTCGCGTTAATCGTTACCTTGCTTGGTTGGCTGAGCGCGGCCAGCGTATCTGTATGACCCGGCGCAGCGTTACCGTTCTGGGGGCGACGGGCTCCATTGGTTTAAGCACTCTCGACGTTGTTCGCAGGCACCCCGAACGCTTTTCTGTGTGGGCGTTGACCGCCGGAACCAAAGCGCAAGAGTTGGCCACCTTGTGTCGGGAATTCAAACCCGCTTTTGCAGTCATGGCCGATGTTGGCGCCGCCCGCAAGCTTGAAAGCCTGCTCGCAGACCAGCCAGAAACGACCGTTCTTAACGGTGAACAGGGTTTGTGTCAGGTCGCTGAGGCGGAAGCGGCGGATACGGTGATGGCCGCCATTGTTGGTGCGGCAGGGCTTGCGCCAACACTCGCCGCCGTTCGTGCCGGAAAACGGGTGTTACTGGCCAACAAAGAAGCATTAGTGATGTCCGGAAAGCTGTTTATGGACGCAGTGGCCGAATCAGGCGCGGAGCTATTGCCAATTGATTCCGAGCACAACGCTATCTTTCAATGCATGCCCGCCGACAAAGTGCGCAACCCCGTTGCGGCAGGCATTACTCGGATTCTGCTGACCGCTTCCGGTGGCCCTTTCCGTACCTTTACAGCTGAATCCCTGAATTCGGTGACACCGGCACAAGCCTGTGCGCACCCGAACTGGTCAATGGGCCAAAAGATCTCGGTTGATTCGGCCACATTGATGAACAAAGGGCTGGAACTTATCGAAGCCTGCTGGCTGTTTAACACCACCCCGGACCATGTCGAAGTACATGTACATCCGGAAAGCATTATTCATTCGATGGTGGAATATGCCGACGGGTCGGTTCTGGCTCAGATGGGGAGCCCCGATATGCGCACCCCCATTGCCAACGGTATGGCCTGGCCAGAGCGTATAGCAGCGGGCGTAGCTCCGCTTGATTTGTTCGCGATCGGAAAGTTTCACTTTGAACGCCCGGACGTGCAACGTTTCCCGTGTTTGCGTTTGGCGGCCGATGCCTTCGCAACTGGCGGAACGGCACCGGCTGTTCTCAATGCTGCGAACGAAATCGCGGTCGCGGCATTTCTTGAAGGTAAGCTGTCCTTTACCGATATCCCCGTTATCATAGAGCGAACGCTGGCGGCTACTGAAGTGGTGGATGCCGATAGCTTCGACACCATTTTCGCGAAAGATGCCGAAGCCCGTAAGCAGGCCAGCAACCAGATTGACTTGTTGTCGGCCTGATGTTGCCTCGGCGTTTCGTTAAGCTATAGCCCCGACTAACACCGGTAGACCTATGCAGATTATTCAAAGCGTATTGGCCTTAGCGTTGACTCTGGGCATCCTGGTTACCCTGCACGAGTACGGGCATTTCTGGGTGGCTCGTCGTTTCGGCGTGAAAGTTCTTCGATTCTCGGTGGGTTTCGGTAAACCGATTTTCTCTTGGTACGACCGGAACGGTACTGAATACGCCATTGCAGCCATCCCGCTGGGTGGCTACGTTAAAATGCTGGATGAACGGGAAGGCCCGGTACCGGAAGAACTTCGGGATCAGGCGTTTACGTCCAAGCCGCCTTCTCAGCGCATTGCCATCGCTGCTGCCGGCCCGATAGCCAATTTTTTGTTTGCCATTCTGGCCTATTGGCTAATCAGTGTGGTGGGGGTAACGACGGTCGCCCCTATTGTTGGTGATGTGGCTGCTGGCAGCACCGCTGAGCGTGTGGGGTTGCAGGAAGGCATGGAGATTCACTCGGTGGACGGGCACCGGGTAACGTCCTGGCGTGATGTCAATATGCGCCTGTTGGAGCGTGCCGGGGAGCACGGGCAGGTGTCTCTGGAAATCACCGAGAACGGTTCCCGGGGGGTTGTCTCAGGGCCGTTAGGCGGTTGGGCGTTGAGCGACGATGCGCCGAACCCATTGGCGGAGTTTGGTTTGACGCCCTGGCGCCCGGACGTGCCGGCGGTGCTAGGGCAGATTGTTGAGGACGGGCGAGCTCAAGCGGCCGGGCTGCAAGTGGGCGACCGAGTATTGGCAGTAAACGGCGAGCCGGTTCAGGACTGGTTTGAGTTGGTTGAATATATTCGCGGGGCGCCAGAACAGCCACTTGTATTGTCGATCGAGCGCAACAGTGCTCGCCTTGAGCTGGCGGTTACGCCGGGCGCGCGCACGCTCGACGAGGGGCAGGTGATTGGCTTTGTGGGTGCGGGCGCCGAGGCCATTTCATGGCCTGACGAAGCGCTCCGGGAAGTGCAGTTTGGACCTTTGGCTGCGATTCCGAATGCCATTCACGAAACCTGGGCGGATACCCGGTTAACTCTGGTTGCCATCAAAAAGATGGTAACGGGGCTCTTGTCGCCAACGAACCTTAGCGGACCGATTACCATTGCCCGGGTTGCGGAAGCCAGTGTCAGTTCGGGGTTTGAAGATTTCGTTCGCTTTCTGGCCTACCTCAGTGTAAGTCTGGGGGTTTTGAACTTGCTGCCGATACCGGTGCTGGATGGTGGCCACATCGTGTATTACACGATCGAGGCGATTCGCCGTAAACCCCTATCGGAACAGGCTCAAGAGCTAGGGTTACGAATTGGTATGGCTTTGATCCTGACTTTAATGGTGTTTGCTCTTTACAACGACCTGATGCGGTTGTGAGAATTGCGGGCTCCTTACCGCACATTAACCAGGCGATATAACTGAATGAGACGTTCTCTTCTAGCTGTAGCTGTTGGCCTCGCGATTACCGCAACCGGTATGAAGCCAGCGTTGGCGGACGAATTCACGGTTGCGGACATTGAGGTGGAAGGCCTGCAGCGGGTTTCTGCGGGCTCTGTGTTTTCCGCGTTTCCGATCAATATGGGCGAGCAAATTGACGAAGCACGTCTGGCGGCCGCCATAAAAGATCTGTTTCGTACCGGTTTGTTTACCGATATCGAAGTCAGCCGCGACGCTGGCGTATTGATTTTAACGGTACGTGAACGGCCTTCCATTTCGTCGATCGAAATCGAAGGCAACAAGAACATCGAAACCGATATGCTAAAGGATGCCCTGGCTGGTGCGGGCCTGGATGAAGGGCAGGTTTTTCGCCGGGCCACCCTAGAGCGCCTGGAGCTTGAGATTCTGCGTTCGTATATTGCGCAGGGGCGCTACAATGCTCGCGTGAAGGCAACAGCAGAAGAGCTGCCGCGTAACCGTGTCGCCATCCGGCTGGATATCAATGAAGGTTCGGTAGCCGCTATTCAACATATCAACATCGTCGGCAACCGCGAGTTCGATGATGAGACTTTGACGGATCTTTTCGAGCTTCGCAGCAGCAGTTGGTGGAACTCGCTCACCAATAGCGACAAGTACGCTCGTGAAAAACTCAGCGGCGATCTGGAAACCTTGCGGTCGTTTTACCTTGACCGCGGTTATCTGGATTTCAATGTTGAGTCCAGCCAGGTGTCGATCTCGCCGGACAAACAGCAGGTCTTCATTGCGATGGCTCTCAACGAAGGCCCGCAGTACACCATCTCCGACATCCAGCTTCGCGGTAACCTGATTCTTGAAGAGGAAGAACTGCGCAAGTTTATTCCGGTGAAAGAAGGCGATGTCTTCTCGCGCGCTCAGATGACGGCGATTTCCGAAGCCCTTTCGTTCCGCCTCGGTCGGGAAGGTTATGCGTTCGCCAGTGTAAACGCAGTTCCGGAGCCTAACGACGATCACACCGCCAAGGTGACTTTCTATATTGAGCCGGGCAAACGTGCCTACGTGCGCCGTGTGAATTTCGACGGCAACGTGTCTACAAAAGACGAAGTGCTGCGCCAGGAAATGACTCAGATGGAAGGCGGCGTCGCCTCTTCCGACCGGATCGAATTCTCCAAAACCCGCCTTGAGCGCATGGGCTTCTTCAAGACGGTTGATGTGGAAACGGTGCCGGTTCCCGGGTCCGATGATCTGGTAGACGTGAATTACAGCGTACAAGAACAGCCGACAGGAAGCTTGTCTGCTTCGGTAGGCTTTTCGCAGAACTCTGGCGTGATTCTTGGGGCGTCGGTTTCCGAGAATAACTTCTTCGGCAGCGGCAAGCGGGTATCGTTCGGGGTGAACTTCAGCGATTCCGTCAAGAGTGCGAACGTGTCCTACATGGATCCGTATTACACCGTGGACGGAGTAAGCCGCGGCTTCAGCGTGTTCGCTCGAGAGACGGATTACCAAGAAGAGGATATTTCATCCTACCTGCTGGATGAGTACGGTGCGCGGATGACGTTTGGTTACCCGACCGATTCCATTACCCGTCTGAACTTTGGTGTGGGTGTTACCCGATCAGATATCAAGAAAGGCGTCTTCTCTTCTGAGGAAGTCAGAACTTTTATTGAAGACGAAGGCGATTCCTTCACTAACTACTTCCTGTTTGGTAGCTGGCGCCGCAGTACCTTGAACCGTGGTGTGCTTCCGACCAATGGCTACAGTCATTCCTTGTCGTTGGACGTAGCCGTGCCGGTGAGCGATCTGACGTTCTATAAAGCGAGTCACCGCACGGATTTTTATTTCCCGCTGGTCGATAGTCAGCGATGGATTGTGCGGGCCCGAACAGAGGTCGGGTTTGGTGATGGTTATGGCGATCGTTCACAAATGCCGTTCTTCGAGCATTTCTACTCAGGCGGCTACGGTTCGGTCCGAGGTTACCGTGCCAATTCTCTGGGTAATAAAGCGACAAATCAGCCAAACGACTTCTCCGATCCGGACCCCTTCGGCGGCAACCTGTTAACGGAAGCTGGCCTTGAGCTGATCTTCCCGACCCCGTTTGCCGGAGATTCCCGAAGCATGCGTACGTCGTTCTTCCTGGATGCGGGGCAGGTCTTTGACACTGACCGTGGTTTCGACCCGGAACTGACCGAAGTGCGTACTTCGGCGGGTGTGAGCTTCCAGTGGATTACCGCCGTTGGTCCGCTCGCGTTCAGTCTGGCGAAGCCGCTGAATGATAAGAGTGGTGACGATACTCAGGTGTTCCAGTTCTCGCTGGGGCAAACGTTCTGACACGTAATATAAAAACGAAAACAGGAAATAAAGGAGAGTTTTGATGAAGCGTATTACAGCCGTTCTTGGTTCGCTATTGCTGGCCTTCTCTTTTCATGCTGCGGCAGATACTCGTGTGGGCGTGGTAGATCTACGCCAGGCGCTGTTTTCTTCGAACGACGCGCAGGCGTTCAGTGAAAAGCTGCAGAAGGATTTCGCTGCCGATGAAAACAAGGTTCGCGAAGCCCAGGAAGCCGCCCGTAAACTGAAAGACCGTCTGGAAAAAGACGGTGCGATGATGAATGAAAGCGAGCGCACCAAGCTGGCCACAGAGTTTCAGGAAAAGGTTCAGGAATTTAATTTCCTCAAACAGAGACTTGATTCCACGGTAGCCCAGCGTAAGCAGCAGTTCCTCGAAGGCGCGCGCCCAGAAGTGGATGCAGCGGTTAAAGAGCTATTGGAAGAGCACGGTCTTGATTTGATCCTGCCAAGCGAAGCGGTTGTTTATGTGAAGCCGGAAATGAATTTGACGCCCCAGTTGCTTGAAAAGCTGAACCGTTAATAACACAGGACCTCCCCGGTCCAGGTATTTGGAGATTAAAATGGCAGAAACATCCTACCGTCTTCAGGAAATTGCTGATGCGTTGGGGGCCAGCCTGCGGGGAGATCCCGACGCCCGGGTATCTGGTATGGCAACCCTGCAAGCGGCAGGTCCAGGCCAGATCAGCTTTCTGGCAAATCCTTCCTACGGAAAGTACCTGAAAGACACTAAGGCCGGTGCCGTTATTGTGTCCCCGGCAACGGCCGATCAAGCCCAGACCAATGTCTTGATTATGGACAACCCATACCTGGGCTATGCTCGCCTGAGTCATTGGTTTGACCGCACCCCCGTGGCTCCAGCCGGTATTCACGCCACAGCGTTCATTGACCCGAGCGCGACGATTGCCGCTACTGCCAGCATTGGGCCTCACGCCGTCGTTGAGGCCGATGTTCAGATTGGTGAACAGGTGGTTGTTGGCGCGGGCTCTGTAGTGGGAGCACGTTCTCGCATTGGCGATTGCTCGATTTTGAGCCCGCGGGTAACGCTTGCTCACGATGTTCAACTTGGCCAACGCTGCAATATTCTGAGCGGTGCCGTGATCGGAAGCGCAGGCTTCGGATTTGCCAACGAGAAGGGCCAGTGGCATCGCATTGCCCAGTTGGGAGGTGTGGTTTTGGGTGATGACGTTGAAGTAGGCGCCAATACGACGATTGACCGGGGAGCGTTGGAGCCGACCGTCATAGGTGATGGGGTAAAGCTCGACAATCTTATTCAGGTAGCCCACAACGTCCAGATTGGCGATCACACGGCCATGGCAGCGTTGACGGCTATAGCCGGCAGCACAAGCATTGGTAAATACTGTGTGTTTGGTGGTGCTTCTGCCGTAGCCGGGCACCTGGAAGTGGCAGATGGTGTCCACCTGACCGGCATGAGTATGGTCACCAATGATATCTCGGAACCGGGCGTGTATTCTTCCGGCCTGCCAGCAGATAAAAACCGGCAGTGGCGAAAAAATGCGGTTCGTTTCAGGCAGCTAGACGGCCTGGCGCGACGAATTAAAGAACTCGAAAAGAAATTTAAGGGCTGAGGCCGGTCATGACGATGAACATCGAAGAAATCCTGGAATATTTGCCCCATAGATACCCGTTTATGCTGGTTGATCGGGTAACCGACGTCGAAAAGAGTGTTTCGATCAAAGGCTATAAGAACGTCTCGTTTAACGAGCCGTTCTTTACCGGACATTTTCCGGATAACCCGATCATGCCGGGTGTACTGATCATTGAAGCCATGGCCCAGCTTTCTGGCATTCTCGGATTTGTGACTGTGGGGCGGAAACCGTCAGACGGCGTGATACAATATTTGGCTGGTTCCGATAAAGCTCGTTTTAAGCGTCCTGTGCGCCCTGGCGATCGCTTGGAACTCGAGTCCGAGCTTGTTTCTGCCAAGCGCGGCCTGTGGAAGTTTAATTGCCGCGCGTTGGTCGATGGCGACGTTGTGTGTGTGGCAGAAATATTAACCGCTGAGAGAGAAGTTTGATGGCGACAAATGACTGGTCGGGTGTCCATCCTCAAGCGATTGTGGACCCATCAGCCAAGCTGGGGGCTAACGTAACCGTAGGTCCTTGGAGTTATATTGGCCCGGATGTGGAAATCGGTGATAACACCGAGATTCTTTCCCATGTTGTTGTAAAAGGTCCAACGGTTATTGGCAAAAATAATCGTATATTCCAGTTCTCCAGCGTTGGAGAAGAATGTCAGGACAAAAAGTACGCGGGTGAGCCCACTACACTCGTTATTGGTGACAACAACACCATTCGCGAGAACTGCACTATTCATCGAGGCACCACTCAGGATCGCGGCGAAACCCGCATCGGTAGTGATAATCTGTTGATGGCGTATGTTCACGTTGCGCACGACTGTGTGGTTGGTAATGGCACCATTCTGGCGAACTGCGCGACCTTGGCTGGCCATGTCACGGTTGGTGACTTTGCTATTCTAGGCGGTGGCACGATGGTTCATCAATTCTGTCACATCGGTGCGCACAGTATGGCGGCCGGTGGCAGTATCGTACTTAAAGATATTCCTGCCTATGTTATGGCCAGTGGCCAATCCGCTCAGCCCCACGGCATGAATGTGGAAGGCCTGAAGCGCCGTGGTTTCAGCAAAGAAGACTTGTTGGCGTTACGGCGAGCCTACAAAGTTATCTACCGTCAGGGCTTAACCAGCGAGCAAGCGTTGGCCGAGCTAGAGCAAAGCTACGCTGACAACCCCGTGATGAAGCCTCTGATTGCCTCGCTCCGGGGATCGGACCGCGGCATCATCCGCTAAGTCGACAGGAGCCTGTCGGTGGCAGATGTTCAGGTTGAGCCAGTCAGCTTTCGTAAAGTAACCATTGCGATTATCGCGGGTGAGGCATCCGGGGATATTCTCGGTGCCGGCCTCATTCGGTCGCTTCGCTTACGCTACCCCAACGCCCGCTTTGTCGGCATTGGTGGTGACGAGATGATTGCCGAAGGGTTCCATTCCCTGGTTCCCATGGAGAGGCTTTCTGTGATGGGGCTCGTGGAAGTGTTGGGGCGCATCCGAGAGTTGTTCAGCATCCGCGCCCGTCTTCTCGATTACTTCTTCACAACCCCTCCTGATGTTGTGATAGGCATCGATTCTCCTGATTTCACGATTACTATCGAGCGCAGATGCCGCGAAGCGGGTATTCCTTCGGTGCATTATGTCAGCCCATCTGTTTGGGCATGGCGCCAAAAACGAATCTTCAAAATCGCCAAGTCGATCGACTTGATGCTGACGCTGCTACCCTTCGAAGCCCGCTTTTACGAAGAGCACAACGTACCCGTGGCCTTTGTCGGCCATCCACTCGCTGACCGGGTGCCGATGGAACCGGACACCTTGGCGGCTCGAGAAGCGCTCGGCCTGAATGCGGATAAACCGGTTCTTGCGGTATTGCCCGGCAGTCGCGGTGGGGAAGTCGAGCGCTTGGGCTCCTTGTTTTTGGAAGCATCCCGTTGGCTGCAAGGGCGTCGCCCAGATATCCAGTTGGTCATTCCTTGCGTGAATCGTGACCGCGAGAGACAAATTGAAGCGCTAGTGGAATCACTTGAGGTGAAACTCCCGGTGACTTTGGTGCGCGGTCGTTCTCGTGAGGTAATGGCTGCCAGTGACGTAGTGATGCTGGCATCCGGAACGGCCACGTTGGAAGCCATGCTGCTGAAAAAGCCAATGGTGGTGGGATATCGGCTGAGTAACTTCAGCTTTAAATTGTTGTCGCGTCTGGTCAAAGTGCCTTGGGTCGCCTTGCCAAACCTGCTCGCCAATAAAGAACTGGTGCCGGAGCTGCTGCAGGATAATGCGACACCTGAAGCACTGGGTGCGGCAGTGCTCGAACGGCTAGAAGATCAGGCTGGACGTGCCCGCCTGAAAGAGGCGTTTACCGAACTGCA
The DNA here is from genome assembly GCF_016427555.1 of Marinobacter litoralis. Taxonomy (GTDB): domain Bacteria; phylum Pseudomonadota; class Gammaproteobacteria; order Pseudomonadales; family Oleiphilaceae; genus Marinobacter; species Marinobacter litoralis_A. The sequence continues at coordinate 30,905 of NZ_JAELVS010000007.1, forward strand.
CGTTGCCCTGAAACAAGATGCCGATGAACGCGCCGCAGCTGCGGTATCGGAGCTAATCGAGAGCAAACGCTGATGCCTGCCAAAGAACTTCCGCCATTCGAGTGTGCCTATCAAGGAAAGCTTTTGGCGGGTGTTGATGAAGTCGGACGGGGGCCATTGGTTGGTGCTGTTGTTACCGCGGCCGTTATTCTCGATCCTGAAAGGCCCATCGCAGGTTTGGCCGATTCTAAAAAGTTAACCGAAAAAAAGCGGGTAGCGCTCTACGACGAAATTCTCGAGAAGGCCGCCGCGTGGAGTCTTGGCCGCTGCGAACCCGAAGAAATTGATCGGTTAAACATATACCAGGCCACAATGCTGGCCATGCAGCGAGCCGTAGACGGTTTGACGACCAAGCCGGAATACGTCTTGGTGGACGGGAACCGTTGCCCCAAGTGGAACTGGCCATCCGAGCCCGTGGTCAAAGGCGACGGCCGGGTAGAGGCGATCAGCGCGGCGTCAATCATCGCGAAGGTTACCCGTGATCGGGAAATGGACGAGCTGGAGGAAAAATACCCCGGTTTCGGTTTTGCCAAGCACAAAGGGTACCCGACACCGGTTCATCAGGAAGCTTTGATGCGATTGGGTGCAACTCCGGAACACCGGCGGTCATTCAAGCCGGTACAGGTGGCAATTGAAACGGTAGGTTTGTACCAGCAGCAGGGCAGTGGGGATGACGTTTTGAATTACCCAACCGATTTGTTTGAAGATATTGGTTGACGCGTCAGATAGTTATCTGTACTATTTGCGCCACGTTGATCGGGGTTAACCCCGAAATAAAACAACCAGTTTGATGCGGGGTGGAGCAGTCTGGTAGCTCGTCGGGCTCATAACCCGAAGGTCGTTGGTTCGAATCCAGCCCCCGCTACCATATAAAAGAAAGGCAGATCAGTAACTTACTGGTCTGCCTTTTTTGCTTTCTGCGTCTCGAAATTCCTCTGTGCTCGTCACCCTGCAGATTCAGCAGGAATACCTGGCCGCAGAGGCGTTCTGAGTCATGCCCAATCGTAGATTGCCGCATATCCTTCGCCTGAGTGGGTTTGAGTCTTTTTGTTGCTCAGTATGGCAACCCTAGGTCTGGCTTAATTCCGGTGCTTTGTAGCAAAACTGTCATCATTGCTCTCTAGGCTCGTCAAGAACATTTCGAAAGGCAGTTCGCGATATGAGTCTTACGGTCCGTCAGCGGTTGGTGGTGTTTTCCGGATTTTGTTTGATTGCGCTTTCTGGGCTGGCATGGCTTTCTGTGTCAGTGGTGGGGGACGCTCAAAAGGCAACGGACCGTTTGGTTCGGGAGCAGATGTCGGATGTGTGGTTGCTGACGGATCTTGATCGTAGTCATCGTCAGCTCAAAGACCTTGCTTATAAGATAAAGGCTCAGCTTTTATTGTGGAACGAGATCAACGAACAGTTCGAGGAAACTTCCGGCGCTATAAGATCTCAATGGCAGTCTGCGCTTAATAACCCCCGCTTGCAGAGTTGGGCAGAGGAGAACATGGCGGCACATCAGGTGGTTCTGGATCTTCTTGTGGCGCTGAAACAACCTATTGATGAGAAGAGCTACTATTCCGCCGGTAAAGTTGTCGATTTTCAACTGCACAAAGCGATTGATCCTATGCTGGCAGACATAAATACCCAACGCTCGGTGGGTCGTCAGCAGGCGCATGCAGGGTCAGTATCCTTGATCGAGTTTCTCGAACAGAAACAGTATTTGATACTCGCCGGTTCGTTCTTTGTTTTGCTTGGCGCTTTGCTTCTCACCTATTGGCTCCGCCGGACGGTAACCACGAGGCTTCAGTTGATCGTGGAGCGCCTCAGGATCATGGAGGCAACGTCAGACCTTTCCAGGCCACTTCCAATTTCCGGGCGCGACGAGGTAACGGCCGTTGCGCAGGCTATCAACGGGTTAATAGCCAAATTCTCCGTGTTTGTAGAGGATGTTGCCGCTGCCGCCGCCGCCCTGCAGCAGCGTTCTGGCAATCTGGATGCGCAGGCTGATGACGTTCAGGCGGCTTCAGAGCATAACAACCGGCAAATCCATGATGTGGTGTCATCTATGAGCGCTATCACGGAGAGTGCTGGTCAGATTGAGCGCTCCGCCGAGTTTTCCCGGGCTCAGGTTACGGATGCCGTCAAGGGCAATCAGGATGTTCAGGCTCTGCTGCGGGAGAGTGAGCAGGCCGCTGAACACGCCGTTGAGGTGATTAACCGAGTGGCAGGCGCCATCGAAGCGCTTCGTGGATCCAGCGAAAAAATAGAGAACGTCATTGGTGTGATTGCTGACATTGCCGAGCAGACAAACTTGCTGGCTTTGAACGCTGCCATTGAGGCTGCTCGTGCCGGGGAGCAGGGAAGGGGCTTCGCGGTTGTTGCAGATGAAGTGCGTAATCTTTCCCGCCGAACGGGGGAATCCACCACTCAGGTGCGTCAATGGGTTAGCGAGTTGATTAGCCAGGTTGACGGCGCTCATGGGTTACTGGGCGCGACCCGTAAGGCGGGTAACTCCAACCGGGAAACCTTGGGGATTCTGAAAAATCATCTTCTGGCACTCAAGAAGACCTTTGACGAGCTGAATCATTTTACAAGTGAGGTTGATGAAGCGATTGCCGTTCAGCGTGATGAGATAGGTCGTGTGGGACGGCGAGCGACTGCGCTGGGTGAAAGTTCCGAGTCGCTGCAGCAGCATATTGGCAGCACCAAGGCGGTTAGTGAGCAGCTACGAGAACAGTCCGAATCATTAAGAACCCTGATTGCTCGTTTTCAAGTTCAAGAAGCCTGAGCGAAAAAGCGGATTGCTTTCTGAATTGCTCGACCCCTTGGCTGTGTCTCTTTATAATGCCGCGCTCCGCAGGAGAGCGGGCTTGTCAGCCCCGCCGAAGGCGCAACCTCCCATAAACGCTCAGGCACATGTACTGCGGTCACCATTCAAAGCCGTCTGGAGAGAGGCTGCTGTGGCAGTCCACCGAAGGGGCAAGCAGAACCGGGTTCTGTAAACTCTCAGGTATCAGGGACAGGGGGAGAGGCAACAGAAATGCAGGAGTCCTGTATGTTGACCTCTATCTATATGATTGCCATTACCGCTGAAGCTATGTCCGGCGCTCTTGCTGCTGGTCGACGAAACATGGACCTGTTCGGCGTGGCTGTGATTGCTTTTTTTACTGCCTTGGGCGGTGGCACAGTCCGGGACATTCTTCTGGGTAACTTTCCGGTGACCTGGACCCAGCATCCTCGCTATATCTACATGACCATTGCTGGCGGTCTTTTGACGGTCGTGATCGCGCGTTTCATGCGCCATCTCAGCCAGCTTTTTCTCGTTCTTGATGCCATTGGTCTCGTGGCCTTCACGGTGATCGGCTGTAATGTCGCACTGGGGTTGGGGTATGACACCGTTGTTGTCGTGATGGCTGGAATTACCACGGGAATTTTCGGCGGTATTATTCGTGACATAATGTGCAATCGTACGCCTCAGGTTTTGTGCCATGAACTCTATGCCAGTGTCTCCTTGGTTGTCGCGATACTCTATTTGCTGTTAGTTCATGAAGGTGTGAGCGAGAACATTACATTGCTTGCCGCTTTCAGCGTTGGTCTTTTGATGCGCATGGTCGCTATTCGTTGGCGTGTATCGCTGCCGGTGTTCAGTTATTCGCAGGCGAGCTGGGAGTAGCTTCATCAGTTGTGACTGTTCGACGCAATTGGCCTAATCGGCTTCTGTCTTCGTCTCTATTACCATTTCTAAAAACGTGACATAAGTTCACATTATCCCCGCTCGAGTCATAAAGCTGACACATATTCAGGTCATGCTTGCGACCAATCGAAATCATCGCGGGAGTATTTGATGAAGCGTAGGGACTTTTTGGTGAAAAGCAGCGCTGCCGGCGTATCGTTGGTGGCTTTGTCTGCTTGTAACGGAGCAGGGTCTGGCGGAACGGATGTTGTTGCGGCGTCTCCTAACGGTAATAGTGGCAGTTCAGAAGGTACTGGAGAGCAAGGCTTCGTAAAGCCGGCGATGCCGGAATGGGGTGGCCCTTCACCGTTTCAGCATGGTGTTGCAAGCGGCGATCCCTTGGCCCGACAGGTGATTTTGTGGACCCGGATTACGGCTGACGGGCTGGATGAAGTACCGGTTATTGTCCGTGTCTCCCGGGATCCTGAACTTAATGATGTCGTGTACGAAGGCGTTGGTTATGCGCGCTCACAAGCCGACTACACCGTCAAAATCGACGCTATGCTTCCTGAAGCAGATACTACTTGGTTCTATCAGTTTGAGTCGTTGGGCTACTTCTCGCCGATAGGGCGAACCAAAACAACGGCACACGCTCATGAGTCTGTTGAGCATGTGCGTCTGGCTGTCATGGCCTGCGCAAATTATGCGTACGGATTCTTTAACGCGTATCGCAAAGTGGCATTTCGCCGTGACCTGGACGCCGTTCTGTTCCTGGGCGACTACATCTACGAATACGCCCCAGGTGAATACGGCGACCCCGAGGTTGAAAAACTTCGCCCGCTAGATCCTCCTCACGAAATCATCACCCTGTCTGATTATCGGCGCCGATATGCGTTAAACCGCACCGATGAGGATCTTCAGGAGTGCCATCGCCAGCACCCGTTTATTTGCGTGTGGGATGATCATGAAATCACGAACGACGCATGGTCTGGAGGAGCCGAGAACCATAATGAGGGCGAGGGCAGCTATGCAGATCGTAAGCGGGCTGCGGTGCAGGCCTACTACGAATGGATGCCGATAAGGCCGGTGCTTCCGGACCGGCAGGTTCGTATCTACCGGTCGTTTGAGTTTGGCCAGCTTGCTTCGCTGATGATGCTGGATACCCGTCTGATCGGCCGCGATCAGCAAACCGATTCCCCGGTCACGGCCCGTGACCGAAACCGCTCTCTGCTGGGCGATGACCAGCAGACGTGGTTGTTCGAACAGTTGGAGCATTCTCAAACCCGGGGTGCCCAGTGGCATTTGCTGGGCCAGCAAGTGATGTTGTCTCCGCTAACGTTGGGCGCTTTGCCCGATATGCCCAATCTGGATTTGGGCGGTGGTGCGCAAGTGAACTACGACCAATGGGATGGCTATGAAGCCAGTCGCCGTGCTTTGTTAGGGCGTATCGAGGCGATGAGCCTGGATAATGCGGTGGTGTTGACGGGAGATATTCATTCCTCATGGGCGATGGATGTAAGCCTCGATCCCGGTAACTGGTTCGCCTATAACCGGTTCACCGGCGAGGGTTCATTAGCGGTTGAGTTCGTTACCCCGGCTGTTACCTCGCCTGGAGCGCCCTCGAAAGAAATCTCGGACTTGGCGAAGGCTTATCTGATTCCGGCAAACCCGCACATCAAGTGGCTCGATTTTTACCACCGTGGCTACATGGTGCTTGATGTCACGCCAGAGCGGTGTCAGGCCGATTGGTTCCATCTGGAAACCGTGTCTGAGCCCAGTAACCAAGAGCATTTTGCGATGGGTTGGTATACCGCCAGTGGTGAAAATCACGTTCAGTCTAGCAGGGTGCCCTGCGCGCCGAAGCGCAATGCGCCGCCGTTAGCACCAGAAAATAATGTACAAGAGGAGGCTACGGCATGAGTAATGATCGCCGCACTTTTTTGCGCCAGCTGCTGATTGGTGGAGCCAGTGTTACCGCTTTGGCCGCATGTGGAGGGCAAGGCGGTTCCGATGGTGGAGATGATTTGCCTAACGATCCGCCAAAGGGGAGCCCCGGAACGGACGCACCACCTGTTGCCTCCGAAGGGGTAACGAAAACGGAGTCGCTGAGTTTTATTGCTATCGGGGATATGGGTACCGGCAATATCGGCCAGTATCACGTGGCCGAGGCTATGCGGCAAATTATCGAAGCCCAAGGTTGTGATTTCGTACTCGGTGCCGGAGATAACATCTACGAAGATGGCGTCACATCAGTCGATGACAACGGATTCTTGGAGAGCTTTGAGTACCCGTATCAGAATCTGGATGTGCCTTTCTACATGTGTCTGGGCAATCACGATTGTGCCAGCACCATATTCGGTGGTGGTTCCGATAACCAGCGTGGCGATTACCAAGTGGATTACCACTACAGTGACAAGAGGTATTCCACAAAGTGGCGCATGCCGGCACGTTTTTATAAGGAGTCGTTCGGGCAGCTTGCGCAGGAAAAGCCGTTTCTCGACCTGTTTGTGGTGGATTCCAATCCGTTGACCAGCTTTTATACCGACTACGATGAGCGGTTCAACTGGCAAAATTATGGCTACCCGCAGCAGTTATGGATGAAGGAGTCGGTTAAGGAAAGCCGGGCCCATTGGAAGATTGCGATGAGTCATGTGCCGTACCTTTCGAACGGAAAGCATGGTAATGCCGGTAATCTGGATGAAGGAATGCGGCAGATCTTTACTAATCCGGATGCGGATGGTCAGCGCTATAAGTTGTTCCTCGAAGAGGCGTTTAGCGACAAGGTGGATATGTTGGTCACCGGTCACGATCACTCGATGCAGTGGATAAAGCCGGTAGACAGCATGGGGCCTGCGCACATTCTGGTTTCGGGCGCTGGCGGCAAAACCGATAAATTCCAAGACCCGGAGCGCAACCCAACCTATTACCAGGCTGAGAATGAGCTGGGCTTTGTGTGGGTTCACCTCACCGAAGAGCGCATGCTGTTGGAGTTTTACCTCGTTAATGAGGAGACTGGCGAGTTTCGTTTGGGCTACTCTCGCGAAGAGAATAAGCCTGTTTCGGTACAGGAGTTTGAGCCAGCGTGAGGTTCCGTTAGGTGGCGGGGTGTTTGTCCGGCCACCTAACGAAAAATTTTGGTAATTTTTTTATAATTTTGTTGACTATAAAAATTCCTCAAGAGTATAATTGCGTCAGGGCATAGCTGGTGGTTCGTGAAAGTCTTTTTAGGCCTTTGAGTTCCTCAAGTCGGCATACACACCCAGAGACGTTCGTCTCCGCCCTGATTCTGTTTATCTGATATTTCGCATCAGTTTGCATTTTTTCATCTCAAGCAATACCTGCAAGCTGATCGCCAACGGCGGCTGACAAGCCGATTCCGTCAATCTGACCGTACCCGTGCGCGTGGACGTTCGAGATCTTTCTGCTGTCTTCAGCATATAGCCCTGTCTGTCAGGAAAGTCTGCTGTGGAATCCGCGGAAGATGCTGCGCTGGGCTATTACAAAGGTACACGATCGCATGACGACTCTACCCTTTATGCCTGTTCAACAACGGGCAGCCTCGGATTCCGGGCATCGTTTTGATGCAAATCGCCATTGGGCAGCCTCTCTGACTTTGGGTTTTGGTGCCTACTCGGACGGTGATCGCAGTATCACCAGAATGAATAAATCTCACCATTACGGCCCCCTTCGTGTTCAGCGGCCGTTTTACCCTGAAGGTCGCGATGGATGCTGCCATGTTTACCTCTTGCATCCGCCCGGCGGACTGGTCAGCGGCGATGCTCTCAACATTGACGTTACGGTAGCCGCAGGTGCACATGCCCTGCTGACGACGCCAGCCGCCAACAAACTTTACCGGGCTGACAGCAATGGTGTTGCCTGGACCCAGACCACTCACCTGAAAGTTGCAAGCCAAGCCACCCTGGAGTGGTTACCCCAGGAAACACTTGCCTTTGACGGATCTCGCGGTGAGCAAACCTTTCTGATCGAGCTGGAAGACAACGCCAAGTGCCTGGGGTGGGAAATTCTTGGCCTTGGCAGGCCGGCGAGCGACTTACCTTTCACAACCGGACATCTGGAACAGCGTTTTCACGTATCCCAGGGCGGGCGGCCCTTGTGGATCGAGCGCCAATCGTTAGATCCAAACCACCGCCGGTTCGTCGGTAAATGGGGGCAGGGCGGAGCCACCGTACACGCGACCTTCTGGGCGATAGGATTGGCCGATCCCGCTGAGGCAGTGTCTGCTTTGCGCGAATACCTGCCGGCAAACGAACGCTGGGCAGTTACCTTCCGTCGCGGTGTATTGCTGCTTCGTTACCTTGGCATGGAACGAAACGAAGCCTGGGACCTCTTCCTGCAAGCGCGAGCTGTTCTGCGCCCACGCCTGACCGGGCACGAGGCCACAATTCCGCGAATTTGGCTTACCTGACACGTTTGCGCCAGAGCGCTGGCTTTGGCGACGACCCACCGCCTGTGTTGATTACACGCACAGGTTTCATAACAAAACATCGATGACGATGGAGTTAGCGATGGAATTAACACCCAGAGATAAAGATAAGTTACTGCTGTTTACCGCCGGGTTGCTGGCTGAACGCCGAAAGGCGAAAGGGCTCAAATTGAATTATCCCGAATCGGTCGCGTTGATTAGCTGCGCGATTATGGAGGGAGCCCGAGAGGGCCGGACCGTGGCGGATATGATGAGTGCCGGCCGGGAAATTCTAACCCGTGACGATGTCATGGATGGTGTGCCCGAGATGATTCAAGACGTGCAAGTCGAGGCAACCTTTCCAGACGGAACCAAGCTGGTCACCGTTCACAATCCGATTGTTTAAGGAGGCTCGTCATGATTCCAGGGGAATATCAACTCCAAAGCGGCGATATCGAACTGTGCGTGGACCGCGCCGATTCAATAATCAGTGTCGAGGTTGCCAATACGGGCGACCGGCCTGTGCAGGTAGGCTCTCACTATCATTTCGCCGAGACGAATCCGGCGCTTCGTTTTGATCGAGAGCAGGCTTACGGCCATCGCCTTGCGATTGCCGCAGGTACGGCGATTCGGTTTGAACCGGGCCAAACCCGAAAAGTGCCTTTGATCCCGTATTCCGGTCTGCGCCGCATATACGGTTTCCGGGGAGAGGTGATGGGGGCATTGGATCAGAACGATAAAGGGGGAGCGCGCCCATGAAGATTTCCCGACAAGCCTATTCAGATATGTACGGCCCGACAACCGGTGACCGCATTCGATTGGGCGATACAGAATTGTGGATCGAAATCGAACACGACCACACCCACTACGGTGAAGAGGTCATGTTTGGTGGCGGCAAGGTCATTCGGGATGGCATGGGCCAGAGCCAGCGTTGCGACGATGCTGTAATGGATACTGTGATCACCAACGTCATCATTTTGGACTGGTGGGGCATCGTAAAAGCCGATGTTGGCCTTAAAAGTGGTCGCATTGCCGCGATAGGCAAGGCTGGTAATCCGGATACCCAGCCCGATGTAGATATTGTGATTGGAGCCGGTACCGAAATTATCGCCGGAGAAAACCGAATTTTGACTGCTGGCGGCGTCGACACGCACGTGCACTACATCTGCCCTCAGCAAGTCGACGAGGCGCTGATGAGTGGTCTGACTACTATGATTGGCGGCGGCACAGGTCCGGCGACCGGCTCCACCGCGACCACGCATACTCCAGGACCTTGGCATATTGGCAAGATGATGCAGGCCGTGGACGATTTGCCGATCAACATTGGTTTTCTCGGCAAAGGCAGTTGCAGTCAGCCGGAAGCGCTGGAACAGCAGGTCAAGGCTGGCGCCATGAGTCTGAAAATTCACGAAGACTGGGGCGCCGCGCCGGCGTCCATCAGCAACGCGCTGGATGTGGCCGACCGTTATGACATCCAGATCGCCATTCATGCCGACAGCCTGAATGAATCCGGCTTTGTGGAAGATACTTTGGCGGCCTTTAAGGATCGGTGTATTCACACTTATCACACCGAAGGCGCCGGTGGCGGCCACGCACCCGATATCATCACCGCTTGCGCGTTGCCCAATGTGTTGCCGTCGTCCACCAATCCGACGCGGCCCTACACCATCAACACGGTTGATGAGCATCTGGACATGTTGATGGTGTGCCACCACTTGGATCCCAACATTCCGGAAGATGTGGCCTTTGCAGACTCTCGCATTCGCCGCGAAACCATCGCCGCCGAAGACATCTTGCACGACATGGGGGTGATTTCGATGATCTCCTCGGACTCCCAGGCCATGGGTCGAATTGGAGAAGTGGTGTGCCGTACCTGGCAGACCGCTCATAAGATGCGTGTGCAGCGAGGGTTGCTGCCTGAAGATCAAGAGCGGGGCGCGGATAACTTCCGGGCGAAGCGCTATGTCGCCAAGTACACCATCAACCCGGCGATCACCCACGGAGTTGGCCACGAAGTCGGCTCGATCGAGATCGGTAAGCTGGCTGATCTGGTGCTGTGGCGGCCCGCGTTCTTTGGGGTCAAACCGGAGCTCGTAGTTAAGGGCGGAATGATCGCGGGAGCGGCCATGGGCGATCCTAACGGCTCCATTTCCACGCCACAGCCGGTGCATTACCGCCGCATGTTTGGCGCCTACGGTCGCGCCGCCGCAGCGACGAGAATGACGTTTGTCAGCCAAGCGGCCATGAATACCGGTCTGGAAGAAAAACTGGGCCTGAAGAGCCCGCTGGTGGCGGTGAAAAACGTCCGACAGGTGCGGAAAAACGACATGAAACTGAACGAAGCCTGCCCGAAACTGACGGTAGACCCCCAAACCTACGAAGTACACGCCGATGGTGTGTTGCTGACCTGTGCACCGCTTTCGGAAGTACCGTTAGCGCAGCGCTATCACTTGTTCTGAGAGGCTTGGAAGGAAACGTACATGCTTGAATTGATTAAGAGAATGGACAGCAGCCCGGAGGTGGGCGCAACGGACACACTGACGCTACCTTATGAGCTGAGAATTCGTGGCCGTCTGAAGGCGGTGACGGATAACGGTCAGGATGTTGGCCTGTTTCTGGATCGGGGGCCGGTTTTGCGCCACGGCGACCTGTTACAGGCCCGAACTGGCGAGGTGATCAGGGTATGCGCTGCGGCGGAGCCGGTGACCACCGCCTATATCAGCAACGGCCTGCCCCTGGCCCGATTGTGTTACCACCTCGGTAACCGCCATGTGTCGCTAGCCATTGGCGCTGACGACGACGGCCGTCATTGGGTGCGCTTCCCGCCGGATCATGTGCTGGAAGAGCTGGCTGAATTATTGGGTGCCAGCCTTAGCCACCACGAGGCACCGTTTGACCCAGAGTCAGGCGCCTATGCGCACGCCGGGCGGGAACATGCGCACAGTCATGGTCATTCCCATGACCATGGGCACAGTCACTCAGATGGCCATAGCCATGCGCACTGACCGCCAACACGCCGAGGCCAGTGACTTGGCGTTGTTGGGATTGATGCAGTTGATCAGCCCGGCGCTGCCCATTGGTGCTTTTGCTTGGTCGCAGGGCCTCGAAAGTGCCTTTGAGCTGGGTTGGGTCCGCAATGAAAAAGAATTGGGTGAATGGCTGGAAGGTGTTCTCGACGATGGTTTGAGTCGCTGCGAGTTGCCAGTGTTAGCGCGCTTGCAGCAGTGCTGGGCCAGCGCCGATAGCGATGGTTTGGCGTTCTGGAACGATTGGCTTCACGCCAATCGTGAAACCGCCGAACTCAGTGATGAGGACATTCGGCTTGGGTTGGCGTTGAAACGCCTGCTCACCAGTCTGGCGCTGCAGCCAAATCCCGAAGAAGGGGATGCCCAGCTACCGGCTGAGCCGGGTTACGTCACCGTGTTTGCTTGGGCGGCACATCAGCGACAGGTGCCGGTGCGTCAAGCCTTGCTCGGCTTTGCCTGGGGCTGGTTGGAAAATCAGTTGGCAGTGGCCTGTAAAGCCATGCCGTTAGGGCATACCGCGGCGCAGCGCCTGAACGAGCAACTGCGGCCCAAGTTGGTGGCAGCAGTTGAAACCGCACTGGCGCTAAGTGACCAAGAACTGGGCCCGATTCTGCCGGGGTTGGCGCTGGGAAGTGCTCAGCACGAAACCCAATATTCAAGATTGTTCCGAAGCTAAGAGGCTTCGAATTAACAGAAGGAACTTTGCAATGACTCATTGTTTACGAGTAGGTGTTGGTGGGCCTGTTGGTTCGGGAAAAACCGCATTGCTGCGCCAACTGTGTAAGGCGCTGAAAGATCACTACAACATCGCGGTGGTGACCAACGACATATACACACGAGAAGATGCGGACTTCCTGTTGAGGCACGAAGCTCTGCCAGCCGATCGGATACTTGGCGTGGAAACCGGAGGTTGTCCTCACACCGCGATTCGCGAAGACGCCTCGATGAACCTGGCGGCCATTGATGATCTGCAAACCCGTCACCCCGATTTGGAATTGGTGCTGGTGGAATCCGGTGGTGACAACCTTTCGGCCACGTTCAGTCCGGAACTGTCAGACCTGACCCTGTACGTGATTGATGTTTCAGCGGGTGACAAGATTCCGCGCAAAGGTGGCCCGGGTATCACCAAATCGGATTTGTTGATCATCAATAAGATTGATATTGCCGAATACGTGCACGCCTCACTGGATGTTATGGAACGGGACTCCAAGAAAATGCGTGGTGAGCGACCGTTTGTGTTCACAAACCTATACGACGGCGAGGGTCTGGAGGAAATCATCAGCTTCATTTTGAAGCAGGGAATGTTGCCTGAACGTCGGCCGGGAAAGATGGACCAAAGCGCCTGAATCTTCAGCAAAAGCTGTGCAAACAGCACGAATTGAAATCGAAACAAATACTAAGAACAGACGGAGAATACCATGAACAAAATGACTAAATTGTTGATGACCACTGGCCTGATGCTGACCGCCACGGTTGCTGCGGCACACCCCGGCCACGGTGTGCACACCCACAGTGATTTTCTCAGCGGTTTGCTGCATCCGATGATGGGTATTGACCATCTGCTGGCAATGGCCGCCATTGGCTTCTGGAGCATTCGGCAAAGCACCGCGATGAAAAATGGTGCACCGCTGTTTGTTGTTGGCGGCATGATTCTGGGAGCCGCACTGGCGTGGGGTGGCTTGAATTTGAGCGGTGTGGAAACGGGCATCGCCATGTCAGTACTGTTGGCCGGTGTTCTGATTGCGACCATGGCTAAGTTGCCTACCGCCATTGGCGGCACCTTGGTGACACTGTTTATGATCACCCATGGCTATGCTCACGGAGCGGAAATGACCGCCGGTGCCAGCTTGTTTTCTTACATGGCCGGTTTCCTGGTTGCTACCTTGGCTATCACCTTCGTTGGTCGTCGCTTGGGTGAATTGATGCTCCGCGCCGATAACCGGGTAACCCGTGCGTTGGGTGGTGTGGTCGCTGTGGTTGGTGGTGTGCTAGCCGCCGGTTGACCTAAAACTGAGCCTGGAATGGACCTGAAAAGCCGCATGAACCTCGTGCGGCTTTTTCGTTTCAGGGCAACAGGTCTTTAGAGCTCGGCGTTGATGATCTGTTCTGCCAATTCGGTTAGATCAGATGCCATAAAATCAGGATGCGGAACGCCGGGCGCGGGCAAAAACGCGTTATATGGCCGAGCAAGAAACGCGCCTTGGCAGCCCGCGGCCTGCGCGCCTATGGTGTCCCAAAGATGGCAGGCGACAAGGCAGAGTTCGGATGTTTCAACCGACAGTTCCCGGGCAACGTATTGGTAGGTTTCCGGCGCCGGCTTGAACTTACCGGTTACTTCAACGCTGAACGTACGCTCGAAATAATCGCTTAAACCGGCTTCTTCCAACGGAGTGGGTGAAGCACTAACAGGGGAGTTGGTGAGCGTGACCATTCTATAGCCCGCGTTTTTTAATCGGGTAAGAGCTGAAGCGACATCCGGGTGCGCCGGCATGCGCCGCATGCGATCCCCCAATTCTTCAAGGTCGTTATCGGTGCAGGCAATTTGATGAATTGATGCGGTCATTTTTAGTGCCGCTGCGCCAAGCTTGTTGAAGGGGGTATAAAGGCCCGATAACGTCATCGTCTGGGAGTACAGTACAAGCTGAGCGAACCACTCTCTGAGCAGGGCAGGGTTTCCAAACATGCGCTTAAACAAGGGCTCCAGAGTGGTAATGTCGAGTAGGGTTTCATTGACATCAAAAACGATAACGGACGGACCTTTTTTATTGATCATGCTGCACCTTATTCCTCGATTACTTCCCGTTCAAAGCGTCCTAAAATAACCACGGTTACGAGTGCAAACCCGGTCAGTAATCCGGCCAAAACCAAGTTGCCAAGACCACAGGCCACACCTATGGCACCTGAAATCCAGATAGAGGCCCCTGTGGTAATACCCTGCACATTACCGCGGCTCTGAATGATGCAGCCTGCCCCCAAAAAGCCAATGCCGCCGACCACCCCTTCCACGATGCGGGTCGGATCGATTCGAGCGGAAGGGTCGCCCTCCGCCGTTGCCAGCAAAATGTGCATACCCATCATAATGAAAGCAGACGCCCCCAGAGAGACCAGCATGTGAGATCGCAGCCCCGCCGGTTTCCCTCGTAACTCCCGTTCCAGACCTAACACAAACGCAAGCCCGGCAGCCGAAAGGAGGCGAATGGTCATGTTCAGCACAGAAATTTCGCTTTCGTCCATCGTCTTCTCCACTGGTGAAAGATTATGTGCTCCCTGCAAAGAATAGCAGTTTCGGTTTTGCGCGTATAAGTGCCCGGCCTCAATGGCTTTGGGGCCGTTTGGGAATTCAGGAATTGGCTGAATTGACGATTCTGCCAACAGTTCTGTCATTTCTGCCATAGCCGAAAATGTGACGGTGTACGCATAATGTAATGCGACTGACTGTCACGTTTATGTGCAGCCAAAGAACAACAAAATAACAATGGAGCCCTTTCGATGCGTTTTACTGCCCCCCTTACTCCTCTGTTGATGACGCTGATTCTCGCCGGCTGCATGGGTGAAACTGACAGCTCCGATGGCAATACAGGCTCGGCAGAGCCTGCGGACTCATCTGTAGCAACGCAGCCTGAGAACGAACCCCCGGTCACCGTTCCGGTTGAGGATGGCGCGCAGCCCGTGGTATTCGTCGGCAGCAACTGGGACGGCGTTATCGATGTTATTGATGGCGAAAGCTACGTAAAGATTGGTCGAATTAATGGTATCCCGGACTTAGAAGAGCGGATGAACGAAATTCGCCTTGACCCCATCAAGTTGGCAGCGTTTCACGGTATCGCGTTGTTGATCGGTGAGGGTCACAACCAGTATGTCGATGATATGTACAGTACCCGCAACGGGGAGCTGTTGATCGTCTCCCGGCCGAGTTTTGCGGATGTGGTTGCTATCGATATCGCCTCCAACGATATCGTCTGGCGCTTTGAAGTTGACGGCATTCGCTCTGATCACATGGCATTGTCACCAGACGGTTCGGAGGTTGCGGTTTCAGCGTCAACCGGCAAGGTGGTGCACATTCTGGATGTCTGGACCGGTGAAGAAAAAGCGCGCTTCCCGACCGGTAACTCCCCGCATGAAAACGTGTACTCGAAAGACGGAAAGAAAATTTATCACGCCAGTATCGGGCATGTGTTCACACCGGCAGACAGGGGCCTGCTCAAAGACACCAAGGGCGAACGCATTTTCAAAGTGGTGGATACGGAAACCTGGGAAGACATCAAAAGCTTTGATATCAGCAAAAAGCTGGCGGAAGCGGGTTATCCCAACATGAGCCCGGCCATTCGGCCGATGGCGCACACCGAGGATGAAAAGTTCTTCTACTTCCAGCTGTCCTTTTTCCATGGGTTTGTCGAATACGATATGGAGAACGACAAAATTACGCGAGTTGCGAATCTTCCGAATCGGGTGCCGGATCTACCGGTTGAGCTATACGTAAACGATTCAGCGCATCATGGAATCTCGATGGGTGGCGGTGACGAAAAACTGTGCGTTGCCGGAACCATGAGCGACTACGTGGCCATTGTTGATCGTGAAACCTTTGAGTATGAACTGTTGGAAGGCTTGGGTGAGAAGCCGTATTGGATCACTCGTGATGCGTCTGGCGAGAACTGTTTTGTGTCCTGGAGTGGCACCGATCAGATGTCGGTCATCAATATTGAGCGCGCCGAAGAAGTGGTTCGGATCGATGTTGGAGACCACCCGCAGCGCATCCGTGAAGGCAGTGTGCCAGACGGCTGGACAACGCCGTTTTAAAGCGCGAACCATCGACAACGATCAACAGGACGTTCTATGAAAAATAATAACGTGCGTTTGCTGTCTCGTAAGTTGAGCCTGGTGTTCGCCAGTGCGTTATTGATGGCATGCGGAGGTGATCAAGAAAGCTCCGGTGTTGTCTCCGAATCACCGGCCCCCAGCGGGCCCGTTTCTCCCGCTGAAAGTGAGCCGAATGTAGCGGCTTTTGCCAATCCTGAACTGGCACAGTGTGTGATCGACAGCCCTTTGCGGGACATCGGCAAGGGTATGGATGCGCCTTCGGTGACGAGCTCTGAAGTCGCGGTTATTCAGGATCTGTCTCAAGGCACCATCGGGGCGTGTGCCGCCAATCAGGAATTCCGGTTTGGTAGCGGTTTGTCAGACATTACCGGCCCCGTTGCTCTGAAAAGCGGGGCAGGTTGGGAAGATTCCGCACAGGTGATGCATGGCCTGCACCAGCGCCAGTATGCGCGGGCATTCGCTATAGAATCGCCCTGCAACGACAAACGGGTGATGTTTGTTTCGGCCGACATCGGCTTGATGTGGGGCTCTATTCGTAATGGTGTCCTCGAGGCTTTGGCGAAAGATCCTGAGCTGGCGGCCAATTACACGGCTGAGAACCTCATGTTGTCGGCCACTCATACCCATAATGGGCCCGCGGGCTATGCGCACCACGAAGCCGGGAACGCGTTGCATCTGGGGTTTGATTCACTGGTATACAAAACCATCGTCAATGGCATTGTTGATGCCATCGGCCGGGCTCATAGGAACATCGAAGGCAATGAGCAAACGGCACCTATAGAATTGGCCGTGGGCGAGTTGCTGAATACCAATATCAACCGTTCGCGCCCCGCCTATGCCATGAATCCAGAGCCTGAGCGACAGCAATTTCTGAATATCCGGGGCGAAGAAGTGGATGTGGCCAAGACCATGGTGCAACTGAATCTTCGCCGTGAGGGTGGCAGCCCGGTGGGTGTGATTAACTGGTTTGGTGTGCACCCGACGGTGATGGGGCCCGAAGTGCCTTACGTTAGCTCGGATGTGAAAGGGTTTGCATCACTTGGCTTCGAAGAAATCATGGCCACGGATTATCGGGCAGACCCGGGCAAAGACAGTTTTGTAGCGGCATTTGCTCAAGCGGATGAGGGGGATGCTTCGCCGAACATCTTCATCAACGAATTCCCGCACCCTGATCCTCGCCGAGGAGGCGGGGAGACACCGATGGATTCAAACGCTATTTCCGGTACCAAACAACTGGCGCGTGCGCTCGAGCTTTGGCAGGAAGGACAGCCATTATCGGGCAGGGTGGATTATCGGTTAATGCATGTGCAGATGAACAAGGTTACCGTCACGGATCCGAACGTTCTTTCCCGGCTGGAGCACCCGCCGGAACTGGATGAGCCTAAAAAGCAAACCTGTAATGCCGCGCTCGGCGTGTCTTTCCCTGCGGGGGCGGAGGATGGCCCGGGGCCCATTAGTCAGGAAGGCCTGACCTGCAGCGCCTCGCCAGATTTGCTGCGCAGTGCTGCTGCGGACTTCGCAGGGCTGACCGAGATGGCGATGCCGTTGAAGTTGGTCAGCGATCTGTTGCTGTGCAATGTACAGCATTTACCGGTGCTAGGATTGGGATGCCATGCCGAAAAGCCGATTTTGCTCCCCACCAATCTTGGGGAAATTGCAGGTGGAATACCGAATAAGGTAACAGGGCTGCTCGGGTTAACGTCAAACTTTGAGCCTGCGATACATCCATTGCAGATATTCCAGCTTGGTAATCTGGCCCTGGTGGGCTTGCCATGGGAAGTCACAACCATGTCTGCCCGGCGTTTACGGGAAATGGTTCAGGAAGAACTGGCGCCGGTGGGGGTTGATACGGTGGTCATCGCCGGGCTTGTGAACGGGTATATTCATTACCTGACCACTCGCGAAGAGTACGCCAGTCAGCAGTACGAGGGTGCCTCAAATGCTTTTGGCCCCTGGAGCCTGGCGGCAGTAACTCAAGAACTCCGAAAACTCGCGGGTTCCATGGCTCAGGGTACGGTGATGCCCGTTGGGCCGCCGTTGCCAAAGGTAAAGCCTGTGCTGCACAGGCTACCTTATATTCCAAGCGATAGCCCCGGCGAACAAGCGTTCGGAACAGTGCTTGAGGATGTGCCGGCGATTGCCTCGCCTGGCGATGAGATCTCGGCCCGCTTTCAGGCCAGTCATCCGCGTAATGATCTTATGCTGAACGATAGCTATGCCTATGCCGAGCGATTCACCGAAAATGGTACGTGGGACGTGGTAGCAACAGACCGTTCGCCGAACCTCATATATACCTGGCATCCGAATTATTTGCCCCCGTTTACCATGGAGTTGCCCTACACAGGCGCGTCGGAAGCGACGGTGGCTTGGCACTTGCCAAGAAATCTGCAACCCGGTACCTACCGCCTGAGAACGAAAGGCGTGGCGAAGCCGGGCGGCGCCTGGGAAGGTGTGAGTGGTGCGTTTGAAGTGGCTGGAAAAAGCGAAGGATGTCCGTAGGGGTTACTTGAACCGACGGGCAGAGCTAGCCGGCAGAGTCAGTGGTCAACAACGCGTTTTGCGATAACGTACAGTTACGCCCGGCGGCTTTGCCCATGTATAGAACGTTGTCTGCTCTTTTCATTAGCAAATCGTATGAATCATCGGTCGGCAGGAATGTGGCCACCCCCATGGTGGCGGTGGCCTTGAAGCTTACCTGATCGAGTTCGAATTCAGTTTCTTCGATCATCAAACGGATGCGTTCGGCCAGCGTTTCGGCATCTTCCAGATTTGTATTCGGCAGAACAATTGCAAACTCTTCTCCGCCAATTCGGCACCCCACATCTAGCGGCCGCAGCTCTCCGCGTACCAACTTAGCCGTAGTGGTCAGCACCAAATCGCCAGCTGCATGGCCGTATTGATCGTTGATCTTTTTGAAGTGATCAAGATCGAACATGATCACGGAGGTTGGCAAGCCCCAGCGAACGTAGCCGGAGAGTTGTGCGTTTAACTGGGTTTTGAAGTGTTTCCGGTTATAAAAACCGGTCATTTCGTCAGTTAGTGACTCTAACGTCAGGCGCGCTTCCAGCTCGCGCTGGTAAGTGACATCTCTGACCAGTGCCATGGCTACTTTCGCGCCATCCAACACAATGGTGTTGATCATGATATCAACCGGCACTTCTTGCCCGTTTGAGCGAACGCCCGAAAAACGCTTTTCTTCCCCCATAGGCCGCAAAACCGGCTTTTTGAAATAGCCATTGACGTGTTTTCGGTGCGCGTTGCGCAGGGGCATGGGGATGATGGTGCTTAAATCTGAGCCCTTCAGTTCGTCCACGGCATAACCAAACATGCTGCCTGCAAGTGCGTTAACGAGCACGATCTTATGGTTCTGATCAACGATAACCACCGCATCTGGTAACGACTCGATGAACGGCAACAGGTTGCCAGAGGTCGTGGTGAGCGGAGTGTTATTGTTGATGGCCGTCATAGCAGCGGTATCCGGTCGGGGAACCTTAAATATGTGTACTCTTGAAGTATATATTGTGAATGTTTGAAATCCTATTCATTTCTATTGAGGCGTCGTACTGACATAAAGAAGGTGGATCGAATATTTCCAAAGCAGGGAGAGGTGCCAGTTTGATAGTGGGCTAATAATTAGTATGCCGTTGCGGAGATGTGTTGTGGGTTATAGGATAGTCGCGCGAGTGGCGAATGGCTCGTAAAACAAATAAAAACAACCACAACAACAACAAAGAGAATCTATACAATGATTCAAGCTAGGCATCTACTTCTAGCAGTCGCGATCAGTGGAATGACCGGCTGTTTTGGTTCAGGCGGTGGCTCCGGAAAAGAAAGCTCTGACGGCGCATCGAGCGGAGTTGAAGCCCCTCCCAAGGTTGAAACGCCTCCGAAAAATGAAACTCTCCCGAAGGACGACACACCGCCAGACGATGTTCCGCCGGAATTCGACGGTTACAGCGCAAAAATCACCCGCACATCATACGGTATCCCGCATATTGAAGCTGCGGATTTCGCGAGCATGGGCTATGGCTACGGCTATGTGCAAGCGGAGGATAATCTGTGTCTGCTTGCTGAGGACACGCTGACCGTTAGAGGCTTGCGGTCCAAGTATCTCGGAGGAGGCGGAAGTTACACGATACCTTCCAATGGCGCGGAGACGGGCAACGTTGATGCGGATTTCTTCTGGCGCTCGGTTATCTCGAACGAAGCGCTCGAATCGCTTAAAAATGAAAGTGACCCCGAAGTACTCGCAGCTTCGCAGGGGTTTGTAGATGGCTACAACCGCTACCTTGAGGAAATTCGGGTAGGTGAACATTCCGGGCGCCACGAAGATTGTCGGAACAGTGACTGGTTACTTCCGATTACTCTCGATGATATGTTCCGTCGCTACTTCCGGCTTGCAATCCTGGCAAGCTCGTCAGTGTTTGTTGAAGGTATCGCTAACGCCCAACCCCCGGCTCCCGGTACACCCGTGCCGCCCGAGCTGAGCGAGGATGATATCGCGAAACTCACTGAAAATTCAGCGTCACTCCCGTTCCCGATGTCTCGGGCACTTCCAATCGGTAGCAACATGTATGCGTTTTCGAAGGACGCTACCCGAGATGGCCAATCACTGTTGTTCGGAAATCCGCATTTCCCCTGGGAGAAAACGGAGCGCTTATACCTTGCGCATCTAAAAGTGGCTGATAAAGCGGAAATCATGGGCGCAGCATTGTACGGCTTGCCTGCAGTTCTGATCGGTTTTAACGAGCATTTTGCTTGGAGCCACACCGTTTCGACCGCTTATCGATTTACGTTTTACGAGTTAACGCTTAACCCGGCAGACGCCACTCAGTATCTCTACAATGGTGAGTTTGTCGATATGACATCGACGGAAATCACTGTGGAAGTTTTGCAGCCTGATGGTTCAGTCACTGAGGAAATTCGAACGCTTTACCACTCGCAATATGGGCCGATGTTGCAGTATGAGGTGTCAGGCGTTCCTGTATTGTCGTGGACTCCGGCGAAAGCCTATACCCTACGGGACGCCAATGCGGAAAACAACCGGATGCTGAATCAGTTCTTCCGTTGGAATCAGGCTAGCAGTTTTGATGAATTCAAGGATCTACACGCCAGTGTTCTGGGTGTCCCATGGGTTAACACCATCGCAACAGGCCCCGGCCAGCCAGCCTATTATGGCGATCTTACTGTTGTTCCCCATGTAACCGACACACAGGCGTTGGAGTGTTCTTCTTCCATTTCTCCTGCTTTCGCCCTATTAGCTCCTGGATTGCCGGTTCTGGACGGCAGCCGGCCTGACTGCGCCTGGGGTACCGACAATGATGCCCCTGCTGAAGGGGTGTTTGGCCCTGAGAATTTGCCGAGTCTCGTTCGTAACGACTGGGTACACAACTGTAACGACAGTTACTGGCTTACAAATCCCGACGAGCCACTTACCGGCTATGCAAGCATCATTGGTGATGAAGAGACCGCACGAACCCTGCGAACGAGATTGTGCATCAAACAGGTTGAGGAGCGCCTCAGCGGCTCGGATGGCGGTGCTGGGACCCTTGGCTTTGATATGAGCAATCTTCAGGATATTGTCTTAAGCAGCGCCGTGATGTCTGAGCGTTTAGCCCGAGACGCAGTGCTGACCACCTACTGTAGCTCGGAAGCGAGTGCAGGCAAAGATTTAAGTCCAGGCTCAGGTGTAGATGCAAGCGTAGGCGTAGGTGCAGGAGCCGACCTTCCGGAGCAGACAAGAACTGAGGCGTGTAACGCGCTCGCAAAATGGGACGGTCAGTACAATCTGGATTCCCGCGGCGGGCACATCTGGAGAGAGTTCTGGCGCCGCATTAACCTTTTGCCGGTAGGCCCTGATTTGAAGTGGGTGGTACCGTTCCTTGTGGAGGACCCTGTCAACACGCCCAATACGTTCAATGCGGCTAATCCAGCAGCCATCAAGGCTTTTGCCGAGGCGATTCAGGCCGTTGAGGATTCGGGGGTGCCTTTCGATGCCGAGCTGAGGGAGATTCAGTATTCCGGTATTCATGAAGGTGACCGAATTCCGGTCTTTGGAGGAGAGAGTTTTGAAGGCGCCTTTACCATTGCCGCCACCAAAGGTGTGGGGTTGGCTGATGGCAAAGAATACCCGGTGACTTATGGAAACAGCTATATCCAAACGGTCACGTGGCGAGAGGATGGTACACCGCTGGCAGAGGGGTTCGTGACTTATTCTCAATCCACCGATCCGGCTTCGCCCTATTATCGGGACATGACGGAATCTTATGCTGAGAAAAACTGGATTCGCTTCCCATACACGGACGCGGATATTAGTGCAGATCCGGATCAGAAGACGATGACGCTTCAGGCACCATTCACTACTGCTAAGCCATAACTAGAAAGCCCGGCCTGCCAGATGGCAAGCCGGGCTGCCTATGCTGTGCGAACGGCTACAAGTCTGTTCCAATTGGTTTGCCTCGTTACCGTTTACCGTGATCATCCATCATCACTACAGTTTTATTAGGAAAGGTTTTCGCTTCATTAACCCGGTCAGCGTGCCCGTCCATGGATTGAACTGTTGTGGCTGATAAGGCGAGTAAGACAGCTGCGAGCATCAGTATGGTTTTGTTCATGATTGTTCCCCTGTTTGCTATCGGGTACTGCCAGCAACGAGCTTTTGTGGTTGCTGCGGTTACCTGATAGACACGCAAGAGACGCCCTTGTTACATCCCTGTGCCCGTTGCCTCTCGGAGTCAGGTCTGGAATAATTCGCCCATTATATGGATATACAGAAAAGTTTCGCCGCGAGGCGGAGCAGACGTGGGTGCGCGTTTTTTCTTCAACGAAACGAAATCCCACGATCATATAAAAGGGCAGATCAGTAACAGGCTGATCTGCCTTTTTGTTTTCTGGGTGACAGTTGTTCCGGTGGCGCATGAGTGCCGGGGAGTGCGCCCGTTTTTGAACACTCAACAGGAGCTTTTTATGTCCGCTCGGCTTTACAGTATGTTTCGCCCGGTTCTCCAGCTGGGCCTGATAACCCAGATTGCCATTGGTATTGTTGCAGGCGTGATTCTGGCGATTTTCCTGCCCGAAATGGCTCAGTCCTTCTCATTGCTTGGCCAGCTATTCATTAAAGCCTTGAAAGCAGTCGCACCGATATTGGTTTTTGTCTTGGTGATGACAGCCATTTCAGGGCACCAGAAGGGCCAGCCCACGAATATTCAGGATGTGATCATCCTATATGGCATAGGTACGTTGGTCGCGGCACTGGTGGCAGTGGGTGCCAGCTTCGCTTTTCCGACGGAGTTGGTCCTGGATATCCCGGAAGTCAGCGGTAATCCTCCGGGTAGTATTGTTGAAATATTGCACAATCTTGTTCTGAGTGCGGTTACCAATCCGGTAACGGCGCTGATGGATGCCAACTTCATTGCCATCCTTGCCTGGGCAATTGCTCTGGGTTTGATGCTGCGTCACTCCAGTGAAGCGACCCGCAATGTGCTCAGCGATATGTCCGAGGCCGTCTCCGGCGTTGTGCGCTTGATTATCAGCTTGGCACCGCTGGGCATTTTTGGCCTTGTGGCGAATACCCTTGCTACCGCCGGTATTAGCGCGCTGCTGGGCTTTGGTCATCTGCTGTCGGTGATCGTTGGCTGCATGTTGTTTGTCGCGCTGGTGACCAACCCTCTGATCGTTTTTCTTAAGTTGCGTCAGAACCCGTATCCGTTGGTGTTTGCATGCCTGCGCGGCAGTGCCATCACTGCGTTTTTTACCCGCAGCTCTGCGGCCAATATCCCGGTTAACCTTGAGCTCAGTGAGCGCCTGAAGCTGGACGCAGACACCTACGCAATTTCAATTCCGCTGGGTGCGACCATCAACATGGCGGGCGCTGCGATTACCATCTCCGTGATTACGTTGGCGGTGGTCAACACCCTGGGCATTCCCGTGGATTTCCCGACAGCATTGTTGCTGTGTGTGGTTTCAGCGCTGGCGGCTTGTGGTGTATCAGGCGTGGCCGGCGGTTCGTTATTGCTGATTCCATTGGCCACCAGCTTGTTCGGTATTCCAACCGAAGTGGCCATGCAAGCGGTTGCCATTGGCTTCGTGATCAGCGTGGTGCAGGATTCCATGGAAACCGCGTTGAATTCTTCAACCGACGTATTGTTTACGGCGACCGCCAGCCGCGCTGCTGAAGCGAAAGGCAAGTGATGGTAGCGGATACGCGAAATCTTGTGTTTATCGGTATGCCGGGCAGCGGTAAAAGTACCGTGGGCGTATTGGTTGCCAAGCGCCTGGGGCTCGGCTTTGTTGATACTGATCTGCTGATCCAGCAAGAGGCGGGCCGTACCCTGCAGGACATTGTCGATCAGGATGGCTACGTTGCCCTGCGCCATATCGAAGAGCAGGTCTTGCTGGGCCTCAATGTCCAGGGGCAGGTCATCAGTACCGGCGGCAGTGCGGTCTACAGTGAGGCGGCGATGAAACACCTCCAAGCCAATGGTACGGTGGTGTTTCTGGACATCCCGTTGGAGTGCGTTATCGAGCGCATTGGAGATTACAGTCTTCGAGGGATTTCCCGGCGCCCTGATCAGTCGTTGTCGGATCTGTTTGATGAGCGCTTCGCGCTGTATACGCAGTACGCCGATTTGACGATACACGGCGAAGATATGAATCAGGATCAGGTTTGCGAGGCTGTGATCACAGGGCTCGGAGCCTGAAACGCATAGATTGTCGGATGTCTCTAAGGAAGGTGTTATGCCGAGGTTTTTGCACACAGCGGACTGGCAGATGGGGCGTTCCTACAGCCGGTTTGACATCGAAGACGGCGCGGCGCTGGTAGAAGCCCGCTTTGCAGGAATTGAAAAACTTGCGCAGTTGGCCAATGAACATCAGTGCGATGCTGTGTTGGTGGCCGGAGATGTCTTTGATGCGCAAACGGTGTCTGATCGTACTATCCGCCGCGTATTTAATGCCACCAAGGGTTTTTCCGGCCCTTGGGTGATGTTGCCCGGTAATCACGATGCCGCGCTCGCGGAAAGCGTGTGGACCCGGGCTCTTCGCTTGGGTGCAGTGCCGGACAACGTGCATCTGGCGCTGCAGCCCGGCGTCGTCGCCCTGGAATCTCAAGGATTGGCGATACTGTGTGCCCCTCTGACCCAGCGTCACACCTACGGCGACCTTACCGAACCCTTCTCGCATTACGAAACCCCGAACGGTTTGCTCCGGATTGGTCTGGCCCATGGCAGTGTTCAAGGGCTTCTATCCGATGACATTGATGCCACCAACCCTATTGCACCGGACCGAGCGGAAGTCAGCCGGTTGGATTATCTTGCCTTGGGGGATTGGCACGGTACCAAGCAGGTCAATGAGCGTACCTGGTACGCAGGCACTCACGAAGCCGAGCGGTTCCGGAACAACGATGCCGGTAATGCTCTCATCGTTGAAATTGCTGCCCCCGGTGCTGTTCCCTCTGTCACCCGAGTGCCGACCGGCAAGTATCAATGGCACCAGTGGCGGGAAACCCTGACGGTCGAGTCTGATCTTGCGGAGCTTCTAAAGCGGCTGGAAGCATTGCCTGATGCTTCTGTGGTGGATCTCCGCCTTGACGGGGCGATCACTCTGGCCGGCGAAGACCGGCTCCTGGACGCACTCTCGGTAGCCGAAGCCCGGTTTCGAAGCATTCAATGCGACCGCAGTAACCTCCAACTTGAGCCTACGGAAGATGATATTGCCGCGCTGCATGCCGATGGTTACGTCGGCGAAGTGATCGCTGAACTGCGGCAGCAACAGGAACTGCAAAGCGAAGAAGCGCGGGATGCCCTGGCGATTCTTGCCGGCTTGCTGAAAGAACGCGAGCAGGAGGCGGGCCAATGAAACTCCAAAGCTTGCGCATAGAGCAGTTGCGCCAGTTCCGAAACCCTTTTGTTCTTAATAATCTACAGCCCGGTTTGAACCTGATACACGGCCCGAATGAGTCCGGTAAAAGTACGTTGGTTCGAGCGATTCGTGCCGCTTTCTTCGAACGTTACCGATCAACGGCGGTGGATGACCTGCGCCCGTGGGGCGATTCTGCGGCCGCGCCCGCGGTGACCCTTGAGTTTGAGCACCAGGGCGAAGCGTGGCGGTTGACCAAAAGCTTCCTGCAGCGCAAGCGGTGCGATCTGATCGTTGGAACTCAAAGCTTCAGCGAAGACGATGCAGAAGAGAAGCTGGCGGAACTGTTGGGTTATCAATATCCCAAGCGCGGCGCCAGTAAATCCGAACATTGGGGTATTCCGGGTTTGCTTTGGGTTGAGCAGGGCACCGGGCAGGATCTGGAACAGTCGGTGGAACACGCCGGGGACCATTTGAAATCGGCTTTGAATTCACTGGTGGGTGAAGTGGCCAGTTCCGGCGGGGACGAGGTTATCGAAGCGGTTCGCGCCCAGCGCCATCAGCTTCTGACCGCAACCGGAAAGCCTCGAGGCGAATACGCGCAATTGGACAAGGATCGCCTGGAAGCGGAACAGGTGATTGCCGAACTTAAAGAGCGCATTCTGAGGTATCAGGAGCAGGTAGATCGCTTAGGCAAACTCACCAGAGAGTACGAGCGCACAGAAGCCGAGCGTCCGTGGGAAGACGCTCAGCGGCAGCTGGAAGAAACACGGGTGCGTTACCAGCAGGTTCAACAGTTGGAGCAGGCTCAGGCTCAGGAGAAGGCAACGTTTGATCAGCTTCAGCAGAGCCGGCGATTGCTTGAGCAAAACAAGGAACACCAGGAAAACCTGAGCCGGCAACTGGCGGCCCGTAAGGTTGAATTGGATAAAGCGCAGACCGAAGTCCAGCGGCTGGAATTGCAAGCGCCCGCCCAAGCGGAGCGCATACGCGAAGCCAAGGCTTCCTATGAAAAGGCCGATCAGCAGGTCAAACAAGCCCGCCTGATTGAGGCCCGCACTCGACTGGCGCAAGACGTACAGCGTCTGGAGTTGCGGTTTCAGCAGCTGACACAGAACCTGGCCAAGGCCCGCGACTATCAGCAGCAGCTTGAACAGGCACGCCAGCAGGCACGGGACAACCGGATCGATGCGGCCGCCGTGCAGCGCCTGAAGATCGCCGAGCGTCAGTTGGATGAAGAGACGATCCGTTCAAGCGCGATCGCCACTCGCTTGAGTTGGAATCTTGAACCCGCGTGCTCTGTCGCTTTAAACGGTGACGTCCTGCAAGGCCAGGGCGAGCAGCAGCTGTTGGAAGAATCCAGCGTAGAAATTCCGGGTGTGGGAACGTTGGGAATTACGCCCGGCGGGGAATCACTGGCCAGCACCCGTCGTAAACTCGATGCCTTGCAACAGAGTGTGGCCGAACTTCGAGGCACGTTGGGTGTGGATTCGGTAGTAGCCGCCGAGGCTAAATTGTCGGCTTTCGAGAAAGCCGGGCGGGCACAGCAACATGCCGAAGAATTGCTCAGGTCGGTCGCTCCGGCGGGCATTGACCCGCTTGAGATCGAACAGCGAGAGGCAGAAAGTGAGCTGGAAAACGCCAAGATCAAACTGTCCGCTACGCCCGAGCCTGATGCCGCTGCACAGGGGCTGGAGTTGGCCGAGGCGGAAGCCGCGCTGGATAGAGCGGCGGCTGCTCTAACCACGGCGGAAGCGCAAGACCAGAAGCATCGGACCGCAATGATGTCGGCGCAGCAGGCCCAAGACACCGCGCAAGCGGAGTGGCAGCGGCTGGCCGATGAAGAGCAAAGCCCGGAACGCCAACAGCAACTCAAGCAAATTGCCGATGAAATGCTTGGCATTGCACAAAAAGCCAAATCGCTGGAAGACAGCATCGAGCGCCGTTCCCGAGAAATCCTTGAGGCTCGCCCGGACCTGCTGAAGCAAGACATTGAACGGTATCAAAGTACCATCAACAACCTGCGCCAGACCCACGAGGCTCGGGGCCGAGAGCTGCGAGATATCAAAGTCCGTTTGGAAGCCTGGGGCGCAGAAGGATTGGACGAACAGCTCAATGAGCAAGAGGCAGAACTTGAGCGTTGTAATCGCCGATATCTGGAGTTGCACCGTCGAGCCCAAGCGCTGGATCTGCTGCTGAAACTGCTGACCGAGAAACGGCAAGCGTTAACGCGTCGGCTACAAGCACCGCTGCAGAAGCATCTTGACCATTATCTGTCGGTGCTGTTTCCCCAGGCCACCCTGGAAGTTGATGAGCAGTTGCGTCCCGGAGCCTTCACGCGGGGCAATGAGCTCGGCCAGGTGACGGAGTTGAGTTTTGGTGCCCGTGAGCAGATGGGCTTAATCAGCCGCTTGGCCTACGCGGATCTGCTGCGTGAAGCGGGCCGTCCTACCTTGATCATTCTGGATGACACGCTTGTTCACAGCGATCAGGAGCGTCTGGACGACATGAAACGTATTCTGTTCGATGCAGCCACACGGCATCAGATACTGTTGTTCACCTGTCACCCGGAAAAGTGGCAGGACCTTGGCGTACCACCGGTTGATATTCAGGCCCTCAAATAGCCTGCTACGCTTAACCAATGTGCGCAGCACTGCCTGCTATCCATTTTCCTTCAGTTAGAAAGGAGTTTCCGATGACGCTTCCGGTGATGATTAATGGTGAATGGTTCGAAGGACATGGCGCAGCGTTTTCGTCGCTGAATCCGGCCACCGGTGAGGAGTTTTGGCAGGGGAAAGCGGCTGACGACGCTCAGGTTTCGTCGGCGGTGGCGGCGGCAAGAAATGCCAGTGGCGAATGGATCAGCCTGGGGTTTGATCAGCGCGTGGCTATCGCCCGGCGGTTTGCCGAATTGCTGGGTGAGCACAAAGAGGCGCTTGCCATGTGTATCGCCACCGAAACTGGCAAACCGCTTTGGGAGGCGCGAACGGAAGTGGCGGCGATGATCGGAAAAATCGAGATTTCTGTCAAAGCCTATAACGAGCGAACTGGCCAGCGTAGCAGCGAGGTGGCGGGTGCGCGAGCGGTGCTGCGTCATAAACCCCATGGCGTCGTGGCCGTGTTTGGCCCCTACAATTTTCCTGGTCACCTTCCGAACGGACACATTGTGCCGGCGTTGATTGCGGGCAATACCGTGGTATTCAAACCCAGCGAATTAACACCAGCCGTAGCCGGGAAAATGGTGCAGCTGTGGCTGGAAGCCGGATTGCCCTCAGGGGTGTTAGGTCTGGTACAAGGCGCTAAAGAAACCGGCATTGCGCTCGCCAATCACCGGGACATTGACGGGTTGTTTTTCACCGGCAGCTCCGCCACCGGACAAATTCTGCACAAGCAGTTTGCGGGCAGTCCCGGGAAAATTCTTGCGCTCGAAATGGGCGGTAACAATCCGCTCATTGTTGACGAACCGGCGGATATGCCGGCGGCCGTCTATGAAACCATCCAGTCCGCTTACATTACCTCGGGGCAGCGGTGCACCTGTGCACGGCGGTTATTGGTTCCGCAAGGAGATTGGGGTGACAGCTTCTTGGCTGCGCTGACAAAAGCGGTGAAAGCGATCAAGGTGGGCGGGGCTTTTGATGACCCCGCGCCGTTCATGGGGAGCGTGATCTCCGAGGCGGCCGCCGACGGTGTGTTGGCGGCCCAGTCGCAGCTGGTGAATCGTGGTGCTGTCGCTCTGGTTTCGGGCAAGAAGCTCCAGCCGGGAACCGGTTTGCTGTCGCCGGCTCTGATTGATGTGACCGCGGTAGCCGACGTTGATGATGAAGAAGTCTTCGGGCCGCTGCTGCAAGTTATTCGTTACTCGGATTTTGATGAGGCCATTGAGCGGGCCAACGATACCCGTTTCGGGTTGTCGGCAGGGTTGTTCAGTGACAGTGAAGAACGTTTCGAGTATTTCTATCAGCGTATCCGTGCCGGCATTGTGAACTGGAACAAGCAGCTCACCGGGGCGTCCAGTTCGGCTCCCTTTGGTGGAGTAGGTGCCAGTGGTAATCATCGTGCCAGCGCGTGGTATGCCGCTGATTATTGCTCATACCCTGTCGCAGGTATGGAATCCGCCAGCCTTTTACTGCCGGAAACATTTGCCCCGGGTTTGAAACTGAACTGAAAGAATTGCCAGTTTTTGTAACCAAAGCGGCGAAAACTTGACGAATTAGCAACAAAAAGACCGACGATTCTCTGTACTCGTTACCCCGTCGATTTTATAGAATTTCACAAATTCGACGAAAAACTGGTGCAGAATGTTTAATAAGCGCGTCATTGGAATGTCAAAGGCATGGATTGCCGCGTTTACGTTGGGATTGTTGCTGTCGGGATGTGGCGGCGGTGGTTCAGGCGGATCAGACTCGCCAGCCTCCGATTCAGCGTCCTCAAATGGTTCAGCGTCGGCGGAGACGGGGAAAGGCTCGTCAGCAAACACAGATGAGACGACCGAGTCAGAATCAGCAGACGAGCAACGCTCAGCGGTGTTGAGCTGGTCGGCTCCGTCTACCCGAGTCAATGGTGATGGCATAGCGATGGGCGAGCTGGATAAGTACGTGATCCGCTACGGCCAGGACCTTGACGATCTGAAACAGGAAATCGTGCTGGATGAGGCCGAGTCCTATCCGGAAATGTCCCACACCGTAGAAAATCTCGATACAGGTACCTGGTACTTCACGATTCAGGTGCAGGACAAGCAAGGATTGATCAGCGAGCCTTCAGAGCCGGTGAGTAAAACGATCCAGTCTTGAAAATCCGGTTGCCCCATTACCCCATTGGGTCCGCAATCGGCAGCTTAAGGGTGAAGGTGGTGCCTTCACCCGGCAGCGAATCAACGTAAATCTTCCCTTTGTGTTTTTCAACGACGGTTTTCACGAACGCCAGGCCCAGACCTGTTCCGTGGTTGCCCGCAATTTCGTTGTGGCGCTGACGATGGTACCGGTCGAACAGGTAGGGCAGTTCGCTCTCCTCAATCCCTGAGCCTTCATCGGCAATCGCCAGCCCGGCAATGTGGCCCGCCTGGTAAACCTGGATGGTGATCGTGGTGTGGGCCGGACTGTACTGAATGGCATTGGTGAGCAGGTTAATGACGGCCCGCTCCAGCAGCTCTGCATTGCCCTGTAACCACAGGTCTTCAGTGTCATTCAATTCCAGCCGAATGTGCTTCTCATGGGCTTGTTCAATTACGCTGTCGCGTGCGTTTTCGACAATGGCCAGCAGGTCGCAATCGTAAAATCGGGTTTCGGATAGCTGTTCTGCTCGAGCTAGGTTGACGAACTCTTCCGCCAACGAATAGCTGCGGCGTGCTAGTTTGCCAAGTTGATCGATCTGGTGCTCGTTGATGTTCGATGGGTCCCGCTTCAACTGCTCAATCAGCGCCAGTTGTGACACCAGAGGTGAACGTACATCGTGGGAGATGAAGTCGATCACCTGGCGATGCTGGCGTTGTTGTTCCCGGAGTTCCGAAATGTCAGAAAGATTGGCAATAATGCCCGATTGACCGTCACCGGGAAGCGAAACGGGCGCCAGATGAAGGATGAAATCTCTACCGTGCACTTTTAAATTGACCGTGCGGCTTTCGTTCAGCGCCAGCGTTTCGGACACTATTTCATGCCAGGGCGGAGTCTCTTTCGGGTCGTGTCCTTGTAGGAGTTTGATCAATGGCATGCCGCTGAGGCTTGGCATAGGTTCACGGAACCAGTCTTCAATGTGGCGGTTGGCAAACCGGATCACGGCCAGCTCATCGGTCACGATAATGCCATCCGGCATGTGTTCGAAGCTGTGCTCAATGAACGATTGCATCTGGCTAAGGCGTTTGTTTGCCAGCTGGATTTTCTCCAGCCGAGGTGAGAACGCCTGAGCGGAGTATTGATTGGAACCGATGGGGGTATCGGCCTCTAGCTTGAGTCGGCGCAGATACTGTTGGGTTAACTCGCGGCTCAGGTCATTTCTCAGTGTCAGTCCCAACACATAGGTAGAGCTACCCCGTTCAAGTTTTACCCAGCTTTGGTTCAGTTGATGAACCCATTGGCCGGTTTCCGGTAAATGGGGAGATTGAGCCATGGTCATGCCATGGATTTGTAACAGTTCTCCGTTTTCCGAAAGTAACCAGCCTTCCGGTTCCAGAAGCGCTTGAAAGTGCTCCAGAAGTTGAGCCGGTTGTCGTTTTGCCTGTTGAGGCAGAGACAAGCTGGGTGTGCTGGTCATGTCGTCCAGGTGTGTATTCAGGAAGCGGTTCGTCATGGCCAGCCGAAATCCGATGGCAAGTGGCACAGCAATGACGGTCAGCAACAGGGTGCTGATGATGGGTAGCTGTATCTGCAGGTAAATCAGCAGCAGCAGGTAGCCGGAAACGATCACGCTAATTGTGGCCAGACAAGCGATCAAAATAAAAGTCGGGGTGAGTCGTGGTAGTAGCGTAGCGAGGACGACCAGCACCAGAACGCTAAGGGAGAGGCTGGCCCAATGGTCGGGGGCGATCACGGCAACCTGGTCGCTTGACGCAGCTGGCCAAACCGCGACTGCCTGATGGAAAAGCCAGGGCGCGAGGCGGTCGGGTAGCCCTTCGATCTGGAAAATAAACAAACTCAGGATAAGCAGAAGGCCCAAAGCCCACGGCGCGTTTTTGATGGTAAGCCAGTCCTTGGTCATGGGCCTTATGCTATCGATGGTTCAGTAAGTGATTAGTCGAGATAGAGCTCGCGGCCTGGGCCCCAGCGGCTGGCTATCGGGCCGTCCGCGACCGCTTTTACGCGCACAAAATAACGTCGTCCGGGAATCAGACGCAATGAGGCGGCCGTGTCCGGAACGTCCGCTTCTTTGATGATGTTCTGGAACCCTGGCTCTTCAGAAAGCTGTAACCGGTATTTTTTGGCGGAATCCGCCTGCTCCCAAAAGACCCGAACCTGACTGTCCAGATAATTGATATTGATGATACGAACCGGTGGCAGTGTGCCGTTGATGGTCAATTTTCGTGGTTCGGAGGCCGCGAACGATGTTCCGCCCGCTTCGGTGGTTACCCGCCAGAAATAGGTGCCGGGGCTCAAAGCCCGGGAGGGCAGAGCGCGACTTTCCGGTGCCCATTCGCTGGTGCTGACCAGATTCTCGAAACTGTCGTCTTGTGAAACCTCGATACGCGCAATTTCATTTGCCCCGTTTAGCTGCCAACGAAACTCCGGCATATCGTCGTCAACACTGGCGCCGTTCTCCGGGCTGATGAGTTCGGGTGTTTTGGCTTGCAGCTCCACTTCGATAGGAATAACAGACGGCAATCCCGCGATGCCGCGCTGATCGAGTGCCGCGACATGCACTTCGTACTGTCCGTTGTCGAGTTGATCGATGGGGAACTGGTTGCCCGTGACACTCCGGCTCTGTACCCAGCCCCCGGATGCCGTTTCAAAGATATCAATTCGATGCGCAGAGGCAGGCGAGGGGAGCCAGGTCAGCTCCTTCGGTAGCTGGCTGACCAAAGGTTCAACCGGGTCCATCTCTGGCGCGGGTGGCAGCTTCCGGATTCGGAGGTGCTCAGGGCCCGACGTAGAGACACTCGCGCCATAACCCGTCGGAATTCGTTGTGATTTACCGGGGCGACCAAAATCGACAGCGCCCTGCTGTACCTGAATGCTGCTGCCGTTACTATTGGTCTGCAACGTGAATGCGGTGCCGCGCACGGCGACTACCGCTGACGGCGTGGTGATCTGGAACCGGGAGCCCGTGTCCTGAAGGGCTTTTACACGGGAATGCACTTCGCCTCTGTGCAGCCGAAGCCGGGTGTCAACCATGCCGGTTTTGCCGTACTGGGTGAGTCGGTTAAACATCAGGCGGGAGTTTGGCGAAACGCGAATTTCAGAGCCGTCGGCCAACGTCAGAGTGGCGGAACCGGCGCCGAGCAACAGTTCATCACCGACTCGAATCAAGGATTGCTCGGTCAGCGAGGTTTTTCGGCCATCAGCCCCCGAGATGTGCTGAACGTTGCCACTGACAGAGGAGACTTTGGCCGGTTCGGGTTGGCGCTTCAGCCAGGCAACCGGGATGCGCAGTGACTGTCCCGCTTTTAGGTGTGTGTTGCCGGGTAATCCGTTGTGCGCCAGCAGTCGGTGGCCGTCACCTGAGTTTTGCAGCAGGGATTCGGCAATGCTGGCCAGCGAATCTTTGTTTTGCAGAGTGTAGATCCATTCCGACCTTGTCTCTGCAGAATAGGAAGAGGCCGATGCCGAGCCTTGAGTAATGGACCATTCCGCCAAGGCGAGGCCGGGCATCAGGGCTATAGCCAGCCCGAACAGGTAGGTCGAGAATTTTCGCAAGGTAAAACGAATCGACTCAAGCATGGGAGGCCTGGTCACTGGCAGATTCAGTTGCTACCGTTGGTTGAACGGCTTCCAAACGGTAACCTCGCTGGTAGATTGTTTTTATCCGGAAACCGTTATCCGGATTCAGCCCCATGCGGCGGCGTAGGCGGCTGATATGGGTATCTACCGTGCGAGTGTTAATGTCTCTTGCGACTCCCCAGACGCGTTCGAGCAGCACATCACGAGTGAGCAAGCGGCCCTGGTTCTGAAACAGGAACAGAGTGAGGTCGAAGTCTTTGTCGGTCAGGGTAAGCGGTTCGCCGTGAAGGTGAATGCTGCGCTGATTCATATTGACTTCGAAAGGTCCGTATACCAGCAGTTCTTTGTCGCTCTCCGGATTGCTGCGGCGTGCCAGAGCATTCAGCCGGGCGATCAGTTCTGCAGCGCGTGCTGGTTTGGCGAGGAAATCGTCTGCACCGGCATCAAGCGCACAGACAATGTCGCTTTCGCTATCGTGCTGGGTCAGAAATATCGCCGGGATAGCCCAGTCCAGATGGGTGCGAACACTTTTTAGAACGTCGATGCCCGTCATGTCCGGTATCTGCCAGTCCAGAATGATCAGGTCGTAACTGCGGTGCAAGACAGCGCTCAGAAACGATTGGCCAGTGGCAAAGCTGTCACATTCATGCCCTTTGTCGGACAGTATTGCTTGAATGTTTTGCGCTTGTTCAAATTCATCTTCAAGCAGAGCAATGCGCATTGAGCCTGGCCTCTAGGTGATACTTGATGCGGGTCGCTTTTGCAGAATGAAGCAAGGAAGCTCTCTGCAGCAGTGCCAATTATTCCAGAAAACGCACGGTGTTTCAGTTTCGATATGTACTATTCCGTAACACTAAAGCGGGTTTCCCGTTGTCGTCATTAACTGTTTGTCGGCACGAAGGGAAATTACTGCAGCCCCAGAACCAGCCTTTTTTGCTTTGACGGCGAACCAGCGGCGAAAAACAATGTGGGCAAGGTACCGGTTTCTGGCATGTGCCGTCCTGGGGTTGCGTGTCCTCCAGCGGGCGCGTGCCGGTGCACTTCGGGTACCGGGTGCAGGCGTAGAATGCACCGAACTTACCCTCTCGTTGCACCATAGGTGTCCGGCACTTAGGGCAGTGGATGCTGGTTTCAGACGGAGACGACTCTTTTTGCGCTTCTCGCTGGTGGATGAAGCCCTGTATTTCCTTTTTCAGGGTATCAATGAACGCTCTGGGGTCGTTTTCGCCCCGGCGAATACCTTCCAGAGTGGCTTCCCATACTGCCGTGCGATCGGGCACGCGTGCCGAATCGGGCAAGGCGGCGATCAACGCTTTGCCTTTGTCGGTGGCGCGAATGAACCGCTTTTCCCGTATCAGATAATCTCGCCGGAACAGCGTATCGATAATGGCCGCGCGGGTTGCCTCGGTGCCAAGGCCATCGGTTTCTCTCAGGGTTTTGCGGAGCTCGGCATCCGCTACAAAGCGTGCAATGTTGGTCATTGCAGAGAGCAGCGTGGCATCGGTGAAATGCTGAGGTGGCTGAGTTTTTCTTTCCTTCATCTCGGCCTGATTGCAGATGGCCGGTTCGTCGCGCTCGAGTCGTGGCAGAGGCGGCTTCTGGGGTTCATTGGATTTGTCTTTGAGCTTCAACTCCAACGCTTTCCAGCCCGGGCTGAACAGCGCGGTTTCTGTAGCGCGGAATTTGTGTTCCTGCACCTGCACCGTCAATTTGCCTTCCCGGTGGACAGCATCTTCACTGAACTGCATCAGGTAGTAACGGCTGACCAAGCCGTAGACCTTCTGCTCCGCAGAGGAGAGTTTGCCGTTTGCAGAAGGCCGCACCGTGGGGATGATCGCGTGGTGTGCGTCGACTTTCTTATCGTTCCAAGCGGCGGAACGGCGGCTGCTGTCGAGCTGTTCGGCATAGGCCGCCAGGTCCGGCGCAGCTCGTCCGATGGCCCGGATCACTTGCTCACGCTGGTGGAAATGCTCCTCCGGTAAGTAACGGGAATCTGATCGCGGGTATGTGATGAGCTGATGACGTTCATAGAGGTTCTGAGCGGTATCCAGCACTTCTTTGGCGCCCATCCGGAACAATCGACCGGCCTCAATTTGCAGCGCAGAGAGTGACAATGGAAGCGGTGGTGGTTCAGGTCTGTCCCGGAAGCGGGATTCGGTAATACGCCCGGGCCGGCCGTGCACAGTATTCGCGATCTCATTGGCAATATCCCGATTGAGCAGGCGGCCTTCTTCATCCAAGTGGTCCTGGAACTGCTCATCCGGCAGCCAACGAGCAGTAAACGGGCGCGGGTCAGACTCTTCCTCCGATGCCTGGAAGACACCCTCAATGCGGAACCACGGTTTAGGCTCGAAGTGTTCGATGGTGTTGTCCCGCTCGACCACCAACCCCAGTACCGGTGTTTGAACGCGGCCAACCGAATAGACCCCTTGCTCGCCTTGTTGTTGATAGGTCAGCGTATAGAACCGAGTGAGGTTGATACCGTAAAGCCAATCCGCTCTCTGCCGAGCCAAGGCAGAGTGCGACAAGCTCCGGAATTCACTGTTTTCTTTAGGACTGGCAATGGCGCGGGCGACTGCATTCGGCGTAAGGTCATTAATCAACACCCGTTTAACCGGTGCTTTTGAGCCCACAAAGCGAATGACTTCATCCACCAGTAACTGGCCTTCACGGTCAGGGTCGCCGGCGTGGGTAATCAGATTTGCCTGGCGAATAAGCGATTCGAGAACCTTGAACTGCTTTTTGACGCTGTCCTTGGGAATCAGCCGCCATTGATCCGGAAAAAGCGGCAGATCCTCAAGCCGCCAGCGTTTCCAGGCCGGGTTGTAACTGGCTGGTTCCGCAGGTTCCAGCAAGTGGCCAATACACCAACTGACAGTGACGGCGTTACGCCCTTCGCCACAGCGAATCCAGCCCTGACCCTTTTGATAGGGGCCGGGAAGGGCTGCGGCAATGGCGCGTGCCAAACTGGGTTTTTCAGCTATATACAGGTGCATGGCATTCGGGTTCTATAAATGGCACCGGAATGTGGCGCTTTCGTGCGTTGGTGTCAAGGTTCTGAGCTACTGCGCTTTGTGTAGTAGACTGGGCTTATATAGATTGGAGGATAAATGATTATGCAAGTTCAGAGCGCCATCGAAACCAAACTTGCCAATGCATTTGAAGTGAAACATCTGGCGGTGGAGAACGAGAGTCATATGCATTCGGTACCGCCGAATTCCGAAACGCATTTTAAGGTGACCCTCGTTTCAGACGGGTTTGACGGGGTTATGAAAGTGAAGCGGCACCAGATGATTTACAAAGTGCTGGCCGAAGAGCTTGCCGGGCCAGTACATGCTTTGGCGTTGCATTTGTATACGCCAGAGGAGTGGGCGAAAACCGGGCAGGCAGCACCCGATTCGCCAAATTGTATGGGCGGTTCCAAGGGCGATGCCGCAATGGCCGCCAAGTTGAAACAGGGAGTTAATTCATGAGCCAGTTTTTTCAAATTCATCCCGAGAACCCACAAAAGCGTTTGATCAAGCAGGCAGTGGATATTATTCGTAACGGTGGTGTGATTGCGTACCCAACCGACTCCGGCTATGCGCTGGGGTGTCACTTGGGCGACAAGCAAGCCGCCGACCGAATCAAGCGCATTCGTAAATTGGATGACAAGCACAACTTTACATTGGTGTGTCGTGACCTCTCTGATATCGGCGTGTACGCCAAGGTGGATAACACCCAATATCGATTGCTGAAGACCTTTACGCCCGGGGCTTATACCTTCATTTTGGATGCTACCAGTGAAGTGCCTCGCCGTTTGCTGCATCCGAAGCGTCGTACCATTGGTGTTCGTGTTCCAGACAACGCTATCGTTCGGGAGCTGCTGGGAGAGCTGGGTGAGCCGATCATGAGCAGTACCTTGATGCTGCCGGATGAAACCGATCCCATGACGGATCCCGAAGAGATCCGTGACGTATTGGAGAAGGAGCTGGATCTGATTATTGACGGTGGTTTCTGCGGTATGGAAGCCACAACGGTGGTTAACTTTACCGGAGATGTACCGGAAGTGACTCGGGTTGGTAAAGGCGACCCGGCACCGTTTGAGGGGTAACCCTCAGATCTGTGTGTGAACGCCCGGCCCGGAATCAGGCCCGGGCGTTCAGATTGAAGGCGTAGCGTTGTGAGTCGCCTGCGGACATAGGCTGATGGGCGCTGGTGTTTCGGCGAAGACTGTCGTAGCGGTGGAGTACATCCTGAAGGCCGTTAAACTGCTGATTTTCACTCACCAGAGCGCTTAATAACGAGTTGCGAACGCCATAAGCCTGATTCAACTTCAGAGCATTATCCATAAAGTGCAGCGTCGGTTCGCTGACACTCAGCCGGCTGAATGCATCTGCAAAGTCGCGATTGTTGTTCAGGTCTTTTTCGATTTTCCCGCGAATCTCGTCAGATACTTTACCTTCGACCATCATTTTCCCGTCTTCGCCCTTACTGACGTTCAGGGCTGTAGCCGGGTGCACGTTGTACTCGGCAAGTTTGTGCCGCAAGGTGTCTCGGATGTATGAGAGATCCTGAGCTACCGTCTGCTTGTATTGATTCAGCGGGATTTTCTGAACTTTTACATCTGCAGGGTCCTGTGCAGCTTGTTCGGATGGCGTGAAGCGATCCTCGCCCGGGCTGCCGGTTGCCTCTAGCTTTGGGGATTGGGTGGTCACACCATCGTCCGGCTTGCCCGAGGGTGCCTGACGGGTGTCCATGGCTTGCTGAAAGCGGGTGCTGGCTTGTATTAATGATGTCAGCAAAGACATGGTGAATTTCCTCCTGAGCGGCAAACATCTGCCGGAATTTTGTTGCTAAGCAGTCCTGGTAAGGGGTTGAGCAGTTTTCGTGCCAATCCAGGTTGCCGCAGGAGGAAGTTGCCGGGGTGGATTAACCCCGGTGATCCGAGACAAACGGGTTGGTGGCCTTCTCATGGCCAAACGTGGACATCGGACCATGGCCCGAAATGAACGTGACATCGTCGCCCAGCGGGAACAGTTTTTCGCGAATCGAACGGATCAGGGTTCCGTGGTCCCCTTTGGGGAAGTCGGTTCGCCCGATGGAGCCGTTGAACAACACATCGCCTACCAGCGCGAGGTCAGAATTCCGGTGGTAGAATACGACATGACCCGGGGTATGGCCGGGGCAGTGCAGAACTTCTAATGTCTGGTTGCCAACGGTGGCCGTGTCGCCATCCTCCAGCCAACGGTCAGGCGTGAACACTTCCGGCGTTGCGAACCCGAACATCTGGGCTTGCATGGGCAGCCCTTGAATCCAGAAATTATCTTCTTTCTGAGGCCCCACAATGGGAATGTCGGCGATCTTGGCTAACTCGGCCGTGCCGCCGGCATGATCAATATGAGCGTGGGTTAGCAGAATCTTGTCAACGGTGACACCCTCGGCCTCAATGGCCGCCTGAATGCGGTCAAGATCCCCACCGGGATCGACTACGGCAGCTTTCAGAGTGTCTTCGCACCAGATCAGTGTGCAGTTTTGTTCGAACGGCGTTACCGGCACAATGCGGTACTTCAGGGACATAATCGGCCTCAACTTGTCATTTTGGCGTTATGGTAATGGTATTTGGCCGCTGGCTCGAGTTTTCAAGTTGAAGCCGTGGCTGCGTTAACTTCGATAGTAGGTGCAAACTTGAAAACTTACCTAGAGAAGATACGGAGAGGTGAGCCGGTTAATTATCCCGCGTTTTTGAAAAAGCTACCTGAACGAGCGCGTCGGGTGCACCGGGACCTCTTCGAGACTCGGAAGGTTTCGGTGAACCGGTGGTTAGTGACGGTGATCGATGATGCAGCTTTTTCTAAACTAGTTGAGACTGCAGAGGCGCCTGTCAATCGCTTGGAAGCGGCCAAACAGGGCGACTCTCACCGCCATGTAACGGCAGTGAGCTTTGTGCTTGCGTACCACCAGAGACAACCCGGCCCTCGGCCCGATACAGTCGTCGTTGTCGGCGGCGAGGTGGATATGGGTTTCGTGTCAGCCACCGATGTATTGGTGATCGAAAATGAGGAAAACTTTTATCGTTACCGGCACATGCTCAAATTTTCCAGCGAGGCACTGGGTATTCCGTTAGCGCTCGCCAACTGTGATGTAGTACTGGGTGGAGGCAACCGGATTACTCAGGCTTCCAGCCTGCAATGGCTGGCGGGGTATCGAAAGGTGTACTGCGCCTTTGATTACGATATGGGCGGTTTGCAGATGTTCGCTACCATGGCTCGCGTACTGGGCGACAAAGCCTGCTTTGTGCAACCGTCAGAGTGGTCGCCTTGGTTGAGGCGTTTTCGGATGCTCCCGAAAAACACGGAACGGTTTACAAAAGCCGTCTCGCTGGCGGAAGATCTGGGGTTTATTGGTTTGGCGCGAGCGTTTCGCAGCACGGGTAAATTTATGGAACAGGAGATGATTCTGGATGACTGATTCACAGGCGAGCCCCAGCGCGTT
Source organism: Marinobacter litoralis (assembly GCF_016427555.1). GTDB lineage: Bacteria > Pseudomonadota > Gammaproteobacteria > Pseudomonadales > Oleiphilaceae > Marinobacter > Marinobacter litoralis_A. Next base: position 71,564 of record NZ_JAELVS010000007.1, read on the forward strand.
CACCTTTGGCGTTCGCCGCTTGGTGTTGGTGGATTCGGCCGGCTTCTGTTACGTGGAGATTCCCGTGACGCACCACGGCTTGATTTTGGGGCCGGGAAACTTGGGTAAATCCAGTTTATTGAATTCCCTGCGTTTGTTCCTGTTGCCTGAAAACAACTTCAAGAACAGCCGGAAGAAATTTGCTTTTCGAAACGCCAGCGCCGGTAGCTTCTACAGCAACGAAGAAAGCTATCAGCATTATTTCCCGGGTAAGTTCAGTTTCCTGATTATGGAAGCTGAGAACCCCGCCGGTACCCATTGCCAGATTTTGTACCGGGATAACAGCAGTCAGCTGAGTTATGGTCGGGCCTTTGTGCCAGTGCCTTATGAGCAGTTACGACCCCTTTTCTGGAATGGCGATGACCCGGACGGCATTGGTCAGGCAGTTCCGGAATTATCCTTCAGCCGGCTATCTGAATCTCTGAAAAAGCTGTCGAAAGACACTCGTTTTGTGAATGACCCGGCGCGTCTGAAGTCGATGCTTTATAGCAGTGAGCTTATGAACGCAGACGCAGTGCGCTACTCCGTTTTGCCTTTGGGTGAATCAGATGAACGCAAAGTGCAATCGCTGCGCACACTGATTCTTCTGCTGTTTGAAATGAAGGCGGATGATCGAGCCATGGCCAACGCGGTGGCCAGTATTGTCGAGGCTGATAAGAAGTTTTCAGACGATGCCTTTGATTTCAATATCGATGAATTCCTGAACCATCACGACCATCTAAAGCAGCAGCAAACCCAGCTTAACCGTATTGAGAAAGAACGCCCGCGTTATGAAAAACTGAACGGTGATTATCAGAAGTATCGGACGCTACTGCGAAGCCAGCATGACTTTGCGGCTTTCCGGGAGGGGCTCACGGCTGCATTGGAGCAAGTAGGCGCACAGCGGCGAACCGCCGTGGAGGCTTATAACGAGCAGAATGAAACCCTGAAGCATGTTGTGCAAACCCTGAAAAAGCTGGAACAGGAAACCAATAGCTTGAAAGGGGAGGTGCGTGCGGCTGAACGAAACCTGAAACGTGCCGAGCAGGACAAGCAAAATGGCGAGTTGCTAATTGCCCAATACGGCTCCATGACGCTGCAGGAAATCGATGAGGTCTTAAAAGAAGACAGGGAAAACAAACAGAGCCATCTGAACGCTTTGAAAAGCGCCGCGCAGGCGGAAATACGCTTGGCTAAGATTGACACCCAGAAGCGCAATCTGGAAAGCAAACTGACCGCGCTCACGGAACGGGAAAGCAAGCAGCAGTGGCAGTTGCAGAACCAGCTGGATGAGGCGGTTGCAGCCCCCTTGCGTGCCGTAGACCCGAAGCTGATGCTGGCCAGTCCCGGGCAAACGCTGGACTCCGCGAGTAAATCCATTATCGAGGCCTTTGCCAGTTTGTTTGCCCCTAACGGCAAGGGGTACGACTGGTTTGATATCGAGTACCCGGGGCAACCAGCGCGGCAGGAAGACTATGCAGAACAGCGCCGTCGCCTGGAAGGGGAGCTGAACGGCTTGGAGAAAGAGCGTTCGGAGCTGGCCGACACCGCGGATAACGAGCAGGACCGACCCCGGTTGATTGAGCGCACAGAAAAAGAACTTCGGGCCATCGATAAAGATCTGGAGACGCTAGCCCGCTACCCGGCCGCAGAAACCACCCTGAGAGATGCGACAGAAGAGCGTAAAGCCGCGGAAGAGACGCTGGCCAAGCTGAATGAGCAAGCCCGGCTGGAGCAGGAGAAAATGGACGCGGTGCAGCAAAAAGCTGCAAAAGCCCGGGCCGAGAAAGAACGCATCGAGGAACGGGAGCGGGAACTGGCGCAACTGAGCCGAAGCGTGGGTACGGCAGAGCACCGGTTCCAGCACCTGAAAGCGGTTCAGGCTGAGCAGCCATTAGCGGTGGAAAAGGTGTCCGTGGCCGCCTTTGATGACCTGCAAAACCAGCTGGATGAGCTTGAGGCCCTGCGCCGGAACATTCTCGATCACTTGCGCCAATTCGTGTATCTGGGCGTGTATGAAGACACCGCCGGTGAACTGCAAAAAGACAGCCCTTCGTCGGCGGTTATCCGTGACACCTTTAAAGGGTTGTCAGACCTGTTTGCTGCGCTGACTGAGCGCTGGCGCGTTCTGAACGAGCAGATCTCGGTTCATAACGAAACCGTGGCCAGCTACGTACAGGCGCTGACCTCCAACCACGAATTCATCAGCCGTTTCGAAGCCCAGCTCAACCGGGAACTGGAAGGGGTACAGATTAACGATCTGGTGGAAATTCGGGTGGATATTCACACCGATCCGAAATTCCGCAATCTGGTGGAAGAAGCCAACAACATCGACCCTTACGGCAATCAGCTTCAGTCCGAGGCTTTTTATGACAGGCTGCGGGTGTTCGTGGCGGATTTCTTTGATGAGCAGGGCAGCAAACGCCTGACGATGGATAAGGTGATCACCGGCATTTCTTACCGAACCCGAAAAGAAAATGCCACCAGCCTGGATAAGAAGGGCCAGTCAACGTCCACGACGGCCCTTATTAACCTGGAGTTGGTGTACCGATTGCTCAAGCGAGTGTTGTACCCGGGCGTGCAACTGTCGTTCCCGATGGTACTGGATGAGTTGGCCAGCGTGGATGTCAGCCAGATGCCGGGACTGCTTGACCGGCTCAGTCAGCAGGGCTTTAACCTGTTCTCCGCCGCCACGCACAGTGCCAGTGCCGAAGTGATTTATCTCATTGGCCGCCATTTGGAAGTGGGGCAGATGCGTACGTCGCGCCCTTATAGCCCGCAACGAACATTGGTGTTCTGGGGCGGCGCTGAAGGTTTCACCGGTGGTGAACCCGTCAGTCACTGGGCGGATCATACCCAGAACAGTCTGTTGGAGCTGGCGGATGAGTAAGCGTTTCAGCACGCTGGATACCACCCGGTTGTTGTTTGATCACCCGAAGATTCTGTTTCGGTTGATTGAACGTATGGACCGGCACGAAGCCCGTTATGTTCGTGAAAGTGACCTGGTTGCCGAGGTGATGGAATACACCCGCAGCCTGTCCGGTGCCGATCGTGATCGGGTGCGGCTGGCGATGAACACCGACAACCTGTTTCGATCGGGCTTGGTGATCGACATCATCAAAGCCGAAGGCGAACGTCGGTTGGTGTTTCAGGATGCGCTAATTAACCTGATGCGCGCCTGCAACGCCTCTCTGTATCAGGAGTTGACCGACGCACGCCTGCGAGGCCATTTGGTGACTTTACGGGACGTTCGCAACCGGCTGGAAATCAGCAGCTTTAGTGAAGCCGACCCGGATTTTACCGAACTGCGGGATGACCTGAACGAGCGAGTCAGTCAGCTGATCGGCCTGTTACGCCAGAATGTTCTGCGCATGCAAACCATCAGCGCGCAATTTGCGGAGCTGTCCGGTGATGCCAGCCGGGCACCGGAGAAGTTTCTTGAGTTCCGGCAGAACCTGTTGGAACAGATCGTGACGTTGTATGAACGTCACATCAAACCTACCTTGGTGTTTTTGAATCCCGATACGCGGCTTCCCGATGGCAGCAATCTGTTCGAAACTCTGGAAGCCATGGTTCGCTTGCTGGAAACCCACGGCGACCACAATCTGGCCGACCAGCTGTTTCGTTCATCCCTCAGCCTGAATGCACTCTACAAGCCGATTCAAGCGGTGGCCCACGAGGTGGAGCACTTCCTGCGCAAAACCCGCCGGGGCATGGTGCAATACAACGCCATGGAGCATTTCTATGGCAAGCTGCGGGAACTCAAGGGAGAAACCGAAACCTTGAGCCTGCGGCGCAAATGGCTCGAAGGCAGCGATTTCGCCCGAAGCACCGGTTTTCTGGTGGGGTTAAGAGCGCAACAGCGCCCGAAGCATTACGCCTTTGGTAGTTCGCCCAGCTATTACCAGTTGTTGTTCAGTGAGCTGGATTTACGCTTGGCGGATTTGCGACGCAAGGCAGAAGTCCCTGAGTTGCAGCAAGTGGAGGGCAGTGGCCGTGCGGCCCGAGTGGATGTTCACCGTATCAATCAGCTCTATCAATGGCTGGAAACGCTGGAGCTTCGGCCAACCAATGATTTGGTGCGAGAGCTTCATGGTCGGCTGGAAGGGTTTATTCCGGGGTATCGGTTCCCGGATTTATTGGCCGCTCTGAATCGCATGGTGAATACCCCGCCTGATGGTTTTCAGGTGGTCACCACCAACCGGTTCCGTGCACTGGAAACATCGCAAGAAGCAGTGGATAAGACAGAACCGGCCTCTGAACAGTTTGTTTATCGTAAGCGTCGATTGGAATTACAAGCAGAGAAACATCATGACTGACCTGAACAGCCTGCAAACGGACCAGCACCCTAGTAGCTTCGATGAAGTCCTGCCGGCCCACAGTGCCGCTCTATACCGGGAATTTCAGGCTGGACGTGTCATTGTTCGGGAGCTTTGGGACAACAATCGCTCCGAACTGGTGGCGAACCCTTTGTATAACCTGCTTTACAACCACCTGTCTCATTTCCGGACGTTTTACGAACACCTCGGATGCGAGCTGGTGTTTAACGATGACGGCGCCTTTTTCTTCCTGAAAGAAAGCAGTGACGATGAAGCCGAAGAACACGATGAAAACGCCTTTCGGGTACAAGTGGTTCTTCTGTTGATTGGTCGATATTTCGCCCGCAGTGGCCGTGATCTTGAGTATCTGGCGCGCCCTGATGCGGGGCTAGGGGAGCAGGATTTGATCGCGATGGGCGCCGATGACGAATATCTGGAAATCCTGCGTGCGGCCCGCTTTGAAAAAGGGTTGTCGGAAGCGCTGGACTACTTGGTTAAGCGCAACCTGATGTTCAGCGGTGGTGCAAACCGGTATTTTTTAAGTTCTGCCGGAATGCATTTTCTCGAAGAGTTGGTCCGGGAATATGAGCAAGCATAGGCTTGTTGGGCCTGCAGTGCTGGCTTTGCTGGTAGCAGGCTTGATTGCCGCCTTCGCCAAACCCATGATGGTAGAGGAGCGGTTAATTTCTATTGCTGCCCATGACCATTTCGGACACCATCCCCAATTACTTGAGCAGCCGCTGCCGATACAGGCACTGTTGCTGGATTACCAAACAGATTCCTTGCTATGGCTAAAAACACTCTCTGCCTTGCATGTGTATCCTGATCAGACGTCCATGGTGCTTGAGCTTTTTGGTGAAGAGCCTGAATTCAGGCTGGCATTGAGAGCGCAGGGTGAAAAGCTCATTCCGCCGGTTATTCACTTCTACCGAAACCCGGTGACCAGCATTGAAGTATTAAATCGCATTACCGGCGGCGACGCTGCGTTGAGTCCTGAACAACGGGCGTGGTACGCCGTGAAATTTGCCAATAAAGAAGGCGATGATTTCACCGGCCAGTTTCGAGTGGCACCGGACGGTAGTATTGAATGGATCTGGACCGAGCGAATCACCGAAGGGGTTACCCGGTTCTTCACCAGCGGCATTCGTACGCTGGAAACCCGATACCGAACGGATCAAGAACTCCGTGCCAGCGATTTTGGCTGGGCGGCGGTAGATGCCGTGATCATTGGCAGCGCGGTGAAGTTCCTCAAAGCGGGCAGAGTGGCTGCGAATACTGCTCGGACCGCATCTGTATCGACACGAACGGCCAGCTATTCCACTCGACTGGCGCGTGCCGGTCAAATGGCATCGGCGATAGTGAGCAACGCCAAATGGCCCGCTTTCATGGCGTTGGCTTATGTGGTTGTGACGCACCCTTCTATTCTCAATGATGTGTTCGCGGGTGCGGCGTCGGTATTGGGGGGTCCTGCGTGGATGATTCAGCTGCCGGGCTGGTTTCTCGTTCTTCTTCCCTTACTTGTGGGGATAAGTTGGCTGGCCAGAACGGTGCATGGGCTTATTCCGGTTCGACGATCCTAGGATAATGGCGCTATCTCATTATTGATAGAAACAAGAGAAATCAGACGATTTTGTCTGCTCAAGAGGAGTGTTCTTTATGAAAACATTATTGCAGGTTGATTTCCCGTTCGACGGGCCTTTCGGGCAGGAAATGACAGATGCGATGAAAGAACTGGCCGAATCCATTGCCGAAGAGCCCGGGCTTATCTGGAAAGTCTGGACCGAGAATCCGGCCACGAAGGAGGCCGGGGGGATTTATCTGTTTGAAGATTCAGACAGCGCCGATAAGTACCTGGACATGCACACCGCGAGGCTCAAGAGTTTCGGTGTTCCTGTGGTGAATGCCAAAGTGTTTCAAGTGAATGAAGCGCTCACGAAGATTGATCACGGGCCGGTGTAACGTTAGCGTCTAGCCGAGCGTTACCTGTAAGTTAATGGGGTACTCTTCGCAGTTGTGGCCTTCACCACCGCGATCGACAACCAGAAAACGGCCCTCGGAGTACAGTACCGATTGAATAGCATGCCAAGTGCCCGCCCGGTAGTTAATGCCTTGGTTTCCATCGGTCACGAATGCGCGCACTTGAGCTGGGTCGATAACGTCACCTGCCGGGGCGACGACAATCACAAAGCGTTCACCCTGCAGAGGCATAAATGCCTGGCTACCTAGCGGGTGACGTTCAAGGAAGCTGAGCTCCAAAGGTATTCGAACTGGCTGAGTAATGAAAATGCTGATCAGAGCGCGAGCCTCTGCGCCGAGAGTTTCGACCTTGGCTAAATCATGATGACGCTGGGTTAGCCCTCCGTTAATCATGAAGTACTCGCTGCCACGGTGATCAATCACGTCACCGAAATCAGCAAATGCCTCTGCCGTTAAAGGCTCGGCAATCAGTTGCAGGGCAGATTCACTCATCTCCATTCTCCGCTATATTGTTACTCGGCGGTGGTTTGGCCGAAATGTTTGAACGTTTTCTAGATTAAGTCAGGTGCGCTATTAAAGATCGTTGTCCTGTAAGCCGCCTCTGAGGGCCGCCGCACGGATGTGATAGGCCATGGCGGCGCTTGCACGTTCCGGCGATTGAGCCTCGATCGCTGCAATGATCTCCTGATGCTCTTCCAGTGGCTTCATCAGTTCTTCCTTGTTGCGCAGCGGTTTGCACTGTGCCGTATGAATGTCGGTGGCCAGGCGCCGACGCGTGTCGGTAAAAATGGAGTTCTGAAGAATCGAGAAGATGATGTGGTGAAAGTTAAAATCTTCCTGAACCGCATCGATCAACTGCCCTTCATCGAGCGCATAGCGCATGCGATAAACAGTGCCCTTCAAACGTTCCAGATCTTCGTCCGTGCGCAGGCGGCTGGCCATGGCTGCCGCATAGGGTTCTGCTGCTAAACGAAACTGAAACACCTCTTTGTTTCGACGATTCGTTCGGTTATCGCTGTTGCTGGTGCTGTGTTTCGGATCAGGAACAAACACACCTCGCGCCTGACGAATGTCAATTAGACCCAGAGTCTCGAGAATGCTCAGCGCTTCTCTGAGAGCTGGGCGACTAACGCCCAGCTCGGCTGCCAGTGCACGCTGCCCGGGGAGGGCCTCTCCCGGGGCGTATTCGCCATTCAGTATCTTGGTCTGAAGCGTTTTTGCTATCGCATTGTTGAGCATTTTCTGTCTATGCGCCTCTCGAACATGCTTTGAGGGTGATTGTTATTGGCGGAAGTTTATCAAAGAGCAATTCCGGGAGGCGATTGACTAGATAGCCTTCACAATTGCATCGGCCAATTCTGAGGTTGTCGCCTTGCCGCCCATATCTGGCGTGCAGTTGTCTGGCGAGGCCAGAACGTCGTTCAGTGCTGCCATGATCGCCTGTGCCGCTTTCGCTTCGCCAAGGTGCTCCAGCATCATCGCGCCAGACCATACGGCGGCCACGGGGTTGGCTTTACCCTGGCCTGCAATATCAGGCGCAGAGCCGTGCACGGGTTCGAACATTGATGGCAATTCACGGCTTGGATTGATGTTGGCAGATGCTGCGAATCCGAGGCCGCCTTGAATGGCCGCGCCGATGTCACTGAGAATGTCACCAAATAGGTTAGAGGCAACGATCACGTCAAAGCTTTCAGGGTGGGTAATCATACGGGCAGCCGCGGCATCCACGTGGTAGCGCTCCACCGTAACGTCGGGATATTCGGCAGACAGTTCTTCCGTGATTTCATCCCAGAACACCATTGAGTATTTTTGCGCGTTGGATTTGGTGATAGAGGCCAGCTTCCCGGAGCGCTGTCTAGCTTGTTCAAAACCAAATCGCAGCAGACGTTCCACACCGTGGCGCGTAAAGACCGACGTTTCTACCGCCACCTCATGCGGGTTGCCCATATGCACACGACCGCCAGCGCCGGAGTATTCGCCTTCGGTGTTTTCGCGAATGCACAGAATATCGAACTTGGTTTTCTTCAGCGGTCCAGAGGTGCCCGTCAGCAGACGGTGAGGGCGCATATTTACAAACTGATCGAACTGCTTGCGAATTGGTAATAAAAGCCCGTGCAGGGACACACTGTCACAGACCTTTTCGGGCCAGCCTACGGCGCCTAAGTATATGGCATCGCTTTTTTTCAGTTGTGACAAACCGTCTGCAGGCATCATCTCGCCGTGCTCAACGTAATACTCGCAACCCCACTCGTATTGGGTCGGTGCCAGATTGAAACCAAATTTTTCGGCCGCGGCCAGAAGAACTTTAAGGGTGGCTTCGGTGACTTCAACACCAACACCGTCACCGGGTATGACAGCAATATTATAAGAATTCATTTTGGCTCCTGCGTATTAACTTTTTGCGACTGCGGGGTCGTTAGGCAAAGATGGATTGCTCGATAGGGGTGTTCCCAGATAAGGCGCACATCAACCTCAGGCGGGCCTTTCGAGCGTTCAGGTGATTTGCTTTTAGGGCACCCAGAGAAACCTGCTCTGCCAGCGATCCAGGGTATTCATAGACCTCGGCAATGCGGCCCCAGTGAGTTGATGATGCAACCACTACCGGGATGCCTCTGCTGATTGCTTTGCGCAGCGGCTCAATCCAGCTGGGCGGAATATGGCCTCGGCCGATAGCGTCAAGCACAAGGCCTTGCGTACCACTGGTCACCGAGGCTTCAAGCAGAGCCGGAGATGCGTCGATTGCGACCGGTAAAATATCAACCCGGGGCAGTTGCTCACCCGGGACAATCGTGGACGAACGCTGCAGACGATGATTCAGGCGGACTTCATCGCCGTCGACGAATCCCAGAGGACCAACGCCGGGGGAAGCAAAGCCGTTAAGCTGATAGCTGCTGACTTTGCGTACAGAGGCTGCAGAATGGATTTCTTCATTGAATACAACCACTGTACCCGCGCCCCGGGCTTCGGTGGCGCCCGCTACTTTGATTGCATCGCGAAGGTTGGGACCGGCATCGGAACCGGGCGCATAAGGTACGCGTTGGGCGCCGGTCACGACCAATGCAGTGTCTGTCAGCGCCAAAGTGGTGTCCAAAAAATAAGCCGTATCTTCCAGCGTATCAGTGCCTTGCGAGACCACTAATCCCGCAACCTCAGGGCGCTCTGCCTGCTCTAAACATAAAGTTCGTAGCTGCAGCAGATCAGCCGTGGTAAGGGCATTACTGGGTTTCTGTAAGAGCGTAATGACTTCAACCGGGCCATCGCTCTCGATCTTTAGGGTGTCCAATAGCTCTTTACCCGAAAGAGCACCAGCGATGGCACGCCCGGAGCTGTCGGGAAGACTGGCAATAGTGCCGCCCAGAGAAATGAGTACAACGGTATCTTTCATAGTCATATCGTTAAGAGAACAGAGTTAAGAGATTCGGGAACGCGACGAAAATCAGCAGTGCGGTCACGTATACAGCAACGAACGGAAGCACGGCCAGGCTGATTTTTTCCACGGATTCGTTCGCAATATTGGCGGCAATGTACAGGTTTAGCCCAACTGGAGGGGTAAACTGACCGACCGCCAAGGCGATGATGGTGAATACGCCGAAATACATGGGATCGATGCCGACCGCTGAGGTGATAGCCACGAGCGTTGGCACCAAAAGAACCAAAGCGGAAACGTTGTCCAGGAACGTACCAACCACGATCAGCAGACCCAGCATCATGAGCATGACCATTGTTGGGTCAGTGGTGATGCTCATCACCCATGCTGAGAAGAGTTGAGGAACACGCTCCGTGGTTATCACGAAAGCGAAGACATTGGCACAGACCATCAGAAACATAATGACGGCAGTTGTGGCGGCTGTGTTCATAAAGGCGCGTTTGATTTCGGTCAATCCCAGGCTTTTGTATAGGAAGACCCCGATTATCAGGCCATAAACACAGGCCACGGCTGCCGACTCGGTTGGCGTAAAGGCGCCTGAATAAATTCCGACAATAATAATGACAGGCATCAGCAGTGCCGCCAGATTTTTAAAGCGCTCGCCAGGAGAGGGCATCTCGGAATCAAGATTGACGCTATCGACGTTCCTTCTGCCGCGCCACCAGTTCAGCAAACAAATGGCGAGCGTCAACAGGATTCCGGGAATAATGCCGTTGATGAACAATTCACCAATGGAGACACCGGAAATTACGCCGTAAATCACCATGGTGATACTCGGAGGAATGATCAGCCCAAGCGCACCCGATGCAGCCACAACGGCACCAGAACCCGCAGCGGTATAACTGGTTTTCTTCATGGAAGGGATCAAGACAGTGCCCACGGCGGCAGTGGTTGCCGGCGCTGAACCTGAGATTGCACCAAAGAAAGCGGAGGACGTTGTCGCAACATTAGCCAATCCGCCGGGGCGTCTGCCTACCAGACGGCTGGCCATGCCAACCAAGCGTTCTGACAACTTGGCTTCATACATGAGAGCGCCGGCCAGCAGGAACAAGGGGATCGCAAGGAATGAAAAATTATTCAAACCTTGGAACATCTTTTGCGCGACGACCAGCAGCGGAATGTGGCTTCCGAAATAGATGGCAAGAGTACTGGCGGCACCCAACGCAATGGCTACCGGGACACCGATTAACAAAAAAGCGATAAATGTGAAGATAAGAATTTCAATCATGATACTTGTTCCGCGAGGACAGCATTTTCGTCACTGATGGTGTCGTGGCGCAGCACGGTTTTGACTGTAAGGAGGAACGCAGCAATGAAGCAGCCTCCGGTTAGGAAAAACTGGACATAGCCAACAGGGATCCCCGTGGTTGGTGAAACTTGCATCATGGCTCGGAGCGCAAGCTTATAGCTGAACCAAACCACCACGGTGAGAAAGGCGATCGTGATCAGTTGTGAGACAAAACCGAAAATCTTGCCGACGATTGTCGGCAGCTTGTCGGCGATAACCGAGACCTTGAAATGTTCACCACGCCAGAACGCCACAGCCATGCCTGACATAACGGCGAGCATCATTGAGAAGACGGAGATTTCCTGCGTCCACCCGATTGGCGTGTTGAGCAAATATCGAAACACCACTTGAATCACTACCAGAGACAGCATCACGCAGACGGCAACTGCGGCAATCACATGGCAAGCCGCCGCGATCTTGTCACACAGCGAGATGAGTGATTTTCGAAAGCCTGATGAGGAAGGGTGATCTTTTCTGTTCATAAACCGGTCCTTTGACCACCGCCGAAACTTACGATTATTGGTTTCAGCGGGGTCTGGGTGCTGAGAGAGTTACTGGGTGAGCTGGTTGAGAATCTCTGGACTGAACCGGCCCTTGGCATCGTCGTACACCGGCTGAACAGCCTTACGGAATTCTGCCTTGTCTACGTCATTGATTTTCATGCCGCGCTCTTCAACAAGCTGCCATTGTTGGGCTTCCAGTTCTGCAATCAAATCAATGTGTTTGCGGTTGTACTCATGGCCAACTTCCAGCAGAGTTTTCTGGATGTCTTCCGGCATGCTGTTGAACAAATAAGCACTCATGATCAGCGGAGATCCCATGTGGATGTGACCGGTCCGCGATACATAATCCTGAACCTCGTTGAAGTTTTGAGTCAGGATGTGTGCCGGCGGGTTTTCCTGGCCGTCTACAACGCCTAGTTGCAGGGCGGAATATAGTTCTCCGAAGGACATAACCGTCGCGCCAGCGCCAAGTGTATTGAATGTGTCGACAAACACTTTGCCTTCAGGAACCCGGATTTTAAGCCCTTTAAGATCTTCGGGATGATTAATCGGGCGAACCGAGTTCGTGACATGGCGCATGCCGTTGCCCCACCAGCCGAGAATTACTGCGCCTTGCTGTTCCACTTTCTCGCTCAGCATTTCGCCAACCGGACCTTCGACTACCTCAAGGTACTCATCCATATCCGCGAACAGGAAAGGCAAGTTCAATGCCCCCATATCCGGAACCCAGTTGGAAAGCACGGTATCCGATGCCAGGGTCATTTCCAGTGTGCCGATCATGGTGCCTTCCACGGATTCCAGCTGATTGCCCAACTGATCAGCCGGGAAAATTTGAATCTCGACCGCACCATTCGTTTTCTCTGCGATTTCGTCAGCAAATTGTTCGGTAATGGTTTGGTAGTGGTGGCCAGGAGCACCGGTATGACTTAGGCGAAGCGTGTAGTCTGCGGCGTATGCCATGCCAGATGACAGCGCCATGGAAACTGCGAGTGTAGAAATTAATGGAGTGAAGGCGTTTTTCATTGGGAGCTCCTATTCGATTGTCTTGTCATCTGCCGAAAGCCCCGGGATTGTGAACGTGAAGGCTGACGCTGACTTTTTGTTTTGTGTAAAAAAACGGTCGCCGAAGCGCTATGGCCACCGAGTTACGTGCCGGTTTGCTGTTTTGGAATGTTCTGGTCAAACCGGTCAGACCAGTTGAATGTTAGAACAACAAATAATGCCGAACAAGAGGTCTTTGAAAAATTTTCTGCGACATAAGTCGTAGGGGGCGTCGTACACGAGAGTGGCTTCTTGCTCGAAATGCGACAGGGAAAGTGCGTGTGGAGTGGCGGCGTATGGTGTTAAGGTAAAGGTAAAATGGTACCCCCGGCAGGACTCGAACCTGCTACCTTCCCCTTAGGAGGGGGACGCTCTATCCAGATGAGCTACGGAGGCATTTCAGAAGAGGCGGTATAATAACGGGCATCAGCCCGTGGCTCAAGGGGCCACAGGCTGACGCTCGCGCAGCTGGTTCAGAATGACTTGCTGATTGGATTCTCCTTTTCCTGTCAGCACCTTAAACGCGCGCTGCCGCTCAATCATTGCTTCTTCAAAGGTGCTAACCAGCTCGTCCAGTGAAACCTCCCGAATTGCGGCCGCCAGTTTTTCGCGGCTATTGAATTCGTCGTTTTCCCGGTCGATCTCTCGCCAGTATCGGCCCGATACATCGCCCAGCTGCCGGTCGCGCGTCATCATCTTGCTGATCACGGCCTGTTTTTCACGGCTCAGTTGCTCGGGCGACAGCTCGACGAGTCTGGCTTTAAAGCGGTCAGCAAACTCGTTTACTGCACCGTCGATCTCAGCGCCACTGGCTTCGGGGGATTGGACAACCAGCCCCAGAGCCGGGGTTTCCAGAATCTCGAATGCGGTGGCGTACACAATGTAGCCGAGTTGTTTGGTGGTTCTTATGTCTTCATAGAACGGGCTGCTGATGATTTGGGCCAATAGCCGGTAGCGGGCGCGTTCTTCGTAGGATCTATTCTTGCCTTGGAGGTACAAGGTATAGCCCGTGTCTGGGTGCTCTACGTTGAGCACCGCTTCGGTTTCGCCTGCAGGCAATTGCCTGACACGGGAACGTGGAACTTGAACATGGTCGCTGCTGTGAAGTACAACCGCATGCACCTGTTTCGCCAGATTCAGGGCCGTCGCTTCGGTCAGGTTGCCGTGTGCCAGCATCACAGGATCCATTGCTTTGGTGAAATCTGATCCAAACTGCATCAGTTCATCGAGGGTGACGGCTTTAGCGGCCGCGAGTTTTTCGCGGACAGGGAAAGTACCGTTCAACAAAGCGGTTTGAATAAACTCGGAGGTTTGCTGAACCGGACGATTTTTCGATTTGTTCTCAAGGCCATCGATCAACCGTTGGCGGGCAATGCGGAAACGTTGTTCGGTGATCATCGGGCCCGCGAATTCCAGCAGAATGCGATTCAGCAACTCGTGTAGTTTGTCGTTGTAACCGCCCACCCGGATGGTGACGCCGCGCAGGTGAGGGTACACGCTGTAATTAAGGCCTGCGAGTTGCGCGGAGTAAGCCCAGGCATTGAGGTTGGTTTTAATGGCATCGACCAGCAGTTGGGTCAGCACCGTGTTGCGGGCGGAGGCGCGGGCAATGGGGCTGCGCAGGCTGATGAATACATTGGCTTTAGGGGTGTTGAATCGGGTATCACGGGCATACCATACACGCATGTCGTCAGAGCCGCTGAGCAGGACGGGGTGAGGCATGCTATCCCCCGTTACCATGTCCAGGTTCTTCGGCACAAGCGGGTTGGCGGGCGGCAAAGCGAGCTGATCGGCCAGCGTTTGATTGATGGCAGTCGGAACCTGCAAGGGCTCCTGCTTCCAGGGCGTTTCATACCACTGGGTCAGATTAGGGTCTTCCAGGTTTTGATCAGGCGCCGACACCATCACCACCAGATTATTGGGGGTCAGACGTTCCAGAATGGCCTGATACTGCTCGGGTGCGTAGCGCTCCATTAAGTAGGGCGCACTCAAGATGTCTTGTGCCGGATAGTCGCGCAGCAAGCTGGATAAGCGCATGGCTTCGCGCACGGGTTCCCCGCGTTCATGAAAGCGAAAGTCGATGAGCGCCAGTTGCTTCATCTCGTCAAAACGCTCTTTGCTGATGCCATGGGCTTTAATCAATTCGATGTGGCGGAACACCAAAGCCAGAATGTCATCTTGATGTTCAAGTCCTTCACGGGTAAGCGACATGCTGATGTTGAACGTGGCGTGGCTACCGGTGTCCATGCCAAGCCCGGCTGACAGGGTTTCTACCAGGCCGGCGCGTTTGAGAACGTCGAATAGGCTGCCCGGGCCCTCGTGACCCAACAGGTTGGCCACGTAAGAAGCCGGTTTAGTGGTGTAGTTGGCCCGTTGTGAAGGGATCGGAAACGAAAGTGACAGGCTTCGGGTGTCTTTGAGCGTTTCGGCCATGATGCGTTTTGGCAACTGCTCCGGGCTGTGCAGGGGCTCCGGATGTTTGATCACCTCCAGCTTTCGGTTCGCTATGGCATTGAAACGCTGCGCCACCATGCGCTCCAGTTCATCCAGAGACTGTGGGCCGTATACCGCCAACGACATGACGTTGGCCGAATAGTTTTGCTCCCAGAACCGGATGAGATCCGGGCGCAAGGGGTTTTCTTCGGTATTCTCCAGCGTGGTCAGGTTACCAACAGAGAATTTGCTGAACGCATGATCCGGGTTGCCGGCGGCTTTTCTGACCGACAGCAAGCGCCGTCCATCCTCTTTCAGCTTGGCGCTGAATTCCGAATGCACGGCGTTCCGTTCACGATCCACCAGTTCGGGTGTGAAGAGCGGGTGGGAGAACTGCTGAGCAAAGCGGTCGAGAGCGTCTTCCAGGAACTGGCTTTCAACATCGAAGAAATAGTTGGTGTTTTCAAATGCCGTGAAAGCATTGTGGCTGCCGCCATGACTACGAATAAATTGCTGATACTCGCCCGCTTCGGGGTACTTTTCGGTGCCCAGGAACAGCATATGCTCGAGGAAATGGGCCATGCCTTCGCGGTCACTTGGATCGTTACCGCTACCTACCGCCACGTTGAGTGACGCAGCGGCTTTATCCGCCTCTGCGTCCGACACCAGGATAACGCGCAACCCGTTGCCCAACTCCAGATATCGATAACTATTGGGATCGTTGGGGCTTTTACGGGGCTCGCTATCCGCAAAGGCGTATGAGCCCGGGAATAGGCTGGCCAGTAAAAGCAGCATCGGGGGCAATCGATACAAACGTCGGAACAGGGGGCGTTTAACGGTCATGGGGCCTCATCTAGTCGGAGTTCGCTTGCTGGGGTTCAGTGCACCTGGCCGGTGTTGGTGTTGTCGGACTTTTGTGACAGTGTCTTTCGGGCCAGATCGGCAGCTTGGTCGGCATCGAGTTCGCCGGATGCAATGCGCTCCAGAACGGTCGCCATAATCGCCACGGACTGGCGATAGTCTGCAAATTCTTTCTGGAATGCTTTGTCGATGGCTTTGTAAACGGCCTCAATCTTTTCTTCTCTTGAGCCTTTATCGGCGGCGGTGTCGTTGATTGCCTTCAGGCAGGCTCGGGCAATGGCGATGTAACGTTCGGTGTTTGGATTGTCTTTCGGCATGATTGGTTTGGGTAGCCTTGAGGTGAATGAGTGAGTGTTAGAGACGCGCAAAGGCGCCGGAAGTTCCCGATTATCGCATTGCCGGAGGTTGGTTGCATTGCTCCGTAGTAAATTATGAATTTCGGCCCGTCGGCGTCGAATTCCTGTGCTAGTCTCAATGACTGTGTGTCGAAAAATCAGGCATGATTTTATTCGGGTTTTCGCTAAACTAGAGTAAAAGCTCTAGTAAAAACAATGGGTTAAAGAGCAAAAGCTCTAATAAAGTTCGATACATGTAAGCTGCAATTAAGTAGAATGCGTGCGTTCCATAACCGGACTACGACTTTGGTCGTAGTTTCAGGTGTGACGATATGACAACAAATAAGTAACACGTAGGACGGATCTTCTATGAATTATTTCCTTACAGGTGGCACCGGTTTCATCGGTCGTTTTTTGGTAGAAAAGCTGTTGGCCCGTGGTGGTACGGTGCATGTTCTGGTGAGAGAGCAGTCCCAGGGCAAGCTGGAGGAACTCCGCGAGCGACTGGGTGTGGACGATAGCCGGATCAAGGCGGTTATTGGCGATCTGACCAGTAACAGTTTAGGTATCGATAGCGCTGCCATGGAAGCACTGGAAGGAAACGTTGACCACTTCTTCCACCTTGCTGCCGTGTACGACATGGGTGCAGACGAAGAAGCACAGGCTGCCACCAATATTGAAGGTACCCGTGCAGCAGTTCAGGCCGCTGAAGCAATGGGTGCCAAGCGTTTCCATCACGTTTCGTCTATTGCCGCCGCTGGTTTGTTTAAAGGTATCTTCCGTGAAGATATGTTCGAGGAAGCGGAAAAACTCGACCATCCGTACCTGCGCACCAAACACGAATCTGAAAAGGTGGTGCGTGAAGAGTGCAAAGTGCCGTTCCGTATTTACCGCCCGGGCATGGTCATTGGTCACTCCAAAACCGGTGAAATGGATAAGATCGACGGCCCTTACTACTTCTTCAAGATGATTCAGAAGATCCGTCACGCTTTACCGCAGTGGGTTCCGACCATTGGTTTGGAAGGTGGCCGGCTTAATATTGTGCCGGTAGATTTCGTGGTCGATGCCATGGATCACATTGCACATCTGGACGGAGAAGACGGTAACTGTTTCCACCTGGTGGATTCGGATCCGTACAAAGTGGGCGAGATTCTTAACATTTTCTCCGAAGCGGGTCATGCGCCTCGTATGGGCATGCGCATCGACTCCCGGATGTTTGGATTCATTCCTCCGTTCATCCGTCAGAGTGTGAAAAATCTGCCGCCGGTTAAACGCATTACCGGAGCACTTCTGGATGATCTGGGCATTCCGGCTTCTGTGATGTCCTTTGTTAATTATCCGACCCGGTTTGATACCCGTGAGCTGGAGCGAGTGCTCAAAGGCACCGACATTGAAGTTCCGCGTCTGCCCAGCTACGCGGCCGTGATCTGGGATTTCTGGGAGCGTAACCTTGACCCAGATCTGTTCAAGGATCGCACCCTGAAGGGTACGGTAGAAGGCAAGGTTTGTGTGGTCACTGGTGCAACCTCTGGCATCGGTCTGGCGACCGCTGAGAAATTGGCAGATGCGGGCGCGATTTTGGTTATTGGTGCGCGAACCAAAGAAACCCTGGACGAAGTCGCGGCTCAGCTCGAAGCTAGAGGCGGTAATGTCCACGCGTATCAGTGCGATTTTTCCGATATGGAAGACTGTGACCGTTTTGTAAAAACGGTTCTGGACAACCACGGGCACGTAGACGTGCTGGTCAACAACGCTGGCCGTTCGATTCGTCGCTCTTTGTCGCTTGCGTTCGACCGCTTCCACGATTTCGAACGTACCATGCAATTGAACTACTTTGGTTCTGTGCGTCTGATCATGGGCTTTGCGCCCGCCATGTTGGAGCGTCGTCGTGGCCACGTGGTGAACATTTCATCCATCGGTGTGCTGACTAACGCGCCACGCTTCTCGGCCTACGTTGCCTCCAAATCTGCTCTGGATGCGTTCAGTCGCTGCGCGGCTGCTGAATGGTCGGATCGTAACGTGACGTTTACCACCATCAATATGCCGTTGGTGAAAACGCCGATGATTGCCCCGACCAAGATCTACGATTCGGTACCGACTCTGACACCGGAAGAAGCGGCAGACATGGTGGCAGATGCGATTGTGCATCGTCCGAAGCGCATCGCGACGCGTTTGGGTATCTTCGCCTCGGTACTGCACTCTCTGGCGCCGAAAGTGGGTGAGATTGTTATGAACACCGGTTATCGGATGTTCCCGGACTCAGCCTCGGCTGCGGGCACCAAGACAACCGAAAAGCCGAAAGTGTCTACCGAGCAGGTAGCATTCGCGGCGATCATGCGCGGTATTCACTGGTAAGGTGAATGGCAGTGCAACAAAAAACCCGCCTTGTGCGGGTTTTTTGTTGGCTTTAGATAATGCGCTGGCGCACTTAATCGTCGCTGCCGGGAACAGGAGGTGGCGGAAAGCCGCCCAGCTCTTGCCAGCGATTCACGATGCCGCAGAACAGATCTGCCGTTTTCTCGGCATCGTAAGCGGCGGAGTGCGCTTCTTTGTTATCGAACGGAATTCCGGCCAGTTTGCACGCTTGCGCCAGCACGGTATGGCCATAGGCCAGCCCGGCGAGCGTGGCGGTATCAAACGTTGAAAACGGGTGGAAAGGGTTGCGTTTGATGTCAGCGCGCATTGCGGCGGCAAACACAAAATTGTGGTCGAAGGTGGCGTTGTGGCCGACCAGCACGGCGCGTTTGCAGTCGAACGCTTTCACCGCCTTGCGGATCGGCGAGAAGATCTCGCTCATGCCTTCGCGCTCCGGAACGGCTTCGCGCTCAGGGTCCCACGGGTCAATGCCCGTGAAGTCTAAAGCAGATTGCTCCAGATTGGCGCCCTCGAACGGGTCGATTTGCTGAAGGTGGGTCTCGCCACGGTGTAGTTTGCCGTCTTCATCCATGGTCAGCATGACCGCTGCGATTTCCAGCAAAGCGTCTCTTTCGGGATTGAAACCCGCAGTTTCGACATCCACCACAACCGGCAGGAAGCCGCGGAAACGCTGGGACATGGGGTGAAGCGGTTTGTTTTCGTCAGACACGCGAACTCCAATGTTCGTGTTTAAATTAAAAGGTGATCAGGCCATGCGCCAGTGAACGGTCTCACCAGCTTTGAGCGGCACGATGGTTCCGTCTGCCAGGGGCAACTGTTCTGGCATGGTCCAAGGCTCGCGCACCAGAGTAATGGTGTCGGTATTCCTTGGTAAGCCGTAGAAGTCCGCACCGTTGAAGCTGGCGAATGCTTCCAGTTTGTCCAGAATGCCCAGCTCTTCGAAGATTTCCGCATACAAGCCGATTGCTCCGTAGGCGGAATAACAGCCCGCACAACCGCACGCCGCTTCCTTTTTGTCCCGGGCGTGAGGCGCCGAGTCGGTGCCAAGGAAGAATCGTGAGTCGCCGCTGGCCACGGCTTCCCGCAGGGCTTCCTGGTGTTTGTTACGTTTCAGGATGGGCAGGCAGTACAAATGCGGTCGAATGCCGCCAACCAGCATGTGGTTGCGGTTATACATCAGATGCTGCGGTGTGAGTGTTGCGGCCAGGTTGTCACCGGTATGGCGGCGCACAAACTCTGCGGAATCGGCGGTGGTGATGTGTTCCAGTACCACTTTCAAGGTTGGAAAAGCCTCGAGTGTGGGCGCCAGTACACGCTCCAAAAACACTTTTTCCCGATCGAAAATGTCGATATCCGCATCGGTGACTTCGCCGTGAACCAGCAGCAGCATACCGCACTCGGCCATGGCTTCCAGAACGGGATAAATGTTACGAATATCAGTAACACCGGAGGCGGAGTTTGTGGTGGCGCCAGCCGGGTAGAGCTTCGCCGCTACCACGCCTGAGGCTTTGGCTTCCCGGATGGTTTCCGGTGTTGTGCTCTCGGTCAGATAAAGCACCATCAACGGCTGAAAGTTTGTGCCCTTAGCCGCGGACAGGATCCTTTGTTTATAGGCGGTTGCCGCTGCCGCATCGGTGACCGGGGGTACCAGGTTGGGCATGATGATGGCGCGGCCGAAACAGGCGGCTGTCGCCGGTACAACACTGTTCAATACGTCTCCATCGCGAACGTGCAAATGCCAGTCGTCCGGGCGGGTGATGGTCAGTTGTTTGGTCATGAGGTATTCGCCAGGCAGCTCTGAAAATTTCGCAAATTATATCAGAAGGCCAGCACGAATGTTTTCGATGTGAAAGTGTTTCTGGGGCTCAAGTATTGTGTAAACCGGCCGATACGCAATCAGCAAACGAGTTTAGGTGTGTCGGGGCATTTCTATGATGAAGTTAAAACGCAGGTCTGCAAATGAGGGAGTCGCTGGTATTGCGGGCGCGATCTTGTTGTGGGCATCTGCGTTCCCGACTGCCGCGGCCAGTTTTGGCGCCGGCATCGAGAACAGCCAGTGGTACCTGTCGGAGTCAGTGTTCGAATGCTCCCTGGTACAGGAGATCCCGGGCTTTGGACGAGCGGTTTTCAGCCATCGGGCCGGGGAGGATCTTGCGTTTCACCTTGAGTCCACGCTTGCGCTGATGAAACCGGGTAGGGGCCAGCTTGTAGTAGAGGCTCCGGTTTGGCGGCCAGGTGTGGCGCCTAGGCCGGTTGGCGCTGTGAGCGTTTCGGACGGTCAGCGCTCTGTCAGTGTCGGCGCCAGAGAGGCGAGCATCATGGCTCAAGGCCTGCTTCAGGGGATGCAGCCAACGCTTACCCGAGCGTCCCGTTTTGATCAGCGGCCGGTGAGAGTCTCGCTATCGAACGTGAATTTTTCGGCCCCTTATTCGGGTTATTTACAGTGTGTTTCCGGATTGTTGCCGGTCAATTATGACCAGATTCGACGCTCCCGCGTGCCCTTTGCAAGTGGAGGCGCCAAGTTGTCTGAGGCAGATCGAACGCTGCTCGACAACATCGTGTCCTACGTGAGGGCAGACTCCACCATTGAGCGTATCTTGGTGGACGGTCACTCCGATAGCATCGGCAGCCGGATTGACAACCGCGCGCTGTCCGAAGAGCGAGCGAACGTAGTAGCAGAGTATTTGAAAGCCCGGGGCATTGATGAAGAGTTACTGGTTGTTCGCAGTCACGGCGACCAGTTTCCGGTATCGCGCCGGCACCGGGACAATCGCAGGGTCACGATCCGGTTGCAAAGGCAGGGCGAACGCCCTGAACTTCAACAAGCCAGTGGAAGCGGCGATCGTTATTCGAGCTAAACTCGGATTCCCTCAGTAGACAGCGTCCAGTACGTCCAGGTGAGCCGTTACGCTTTCACCGAGCGCCTTCAGATGGTAGCCGCCTTCCAGCGTTGAAATCACCCGATCATTCGCGTGGTCACTGGCGACACTTACAATCATTTCCGTCAGCCAGCGGTAATCTTCGGTTTCCAGATTCATTTCGGCCATCGGGTCCAGCCTGTGGCCGTCGAAGCCTGCGGATACCAGCACCAGCTGCGGCCGAAAATCCTGCAGCTTTTTCAGCCAGGTTGACTCTACTCGTTTGCGATATTCGACGGACGAACAATTGGCTTCGATCGGCGCATTGATGATGTTGTCGGGTTGGCGGTGCACATGGCTATGGGGGTAGAGCGGGTGCTGAAAACTGGAACACATCATAATGCGTTCGTCGCCACCAACGATGTCGGCGGTGCCGTTTCCTTGATGAACATCAAAATCGATGATGGCAACCCGTTCCAGCTGATGAAAATTCAGTGCCCTCAACGCCGCCAGCGCAATGTTGTTGTAGAAGCAAAAACCCATGGATTTCGTGCGTTCGGCATGATGCCCCGGGGGTCTTGCACAAATAAATGCGTTGGTCACCTGACTGCTCATGACCATATCAACGGCTTGCACGTTTCCGCCGGCGGCTAGTCTGGCAGCTCTCAAGGTGTCTGGCATTAACGAGGTATCCGGGTCGGTAAATACCCGGCCCCGAGTGGGTGCCATCAGGTCAAGTTGTTGCAAGTAAGACTCGGGATGGACCAACAACAGCTGATCACGAGTGATTTCTTCCGGCCGAACCCAATCGAGCTTCTGTTGAAGTTCGGTCTCGGCAATGTGTGCCAAAATGCTTTGAATACGCTCAGGGCTTTCCGGGTGCTCGGGGCCCATGTTGTGTTTCAGGCAATCATCGTGGGAAAAAAATGCGGTGGTCATACTGAGGGTCTGAGCCTGAGTCTGGTTACTATTTGTGTCATGTTAACAAGGATGTGTGGCGGATGTGGGCTACTTTCGTCTAATAAGTCGTGGCTTGTTGGTGCATATACACGATTTACATCAGGAAATACCGATCTAAGATAAGGTATACATTGATAAGTAACCTGTTTTATTGAGAATCTTATCCACGTTGCCATCATCTGGTTCAGGGAGAATTCTATTGAGTACCCGTTATCTGGAAAGTCTGTTCAACCCTGAATCGATCGCTGTGATCGGTGCCTCCGAGCGGGCGGACAACCTGGGCGGTATGGTACTGCGGAACATGTTAGGTGGCGGCTTCCCGGGCCGTATGGTAGTGGTCAACCAGAACGATTACGACAACGTTCATGGTGTGCCTTGTGTTGCCAAGGTCTCGCAGCTGGATTTCATTCCAGACCTGGCCATTGTGTGTACTCCGCCTCACACAGTTCCCAAGATGATTCGTAAGCTGGGCGAAAGCGGGGTGCGCACAGCCATCGTGATGACCGGTGGTATGTCTCGTACCCACAGTAAAACCGGTCAGCCGTTGATGTATTCGGTGCGTGATGCGGCAAGAGAAACCGGCATTCGAGTGTTGGGGCCAAACACCATTGGCCTGATGGTGCCGGCCAGGCACTTGAACGCCACCTATGCTCACATGGGCGCCATTCCCGGCCGAGTGGCTTTTATCGGCCAGTCAGGCACGATCGCCAGCTCCGTTCTTGATTGGGCATTCGCTCGCGGTGTGGGCTTCTCGTACTTCCTGACGCTGGGCGATGGTATGGACATCGACCATGACGACCTGATTGATTATCTCGCACAGGACAGCCAAACCCGGGCCATTCTGTTGCACATCGAAAGCATACCGAATCCCCGCCGGTTTATGTCTGCCGTGCGAGTCGCATCCCGCACCAAACCAGTGATTGCGGTTAAATCCGGCCGGGTACCGGAATCGGAATGGATTCCTCATGATCTTCCGGCCGGCGTGTCTCATAGCGATCCGATCTACGATGCCATGCTGCAGCGGGGCGGTGTGCTCCGGGTTGACGGGCTCGGGCAGATGTTTGATGCATTGGAAACGCTCACCCGCATGCGGCCTTTAAGGCGGGAGTCCCTGGCGATTATTGCCAATGGTGTTGGCCCTGGCGTATTGGCGGTTGACCGGCTGTCCCATTTGGGGGGCGAATTAGCTGAATTGTCCGAGACAACGATTGAAGAGTTAGGGAAGTTGTTGCCTCCCTATTGGACTCGCAAAAATCCCATCGATTTGAACTACGATGCCACGCCGGAGTTGTACGCCCAAGCAGTCAAAATCCTTGCGAAAGACCCGAACATTGCCAACGTACTGGTGATGTACGCTCCCACTCTGGTTCAGGACAGCCTTCAGATTGCCGATGCTGTGGTTCAGGCATCAAAAGGTACGCGGCTTAATATTTTTACCTGTTGGTTAGGCCAAAGCACGGTGATGGATGCTCGAGATGAGTTTTATCGTGCAGGCTTGCCATCGTTCTTCAATCCCGAGAAAGCCGTCAACGCGTTTATGCAGCATGTGAAGCATCAGCGGGTGCAGCGGCTGTTGAGCGAAACACCGGAATCGTTCACCGATCATTTCGCGGACAGGGCGAACACGCGTTCGCTGGTGGCCAAGGCGCTCCGTGATGGCCGTAAACATCTATCCAGTCGCGAAGCGCGCCAGGTGATTCGGGACTATGGCATCAATGCAATAGAAACCGTGTACTGCGATGACGTTGAAGAGGTGCTGGAAATTTTCGCGGTGGAGCGGCGGCCCATTGATTTGACCATTGTGCACGAGCAAGTCTGCTATCCGTTTCTCGATCTGACGCCGACCCAGCGCCGCTATAAAGGCACCATCAAAAATCTGAACAGCGAGCAGGCCATCATTGATGGCAGCCGGTTCCTGATTGATGAGTATGAAGAGCATTTTCCCAATAGTGGATTCTTGGGATTTGCGATGCAGCATTCCTATCAACACGTGGGGGGCATAGAGTTCAGTGTCGGCATCACCCGGGATGAAGTGTTCGGCCCTCTCGTGGTGTGTGGAGCGGCGGGCGCGCAGATCAATATTACGACCGACCGGCAAATTGCATTGCCGCCCCTGAACATGGTGCTGGCTCGAGAGCTCCTGCGCCGTACCTATATGTACAAGTTGTTGAAAGAGCACAGCTTGCGGCCCCAGGAAGACATTCGGGCAGTGTCCGAAACGCTGGTGAAGCTGTCACAGATCGTCATCGATATTCCGGAAATTAGAGGGTTGGAAATTTCACCGCTATTGTTCAATGAGCAAGGCGCCGTTGCCGTCAGTATCGCGGTGGATCTGGATGACAAGCCAAGTCGGCCGATTATTCAGGCGTACCCACGGGAGCTTGAAGAGTGGATTGTGCTACCCAAGTCGGGCCGGCGTGTGATTATTCGCCCCGTTCTGGCTCAGGATGAGCCGGCGCATCGGGCGTTCCACGAATACCAGTCACCAGAATCGATCCGCTACCGTTTCTTCCAGTATCGCAAACATTTCTCCCGAGAAGACGTCGCCCAGATGGTGCAAATCGATTACGACCGGGAGATGGTGTTTATTGCAAATGCCAAAAAAGAAAACGGAGAGGACGAGGAAACCCTTGGCACGGTGCGCGTATGGACCGATGCCGATAACCTTCGCAGCGAGTTCGCGGTCATGGTTGATGACCGAATGAAAGGCGAGGGATTGGGCGTAGCATTGATGCAGAAAATGATTGAATACTGCCGAAGCCGGGGCACCATGGAGATGGTCGGGGACGTGTTGCCCGAAAACCGGCCGATGCTCCAGCTGGCTGAACATCTTGGGTTTGATATCAAGTTCAACCCCGTGGAAGAGGTGATGGACTTGAGGTTGGTGCTGAATGAGCCCGAAAAAGACTGGCAGAAAGAAAGACTGAACAAGCGCGGGGGCTGACCCCCGCCGGTTTCGGGTGTTTGTTGATCAGTCTTCGACAATGGCGGAGCGGTCTTCACCGCCAAGGGCTTCCAGCAGGCCCGGAATCATGCGCGACAGTTCCAGTGTCATGATGGTAAACGCCGCATCGAACTTGGCCACGGCATCGTCTACGTCAACGTCGTCCAGCTGCTCCTGCAGTGTTTCCCCAAACTTCAAACGGCGAATGCCTAACTCTTCGTCAAGAACCAGATGCACGTTGTTGTCCCAGGTAAGTGCCAGTTTGGTGACTTGCATGCCGGTTTCCAGGTGATTGCGGATCTCGTCGGCCTTTAGGTCCAGGCCTTTGCAACGCACAACACCGCCGTCTTCGGACGGGTCTTTGAGTTCGCATTCATTACCTAATTCAATCGTGGCGGGAAGATCGATTGTTTCGGTAAGCCAGCCGGTAAAGGTAAACGCTGGTGCTTGCTCAACCACAGGCGGCCGTACAGGTAGGGATCCCAGCGTTTTTCTGAGGGTCGAGGCGAGGTCTTCCGCCTGTTTAGCGGAACCGGCATCGACCACCAACACGCCGTCTTTTGGCGCCAGATAGGCGTAGCAGCGGCGATTGCGGGAAAAGGCCTGCGGCAGCATTTCCAGCATCACTTGTTCTTTGATTTCGTCCTTTTCTTTGCGGCGAACCTTCCGGCTCTGCTCCAATTCAATAGCCTCGGCACGCTCTTCTACGGCCTCTTTAACGACCGGGCCGGGTAAAATCTTTTCTTCTTTGCGAAGGGCGATCAGGTGATAGCCGTTGGCGCTGTGGACCATTAGCTCGCCGTGCTTGCCAAGCGGCGGCACCCACCCCTGACGCGTGGTTTCTTGTGGGCCGCAGGGCTTGAACGCATCGGCTTGCAGCTTTTCTTCCAAGGCTTCGGCCGTAATGTCGAAGGGTTTGGTAAAACGGAAAACTCGGGCGTTACGAAACCACATGGGGTTTATATCCTTGCTAATTGATAAAGGCGTTTCTGGAAAAGGGAAGGGATGATACGGCTACCGGCGGGCAGCCGTAAAGTTACTGGCAACGCATGTTTAGATTTGCAGGATTTCAACCAGTACGGTTTTTACGATAAAGCCAACCACGCCCGCGCCCAACACGGTGAATAGTGCGATGGTGCCGAACTTGCCAGCCTGGGATTTTTTGGCGAGATCCCAGACGATAAAACCCATCCAGCCAATAAGGCCCGTCAGAAGCACCGCCATGGCGATCTGGGAAAAAACAGCTTCGTTCATGTTTGCTCCGATATCAACAGAAATGTACGAGTGAAAATCTTGGTTTAACTTTGTTCGTCACGCAGGAAAACCCAGTTGTTTTTATCGGATTGTTCTTCACTGAAAAAATAGCCATCCAGGTCAAAGCCTTTGAGGTCTTCGGCCTGCGTGATGCGGTTTTGAATGGCGTAGCGGCACATCAGGCCGCGCGCTTTTTTGGCATAAAAACTGATGATCTTGTACTTGCCGTTTTTGAAGTCTTTAAACTGAGGGGTGATCAGCTGGCCCTGCAGATTCTTCTTTTGAATACTCTTGAAGTATTCATTGGATGCGAGATTTACGAGCACCTGATCGTCTTTCTCCAGCAGTATGTTCAGGGCTGAGGTTAGCTTGTCTCCCCAGAAGGCATAGAGATCTTTGCCGCGTTGGTTCTCAAACTTGGTGCCCATTTCAAGACGGTACGGCTGCATCAGGTCCAGCGGTTTGAGCAACCCATAGAGGCCAGACAGCATGCGCAGGTGCTTTTGCGCAAAGATGAAGTCGTCTTCGCTGAAGCTTTCCGCGTCCAGACCAGTGTAAACATCACCTTTAAACGCCAGAATGGCCTGGCGCGCGTTCTCTGGTGAAAAGGGGGTGTGCCAATTACGGAAACGGTCAGCGTTGAGCTGGCCCAGTTTATCGCTGATGCTCATCAGGTTGCTGACCTGATGCGGCTCGAGTTCCTTCAGTTGATCAATCAGCTCGCACGCATCGTCCAGGTAATCTGGCTGGGAATAGGTTTCCGTAGCCAGAGGGCTTTCGTAGTCCAGAGTTTTGGCAGGAGAGATGACCATCAACATAATCGTGGATCCTTTATTGCAAAAACGTGAGTAGCTGGGCTTGAGTGAAGGGCCAGCCAAGTTCCGTACCCGTGTCTTGTCGGCGCAGAACCGGAATGCGCGTGCCGTAGCGTTCAACCAAAGCTTCGGATTGTGCGATATCCACCACGTCCACGGGAATGGGTTCCGGCATTGGGGTATTCACCAGAAGTGCTTCGGCCAGTTCGCACAGGTGGCAGTTAGACGTGGTGTAGAAAATCAGTTCCATCAGTTTTTCGGCTGCGCGTCAATTTGCTGGCCATTCACACCTTCGCTGTCTTTACCCATCAGGTAGAGGTAGATAGGCATGAGTTGCTCTGGCTCCGGGTTCTTCTTCGGATCTTCCGCCGGGTAGGCAAGCACCCTCATCCCTGTGCGGGTTGCACCCGGATTCAGGCTGTTCACGCGAATGTTATTGCGTTCATCGTCCAGCTCATCCGCCAGCAATTGCGAAAGCCCCTCAATGGCGAACTTGGAAACCGCGTAGGCTCCCCAGTAAGCGCGTGCCTGGCGGCCAACCCCGGATGAGGTAAAGATCATGGAGGCGGCATCGGATTGCCTGAGCAGAGGGATCATGGCCCGGCTGAGCATAAACGGTGCGGTGGCGTTAACCTGCATGACTTTGTTCCACGTTTCCGGATCGTAAAGCTCGACGGGACTGCGAGCCCCCAGAATGCCGGCATTATGGAGCAAACCGTCGAGCCGCCCGAAGTTTTCTTCGATGGTCATCGCCAGTTCTTCATAGTCTTTCATGGCAGCGCCTTCGAAGTTCATCGGCACTAGCGCGGGCTGAGGGTGCCCGGCGGCTTCGATCTCATCGTACACTTCTTCCAGTCGGGACAGAGTGCGGCCAACCAGAATGACGGTGGCACCGTGAGCTGCGTAGGCTTTTGCCGCCGCGCGGCCGATGCCGCTGCCAGCTCCGGTAACCATGACAATGCGGTCTTTTAACAGATCGGCGGGTGCCTGGTAATCATGCATAAGCTGTCTCCGATATCGGGCAATTACCGGCCACGCATGGGCCGGCTAATGAGCTAATTTGAGCGCTATTGTAACAGCTTTGCCAAGTCGCTGACGGTGTCGGCGATGGCATCGGCTTGCCACAGATCAACCGTTTCCGGTTCTTCAATGTAGCCGTATCGCACGGCGATGGTGTACATGCCTGCGTTGCGACCGGCCTCTATATCGCGCACGTGATCGCCAACGTAGATAGCCTGACCCGGATCAGCGTTGATTTCTTTGCAGGCAAGGAACATGGGTTCCGGATGGGGTTTGCGCTCGTTGACGTGATCCGGGCAGATCAGGGTCGCGCAACGCTCCTGCAAACCCAGTGCCTCGATCAGCGGAGCCGCAAATCGTACCGGCTTATTGGTAACAATGCCCCAGGGAATGCCTTTGGCTTCAAGCTCCAGAAGCAGTTCGTTCATGCCGGCAAACAACGTGGTTTCTACCGCGACTCCTGCTTCGTAGAGATCCAGGAAAGCGGTGTGCTTATCCAGATAGCCCTCGTGTTCAGGCTCCAGATTAAAGCCAAGGCGCACCATGGCCCGGGCGCCGTTTGAGACGGATCGCCGAATATACTCGGGCGGTAATGGCTCCAAATCGTGTTGCTGCCGCAATTGGTTCAGGCAGCGAATGAAGTCTGGCGCGGTGTCAATCAGCGTGCCGTCCAGATCGAAAAGTACCGCAGACGGTTTTTGCTCAGTCTTCACGAATATCCTTGGCGTGCATCAGGTAATTAACGTCCACATCACGGCCAAGCTTGTAACTCTTGGTGATGGGGTTGTAGGTCATGCCGGTGAGCTCACGGATGTCCAAGCCGGCCTGGCGCAAATAATCGGACATCTCCGAAGGACGGATGAACTTGCTCCATTCGTGGGTGCCCCGGGGCAGCATGTTCATGATGTATTCGGCGCCAACAATGGCGAACAGGAACGATTTGGGGTTCCGGTTGATGGTAGACACAAACAAATGGCCACCCGGGCGTAACATGGCGGCGCAGGATTTGATCACCGAAGCGGGGTTCGGTACGTGCTCGAGCATTTCGAGGCAGGTTACTGCGTCGTACTGGCCGGCATGTTCAGGATCGTTGGCCAGAGTCTCGATGGTGGTCTGGCGGTAGTCAACTTTTACGCCGGATTCCAAACCATGCAGTTTGGCCACCTGTAGCGGAGCCTCGCCCATATCAATTCCGGTTACGTGTGCGCCACGAAGAGCCATGCCTTCGGACAATAAACCGCCACCGCAGCCGACGTCGAGTACGCGTTTACCGGCGAGCGACACGCGCTCGTCGATGAAGTTCAGGCGCAAGGGATTGATGTCATGCAGTGGTTTGAATTCGCTGGTTGGGTCCCACCAACGACTGGCGAGGGCCTCAAACTTGGCGATCTCGTTTTGATCTACGTTCTGGTTGCTCATGCTTGCCCCTGAGAAAGATTAACTGAGAATATGTTTTTGCCAATCGCGAACCCGCAGCATCAGGTCCGGGACATCAATTCGGGTTAAGCGGCCATCCTGCAATTGAGGCACGCCGTGAATCCAGCTGTGGCTTACGGCCCGGCCGTGGTTGCTGTAAACAAGATGCGAAGCCGGGTCGTAAACGGGTTGGATGAACGGGTCACTAAGGTCAACGGCGATCAGGTCAGCCAGTTTGCCGGCGACCAGTGAACCGAGTTCCTGGTCACGGCCAAGAGCCCGGGCGCCGTTCAGGGTCGCCATTTCCAAAGCCTTATGAGCTGATAAGGCGGTGGCATCGTCGGCAACGGCTTTGGCCAACATGGCGGCAGTTTTCAGTTCACCAAACAGGTCCAGGTCGTTGTTGCTGGCTGCGCCATCGGTGCCGATGGTGACGTTCAGGCCTTGGTTGATCAAGGTTTGAACCGGGCACATGCCACTGGCGAGCTTCAAATTAGACTCGGGGCAGTGAACGATGTGGCCACCAGTGTTCGCCAGCAGTTCGAGGTCCGCTTCATTGAGCTGGGTCATGTGTACGTATTGGCTGTTCTGACTGAGCACGCCGAGCTCCGCCATGCGAGCAACCGGCCGTTTGCCTGTTAACTTTAAAGCCTCGTCTACTTCAAACGCGGTTTCGTGCAGGTGCATCTGAATGGCTGCGCCGGTTTGCTGAGACAGCTCCACCGCCGCCGTTAAAGGCTGATCCGAAACCGTGTAGGGGGCATGGGGGCCAATGGCAGGCATAACAAATTCATCTTCACGCCACTGAGCAATCAGGTCGGCGCCTTTTGCCAGATACTCGTCCGGGCCGGAACCCCACATTGTGGGCATGTCCATCAACGGGAAACACACCTGCGCGCGCATGCCCGTGTCATGAGCAGCCTGGGCGGTGGCTTCCGGGAAAAAGTACATGTCGGAAAAGGTGGTGGTGCCGGTGCGTAGCATCTCCGCCATCGCCAGTCGGCTGCCATCCAGAACAAACTGCTCGCAGACAAACTGTCCTTCGGCGGGCCAGATGTGTTCGTTCAGCCAGGTCATCAGAGGCAGGTCGTCGGCCATGCCGCGGAACAGTGACATCGCGGTGTGGCCATGCAGGTTGATCAAGCCGGGAAGGACGACGTGATTCGGAAGATCAATAGTCTCCCGTGTGCGAAATTTCTGGTCTGCATCCGCTTGGGGTAGCACGGCGGCAATCCGACTCCCTTGAAGTATGACGGCCTGGTGTTCCAGTACAACGCCAAAAGGTTCAATCGGAATCAGCCAGCGAGCGTTGATCCGGGTATCGGCTGCGATGATGGTATTTGCCGTCATTAACCTGCCTTGGAGGGTCGGGGGCACAGAGTCTGTATGCCGGGAAATTCAACTGGGAAGTATAGCGAGCCGCTACCTGCAGAACTACCCCGCTTGTGGTGCCAATGAAGGTATAAACCCACAACTAACGCGTTATACTGCGCTTTTCAGGCGCGCAACTGGAGTAAACGATGACAGATTCCTCCCCCCAACGATCTTTGGGTACGCAACCGGTACGCTGGCACGGCGACAGATTAGAGCTTTTGGATCAACGGCTACTGCCGACCGAGGAGCATTGGATTACGGCACAAGGCGCATCTGCGGTTGCTCAATGTATTACGGATATGGTGGTTCGGGGCGCACCGGCTATCGGAATCAGTGCGGCTTACGGCGTTGCTTTGGCGGCGCGTCATGCCGGTGGCAGCGAGAATTGGCAAGCGGAAGTGAAGAAGGCGATTGATGAGTTAGCGCAATCGCGGCCGACAGCGGTGAATCTGTTTTGGGCGCTCCAGCGAATGGAAAAGGTCTTTCGGGATTGTTCGGCGTTGGACGAGGCGGTCGAGCGATTGGCTGCCGAGGCGGTTCTGATCCATCGAGAAGACATTGCTGCGAATTTGGCCATGGCAGATCATGCGCTCGAGGTCATGAATCCCCAGCAGGCCATAGGGGTTTTGACTCACTGTAACACCGGCGCCCTGGCAACCGGAGGGTACGGCACTGCTCTGGGTGTTATTCGCCGCTTGCACGAGCGCAACCTGCTGGAGAAGGTGTATGCCGATGAAACTCGGCCCTGGTTACAGGGCAGCCGCCTGACCGCGTGGGAACTTAGCCGCGACGAGATACCGGTCACCCTGAACGCCGACGGTGCGGCGGCTGCTATTCTGGCCAGTGGTAAAGTGCGTTGGGTGGTGGTTGGGGCAGACCGGATTACCGCCAACGGTGATGTGGCCAACAAAATTGGTACCTATAGCTTGGCTGTCCTGGCTCGCTACCACGGTGTTGGGTTTATGGTGGTTGCGCCGTCCAGCACGGTGGATATGGAGTTGCCGGAGGGGGCGCAGATTCCCATTGAAGAACGGGAAGGAAAAGAGGTACGGGAGATTCGTGGGATTCCTCTGGCGCCCACCGGCGTGGACGTGTTCAACCCGGTCTTTGATGTGACGCCCGCCAACCTGATTGACGCGATCGTGACGGAAAAAGGCGCAGTTCGAAAGCCAGATGCCGCCGGTATGAAAGCGTTATTTGCCTGACGACCGATCGGAGCCGTCAGAGTCGCGGGATTGAAGGCCAGCTTTCAGTTCCGCTACTTCCATTTCTTGCTGTTCGATAAAGTGCATCGACATTTCAAAGCTGTTTCGGGTGAATTCCAGTACCTTTTTGAAGCCTTCGTCTGACAGGTTTCGAGCGTTGTCATGACGGCGGAAGATGTTGATGAATTCACGCTCCCGTTCGAACTGCAAGGGAATGCGGCCGATGCCCCAATCGTTCAATATTTGCCAGACCTCGGGGTTATAGTTCCGGGTAGTGCGCATGATGAAAGGGATGGGGTCGTTGCGGGCAACCAGTGCCGCAAACCGCAAGATCAGCTCGAAGGAGAGGGTGGCGGTGCCGTTTTCGATGGCTTCCAGCAGCGATTTGTCTTTAAGGTTCAGTGCCTCGCTCATTTCGGACAGCGTCAGGCCCGCGACTTCCCGAATGTCTTTAAGGGATTG
Source organism: Marinobacter litoralis (assembly GCF_016427555.1). GTDB lineage: Bacteria > Pseudomonadota > Gammaproteobacteria > Pseudomonadales > Oleiphilaceae > Marinobacter > Marinobacter litoralis_A. The sequence continues at coordinate 104,450 of NZ_JAELVS010000007.1, forward strand.
GCCTGTGGCCAGCATCGCCCTCAGTTGATCCTGCGAATTGACCAGAACCTTACCTACTTTTAGCGAGGTATCGGTGGCACGGGCACCGAGTTTAAGAGCCGAGCCGGTGAAGCCGACAATACGATCCAGAATCCGGTCAGAGGACTTGGCCCGTGCATCGGGCGCTGGTGTCAGGCTTTCGGCTTCTTCCATGGAACGCATGGCGTGCAGCGCATCCAGCAGCATGCTCTGGAACACCTGCGCCTTTTTATAACTGTCGCGCTGACCTCCGGAAGGAGCCTTGTCGGGCATGGCTTCAGGGTACCTCTGTTTTGGCTGCAAACTGCGTGGGCGCGAGGATAGAGGCCATGCGCTGATCTAATTCCAGTAGATCTGCCATGATGTGGCCGCCCTCACGGATGACAAAATCCAGCTCGTCGTCGGTTTTGTCCGGATCTGCAACTTGCGCGTCCTGCCAGTCTTCAAGTTCTTCCAGCGTTTCGAACGGGGCTTCTCCGCGAAGTTCACGACGTGCGTTGGCGATGGTCAGGCGTGTGCTTTCGATTTGATTGTGATGTGCTGTCCGCTCGTCAAGATTGAGGCTAACGTAGTCAATCTGACGCTGCTGGGTCAGGAAGTCGATTTCCTTTTGCAGCAAGCTGAACTCCGGGCTGGCATTGAACCGGTCGTCGTGCCGTGTCCGAAGCTCGTCGATAATGCCGCTGAAATCGAAGTATCGGGTGTGTGGCACGGCCTCGATCTGGTCCCAGGGCAGGGCGTGGTCAAGGGCGTCCTCACCAATTCTCGATTTATCGATGCGTGACGGTATTTCGATGTCAGGAATCACGCCTTTGTGTTGGGTTGATCCGCCGGACACCCGGTAGAACTTGGACTGGGTGATTTTAAGCTGACCGTGGTTCAGCGGCCGAACAGCCTGAACGGTGCCCTTGCCGAAGGTTTGCGAGCCTACCACCAGGCCGCGACCGTAGTCCTGAATGGCACCGGCAAAAATTTCAGACGCTGAGGCGCTCATGCGGTTAACCAGGACCACCAACGGACCATCATAGGAAACGGTCGGATCTCTATCGTCCAATACCTGAACGTCGTTGTTGGCGTTACGAATTTGCACCGTTGGGCCTTTGTCGATGAACAGGCCCACGAGGTCGTTGGCTTCATGCAGCGCGCCACCGCCGTTGTTGCGCAAGTCCATGACAATGCCATCGACACCGTCTTGTTTCAGTTCCTCAATCAGTCTGCGAACGTCTCGGGTGGTGCTCTTGTAGTTCGGGTCGCCGGCTTGCATGGCCTGAAAGTCGGCATAGAAGGTCGGAATGGTGATGACGCCAATGTTGTAGGTGGCACCACTGCGATCCAGTTGAATGATGTCTTTGCTGGCGCTCTGTTCTTCCAGTTTCACCTCATCGCGGCTGATGGCAATGCTGCGGGTGATGGTCTCATCCGAAGCGTTCGCCGGGATAACTTCCAGCGTTACGATGGAGTTGCGAGGGCCGCGAATCAGGTCAACTACCTCATCGAGGCGCCAGCCAATCACGTTCACCGGTTTCTCGTCTTCCTGGGCGACGGAAACAATGCGGTCTGCAGGTTGCAATTGGCCTTGCTTGGAGGCGGGGCCTCCGGGAACCAACCGAACCACTTTGGTGTATTCGTTATCGGATTGCAGAACCGCGCCAATGCCTTCTAAAGACAGGCTCATGTTGATATTGAAATTCTCCGAGGTGCGCGGAGAAAAGTACGAAGTGTGCGGATCCCACATGCCGGTAAACGCGTTCATGTAGGCCTGAAAAGCGTCCTCGCTGCGGGCTTGATAGGCGCGTTTGAGCTGGCCTTCGTAGCGGCGCATCAATGTTTCTTCGATGGCGTCGTCATCGGCACCATTCAAACGCTGAGCCAGCACCGCGTTTTTAATGCGTTTGATCCAGAGCGTGTCCAAGGCCGCTTTGTCGGCCTCCCATGGAGCTTCTGATCGATCAACGCGGATTTTCTCGTCGGTACTGAAATCCAGTTCCGATACGCCCGCCTTGATGATTTCTTTGGCAAATTTCAGGCGTTCTATAATGCGCTGTTGGACCAGGTTATAGATATCGAAACCGGGTTGCAGCTGTCCGGTTTTGAGTGCCGAGCCCAAACGGCCTTTGACCTTGCTGAGTGCGTCAATATCTTGTTGTGTGAGATAAATACGCTGGCTGTCTAGGTAGTTGAGGTACGCGTCGAAGACGTCCCCTGAGAGTTCATCACTGATGCCGAGGTCGCGGAAATGAGTGAACTGCAACTGGCGGGCAATAAGAATATTGGCCCGAGCCTGATCAATGGTCGGTGACACCGGTTGATAGGTTGCTGGTTCTTCAATCTTTGCGTGTAGTCCGGATAAACCGGGAACAAGCAGCGCAAGGCCTAACGCGGCACTTAGTCCGGCAACTTTCAGAAAGGAGGACCGATGGTTACGCGTGGCGGCATTTTCCGCAATGGTCATATAAACATACCTGGCGATACTGGGTTGTTTTATGACTGCCGAGTAAATTGGCAGTGTTATTACCCGTGATTAGTCAATTTATTGTAGGCAACTGCTACATTCGTTGCCATAGGCTAGCGGTTTAGCTTAGTGACAATATGTCCATATAGGTTGCAGTGCGGTAAAAAATCGTGGGCTGAAAAAAGGCAGGCAATCGAAAGATAGGGAAACGACCGGAGGAAGAACCTCCGGTCGGAAGGGCTTACGCGAATATTTCGTTCTTCTCGGCTTTTTCCAGTAACAGGGCGGGTGGTGTGAACCGATCACCGAATTGAACTGTCAGCTCCTGAGCGCGTTCTGCGAACTTACGCACACCGTACTGGTTCACGAACTGAATAGCGCCACCGGTCCAGGGGGCGTATCCAATACCGAAGATGCTGCCAATGTTGGCGTCTGCTACCGTGCGGAGAACGCCTTCTTCCAGACAGCGGATGGTTTCAATCGCTTGGATGAACAGAATGCGGTCTTTCAGATCCTGCAGCTTAACCTTGCGTGCCTCGTCTTGATCGACATACAGGTTTTCAAGTTCTGGCCAAAGGTGTTTCTTGCCTTTCTCAGGGTATTCATAGAAGCCGGCACCAGCGGCTTTGCCTTTGCGGCCGTGGGTATCAACCATGGCATCGACGATGGCTTCAGCCGGATGTGGCTGCCAGGTTCGGCCGGCAGCTGCCGCATCTTTCTGTGCTTCGGCGCGCACGTGTTGTAACAGCGTCAGGCTCACCTCGTCAGAAATCGTCAGAGGGCCAACCGGCATGCCGGCCAACAGTCCTGCGTTTTCGATGCTGGCGGGATGAATGCCTTCGGCCAGCATGCCGATACCTTCATCAACGAAGGTGCCGAACACCCGTGAGGTAAAGAAACCGCGGCTGTCGTTTACGACGATGGGGGTTTTGCCGATCTGTTGCACGTAGTCAAACGCACGGGCCAGGGTTTCATCGGAGGTTTTTTCGCCCACAATGATTTCCACCAGTTGCATCTTGTCCACCGGTGAGAAGAAGTGCAGGCCGATGAAATTATCGGGCTTGGCGGAGGCTTCTGCCAACTGCGTGATGGGGATGGTCGAGGTATTGGACGCGAAGATGCCGTTGGCGGCCATTTTCGGCTCGGCTTCCTGAGTGACCTTGGATTTCAGGTCGCTGTCTTCAAAAACGGCCTCGATGATGAGGTCACAGTTCTCCAGATCATCCGCTGATGCGGTCGCAGTGATGCGACTCAAGATGGCTTCTTTTTCGGCTTCGGTCATTCGGCCACGGCTGACTTTCTTAGCCAGTAGCTTTTCGGAATAGCTTTTGCCTTTTTCGGCATTTTCAACCGATACATCTTTCAGTACTACCTCGATGCCACGGATGGCGGTGGAATAAGCAATGCCGGCACCCATCATGCCCGCACCCAGAACCCCCACTTTCTTGAAGGATGCCTTGTCAACGCCCTCGGGACGACTACCGCCGGCTTTGATGGCGTTCAGCTGGAACCAGAAGGTGTTTGTCATGTTCTTGGCGACTTGGCCGGTGACCAGTTCGGCAAAGTAGCGGGTTTCGATCAGACTACCGTTGTCGAAATCTACTTGCGCACCTTCTACGGCCGCTGCCAGGATCCGCTCCGGTGCCGGGTAACAACCTTTGGTTTTCTCACGCAGCATCGCCGGCGCGATGGACAGCTTCTGCGCCATTGCCGGGTGGCTCGGCGCCCCGCCAGGCATTTTGAAGCCTTTTTTATCCCACGGCTGCTCGCACTTGGGGTTGGCTTCGATAAAGGCTCGTGCTTTGCTGAGCAGTTCCTCGTGCGAGGCCGCCAAGTCATCAATAATGCCGGCCTTCAGAGCTGCCTTTGGAGCCAATTTTTTGCCTTCCATGAGCAGCGGGAAAGAGGCTTCCAAACCGATCATTCGCGGCAGGCGCTGGGTGCCGCCACCGCCGGGAAGCAGGCCGAGGCTGACTTCGGGCAGGCCTAACTGAATGCTGTCGTTGTCCAGAACAACCCGGTGATGACAGGCCAGAGCGATTTCGAAACCGCCACCCAGAGCTGAGCCATTAATGGCGGCAACCACGGGTTTTCCGCAGGTTTCGAGAATTCGCATGTTGGCCTTCAGGCCATCAACCATGTCTTCGAATTCTTTGGCTTGTTCGCGGGTGACCTGGTGGATTTCGTTCAGATCACCGCCGGCAAAGAAGGTTTTCTTGGCGGACGCGATGATGATGCCTTTGATGTTGTCCAGATCCGCCTGCACCTTTTGGGCCGTCACGGTCAGAGCGGTCCGGAACTCACTGTTCATGGTGTTGGCAGACTGGCCTGGCATGTCGATGGTCAGGGTGAGAATCTGGTCTGAACCCAGGTCGTACTTGATAGCTGTCATGGTCTGTTCCTTATTGTGAAAGTGGGTTCAAACGCGTTCGATGATGGTGGCAATGCCCATGCCGCCGCCGACACACAGCGTGGCCAGGCCGTAGCGGAGTTCCCGGCGCTCAAGTTCATCGAGGAGGGTGCCGAGAATCATGGCGCCGGTTGCCCCCAGAGGGTGGCCCATGGCGATGGCGCCGCCGTTTACGTTCACTTTCTCGTCCGGAACGGACAATTCTTTTTGGAAGCGCATTACAACGGAGGCAAAGGCTTCGTTTACTTCAAACAGGTCGATGTCGTCGATGGACAACCCGGCTTTTTCCAGAGCCTTGCGAGCAGCGGGTGCAGGGCCGGTCAGCATGATGGTGGGGTCGGTGCTGGTCACGGCCGTGGCGACAATGCGGGCTCGCGGCTTAAGGCCGAGTTCTTTTCCTTTGGTTTCGCTGCCGATCAGCAGGGCTGTTGCGCCATCTACAATGCCTGACGAGTTACCGGCGTGGTGTACGTGGTTGATCTTCTCGACGTAGTGGTATTTTTCGCGGGCAACGCTATCGAAGCCCATCTCGCCCATCATCTGGAAAGACGGTTTGAGGCCGGATAAGGACTCCACTGTGGTGTTGCTGCGAATGAATTCGTCGTGATCCAGAATGGTGACGCCGTTTTGGTCGGTCACCGGTACGATTGATTTTGTGAAATAGCCGTTCTCCCATGCATTGGCGGCTTTCTGTTGGGAGCGCACCGCAAAGTTATCAACATCTGCGCGACTGAATCCCTCGAGGGTGGCGATCAGATCGGCGCCGATGCCCTGCGGCATGAACCCGGTTTCGAGGTTGGTGGCGGGGTCAGTGGCCCACGCGCCGCCGTCAGAGCCCATCGGTACGCGGGACATGGCCTCGACGCCTCCGGCAACAACAAGATCTTCCCAGCCCGAACGCACTTTCATGGCTGCGAGGTTCACCGCTTCCAACCCAGACGCGCAGAAGCGGTTGAGCGTGACACCCGCTACTTTCTCATCCCAACCAATGGCAAGCGCGGCGGTCTTGGCGATATCGGCGCCCTGATCACCGACGGCGGTCACACAGCCCATCACAATGTCATCAACCTGCGCGGTATCGAGGTGATTACGCTCCCGCAGGGCTTCAAGCACAGAACCTAGTAGAGTGATGGGTTTGACGCTGTGCAGTGAACCGTCTTTCTTGCCGCGTCCGCGTGGGGTTCGGACTGCATCAAAGATATACGCCTCGGTGGACATGCTCGTTCCTCTGTTCGTTGTTGTATGGAATACGTCAGTCATCTAACCATAGCCGTAATAGTGTGTGAGGAGTAATGACAGCGGCTGCCAATCCGATTGACCTTTTTGCTCAGGAAAAGCCTTGCCGTAGAAACAAAAAATCCCTGACCGGATTGCCGTTCAGGGATTTAGAAGGGAGCTAGAAAGTTGAGGTCAGCTGGCTTGTGTCAGGCTGGTTAGAGCCTGGCTCAGGCGCTCTGCGTTCTCGTGCGAAGTGTCTTCGACTTCCGGATGCAGGCACCAGAGTGCCACCAGCTTCTCCAGCTCTTGGGTGGGAGAGGCGTTGTCGGTGCTGCCCATGCCATCGCTCAGGCGTTGAACCTGAATCTCCATCCGGCGCGCTTGGTCTTGATCAGGGGTTGGTGCCCCGGTCAGGATTTCTGCCCGGATAGCAAGGTCTCGGCCGTTGATCGGGCCGGAGGCTTTAGTCAGATCAAACCAGTGCTTGGGTGCGGCTTCGTGCGATAGCTTCTGCTGAACTTTGTCGCTGATGAGAGCTTGCCAGGCTGCGATAGTCTTCTGGAATTTCTTGAGCTCCGCTGCCTGGTTGATCTTTTGTTTAAGCTGCTGAACTTGCTCTTTAACCGCTGGGGACAAAGGTTCACCTGACAGCGGCTGGATGGCTTGGCGGGCTTCATCCACAAGCGCCTCATCCGCATCGGCACCAATGCTCTCAAACTTGTTTAAAACTGCCTGAGCGTTTTGATCGGCCCGCTGGCTGGCCTGTTGTTGCTCAGTACGCTGGGCCTCACGGCGGGCGAAAATTTGGTCGCAGGCCTTGCGGAATGCTTGCCACATCTTTCGGTCTTCGCGGTGCCGTGTAATGCCAATGCTGGTCCATTCCGATTGCAAGGATTTTGCTTGATCCATGGCTTCTTGCAGAGGCTCATGATCAATTAGCGCTAGGGCCCGCTCTACAATCGACTGCTTCAGGGCCTCGTTTTTTTTGCGTTCCTCATCCAATGGCTGTTCCAGTCGTTTGAGTAATTCATCGAATTGCTTCTGCACAGACCGGTTGTTCCGGAAGTCTACCGGCCAGGCTTCTTTCCACTCCTGTCTTGCAGTTTGGTAGATGCGTTCGATGGCTTTCCAGTCAATAGCTGTCCAATCCGCGTTTTCCAGGAAATTGGACAGCTCATCGCAAATCGCCTGGCGTTTATCCAGATTGGCCTGCTTCAGGTCGGACTTGGCTTCAAAATAGGCCTTACAGGGTTCGTACGCCTGATCGGACGCGGCTTTGAAACGGGTCCAAAGAGTTCGGTCAGAAGAGCCGCCCAGGTTGCGCCATTCGCCTTGCAGCTCCTTGATACGCTCAGCCTTGGCTTCCGGGTCCATCGGCTGTTCAGCAAGATACTCCATTTGCTCGCACAGGGCGATTTGCTTGGGTTCGGTTGCAAAACCTTGCCAGTCGCTCAGCTCCCGGAATTGGCCAGTCAACAACTGCATGCGTGCTTGAAGGTTTTTCCGGTGGGTGTGGTCCAGCTGTTGGTAAAGATTTTGCGCAGTTTTGAACAGCTGTTTGGATTCTTTGAATTGGCGAGCTTCAAGGGCGGCTTCCAATTCTGGCAACGCGGCTTTCAGATTGCTCGCGATCTCCAGCTGTTTTTCGCGCTGACCCTCGTTTTGCTTGGGTGCTTGCCGTTTGCCCGTGAGCTTCCGTACCTGAACCAGGGAAGCCGGCTGAGGAAGATCCGCCGGCCATTCCATTTGCTGGAGCAATTCGGTTGCTTGTGTTCGGTGTTCGTTTGTAGCTTCGCCGGATTCAGCCGCTTGGGCCAGGGTGGTCAAAGTGTCCTTTTCTTGTGCCAGCCAACGAACGGCGTTCAGATAGCTGCGGAGCGCCTGCATCAGTTGTTCGTAGGTTTTCTGCTCGCTTTTCTCAACGGCAGTGTCTCGTGTTGCTTCCAGCCAACGGTTCTCTTGTGTTTTCTGGAGAGCATCAAGAGAAGACGGGGAAGGTAGATCATGCGCGTCTTGCTGCTTCATACCCGCGAGGGTGTTCTGGAGCAATTCGAGCGTTTCGGCACGCTGGCGCGCCTGTTCTTGCTGGCGAGCTTCTTCCTGCTGGGCCTGTTCAATTTGCTGCAAGCGCTTCTGGCACTCGTGCACGGCTTCCAGAAAGAGTTGCGATTGCTCAGAGCTGGCATCGTCTTTGACCGCCCGCCATTGGTCTTGTAAAGCGTCGAGGCGGGCTTTGAACAGTTTGGTGTTTTCACTGTTAGCCTGATCCCTGGCTTGTGCTACCAGGTCATTGAGTCGCTGGCGCTTCGCCGCTTCCTGAGCTTGCCGTTCACGTAAACCCTGCAGCGATTGCCGAACGGTCTGATACACGCTTTTATCCCGGCCTTTCGAGTTTTTCTGAACCTGTTGAAGCAATGCTTCGTCTTGCAGCCCTTTGGCTGCTTCAAGCCTGATGGACGCGGTAACACCCTCTATGGCCAGCGTTGCCAAAACCGATTGCTCAGGGCTGCTTGCAAGCTGGTGTTGCTGAGCTTCCCGAAGTTCGTTGCGTTGGTCTACCTCGGCCGGCTGTTTTGCTTCAGGCTTAACTTGAGGGTTGGAACTGGCGGTCGCTTTTGTCTTGCGGGACTTGAACAGTTTCTGAATAAATGCAGCCATAAAAGGTATCCTTCGGGATTGAGACCAGTCTGCGGTGGCGGCAGAGTGCCCACCACCGGCCATCGGCATGATTAAGATGCCGGATAGTTGAAACATTGGGCGCTAGTCTAGCGTTTAGCTGGCGCATGCGGGAAGGGGCTGTATGGGAAAAGATTCAAAACACGACGATCCGGAATATAAAGCCCGCTCGGCAGCGTTGCGCTTGTTGGCGCGCCGGGAGCACAGTCGTCAGGAGCTTTCGTTGAAGTTGCGGCAAAGGCAAATCGAACAGCCACTGATTGACCAAGTGCTTGATGAGTACGAAGAGGAAGGTTGGTTGGATGACTACCGCTTTGCGGATGTTTACAGTCGTCAGCGCATGGATGCTGGCTATGGCCCGGTACGCATTACCGCAGAACTGCAGCAACGAGGCGTTTATTTTCGCCCGGCGAGCCTTGAGGAAAAGAGTGATGCGGATTGGGTGAGGGCTGCGGCGGAGTTGCGCGAAAAGCGTTTCGGGCTTACTCGGTTAAGCGACGACCTGGATGAGAAACTGCGGCAGGCAAGATTTCTGGCCCGTCGCGGTTTTTCGTCCGCTCAGGTGGAGCGAGCGCTACAGCTCGACGATGCCGAGCAGCTTTGGGGTGGTGATGAGCTCTAAAGCGTAGGCGGTATCACGCTGAGTTCAGGGGGAAGGGCTGCCCTGAGATCTTGTCCGGCATTCGGCGAGGCCGACTCGGAATCCACGGCGTTTGCGATTTGATTGGTGTTGTCCAGCGTCGGGGGTTGCTCCGGCAGAGCAGGCTTTTCGCTGTCGAGCGCCGGAACCCTTGCCAGCACGTCGTAGTAACGGCGGATATTTTGGACGTAAGTGACCGGCTCGTGCCCTCGGGCATAGCCGAAACGGGTCTTCGAATACCACTCTTTCTTGGCGAGCAGAGGCAGGAATTCTTTTACATCCAACCAGCGATCGGGGTTGCGGCCGGCAGATTCGGTCAGTCTTCGTGCATCCTCCAAGTGGCCGTAGCCTACGTTGTAGGAGGCCAGGGCGAACCAGGTGCGATCGGGTTCGGGGATGCGGTCCGGAATCCGGTCATGCACCATGCTGAAATAGCGAGCGCCCCCTTTGATACTTTCTTCAGCATCGAGACGATTGTTGATGCCGATGTATTTGGCCGTCGTTCTGGTAAGCATCATCAGCCCGCGAACCCCGGTGGGTGACACCGCGTTGGGTCGCCAGTGGGATTCCTGATAACCGATGGCAGCCAGCAGCCGCCAGTCCATGCCGATTTGTCTGGCGTGGCGTTCAAACAAGGCTTGATATCGAGGCAGTCGATTTTCCAGGTGGTGCATGAAGGTGCGAGCGCCCACGTAATTCAGCCGATCCAGATGCCCGTAAAAACGTTCTGCCAGTTGAGCTTTCGAGCCATCTTCGTTTGCCCGCTCCATAAACAGGCGGGCTGCATTGGCGAGCGTTTCATCTTGTTGCGGTGGGAACAGCCAGACGAGTTCTTGTGGCTCGTTCAAAGCAAAGGCTTCTTTTACCATCGGGAAGAATACGTGGTTGAGGTCGAGTTCGTTCGAAGCGATAACGGCGTAAGGCAACTCACCTTTATTGACCTTTTCCAGCAATCCTTCGGCATCCAAGCCAGGATGTACGCGGGTTTCCGGCCTCAGGTCGCCGGCGGCGACATCGATAACGTGTTCATGATTGCTGTCGGCTAGCAGATGTAAGGTCTGGCCAGACAAATCTGCAATCGAGTCGGGTGCCGGGTGATCCCGATGATAAACAACAATGGACTGTGCATTAATGCCCGTCGGGACCGGGTGAAATTCCGCAGCGAAATCGGGTCGATTCACCAAACCCGCCAAACCGATATGGGCGTAGTTGCGCTTTAGTACGGAGAGGATTTCGGAATTGTCTTTCGCGACACGAACCCGCAGTTCAACGCCCAACTCATCGGCGAATCGACGGGCAAGTTCGTAGTCGTAGCCGGTAGCGCCACCCTCGTCTTCGTAATAGACAGATGGGGCAGTACGGGTAATTACGTGCAACACCCCTTCGTTCTTTACTTCTTGCAGTGTGCTGGGTTGAGTGCATCCGCCAGTGACCAGAAGAGTGGCCAGCGCCAGCGCGAATACAGCACGACTACCTTGAAACTTTTTGATGATCTGTGACAAATCCATGCGCTCCGCAAAGCCCAATATTCAGGAAACTGCGTGACTTAAGCCACTTGCCTGTCGTTTGATGCCTCATGCATTCCTTGCATACATGTGATGATCTCGTCTTGCGCCCTCGCGGTCAATCAGCGCAGATACTCAATCCGTAAAACCGGTCCAATTATACACTGGCAAAAGGCACCAGCTTACCCTGTATCCTTGCGCCGGTTTCAAGTATCATTGCCGCCTTTCAGAAAGACGTCCCCCGATTCTTCGCGCGATACAGGTTGATATCATGCTTGAACTTCGCGGCGCGCCAGCGCTCTCGCCCTTTCGTTCCCGCAAATTGCATTCTCGCATTCAGGACATGGTTCCGGATGTGCAGCATGTTTATGCAGAGTTTATGCACTTTGTGGATCTAGATGACGACCTGTCCGATACCGAACAGGCGATTTTAGACCGGCTGCTTACCTATGGGCCCAGTGTTGAAGTAGAAACACAGGATGGCGTTTTATTCCTGGTGGTTCCACGCCCCGGCACTCTGTCTCCGTGGTCAAGCAAAGCGACCGATATCGCCCGTAATTGTGGCCTTCGGCAGATCCGCCGAATCGAGCGCGGTATTGCTTATTATATCCGGTCCGGCAAAAAGCTGGGGTTGGAGCAGCGCGAAAAAATCGCTGCACTTCTGCACGATCGCATGACCCAGAAAGTATTCCACGAGATGGGTGGGGCCGAGCTTCTGTTCAGCAATGAAGAACCTCGTCGTTTGGGGCGGGTGCCGGTTGTTTCCGGTGGCCGTGCCGCATTGGTTGAAGCCAATGCCCGCTTGGGACTGGCTCTGGCTGACGATGAGATAGATTACCTGGTTGAGTCCTTCATCAAGCTGGAACGTGATCCGACTGACGTTGAGCTGATGATGTTCGCACAGGCGAACTCAGAGCATTGCCGCCATAAGATTTTTAACGCCTCTTGGGATATCGACGGTGAAGCGCAGGAAAAATCCCTGTTCGCGATGATCAAAAACACCTACGAGATGAACAGCGAAGGTGTTCTGTCTGCTTATAAAGATAACGCATCGGTGATCGTGGGTAGTGAAGCCGGGCGCTTTTACCCGGCACCGGGTACCGGCGTGTACAGCTATAACCGCGAGCCTGTTCATATTCTGATGAAGGTGGAAACGCACAACCACCCGACAGCGATTGCTCCGTTTGCCGGTGCCGCGACCGGTTCCGGTGGTGAGATCCGCGACGAAGGCGCTACCGGCCGTGGTTCCAAGCCAAAAGCCGGTCTGTCAGGATTTACCGTATCTAACCTGAACATCCCGGGCGACGAACAGCCATGGGAGCTCGGTTACGGCAAACCCAGCCGCATTGCTTCGCCATTGGATATCATGATTGAAGGCCCGATCGGTGGCGCGGCATTCAATAACGAATTCGGTCGCCCGAACCTGACCGGGTATTTCCGTACCTTTGAGGAGAAAGTCGCGGGCGCGGCAGGCGAAGAAGTGCGCGGTTATCACAAGCCGATCATGATCGCAGGCGGTATGGGTAACATCCGTGAAGAGGATGTGGAGAAGGGCAATATCCCGGTCGGTGCCAAACTGATCGTTTTGGGCGGCCCGTCCATGCTGATCGGTCTGGGTGGTGGCGCAGCCTCTTCTATGGATTCCGGTTCCAGTAACGAAAACCTCGATTTCGCTTCTGTTCAGCGGGACAACCCCGAAATGGAGCGTCGTTGTCAGGAAGTGATTGACCGTTGCTGGCAGTTGGGTGAACAGAACCCCATTTGCTTTATCCACGACGTGGGTGCGGGCGGTTTGTCTAACGCCATGCCGGAACTGGTCAAAGATGGTGGGCGCGGCGGTAAGTTCGAATTGCGGGATATCCCCAGCGATGAGCCTGGTATGTCGCCGCTGGAAATCTGGAGTAACGAATCACAGGAACGTTACGTTCTTGCAGTCGCGCCGGAAGATCTCGAGCGTTTTGATGCCCTGTGTCGTCGGGAACGTTGCCCGTACGCCGTCATTGGCGAAGCGACCGAAGAGCATCATCTTGAACTGGCGGATTCGTACTTCAACGACAAGCCGGTTGATCTGCCGATGGATGTGTTGTTCGGCAAGCCGCCGAGAATGCATCGGAGTGTGACGCGCGCGTCTTTCACCAAGCCGATCTTTGATTCTTCGAAAATCGACCTGCAAGACGCCATTCGCCGTGTACTTCGATTGCCGTCAGTCGGTTCCAAGAGCTTCCTGATCACCATTGGTGACCGCACGATCACAGGCTTGGTCGCCCGCGATCAAATGGTGGGTCCTTGGCAGGTGCCGGTGGCTGACGTGGCCGTAACTGCCGCGTCTTTCGACGTTCGTGCCGGTGAAGCTATGGCTATGGGCGAGCGCACACCGCTGGCGGTCATCGATGCGCCAGCATCTGGCCGTATGGCAGTGGGTGAAGCCATTACCAACCTGGCAGCTGCGCCGATTGAGAAGCTTTCCAATATCCGGCTTTCCGCCAACTGGATGGCCGCGGCCGGGCATCCCGGTGAGGATGAAAACCTCTATGAAACCGTGAAAGCGGTGGGTATGGAGTTGTGTCCGGCATTGGGTATCACCATCCCGGTGGGTAAAGACTCTATGTCTATGAAAACCACCTGGGAAGAAGAGAACGGTGAGCAGAAGAGCGTTACGTCGCCGCTGTCACTGATTGTGAGTGGCTTTGCTCCGGTCACTGACGTGGCTCGCACGTTGACCCCAGAGCTTCGTACCGATGCAGGTGAGACTGATCTGATTCTGATTGATCTGGCCGCCGGCCAGAATCGTCTTGGTGGCTCTGCGCTGGCTCAGGTATACAGCCAGGTAGGAGCAGTAGCTCCCGATCTGGATGACCCGGAAGACGTCAAAGCTTTCTTCGCGGTCATTCAGGGGCTGAATTCCGATGGCAAGCTGCTGGCCTATCACGATCGGTCCGATGGTGGCCTGTTTGTGACGTTGGCAGAAATGAGCTTCGCCGGCCGCACCGGTGTCAGCGTCAAGCTGGATGGTTTGGCAGAAGACAGCTCTCAGTTCGCTCGCGAGCTATTTAATGAAGAGCTGGGTGCTGTGGTTCAGGTTCGTCGTGAAGATACAGAGTTTGTGCTTCAGCAGTTCTCGGCTGCCGGCCTTGGCGATCATACCGGTGTCATCGGTACATTGAATGAGTCCGACCGCATCGAGCTGACGTTCGCTGGTGAGAGCGTTGTTGATGAGGCACGCGTTGATCTCCAGCGTTTGTGGGCAGAAACCAGTTTCCAGATTCAATCCTTGCGCGACAACGCGGATTGCGCCAAAGAAGAGTTCGATAACCTGCTGGATGCTGAAGATCCCGGCCTGAATGTTGATCTGACGTTTGATATCAACGAAGACATTGCTGCGCCGTTTATCAATTCGGGTGCTCGTCCAAAGGTAGCGGTTCTGCGGGAGCAGGGCGTTAATGGCCAGATTGAAATGGCGGCCGCCTTTGATCGTGCTGGCTTTGAAGCTGTTGATGTCCACATGAGCGACTTGTTGTCTGGCCGAATCTCACTAGAGAGCTTCCAGAGTTTGGTGGCGTGTGGTGGCTTCTCCTACGGCGACGTGTTGGGTGCGGGTGAAGGCTGGGCTAAGTCTATTCTGTTTAACGACCGTGTTCGTGACCAGTTTGCCAGCTTCTTCAACCGTGAGGACACTCTGGCGCTGGGCGTATGTAATGGTTGTCAGATGCTGTCCAACCTGCATGAACTTATTCCCGGTAGTGAAGGCTGGCCTCGTTTCGTACGAAACCAGTCTGAGCAATTTGAAGCACGCCTGGTGATGGTCGAAGTAGCACCGTCTCCATCTGCCTTCCTGGACGGCATGGCGGGATCGCGTATGCCGATTGCAGTTGCTCATGGTGAAGGTCGTATTGAGTTTGCAGCGGGTAATACGGCGGATTCTCTGGTTGAGAATAAGCTGGCAGCACTGCGTTATGTGGACAATCGTGGTGAAGTAACCAGCCGCTACCCCTACAACCCGAATGGGTCTGAAGGTGGGATTACCGGCGTTACAAACCGCGATGGCCGCGTCACCATTATGATGCCTCACCCAGAGCGTGTGTTCCGTGCGGTGCAGCATTCGTGGCGGCCGGATGGCTGGCAGGAAGATGGCCCATGGATTCGCATGTTCCGTAATGCGAGGCGCTGGCTGGGTTGATGTAAGCCACTCCGGCTAGCGCAAAAGCCGGCCGGGCATTGCCTTTCCTTTTGGGAGGTAACGCCCGGTCGGCTTTTTTTGTGGTGCAAGTATTTGTCCGGTCAATAAATGTACGATTTTTCGGTCGTAATTGTGATAAAACTGGTGGTCAAGGGCTTGACTCAGGTTTTTTATGCACATTTGCAGGGCTAAACTGGTGGAACTATGAACAAACAAAGGGATGTGCGTTCACTTTTTGAGCTTTTGCTGTAGCTTGTTGAATAAAAAGGATTTTATTTGATGGGCGAATTTCTCGTCAATTTGAGGTGAGGCCAGTATTCATAAGGGTTTAGAGTAGATTCCCTAATACTTTGCACAGAGTTATCCACAGAAATTGTGGGTAAGTTCGAAAAGTCTCGATTTGAGCAAAACTTGTACGATTAGAGGTGGCTAATGTTTAAGGTTTGTTACTTTGTTCCCGAGAGTCATTTGGATATGACCAAGCAGGCACTCTTTGATGCCGGTGCGGGCAAAATCGGAGATTACGATCATTGTGCGTGGCAGTGTAAAGGGCGGGGACAGTTCCGGCCCTTGGCGGAAAGCGATCCTTATCTGGGACAGCGGGATAAATTGGAAGTGGTTACGGAGTTCAAAGTTGAGTTGGTTTGTGCTGAGGATAAGATACAGGGGGCCATCGAAGCACTGAAGCAGGCCCATCCGTATGAAGAGCCGGCTTATGAAGTGTTCCGGCTCGAAGTGTTTTGATCGAGGCGTTTTGCGCTTGGTGGACGGATATCGGTCACATGCAGACCGTAGTTGCCTGAAGGCATCTCAGAGAGAAAATATTCCAGTGTGCGTTTAACAGTCGGGAAGGAAATTTCGTCCCACGGGATTTCGTCAGCAGCGAAGAGTCGCGACTCCAGGGATTCTTCGCCAGCACCAAAACTTCCGTTGACCAGTGTTGCGCGGTAAAACATATGCACTTGGTTGATGTGAGGTACATCGATAATTGAGAACAAGCCATCGATGGTTACTTCGGCCAGAGCCTCTTCCAACGTTTCGCGAGCTGCCGCTTCAATGGTTGTTTCCGCGTTTTCCATAAATCCGGCAGGCAGTGTCCAGTAGCCGTAGCGGGGTTCGATCGCTCGCCGACACAGCAAAATTTTTCCGTCCCATACAGGCACTGTACCCGCAATGATTCTCGGGTTCTGGTAATGAATGGTCTCGCAGCTAACACACACATAGCGGTATCGGTTGTCGCCCGCTGGTATTTTTTGTTCCACCTGTTGGCCGCATGTGCTGCAATACTTCATCGTTTTCCCCGTATACTGAGAGTTCAATAGTAGCCAGTTTAACGATCGCGGCTGCTTGTGTCTCATTCAATGTGGCTATCTGATTGGAGAGCGGAGTGCAGGGTCTGTTGCAGGAAAAGCTGTTAAATTATGCGCCTAGGCAATTGGCGTTGGATTACCCCGAGGCGGGAATACTGGTTCCGATTACTGATAATATCGCCAATCCCGAAATGATTTTCACCCTGCGCTCTGCAAATCTAAAAACTCATCGAGGCCAGGTGGCCTATCCGGGCGGCAAGCGTGACCCGGAAGATTCCTCACTCGCTGCGACGGCCTTGCGGGAAACGCATGAGGAAATCGGACTGCCGCCGGATCAGGTAGATGTGATCGCTCCCCTCAGCCAGGTGGTTTCCCTGCACCGAATTCTTGTAACACCTTATGTAGGTGTTGTTCCTGAAGAATATTCGTATGAGCCTAATCCCGATGAAATAGAGAGTGTTTTTCGGGTGCCCATCGAGTTCTTTCTGGAAGACAAACGGGAGCGCACCGATGCTCTCGGATTCCAGAACAGCACCTTGTATGTACCGTGTTATCGGTGGGAGCGTTTCCAAATCTGGGGGCTGTCCGCGATCGTGTTGGTCGATTTCCTGAATACCGTTTACGATGCCGGGATCGATATTCTTGAGCCGCCACGTTGAATCCATGGGAGGAAGTGATGTTTTACAGTCTTGAAGAGCGCACACCGGAGTTCTGCGGGGGTGAACAGTTTGTCGCGGACAACGCTACGGTGATTGGCAGCGTTAAATTGATGGAAAAATCCAGTGTTTGGTTCAATGTGGTTATACGGGGGGACAATGAATTGATCACCATCGGCCCGGAGACCAATGTACAAGACGGATCTGTTCTGCATACTGATCCAGGTATACCTCTCACGCTCGGTCGCGGGGTGACGGTTGGTCATAAGGCGATGCTGCACGGCTGCGAAGTGGGCGATTATTCCCTGATCGGCATCAATGCGGTGGTTTTGAATGGTGCCAAGATTGGCAAGCATTGCCTGATCGGCGCAAACACCTTGATACCAGAGGGTATGGAGATTCCAGATGGCTCGATGGTGGTGGGCTCGCCGGGTAAGATTCGCCGGGAGCTGACCGACAATCAGAAAAAGATGCTGGAAATCGGTGCGCTTCATTATGTGCACAACGCTCAGCGTTATAAGCAAAAGCTGCAAGAGGTTGAACTATAGTGGTGAAAGTCCGCGATAAAGTGCGGTCACCTTGCGTGTCTGTGTGCGCACTGAATGACGATGACATCTGTATTGGCTGTCAGCGAACCGGCGATGAAATCCTGCGCTGGAGTTCCATGACCGATGACGAGCGGCGGGAAGTACTAAAAAGCGTTGCTGAGCGTGAAGAGAAATTTCAAATCTAAAGAACAGGAAATAGACGGGAATGACTGAAACCGGCAATGTCGTGCGTATCGGCACCCCATTAACTCCGAATGCTACGCGCGTACTGTTTTGTGGGTCAGGAGAGTTGGGTAAAGAGGTTGTTATTGAGCTGCAGCGGTTTGGCGTGGAAGTAATTGCCATCGATCGGTATGCCAACGCGCCGGCCATGCAGGTGGCGCATCGTAGCCATGTCGTGGATATGCTGGATGGAGCGGCGCTAAGACAAGTTGTAGAGCTGGAAAAGCCTGACCTGATCGTGCCCGAGATTGAAGCGATTGCAACTGCAGAGCTGGTTAAGCTAGAGGGTGAGGGGTATCGGGTGGTGCCGACGGCGCGCGCCGTGCACCTGACGATGAATCGAGAGGGTATTCGCCGTTTGGCCGCAGAGGAGTTAAAAGTTCCAACGTCACCTTACCGGTTTGCAGGAACTCGCGAGGAATATTTGGCGGCAGTCAAAGAAATGGGCCTACCCCTGGTCGTGAAGCCCGTAATGAGTTCGTCCGGTAAAGGACAAAGTACCGTTAAAGCTGAAAGCGATATTGAGCCAGCGTGGGAGTACGCTCAAAGTGGCGGTAGAGCGGGTCGTGGTCGTGTGATCGTAGAGGGATTTGTTGATTTCGATTACGAAATCACCTTGTTGACGGTTAAGCATCGCAACGGCATATCGTTTTGCGATCCTATTGGTCACTTGCAGGAAGATGGAGATTACCGGGAATCCTGGCAGCCCCATCCAATGTCGCCAAAGGCGCTCGAGCGTTCCACGGAAATAGCACGGTCGGTGGTGAGTGACCTCGGCGGGTACGGTATTTATGGTGTCGAGTTGTTCGTTAAAGGTGACGAAGTCTGGTTTTCCGAGGTATCACCTCGACCGCATGATACTGGACTGGTGACACTGATGTCCCAGGACCTATCGGAGTTTGCCCTGCATGCAAGGGCGATCCTCGGACTACCTATTCCTGCAATTCGGCAGAAAGGGCCAACGGCATCTGCGGTCATTCTTCCTGAGGGTGACTCGGATTCAGTGTCCTACAGTGGGCTGGGTGACGCGTTATCGGAACCGGATACGCAGGTACGACTGTTTGGTAAGCCTGAGCTTAAAGGAAGGAGGCGAATGGGTGTGGCGCTGGCACACGGTTCTACTTTAGATGATGCCAGGGCAAGAGCGGTGGATGTAGCGAGTAAGGTTAAAGTAGAGGTTTAGCTCCTGGTACCGAGGGCGCAAAGGTGGGTGATTTGAAGAAATTTAAGAAAGTTTCAGATCACCCGTTGACACCCTCAGGGATGTCTGTAGAATGCGCATCTCGCTTGAGGGGCTAGCCACTAAACACGGTCAGCAACGAAGCGGTAACTGCTTGAAAGTATTGAAGAAAGTGTTTTAAAGATTCTTCGAAAAAGCGGTTGACAAGGTGGCGGTTCAGTGTAGAATGCGCCCCACGATTTAGTAGTAACGCCGGTGAGTTTTTCGGCCGTTTTCGAAGACGAAAACAGCAGTTAAAATTAACGGTTGACAAGGTGGT
>NZ_JAELVS010000008.1 GCF_016427555.1 Marinobacter litoralis
CCCCCCCCCCCCCCCCCCCCCCCCCCCCCCCCCCGATGCTGAGCTATCTAATGACCTCCTGTACCAAGTTGCGTTTATTGCGGATACACTCCGGCCATTAACTGACAAAGGCATTAGTTAACCATACCGCCACATTCCCCGGGACACTCAAACAGCTTTGATCAGGAGACTTGGATTGACCACTTTTACCGGCCGTTCAGGCAATAAACCACTTAAAGGTACTGGGCGTTTCACGGTTGGTTTGATGCCGGCGGTTTTCGTGTGGTTGTGGAGCACCGGCTTTATCGGCGCAAAGTACGGGCTACCGTACGCCGAACCTTTCACATTGTTGTTATACCGAATGCTCTCCACTTTGGTCGTGCTGGGCCTGATTGCGTGGTGGCTAAAACCAAGATGGCCATCAGTAAGCGGCATGGCACACACAGCGATTACTGGTTTGCTGGTACATGGGCTGTATCTGGGCGGCGTGTTCTATGCGATTGACGATGGTATGCCTGCGGGTGTTGTTTCCATTATTGTCGGCCTGCAACCTTTGGTGACTGCGGCAGTGGCCGTTGTTGTCCTGCGGGAAGCCATCACCCTTCGTCAGTGGTCAGGGTTGGTGCTGGGACTGATCGGCGTCAGTTTGGTTGTTTTGGAGAAAATGGGGGAGACGAGCCAGGTTTCAGGCTTTCCAGTCTGGGCATTGCTTTGGGCTTTGATCGCCCTTGCAGGCATTTCGTTCGGTACGGTGTATCAAAAGCGTTTTTGCCAGGGCGTCGATTTGGTGCCGGGTGCCTTTATTCAGTACTGCGCGGCATCGGCCCTTTTTGCATTGGGCGCTTTCGCGTTCGAATCGCGCGAGGTGTCGTGGAACCTGCAGCTCATACTGGCAACAGGCTGGCTGGTCCTGGGCTTATCCGTGGGCGCCATTCTTCTTCTGATGCAATTGATTCGCCGTGGCGCTGCGTCCAACGTTGCGAGTTTGTTTTATCTCGTGCCACCGGTTACCGCCTTGCAGGCCTATTTTCTGTTCGATGAGCGACTGGGGGGGCTCGCACTATGCGGAGGCCTGCTAGCGGTTTTGGGCGTGGCGCTGGTCGTTATTAAGAAAAACAACTAATCACACAACCGAGCTATAAATTCGTAGCCAATATCCACGCACCCACGCCTGCGAGCGTGAGGCCGCCAAAGACTTCAGCCCAATGGCCGAGCAGGGAACCGATGGTCCGTCCCAGCAGAACACCCATGGTCACCATCAGAGTGGTCGCTGCACCGATCAAGCCGGCCGCAAGCCAGATGTTTACGTTGATGAACGCAAGGCCAACACCCACAGCCAAGGCATCAATACTGGTGCCAACTGCGGTCAGGCACACTTTTAATGGAGAGTGGCTGGTGGGTTTTTCGAGGTCTTCAGAACCTGGCTTCAGGCCTTCATAAATCATGTGAGCGCCTAAACCCACGAGCAAGAAGAACGCAATCCAATGGGCCCAAGCTTCAACATAACTGGAGGCAGTGCGACCAATCAGCCAGCCTATAAGTGGCGTGATTGCTTCGATAGTTCCAAAAATCAGACCCATGCGCAGGGCGTCAAAGAATCGCGGATTTCTGAGGGTCGCTCCTTTACCAATAGCAGCGGCAAAGGCATCGGTGGACATGGCAAATGCGAGTAACAGAAGGGCTACTGGATTCATTACTTCACTCCGGCCGGGCTTGTTGAGTCCACGATATAGCCACACGCCCGACCAAAGGCATGGGTATATCGATGGTCTCGCCAACCGAAGTGGTGTCCGCACCATGGCATGTGGCCAAGTATGTTGATGCGAACTCTTCCGAGGAACGGAAGCAGGCTACTCCCCAAAGAGGAGAGTAATCTACCAATGTGTTATTCCGATATCAATCGATAAAAATTCTGAAACCTTTCCCTTGGAACTGCATCTGTTTAATTGCCACATTGATTAATCGCGAAAGGGGAATGGCTATGAAAACGTTACTGATCGGTTTGTTGGGCATGAGCCTGGCGGCGGGCGTGCTGGCTCATGATGAAAGCAAACTTGCGCAAATGCCTCCGGAAGAACCGTACGTGCAGGTGAGCGATGTGTTACCGCTGCCTGAATTTCTGCCGGGCCTTGGGACTCTCTTCGTTTATCCGGATACCTTGCCCGCCGGCCCATTCTTAAGCTACGACCGTGATGGGAAGCTGTCTGCTACGGTTTATATGACACCTCTTGAGGAGCTGAAAAACGGCGTTGCTTACGACGACTTGGCGGTTGGATCTCATGAGGTAACGGCTGTCGATATCTACTACAACGGTGGGCATCCGGGAGTCGAAAGCCCACACGCGCACGTTGTGCTCTTCCACGACAAGGGGGCCAAAGACCGTTTGGCGAAATAGGCACTGCAACTGGCGGATCATACTATGAACTGTTCAAGGCGCAGATTGCTGAGGTTGTCGGGCTCGCTCCTACTTTTAAGCTGTGTAGTGAACGAGGTTCATGGTGATAACGATGTCGTTATCACCATGAAAGGCACACCACGGGGTGAAAGAGTTTGGTTTGAGCCGAAAGGTGTTGCAATAGAGCCGGGCACAACCGTTGTTTTCATTAATCGGGATTCGGGTAATTCCCACACGGTTACTGCCTATCACCCTGAAATTCTTGATCGTGTTCGACGGATTCCAAAGGCAGCTAAACCATTTGATAGCGGCTATTTACTTCCTGGCCAGACGTTTAGCCTAACTCTGACCGCTCCTGGCGTGTATGACTATTACTGTGTACCGCATGAGATGGCGGCTATGGTTGGACGAATTATCGTTGGCTCACCAGCATTAGGTGACTGGGATGATTCCGCGTTGGGTGCGGGGGGAGTGAGGGGAGAAGTCAGCGCGCAATTCCCTTCAGTCCGCGATATCTTCAATGCAAGATGACAAAAGGCATGCTTATGAAAAGCCCTGCTGAGTCTTTATCACCTAATACCAGCGTAGACCCGCAAACTTCTGAAGAAGAGCTCGTCAAACTTGCCCAGCGGGGAGAAGAAGTCGCCGTACGAGAGATTATTCGAAGACTGAATCCTCGTCTGTTTCGTATCGCTCGGGGTATTTTGGATAACAGTGCCGAAGCCGAGGAAATCGTCCAGGAAACCTATCTAGTTGCTTTTACCCGAATTGAAGAGTTTCGCGGTGATTCCAAACTCTCGACGTGGATCACCAAAATTGCGTTGAACGCAGCCAAAATGAGATTGCGCAAACGCCATCCAACTCAGGAATATGATTCGGTTTCGGAGCAACTTCACCAGACAGCGTCTGTGATAGCGTTTCCGAGTGCGTCACAGCGATCGCCGGAAAGTGAGCATGGAGTTACGCAGTTTCGAGAGTGGGTGGAATCAGCCGTCTCTGAGTTGCCAAGCAATCTTCGGATTGTGTTTGTTCTCAGGGAAGCAGAAGGCATGGCGATAGCCGACATTGCAGCGGATCTTGGTCTTACCGTTATGACGGTAAAAACGCGCCTTTTCCGTGCCAGGCGACATCTGAAAAGGTTGTTGGAGTCGCATATACAGGGAGGGTTTGAAAACGTGTATTCATTTGACGGCGCTCGTTGCGCTCATATGGCGGATTCTGTGGTTGAGCTGCTCGCCGATGTTTTCCGGACAACACGATCCGAGTGATAAGAACGACGGAGCTGCGCGAAAATCACGGACACCGTTTATTTACGCTAATACTTAATTTAACATAATATACATTATGCGCAATTGTGCGTAAGCCATAACGATGTATATTCAGAAGTCAGTGGTGGCAAATCGTCACCTTATGGCACTTTCCGGATCAACCAGCCAACACACAGCCAAAAGGAACCTTTGCACCCATGCGCTACTTTTCGGTTTTGTTAGTTCTTTTGCTCGCCGGATGCACATCAACCGGTAACGTGCCGCCAACCGGAACCGCATTTACTCTGGATGATTGTCCGCCGTTCATGAACTGCGTGTCGAGTTCGTCCACGGTCGATCGATACGCAATCGAACCCATTCATTTGGCGCAACCCTTGAACCCGTCGTCCTGGGAAGTCATCAAAGCAGAAGCTTTGGCGCTGCCTGGCGCGTCGCTGAACGAAGCACGATTCGGTTATGCGGATATAACCTGCTACAGCGAATTCTTCCATTTTCCGGATTATCTCGAAGTACTCGTTGATGCAGACAAGCAGCGCTTGAATGTCAGGTCGCAATCGCTGCTTGGATTCTATGACATGGGCGTGAATCGGCGCAGGGTTGAAATGCTACGAAGTCAGCTCATAGAGCGAGGCGTGGCGGTTAAATAGCGGCCAGTGTTTGCAAAAGCACGGCGGAAAATGCTGACCAAACAGAGATTCTTTATACGCTGTAACGCGCCTCCAGACGGGCGCTCCAGGAATGTCCAATATTTAGGTGTATTGGACATTTAAAGGAAGTCGAAACCTTATGAGTCATCAGACAATACAAACTCAACCTCATTTGTTACCGGATGCAGAAATTCGTTCCGTTGCGACCGCTGACTGCGACGGAATACCCCGGATCTGTGTGAACTTATTGTTGATATCCTCTCTTTGCGATTCGAAAATGCCGGCGAATAAGCCATCCCTCATACAAAATCTTTCTTCATAGTCGATAAGACGAGACACAAGATTTTGGTTAAGAACCTTGCCTTTGGATAGAAGCATTAATCCGGCGCGGCCATATAAATCTTCCGACAGCGTCATACCGGATCGCAGATTTCTTGCTCCAAGAATCCAAAATGCATTTGTTGGTGGCTCCGTTTTTCCTGCCATTAAGTGATCTACAAAGCGATTCACCAGCTCAGGGTCGTAGAAATGTCCGGCGGCATCACGCAACCACGCAGCACATTCATTCGTGCTCAGAAACAGCCCCTGCTCGTTATCGTACTGAAGTCTGACAAAATCGATTGCGATTCTCAGTATTCGTGCACCAATAGGGATCTCTTTTCCCTTTTTGCCATGCGGCGAGCCCGACCCATCCCAATTTTCATCAAGGTTGCGCAGAATTCTTAAAACGTTATTCGATGCCCCAGTTAGCTTTGCAAGGGCGGCAGAGTGGAACGCTCTCCGTCGTTTTTGGACAAGTCTCAGTTGGGAGCCGCCCTCAGATATCTCAAGCAAAACACCGAGATCATAAAAGCGTGACGAAATTGAAATGGCTTGCCCGATGGACGGATCAATCTTACAACGTTCGCTGATGAAATCAACCAAGCTCACTACCCTTTCCTGATTGGCGGCCTTCTCCGGATGCTGGTGCTTAAGAATGGCCTGAAGGGTTACGGCATCCGTAGGCTTGCTGAGGCAGAGCTGAGGCGTTCGAGTTGAACGCATATTTTGACTTCTTAAGCGCTCAACACATTGACAGGCTAGCCAGCGCAGCTGGGCACCGGTCAGTGGCTTACTCAACGTTTTTACCGGATTTCCAAACCATTTTCGGTGGACCGTATTATGGGCTCTTGCCAGGAGAGAAACGTAGAAGGTATGGTCTAGTGACTTCCGTAATCTTTCCCACACTTGGTGCGGCAAATGATCGAAGGACTCCAAATCAACAAGCGTGACTATCGCCGCTCGTTCTAGCTCGCCGTCAATAAAAATACTCGGTGATACCGGGTCAATCTCTATGCCGATGGGCTTAAAGGCCTTGGAAATAAGATTTATGAGACTGCTGTCTGAAGAAATAATGCATAAGTGGTTCTTCATAAATACATCCCCCAATCGTCGATACTCTAATAATCCCTGTCCAAAATCGTGCCAGCAATTGAAAGTTCTTTTATTTCAAGCCAGTAAGCTTACTTTTGACAATAAAAAATGTATACGCCTCGGACGTTTTGCGTTATGCAAAGCATTATTGTTACAAGTTAGGCACGGTGGAATGCATAAAGCAGTAAAACGGTCGGCTTGGTTCATATCAAACGGGCCTTGATGATAGGGTTTAACAGGTACGATATAATGCTGCGTTCACCGGTCTTAATATCCACTTCAGCCATCATGCCTGGTTTAATTGGCAATCCTTGACGGACCGTTCCGAGGAACTCCCGGTCGAGACTGACAAGAACTCGATAGAACGACTCCTTCCCCCTGATGGTTTCTTCCTGGATCGAATCAGCACTTATCTTAATCACCTTTCCTTCCACACTGCCGTAAACGGAAAAATCGTAAGCCGTCAGTTTGATGGTTGCCGGCATTCCTGGCGCCAGAAAGGCAACATCTCTGGGCTTGATTCGCGTTTCCACTAAAAGCGTGTCGTCCAACGGCATGATGTCCATGATCAGTTCGCCCTGCCCGATCACGGCACCTGCGGTTGTCACATTGATGGTATTGACTTTGCCCCGCACGGGAGAGGTCACACGGGTTCGCTGCAACTGGTCGGAACGCTGCGCTGCGACTTGGAGTAACCGGCTCAGTTCACCCTTTTTCTGAACCAGCTCGCCATAGGCATCTTCCGAGTAGGATCTTGATACGCCCAGCATTTCTCCTTGCAGGGCTGCTATGTCTCTCTGGACCTGTATCAGTTCGATTTCACTGACCGCCTGAGACTGCCGCAGCGGAGTCAAAAGCTTGAGCTGCTTTACAGCCAGCGCTTTTTTTTCTGCGAACGAATTGAGCATTTCCTTCAATCGCCCCTGACGAGCAAAAAACAACTCTTGCTCGGTTTCCATAAGCGAAGTAGTCAATGAATACTGATCGGGGAAGCTGATCGTTTGAGCACCGGACACTTCGGCCTCAAGACGAGCGATAGCTGCAATGAGCACATGTATCTGCTCTTCTGTTTCCCGGTAGGCGGCAAGATATCGGGTTTCATCCAGCACCATCAGCGTTTGCCCCACGGCAACTTCATCACCTTCGGATACCAGCAGGTGTGACAATAAGCCGCCGTCAAGGCTCTGAATTGACTGCAGGCGCCCGGACGGCACCACTCGACCCTCTCCCCTAGTTACGTCGTCTAATGTGGCCCACCAGGCCCAACCGATGAAGGTAACCACGGTCAAAACACAACACCAAAGGAGCAGTCGCGCCGCCCGCATTTCTCGATCAATTGTGATATTCAACAGCGCCATGACTTTGTTTCTCCGTGTGATTAGGCAGCTTTGGGCCTGGCAACCTGATGAGCGGGTGTATCCATGACTAACTGTCCCTCTTTCAGCACCAACAGCCGATCAGCCAGTTCTAAGAGGGCTCTTTTATGGGTTGAAATAATCAAGGTTTTTTCGGTACTCCAGCGTTTTAGAACGGAAATCACCCGTTTTTCCGTTTCCTGATCGAGAGCGGCCGTTGGCTCGTCCATCAGAACGATCTTGGGATCACTTACAAAAATTCGTGCGATACCAATAAGCTGCCGTTGGCCGCCGAAAACACCCCAGCCCCATGGCACGGCTTTGAATGAATGGCCCCAGGCTGATGGATTCGCAGAGTTTAAGAAGTTCGCCATCCGATAACGGCTTCTGGCTTGGGTTGAGATTGTCTCGGAGCGTTCCGTGGAATAGAGCAACAGTCTGTGGCAGGTAACCGATCTGGTCACATCGATCGATCGGATCAACATGGTGCAGGTTCATGTTGTCGACATGAATCAACCCCTCGGATGGGCTGAGCAAACCCGAAAGGAGTTTAATCAAGGTCGATTTACCCGACCCACTTGCACCCAGTAAAGCAATATTTTCACCGGTTTTCACCGCAAGCTTTTCAACTTTCACGATAGGTGACTGATCTGAGGATGGCGCCCAGGACACCTTCTCTGCGGAAATCGCACCTGACAAATCAGGTGTTTCTATGAACTGCCTGTCTTCTGGCCGCTCCACGGGCGATGCCATCAGATTGTCCAGGCTGGCCAGAGCTGATTTGACATGTTGCCAGCGAGCCAGAAGACCACTGGTCTGTGATAAGGGCGCGATAACCCTGGAAACAAGAATGCTGCAGGCAACGAGCCCACCCACAGACAGATTCCCTGCATAGATTTGATAGACCCCAACAACGATGACCCCAACATAAGCGAACTGCTGTACAGCGGCGGTCCATAGAGCCAGCCACTGGCTTAACCTGCGAACCTTGAACGCAGTATCGGAGAGTTGTTCATGCAGATCCGACCAAAGGCTTTCTAACCAGCGTTCCGCACCGGAGGACTTCACATTTTCAATGCCTGAGAAGGACTCCCACAAAAGGCCATTTTTGTGGGCGCTTTCCCGCAGGCTCTCACCCGCAAGCTTCGACATGTAGGGCTGCAGAATCAGTACGGGAAGAATCAGTAGGATCATTGCTGCCACAGGCACAAGCGCCAGCCCCCCACCAATGAAGGCAATGACAGCAACAAAGAAGCAAACGAATGGCAGATCGTTCAGCACGGCCGTGGTTGCAGATGTGAAAAACTCGCGAACCGACTCAAACTCTCTCAGTTGAGTGACCAGGGTACCCGGCGACGGAGACAGGTTGGCCATTCGGATGCTGAGCGCTCGGGCAAACAGAGAACGTCCAATTTGCCGATCTAAACGCTGCCCCGCAGACTCAAGAAGACCGACCCGCGCGACGCGTATTGTCCATTCCAGAATAATCGCCAACGCGGCCCCAATGGCAAGAACCCATAAGGTATCCAGTGCGCCTGTAGGGACTACCCGATCGTAAACCTGCATGGCGAACAGCGCGACCGCAGCTGCAAGACAGTTAGCGACAACGGCCGCTATTCCCCGTCGCGAAAGACCCGCCATTGCTTCGATAAGGGGTGCCAGAACCAATGACCCTCACTATTTTTTGCAAAGTCGCCAACTCTTGCCTGAGTTCTGAATCGGGGCCGACCAATAATGACTGTTACAGCTCCCAGAGACACAAGCTGTTGTATTGAGATGATCCGGTCAGTACCCGCGACATCGCGCAGCACTGCGCCACCTTTAACCACTTTGGTCAATAACTCCCACCGACCGTCTTTTCGCCTGACAAACCAGGGTCCACGTTCTGCCTGCAGCGACTCTAACTCTAACTCTAATGTGTCCGACGAAACTTCAAATCCGTGGCTTGTTAGTGCGCGGATAATTCGATCACCGGCGTTCAGCGAAACGTCGTCATTCAGCCCCAATTTGCGTTGGGACAGGACTCGACCGTGTAGCGCACAAAACTGGGCAACGAGGGGTAGTATCCGATCTTCAGGCAAGACATTTTGATTGTTCATGATCGTCCCCCGTTTGTTCCAGACAGTTTCGCCGTCAGCAGCCCAAGTACTGATGACAGCCTGAGGGTTAACCTCTGTTGTTCATATTTAAGATCGATTGCTGAAAGCTCGGCGTTCAGCCGCTCCCCTTCGGCGCCAATAAGATCAGACATATCCCGCCGCCCGATCCGAAACTGTTGGGTGTAGAGTTCCATGGTTGCCCGTGATGCTTGCACCTGTCGGTCGATAAGAGGCCTCCGGTTAGTCTGCAGGCGAATGGAGTTGGTGAGGCGTTGCACTGTGCGGCGGACATTCGAAAGTTCGCGGTCGCGCTGTCTGATTGCGGTGGTCAACGCATGTTCGGCTGCTTTGGGCCGTCGGAAAGCAGCCAGGCCCTGGAAAATAGGAGTTTCAATCCGAAGTGCAATGCGCTGGTCAGTGTTGGAGCCAAATCGGTCTTCGGTTCGCTCAGCAATCGCATCCACTGAGAGCGTGGGGCGCCACTCCGAGGTTGCCAGCGTCTTCTCTGGTTCCGCTTTTGCAATGCCTAGTTCGGCGTCTTGAACCGGTGGAGCCAGTGGCATTAACGGGGAAAGGCTGGCCATGCTCAAGCCATCAACAAACCATTGGTCAAAACCAGGAAGGTCACGAAGATGGTTAAGGTTTACCGGCTGTCCGATGCGTTCCTGTACCTGATCTGACGCCTCCCCAATGGCACTTTCAGCAAGTGTTAATTCAATCTGGGCGCCGGCAATGGCCGCCGACACCCGGCTTAGCTCGCCTCGATCTATGACGTTGCCAACCCTGAGAGCGGTCAGGCGCTCAATTTCCCGCAGGCGTTGCAAGTGTGCTTGAAGGACTTCCTTCCGATTGCCGGATGATGACCAATCAAGAATTAACTCAATGAGTTCCTTAGCCTCCTCTTCTTGAACATGCAGGTACTCCAGCTCGATCAGACTGGCTTCAATTTTGGCCAGTTCGATTTTTCCTGAGGTCGTACCCCAGTCGTACACTTTCTGCGAAACTCGAAACTGTTGCCGGGATTCAGATGCTGAGGCCTGCTCAACGTAGCCATTCAAGGTCGGCCAGCGACCGTCACGGGCGATGTCTACTTCAACGTTTTGCTGTCGCAACCTGGATTGCACTGCCTGAAGGCGGGGTGATTGCCTCAGCGTTTTCTCCACCAACTCATTTACTTCGAGCTGCTCAAAAGCCGAAACACTACTACTTGTGGCCAATAAGCCACCGCACACGCAACTGATAAAAATCCGCTTCATACCTGGCCCCTGAGATGATGGCGGCGATTCATTCAACGGCCATCAATCCATGTTTCTTATGGAAACTGTTTCATTAGTAACCAGGACAACGCGAAACTTGTGCCATCTTTTGCACTTTAAAATACGCCATTGAAAACAGCGATCTATGGTTTTTTTTGGTGAGTTTTGCAAAATGGGAAAGGGGGCACTTGCATTTTGCAAAATAAAAAGCGACTGCAGGGCAGTCGCCAAACGATCTCGCCAAGGTTCAGCGATGTGAGTGAGCGAATGTTTAAATGATGACGTTTGTTCCCTCATCAACCAGAACGGTGGCTACACCGAAGTCATAGACGTTGAAGACGGCTCCATCCGCTTCAACGGTCTCTTGAGTACCACCTTCAAGAACATTATCGCCTCCGTCACCCTCCTGTAAGCCTTCTGGTGGGCTCAATAGATTCGCGCCGGCAAGCTCCATCACGGATGACGTTGCGCCGGCATCCAAATCGTCCACCGCGGTGATGGTGGTTGAGTTCAGTACTTCAGCTTGTGCGACGGAGTCCAATAGCGAGAGGTCCTGCTCGAAGGTCACCGTTGCCAGCAGCTCATTAACCTCAAAATTATCAAGCGTACCGCCGTCGGCAGAGGTAATGGTCAACACAGAGCTCGGCTCTACCAGGCCTACCACTCCCGGATCGTTTATGACACTCACCTGCAGACCCAGTTCGTCAGCCAAATCAGAGGAATACTTCAGGCTCGGAACCGATCCCAGGCTCGCGGTGTCGATGGTGGCAATCAGCTCATAGGCAACGGTGACTGTTTGCAGGTTGTTGTCCCGGTCGGAGGCATTTAAGCCCTGTGCCGAAAAATCGACAAGGTTAAGCGCTGAGACGCCGACAAGACCCAAAAGGGCACCTTCGCCTTGCTGAACGTCTGGCGCGGAATTGCCGTCGGTCGTTTGTGCCGGAGTATTGGATTGGTCAAATCGAATATTCACGGTTTCGGAATCCCCATCACCATCGGCTACTTTGATCTGAAGATCTGTGAAACCACCATTTAAAACCGTGTTCTTATCTGCCTGATCAACCACGAGCTGACCACTGGCCAGTAACGACTGGATAACGTCCGCATCAGAAAGGGCCGAGTCGACGAGATTCACGCCCGCAAAGGTAATCTCCTGATCCGTTTGGGCGGGCTGATAGCCGCCGGCATAATGACCGGTTGAACTGATGCTAAGAACCGTATCAGTTCCGGTAAACTCAAAGTGGAGGTAATTGGTCAGATTGCCTACACTGCTGCCAATTGCACCCGCGCCCTGGAGTAAATCTGCAAGATCGATCATGTCGCCGCCATTGGCGAGGGACAGGTCGGTGTAATCAATGACTGTATCCTCAGACGGCGCTCCCGGTGTTGCTGCATCGCCCTCCTCCCAGCGGAACACGTCAGTTCCGGCGCCGCCGCTCAAGGAATCATTGCCCTGCCCTCCAATGACCGTATCATTGCCCTCGCCGCCTTCGAGGGTATCCAGGCCCAGCCCACCCCGTAGAATGTCAGAGCCGGCCCCACCCTGCAGCACATCGTTGCCCGCATGACCATAAAGACGATCATCCAGTGATTCCTGCTGGTCTCCCGTCAGGGTATCGTCATCAGACCCACCCTCCTGAATGGTTGAAGCAGGACTGGTGTCGACTAACTCAAGATTGAGTAAGCTGGCATCAAGCAACCCGGTATTCGACACGCTGCCGCTGGCACCGTCAGCATCTATTGCTGTCAGCGTGACTGTCGATGACAAACCCAATGAAAGCAGGCCGGGATCAAAAGTCACAGTTCCGAGGACTTCATTGATCTTCAAAAGATCCAACTCACCCCCATTTGGCGCCGTGAAGGTGATCGAAGCGTCACTGCTCAGAAAGCCGGTGTTGGAAGTGGTAACAACGGACACGCCCAGCTCACTCGCAAGAGGCTGGGACGCCGAGAAAGCGAGCCCGGTCGTAACGCCTGTTGTCTCATAAATGTAGGTGACGGGTACTAGGTTGTTATCTGCATCATCTACCGAGGCTGCCTGATCAGCGCTCAGGTCGATCAAACCGACAACCTCGCCACCGAGCAGTCCGGGGCTCACACCGCTGGCTGTGGAAGCGGTTGGTGCGTTGTTCGGCTCCGCTGAAATTCGGGAATTCCCCGTTGCCGTATACTCGAAATCACCAGTCAGTAAATTGACGTTCACGGTTTCACCAGTCCAGGCGAGTGCCTCAAGCTCATTGGTGGATGCATCAAAGGAGTAACTTTCAACACTCTGTGAAACTCCCGTTGGTGCAGCAACTGTGTTTGTATCGGCATCGTACTGCCAGGTCAGCCCTCCCAGACTGACAGCTTCCACGGCGCCACCGTCCTCGCCGAATGAGCCAGTGGCCCCAAGGACGTTGCCAGTAGTCGTGGTGGGTAACGGGGTTACGTCAATGTACAGAGAGTTCGACTCAACCACGGGGACGTCATCCAGAATCGAAACCGTCAGAGTACCCTCTGCTTGTGACTGGCCATCAGAAACGGTAATGCCGGCAGCCAGTTCCACATCATCAGCCACATTGGCAACCGGGTGATCAAGCGGCTGGGTCAGCGTTACCGTGTAGTTCCCTGTGTCATCGATGGTGATTCGAATAACTTCGCCTTTGGTATTGCTGCCTATCAGCTCATTCGTGCCTGTCCCCTCCCAGTTAACCGATTCGCCCTCAGACAAAAACTCCTGGTCTGGAGCGACTAAGGTTACGCTGGTCGGATCGCCGTCGAGGTCGCCCAGATCAACAGTGCCAGAGGTTTGAGTGGTTCCACCGCTGAGGTTATCCTCAAGCACAGACGCTTGTTGGTTCTCAACGAAGATGCCTCCGATCCTCCAAAGCTGATCGGTCTCCCCACTGGCACCGGTATTCCCCGCCGCATTCGTTTGCCTGGCTTGAACCGTTCCTGCCGGATAATCTCCGTCGGGCAACAAGAATTTGGCACCCGTTCCTGGGGACCAAGTGGCACCGCCATCCGTGCTGTATTCCCAGGTCGCGCCAGATTCAATACCTGACACCGTTACCAGGCCCTCATTGGTCGCGCCATCCGTTGAACTGATACCTGTGTCAGTTTGAATGGCAAGCGAAGGTGCAATTGGTGCACTGCTGTCCAATGTAAGGGGTATTGGTGCAGAGGCTGCACTCTCATTACCCGCCGCATCGGTATAGGTGACGGCAAGCTCTACGGTGCCTTCGGGCAAATTGGAGTCTGGCGTGACTGACCAGGAACCGTCTTCTGAAATCGTGGCGGACCCCAACACATTGCCAAAGGTATCGTATAGCGTGACTTCATCACCGGGTGCGCCACCGGACCCCGTAAGTGTGGGAGTCGTATTTGAAGTATTGCCATCGCCTTGCGCTCCGGTATCCGACGCTGAATCAAGACCGGGCGCAGAAGCCGGAGCGTCGGGTGCGGTGCTATCTACTATTACGGTCAACGGTGCCGAAGCAATGCTCTCGTTACCCGCCTCGTCGGTATAGGTGACGCTGAGCTCTGTGGTGCTTTCAGGCAAATTGGAGTCCGGCGTGACGGACCAAGAACCGTCTTCTGCAACCGTAGCGGAACCCAACACATTGCCAGCGCCATCGGTTAGCGTAACCTTATCACCAGGAGTTCCATCGGTAGCCGTTAGGGTCGGTGTGGTATTGGAGGTAATGCCATCTCCGGATGTTCCGGTATCTGAGACCGAATCAAGGACCGGTTCAGAGGTTGGAGCGTCGGGCACGGTGCTGTCCACGGTTACAGTTAACGGTGCCGATGCAGCGCTCTCGTTGCCTGCTTCGTCGGTGTAGGTGACGGTGAGCTCTGTGGTGCCTTCGGGTAAATTGGAATCTGGCGTCACCGACCAGGAGCCATCCTCGGCAACGGTGCCCGAGCCCAAGACATTGCCGGAGGCATCGTAAAAAGTAACGGTGTCTCCCGCCGTGCCGCCTTCACTGTTAAACGGCGGGGTTGTATCCGATGTGATGTTATCACCGATAACACCACTGTCAGCCTCGGGATCAATCACCGGCGCTTTAGAGGGGGCACGAGGTGCGGTTCCTTCGGCCTCGTTTAATCCCGAGTCCGGTTGCTCATCAGAAGGCGCTTCGCTACCCGAATTAGAGTCGGAAATTTCCTCAGCATCGCTTGAATCCGATCCAACCGTTGACGCAGTCGAAGCGTCTGAATTAGACGCAAAAACGATGCCGCCGATTGCTGCTGCGGCGCCTAAAAAGCCTACCCCACTTCCAAGTGCCCCCGTAGCAGACGCAGAGCCTGCCACAGCAGCAGCTGAAATGTCCGTGGAGGCCAGGGGAACCAGGTCAATCGGGACAAATCCTGAAGATTGAGCCGGATAAGCCATCAGGTCCATCAATGCACCCGTTTCGGGATTGTAGAATTGAACCTCTACTGACTCGACCGCGTAGAAATTCTCAAGCCTCAGGATTTCACCATCAACCTGCAATAGGAGGTC
Organism: Marinobacter litoralis; assembly: GCF_016427555.1. Lineage (GTDB taxonomy): Bacteria > Pseudomonadota > Gammaproteobacteria > Pseudomonadales > Oleiphilaceae > Marinobacter > Marinobacter litoralis_A. The sequence continues at coordinate 14,902 of NZ_JAELVS010000008.1, forward strand.
ACTGCCTTCCCGGATTGGGCCTGTCAGCGACTCGGGGGTTGTGTGGAGGATGACCTTAGGCGTGTTTGAAAGATCGATAGATCCGCCGACCGCGGTCTGCACGGATGCTGCTTCAGCATTGCCGGTTAAAGATGTTGAAAATTTGATGGGCATTGGAGAGGCTCCTGAAGCTTGATTTCTTTTATATAAGCAGCTTCTGGGCCAAACCGGTAATTATTTATTATCCTTAAAAAAAACAATGATGTAGAGATGTATTCGGAGGCCATTTAGTGCTATTTGCATTTTGCTTCGCCAAAAATAAGAATCGTCGCAATCTGCGAGTCGAAAGGCCTTTACCAGCCCTCCCCCTCAGTTGGAGGAACAGAATACCAATCATCCGACGCTGTGCTCGGCAGATTTACCCAGAACGGTCCCGAAAAAGTTCCGAGTATATTGTCCTCTGGATTATTTGGGTCAGACACCGAATCAGCTGCCTTGAGAATAAGGGGGCTGGAACAGGATATGTCTCCGGCCAGAGGGGCCAAGGTCGCGTTGATGTTTTGCTGTGCGGCTGGGAACGCGGCAAGATCCAGTTGCGAGACGAGCTCTTCCAGAACGATGTAGACAACACCATTCACGACTTCATCTTCGTTCAGGTTACTGCCAATCGGACAGCAAATTTTTCCGACGTTAACAGCAGGAATCTGTTGGCCAGTGATAAACAACGCAGTGTTCAGGGTTAAGACGATTGAATCGAGCAAGGCTTCGATTTCCACAGTATAAAGGGAAAGAATATTGCCTTGCTCTTGTGTCGACGCCGGGCAGTCACAAGCGGCCAATGGGGCATCTATCAAACACCCAGTGAAAGGCGGTGTTTTTACTTCATCATCAAGTTGAGTGCTTTCACAGGGCTCCCCGGAGACAACTTTCTGAGACATCCAACGCGATTGAATCTGGCTGGGTTCAGCTGGGCACATGAACTCTGATTCCCGAAACAGATTACCGGGCAACCCTTGGTCGCCACGGCCTACTGCGTAATTGGGCCCGCCCTGCAGGGCGTTAAAGTAGCTGACGTTACCGGTTCCTGACAGGTCATCCGTTCCTCTACTGCTGGTCAACTCGTCGCTAGTGGTTTTGATGCAGGGTACACCGGTGCAGTTACTACCACTGTAATAAACGGCCTCACGGGAGGTGAATCGATCATCACGTATGCTAATTAAAGTACGAAACGCGGTTTCCTTAGAGCGATCAACCAGAAATATTCTTGGTGCGTCATGTTCATCGTAATCGACCGCTTCCCCGAGAACTCGGCCAGCGGCGTCGGCTACCAAAGTTTCTGAGGACTGTTTAGACACATAATGCTTCACCAGCGCATCACGGATCATGACGATGCCAACAAGCGTGCCAAATCCTAAAATGGAGATAATGATGATGAGTTCGAGGGTAATCACAAAACCACCCTGGCCCCGGAGTTTACTGGAGCGACACGTCCTTCGATGCAGCATGATAACCAGCCCTTTATAGCGTTATATTATATAGTCCAACAGTTCGAATATCTCAGCGAGTTTGACCGCGGCAGGAAAAAGCACAATCACACCGAACATTGGAAGCCCGACTAGGATCAAAGCAAACAGTAAAGTGATACTTTTTTGACTAATGAGCTTTCGGTTCATCTCTTCCTGTTGTTCCCGAAACGCTTCGGCTTGACGGGACAGGTTTTGCGACATTGAAGCACCTGCAGCATGTCCTACTTCAAAGGATGCCGAAAGTCCCTGTAACTGGCGCACCCCCGTCCGCTCGTAGAGGCGGCCCATCGCACGCTGAAAAGACTCGCCGGATTGAATTTCCATGGCAATCAGTTTGAGTTCAACAGCGAGAGGATGGCTTGGTTCAAATCCGTGTTCACCCGCCTGCTGCACCGATCGAAACAGTGAAATACCGGAGCTGAGATACGCGTTGACCAGATCAACAAAAAAACTGAGATTCGCTTGAACGCGCAGTTTTCGGAGTTTTCTACGCTGCAAAAGAAACAAATCGGTGGAGAACAGCGTCACAAGCAGACTTACGGCCATTACCCAACCGGGCAAATCAGCGGATATTTCCGTAAAAACGAGCGCAGAGCCCGCGAAAAGAAAGATCTTGACTGGCCAGTAAATCCAAACGAAGTCGGTTGGCACAAACCCTGCTTGGCGCATTAGCCTTCCCGGATAAAACAAGTACTTAACAGGTTGCTCCTGCTCAAGGTCCAGTTCCGGCCGCAATTCGGATCGGCTCAAAACAAACACGCCAATTAGTGCGATGGCACAGACCAGAGCAAGAAAAATATCGATACCAACAGAACTCACCATGACTTGCTCCTTAATATCGCGCGCGTCCACAATAAACCAAACACTTGCAGAAATATGGCGAGATAAAGAATGATCGGCCCAACGGGGTGTGTTGTGATGGGAGCCAGCCACTCCGGCTCCTGACTTTGGAAGAATGGGATTAACAGGTACGGAAAGACGGCTGCGAAGATGAGTGCGTACTTGGCTCCGGAAAGTTGTCCTCGAGCCTGCACAAAAAAGGTCTTTCGTTCTCGCAGAACTCTCGCCAGAGCCCTTAGCAAGGCGTCGAAATCAGCCCCGCCGTGCCAACGGGAACGAAGCAAATTCACGAAAAGACGAACACCCTCGGAACGATATCGATCCAAGAGCCGTGCCGTCGCACCTTCTATTGAATCACCAAGTTTGAGCCTCAAAACCAGGTTACTGATTTCGGCCTTAACTTGCGGAGATGAGCCCTGAGAGCCTGCTTCAATAGCCTTAAGCGCAGTCACGCCGCTAGCAGACAGTGATGCGGACAGGTCCAACGCGTCAATCAGTTGCCATTCAAATTCTTGAGCTCGCCACGCCACCAGATCTTTCAGGCCGTAGAATGCGAGCGGGAAAAAGGTTAAACCCGCTGCAATACTGAACCCGACTTCTTCTTCAAACAGGGTTAAAAACAGCAAGCTGATGGTTACCGCGACCAGACACAAGCCAGCCGCAAAAACAAAAGGTTCCAATCGGACGCCCAGTATTCTTAGATAGCGTGTCAACGTGGAGTCTTTGTCTTCTATCAGTGCCCGTAACGCGCCATCAGAACTCACAGCCTCGTTCCTAAAAACAAGCTGAGCAAAGCGCAGCGCAGAAGCCACCAAAACCACAACCGCCAGTCCAACTCCCGCCCACTCCAACATTGTCAGTCCTCCAGGCCTTGCCACAAATCAAGAAGACGCTCAGTAACCGGTAGGCCTTCGCACAAGACGTTGTCAGCAAACCACGGTCTCCTCAAACACGAAAACGCAGCACTGCCCTGTCGCGTGCGCTCCCACCTGAACAGTTCGTTTAATTGCCGATCACTCTCACCAGCTAACAGCTCTACCATACTCAGTACTCTTCGCGATCCTGAGGCGTCTCGACCTACATGGACGATCATGCCAACGGCCGCATCTACCATGTCTCTGATTGCCTGCCGCGGAGCCTGGGTTTCGGATAGTAAGGCCAGCGTTTCCATGCGTTTCAGCGCCTGCTCTGGATTGTTGGCATGAATGGTCGAAAGACTCCCATCATGACCAATGTTCATGGCCTGAAGCATGTCGAAAACCTCTTCTCCCCGAACTTCACCGACGATGATCCGGTCCGCTCTCATTCTGAGGGCGTGCTTTAGCAAAGAACGAAGGTCATGCTTACCTTTCCCTTCGCTGTTCTCTTGTCGACCCTCAAGCGATATGACGTGATGGTGACGAAGCGCTAGTTCAGCAGAATCTTCAATCGTCACAATCCGTTCAGAGTCAGGAATAAATTCCGATACCGCATTCAACAAGGTGGTTTTTCCAGCCCCGGCACCGCCTGCGAAAACAATATTCATCCGGCTTCGGACAGCCAATCTAAGAGTCTCTGACATGGCTTCGGATAGCATCCCATTGGCGACCAGATCATTAAGGCTGGCATGGGATTGCCTGAAGCGCCGGATACTTACAACGGTGCCCACCGGGCTAAGAGGAGGAATAATGGCATGCAAACGACTCCCATCGGGCAACCTTGCGTCGACGGCCGGGTTAGATGAGTCGAGGTGTTTGCCGTGGCTGCCGACAAAACGGTCAACAAATCGCCTCAGGTGTCCCTCGTCGTCAAACTGAACGGTGGACTGTTCAAGCCGACCATCTCTGTCGACCCAAACGCTTGATGGCCCATTGACCAAGATATCGGTAATCGTGGGGTCATCCATGAGAGGCTGCAGTGGGCCCATTCCGGACACCTCGCTGACTACCCCATTGGCGAGGGCTTCTCGCTCATCTTCGGTCAGCCTGAGTCCAACCTGATTCGATACCACACTGATCAATGCCTGTACTCTTGCCGTCACCTCACTTGCGTTCTGAACGTCCAAAGGATCGGAATCCAAAGACGTAATCAAACGTTTGTGAATATGTTGCCTGGCTTTGGCAAGAACGGGCGCTTGTTTCTCATCCAGTCGCTCCATCTCAAATGCCTCCCAGGAATTTAGCAAGCTCAAGGCACGTCGGGTTGTGCGTCAGCCCTAGAATCCGGCCTTCAGGCAAGCCAAAACGTCTGTTGATTGTATACGCTCTGGCGTATTGCTCGCAGGCGGCCGATTCGTTTTTAGCTAACTCATGAAGCAATCCTCGATGATAGGCGACGCGCCAAGCGGGCGCGCCGAGTTGCTCGGCGGCAGACAAAGCGGAAAAGCCCTGTGCCGTTTGATGATTAAGATAGAAGACCGCTGCCAGCGTTTCGTGAATTCCCGGGTGCATTGGATTCATACGTTTCTGAGCTTCCAGTAGAGCCTGTGCTCGGCGCGTGTTGCCCTCTTCCATGGCCAGCTGAGCCGCCAGTATCGCGGCTTCAGGCCTGGGGCGACTTTGCTTGAGCAGGAGGTCCAGATAGTACTGGGCTTCGCGATTTTTTTGCCTTGCGTGGTAAGAAACTGCAAGCGCGAGCTGCAGCCGTTCATAGTCAGGAAAAAGGGTGTACAGCTGGGTCAGTCTTTGTAAAACACCCTCGCACCCGTTGAACGGCGACTGGGGGTCTTTGCGGCAATACTCGCCCGCTTTAATGTTCGCGAGCTCAAGCTCAACTAGCCTGGTGACTTCCTGTTCCGGGTCTTCAACTTCAGAAATGAAAGCCTGTTGAGAAGCGCAACCTGTAAGAAAAAACGTCAACAGTAATGTAAATTTGAAATTGATCATCGTGTACCCCATTTATCGGTCTGGGTCAGCGAAAGGAGGTGGCCCGCCATATCGGCAGTTGAGGGGAAGGCCCAAAGGTGAACATGTTCGTCCGGTGTCCGAACTAGATTTGGTGTAACAACAATGACAATCTCTCGGCTCTGCTCGTTCTCGGATGTGGCCTCAGCCAGTTTCCCCAGCATCGGCACGTCTCTGACGCCTGGCGTGAAATCGTTCTGGCCGGACTGGGTCTGGTAAACTAAACCACCGAGCACCAGCGGCTGACCGTCTTTGAGGCGGGCGCTGGTGCGGATGCTGCGCGTGTTAAAAGCGGTTGAGTTAAGCGAGGCACCGGTGCTGGAAGTAATCTCGGCGGTCAGCGTGGTGTCAGGCATTGAAATGGTTGGATTGAGATCAAGCGTGATGTTGTCCGCTTCATCAACCATGGCTTTTACACTCAAATTGATGCCGAATGCCTTAAATGAGGTACCACTGAAAACACCTGGTGTATTCGTGCCAATTTCATCGCCACTCTTCAGGCCTGTTGGTGCAAACGCCGTTGGCACAGGAACTTCCCCGCCCACATTAAAGACCGCTGATTCGCCAGCCAGAACCATAAGTGTGGGGCGCGACAGAGTTCGGGAAATGCCTTCCTTCTCCATTAGGGAGAACAGAAGATCAAAGACCAGATCGTCCCCACCAATCTGAAGGTTATTGGTCAAGGTCCCGCCCAAAACCTGTAGAGCGTTTTCCACCGTTGAGCTCTGCGGAGGCATGAAAGAGAGTCCGCCTAATGAGAAGAGCCCCTGGTCAGCGTATCCATCAGTCAGCAAGGAAAGGTCCGGACGCCATTCTCTCATACGGGATCGATTAATCTCGTGGATCTGCACCGACACTCTTATTTGGGGAAGGTCTCGGACCTCAATCACTGACAACAGGCGACCACCGCCCAGCGACAGCAATTTTGAGCGGGCCACATTGACTCGGATGCCATTTTCATTTTTACCGCCAGATCCCCCGTCAAAGCCCGACCCAAATCCACCGCTTTGAGTACTGGCTGCACCGCGAGCACCCAGCAGCCCGCCTGACTCATTGGTAACTGGTACCACGGAATTTTCTGAGTCACCACGCCCACCGATCAGTCTCGAAACGATATTGAGAACCCTCGTCAGAGTCACCTGGTCTCGCACTTCGCCCTCAAGAATGAAGGTGTCTGCCAGATCGTCCGCGACATCGCCGCGTACAACCCGCCGAATACGCACATCACCACCTCCCAACGGCGCTACCGCTGCCATCACTTTCCGCTCAAGCGTTTGCGGTAGCGTATCCACCTGAATCAAATTGATAACGGCTACCCGGGCTTGGCTGAGATCGCTGTTTGCATTCAGCCGAAACGCGTCTGGCGATGACTGTTGCGCCGTGGCAAGCAGGTCTAGCGGCGAACGCGCTGTTAGCTGCGGGCCCGAAATGTTACCGCGGCTGTTCGGTCGGCCAGGCTTCTGTGCACCCAAATAGTGTCGGGCAGCTACTTCGGCAGCCAGTTTGTACTGAACATTTGGCACCCTGCCTCTCAACACCAATGCTGGACGGTCCGGAGCCACGTCAACGCGAATATTTTCATGGATATCGGATAACGCAGCCCTGAGTACAGACATGTCCTCACTAACACCGAATAACAGAGTTTGGCTTGAGCCGTCCTCGTACCAGACCATCAAAGTGGTTCGCCCAACACTCTTGGCCAACATTAAGAGTTCCCGTCCGCCGAGTACCTCAACCTCAATAATGGAATCCTGTCCCACCGCAATGCGTTTGATATCGCGGTCAAATACCAACCGCGAGTGGGTCCATTGAACCAACTCCCTCTGTTCGGATGTATGCTTACCGGTCGAAGTCTCAAGGTACTCAAGGTTGGCCAGAGCTGCCGCTGGGCAAAACAATAAGCAGCCAGCCGCAACCAGCACATTCAGGATTTTCATTGCTGCAACTCCTCATCAGTGCCTGATATCGAGAGATCCCAAGATGGTTTACAGGGGGGTTCTCTCTTATTTGGGGCCGTAGGAATAAACGTAACCAACTCGACCCGGCGATTAAGGTACCGCGACCGCACGCTGTCCAGAACCATTAAAGGGCTGGTTTCGCCAACTCCGAAATGTTGAATGCGGTTTTCTGGGAAACCTTGAGCGACTAACGCAGCTTGGACTGATTCGGATCGTCTTTCCGAAAGTGCCTGGTTAAAACTTTGGCTACCGTCAGAATTCGTGTGTCCGATAACCAACACGTATGGCATCAAAGGACTACGCATGATTTCTCTCGAAAACCACGTCAGGTCATCTTGTAGAGGTCCTGGAATGTCAGACATGCCTTGATCGAACGTCGATTCACTGACAAATCGGCGATAGGTTCCCAAGTGACCGCTTTCAAGACTGCTCTCGCGAAGCTGCCACCGGCGCTGCTTGGGTGTCGTCTCACCGATGGTGTAAAAGTCCAGTGAGCAGCCACGCTGAAAGAATTGATATCGCTGATGCCTGTCCAAAGTTTCTCGTTCGGAAGGATCGATGTCCGCCGCTATGTAATAACGCGTGGCCAACCCTTTGGCGTTAGCCTCATCCGATGCTTCGAACACGGGATGATCTAACTCACCCCGGTTGGTTGCACAACCGGCGATAATGACTGAAGACAGGAGTAAACCGATGGCCGCTTTCATGGAATGACCTCTATTTGTTATGCATCTAATCCAATAGAGCGAATGCCATGCCAGCTTTGTTGATTATTTTTATCAATAGATACAACAATTTAAAAACAACAAATTCCCGTCTCGCAAAATGCAAAATCTCGTTCGCATTTTGATAAAACTAATTTTTGCATTTCGCAAAAAAAACGACCGCAGAGCGGTCGAAAAGGGGTTGTTTTACTCGGCGAATTACCGGGTCATGGGAACAGCGACCGAACGCTTATGAAGCCCTGCAACTATCTCGATATTTCGGTGGGTGGGCTCAGGATCAATTCGAATTCGCGAGTCAGGCGTTGCGTTCTGGGACCCATGAAGAACAATGGACACCACGTCACTTTGCCGGATATTCGCAAGGGGGTAGACGTATTCAGGGGCAATGGCCACGACCATTGATGCTTTCGAGCCGTTTGACGGTCTGGATGCCAATGATAGGGGGTTGCCGCTGGAGGGCCGCCCCGCCTTTCCGGACATGACACCCACTAATCGGACATTTCTGGCCAAAGTGCGCACACCACTCGGGCTCGTTGCCAACACATCAAAAAGGTCCCCTTTGCGAAGCTGACTGTGCGGAATAGCCCCTTCCTGCGGCCTCATAGTGTAGAGAACCTGTCCTTCAGGAATCTGCTGCGCCAGCCACGAACGTGGAGGCGCGATAATCTCATTGCGACGAAAAATTTCGCCGTGCTTCTTGTCACTAGCGAGCCGTTTCCCTAACAAGTTGGCTGGGTCTTTGACCCCTGCAACCTGTTTGTCCACTCGAACCTTTTGAATCATTGCAGGTTCGATGCTGACTCCGGCAGGCCAATCTCCGGCAATACCAAGAACTTCATGGGTAGTGACTCGCTCAACCTGACGGACCCCCAGTACGCTGGCAAACACCCCGGAAATCATAAACATGGTGATTGCTGCTGTTGTGCTTCCTGTGAGTTTCTTGTTCATGCTGCACCCCCGATGAAACGTGATCTTTTGTGGCCGCGGCTGAAGGCAGCCGCGGCCACAGGACTATCTTTTAAGGCGCGCTCACGGTGCCTGTGTTAGCCGCGGCCGATGCGCCTAAGCTTGCGGTGGTGCTTCCACCTTCCAGAGGGGTCGCCGCTACGAAAGTGAATTCAACATCGTCACCCGCGTTTGCGTCTGTGGAGTCGCCAAAAACGGAACCTTCTACAGCAGCAGTATTTTCACCGTTAACGATTCCGTTGAAGGCGTAAGTCTGATCCAGATGGCCAATTGCTTCGGAGACATCCTCCATTTCAGCCGTCAGCGCGTCTCTCATCGTGACCATGCCCGCGACCAACCCAATGACCAGCACCGTGGAAAGAAGGACCAACTCAGTCGTCAGAACAAATCCACCTTGCTTTGAAACCAATTTGCTAGCTTGAATGTTTTTCATTTTTTATACCTCGAAGGTGATCAACTCTATTACTTATGTGTGATATTTGGCTCACAAATCATATGTATCAGGATGCGTGCCAACTTACTTTAATGGTTTATAAACAACAACTTACCAGTTTATCTTGATACCTACAGAAGAAATAAAAAGTTTTTTTGAATCATCGATTTGCAAATTGCGAACCCATTTGCGGACTATTTAGAGGGTAGCCTCACCAATGCAGAGATGAGTTTTCGATACGAAAAAAAGGGGGCATCCCTGATGCCCCCTCAGATTGCTGACAAACCCTCGCCAGCACGGCGGGGGTTTGTTGTAATTGGGGCATCGACTTTTAAGAGGCTGCCCCATGCTCAAAGAGCCGTCCCCGCAACAACACGAACTCGAGATGGTTAGTCTCGAATCGCTGGTCCCTGACAACCACCTTCTTCGCAAGATTGATCAGTACATCGATTTTGAATTCATCCGTGATCGGGTTCGGCATTTGTACTGCTCGAACAATGGTCGGCCGGCGCTGGATCCGGTGGTGCTGTTCAAGATGCTGTTTCTGGGCTATCTGTTCGGCATTCGCAGTGAGCGGCAGCTGGTGCGGGAGATACAAGTCAACGTGGCGTATCGCTGGTTCTTGCGATTCAACCTGACTGACAAGATTCCAGATGCTTCCACCCTGAGCCAGAACCGCCGGCGGCGGTTCCAGGACAGCAGTATCTATCAGGACATCTTCGATGAGATCGTGCTTCAGGCGATGGGCTATGACCTGGTTGGTGGCGAAGTGCTTTATACCGACAGCACGCATCTCAAGGCGAACGCCAACAAGAACAAGTACGATCTGAAACAGGCGGAGGAGAAGGTGGCGGCCTACCTGGGCAGCCTGGAAGACGCCATCGAAGGTGATCGCAAAGCTCAGGGGAAAAAGCCCCTGAAAACGAAGCTGTCTGAGCAGCCACCCAAGATCAAAGACACCAAGATCAGCCGCACCGATCCGGACAGTGGTTACATGGTTCGGGAAGGCAAGCCCAAAGGCTTCTTCTACCTGGATCACCGAACCGTCGATGGCCGCAACGCCATCATCACCGACAGTTATGCCACGCCGGCCAACCTGCATGACAGCCGTCCCTATCTCGATCGGCTGGATCGCCAACGTGAGCGCTTTGGCTTCGATGTCTGGGGCGTTGGACTGGATGCGGGCTACTCACCGCCGGCATCTGTAAGGGGCTGGAAGAGCGGGGTATCTATGGGGTCATGGGCTACCGGCGACCGAACAAGCCCAAGGGCTATCTCCCAAAGCGGGCCTTCACTTACGATCCCGAGACCAACAGCTATCGCTGTCCGCAAGGCCAGCAACTGATCTACGCTACCACCAATCGCCTGGGCTACCGGGAGTACAAATCCAACCCCACGCACTGCAAAGATTGCCCGCTGCTGAGTCAATGCACGCGTAGCGCCAACCACGTCAAAGTACTGACCCGGCATGTCTGGCAGGACAGCAAAGACCGAACGGACAGTTATCGGTTAACCCCCTGGGGCAAGGCGCTCTATAAACGACGACAGGAAACCGTGGAACGATCGTTCGCCGATGCCAAGCAGTTGCATGGTCATCGCTACGCTCGCCTACGAGGGCTCTCGAAAGTGCGCGAGCAGTGCCTGTTGGCCGCTGTAGCCCAGAACATGAAGAAGATCGCGCAGATCCTGGCGCGTCTTTTATGGCTCAAATCCCTTGGTATGACTGGGTTAAAGAGGCGAATCCGGGAATGGGCTCGGAAACTGTCCTATCTGGCGTATTGGCAATCCGGTCGGGACTATTGGGCTCAATCCATCACCAACTGAATTGAACAGCGCCCAAACGCAACGAACCCCGGAAAAACCGGGGTTCGTGAGCAATCTGACGGGGCATCCCTGATGCCCCCTTCTCTCAACAAACTATGTACCCCCCGACTACCCCACCAACCGCCCATCCTGGAAAAAAGTTACAAACTCACCGCTGGGCACAGGCCGGCCAGTAAAGAACCCCTGCACTGAGTCACAACCCAGTTCAGCAAGTTTGTTGAGCTGCTCTTCGGTTTCTACCCCTTCGGCTATCACATGAAGGTTCACATCATGACCAACAGTAATGATGGCTCTAGCTATCGCTTCAGCTGTTGAATCAGAGGTTATCGACTGGACAAAACTTCGATCAATTTTCAAACAGTCTGCAGGTAAGTCTTTCAAATAGCTCAGCGAAGAATAGCCGGTTCCAAAATCGTCGATAGCGACTTTAATGCCCATAGCGCGTAAATCGTTTAAATTTTTGAAGGCTTTGCCGACTCCATCAACCATGATGCTCTCGGTAACTTCGAGCTCGACGAGCTCCGGCGGGATTCTTCGCTGCTGAATACCGGCTCCTAATTCCTCAACGATGGTTCTGGTATTCAGGTGGATGCCGGATATATTTATAGAAATGGGTACCATTTCAAATCCATCGTCTCGCCACGCCGCTAATTGGCCGAACACTTTTTCAATGACCAGATGACTGAGCGAGATGATGAGCCCTGATTTCTCTGCGACAGGGATGAACCGCGCCGGAGACACGTAGCCCAGCTCTGCATTGTTCCATCGAATCAGCGCTTCCATTCCAATGAGCGATAAGTTCGATAAATTAAATTTGGGTTGGTAGGCCATCTCAAGGACGCCATCGGCAATGTCCCTTCTTAGAAGGCGCTCCAATTCAATATCCTGTCTAGCTTTTGCTCTGAGTTCAGCATTGTATCGGTGAATCCTATGCCCATTCGACGAACCGAAATCCGAATAGATGGCATAAGCCGTAGCACTCAAAAGACCATCCGCCGTAGACGAGGCCTCGATCGTATCAGCGATTCCAACAGCCCAATCGATACTGCAAATATGGTCACCAATTTCGACGATTGTCGATAACCGGCGGAGCAACAGGTTCGAAAGATCTTCAATAAAGCCGAGATCGTCAATGGCGGACAAAACGACCACAAAATCGGATTCAGATAATCTCGCAATCAACTGCTCAGGTCGCTTTGCCTCTGGAGCAAGCGTGCTGAGGTAACTGGCCAGCCCGATCTCCAGACGTTCTACGATGACCTGAGCAATGGTGATCATGCCTTCCCGGCCGATCGTCGGCTCAAATCTGCGTATATCTGAAGCGGAAAAACGCAGAATCGCGGTTTGAAGGTGAGACTTCCGGTTTTCCTGAAGACGTTGGTTGAGCTCAAAGAAAAGCTGCTTCTCATTACCAAAACCGGTTGCTGGGTCTTTAAACGTCAAATCATAGGTTTGCTGTTCGCAATTGAACGAATCACTTTGGTCTTGCAAGAGACACAACCACTCTCCCTCTGCCCCCCGAACGAACCGACCTTGGACCGTATGGCACTCATTACCCTCGAGGTGCTCAACGATGAAGCTTTCGCATTCTCCCGTTTTATGAGCGCGCATCCATGCTGCAAGTATCAGTTCTGCACTGTCTTCTCGGAGAGATTTCAAAAAGTGATTTCCGACAATCATATGTGATCGGAATCCGATAGGCATCCGCGCGATCTGGTGACATCCCTGTATGATCCCATCACCGTCCAAAAGCAGCATGGTTTCAGACGAGGTTTTTAGCATGGACGATATCTGATGACTGCGGTTTTTTAGGTGCCGCTTAACGGTTCCCGCGCCAATAAGCGACTCGAGACGCTGGGAAATAAGGCGCCAGTTCAAAGGCTTGACAACGAAGTCTGTTGCGCCGCATTCAAAAGCGGCATCGATCGAGGCGTCGTCATCTTGCCCAGTTACCATAATGATTGGGACAGGTTCACCATTGAGTTTGTCACGCATCTTCCGGCAAGTTTCAAAACCATCCATCCCCGGCATACGCGCGTCCAGAAGAATGGCATCAAACTTATGAGAATCCATCCAGCTCAGTGCGGTGTAGCCGTCGGAAGCTTCGGTAACCCCGTACCCTTTTTTCGTCAGGGCGAGGCGAGAAACCATGCGAACTGCGAGATCATCATCCACAACCAACAAACGATGACGTTCTGGCAAGTCAATGGGTAAAGAGAAATCGTTTGAAGTTGTGTCCGTGTCCATGAGAATCTCCGCGTCATGATGTATTGACAAAGATTCTGCACTTCCTGTGCCAATTAAATACCAACTAATTTACAATAAGTTAGAAGCACAGGTGTACACGATGAACAATCATTTGCAAAATGCATCTCAAATTAACGTTTTTCCCCCAGCTCTTTATCCCACTGCTGTTTTTTGCGGTAGATCGTAGAGGCGCTGATCTCCAGAAAAGCTGCAGCTTTTGGAACATTGCCGTCGCATAGTTCGATGGTTTCCTCGATTATGCGCTTTTCCTGAATCCAGAGTGGTAAGATTTCTTCTGAGACGGAGGTTCTGTCCTGAGTGTCTTCACTCCTTTGCTTGTCCCTCCAATTTGATAGCGAACTTCTGTTGCCCCGTTCCGCCACGCTATATTCCGAAGCCGCGTTTTTCCTTGCTGGCACGGAAGGCGAAAGGTTTGGCAGCATCGACATCTCGATAATGTCGCCGTCGTTGAGAACTACAATATTACGGATCACGTTACTCAGTTCGCGAACGTTACCCGGCCAACTATATTGCAAGAAAAAGTTTTCGACTGCATCGCTGAAGCCTTGAAACGTTTTATTCTCATACTGTGCGTATTGCTCCAGCAGCTCCTGCGCAATAAGCATGATATCGCTTCCTCGTTCCCGAAGTGCCGGCATATGGATGGGTATTACATGCAGCCGGTAGTAGAGGTCTTCACGAAAACGCCCCTCCTGGACCTCAAGCAGCGGATCCCGATTAGTTGCACAAATAAACCGGATATCAACCTTGACCTCTTTACTGCTTCCGACCGGCGTAAAAGTGCCAGATTGGATAAGCCTCAGAAGCTTGCTTTGGAGATCCAATGGCATTTCACCAATTTCATCAAGAAATAATGTTCCTCCTGAGGCCCGCAGTGCTGCGCCATCGCGTGCAGAAGATGCACCCGTGAATGCGCCTTTCACGTGGCCAAAAATTTCACTTTCGATAAGTTCACGCGGAATAGCCGCACAGTTCAACGCAATAAAAGGCGACGCTGCTCGCGGACTTTCCGCGTGCAGCGCCTCTGAGCAAAGCTCTTTTCCGGTGCCGCTTTCGCCGGTAATAAAAACCGAAGCATTACTCTTGCCAGCGCTTTCAACGATCCGATAGACGTTCTGCATAGGCAAAGAAGCCCCGATCATTTGATAAAACTCATCACGTCGGTAGACCTTTTCATACTGCTGAACAACTTCTTCCAATTTCTGTTTTTTGAGTATATTGCTAAGCGTTACCGCCAATCGGGCCTTATCGAAAGGTTTGGAAATAAAATCGCTGGCGCCGCGATGCATGGCGTCGACAACCATATCCACGGAACCATGCGCAGTAATCACGATGACCGGTAGCAAGGGTCGGTCATTCTTAACCTTGTCCAGGATGTTAAGCCCGCTCATGTCGGGTAATCGGACGTCTGTAATCAAGACGTCGAAATCATGGTTCGCTAAATGCTCAAGGGCTTCTGCCCCAGTATGGGCTACCCTCACAGCATAATCACTTTGGAGGTAGCTTTGATACACCATGGCGTTTGACGGGCTGTCTTCGATCAAAAGCACACTTGGACGGTGTTCACCTGGCATAAAACGTTCCTTTGCTAAACGGAAGGATCAGAGGTTATGGAAGATGATGGAAGACTCTCACGGTACTCAGAGTATGCTACCAACGTCTGTTCCGCCACACGTTGAAGACGAGCCACTGCATCAGTATCTAAAGTGGCACTCGACTGGCTGGCCAGGTCCTCGAGATTTTGAGCGATGGCCTGAAGTTTTAATCCCCCAAACGTCCCAGCGCAACTTTTCAGAGCGTGGGCTTGTTCCCTAACTTCCATATCATCTTTGTTTTTCACAGCCTCATTGATGCCCTCGGTGCGCTTCTTGATCTCGTTGATAAACACTGAGATCATCATTGGCAAGCTTTCGGCGGAAGTATCTTTAATCAGCTGCCCCAGTACTGCCCGGGATAGGACCTCTAATTCCTGATCATTGCTATCGTCTTCAATCTTCATTTCCGGCTTCTCCTCTTTCGCTTCAACCAGACAGTGCTCGATTGTCCGCTGGAGCCGATCAATATCAAAGGGTTTGCTGACAAAACCGTTCATTCCACCTTCAAGGCAACGTTCGATTTCTGATTTCTCAGCGTTGGCGGTTAGTGCAATGATCGGTGTGTTTGCATTTCTTCCCGAGGAACTCCGTATTGCCAAGGTTGCCTCGAGGCCATTCAGGATCGGCATCCTCATGTCCATTAGAATGACTGCGTATACGGTTTCTTCGGCACGTTCAACGGCTTCACGGCCGTTACTGGCTTTATCAACCAGGTAACCTCGGTTCTTCAAAAGCTCCGAACCGATAACGAGATTGGCGTCTACGTCGTCTACGAGCAGGATCCTAGGTTTTAACGGAGGATCAAGGAACCCGTTATCGCCATCGAGCTCAATGGAAGCGTTTGATTCAACCCCGGAGCCGCTTGTGGGTTCCTGCTCAGACTGGGGAAGATCGAAAGGGATTTCGACGCTGAACGTAGATCCGGCTCCCACCTCACTTTCCACAGTGATAAACCCACTCATTCCCAAAACAAGCCGTTTTGCAATCGCGAGGCCAAGCCCGGTGCCTCCAAAACCAGAATCTCTGATGGCATCGGTCTGCTCAAACTCAGAGAAAATGGTTTCGGCACATTCAGAGGGAATACCGGGGCCCGTGTCACGGACTCGTATTCGTAGCCGTCCGAAGTCACCCTCTTCGGACCCGGGACCACATTCGGCCGTAATTACGATCTCGCCTACGTCAGTGAATTTGTAGGCGTTATCGAGAAGGATAGTTAAAACCTGACTGAGGTGTTCTTTATCAACGGAGATCATTGGGGGAACAGAGTCTGCTACCTCATAGATGATGCCGACTTCCGGCTTGGTGCCTTTCGCCAGTATGGAATACTGCACGCCTTTGATTAAATCTGATAATGAGCATGCAGACTTAGGGAATTGGATATGTCCGGCTTCAATCTTGGAAAAATCCAGAACCTCGTTGATGACGCTCAACAGAGAATTTCCAGATTCCTTAGCAAGGCCGAGATAATACTGATCAGATTCCCCTAGTTGTCCGCGCTCCTGAATCAACGCAAGTGAGCCCAGAACTGCGTTCATTGGCGAACGAATTTCATGGCTCATGTAAGAAAGAAAGCGAGATTTCGCCTTCGATGCTTCCTCCGCTTCTGCTTTGGCGGTGATAAGCTCTTCTTCGCGTTGTTTACGCTCTGAAATGTCTCGGATGGTGGCGGTAACATACACATCGCAGTCTACTCGAATTGCGGTGAGCGCCAGCTCTACCGGGAAAATCTTACCGCTTTTACGGCATGCTTGGGTTTCGACCCTCCGCCCAATAAGTGGCCCTTCTCCTGTGGCAAGGTAATGGCGCATGCCCTTCTCGTGGGCACCCTTTAAGTCCTCAGGAATAAGGAAATCAGCCATGTGCAGGCCCATAATTTCTTGTTTGCGCCAACCAAAAAGTGCTTCCGCCGACGGGCTGAAATCGATAACTTTTCCATCGCCGGTTATTGTGACGACCGCATCCAAGCTGGAATCCACCAAATTAGATTTAAGGCGTTCCTGCAAGTCCGCCTGACTTTCCAGTTCCTGCTCATGGGTTTTGTCACGTATGATAAGAATGGTTCTGATGCCGTCGCGAGAGCCAAATCTAGATGCATTGATCTCAGCAGAAATCTCTTGATCCTTCGAATTTAACACCCGACATTTATAGCTTCTCAGATTAGACTTACTACCACTCAAAACCCTCTGTACCGTGGCATCATCGCTAACCCTCAAAAAATCAGTCAAACGCCTTCCCATAAGCGATTTTTTATCGACATTAATAAGCCTGAACAATTCCTCGTTAGCAAATACAACCGAACCGTTCGGGTGTAAAACGGCAATGCTGTCCGGTGCGGCACTCAATAAAGATAATGTTTCTCTTTCCTGCTCAATGAGTTTTGTGTTTGATTCACTTAATTTGTCATTCGCAATTTTTAATGCGAATTCACGTTCGGTCAGAGCCGTTGTCATCCTATTGAAAGCAAGAATTGTCTCTGCAATTTCATCACCACCGTGACTGGGGATCGGTTGGATTGACTTGCCCGCATGCAATCCATCACTTGCGTCGCGAAGCAGAAGAATTCTTTTTGTGAGGTAGCCTGCCAGCAGCCATGAGCAGATCGCAACAAGCAAAAGTTCCAAGCCGGCTATCGCATAGAGTCGAGTTTGGGCTTGTGCGGCTAGTGCATAGAGTTCTTTGACCGAAAAACCAATCTTCAGGGTGCCAAGTTCTTGCCCTGCAACTTCCAGCGGATGCACTACGTCGTACACACCATCTGTAACTTGATCTATTCTAACGTCCGGAGCCGAAACGCCAGCTGATTCAATTGAAGAAGATGCCAACGTTTTGCCGTGCCCATTTAGTTCTACATAATCCACACCATCCAGTGCTGCAATTTGTTGCACCTGCTCGTCAATCGTTGCAAGGTCATAATCAATTAGGGAGTCAAGTAAAACGGAGCCAGCGAGAGACACTGTATCTTCGGCCCGCTTTTCGATGTCAGCGTTGCCTAGAGCGTGGATGTAACTTCCTGCTTGCCAGACAAGAAACGTCAGAAAGATAATCTCGATTGCGGCGATCCCAAGAATTGTCTTCCATCTAAACGACATGAACGCTTCCCTTTATTGATTAGTACATTCGCCATTGATTTTAATCGAGTGAAACCCGCTCAATTCCGAGCGATCTTACATCGTCCCAGTCCATATCGGAGGCTTTCTGAAAACCGTTCATTCCAAGTGACTCAAGCAGGTTACGTCCCTCAACAGTGGCTTCCATTCCAATCATAGCCTCTTGTAGCACCTGTAGTGCGTCATCGGAGACTCTTGGGTGGGCCGCAAACGCGTGGCCAGTGTAGCCAGGAGATATCCATAGAATTTCGAGTTTCTTTCGAAAACTATCATCTACCTTATTGTATGTTCGGACTATGCCCCCGCCAGCATCGAATAAGCCCTCCGCCACTGCTCGGTAAACCGAATCATGCGAGTTTACGAAGGTTGCGCTATAACCTGGGGCGTGGCTATCCAAAAAGGCCCGGGTAATGAGCGTTGCCGCGAATGCTCCTGGCGCAGGGAAAGCCAGATTCTTTCCGGCCAATTCTTCAAGCGATTCAATGTTGAGGTCAGCTGAGACGACGATGATCCCATGAATGACATGATTGCGTTGGCGTGCGAGCGATCTGTAGCCAGGACGCTCATTGAACACAGTAAAATGATGCGGGTTCATATAAGCGAAGTCGTATGCGCCATCCGCAAGGCGCTTCTCGAATTCTGGGATGCTTGGGGCCGTAGCAAATCCTAACTTTAAGCCAGTCTTTTCAGACAACAATTTCAGAACCGGGAGCCATTGTTTTGCGAGTTTTTCAGCGGCCTGCTGAGGCACGATGCCGAACCATAATGTTTGCTCATCCACAGTCTGCGCATTACCCAGCTGGGCGCAAGCAAGCAGCAGAATGAAAAATGGTAAACGTGTTTTTATGCGCCACAACTTCATGAGGGAAACTCCTTTTGATTCCATGAAATTTTGCAAGCATTTATCAAACCATTTTTCATGAATCGTTTAGTTTAGGAGATTTAATCAAGCTTTAATCTGAATTACGCTCCTTTTGTCGCATATTGCAAAGCAATATGCATCTTAGATTTAGAAAAGGTGGGAATTTTCTGGCCTAAATCATGAAAGTTATGAAGGTAGGGAAGCTGGCACGAAACTGGCTTTGACGGTTTGAAGATTGGTTCTCTCGCGCACCTTCAAGGTTACTTCGACATGATTGAAGCAGAGCTACCCCAAAACGAAGCGCAACGACTCGAGGCCCTTTTATGTTTAGGTCTACTCGATTCAGCAACCGAGCAACGCTTCGATCACATCGTTGCTCTGGCAAAAGAGCTTTTCGATGTGCCTATCGCGCTGATTTCCCTTGTTGATGAAGATAGACAATGGTTCAAGGCCAAATCTGGAATCCAGCTGGCAGAAACATCAAGAGATATTTCGTTCTGTTCCCACATATTGCACTCAGGGAAGGTTCTTGTCGTGGAGAATGCGTTGGAAGATGAGCGCTTTTACGACAATCCCTTGGTTAACGGTAGCTTGAGTTTAAGATTCTATGCGGGGCACCCGATTCACTCCCCTGAGGGATATGTGCTTGGCAGTTTGTGCTTAATTGATCATGTGCCCCGCGACTTTACAAAAAAAGACCGCACGCTTTTACGCCATCTGGCGGACATGGTTGACAAAGAGATTGTATCCCGCCCTATAACATCAAAATCACTAACCTCCGCCAAAGAAGGCAAATGCAGTGAGCTGTTTCAAAGAGTCAGCAACCTACTTTCCTTGAAGCCGGTTGCGATTGCGTTCGCTGCAACGATTTTCTTTGCTGTTCTGATTCTCGGCAGCCGCAGTCAGCTCGTCACTTTGGAAACAAAACACCTGGAAAAACAGGCAGAGATTGCCGACCAGCTATTTAATGTTCGTGGTCGCTTGGAGACCGAGCTGAATTCACGCCTCCACTTAACTCACGGGCTTGCGGGGTTCGTTAGAGCGGGCCCCCAAAATATTGATCGAGATACCTTTCATTCATTCGCTACCGTGTTAGGTAAAAGCATTTCGGGTATTCGAAGTTTGCAGCTCGCCCCTGGAGGCGTGGTCGACTTTCTTTGGCCTGAAGCCACCAATAGCCCCGCCCTTGGTCACAATCTTCTAAAGGATCCAAAACGCAGAGAGGTTGCACAGAAATCAATCGACATGCGTGAACTATGGATAGCGGGTCCACTGCAATTGATCCAGGGAGGCATTGCCTTGATCGGGCGCCTACCAGTCTTTTTACCCAGTCAGGAAGCTGAGCTCGGTGATCGAGAGAGTTTCTGGGGGTTTGCCACTGTACTGATCGACTTAGATACGCTTTTAAGCATCTCTGAGTTCCATGAGGTTTCAACAAACCTCAATATAGCTATTCGGGGGCGAAACGGGCTTGGGAGCGAAGGGGAAACATTCGTAGGGTCTGAGGCGGTATTCAATGGAGCGTACCAGTCCGCCACTATCTCAATGCCAGCAGGGAGTTGGGAGTTGGGGGTTGCCGTGCCCTCTGCCCCTACGTTCCGTAATATATCGGGAGGCACGTGGCTTTCGCTCATTTGCGGCGCGCTAGCATTGGCCGCATTTATCTACGCTCTAATGCGCCTACCATTCCGTTATTTGCAAGCTGTTGATACGGCGAGACAAGCGCTCGCAAATAGCAACGCCCGCTTCAAAGATGCCATAGAAGCATTACCCGATGGCTTCGCAGTTTATGACGACGATGATCGCCTTGTTCGTTTTAACAAACGTTATCGCGAGTTTTTCTCTCAAGAAAAGCTGCCACTTTCATTGGGATTAACATTTGAGCAGATTCTTGATATCACCATTAACTCTGGGGTTTATCAGCTACCCGATGAGTCAAAAGCGGCTCGCGATGCATTCCGAGAAATGCGTGTGTCTCACCATAGCAATCCAAGTCGAGATGGTTTGGAGCTTGCACTCTCCAATGGTCGCTGGTTGAGAGCGGTCGAGTCCCGAGTTCCTTCAGGTGGCACGGTCATCGCTTACACGGACGTTTCCGAATTAAAGAAAAAAGAACATGAGATTGCATCAGAAAAACTTCGGGCGGAATCGGCAAATGACGCAAAAACTGCTTTTCTTGCAACCGTAAGTCACGAGTTACGGACGCCTCTCAATGCGATTCTCGGGATGTTGAACTTGCTTCAGTTGAGCGGCCGTTTACAGCCGCAAGACCAAGAACACATCGATGTGACCCACGATTCGGCAGAGCACTTATTGAACCTGCTGAATGAACTTCTTGATCTCTCGAAAATGGAAGCCAACAAACTCGAGCTGGAGTGCAACGACTTCAATCTTGCGGCCATTGCTCGCAAAACTCTGAAGCTCAGTGGTAGTAAGGCTAAGCAGAAAGACATTGATCTGGTTGAAAATTTCGCCTCTGAAGCAAACATTATGGTCAGGGGGGATGCCGGTCGTCTTCAACAAATACTTCTAAATCTGTTGTCGAATGGCATTAAATTCACAGATATTGGATCGGTTACTCTCGCCTTATCTGGAGAGAAAGTGTCATCAGGAAAGATCCTGTTCTGCTTCCGTATCGATGATACCGGAATCGGTTTCGCGCCGGACCAAGCAAGCGCCCTGTTTAAACCGTTCTCTCAACTTGACTCTACAGCGTCTCGCAAACATGAGGGCACCGGCCTTGGACTCGTGATATGTAAACGCCTTGTGGAGTTAATGGGGGGTACCATTACCGCACATGGGGAAATTGGGAATGGGGCTTCCTTCGAACTTAGAATTCCGTTTCAAGTAAGCGAAGTTTCAGAAAAACACGAACAGATCGAAGATTCCCTGGTAAGTACCCCTGCCGAGTTATCACATCCGCCCATCAGAGTTTTAATTGCCGAGGATTCGCCCGCAAATCAGATCGTATTCCGAGCAATGTTACAGAACACGGGTTATTACGCGGATGTTGCAGGGAATGGATTGGAAGCTGTCCAGGCGGCTGAAAACTTTGAGTACGACATAATCCTTATGGATATTTTCATGCCTGAAATGGACGGTATTGAGGCAACCAACAAAATTCGTCGATCGGACAAGGCTGGCCGGGTTCCCATTATCGCCCTGACCGCAAATGCTATGCCCGGTGATAGAGACAAATTTCTTGAGTCGGGTATGGACGATTATCTCGCCAAACCACTCAATAAGAACACTCTGATAAAAATGCTAAACAAATGGGGACTGCGAACGCACCGTGAATGAAGACGTTGTCGTTTTCCATGCACCAACTCAAATGAGCGGATCGCAATCCTTAGCCCTTCGAGGGTCACGATGTGTCCTGAAGACGCTCCTGTACGCTTGCCGGCCGTCTACCCAATCACGACGAACAGCTATAATGCGACCACCCACCAACATCAAAAAGCTCCAATGGCTTTAATCGGTAGTATTTCGCTTCGATAGCATCCGTTTGCTCAGCGTAGGGCTGCGTCATCACATCCTGCAATTCTCGAAGCAACGTGTAGTCACCCGCAGCCGCCTGCTGATACGCAGGCACCACGTACCAGTCTTTCAAACTGTACTTGGGATTCACCCGTTTCATCTGGCTGGAGAGCTGGTCTCGCTTATAGGATTCAATAAGCGAATTCCATTTTTCGAGCCACACAGACCAACGTTCGTTTAGAGCTTGGGAATCTGTGGCGTCGGCCTGGCTTGCGTAGAAGCTTTGCTTGAGTGGTTCAATGCTTTTTGGCAACGACGAAAGTTCCCGGAAGAACATGGTGTAATCGACCGGTGTTTTTACCATCAACGTAGCCAGCTCCGAGAATAGATCTGAATCAAAACGTTCAAGACCAAGCTTGGCTGCCCACATCTGTTCCATTTGTTTTTGCATGACCTCTGGGAAATCGCCTTGAATTTCATCCAAATGCTCTAAACAATCAGGATGCCCTTCCAGTAACGGCTGGATAGCGACACAAAACGAATGAAAATTGCGTTCTGCAGCTGCCGGTTGATTCAGAAACGCGAAGTGTTGTCCGCCTCCCGTCCAGGGCTGATAGTGCGGATCGAACACATTGCAGAAGCCAAATGGGCCATAGTCGAGCGTGAAACCACCGGCGGCACAGTTGTCGCTGTTGAAGTTGCCCTGGCAATAGCCAACACGAACCCAGTTTGCAACAAGAGAAGTCAATCGGCTGCGGAACTCACGAGCAAGCAAAACAACCTTGTCGCGAGTAGGCAATGACGGGTTGATCTCGTTGCCGTACTCCCGCTCAATCAGATGTAAGACAAGTTTTTCGAGCTCCTCCATCGCCCGAGGGTGTTCTTGCTTTCGGGCGCGACGACCAAAGAGTTCGAGCTGCCCTACCCGAATAAACGATGGCGCTACACGAGTGGTGATGGCCACGGGCTCGGATACCAGAATGTCAGGATCGACGGAGCGGGAACCCTGCGAATACCAGGGCCGCCGAACGGTCTCGGTTTTAGATACGTACAGACTTAGCGACCTTGAGGTTGGTACGCCAAGCGCGTGCATGTGCTCTTGGGCCAGGAACTCTCTAACGCTTGAGCGCAGAACGGCCCGGCCATCGCCGCCTCGGCAATAGGGTGTACGCCCTCCCCCTTTGAGCTGCATTTCCCAGCGCTGCCCGTTGGTGACTGCCTCCAAGACGGAAATGGCGCGACCGTCGCCATAACCATTCCCGGTCTGAAACGGGCAATTCCGGTAAAATTCATTGCCGTAGATCGACAGCGCGTAGCCACAGGCCCATCCGACATTACGCAGTGGCTCCTGAACCTGTGAAAGATCCCCTGAGAACATCCGTATAAATTCGTCCGACTGCGCCAGACTGTCCACTAACCCAAGTTCTTGAAAAAGCTCTTTGCCGTGAGCAACGTATTCGGGGTGTTCAATCGGCGTGGGCTTAACCGGAACATAGTGCCCAGAGTACACCTGCCGAGGCTCGTGATCGGCACCGTTTTCTCTTCCTTCGGGGTCGCGGTTCAACGAGTCTACAAAGGAATAGTCCGCCAACGGGGCCAAATCGGCGAGCGTTGATACCATTGCGGATGAATCACCGTGGCGTCGCATTGTCATTTAGGCTCCTTGGATAAAAATCGTTGGCGGGAATCTGAGCATTCTACCGCCTCTTCTAACATGAGTATCAACATCCACCAAATTGAGCGCTTCGAGGAAGCTGCGGAATCGCGTCTTCAGTCCTAGAATTTGATTTAAATATATTTTCTAAGTGTCTTTTATTGTTTCGTAATTTTCTGAATAATGGAGTTTAAAGCTTCCGACTTCCTATTGCTTCCACACGAATTCAACCAGGTTCCAGATGCGATCATTCTCAGGCCACCCGCTTTTCGATACTGCCGAAAATCTGGAAGATCAGGGGGATTTCCATCGTCACCCTTCTATACCCGAGTTTTTTAAATCCCTGAGAGTTTCCGAGGAATTGGTGCGTGCAGACTATGAAATCACCCGCCAATTCCTGCTGAAATATTCGGATGTGTCAGGCACCTTCGTTCGCTTCCGCTCCGAGGTGCAGCGCTTCCTGAATTATCTTTGGGTTACTTCAAAACGTAGCTTGGCACAAACCGATTCCGACGTGGTGACGGCGTACTTCAAAACCCTGACCATGCCGCCCAAAAGCTGGATCAGCACGGGAATCTACTCCGCGTTCCAGGAACGTCAGGGGCTACGGTTACCCAACTCGCAGTGGCGTCCTTTTGCGGTGCGGGCCAAGCAGAAAACGTCTGGCGAAGCCGCAAAATACGCGATTACGCAGGCCTCGCTTAATGCCAGCAAGACGGCCCTGCAGACCTTTTTCAAGTATCTGCTGATACAAGACTACATTCAGAAAAACCCGATGATTGGTATGCGCAAGCGCGATCAGAAGGTTCAGACCATCAACGACGTGGATACCGAAACCGATGTGCGAAGGCTGTCGGACATGCAGTGGGCTTATCTGCTGGAATCACTGTTATTAGCCGCCGATGAAAATAAGAAATACGAGCGCCATTTGTTCGTGGTGGTCACCATGAAGTCTTTGTTTTTAAGGGTGAGCGAGCTCGCGCCGAGACAAAGACAGGGTGGCTCCACACGAACGCCAGTGTTTGGCGATTTCAAACGCAAGTTCGTGCAAGGCGAGGAATACTGGGCCTATTACGTGTTCAGTAAAGGCGACAAGGATCGCACGATCACTCTGCCCGATGAGTACCTGCCCTATCTTCGCCGCTGGCGGGAACACCTTGGTTGCTTGACCGCAATGCCGGTGCAGGGAGATAACCACCCTATTCTGCCCTCAGCCAAAGGCGGAGCCTTGAGCAAACGCCAGATCCAGCGAGTGTACGAGCAGGCCATCATGCTGGCCGTCGAAAGATTGGATGCCGAGGGGCGCTCAGAGGAAGCGCGGCAACTCGAAAGCATTCGTACAGAAACGCATTACCTCCGCCACACCGGCGCCAGCCAAGCGATTGAGGCGGGCGCCGACATCCGGCATATCAGCGAAGAGCTCGGGCATGCCAGCGCCGCCTTTACCGAATCGGTTTACGTGAATTCGGATCAGGCGATGCGGCGTTTTGCCGGGAGGAAACGAAGAGTCTAATTCGCTGCCGACTGATGAAAGTTACCTTTCTATCGGTGTGGGAGCTAGAAACGTAGTACGTGCGACAACCCGGCCATCAGGCCCTTCGAAAGAGCTAATTTCAAACGAAACCTCGGTAACTGCGCTCAGGATGCTTGACGGATCGTTTTCCAGAACAACCGGAATCTCCCTTTGTTCGCCAGCGTTAAGCGTCACTCCCTCCGGCCCACGCATGTTGAAACCTTCGGCGCTATAGACCTTAATGAAGGTATGTCTCGTTTCATTGGATTTATTCGTTAAATTAAGCAGGTAGCTGTTTTCGATGAGTCCCTTGCCGTTATAACGGAAGAGCCCCCTGTCCCTCTCGACCTCCAGCGTTAACAGAGGTCGTGTGGCCAAGGCCCACGAAAACAAAACGATCATGGTTACAAGTATAAGAAAGTAAGCGACAAGGCGAGGCCGGAGGATATTCCTGACACCGGTATTCAGCTCGTTGTGACTGGCGTAACGAACCAGTCCTGTTTGGTAGCCCATTTTGTCCATGATCGAATCACACGCGTCGATGCATGCGGCACATCCAATACACTCCATTTGTAGTCCATCACGAATATCGATGCCGGTCGGACACACCTGCACACACATTTCGCAATCTATACAATCACCCAGCCCCTGAGCAGACGGATTGACCTCCCTGGATCGGCTACCGCGAGGGTCGCCTCGGGCAGCATCATACGAGACAACCAACGATTCATTATCAAGCATGGAAGACTGGAAACGACCATAGGGGCACATGTGTAGACATACTTTTTCTCGAAACCAGCCAGCATTGACGTATGTAGCTGCAGTAAAGAAAAACACCCAGAAGAGTGCAGAACCGGAGAGATTAAAGGACAGAAGATCCGGTACTAAATTCCGTATCGGGGTGAAATACCCGACAAAGGTCAGCGCAGTGGCAAGACTAATCAGTAGCCAAAGACAGTGTTTCACCAATCGCCTTAGGACTTTTTCCTGGCTCAATCTTGCTTGGTCAAGTTTCATGCGTTGACGACGGTCACCCTCGGCCAGTTTTTCCGCCCAGAGGAAGATCCACATCCAAACACTTTGCGGGCAGGCGTATCCGCACCAAACTCGACCTGCGACAGTGGTTATGAAAAACAGTCCGAACGCACAGATGATTAGGATGGCAGACAACAACACAAGATCTTCCGGCCAGTAGGTCGCGCTAAATATATGGAATTTTTTGCCTGCGATATCCCATAAAACAGCCTG
This sequence comes from Marinobacter litoralis, assembly GCF_016427555.1. Taxonomy (GTDB): domain Bacteria; phylum Pseudomonadota; class Gammaproteobacteria; order Pseudomonadales; family Oleiphilaceae; genus Marinobacter; species Marinobacter litoralis_A. The sequence goes on from NZ_JAELVS010000008.1 coordinate 41,759, forward strand.
CCGTTCGCCCCAGTTCAACCAGACGGTTCCAAAATACAAAGCAAACAGAATGGCGCCGCCGCTCATGCGGGTTTTTCGGAATATACCTGAAAAGCTACGTGGGTAAATCTTGTTGGACGGCCGACTTCGCGGAGAACTCGGAGTAACCTGTGTGACCGGGATCAGTCGATTCATTGACCGTTTACCTTCCCAAAAGTTGTATGAAACTGATCGGGAAAGTATGGAGGTTTGATACAAGTAGAGACAGGCACAACTTTTTTAAGTTTTATAGGTACAGCGAACCATCACGGATCTTGAACCAGTTCCAATATGCGCGTCAACGCTCGCGTCCGTTGGTTATCCCATGGGTGTGCAAAACTGATTCTCAGGCAATTGCCGAATCTGTCTGACCCTGAGAAGAGGTTTCCTGGCGTGATGACGATGCCCTCATCCAGCGCTTTAGAATAGATATCGATTGTGTTGATCGCTCCTGGAAATTCGACCCAAACGGCTAGACCACCCTGAGGCGCCGTCGTCCGCACCGCCAGTGGGCAATTAGCCAAATGTTCTAGTAACTGGTCTCTCTGCTTTCGTAAGCGAAAGCGAAGTTTGCGCAGAAAAGCCGCGAAATCGCCTTCTTTGATATACGTTTCGACACCTTGCTGAACAAAACGACTACTTGCGAGCTGCGAGGTAAGCTTCATTTGAAGAATGGCAGAGTGCCACCGCCCCCCGCATACCCAGCCGAGCCTAAGATCTCGTGAAAGTACTTTTGACAGCGAGCTGCAATGAATCACCCGGCCTGAATGATCCAGAGATTTGAGAGTGTCCGGTATGCCAGCCCAGCCCGTTTCGGCGTATATATCATCCTCAATAATGGCGAGGTCGTGCTCCTCAGCGAGTTCGATTAATCGCGTTCGGGCCGCTCTGGGCATGACCGAGCCCCCCGGTGTTGCAAAAGCGGGTTGCACGACGCAAGCACGGACGTTCCATTGATTCAAAATGTCTGAGAGGGCATTTATATCCATGCCTGTTTGCAAGGAGGTTGGCACCTCGATGACCTTTAATTTCAATTGCTCCAGCAATTGAAGAACCCCATAGAAGCCCGGTGATTCTACGGCGACAACATCGCCTTCAGAACAAACCGTAAGCAAGGCCAAAAATATAGATTGCTGGCATCCAGAGGTTATGCAGACTTCTGAAGCATCTCCAGTCCAGCCTCTTTTTGCTAATAGCATGGCAAGCTGATGTCTTAGGCCGGGATCGCCCGCGGGCTCATCATAGTATTGGAAATCGCCTTTCTGACGCCGTAATGCCCGTCCAATTGAACGGTTGAGCTGGACGATGCCTTGGGGCATCTCTCCCGTGTGGAGATTCGGCGTCAGATCAAATGCCGCACTTCTCGTCATAATGTCCCGGAACAGCTCGCTTACGGATACTGGTTTGGGTGATTCAATACATTCCATCCGGCAGGGCGTATCGAATTTCTCTTTCTCATAGGTGACGAAGAATCCGGCGCGCTCCCGGGATTCGATCAATCCTTTGGCTTCCAGCCGTTGCAGTGCGTGCTGAATGGTTATCTTTGCGCAACCGTGCAGGTCGCACAGCGTTCTGATGGACGGTAATCGCTCGCCACATTTCCACCGGCCATCCACGATGCCTTGTTCTATTTCATCTTCCAGCAACTGGTACTTAGGGAGGCTATGGTCCATGGTGTTGGCTCAAAGGTACAACGTCGGGCCATAGTGACATGGACCTTAGCTTGCTGCCAGGTTTAAGGTGAGATCCTGCTACTCCGACAAACGCGATGAGTGAATCACGTTTTGCATTTAGGGAGTGGTTATACGCAATGTCTGGTTGACCGAATCACGAATCTCGCGGTAACGGTCTGGGTCGCGGGCCAAAACTTCAAGATCATCTTCAGGGAACATCTCTGATTTTTTGCGCACAGCACTTTCATCCGCTAAAACCGATGGAAACAATCGCTCCAAGCAGCGCAGCATAACCTCCGGTGAGACCGAGGCCCCTGGCGATGCGCCGAGCAGTGTTGAGTAAGTTCTATCGGTGGAGACAATGATTTCTGTACCCATCTGCAGAGCGCCGTCTTTAATTATTTGCACGCGCTGCCCCGCTTCGATCGGCGCCCAGTCGAATTTATCACCCAGGCCCGGCGCAAACTTTTCAAGCTCGGCGAACATGCTTTTCTTGCCTTTAAAGCTCTCGGATACCAGATACTTCACTAACGGAAAGTGGTCGAGCGTGACGTTCAACAACCCCGGAATGTCGTGCAACCGCAATGAAGATAGGTAATCGAAAAAGCCGCGGCCTTTTTCAAGCACTGGCTTAAAGGAAGCGAAAGGCCCAAACAACAGATAATGCTGCCCATCCACCAGGCGTAAATCCAGATGCGGTACAGACATGGGCGGCGCGCCCACTTCCGCTTTGCCGTAGGTTTTCGCGCGATATTGCTCGGCTTGCTCCGGTGTGATCGGTGCCTGCAGGAAACGCCCACCTACAGGAAAGCCGGTGAACCGACTACGAAACGGCAACAAGCTCTTCTTGAGAATGGGGAAAGCACCACCGCCCGCTCCTACAAACAGCACATCCGCTTTATGCTGAACAGGCCCCGCATCGTTTTGGGCCTCAATTAGCCACTGACCCGCCGGGCTTCTGTGCACCCGCCTGACATGGGTGCCAAACTCGATTTGAACACCTAGCTCACGCACCGCGTAAGCCGCCATTTGTTCGGTAAGCGCGCCAAAATTAACGTCAGTTCCGGTCTCAATGGCTGTCGCAGCCATTTTCTCGTCCCGAGAGCGCCCTTCCATGGTGAAAGGAATCCAACTTTTGATTTCATCGAAGTCTTCAGAATACTTCATGTGCTCAAAGAAATGGTGACCAGACATCTCTTTGAAGCGTAGTCTCAACATGCTGATCGACGGCTCGGAAACGATGGTGCAATGCTTGGTGGGGTTGATGAACGATGAAGGGTCTTCGATGGCTCCTTTACGAACAAGGTAAGCCCAGAACTGTTTGGCCACATTGAATTGAGCGTGAATCTTTAGTGCTTTCTCGACGGAGATAACCTCTTCGTCAACCGGGGTGTAATTCAGCTCGCAGTTAGCCTCGTGGCCGGTCCCCGCGTTGTTGAATGCCCAGGAGTTGCCCGCTCCCGGACCATCCAGACGCTCAAGAATCGTCACTTCAAGATTGGGAACCATCTCTTTTGCCAGCACCGCAAGGGTGGTCCCCATAATGCCGGCACCGATGATGATCAGGTTCATAGATTCCACTCGCTTCCGATGAGTTTACACGACTGATTTTTCAGCCCTTACCTCAAAAGTAGCACGGAACCCGTGAGCGTGCCGGTGCACCGAGATCACACCGGCAGCTTAACCCATTTACCGGGCCCGACGCCGCTCGGCATCGCGGCGTGCGTCCTCTAGAAACGAATCCACAGTTTCACCGGGCAAAAGTAATTGCTTTTCGATCATCCGGTCTCGCCAATCTGACTCCACAAAGATACAGCGGTATTCATTGGGAAACTCGGCGTAGAGCTGCTTGAAATAGTCCCTGGCTTTACCTTTGTTCGGGTGTTTCCGGCGCGATTCCAGGACCGCCATATTGTACAGCGCCCCGGCACGGACATTGTCAGGCAGCGAATGGTCGTTATAAATAGTATCCAAACGTTCAATCACTTCATTTACACCGGTTAAACGGTGTTCTTTGATGATCTTGATGGCAGGCTCCATAATGCGGTCTTCGCCATGCTGACAGGGCGAGTTGGCGTGATCTTGCTGGTATTGATCGACAGCCCGTTCTACATCGTGCTTGTATTTTTGATCCTGTTTCTGCTCGTACACGTATCCCGTGCCCACTGTTGTAGCGATGGTTCCGGGCATACATCCGGCGAGCATTAATGTGCAAACTGCACCAACCGCAGCAAGCTTGGTTTTCGTGTATGTCAGGCGAACTCTCATCATGTCATCCCGGGTGATGGTTGAGGTGGACTTACATTTCGTTACACGTGACGTTATCTATATTCAAGTTCAAGTACCGTGAGCCCGGTATAAAAACATGCAATTAACGAGGAGATTTACATGGGCATTACTCAGGCCTACGCGGCACAATCAGAAGATTCCGGATTGGCCCCTTACAACTTCGAGCGCCGCGCTCTTCGTGACGACGATGTCGCCATCGAGATTGATTACTGTGGGGTATGCCACAGCGATGTTCACGTGGTCGAAAACGATTGGGGCGGTTCGCAGTATCCGGTGGTCCCCGGCCACGAGATTATTGGCCGAGTGACGGCCGTAGGCTCCGCTGTAACCAACTATAAAAGCGGTGATCTGGTGGGGGTTGGCTGCATGGTGGACAGCTGCCGTAGCTGTTCCGCCTGTGATTCCGGGCTTGAGCAGTATTGCGATGAAGGCATGACCGCAACCTACGGCGGCATAGATCGTCACGACGGTTCGGTCACCATGGGCGGTTATTCCGACAACATTGTTGTCAGTGAACGCTTTGTAGTGCGGGTCCCTGAAAATCTCGATCCGGCCAGCGCAGCGCCCCTGCTGTGTGCCGGCATTACCACCTATTCGCCACTGAAACACTACAACGTCAGGAAAGGCCATAAGGTGGGCGTTGTTGGTATGGGGGGGCTCGGCCACATGGGTGTCAAATTTGCAAAAGCACTCGGAGCTGAAGTGACGCTGTTCACCCGGTCTGAAAGCAAAGTCGCCGAAGCCAAAAAACAAGGTGCCGACCACGTGGTGGTTTCAACCGATCGCAGCCAGATGAAAGCGGTTTCAAATTCGTTCGATTTCTTGCTCGACACGATTCCCGTTGCCCACGACCTGAATCCGTACCTGAAGTGCCTGAAACACGATGGCACCCACATTCTTGTGGGGCTTCTTTCCGCCATTGAGCCGCCGGTGAACGCTGGACTGTTGCTGCTAAAACGGCGGGTGATTGCCGGATCTTTAATCGGCGGAATGCCGGAAACCCAGGAGGTTCTGGATTTTTGTGCGGAGCACGACATCAGCTGCGATGTGGAGATGCTGGATATTCGCAATATTAACGATGCCTACGTGCGCATGAAGAAAGGCGATGTGAAATACCGCTTTGTGATTGACATGAACACCCTGAAATCGGGCTGAGACGAACCGCTAATAACCATTCCGGTGGCGCAAGGTTAGCATGAGGTCATTAATGATCGCATTTGACCTTGGACGCCACCCATGACTTACGCACGCATCGCCGGAACCGGCTCGTACTTGCCGGACAACGTTGTCACCAACCTTGATCTGGAAAAGAAGGTAGACACTTCCGACCAGTGGATTCGCGAACGTACCGGTATTGAACAACGTTACATTGCTCTGCCCGGCCAAACGACCGTCGATTTGGCGGAACAGGCTGCCTTGCGTGCGATTGAAGCGTCTGGCATCGATGTGTCGGAAATCGACCTCATCGTTTTCGCCACCACCACCCCCGACAAGGTCTTTCCCAGCTGCGCGTGCATTCTGCAAGCGCGATTGGGGCTTCATGGCTGTCCGGCGTTTGATATTCAAGCGGTCTGTAGCGGGTTTGTGTATGCGTTGGCGACGGCAGAAAAATTCATACGGTCTGGTAGCAGCAAAAAGGCATTGGTGATTGGCGCCGAGGTGTTTTCCCGCATTCTCAACTGGGAAGACCGAACCACCTGCGTACTATTCGGTGATGGTGCCGGCGCGGTCGTACTCGAAGCCAGCGAAGAAACCGGTATCCTCTCCACTCACCTGCACGCTGATGGTCGGTATGAAACCTTGCTGCACGTACCCTGTGGCGTTGCCAACGATTTTGACGCCGTGAAGGCCGGTCAGGCGTTTGTCGAGATGAAAGGCAACGAGGTGTTCAAGATGGCAGTGAACACGCTGGGCAAGATTGTTGATGAAACCCTTGACGCCAATCAGATGCAAAAGTCCGACATAGACTGGCTCGTACCCCATCAGGCTAACCTTAGAATCATCTCTGCCACAGCGAAAAAACTGAATATGTCGATGGATCAAGTGGTGGTCACGGTAAACCGCCATGGCAACACATCAGCCGCCTCGATCCCGCTGGCGCTGGACGAAGCGGTACGTGATGGGCGCATCAAGCGCGGTGAAGTTGTACTACTGGAGGCCTTCGGAGGCGGTTTTACGTGGGGTTCTGCGCTACTTCGCTTTTAATTTGCATATTCGAAATAGTAATTTGAATAGTCTCTTAAAGTCTTTTTAGTTCTTAGCAAGCTTTGTTAAATTGCTCCTCAGATTCAACTAATAGGTTTTGAGGAGCTTTACATGAAGACCTTTTTCAAAGGCATCGCACTTGGCGCTGCCCTACTTTCTGCTCAGCCAGCTCTTTCCGCTGATCGGGAGCTTCTCAACACCTCCTATGACATTGCCCGCGAACTGTTCGCCGCCTACAACGTCGAGTTCCAGAAACACTGGCAAGAAAAAACAGGCGAGACCGTTGAGATAAAGCAATCTCACGCCGGTTCTTCCAAGCAGGCTCAAGCCATTATCCAAGGTCTGAAAGCCGATGTTGCCACCTTCAACCAGGTAACAGACATCGACATTCTGCACACTCGGGGCCGTTTGATTCCTGAGAACTGGGCAGAGCGCCTACCGAACAACAGCTCGCCTTACTACTCCACCATGGCGTTTTTGGTGCGCAAAGGTAACCCCAAGAACATCGAAAACTGGGACGACCTGATTCGCGAAGACGTTTCTCTGGTTATGCCCAACCCGAAAACCTCGGGTAACGGCCGCTATACTTATCTTGCCGCTTTAGGTTTTGCGCAGGACCAGTTCGGCGACGACCAGGACAAAATTGATGATTTCCTCGCTTCGTTGCTAGGCCAGGTCCGTGTCTTCGACAGCGGCGGCCGTGGCGCGACCACCACCTTTGTTGAGCGGGGTATCGGTGATGCGTTGCTGACCTTCGAATCCGAAGTGCTGAACATTGCGGATCGTCTGGAAGGTGAGTACGAAGTTGTCACCCCGAAAGTCAGCTTCCTGGCTGAGTTCCCGGTTACCTGGATTGACGATTACACCAAGCAAAACGGTACCGAAGAGCTGGCAAAAGAGTACCTGAGTCACCTTTACTCGGAAGATGCCCAGCGCCTGCTGGCCAGCTTCAACTATCGGGTTCAGAACGAAACGGTTTTGAAGGAGAACGCTGACCGCTTCCGTGATCTCAAGCTGAAGTCTATCGATGAAATTGCCGGAGGCTGGGAAAAGGCTATGAAAGCCCACTTCGCCAGCGGCGGCAAGCTCGACCAGCTCCAGCGTCGGCGGTAAGAGCCTCTAATGTCTGTATCCGCTCAAACAAGCGTCGCCCCAGTGCGGCGCTTTTCCGGTCGTAGCAAGCGAGTCCTGCCCGGATTCGGGTTAAGCCTGGGCATTTCCCTGTTCTTTGTCAGTCTGGTTTTGCTGCTGCCTCTCACCGGGCTGGTGGTGGAAACGTCTGGCATGACCTGGGACCAGTTCGTGTTCACCATCACCGACCCTCGGGTAATCGAATCCTACAAAGTAACGGCATGGACAGCCTTGGCCGCCTCGTTGTTTAACGGCGTATTCGGGCTGTTGCTCGCTTGGGTTTTGGTACGCTACGAGTTCCCCGGAAAGCGGTTGATTGATGCGGTTGTGGATCTTCCCTTTGCGTTGCCGACTGCGGTAGCAGGGATCACTTTGGCAACCCTGTTTGCCCAAAATGGTTGGTACGGCCAGTGGCTCGATAAGCTGGGTGTCGAAGTGGCGTTCACGCCCATCGGCATCGTGGTTGCGATGGCGTTTACAAGCATTCCGTTTGTTGTACGTACCGTTCAGCCAGTACTTGAAGAGCTCTCGCCCGCAGATGAAGAAGCGGCGGTAAGCCTGGGTGCGTCAGATGGCCGGGTGTTCCGTAAAGTGATATTTCCTTCATTGTGGCCCGCTCTGGTTACCGGCGTTGCACTGTCATTTACCCGAAGTCTCGGTGAATTTGGCGCGATTATTTTCATTGCTGGTAACACGCCCTACGTTAGCGAAGTAACCAGCCTGATGATCTTCATCCGTCTGCAGGAATACGACTACGCCGCAGCCAGCGCAATCGCCTCCATGGTGCTATTGGTGTCGCTGATCTTATTATTTGCGATCAACGTTTGGCAGAGCCGTTTCTTACGCCGATTGGAGGGACGTTAGATGTCGCTCCATAGAAATCGGGTCGGCGATCAGCCGTGGGTACGCCGAACTCTGATCGGTTTGGCCATGCTGCTAACCGCCATCTTTCTGGTCATACCTGTGGTGGTGATCTTTACCCAGGCGCTCAGCGCTGGGTGGAGCACCCTTGCAGGCAATATCATGGATGAGTACACCCTGCACGCAATTGGGTTGACCTTGTTCGTGGCTTTGCTGACCGTTCCCCTAAACCTGATTTTCGGCACGGCACTGGCCTGGTCAGTTACGCGGTTCAAGTTCCCCGGCCGCAAGTTACTGATCACGTTGATCGACATCCCGTTTGCTGTATCCCCCGTTGTAGCGGGCCTTCTTTATCTGTTGCTGTATGGCCGAAACGGCTGGCTTGGTGGCTGGCTCAGTACCCACGACATTCAGCTCATGTTCGCCTGGCCCGGCATTGTCATGGTCACGGTGTTTGTGACCTGCCCGTTTGTCGCAAGAGAGCTGATACCACTCATGCAGCAGCAAGGTAGCGAAGAAGAGGAAGCGGGCGTGGTGCTGGGCGCGTCGGGCTGGCGCATATTCCGGAAAATCACGCTACCGAATATCAAGTGGGCGCTTATCTACGGGGTAATCCTCACCAACGCCCGTGCGGTCGGCGAGTTTGGCGCGGTATCGGTGGTCTCTGGTAACGTTCGTGGTCAAACCAATACCCTGCCGTTGCACGTTGAACTGCTGTATCAGGATTACAACATCGTCGGGGCATTCGCGAGCGCCTCGCTACTCGCGGCCATTGCGATTCTTACGCTGGTCGCCAAAGCCTTCGTCGAATGGCGACAGGCTAAATCCGAACATTCCGCGCCGGAAACAAGAGGTGTCTGACATGAGCATCACCATCCAGAACATCAACAAAACCTTCGGGAAATTCCAGGCGCTAAACAATGTGTCTCTCGATATTCCCGAAGGCAAATTAACCGCCCTACTCGGCCCTTCCGGCTCGGGTAAAACCACGCTGTTGCGGATTATTGCCGGCTTGGAATCGTCCGATGCAGGTAAAATTCTGTTCGGTGGTGAAGATGTCAGCCACCTACACGTTCGGAACCGTAACATCGGTTTTGTGTTTCAACATTACGCTCTGTTTCGCCACCTCACGGTTGCGCAGAACATCGCGTTCGGGCTGGAATCCCTTCCCCGCAAAGAGCGCCCGTCCAAACAAGACATTGCGCAGCGCGTTGATAAACTGTTGGAGATGATCCAGCTACCACAACTGGCGGATCGCTATCCATCCCAGTTGTCCGGTGGCCAGAAGCAACGGGTTGCTTTAGCCCGCGCCCTGGCCACACAGCCTCGCATTCTGCTACTCGACGAGCCCTTTGGCGCACTGGATGCCAAAGTCCGAAAAGATCTGCGCCGCTGGCTGCGTGCATTGCACGACGAGTATCACTTCACCAGTATTTTCGTGACTCACGATCAGGAAGAGGCGCTGGAACTGTCCGATCAAGTGGTCGTCATGAGTCAGGGCAAAGTTGAACAAGTCGATAGCCCGGCCCAACTGTACGCTCGCCCGGACAGCCGTTTCGTATTCGATTTCCTTGGGCATGTAAACGTGCTTTCTGGCGTGGTGAAAAGCCAGAAGCTGGTTCAGGGCGATGCCTGGGTATCATTACCAGGAACCCGGGGAGACCAAGAAGCCCAGCTTTACCTGCGGCCCCACGAAGTGCAATTGTCACGCTCACCCAGCACCCATGCGCGTCTGCCCTTACGCATTCAATCGATCAGTCTGATTGGATCCGAAGTCCGTCTGGAACTGGCCCCGGAAGGCTGGGAAAGCTCAGAACTATGGGAAACCGGCATGAGCCACGGTGAATTTGCACAGCAAAATCCTACCCGCGGTGAACTCTGGTATGCCGTGCCAAGCGTAGGTCATCTGTTCGAAGCGAATAGCCATCAACCGCGAACGGTTGACTGGAACTTCCAGGATGCGGCGAACGCCAGCAGCATGTAACTCCTTGGTTGCAGAGCACTGTTGGCTTAATAGGCCCCGAGACCTTTAAACTGGCTCGGGGCTTTTTGTTGTTCGCGTAGAGCGCTATAGTCGGTTATCAAAATAATAATTAGGTAGTAAGCATGACCCGGCGTGAACAGCAAAAACCCTCCATCATTATTGTGGGTACCGGCTTTGGCGGGATTGGCATGGCCATCCAACTGCTAAAAGCGGGTTATACCGACCTCACCGTGCTAGAGAAAGCTTCGAAAGCGGGCGGCACCTGGCGCGAAAACACCTATCCCGGTGCAGCATGCGACGTGCAATCCCATCTGTATTCGTATTCTTTCGAACCAAAGCATGACTGGAGTCGTAAATTCGCACCGCAACCGGAAATTCTGGGTTACATCGAGCATTGTATTGCTCGGTATGAATTACAGCCGTACATACGCTTCAATACAGCTGTAACCGGTGCAAGCTTTGATGAATCAGAGAATTCGTGGACGGTCACGACCGAGAGCGGCGACACCTATACCGCCAATGTGTTAATTACGGCGACGGGACAACTCAACAGGCCCGCAATGCCAGCTATTCCCGGTTTAGACCGTTTCCAGGGCCGCACCTTCCATTCCGCTACCTGGGATCACGATTTCGATATGTCTGGTAAGCGCGTTGCCGTGATCGGCACGGGCGCGAGCGCTATTCAGTTTGTTCCGGAAATTGTTCCCGACGTATCGAAACTGGATCTGTACCAGCGGTCGGCAGCCTGGGTTGTACCCAAATCCGATCGACCGTTTACCCCATTAGAGCAGACCTTGTTTAAAAAGCTGCCAATCTGGGATCGTCTATACCGAGCGCTGATCTACACAAAGAATGAATCCAGGGCTCTGGCCTTCACCCGGTTCAGAAAGTTCTTGGACCTTGTCGCGCGTCAAGCCATCAAGGAAGCAAAAACCCATGTTAAAGATCCTGCCAAGCTTGAACGCATAGTGCCGGACTATCAGATCGGGTGTAAACGTATTTTGATTTCCAACGACTGGTATCCGGCAATCAATCAGCCCCACCTCGATTTGATTAGCGAAGGTATATCCCATATTGATGACACCGGTATCGTGACAACCAGCGGCCAGCACAGGCCTGCGGATGCCATCATCTTTGCGACCGGGTTCCGTGCCACCGAATACTTGTCCCCAATTACCATCACCGGGCGGGATGGGTTATTGCTTGACGATGCCTGGTCCGATGGCGCTAAAGCGTTCAAAGGCATTACGGTCAACGGTTTTCCGAACCTGTTCATGCTCTATGGCCCGAACACGAATTTGGCCCACAACTCCATTGTCTATATGCTCGAATCTCAATTCAGGTACGTCATCAGCGCGTTGGAGGCTTTGGCAAAGTATCCGGATTCAGCCATGGATGTAAGGGAAGATCGCCAAACTCGCTCTTGTTCGGTAGTTCAGGAAGGTTTAAGCGGCTCAGTATGGGACTCGGGGTGCCATTCCTGGTATCTAGACGAACAAGGGCGAAACACCGCCCTTTGGCCAGGTTTTACGTTTAGCTACCGATTTTCAACCCGCTCAGTCGATAGTGCGGACTATCGGTTTTTATCTCCAGGCTCAAATAACTGACTAAGGTTTGATCATGAAGTTTCGCGTTGATACGTTCACCCTGCTTCTTTTAGGTGCAATTGTTTTAGCGTCTTTTCTACCGGTGACCGGCAACGCAGCCGATGCGCTTACCACTCTGGGTACCTGGGCGGTGGCGTTGCTGTTTTTTTTGCATGGCGCAGCGTTATCCCGCCAACAGATCATCGATGGCGCAACCCATTGGCGCCTGCATATTCTGATTACCGCGTTGACCTTCGTTTTCTTCCCCCTGGTGGTTTTGCCCATTAATGGCCTGAGTAACATCGTACCGGAATGGATGCCAAAAGATCTTGGCTTGGGGTTCCTTTATCTTGGGGTATTGCCCTCTGCGGTCTCCTCTTCTATTGCGTATACGGCGATGGCTAAAGGTAACGTCCCGGCCGCTATTTGCAGCGCAGCGGCATCTAATGTGTTCGGCATGATGCTGACGCCCTTTCTGCTGCTTTTATTGGTGTCTACCTCTGGGGATGGCAATTTCTCAATCGCGGAGGCTCTGAAAGACATTGTGCTCCAGCTTTTGTTGCCGTTCGCAGTGGGCCATGCCATGCGGCCTTGGTTGGGCGGATTTCTTGGGCGGAATGAGTCTCTTATGTCCCGATACGATCAATGCGTTATCTGGATTATCGTGTACTCTGCCTTTTCTCATTCCGTGGTTAGCGGCCTGTGGCAGAATCTTCCGGTGCAAGCCATCGTGTTGGCAATTATATTGTGCTTCGCGCTGCTGGGCTTGTTCATGCTGGCGGCGACGTTGATGGTAAGGAAGTTTGGTTTCAGTCTTGAAGACGAAGCCGCAGTGGTGTTCTGCGGCTCCAAGAAAAGTTTGGCGTCTGGCTTGCCGATGGCCAAGGTGCTGTTCTCGGGGCACCCTGGGTTCGGGATGATCGTGTTGCCGATCATGTGCTACAACCAGATTCAGGTAATCGTAGGCGCCATTTTGGCACAGAAGTACCGGGAAAAGATTGAGCAGGCCTCAGCCGCCAACGCCCATGCCGCCGAAAATCATGGTTAGGATTACTAATCCGATAATCCAGCCTATTACCGCTGGCCAGAAATTGGCCGTCTGGGAGAGAGGTTCAACGTCATTCTGTGGGTCGTTTTCTTCGGATTCCTGCGACTGTTGAGCCTGCTCCTGCTCGATAATCGCCTCCTGTACGCTGAACCACTCAAACCATTCGCCCAAAAAACGGGCCACAGGCTGCGGCAACGAACCGTTCTCTGCCATTGGGCGAATCCACGGTTCCAGTTGTTGCCCGATTTCGCGGCGCAGGGGCAATTGATCGGCTGGCGGCTCGCACAGAATGGCTTTCCAGATTCCGGCATCCTGCTGGCGGCCTGAATCGTTCATCAGCGCTTTAATCTGGATAACAACCTCCCGGACTACTTGCGCCTGATGAGCATCCAGTTGGCTGATCTCTTCAGCACGGGGCTCGGGTGACGAAACCGGCTTTGCCACGGCTTCCTCCCCCGCTGCCTCGCGAAAGGCGTCGTCCAATTTGCGAGCTTCTTCAGCGGACGCAAACTTCATCTGGCGTTCATAAGCCTGACGAATCGCTTCGCGGTCACCCGTCGGCTCAATACCCAGAATCTCCCAGCAGCTCATACGGTAATCACTCCAAATATGTCGTCTCTGTAAACTTTCTAGAGACAAATGGTTTTGGTTCTCCTAGGATTAGAGAACAAATGCAACTAAAACTATGCTGAAACGCCAATTATAGAACGACTCCGATGCCTGATACGAATTGCATGTTCTATCCCCCAAGACTGGCGACAAGGCAAACGCGTCTCGTCGTTATCGGTGGACTGTTGAGCACCTTGGGCCTGATAACCACGTTTTCGGCAAACGCAGCAGATGCAGAACCGGCCTTCGACCGGGCACTGTTTGCCTATGACAGCGATATTCCAGAAGTATTGACGACAACAAGGTTAAGGCAGCCTAAAACCCGGGTACCCGGCAGTACAACCGTGATCACCGGCGACCAGATCCGTGATCTGGGGATCGTTAATTTGTACGAAGTGTTTCGCCTGGTACCGGGTATGGTTGTTAATTTCGTGGGTAGCCACCAACCTGTTGTAACCTACCACGGAACGGTGCATTACGAGCAGCGGCGTATGCAGGTTCTGGTAGATGGGCGAACGGCACACCGTGCCACGCTGTCGGATATGGACTGGGAAACCATGCCGGTTCCTCTGGAGCTTATCGAACGTATCGAAGTAGCTCGAGGCCCTAATTCAGCGGCCTATGGCATCAATGCGTTTCTTGGCACAATCAATATCATCACCCGTGATCCAGAAGATACGGCGGGCACTGAGCTGAGCTTCAGCCACGGTAGCCGGGATCATCTTAGAGCGTTCGGCTCGGTTGGCGGCGCAGGCCGGGATCTGGACTGGCGTCTGTCCTACGAAAAACGGAAGTTTGGCGGCTTTGACTACCAGATCAAGGGCGGCGAAGAGGCTCCCTTCAATGATGGCCATAATATTAATTTCTTTTCCTACGATGGGCGCTTTAAATTAAACCCCGATCTTAATATCGAGTTGATGACTGGGGTCATCGATGGGGTCAAAAACCAGGATCGCGGGAAAAGCGGAGTCCTGGAGCCGGTAGACCACCCCGACATTGATGTTCGTGACTATTACATCAAGTCACAACTTAACTACAGCACTTCCGAACACCATTTTTTCCATTTTCTCGTAAGCGTCTCCAATTTCAAACGCCAGGAACGGTATGGGGTTGAGCTCGGCGGAGCCGCCGCTGACTGTCTCCGCAACACTGGCGGCCCAACCTTATACGAAGAAGACGCCAGTGGCGATGCGCCGTGTCAGGCACGGACTGAAGGCGAGACGCTTTTGGAGGCTCAGATTAACGGCGATTACGAAGACACCCGTTTAGAGGTGGAGTTTCAGGATACGCTGCTGTTTACCGATAATCTCAAACTGGTATCCGGTGCTGGGTTTCGAAAAGACACGTTGCGCTCCGAAACCTATTTCAACGGCCGGGTACACGATTATAAGTCCCGTTTTTTCGGCAATTTAGAGTACACGCCTTGGTCTTGGCTGACCCTGAACGCCGGCGGAAACTGGGAGCGCTCGAGTACCACCGACGAAGATTACTTCTCCCCTCGTTTGGCGACGAATTTTATTATCAATCAGCACCATGCACTTAGATTCGTGTATTCGGAGGCGGTGCGCACACCGGACAGTTTTGAGCAAAACCCCCGGACGGGTTTTACGCTGACGAATGTAAGGCCCGCCCAGTATGCTGACCTTGAAGGCAGGCGGATCACCATCGAAGATGCTGCCCACAGCCCCTTCCAATTAACCCTGGGCGAAGAACTTGAAGAAGAGCGTATTACCTCACATGAAATCAGTTACTTTGGTCAGTTCCCCCTTGAAACCGCCATCCTGTCTGTCGAAGTTCGTGGCTTTAAGGATGAAATGCGGGACATGGTGAGCGGTGTCATACAGCTTGTTAACTGGACGCTAGGGAACAACGTAGCCGTCGATCAGAAGGGCTTTGAAGTTGAAACGACCCTCGAATTCCCGGGCACAGCGTTACGCGCCAGCTATGGCTACCTTGACCAGGACACGCGATATACAGGACCCCCTATTCTTGACGAATCCGGCAACGTGGATACGCGCGAACAAGACTACCAAGCGGGGCTTTTAACCCGTATGTCGGTAAGGCACTCTGGCAGCCTGAGCGTTATCCAGGAACTGCCTTCTGAGTTTAAAGTTTCGTCCGCGTTCTATTGGGCAGATGAATTCCTCAGAACCAACAATCAGTTTGAGCGGCTCGACCTTCGGTTGGCTAAAAGCTTTCTCCAACCGAACTACACGGCTGAAGTTGCATTCACCGTGCAACACTATCTGAACCGTGAGCATGAGCTGAGTTCCGACAACAACATTGAGGATCACAACCAGTTCTTCATCGAAGCAGGTGTCAGGTTTTGAAGCCAGGGAAGATCGGGTTTTTGTCGGTCGTGATGGTTGCTGTCTTCCTGATCTGGCCGATGACCACGCTCGCCCAATCAAAAAGCGAAACCGCTCAAACTGTCTACTTTGTCAGCTCCGGAAATCTCACATTAGACAAATATTTCACTGACCTGGTTAGCGAGAATTTAGGCCCGGAATTCAAACTCAAGCCGCTACCCAAACGTCTTCCTCCGGCAAAAAGAAATCATCCGATTATTACCATGGGACCGAAGGCTTTCGAACGCACCTATCGCAACACCCCGGATGCAGTGGTCGTCGGCACTTTTGTTGACCGGGAGTTCATGGACAAATACGCCACTGAACAAAACCCCCACATCAGCGCCATTTATTACGACGTTCCTTTGTTGCGACAAGCACTGACCGGCAAAGTCATCCTGCCTCAGGCTGATAAAGTAGCGATATTAGCGAGCTATGTGAATCGCGATTCTTACGACGAACTCATCGAGCAATTACCTGCCTACGGGCTCGAAGGCAAGGTCTTTGTCGTTACCGATAAAGACCAGCTGATTCCAACCGTCATCAGGGCGCTCAGTTATGGCGATTTCATTCTGGGAACCTCCGACCATGACATATACCACCCACGAAATATCAAACACATTCTTCTTACCGCTTATCGCCGTAACAAAATTTTAATCGGGCCCAGCCAGGCTTTCGTTAAAGCCGGAGCCATTGCATCCAGCTACGCGCCATTCAGTTCCATAGCCGAGAAGACGGCGCAATACATTCTTTATTATCGTGAGAACGCAAACTTTCCCGCCGCTGCCTACCCGGATAGCTATAAGGTAGACCTGAACGAGCAAGTAGCTCGCTCGCTTAATATCCCGCTGCCGGAACGCCCTCACGTTTCAGAAGCAGTAAATGAGTTGCTGAAGAACAACTCTCGGGGATCAATCCAATGACTGACCGACAACGGACGGGCTCCCAATCCACGCTTTCTCGTCGCCTATTGCTACTGGGCGTTCTGCCCGCAGTCCTCATGTTTGCGGTTCTTGTTTTCTATTTCACCTCGGTTCGGCTTGATGATGCTCGCGATAATATGGCGCGTAGTAGTCAGGTTCTGGCCGATAACCTGGCGCCAATACTTGAATACGCCATTGTTTCCGGTAACGACGTTGCGCTTCGGCAAATACTCGACAACGCGTTGCAGCATAGCGACGCCAACTGGATCAGGGTATTAGACGTGGTTGATAAAGAAATTGGCTACGCTGGAAAGGAGGAACGGCCGTCTGATTTCACTGCTTCAAGGTTTACGGTTTACGAAGCCGAGGTGTTTCAGGAGCCTTTGTCATTTAGCGAAGGGGACGGTAGCGCATGGTTCAGATCCGGCTGGGAATCAGGAACGGGCATCCTGCGTGTAGGTACGGTTCAGGTGGGCGTCAAAGCAGAAGTACTGGAGCGGCAACTTCGTGAAATTTGGTGGTCATCAATGCTGGTGGGCGGTGGCATGTTGCTGCTCACCGTTGTGTTGGTACACCTGTATCTCGGTAATCTGCTCAGGCCCATGCATAAACTCGGACACCGTGTCGGAAAATTGATTGAAGGTAATTATCAGGTGGAGCCGGTTTCAAGCAAAGGCTCTGTGAAGGAAATCGTCAACCTTCAGAATCAGCTCAATCAGTTGGCCGAGCATCTGGAGCATCTGAGGACGACGCGTGATGAGATGCTTGCAGCATCCGAATCCGAACGCAGCAGTGCAGAGCATGCCAGCCGGGTTAAATCCGAGTTTCTGACCACCATGAGCCATGAACTTAACACGCCCTTGAAAGGCGTCATCGGGTTGATGAGTCACATCGAGAATGAACCACTAACGCCTGCCCAGGCCGATAAGGTAAACACGGCTAAAAAATCCGTTGAGGATTTATTAACGGTTATTTCCGACATGCTGGATTATGCCCATCTTGACAGTGGCACGCTGGCGGTCGATTCCAAACCGTTTGATCTCCGGCAACTGCTATCCAATTGCGTCGCATCATACCGTTTCGCCGCCGAGCAACAGGAATTATCACTGGAGCTTATCTGTTTAGGGGATTGGCCCGAGGCGCCCGTCGTCATTGGCGATGCGCCGAGGGTTCGGCAGGTGTTGAGCGGATTGCTCGATAACTCTCTTGAACTCACCACAAACGGTTTTATAACGGTCCTCGCAACCTGGGTAACGGTCAACGCCGGCCATGCAACGTTAAGTTGCACGGTACGGGATTCCAGTTCGAGCATGGGGGACGCGGGTAATCTGCACAATCCCCTCACCCACTCCAGATACGGCGGACCAGGAATCAACTTGTCCCTGGTCCAGAGGCTAATCGAGTTAATGGGCGGACATGTCCACATTGAGCTGGACCTAGGCCAGGGCAACTCGTTTCGGTTCGAGATTCCTTTCGATCTGCCAGTTAACTGACAGGCTGGCGCATGGTGACGAACTCTTCTGCAGAGGTCGGGTGAATGCCCAGCGTAGCGTCAAACTGTGCTTTTGTTGCCCCCGCTTTGATGGCAACACCCAAACCTTGGGTAATTTCCCCTGCGTCTGCTCCCACCATATGCGCGCCCAGAACTTTGTCGGTCTGATCATCCACAACGAGTTTCATCAGGCACCGTTCGTCCCGGCCGCTCAAGGTATATTTCATCGGGCGGAAGTCTGACCGGTAAATTCGCAACCGGTAACCGGCTTCAACCGCTTCCTGCTCGGTCAGGCCCACTGTCCCGATATTGGGTTGACAGAACACGGCTGTCGGAATGGCGCTGTAATCCATGTCACCCTTGCCATCGCCAAACAGGCGCCGGCTGAGCACCATGGCCTGCGCCAACGCAACTGGCGTAAGTTGAGGCGTGCCAATCACATCGCCAAGTGCAGAAATAGACGGAACACAGGTGCGGAAATGGTCGTCAACAACAATATTTCCGTACTTGTTCAGCTCGACTCCGACCTTTTCTAGCCCCAAGCCGTCAACAAGAGCACGGCGACCGGTTGCGGCCATAACGAGGCCCGTCTCAAGGCTGCTGCCATCGCTCAAATTCACTTTGTAGAGTGCATCATGCGGCTCGACAGAATCGATGGTCACGTTGAAGCGCAAGTCTATCCCTTTTTTGCGCATTTCCTGCTCGGTGAATCGACGAATATCGTCGTCAAAGCCCCGCAGAAACAAATCCCCGCGATACAGCAAGGTGGTTTCCACGCCAAGCCCCGCCAGAATGCCCGCAAATTCAACGGCTATGTAACCGCCACCCCATACCACGGCGTGACGCGGCAATTGCGGGAGGTAAAACATTTCATTTGAGGTTAGCAAGTGTTCTTTTCCCGGAATGTCCGGTATGACCGGCCAGCTCCCTGTCGCAACAGTGATGTGCTTGCTGGTGTATTGCTTATCGCCTACTGCAACCGTTTCGGGATCCACAATGCTCGCCGTGCCTTCGATGATCGTGACACCGGCATTTTCCAGCATCCGACCGTAGATGCCGTTAAGGCGCTCAATCTCGGCGTTTTTATTGGCAACCAATGTCGGCCAGTCAAAACTCACGTCCTCGGATGGGATATTCCAGCCGTAACCTTGTGCGTCATCCAATTCATCCCTTACGTGGGCACCGTAAACAAACAGCTTTTTAGGCACGCAACCGACGTTTACGCAGGTTCCACCCAGATACCGGGACTCAACAACAGCAACCCTGGCTCCCTTTTGAGCAGACATTCTGGCAAGGCGGACGCCACCAGAACCGGCACCAATAATAATCAGGTCAAAATCGTGGGAACTAGACACTCTGTCTCCTGTAAATCGTGTAAACAACCAATTGATCAGATGGCGAGAGTCAGCCGAACGGATACAATCCCGGGTTCGTTACCTCTGTCCATTGCGGCTTGATCGATCAGAACCCCATGCTCGGCGTGTAAACGCTCCAACCAGGCAGCAACATCGGCATAGGGTACATCCTCCATCCAAACCCGGATGGCGTTGCTACCAGACGGCTCAAAACGCTGAAGAGAGAGGCTCGCCTCGCCGGCGGACCGAGTTACCAATGCCATCAATGCCCTGCCATCTGCGGGCCGATCTGCCGCCCCGTTGGCTGAGCCACCCGAACCCGCATTGCCAAGCCGCTGAATGGTGCTTTCGTTAGCCTGCATCCACGCTAGCAGTTCACTGGCGTTCTCACGGTTGGCTTCGGCATTGTTGCGGTAATCGGAAACCGGACGCCAAATAGCAAAATACAGAACTGCAATCGCCAAGGCTATAAGCAGAGCTGTCAAAGCCTGACGGTCTCTTTGCGGTAATTGGTCGTATCGAGCAATCAGCTTTTCGATGGCGGGTTGATCTTTTAGGCGCTGAAACATGGGTTACCCTCCTGAAACCGTCAAACGACCACGAGCACCGCTCGATTCGTTAACGACAGAGCCAATCTGTGCCTGTAGGCCTTCATCAGCCAACCCATTGCGCAAGCGACTTAGGCGATCATAGCTGTCAGCCCGAACATCAACGACCAGCTCACCGCGATTGCGGTTGTAATTGATCGAATTGAACGTCACAGCTCCGGCACCGGCCAAGCGGCCGTATTGATCTCCGGTAAATTTCATCAGCGTGATAAAATCCACATAGGCACCTTGGGCCCCTGCGACACGTAACTGCCCTTCAATCACCCGGCGAACATTTCCGGCATGGGTCCGCCGGTCCGAGGGAAATGCCTGCCTGTATATCGCCATAGCCTGCGATTTCAGCTCATCCGCTTGCTGCTTGTGGTACATCCCCATTCCGATATCAAGGCCGAGCTGTATGACAAACCAAAGTGATGCAACGGCAATCAGGGGCTTCCAGGGTTTTAACGGGCTGGAACCGGAAATTTTGACGGAAAACGCCCCCTGGCACAGATTGACGGGATCGCAAAGATGCTGATGGTGAGACCATGCGAGCAGTTCGATCACCGAAAACTCGAGAGGTTTCTGCTGAACGTTCACTCGGCCTGTTGTGCCCGCGAGTTCGTTTATCAGCGCTTGCTGGCGTTCTAACTCCGTTTCGAGGCCGTACAGCTGCACCGGGATTTCGGTAACCACCTCCTCCGATGAAGGGGCGGCCATGGTCATAGCATACAGTGGCAGGTTATCGGCCTGCATTCTTAACCATTCGCCCCGCTGGCTTTGCATTAAAACAAAGTCGTCATCCAGACACATCATCCACCCTGACTCAGGCGCGGGTAAAAGCGCGGCGTCGGGGTAAATTGCTTCCAGCCGAACCTGTTCCCAACCCGAAAACAGCTTTTGCCATCGCTCCATTTGGCGGGTGTCTATCGCTGCCACGCGATAACCTTCATCTGACTGTTTCCCGAGCGCCAAATGAACCGTCTCGATGTCCTGTGCAATCTGCTCTTCGACCGCGAACGGGAGTGCTTGATGAACGAAGCGACTTTGCTTGGCAGGAATGTCGGCGACGCAAAAGGCGGCTTCGTCGCCCGGTATCAAACCAATGAGCAAAACCTTATCCAGTGCGTTCTGCGCCAGTGTCTGTTCGATCACACTTTTGGGGTCGGCACTGCCCCGTGCTTGCGCGTCGCCACTGGCATCGTGCAACACCCAGCTGTATAGCTGGGCGTCCGGGCTCTGCTCCGGGTCAGCAAAGGGCGACAATGGCCGCACATAGAGACGATAAGACATGGTTATCCTTCTGAGAAAGTATAAGGTTCCTTGGAGATCCTGTTCTTTTGGCCGGTATCCCTGTGAACCGTTCGGACCTCACCTTCCGGATTACGAAACACCGTGCTGACCATATTTACGACACGATTATCGTAAGTAATCCGTGAAACAACTTCAAAAAACCGGGTTTGCAGCGTCAAGCCGTTTCGCTTCAACCCCAGCCCCGAGAATTCGGGTAGAGCCAGAAAGTCCTGAAGATCCTCGAACCGCTCCTCTTCCCTCTTGGCGATGATTGCTTCTGCCTCAGCGTCGTTAAGCTCGCTGTGAAGAGACATCAGCACCGGCGCAGTAGCGCTGTTAACGTTGATACCAATGCCACTCACCGGCAGCGCCGTTACATGAGGGCGGAGCGCGACATAGATTTCTTCTGTCATACCCTCAATCAATCTTAGTTCAGTAACCGAGACAAATGGCTGGTTTGCGGCTCTGAAACCGGGATCGGCCATTAAATACTGACCATCTTCAGCGCCATAGGCGCTTGCAGTCTGATCGTTGGCATCGATCCAGTCGATCAGTGTGTCTACATTCAAACCGTTGATGCCCAGCGCCATTAACAGGCGGGATACCCGGTCTTTGGTCAGTGGGTCCACTGCACCGCTTTCGGTGATCAGATCGTTGAGATTGATACGGCCACCGAGATCGTCAATTTGAACTTCAACAACACCGTTTTCATCAAGGGGTAAAACCGCCGCGTGCATGGCCCAGAATTCGTCCGGGCTATCCACCATGGTGCCGTCTTCTTTATCTTCTTCGAAGTCGCGGATGAGTATTCTCTTGGCAAATTCCTCAGCTCCCAAGGCTATACTGTGGCCCTGCTGCTGCGCCAGATAGTGCCCGGCCTTATAAATCCGCAAGCTTTGTTGTTTGGTCATCCCTGTGGCAAGCAGAACCACCAACGCCATGGCCAGTAACACCATAATCAGTGCGACACCGGACTGACGGTTTCCTCGAATGGGCCTTAACGCGTTCATGCCCCGCCACCCGTCGCGTTTTCACCGGAATCTTCTGCCGCCCCGTCTGGCTCGGTTTCTTCCTGTTGATTTACCACGGCCTGCGCTTGGTCCCGGGAGAAATCCGGCAAGGTAAACAGCCGGGTAATGTCTCCGAACCGTTCGTGCTCAAGCGTCACTTCTAACCCTGCCGGCAGTGTGATGACCGGCCTCTGGCCCGGTGTCATTGCCGCCAAGGCCTGATCGGTTGGCCAGTTATCGTGCCATTTGCCGTCTTCATCTAAAAACCGGATCTCGAGCGTTTTCACATCTTCCAGCAGTAATATGTCCCGACTGTCTTCATCCTGACCTTGATCTATAACCGGCCAGTAACGCCGCCGAAGCTCGGTGCCGGTGTACTCCCATCCCGCACGCTGCAATCCGCTTCGACGCAATCCCAATGGGTTGCGCCAGCCCTGGCGTGTAAGCAGCAGTTCGAAGGCATCGTCGCGGGAGGTAAGTGAAGGCTTAAAATCACCGTAGACATCTCTGGCGGATCGGTTCACAACCTGAGTGATATCCCGTTCCAGTAAAAGCATGGCCTTTTGCAACCCGTCAAACTCCTCCGCCAAGGCATTCACCCGATCCCTGGAATTGACCACACTACTAACCACTTGCCAGACCCCCAGGCCAATAATGGCGGTGATGGTGACGGCGATGAGCATTTCCATCAGCGTGAAACCCGATTGTGCCCTTGTGCCCCCAGTCGGTTGCATCATTTCGCCCCCAAGAAAGCGGACAATGAGTGCACAGGGTTAGGCTCATCCATGTCACCTAGGTACTTCGCGACCGTGACCTCGACCCGTCTCATCGACGGATCTGCAGTGCCTTGAACAACGGTAGTCACTTGCCAGCGATACGCACCGAAATCGGTATCGGTAGAGTTTTCGGAGGTGCCGGGAAGCGTCTCCTGAAGACGCAGTTCATTAATACGGTTTTCCGCAATCCAGCCTGCAAG
Organism: Marinobacter litoralis; assembly: GCF_016427555.1. Classification (GTDB taxonomy): domain Bacteria; phylum Pseudomonadota; class Gammaproteobacteria; order Pseudomonadales; family Oleiphilaceae; genus Marinobacter; species Marinobacter litoralis_A. Next base: position 65,147 of record NZ_JAELVS010000008.1, read on the forward strand.
CGTTTTGTCTCGGACACGTTCAAAACTGGATATATATTGGCTGCCTACCTCTGCAGCGGTGGTCGCTATGAGGCTGAAAACAAGCAGTGCAACGAGCACCTCAAGTAACGTGAAGCCCCCCTGCTGCTTTATCATTGTTCGTCACCTGAGCCAGGCTGGCGCCACTCAAGTGGAGAAACGCCGTCTGAGGCAAGGATATGAACCAGGTCGCTGTCGCTTGCAAGGGTAAACTCGATTTCGAACGGTGTGCTTTCTCCGCTTGAGAAAAACACAATCGTGGGGCGCAGCTTGTCTTCCGAAGAGCTCAGTCGAGGGGCATCACTTTCTACGAATTGCGTGAGCGACAGCCATTCGGGCAAGGTTCGTTGATGGAACAGACGCTCGCCGGAGGGTTTCCACTCACCGGACTCATCCTGAAATGCGACGAATTGATAGCCGTCTTCTTCCAGCAACAACCCTAGTTCCAGATTATTGAGAACCGCTTGTTCCGATGCAGTCTGCATGAGCAGGTAAAGTTCGCGGACGTGGCTTTCCAGCTCACGCTGCTGGGAGCTGCCGCCCATGCTGAAGACGGCAAGCGAAGCCAGCAGCCCGACAATGATCAGGACAACCAGAATCTCGATCAGCGTAAAGCCGGAATGAGCTGCCCTGCGGTTCACAATCAATTACTGCTCGGTATTCCAAACGCTGATGTCGGCGGCATCGCCATCGCCGCCTTCCTGACCGTCAGATCCGAATGAATACAGGTCGTAAGGGCCTTCCGTGCCGGGGCTAACGTACTGGTATTCATTGTTCCAAGGATCTTCCGGTACCGCCTTCAGGTAACCGTCAGGGTTCCAGTTGCGAGGCTCCGGGCTACCGCTGGGTTTGCGCACCAGCGCTTCCAGCCCTTGCTGGGTGGATGGATAATGGCTGTTGTCCAGCCGGTACAGATCAAGCGCATTGGCGATGTTGCTCAACTGAGTCTCGGCAACGGTTACTTTCGCCTGATCGCTTCGGCCCATGATGTTCGGCGCTACGATGGCGACCAGCAGGCCCAGTATGACCATCACCACCATGATCTCGATCAGGGTGAAGCCCTTTGCAGCAGCGAATTTACGGTTCAGATTGTTGCTCATAATGTCACTCGTCATTTGCTCTTGGTTCTTGGTGTTAAAACGTTCGGAACGCCTGATGCCTTGTGGGTTCTCGTTAACCCACCAGGTTGCTCATGTTCAGAATCGGCAGCATGATAGCCAGGACGATGATCAGCACAACCACGCCCATGATCAGCAGCATCATCGGTTCGAACAGGCCAACGATGGCTGCGATCTTCGATTGCAAGGTATTTTCCTGCATTCGTGCCGTGCGCTCCAGCATGCTATCCAGTTCACCGCTGGATTCGCCGCTGGCAATCATGTGCAGCATCATCGGCGGGAAATAACCGGTTTGATCCAAAGCGCGGTGGAGCGAACCGCCCTCACTCACCTTTCGAGCTGCTTCACGTAGTTCTTGCCGAAGAAAATCGTTCGATAATACTTCACCGGCAATGCGCATGGCCTCCACCAATGGCACACCACTGGTGGTAAGAATGCTCAGGGTGCTGGCGTATCGGGCCGTATTGACTCCTCGAACCATACCTGAAAACAACGGCAAATGAAGCAGTTGCTTATGAAACTTCAACCGAAATCCAGGTTTGGTTAGCGCGATCCGGAAACCGATGATCCCCAGCACCAACAGTATTAGAAGATAGAGACCGAAATCACCCAAAAAATCCGACACAGCCAACATGGCCATGGTCAGTCCAGGCAAATCCTGCCCTTGTTTGAGGAAGACTTCGATGATGTCCGGTACCACGTAGGTCAACAGGAACACAACAATAGAGATGGCAACGACGCTGAGGATGATCGGATAAATCGCGGCAAGCTGGATTTTCTGTCGGGCTTCCTGCCGGCTCTCTGTGTAATCCGCCAATCGGTTCAGAACAAGATCAAGGTGCCCTGCATGCTCACCCGCAGCAACGGTCGAACGATAGAGCCGCGGAAATGCTTTGGGAAACTCCCCAAAACTGTCTGCCAGCGTGTAACCTTCCATCACCTTTGCACGAATGGCAATTAACATGCCCCGGATTCGGGGTTTAGCGGTTTGCTGGGCGGTCGCACTCAAAGCTTGTTCGATGGGAATGCCCGACTGAATCAGCGTCGCCAATTGGCGGGTAACCAACGCCAGGTCGGCGGCGGATAAGGAGCCGCGACTACTCAACGGGTTACTTCGAGCTTGCTTCTCGACCGCAGGTTCCACCGACAAAGGTGTAAGCCCTTTTTCCCGCAATTGCTGGCGAACCGCCCTTGCTGCGTCTGCCTCTACAACGCCCTGTTTTTGCTTACCCCTCGGGTCCAGCGCTTTGTACTCGTATGCTGGCATGGGTTATTTGCTCCGGTGGGTAACGCGCAATACTTCTTCTACAGTGGTAACGCCATCAAGAATTTTCTGCACACCGTCCGCGTGAATACTGGGGCTGAGCTTGCGGGCTTCGTGTTCCAACTCCAGCTCGCCTGCCCGCTTGTGAATCTGCGCGCCTAATGCCTCGGTAACTTCCACCACCTCATAGATACCTACCCTGCCGCGATAGCCCAACTGGTTGCAGTGTTCGCAACCTTTCGCCCGGAAAATAGTAGGTGGGTTGGCGGGGTCTTGCTGCAAGAATTCACAGTGTTCTTCCGTCGGAATGTAAGGTTCACGGCATTGGTCACACAACACCCGCACCAAACGCTGGGCGACAATTCCCACCAAACTGGACGATATGAGGAATGGCTCGATACCCATGTCCATCAAGCGGGTAATCGCCCCCACGGCGGTATTGGTGTGCAACGTGGACAGCACCAAGTGACCGGTCAAACTCGCCTGTACCGCGATCTCTGCCGTCTCAAGGTCACGAATTTCACCAATCATAACCACATCAGGGTCTTGGCGAAGAATGGCCCGCAAACCTCGTGCGAAGGTCATATCAACTTTCTGGTTTACCTGGGTCTGGCCAATGCCCGGCAAGTTGTATTCGATGGGATCTTCAACCGTGAGTATGTTCCGGCTGCGGTCGTTGATTTCCTGCAGGCCGGCGTACAACGAGGTTGACTTACCGGAACCGGTGGGCCCGGTGACCAGCAAAATCCCGTAGGGCCGGTGAATCAATTTGCGCAATGTTTTCAGATCGTTTTCGCCCATCCCCAGCGATTCAAGGCGAATAGCCCCGGCTTGTTTATCGAGCAATCGCAATACAACACGCTCTCCGCTTGAAGACGGCATGGTAGACACTCGAATATCCACCTCTCTGCCGGCAACTCGCAGAGCAATTCGCCCGTCTTGCGGAATTCGTTTCTCGGCAATATCGAGTTTAGCCATAACCTTGATGCGTGAAACCAGCAGAGGCGCGAGCGCGCGCTTGGGCTGAACGACTTCACGGAGCACGCCATCAATGCGGAAACGAACGACCAGCTGTTTCTCATAGGTTTCGATGTGCACGTCTGAGGCGCTGGTTTTAACGGCTTCGGTCAAGATCGCATTGATCAACCGGATAATCGGAGCGTCGTCTTCTTGCTCGAGCAGATCTTCTGTTTCGGGCACCGAATCGGCCAGCGACGCCAGATCCATATCGTCGCCGATGCCTTCAACCATCTGCATGGCTTCCGCGGAATCGTTTTGATACGCCGCATTCAGTGCTTCATCGAACTGGCTGGGCTCGATGGTGGAAAAACGGGCCCGACCACCACTCACCCGATTGGCTTCGGCAAGCGCAGTGTGAGAAGCGCCCGGGCGAACAAGGATCACCGGTTCGCCTTGTTCGTTCCGGGTAAGAATTACGCCGTTACGCTTGGCAAATGTGAACGGGAGCCTGCCCAGCGGCGCATCTTGCGGCTGCATTTCGGTTTCGGTGATCAACTTTCCCTCGTTAAATCCGTCTGTTCACTGGTTTTTGTTATAGGGCCAGTGTTATCCCAACCTGCCATACTGTTGCATTCAAAAAGGCTACCACAGGAATGGGAACCACTAAACAACTCTGTACACTATACTGCCACTAATTACGTTGAGTCTGATAACCTGTGGGCTTTTTAAGTTCGCACCATTCGTGTTCAGGATTGCCGATGCTAGCCACACCGAAACAGATATCACTTATGCTTACTATTGCAGTTGCGCTGGGCATGATTGGCATTACCGCCTGGCAGGGCTATGAGTTCTGGCAGTCCGAACAACAGGCCTCAAAACCCGTGGCCCGGCAGGCAATGGAGTCTTCCACAAAGCCTGCTGACAACATCCCGGACGTAAAACTCGCCAGCCTATCCATGTTTGGCAGCCCCTCTGCAACCACAGAAGCACCCAGCGCAAACACTGAAAACCTGCCTGAAACCAATCTCCGGCTCTCCCTTCGTGGTGTGTTGGCGGCGGATGGCGAATTCCCGGGGAGCGCCTTGATCGAAGACGACAAGGGCAATACAGAGGCATACCTTGTGGGCAAACCATTGCCCGGTAATGCGACCTTGCGGACCGTATTCCCGAATCGAGTGATTATTGAGCGGCAGGGAAAACTGGAGAACCTGTACTTCCCTGAAGCAGAAAAAAGTACCGGTGTATTCATGGCCGGAGAGGATACAGCCCAGTCCTCCGCAGCACCCACCCCACAAAGACAAGTGCAATCACAACGGCAAGCGCCTGACCCGCAATCCACCAGCCAGCAACAAAGACGAGAAGACATCCGGAAGCGCCTTGAACAATTGCGCCAGCGGCTACGGAACAATAACTGAGGCCCATGATGGATACGGCTGCCACACTCCGCCCCCGCCGTTCCTTTATCTTGCCTTTACTATTAGCAGTAACCTTTGCCAGCGCCCTGGAACTCAGCGATCAACTGATGAGTTATGTCCTCAGGGATTTTGGCCAGGAGGCCCATGAGCGCCTTGAGAACTGGCAGCGGCTGCACGCGCTTGCCGCTAATGCCCCGATCGACCGGCAACTTAAACTGGTCAATTCATTTTTTAATCGTGTTCGCTTCGTCAGTGACATCCGGCATTGGGGTGAGGAGGATTATTGGGCAACCCCTATTGAATTACTGACCACAAACGGCGGAGATTGCGAAGACTTTTCGATTGCAAAGTATCTGACCTTGCGTGCTATGGGCGTTCCCGACGAGCAATTACGGATCGTGTACGTTAAAGCCCTTGAGTTGAACCAGGCCCACATGGTGTTGGCCTGGTATGAAACCCCGGGTGCAGTTCCTCTGGTGCTCGACAACCTGATAAACGAGATTAAGCCTGCTGACCAACGTACTGATTTAGAACCTGTATATAGCTTTAACGGCGACGGCCTTTGGCTGAATCAAGAATCCGGTGGACGTTCACGAATTGGCGACGCCAAAAAGCTCGAGCGCTGGCAGGATCTCAATGACCGGTTAAGCCGCGACCTAACTCCCTGAACCGTCTTTTTACGACAGCTGTCGCAAAATGACAGTCAACTTGTCGCACACCGACACACACCTTTGCCCACCACTCTATAGAATGCCGCTAACTTATAATTCATGGAGTAGGCATACATGCGACGCTGGAATGGTTGGGGCGATGACAAATTCAACTTGGATATCCCGGAGGGCGGCCAGGACTTTCTGGCGGAACGTATCGGGCAAGCCAGCGCGCTGAACGACTGCACGTTGGAGCAGGTTTGTGCCAAGGTGCCCGAATCCCGCTTACCGGGCCTCGACGGTTTGGAACAGCTGATCGACACCAGCGCCGAAACCCGGGTTCGCCATGCCCGTGGTCAGAGCCTTCCAGACTGGCTGGCCATGCGCAGCGGCGAGATTGGAACCTTTCCCGACGGCGTTGCTCTGCCCAACACCAATTCTGACGTTCAACAACTCCTGAAGTACGCCCAGGATAACGACGTCCACCTCATCCCCTACGGCGGCGGCACCAGCGTTGCCGGGCATATCAACCCTGTTGATCAGGGTAAACCTGTACTTACGGTCAGCCTGGCCAATATGAATCGACTGATCGATCTTGATCGTGAAAGCCAGCTGGCTACATTCGGTGCGGGCACCCCTGGCCCTCTTGTGGAATCTCAGTTGCGCGCTCATGGATATACGCTGGGGCACTTCCCGCAATCATTCGAGTTGTCCACGATTGGCGGCTGGGTGGCCTCCCGCTCCAGCGGCCAACAATCGTTGCGATACGGCCGCATCGAACAGCTTTTTGCAGGGGGCCGCATCGAAACGCTTCAGGGCACCCTTGATATCCCAACTATACCAGCTTCAAGCGCCGGCCCCGACATCCGTGAAATGATCCTGGGTTCAGAGGGTCGTCTTGGCCTGATTACGGAAGTCAAAGCGCGCATCACCCGCCTGCCCGAACACGAACGCTTCCATGTTGTGTTTTTTCCGGATTGGGAAAAAGCACGCACAGCGGCCCGCATGCTGGTTCAGAACCGCATTCAGCTGTCGATGCTACGGCTTAGTAACGCGATTGAAACGGAAACCCAGCTGGCATTGGCCGGTCACCCGGGCCTGATCAGCCTTCTGGAAAAGTTCTTGTCGCTGCGCGGTGCAGACGATGGTAAGTGCATGATGACCTTTGGCGTGACAGGTTCGAAAGAGCAAGCGTCGGCGAGCCTCAAGCAAGCTCGCAAAGTCTGCAAGGACTACAGCGGCGTGTATACCGGCACAAAGTTGGGCTCTAAGTGGGCCGAAAAACGCTTCACAATGCCCTACCTTCGAGAAGCACTTTGGCAGATGGGCTACGCCGTAGATACGCTTGAAACAGCCACCGACTGGGAAAATGTTGACAGCCTGCTGGAAAAGATCGAAACCAACCTGCGCACCGGGCTCGCAGATAAGCAGGAGAAATCTCACGTCTTCACGCACTTATCCCATTTTTATGGCCAGGGTTGCTCGATCTACACCACCTATGTGTTTCGCGTTGCGGATACTTACCAGGAAACGCTTGAGCGTTGGAAGCACCTGAAAAACACCACTTCCGAAATCATCGTCCGGAACGGCGGCACCATCAGCCACCAGCATGGCGTAGGCAAAGACCACGCGCCCTTTATGCCGGTAGAAAAAGGTGAGCTGGGCATGCAAGCCATTCGGGCCTTGACCACCAGCTTCGACCCGGAAAAACGCCTGAATCCAACAACGCTAGTGGATTGACAGGAAAATGGCTAAGACGCGGCAGCAAATCCTGGCAGAGCTGGGTGAAAACGCACAATTCGATGTGGTCATTGTTGGTGGCGGCATTACCGGGGCGGGCGCGGCCAGAGAGGCCGCCGGCAGCGGTTTGCGCACGCTTTTGGTCGAACAGAAGGATTTCGCCTGGGGAACATCAAGCCGTTCATCAAAAATGGTGCACGGCGGCCTTCGCTATCTGGGTAGTGGACACATTGGCCTGACTCGCCAAGCCGTGCGGGAACGCCAACGCCTGATGGAAGAAGCACCCGGGTTGGTTGAACCGTTACCGTTTCTGATGCCTCACTTTAAAGGCAAGTTCCCGGGACCGCGTATTTTCCAGATTCTGCTGGCCGTGTATGACAAGCTCGCGGGTGTCCGGACACGCGAAAGGCTCACCCCGGGAGAAACTCTGCAGTGGGTGCCCGGGCTTGTAAACGAGAATCTGATTGCCACCAGTCGGTTCACCGATGCACTCACCGATGATGCCCGCCTGGTGCAACGCTTAATCGCCGAAGCACAGGCAGCAGGCGCTACATGCCTGAACTACGTAGCCGCTACAGCGGTTACCCGAGACCAGAATGGCCATGTAAGCGGTATCGAGCTAACACCCGAAGGCGAACGCAGCATTCACGTTCAAACCAAGCGTGTTATCAATGCCACCGGAGCATGGGCAGACCAATTGCAAAAGCAAGGTCCTCACGATACGCCCCTGCACATCCGTCCGCTACGCGGCAGCCACCTGGTGCTTCCGTGGCCTCGGCTGCCGGTTACCTGTGCGGTTTCGCTGCTGCATCCGCAGGATGGCCGCCCGGTATTTGCCTTTCCCTGGCGTGGCACAACCGTGCTTGGCACCACCGATCTCGATCACAGCCCCGGTTTGAATGTTGAGCCCAGCATCACGGAAACAGAGGTCGCCTATTTGCTGGAGGTCTCATCGAAGCTTTTCCCCGGATCGTCCATCCAAAAACAGGATGTACTGTCGAGCTGGGCAGGTGTGCGCCCCGTTGTGACCAGCGGCGAAGGCAAATCACCTTCCAAAGAAAACCGCGAACATGCGCTGCGGAGCGACAACGGCTTGGTCAGTGTGGCCGGCGGCAAACTCACAACCTTCCGGCAAATTGCCCGGGAATCGTTAATCGCCGCCTTCGATGGCAATGAAACAGTTTTAAGAGACACCCAGGCTCGTGTTTTCACGGCGCCTTCCGGGATCGACAGGCACGAGAATATAAGCAGACTCACCTGGAATCGACTGAAAGGCTTTTACGGTCAAGATCTCGCGTCGATGCTGTCTGAAAAAACCTGCGAACATGTGGATGGCACCCGAACGCTGTGGGCAGAGCTGGAGTGGGCCTGCACCCGTGAGCAGGTTGTTCATCTGGATGATTTGTTGCTTCGCAGAACGCGACTTGGGCTGGTGCTGCCGAAAGGTGCTGAAGCTTTTCTTCCAGCACTTCGGCAACGTTGCCAGCCGTTGCTTGGTTGGAGTGATACGCAGTGGCAGCAGGAAGTTGACCGCTACCTGACGCTGTACCGCCAATCCTACAGCTTGCCAACAACCGGAGGCGCATGAGATGGCAGATGACGCTCTTATTTTAGCCATCGATAATGGCACCCAAAGTGTTCGTGCACTGTTGTTCGACAAACAAGGAAATCTGGTCGGCAAAGGCAAACAGGAGATTGAACCCTACTTCTCCGAACAGCCGGGCTGGGCCGAACAGCACCCGGAGTATTTTTGGCACAATATGGGGTTGGCTTGTCAGGCTCTGTGGCAGAGCACCACCGCCAAGCCAAAGCAGGTTCTGGGCGTAACCGTAACGACTCAGCGTGGTACGGTGATTAATCTCGACAAAAACGGAAAGCCTCTCCGCCCCGCCATCATCTGGCTGGACCAACGACACGCAAAAGTAGACGGTCCAGTAAAGGGTGTTTGGGGTGCCCTGTTCAAACTGATCGGCGCCGAAGAGCCAATCAAACGCTTTCGGGAAAAAACACAAGCCAACTGGATCATACAAAACCAACCCGACATCTGGGCGAAAACCTACAAATACTTATTGCTTTCAGGCTATCTGAACTACCGCCTAACCGGTGAATACCGGGATTCTACCGGTAGCCAGGTGGGCTACCTGCCGTTTGATTACAAGAAACATCGCTGGGCGGGCAAACATGATTTTAAGTGGCAGATCACCCCGATTACCCGCGGCATGTTACCGGAGCTGGTCAAGCCCGGAGAAAAGCTTGGTGAGCTACTTCCGGAAGCCGCCGAACATATGGGGCTGCCAGCAGGCTTGCCCGTTATCGCGGCTGCGTCAGACAAGGCATGCGAGATCCTCGGTTCCGGCGGCCTGTCGCCCGACACCGCGTGCATGAGTTACGGCACAACCGCCACGATCAATACCACTAACCGTAAATACGTCGAGCCAACCCGCCTGATGCCGCCCTACCCCTCTGCACTACCGGGCCATTACTCGTCAGAAGTGATGATCTATCGGGGCTTTTGGATGGTGAGTTGGTTCAAACAGGAATTCGGTTTGCGCGAGCAGCGCATCGCCGAGAAAAAGGGCATCGAAGCCGAAGCGCTGTTCGACGAGCTGGTCAATTCCGTGCCCCCGGGTTCTATGGGGCTGATGCTGCAACCCTACTGGAGCCCTGGTGTGCGCCAGCCGGGGCCCGAAGCCAAAGGTTCCATTATCGGCTTTGGTGATGTGCATACACGCGCCCACATCTATCGAGCAATTCTGGAAGGCTTGGCTTATGCCTTGCGAGAAGGAAAAGAAAGGCTCGCAAAACGGAATGGGAAAGCCATCAAGCGCTTGCGGGTGGCTGGCGGCGGCTCTCAAAGTGACGCTGCCATGCAGCTAACCGCAGATATCTTCGGGCTTCCCGCAGAGCGACCACACACCTACGAAACATCAGGCCTGGGCGCTGCGATCGATGCCTCGGTAGGCTTGGGCTTACACCCTGATTTCAAAACGGCGGTGCGTGCGATGACACGAGTGGGCGACGTTTTTGAACCATCGAACGAAGCCTCCGCCCTATATGAGCAACTGTATTCGGATGTGTATCTGGAAATGTATGACCGTTTACAACCCCTGTACCGGAAGATTCGCAAAATCACCGGATACCCCAAATAAACGGCGTGGCGACCGCTGTGGCGCTATGGGTTATTGCCTATCAAAAAAAACTTTGCAAACTCATCCAGTACGGGTACAGTGCTGATCGTTGGAAAGATTTAGCAAAGCATTCATCAATAAGACGTATCCTGTTGTCATCAGTAGTGCATCGTCCTGTTTTTGATCACGCAAGTTTTTTGTTTCCGCACAACCCGCTGATCTAACACTACAAAGTCGATTAGACAGCCATTAAAATGATTGAGTTCAGGATTAAAGATATGTCTACTGTTACCGGTACTGTTAAGTTTTTCAACGAATCCAAAGGTTTTGGTTTTATTACTCGCGAAGGCGGCCCTGACGTTTTCGTTCACTACAGCGCCATCCAAGGCGGCGGATTCAAGACTCTGGCAGAAGGCCAGCAGGTTGAGTTCACCGTAACTCAGGGCCAGAAAGGTCCTCAGGCGGAAAACGTAGTAGGTCTGTAATTTACAGCCCTCTAGCGTTTTAAAAAGGCAGCTTCGGCTGCCTTTTTGCGTATATGGCTTATAATCCCCCTTCCCTCTCGACATACTCCGACCAGCGCAACCACAGCAGAAACTATCGGATAACATAACCCCATGAAGATACCTAAGCGATTACAGCCCCTTGTCGATGACGGTATGGTAGACGAAGTGCTGTATCAGTTAATGAGCGGGAAAGAGGCTCAAGTTTTCGTGGTGCGTTGCGGTGATAGCGTGCGCTGCGCAAAAGTTTACAAAGAGGCGAAGAAGCGTAGCTTCAAACAAGCGGTTCAATATCAGGAAGGCCGAAAAGTACGAAACAGCCGCCGGGCTCGGGCGATGAGCAAGAAGACCCGTTACGGCCAGAGAGAGCAGGAAGATGCGTGGCTCAACGCGGAAGTTGATGCCCTCTACCGTCTTGCGCAAGCCGGGGTACGAGTGCCGGAGCCTTTCGGCTTCGTTGACGGTGTACTTCTGATGGAAATGATCGCCGATGAAGACGGAAAAGCGGCTCCGCGATTAGACAATGTGGTACTAACACCGGAGCAAGCTAAGGTTTACCATAGCCAGGTTATATCCGATGTGGTTCGTATGTTGTGCGCAGGATTGATCCATGGCGACTTGTCCGAATTTAACGTTCTTGTCGATCCGGAAGGCCCGGTCATCATCGACTTACCCCAAGCGGTTAATGCCTCGGGAAACAATAACGCCGAGCGAATGCTAGAGCGCGATATCGACAACATGCGCCGCTATTTCGGGCGCTTTGCTCCCGAACTGTTAAATACCGACTATGGTAAAGAAATCTGGGCGCTTTATGAGGCGGGAGACCTTCACCCGCACACCGAACTTACCGGTTGTTTTGAACACAATACCCAAGCAGCGGATGTAAATGAACTCATCGAGATCATCGAATCCGCGAAGGAAGAAGAACGAGATCGCCAGGAACGTCTGCAAGCGGCGGAAGCCGGTACTGATTAAAGGAACACTATGTTTTTAGACCGCTTTTACTCTATCGAGAATGAACGCATTATCATCACAGCGCGTCAGGCGAGCCTCTTTGCCAAGGAAGTAGCCGAAGACTTCAATCCAATCCACGATGTGGATGCACGCCGCTTCTGCGTGCCGGGCGATCTTCTGTTTGCCATCGTGTTGTCACGGTTTGGCCTGTCCAGCTCTATGACCTTCAAATTTCAGAACCTGCTGGGCGCTGAGGTGCCACTGGAATTTCGTGAAAGCGCAGATGGTACGATAGAAGCATGCGATGAGGCGGGAAAAGTCTACATTGAAGTGAGCCGCAGCGGCGAGCAAACCCACGATGAAAACGCCATCGAAGAATTTATCCGCTGCTACGTTTCAACATCCGGCAAAAACTTTCCTCACACACTGAAACCTCTGATGGAGTCTCACGGTGTGATGTTCAATCCGGATCGCCCGATGGTGATGTACCAAAGCATGAGCCTTACGCTCAAGCAGCTGGACACCTCTAATCCGGACTTGCAGTTGAGCAACACCAAACTGGAAGCGGCTGGCAAACGCGGTAACGTGACGCTGGATTACGATCTGCTGTCGCACGGTCAACCTGTGGGTGAAGTTTCCAAACACATCATGCTTGGCGGCCTTCGGGAATATTGCCCGCAGGCTATGGAGCAGGTTATTGAAGAGTTTTATCGCCTGAAAGCGAAGGGTACGGGCGCTTAAACAGCCTTTCCACATGAAGTTATCCCGTATTGTCAGCAATCAAAACGGCGTGAGTCGAAAACGCGCTAACGCCTTGATTGCCACCGGGCGCGTGGCTATAAACGGTCATCTATGCCGGGATGCCCAGCAAGACGTCAGCGAGTTTTGCGCGGTCACCGTCGATGGAAAAACCATTCAGCAAGCCCGGCCTTCTCGCTACCTCATGCTCAATAAACCTGCGGGCTATTTGAGCGCAACCATCGACGATACCCATCCAACCGTACTTGAGCTGATTGCCCCCAATCTTCATGACGATCTGCATATAGGGGGTCGCCTGGACCGGGCCAGCACTGGCCTACTGATTCTGACGAACGATGGCAACTGGTCTCGCCGGCTAACGGAACCGGTCGTCAAAATTCCAAAAGTGTATCGCGTAACCACTGAACACCCGATCACGGAAGAGGCACACCGGCGCTTTGCAGAAGGTATCTGGTTTGAATACGAGCAACTCACTACAACGCCCGCGCAGATCGAAAACATTCACGAGCGGGAAGCCCGGGTAACCATTTACGAAGGCCGCTACCATCAGGTGAAGCGCATGTTTCATGCCGTTGGCAACAGAGTCACCTCGCTGCATCGAGAGCAAATGGGCAAGATTCAACTCTGCGACACGCTACCTCCCGGCCAGTACCGCCCTCTCACGGCCGAAGAAATTGCATCGGTTTGAAATCCGCCGAACTCACGGTTCGCGCTCAAAGGTATGAAGACAAACATCAACCGTGAGGGACAATGAATCGAGGGCGGCCGCCCTTTCCCTGCCCTCCTGACTGGCTCTGTATAAATGAGGGGTCATCGCAAGCAAGTCCGCAATGGGCTCCGCGCCGGCAAGGTGCATGGGAAACCGTATGTCTTCGCTCGCTATCCGCTGGAAACCTTCAGGGGCTTCGGCAATCTTCTTTGATTCCGCACGAACCTCTGGATAAATAATTTCCCTTAATTCCCGTAAATGATCCTGCCCGCTGTCCACCTGGATCAATCGGCCACCCGGCCGAAGTACCCGGGCAAATTCCGCATACACCGGAAAACCGAAGAGGCAAAGCACCCGATCCAGAGAGCCGGGAAGAACCGGAAGGTTGGCGTTGCTGCCCACGACCCAGCTAGCTCGCCGATCTTGCCGGGCGCCCGACAAAACCGCCCATTTGGAGATATCGAGCCCCAGCAAAGACAAATCAACACCGTCGGCCGCCAACCCAAGCTGCCTGAGATAATATCCCTCGCCACACCCCGCATCGAGACAGCGTAAGGTAGATTCAGCGGGCACATCTTTTAAGGTTGCGTTCGCTACCGCATCCGCAATCGGCTGATACAGGCCGGTTTCAAGGAATCGTTGACGGGCAGCAACCATTGCCTTGCTGTCTCCAGGATCCTTGGAGCGTTTTTTCTGCACGGGCAGCAAATGCACGTACCCTTGCCTTGCAATATCGAAGCTGTGGCCGTTCTCACACCGCCAGCTCTTCCCTTCGCGGCAAAGAGACATGCCATCCAGCGGGCACGCAAGGCTTTCGAACGGTAGAACACTCATGAAGGATTCCTGAATCTAACAAAGAAATTAACGTTGGCCGTCACGGTCATCGTCGGCCATTAGCTGTTCATTGACGAAGATTTGATTCTTGCCCCTGCGCTTGGCTTCGTACATGGCCTTATCCGCTGTTTGCATGACACCCTCTACGGTTAAGCCTGCGCCTCTTGCGATTGCAATTCCGATACTTACGCCCACACGGGCGACACCTAGAGGCAGCACTACTGGCTGCGATACGGCATGAAGAACCTTTTCAGCAACCACGATTGCGTTTTGGGTAGACGATACTTCGGGTAGCAGTACAATGAATTCATCGCCACCCATCCGCACTACGGTATCCGTCTCACGTACATTCCGCTCAAGACGTTCTGCAATTTCTCTCAGCAAGATGTCTCCGGCATCATGACCGTAGGTGTCATTGACCTCTTTGAAGTGATCGAGATCAAGGAACATCAGTCCGAAGTGGCGTGAGTGCCGGCCTGACAGCGCGATGGCCAACTGCATGCGATCTTCAAGAACGCGACGGTTTGGAAGGCCTGTTAAGCTATCCTGGAAGGCCAGGCTATGAATGGTTTCCTGGTATTCCTTGATCTCCGAAAAATCCTGAAAGGAGATAACCACACCCTCCTCACCGGTGTCGCTGGTAAGCGGCGCTGCATTGAGGATGACCGGTATGGTCGAATCGTCTTTGCGCCGAAACTCCTCGTCTTTGCTTCGATAAAGCTGGCGGGTTTTCATGACGTCCATGACGGAACAATTGGGGTCGCCTTGTTCATGAACGTGGAATACCTCGTGCCCTTGTTTATGAACCAGGTCGCGGGCGTCCCACCCCAATATGCGCTCCGCCTCTGGATTCATGTACGTCAGCACACCGTGTTTATCCATGACAATCAAGCCATCACCCAAGACGCTGGAGATTTTCCAGAAACGCTTGGATTGTCGCTCATTTTCTCGGCGAAGCTCACGCCTTTTGTGAATCAGAAAGTGGGTATAGAAAGAAATGACAAGCGTCAGGAACACGCCAATGATGTAGAAGCCTATAACCCAGGAGTGGCTCATCAATGCCGAAGATGGCAGCGCGGCGCTTGGAATGAATGAAACCGTTTTCCAGGTGTACTGTTCTGCTTCGGCACCGCCGCTGGACGACTTGAGCGGATGGACGGTTTCGTACACAAAAAGCCCATTGTTTGTTTCTATCCAGCCATGATCACCCTCCATGATGTCCGAAAGAGCTTCGGGGTACTCCCGGGCAAAAGACGAGGGCAAACCGAACATAAAGGCCCACTCGTCATTTTGGTCGGGCCCTGCAAGAATGTGCCCTTCAGCGTCCAGAAGATAAGCGGGATAGGAGCCGGCCATACCGGTATCAAAGGTGTCCAGAAGCGTTTGACCTTTCATGTTCAGAATGACCAAACCCTGATTGCCGGTTGCTCCATCCACAATCCGGGTACCGAAACGGATCATCGGCGTGTAAGGAACTTCAACCTGGCCCTCTTCAACATTCAGATCCAGCGGCGACACATAGACGTCGCCCTCGGCAAGAGCCGCTGTTTCGATGACGTAGTAGCGCCCACCTTTGTGCTGCAACGTATCGTCATACTTTTTGAGAACCCGCCGACCACTTTTGTCTAACCGCACCAATTCCAAACCGTCGTCATCCAGAAAGCGAAGCTGGCTGTAGGTGGGCTTTTGCCCCAACTGGGCCTTGAACACCAGCTGGAGCGCCTCTTCCCACTCGGCATTCCTGAATCGGTTAAAGCGAACGGTTGCAGGTAAGTTCGCAATCGCCAACAAGTCGCTGGCAGTGTATTCAAATACTTGCTCCAGTAACCCGGCGGTCATCCTGGCTTTTGCCTGCTCTGCAACCTTCAAGTCGTCGGTTTGCAGAGCCGCTTGATACCGCAATGCACCGTACACAGCCAGAGTGAATACCAATACGCAAACCAACCCAGTAATGAGGGCTGACTTCACAAATCCTTTTTCGTTCCAAGAGATGACTGTCATGCGTATTCATACAACCTAAGCGAGGGGAGCAATAACGTAATTATGGGGCATAATGCCTGAATGTACCTGATTTAACGATAAAAACGCCGGATCGACCGGCGTTATCGATAACCGCGAATGATGTACTGGGCTACAAGGGCGGCAGAGAGGTCCCTTCGGGCACCCTCACCTCGAAGCCTGATTTCACGCTTTTGGTCTCGCCTGCCGCGATTTCACGATCCCAAACCAAAACGCCCTTCTTGTCGTCATAGTCACGTTGTACCGGTTCGCTGATTTCCAGCGGCTTGACCGTCAACACATCCTGCTCGGAAACAGGCAGTCGGTCAAAGATCCGAACCTGAACCGGTTTGTCATGATGATTTGTGATGTCAAATCGATTTTGGCGGCGCTGCACGTTCTCGCTTTTCCAAATACCTTCCTCACCGGTTCGTTCCAGCTCGTTAACCACTTTGATTCGAACCGCTTGATCAACACCAAACCCCAGATCAACCGTTTCACCATCGGCGAGCTCACCGATGTGGGTTTGGCCGACACTTTGCCCATCCCGGTATAGCGTGGCAAGCCCGGCCGGTATGGGAACATTCCCGTTGAACTCTCCTTTTGCGTGAATATAGCCGGTCTGGTCAAGCACAGGTGCCGCCCATACCGCTACCTCAACCGGCAATACGTGGTCAGCCACCTTAAAACGATGCCCTGATGCACCACTTGGTACCTGAACCTTCCCGGCCAATCGATAACTTTGCGTAAACGTGCTGGCTCGCTCGACTGTTACGGAATCAGCCATTGCCGACCCAGCCTGCATCTCCGCCACCGGGGCGCGCATCTTGGCTTGGTAACGCTCTTTGCCGGGGCTTACAATCCAGGGATACACGTTTGGCATCGACGTGCCCCTGCGAGCGTTTGCCGTGGCAAGCTGGAGTTGTACATCGTTCCAGTCTGATCCCGTTGTCTGGTGGACAACGGCCATGTGCTCTAATGTAAGCGCCCCACCAGAATCCGCCTCGGTGTTCAGGCGCGCATTGTATTCGCTCCGCCAGCTGGCCTCCGAGGTCTGAAACCGGAGTTCGACTTGCACGGCGCCGCTTTCGGGTGCCTGATAGTGAATCGTTACGTTTTTGGTGGCTTTGGCTCTTTGTGTGGTCTGGGCGAGCTCCCGTGTAAGGCGGTCTTTCAACGCAATATCGTCCTGCATGCTGACGCGCGTTTGGCGGATTTCCTTAAGAGCGGCCAGAGTTGTGTCTTTCAAAGCTATCGCCAGATCGCTTAGTTCTGATGCGGTCAATTCGTGCGGCGATTGAGCAGCATGATCCATCAGCTTGACTTGCTGTTCCCAGGCGCTGATGAGGTCCTTTTGCTCCTGAATGCGCAGGGTCACTTCCGATAATTCTTTCCGGATTCGGCGGGTTTCCTCGGCAACGAATTCCTCGCGCTCTGCTCGGGTTATCTGAACTTGCTGCAGCGTTGCATCCGGCATACCGTCGAGCATCACCTGCAATGATTGGTCCTGCAGACTTAACGGAAGGCCTTTGATTTCGATCGTGCCGGTTCCTGCACGAATTTGCTCGGTCTCGTTCCACGTGAGTTCGGCATGAGAAGGATACAGCGTTGCCGCCGTAATGCTCGCCAACGCGGTCATCGGCAAGGTGGAAATCGACATTGCTAATGCCAGCAAGCCAGGCTTGTTCATAGGAAAGTCCTTGTATTCGCAGCCAGTTGAAACAGAGGCAACCTTCAGTACAACGAAGTGTGCGCTCCGGCCAGGAAGTATTTGCGATGCAAGGAAGAATAGCAGAACGGGCTTTATGATGAGGTTAAAAAAGCGGATTTCAGGTTGCGAATGAGAAATCTTTCAACCACTTAAGGGACGAACCTAAAACGCTTTGGTGGTGCTTTTCTGGTTTGGTTGAGGTGTTAACCTGCCTGATCTCGCGGCATAGAAGAAGGCAGTTGGCCGCGGCATTAAGAGCGTCTCTACGGGATGTCAGACGGGCGTTCAACGCACATCTTTTCGACGCCGGTACAGCGCGAGCTAACGGCATCAACTGTACGGGCTTGGGTTTTCCTGTCGCAGAAAACAGTGCATCCAACCACTTTTGATCCTGAGCCGGGGACTCCGAAAATACCGGATAGCCGGTTAACAGGCGGGATACTCTCTGGGCAACATAGGCCGCTGGCTCTCCTCGCTCACAACACTCTTGCCGGGCTAACCCGCGACGTGTTGCTTCATCACTCCACCCTACCCAGCTCTCTACGCTGTCAGGATTAATGAGTGTCGAAAAGGACTGAGATCCGTCCACATGACACCAGGCTATCTCAACCGGGTAACTGTCATCACCGATACCACTTGCTTCTATATCGAGTATGTACATTGTTGCATCCCTACCCTGAAAAAAAGGCCCCGGCCATACTTGAGTCAACCGGGGCCCATTTCACCCTGTCACGCTATTAGCGAACGCCTGCGCGACGCAACGCTGCCGGGGTGTATTCACGTGAGCTACGCTCAACACCGTAGGCGTACGGGTCGCTCTCTTCGTTGGTCATACCCATTACCAGGTAGCGACCAGACAGAAGGTCATACAGAGTTTCAAAGGCGTATGCCGGAATGCGGGCGTCATACACCTGCATGGCATGAGCTTCCGCTACGCGCCACAGATTGTCGCGGCCGTCATAGTGGTCAACCACGGCGATCTGCCAGGTATCTTCGTCAATGTAGAAGTCACGCTTCTTGTACACATGACGCTCACCGTCTTTCAAAGTGGCGGTCACATGCCATACACGGTGCAGCTCGTAGCGAGCCAGCTCTTGATTGACATGGCCTGGCTTGATGATGTCTTTGTAGCTCAGATCTTCACTCGCCATACGGTAGGAGTTGTAAGGGATGTAAAGCTCTTTGCGGCCCTTAAGCTCCCAGTTGTACTTATCCGGCGCACCGTTATACAGGTCGAGGTTATCGGACGTACGCTGACCATCAGCCGCTGTACCCGGACCGTCGTAGGCGACACTCGGAGCACGACGAACACGACGCTGGCCTGAGTTGTACAACCATGCACGACGAGGTTCTTTAACCTGGTTGATCGTTTCATGAACCAGCAACACGTTACCCGCCAAGCGAGATGGAGCTGTGATGGTCTGCTTGAAGTAGAACATCACGTTAGCGTCTTCCGACGGATCGTAGTCCTTCAACTGAACTCGCTCGGTGAACGATTCTGTGAACTTGACCGCACTGAAATCACCGTTGGGCTGCGGAGTGACCTGCGCAACGTTACGGGTCACTGAGCCGCCGCGATAGCGAGTGATGTGGTTGAAGATTGCCTCAAGACCGTTCTTGGGAATCGGGAAAGGAATGGCCGTCTGATAATTACTGAGGCCGTTGCCACTCTCGATGAGCGAGACGTTGGTGGCATTTTCTTTCGTTTTAGCCTGAACGACTTCCGGATAGGCACCCGTTCGACGGGTTTCGTATACCGGAATGAAATAGCTGTCGTACGTTTTGATCATCGCGACCTGACCAGGCGTCAGTTTGTCGGCATATTGATCGACATTGGATTGATCAATACGGAACAACTCTTTGTCGTTCGGGAACGGGTCAACGTAACGGCCATCGTCTTTGTAGGCTGCCGGCGGGGTTACCAAACCACCGTCCCAAGCCGGGATGGCATCGCCATTGCCAGCTTTGATCGCGCCCATCGGGGTCAACGTATCACCCAGCTTGGCTGCTTCATCCTGAGACACGGCGGCAGAAGCCGAGCCTCCAGCCAACATAGCGCTGGCTACAGCACTGTATAAGAATGTTCGTATCATTTTCATGGGTAAGGTCTCCTTGAGTTCCCGGGTATTAAAATGCGTAAGAGATTGAAGCGGCCACGAAATCGCGGTCGTTGGTTTCGTTAAAGTCGCCACCGAAATAGTTGGTGTAACTGATGGAAGCCTTATAGGCATTCTGATAGGTAGCATCCAAGCCAAGCCCTACGGTCTTGTTCCCTTCTTTGAAGTTACCGCCTGGGTCCGGTGCGTAGCCCTTCACGTCATGAGAGAAATACAACTTGGGACGCAGGTTCACACCAGCAAAAGCACTTGGGTAGTCCCAGACAAACAAGGTGCGGTAGCCCCAGGAAAAGTCCGTGGTAAACCCGTCATTGGTGCAGTTGGTCGCATTGATGTTCAGGCGTTTCTCACTGTCTGTGCCCTGGCTACAGAAGTCGCCAGAGAAACTTGGGCCATCCAGCGGTACGGGGCCGACACCAAACATGCCGGAGCGGCCGTAACGGGCCTCGGACAAGTCAGGCAGGTCGTGTACGTAGGTAGCTCCCAGTTCAGCAATAATGATGAAGCGGTCTGCCCCCATGATCTGGTCGATAAAATGAATCAGCGTTGTTTGCGCTTGCGACACGCCATATCGGTCATAGCCATCTACGGCTTTGCCTGCGTAGTTGCCGCCCTTGGCCTGCTCACGCTGTTCCAGCTTACTGATCACCTGACCATCCGGGCCGCGCTGCTGCAGACCGCCGTAGATCAGCTCAAAGGTATTCCACTGAATGGGCATGTTCGGGCGGTAGCTGTACTCCGCACCCAGAGACGTACCGGTGGGCAGCGTGGTGTTGAAGCTCACGCCGAACAGATCGATGCCCTTTGGATAGTCGATAAAGTAGCTCGGGAAACGCGAGTCCTCCTTGGTGTCGTCACGCATCTGGCTGCCTTCAGGCGAAGCCGGGTTGTTCACCACACCGCTGATGTACGGCAGGCGGCTGTGATAACGGGTGTAGTAGAAGCCCACGTCGGCCTCTAGCTCGGTAACATACCAACGGACCGCTGCGCCGAACTGATCCTTATCACCGGGCTCTTTGTCACCAATTCGGGGCGCAATGAAGCCCTCTTCAAACGCCTGTCTGTCTGGAACCTGGCCTGCCAGCAGTACCGGGCCACATCCATCGGCCGCTACGTCGGCAGTCGAAAAGAACGTGCCGCAGTCATCAATCCGGAACGGTTCCCAGTCGGTCTGAACAAACGCCTCGAGTGTGACCTCAGGCGTCAAACCAACCGAGGTGTACAGCATTTCTACCGGCAGAAGCACGTCTTTCAATTCAGCACCCGGCGCACGAAACGCGGGCACATCGATTGGGTTGATCGCGTTTATACCGCCCAGGATAAAGGTACTTTCACCCCAGTTGACCACTTGACGACCGTAGCGAACCGCAACCGGAACATCTCCGACTTGCCAGTCCGTAAAGATATAGGCGTCGAGCAGGTCAATACCGGAGGCGTTGTCTTTCGCTTCGGAGTTCAGCTCACGCTGTTGACCGACCGGATCCACAGCGCGCTCGTTATCTTTAAGCTCGAAATCGTAGTAGTAGCTGGCCCGTCCGAGGAAGCCGACACGAGTCAGTACATCGCTGTCGGGCACGTAGTCCAGAAACAGCTCACTGCGGCCACGAAGAATGGTCGAGTACGGATCGCCTTTTTTGAAGTTGAGGTTACCGTCATCGAAGTTGTTGGAAGACGCACCGGTGTCGCTGTAAGCAAATTCGGGGCCCAGGTTACCTTGCGAGATCAGATCAGGATCCTGATCTTCCAAACGGTAAGCTGTACCTGCGGTCAGCGTGGTGCTGAACGACGCATCAATCTCGTAGAAGCTGAAATCAAAAGCGGCTGCGGTGGGCGCAAGGCACGCGATCTGGGTCGTCAGCGCTAGCTGAATAGACCTCGCTAAAATGGACTTTTTTATTGTCATTGCAATTACTCCGCACATTTTTTGGCGCAAGCGCTCCCGCCAAGCGGGAAACACGCCATGGTTATCGTTGTCGTTGTGAGAGGTTTTGAGCGCCGCCGGGTGTGGCGGCGCTACTAATTCGATGCCCCGTTTTATCCGCCCAGGGGAACACCTATGATGTCGCCAATTCCGCCTTCATCGCCTCCGTCATCTGGGTTGGAAGGCTGGTCAGAATCTTTACCCGAATCGGTTTGTCCCTCGCAGTCGGTTTCTTCAACACTCTGTACGACGCAGCCGTTTGTTACGGATACCGTTGCCGTTGTCGTCGCTGTTGCTGAGGTGAACAGCTCCAACATCTGTGCGGTCATTTCGGTAAAGACGGCGCTTGAGGAATACGCTTCTGCACTCTTCGTTCCTGCAGATATCGGATTACCGTGGGCACCTTCGGTGTAGCGTGTAATGACCGGGAAGGTATTGTTGTTCACCTTGATAGCATCCGCACCCATCGCTTTTGCGAGTGGATCCGTACCTGCCAAAGGCATGTTTTCGCCTTTTATAACGAAGCCGGTTTCCGCAATTGTGGTTTCAAGCGGTGGTAGAGCAGCCTGCTCATCGGCAGCGTTCGGAATCGTGTTGTCGGTTGGGCGCTCAGGATCGTCTGCGACACCCGCTATCTCGGTCAGGAGCACCGGCTGGTTTTTGTAGAACGGTGCGAACGCGGTTGGATCAACCGAATCCAACAACGACTGGAACACGTTGAAGTAAATGTTCAGCTCGGTACGGCCTTGTGCCAGCAAGCCATCGGATGCGTCATCCAACCCTGGCAACACTCGGGGTGCGACCGACTGCGAGTTCTCGACCAAGCGCGTGAAATTACCGCCGGTATTAAAGAACACGGAAGCCTGGATGCGGTTCAACTCGGTATTGTTGCCTTCGTCGATTGCCACGTTAGTAAGGTGAGGCACTGCCGCGCCGCCCATACCACTGAGTGAGTGGGTCATGAAATAGACACGGCTGGTGTCGATATTCAAACCGTTTGAGCAGTCAGGAGTGCTTGAGCAAGCATTGATGGCGTCTTCGATGTTCTGCAACGATGCGTTCACGTTGAGGAGATCAAGCGCGCTCTGACGCATGTTGTCGCGGGTGTTGGCGTAGTTCGCAAAATTGAGGAACAGATCACCGGAACCGGGCTCTTCAAGGCTCGCAGCTGGTACAGCATTCAATTCCGCGTCAGCTGCAAACCCGAAGTGACGTTCAGTGGCGTCTGCCGATGCGCCTGCCTGAGTCGAAATGGGGCTCAAACCTACAGCGCCACCGTTCTCGGTAAAAATACCGTGCAACGGCTGGTCAATACCAATGGTCACAAAGCAATCGTCAGCTGCACTAGAGATACAGGTCAGACCTGCGGCCGTCGCCATCGGCAGGATGGCCGAGCGGTCCTGAGTGGCAGCGTGCTGATAGATGATCACCGGGAAACCGTTTGCAGGCACTGCTGATGTCGTTGACGGAGCGGCGACCACAATCGGCACCGTGGTGTCAGCTGTTTTCGCTGCAAACGGGAACCGGTAACTGATGCGATCAGACGGAGCCTGCTCAAGTGAGGTGTCAGCGCTAAAGTCCGCTGGTGCCCAGCTATTGTTCTTCAGTACTGAACCATCACCATCAACCGGCAACGATTGGAAATACGGCAGAGTGATCTCACCCTCGTAAACACGAATATTTATCGGCGTTATACCGGTGGGATCTTGCTCCAAAGCAGGATTAACATCACCACCGGTGCGCTGACTGAAAACACTCACGGTTCTTGCCTTGGGCGTGTCGAGCAGTGCTTCCGCAGCGCTCGCCATAGCCTGCGCTTCGGCAGAGATATCTATATTGTCGTCACTCGCTTTGGCGGCGGCCGCCTGTATCGCATGAGCTAAACGGCGATCGCTCTCGGCGTTCACGATTACGTCACCATAGGCAACAGCGACACCTTGGGCATTTGCCGCTTCCAGAATTGCGGCCAACTCCGCGTCATAAAATTGACTGCTCGACGTGGTCAGGCTGGAATAAAGTGATGCGTTCAGGCTTTGCTCTGCCTGTGTAGCGTCCGCCAGAGCCTGGCCACTGAGGTTATAAAAACCGTCAAATAGCTTTTGCAGCTCGGTCTTACGCTGCTCGATGGTCAGCATTTCTTTGTAGTAAGTAACCGGAGCGGCGTTGGCCAACAGCACATCATCCACGGCCGTGGTGGTGATCATGGTGGCGTAAGGAATGTCGGCAAAGGTCGCTGCAAATTGTGCTGACGCTTCGTGCTCGCGCTTGAAGTCAAAATAATCGGCCGCCAGCTTGCGTGCCGGCAACATAGCATCCCGGAACGGCTGATACAGCGCATTGGACAGCACGCGATCAGGGTCAGCAACGCTCTGATAAGTCACGGAGCCAACCAGGGGCTTGCCCTCGGCATCGACAATAGAGTCACTCAGCGCCAGTACATACTGTGTTTTTTCATCAAGTGGGGTCAGCGGCAGGATGCGAATCAGGTTATTGGCGCCACCGTCGATATCGAGCATCTCAACGCGGAGTTTTTCTGCGCGAAGTTCAGCAAAGATGGCTTCCGCGCCCGCAGTATCGCCCGCTTCTTGCAACCGCAGCGCCTGGCGGTACTGTGCGGCCGTTGTCAGTCCCGGAGCTTCGCCGTCAACTGTCTTCAGTGGATCGCCACCGGCATAATCAACCGGAATCAGGAAAACGTTCTGATTCGGGTTCGGGATGGTTTTACCGTCTTCGGTCAAAACAAATTCGTTCGCATCCAGAGTTTGCCCTGCATCCAGGCTGGCACTGATCTTCACGTCAATGGGGGCGAGAACAGAAGCACCATCAAGGAAACCAATACCCTGAGTAACCGGGTTTGCCGGGTCCGTCCCGTTCAGCATGGTTCCGTCATCAACGTCGCTCAGGTAAAAAAGTGCGTCGCTAGGAATAACGAATTCTGTGTTCAGAGGAGCAAATAAAGGGTGGGTGCCTCGCTCTATGCTGGGTCCGCCGTTAACTTTGTAATCCGGGCTTGCGTTCTTATTGGTTTGACCACCGCTGTCCAAGCAGCCAGTGAGTCCCAGTGAAGCCGTAGATATAGCGGCAATTAAGGCATTGCGGATGAACATAGTTTTTATACCTCGGGGTTTCTTGTAATTCGGCGTCTTATGCGCCTTTAGTAGCCCCCACGTTGGTCTAATGCCAAAGGTTCCCAATTTTTCAAGTTTTTCTAATCAGGAATAGCCGAAACTACGGTTAACCCATTGAATACCTGCACAAAACTTACCAAAAAAAATTTAACTATCCGGATACCAACAAACCGCCCAGACTGGTAACATAGGTTCAGAACTAAAATAACCACTGCCCTGTTGTCATTTCCAACGGCGCATCACCGAGGTACCCGATTGGCCCTGCTTCCATTTCGCCAGTCCAAATCCAAGCGTTTCGAACGTCTTGTCCAGCCGCATCTGAAAGCCATGTACGCCTTCGCGTATCGTTTGACCGGAAGGCAGCATGATGCGGAAGACCTGGTTCAGGATGTAGTGGTAAAGCTTTATTCGAAATTGGACGAACTCGAGACCATCGATCAGTTACGGCCTTGGCTAAACCGGGTGCTATACCGCCAGTTTGTTGATTCGATTCGCAAACGCCCGGCAGGCCGAGAGGTTAATGCCAGCGTGATGGACGACACCGAATCGGCAACTTCGTATTTGGACACACTGCCAAGTGATTCCGCTGACCCGATCAGCGGCCTGACAGAAGCTTCAAACAACGTCGCGCTGACAAAAGCTCTGAACCAACTGACCCCAGACCAACGCACACTCATACTGCTTCATGATGTTGATGATTGGCGGCAAGACGATATTGCAGAGGTTCTGGAGGTGGCTGTTGGCACGATAAAATCGCGATTACATCGTACCCGGGCTGCGCTTCGAAAATTTTTACAAGCAGAACTGGAACCTTTTGAAGGTGGGCAACGTGAGCTTCAGTAAGGTGGACAAAATGAACTGCGAAACTTTTATTACCAACATAGACATTGAAGCCAACTGCAACCTTACGGCCGAGATGAAGCAACACGCAGAGGCCTGCCCTGAATGCGCACGGGCTCTGCGTGCAGCGCAGGAGCTTCAGTCAGGCATGCAAAGCATGGCGATACCGGAACCTTCCCGTGATTTTGAAGCCCGGGTGCTTGCAGCGGCAACGGGGGGCGACTCAAAAACCGGCAACCGGAACTGGCATATTCCTGCCTGGAGTGGCGCTATTGCAGCTGCGTTGGTGGTTGGTGTATTTATCGGTGGTGAGCTTTCTGCACCAGCCCCAGAGAGCGCTCCTGTGATAGCCCAGGAATCGGTTTCTTCAAGCGAAGTGGCTGCTACATCGCCTAAGCAGCAAACGGTTAAACTGGCGTTCAATTCTCACGACGCGGTTGAAAATGTCACACTTACGTTGGAGCTGCCTCCGAATATGGAGCTGGCCCCCTTCCCCGGCCGACACCGTGTGAGCTGGAAGGTGGATCTCAAGCCGGGAGACAACTTGCTGGCGCTTCCGCTGAATGTACTTTTCCCGGGCGCAGGAACGCTGGTTGCGCATCTTGATGATGGCAACAAAAGGAAAACTTTCCGTGCGGACATCGGCAAGACAAAGGAGCCGTCAACATGATGACCAAGCTAAACCCACTCATTTATGCAGCCGTTGCACTGAGCCTCGCGCTAGGTTCCGGAGCAGCCCTCGCTGAGCCAGATCTGGACGTGACCATGCGAATGGTGCTGGACGACGAATCGCTGGACGATTCATTTGTTCAGGAGATGGAACTCCCCGATTCCGTCAACGAGCTTACGCTTGGCGATTCGTTTGAAGCACTGGAGATCGATGATCTTAGGAACGAAGCACGTGAAACGCAGGAGTCTCTTGCGGCCGAAGCGCGGGAAACACGAGATGCGCTCGAACTGGAACTACCCGAAGAACAGCCTTCTGAATTACCTGAACTTGAACTAACGGAACCGGAGTTGCCCGACACCGAGCTGCCTACGGACAATCTTCCGGATCCGGGTTTGGAATTACCTATCGATACGCCAGTAGAGTTTCCTCAAACAACAACGCCCTGATAATCGCGATCGACCACGCAAATTACTTGCGATCCACAAGCACCTTCTCTTTCTTACTGCTTATACGATAAGCTATCCCTTAATGCGCCCGCACCTTGCCAGTATTAAGGGATCTGCTTTTGTCGTTTCACCTCACTAAATCTCTGTTTTTTGCTCTTGGCCTGAGCCTGTGCTCCGTGGCTGCAGCAAGCAACCTTGCAGATGGCAAGCGGGATTTTCGTTCTGGCGTGCAAGCTTTTCAGCAAGGCGATCTCGCTCAAGCAAGGGCTTTGCTCGAATCCGCCCGGCGTAAAGGCATTCAATCACTCTCCCTGAGCTACAACCTTGGCGTGGTCTACTACAAACTGGCCGAATACGGTCGATCTCGACAAGCGTTTTCCCTGCTTATAGGCACGAAGCAGTCGCCTTTAGCCCATTACAATCTGGGGTTAATTGCGTTGGCAGAAGACGACTCAGCGACGGCAAGACACCATTTCAATCTAGTAGCCAGCAATAGCGCGCAACCCAAACTCTCTAAACTCGCCTACGCTCAGCTCGAAAAGTTGGGTAACACCCAGCCCCGTCCAAAAAGTTGGCAAGCATTCCTCTCATTATCAGCGGGTTATGAAGATAATCTAGGGTTATTTCCAGATACAGCGGCCACCACGCTCGAAGACGGGTTTATTGAATCAATCGGGGCCGCTTCAGGTTACGCATACCAGGCCGGTAAGAATGCGATTAAATGGAAAACGCAGTTCTATACGCGGAATTATTTCGAAGAAAACGATTTCAATACGCACCTCCTGCGTCTTGGCACCGCATGGAATCGGCAGGTAGGTCGCAACAAAATCAGCTTGGGTCTTGAAGGGGATCAACTCTGGTTAGCCGATCAATCCCGGGAGCAAAGAGCTCGGCTGGTCGCGGGCTGGATTACCCCAACCTGCTCTACAACATCGCTGAGTGCAAGGTGCCAGATTAAACTCGAGGCCGAACAAATCTTCGCTGACAAGGCACGATTCGAGGCTTACCAAGGCCAGCATTATCGGCTGGACACTCGTTATCGGGCGAAGCACGGCGACTGGTCAGGTGAAGTGCAGTATCGATTTGATTTTAACGATCGGAAAGATCGAGAAATCGGGGATCAGTTTTTCAGCGTGTCACCCATGATGCACACGCTTGGCTTCAGGCTTTCCTATGTAATTACCCGCGCCTTTACGGTTGGAACCGATGCAAGCTTCCGACAAAGCGATTACACGCAGGCTCATCGATTCAATAACGGCAAAACCAAAAAACGATCAGACCAGCGGGTGGCCTATCATCTCAATGCCCGATACCA
The DNA here is from genome assembly GCF_016427555.1 of Marinobacter litoralis. GTDB lineage: Bacteria > Pseudomonadota > Gammaproteobacteria > Pseudomonadales > Oleiphilaceae > Marinobacter > Marinobacter litoralis_A. The sequence continues at coordinate 93,345 of NZ_JAELVS010000008.1, forward strand.
GTTTGACCAAACCTTTGCAGTGACTACAAAGCTAGGCCGCCTAAGTAACGAAAGCAATATCGATCGTTACCAGTACGACCGGGAAACCGTCACGCTGGGTGTGAACATTCGCCTATAAACACTGTGACACTGGAATAGTGCCACAGCGTGCCACATCCCATTGCTCGGCCGTCTTGCTTATGGAAGTTTGGCTCTGTTGTGAGGCTTGTCGAAATCAAGCGTCGGCCCTACCGGTACAACCCCCGTCGGGTTTATGGTTCCGTGACTGCGATAGTAGTGATCCTTGATGTGCTGCATATCAACGGTTTCAGCGACTCCCGGCCACTGATAAAGCTCCCGCATGAAATCGGTCAGATTCGGATAATCTGCGATCTGCTTGAGATTACATTTGAAGTGACCGTGATACACCGCATCAAACCGAATCAACGTAGTAAACAAGCGCCAGTCGGCTTCGGTGATCGTGTTACCAACCAGATAACGCCGTGTTACTAAACGCTGCTCAAGCGAATCCAAAGCTTCAAACAAAGGATACACTGCCTGTTCGTAGGCTTCCTGAGTTGTGGCAAAGCCCGCCTTATAGACACCGTTATTTACCTGATCGTAAACCTCAGCGTTCATACTATCGATTTCTTCCCGCAGTTCTTCCGGATAATAATCCCCCGGCTTTGCGCCAATACCGTCGAACGCTGAATTCAGCATCCGGATGATGTCAGCCGACTCGTTGCTGACCAGGCGGTTCTGATGCTTGTCCCACAGCACGGGAACGGTTACCCGGCCTGTGTATTCGGGGTCCGCGGCTGTGTAGATCTGGTGCATGTATTGCGCCTGATGAATTGGGTCTTGCACCACGCCTTTGTCCGGATTAAAGGTCCAACCGTGCTCGCGCATCAGCGGATTGACCACCGACACAGAAATCATCGATTCCAACCCCTTAAGCTTTCGAAATATCAGTGTTCGGTGAGCCCAAGGGCACGCCAGTGATACGTATAAATGATACCGGCCTGCTTCCGCTTTGAACCCTGACTCTCCGGTTGGACCAGCACTGCCATCGGCCGTTACCCAATTGCGAAATTGCGATTCACTTCGGGCAAACCGGCCGTTGTTCGATTTGGTGTCGTACCACTGATCTACCCACTTACCGTCTACAAGCAGTCCCATGTTTTACCTCCTGATCATGTGAAAACAAAGAACGATCCGTCAAAGTTCAATTTCGTTGTGCGATAGAAGTACTATAATTACTGAACCCTGAAGAAAATAGCGGAACAATTTGATACGTACCATCAGGAAAACTGAACCATGATTTCCCCGATCACACTGGATGCCCTACTTACTTTAGATGCCATCGATCGCCGACAGAGCTTTGCCGCTGCCGCCGAAGAACTTTTCCGGGTCCCGTCTGCAATTTCATACACGATCAACAAACTGGAGGACGACCTAGGCGTACCGCTTTTCGATCGCAGTCGTCGAAAAGCCGAGCTAACCCCGGTCGGGCGCCTGGTTTTGGAGCAAGGACGACAGATTCTTAAAGCAACCGATGAATTGACCGCTATGGCCAGGCGGGCCGCTGACGGCTGGGAAGTGGAACTCAGAATTGCTATCGACAGTGTGCTTGATTGCGCCCCTTTCTACAAACTCATTGAAGAATTCCAGCAAATTCAGCCTAAAACTGAAATCATACTGACTGAAGAGGTTCTTGGTGGCGGCTGGGATGCCTTGAGCGACGATCGCTGTGATCTTGTCATTGGTGCTCCGGGCGCGGCGCCAACGACAGGTTTTGGCATTCATTCTTTAGGCTATGTAGATTTCGACTTTGCTGTATCTGCGGGCCATCCACTGACCGACTTACCTCAGCCGATTCCGGTCAGTGCCATTCAAGACTACCCCACCGTAATCGTCGCCGACAGTTCTCGGCATTTACCAGCACGCTCATCCGGGTTGCTTGACGGCCGAAGTCGGATCATCGTCCCAACCATAGACCACAAAATCGATGCCCAGTGCAAAGGTCTTGGTGTTGGCTATTTGCCGCTCCACCGGATTACCGAGCAACTTGCTGATGGCCGGCTTGAAATTCTTGCTCTGGACACACCTCGCCCACCTTCTGAAATTTCCGTTGCCTGGCCCCGCGGAAACACCGGAAAAGGCCTCAAATGGTTTGTCGAACGCTTGAAACAAATGCATTTTGATCCAGTACACGGAGTTATTGCTAAGGCGAAAGACGATTAATATCGTCAAAGCCCTGCAAGCTCTTCATTTTTAACTACACTTGTTGTTCAGATCCCGTCGTCACTCACCGGTCTGAGGCGTGCCTCGCACTGTCATCAGAGCCAGACAGGAGAACTGCAGTGTTTAAAAAGATCTTTGGAGCTGTTGTTGCGTTAGGCATTTTGGCTCTGGCTATTTTTCTATTGATTGCCTGGGAATCTTCCATCAACCCAATCAGCCCTCCCGGTCCTGATGCATTCAGCAAAGAACAGATCAAACGGGGTGAAGTGCTGGCAGGGCTGGGCAACTGTGAAACCTGCCACACCACCGATCCTGCCAAGCCTTTAGCGGGCGGTCGGGCTATGCCAACGCCTTTCGGCACCCTCTATTCCACCAATATTACACCCGATCCGGACAAAGGCATTGGCCAGTGGTCGGAAGAAGCGTTTTCCCGAGCCATGCGGGAAGGCGTATCGCGATCAGGCTCACATCTGTTCCCTGCTTTTCCCTATACACATTTCACGAAATTGTCGGATGACGACATCTCCGATTTGTACGCCTACGTGATGTCACGACAAGCGATTGCGGCCGAACCACCTGAGAATACGCTCGAATTTCCCTACAATATTCGCCTGCTGCTGGCGGGTTGGAAATTGTTATTCTTTGACGAAGGTCGTTTCGAACCCGATGCGGATAAAGGCGATGTATGGAACCGTGGCGCTTATATCGCGGAAGGCGCCGGGCATTGCAGCGCCTGCCACACCCCCCGTAATGCCCTTGGCGCTGAAGATTCCGGGAAAGCGTGGGAAGGCGCCATTATCAATAATTGGTATGCTCCGGCATTAAACGCCAACAACCGCACACCCGCAGGTTGGACGGAAAAAGAAGCCTATGAATACCTTCGCCATGGCGGCTCGCCGTTCCACGGAGTGGCTGTCGGTTCGATGTCGGATGTGGTTCATGACGGATTAAAGTACGCGCCAGACAGCGACCTTAGGGCGTTAGCCGTCTGGCTCAGCGATCTGGCGCAAGCACCTGGCGAGCAGCAAGCTCACGACAGTTCCGCCACCGCTATCCGCACCGCTCAGCAACTCCAAAACCCCTCAACGATGATGGGCGAAGGCGAGCGCCTATTCGCCCATGCCTGCGCTGCCTGTCACTACAACGAACCGAATAACCCGAACACACTGCGACCGGATATGGCATTGAATAGCGCTATCAGCGCGCCCACACCCGTTAACCTCATCCGGGTAACGCTCAATGGCGTATCGCTTAAAGAAGGTATACCCGAGGCGATGATGCCAGGATTCGGCCAGGCTCTGAGCGACCGTCAAATCGCGAGCCTGCTGGCGTATCTCAGGTCCACCCATACTGACCTGCCAGCATGGACAGACTTGGAGCAACAGGTTCGCAACCAGCGCCCCTAACCCCCAGACAACTTGACCATAAACGGAGCAAGTAGAATGGCTACAGAATTCGAACTCAACGGTCAGCCCGTGACCGTTGATATTGAAAACGACACTCCCCTGCTCTGGGCCCTGCGGGATGACCTTGATCTGACCGGTACAAAATACGGATGCGGTATCGGGATGTGCGGGGCGTGTACCGTACTTGTCAACGGACGCGCGATTCGGTCCTGCATAACACCGGTAGAAGCAGTATCTGGTGCATCAATCACGACCATTGAAGGACTACACCCTGACGGACAACACCCGCTGCAAAAGGCTTGGGTTGAAACACAAACGCCCCAATGCGGTTACTGCCAAAGCGGTCAGATCATGCAAGCGGCTGCCATGCTGAAGGATTTCCCTGAACCAACCGACGCTCAGATTAATCAGGCCATGGGCGGAAACCTGTGTCGATGCATGGCGTATGTAAGGATCCGGGAAGCGATCAAGCTGGCAGCACAAGAAATGAAGGAAGCCCGCAGCACGAAGGAACAGGAAACAGGAGCGGCGACCAATGAGTAAGTTCTACCGCTATCTCAATGAGCCAGAAGGCATCAAGACCGCCACCAACCATGAGTCTGACGAACGCCTTCAGGTAAGCCGCCGGGGCTTTCTGATCGGTGCTGCAGGCGCAGGATTTACTCTGGCTTTTTTCCGTACAGGGTTTAGTTTTGCGCAACCTGAAGACGTGGTTAAAGAGGGTTCGTTCGAGCCTACCATCTGGTATCAGATTGAGCCGGACGGGCGCATTATCGTGAACATCGCCGAGGCCGAAATGGGCCAGCATGTGGGCACCGCACTGGCCCGTATCGTTGCTGATGAGCTGGAAGCTGATTGGTCTATGGTTGAGTTAAACCATGTAGACAGCGATCCCAAATGGGGACTGATGGTAACGGGTGGCAGCTGGTCAGTCTGGGAAAATTTCACGCCATTGAGTCAGGCCGGTGCTGCCGGGCGCATGGCCCTCATCGAAGAAGGCGCACGTTTGCTGGGTGTGAAACCCGATCAATGCGAAGCACGCAACAGCCGGGTGCTGGCCGGCAATCAATCGATCAGTTTCGGCGACATTGTCAGCCGCGGAAATCTGAGCCGGACTTACACCGCAGAAGACCTCAAACAGATGCCCATCAAGCCTGCAACCCAGCGCCGCCTGATCGGCCGTGAGTCTCGGGCTTTGGATATACCCGACAAGACGGACGGCGCCAGCCGTTATGGCCTGGACGCGAAAGTGGAAGGCATGGTGTACGGTCGCCCGCTGATTCCCCCCACCCGCTACGGGTCCACCATCAACAATATTGATGACAGCGACGCCAAATCAGTCAAGGGATATCAGCAAACCATCGTATTGGATGATCCCACTGATACCGTCCCCGGCTGGGCCGTTGTCATTGCGGATTCGTTTCACGCCGCCAACAAAGCAGCCAATAAAATTCGGGTCGATTGGGCCGCCGGTGATACCGCAGACGTGAGCGAACAGGACATACTCGATCACGGCGTGAAACTCATCGAGTCTCCAGACAAGGGGTCAATCATGTTCCCGGATGATGGCGTAGATGAAGCCTTCACCGACGCCGCAGAAATCTTTGAGCAGGACTACATTACTCATACCGTTCTGCACGTACAAATGGAGCCGGTGAATGCCCTCGCCTATGAAAAAGATGGCGTTTGGGAAATTCATACCGGCAATCAGTGGCAATCCTTGATCATTCCCGTACTGGCAAAGGCATTGGGAGTAAATGAAGACAAAGTGGTTATGCGCACCTATATGTTGGGCGGTGGCTTCGGGCGCCGACTGAACGGCGATTATGCGGTACCCGCTGCACTCGCGTCCCAAAAGCTGGGCAAACCTGTAAAGCTCGTGTTTACTCGCGAGGACGATATTCGCTTCGACTCGCCCCGCTCCGCCTCGTATCAACGCATGCGTATGGCCTTTGACCGCAATGGCAACCCCGTCGGTATGGAACACCATGCGACAGCGGGCTGGCCAACAGAAGTAATGGCGCCGTTCTTCATGCCAAAAGGGGCGAACGACGTGCCCTATGATCCGTTTTCTATACAGGGTGCGGCACATTGGTATTCCACTGGCCCCCACCGTGTTCGCGCCATATCCAATGATTTGGCGAATGCAACTTTTCGCCCGGGCTGGCTCAGATCCGTCGGTTCCGGCTGGATAAACTTCGCGCTCGAATCCTTTATGGACGAGGCTGCTCGGCACGTCGGCAAAGACCCAATCGAATTCCGCCTGAGCTTGCTCAAAGCGGAAGGCAAGAATGCAGGTGAAGCACCAAACTCGGTAGGTGGTGCATCGCGCCAAGCCAACGTACTGAAACGCGTAAAAGAGCTGTCGGGCTGGGGCGAGGAATTGCCCAAAGATACCGGGCTTGGCGTCGCAACTTCTTACGGGCAGGAGCGCAATATGCCCACTTGGACAGCTTGTGTCGCCAGGGTGCATGTGAACCGGCAAACCGGCCACGTAAAGCTCGAAAAATTAACGCTGGTAACTGATGCAGGCACCGTTGTTCACCCGGATGGAGCTCGTGCACAAGTCGAAGGTGCCGCACTCTGGGGGGCAAGCATGGCGTTACATGAAGGCACACACTATGAGAAGGGCGAACCCAAGGCCAAAAACCTCGACGCTTACACTCCGATGCGAATACGAGACGTACCTGAAATGGAGCTGGAATTCATAGACAGCAAAGAGGTGCCCGTGGGATTGGGCGAGCCGGCAACGACGGTAACCGGACCGGCTATCGCCAATGCAATCCACTCAGCTATCGGCGTGAGAATAAGAGAAATCCCCATTACGCCTGAAGCGGTACGCAACGCTTTAAACGCATAACGATCGTTTACTAACGTGAAAATACTATAATGCGAAGCTCTTCTAAATGGCACCGGATACCCCCTGCTTTTGCACTGGCTTTATGTGTCGGCTTGTTCTCGGCCGGGGGGGCTTTCGCAGAAACGAAAGTGCTGATCAGCAAAGACGTTCCCACCCGAAATTTTGACACCTCGTACCTGAATCAAATATTCGCGATGCAAATTCGCCGCTGGCCGAACGGCTCTCCGATTCAGGTGTTTGTTTTACCAAGCACTGATCCCATACACAGGGAATTTGTGGTCAATCACCTGAAAACCCAGGCTCATCAGATGGATCGTATATGGAATCGCATGCTGTTTACCGGCACAGGCAAACCACCAACAGTCGTCAGCTCCGAACGTGACATGTATCTGAAAATGCGAACTACGCCAGGAGCAATCGGTTACCTTTCGGCAGATTACCCGGTTGAGAACGTGCACGTGCTGGGAGAAAAAGAACAATGAGAAAACATCAATTAAGCCTGCTACTGCTCACGGTTATCACATGCACCCACGCCAGCGCGCACGAACTCCACGAAGACCTGCACGTACACGGGTTTGTGAATCAGGCAGCCTTGTATAGCCCGGACAACCCTTATGCTGGCAACGATGCCAGCAACGGTTCAGTCAAATTCCGAGAGATTGGCCTCAATGGTTATATCGAGCTTAATTCTGGATTGCGATTCGCCGGCCAGATTCTCAGCCGCCAACGGGACGAATTGGATGACGGTGATGTTCGCGTCGATTTCCTCTTAGCGGATTACCTGATTTGGAGCAATCAGTATGCAGCTTTTGGAGTGCGAGCCGGGAGGGTTAAAAACAACATCGGGTTTTACAATTCCATTCGGGACATTCCATCAGCAAGGCCGGGCTACAACGTCCCGGATTCCATCTATTTTGACGCATTCCGCGACCCTCTCCTGTCCACGGACGGGTTGAATTTATACGGTTCAGCACTGGTTTATGACAATCAGCTCACATGGGAAGCCACGATTGGACGCAGAGATATCGATAGTGAAGACTTTGAGTACTTTACGTTTGGTTATCCTCTCGAAGATGGCGACGCAGACGATGTGCCCATCTACCTGCTGAATCTCAATTTTGTTCCTTCTGCTTTGCGCGATCTGCGTCTCGGGGCCAGCTTTGTATCAACAAACATAGACTTTGATACGTCTCTCTCTGTTGCCGAAGCGCAACAACGTATGATGATGTCACCGCCCGGCGACGTACAGGCTAACCGGCACCGATACATTACGGCGGCAGAATTTGAAGCGCTGCTGGCCACCTTCTCTGTTCAATACAGTCTCAAGGATTGGGTGTTCACCTCGGAGTATCTACACCTCGATGCCGAGTTCGAAGGTGAAATTGTCGGTTCACCCGTTGAGAATGGAAAAAAAAGTCACGGATTTTACGTGCAGGCCGAATGGTTGCCCACCCCACGCACAACCTGGCTGATTCGCTATGAAGAACTTAAGTTCGGCGATGGCAAGAGCAGTCTGGAATACAATCCGTATAGAAGCTACGGCAAAGGCTGGACCCTCAGCAGCCGATGGAAGTTTGCTGAAGATTGGTTGCTTATCGGACAGGCTAGTTTTAACGAAGGAACCGCTTGGTTACCCGATTTTAAGGGCATTGAAGACGAACAGATTCAAAAGTACTGGAACTACTATGTCCTGTCATTGAACTATCAATTCTGATCCGCAGGAAGCACGATCATGTTCTTGAGTGTCAAATGGAAAGCGGTAATCTTTCTCAGCCTCGTATTTTTATTGATAACCGGCGCCTGGGTTTCACACCATGTTTATAACACCCTGAAAACCTATGACAATCGCATTGCGGAGAACCATGTAAAGCAGCAGCAGTTACTGATGCAGTTGCTGGATGACAATTTCCTGAGGCTCTCACAGCTATCCCAGCTCATCGCGGAAATTCCAGCCATTCAGAGGGCAAATTTTAAAGAAGCGCCTTCCGCTCTAGCCGCGGCACTCCAGCAGGAATGGAGCCAACTTAACATTAACACCGGCCTGGATTTCATCGGGGTATACGGCACTGATGGCACCCATGTGGCCAGCGGCTACAACCACGAGTTATTTCGAAATACCGAGGCACTCGAGGAAGCCATTTCGGTAGCCATGAGGACAAACAGAGAAAGCACTCCGGATTCCTTTTTGTTCTGTTATACCGGCTGCTCTCAGTTCGTGGTAGAGCCCTTTGTCCTGAACAACGGTGAAGAAGCTCTGATCGTGACCGCCCAGAACATGGCCGACATCATTCTCCGCTTTCACCAAATTTCTGGCCAGGATCTGGCCGTTCTGCTGCCACCGATTACCGAATCCTCCGGCGCGCAAACACGAATACTCGACAACTGGTGGCTCCGGATATGGGCCGCAAGTAACTTTGAACTATCGCTTGCGCAACTTCGCCAGATCGAGAAGCACACACCCTTTTCAGAAATCGCGACCGAAGAGGTCGAGCACAACGGTTCGCGCCTGTTGTTCGATAAGCTCAATCTTGCCGACTACTGGGCCTATGGCGAAAGGCCTGTATTACTGACCGTCAGTAATCATACCGAGCAACACCAGATGCTGATCAATGCTTTGACCTCCAGTGTCGCCATTGGTCTGTTCGTACTGGTCATTTCCGAAATGGTTCTGTTGTTCATCATGCTAACGCCCCTACGGCGCCTCACGGCTGTCGTACAGGCGCTTACTCTGTTACCCAAGCACCAGTATCGCGAGGCACTGACGAAAGTCGCGAAGCGCCAGGTTTACTTTCGAGACGAAGTGACCCAGCTGGAAAGCAGTACCCGTTATGTCATCCGTGAGCTGGAAACCCTGCACCTTGAGGTTGAAGAGAAAAGCCTCTCTCTGGAAGGCCAGGTTGCGATGCTGTCCCGTTCCAGGGCTTTTCTTGAGAGGCTGATCGACAGTTCACATTTGTTCATCGTTACGATGACACCCAGCAGCGAGATTCGTACCAGCAACGGGCGATTCGACAAGGAGTTCAAGCGTCCGCTAAGTAATTTTTCCCGGCTGTTTACAAGCAATGCCGCTGCCGAAGACTATCACCGAAAACTGGACCATCTGCGAAAGGGGGACTGCGAAGTTGTCCAATTCGATGCCGAATTCGTTAACGATCAGGGCGTAACCATCTACTTCGACTGGACATGTTCTATCGTTGAAGACGAGAAAGGTCGGGATACCATTCTGGCCATTGGCATTGATCTTACCCAGCGGAAGCGGGACGAAGAAGCGTTAGAATGGATGGCCAATAACGACCCGCTGACTGGTATCGGCAACCGCAGATGCTTCCAACACGATTTGCATAACCTGCTCGACACCCAAAAAAGCGGCGCTGTCATTTTTATCGACGTTAATCGATTCAAGCAAATTAACGACCTTTATGGCCACTCTGTCGGCGATACGGTATTGATCCAAATTGCCAACACACTAGGTGCCAGCGTGAGGTCCAGCGATTCGATTAGCCGTTTGGCCGGTGATGAATTCACCGTGATTTTGCCAAACATCGATGCTTCTCGACTCAGTCAATTCCTTGAAAAACTGTCTCACAATCTAGCCGGTCACGTTATTTTGGAAGATGAGAACCGCAGCGTTGAATATAACGTGAGCATTGGCGCGGCGCTGCTCCATGAACACGGGACCAACGAGCAAGACCTCATTGTCCACGCTGATATGGCTATGTACCAAGCAAAGAAAAAGGGCAACGGCCATTGGCAAATCTTCGACCCGGACAATAATGATCTGGCAAATTTAAGGCGCGATCATGATTTAACATCGCTATTGAAACTGGCGCTTAAACGGAATGATCTGTTCCAGCTAAATTTTCAACCGATCTACGCCATCGATGAGGCCGCAGTCAGTCATTACGAGGTCTTGCTCCGATTAACTGATACGGAACGACAAGCGGTCTACCCCAGCGACTTCATTCCCGCCGCTGAACGTATGGGGCTTATTCGCCTGGTGGACGAGTGGGTGCTGGACAACGCGCTCGAGAAGCTAGCGACAGACCACCGAAACGGTGCCAGCTATACCTTTTCTATCAACATTTCCGCCCCTACCCTCCAGTCAGCCGATTTCCCGGCGGTTCTGGCAGGGCTGATGAAAAAACACGAGGTAGCGCCCCGATTTATCGTTGTAGAGCTCACTGAAACGGCGTACATCGAGAATTTTCAGATGGTGCTCAGCAACCTTCAGAAGATCAGCGAGGCCGGTGTTTTGGTTGCGTTGGACGATTTCGGCGTTGGATTCTCCTCTTTCAGCTATCTGAAAAAGCTGCCACTGAGCTACGTAAAACTGGACGGCTCTTACATCATTGATCTGGAGAAAAACCCGGACAATCAGGTTTTCGTAGAAAGCCTGACCAATATGGTCAACGCATTCGGCATGAAAACCATCGCTGAATTTGTAGAAGACGCGTCTACCCTGAAAAAACTGCACGAACTCGGCGTAGCCTACGCCCAGGGTTATTACATCGGCAAACCGTTACCGGTTCTCGATGACATGATCACCAAGGAGAACATCAATAGGATTAATACCCAACAGGCACATCGATGAAATGGCCTTGCGTGCCTGCTCTCAGTTTATTGGCGTGAGC
>NZ_JAELVS010000009.1 GCF_016427555.1 Marinobacter litoralis
CATCGTTCAATACGCTCAATGGTACGTTCAGAGCGCGCCCGGGCGGTTTCAGCGGGCGTTCCTTCCAGCATTTCCTGCTCCAGCTCCTGCTGCTTCTCCGCGATGTTGTCGGCTAGTTGCGCTACCTGCTCATCCGAGAGAGAAGACAACAGCTTGACGGCTACCGGAGTGGCCCGTTCCAACAATTTGGGTATGAAGTCCATGAGTTGTTCCTGATGGAACAGTACCGTGGCTTGGCCGGGTGTCCCTTCCGCCAGATCTGATTTGAGGGCTGCCAACCATTGCTGGTAACGGGGTAACTCGACCGAGCAATGCCATTGTTTGAGCGCTTCCAAATCCTGATTCAGTTGCGCTTCCTGCTCACTGGTCAGGCTAATGTAATCCTCAACCCACCAGACAACGCCCCAGTCGGCGTAGCGGTAGGCCAGGCGCGCCTGACTACAGCCTGCCAAAAACATCAGTAACACCAGCCCGACGATCCAGCGGGCGCGGAGTGTTCTGGGTGTTGGGTTATCCATCACCTGTGCTCCTTGGTAAAAAGCCGTATGGAAAAATGTTGCATGCTCACTAAGATGTTGCGATCCAGCATCGGAGGCAGTGTCTTTTTTCCTACGCTGCGGTCGCCTGATTGGATTCGGCAGTGTTCCATACGTTAAAACCGGGAAGGAAAGCATGTCCAGTTACAAGCAAACGCGTGTGCGCCAGTTCGTTTTCGCCTTTTATATGTCCGGCATCATGTCGCTGTTGATGTCCGGAATTATTACCTTGATAAACACCGGTATGACCGAGGGTTTTTTCCATCGCTGGGGCGCAGCTTTTGCGGTTGCCTGGGCGGTGGCCTTCCCTCTGGTCAGCTTTATCGCGCCAATGGCCGGCAAAATGGCGGACTGGACCATGGCCCGGTTGTTTTCCAAAGAACGTCGGTCGGATTGATGAAATCACCGTACCGAAGCTGTTTTCCTCACAATTGTTCGCTTAAATGTAAAAAAATGTAAATCCATTTTTCTCGCCTCACCGTAATTTGCATTCGACACTGGTCAGGGAATGAATCAGTGCAGGTTCGAACCACTTTACCCTGGTAGTCAACCCCTCCAGACGAGGCACGAAAAATGAAAGCAAAATACGCTTTACCGATGGTTTTAGTGGGCAGTGTCATGCTATCCGGTTGTTGGCTTGATGACGATGATAACGACGATAACGGCACTACGGATGCTGCAACGCAAAGCATTCTGGAAATCGCGGTTGAGAATGAAAACACGACGATTCTGGAAGCGGCAGTTCTTGAAGCCGATCCATCCATCGCGGAACTGCTCGGCGGAGATGACCAGTTAACCGTGTTCGCACCGACAGACGCGGCCTTTGAAGATCTATTGGGAGAGTTGGGCATCACGGCGGAACAGTTGTTGGCTAACACAGCGTTATTAAACACCGTTCTTCCCTACCATGTGCTCGCAACGTCCGTTGGTGAAGTGAAGGCAGCAGCTGCGATCAGCGTTGCGCAAAGCTCGGTCCCACAAAACCTCTTTCCAACTGTGAATGGTCAAAACGTCGCGCTTTCAATCTCGCAGGAAAGCGGTGAAGACGTACTGTACGTTAACACCTCTCGAGTAACGGGGCCTGATGTAGATGCGACGAATGGTGTTATTCACCTTATTGACAAAGTGCTGCTTCCGCCGCCGAGCGATCTCAGTGACACAGGTGCAACGATTGCGGAAATCGTAACGGCGCTGGAAGGAGCTGCAGACCCTGAGTTCACAATACTGCTGACCGCACTAAGTACTCCCGGCGCTTCCGCGCTTTTAACTACCGCTTCGGATCCGAATGCAACCTTGACGGTGTTCGCGCCAACAGATGCCGCTTTTGAGGCGCTATTGACGGATCTGGGTATTACAGCAGGCGATTTGCTCAATGACCCGAATCTGCCATCTATTTTGAGCCAGCATATTCTCGGAACTACGGTCGACTCTCTTACGGCATACGCGTCTAACGGCGATACTGTAACAACATTGGCTAGCAATAATTTGAACGTTGACATACAAGACAACGCTCTGGTTATCGAGGGCAGTACCGTCGTCGAGGCCGATGTTGAGGCTTCCAACGGCGTGATTCATTTGATCGACAAGGTGATTTTTACAGTGGACTGACAGACGAAAAAGCATTTCTTCTGAACAAAGCATGAGTGTGAGGCCGGCTGTTGCAGCCGGCCTTCTTTATACTGGCTTACTGAATCGAAGACGCAGGACGTTCATCCTCAGATTGAGATAAAGCCAGCCCCACAGGGGGACGGTAATGCAGTGAATGCAGTACCCGGTCAAGAACCGCCCCGCCATTCCAGGCCGGATCGTTGTTGACCATGCCAACCACCGCCCAGGTGGTATCGTTATTGTCCCGGGCAAAGCCGGCAATGGAGCGGACATCCTGCAAATAGCCGGTTTTGATTCGGCCTTCACCTTGCAAACCCGTGTTGCGTAATCTTCGCGCCATGGTGCCGTCCATTGCGATGATGGGCATTGATGTCATTAAGTCCGACGCGTAGGGGCTGTTCCACGCCTGAAGCAGAATCTGCGCCCCTTGCCGGGCAGAAATACGACCGTGGCGGGTAAGGCCGGCGCCATTGTCGATGACCATGCCGTTGGTGTTAACGCCTTTTTCTTCGAGCCATTCGTAGATGGCGCGGATGCCCGCGACCCGGTCGTCGCGCTCATCGTCTTTACGGAGTTCAGCGCCGATGGTAAGCAATAATTGCCGTGCCATCACGTTGCTGCTCCATTTATTAATGTCGCGCACCATGGTGACCAAATCCGGTGACGTGGTCCGCATCACAAGGTGAGCGTTGTCGGGAGTTTTTTCAAACCGGTCACCACCGTGGATAACGACGCCCAGCTCGGAAAATAAAGAGCGAAGGGTAGAGGCGGAGTAGCGGTCATGAGGAAGCAAAGACATATAGCTTGTGGCTCGGCAGCCCTGTGGTAATTCGCCGGTGACTCTAACCGTTACTTTCTGGTCGTTGTGAAACACCGGTTGCCACTTGAAATTGCGCCGGGAAGGGCAGGGCCCCTCGGCCACCGCAGTTATCCGGTTATCAATCGTCACTTCGTTTAAATTGGGGGTGGCCCAGGCTTGAGTGCCACGCTCGTCGGCCCTTACCTGCAGGTGAACCAAGTTGAAATTGGTCAGGTAGCCGGACGGCTCCACCAAAAAAGGCGCATGCGGGTTGTTGCCATTATCGTGAAAGAACGGCAGCCCACCATCGATTTCGAAATAGCTGCCATCCAGTACCAGGTCCCCGGTGACTTGGCGAATGCCCATGCCCTTGAGTTCGCGGAGCGTGCTCCAAAGCCGCTCAAGATTGAGCTTTGGGTCTCCTCCAAACCGGACGTACAAATCGCCTTTCAGGGTGTCTCCCACCATTACACCATCCGTGAGGAAGTCGGTTTTCCAGTGGTGCGTGGGGCCCAAGAGTTCCAGCGCGGCGTAGGTGGTTACCAGCTTCATGATGGAACCTGGGCTCATGAGTTGGTCAGCGTTTACATACTGTTCAATGCCCGGGCCGTTGAGCGGTATGGCGGCGACACTGAGCGCTTCGTCGCTATTCAGGGATTTCTCGGCGTAGGCACGAATCTCTGACGCCCAAAGGCGCGAGTTAGTAGCAGGCTCGGTGGAGTGACTACTTTCGGCAACGGCAGGCGAAGCGAAAGTGCTGAGCACGGCCACTGCCGTCAGCAGACTTTTCGGTGTGAATAGTCGTCTTTTCAGGCGAGTTCTAGCCTGTGAATGCCGCCGCTGCATACCCTGAACCCGTGGTTAGTATTTTTTGTAACCATAGCTTATCCCGGCTATTTCTACTATGCAGAAACATTACACATGACGTTAAAAAATGACGTTATGTGTATTGTTTCTGAAGGTTTTTGTTCGATGGTCGCGCAAGGTTTTGCGAATCAGTAGGTTACAGTGGGCTGCCGCACCGGCGGCAGGGCCAATGGTTGGCGAACCTATTGTGTGACAATGGCGGAAATTTTCATTAATCAGGGATGCATCATGCTTCGCGCTCTAAAACATTCGGTCAATGTTCTGGAATCTTTGGCAACCTCTTCATTCTCGGCCTGGCGTGGCTGTTTAGTTGTGAAGCCGGCGGTTCAGCCGGAAAAACCGTTGGTGCTGTACGACATTGAAGCCTGCCCATACTGCCGAAAGGTGCGGGAAGTGTTCACAGCTCTCCACTTGGATGTGGATATACGACCTTGCCCCAAAGGCGGGACGGTATTCCGGGCGGAAGCCGAAACCTTGGGCGGAAAACAGCAGTTTCCTCTATTGGTAGACCCCAACACCGATGAAGTCATGTATGAATCGGCACAGATTATTGAGTACCTGTTCCGCCAATACGCTGGCCGGCCCGTACCGGGCTATTACGAGGAGAAAACAGGGCAGTTTTTGTGGGGAGCCGCCGGGTCTGCGAGCAGTGAGCTTCGGGGCATGCGCGCAGAGCGAGCCAAGCGGCCAGAGCAGAGTTTGCACCTGTGGAGTTTTGAGGGCAGCCCGTTTTCGCGGCTGGTTCGTGAAAAACTGTGCGAGTTCGAGTTGCCGTACACCCTGCACAATCTGGGTAAAGAGCACTGGACCGAGTTTGGCCCGGCATTTCAGCGCATCAAACCGGGCCCGTATAAACCTCAGCGCGGCGGCAAACGCGACGCTTTTTTCCAGGAGCACGGACGGGTTCAGGTACCTTATCTGGAAGATCCGAACACCGGCGTGAAGCTGTTTGAATCACGGCAAATTGTGGAGTATCTGGAAAAAGAATACGCCTTGTAATCTCATGGATTGAGCGGGTTTCGGGGTAGTAATTCCGCCCTGAGCCGGTATGATCTGCGCGGTTATTTCAGCTGCTTCGGGAGAATGTAATGTATACAGGTCGGTGCTTATGTGGCGATGTTCGTTTCGAGTATGAAGGCGCCCTTGGCCCGATTTCTCTGTGCCATTGCAGCCAGTGTCGCCGCGCTCATGGCAGTGCCTTTTCGGCCAGCGCGCCGGTGCAGAAAGTGCGTTTTCGGTATGTGTCTGGTGAGGACCAGGTTACAGAATTCGAGTCTCGGCCCGGTAAGTATCGCGCTTTTTGCAGCCGTTGTGGCAGTCACTTGTATAGCCGGTTGGACGCGATTGGCGGCATCCTTCGTTTACGCATCGGCGTGATCAATGAACCTATTGCTGCCAAGCCGGCCAGACACATCTATGTCGGCTCAAAAGCGGAGTGGTTCGATATTGCCGATGAGCTTCCGCAATATGAAAAAACAGAACGAACTAACGATCCGTTCTGAAGTAGTTTTTGGAGCGTCTTATCTGGCGCTTTTATTGATAGTGATTTAAGAAGTGTGATTTCAAGTTGCAAATAAGAATCATTATTATATGATGATTGGTACAGCTTGGGAGGATCGCGATGAATCATGAAGCGTTGGAAGGTATCAAACTGGCAGGTTTTGCGGTCACTTTCGCCCTGGCACTCGTCGTGATCTGGGCATTGAAAGTGTGAGCGGCCATTTACTGATTGACCCTCTATCATAATATACAAACTGCTCGGGCCCTCATGTTGAAGGCCCGAGTTTTTAGAGTGGTAAATAACTTAAAACTTGTACGAGACCGAAGCTGTTACATCACGCTCCGCGCCGTAGTAGCAGTAATTCAGGCTGTTGTAGCAAGAAGCTACGTACTCTTTGTCCAGTAGATTGTTCACGTTGAGTTGGGCGGTAACACCGGGAGCCCCTAAGCGCGCAAAATTATATGACAACGCCATGTCTACCAAGGTGTAATTCGGAATCTCTTTCGTATTGGCATCATCGGCCTGAATATCTCGGAGATGTCGAATCCCGAGGCCCGCACGAGCACCACGCAGTATTCCTTGGTTGAAGCGATAGCCAGTCCAAAGAGTTAGATGATGCTTCGGCGACTGGCTGGCCTGGTTACCTTCCCGATAAGGCTCCGATTTTTCGAAAGTCACCTCTGTGTACGCATACCCGGCCTGAATATCCAGGTTGTCTGTTAGCTGTGCTTTCGCTTCCAATTCCACGCCTTGGGACTGAAGTTCACCGATGGCACGGCTGAAACTCTCATTCGGAAGTTTGGTTGCCAGGTCCTGCTGATTAATCCTGAACAGGGACAGGGTGTACAGGTCGCTCGTTCCGAGGGGCTGGTATTTCAGGCCGGTTTCGATTTGCTTGCCCGTGCTTGGATCAAGCAGGTCTCCATCTTCTCCAACAACGGCGTTCGGAGAGAACGAAGTCGAATACGACAGGTAAGGCGCTAAACCCGATTCAAATTGATACAGCAATCCAGCACGGCCGGTGAAATGGGTTTCATCCAGCTCGCTTGTTCCACCGTTATCAAGGTCCGTATTCTCAATGTCCAGCCGGTCATATCGGCCACCCAGGCTAAGGTGCCAGCTATCCAGATTAATCTGGTCTTGCAGGTATAGCCCTGCCTGTTTCACTTCACGACGATTTCGTACGGCAGGATACGTTGCCGTAGGTTCGGCACCATACACAGGGTTAAATGCGTCGATTGCAGGGAATGCTGCAGAAAGCCATTCCACATCATTCTCTCGTTGCTGATAATCCACACCCACTAGTACACGGTGTTCGGCATTGCCGGTGAAAAAAGATCCCACCACCTGATTGTCGATTGTTATCGCTTCAAGATCTTCCTCGGCGCCGGAATAGTAACGGGCTAGTTCCGTGTCACTGGCCCAACCGGCAGCGTAGACCTGGTCAAGAGATATATCAGACTCCAAAAAGCGAAGTCTCTGCCGAACAGTCCAATTAGGGCTGAACTCATGTTCCAGATCATATCCGACCATCGTCATATCGCGTGAAAACTTCTCATATCCCGGCTCGCCGTCAAAGAAGTTGTTGCTGATTTTCTGACCGTTACGGGATTCGACGGTGCCCTCATAGGGCAGCGCGTTGTGGTAGCCCCCTTCTGGGTCTCGTTGCAGATAGGCGAGCAGTGTCAGAGAGGTATAGTCGGTTATATCCCAGGTCAGTTGTGGAGCAATAACCCGTCGCTCCTCTTCGACATGATCCTGTTGAGCATCGGCGGCTGATATTTTTCCTGTTAGGCGATATGCCACTCGACGGTCGTCATCCATCGGACCGGTAACGTCAATAGCCAAGCCTCGTTGCGCATTGTTGCCGAGCGTTGCTCGTACTTCGCCGCCGGATTCGAATTCCGGTTTTTTGCTCGTGAGGGCAACAATGCCGCCTGGCGAGCTCTGCCCGTATAGGACTGAAGTTGGTCCCTTAACGATTTCTATCCGATCCAGAAACCACGGATCAATGGCGAAAGAACTGAACGAACCTCCATCGTTCATAACCTTAAGGCCATCTAAATACGTATTGTTGATGCTGCCACTGGAGAAACCTCGCAGCACAAGGTAATCGTAGCGGTTTGATGAGCCAACTTGGTTTGTGCTGGCACCTGGTGTGTAGCTGGCCGCCCGCTGCACCGATTTGGCACCTCGTTTTTGCCACTCCTCACGGCTAATGACGTTGACGGTTTGAGGCGTTTCCATTACCGGTGTTTCAGTTTTTGTGGCGCCCCGAGTTGCAGTGACCGATAGAGCCTCAAGTTGCTGGACCGATTGTTTGTCTGAGGCCTGAGCGAGCGCTGGTGTCGCACCAGCCAGACTTGAAAGACATACTGCGATGGACAACGACAATCGTGAGCGGGCAAGCATGGTGTACCTCTATAAGAACATTGTTTAATAATGAGAATTATTGTCGTTCGCGTTCAGTTTTTGGTATGGCAAACGACAAAAGAACTATGATCAAACGTAATTTTCGGGTTCACTGGCTTTTTTTCGGCGAAACCCCAAACTCATGGCGAAAAGCAGTGGCAAAGTTGGTGGCGTGGCGGTAACCCACTTTGTGGGCGGTTTGCTGAACACTGAAGCCTTGGTTTAGATATTGTCGGGCCAGTTCCAGTCGGTAGCGGCGAAGATAATCGAAAGGGGATAGCCCGTATGTAGCGCGGAACTTGGTCCTCAGGCTGCTGGGGCTCATGGCAGCAATTCGTGCCAGTTCTGAAAACGAGTAGTTCTGATGCGGCGCGAATTCCAGTTTTTGACGTACCAATTCAAGACGCTCGCGCTGAGGACTGGAAACAGCGTCCGTTGCGTGCGTCCGGGTCTTGTTTTTCGGTATTCCTAAACCAGTCAATTGCAGAGCCAAGCCTTCCAGCAACAAGGACTGCTGCAGCTCTTGCAGGTCTGGCGCGTAGCTGTTTGCCAGTTGTGTTATCAGAAAATCCGGCAGGGACCAGGTATGAACAGGGTCATGGATATGGGAGAGCAGCCGTAATAGTGTCGGCGGTGCGGCTCGCCCTACGTCTGCTCCTTTTGGATCGAAAGCAAGCGCCACGGTGTTAAGGCGCTGCTGGCACTTCTGAGTGGCTTGTAATGGATACTCGGGATGCAGCTGCATCGTCACAGCACTGCCCGACTCCAATTCCCTTTCCAAGGCTCCGATTTTTAAGTGAATGTGTCCTTCAAGGACCAGCAGTATTAATAACGGCGCGTGACCCAGTGATACCGATTCGTAGGGCTCGCGGATATCTAATTGGGAAAACGTGAACCGGAAACCGGAGCTAAGTGCGTACTCGGAGATCCTGCCTTCCGCGATGATGGTTTTGTCTGCATCGACCCCGGTCTGCAAGATATTGGGAAAGTGATAGTCGATGTCGAACTTCTCGCCAATCGCCCGAAAATCGCGAATACGGTAGGCGCGGTGTTCACCATGATTGTGCATTTTTCGGAGCCTGAGGGATTGATTGCCGAGTCTCAATTTGCGCCATTCGCTCCTTGCGATGAACGCCGCAGGTTCCGCAATATCCTTCTTCTGGCAGCATGTATTTCAGGCAACAGCCACGACGTTGAGGAATGGCACACATATGTTGGCTGAATTCCGCGGGGATCCAGTCGATATGTTTATTGGCTTCGCAGTTAAACTGTGCCAGCCAGTGATTAGCTTGCTTACACAGAGCATCCGGGTTCACCTGATTCCATATCATTGAATAGGGTGCGCCAAGCGCCAATCCGACACTGCTCCAGTATGCGCCGGGGCTGACCCCGAGTTGCTGTCGGAAAATGGGATACCAGTTCTGCAGTTGTTCGCTCAAACGGTGAATGAATGCTTTTGTCTCTAGCGGCTCGGGGGTGTCGTTAAGATGGAGCCAGGATAAATCCTTGTCTTTCCATCCCAGGAAAACCTTACTCGGGTTCAGGGCAATGCTATTGCCGTCGCGGAACAGTTGGAGAACCAAGGGCCAGATAATCTGTAGAGCCAGGTTTTGCTGCAGCACAGAAACCCGGGCTTTTTGGATTCGCGGGTGGTCCGCGTCTGGATAATTGTCCCGGATTACTCGCCAAATAAGTTCGGGGCTTTCTAGCAGCCGTGCCAGTGAGAACAGCCTTGAATCTGGGTGGATATCCGGTAACGGGTCACTTTTTAGCAATGCACATGGCTTGAGGCCCCGGCTCGCGGCGAGATGGTGGTAGTCCGCCAGCCAATGGCGATCTGTTTCAGTTTTTTCCATGACGACCCAACCCCCAAAGAAAGTATAAGCCGCCAACAAGTGCAGCCAGCAGCCCCGCAGGTAACTGGTTCGGGTAAACCAGCAGCCGGGCTAGATAATCTGCGATTGCGAGCAATAAACCTCCAGCCAAAGCTGCTGCAATCAACTGTTTTCCCACGGTTTGTTGCCCTAAGACGCGGGCCAGGTGAGGGGCAATGAGCCCGACGAAACTTAAGGGGCCGATGACGACCGTTGAGGCAGCGGTCAGTGCTGCCGCGAGCAGTAACAGTAAAAGTCGTGCACGGGGCACCTGAAGGCCAAGAGCTGAAGCGGAAGTTTCCCCCAGAGGTAAGAGAGTCAGAGGGCGAAGAGTCAGGAGAGTCACGCCACCGAGGCTGACTACCAGGGCTAGTAGACTGAATGCCTCAATTTCGGAAATCAGCCAGGTGGAGCCATACATCCAGTTCAGTAATTTTGAGGCAACGGTACCGCCGGTGGCCATGGCGAGCCGTAGGCCTGCATCCATAAACACGTACAATGCCAAGCCTCCCAGTAGTAGTTGATTGCCTGAGAAACGGTGTTTCCGAGCCAGCAGCAATAGCAGACCAAGGGCTCCACATGCACCGAGGGTCGCTGCCGCGAGCTGGCCTGCGCGGCCCAAATCCAGTCCCGCCAGGGCGAGTGCCACCATAACCAAGGCCGCGCCACCACTGATGCCAAGCAATTCGGGACTGCCCATGGGGTTCCCTGTCATTCTCTGAATCAATGTGCCGGCCATTCCTAGTGCCATGCCGGCCAGAATTGCTGCCATTAATCGAGGGCCCCGCCACACCCAGGCATCTGTCCATTGCGTAAGGGGTGTCCAGTTCCAGCCCTCTAATCCCGGTGACCAGCTCATCGAGAGAACAATCGTTATGGCCAATAAGGCACTCAACAGCCCTGCTATCTGAAACGGATTGCGGCGAGGGGGCAAGAAACCAGTGGGGCTGGCGTCATGGCCCGGCATATGGTGGTCATTGCGGAAGCCCTGTAACGCCAGAAGGATAATAGGGCCACCAATCAGAGCTGTGCTGGTACCCGTGGGGACGAGTGAGCCGTCACTGAGGAGCGTTGTCCAGTACGCGAGGGTGTCGGCGGCAAGCAGAATGCCAGCTCCGGCCAGAGTGCTCCAGAATAGTCGTTCTGTTAGCGTTCGAGCGCCTAGCAGGCGTGCCAGTACAGGCGCAGCCAGCCCTACAAATGCGACGACGCCCACCCGGCTAACCACCACCGATGTCATCGCCACTACCAGAAACAGGGACGTTGCGCGTAGCAGTGATACTTTCGCACCCAGTGCGCTTGCTGAGGTCTGGCCCAGTTGCAGAAGTTGCAGCGGGCGTACCAAGGTCAGCATGAGTGTGGCAATGATCAGTACCTTGGGCAAAAGATCGAAGAAGGGAGACCAGTTATTCTGAGCCAGCGAGCCGGCCCCCCAGATAAACAGGTTGCCCAGCCATTCGCCTTTGATTAGAAGCAAGGCCATGTTGATGGCGCCCAGAAAGAAAGTCACAACCAGTCCGGCTAGAATGACAGTCACCGGCGAGAAGCCTAGTCGCCAGGTAAGAAGAATCACCAGACCTATAGCAAGCAAGCCGCCGGCCACCGCGGCTATGTCCGGGCTCAATGCCAGTAAGCCGGGGGCAAATAGCGTGGCCATCGTTATGCCGAATTGACCTCCGGATTCGACGCCTAATGTGGTAGGCGAGGCAAGGGGGTTGCCCAGTATCTGTTGCGTAATCGCTCCGGAGAGGCCCAGTGCGCAGCCGATCAATAGCGCCATGGATATTCTTGGTGCCCAAGAAAAATGCGCCAGAACCGATGCGTATTCATCGCCGTCGTAGCTCCAGAAAATTGAAACGAGTTGCAGAGGCGAGAGTTGCTGAAGCCACGGCAGCGCGCTGGCAAAAAAAGCCAAAAGGCAGAGCAGTATGATGGCTGCCGGAAGCCGTGTGGGCATTTTGGGACGGCTAGGTGTTGCCAGGGGTGCTTCACCGGACATTGTTGCTGCCCCCTTTTAGCAGAGCATCGGTGAGCGTTTCTGCCAGGATTTTGATCTGATGCACGCCACCAAAGGACCAGGCACTGGGGATCCGATAAATCTGTTGGTTTCTTACTGGCGGGAGGTAGGTCCAGAATGGGCTCTCTTCCAAACTATCGGCGAGCCCTGGCACAAGTGGTTCAATGACCACCAGGCGGCTGTTAGGGATCTGGGCTACGGCCTCAAGGCCAGTGGAAGTGAAACCCCAATAATTTCCCAAAGTTGGCCAGGCATTGGTGAGCCCAAGGCTATCCAATGCCGCTTGGTACAAACTGTTTTTGGTGTAGATCCGCACATGGCGGTTGTCCTGAAAACTGATGAGTGCAATTGCTGGGTCCGTTTGGTTGGCCTGCTTCAACAGATCCCGCTTTTGCTTCAGTGTTTGCTCGATGTCGGTCAGAACGGCTTTAGCCTTGGCTTCCCGGTCAAGCATAGCACCCAGCACCAGAAGCATTTCCCGGGCTTTGTCGAAGGGGCGCGAGTCTGGCTTGTATACGCTGATGACGTAGGTTGGAGCAATTCGCTCCAACAGTTCATGGGCGGGTGCCATTTCTGTACTGGTGACAATCAAATCCGGCTTCAGTTCGGCAATGGTTTCCAGGCTAGGCGCAACACGCGTGCCTACGTTGGCGACGTTTGCGGGCAGTTCCGGTTCCTTAACCCAGGCGCTGTAGCCCGTTTTATCGGCCACACCGACGGGGGTGATCCCCAGTAGAAGGAGGGTTTCTGTGGCTGCCCAGTTCAGCGCCACAATGCGCTTGGGAGGAGCGTCGAGATTCAGTGTGCCTCCCTCGTGAGTCCAGCTCTGGCTCATCCCGAAGGCGGGTAGTGCTAGAAAAAGTGACCCGAGTAGCAGCGTTTTCAGATTAATGGACATAGGAAACCCATTGCCCGGGGGCTCGCTCCATGACACCCATCGGCACACTGTAGATGGATTCAAGAACTTGGCTGTTCATAACATCAGACGGGGTTCCATCCGCTACCACCTCGCCCGTCTTCAGAGCAACCAGGCGGTCACAGAAACGAGCTGCAAGATCAACATCGTGTAGCACAACAATGACCGTCAATGCTCTCTGTCTGGCCAATCGTTGTACCAGTCGCAAAGTCTCCACCTGGTGTTTTACGTCCAAAGCCGAAATGGGTTCGTCCAGCAGCAGGCAGCGGGTTTGTTGGGCCAGCAGCATAGCGATCCAGGCGCGCTGGCGCTCGCCGCCTGAAAGGGTATCTACAGAGCGGTGTTCGAAGGGTTTAAGGTCTGTATCGGCAATGGCCTGATCAATCAGAGTGTGGTCTGTCTCACTTAAACGGCCTAGGGGGCCTCGCCAGGGGTATCGGCCCAAGGCAATCAGCTCTCTTACTGTAAGGCCATCGGTGCCCGGCGGGTGCTGAGGAAGGTAACCCACGATTCGCGCAAAAGCTCGGGCGCCGAGGGTCTTGGTTGCCTTTCCCTCTAGCATGACCTCACCGCCATAGACCGTGATCTGTCTGGCCAGTGTTTTCAGTAGGGTCGATTTGCCCGAACCGTTGTGGCCAAGTAAAGCGGTAACCTGGCCTTCATCAAAGGTCAGGTTGATTTCCCGGAGAATGGTGGTGTCGCCGATGCGGACGCCAAGGTTTCGCACATCAAAAAATGCCGGCATTCAGATCCCCCTGTTCGTGTGCATGCGAGGGTAATCTAAATGATAATTACTATCAATTAGTTTCGGCGTGAGTTGCTCAAATTTGCCCAGTTTGAACGCGCCACTGAGCCGCATAGGAACCATCGTCATCGATCAGGCTGTTGTGGTTGCCTTGCTCCGTAATCCGTCCGTTTTCGACCACCGCAATAATGTCTGCATCCACGATCGTGGAGAGCCTGTGAGCGATCATAATAACCGTGCGGTTATGGCCGATACGTTTTAGTGAACGCTGGATGGCGGCTTCGGTTTCGTTGTCAACCGCACTGGTTGCCTCGTCCAGCACCAAAACGGGTGGGTTTTTTAATAGTGCCCTGGCGAGTGAAAGCCGCTGACGCTGACCACCGGAAAGACGAACACCTCGCTCCCCAACCTGTGTCGCCAAGCCATCAGGCAGGTTTTCAATAAAGGCCCATGCCTCCGCCGTACGCGCAGCTTCGATAATTTCCTCTTCGGTGGCATTGGGTTTGCCATAGGCCAAGTTGTCTCGAATGCTTCCTTCAAACAAGTAGACATCCTGACTGACCAGTCCGATGGCCTCACGCAGAGATTTTAAGCTGATCGAATGAATGGATTGGCCATCGATACGAATATCACCGTCGGACGTATCGTAAAATCGTAACAGTAGCTTAATCAGCGTTGATTTCCCGGAACCGGTTGCGCCTACCAGCGCCAGTGTGTGGCCCGCAGGTATGTTCAGATTAATATCGCGAACGCCTGCGCCATTGCTGGTATAGCGGAAGGTAACGTGATCGAACGAAACTTCCCCGAGTACGGGTTGTTGCAACGGCGTATCAACTTGGTCCTTAACGTTCACTGGCTCTCCTAGTAGATCGAGAATACGCCGGGTACTGGCCATAGCTCGTTCAAACAGGTCGATCACTTCTGCAAGGCCGGTCATGGGCCACAGCAGGCGTTGAGTAAGAAACACCAGCACTCCGTAAGCGCCCACATTTAAACTGCCTTCCAATGCCATCATGCCGCCCACTGTAAATGTGGCCAGAAAGCCAGCCAGAATTGCCATACGAATCACTGGAATAAAGGCAGAACTCACCCGAATGGCACGGCTGTTGGCCTTTACGTAGGCTTCACTGGCGTCTTTCAGGCGCTTAGCTTCTCGTTGCTCGGCGGTGAAACTCTTGATGGTGGCGATTCCGCCCAGGTTATTAGCCAGTCGGCTGGACAGATCGCCCACCTTATCCCGCACATCTGAGTAAAGAGGGCCAGCTTTGCGTTGAAAATAAAACGCTCCCCAAATAATCAAAGGGATTGGCGTGAAGGCCAGCAGGGCTATCAAGGGCGATAAGACGAGGAACACTGCGCCAACGGCCACAACAGTGACCCCCACCTGAATCATCGCATTCGCACCGCCATCCAGAAAACGTTCCAGTTGGTTTACGTCGTCATTCATGGTGGCGACCAGCTGCCCGGAGCTGTTGGCTTCAAAAAAGCTCATATCCAAGCGCTGTGCATGTTCATAGGCATCCTGCCTGAGATCAGACTGCAGGCGTTGGGACAGGTTGCGCCAGAGAATTTGGTAAAGATATTCAAACAGCGATTCGCCCGCCCAGATAAAGAAGGTGAGCACCGCCAGAATTGTGATCTGCTCTTGTGCGGTGTCGAAGCCTAATCCGGCAACAAAGCTTTCCTCCTGATTCACCACCACATCGATGGCAACACCGATGAGAATTTCCGGTGCAATGTCGAAAAGCTTGTTAATGATGGAACAAATGGTGGCTGAGAGAATATTCCGGCGATAACCACGTGCGTACCTAAGCAGGCGGCCGAGTGCAACGAAGCTGCTGGAGTGTCGGGCGCGCGTGGTCATAATGTGCTTCCTTCTCGGTGTTGGGTATGCAGAGCCGGGAAGGGTAGCGAATTCGGAATCCGTTTAAAAGAGAATGGTTTTCAATTGCGGGTGTTTTTCTGCAGCCAGCGGTCCAGCTGGTTAGCAAACTCTTTTCGGTCAGCCTGACCAAACGGAGCAGGGCCACCAGTCACCTGTCCCGCATTGCGCATCTCTTCCATGAAGTTCCGCATCGCCAAACGTTGGCGAATATTCTCTTTCGTAAACGCCTGTCCCCGCGGATTAAATACCGTTGCGCCTTTCTCAATCGCTTCCGCAGCCAGTGGGATATCTTGGGTGATCACCAGATCGCCTTTTGTCATCTGATCCATAATCTCGTTATCGGCAACGTCAAATCCTTGCGGCACCTGACGGCGGCTGATAAACGGGCTTGGTGGTAGGTTAATCACGTGATTCGCGATGAAAGTAGTCTGAACTTTCCAGCGGGTAGCGGCGCGGCAGATGATTTCCCTGACGGGGACAGGGCAGGCGTCGGCATCGACCCAGATCGGCATAGCGGTTTCCTTGCGTTCGTTGGCTTATGGGGCAGTTTACCTGTTATAGCACCGCCTGTGAGAACAACTTTCCGGGTGGTGTTATAATTGCAATCTCATACAATTAACAGGAAATGATAATGTCTCAACTGCCACCTTGCCCCAAGTGCAATTCTGAGTTCACCTACGAAGACGGCGTTCAGCTGGTTTGCCCGGAGTGCGCCCACGAATGGACGGAAGCCGAACAAGCAGAAGCGGAAGCCGAAAAAGTGATTCGGGATGCCAACGGGAATGAATTGCAGGATGGTGACACGATTACCGTGATCAAAGACCTGAAAGTAAAAGGCTCCAGTGCCGTCGTGAAGGTAGGTACCAAAGTGAAGAACATCCGTCTGGTGGATGGCGATCACGACATTGACTGCAAGATTGATGGCATCGGCCCCATGAAACTGAAATCCGAGTTCGTCAAGAAAGCCTGACCCCCTCTGGTTGAACATTTGCACCCCATCGTCTAAATATTAAACAGAGTGTCGGCTGGCACTCTGTTTGATCCCGAAGCGTGCAACCCACGCTAATAACAAGACGAGTACTCCAACGCTGGAAGTGTCCGCCATAAGCGGGCATAGGTTCAGTCGGGCTGATATCGCACAGCCGAGGGCAGGAGGATGGGATGAAAGAACTGTACGAATTTCATGTGGATAGCACACGCTATCTGGATGAGGACGGCACGCCACTCGGCGAATTGCCGATTCAGGCCGAGAACACCGAAAGGATTCTGGCTGCCTACCGAAATATGGTGCTGGCACGCACCCTGGATTCCAAAGCGATTGCGCTTCAACGTACCGGGAAATGTGGCACTTACCCTTCTGTGCTGGGCCACGAAGTCATTGGTACGGCCATTGGTCAGAGCATGGCCAAAACCGATGTTTTTGTCCCTTACTACCGAGATCAGGCTGCTCATCTTCTGCGCGGTGTCTCCCTGAAAGAGTTGCTGCTGTATTGGGGCGGCGACGAGCGTGGATGCGCGTGGGAGCATTGCCCCGAAGATTTACCCATTGCTGTGCCGATTGCCACGCAATGCGGCCATGCTGTAGGTGTTGCATCAGCATTCCGGATTCGCGGCGAGAGCCGGGCTGTTGTTTGCTGCATCGGCGACGGCGGCACCTCGAAAGGCGACTTCATGGAAAGCCTGAACCTTGCCGGTGCCTGGCATTTGCCTGTGGTCTTCGTTGTCATTAATAACCAGTGGGCTATTTCGACGCCTCGCAGTCTGCAGAGCGGGGCGGAAACCATTGCCCAGAAAGCCATTGCCGCCGGTTTGCCGGGCCACATTGTCGATGGCAATGATTACTTCGCCTGCGCCGAGGCCCTGGATAATGCGCTCAAGCGCGCCCACGATGGCAAAGGTGCAGCCGTAATCGAAGCCGTAACCTACCGGTTGGGAGACCACACCACCGCCGACGACGCTACCCGTTATCGCAGTGCCGACGAGCTTAAGCAGGCGTGGGAGAAAGATGGAGTCAAACGCCTGCAAAACTGGTTGTACAGCAATGACCTGTGGAGCCCGGATCAGGAAAAGGACCTGCAGGCAGAAGCCAAGAAAACAATCGACGAGGCTGTAGAAGCTTATCTGGCAACCGAGGCCGAACCACCCACGGCAATGCTCGACTATTTGTTTGAAAGTCTCCCTGCCGCGCTGCAGGGCCAGCGGGAACAGATCGCTGACAAATATCGGGGAGGTTCGGCATGAGCAAGTCAGACGTTCGTGATGTGACTCTGGTCGAAGCGGTCAACATGGCCTTGCACTGGGAAATGGCGCAAGACGAAAACGTGGTGGTGCTCGGCGAAGACATTGCCACGAATGGCGGGGTGTTCCGGGCAACCCTGGGCCTGAAAGACGCGTTCGGTTTCAAGCGGGTGATGGACACACCGTTGGCGGAAAACCTGATTGCCGGCACCGCGATTGGTATGGCAACGCAGGGGTTGAGACCGGTGGCGGAATTCCAGTTCATGGGATTTATTTACCCGGCGATGGAGCAAATCGTTTGCCACGCCAGCCGCATGCGCAACCGTACCCGGGGGCGGTTACATTGCCCGTTGGTGTTCCGGGCTCCGTTTGGCGGGGGTATTCACGCACCTGAGCACCATTCTGAAAGCACTGAAGCGCTGTTCGCCCATATTCCGGGTTTGAGGGTGGTGATCCCCAGCTCTCCGCAGCGGGCTTACGGCCTTTTGTTGGCGGCCATTCGAGACCCGGACCCGGTGATCTTCCTTGAACCCAAGCGGATATACCGGGCCGTGACCCAGCGCGTCGAGAACAACGGAGAAGCGCTGCCGCTCGATACCTGTTTTACCTTGCGAGAAGGTGATGATGTCACGTTGATTACCTGGGGTCCTTGTGTCATGGAAACACTGCAAGCGGCGGATAAATTAGCCGAACAAGGCGTGGGGTGTGAGGTGATCGATGTGGCCACGGTCAGCCCGTTAGACCGGGAAACGTTGCTTTGCTCGGTCGCCAAAACCGGCAGGGCGGTGATCGTCCACGAGGCATGCCGCAACGGCGGTGTCGGTGCCGAAATTGCGGCTTCAATTGCGGAATCCGCGTTTCTGGATTTGCAGGCGCCGGTTATCAGAGTGACCGGGTACGACACCGTGATGCCGTATTACCGGAATGAACAGAATTATCTGCCAAAAGTAGAAGACATCGTACACGCGGTTGAACAGGTGATCGGGCTGTAGGAGCAACAACAATGAAAAACTTCAGACTCCCGGATTTGGGGGAAGGCTTACCGGAAGCCGAAATTGTAGAGTGGCACGTGAACGTGGGCGACACCGTGGAAGTGGACCAGGTGCTGGTCAGCGTGGAAACCGCTAAAGCCATTGTTGAGGTGCCCTCGCCGCAAGCCGGTGTAATCGCCAAACTCTATGGCGAGGCTGGCGATATCATTCATACCGGCGAACCCTTGCTGGCCTATGAAGGTGAAGATGAGGATTCCGGAACCGTTGTGGGTAAGCTGGAATCATCCGGTAAGGGCGAAGGGAAAGACGCCCAGCAAGATAGTTTCATTGTTGGTGCCGCTGCGTCCAGCAAACGGGCCCGGTCGAACCGAGCCACCCCGGGCGTTCGGGCACTGGCCCAGCAACTTGGGGTTAGCCTGGAGAACATAAAAGGTAGTGGCCCCGGTGGTTTGATCACCAACGATGATGTTTACAAGCAAGCCAGTCATCAAAAACAGCTGGGAGAAGCGGAAGCCTTGCGAGGCACGCGCCGAACCATGGCCAAAAACATGGCGCTGTCCCACGCTCAGGTAGTGCCTGTGTCGATATTTGAAGATGTGGATGTGGGTGACTGGAAAAAAGGAACCGACACCACGATGCGACTGGTGCAGGCTATTGGTAAAGCCTGTGCCGCTGTGCCGGAACTTAACTGCTGGTTTGATGGTGATAATCTGAGCCGTCAATTGCTGGATGAAGTCCACGTTGGCATTGCCGTTGATACTCCGGAAGGCTTGTTTGTGCCGGTGCTGAGAGACATTACCCATCGCAGTTTGAAAGATTTGAGGCAAGGTCTGGAGAACCTTAGAGAGTCGGTCGCCTCCCGCAAGATTCCACCCAAGGAAATGCAGGGCGCGACCATCACCCTGTCTAATTTCGGCACTATGACCGGGCAATACGCGAATCCCATTGTCAGTCCGCCACAGGTGGCGATTGTTGGGGCCGGCCGCATGCGGGACAAGGTTGTTCCCTACAAGGGCGCTGCGACCATTCGTCGCATTCTGCCCTTGTCACTAACCTTCGATCACCGCGCGGCAACGGGCGGGGAAGCCTCGCGGTTTCTGGGAGCGCTGGTTGATGCGTTGAGTAAAGCCAGCTGAAAACCCGGCCGAAGGAATCGCGCCGAACGGTGATCCTGCCTTGCCAAATGTTCTGGAGGCAACAACACTAGGGGCACTCATAAAGCTACTTTCGACTGCGCGAGATATCATGATCCAACGGAAGACCCTGACAACCGCCTTTTTGCTGTCCTGTTCCATTCTGACAACCCAGGCCGTAGCAGCATGTGAACAGCATCATGATGGTCACTATGCAAGCGGTGCCATCGAAGTTCAAAATGCCTGGAGCCGCCCTACACCTCCAGGCACGCCTATGGGTGTGGGCTATATGACCATCACCAATCATGGGGCCGACGATGTGTTGTTGATTGCTGCGGAAAGCCCGCGAGCCGGCCACGTCTCTATCCACGAGACGTCCATGCACGAGGGCATGATGCGGATGCAGCCCCTAGCAAACGGCTTGACCATCCCGGCCGGAAAATCGATGGAGCTAAAACCTCACAGCTACCATTTGATGCTGGAACAACTTGAGCAGCCCCTGATAGAGGGTGAAAAGATTCCGGTTAAGCTGGATTTTGACGGTGGTGAGGACATCACCGTCAAATTGGTTGTTCAGCCCCTGGGTGGTACGGCTATGGATCATGGCGATCACGCAGACCATTCGGATATGCATCACTGACATGGGCGGAGCCTTGCGCTCAGGAATCGGATTGCCCGGCGTGGGAGTCCGTGTGCCCTAGCGAGTGTTTGGGGGCGATCTGGTCGCGAACCAGTTGTTTCAGCTGCTTGATGTCCGGAAAGCCTCCTTGTTCTTTGCGAGACCAGATTCGGGTGTCGTTAACATACACTTCGAAAATCCCCCCCGTGCCCGGTTTCAGGGTGAGTTCGTCAATCATCCCGTCAAAGGTGGTCAGCAGTTCCTGGGCCATCCAGGCCGAGCGCAATAGCCAGTTGCAGCCGGTGCAATAATGAAGCGTGATGTGTGTTGCCATACGTTAATCGTTCCAGCAGGAATAAATGAACTAATCATGCTATCAAATAAGGATTGCTAATTCTTATTAGAGAGGATGTGATGACCCATTGGCTTGTGGACAGTCCCGGGTCGGGAGACGGAACCCGAAACGCAGATTTCTGGCTTGAACACTTGCAGGCTCAGGGGATTACGGATGTCGAGGTTTGCCATCTGGATGAGCAGGATAAATGGCGCGGCAGGGTGGCCAAAGATGATTGTCTGATGGCGGCCGGTGGTGATGGCACGGTTAATGGGGTCGCAAAAATTTGTCTGGAAGCCGATGCCATCTTGGCGGTGCTACCGTCCGGGACAGCCAACGATTTTGCCAGAAACCTGAACATTCCGTCAGAGCCGGAGCATATTGCCAGGTTGGTTGCTGAGGCGCCGATTCAAAATGTGGATGTCGCCGTGGCCGGAGAGCGAATGTTTTTGAACGTTGCCCACATTGGGTTGGGCACGTTGCCGGCCCGTGAGGCCGATTCACCTACCAAAAAGTGGTTGGGGCAGTTCAGTTATGTGGCCACGCTTTTTCGCCAGATTGGTGAGCAGCGCGGGTTCCACGCGGAAATACAAACGGATAAATCGGCCATGAAAGGTCGCTGGTTGTCGATTGCTATTGCCTCGGGCGCCTTTTTTGGGGGCGGCCATGAAATCCCCGAAGCGTCAGCCGATGATGGCCAGTTGAACATTGTGGCGGTAAAACCGAGGCCGCTGCTGCAATTACTCTTCGCTTTCTTGATGGTTCGGTTGAACGGAGAAACACCGAGACGAACCAGCACCGTGGTTCAAGTGAAAAGCCCTGTGTGTCAGGTCCACACCCACAGTACGAAACCCGTGACCGTGGATGGCGACGAAGCCGGTACTACACCGTTCGAAGCGGTCTGCAAACAAGGCGTGTTAAGAGTGATTGGAAGGGAAGTGGTGCAGGCCGGAAAGGCGCGCTAAGGCGCCTTCCGGCCTTATACAGCGGTGCTGAAGACGTTAAAGGCCTGCGGCTTTGGCCCTTGCCGCGTGCAGCTTCTTGTAGCTCTCGATCATCTTCAGGTGTCGGTCCAGCCCTTCGAGCTTCATGCTGGTTTCGTCCAACCCGTAAAAACGCACTGACCCATCGATGGAACCGACAACCGCATCCATAACCTCATTGCCGAACATGCGGCGGAAGTTATAGAGGTAATCTTCCAGCTCCAGCTCTTCGTCCAGCGTCGCTTCCAAAGAGGCCTGCATGGCCTGATAGAAAAGACCACGCTCGACGGTGTTATCGTTAAACTGCCGGAACATCTCGACCAGTTCCAGTGCTTCTTCGAGTTCACCCAGCGCCAGATAGATCAGCAGTTTCAGCTCCAGAATAGTGAGCTGGCCCCACACGGTGTTCTCATCAAACTCGATGCCGATCAGCGTAACGATCGTCATGTAGACATCGAGCTCGGCTTCTTCCAAACGCTCGACCAGTGCCGCCAGTTGCTCTTCATCTAAACGGTGCAGGTTGAGAATGTCTTCACGGAAGGCCAACGCCATATTGGTGTTGTCCCACACCAGATCTTCAACCGGGTATACCTCGGAGTAACCGGGCACCAGAATCCGGCACACCGGCGCGCCCAAGTCCTCAAAGACGGCCATGTAGCACTCTTTGCCCATGTCCGAGAGAATGCCGAACAGCGCCTTGGCTTCTTCTTCGTTAGTGCCAGAGAAATCCCACTCGACGAAGTCGTAGTCGGATTTGGCGCTGAAGAAACGCCAGGACACAACACCGCTGGAATCGATGAAGTGTTCTACGTAGTTGTTGGGCTCAGTCACCGCCATGGTGTTGAACGTAGGCGCGGGTAGGTCGTTCAAACCTTCAAAACTGCGGCCCTGCATCAATTCGGTGAGGCTGCGCTCCAGTGCCACCTGGAAACTCGGGTGGGCACCAAAGCAGGCAAATACGCCACCGGTTTTAGGGTTCATCACCGTGACCGAGATAACCGGGAATTGCCCGCCCAGTGAGGCGTCTTTGACGAGCACCGGGAAACCTTGCTCCTCCAGCGCATTCAGCCCTTCCACGATATCCGGGTATTTGGCCAGCACCTCGTCTGGCACGTCCGGCAGTGCGATTTCGTTCTCGATGATCTCTTTTTTGACGGCGCGTTCGAGGATTTCTGACAAGCATTGAACCTGCGCTTCCTGCAGCGTGTTACCGGCGCTCATGCCGTTGCTCAGGAACAGGTTCTCGATCAGGTTAGACGGGAAGTAAACGGTTTCCCCATCGGACTGACGCACGTAGGGAATGCTGCAAATGCCACGTTCTGGTGTGCCTGAGTTGGTGTCGAACAGGTGCGTGCCCAGCAATTCGCCGTCGGGGTTGTAGATGCCCAGGCAGTAGTCATCAAGAATGCCTTCAGGCAATTCGCCCTCGGGGCCGGGCTGGAACCACTTCTCGTTCGGGTAATGCACAAACTCACTGTTGGCAACGTCCTGACCGAAGTACTGGTCGTTATAGAAGAAGTTGCAGTTCAGGCGCTCAATGAACTCGCCCAAGGCGGATGCCAGTGCCGCTTCTTTGGTAGCCCCTTTGCCATTGGTGAAGCACATGTGCGCGGCAGTATCGCGAACATGCAGTGACCAAACGTGGGGCACGATGTTGCGCCAGGAGGCGATCTCGATCTTCATGCCGAGATCTGCAAGGATCCCGGTCATGTTGGCAATGGTCTGCTCAAGGGGCAGATCTTTACCTTCGATGTAAGTGCTGGTGTTGTCGCTGGCACCCACGTTGAGCAGAGCCTGGGCGTCTTCATCCAGGTTTTCCACCACTTCAATCTGGAAGTCAGGGCCCGTTTGCACCACCTTTTTCACGGTGCAGCGGTCGATGGAACGGATAATGCCCTGACGGTCTTTGTCGGAAATGTCTTCCGGCAACTCCACCTGGATTTTGAAGATCTGTTTGTAGCGGTTTTCCGGGTCTACAATATTGTTCTGGGACAACCGGATGTTGTCGGTAGGAATGTCCCGGGCGTTGCAGTAAACCTTTACAAAGTAAGCGGCACACATGGCTGATGAAGCCAGAAAGTAATCAAACGGGCCGGGCGCAGAACCATCCCCTTTGTAGCGAACGGGTTGGTCTGAGACGACGGTAAAGTCGTCGAATTTGGCCTCGAGCCTCAGGTTGTCGAGATAATTGACTTTGATTTCCATGGGCAGCTTACCGGATTCAGTAATATGAGCAGTTTACGCGGAATAGACGAGGTTATCCCCGATGCGCGGGATGGTCTCACAAAAACAGAGAGGACGATACTCTACGTCCTCAGTGAAACCCAAAAGGAACTGGGCGGGCGCAACGTGCCCACCGTGATGCTTTACGGCCGTGTGCTGGAATACGTGAACATCAGCGAGCAGGAGTTGCACCTGTATCTGGATCGGCTCGGCGTGA
This sequence comes from Marinobacter litoralis, assembly GCF_016427555.1. Lineage (GTDB taxonomy): Bacteria > Pseudomonadota > Gammaproteobacteria > Pseudomonadales > Oleiphilaceae > Marinobacter > Marinobacter litoralis_A. Next base: position 23,900 of record NZ_JAELVS010000009.1, read on the forward strand.
AAGGCGATGGTTGTTAATTTAGCGCACCACAAACACCGAGATTTTACTGTGCTTGACGATCTCGGCCGCGTTAGATCGCAGCAGATGCAAAGCGTCACCGACACCTGGCGGGTGTGAGGCCATAACCACCAGGTCGGCACCTGTCTCTTTAATTGCCTGAAGCAGCTTGTCATCGAGCTCAACAGCGGTATCCACCGATTCAAGAACCATGGCATTGGTTTGCAGGCCGTGAGCGGCCCCCTGTTCATCGGCAAACGCCTTGAGCTTGCTGGCCAGCTCCTTTGGGTTATGAGCCGCCGCTCCGGGTGTACTGTTTGTGACGGAAACATAGCAAAGAATGGCCTGGTAATGCTTGGCCATGTCGATGGCGGTGTTGAGGGTTTTCGCCAGTTTATCCAAATGGCTGAGGTCAACAGGAACGAGAATGTTCTGGTACATGGCTCATGTCTCCGGTTGTTCAAAATTTGACCTTTATCTTGTGAGTCTGGACCATGATCTCGATGGTCTGCAAGTTTAGGGAGTGATAATGAAGTACATCTTTGAAGTCACCGTTCTTGAGGGCTACACAGCTGAGGACTATGCCGACGCCTGGGTGCGTGCCAGCGAGCTGATTCAGCAGGCTCACGGGGCCCGGGGTACCGCCTTGCACCGGAAAATCGGTGAGCCCAATAAACTACTGGCCATTGCCAGCTGGAACAGTAAGGCCGACCGCGACGCCATGGATGCTCAGCGAAATCCAAGAATTCTTGAAATCATCAAAAGCGCCGCGCCCTTTGTCGAGATTCGCCCTTTGGGCGAGTTTGAAGATCCTGAGTGGGAAGTGATGCCGCCCGGACTGGAATGAAGTGTGTTCGATGCAACAGAGAGAGGGGTTGGGCGTTCCCTAGGAGCGAGTTTCAAGGTAATGTGCGTGCTACCGAATTCCAAGCTGTTAATCCGACAGTGACAAGAAAAACCAAGGACATCCGTTAGAGGGGTTACACCGTGTCAGAACTCGCCAACTACGAAAGCTTTAATATTGAAGTCAAAGACCAGGTTGCGCACGTGCAGTTCAGTCGCCCAGAGGCTATGAACTCCATGAATAAGGCCTTTTGGTTGGAGTTGCCTCGCTGTGTGCAGGATATTGAAGCCAACACCAACGCCCGGGCAATCGTGATTTCTTCCACGGGTAAGCATTTTTCTGCCGGCATGGACCTGGCGGTTTTTTCTGACCCTAAATCTGTGCCGATGAGCGGTGATCCGGGCCGCATGGCAGAGAACCTCCGCCGCGTTGTATTGCAGCTGCAAGACACGCTGACCTCTTTGGAAAAAGTGCGTTTGCCTGTGCTGGCAGCGGTACACGGTGGCTGCATTGGTGGCGCGCTGGATTTGGTGTGTGCTGCCGACAGCCGCTACTGCACCAAAGATGCTTATTTCACGATTAAAGAAACTGAGCTAGGTATGACGGCAGACGTGGGCACACTGCAGCGCTTGCCGAAGCTGATGCCTGAAGGCGTGGTGCGCGAGCTGGCCTACACTGGCCGGAAGTTTGGCGCAGAAGAAGCCCAGCGCCTTGGTTTTGTGAACAATGTATACGACAGTCAGGAAGAAATGGTTGAGGCCGTGCTTGCCATCGCCGCCCAGATTGCTGCGAATTCGCCGCTGGCGGTAACCGGTTGCAAGGAAATGCTGAATTTCAGTCGTGATCACAGTGTCGAGGACAGCCTGAAGTACATGGCTACCTGGCAGGCGGGTATGTTCCGCCCGACCGATATGATGAAAACGTTTCAGGCCAAAGCCCAGAAGCAAGCGCCGGCCTATGACGACCTGTTTCCGATCAAGGATCTGTTCTCCGACTGATTTATGACCCAGCGCCAAGGCTCCTCCATTTCTCCAGTCACGGCTCTGTTGTTTCAGGGCGGTATTGGGGTGGTTGGAGCCTTAGCAATTTGGTTGTTTGATATCCCGCTATTGGGGGGTGACTTTAGCCTGGCTAAAGCGGTCGGCTTCGGCGCGGCCGGGGCTTTGGTCACTTACCTGCTGCTGTTGCAGCTTACGAAACTCACCTGGCTGTTTCCGGATAACCTGAGTGAACAGATGCAGGCTTTGTATGAGTTTGCAGCGAGTTATCGCTGGCCGGCGCTTGTGTTGTTGTCATTGCTGGCCGGGGTCGGGGAAGAGCTGTTGTTCCGAGGTGCCGTACAGGGCTGGTTATTGCAGAATACCGGGCCCTGGACCTCGGTGATAGCGGCGTCACTGTTGTTTGGTTTGGTGCACTACGTTTCTTTGACGTATTTCATCATGGCGACCGGATTGGGGTTGATCCTGGGGGCCGGCTATCAGCTCAGTGGCAGTCTGGCTATGGTGATGGTCTGGCATGCGATTTACGATATCCTGGCTCTGTATTTTCTGTTGAATTACCCTTCGTGGTTTGGCGTTCGCCGATAACCTCTTCCATTGCCTTCTGAAATTTGGAATTACGCGTGCTTGAAAGCTATTTGACCGGTTTGTTTGTGGGTGGAGGCCTTATTGTGGCTATCGGTGCCCAGAATGCTTACGTACTCAGCCAGTCTATTCGCCGCGAGCATCATTGGTGGTCGGCCGGGGTATGCATGATCGCGGACATTGTGCTGTTTACGCTGGGGATGTTTGGTGTCTCAGCGGCCTTGACCGCGATGCCGCAGGGGCTGGAGATTCTGCGTTGGTTGGGTGTGGTGTTTTTGGGTTGGCTGGCGGTTCAGGCCTTCATTCGAGTTGGCTGGGGGCGAGAGGCGCTGACCACAAAGCAGCAAGCGGAGCGCAGTTTGAACGGCGTATTGTTAACCACGCTGGCAGTGACGCTGCTGAATCCACAAGTGTACCTGGACACTTTGCTGTTGGTCCCTGCGGTGGGCGCCCAACAGTCGAGTACCCATGGGTTTCTGATAGGCGCGAGCAGTGCCTCTGTAATGTGGTTTGGTGGGCTGGCTTGGTTCGGCTCCGCAATGGCACCGATTTTGTCTCGCCCGAAAGTTTGGCGTGTTATTGATGGCTTGATCGGTTTGATGATGCTTGCCATTGCCATGCAGCTGGCGCTCGTCGGGCTGAAATAATTCAAACGGTTGTATGAAATTAGGTTGAGTCTTCGATTATCTTGCAGGAAGATAGCGCGCTTGCGAACGCTTGCTAGCTACTCAATTTGTCGAGGAACCCTATGAATTCAACAATTCGCCGCTGGTTTGCCAGTGCCAGCTCGATGCGCCACGTGATGAATACCTTTGCGCCGTATTTAGGGGCCGGTATCAAGGCCACCCATATTGCGGACGATTTCTCCACCGCCACGGTGGAAATGAAGCAGCGTTGGTACAACACCAACTATGTGGGAACCCACTTTGGTGGCTCGCTGTACAGCATGGTTGACCCTATGTACATGCTGCTGCTCATGCGCAAGTTGGGCAATGATTATGTGGTTTGGGACAAAGCGGCGAGCATTGAATTTGTCCGGCCGGGCAAAGGCCGTGTGACGGCGCATTTTGAACTGACCGAAGATAAACTCGAAGAAATTCGCCAGGCCACCGCAGGCGGTGATAAATACCTGCCTGAATGGACCCTCGATGTGGTCGATGAATCTGGTGAAATTGTCGCCAAAGTGAAGAAAGTTCTATACGTCCGCAAGAAGAAAGCCCGGGCCAAGAGCTGACCCGAGCGAACGTTGCTGCAGGTTGTCAGGCCGGCCCGGATTCTATCCGCTTCAGAAATTGGGCAATATCTTCAAACGCTTCTTCGGCCTGCGGTAACAGAGGGGTAAACATGTGCCAAACGTGCACCATGTTTTGCCAGGTATGCAGTTCCACGGGCGACCCCTCCGCTTTTGCTTTGGCGGCGTATCGCGCTGCGTTGTCCAACAGCATTTCCGTGGTGCTGGCGTGAATCAGGGTGGGTGGCAAGTTAGCAAGGTTGCCACGCAGCGGAGATGCCACGGGATTGGTCGGGGACAAGCGGAAGGCTGCAAGCGTGCCCCACCAGACCACCGGTAATGGGATTTTCGACAAGCCGCCGAACACCGGACCCAGCATCAAATCGGTTTGAATGTTGTTGCGATTGCTTGGCGCGGTCAGTGTCAGATCGGTGGATGGCGACAGGGCGATCGCCGCATCCGGCATGCGAATGCCGTTGTCCCGCAACCAGGCGATAAGTGACAGCGTGTGACTGCCGCCGGCAGAATCCCCGGCCACGACTACAAACTCGGCTTCCCCTTTTCCTTCGGGCCCATGGTCCAGTAGCCAGGTATACGCTTCCCGGCAATCGATAATGCCGTCTATGAAGCGGTGCTCGGGCATCAAACGGTAATCCACGGCAAAGACGGCAGCATTGGCGAGCCGGGAGAACCGGTTGGTCACCGCTCGGTGGCTCTTTGGGCTGCCCGCTGTCCAGGCGCCGCCATGAATGTAGAGTACCCGCCGTTTCGGGTCTGCTCCGGGAGCAATCACCCATTCTCCTTTCGGGTGCAGACAAGGCTGGACCTCGGACTCGATGACGGCATCCTCCCCCAAACTGTCCAGATGTTTGCGCAATGCCATGAGCCTGGCCTTGCCTTTCAGCCCTTTGGACGCGCGCCCCATTTCTTTGATGCGCGAGATGACTTCGTCATGGGAGGGATGTGGGGAAACTTCGTTGGTTGCCCATTTGTGTCCGTCCAGGTGAGACAGGTCATGAACCCGGAACAGCACAAAGGTGGCAACAATGAGCAGTGCAACGATGGCGAGCAAGATCCAAAGCATGGTTGTTCCTTTTGAGTGCCACGTTTAAGTGTGCGTATTATGCTGGCGTTATGTCGTTATGATGGCAACTATTTCAGAGTGAACGAAGATTGCCATTGGCTCAACTGCCTGGGGGAGGTGGGTATGCCCAAGGTGTTTTTTGGTGTTGAGATTGCTCCACACATCAAACAGCGCTTGCTGAAGATTCAAACGCCGTTGCGGTCTGCGCGTTGGCAGAGTTATGAGCAGCTCCATCTGACGTTGGTGTTTTTGGGAAATGTCGCAGATGATGCGGTACCCGGCTTGATTGACGCGGCAACCTCTGTAGTGGAGTCATCATTTGAATTAACGGTCAGAGGGTTGGGGTGTTTTGGCTCACCAGAGCGACCGAAGATTTTCTGGGCGGGCGTGGCGCCGGAATCACCGGTGGTTAATCTGCATCGGCAATTGCGGGATAAGTTGCAAACAGAGGGTAGCAGTGTCGAGCATCGTCATTTCCGGCCGCACATTACGTTAAGCCGATTTGGGCGCGACGCGGGCTCGGTTAAGGAGTTCATTGAGACGCGCGGAGAGGAAGAATTCGGCACTATGTCCGTTTCGGAATTTGTGCTGTATGACAGTAACCAAGGACCAAATGGTTCGGTATACACTGTTTTGCAGCGTTTCCCTTTGATGTAACGAGGGCTCGGGACGGCCGAGCCCTCTGACTGGGTTTTAGTGGCCGTAAATCCGCATGGTGGTGTTCTCAACGACCAGGTTGTCGAGCATTACGGAGCCGATCGAGGTTCCGCCAACCAGAACATCTCCAATCGACATATCTGCCGCAAAGGTGTTCAGATCAATCGCCAATGCATCTTGAGTGGGGTCGGCCAAACGAGTGGATTTGTAGATATCCATGTCGATGTTGGCACCCAGAGTCAAAACGCTGGGATTCGCTGCTGACCCATCAAGCTTGGTGCCCATGTAGTCCGCGCCGGTCATTTTCAAATCGCGGATGCCAAGTGCCAGAAAATCAACATCGACATCCAGATCTGAAATGCCGACCTGTGTTTTCAGGTTAAGTGTGTCGGTCGCCGTATCGATATGGAGGCCGACCTTGGTGAACGCACCCACCATGCTGAAGTTGCTTGCCAGCAGGGTAGAATCGGTGGCGCCTTGCAGTGACCAGTTGCCGGTACTAACGCCAAAATCGATCGGGGCGGCGGTGATGGGCCAGATGTTAATGATGGCATCGCCGTCTGCAGCAACGTCGATATCGATCTTGATGTTGTCGATCAGATCGTTAGCTCCGCCAAACAGCACGTCGCGGAAATCGGTGATTTCCTCAAACAGGTCGGTACGGTTTGCACCACCGATCTTGATGTCTTTAATGGAGAAGGAGCCTTCATCGGTGTAGATGAACTCGTCGATGGAGAGTTTGGTTTCCAGCTCAATTGTGACACCGGCCTGGCCGGTTACATTGCTCATGTGAGCGTCTTCAAGTGGCTTTAGGTCAGCGTGGGCGGCGAACGGAAGCCCGGCGACAGCCAGCACCAACGCGGTTTTTTTCAGGCTTTTCATATCAGTATCCCTTGTTATTTATTTTTTTGTCGTGCTTGTGGGGCACAAACGGTTTTGCCGTTTGTGCCCGATTCCCGGCATGGCCGGAACTTTCAGAACTTATTGCGGAGTCAGGTTCAGGTTGATGGTGTTACCCGGGCCAGACATGAACTTGTTCAGCAGGCTGGTCAGCAGGCCACAATTCTCCAGCGGTGGCAGGTCGTACACACCGGTTACGTTGCCGCCGGTTGCTGGCGAGAAGTTAGAGCCTTCAGGGCTGGTCAGCTGAATATCAACCGGGGTGCTGGTGCGGCACTGATCGCCACCACCGATGCGCACCGGCAGGCCAAAGAGTTTGATCGCCACCTTGGGCACTTTTACGTAAAGCGGGGAGTTGGCGGTCAGCTTGCCATCGACCAGAGAGCCGGTGGTTAGGCCAGCTTGTTCGAATTCGACGTTGGCTGCTGCATGCATCTTGCTCCACAGCACCTTGATGGTGAAGTTGCCAGACGTCGGGTCTACCTGTGTGTCGGCTTCAAACGTGCCAGAAGCGAGGTCAAGCAGCGTGGCGATAGTGCCGTTCAGTGGCAGGCTGCCACCGGTTGCGGCAATCAAGGTGGAGCCTTCCAGGCCCAGCAGTAGCTCGAGTTCTGCGCCGCCGGTCGGTTCTTCGAATGCTTCAACGGTCACAGGTACCGACACTTCTGCATTCTGTGTGTCGCTGGAACGGATAATCAGGGCAGCAGTGCTTACGCCTGCCGCGCCCGCGGTGTAGGCCACTTCGACCGCGCAGCTTGCTCCGGCCGCTACAGTGGTGCAGTTATTGGTTTGAGTAAAATCACTGGCATTGGTGCCCGTCAACGCGATGCTGTCGATCTGCAAAGCGGCGTTGCCGTTGTTGGCGACCGTGACTTGCTGTGATTTGCTGGTGCCAACCTGAACACGGCCCAGATCGATTGAGCCCGGAGTAACCGCAATTTCAGGTGTCGGGGCCAACGTGCCTTTGCCAGATAGTGCAACCTCGATGCTCGGCTTATCAGCGTCGGTAGACTCGATGGTGAGGGTGGCGTTTCGCGTACCGTCGGTGCTCGGAGCAAAGGTAACGTTGACGCTACAGGAAGCATTCGGAGCCAGTGACGAGCCGCAATCGCTGGTTTGGGTGAACAGCTCTGCGTCGGGGCCGCTGATAGTGATGTTGTTGATGCCCAGAGCGGCACTTCCGGTACTGAGGATCGAAACCGACTGTTGGGCGCTCAAGCCGGCCTGCACGGAACCAAACGCCAGCTCTTGAGCATCGACGCTGATGCGCGGAGTTTCGACAACTTCACCTGCAACGGTGACGGTTTGCAGAAGATTGTTCTGATCAGGCAGTTGCACGCAATCGGTGGTGATCTCGCCGATGGGCGCGGGCGCAATATCGCCGTTCGCGGTGCGAGCGATCAGGTCGAGTTTAAGGGCGCCAACGCGGATTTCGGCCTGGCCAATGTCATCCGTTGTGAACAGGATTTCGGGAGCCACACCGGAAGCAGGCACGTTGAACTCGCCACTTTCTGCTGGAATGGCTGTAGGCGGAATGGTCAGGGTAACAATTTGTTCTAATGTCCGGCCCGCTGTGATGACGTTGTTGGTGCTGGTTGCGATCCCTTCGACAGTTTCTGAGCCAACCAGTTTCAGGCCGGTGCGGGCATCATCGTTAACAACCGTGATTGCTGTAACTTCGAACTGGGGGGTAGGGTCGCCCACCGATGCCACGGCCGGAATGTCAGCGTTGATTTGTGCGCGAATGGGTTGCGTGCCAATCAGCGGAAACGGGCATTCAAAAGCGAGTTCCGTTGATACTTGTTCAGCGGCTGCGTTGCTCGCACCACCAGCCATCAGTGCAGCAGCGGCAACGGCGGGGCCGAGCTTGCGCACATTGGTATTGAGGTTACTGAGTTTCATTCATTCGTCCTCTGTCTTGCGTTCATTGTTGTCATTAGGGGCAGACATCACCGATGCGGGCGTTCGATCGGACTTGCTTGATTCCCTTGGTCATGGGCATCACACCCACGATTGCAGGATTATTAGACTGGGACGGGGCCGGTGCCGTCATTGCGAGTGGCGGCACCGTTTTTGTCTAAAGCGGAGAGCAGGGCGGTTATTTGTTTAAATCGTGAACGACATCATGGTGGGGATTGGGCGTGCTTACCTTTTTTTGTTTCTGGCTTGCCGGCGGACATCTCCTGGCGTTTTCCCAGACCAGGACCGGTACGCTTTGGTGAAACCAGCCTGATCGCTGAAGCCCAGCTTTTCGGAGATCGATTCGAGCGAAACGTTTGTGTCTTTTAGATAAAGAGTGGCGAAGCTTTCTCGAATTTCGTTCCGCAGCTCCCGGAAGGATGTGCCGGCGTTCGCAAGGTGCTGGCGGAGTGTGCGCGGACTCATATCGAGACGGCGGGCAAGGTTCTGTGTTGTGCAGGGGCGGCCGGGTTGGCTCATGATCAGTTCACGGACCTGTTGCACCGTTTCGTCTGATTCCAGCCGTTTCTGAGTCAGGGAATGGCGGGTTCGCGCCACCAAAAATTCAAGGCTGGCGTCGTCTTTCCTGGCCGGCGTCCCTTTTAAAGGGATCGTAACTTCATTGATGTCGGCGTTAAAGACAAACTCGCAGTTGGGTGCAAGTAACGTCCAGTTGTCTTGAGACAGGTTACTGGGAAAATCAAAGCGGAAGGTAAAATGGCTGCATACCTGGCAGGAGACGCGATAAATGCTGCCCATGTAGATTTTGGTCAGGCAGGCTTTCAGGTCGCCTACGCCCCAGGTATCGATCAGCTTCAAGCGAAAGGTTGATCCTGTTGAAGCCAGTTCCATGTCCATCAGCGGAAGACCGACCCGCAGATACTGGACGATCATACTGACCAGGCGTCTGGGGTTTTCTTGCTCCAGCATGGCGAATCCCAGCAGCCCGTGGCACGGCAAATCCAGTTGTTTTCCGAATTCAAAGGCGGCTCGTTCATCGGCCATCAGCCAATCGGCCTGGCGCAGAAGCTCTAGCACTTGTGTCATGGACAAGCTGGCGTCTGGGTTATTGAGCAATTCGTCAGTGATGCCGGTTTTGGTCAGAATGGTATGGCGTTTTACGCCGCGCTTTTCCATAAACTGAACAAAACGGCGTGCATAACGTGCCGAAATGATCGGCACCTCTAATGCAAGGGGCGTCGACATATCCATATGAGTGTCTCTTAGGGTATTCGTCATTGAACAGCGCTTGTTATTATCCAGCCTTCGGGGGCTGTTTTTTTCGCCAGTATAGGCAGCTGTTTCGCGAAGCATTGTGGTGACAAGTCACAATCTGGCGGCATGGCCGAATATGACAAAAGGAAATTTCGGAAACGTGGAAGAGTTGAATGTCTTCAGTCATTGAGGTGTTTGGGTGAATAAAACCACCGTTACCTGTCCGGTTTGCCAGCAGACTGAATTGGTTCCGTTTCGAGAGATAGCGCAAAAACGCTATCTGCGTTGTCGCACCTGCAGCGCGACGGTCATGGCACCCGAGTGCCGGTTGTCGCCGGATGAAGAACGCGCGGTGTATCAGTTGCATGACAACGATCCAGAAGATTCTGGTTACCGGCGCTTCTTGTCGAAACTGGCAGAGCCCATGATGGCTGCCTTACCACAGGGTGCGGCTGGTTTGGACTTTGGTTGTGGCCCGGGGCCGGCGCTGGCAAGGATGTTTGAAGAAGCCGGCTACTCGGTGGCGCTCTATGATCTGTTTTTCTATCCCGAGCAGCGTGCGCTGGAGACCCGCTACGATTTCGTTACCTGCACTGAAGTGGTGGAGCACCTGTTCCATCCGGCCGAGGTGTTTGCCCAGTTTGATCGGTTGTTGAAGCCTGGTGGTGTGCTTGGCCTGATGACGTGTTTCCAGACTGACGATGACCGTTTTGACAACTGGCACTATCGGCGGGATCCGACCCACGTGGTGTTTTATCGGGAACAGACCTTTGAATGGTTAGCCTCGCATTTTGGCTGGCGATTGGAGATTCCTGCAAAAGATGTTGTGCTTCTGCATAAGCCCGTTTGATCCTGTTTGACTAGTTGTTCTTGACCGGGCAGGCCGGCAGTTTCGGGCACGTGAAGCCGTTCACTGGTGATGGGGTGTCTGATTGGAGGTCTTCTACCTGAAAGCGCTCAGTCGCCAGATTAGCTGCGCAGGCCATGGCCTGATTCGATTGTTCTGTGCAACCTGCGGCTGAAAGCGCGTAAGCCAGATTGTTCCAGCCTTCAGCGAACCGGGGAAACCGCTCGGTTGCGCGGTGCAGATGGTCGGCGGCGGCCTTGAAACGTTTTTGGCTGTAGGCCAGATTGCCCAAGGCCAAAAGCGGAGCCGGCTCGTTTATCCAACGGCGCTCGGCGGTGCGGTAGGCGGTTTCGGCTGCCAATGTGTGGCCAGTGGTTTCCAAATCATGGGCTGCCCGCAGCCAGGTAAGAAGCTCTGCCGTTGCCGGCAATTGATCCGGCGGCAGAATCACTCTTGCCCAGCGGTCAGCCCGGTCCCAGGTGTTGTGGAACACTTTGTAAGGTTGCCGGTTATGCTTGCGGGTATCGGTATTGAGAATCAGGGTTTTGTTCGGATGGTCGTAACCGACAACCACCGCAAAGTGCCATTGTGGCCACCAGCTGAATCCGAGGTTTTGCATGACCAGAACAGGATTCCCCGCTGACACTTCGGTAAGTAGCGCTTCGATGTCGGGCTTTAGTGGGTAAACCACCATGTTGTGTGAGCGTGCGCCGGCCACCATTTCGACCTGCAAAGAGCCTTCCCGGCCGGGGAGGTAGACCAATTCCTTGAGAATTTCGGGGTCTGTATTGAGCCCCTGGCTGTTCAGCATGGTGGCCAAAGACGCCGGGCCGCACTGGTACTTCTCCTGAGAATAAAACGGAACATCCACCAACAGTTGCTGACTGTGAAGGTCCGTTTGGTTGGTTGTGGGCGGTTCGGGCCAAGGCGGAACGGTTGAACAACCGGCCAGCAGAAGCAGCCCCAGTAGGGCTGCCGGTCTGCTGCATCGCGAGATGATTGCTTGATAAGTGGTGGGGATTAGCGAATGCAATTGATAAAAGAGAACAGGTTAGTTGCACACAGCATGTCGGTGATAATGAACACCAACAGGAAGAGTACGATGATCCCGACCACGCCTTCGCCGGTGGGAGCCTCGGCCAATTGCTGTTCAAAATCGGCCAATTCGGCGGGGGTCAGATTCTGGATGCGCTCCGCCACCTGATCTTCGCTGACACCCAGTTCGGCAAGCTTGTCTTTAACGTCTTGCTGCTCCAGCATGTCCAGTAGTTGCTGACGATCCAGATTGACCTGTTGTTGCTGGATCAACTCACCCGTTCCCACCATGCCCGCATGGGCGGAAACCGAAAATGTCGTGGCAAATGCCATCAGAATGGCCATCACAAGCGAAAACTGCTTGGCATAGCGTCGAATGCCGATCATTGCAGACTCCTTTCTCGTTTGTTGAGTTAACTTAACCCTAGAACGCCTGAACCTTTCGTTCAACATACAAAACTGTCATGGATGTTTCATTGATTATCAGAAAGTCGAAAGGCCGGTGGCTTCCATAAAGCGGTATTGCCAGTATTTCAGGCGGGAATCGTCTGCCCATTCGGCATAGGGCAAGCTGAGTGGTAAGTGGCTTGGGTGCTCGCGTTGCCATTGTTCATCAAAGAACGCTGCGGCTTTTGTGGCCACAGGGTGGTCGTTGGCTGTTTTCAGCCAGACATTGGATTCAAGGTTGAGGTCGTCCAGATTTCGTCGGGTGAAGTTGGCGGAACCCAGCAGCAATTCCTGGCTTCCTTGCCCGGGCGAGTATATGAGTAACTTGCTGTGGCATTGCTCGCCTTGTGTGTTGCACCACCTCACGGGAATGCCGGCCTGGTAAAGTTCGTGGCCAACGGGGCGATTCGGTATGCCATTCTTTTCATGCCCGAAGGCGTCTTTGTTAGCATCCAGCAGCAGACGGAGGCGCACACCGCGTTGTTGTGCAGCTTTCAGTGCCTCGATGATCGGCCGGTGCGAGAAATAGAACATGGCGATGTCGATGGCTTCACCTTGGCGGCTGCGCTTGATCATATCCAATGCCTGATCGCGAATGGCGGACTCGGTGAGTACTTTTATGATTCCTTCTTTTTCTGGCTGCGCCTGAGGAGTAGTCGCTAATTCATTCAGCCAACGGTCAAGCGTTTGTGTGCTGGCACCGGACATGTGAGCGACTGCTCGCTCGCTTTCAATGACGTCTTTTACTGCGGGGCCGCTGAACGTTAGCCCGATGTTGCTGTGTCGGCTACTGCCATCGTGGGGATTGGCCGAGGAAACCAGCGCACTGAACTGATCACCTGCGTCCGCGACCAAAATCTTACGATGGTTGGCTTTGAAATTCGGTAGCGCAAGATAGCTGCGCAGCGTGGTTTTCTCGTTGCCGAGCGCGTTTGGCAGCCAGCCGCCGTCAGGGTTGTTCCCGAGCCATTGGCAGCACACTCGCCAGAGGGCTGACCAGGTCGGATTGCTATCCCGAAGTGGCTCGAGTCTGGTGATAATGACTTCAATGCCGGCTTCTTTAAGCGCGTCAAATTCCGGGGAGCGGTTTCCGCCATAGAAGGTGTTTAGAGGGTCCGAAATCACCACGATGTCGATGTCTGGGGTGGCATGCTTTTTTTCGATCAGCGCGTCCGTCAGTTGCTGGGCGAGAGGGCGCAGTTCCGAGTCTTCCGAGCCTGTGCTGTTATAAAGGAACATATCAATCAGGATGAAATGTTCGGCTTGAGCAATCAGCCCCAGAGCCTCGTCAAAGATTTCGTGGTCCAGTTTTGTTTCGCCGCTTGGAAAGTGCCGAGTGGTATCGGTTAACAGGCGAGGGGACATGAGCGGGGCCGGATTTCCTGTAAATCGGATGCCTTCGGGAAGGGGTTTGTAAGAATGCCACACCCCCATGCCGATGAATGCAAACAATAAGAGGCTGGCTACTAACTTCATCGTCATATTTATTTCGATCCCTCGAATTGGCCCGGGCAGGAGCCCCTTACTCGCGTTGCTGATTGATCACCCATTCGGAGAAGAGTTCCAGCAGTTGGGTGGCATGGGGCGCAGGTTTTACAAGGTTCAGAAGTGACTGTGTTTCCAGCCCTTCTTTTTCCAGTTCCGGTTGCTGAACCTTCAGATAGCTTCGCATCACGTCATCCGAAAATTCGGGGTGGAACTGAACGCCCCAGGCATTTTTTCCTACCCGAAAGGCTTGATGTGGCTCGAATTCCGTTGCACTGAGCAACACTGCTCCGGGAGGAAGTTCCAGAACCGACTGCTTATGGGTTAATTGCGCAAAAAATTGTTGCGGCAGATGTCGAAAGAGGGGGTCAGCCTGAGCGTTTTTGAACAGAGTAACGCTGTGAGTGCCGGTTTCACGTCCCTTCGGGTGGTAGCCGACCTTGCCGCCCAGAGCGTGGGCGAGTAGCTGGTGGCCGTAGCACACACCGAAGGTCGGGATGTTTGCCTGTACGGCATTTTTTACCCAATCTGCGGCTTGCTCGCTCCAAGGCTCACGGTCGCTCACCATGGCTGGAGAACCAGTGATCACCACCCCGTGCCAATCCCCGGGCTGGCCGGGAGGGGGCGCCTGCGTAACATCTGCGATGGTAAGGGCCAGTTGGCTGGACAGTTTGCTCACAAACCAGTCATCAAAATCCCCAAACTGATCTTTGATTTGAGGGTAGGTTGTGCCTGTTTTAAGAATCACGACACGAGGTTTCATACCCTCAACCGTACCAGCCATACTGCACCTCATCGGATACTGAAGCGTTGCGCCGATTATTCCTGCGGCAATTCTGCGTTATGGAAAACGTTCTGAACATCGTCGAGATCGTTCAGCATGTCCATAAACTTCTCGAACATCGGGATGTCGTCGCCTTCCACCGGCGTGGTGGTTTTTGGCAAGAACTGGATTTCGTCTACATCGAACTCAATGCCTTCGAAGGCATCTTCCAAGGCTTGCTTGGCTTTGGCGTATTCGGTGTTCGGGGTGAATACGGTGATGGTGTCGTTTTCATTTTCGATGTCGGCAACATCCACATCGGCTTCCATCAAGGCTTCAAGAACAGCTTCTTCGTCCTGACCTTTGAATACAAAGATGGCGCAGTGGTCGAACATATGAGCAACAGCGCCAGGGGTGCCGATTTTGCATTTGGTTTTGGTGAAGGCCAGACGAACATCACCGAAGGTACGGTTCGGGTTATCGGTCAGGCAGTCAACGATAACCATGCAGTTGCCCGGGCCATAACCTTCGTAACGCGCGGTGGAGTAATCTTCGCCCGCGCCACCTTTGGCTTTATCAATGGCTTTTTCGATAACGTGGGTGGGAACCTGATCTTTCTTCGCGCGTTCAATCAGGCCTCGTAGAGACAGGTTGGCCTGAGGATCAACGCCGCCAGACTTGGCCGACATGTAGATTTCCCGACCGTATTTGCTATAAACCTTGGTTTTTGCCGCAGCCGTTTTGGCCATGGACTCTTTGCGATTCTGATAGGCTCTGCCCATATTTCTGTGCCCCTTGCTTGCTATAAAGAGCGTGATTTTACTGAACCTGACGACAATACAACAGCATTGTTACGCCAGTTCGGGAACTCGTCGGATGCCACGTCGCAGCCCGAGCTCCAATGAGGAACGAATCAGTTTGCCGGAAAAAGGAACAATATCTTCGAAGCTGATGGTGTACCGAAGGCGTGTTTTACCGTCGCTGGTGTCGTCGAAGTGAATGCGGCCTAAGTGATTTTTGATCGGGCCGGCACTGGTGATGGTGTACTCGATCAGTGAGTAGGGTTCAAATTCGAGGACGGTTTCTTCCAGACTTAAAGGTCCCACTCCAACTTTACGGACCGACCCTGCGCCGTTTGGGTCGGCTTGGTCGCTGTCTTTGATACGTTTAACCGGAGCACCGATCATTTTCCCAAAGCGGTGGTGGTCTGCAAACAGCGCAAACACTTTCTTGCGCGGCACGTTAAAGGTTTCATCGATCTCTATTGTGTAAACAGCCATTTTGCTTCTCTTGTTCTTTGATGTTGGCCCAAGAGTAACGGTTCACAGTGTTTAACAAAAGGTGCCCGGTGGGCCGATCGCGCGGTTGGTCTTGAGGGGCACTCTCGTTATAATCCAACGTGCTCAGGACGAGCAGGATCAAAATCACACACTTCAGGGACTGAAGTTATGCCCCAGGCAAGCGGATTGCAGTTC